>NZ_JYNL01000039.1 GCF_001044235.1 Mycolicibacterium chlorophenolicum | reverse complement strand
CAGCGGATTCACGCTGCCCACCCACCGCAGCACAGCAAAATCAGTCTGACCGGACCTCAACAGGGTCGATCCACGGATTGAGGCTTAGATTCCACGCCGTCGCGCAGCACGGAGACGTCTTTGGCGCCCAAGTCGAGCAGGGCCCGCAGCGCCGCCCCGGCCTGTCGTTTGGACCGCTTCTCGAAGTAGCGACCGGCCAGGATGAACGTGGTGACCCCGGCGGCGACTTCGAGGTAGATGTTCGCCGCGCCGTGGGAGGGCGCGAGTGTGAGCGCAAAGGGGTGCTTCATCCCGGGGGTGCCGGCAGTGCCGAAAAACAGCGCGTAGAGCGACCACAGAAATGCCGACACGGTGCCCAGCGAGATGAGGGTGTCCATCGACGACGTGCCGTGTCGCAGATTCGTCCACGCGGCGCGGTGAAACGGCCAGGCCGCCCACACGATGACCGGCGCCGCCAACGTGAGGGAGGCCCATTGCCAGTAGGTGAACTGCAGAACCGGAATCATCGCCATCGCGATCACCGGTACTGACAACACCGTTGAAGCAATCAAGCGCTGCCGCAGTGAAACCAACTCGGGGTCTTCGACCTGGCCTGTGGTGCGACTTTCTCCGGATGCGGTGGTGGGTGGCGGCGTGCGCGGTGCCGATAGTGCGGCGGTGTAGCCGGTCTTTGCCACCTCGGCGATCAGCTGCGCCGGGTCGTAACCGTCGGGGACGGTTACGGTGGCTTTCTCGGTCGCGTAGTTGACCGCCGCGATCACTCCGTCGAGGTTGTTGAGCTTGCGTTCGATGCGGTTCGCGCAGGAGGCACAGGTCATTCCGCCGATCTGCAACTCCACGTGGGCCTGGGTGACAGGTGTCGATATCGTCATGTGTGCACGTCCTGTTCGATTCAAGGGGGGTCGTCAGTGCCCGCCGTGGCCGCCGGCGGGCGGGCTCGTGGCCGCAGGACCGGCGGGTTCGCCCGGAGGTGCGTCAAGCACGAATGTGGCGGTGTGCACGGTCTCGTCGACTTGAAAGTCGAAATAGAGCAGGTAGCGCCCAGCAGTTGGCGCTTCCGCGGCGAAAGCTACTGCGGGAAGCCCGTTTTGGTTCGGTGATGGCTCGGCTCCCTCGGGGTGCACGTGCAGGTAAGCCAGGTCGCCGTCGCGTAGCGCGACGAGGTGTCCGAAGGCACTCAGGTAGGGCTGCAGCGTGGTCACCGGCGCTCCCTGCCGGGTGATGTGGGCGGTGAGTTGACGAGAAGCCCCCGCAGCAACGTCACCATTGAGGTGCACGGTGTAACCGCCGACGTCAGCGACGGTGCGCGGCCCCGCTGCCTGCACCGGAGCGAATGTGCCAGCCACCTCGAAGGTGCGACTGAGGGTCAGTTTCGCGCTCTCGGCGCCTACTGGCTGGAAGTCGGTGAACACGCGGTATGTGCCGGCGTCGCTCCACGTCCACGGCGTCGACCACGCTCCGGTGCCCACGTCCAGCCTCGGGTGCACATGCGCGAAATGCTGACCATCCGAACGCACGACGATCAGATGAAGTTGCTTGTCGTGCACCGTGGCGTAGTCGGTCAGCGGCTCACCCGACGGGTCGAGGATGGTGAGCCTCAGGATGCCTTGACGGCCGGGGACGCTCGGCGCCTGCACAGGTGTGAGCTCGAATCCGTTCTCCGCCAGAGACAGCCCCGCCGGGGTTGCCGACGCTGGCATTGGCGCCGGGCCGGGAATCGCGGTGTGATCAGCATCGGTGGCGGCTTGCTGCTCGGTCGTTACCGCGGTGCCGGGGACGACGACCGCGGCAACGCCGTACCCAGCCGCGAACGCCACCGTCAACCCGGCGCCGAAGGCCGCCAATCGGCCGGCAGCGTTCATGAGACAGGCACGGCCGAGTAGCCGGCTTCCTCGACGGCGTGAAGGATCTTGGCGTCGTCGATAGCGCCGCTGGCGGTCACGATCAACGTTCCGGTTTGCGCGCTCACCTCAACGTTCTGCACGCCGTCGACATCGCCGACTTCCTCGCGCACGGACATTTCGCAGTGCCCGCACGTCATCCCGGTCACCGTGTACGTGCTGGTGCTCATTCTCAAGCTCCTCTCGTTGATACCCCTACCGGGTATAGCTACTTCGTCAAGCTATACCCCCACGGGGTACATGCCCAAGGGTGTGGGAAGATCCGGTTGGGCTCATCCGGAGAATGGTCCGGTCGGCCGTCATCAGCGCCGGGGCCATCGAAGACGACGACGACAATGCCGTTGACACGCAGTTGATGGATGATTCGCTGACCGCGTGCGATCCAGTGGCCTGCAGTCCGGATGGGACCTTTTCCTGCCGCACCTTCAACCGCTGATCGCCAAGCCTCGTACGCGAAGCGCTGCCACTCCGACGTCGAAGTGCTGCTGCCGCAGCGGGTATCAGCCACGACCTCGCCTTCACCACACTCGACGAACTCGCACTGATCAGCACGCCGACATTGGTGATCGCTGGCGACGACGCCCGCCACCCGAGCGACCTGGCACACGCGTTAGCCGACACTCTTCCGCAGGGCCGGCTCTCAGAGGTAGCGATGTCGCACCACCTCGGCAGCGCCGCACAGATCGCAGAAGCGTTCGCCCCTGCCATCGCAGAGTTCCTCCGCGCCGCCGAACGGACACACAATGACCACCGGGCACCTCAGCCAGGCCCGTGAAGTATCACGCCGAGAGCGCGCGCAGCTCCCCTATCACGGCAGACCAGCCGCCACGACCACGAGCCCGTCGCGACCGGTCAGCCGCAGACTGAGCCGCAACAGGACTTTGCGCGGCGCCCTTTGGCGCGCCTTCCCCCGAGCGTCCCACCGCACAGACAACGACGCATGTGAGGATCGATCGCGTAGCCGGAGCCTCATCCACCCTGCGCAGCGTGCGCCCCACCTGTAGAGCCATTGAAGATCCCTACACATAGCGCGGTATTCCCCACGGGCGTATACCGGACGCAGCTACCTATCGGGTTCTGCGATCGTAAGGCGCCGTCGCAGAACGAACCGAGGCGAGCGACCGGCGCGCACAACGCTCGGATTGGGCTCGCCGGGACCACCCTGCCGCGAGAGAGCATCCCAAGCAACACCTTTACTGAATCTTCATCGAAGGACTAACAAAGCCAAACGCCGCCCCAGCACAGTGAGAGCAAGCGGCCATGAGTTGATGCGCTGACGCACCGACCGCGCAGTCACTGGGACCGCGCCACCTGACCACCACGACGACGCCGGCAACACCGCGAACGAAAGACCTACACACCGATGCCGAAAGCCGCCTGTCCCGCGCCGTACCACGTCACGCAATGGCTGCGAACGGCCGCGATCGCGCTGGCCATCGTGTTCGCGGCGGCCGCCTGTGCGCCCACCCCTTCGGCTGCCCCGCAAACGGGCGTCATCACTGAGAAGGGGACTCCGTTCGCCGACCTGCTCGTGCCGAAACTGCAGGCGTCGGTGACCGATGGGGCGATCGGCGTCTCCGTGGACGCCCCAATTACGGTCTCTGCCGGTGACGGCGTTCTTGGCCAGGTATCGCTGACCAACGAAGCAGGAGAGCTGGTCGACGGGCAGCTCAGCCCAGACGGTGTGTCCTGGGCCTCGGCCGAGCCCTTGGGTTACAACAAGCAGTACACGCTGCGGGCTGAAGCGCTCGGGCTCGGTGGCGCCACCAGCACGACAGCCACCTTCGAGACGCATTCCCCCGACAATCTGACGATGCCCTACGTCCTGCCCAATGATGGCGAGACCGTGGGTATCGGACAACCTATCGCGATTCGATTCGACGAGAACATCACTGACCGCCTGGCGGCGCAGCGCGCCATTACGGTGACCACCGCCCCTGCGGTGGAGGGCGCGTTCTACTGGCTCAGCAATCGCGAAGTGCGCTGGCGCCCGGCCGAGTACTGGAAGCCTGGCACGACGGTCGAAGTCGCGGTCAATGCGTATGGTGTCGACTTCGGTGACGGGCTTTTCGGCCAGGACGACGTCACCACGCGGTTCACTATTGGCGACCAGATCGTCGCCACCGCCGATGACGCCACCAAAACCATGACTGTGCGGCGCAACGGTGAGGTCGTCAAGACCATGCCCATTTCCATGGGTAAGGCCAAGACGCCCACCGACAACGGCGCGTACATCATCGGCGACCGCTACTCCTTCCTGGTGATGGATTCCTCGACCTACGGCGTCCCCGTCAATTCACCCGACGGTTATCGAACCGAAGTCGAATGGGCAACCCAGATGTCTTACAGCGGCATCTACGTCCACTCCGCCCCCTGGTCGGTGGGCAGCCAAGGCATCGCCAACGTCAGCCACGGGTGCCTCAACGTCAATCCCGCCAACGCCCGCTGGTTCTACGACAACACCCGACGCGGGGACGTCGTGCAAGTTATCAACACCACCGGGCCCACCCTGTCGGGAACCGACGGCCTCGGCGATTGGAACATCCCCTGGGAACAGTGGAAGGCCGGCAACGCCAACCTGTAACCGACTGATTAGACAGCACGCCCGGAGGCGCCCGCAGCGCTGCGACAGCGCTTCGCCAGCAGGGGTCTTCAAAGAGGCTCTTGATCGGCTGTCGAGCGCCACCGGCCTGCTCGAGAGCCACGGTAGTTTGTGCACCGATTCCGGGAAGGGCTGGCAGTTCACCAGCCTGGGTCTGCACCGCGTAACGCCTGCTCAGTCGTCCGTTCACGCAGGCAGCCTGCACGGCCGCATCCACTGTCGTCTCACAAGCCTTGCATTGCAGCTTCATTCATTCCTCGGACAGCGAAACAGCGTCCGATCGGCGGCATTTGTGCCCGGAAGCCGAACCTTGCCGCAAGGAGAATTCCACATTTGTAATTCAGTTACAAGTGTTACTGCTGTGGCTATTGTGAGTTATGCTTTTTACGTATCGGCTACGTATTTTGCGTCTTGTGCCGATGTGTAGGCGATCTGAGGCCGCTGCCGGTGCATAGGTCCGCCACCGCAGCGGCACACCTAGGAGAAGCCATGAAACAACCAGCCCGCATCTCGTGCGCGGCCGCTTGTTGCAGGGACCGCCGCGCCGGGGCCGCAAGTTCAGGGAGCGCCCGCCGGCGGGTGGCCGCCGTTGTCACCATGATCGTCTCATTGCTGGTCGCGTACACGCCGCTGGCGTCGGCGCAACCTGCTGCGGGCCCGTGGGATCCCCTGCTTCCCAAGGTGTCCAGTGCAGGCGCGCCTGGCGATCCGGTCGCGATCGCGAATGCCTCGCTGCAAGCAACGGCCATGGCTACGCAGACGGCGATGAATCTGGGGCGCAGCTTCTTGAGTAGCTTGGGCATCGTCAGTCCCGCGGCCAGTCCTGAAGCGAGCATTCGCGGCGGCAGGATCAACGGCGCCCAAGCGATCGAGTACGTCATTCGGCGAGCCGGTACACAGATTGGGGTGCCTTACTCCTGGGGCGGCGGCAGTCTCACCGGTCCGAGCCGGGGGGTTGATCAAGGCGCGAACACCGTGGGCTTCGATTGCTCGGGTCTGACGCGGTACGCATTCGCTGGCGTGGGCGTGCTGCTTCCGCGGTGGTCTGGAGATCAGTACAACGCCGGTCGCAAAGTTCCTCCCGCACAGGCTAAGCGTGGCGATCTATTGTTCTGGGGACCAGGCGGAAGTCAGCACGAAGCTATCTACCTGGGCGGCGGTCAGATGCTCGAAGCACAGCAGACGGGCGTGCCCATCAAAATTTCGCCTGTACGGATGTCAGGGATGACACCGTATGTCGTCCGCATCATCGAAACCTGAACGCGCAGAGGCGAAGAGCTACTTGGCCCCGGCGCAAGCGCCACACCACCGTCGCGACGGTGCCGCTGTCTCAGCCCCCCCAGACAGTAACCGAGGCCACGAACGGTCCTGACGTACCGGCGCAGCACGGGGTCGTCGCCGAGTTTGCGTCGCAGGTTGCTGGCGCGCACACCCGGTGCCGACCTGCCGCTGGCCTGCGACATCCCCCACAGGAGGCTCTGCAGATGCCGACTTGTGAGAGGTTCACCCGGACTTTCTCACAGCGCGACCAGGATGGCGAATTCCAACCGGTTCAAGGCGATCACAATCCCTCGGGGAGATACCCGGCGAGCAGTCAGGTCGATCACCAATCTGCACTTTTCCGATGGTGGGCTGCCCGGCCTAGGCCACTGTCAGCGTCGGCAGCATCAACGGCGCCATATCGTCTCAGCGCGCGGCGTATTCGCCCGCCGAGCATGTCTGTTTCTGGGAGTGTCCCGGTTCCGGTATTGGTGAGCAGCGACCAAGCGTCGCGTCGTCAAGTGCGACCACTGCGGCGCGGCAGAAGTGTTGGATCCGGTCGATGAGAGCCAGACCGTCGTCGTGTGGACCGAGGCCCACGACCACCACGTCGGAATCGATGTCGCGCAATCCCGAGACGGCACCGTCGACGGAGTACCTCACCTCAACCGTGAAATCGCCCGTGTGCAGATGCCGGGCCGGCATCGTGGCGTAGATGCGTCGCGATTCCGCCACCAGCACGCGGATACGACCGGCAGCCGCCGACGCTGGCGCTGACCGACTCCATCGACGGTGTGGCTTGATAGTCGTGGCGGTCCCGGATATCTGCGATTGGGCGCGTCGCCGCGAATGTAATTCTGCTGCTGCGGTTATGGCGTTGTGACGTCGACTGTCGGCTGCTGCGGTTGCAGGCGGCCGCTTCGATCGAGGCGGTAGAGCGCAGCGGCCGATAGCAGCCCGATGCCTGCCAGCAGGACCCAGACGAGTTCGGGGTATCCCTGCTCGCGGGTGGCCTGCATGACCGAGCCGGTGGCGAGGTTGCCGCCAAGAATTCCGATGCCGACGATGGTGTTGTAGAAGCCGTAGTGTGTGCCGACGAGCTTGTTGTCGGCGAGCGAAACCACCGTGTCCATCTCAAACGGAAAGACTGCGGCCGAGCCCACCGCCATTACGGCGGTAGCGATGAGCAGCGCGGTGGCTGCCGCCACACGGCCCGCGCGGGTGTCGTCAGGCAATACCACCAAGGGCAGGAATGAGACCGCAAGAATCAGCATGCCGATAACCAGCGATCTCCCCGATCCCCACCGGCCTGCGAACCATCGCGTGATGCGAAGCTGGCCGATGACCGCGATCAGCCCAGACACTAGGAAGATCATGGCGGTGACCACGGCATCGTGGTGGGGAAAGAGATGCCGGGCCTGCAGCGGCAGGGCGAGGTACACCTGGAACGACAGCACATACGAGCCGATCATGGCTGCGGCGAACAACAGGAAAGAGCGGTTGGCTGCGACGGTGCGCCAGTCGTGCCACACCGAGGTCTTCTCCTGCGGTGTGTCACCGACTCGTTGCGGCAGTGCAAACAGTTGAGCCACTGTCAAACCCGCGAAGACCACCGCCGCGGCGGCCGCGGTCGTGCGGAAGTCGAGCAGCATCAGCGCTAAACCGACGAGCGGACCAGCCAGAATCCCCGCCTGATAGAACATATTGAACAGCGCGAACGCCTCGAGTCGCCGCGGTCCGGCATCAGCGGCGAGATAGGCGCGCACGGCCGGGTTAAATAGTGCGCCGGCGAAACCCGTTGCTGCCGAAGCGATGAGCATTGCCGGCAGAGTGTCGGCGAAGGCTAGCAGACCGAACCCTGCGGTGCGCAGGACGCAGCCGCTGACGATGAGTGGTTTGTAGCCCCACCGGTCGGCGAGCGTGCCACCGATGATGAACATGCCTTGCTGGGAGAAGTTCCGCACCCCTAGTACCAGTCCGATGGCCCAGGCCGCCAGACCTAGCGGGCCGGCCAGGTACCCCGCGAGGTAGGGCATCAGCATGTAAAAGCCGAAGTTGATGCCGAACTGGTTGATCATCAGGAGGCGACTCGGCCAGCAGAAGCCGGTGAAGCCCGACAGCGATGTCATCGCGGCAGCTCCTAGGTGGGGTCGATGACGGTGCTACACCGCGTCCAGGCGGTGACAGTGTGCGCCAACGGATGCTCGATGGTGGCCGGCTCGGTGGGCGGCACTGTGTCGAGCAGTTCGTGGGTGCGGCAGTAGTCGTCGTTGTAGATGGTGTCGAAGTAGCGCTGGGGGTTGTCGGGGAAGACTGCGGCCACCGTCGTGTCAGGATCACTCTGCCGCGCAGCCCATCCTGCGACTAGTGCGACCGCGCCTACGCTCCAGCCGCCGCTGGCGTAATGGGTGGACGCCAGGGTGCGGCAGGCCCATACCGCCTCGGCCGGTGCGACCCAGTGAACCTCGTTGAAAGCGTCGTAGTCGACGTTGCCGGGATAGATGCTTGAGCCGAGGCCGCGCATCAGACGCGTGCTGGCGGGCTGTCCGAAGATGGTGGATCCGATGGTGTCGACACCGATGAGGCGCAACTGCGGGTTGCGTTCGCGCAGCACCCGCGCGACACCGGCGGAGTGACCACCGGTGCCCACCGAGCACACCAGCACATCGACGGTGCCGAGCTGCTCCATCAGTTCCATTGCCAGCCCGCGATAGGCCTCCACATTGTCGGGGTTGCTGTACTGGTCGGGGTGCCAGGCTTGGGGGTCGGTGGCCAGCAACTCGCTGACGCGCTGTCTGCGGGCTTCTTGCCATCCCCCTTGTGGGTGGGGCTGGGTGACGAGTTCAATGTGGGCGCCGAAGGCGGCGAGCATGTGTTGAATGATGGGTTCCATACCGGGATCGGTCACCAAAGTGACGGGGTGACCGTACACTGTGCCGGCTAGGGCGAGACCCAGTCCCAACGTGCCGCTGGTGGATTCGACGATCCGTGCGCCTGGGCGGAGGGCACCGCGGGCGCGGGCGCGCTCGACCATGTGAAGGGCCGGGCGGTCTTTCATTCCTCCGGGATTGAATCCTTCGAGTTTCGCCCAGAAGCCGCGGCCTGGCGGCGTGAAGGGCCCGGTGATCCGTAAAACGGGGGTTTGGCCGACCATGGTGGCCGGCCGGTCGTACCGGCCGGCGCGGTGCTGGGAGTGCTGTGCGCGATGTGCGTGGTCAAGGGAGGGCAGAACATGGTTCATCGTTGAGTGTCGCTTCTGTGAACGCCGCGACGCGTCGCCGCGGCTGCTGATCCGGACGAGCGGGCACCGGCCTCGTTGGCGAACGGGCCTGGCGCTAGCCGATCAGCGACGCGCGATACACAGACGGGCGAGCACATCTCGGCCGGACAGGTGCAACGCGGAAATGCGCGGTGGTCCACGAATGAGACCCACGCCACCGTCGCGCCGGATCACCGGCACAACCGTGACTACCGCTGCCAACACAAGCACAGTCGGCGTGAACACGCCTCGCGGCGCAATCGCCTCAACCGAGGCATCGAGATCGTACGCACTACCTCCGGTGGAAGCGTGTGGGTGATCGAACTCAGCGGCACCTGGTGTCCCTGGGGCACTTGCTGTCAGTGTGTGGGGTGCGTGAACAGTCGGTGGCTCGATACCGGGCAACGCCCACTCCGCTCCGACGATGACCACCCAGAATGCGAGCAATGCGACAACTAGGGCGCGTCGGCGCTGCCGGAATGTTTCGTCGATGTTGCTCACGATGTTGCCAACTGTAGCAGCGGATGAGCGTTCGAAGGCGAGGCCATCAACCCGTGCCCACCTCGTGACCTGTCGTCCACCAGGGCTAAGTGAAGTTCGACGCAGCAACAGCTGATCGGCCAGTTTGCCTCATTATGTTGCGATTTCGATCTTTTGAAGACTCGGCCACTCGGCGAATGAACGCGACATTGCGGCGAGCGGCTGCGTATCTATGGTTTCTCTTAGTGGCTACATCTTGCACAAGCGGGGCTGCACCGTCGAGGTGAGCGCTTTGCTACTAGCAGGTCTCCCCTACGCGTAGCCGGCTGTGGCCGTAGGCATATCGACATGCAGCCTCGTCTCCGGCGCGATGGTCAGTGAGGGCAGAGCACCCGAATTGAACGCGCCTATGACGAGCATCTCAGCCGATGACTAGCGAGGGCGACGCAGTGACCGCCGCACTCCACGCAACAATGCGGAAGTCTGGCTAGCGCAGAACCGTTCGCGAATTGGATTGTGCACGGGTACATACACGGTCGGCAGACTACGCACGGCGCATTCACCGTCTCAGAACCGAAGCACTACGCGCCTCGTCAGCTACGAGGTGACCGCCGCGCAGACGCGGTCGCACGATGATTACACACCGGACCACGCCGAGCTCAACCGTCAGAGACGTGACCCACATCTCGCGAATGTTGTGCAGACCCGAGGATGAGCGTGAGTGCGCCCCGCGCGACGGCAAATCTCGGCTAGACGCCCAGCGAGCATTAGCGCTGTTCAGATCTTGACTGGCGGCGTTACCAAGTTGCAATAGTGACGGGTGTTACCGACGATGCTCAGGTGATGTACGTTTCTTCTACGTACCACTGCGCTACGTACGAGGCGTGCCGCAATCTGGCATCGGCCGGCCAGTCAATTGCCTGCACACGTCGGCCACGCGCAACCAGCTCAGGAGATTGCAATGCGGCGCCTCACCTCAGTGCTCACCACCGCAGCGATCACTGTGACGCTGCAGGCCAGTGCCACCGGCACCGCGGCGGCCACACACGAGGTCAGATCCGACAGTACCGGTAGCAACATGCCCGCTCTGGTCGCCGCTGTTGCCGAGGCCAACCAGCGAGTCGCCGATCTCGGCGCCGACATTCAAAGCAAACAAGAAGCAATCAATAGGGCACTTGTCGAGACCGCAACTGCGCGCGCCACACTGGCAGCCACGCAGCATCAATTAGCCCTCAGTGAACAGGCAGTCCTGGCCAGCCAGGCCGACATCAATAACGCACAACGACGCTTCGATCAGTTCGCCGCCTCGACATACATGAACGGCCCGTCGAGCGCGTTACCGTTGGCTAGCCGCCCCGAAGACCTACTTCGCGGCGCCGCCACCCAGCAGACGCTGACCCTCAGTTTCATCCGTGTAAGAGACGCCCTCGACCGCGCGCGAGCTCAACGCACAAAGCAGCTTTCCTACGTGAAGGCGGCCCGCCAGCGTGCTGACGATGCTGCCGCAGAGGCGCAACGACGGCAAGACGCCGCGGTCGCCGAACTCACCACAGCCCGACAGACTTTCGTCGCGCAGCAGCAAGAGCTCAACATCCGCGTCGCGGAGCGGAACTCAGCGCAGGTTCAGCTCAGTACCGCACAGCAGGCCACTGCAGCGACCGCGAAGCCAAGTCCGAGTCAGACTTCGACAAGCTCTCCAGCGCCGCTTAACGCGTGGGATCACACCAGCCAACCGCCGCAAGGCCGCGGCGACGCCGCGCTGTGGGACACCACCCTGCCGATGGTCCCTAGCGCCAACGTGGCGGGCGATCCGATAGCGATCATCAATGCTGTTCTGCAAATTATGGCAACTTCTGTCCAACTGACCGCCGACATGGGCCGCAAGTTTCTTATGAAGCTCGGCATCATCTCCCCGGCAGCTGCAGTCACTGATCCCGGGATCACCAATGGAAGAATCCCCCGCCTCTATGGTCAGCAAGCCTCCGAAGTTGTGATCCGCCGCGCGATGTCACAGCTGGGAGTGCCCTACTCTTGGGGCGGCGGTAACGCCAACGGCCCCTCGCGGGGCATCGACCAAGGAGCGAACACCGTAGGCTTCGACTGCTCGGGCTTGATGCTGTATGCGTTCGCTGGAGTCGGTATCAAGCTCGACCACTACTCTGGCTCGCAATACAACGCAGGGCGCAAGATCCCGTCCGCGCAAATGCGCCGCGGCGATCTGATCTTCTACGGGCCCAATGCCAGCCAGCACGAGGCGATGTACCTAGGCGACGGCATGATGATTGAAGCTCCCTATACCGGCTCAGTGGTTAGGATTTCCCCGGTGCGCACCTCGGGCATGACCCCCTATGTAACGCGCTTGATCGAGTGGTGATGCGATCCGATTCCCCGCATGAAAGCAAGACTCGAGGTCGAGGGATCGCTACCTCACGCTCCTTGCAGTCGAACGCCCGGGGTGCCGAACGTGAATTTCCCACCGCCGCTGTGCCACCGCATCGCACCCGTTGCGCGGCACCCGCAGGGCGGAGGCTTGTGCCGGCCCGCCGCGTCGTCATAGTCGTGAGTTGTAGTACGCCCTTTGTTAGTATTTGAGTCTAACGCAGCATGGACGTCGGATCGACCGGCGTCCTCGTGAGGAGCGTCCATGCGCATCGACGGTTTCGGTCAACTCGAGGCCGTAATCATGAACCTCATGTGGAGTCGAGACCCCTCGGCTGCGGTGACGGTCCGCGAAATTCTTGTCGAGCTCAGCACCGAGCGGGACATCGCCTACACCACGGTCATGTCCACGATGGATAACCTCCACACCAAGGGCTGGTTGGGTCGGGAACGCCATGGAAGGGCCTACCGTTATCACACGTTAATGACGCGGGAGCAACACAGCGCCCACCTTATGAGCGCTGCGCTGGCCGGCGGCGGTCGCCCTGACCTCGTGCTCAAGTATTTCGTGGAACAGATGGGCAATGACGAATCCGACACCATCCGTCGCGCTCTTCGCCGAAGTTCGCGAAGCAGACAGTAGCTTCAGTCCGTCTGCGTCCTATGCAGGTTCGGCGAGTTGAGGTCGTTCTCGCGACCGCACCATCGTGCGACCGAAAGTCTCGAGGCAATAATCGAACGGACGTTTTCACAGAATCAGTACGGTCTTCAAAGGCGCCGGTGTGCCGTCAACATGAAGGGAGCCTGACAGTGGCGGTCCGGAGCCCGAGTGAACTCCTGGTGAGTCGTTGTGGCTGAGCAGGCCTCACCGCCCTACTGGGCCGAGCCGTCCAGGAGCCCGTGCATCACCAGACTGATCGTCGCGCGTCGGGCGTGCGCAGCGTCCCAATCATGGGCGGCGCGCAGATGGATGTAACCCCACCCGACCATGTTGAACAACACGGTCGCGGTGACTGTCGGCGGCACCGCCCGCAGCGATCCGTCGATTGCACCGTCGCGCAGCAGACGCTCGAACGGTTCGGCAAAGGCGTCGACGACGAGGGCATCAGGCCCAGTTTGGTGGAACACCTCGCCACGGGCCAAGAACATCCCGGCGAGGAGATGTAGATGTTCGTCGGCAGCCACGCAAAGGGCCTCTAGTGCAGCCCGCATGCGTTGCGCGGCGGTGCCGTGTTCAGACAACGCGGGCAAGATCGCGCGGCGATAAGCGTCGGCGGCCTGGGCTGTCAGCGCGGACACCAGCTGCTCACGAGTGACTCCGCGCCTGTACACCGTGGCCCGAGACAGCCCGGCTTCGGCGCCAATGCGGTCTAGAGTGACGTTTTCTAGTCCCCAGCGTGTGATCGCGGAGGCCGTTGCGTTGACTAAAACCTGGTCTACTCCCCGCCCTTGCCGCTGCGACATAGCAGTAGCATACTTGAGACGTGAAAGTCTCATCCTTGAGCTATGAGCGTCTCGCTGTCCCGGTGGGGTTGGGGTGGGTGGTGATCGTCGCTGGTGGCGCCGCATTGTTCGCGACGTACTGGGATGAGGCGTGGCACACCGACGTTGGACGGGATTCGGCGTGGATCGCCCCTCATCTACTTCTATATGGAGCGATGGCCCTTGCCGGGGCTGCCATCGCGGCGTGGGGGGTGCACACGTGGCGCTCGAGCCAGTCGCTGCGTGCCGCGTTGCGCTACCCGCCCGTGATGGTCGCCGGTCTGGGTGGCACGGCGGCACTCGCGGCGGCGCCGGTGGATCAAATGTGGCACGCGCGTTTCGGCCGTGACGCCGTACTGTGGAGCCCACCACACATGCTGGTGGTATTCGCCTCCAGCGCTCTTATCGCCGGTTTGATTGCTGGGGTGCCCCTCCGGCGGCGGGCGATGCGCTGGGCGGCCTCGATCCTGTTGCTCGGAAACGCGATCGCAGTGGTTTTCGAATACGAGACCGACGTGCCGCAGTTCTCGGAGACGCTGTATTTGCCGATCTTCCTCGCGACGGGGTTGGCCGTCGCCTGGGTCGCACGCACCGCGGTGCCGACACACGCACCGGTCACAACGATGGTGCTTGGTTACGCCGTCTTACGCCTCGGCATCGCCGCGGTGCTAGCGATCCTCGGGCGCAGCGGTCCAGATCTGCCTGTGGCGGTGCTGGGTTTGGCGTTGGTGGATCTGCCGCTGGCGCGTGCGGTGCAGCGCTACGCCGCGGGCGCGGTGGGTGCGTCGGTACTGGGGTGGGCTGCTGCTGCGGCGGGCCTAAGTAGTCAGTCCCCGGATGCCGTCTCGGTAGTGGCGGTGCCGACTATCGTCGCCGGCGCACTGATCGTAGCCGCTGGCGGGTTCGGCAGTCGCGGGGTACGCGTGGCCGAAGCGGTCATGGCGATGATTGCCGTGGCGGTTACATTCGCACCGGCGCCGGCGCGCGCTCACGACCCCGGGCAGGGCGCGTCGCGCGGGCCCATTGAACTGGCGGCGATTTCCGACGGTGCACACTCGATTTCGATGCGTGCAACCGTTTCCGACGGATGCGCGGGGCTCGCTGCGTCGCGTCTGGTCGCACGGCGAGCAGGCGTAACCGTCAGCGGTGTGCTCCGCGCCGAGCCGGGCTGCGTGTTTTCGGGGCGCATCACGGTGCCCGCCGGGGGCCGTTGGTTCGTTTACGTTGAGTTGCTGCGCGACGGGCAGATCCTCGAATCGTGGCTGGCAGTGCCCGCCGGACGCAGCGCTCACATTGTCGGCATCCGAGAGCTCTACCTACCGGTTCGCGCGGGTACCGCCGATCGACCTGTGCAGATCGCCGCGGGCGCGGTGCTCTACCTGCTTGGTCTGACGCTTTTGGTCGCTGCGGCGAACGCCGTGCGCCGGATGCCAGGTCGGCCAACGGCGCCGTTTGCGTCAGGATGACCGGTGCAGCCCGGCTCCGGTCCCCGACCCGGCCCGCGTGACAGTCACCACGGCTCGGCGTCGGCTTCCGGCTTGATCAGAGCGTAATAGGCGTATCGGCTGTCTAGCCGATTGTGGGGGACGAGGTAGATCAACTGCGGGGACAGCCCGCATTCGTCGGCCAGCCGCCAAAACTCCTCGATGGTGAACGTCGTGGTGGACGCCAAATTGCGGGTGTAGGCTAGGCCGCGCCAGCCACGGGTGTAGCTTTCGCCGGTGTGGTACTTCATCTGCACGAAGGCCATTCCGCCAGGCCGCAGCACGCGTTGGGCGATGCCGAGGATGGAGCGAACAGCCTCAACTCCGACGGTCAGCTCGATGACGTAGAGACAGAGGAATGTGTCGCAGGCGTCTTGGAGCCCGTCGGCGGCAGCGGTGGGGTTTGACAGATCGATGCGCCGGGTCTCCAGCGGCGTACTGCACGCCGACTTCACCTGGCGAGCGCACTCGGCGAGGTTGTCGAGAGAGATGTCGGCGGCGATGAAACCCTGCGCCCGCGGCGCGAAGGCCGCGGCATTGGCCCCTCCCCCTGCGCCCCACTCGATGACCCTTCCTGGAGCCTGAATGCGGAGCGCACGGGCGAACCGCTGGTATATCAGCCAGTGATCGCGTCCGATCTCCTCGAAGGCCTGGTCGCCAATGCCGTCTCGCCAGTGCGAGTTCGACTGCCACGACACGTCGCTGCCGGTGGCCGACCAGTAGCGCGCCGCCTGCTCACGGGTGCGAGCGTCGTGCCAGCGAGGCCTGACCGCCCGGACGGCGGCCGCCACGAACCGTTCTCCGCGCAACGCCATACTCATCTCCGTCCACGTGCGCCCGACCCCGGCACCGGCGCGACCTCACGTCGCGAAATGCGATACGTTCACAGGCGACGGGCGACGACTAGACGGTAGCGGGTCGGGGCGCAAAACCCATCCGGTGTCGCCGAGATCGTTTCGCTCCGGCGGCGCAACATGGTCATCGGGCTGGTGTGGTCGTCGTTGATCGGTCGAGCATCGTGACATACTTTTCACTACTTGGTTGCAGGGACCTCGTAGTTGCAGGCATGTCACCGGGCCAACGTATCGGGTGTCGGCGTCAGCCATGTCGGCTCCGGTCGAAAAGTGAGCAGGTAGTTCCGGTCGAAAAGTGAGCACCCTTCTGATTGGAGAGTGATCACTGTGGAGGATTGGGCGGAGATTCGCCGGCTGTATCGGTCGGAGAAGCTGTCGCAGGCTGCGATCGCGGAGAGGTTGTCGCTGTCGCGCAACACCGTGGCCAAGGCTGTGCATTCTGAGGTGCCGCCGCAGTACGTGCGCACGCCGTCGACGACGTCGGCGTGGGCGCAGATCGAGATGACGGTACGGGTGCTGCTGGGGCAGTCTCCGACGATGCGGCTACGGTCCTGGCCGAGCGGGTGGGCTGGACCGGTGGGCATTCCTGGTTCGCCGAGAACGTGGCGCGGATCCGCCGGGAGCACGCCCCGGTCGACCCGTGTGACCGTCTTGTGCATCTGCCCGGTGAGCAGGTGCAGTGCGACCTGTGGTTCCCTGGTGCGCTGGTGCCCGATCACTCCGGGGTGTTGCGGTCGTTCCCGGTGCTGGTGCTGGTGGCCGCGTATTCGCGGTTCATCGCCGCGATGATGATCCCCTCGCGGGTGACCGGGGATCTGCTGGCCGGGATGTGGCAGCTACTCCAGGGCGTCGGTGCGGTTCCTCGAACACTGTTGTGGGACAACGAGTCGGGCATCGGCCAACGCGGTCGGCTGGCTGAGGGTGTGGCCGGGTTCTGCGGCGTGCTGGCGACCCGGTTGATTCAAACCCGCCCGTATGACCCGGAGTCCAAGGGGCTGGTGGAGCGGGCCAACGGCTACCTGGAGACCTCGTTGCTCCCCGGTCGGACGTTCACCTCCCCCGCGGACTTCAACGCCCAACTGCGGGCGTGGCTGGACGCGGTCGCCAACCGCCGCACCCATGCCACCACCGGCCTAATTCCCGCCGATGCGCTCTCCGCGGATCGGGCGGCGATGGTCGCGCTGCCGCCGGTGGCGCCGACGACCGGAACGACGGTCACGACGCGGTTCGGTCGCGACTACTACGTCAACTCCGGTGGCAACGCGTACTCGGTGCATCCGGAGGCCATCGGACGGATGATCACCGTCACCACCAGGCTGGACCACATCACCGCTCACTGCGAGGACCGTCTGGTCGCTGACCACCAACGACTTTGGGGCACAGCCGGCTGGTTACCGACCCGCAGCATCTGGAGGCGGCTGCGCTGTTGCGAGAGCAGTTCCGAGCCCGCCCCGCCGCAGGCGCACATCTTGCGGTCGATGTCGAAGTCGCCGACCTGAGTGCCTACGACGCGCGGTTCGGGACCGGGGAGGTCGCCTGATGCCAAGCGCATGCCGTCGGCGCCCGGTGACGCCGACAAGCTCATCGCCCATCAGGCCCGTCTGCTCAAGGCCCCGCGCATCGCCGAGCACTACGGTCGGTTGGCCGAACAGGGCCGAGCCGCCGGCTGGTCGCTGGAGGACTACCTCGGCGCGGTCCTGGCAGTGGAGTCGAACGCCCGCCCGCGCGGAATCCGGAGCGCGGCAACAAATTCGGTACGCCGGGTTCCCGGCGATCAAGACACCTCCCAACCTGCCGTTCTCCCGCTGGGGCCAGGTTTTCGGCGAGGCCACCATCGCCTCAGCGATGATCGACCGGATCGTGCACCACGCTGACGTCATCGCCCTCAAAGGCGCCAGCTAACGCATCAAACACACCGCGATCGACACACTGCCCTCCGTGGAAGCCGATCGTCAGGCAGACTCAACCCCGTAAACCTGCTCACTTTTCAACCGGAGCAGGCCGCTCAGGATTCAACCGGAGCCGACAAGCGCTCCCGGACGACGACCGACTTCTAGACGGTATGGGGGCTGACTCGAGGCCGAAGGCCTCGGGCTGCAATCGGACGTGGGTTGCCGGTGTCGAGTGAACACTCGCACTGGTAGAGCCACAGTTGCAGATCAGGAGGCCTCCGGTGAGTTTCAACGGTACGAGTGTCGGGTTGGATGTGCATGCGCTTTCGGTGGTCGCGCATGCCGTCGATGAACGGACGGGTCAGGTTGAGCGGGCGCGGTTGTGTCCCGATCACGGGGAGATCCTCAACTGGTTGCACCGGCTACGCGCCCCGGTTCGGGTGGCCTATGAAGCCGGCCCGACGGGGTTCGGTCTGGCGCGAGCGCTGGCCGATGCCCATATCGACTGCGTGGTCGCTGCACCGTCGAAGTTGATCCGGCCGTCCGGGGATCGGGTCAAGACCGACGCGCGCGACGCGGCGCATCTGACGCGGTTGCTGCGGTTGGGCGAGATCACCGCGCTCATCGTGCCTGAAGCTGAGGTGGAGGCGGTACGGGATCTGGTCCGGGCCCGCGAAGACGCCCGCGCTGATCTGATGCGGGTCCGGCACCGACTGTCGAAACTGCTGTTGCGTCAGGGCCGGGTCTACTCCGGTGGGCACGCCTGGACCGGGGTGCACGAGACGTGGCTGCGTCGGCAGCGTTTCGACGATCCCCACACCACGGCAGCCTTCGATCACCACTTCGACGCGGTCCTGACCACCACCGCTGCGCGGGACCGTCTCGACGAGCAAATCGTGACCGTCGCAACATCGCCGCGGTGGGCTGATCAGGTTAACCGGCTGGGCTGCTTGCGCGGGATCTCGGCGCTGACCGGGTTGGCGCTGTCGGTGGAGATCGGTGACTGGACCCGGTTCACCGGGGCCTCGATCGGCGCCTACGTCGGTTTGGTGCCCACCGAGTACTCCTCGGGAGCCTCGCGAGTGCAGGGATCGATCACTAAAGCCGGTAATGCCCACGTGCGCCGGCTGTTGATCGAGTCGGCCTGGCACCACCGTGCCGCTTACCGCAATCCCGGACCCACGATGCGGGCCCGCTGGGCCAAAGTCGACCCCGCGCTCAAGGATCGCGGGCATGCCGGCAACCGACGCCTGCACCAGCAGTGGTGCCGGTTCAACGAACGCAAGAAACCCCACGTGGTAGCGAACGTCGCGGTCGCCCGCGAGCTGGCCGGGTGGTGCTGGTCACTGGCCACGCTCACCTGAACCAGACCGCCCAGACTTGATCGGAGTCAGCCGGTCAGCGGCGAGGTAGGCGAACCGGACCTGCGTTACAGCGATGAGCAGCAACAGCATTCACCCAGTGCTGATGTGACGCCCGCCCCTAGAGAGCAGCCACCGTTCGCGCCGAACCATCGTCTTGCGGTAACCAACCCGCGCATATCAGTCTGACCCCACCGTCGTTGACCAACGACCGCCGCGGCACCGACTGAACCCGATCAAACGAGAGCCGCCCCGGCACCCAACCGGGGCGGCTTTCACCTGCCACTTGACAAACAGTGACTACATATCAGCTGTACTGCCCAGGGAGGTTGGTCAATCGGGTGATGGGTGGGACCTTGCCGATGGCCGAGTGTTGCCGGTGGTGATTGTAAATGTGCAGCCAACCTGGGAGTGCTGAGCGACGGGTTCGTTCATCGCGGTAGTGGCGCGCGAACGCCCATTCACTGGCCATGGTTCGGTGGAATCGCTCAATCTTGCCGTTGGTCTGTGGTCGGTAAGGCCGGGTGCGTACGTGCTTGACCTGCAGTTCGGCGCACGTATCGCGCCAAACGAGGGAGCGGTANACGCCCATTCGCTGGCCATGGTTCGGTGGAATCGCTCAATCTTGCCGTTGGTCTGTGGTCGGTAAGGCCGGGTGCGTACGTGCTTGACCTGCAGTTCGGCGCACGTATCGCGCCAAACGAGGGAGCGGTAGCAGCCGCCGTTGTCAGAGAGCACGCGATTGACCGTGACGCCCCGTGCGGAAAACCACCCGACCGCGCGACGTAGAACGGCGGAGGCGGTGGCGGCGGTTTCATCGTCGTGGATTTCGGCGTACGCAACCCGTGAGTGATCGTCGATCACGGTGTGCACGAAAGCGTGCCCGATCAGCTCATGGTGGTACTTATTGCGGGCCTTGCCGGGGGTGAGGCGTCGATTCGCCCCGCCTTGTGCCCGGCCGACGAAGCGCCACCCGCCGCCGGCGGGGATGTTGCCCAGTTTCTTGACATCGACGTGGATCATTGCACCGGGCTGGCCATACTCGTAGCGGCGGATCGGCTCTCCGGTACGAATGTCGATGTGTGACAAACGGTTCAGTCGGCAACGCACAAGCACCGCGTGCACGGTGGAGGCGGGCATCGACAGTCGGGAGGCGATCGCCAGCGGTGAGAGCAGATGCCTCCACCGCAGCTCCACGATTTTGCGGACCAGCGGCAACGGTGTGCGATGCGGGCAGCGGTCGGGCCGGCTGGACCGATCCGCCATGCCCGCCGGACCCATCTCCACATACCGGGTTGCCCAACGTTTGGCCGTCGGCCAGGACACGTGGAAATGCTCAGCNCGGGCCGGCTGGACCGATCCGCCATGCCCGCCGGACCCATCTCCACATACCGGGTTGCCCAACGTTTGGCCGTCGGCCAGGACACGTGGAAATGCTCAGCAGCCCGAACGATCGGCCAGCCCTCGTCCACGATCAGACGCGCAAGCAACAATCGTCCGCGGGGAGTCAAAACAGCATTAGCGTGGACCACGAAGGTCTCCTGTTCGTTGAGTGAAGTGGTAGCAGCTCCACTCCACGACAGGGGACCTTCTCCCATCAACGACCGCTACAGCGCGTCGTCACACTTTCTCGACCAACCTCTCTGGGCANAGTGAAGTGGTAGCAGCTCCACTCCACGACAGGGGACCTTCTCCCATCAACGACCGCTACAGCGCGTCGTCACACTTTCTCGACCAACCTCTCTGGGCAGTACATCTAGAAGGCGAGAGGTCCGTGAGCTCAGACTCCGCGACCAACGGTGCTGACCGACTCGGCCGTCGCTTTGCTCACGGCGAAGGCCGAGCGGAGTCGACAACAAGTCGACAAGGCTCAAGCGAGCACGCGTGGCCATCACGATTCTTGCGTCAGACGTGACGCCTCTTGGTCGATGAAGTGCATTGTTCGCAGCCACTTCGCAACCGCCACCGCAGCCCACCCGCTTGAGGCTCACCAAACCCGAGCAACATCCCCCTGAAGCTCACCGCTCGATGCAGCAGATCAACAGACGCGAACGCTCCGGAATCCATCCTTCACGCAAGGCGGGCGACGCTTCGCTGACGTGCGTCGAATGACTCGCTCGCCGACATAGCCGACGAACACTCGGTACGCGCCCTCGATCACGCTGGCGGGCCGCCCGCTCCCTGGTTGGGGATGTCCGTGATTGGGATGTTCGGAGCCGGTTTCGGCGAGGGCGTGGCGGGCAGGGTCGGGATACGCGAAGGATCGATGTCCTTGATTGCGTCGACCCGGGGACCGTTCTCCCTGCCTCCGTAGCTGGTCCCCGGATCGCGTGATCCGAGAAGGTGGCCGACGGTGACCATGTGGTAGCCATTAGCGATCAGCACGGGGAGGAATTGGTACACGAGATCCACCGTGCTCGAATACGTATCGTGCAGCAGGATCACCGAACCCGGCTTTATCTGAGTCTTGAGCATGTAGGTGGTTGCGGCCGTATTGTCGTCGTTGATCCAATCGAAGGGGATGACGTCCCAGAGGATTTGGGCTAGTCCCTGTCGTCCGGCCTCGGTGCGCACAGCATCGTTGGAAAGGCCCCCCGCAGGTCGGAACAGTGTGGGAATTCTGCCGGTCGCCGCTGTGATCGCTTCCTTGCCCTTGGCGAGCTGATCGGAAATATCGGCCACGGGAATGGTGGTCATGTTGGGGTGTTCCCAAGTATGGGTGCCAATCTCCATCCCTGCGTTGGCGATGCGCCGGGCGGCCCCGGGGTCGGCCTGCACTTTATTGCCGATCAGAAAGAACGTCGCCTTGGCATCTCCGTCTGCAAGAACGCGCAGCAAACGATCGGTGAAGGGACTGGGGCCATCGTCGAAGGTCAGGCTAACGCACTTAAGCCGACTGCAGTCCACCTCGTCGGGTCCGACGGCTCGCCGCCCGGCCCACAACAGTAGACCACCCACCACCACGACCACGGCAACCATCACGCTTAGCTGCCACCACAGTGAAGTCGGGGGACGCCGCAACGGCATTTGTCGTGTCCTTTCCATACACAGCGGCTCGGGCGAATTTATTGAGCACGAACGTAAGTGGTTACCGGGCGCCTGTCCACCCGTCCCAGCAATTTCACATCCGGCTGCGGCGAGGTTCGCATACGTGCGTAGGCGCGATGGTCGGACTGGGGCGTATTACGTAGAAGTTCAGTAAGAGGGTTGCCACGGTTTTCTCACTCCCTGCACGGTGGTCACACCGGGCCCAGATGTGCACGATAGCCACAAGGCCAACAAGGCGTGGCGCCATTCGGCCGCAGTCCGCACGCGAAAGAAAGAGGTGTCCCGATGCGAGCTCGGCGAAGAATGCAGATGATCGGCGTGGCGGCGACACTCGCTACGTCGGCGCTGACGTGGGGGGCCTCGACGGCGCGTGCGAGCGCGATCGACTGGGACGCGGTCGCGCAGTGCGAGTCTGGCGGTGATTGGAAGATAAGTACGGGCAACGGGTACTTCGGCGGCCTCCAGTTCAGTCCTGCGACGTGGGCCGAGCACGGCGGTCGTGGCAATCCAGCGCGCGCCCCTCGCTCCGAGCAGATCCGTGTCGCCGAACGGGTGCTGCGCACCCAGGGCCTGGGCGCCTGGCCGGTGTGCGGATCGCTCGGCGTCGCTCATACCGGAACATCTGTACCGCCCCGGCCCGTCGGATGTGAGGTATTGCCCGCCAACGTATTTGGATTGTGGGATCTGCGGCGGCTCTGTGCGACCCTCTCTTCGGGCGCGAGGTGATCCCGCGCAATGTGCGGGCGGCTAATCGCCGCACTGCAGGCGCATCGGTGACTGCTGCCCGATAAACCGCGGTGGCCGCGCGGCAGTCGATATCAACGGGCTTCGCTCAGCTGGACTGACGGGGAATCATCGTCGGTCTGGCCCGCTAGCGTCGCTGCCGACCTGCCCCGCCAAACGACGTAAAGCGCCGCGGGACACACGTCGGGCATTCGGCTTGGGCTCTATTTGCCGTGGCTCGTGTTAGGGACCCGTTGTCTGGGTGAGCACCATTCAAGGCCTGCCGAGGTGTGCGGTCTTCGCTGTAGCGTTCGCCGTTTGTCCGCCCGTTGGGAGGATCAGCCGGGTGGCCGCTTCGCTGGGCGGCGTACCGGTCGCTATGACAGGGGCCTCGAAAGATTTGGGAACACCCGCCGGGGCGTGCTCGCCTACGGGAGAAAGTACAGGCCGTTCGCACTATTGGGCGGGAACTGACGTAGTGCGCCCCTGCTGTTCGGTGGGCTTCGACTCCCACCCGTGACCCCGCCCGAGGGGGCCAAGATGCTGTTAGCGCCGTCTAGTAGCGCCCCGCGGATCTAGCGCTCGGCCGAACTGATGACTCCTGCCACTGGCGTTTGGCGGCAGATTACGCGCCATCATGATCGCCGCGGCGTCGTGATCGGCAGCACCACCGGCGTCAGTAAGGCCATCTCGCCGGATCACAGGCGCTTTCACCGCAGCGTTCAACGCCTTGGGGTCCATCGTGCAGCAGATCCCGCTGCACGTTGCACGACACCAGCGAATCGACGGAGATCCTGAGGATTTAGTCGGCGCTGTCGGCCCTCGCCGAAGCGGTCTTGCTAATCCAGCCGTCCGCGAGTTGCCCGTCAAGAGAAGCAATGGCACCTGTCGAGATTCGCACAGTAGGTCCCGTTGTGTGAACCGTCACCGCATTCACGTGTTCGGTCCACGATCTCGCAAATTACTCAGTAGCCTAGTAAGTGTGCGTAAACACCGGCCGCCAGCGACGATGAGGGGATGCACTGGTTCCACCAAGCGTCAACGAGCGTTGCGAGTTTCCTTCCTGACGCCGTGCGCGATAACGTGGTGGGTGCTTGACACATCAATCACCACCTCTCGCCGCCGCGGCGCCAAGGACACCTCGACGCCACCCCAAGGCTGGCCCGGCCGGCGCGGTCGGTCACGCAGCGGCCAACGTGTCAGAAAGTCGCTCGCAGCGGGTATTTGACGACGCCGTTTCTGACAAGTCGAGGGTTCTCATCATCGTCGACCAAGCCGTACAGATCGATACTTCACGCAGGTCGACGGGCAGGTAGTTCTGGACACGAGAGCTCATGTGGCGGCGGCGCGGCCAGGAACCTCTGGTCAGTGGAGTTCCTGGTCGTTAACCAACAGCACGGATAAAGTGACAGAAACTCGTGAGTCGCCGACGTCGTCGCCGCGTTTCCCGGCAGCGGTGCAAAGTCCTCGGCCTCGCCGCGCACCGACCGTGACTACCCGACCAAGGAGTTCGATGTCGTCAACGCCCATCTACGACGCATTGGCCCAGCAGATCCTGGGCTCACTCACCGATTTCACACCGCACTGGCCGAGCACCGCGCACGCCGAGCCGTTACGGCCTTCCGACGAGACCCGGGCCCGTCGGGGGCCCCTTACAGAGAATAATTCGCTCGAAGAACTACGTCGCCTCTCACCGCAGCCTGCTCGGCACAGACGGGACTAATTTGAACAGCCCGCGGCATCTCGTCACATCGTTCAGCTCGCCGCCAGTGCGTGTGTACTTGAGGCCGACCCTGCCCGGTACTGGTCCATCTGTCGTCCGGTCCGGTGCCACCAACGCCAGCGGGTAAACCAGGGTTCCGAAAGTGGCACTCTGAGGTGTGAGTGCGCACGCCTCGATCAGCGGTGTTGTGGGATCAGACGGTTGACTGCCTCTAGCACGTTGCCCGTTCTGCACCTTCACTCTCGCTGGTGCGAACGATCGAGGTAACCTACATGGTGTCGTGACGTAACGAGCCCCACAGGCTGACAGCCGCGAACAACCGACGCCGGTCACCCACCCAGTCGGCGGCCGCTTTCGGAGGTCTCAAGGGGTCGCTCCACCGTCGTTTCGCCGTCAACAACTCCCCCACGGCGTCTCGGACTGAAGTGGGAACCGTGGCGGCAGGGCTCGCGCAGAGCGACGCTACAGCCGTATCTCGGCGCGCGATCGGGCGCGAGATTGCGGCGTGGACGCATAATCGGCGCCGCTGTCGCCGTTCGGAGGGCGACAACCCGCATTGCCTCGTCAGCGCCGGGGGCGACGCTTGTGTGGCCCGGCTGCTTGGCGGCCCGAGGTGCCGTCGGCGACGTCCAGCCCGCTGCAGGGCAAAGCGAAACTCAGCTCTATGGATCGGCCCGAGCAACGGCAGTGGCGAAGCTCAGCGCACCGACATCGTCGCAGGGCGTGGTCCTCTCAGTTCCGGTGCAGCGGCCGGCGTTACTCGACCGCATACGCGGAACTCAGCTGCAGAGCAACATCCCCGACGCGGCCAGCGTCAAAGCCGCCAGCGGTGCCAGTGCGACGAGCGCCGCGGTTACGGCGAGTGCAGCATCGACTCCGCTGGCGCCAGCGGGCGGCGTGGTCAACCGCTCGGCGCGGCTGACCACGCCGACATCGGCGGCGCTGAGCGCGCCGGCGGGGGCCGCACGCGCCAGTGTGAGCAGTCCGCCCAACACCGCGTGACGTCCGAATCGGCGGGCCGCCGCATCGTCCGCGCACATTTCAAGCAATCGGGCGACCTCCTGAGCTCCGTCGCGCATTAACGCCAGGCTCGGCAGAACTGTGGCCACCGCGCGCATCAGCATAGTTACCTCGAGATGGTGTCCACGTACGTGCGCCCACTCGTGGGCCAGCACCGCCTGTATTTCCTGGTGGTCCAGCGCCGACACCGCGGCACTAGTCACCACGATCGTCGACGGTTTGCCGGCCACGCAGTAGGCAGCACACACGTCGGCGTCGACGACGAACGTGCTCCGTTCCATAGGTCGGCCGACCAGGCGGATGCCGTGGGCGTGGCCGCGCGCCTGTGTCCGCAGCCGCGCCACGGTGCGCGTGAGCCGCGCGGCGAGCACCACGACGACGGTGATGACTGCCCCGGCGCCGACTAGCAGCAGCCCGCGTGGCGCGCTTCCCGACCACCCAGCGACGACCCGGCTCAGTACTTCTAAGCAGGAGTCGATGACGGAGTGCTGCCGGCTCCAGTGCGCGACCTCGTCGACGACGATCAGCACCGGCGATATCAGCCAGGTCGCGAGCACCCCAGCGATGGTGGTCAGCCACGTCGCCACCCCCAGGCGGGGTGCACGTCCCGATTTGGTCACAACCCGCAGGGCGGGCGGACCCAATAAGATCACGGCTGCACTGTAGAGGAGCAGGCAGGTGGCCAGGCTCACTAGCGCTTGGCTCTGGTGGAGCGTCTCGACACTCGGCGCAGGGCCAACCGCAACCCTTCGGATTCTTCGGGCCCGATCTGTTCGATGAAGTGATTGAGTACCAGTTCCGAACGGCCGCCGCCGTCGAGCGCCTCGCGCATCAATCGGGCGGTGTGTTCCTCGCGCGTCAGCACCGCCCAGTAGCGGTACGCGCGGCCGTCGCGTTCGCGCTCCAGCCAGCCCTTGGTGTGCAGGTTGTCCATCGTCGACATCACCGTGGTGTAGGCGATGCGCCGCTCCTGGGCCATCTCCTCGAAAATCTCGCGGACTGTGACGGTGTACGGATCGTGGTCCCACACCCGATCCATTACCGCGGCCTCCAGCTCGCCGAACCCTCGAACCCTCACCGCACACCCTCCGCCGTCGTTCCCGGGAATCCTACTCGTTCTGACCAGTGCCCATCTGCACCTCATAACGAGGCAAGCTCCGTCGTCCACAGAGAGCCTCGCCGCAACGGCGGTGACGAAACCGTGACCCGGCGCTGGTCGGAATGTCGATGCGGCCGTCCGAATCCACGAAGCGGGCGATAGTAGCGCCACGTGAACCCGCCCCGCTACTTGTGGTCGGCGTTGGTCGGCGCGACAACCGATCAGTCGAGCTTCAAATTGAGGTGCCGTATGGGCGGCTTTGCGAGTCGCGACACGTGCATGCGACCCCGCGTCATCAGCCCGCAGTGCACGACGCAAGGGCAGTGGTCAGCACCCCCATGGCCAGCAACGATGTGACGGCCAACAGCACGGCCGTGCTGTGGGCAGCCGACGCGGCGAATCGCGCGGTGCAGGGCGAGGGCGGCCCCGACAGGCGCGCTAGCCTCAGTCGTACACAGTCCCCAGCGATACCCAACGCGGCCGCCGGCGAGCTCGCATCGCGCAGCAGCAGCAGCGCGCGCCGCAGCGGACGATGTCCGTAGACGCGCGCGGCGTGGGCGTCGGCGTCCAGTTCGACCAGAGTTCGGACCAGCGAGGGCGACTGCCGCGCGAGGGGTAGCCACCATAGTCCCGCGGCCACGGCGTAGGCCACTGCGATCAGCAGATGATGGCGCCGCTGCAGGTGGGCTCGCTCGTGGGCGACCACTGCACGTATCGCAGCTTCGTCGAGACATTCGCGCACACCGGTACTGAGCACCACCAAGGGCGGGTCTCCGGCCAGGCTGTAGGCGTGCCATTCGGAGGTGGGCAGCCACAGCACCCCGTCGGCGCGCGGCGCCCTGCTATGCAAGACCCACGCCAGCTCGGCGTGTCGGGCGTGCAAGCTTTGACGACACCGGCCGATGGTGGCCAGTCGCCACCCGCCTTTTACCGCGGCAAATGCGACGAGCCCGCCGCTGATCACTCCGACGGAAGTGTCGAGACCGCCGGGTGGCCCGGCGTGCAACGCCAGCCAGCATCGATGAATCAACTCGGCGAGCCCAGGTAGCGCGACGGCAAACACCGTCAGGCATACCGACACGGCCCATGCCAACAACAGCACACCCGCATCGGCACCACGTCGCGCCATCCAGCGCAGCGCCGATGGCGACAGCGTCGCCATCGCCAGCCCTAGGACCGACCACCACATGATGCCGGTCATCGGAAGGCCCGCGGTTGTTTCAGTCCTTGCCTCCGTGCGCTCGGCACCGCTTCGGTGGCCTCGCGGGCGTTATACAGGAGGGCCATTATCGGGTCGTCGCTTCCGGCCATCGTGTCGTGCGGTGCATCGGTGACCGCCTGGATGCGGCTTCGGCGCATCCGATGCCGCTGAGTGTGGCGGTGAGTCCGCAGTGCGGCCAGCCATTGGGATGCTGGGTGACGCGCCTCAGTCATGACCGCGGCGGAGGGCAGGCTCGGCGGCAACAACCCGCCCAACACGTCGCACCGACCTGCCACCCTTCCTCGCGGATCCGAACAAGGCCGATGGCCGGGGATTTCGACTCTGCCCGTCCCAGCCGGGGACGACGCAGACCCAAACGTTGCCGCGTCGGCGGGCGTTTCGGAGGCGGTCACCGGGCACCCGTTTCCTGTAACGCCGCAGTCACCGACGTGCGAACCTGCTCAAGGTCACCGAACACGAGAACGTCCTGCAGTCGTCGAATCGTGCCATTGGCGGCTATCAAATAGCTCAGTGGCAGCAGCGGCGGCGCGCCCAGGGCGCGTTGCACGTCGTCGGCGTCGGTCAGCGACGGGTAGCGGATACGGAGGTCGCGCACCAACGACTCGGCCGCGTCGGGGCGGTCGCTCACGTTCACGCCGATTACCCGCACCGCCTGAGGCGCCGCAGCGTAGGCGTCGAGCACGGGCATCTCCTCCCGGCACGGTGCGCACCACGACGCCCAAAGGTTGATCAGCGTCGGCGGGCCCGCGACGACCTCGCCCACGTCGACAGAACCTGCCGAGCCCAGGCACTGGGCCCTCACCCCTGCCAGCGCGGGCACCGGGGCGAAGGTCGCGGCCGTCGGGCATGGCGGCGCGCCGGGCCCGTCCGGCACTGGCCGCGCCCGCGTCGTGACGTCAGCCACACTCCTATTCGGCGAGGGCGGCGGGTGTGAGGGCCAGAACTGTGCGACGGTCAGTGTGGTGATTCCGGCGGCGGCAAGGGCGGTCAACGACCGCACAGGCACCATCAGAGCTGACCGGGGGCGGGTTGGTGGCGATCCTCAGCTGCCGCGGCGGGCGAAGATCCGACGGGGCAGGATCGTAGCGTCGACAGTCTGCGCCACAGCGCCCACCCGAGCAGAGTCAGCGAGGCCACGGCCAGGACCGGCTGGAGCGGGGCCCAGACTTGCAGGGCCCCGCTGACCCCGAGGGCGGCAATCACTAGCTTGTTGCAGACAGGGCACCCCACTGCCAGCATTGAACCGAGGGTGGCGGCGAACCCCGCCCGCGAAGGTGCCCGCGGTGTTGCCGACGCGGCGTGTACGTAAGTCGCGATCAGGGCGCCGCTGAGCACGGCGGTCACCGCCCACGCCGCGTAGCTCCACCACGGCGCCGGGGTCATCCGCACGAAAAAGGAGTTGGGCAGCAGTGCGCTAGGGACGCCGATGGCCACGGCAATACCCAGGGCCGCGGCCAGCCCCACCCCCACGCGCATCCATGTTAAGCGCCGGTCAGGTGTGATAATCATTTCCGTTCTCCCGCTGGTGCGCTATGCGATCGGGTTTGGCGATCGCTTCGTAACGCCAGCCCTGCTCGCTGCGTTTTTCCACGTCGACCGATTCACTTGCGTCGGAATTTCGATGACAGGCTCCAAGGGATTCACTTGGGCATTGTGGCGGTCCGGCACGAGGCTGAAGGCCGGCGACGGTGGTGCTATCGGCGCCGGAGGCCCGGGTTCGCATGCGGAGTCGCTTTCCACACAGAGCAGCGTGCCGGCGACGAACAGGCACCTTCGGACGTCAATGGACAGTAGCGCGACGCCCGACGTCAACACCGCAGTCCCGCGGAATGCAATGACATAGAGCCCTCTCGCCTTTCGTTGTGGTGTTGCCCAAGTCCACTATATCTACTACTCAGGATAGTAAATTACTCCTCGCGAAGAGGACGCTTTGCTGTCGCTGTCAGCCGGTGTAGTCGACCCGAGTCATCATGCCAGCGTCCTGGTGATAGGTGTTGTGACAGTGCATCATCCACCGACCGGGATTGTCGGCGACAAACGCCACGCGAAGGCGCTGCCCGGGGAGCACGATCACGGTGTCCTTTCGCGCGCCGGGTACACCGTCGGCGGTGAGCACCTCGAACGTGTGGCCATGCAAATGCATGGGGTGCCACATCGTCGAGGTGTTATTGAATGCCATCTCCACGCGCTGACCCGAACGCACCTGGAGGGGTGCGGATCGCGAGTACGGCGCTCCATTGATCGTCCACTCATAGGGCGTCATCGATCCGGCAAGGTCCACCGGAAATCGGACGTCGGCGACCGCAGGTGTCAGCGCAGCAGCAGGGGTGGCGTGCAGATCAGCCACAGTGCCGACGCGGCCCTCCAATTCAGGCGGCGCCATGTCAACTGGGGGGGGTTCCCCCGCCCCGGTGACGAGCAGGGCGCGCGCCGCGGCGTTCTTCCCCTCGGCGACGGCGACCAGCGCAAAGACCCCGTCACCGGCGGTCACCCACACGTCGTATCGCTCGCCCATCCCGATCAACACCGCATCCACCTCCGTAGGCACCACAGGGAAGCCGTCGGTGTGAGTTACGGTCAGACGGTGCCCTCCCACCGCGACACGGAACGCGGTGTCAGATGCCGCGTTGATGATCCGCATCCTGATCCGCTGACCAGGTTTTGCCCGAAACGTACTGGGCGCCGGCGGTATTCGCCCGTTGATGAGGTAGTAGGGGTAGGAAACGTCACCGGCGTCACCGCCCAACAGCGCGCTCTTGCCCGTCCCTCCGACACCGGCCACGGTCCCGGTACGCATGCCAGGCATACCGGGCATATCGTCTCCGCCCGCCATGTCGTGACCTGCTGTCGACATGTTGCGTAAGCCGTCGAAGATCTGCTCCGGACTGGATCCGACACCATCGGTCCAGTCATCGAGCACCACTATCCATTCGACGTCATAGTCTCCTGGGTCCTGTGGATCGTCAACAATGACGGGAAAGTACAACCCTGTGTCAGCATCCAGGCCGGTATGCGGATGGGCCCAATAGGTGCCCGAATGCGGAACCGAGAATCGGTAAGTGAAGTCGCCGCCAGCGGGGATGTCCGGTGTCGCTGGCGCCGCGCCGTCCATGTCGTTACGCATCGCGATGCCGTGCCAATGCACTGATGTCATGTGCGGCAGCCGGTTTCGCACCATGACCGCGATCTCATCGCCGACCGACGCCCGCAGAACCGGTCCGGGCACCGTGCCGTTGTAGGTGAGCGAACTAGCAATACTGCCACCGAGATCTACCCGCGTCCGGTCGGCGGTCAACGTCGCCGAGACCGTGCGCCCGCTGTGCGGACGCCGCGCCTCGACCACACCGATCTCGTCGGCACCGTCGACTCTGCTGGCATCGGTGTTGCACGCAACCAGGGTCACCCCGGCTGCCGCGGTCGCCGTCGTCGCGAGGAAAGCCCGCCGGGACACGCCGCGACCTTCAGGCACGGTGCTGACTCTTCGTTCGCGACTGCGACAACTTCGCCGCGGCGTCGTCGGTCACCGTCCCTACCGGATTGCGCTGCGGAGGTAGCGCCGCGCCGCGCGCAAACAGCGCCCCGATGATCAGGACAACCAGCATCCAGCACCCGGCGAGCACCCCGAGCAAGAGTAGCCATCCGTGCCAGTCGACACCCATCACCGCGTGCGTCAAATGCTCCGCCGTCGTCACCACGCTCACGGTATTTACCGTGTACGCCGTACTGAACGAATACGTGTTAGTCGTGTAAAGATTTACTCAAGACCGCCGCCGCGCGCGGCGCGCGTGGCCGCGCCCCGGCACCATGAACGGCATGACATACACGTCAGCGCGCTCGACGGGTTTGCGCGCCTTGGTCGTCGACGATGAAATGGCCCTTGCAGAGATAGTGGCCAGCTACCTCGTCCGAGAACACTTCGACACACGGGTCGCCCACGATGGAGCCGCCGCTGTAGCAATCGCCCGCGACCACGACCCTGACGTAGTGGTGCTGGACTTGGACCTGCCCGGAATGGACGGATTGTAAGTGTGCCGTCAGCTGCGCACATTCTCCGACGCCTACGTGGTGATGTTGACCGCCCGCGGTAATGAGTTGGACACCATCGTCGGACTCAGCGTCGGCGCCGACGACTACGTGACCAAACCCTTCAGTTCGGGCGAGTTGGTCGCCCGGATCCGAGCGATGCTGCGGCGACCACGGGCGGCGCCGGCGGCGGCCACCGCGACCCCCGACAGGCCGGCGCCGCTCACCTTCGGACCGCTGCGCATCGACCTGGCGGCCCGCGAGGTGTTCATGGGCGAGGAGGCGGTTGCCCTAACTCGTACCGAATTCGACCTGCTGGCAGCCCTCTCGGCGCGGCCGGGCACGGTGCTGAGCCGCCGTCAGTTGCTCGAGACCGTGCGCGAGGGCCTTTGGGTGGGCAACGAGCACCTCGTCGACGTCCACGTCGGACACGTTCGCCGCAAACTGGGCGACGATGCCGCTGCCCCACGCTTCATCGTCACTGTGCGAGGCGTGGGGTATCGAATGGGCAGCCCGCAATGATCGCCGCTCGGTGGCGCCGCCGCCCCGGCCTGGGCATGCGGTTGCTCATCGCTCAGACGACGGTCCTGCTCGCTGGGGCCGTCACCACGTGGGTGGTCGCCACCATTGTCGGACCACCACTGTTCCGCGAGCATCTGCACCGTGCCGGCGTGCCGGGGGGCTCGGCCGAGCAACTGCACGCCGAAGAGGCTTACCTGTACGCGACAGTCTTCTCCGTGGGCGGCGCCGTGGCCGTATCGGCCGTCACCGCGTTCGCCATGACGCTGTACGTGAGCCGCCGCCTGCAGCGCTCGGTCACCGAAGTGGCCGGCGCCGCCAGCGCCGTGTCGGAAGGACGGTACGACGTCCGCGTAACCCCGCAGAACCTCGGCGCGGACTTCGACGCGCTGTCAGGGGCATTCAATCGAATGGCCGCTCAGCTCGGAGCCATCGACACAACTCGCCGACAGCTCTTTGGCGATCTCGCTCATGAAATCCGCACGCCGGCGGCCGTGCTCGAGGCCTGCCTTGAAGCCGTCGAGGACGGCGTTCGGTCGCTGACTCCCGACACTATCGGGATTCTGCGCGATCAGACCCGCCGGCTTGTGCGTTTCGCCGCGGACTTGGGCGCCTTGGCAAGGGCCGAGGAGAGTGCTGCCACGATGTCCTTCACCGATGTCGACGTGGCTGAGGTGATATCTCGCACGGTCGCGGCGGTCACCGACCGCTATCAGGCCAAAGGCGTGTCGCTGTCGACACGCCTAGCGGCCGTTCGCCACGACGTGTGGGGGGACCCCCAGCGCCTCACCCAGGTGCTGGTCAATATTTTGGACAACGCGCTGCGCCATGCCTCCGAGGGCGGCACGGTGGACGTGGTCACGGACGCCGAGGGGCCAACCCTAGTCATTCTCGTTACCGACGACGGTGACGGCATCGCTGACGCGCATCTGCCGCATGTCTTCGAACGCCTCTACCGCGCCGACACAGCTCGTGACCGAGACCACGGCGGTTCGGGCCTAGGGCTGGCCATCGCCAAGGCGCTGGTCGACGCGCACGGCGGTCATATCGGCGCCGCCAGCGGGGGCCCCGGTACAGGCACGACCATAACCATTGGGCTACCGCTGCAGCTCGGCGCTAAGCAAACACTTCCGCGTTGAATCATTCGGGTTGATTCATCCGCGGCCGCCGGTGACTGGTCGAATATGGTTGGGGCCCGCGCATGCGACGGCTGCCCTTGCCCGAGCCTTACCCCGCGGACAGCATCGCATTCATAGCGTCGATCTCCTGCTGCTGGGACGTGATGATTGACTGCGCCATCTCCACGGCCGCCGGGAACTGGCCGCTGTCCACCTCGGTTTGGGCCATGGCGATCGCTCCCTTGTGATGCTCGATCATCTGAGTAAGGAACAGCTTGCTCGCTGCTGCGCCCTGGGCATCCTCCAACGCCGCCATGTCCTGCGCGGACATCATCCCCCCACCCCCCATGTCGCCCATGTCGTGACCGGGCATCCCGGACATGGGCGGCATCCCCGGCATGTTCGACATCCCCGGCGACGACGTCATCGAGACACCCCAGTCGGTTAGCCAGCCCTTCATCTTGTCGATTTCGGGGCCCTGGGCCGCTTTGATCTGTTCGGCCAGCGTCACCACCTGAGGGTCGACGCCCTGCTTGCTCAATAGAATGTCGCTCATTTCGATCGCTTGCTGGTGGTGCGGGATCATGCCCTGCGCGAATGCCACGTCGGCCTCGTTGTGCGCCTGCGCCGGCTGGGTCACCGCCGTCGAAGGCGCCGCGGCACTCGTAGTCTGCGGCGCGCTCATCGAGGACATGTCATGACCCGCTGAGGTGTTGCTACACGCACTCACCGTCAGCGCGCCCGCCATGGCGGCGACTACTAAACCAAGCTTTGGGCCGTTGACCATGACGTTCCTTCATCTTCCTACTCGAGTCGCCTTGGACGGCGATCATGACGCGCGCTAACGGTTTCGAACACTAGCCTGGCTGCACTCTCTAAGGGTCGCGGCGACGTTCGGTGAAGAAACGATAAAGACCTGTCGACCCGGCCGACGCGACTCGGCTAGTACCGGCGGGCGTTGTGAAACGGCGAGGACGAGATTGGTGCCACTTTGACGGGCACTCCGAAGGTCGAGGCGTGAACCATCATGCCGTCGCCGATGTAAATTCCAGCATGGGAGACATCGGAATAGAAGGTGACGATGTCGCCCGGCTGCAAGTCAGCTTGCCCGATCGGTTGCCCTCCCTCGGCCAGCGCCTGACTCGAGCGCGGTAACTTGCGGCCCGTCTGCAGGAACGCCCATTGAATCAATCCAGAGCAGTCGAATGCGTCGGGGCCAGTTGCGCCCCAAGAATACGGTTTGCCGATCTGGGTGAGGGCGGCCTGTACGACGACATCATTCCGTCCGCCCGGCCCCTCGGTGGGCGCGGGCGCGTCTTGCACCGCCGACGGCGGCGGGGCGGCGATGACGCTCGGGTCTGCATTTGGGGCGGGATCTTGCGCCGGCGGCGGTCCAGGGTCGGCTAGGACGGCGCGCTGCTGCGGGGTTAGCGCCGCGTACTGCGCCTTCACCGCGTCGATCTGCCACATCAGGTCGCTCTGCTGCGCCTGCAGCTCGGCGCGGACCCTGGCGGCCTGCTCCGCTGCGCTACGGGAGGCCGCAGCCGAGTCGGTCGACGCACGCGCGGCCACGTCGGCCTGTTGGCGGGCCCGCCGAAAATCCTGCAGGCGCCTTGCCGTCTCGGTAGAGACCACTCGCTGGACCGCCAATTGGTCTATCACCTGTTGAGGGGAGTCCGCGATCAATACCGCCGACAAATCGTCCGTCCGCCCGCCCATGTACAGCGCAGCGGCGACTTCGTCGACAGTGCCCTGGTACCGATTCAGCTCTGAACTGGCCGCCTCCAACGCCGCCTTGTCGGCTTCCGCGCGAGCCGAGGCAGTACGTTGCTGTGACAGTTTGGCGTCGAGGTCCAGTTGGGCCGAATTTATTGCCTCTGTGGTCCGTTCGGCGTTTCGGGACAGTTCGTTGAGCCTGGCCAAGGCGTCCGAAGCGGGGTCTGCGTTGCCCGTGCCCGGCAACAGCGCGACTAACAGGCTCAGCGACGCGACGATGCGCAGGCCGCGCCGGAAGCGTGTGCGGGGCAATAGCCGGGCAGCAGCGCGTTCGAGGGTCAAATCAGCAAGTCCTTAGGTGTCGCGGAACAACACGCGGTATCTACTACGTAGATCGCAACTAGGTTACGAAAAGGCAACGGCGTTGTCCATGTGCCGGCCAGACAACGCCACTACGAACAGTCAGGCGTCCAGTCTCGGCGCCCGCCGCGGTTGAATGATGACGCCGATCGATACCCGAGCGTGCGGCGGTAATAATCCCCTACTGTTGGCAAATCCGCCCCGTGACCGGCCCGGCACCCCGCATCGAGAAAGGTGACCGCACCTATTGCGCCGTCGCCGGTAACTGAGTATCCACCGACGGCGCGATCGGTCGCCCACGACTGCGATCCGCGGAGACGTCTTTCTCGAATCGGATGGCGACCGATTGTCCGATACCCGCCGACGAAGAGGCTCCCGTTGGACACCGAAAGTATCGTCAGCTTGTACAGCTGCCCCAAAGGCAGTCCCGCGGACGCGGACCGGTACTTGGACAGGCCGAAGCGTGGGTACATAGTCGGAGAGGTGAACACGGTTGGCGACACCCTCGCAGGAGACGACGGCCTCAGCGACTCCAATGTCCCCTGAAAATCAGCTGGCTGCAAACATCCCGCGTGTTGCCCAGGTAGTCCGGCGACCTCACGACTGGATCACTGGGAAGATCTACGTATTATATACGTAGGGTCGTCTGATGGTTGCCCTGCGCAATGCTCACCGTTTGATCATTTTATGGCGCCCGCACAACGACAGGAGAACACCATGGCCCGTCACGCCGCTGCGAGGGCCGTACGCACTGTGGTCGCCGGCATTGTGGTTGCTGCCGCACTGCTTTGGGCTGCAGGCGCCAACGCCGAGCCGGTTCAATCGGATCAGCCTGGCCCGGTCACCCCCACGTGGAGCGGCGATCCATTGTCGGACGCGATCGACCCCACCGATCCGGCGGTGATGGGCCCCTCCAAGTCTACGGCTGATCCTGAACTAGTCACCTCCGGCATCCCCGACGGGCAGAACCCCACTCCCTACACCGGCCCGCCGGTGTTCGCGCCGCCCTCGTTCAATCCGGTCAACGGCTCGATGGTCGGTGTGGCGAAGCCGATCGCCATCACCTTCCAGCGTCCAATCGCCAATCGCTCCATGGCCGAGCAGGCCATTCACATCTCGTCGAACCCGCCTGTTCCCGGAAAGTTCTACTGGATATCTGATACCGAAGTTCGCTGGCGCCCTATCAACTTCTGGCCGGCGAACACGACGGTCTCCATCGACGCCTCGGGGACAAAATCCAGTTTCAGCACCGGCGAGGCCCTTGTAGCCTCCATCGACGACGCCACCCACCAGATGACCATAACCAGAAACGGGGTTATCGAGAAAACTTTCCCGGTTTCGCTAGGCAAACCTAAGTATGAGACCAAGAACGGCACCTACTACGTTCTCGAGAAGTTCGCCGACATAGTCATGGACTCCTCTACCTACGGCGTCCCGATCGACTCTCCCGAGGGATACAAGCTCAACGTCCAAGACGCCGTCCGTATCGATAACAGCGGCATTTTCGTCCACGGCGCCCCTTGGTCAGTGGCCGACCAAGGCAAGCGCAACGTCAGCCACGGCTGCATCAACCTCAGTCCGGCGAACGCCCAATGGTTCTATGACAACTTCGGTAGCGGTGACGCCGTCATCGTCAAGAACACGACCGGCGGCGTCTACATCCAACCCGATGGCGCTCAGGACTGGCAGCTTTGAGCGGCACGATTGAGCCGACCATCGCCGCCGATGCCCGTCGTTCGCCCCTCAGAGTTCATCACATGGCGGGTCCACATGCGGATGGCTGACCTGCCAATCCGGGGTCGTGACCCAAAGTAGAGTAATAGCAACGAATTGTCCCCCGGGCAAGTAGGATTATTCGGGAGCGGAATGACCGGGACGATCCTGCGACGGGTTCCTACCCGCCGAGAACGCGCAGCTTGAATCGAGGGTCGTGAACGACAATCATCCCATCTCCTAGCGACGATGGTCTTACGCCTTGCGGCCCCTCCGAGTCTCCTGAGTCCATGCCGAGCTCCGGTGCCAACAACGTTTGAAGGCGGTTCGTGCCGCGCGGACTGCGGTCACTCGCTGCCGCGGCGAATTCCAGTGGCGCTATCTTCGTCACGTTCGACGTCATCGCCGCCGCGATTCCTGACGTGGTGATCAAGTGTCGTCGCATCCAAGCCTGTGCCGGATCCGGACCGATCTGCAGTGCCGTTGCCTTCGATGGCATTCTTTCGGCGATCCGGGTTACTGCCTGATCCACTGCTTGCGAGGTCTTCTCGCCCCCTAGGAGCCCGCACGAAGTAAATCAGCGCGCCGATGAACAACAACGCGGAGGTGAACAAGTTGATTCTCATGCCGGCAATGTGGGTCGCCGCGTCGGTGCGCATCAATTCGATAAAGAATCGGCCGAGGCAGTAGCCCGCAACATAGAGCGCAAACAGTCGTCCGTGGCCAACTTTGAATCGCCGGTCAATGGATACTAGTGCAATGAAAACTATTACATTCCAGAGCACTTCGTATAGAAACGTGGGGTGAACGATCTGGGCGAGCTGACCCGTCGACACGCCGTCGACCGAATGTACATCGACAACGCCAGAGCGGTCTCGGCGGTAATAGATCTCCAGACCCCACGGCAGGTTCGTGGCGCTCCCGTACAGCTCCTGATTGAAGTAATTGCCTATGCGGCCAATCGCCTGTGCGAGCATGATGCCCGGCGCTGTCGCGTCGCCGAAGGCGGGCAGCGGAATGCCACGTCGCCGGCAACCGATCCATGCGCCCACACCACCGAGCGCTACCGCGCCCCAGATGCCCAGGCCGCCATTCCATATTCTGAGAGCCGCGGCTAGGCCGAGGCCGCTATCACCGAAGTAGGTTCGCCAATCGGTGACTACGTGGTATAGCCGGCCACCGATCACGCCGAACGGCACAGCCCACAGCGCGATGTCATAGACAACGCCAGGTTCGCCGCCGCGGGCGATCCAGCGCCTGTTCCCAATGAGGAGAGCGACGACGATCCCCGCGATGATGAACATCGCGTAGGCCCGTACCGGCAGCAAACCCAAGTGCCATACCCCCTGTGGGGGGCTTGGAAAAGATGCCATCAGAACCTTCACAACAACCTCTCCCTCTGCACTCCGCGATGGGCTCCTCAACGCTAACCATGCTGAAGCCCAACAACTCCACACCCAATCGCCCGCGGTGGAGCGACTAAGGCTCGCTTTGCGTGCCCACAGCGCCTCAGAACGGCTCCTCCCATCTACTGAGTAGTAACGTACTCCACGAGCCAAGTGCCAGCGCCGCGCCCGGCCAGGGCAACATCCCGCCAAGAAGATAGACCACCACTACCTATGTAGCTAAGCCAGAGACGCCACTTCGCGGGTGACCACGACGGCGCGGCGCGGCTGCTGACCGACTGGTGCGGTTTAATCTCAAGCCGTGTGTGATCGGTGCACCTGCGAACGCAGGCGACCCGTTTCGCGGCGCGACGTCCTGCGAATGGCGGCAGCCGCCCCGGCAGTCCTCGGAATAGGAGCCGCACCGTTACTGCTAGCCACACCTCCGGTGCAAGGACAACCACCGCTGTCGGCAGATCCTCGCGCGAACCCGCCGCCCGTTCCGATCATCAGTCGAAGTCAATGGGGTGCCGACGAGTCGATGAGGCGGGCTGCACCGGTGTACGACAACATGATTCGCGCCGCAATCGTTCACCACTCCGCAACGGGCAACAACTATGCGGCGAACGAGTCGGCCGCGATCGTGCGCTCTATCTTCACCTACCACACTCGTACGATGGGTTGGGGTGACGTCGCCTACAACGCGCTTGTCGACCGCCACGGTCAAGTTTTTGAAGGCAGATTCGGCGGGCTGGATAAGCCGGTCGAAGGCTCTCACACGGGCGGGTTCAATAAGGACACCTGGGCGGTATGCCTAATCGGTGACTTCGGTAAAGAAGTGCCGACAGCGGCACAGCTGCGATCGGTCGGACGGTTGCTGGGATGGCGGCTGGCGCTCGCAGGAATCGATCCCAAAGGCACCGCCACGCTGACATCAACCGGGGGCACGTATACCCGGGTCCCGCAGGGCATGACTCGGTCCCTGCCAAGCATCTTCGCCCACCGTGATGTCGGCGACACCGAGTGTCCGGGCAACGCGGCCTACGCCTTTTTAGATCGAATCCGCGATATCGCCGCCCGTTTGAACCAACCGCCAAGCGCAGAAGACCTACAGGAATCACTACGGGGTGGGGCGATATACGCGCAATGGCAAGCATTGGGCGGTGCAGATGGTGTGTTGGGTACGGCGAGATCGCCGGAAGCGCCCGGTGTGGGCCAGGCGCGCTACGTCATCTTCGCTCACGGAGCAATCTACTGGTCACAAGCTACCGGCGCCCACCCGATAACCGGACCAATATATGACGCTTGGGCGACGTTGGGCTACGAGCGCAGCCCGCTCGGCCTGCCTACCAGCGGCCAGCTTCATGAGCCGCAATGGATTGTGCAGAACTTTCAGCACGGCACATTGAACGTGGACCGACAAAACGCTGTGGTCTCCCTCGTGACCGACGGACGACCCCGCGTCTTACCACCCCCACCACCCGAGGGACCACCCGTCCAGCTCGAGCGTTTCTCCCCGGCACGGAACCGAATCGCCTGACCCCGTCCACTGGCCGCCGCCGCGGTGACCTTCGTCTTCGAATCCGCCGAGCCGCACTCGTCGCGGTGGGGAATCGGGGCCGCTATGGACTTCAGAAGCCGATGATCGGGCGAGTGGTCCGCGTCCGCTCAGCTACCCGCGCTCGTGTGGGTCAGCGATTCGATTGCCCTGCGCGACATGGCCGCCGCCTCGTCGGCTCCGGCGCGCAGACGGCTGGTCCGCAACTTGCACCGTCGCCTGCGGATGCAGCGCGTCGACAATGACGGTGCCGTCGGCGGCCGGATCGGTGCGCACCACGACATTGCATGGAAGCAACAGGCCGATCTGGTGATTGACATCGATGGCACGATGGGCTGGCGGTGAATTGCAGCACCCAGCATCACTTAATTCTCAGATCAGTGCCGAGTTCGGAGAACAGAGTCGCCTTGACCTCTACGTCGTTTGGCGATAAAGGCCATCGACTCCGCGTCCGTCTGGCGGGACGATTTCTGGCCTCTTTGCCGAGTCGTTAACGCGAGGCATCGATCAGCAGCCGCACCTTTCTCTCCTGCCGATCTAAAAACCGGCATTATTTCCTGTTGCTGAAGTAGTGGTCGTGAACCTGAAGGCGTCCGCGCGGGCTTGCCGAACGCGCCGAAGCCTCAGCGCGCGTTCCTGTCAAAATGGTCGCCCGGCATGGCGATGCGTGCGCTCTAACGATGACACTCTCGACGCTGCGGTGGTGTTATTAGTACCGTGTACACCCGCGCTGGCCGCGCCCCGCTGGCCGGCGGGGTTGGCGCGGTCTCATCGTCATATGCCTAGGCCAAGACACCCTCTGGGCGATCGGCATGCCATCCGCCCGACACCGAGCGGTTCAGCTCGCGCACCCTAAGTGTGGCGGCATTCGCGACGTCTCGCCGGTTGCACCGCCGCACGCTTGGCCCGCCGGAACATCCGGCAGTGAGGCGCCCGCAACCATCATCTACTATTAGGGTCAGTAGATAATTCGGTGTCGATGTTCGTGGCGGCAACACTCCGCTATCGCAAGGATCACCAGTCACCTAACCGGTTAGGACTACCCGTATGAGTCGCAATGACTTCTTGGTCACCGCCGACTGGGTCGAGCGCAACTTGGACAATCCGAACATCGCGGTCGTCGAGGTAGACGAAGACACCACCGCGTATGAGAGCGGGCACATCGAGGGTGCGGTGAAGCTTGACTGGAGGATCGACCTGCAGGACCCGGTGCGCCGCGACTTCGTCAATCAAGACCAGTTCTCGCAACTCCTCTCCGATCGCGGCATCTCCACCGAAGACACGGTGATCCTCTACGGCGGCAACAACAATTGGTTCGCCGCCTACGCGTACTGGTATTTCAAGCTCTACGGCCACGAGAAGGTCAAGTTGCTCGACGGTGGCCGTAAGAAGTGGGAACTCGACGGCCGCGCGTTTTCCACCGAGATGGTGAGGCGCCCGATCACCGAATACAAGGCCGAGGCACCCGACCACAGCATCCGCGCGTTCCGTGATGAGGTCGTCGCCGCGATCGGGCAGAAGAACCTCGTCGACGTCCGCTCACCGGATGAATTCTCCGGCAAGATTCTCGCGCCCGCTAACCCTGCCGCAGGAGCAGGCACAGCGCGCCGGCCACATCCCTGGCGCGCTCAATGTGCCCTGAGTAGGGCGGCCAACGAAGACGGCACGTTCAAGTCCGACGAGGACCTTAGGGCCATCTACGCGCACGCCGGTCTTGACGGATCCAAGCCGACAATTGCCTACTGCCGCATCGGTGAGCGGTCCTTGCACACTTGGTTTGTCCTACATAAACGCTCGAGCACGCCGACGTGAAGAACTACGACGGCAGCTGGACCAAATACGGGTCGTTAGTCGGCGTTCCCATCGAGCTGGGCGAATAGACTCAGGTCAGGACTCACAAGGCACCCAGGCGCTGCTTGGCCATCACTAACCCTGGCTGCGGCCTGCTCGCAAGCGCGAACAGGCACGGACACCAGTCGATACAGCCATGGTGAGGAGGCGCGCGGCACTGGCCATGCTCAACATCATCGACGCATCTTCGAAGTCACGTCGCGCTGCCGATGTACCGCATCCTTGGGTTCTACTGCAAGCCTGCCGATCTCACAGCCCAGCCCGCCTGGGGCAGTGAAGGGACCGCAGGCGACAAAACTTGATAACGCAGCCCGCACGGGGACTATCGGAGTGGCGAGAACAGCGCCCGTAATCGCGGCCAGCGACACATGGGCACCCAGCCGTCGCACCGTGGTGTCGGGTTCGATGAGTCTGGGGATGCGCGCACACCCCGACGGTGCTGGCGCCCAATGCGGCAGCCGAGATTGGATCGGCACCGGCAAAAGCGGCGATTGCTACCACCAGCGACGCGGCGCGGTGGCGGCGGGCGGAGGTGTCGTCGGCGCACGCTTCCAGCAGTTTCGAAATCTGGCATCGGCGACGCTGAACAATCGGGTCCTACGCAGGCTGGTCTTCAGGGCCCTGGTCTCTGAGAGCAGCAAGTGGTGCCGCCCGGCCAGATGCGTGCGCTCATGGGCCAACACCGCGTCCAGATTGGGGCGCTGCAGGGTGGCGACCGCCCGCGCTGCTCATCACCACGGGGGCTTCCGCCGAGGTAGTACGTCGGTTTCTACGGCGCATCGACGACGAGGCCGTCCACACCGGCGAACTGCGACCGACGATGCGCGCGGACTGCGCGTGCTGACGACTGCGGGCACGCACGCTCATCAGGGAACCGCCATCGCGGTATCCCAGCGGAACCACGAACACCGACAAGACCAACGTCGCCACCACGGGGCCGACCTGCATCCCCAGCCGCTCGGTGCCTGCTGTCCTGCCAGGAGGGGCTGTCGTGTCAGCCGTGTTGAAATTACCGCGACCTCAAATAAAACCAAACTGGTCTGCGGGCGGTAAATGTGGACGCCCTGGTGTCGATCACCACCGATCCGGCGACGCTTATCAAGCCTAGAGAGGCCGACGAAGACTGGCGACCCCGGTGCTGTGCAACCCTGGCCTGGCCGTCTCGCGCCTATGGCGCCGATCTGGGATGATCGGCGATATGCGCGACGGTCACAGTTTCGTGCTGGTCGGCCCGGACGGGACGATTCGATGGCGCGCCGACTACGGGGCGGGCCCCCCAAGTTCATGATGTTCATGCCGACCGACACGGTGCTCGCCGATCTCACGACCGGGCGCGTTCAGTGACCGCACCGGTCGAGGTCACGCTGCTTACCCAAACCTCGTGCGGGCTGTGCGAGCTCTCCAAGGGAGTCCTTGAGCGCCTTAGGCAACGAGTATTCGCTGTCGGTGACCGAGGTCGACCTCGGCACCGAGGTGGGCCGCCACCTTGCCTCCGAGGCGGGCGTGCTGTGCGCGCCCGGGGTTCTGGTCACAGTCGCCCGTTTTCCTGTAGGCGTCTGTCCGAGCGCAAACTCCGGCGGCAGTTGGATCGCCGCCCCGCCGTGAGATGACCACCGGCCTGCGCCGCACCGCGGGGCTGCTCGGCATCGTGGTCGCACTCGCGGTTCTGGGTCTGGGGGTTGCTGGCCCGGCGGCGGCGCATCCGACGCTGCTGTTCACCGAGCCTGTCGCCGATACCGCGGTATCAGTTGCGCCAGAAGCGATCACGTTGATTTCAACGAGTCCGTCTCGATCGGCCCCAATGCGGTTGTGCTGCTCGATGAGAACGGCCGTACCGTGGCGACCAGCCAGGCGACGACATCAGACGGCGCGCAGGTGGTGACCGCTCACCCGGCGGCCCCAGTGCCCCCGGGCAGCTACACTGTGCGCTGGCGGGTCACCGGCACCGATGGCGACCTGGTGGAGGAGGAGTTTCGGTTCGGTGTCGGCTATGCGTTGACCGCCGCCGCGGCAAGTGCCGGCACAGCATCGACGGCCTGGTGGTCGGCTGCGTTGCGGTGGGTGCTGTTCGCCGGGTTCGCGATCGCCGTTGGGGGGCTCATCGCCCAACGATCCATTGCTCAGCGCGCGCCGAGAAGCCGCGGCTGGCGGCGCCGCGGTCACCGGTCATCGGTGCTCTGGCGGCGGCGCTGGCAGCCACTGTGGGCCTGGCCGTCCAAGTCGTCGCAGAGGCCGGGCAGGTTAGCGCTGTGTGGGGCACCGCAACTTGAGGCCGTCGGCGTGGTCGCGGCATTGGCGTTGACGCGTATGCACGCTCAAACCTGGGCGCTGGTGCCGCTGCTGGCGATCGTCGGCGCGGAGGGGTGGCGATCGCATGCCCATAGCGCTGCCGGATGGTGGGGGGCGGTGCTGACCGCGGTACACCTGGCGGCCGCAGCGGTCTGGGTCGGTGCGCTCGTGACGACGACGCTGGCGGTGCTGTCCTGGCGAGACGACGGCGCCGCAGTGCGCTGGGTGCTGCACGGATACATGCGCCTGGCGGCGTGGACCTTCGTCATCGCCCTCGGCACCGGGGTGCTCTCGGCGCTGGTGCTGCTGCCGCTGTCACAGGTGTTCTCCACCACCTAGGGCCGTGCGCTGCTCGTCAAAACCGCTTTGGTCGCCATCGCGGGGCCCGGTGCTGCCGATGGGGACACTTGCCGGCCAGATCGGGGTCGCCGTGGCGGCCAGCGACGGGCAACTGGTGGTGCGACTGCACGCACCGCGGCGGAGCGACTACTACGCCGCCGAACCCGACCGGCGCTACACACTGTCGGGGCGACTCGACAGACCCGGCGGCCTCGACACGGAGCTGGATTTTCGCGGCTGCGGACAGGGCTGTTTCCTGACCGAGACCGCCTGGGCTGACGGAGAAAACGTGCTGAGCCTGGCGGCTGGGGCCGGCGATGCGCGGGGCGCCTCGGTCAGCTTGCTGATGCCGTGGCCCCCCTGCCCGGCGGAACTGACCTCGCCCACGCGGTGGCCGCAACCCGCGCCGCCGGTCAGATGACCGTCTACGAGTCGGTTACCAGCGACTCAACAACCGCCCCCGCCGAGCCTCAACCGCTGAGCCTGTCGGCGGAATTCTTCCTTGCCCAAGAGCCCTTTGCCGACGGCACCGCCCCGCAGGCGGTACGCCTCGCAGGCCGTGGCCCCACCCGGTTGGCTCTCGGCTACCCCGCCGCATCGATCAACGCGGTGCTCACACTCGACATGGCGGGGCGGATCATCCACGAAACCCTCACCGATCCAAGCCATCTGATAACCCGCCGGATCATCTACCTCGACCACGGGTGACCATCACGCACCGGTTTCAGCCCTCGGCCGGCGGGTCTTGTTGTCGGCGTACCTGGTCCGGGGCTCTCAGTATTCGCAGGTCCTCACGCAACTCGGCGATCTCCCGTTTCGGGACGCCGCCCCTTCGCTGTCATGGCGGCTCGCGCCTGCGGGCATCCCGCAATGACGGCGGCCAGGCATCATCGGCCGAACGCACAAAAGATAGGTGAGCCCGATCGCCGCAACGGCGACCAGAGCCGCCGTCCACGTGCTCACGGCCGCGGGGGTTGGGGTGTGTCCGCGGCCCGAGCAGCCTTGAGCGCCTCGATCTCGGCGCGAAGGGCGTCGACCCCAGTGCGATCACCAGGATCGCCGTGCGCCTGGTTGGCGGACGGCTTATTCTGGCCGCGCATCATCATGAACATGATCAACCCCATGCCGACCGGGCAGGCCAGTAGGGCCACGGCGTAGAGCAACGGAGACTTCGCAACTCCTCAACTTGTGGCGATCATCCGAGGATCGCCCGCCACCCGTGGTTTACGTACTTAGTAAAAATTCTATTGCGGGCTCTGCCTGCTGAATCACCAGCGACAACCCATGCCGCCGACCAGCGGCCCGGCATTCGCCACAGCCGAGAGACCGAGAAGCGCCACCACAACTGCAATCGAGACCAGCACGATCCACACTCTGCGCGGGATCGGCGCGTCTGCACGCGGATTCGTATCCGGCGGGAGATCTGCCGAAAGTGCGGCGAGTTCGCCCATCATGTGTGCCTGGTAGGCGGCGCGGGCCCGCTCGGAGAACTCGTCTATGCTCAACCGGCCCGCCGCAGCATGACGCTGCAGTTCGGTCACCAGCCGCTCACGATCGACATCGGCGGCACGGACGTCCACTGCCTGCCTCATCAGAACCTCCCGACTGCGTGATCGAACATCGCACCTACGAATCTACTCGGTGGACGCGGGCTTCGATGTAGAGCAAGGCCGCACAGCCGTCGGGGGAATCAATGTTGTCACCCTATGAGACAAGGTCCACCCCGACTGCTTCGACGCGCCTTGACCCCACCGATTCGAGGACTCCTAATCACCCTCGGGGAAGTCATATTTCGATGGAATCGTCTCACCGGGTTGCGGGGCGCCGTAGATCACCGCGATCTCGAAACGAGAGCCCAGCATGATGGCCGCCGGGTTTCCGGTCTGCGGTGTGCCGTTGACGAACACGCGCACCACCTTGCCGTCCGCGGCGCGCAGCGCCCCGATGTTGTTCACAGACAAGCTCACCTGCCATTCGCTGAAGACCTCGCCCAGGCTGAACTTCCTTTTCACCGGTGACTCGACGTGAATGACGCCGCTGTCGTCATGGGTGTGCAGCGGGCTCATTCTGCCGCGCCTGCTATCGACGCCCAAATTGGCCGGCACCGGCACGGGCTTGCCATCAACCAATACGTCGAGGTGGGTGTGAATATGCTCCACGGAGCCTTCACTGCCCAGCATCGGCAATCCGGCTGCGGCCACCGCGGCTTTCGCATCTGCGGGCGCCGGCCATGGCGGCATGTTCTCCGCACCCTTCGCGATGGTCGCCGGCGGGCTCTGCAAGCTAGCCGATTCCGCGTCCGACGTGCGCGGCCCAGGCGACTTCATGATTGTGATGATCAACATCACCATGATGGGAGCTGCGGCCACCACCCCGGCGGCCAGCCACAGCCAGCCGCTGCGCCGCCTCGACTGCGCTCGCGCGATCGCCTTGCGGCCTTTACGCGACGACTTCACCGCCGGACCTGGGCTTTCCCTCGCCGCCGAGATCACACTCCATTCTCTGCCACCACACGTGACCTACCTATCTACTGCATGGAATAGTATATTCTTACGGCCACACCGAGCCGCGCCCTGGCATTTGGCGCATTGCTGACACTCAGGCATTGGCTCCGTCTATTGTGGACGGGCCGCGCGCGTCGGGCTTGACGCGTTGCCCTACGCTCTACGTACACCGACAGTAGACGGTTGCATGTCTATCACCAGCGGAGATCTCAATGCCGAACCGCGTGCGGGCACGCGCGTTGTGCGCCGCCCTTCTCGCCGCACTCGTCGTGGCCGGGTGCAGCACCGGGCGCGATGCCGTCGCGCAGGGCGGCACCTTCGAATTCGTATCACCAGGCGGCAAGACAGACCTCTTATACGATCCGCCCGAGACGCGGGGCAGCATCGGCGACCTTGAGGGCCCGGCGCTGCTGGAGGATCGAACAATCCATCTGTCCGACTTCGACGGCAAGGTTGTCGTGATCAACATCTGGGGATCCTGGTGCGCGCCCTGTCGCACCGAAACACCGGAGCTGGAGAAGGTCTTCGAGGAAACCGAACCCCTCGGTGTCGCATTCCTTGGCATCGACGTGCGCGACGACCGCGCGGCGGCCAGAGACTTCGTCACCGACCGCAAGGTCCGCTACCCCTCGATCTTCGACCCCCCGATGCGCAGCCTGATCGCCTTGGGCAAGAGCTACCCCACCAGCGTCGTACCCACCACGTTGGTGCTCGACCGCAAACACAGGGTAGCGGCCGTCTTCCTGCGAGCCCTGCTGGCCGAGGATTTGCGGCCCGTCGTGCGCCGGATTGCGGCTGAGCCGTGACCGGCCACGCGCAGGGCATCGGCGACGCATTCGCCGCGGCCGCAGCATCCGGGCCGCTGGTGCTCGGACTCGGCGCCGCCGCGCTGGCAGGTGCCGTCTCGTTCGCCTCACCGTGCTGCGTCCCGTTGGTGCCCGGATATCTGTCCTACCTCGCCGGCGCCGCCCGCGCCGACGGCGCGGGCGGCTCATCAGATGCGCCGCCGCAGACACGAGATTTGTGGCGGCTGGCCGGCGCCGCCCTGCTATTTGTCGCAGGGTTCACGGTGGTGTTTGTCGCGGCGACGGCGTCGGTGTTCGGCTTGATCGGCGCGCTGGCGCTCAACCGCGATCTACTCCAGCAGATCGGCGGCGTGCTCACCATCGTCATGGGGCTCGTCTTCATCGGATTCATCCCGATGCTGCAGCGCGACATACGGTTTCACCCCCGCCGCATCACAGGCATCGTCGGTGCGCCAGTGCTCGGCGCGACGTTCGGACTCGGATGGACCCCCTGTTTGGGACCGACGCTGGCCGGGGTGCTGTCCGTTGCCGCCGGCACCCAAGGCGTCACCGCGGCCCGCGGTGTGCTGCTCATCGTCGCATACTGTCTCGGGCTGGGCGTGCCCTTTATCCTGCTGGCGCTGGGAACCAGCGCGATGGCGCGATGGTTGGGATGGCTGCGCCGCAACACCCGCCGGATACAGATCGCCGGCGGCATCATGTTGATAGCAGTAGGTATGGCCCTGGTCACCGGAGCGTGGGCCGATTTTGTCGGGCTGATTCGCGACCAATTCGTGACGACCACCGTCCTGCCGATATGAGCGCTGTCCCCCGACGAGCCGCGGGCTATCCGAACCGGATCAGCATCACCCTTGCAGAAAATACCCCCACGGGGTACGTCTAGAGGGCGGGTAGGAATCGTCCACGCCAGGGCGCGGGCACAGGACGTTGGGAGGCGGGGTATGTACGCCGGGTTGATGCGGACCGTGCTGGTCGCCGCCGCCGGCGTCGCGAGTGCCTATGGTGCGCACCGGGTTACGGCGGTCTCTGCTACCGCGTTGGTCTCACTGCCCTTCCAATCTGGCTGGGCGCCCGAGGAACACGCGCTGTCGCGCTATCACGTGCGGTGGTATCTGGCGACGCTGGTATTTCTGGCCTTCGACGTGGGGTATATAGCCCAGGGGCATATCGTTGGCAGAATACCCCGCCGGGTATCTAGCTACGTGCCTGAACAAGTGAGCACAGGCATAGCGAACTGATCATCGCCATCGCAGCCTGCCTGCTCATCGCCGTCGGGCTATGCGCGCTATCGGCACGGGCGGACCCAGCAGCATCCGGACCATGCGCCGTTGAGTCTCAACACAATCCGGTCAAGGCAGTGTCGGACGAGATCGCTACGGACGACCTGATGTGCCCGGTGGCACCCGGACGTGCGCATGCGCCCGGTGACGCATAACCATGCCGGGCGGCCACACACAGATATGACCAAAGTCCTCACAGCTCGGTGCTATCGGCTCTGGCGGCTAGGTCTTCTCAACAATCAAACTTTTGCCTAGACGCGCTCAACCGAGCGAACGAGACAACGAGGAGGCGCTGGGCACTGGTCATTCTCGGCATCATCGCGCTGATCAGATTGACCACTGGTGATCAGATTCGGTCGGTATCACCGCCGTCAACACCGGACCAGGTATTGGCCAATCGCTTCGCACACGGCGAAATCAGTGAAACCGAGTACCACGACCGGCTGGCGATTCTCCGCGATCACGCAGGGCACTGAGCGTCGGCTACAAGCCGCGATAGCTGTGGCTGCGGCAACCGGTCAAGCACCAGCGGCCGCGATTTCACGGAAACCGCGTCGTTCGGCCCATTGCCGGCCGGCGCTTCGCTAGACCGGGTCTATTTCGGCTTCCCTCTCGGCGTCCTCAAACACGCTGGGCGCGCTGCACTTCGTCGCGCGTTGGATCGATGGCCTCGGTATCGCAGGTTGCACAACACATCAAGACACCACGGCCACCAGGTTTGCCGCAACCCACAATGCCGCGGCAGCCGAGAGCGGCTACCGAAATGCGCAGTGCAGCAAGAAGTTCACCACAGCGATCACCCCGATCTGCGACGCACCTGCGACTGCCAGTACCGCTACGGCCGACGGATAGGCATCGCGGACGTCGGTGCGAGCCAGGTACTGTCGATCTCGCTCGCGGTGGGCACAGGTACCGCAGGTCCTCTGGTCGCAGGGCGGGCCGAGTCAACAGGAAGAACCCATCCCGGTCCAGATCAGGATGGCGCCGCCGATGCCGAAAAGCCGTGCGGCGGCGGTCATCACGCTGACCTGCCACCGCGGGCCAGGACAACCCCGGCGACAATCAGCAGACCAGCCAGCCACCCCAATCCCAGGAGTAAAGGCCCGATGACGTCGAAACCTGTGGTGAGACTGGTGTCGAACAGCACCCGGGTGACGCCGTACCCAGGCAGGAACTGGGCCCACTGTTGAGGTACCGGGCGAAGCATCGGGCTTTGGATGATGCCCAGATCGAGGAATGGGATCAAGAATGCGACGAACACCCCCGCGACCTTGCCGAGTAGTGGGCCGATGACGACTCCGATCAGCGCGTAGATGGCGGCGATCAGAAGGTTGGTGCCGATGTATGCGGGCCATTGCTTGGCGTCGAAGACCGTCGCGGTGACCGCCATTGTGGCTGCGGTGATGACGATGGCGGCTACGGCGACCACGCCCAGCCGCGCGGCCAGCACGACCCCGATGCGGTAGCCGGCCAGCCGCAGGCGCCGGTCCCCGCCGGCGGCGTCGACGACGACGAACATCCCGACCAGGGCGGCCAACGCTCCGATGCCGATGGGGGCCATGGCTCCGGCGTGCACGTCAGGAAACCAGAACGGCTGGCTGGAGGTGGCGCCGTTTTCGGTGACCGACACCAGCAGGGGCCGCCCCGGCGTGGTCGCCTTGGCCAGCAGCACGAACGCGGCCGGCACGATCACCAGCAGCGCCAGCAAGACGGCGTTGCGCCGCAGATCGACCAGACCGAACTGCAGCGCGGTCGCCAGCTGGCCGGCTGTGCGCTGACGCCGTCGCCCGGTGCGCGACCCGGCCGCCACCACAGCGCCGGCCACCGCCAAAGCGCCGACCATCCACACCGAGGCCAGGCCGAGATCGCCGAGCCGTCCGGCATGGTGGGACGGCGTGTCCACCATCCACAACGTGACGAAATGGGTAGGAAACCAACGGGTGGCGACGTAGTTACCGCCGCTGCCGGCTGGTCCGACGAAGACGTCGATCATCCAGACCAACAAGATGATCACCGCACCGTTGACCGGATTGGCGACCGCCACCCCGATGAGTGCGCCGATCGCGAGGTAGATGACGGCGAACATCAGCGTGCCCACGATCACCCGTGCCGGGTTGTCGATGCCGGTGCGGGCGGCCAACGCGGCCAGCGCCACTGCCGAGACGAGACCGGCCATGAGCAGACCGGTTCCCGCCCGGGCGGCGAGCAGTCGCGCGGCGGGTAAGCCAGCCAGTTGTAACCGCTTGTCCGCCCTTCGCGCCGAGCGGATCTGGAAGTACATCGCCAGTCCGGACAGGAAGCCGGCTGCCCAACCTGCGGTGGCGGTTTGGGTCGCGACGCCGGGGCGTCCCCGCAACAGTTCCATCGCGTCGGCGATCGATCCGGCCGCGACGAGCACGAATACCAGCGGCACCAAGATCAGCATGATCAGGTTTACCGGGTTGCGCACATAGTCGGTGATGAAGCTGCGAGTCAGCAGCAATGTCGGCCGCCACTGTTCGTGGGCCGCCGTTGTCATCGCCCGGCCTCGCCGGTGTCGCATTGCCCTGCGCACAGGCGTCCGTCGCAGAGCTTGACGATGCGATCGAAGCGCTGTTCGTCGGCGACGAAGTGGCTGATGATCAGCACCGAGCGTCCGTCGTCGCGCCGGCGGCCCACCAGATCCCAGAACTTCAGATAGGTGTCCCAATCGAATCCGGCGTAAGGCTCATCGAGCAGCAACACCGGCGGATCGGCCAGCATGGCCAGCGTGAGGTTGAGCTTGGCCAGCGTGCCGCCTGAGAGCCGATCCGCACGGGTGCCGGCGTAACGTTCAAACCCCAATGCCTCATAAAGGTCTCGGCGCGCGCGCCGTTCGGCTTCATGGGTCATGCGATAGGCGCGTGCGAACAGTTCAATGTGCTCATCGCATGTCAAGCGTTCATAGACGACGGGCTGCTGCGGGCAGTAGCCCAGCACACCGGAACGGGTGACTGTGCCTGCGTCCGCGGCTAACTCGCCGACCAGGATCTTCATGATGGTGGACTTGCCGGAGCCGTTTTCCCCGACAAGTCCGACCACCTCGCCCGGTTTCAGGGTGAGATCGACGCCGCGCAGTATTTGCTGGCGGTGCGACATCGGCCAAATGCGCCGGCGAAATGACTTCTCAATGCCTTCAGCTGTCAGTACCGACGCCGAGGCGGGCTCCACCGCCGACATCGTCCGGTCAACCGTTGTGGCTGCGCTCTGTTTCATGACGTGTCCTTTGACTCAATCCGGAAGATGGTCACTTGTTGTTTGTTGTCTCCATGCCGCCCGGCGGCGCATTTCGTTATCGAATGTTCGGCTCGAACCGCGCCTGTCCTGTCAGGACCGTCCAAAGCATCACCCAACCTAGACGTCTGTTTTTCACGTCTTTGCGGGCTTGGGGGCAGTGGCAGGCGGTGGCGCCGTGCGAGTGCGGCCGGATCTCAGCGGCGTGCGGGTGTTTGTGGTCGGCCAGCTCCGACCCCAGCCGCATTTAACATGGCCGCCACGTCCACCGTGCCGCACGAGCATGGACGTCATTGCCACCACCAGGCTGATAAACAGCAGGATCGAATCGGAAACGCCGGCGAACACCGACCCGGCGACGACCACGAGCGCAATCGCGCCTGCGGCGATCAGTCGTTTACGTTGACGCGTCATCATCGCCTCTTCGGTCTGCTGCAATGGTGGACGCAGTGATGAGGCCGCGACATCGGTACAAAGACACTTAGTACTGGGTCGAAAGCCCCTTGAAGCCACGGTGTGTCGTAGACAGCCGCGTTCATGGCCACAGCGCGACCGCGTCGGCAATGGGCGGAGGATCACAACAGCATTTCCAACCATGGTTGAGTTGTCGCCGTCGGGACTGGCTATGGCGACAGTGGTCCTCGCGTCCTCCGGGTTGCGCTCAACGACACTGCAGCAGCGACCGCGCTGCCCGGCTGCCAGCACGAACCATTGGGAGAGTTTGGATGTCGACCGCTATCCCACTGATAGCAGCACGACGACGGCCGAGCCCTGTGGAAGCACTTACACATGTCACGAAGTGGACCTCGAAGGCCCAGGCGGGATGAGCCGCCGCCCGCAAAGCCCGTAGTTGATGGTCAGAAGGTTCGCCATCAGGCGGCAGGCCCTATACCCGGCTGCGCGGTGCCCTGGCTGGTTATGACGGATTGAGCCAGCCGCACTTGGCCGAGAAATTTGGCCCCACAACTCTCGGTCCGGGACCGAGCATCACCCGATACTCACCGATCACAGGATTACGGATCTGCCGGAGCAGCAGGGTATCAAGGGGCGCGGGCCGATTCGCATCGCCGAGGGTAGATGGGAAAGTTGGTCGAGGTCATCGAACTAAAATCGCGGGGGGATCGAGGCCCTGCCCGGGCTGGGCCAGTACGAGGCGTTGAACCTGAGGCCTCATTTGGACCGGTCCCGGAGTGTTTACCTCGCGGCGTATTACCTTATGACTGCGGTGCGTTGCATGACGGCCCCAATCGGCATTTGTTGTGAACGTCCGTGCGAGGAGTAGGTGATGAGCGGCGAGCCGCGGCCCGAGCCCGCGCCCGGGGCGCTGCCGGCGTGGAGTGCGGTGCTGGCTGTCGTAGCACATCCTGATGACGAGTCCTTCGGCCCGGGAGCGATCCTTGACGCATTCAACCGGGCGGGGGCCTGGACCTCGGTTTTGTGTTTGACCCATGGCGAGGCGTCAACCGTACACAGCTTTGCGGGCAACCTCGCCGAGCTGCGTGGTCGCGAAGTCGCGGCCGCTGCCCGGATGTTGGGTGTTGCCGACCACACGCTGCGCGATTACCCCCGACGGTGGCCTCGAGCGGGTACATGGCAGCCGCCTGGTCGGCGAAGTGATCGACGCGGCAGGTGCCGCCCACGCCGACGGTCTGCTGGTCTTCGACCCCAGCGGCGTGACCGGTCATCACGACCACGCCGCCGCATCCGCCGCGGCGCTGCGTGCGGCGTCGGATCTGAACCTGCCCGTTCTGGGCTGGACCCTGCCCAACACGGTCGCCGACCAGCTCAATCGGGAATACGAAACCGGCTTCGTCGAACCCCCGGCGGTCAACATCGATATCGAATTGCCCGTGACTCGCAGCCGGCAGGTGGCTGCGTGCGCTTCTCATGTGAGCCAGGCCATCCCTACCAGCGTGTTGTGGCGGCGCCTGGAACTGCTCGGCGACGGCGAGCATCCACGATGGCTGCGGGGCCCAGACACAGCAACAGGACCCTCCGAGTCGTCCTAGGAACCCAGTCCGGTCCTCGGGTTCCAGTCCGGGTTCCGCTAGCTGCCGGAGGGTGTGCGCCAGAGGCGACGCAGTGCAGGGATTTTGAATGTGGGCATCATGATGAGGTCGGCATAGAGTGCGCCACTGAGCAGAGCCGCGAGCACGAGCAGCGCGACGGCGGCCGGTACGGGCACCGATATCGTGATGGTTACGGCGCCGAGGTACAGACCTGCGATGTGGCGAGGGAATCGATGGCGGCCTGCAGTTTGGCGGCGACCTCGTCGGCCACCGGTTCCAGGCCAGCCTCGCCGGTGACTTCGACCAGTAGCCGCGGGTTCATCGCCTCGACGATCACGGTGTTCTGGTCGGTTGGGTCGGCGCGCACGACCACGTTGCACGGCAGTAGCAGCCCGATTTGTGGGTCCACGGTGACCGCCTGATGCGCGAGCGGTGGGTTGCAGGCGCCCAGGATCATGTAGTTCTCCATGTCGGCGCCGAGCTTGTCTTTCAAGGTCGCCTTCACGTCGATTTCGGTGAGCACGCCAAACCCGTTCTGCGCGAGCGCCTCACGAGTTCGTTGGACCGCGTCGTCGAACGATGTGTGCACGGTGGTCGATAGTGCGATGGTCATAACCGGTACCTTTCTTGTGTTAGCTGGACTGTGGTGGGTCGACCAGCTCCCGTTTCGCGCCGTCGGGAATCGGCGATGATCAGCGGTTGCTGATGACATCGAGCTCGGTGTACATGCCCGCCGCGTAGTGCCCGGCGATGTTGCACAGCAGTTCATAGCGGCGAGGGGTCAAGGTGACGGTGGTCCAGCCCGTGGTTGCGGGCAGGATGCCGTCACCGTCATCGGGGCCGCAGCTGCGGGCGGCGCCTCGGCGAGGCTGGCAGATTCGTCGACTTGACCATTGGCACCGATGGCCAGCTGTCCCGGTGAGCGACTGCTGCCAAGCGGTAGCACCATGACTTCGTGGATCATCATCCCGGTGTTGCGGGCTCGCAGCGACACCGGGCCCGCCGGCACGGTGGCCGGGTTGGCGAAAATCCGCATCATGACGGATACCCGGCCCCGGGTATCCGTTCTGCCAGCCGTACCCGTTGGGCGGTGCTGCCGGGGCATTTGGCCCGTCCCAGCCGGGCTCCATCATGGCGGGGCCGTACCGTCCGTTGCCACCGGAGCCCATCATGGCTGGTCCCATCATGGCGCCCATGTCGGTGAGGGTGACGTCGACCACCGCGCCTGTCAGCGTCGGGGTCGGGCACGAGGCTGGCCAAGCCAACTGGATCGGCCCGCGTGGGCCACGTAATCCGGCGGCGGCCACCACCGCGGTGGTTCCCACGCCGAGCACCGCAGCGGTGAACGCGATGATCAAAATGAGCCGCAGTCGGTGAAAACCTATGGGATTCAACGGGTTTCGCGAATTAGCGTGAGACGCTGCCGGTATTCATCGACGTCGATCTCACCGCGGGCGTAGCGATCGGCCAGCACGTTTTCGGCGCGGCTGTCGGCTGGCGCTGACCCGCCGCCGGCACGGTTGTGGTGGCTGCCGCCACCGGCCAGGTAGCGGACCGCCAAGACCACCGCGGTGATCACCAGGCCCCAAAACGCCACCATCACCAGAGTCATCAGGATCCATCCGCCCCAACCCCAGCCGCCGTTCCACATCCAGCCGTCTCCGCCGTACATCATCGGCGTATCCCTTCATCGTTGTCGCGTCGCGAGGGTCGCGTGGTTTCGAGCATGGGCTCACGCCCTGCCGGTTCGTAGGGCCGATGGTCCCCGGCTCTGAGGCCCCAATGGCCCCGCGCGGTCAGCGGTGAAGCCATGCTCTGGTGACGCCGGTGTTCAGCTTGTGGGCCCGGATCCCTCGGGCATGTGCAGTGTTGGGATGCGGGCGCGCTGGCCATGACGGCGTCGACGTGTTGGCCGCAGCCGGCCCACCCGGTCTTACCGCAGTTCGGGCAGCGTATGGGGTTACACATTATTCCCTTCCCAGGGTTGTGGGTTATGCCGACGCGGCGGTGTGGTGGGCGGCGATTTCGCCGCGGACGTGGTCCATGTCGAGGTTCTGGACTTGCGTTATGAGGTCCTCGAGAACGGTCGGCCGCATTGCCCCGGCCGCGGTGTAGACGAGCACACTGTCGCGGAACGCCATGATCGTCGGAATTGACCGGATCCCGACGGTTGCGGCGAGTTCAGCTTCGGCATCGGTGTCGACTTTGGCGTGCACGATATTGGGGTGCGCCTGGGCGGAGCCCTCGAAGACCGGGGCGAAGGCCCGGCAGGGGCCGCACCACGATGCCCAGAAGTCGACTAGCACGATCGGATTGTCGACGATCGTCGCCTCGAAATCGTCGAGGGTGAGACTTCCGGTCGGCATCAAGGCGTCCTTTCAAACAGGGTGTAAGGGCTAATGATTAGACGGCGGCATGGGTCTGGGCCCAGGCGTTGTAACCGCCAACCAGATCCGACACGCGCTCAAATCCGTTGGCCCGCATCAGCGAGGCGGCCACGCTGGAGCGCCAGCCTCCCGCGCAGTGCACGACGATCGATCTATCGGTTGGCACCTGGTCAAGCCGGGCTCGCAGCTGCGCCAGCGGGATGTGGATCGCGCCGGGGATGCTGCCCTGGTCGACCTCGCCGGGATTGCGGATGTCGATCAGGATCACCGCGTCTTCGGCGAGCAGGCGATCCAGCTCGGCGACCGTGACGCGCGGTGCGGTCTGGACGAGGTCGGACAACTCCCCGGGGAAGACGCCGTCGCGGTCGACGGTGAGATATCCGGTGACGTTGTCCGAACCGACGCGGGCTAGCCGCAGCGCGGCGGCCTGCTCGTCGCCCGGGTACGCGATCAGTGCGATCTTGTCCCCGATATCGGCGACCACGCCGCCGGTTTCGGCGAAGCGGCCGTCGAACCCGACGTTGACAGAGCCGCGCAGATGTCCGGCCGCGAAGTAGTCGACGCTGCGCGCATCGATCACCCGCACGCCGTCGTCGAGAGGCGTCCGGATCTGCTCCGGCCTCAGCGCGGGAACCGTGCGGGTCTGGTCTAGCAGCGGGTGGATGCGCTTGTTCATGGCCGCGTCGACGGTGAAGTAGGACGGCGCTGCGGGCTGGCCGTGGGTGATCAGCTCGACGAAGTCGTGCTCGGTCATCGGCTGCACCGACGGGTTGGTGGCGCGCTGCTCACCGATCGTGGAGGTCAGCTCGGCCGACAGGTTCTTGCCGCACGAGGAGCCGGCGCCGTGGGCTGGCATGACGGTGACGTCATCGGGCAACGCCAACAGCTTGTCGTGGACGCTGTGATACATCGCCCGCGCCAAGTCGGTGGTTGAGCTGTCGCCGAGGTTGACCAGATCGGGTCGGCCTACGTCGCCGATGAACAGCGCGTCCCCGGTCAGCACCGCGACCGGCTCGGCACCGCGGTGTTCGCGCACCAGCACGCTGATCGATTCCCAGGTGTGCCCGGGGGGCGACAGGATCTCCAAGTCGACCTCGCCCAGCGAGATGTGCTCCCCGTCGGCCAGTCGCCGGATCGGGTAGTCGGTCTGGGCGGCCGCACCAAACCCGATCCACGCCCCGGTCGCCTCCACCAGCTTCAGGTGACCCGAGACGAAGTCTGCATGAAAATGCGTGTTGATCACGCCTTCGATCGCCAATCCGTACGCTCGGCATCAGTCAGGTATTCGGTGATGTCGCGGCGCGGGTCGACGACGACTGCGCGCCTGGTGGTTTCGTCGCCGATCAGATACGACGCGTGTGACAGGCACTCGATGTAGTACTGCTGCAGAATCATCGTCTTTCCTTCTCTCCGTGGGTTCTCCAGGACCCGTCTCGCCAAGTTCAACGATACCGATGGGGGTAATTCATCCCGAGGTTGAAGATACCCGCCGGGGTATGTGTAGCATGATGACGAACATACCCCTGGTGGTATCACCCTGGCAAGGGTATGGCCGCCTCGACACCGACAGAGAGGGCCACATGAGCTTCGTGAGCACAATGACCATCGACCCTGCGCAGCTACGGAGCCTGCTCAGATCCGGTCGGCCGCCGCGCCTGCTTGATGTGCGCACGCCCGCGGAATACCAGACCGCGCACATCCCCGGCGCCTACAACGTGCCGCTTGATCTGCTGCGCGAACATCGCGAGGACATCGTCAAACACCTCGACCAGGACGTGGTGCTGGTGTGCCGCTCCAGGCAGCGCGCAGCGCACGGCGAGCTCACTTCTGCGAGGGGCTGGACTGGGCAACGTACACATCCTTGAAGGCGGCATTAACGCGTGGGAGGGCAAGGGTTTCGACGTCAATCGCGGCGCCCAACGCTGGGATCTGGAACGCCAGGTCCGCCTGGCGGCCGGCTCCATCGTGTTCACCAGCATCCTGGGCAGCATCGCCGTGCCCAAGCTCAAGTGGTTGGCCGCCGCCATGGGCGGTGGATTGGCCGCGGCGGCACTGACCAACACCTGTGCGATGGGCATGCTGTTGTCGCGTCTGCCCTACAACCGCGACCGGGCATGTGATTCCCAGACGATCATCGCCCAGCTTGTCGACACCACGGCCGCGCAGAACGCGACAGCGAGCTAGCCGACATGATCGCGCTGACTGTTGCCCTGGCCATGTTCGTCGGGGTCTCGCTGGGACTGCTGGGCGGGGGCGGCTCGATCCTGACCGTCCCGCTGCTGGCCTATATCGGGGGGCTGGACGCCAAACACGCGATCACCGCCTACCTGCTGGTGGTCGGCGTCACCAGCGCGGTCGGCGCGATCGCCCACATGCGGGCCGGGCGGGTGCGGTGGGGCGTCGCGCTGCCCTTTGGTGCGGCGGCCATGACCGGGGCCTACGGCGGGGGTCTGCTGGCCCGATTCATCCCGGGTACCGTTCTGCTGATCACGTTCGCGGTGATCATGATCGCCGCGGCGGCCGCGATGCTGCGTGGCCGCAAGAACACCCCTGGGAGCAGCGCGGCTGGGCCGCCGCCGTTGGTGCGGATGGCTTTGCTCGGTGTCGGCGTCGGCACCGTCAGCGGTTTGGTCGGCGCTGGTGGCGGCTTCCTGCTGGTACCGGCGCTGGCCCTGCTGGCCGGGTTGCCGGTGCCCGCCGCGGTCGGGACTTCGTTGGTGGTGATCGCGATGCAGTCCTTCGCCGGTCTGGCCGGTCATCTGGCCAGTGAGCAGATCGACTGGCGCATGGCTGCAATGGTCACCGCCGTGGCGGTCGTCGGCGCTCTGATCGGGGGGGCGGCTGACCGGGATGGTCGATCCGAACGCGTTGCGCAAGCTCTTCGGCTGGTTCGTCCTGCTAATGGCGTCGGTGATCCTCGCGCAGGAGACAACTCGAGCGGTTGGTGTCGCGGCTGCCGGGCTGACGGTGATCGCCGCCGGCGTGTATGTCACCTGCCGCCGAACCGCCCACTGTCCGCTACGCCGGCTCATCGCCCGGGCGCCTCCGGTGGCGGCGGGTTGAGCACGTGTCCGGCCCGGGAAGTACACCCCCACGGGTAACGTTGACAACCCACAGAACGTAGGAAGGAAGTTCACCATGGTTGGTGATGAAGACAGCGTCGCCGCGGTTTTGAATCGGTTGCGGCGCGCCCAAGGCCAACTCGCGGGGTGATCGCGATGATCGAGCAGGGCCGTGATTGCAAAGACGTCGTCACCCAACTCGCCGCCGTCTCACGGGCCCTCGACCGGGCGGGTTTCAAGATCGTCGCGACCGGTCTGCGCGAATGCATCACCGGCGACCACGCCGACGGTGCCACGCCGATGACCGAAGCCGAACTAGAGAAACTATTCCTCGCACTCGCCTGACCCGCCAGCTATATCGACGTCGGCGCTGCCGCAGGCACGTTCACTCCGGGCGCCGGCACCGACAGACGGCTGTCGCTGCTGCAGATCCAGACCCGCGGCGCTCACTCATCCGCGCTCGACATAGCCCGCCGATCCGACACCGGGCACAATTACGCCCCTGCTATTCGGATGGCACCCCAGCCGTAGGTCCGGCTTAACCGGCGGGATTAGCACGCCGGGAATCGATCGTCTGGGCAACAGGGCGGAGGTCGGCTCGTGCGAGGCAGAAGTGGGCGAAGAGTTGCGTGTCGCGGCATTTGCCCGACGTGATGCGGCATTCGCGGTTGTCGCAATCCAGCGAGACCAGCGTGCCGGTTGGCTGCTCGGGATAGGTCTTGCCGCAACGTCGTTCGTTCTGTACATCGTTCAGGAGACGATCGGGTTGTCTGGACTTGAGCAGACATGGAGCCAGCCGAGACGAGGATATTGTTGCTGTTGCTTGCGGCGCTCGTTGTGATAGGCCAGAACATCGGGACTTTTGGCGGTTCCAAGTAAGCAGAAGGGCCCTACCGGGTCGTCGAAACACGACAACAATTGTTCTTCGCACGCACGATTCGCCGCGCGAAAGTGATAGGGGTAGGTAGTGAACAGATTGAGCATCACGCGAGTCGGGGCTGCGTTGGCGGCGTTTGGTGCCATCACGTATGGGCTGTGCTTCCTCTGGCATTGGCTGGCGCGGTCACCATTTACTGATAGCGCCTTCGCCGCAGCGTTTCCCGGCTTCAGCTGGAGCTACATCGGTTTCGTGACTGGGCTGGGCTGGAGCCTCATCTACAGTTTCTACGTCGCGGTCGTGTTCGTCCCGACCTACAACCTGTGTTGTCGCGCGATCCCAGAACGGCGCAACCCGGCCGCACATCCTTCGGCCCAGTGAGGTTTACGCCAGCGCGCGGTATGCGCGCGGGCGGCGGGCGAAGCCCCGGGAGGCTGAAGCCTCCTAATAATACGCAAAATTCGGGTGGGCTATGACCGCCCAGCAGAGTCGCGATGGTCGTCCGTGCTGCTGGAATCCTGATCCGAGCCGTGGCCGTGTCCTCCGCCCATTCCGCCCATCATGAACATCATCATCACCGGGCACGCCAGCAGAACCAGCGCGAGTAGAGCCGTCGAGGCCGGGGCACCGAGGGCGATCGCGGCGACGAGGCCGGCGACGACAACGGCTCCGTACCAGAGCATGTGCTGAGACTTCATCTGTGATTCCTTTCGCGAGGCGTTACGTGGTCAACAGTGCGCCCGTCAGCTGACCGCGCCTACGGCACAACGTCGCCCATGCGGCGGACCGAAGACACCATCGCGACAGACCAAAGTCCTTCATTGACGCACCTACCGGCGGGGCGGACTATTCCGGCCTACTACTGTTTGCGTGCGTAGACGGTGCACCCCCACGATTCGAGGGCTGGCATCGACGACGGCTGGGATTTCGGCAGAACCCGATGCGCGACGACAGGTTCCTTCCCACGACCGGCGGTGAGGCTTCAAGATGCCCTTCGACGCGGATCCCGGCTACCGCGCTCACGTCCACGGGCGGACCCGCGACGGTGGTGAAGCGCGTTTGTCCTCGCGCGGCCTCAGGTGCCCACGGGAAGTGGTGACGAAGGCGCGCTCGAACAGCGCATCTTCGAACAGCGGCTGCCCAGGCGGGGGTCACCGTGTTTCCCGACCCCCGGTCGCTGCTCCGTGGAAACCCCGGACGGGGACTATTGGCCCTTGTCCGTGGCCGGCGCCGGTGGGCACGCTAAGACAGTGGGTCCGCGATTGCGCGGTTCCACTCAAAAGATTGGACGTTTCGTGACGAGGAAAAGCACTGTGACGATCGGTATCGCCGCCTTGGTGGCGCTGGTCAACGTGGCTGCCTGTGGTAACTCCGGCACCAGTCAGTCGGGTCAGACGACTTCGGGCGCCTCGACGTCAGCATCGGCCGCCGAGGCGCACAACCCAGCGGACGTCATGTTCGCTCAGCACATGATTCCTCATCACCAGCAAGCGATCCAGATGAGCGACATCGTCCTGGGCAAGCAAGGGATCGATCCTCGCGTCGTCAACCTGGCCAACGAGATCAAGGCCGCGCAGGGCCCCGAGATTCAACAAATGCAGACCTGGTTGGGCCAGTGGGGACAGCCGACGATGCCGATGATGCCGATGATGCCCGGAATGGAGATGCCTGGCCCGAGCACGACGCCCAGCGACCCTCATCACACCGATACGCCCAGTCCGAGCGCAACACCGAGCCAGACCATGATGCCCAACCAAGGCAATATGCCGGGGATGTCAGGCATGCCCAGCCAGAGCGGAATGACCGGCATGATGTCCGGGCAAGACATGGCCGCGCTGCAAAACGCGCAGGGCGTGGAGGCAAGCAGACTGTTCTTGACGCAGATGATCGGACACCACCAGGGTGCAATCGCCACGGCGCAGAACGAAATCAACACCGGTCAGTACCCGGCCGCGGTTGCGCTGGCGCGATCGATCGTCAGCACCCAGCAACAGGAGATCGCTACCATGCAGGGCATCTTGGCGTCGTTATAGGCGATGAACTTGTGAAGCTGCGTTTTGCGGATCAGACGTTTTCGTTTGAGCTTCTGCGCGCCGCCAGCTACGGACTGTCGGGTGGCTCGGAGATCGGTGAAGTGCTCGCAACGGCGAAGCAGATCCAGGAAGGCGATTTCGACAGTTGGCATCGCGCGTGGCACGACACGGCATCGCGCATTGAGGCGCTTGCCGAGCACTCCCTTCACCAAAAGCACTGCCTCTCTGCGGGGCAGGCTTACTTGCGGGCCAGTAACTACTACCGGGCAGCGGAATTCTTTCTCGCGCCCGATGATCCGCGCCGCAACACCACCTCCGAGGGCAGCCGCACTACCTTCTGGAAATTCCTTGAGGCGTCCGGGTTGTGCGTGGAGCGGGTCCGTATCACGTATGAAGGCACGACGCTGCCAGGCTATCTCTATCGCGTCGACGATTCGGAGATGCCGCGGCCCACGCTGCTCTCCGTGGGTGGGTTCGATTCGACCGGCGAGGAGCTTGTGATGTTGCAAGACATCCGAATAGCTCTGAACCCTCGTTGGGGTTCAGGGCTTTTTTCGTGGGCGGCCGCAGGGGACGCCGCGGGGTTGGTAGTCCCTGGTGGGGTCGATGGTGAGGTGGCGGATGAGCTCGCCGGTGGAGGCGTCGATGATCCTGACGTCGAGGTCGTGGATGAGCATCAGAACGCGGGTTCGGGCGTGGGCGCGGCCGATGCTGATGTGGTGCAGCTTGCCGTTGACGCGCAGGGTGAGGTGCCGTAGGTGTCGACGCGGTCGGTGCGTACTCGTTGGTG
>NZ_JYNL01000038.1 GCF_001044235.1 Mycolicibacterium chlorophenolicum | reverse complement strand
AGGCCGCGCGTCAGGCGGTCAGCACAACGCTCGTCGCTACCGGGAAGCAGGTCTGTCAGGTCGAGAGCCAGGGTCCTATTCGTGGGCGTTTCGTCGGCGCCGGGGCTCACCGTCTCGCCGTTGCGATCTGCCATACATGCAATAATACGCATGTATGCACATGACCCGTCAACCCTAGTTTGCGAACCCGCGCGTCGGCGGGATGCGTCACCACGCCGACGTCGACGACACGGATTCGAGCCGACAGATTCAATGGTGAGCGCGGCGCCGCCGAGAGACCCTCGCCGACGGCCCACCAAGGGAACCGCCGTGTGGCAGAACGCCTGCGCGCCTCCAACGGCTCCGCGAGAACCCCGTGTAGACGGAGTGACCTACCCGAGAGTTGTTGCTCCGCAACCAATGTGTTGCGAAGACTCCCGCGCCTCACTCAAATCGCCGGGTGGATATCGACGGCGCCATTTGGGCTGCAACGCTGCCAGCGCACCCCGACTCATCGACGACACGAATATTGCTGCCGGCGTTGCAAGGCGCTGCCGGGATATCGACGAACGGACGGAGCTGTCTGCCTACCAACGGTGACCAGGGCCTGAGGACATATTCGACGGCCAGTACGCGACGTACTCACCCTGGGGGTCGTAGAAGTGACAGCACCCATCGGGACTGGTCCGCGCGGTCCACCCTCGACACACAGCCCACTGCACGAGAGCAGCGACGACCTCGCCGTTACCGGTGGCGCGTCGGGTTGATTTCACCCTGCCCCGTGGCTCGGTTCTGTATGCCATGCTCAGCCCTTGGGCCTGCCCAACGGCGAGGCCGCTTCCTCTCGTGTTGCGTGGCGGCAACGGAACCCTGAGGGGCTCCCCTCGCCGTCGGACTACCTACGTACCTCCATAGTAGATGCTGGCGGCTTCGTAATGGCTGAAATGCGATGGAGTACGTGAACCCGCTCTGGAGAAACGACGGCAACCGAGACAGCCCCAACCGCCCCACGTCAGAGCGCCCCATGGTGCGCTCGTCTTGATGGTTATCGCGGGCCGTCGGGCTCGGAGGTCAGCCGTTCAGTTTTTCGAATCATCGGCCTGCACGACGATGCAGTGCTGAGGCTGCCGGCCCCGAGTGCGCGCATCACGACACGAGCTAGGGCCACCATCCCGTCAAAGCGCCAATCCTGCGCCCGAGTTCTGGCGCCATGGACCGCACGTACGTCGCCGACAAGTGATGAGAATCTCGGTAGATCAGGATGTTCCCTTCGGCGGCTCGGCAATAATCGTCTCGACACAGCGCATTACTCATGTCGATCATCCCCATCATCGGGAAACGTTTCGTGAGATCTGCAGCAGGATTGACGTTGTCGAGGACGAGTGCTCGTGGCATGCCACACGTCGTTGCGTCGCCACCGTCGGCCAGACAGTCGCTAGGGAAGAAAGGTTCGCCGTTGCGGACCAGCCACGGTGTATCGCGCATGCCAAGCACCTTCACCCCGCTTTCTGCGAACGCCTGCCAGATCGGCAGGTACACGTCTGGCATGACGTCACCGGGTTGCGCATCCCGTGGTCGTGTCACGGTGGTGAACACGAAATCTGGTCGGTCGGAGACGATCTCGCGCATGGCCGCTTGAACCCAATCGAAGCACTGCGGGTACAGCTCTCCCGACCCCGGAATACGGGGCGCTCGCTCTGCCGATAAGGGGCAGCCCATCTTGAGATAGGTCACGACCTTGAAGCCGTACAGCCGGCCGAGCAGGTCCAGCGCGGTGATCCAGTGCTCGGCGTGCGAGCCGCCCGCCACCGCGATGGTGCGGGTCGCGGTTTTGGAACCAAAAGCGCACTCGCGCAGACTCGGGTCCGCGAAGTCGCTGATGCAGTTGTCGGTAGTGCTCTGCGGCAGGTCGTCCTTGGCCTCCAGTACCGTCGGCCGCATCGGCAGCTTCGGGACCTTGGCGTGGTCGATCAGCGCTCGTGCACCGGGGTAGTCGCGGGGCGACAGCCCGGTCAGCTCCTCGCCGTTGGCGCGCTGTACCGCGATGTGCTCGCGCCAGGTGACCGACGCCGCCGTCAGCGCCCCGCCCAACAGCGTCACCACCAAGCCCAGCACGATGGTGGGCCTGCGCAGGCGCGTGCCCAGCGGTACGGTGGCCTTCGCCTTTTTCGCCGAGCTGGTCGCACGCAGCCGCAGCGGGTCCTCGATGTAGCGGGTGGTCAGCCAGGCCAGCACCCCGGACACCAGCAGGACGCCCGCCCCCTCGGCCAGGTTGGCCTGTGTATGTCCGCTGTAGGCGAGCCAGAAGATCAGCAGCGGCCAGTGCCACAGGTACAGCGAGTAGGCCATCGCGCCGAGGGAGACGAAGGGCTTGGTGGCCAGGAGGCGGTTCGGTAGGGGCATCCGGCCGTTGGTGCGGGCGAGGTGCGGGTCGGCGGCACGGTTGGCGGCGCTCAGAATGAGCAGGATGGTCGCCCCGACCGGGACCAGCGCCCACGGTCCGGGGAACTCCGCGACGCCGTCGATGAACGCGCCACAGGACAGGATCGCGGCCAGTGCGACCACCGAGACGACGGTCCGCAGCCACATCGGCCACCGAACGTGGTGCACCAGCGCGCCCGCCAGCGCCCCGAGCAGTAACTCCCAGGCCCGGGCGAAGCTGTTGTAGTAGGCGGTGGTCTGATCGGCCTGGTGCGCGACGATCGCGTACACGAATGAGGCGGTGGTGAGCGCCGACAGCAGGACGATCAGGAGGACCCGCAGGTGCCTGCCCAAGAGGAGGCCGCGCAGCAGGAAGGCCATGCCGAACACCAGCAGCAGGAACGCGATGTAGAACTGCCCCTGCACCGACATCGACCANCCACGGTGCCGGCGCTGGGCTGCGGCACGAACAGGTTGGCAGCGATGGGACCCGAGGCGAGTCGTGTCGCGGCGGTCAGGCTCTGATCGGCGAACGTCTCCCACCGGGTCTCGGGCTGGACGAGGATCGTCAACCCCGCGCAGGCCGTGAGGACCACCACCAGTGCGGGGAACAGGCGCCGGATCAGACGCCTGACCTCGGGCACGGGTGCCAGGGAGGCAGTCGACGTGAGGGCGGCGCGCAGCAGCCGGCCGCCGAAGAAGAAGCCGGACAGCGCGAGGAACACGTCGACGCCACCGCTGACCCGGCCGAACCACACGTGGAACACCGCGACCAGCGCGATCGCGATGCCGCGCAGGCCGTCGAGGTCGTTGCGGTAGAACCCGGACGTCCCGGTGCCCGTCGAGGCAGGGGCGGGGCACCCGGAATCGGTACGCGGCGCCGTCCGGGGCGGGGCGGAGGTCAGCATGGTCGTCGAGACGACACCGCGGGAGTCTTGAGTTCAGCCGCGGTCATGACGTAGCGAGACGAAACTGGTACGTCGGGTACGTGCGCACGCTTCGGCCTCGACGTCAGCCCACCCCGGCGTAGGAGTGCAACCCAGCAATCACCAGATTGATGAAAAATAGGTTGAAGACCATCGCCACGAAGCCGGCCACGTTGATCCATGCAGCCTTCCTGTCACGCCACCCCGCAGTGGACCGGGCATGCAAGTAGGCCGCGTAGGCAACCCACGCGATGAACGACACCGTCTCCTTGGGGTCCCAACCCCAAAAGCGTCCCCACGTTTCCTCAGCCCAGATCGCGCCGAAGATGACGCCGAATCCGAAGGTCGGGAACGCAAAGATCGTGGTGCGGTAGGCGATTCTGTCCAGAACCTGCGCATCGGGCAACCTGGACATGATGCCCGCGACGTACCCGTTCCTCCCGTCGGCCCGCTGCTCACCATGGATCGACGTCTTGACCAGGAACAGAATGCTCGCCACTCCGGCGACGAGGAACACACCGGAGCCGAGGCTCACCACCGACACATGAATAGGCAACCAATACGACTGCAACGCAGGCATCACGGGCGCGGCGTCGGCATACAGCCACTTGCCCGACACCGCGAGCAGAATCAGCACAGGGATCAGGACGAACACCCACAGCGCGCGAAACTGCGGGCGGCGCAACACGACTGCCGCGGCGACGAGACCGCACAAGCAGGTCAAGTTGATGAACTCGTACATGTTGCCCCAGGGGGCACGCGAGGTGGCCAGGCCGCGCAGCACGATGCACATCAGCAGTAAGACCGCACCCACGAAGACGACGGCTATTCCAGCACGCTCCATACGTTCTGCCCGCGATCGCCGTGACATCACGGCGACGACACCCGGGCTCGCGCTGTCGGGCGCAACCCCCACACGCGCCGCAGACGTCTCGCGTGTCCGACTCCAACCGATCGCGAAAGTCGCCGAAAGAAGCACCAATGCAAGCGTCAGCACACCCACCGCTGATGCGTAGGCCCAGTCCGAATAGAGCGCCAGAGACTCCCTTGTGCCAACGACGTTCACGTCTGAGTTCTCACGCTGCCATTGAGGACTATCGGCGTAGCGTAGCCAGACCATAACCTCGCTCGTCTGCCTCCGCTACGCCGATAGTCCTCAATGGCAGCGTGAGAACTCAGACGTGAACGTCGTTGGCACAAGGGAGTCTCTGGCGCTCGCCGTGGTCAACTTCGCGATCGNGGGTCATGGCGACGCCGTTCACCGTGCTCACGGGAGTGTTCGGCGAGTGCGATGTCAATTTACGCCTTTCGATCCGGTGTGCGGTCGGCTGTCGCCACCCGTAAACGTTCACTTTGTGCCTAACCCGTCGCATGACGGAGGTTCGGGAGTGTCAAGGAGATATCCGAATCCATTGAGCCGCATATCCGTTCGCAGCGATGGGCTCGGTCGACTAGCTGATAGCCATCTCCTCAACGCGTCGGCTTGTTGCTCCGGGGCGGCATCCGCCACGCCCGCGTCGTCGAGAACGAAGTAACAGAGCGTTGCGTCGCCGTAACGCCCGTCGATCCTGCCCACGTCGACAGTTGCCTTCACGTCGGCCGCCACCACGCGAAGTTCGAGCAGCGACCACTCGGCGTGCGACCCTACATCTGGACGCTGCCGCAACCACTCATGGAACTCCGCGTGCAATGTGGACGGCAGCGGATAACCGCTGCGGGACAAAGCTGTGACCACCACCAGTATGGCCAGGCTTGGCTCACCAACGTGTAGCGCCGTGAGCGCCGCCAAGCGCTGCGCTTCCGAGAGGCAGGGTTCGGCGGCCTCCCACATCACCTCGGCCATCTCGAAATCTCCCCGAATCATGTCGACCGCTCAGGCGATTCACCGACCCGCCGAGGCCTCAACAGCAGCCGCATCTGCGTCGGGATGCGGGCGCCTCGACAGTGACCGCGCATCAGGCGCTTTCGCATTTCGGCATCATGGCGGAGCCGTTTTAGGTGCGCACTTGAGCGTCGTCGAGGCGCGTGACGTCTCCGTCATCAGGTCCGTGGGCACGGCCGACGTGGGCTTCGCGGCGCATCCGTTCGACCATGTGCGGGTAGTGCAGCTCGAAGGCGGGGCGCTCGGAACGGATCCTGGGCAGCTCGGTGAAGTTGTGCCGCGGCGGCGGGCAACTGGTGGCCCACTCCAGGGAGTTTCCGTACCCCCACGGATCGTCGACGGTGACGACCTCGCCGTAGCGCCAGCTCTTGAAGATGTTCCACAGGAACGGCAGCGTCGAGGCGCCCAGGATGAATGCACCGATGGTGGACACGATGTTCAGCGTGGTGAAGCCGTCGCTGGGCAGGTAGTCGGCGTAGCGGCGCGGCATGCCCTCGTTGCCGAGCCAGTGCTGCACCAGGAACGTGGTGTGGAAGCCGATGAAGGTCAGCCAGAAGTGCAGCTTGCCCAGCCGCTCGTCGAGCAACCGGCCCGTCATCTTCGGGAACCAGAAGTAGATCCCCGCATAGGTGGCGAACACGATGGTGCCGNACCGGCCCGTCATCTTCGGGAACCAGAAGTAGATCCCCGCATAGGTGGCGAACACGATGGTGCCGAACAGCACGTAGTGGAAGTGCGCGATGACGAAGTAGCTGTCGGTGACCTGGAAGTCGATCGGCGGGCTGGCCAGCAGCACCCCGGACAGACCACCGAGCAGGAACGTCACTATGAAGCCGACGGAGAACAGCATCGGCGTCTCGAACGTCAACTGGCCCTTCNCGGGCTGGCCAGCAGCACCCCGGACAGACCACCGAGCAGGAACGTCACTATGAAGCCGACGGAGAACAGCATCGGCGTCTCGAACGTCAACTGGCCCTTCCACATCGTGCCTATCCAGTTGAAGAACTTGATGCCCGTCGGGACCGCGATCAGGAACGTCATGAACGAGAAGAACGGCAACAGCACCGCGCCGGTGGCGTACATGTGGTGCGCCCACACCGCGACCGACAGCGCCGCGATGCCCAGCGTCGCGTAGATCAGCGTGGTGTAGCCGAAGATCGGCTTGCGGGAGAACACCGGGAAGATCTCGGACACGATGCCGAAGAACGGCAGCGCGATGATGTACACCTCGGGGTGGCCGAAGAACCAGAACAAGTGCTGCCACAGCAACACACCTCCGTTCGCCGGGTCGTACACGTGGGCACCGAGGTGACGGTCGGCGGCCAACGCGAACAATGCCGCGGTCAGCAGCGGAAACGCCAGCAGCACCAGGATCGACGTCACCAGGATGTTCCAGGTGAAGATCGGCATCCG
>NZ_JYNL01000037.1 GCF_001044235.1 Mycolicibacterium chlorophenolicum | reverse complement strand
CGACAGGGTGGATAACAGTCAGACTCGTCACCCAACACCGGTCAACCAAATGTGCCTTAGACGGAAGCGGACGCGCAGATAACTTTGTCCAATGCGCGGAAGGTCGCGTTGCATTGCACACAGGCGGGCTTTGTGTAGACGGTGATGGCGGTCATTTCTCACTCCTTAAGGGTTGTCACGAATTGCTGTTATCTATTTCGATTATATCGGCATTTCGGCGTGTCAGGCAACATTTATCGGGCTATTTGTGGGTAAGCTGTGACCTTTTTTGACCGGGCGAAAACCAGCGCGTAATTACGCTGAAGGCCACCCGTTCGGCCGGTATGGCTCTGGCCGGTATCGGACCCTCGAATCGGTCGTAACATGCGTCCGCACAATCCTGTTCAGCTGTGGTGCTGCCTGTTCTTTGGCGCTTTCTCGCATCAATGTCATGGCCGGCGTAGGGCCCAGCGCAGTGCACAGGTCCCGGACGGAAAGTTTTCCCCGTGAGCGTCTTTTGCGAGCGGATTCGTGGAAAAGTTTCCGGGCCGTTAGGCCGTATCCGTGGCCTTGCGCGGAGCGGGCCGCCGGCCACAATTGAGAAAAGAGAAAGCGGTCAGAAAAATAATTCAGTAGCGCCGTCAGGCGCTTCCGCTGCACTGGTCGCGGCGATGTCGATTTCGTGGATGAAATGCGCGACCATGGTCCTGCTGATGGCGGTCCCGAGCGGGAGGTGGGACCGGCGCTGACCGGCCCCACCTCCCGACGCGGGGGCTAGTCGTCCTCGGCGGGCTCGGACTGCTCGGTCAGCGAGTCATAGAGTGCATCTGCGGTTTGCTCGCCGAGGATGACGCGCTCAATGTCGGCCAGCGGGTAGCCGTTGTCGGCCAGGAAGCGCAGCAGCTCGGCGGCTCCGACGTAGTGGCCCCAGCCGCTGCCTCGCCAGGCGTCCTTGCCGGTACGGGCTTCCAGTGCACCGAGCACCAGCGCCAGCGTGATCACCTGGGCGCGTCCGTCGCCGGTGGCGGGCAGCTCGGCCACCATCTTCGTCACTGCTGTCGAGTCGCTGGCCCCGAGCAGCTCGGCGCTGATCTGCCCGCCGTGGTGTTCCTCGATCAGGCGCACGTCGCGGGTGAGGCAGCTCGCCACGAACATCGCCGCACCCTTGGGGGCGGTCTTGCGGGCGAGGATCTTGTCGGTGATGAACTGGCGACGCACCTGCTGGGCGGCTTCGCCGAGCTTGTTGAGCGCGATGACCTTGCGCCGCTCGCGGCGCGCCGCTTCGGCTGCTGCGGCCTCCCGCGCTTCGGCGTCCTGGTCGCTGGAGTCATCGGCGTGGTGGTCGCTGTCCTCGCGGGCGAGGGCTTCCACGCGCTTAGCCAGTGAGTCGCACAAGACCAGTCCGGCGGCGGCGTAGTCGGTGCACAACCAATCTGCCTCCCACACAACCACTTCGGTGACCGAGCTGGGGTCGCGCTTGCCCTCGGCAACCGTGGCGCTGAATCGAGCGTGCCAGTCGATGTCGTGGGCGTCGACCGGTTCGCCGGTCTCGGTGTCGACGTAGCCTTCGACTTCGGTCAGGCAGACCGCCCAGTGTGCAGGGTCGGTGACATGCTCGTCGGTGGCAGCCTCGCCCTCGGGGGTGCGCAGGTAGCGCAGTTCCACGCAGGTCGTGTCCCCGTAGGCGGGGAAGTCCTCGACCACGGTGTATCCCTGCTCGGTGTAGCTGGCGGCAGCTTCCTGGTAGGCCTGTTGGGCGGCGCGGTCCTGGCGGATTTCGGCGACCCGATGCTCGAATCGGTTGGTTCCGGCCACTTCGAGCAGACGCATGATGGCGTCGGGGTCGTCATCGAACTCGCTGAGCACTGCGGCCTCTGACAGCGACAGTTGCCCCGCGTCGAGTGCCTCCATCGCGGCCTGTGATCCGGCGGCGGTGGCCACGGATTTGACCGTGTCGCGCCCGATGGACAGCTTTTTGGCGACCTTGGTCACGGAGGCTCCGGCGTCGAGCATCTGCTGGATGCCGCGTGCCCGCTGGGCCTCGGTGAGTTCGCGGCGTCGGTCGTTCTCCACGATCTGCTCGGAGACCCGTTCGACCACCTGGGCCTTGTCGTCGGTCGCACCGGCTGGGCGCACGTAGACCGGGACGCTGGTCAGACCAGCCTCGCGTGCGGCGAGGGTGCGTCGCTGTCCGGCGCGCACCCGCACCACGCCGTCGTGTCCGCGCACCGCTGCGATGGGGTTGAGCACGCCGTGCTCTTTGATGCTGGCGACGAAATCAGCGTCGAGTGCGGCGTCGTCGCGGACGTTGGTTTCCAGCTCCAACGTGTGCGGGTCGAGGTGTTCGAGGGTGCCTACCGCTGCGACCTGTGCGTTGGTGTCGTTGTCGGTGACGGTGGTGGTGTTCTCGCTCATGGTGATGGTGACCTTTCATCGATGGGGTGAGTGGGCGGTGGCCGCCCGTTCTTTTTGCCTTCTGGCACTGAAGATTTGGGCCGCCGGCCATAATCGAAAGCCAGAAGGCAAATAAACTAGCGCCGGGGCCCGCAGGGACCCGGTGTCAGCAGCGCCGCAGGCGCTTCCGCCTGTGCAGTTCCCCGATGGCATCGGTGCGGGTCGGTCAAGCCGTGGCCGTCGTGCCCGATGTTCCTGCATGGCAGTGCCTTTCGGGATCGTGGGGGATGGGGTGGTCTGGCCCGCGCGGGGCGGGCCAGACCACCCCAGGGGTTAGAGGGTTTGCAGCATCCGGAAGGCGTTGGTCTTCAGGGTCTGAGCGGTGCTGCCGCCGGTGACTGCGCGCAGGGCCCGCACCGACTGCGGATCTCCTGCGGCGCGGACCTTGCTGTAGTGGTCGACGTACTCGGTGACCGCGTTGTAGGCCGCCCACCGGGTGCCGGCGATCGGGGCGACGGTGGGGCTGGACACCCACAGTTTGACGATCGCGTTGGCGGTGTCGCGGCGGTTGCGGGCCGTGGTCTTGGACTCGGCGCCGTCGACGTCGACGAGCTCGCCGGCGAAGCGGCGCATCTGGTCGAGGTCCATGGGCGCGGCGTAGAGGGCGGCTGCTTCCTGCTCGAACGCCTCGACGTAGCGCCAGCTCAACTTGAGTGCTCGTCGGGCCTCCTGCAAGGCGACGGCGGCCCCGCCGGTGTGGCTGATGCCGAAGCTGGCCGCCGCGCGTGCGATGGCCGCGCTTTGGGTGTTGGCGCACACGATGCGCACCGGCGTCACCAGGAAGCGGAACTTGCTGGACCCGTCGTGAGAGTTCAGCGCGGCCAGGTAGAAGTCGGTGCGGTCCTTGGTGCCGTCGATTCCGTCGAACACCATGGATTCGGGCAGCCTCATGGTCACGAACGTTTCGCGCCCGCCGCGTAGCGCCCCGGCCGTCTCGTAGACCGCACCGCTTTCTCCGGTGAGCGCGTCGAGCAGGTCACACGATGCTTCGTTTTGCATCGGCTCGTACTTGTTGCCGACCACGCCGAGCACGTCGAGGGCTCCGGTGATGGGGTTGGTGCGCACGGTGGCCCACTGGTCGGGCACTGCCAGCGGGGCGGGTGTGGTGACACCGGTTTCGCTGATCACCGGCTCCTGGGGGACAACCAGCGCCATTTTGCGGACGTTCCAGTTGGCCAGGTGGGCGGCGTACAGAGCCTCGCGGGCGGTCATAGCGTGGCCGACCTGCTGGCCGAGTTGGTGCCAGGCGTCGGTACGCGAGTCGGCGAAGCTGACTTTGCCTGCAGTCTGATCGAGTTCGTGAGCCATGGTGGGTTCCTTTCGGGAGGTGAGTGGGCGGTGGCCGCCCGTTCTTTTTGCCTTCTGGCACTGGAGATTTGGGCCGGTAGAGGGCCGTGGAGTGCAAAGGTCCGGGCGGGGCAGGTCCCGGGTGAGCGCAGCGNGTGGGGGAGCTGCCCCGAGCCTGTGGGCCCGCAGCGCAGCGGAGGCCGTGGCCTTGCGCGGAGCGGACCGCCGGCCACAATCGGAGGGCCAGAAAGGCAAAATTCGGGGTCGGCGGGCCCGCAGGGGCCGGCGAATCAACTGCAGCGCCGCCAGGCGCTTCCGCTGTGGATATGCACCGCGCCGGTAGCCTGGGTTGATGTCGTCGTGTGAGAGTGCGCTGGTCGATGCGTTGACGCGGCCCGTCGAGGGGCCGGTGTCGGCGCCGGTGCTGACCTGGGTGGTCACCGGCGCGTGGCCGCGCCCGGTGATGCCGTTCGACACCGCCTATGCGCAGCCGGCCTGGTCGGACTCGCTGGGGCTGTAGCTGGCTACCCCCGTAGTGGGTGGGTGTCAGAACAGTGCGACATCGCCGGCCGCCACCTCGGCGAACCAGCGCTCGAAGTGGGGTCTGGCCTTGTCCGCAACGACGGCCGGGCAGGCGACATAGAACCGCTCTGCCCATGGCGGCGTCTCACCGCGGCGCAGCGCGATGCTGCGTGCGATGCCGTCGTTGCCGGTGTGCAGCTGCCCGGGCATGCCCAGTAGTGCGGCTGCCATCTCGGCGCGAGATCCACGATCGAGCAGACGCACTGACCGGGCGATGACCGGCCTGGTTCCGGTCCCGCGAACCTTGGCTACCCGGCGCACTTCGTAGATCGCGTGCTCGGTGTCGTCGAGGCGGCGGTGGAAGAGGTCAAGGACATCGGTCAGACCAGCAGCAGCAACATCTTCGTAGAGGCGGCCAGTCGGGCGCAGGGTTTGCTTGTCGTTGATACAGACCGCGACGTGTTCGATGAACAGGGCCAGCGCTCCGGCTGCGGGATCAGCGGCGTAACGCTGCAGCGTTGACTGCACGCCTCGTGCCGAACTGATCGCGAAAGGGCAATAGCTGCAGGCACTTTTGAGCCATCGGCTGCCCGTGAGGTTGTAGACAAAGGTGTCGCAGTCAGCTCTCGTCCATCCCCATTGGATCGACCGCTGTGGGTTCAGGATTTCTGAAGGGTCAGATCGACGAACTCAGGGCAGAACTTCGCTTCGGAGCATACGCGGGCCGTGCGCCGAGTTATTGCA
>NZ_JYNL01000036.1 GCF_001044235.1 Mycolicibacterium chlorophenolicum | reverse complement strand
GTGCAATAACTCGGCGCACGGCCCGCGTATGCTCCGAAGCGAAGTTCTGCCCTGAGTTCGTCGATCTGACCCTTCAGAAATCCTGAACCCACAGCGGTCTCGCGAGTGGGGCTGGGACCGTGCGCGTTGCGTGGACTTCATCGCCCGGGTCACCTCGCGCCAATGGACAAAATCAGCCTGCGGACTCTGCCCGTTCGCAATGCGCACAGACTCGGGCCGCCAGGCGGTTGTCGGTGAGCGCCGGATCGGTGTTGATGGAGTTACGCGCCAGGTGCTCCGCGAACGGGGCGAGCAGCTTCCGGCGTTGGAGCACTTCTTCGTGGTGTGTCCCGCCGTGGTGGAGGACAAGGCACGTCCGGGGTTCGAAGCGTGGTGGCAGGAGGCGACCAATGATGCTGTGCTGTTCTGAGAGCCCTCGCGCCTACGATGGCGGTGTAACCTATAGGAGATACCGCCGGAGGGAGCTGGGCATGGACGGCAATGCGTCCACGGACGACGGTTCGGAGATCATCGCCGCCCTCGGTGCGGCCATCCGTGAACACCGCACCGCCGCCGGCCTTTCGCAGACCAGGCTTGCCCAGCTCGCGGGAATCAGCCGGGTATATCTGAACACTGTCGAGGCGGGAAACAAGTGCCCGACCGTGGTGGTGCTGGTGCATCTGGCCCGCGCCCTCGGCGTTGAACCTGCAACCCTGTTGGAGACCCAGACGCTCAGTACGGCGCGGCACTGAGGTAGCGCTGCCACTCGATGCGCTGAATCAGCCGGCTGGTCGACGCGTAATCGGGCCTGCCGTCTTCGTCGGCTCCGGTCTGAAGGAGCGCCACCAGTTCGTCGGCCGCGCGCAGCTCGTAGCGGGCCGCTGGCGCTGCGGATAGCTCGGCGGCGGCAATGGCGTCCTGGGCGGCGAACAGCACGGCGGTCACTGCCGCGTCGTGGTCATCTGCGGTGCCAATTGTGGTGTCGATTCGCTGAGGTGCGGTGGTGGTCAGCGACCAGGGCACAGTCATGGTGGGGGCCTCTCATCGGTGGGGGAGTTCTCGGACCTACAGCGATTGTGCGGCCTGCAACGCCAAACGCCGGGCCTGCTATCCGTGGTTGTGGATAACAGGCCCGGCGTCGGGTCGGTTGTGGATAACCGCCTACGTATTCGGCGGCGGCGTGTAGTCCTTCTCGCCGGGGTCCTGTGCATGCTCGGGGCCGTCCAAGAAGACACTGGTCGCGGTGTGATGCGCGGCCTGCAGAATCTCCACCGCACCGATGCATCCGGCCTGGTCAAGAATCTGGAAAGTCACCGGGCCCATGTGAAGGTCTAGCCACTTGAGTTGGCGCTTGCGGTCCCGGGAGAGTTCTTGGCGGGGAACGACCGCGTAGGCGGGTCGCCGGGTCCAGTCGATGGCCACGGTGGGCAGGGCGAACGGATCGGCTGCCGCCGGGGCCGGTGCCGGGATCTGGCGGGGGATCAAGGTCATCGCCGCGCGGGCCGCGCTGAAACCTTCGAGCACACCCTGGCAGGCCTGCGCGTTGAGCATCGTCATCAGGATGCCGCCCCATTGCAGCCGCAGCCGGGCGTTGGGTGAGCACGCGTGGTAGACGGCAAGGTCGCCGTCTTGTTCGCCCTGAATGCGAATCATGGTGTGGCTGACCAGAGCCGCGGGGGTGAGGTGGGCTTCGGTGAGGCGAGTCTTCATGGGTCTAACCTTTCGAGTGGGTGTTATCTATAGTTGACAGTCTATCGTGTAATGCGTTGACTAGCAATACTTTTCGGTCATCACACGAAACGCATCCACCCACCGAGGCACCCTCATCCTGGCCTTTCGTTTCCTGCCCCCGACCTGCCGGCGGGTCGGGCAACCCGTCTCAGAGCTGCGGCGCGGCGGCGCACGAAGCAACCAACGGCGGACGGGCCTGCATGCAAGCGGCCTCCACCCTCGGAAAGAAAGTGGGCGGCGATGTTGGCTCTAGTGGTGGACGTGGCCGCGCGGACCTCCGTAGCGTCCGCGTCATGACCACACCGGTACCGGCGAGTCTGCAGAGCGCCGAAAGTGACCTGCACACTGCGCAATCCGAGACCGACCCGGACCGGCAGGGCCAGTACGCCCGGTCGGCAGCCGACACCGCCGCAGAGGTAGCAGTAGACCACGCGACGACCAGCGCTGACCGTGAGCGAACGCTGTACTGACCTGAGAGGTTAGGTACGCGGCTGGCGGGTGGTTGACCCTTGAGTGCGGTGTGGCCGCGGTGGACTCTTCTATGTCTGTCAAGCTGCCTGCGGAATGGACGCGGGCTCGGCGTGAAGTCTCTGCAGGGTTCGGTAGAGGTGGCGGGCAAGGTAGCGCTTGAGGCAGCGTCGGATCTCCTTGGTGGATCGACCTTCCGCGCGGCGCCGTTCGACGTAGGCCCGGGTGTCCGGGTCGTGGGTCATACGGGTGATCACGGCCATGTGCAGAGCACGATTGAGCCGCCTGTCGCCGCCTCGGTTGAGTCGGTGACGGATCGTGTTGCCCGAGGAAGCGGGGATCGGATTGACGCCAGCCAGGGCGGCGAACGCCGCTTCGGAGCGAACCCGGCCAGCGTGCGACCAGGCGGTGTAGACCACTGCGACGGTAACGGGGCCGATGCCAGTCTTGTCCAGCAGTACAGCGGCCTTGCTGGCGTGGATGAGATCGATCATCTGCGCGTGGTTGGCGGTGAGTTCCTCGTTGAGAGCGACCACCCGCTTAGCCAGCCGGGCTGCCTCGGCGCGAGCGGCAATCGTAGCGACGTCTTCAACGCGACTGCGCCAGCGGGCGATATCGCTAATCTGCTTGGTGGTCAGTGACTTCCGAGCGTCTATACCCAAGGCGGCTACACGCAGCAACGCGGTAAGTGCGTTGACGGTCGCGGTGCGTTCGGTAGTCATGTGCTCACGAGCGGTAACGAGAACCCGCAATGCCGCCCGGATACCGTCGTCGCTGCGCGGCCGGCGCAGCTGTTCAGGCTCGAGGGACAGGACTGCGGCGGCGATCCTGCGGGCGTCCAAGGGGTCGGACTTGCCCGCACCGCGGTGGGCGCGTGTGTCCATCCGAGCTGCCTCCACGACCTCGAAGCCGGCCCGGTTGACCGTCGAGGCCAGGCGGGCACCGTAAGAGGCGACACCCTCGATGACCCACAAGGCGCTCAGTTCGCCGCCGGTGCGGCGCGCGGCCCATAAGACGGCCCGATCCAAGCCCGCATCGGTGGTGGGGAACTGCTCGGTGGCGACCAGTTCGCCGGTGGCAGCGACCAAAACGGCGAGGGTGTGCGTGCGGGCGTGGGTGTCGACTCCAATGATGAACGGGTAAGCGTGCGCAACAATGGTCATGGTGGCGGGCTTCCTTCCAGTAGCGGGGATAGATCCGGCCGCCGACGCGGCCGGCGCCGGCCTGGATGGAAGTCACTTCGGGACAGCACTGTGATGAGCCACGATCCGCCCCTTGGGCGGGTTGGGGCAGTCTTCTGATCAAGTCACCGAGGTGGAGCCGGGCCAGCGTCGGCCGCCCGCCCCGGTGCCGGACATGTCCACCGGAACGCACCCACGCGGGGCGAGTGATTGTAGGAGTCACAACCCGAGGCGAGACGACCGCCGCTAACCCTGCCAGCCAGTCCCAGACCAGCCTCCGCAAGACTCACAGTGATTGTAGGTGTGTAACCAGCGGGAATTCAGCGCAGCGTTCAGCGTCGCTGGTGTAGAGGCGGGCGTAGGCCCATTCGTCGGCCAGGGTGCGGTGAAATCGCTCGATGCTCCTATGTTTGTCAAGCTGCCTTTGACGGGGTCGCGTCGCCTATTGAGTTGTTCTGTGGGCGCGGGAGGTTGGAGTAGATCTGAACCGTCCCGGTTTTGATGCACACCTCGTTTCGTGTGACCGGTGTGCTTCCCGATCTGGTGGTGAGCGTAGTACGCGGCCGTAGACGCTAGGTTCG
>NZ_JYNL01000035.1 GCF_001044235.1 Mycolicibacterium chlorophenolicum | reverse complement strand
CAGCGGATTCACGCTGCCCACCCACCGCAGCACAGCAAAATCAGTCTGACCGGACCTCAACAGGGTCGATCCACGGATTGAGGCTTAGGTCTAAGCTTCATGCTGGGGCGCGGGAATGGAAGGTGCCGGTCGGGATGGTGCCCTCAGGCCCGGGCACTGTCTAGATGACAGGTATTACGACTGGAAGGATGGACGTGCACAAAAGCCGTTTTGTTGTCACCGCCACCGCGTTGGCGACCGCGCTCGCATTGGGCGCGTGTAGCAGTAACTCGGCAAATAGTCAGAACACGTCGTCGATGTCGAGCTCGGCGGCTGCGTCCCCATCGTCGCCGTCAGCTGACGTGACGCAGGCTCAGGCGCACAATGACGCCGACATCGCCTTCGCCCAAGGAATGATCCCCATCATCAACAGGCGATCGAGATGAGCGACATGCTCTTAGCCAAGCAAGGTATCGACCCGCGAGTGGTGTCGTTAGCCAATCAGATCAAAGCAGCTCAAGAACCCGAGATTCAGCAGCTGCAGGGCTGGCTTGCCGATTGGGATGCGGCGCCGACCACGACGTCGACGTCGTCCGGTGGCGGTATGCCGGACATGCCGGGCCATGACATGGGCAGTATGGGCGGCGGGATGATGTCGGAGCAGGACATGGCCGCTTTGCGCAACGCGCAAGGTATCGAGGCCAGCCGCCTGTTTCTGACTCAAATGATTGAGCATCACAAGGGTGCGATCGCGATGGCGCAGACCGAATTGAATAGCGGTCAATTCTCGCCGGCAGTCGAGCTCGCGCGGTCGATCGTCTCCTCGCAGCAGAAGGAGATCGACACCATGCAGCAGATGCTAGGTTCGCTTTAGCCCAGGCCGAGGCGTTCATTTGGCGAATGCATTAACCCCTGTCCCGGTGCCGACGTGACATGACGCTGGCACGGGACCGTTGTTGAATCTCCCGCGAAGCCGCTACAGGACTTCAACTTCGGTGCCAGTTCGTGATTGTGGATCGCCAGGCACGCTGGCGGCGCGGGCCTGACAAAGGCTTCTTCTCCACGGGGCGCGCACGGTGTTGTCACACCCCTCAACCGCCGTCGGTCCGAAGCCCCAACCCAGCGAATTACGCCGATTGCAGTTGCGCGCCGCACGCAGACTGTCTTCACGATCCGTCGCGAAACGAACATTCGGTTCGGAGCGCCGTTGTAATCGGATCTGACTGTACGATCGGGTTGGTGAGAGTGTCAACCGGCTATCACAATGTGCTTGGGCATAGCTGCCGGATGCGCAATTCAACGTAACTACTAGGTAGGATAGTATTTGAGCCTGGCCGAGGGAATCCCGGCAGTTGCGCATCGCTAATCGGACACGGGGAGCAAGTTTGGTCGTCCATCGTCGACTCAGAACCTTGGTGCTTGCGGCCGTTTTACTGGTTACCGCGGTGCTGGGAGTCGTTGTGAGCGTGAATCTCGGGCGTTGCGGCACCGCCTGCGCGCCTGCTCCCACTAACGCGCAGCCCGGCGATAAGGCTCCCCCGCCGGGACCAGCGGTTCTAGCTATCACTCCCGGGCGCGGCGCCACCGATGTTGACCCGTTGGCAGCGGTAACGGTGACGGCGAGGTCGGGCACATTGGCTGAGGTAGTGATGGTCAACGAGCAGGGTAACCGCATTGTCGGCATAACCACCCCCGACAACTCGGTGTGGAAACCCGGCGTGCCGCTGGGTTACGGACGTACCTACACGGTCAAGGCGACCGCCGTAGCAGCCGATGGTGTTCCGACTCAGCAGGTTTCGACCTTTTCGACGCTGACCCCCCGTAACCAGACGAAGGTCTCGCTGACCACGACAGCGGGGACCGAATTGCGTGACGGTGCCACGTATGGCATCGGCACCGTTGTCGTGGCACGCTTCGACGAACCAATCACCGACAAGGCGGCCGCCGAGCGGCGACTTTCGGTTAGCACTTCGCCTCCTGTGCGCGGATCCTGGTACTGGCTGGATGATCAGAACGCACATTGGCGTCCACCCCAATACTTCTCACCCGGAACAAGGCTCACTGTCGAGGCGAATATTTACGGCGCACCATTGGGTCAGGGACTCTACGGTCAGGAAGATGCCAGGGTGAGCTTCGGTATCGGCGACGCCCATGTGTCGATCGCCGACGACCTGACCAAGCAAGTCAGCGTGTATAGCAACGGCCAATTGGTGCGCACAATGCCGACCTCAATGGGGATGGGCGGCAGCGAAACGGTTAATGGGCAGACTATTTCATTCTGGACGCAGCGCGGCATCTACACGGTGATGGACAAAGCCGACAGGGTGGTGATGGATTCATCAACCTACGGCCTGCCCATCAATTCAAGGCTCGGCTACCGCGAAACGATCACGCTTGCCACCCGCATTAGCACCGATGGTGTGTATCTACACCGACTCGATAGCACGGTATGGGCGCAGGGCAACACCAATGTCTCGCATGGTTGCTTGAACCTCAACGCCGAAAACGCGCGGTGGTTCTTTGACTTCTCAGTGCCCGGCGACGTCGTCGAGGTCCGCAATACGGGCGGCGAACCCCTACAGGTGTGGCAGAACGGCGACTGGAGCATGCCGTGGGATAAGTGGCTGCAGGGCAGCGCATTGTCCTGACCAGCAGCGACCCGGCCATGTCGCTGCTGCGGCTAGCAACTGCGCTCATCGCTAGGTCGAGGGCACTACCTCACAAGTAACAAACAACGAGGGCCGATCGGCGGTGACTTCGCTGACGCGGTGGCATTGCCATAGGTGGCCCCGTACCGCCACAAATGCCGGCTCGGACACGACTCGACGCTGCGGCATTCGGCGGCGTGACGGGTGCTGGTGTTCGTCACGCTCGCCGCAGTAGCAGGCTGCCATCGATCGGGGCCAGCCCTTGTAATGTTAGGAGGCGAACTAGCCTGGATAAGCAGCGGTGTCAGTTTTCGTTGCCCCAACGCATCCATTGTGGCTCGACGCGCACGCCGACCGTGAGAAAACGTAGTTGTTACGTAAAGTGGTGGTACAGCGCACCACCGTGAAAGGGGACACGTGCACAGCATCCTGCGCGGCCTACTAGTACTGACGCTCACGGCTGCGGTTGTGACCGGATTAGAAGCGCCGTCTGCCTCCGCCGTAGCATCCTCAGCGAAGGTTCGGTCGAGCATCGACGGCCGCGTAGCGATGGTCCGCCCGGGACCAGATGAGGTGGTGGGTGTTGGGCATCCGGTGCTTGTGGAGTTCACCGCCCCCGTCGATGATCGCGCGGCGGTTGAAGGCGGCATCACGGTAACCACCTCGCGGCCGTTGAACGGGCGATTCACCTGGCTCACCGATCGCCTCCTGGAGTGGAGGCCGAAGGGCTTATGGCCAGCACACTCGACGGTGGCGCTGCGCGTGGGTGGGATAAAGACCGGATTCACGACCGGGGCGGCGGTTGTGGGCGTAGCCGACGTGTCGGCGCACACGTTCACAGTAAGTATCGACGGCCAAGTGGTGCGTGAGATGCCGGCATCAATGGGTAAACCCGGGTTCGAGACGCCTCCAGGAACCTTCAGCGTGCTGAAAAGCAACGGGCGGTGGTCTTCGACTCCCGGACGATTGGTATTCCACTCGACGATCCCGAGGGCTATCTGATCGACGGTGAGTACGCGGTACGGGTGACATGGGGCGGTGTTTACGTACATTCCGCGCCATGGTCAGTGGGGTCTCAGGGCTCGGCCAATGTGAGCCACGGATGCATCAACCTCAGCCCGGCAAACGCTGAATGGTATTTCAATACAGTCCACGTCGGCGACCCGGTAATCGTGCAAAGCTGACAGCTTTGTCCAGCGGCGGATTCATTCCCAGCCAACACGCAGCAGAGACTACTCAAGCCGGATACTTTGCTTCAGAAACAAGGACGGTGGTCAGTACTTGCCGGCGACATAGTGCTCGCTCGGTGACACTCACATCAGGCGATGTAATCGCGCGCGCATGAGGTACTGGAGGGCTGAAAACCGCATTGCTGGAGCGCTTTTGGAATCGTGATGGCCGGCGTGGCAGCAGGCCTCGGTGTGGGCGCTACATGACGCCGGCATAGGAATGCAGTCCCGCTATGGCCAGGTTGATGAAGAATAGGTTGAACACCATCGCGACGAAGCCCACGATGTTGATCCAAGCCGCCTTCTTATCGCGCCACCCCGCCGTGGAACGTGCGTGCAGATAGGCGGCATATGCCACCCATGCGATGAACGACACAGTCTCCTTGGGGTCCCAGCCCCAGTAACGGCCCCAGGCTTCCTCGGCCCAAATGGCTCCGAAGATTACGCCGAACCCGAACACCGGGAACGCAAAAATCGTTGTGCGGTAGGCGATGCGGTCCAAGGTCTGACTGTCGGGCAGTAGCTGTACCAACGAGTTGCTGGGTAGGTAGCTTTTGAGCAGGAACAGGATACTGGCCACGCCCGCGAGCAGGAACACCCCGGAGCCGAGGCTTACGACCGACACGTGTATGGGCAGCCAGTAGGACTGCAGGGCGGGCATGACGGGTGCGGCGTTGGTGTAGAGCCAGCGGCCCGACACCGTCAGCAGGATCAGCACGGGCACCAGGACGAACACCCACAACGCTCGGTGTTGGGGCTTGCGCAGCATGATGACGCCGGCGACCAGGCCCGAAAAGCACGTCAGGTTGATGAACTCGTACATGTTGCCCCACGGCACCCGCGCGGTGGCGAGGCCGCGCAAAACGATGCATGCGAGCAGCAGTCCGATGCCGACGTAAACCAGGGCGAGTCCGGACCTGCCGGCGCGCTCATTGAGTGGGCGCTTCGCCGCGTCGGCGACGACGCCCGGGGTGGCGGAGTTTGCGCCGACCGCGGCGCCAACGGGCGTGCGCGCCTCGACCGTCCGGGTGCGGGAGTACGCCAGTTCGACTGCCAACAGCAGCAGCGCGGCCACCAGCACCACTACCGACGAAGTGAAAGCCATGTCGGAATAGCGGGCCAATTCGACGTTGATGTGCATGTCCTCGTGTCTCCGATCCAGCTGAGGCCCCACTAGGAAGGCCAGTACGTGACCCGTTAACGATGCCGGGCGTGTTTTGCTGACGACTTGCGGATCTTCTCATCGGTAATGATCACCGGTGACAGTTCATGCGCCGTCGCACTGGCACCGAGCATGCGCTTGCGGCCTGGTCCCACGGGTTGCGACTGCGCAACCCAGCGCATCCAAGGGTCGGTGTCGTTCAACGGGAAGACGCGAATCCTGTTCCTGCCCCCGCGACGTGATTCCTGGATGTCTTGCTCGTGCGCAAGTTGAATTATCGCCACTGCCGCAGCGGGCGACACGCGACCCGCTTCGGACAGGCTCATCGCACTCACACGGTCTCCAATGTCTGGGCACGATCTCAACGTCGCGAACCAACTACTGAGATGAATAGTACTAAGGTAACCGGACTCGACGCACACTGGCACCGATCGAGAGCCGGGGGAATCGGTGTTGCGCGTGGATGTTCCGACATCAGGTGCGAAGCCCGGCTCGGACAACGACTTCGTCGACTCTCTTGTCACATGCCAGCAAGTTTGGTTTAGTCACCTGATCCCGGTAACAATTCGGTCACGGCGCGGAGGTACCCCCAAGTGAGTGCGCAGCGTCGGCCCGCATCACCGCTCCATTCGACAAGCTGGGATCCTGAGGCAACAGAGATCATTCCGTTCAACGAGTTTGGCGCACTGGCCGATCTCGTGTCTCGTGAGCACCGCGCGTTCGACAAGGACTTCAACGTCGTCCATGCCCGTGAATTAGGTGACGACGTCGATGGTGACGATGACCAACTACCGCTACGGCTGCTCCCGTCAATTCCGCGCCACGCGACGAGACGGTCGCACCATTTGCCGTCATCGGGCAGCCGCGGCGGCCTACCACGACCGCGACCACCGCGACGTCACCGCGCTGCGGCCTTGGGGCCCAAGCGCACCCGTGTACTGATCGCGGCGATGGCCGTCGGCGCAGCTGGTGGGGCCGCACAATCCGCGTTCGGTGCTGTCGACATGGACTCTGGGCCGACTGTCATGGCTGCCGAAGCAACGGTCCTCGCCACCGGCGGCGATGCGGGCAGCGACGGCATTCAGGTTATTGCGTCGACTCAGTCGGTCAACCCTGCGGTGACGGCCGAGGAATTCGCTCGGGGGGTGGCTTTTGCCCAGCAGCGCGCCGAACGTGAGGCCCGGTTGCTGCGGCCGTTGTATGTGCTGCCGACCCGCGGCATGCTCACATCGGGGTTCGGCTACCGATGGGGTGCACTGCACGGCGGGATCGACATCGCGAATGCGATTGGTACACCCATCTACGCCGTCAGCGATGGCGTTGTGACTGCCGCAGGCCCGGTGGCGGGGTTCGGTATCTGGGTTAAGCTGCGTCATCCCGATGGCACCGTCACGTTATATGGCCACCTCAACAGCACTGTCGTCGACGTCGGTGAGCGCGTCGCGGCCGGGGATCAGATTGCCACCATGGGCAACACCGGAAACTCCACGGGTCCGCATCTGCATCTGGAAGTCCATGCCAACGGCGCCGATCGCGTCGATCCTGCACCCTGGCTGGCCACGCGGGGCGTAACGCTGGCCGATGTCGTCGGGTAGAAGCGCTGAGTCCTAGCGGTCGCCGATACGGGCCGTCGTGGCACGGCCGGAAGTCGGGTGCAGAGGCCTGGTCCTGGGCAGTAGGTACGCAGGTCGCAGTGGATCGACACTCGCAGAAACCAGCCTACTGTCGCAGATAGTACTGTTTGTGTCCGTAGGAGTTTGAAAGGCGGATGTTTGTCATGAGCCCAAAGCGGCGTGTATCGCGCAGCCGTAAACCGTCGATTTACACACAGGCCTACCGACGTGAACGATTGCGCCGCTGGCTGGGCTGGCTGCTTGTCGGGGTGGGCTTGGTGATGGCGCTGGTGCACGCATACACCCACCTTGCGCGGATGCGCTTCATCGCCTACCAGGACCTCTTGCTCGGCTATCCGATGGCGGCGGTGCTGGTGCTTGCCGGCTTTATGCTCGTCGGATGGGCCGCCAAACCCAGTCGCTAACACGCCCTGATGTCGGGTCAGTCGAGCTACCCGCGGCATTTCCCGGATTCAGACCGCGGCTGATGAGCCTGATGACCAGAGCGCATACGGCGATCGCAATGAGAACCCACTGCACATACGGCGCCCACCGCGTCGCCGGAGCAATACTGGTCTCCAACGGAATTCGACTGTCCAAATAGGCCGCCTCGAAGAATTCGGTCTCCGCGACGACCCGGCCGGCAGGGGTAATCACCGCGCTGATGCCGGTCGTGCCAGCGACGAGGACACTGCGGCCGTGTTCAATCGCGCGGATCTTGGCGAACGCCAACTGCTGACGACTCATCTGCTCGTTGAACGTCGCATTGTTGCTGGGAACTGCCAGCACCTGCGCACCGTTGAGCACGGCTTCACGCGCAGCCCGATCGAAGATCACCTCCCAGCAGGTGGTGACACCGACCGGCACGCCGGCGGCCCGAACAACCCCGGTGCCTGTGCCTGCAACAAAGTACCCGGCCCGGTCGGCGTAGTCCGACAGATGTCGAAAGAATTCCCGCCAGGGCAAATATTCACCGAACGGCTGCACGATCTTCTTGTCGTGTCGTGACCCGGGCCCGGCGACCGGATCCCAAACAATCACTGAATTCGAACTGACGGGGGTCGATGGACTCCAGTCGGGCCGAGTCACAACGGCACCGACCAGAATCGGCGCACCGACCGCCCGAGCTGCCCGCGTAATCTGACGCGCTGCATCCTGGTTGGTGAACGGATCGACATCCGAGGAATTCTCTGGCCACAGGACGAATTGCGGTGGGTCGGCGCGACCTGCGCGGATGTCCTCGGCAAGCCGCAGCGTCTCACGCACGTGGTTGTCGAGCACCGCGCGGCGCTGGGCATTGAAATCCAAACCGAGGCGCGGCACGTTCCCCTGCACCACGGCAACGGTCATCGACGACCCGCCATATCCAGTTGGGTTGCGCACCAGAGGTGTCATCGTCGCTGCGGCGGCTATGACCACTGCAAAGCACAACACAGGAGTCGCAACAGCACCGACGAAACCCGCGCGGTTTGATCGCCGAACTAGTAGGACGACGGCGGCCACGCAGAAGCTCAGCAGAGCGGTGATGAACGACACAAGGGGCACACCGCCCAGGCGCGCGAACACGGCCAACGGGCCGTCAGCCTGGCTGAATGCAACAGTTCCCCAGGGGAAACCGCCGAACGGAATTACTCCCTTTAGCCCTTCGACGGCTGTCCACCAGGCCGCCCACCAAAGTGGCCAGCCGGTCAATCCGCGCAACAACACAGCCGGTACCGCGAAGACGGCTGGAAACAGAGCGCATACGAGTGCCAGTGCCACCCACGGCAGCGGCCCCACCAACACGCCGACCCACGGCAACAAGGGCAAGTAAAACGCCAAGCCGAAAACCAGCCCGTATCCGAAGCCGCCGACCGCACGGGTACGCGGATCGGCCAGCACCCACCCCAGCAGCGCCAACCCGAGCGTCGCGCATATCCACCAGCCTAAAGGGGGAAAGCTCGCTGCCAGCAGTAGACCGCCGCTCACTGCGGCAGCCAGGTTCGCAAGCGTGCGCGGCGCGAGGGGTTTGTTGACGCTCACCTGCCACACCGGCGACTGCCGGACGCGCCCGCCCGCAAACGATGCACACGACCGCGCGGCGTCCAAGCTTTCTGCACCATCGAATACAGTCCTCGTCGGTTCGGCCAACAATTAACTGAGTACGTAGTAGGTAAGTATATGGCTTGAAGGCGGCGACCTCTGGGGGTGGCAATGAGCCACGGTCCCGGGTTTGCTTGAGGCCCGCGCCGGTGGCCATTGCCATGCTCTCGGTTGCTGGAATAAGCCGCCGTGGCGCCGGCTGGCTCGTGATCGCGGAGTGCGTTGCGGCCGAGCCTTGGCTATCCGTATGGCCAACCCCCACTGCCTGCGTGTTGGTGGATGATGTATTCCCAATCAGGCCATCGCGACGCGACGGCTGCTGGACGTCGAGACGCGCAGGTAACCGGCCCCGCCGGTTCGCGACTCCATGCTCCGCTACCAGGTGTTCAGAAGCGGTTGCGCGGTCAGACGCGTTGGTCGTCGCCGACGTCGATCAAGGATCATGCCCTGGCCAAGGCGCGTAGCTCGTCTTCATTCACCCCGCTGACATTTGGAACAATGGATCGAAGAAGCGACGCGCGCTTCGCAGATGGAACAAACGAGTTACGTAGTAGTGCAGTATAACGTTATGCGTGACCGCCTGACCGATTCGCCCATAGGGGTTCTCGTCATCGACGACGACACCCGCTGGATTGACATAGTGGCCGCCTACATTCGCCGGGGGAAGGTGTCCTTGGCAGTTGCCGACGACGCTCAGGACGGACTGGCTGCTGCCGACATGCTCCGACCATCGATGATCATTTTCTCGCTCGACTTAACCGACATCGACACGCTTAACATGTGCCGAGGGCTTCGTGCGACGGGAGATGCTCACATCATCGCCATGGCACGTCGCTGTGACAAGGACACAACAGACCTTGCGCTAGCCGCCGGAGCTGACGAAGTGCTAGCCAAACCTTCCTCCGGGCGGTCAATGGCTGCACGTACCCGTGCCGTTCTTCGCGTTCATCTGGCGTCGCGCCGGACAACGCCATCCTCGGGCGAGTTAGCCGATAGGCGGGTCTTTGGTCCGCTTTCGGTGAATCTCGAACGCCGCGAGGTTTTCGTCGCCGACGAGCAGGTCAAGCTGACACGGACGCAGTTCGAGATACTCGCGACACTCGCTCAACGGGCTGGCGCGGTGACGTCGCGCCAACAGCTGATTGATTCCGTCTGGGGACCTTCTTGGACCGGTAGTCCCAACAACATTGACGTCCACATCGGTCAATTACGTAGGCGTTTAGGAGACGATCCGGCCCGGCCACTCTTGGTATTGAGCGTACGCGGGAAGGGTTTCCGCCTGGCTAGATGAAGAATTGCAAAGACACCAGTCTCGTTGCTGCATGGCGGATGTCACACAGGTGGCCCAATTGCACTTGACGGCCACGGTCCTAGCCATTGAATGTCAACGGCATGTTCGAGACCCCTGAGGCCCTCGAGCGCGCCAAGCTTGGCACACTCGTGTTCGCCTCACACTTCCCAGATGCGGTGTTGTTGATGCCTTATACCCCAGCGGGTACTCACCCGCCGTGTTCGGCTCACGCATGGTGGAATTCAAGCTCTCCGTTAACCGGCGCAACGGCGTCAAGGATCGAGCGGGCGTCCCACGGCGACACTGTCGCGACACTCTTGATTGCACATCCTTGGTAGTTCTCTTCATGTGGTCCGACCTCAGCTGAGCCCCATGCGGCCCCCTATCGCCTCCTGACGACTAGCCGGGTCATTCGTGAGGTGGCTCAGTGCAGGAGTGGGCGTTCATCGTTAGATCCGTTTTAGCAGAACGTCTCGCGTGGCGGAGGACCGGCCAATACGAGAGGCGGCGTTGAAGGCGCCGGCCACACGCCCGGGTTTGACGAAGAGACCGCATCGGACGGCTAGATCCTATGAGCCTGTCCAGGGCGCGGTAAGCAGAGCCGCGTTTGCTTGCTGACGAACTTCAAGCGCTACCGCAAGAATGATGAGCAAGATCACCGCACGTCGCGGCACCCGCAGATAAACCCACCGTCCGGTCAACCAGCCGGCTCCTGTGCGCAGGATGAGGCCAGCGGCCGCAACGAGCAAGACTGGAGCGGCGGGGTTGTAGTGCAGCGCGGAATCAAGTCGACCATGCATCGTCAGGTACACAGACCTGGTTGCGCCGCAGAACGGATCCATGATGCCGACATTGTGCAAGGGCCCGTGGATGTCGATCGGCGGTATACCAAGGACGGCCAGAATCACCGCGCCTATGAGGCCAGTGAACGCCAACCACGTCCAGACAAGCGATTCGGGCCGGCATGCCACCAGCGATAGCGTAGGCCTGGAATCCCGCCTTGCGAAGAATGCATTCAATCCGACCATATGCTCTCCCGCGCCTCCTCGAACGTCGGCCATCTTAATGCCCGTGGCACCACCAGTATTGCCAAGCCGACACACGCGGGTAAATCGACGATTCGCGGCAACGCCGGCTGCCCCGGCCCGCCGCAGGCCATCCGTTTCGAACCGTCGTGGTCTGGATGGAGCCTCGGTTTAGCCACCTCGGCGATTGAGGTGACGGTGTCACGGTAGCGGTTCTCGTAGTCGACCGGTGAGTGGTAGTCAGTGATCAGTGCAGGCGGGTGTGTTGTACCAGTGCACCCAGCTGGCGCTTTCTCGTTCGACCTCGGCGCGTCCGGTCCAGTATTTCTGCCGGTCGATCAGTCCGGTCTTGTAGAGCCCGATGGTCGATTCCATCAGCGCGTTGTCCAGGGCGTCGCCGACTGAGCCGATCCATCCGGCGAACCCGGAGTCCCGCAGCGCGTCGGTGAACACCAGCGACGTGTACTGACTTCCTGCATCGGCGTGTGCGCGATCAAGGACGTGTTCTCCAACCGCATTGAGCTACTTGATCGACTCCCAAATGAAGTCCCGGTTGGCAACCACCGCCCTGCACAGCGCGGTGGCTCGGCGCGGCGATGTGGCTGGGTGCATTTCCTGCACGCCGATCGCCGATCTCAGTTCACGTCAGTGATTTCGTGCACGCTCTGGGCTGTCACGAGATGGTCGGAACAACGGGCTGCGTCGGAGCGGCCGGCGACAACGCCGCCATGGAGAGCTTCTTTTCCCTGCTGCAGAAGACCGTGCTCGATCGCCGCCGCTGGGATACCCGAGCACAGCTCCGCATCGCGATCGTCACTCGGATCGAACGCACCTACCACCGGCGGCGCCGACAGTCGCTCTCGGTCGGTTGACCCCGATCAAATTCGAAGCCATCATGACCACACCGGCCGGTCATTCCGCGTGACCGAAACTGTCACCTGATCGTGCAGCAGACCCGCTCATGGGCAGCATTTTTGGTCGTGCTTCACGGCGCGCCGTTGCCTGGTGTTCGCGCCAAGTGCGCACATCACAGCGCACTTGACGACCGCGCGAACCACAGGATGCCGCGCGACGCGTACCAGCCCCGCCACCTTGGGCTTGATATCTGTGCTCATCCTTACCTCCTCTCCGCATCACGAGATACCCCCTAAGGGTATCCGCTGAGCGGGTGCCGCGTACAGGCCACGATGGCCCTCCGAGCCGATGGGCGAGTGCGTTCCCGATTCAGCGTGATATGGCGTGAGAGGAAAGCCTTCGACCTACTATCGCGCTTAGTAGGATTGTGGAGGTGTTGTCGTTGATCCTGAACCTCAGTGTCCTCGTCGCTACCATCGGTGCGGTGCTGACAATAGCTGGATGCGGTTCTGTCGCCCAACCGCTGACATCGTCGACGCCGCCGCCGCCGACCGGGCAGAGCGAGGCCGTGGCCCGCGCACCGCGTTCAGTGGGACCGCAACAATTCGCCGAAGTTATCGCGGCACCCCAGCGGATCACAATCAATGTGCACGTGCCCTACGAAGGCGACATTGCCGGCACGGATCTCAGCATCCCGTTCGACCAAATCGATGCCCAGATCAACAGGTTGCCGACCGTTCGCAGCACTCCGCTGGCGGTCTACTGCCGTACCGGACGGATGAGCACTATCGCCGGCATCACCCTGACCAAACTGGGATATCACGACGTTGTGGAGTTAGCCGGCGGAATGCAGGCCTGGCAACAAAGCGGCCGCACCCTGGTGTGGCGCTAAACATCGGCGGCTCGACGAACCGACTGCCGCCTGCATGCCCGTCATCACCGGGAGCGCCGCCCAGCAGCTTGGCCACGTCCAGGTTGTGGGCCAGCGCCTCGTACGCCTCCTGGTCCGACTTGATCACGGTGCCGGTGAAGATCGCCAAAAACGCGAGCAGGAACATGGCCGTCCCGATGAGCCAGTTGCCTTCCCGGGGCTTTCTGTAGGAGGCATGGAAGAAGACTCGGAGCATGTGCAGCAGTACGAGGACGAACATGGCCTGCGCGGCCCAGACGTGCAGGGCGCGGGCGAACCCGCCCAGCCATATGCTGGTGACGAGATGCCGGACCGATTGGTTGGCGTCCTCCGGCATGGGCATGTAGAACTGCGCCAAATAGATCCCTGGGACCAGCAGGATCACAAGCGACACCGCGGTGAGCCCGCCCAGACTCGAGCTGAGGTTGTTGGCGTGCTCGGGCACCGGGTAGCCCAGCGCCTTGATGCCCATGCGTTCGTCGATGGCATCCACGGCGCGGTGGACTCTGCCGGGCCGCGCGGCCGTGGTCGTCTCGCCCGGATACGCGGGAAGGTTCTTCTTGGTGCTCACCGCGTCTCCTGTTGGGTGTTGGCCGGCACTCCGGTGGGGTGGGTGAGCTGGCGCGGTGTGTGGGGGGTCGCAACCGCCGCGCCAGGTATAGCCCGGCCAGNCCGCGTCTCCTGTTGGGTGTTGGCCGGCACTCCGGTGGGGTGGGTGAGCTGGCGCGGTGTGTGGGGGGTCGCAACCGCCGCGCCAGGTATAGCCCGGCCAGGATCGCGGCCAGTGACAGGGCGAGCAGGATAGCGTCGCCCGCCGTCATTGATCCCTCGGGCCGGCTTGAACTCGTTCTGGATCACACTGGTGCCTGTCTCGGTGCCGACGATCATCTGACCGCCTTGCGGCGCCGAGGGCAGGGTCCCGCCAAGCGAATCCACCAGTAGGGCCCGGGCCGACGCGGTGGCCGCTGGGTCTTGCCCAGGTTGGTCGACCACCTCCAACGCCTGTGCGACCTTGGGCAGGTCGACTCCCTGCTTGTCGGGCGCTTGGAGGGCATCGATAATGCGTTCGGCCACGCGCTCGTCGCCGGCGTCGTTGGCGATCAACGCGATGGCCTGCTCGATGAGCACCGTCGACTGCTGGGTTTCCATCTCATCGGCTCGGGCGGTGACGGAGGCCAGCACGGCGAACAGCAGCGCCACAGCGACGGTGAGCACTCTCATGGCTGGGCCGCATATGGATCGAGCGGCGACGGAGTTACGACGGTCGGTCGAGCGGTCGGAATCTGACTTTGAACGCCGGTTGTCCCTGCAGCCATGACGTGGCATGCGGGTGACTCCCTCGTTGCGCTGAGTGGTACGGCGGGGCCGGGCCCATAACCTCGGTTCTGGCAGGCGCACGGCGGCGCTGTGTTGACCGCAACTGTGTTCCCGGGCCTCAGCGGCGGGCCGGGTCGTAGGGGGTGTGCGGCCGATCCTCGGTCGGGTGTTGGTGGCTGGATTGATGCGAGCCCCCGCAGCCGACGTGTCCACCATGGCCACCGCCGTGCATGAACACCATGGCGGCGATGGCGGCGACGAGCAAAAGCACAGTTCAGGGAACGCCCGCGAACAGCAGTCCAACGCCGATCGCAACGGCGGCCGCAGGAGCAAGCTGCTTGTTTTGACGTGTCATCATCGTCTCCTTTCGATGCTCGTCAGCTTGGCGTCAGGAACGGCCGGACACCGCTCTACTAAGACCCTCAGTATTAGGCCGAAAGTCTCTTGGATAGCCCCGGATCGTTTGGCAGTGTCGCTCTATGACGGCGGACCGACTGGTGTGGCGACGAGAAAGGGACTAGGTGAGCGTGGCGACCCACAAGTTAGAACCTGCTGCGGTGGGGAATCGGCAGTGGTGGGTTCTCACAGCCGCGGCGGTCGCATCGTTTCTGGTTCTGCTCGACGACACCGCCGTGGCGATCGCGCTGCCGTCGATGGGCCGTCAGCTCGGTCTGGGCCTGTCGGGGCTGGAGTGGGTGATCAACATCTACACCCTGCCCTTGGCAGTGCTCACTCTCGTCGCTGGCCTGCTGACCGACAGGCTCGGTGCACGGCCGGTATTTCTGGGCGGCGTTGCGGCGTTCACCGTCATCTCGGTGCTGGCGGGGTTCTCCACGACGGGTGCGATGCTGCTCGGGATGCGCGCCGCCCAAGGCGGTGCGGCGGCGCTGATCGCGCCGTCGGCGTTGACTCTGCTCATCACGTCGTTCTCCGGGTCGCGGCGCGGTGTCGCTTTGGGTGTGTGGTCCGGTGTCGCTGCCGCCGCGCTGGCCGTGGGTCCGCTCCTGGGGGCGTTGCTGACCGACGCGTTCGGCTGGCGGTCGATCTTTTTGCTCAATCTTCCGTTCGGACTGCTGATGTTCATCCTGGCCCGTGCCGCGCTGCCCGGACCCTTGCCTGCCCTGCGGGCGCCCCGTCCGCGGGTTGATGTGGTCGGCGTTGTGGCGTCGGGCGTCACCCTATTTGCGTTGGTGCTGGGGTTGGCGCAGGCCAACGCCTCCGGATGGGCCTCCCCGCGGTTGTGGACGATGCTCGCGGTGGCTGCGGCCGGCGCCGCGGTCTTCGTGGTGGCGGAGCGACGCTCCACGGCACCCCTGGTGGATCTGTCGTTGTTTCGCCTCCCCAACGTCGCGGGCGCCAATGTGCTGGCGTTGCTGAACCTTGCCGTCATGTGCAGTGTGTTTTTCTTTCTGTCGCTGTATCTGCAACTGGTCATCGGTTTCTCCCCGACGCGGGCTGGGCTGGTGTTGCTGCCCATGACGGTGTTGATTGCCGTCTTCGCGCCGCTGGCTGGGTGGCTGGTGTCACACGTCGGCGCGCGGGTTCTCATCGGCACGGGCATGGTGCTCGCGGCGGTCGGTTTGGTGCTGCTCGCCGGCGTCCATCCCAGCTGGGGACTGTGGCAGCTGCTGCCCGGGTTGCTCGTCGAGGGTCTGGGACTCGGGCTGGCCACCACGCCGATCACGACCGCCGCGATGCTGCAGGTGCCCGACGAACGTTCCGGCATCGCCAGCGCGACGCTGAACGTCTTCCGGATGGTGGGGCTCTCGCTGGGCGTCGCGGTGATGGGGGCGGTGGTGGCCGCCCATTGGCCTGGAGACCTCGCGCGATCGACTGTCGACGCCGCTGCCTTCACGACCGGCATCGCCATGGGTTTCTGGGTTAACGCCGTTCTGGCTGTGCTGGCCGCCGTCCTCGCCGTCGTCGCGATTCGCGCGCCTCGCGTAGCCCCATCCACCGATCTACCGACTTCCCGATGAACTGGAGGACTTTGCCATGAAGGAACAGCCGAAAGATCGCGCCACCGCGGTGCTCGACGTGCGGGGGATGCGGTGGGCGTCGGAGGCAAACCGGATTACCGCGGTGCTCAGCCGCCGCCCCGGTGTCCTGCAGGTGGACGCCAACGCGGTTGCGCAGAGCGCCACCGTTGTGTTCGACCCCAGCGTGACATCCCTTGTGCAGCTGCGGGATTGGGTTCGCGAGTGCGGTTATCACTGCGCTGGACAGTCTGTGCCGCAACATATTTGCGACCCGATGGAAGAGCCCGACCCGCCGCAGGTCGCCCACGGCCATCCGACCGGGCATGCCGGCCACGACCACGGGGCCGCGGTCGCGGATCCTCACGCGGCACACGACGCGGGATCGGGCACGAAGGCGGTGCGCTCGCCGCAGGACGTGATGGGTCACGGCGGCGGGCATGGCGGGATGTCGATGGAGTCGATGGTGCGCGACATGCGCAACCGCTTCCTGGTGGCGTTGGTGTTGTCGATTCCGATCCTGTTGTGGTCGCCGATCGGACGTGAGGTCCTCGGGTTCACGGTGCCTGCTCCGTTCGGGCTGCGCGACGACGTGTTCACCCTGGTGTTGAGCCTGCCGGTGATGTTCTACTCGGCGTGGATCTTCTTCGACGGCGCCTACCGGGCACTCAAAGCCAGGACATTGGACATGATGGTGCTCGTCGCCGTTGCGGTGGGCGCCGGCTGGCTCTATAGCCTCGGAGTGACACTGACCGGCGGCGGTGATGTGTTCTACGAGGCGGCCACCGTGCTGACTACCTTTGTGCTGCTTGGACATTGGTTCGAGATGCGCGCCCGCGGCGGAGCCAACGACGCCATCCGGACCCTGCTGCAGCTGGCGCCGCCGATGGCGGTGGTCGTGCGAGACGGCGAACCGGTCGAGGTGCCCACCGCCGAGGTGGTGGCCGGGGATCTGCTGCTGATCCGCCCCGGCGCGAAGATCCCGGTGGACGGCACCGTCGAGGACGGCAACTCCGAGGTCGACGAATCGATGGTTACCGGTGAGAGCCTGCCGGTAACCAAAGAGCCTGGCGCGCAGGTGATCGGCGCCTCCATCAACACCACCGGAACCCTGCGGGTGCGTGCTACCAAAGTCGGTTCCGACACCGTGCTGGCCCAGATCGTCGCCATGGTGCAGGAAGCCCAGAACTCCAAAGCCCCGGGCCAGCGCCTCGCCGACCGGGCGGCGTTCTGGCTGGTCTTCGTCGCGCTGATCGGCGGCACGGCGACCTTCGGCGTCTGGTGGGCCGTCGGTGCGAGCGTTCAGACGGCGCTGCTGTTCGCCATCACCGTCGTGGTCATCACCTGCCCCGACGCCCTGGGCCTGGCCACGCCCACCGCGATCATGGTGGGTACCGGCCTGGGAGCCAAACGCGGGGTGCTGTTCAAAAACGCGACCGCCCTGGAAACTTCTGCGCACATCGACACCGTTGTGATGGACAAGACGGGGACACTGACCAAGGGCGAACCGGAGGTGACCGATGTCGTTGTGGATGGGCTTGCTGAGGATGAACTCCTTGCCCTTGTCGCTGCGGTGGAACGCGAATCCGAGCATCCGCTCGCCGGCGCGATCGTGGCGTATGCCGCCGCGCGTGGCGTTAAACCGTTGCCACTGACGGGTTTTTACAACGTGCCCGGCCATGGCGCGACCGCCGAGGTATCTGGCCGCCGCGTCGCGGTGGGAAACCGCAAGCTGATGCTCGCCGAGGGTGTCGACTTCGGTGCGCTGATGGATCGGCGAGACGAGCTGGCCGCGACCGGTCGCACGGCGGTGCTCGTCGCCGTCGACGGGAGCGGGGTTGGGGTGATCGCGCTGGCCGACGCCGCGCGGGAAACCTCCGCGCAAGCGGTGTCGGCTCTGCATGAACTGGGTGTCGAAGTGGTCATGCTCAGCGGTGACAACGAGGCAACCGCCCAGCGCATTGCCACGCAATTGGGAATCGACACCGTCATTTCGGAAGTGCTGCCTGGGGATAAGGCCGCCGAGATCGCCGCGTTGCAGCGTGCGGGCAAGAAGGTCGCGATGGTGGGTGACGGGGTCAACGACGCCCCCGCGTTGGCGCAGGCCGATCTGGGCATCGCGATCGGAGCGGGAACCGACGTCGCCATCGAAACCGCCGACCTGGTGCTGATGCGCTCGGATCCGCTCGACGTGCCGATCGCGTTGCGCATCGGGCGGGGCACCCTTCGCAAGATGCGGCAGAACCTGGGATGGGCCATCGGCTACAACGTCATCGCCCTGCCGATCGCCGCCGGTGTCTTCGAACCCTCCATCGGCCTGGTGCTGCGCCCGGAGATCGCCGCCCTATCCATGTCCGGCTCCAGCCTCATCGTCGCGGTCAACGCCCTGATGCTCAAACGACTCAAGTTGCCCGCACCGCGGCAGCCCCATGCCGCTGCGGTAACACGGTCCGAGGCGCCCTCGCCGGTTGGCCTTCCGTAGCAGAGTCGGCGCGGCCACGCATGCGCCACACCAATTTCGCTACCCGCCAATATTGAGGAGTCATCCATGAGTGTCGTCACCCCGAGCTCCGAGGTCGGTAGGACCCGGCCCGATACGTCTGGCCCGTTGTCGCCCGAGGAGCTGCGCGTCATGGATGCGTACTGGCGGGCGGCGAATTTCTTGTCGGTCGGGCAGATCTATCTGCTGGATAATCCGCTGCTGCGCGAGCCGCTGACCCTTGAGCACGTCAAGCCGCGGCTGCTGGGCCATTGGGGGACTACGCCCGGGCTGAACATGATCTACACCCACCTCAACCGGGTCATCAAGGCGCGCAACCTGAACGCCATGTATGTGATCGGTCCGGGCCACGGCGGCCCGGGCCTGGTCGCCAACGCCTACCTGGAGGGCACCTACAGCGAGGTCTACCCGGGCATCGGCGGCGATGTAGAGGGGTTGCGCCGGCTGTTTCGGCAGTTCTCCTTCCCCGGCGGCATCCCCAGCCACGTCGCCCCGGAAACCCCGGGCTCCATTCATGAGGGCGGCGAGCTGGGCTATGCGTTGGCGCACGCCTACGGCGCCGCGTTCGACAACCCCGACCTGCTGGTGGCCTGCGTCGTCGGGGACGGCGAAGCCGAAACCGGTCCGCTGGCCGCGAGCTGGCAGTCCAACAAGTTTCTCGACCTTGTCCACGACGGCGCCGTCCTGCCGATCCTGCACCTCAATGGCTACAAGATCGCCAACCCGACAGTGCTGGCACGCATCCCCGACGACGAGCTGATCGACCTGCTGCGCGGCTACGGACACCGACCCTATGTGGTCTCCGGTGATGACCCCGCACAGGTTCACCAGGACCTGGCCGCGACGATGGACGAGGCGGTGACTGAGATCACGCGGATCCAACATGCCGCCCGGGAAGAGGGCCAGACACAACGGCCGCGTTGGCCGCTGATCGTCCTTGCCACACCGAAGGGATGGACCGGTCCGAAGCAGGTCGACGGCCTGCCCTCTGAGGGGACCTGGCGCTCACATCAGGTGCCGCTCGCCAACCTGGCCGACAACCCCGAACATCTGCGCCAGCTCGAGCAGTGGCTGCGCAGCTACCGGCCCGAGGAATTGTTCGACGAGGCGGGCGCGCTGATCCGGCAACTGGCGGCGCTGCCGCCGACCGGGCAGGCCCGGATGAGCGCGAACCCGCACGCCAACGGCGGGCAGCTGCTAAAACCGCTGCGGCTGCCCGACTTCCGCGACTACGCGGTCGGGGTCGCTGCCCCGGGCACCGAACTGCACGAGGCGACCCGGGTGCTGGGGACGTTCGTGCGTGACGTGATCCGGGACAACCCCCACAATTTCCGGCTGATGGGGCCCGACGAGACCGTGAGCAATCGGCTGGGCGCGGTGTTCGAGCAAACCGACCGGGTGTGGCAGGGCGCGTCGCTGCCCACCGACGAGCACCTGGCGCGCGCCGGACGGGTCATGGAAGTCCTCTCCGAGCACCTGTGCCAGGGCTGGCTGGAGGGCTATCTGCTCACCGGCCGCCACGGCCTGTTCTCCTGCTACGAGGCGTTCATCCACATCGTGGATTCGATGGTGAACCAGCACGCGAAATGGCTGAAAGTCACCAACGGCATCGGTTGGCGGGCGCCGATCGCGTCGCTGAATTATCTTCTGACCAGCCACGTGTGGCGCCAAGACCACAATGGTTTCTCCCACCAGGACCCCGGCTTCATCGACCACGTGGTGAACAAGAAGGCGGCGATCGTGCGGGTGTATCTGCCCCCGGACGCCAACACGTTGCTGTCGGTGGCCGATCATTGTCTGCGCAGCCGCCAGTACGTCAACCTGATTGTGGCCGGCAAGCAGCCCGCGCTGTCCTACCTGGACATGGAGGATGCGGTGGCGCACTGCACCCGCGGGCTGGGAATCTGGGAGTGGGCCAGCAACGACGGCGGCGACGGCGCCGGGGGCTTGCCGGACGTGGTGCTGGCCTGCGCCGGTGACGTACCGACCTTGGAAACCCTTGCGGCGGCGGCCTTGTTGCGTGAACACCTGCCCGCCCTGAAGGTGCGGGTCGTCAATGTCGTCGATTTGATGCGGCTACAACCCGATACCGAACATCCGCACGGGCTTCCCGACTCCCAGTTCGACGCGCTGTTCACCCCGGACCGTCCGGTCATCTTCGCCTACCACGGTTATCCGTCGCTGATTCACCGGCTCACCTACCGGCGGGCCAACCACGCCAACATCCACGTCCGCGGCTACAACGAGGAAGGCACCACCACCACCCCATTCGACATTGTCATGCTCAACGACCTGGACCGCTTCCACCTCGTCATCGACGTCATCGACCGGGTCCCCGGCCTGGGTGCCGCCGCGGCGGCGCTGCGCCAACACATGGTGGATGCGCGGCTGCGCGCACGTGCCCACACCCGGATCCACGGCGAAGACGACCCGGCGATCAGCGGCTGGACCTGGCCGTACTAGGCCAGATCCCGCACGTCGGTATCCACACCCCAGCGCACAAACCCAACAAGACCACAACCCCGAAGGAACAACCATGGACACCCATTCCGATCAATCGTTCGACGACCCGACCAGCCAGGCCGCTGCCAGCGCCGAGTATCGAGTCGTCGCCAGCTACCGCGACTACGACCAGGCGCAGCGCACCGTCGACTATTTGTCCGATTCGGAGTTTCCCGTCGAAAATCTGCGCATCGTCGGTCACGGAGTGAGCACGGTGGAAGCCATCACCGGCCGCATGACCAACGCACGCGCGGCTCTCACCGGTGCGGCCAGCGGTGCATGGTGGGGACTGTTCATCGGGTTGCTGTTGGGGATGTTCGCCGTAGCACACGCGTGGTTGGCCGTCCTCGTCGCCGCCCTGCTGATCGGTGCGGTGTGGGGCGCCATCTTCGGGTTTGTCGGACATTGGGCCACGCATGGCCGCCGCGACTTCACCTCGGTGTCCACTCTGGCCGCCGAGCGCTACGACATTGTCTGCACGCCGGCCCTGACCGCCAAGGCCGCCACTCTGCTCACCGCGCTGCACATTAGCCGACGCGAGGAATGACGAATGAACACTCGCCCGTGGCTGTCGGATCATCGGCCGCCGAGTGGGAAGAAGGCCCGGTTGCAACGCATCCTGTGCCGTCACGTCCTCGGCGACGACACGGCGATGATTCTGGCCTGCCAGTTTGACAAGTCGCTGAGTGTGGCGGCGGGGATGGCCGACATCGCGCGCCGCAATCCCTGTCGTCGCGACCAGCCGTGGTGACCGGCCGGACAGAACCGGTCGGGCCGGACCTGCCATGTCTGCGGTCCTATGCCGCGGTCGTGTTCGACATGGACGGCGTGGTAACCGACACCGACCAGGTGCATGCCGCGGCCTGGAAGGCGCTCTTCGACGAGGTGCTCCCCGAGCTGGCCGCGACGCCAACGCCAGGTTTCGACGTGGAGGCCGACTACCGGCGCTACGTTGATGGACGTACCCGTGAGGACGGCGTGCGCACGTTCCTCGCGTCGCGGGGGATCGACGTCGCCGAGGGTTCGGCTGATGACCCCGCACAACTGCGCACCGTGCGCGGGCTGGCGACGCGCAAGCAGCAGCTGTTCGCCGAGCAGCTCGCCCGGGGCGGGGCCGTGGCCTTCCCGAGCACCGTGGCGCTGCTGCGGCGACTGCGGGCCAGTGACATCCCAACCGCGTTGGTGACCTCCAGCCGCAGCAGCGAGGCAGTGCTCGCCGCGGCAGGCGTGAGCGACCTGTTCGACGCCCGGGTCGACGGCAGCGACGCACTGGCGCTGGCATTGCCCGGTAAGCCTGACCCCGCGATGTTTCTGGAGGCGGCACGCCGGCTGCGCGTCGACCCGGCCCGCTCGGTGGTGGTCGAGGATGCCGAGGCGGGGGTTCGGGCCGGCGCGGCCGGCGGCTTTGGTCTGGTTGTGGGTGTTGACCGGGTGGGCAACCGGGCCGGGCTGCTCGGCGCCGGGGCGCAGGTGGTGGTGGAGGACCTGGCCGCCCTCGAGCTCGACGCCCCGGTCTGCGACTCGGCCGACAACTGGTGCGGCGGCGCGGCGACCCCGACGCACGCTTGGCTGCTGGCCTACGACGGGTTTGACCCGGAGCTGGAGGGCACCCGCGAGGCGCTGTGCACCCTGGGCAACGGCTACTGGGGGACGCGCGGATCGGTGCCGGGCAGCACAGCCGACACTGTGCACTACCCGGGCACTTACCTGGCCGGGGTCTACAACCGGCTGCGCAGCGATGTGGGAAGACGAGTCGTCGAAGACGAGCACCTCGTCAACGCGCCCGATTGGAAGTCGCTGACGGTCGGGCCGCCCGGCCGAGCGCCATATGAGCACGGGTCGGCCGAAATGCTCAGCGATACACAGCAACTCGACCTGCGCCGTGGCTTGCTCACCCGCGCCTGCCGCTACCGCGACGCCGATGGCCGCACCACCCGAGTGACTACTCGTTCCTTTGTGCACATGGCGTCCAAACACCTCGCGGTGCTCGAAGTGACGGTCGAAGCCGAAGACTGGTCCGGCCCGATCTGCATCCGCTGCGGCATTGACGGGCGGGTGGCCAACCGCAATGTTGCAGAGTACCGGCTGCTGGCCAATCAGCACCTGCTGCCGGTCGCCGGCCAGCAGGTCGACCCCGAAACCGTTGTGCTGGAAGTGGTCACCAGCCAGTCCCAAGTGCACACCGCGGTGGCGGCGCGTACCCGGCTGCGCGCCGACGCCCCAGACGCCGACGCCGATGTCGATGCGGTGCGGGTCATCGAGGACAACCCCGGCTACATCGGTCAGGAGCTGGTGCTGGCACTACGGGCGGGGCAAGCGGTGACGGTCGAAAAGATCGCCGCGGTCGCCACTTCCCGGGATCCTGCACTATCGAGCGCGGCGCTGTCGGCCGCCGCCAAAGTCGCGCGGGCCCCCTCAGCTGATGAGCTGTTGGCTTCCCACGAGGCCGCGTGGCAGCGGCTGTGGGACAGATTCGGCGTCGACATTCGGGCGGGGCAACGCCAGACGCTGGCGCTCAATCTCAACACCTTCCATGTGCTGCAAACGGTTTGCGCGGCCGGACCGGACCTGGATGCGGGCGTACCGGCGCGCGGCCTGCACGGGGAGGGCTACCGCGGGCATGTGTTCTGGGACGAAATGTTCGTCTACCCCATGCTCACCCTGCGTCGCCCAGAACTGACCCGGGCACTGCTGTCTTACCGTCACCGCCGCCTGGACGAGGCTCGGGCAGCCGCCCGCGCCGCCGGTCTGGACGGGGCGATGTTCCCCTGGCAGAGCGGCAGCGACGGCCGCGAAGAAACACCGAGCGAACTCTATAACCTGCGCACCGGAACCTGGCTGCCCGACAACTCCCGCCGCCAGCGCCACGTCGGGCTGGCCATCGCCTACAGCGCTTGGCAGTACTACCAGGCCACCGCCGATCTCTCCTTCCTGATCCACATCGGCGCCGAGCTGATGGTCGAGGTCACCCGGCTCTTCGTGAGCATGGCAACCTACGACGCGTCATCGCAGCGTTTCGACATCGCCGGGGTCATGGGGCCCGACGAATTCCATGACGGCTACCCCGATACGCCCGGTCAAGGGGTGCGTAACAACGCCTACACGAATGTGATGCTCGCCTGGCTCATCACCGCAACCATCGAAGCTACCGACCTGCTCGCCGGCAGCGACTGCGGCCCGGCTTGGGACCGTATCGCGCTGCGGCCCGGCGAACGCGACAATTGGGACCACATCCGGCACCGGCTACGGGTGCCGTTCCACGACGACGGCGTCATCAGTCAGTTCGAGGGGTATGAGCGGCTCGCCGAATTCGATTGGGACGCTTACCGGGCCCGGTACGGCGACATCGGACGCCTCGACCTGATCCTCGCCGCCGAGGGCGACAACCCGAACCGATACCGCCTCTCCAAACAAGCCGACGTGTTGATGCTGCTCTACCTGCTCTCCGCCGAGGAGCTGCGGGCCGTGCTGGACCGGCTCGGCTACCTCCTCCCACCGGAGGCGGTACGGCGCACCGTCGAGTTCTACGGTGCCCGTACGACGCACGGCTCGACGCTGAGCCGGCTCGTGCACAGCTGGGTACTGGGCCGCAGCGACCGGCAAGCGTCATGGTCGCTGTTCACCCGGGCGTTGGACAGCGACCTCGCCGACATTCAGGGCGGCACCACCCGCGAAGGCGTCCATATCGGCGCAATGGCCGGCACCGCCGACATGGTGCTGCGCTGTTACGCCGGCCTGGAGACGCGCGGTGACATGTTGCGGCTACACCCGGTGCTGCCGGCCGAGCTGCCCCGCGCAGCATTCGAGATCGTCTACCGCGGCCAGCCGATCAGCGTCGAACTGACCCGCGAGCAGGTTCGCTTGCACCTGCACCCGCATATCGGCGACCACGTCACCGTGTGCATCGAAGACCAGGTGAGCAGGCTCTCGTCGGGCGATGTCCACGTCGTCACGCTCGGGCTGGGGTCGCCAATCGATCACAGCGGGGCCCAAACCGATTCCGAACCCACGCATCTGGCGCCGGGATGACCCCCTGTTCTGCTGGGGGATGCCCAACGGCATGTCGCCGAGGTCCAAAGGCCCTGCCGCGGCAGCGGCGCCAGCGTGAGACTCCCAGAAGCGCGAGCAATAACCGCGACGATTCGATGTCAGGGGTGCCGATATGAGCCGGAGCAAACTGGCCGACTCGGACTTGACCGGCTCGCCGGCCAGATCCGCGCCGAATTCGCCAGTCCCCGAGCCGCCCGGCCTTCCCGTGAGCGAGCTGGATTCGATCGTGGCCGTATTGACTGCGAAGTTTTCGACGTGCACGCGCGCTCGCGTGCGAGATGTCGTGTACGAAACCCATCGTCGCCTTGCCGCGACGGCTCGTGTCCGCGCGCATCTGATTCCGTTGACAGTCAACCTGTCCCGGTCACAACTAGAGCTGGAGACGCGTGCGCCGCGTCCTACAGCGACTCGGCGGTAGGCCGGCTGCTGCTATGGGGATGGCGATCCTGCTCGTGGCGATCGGGCTGGCCGTGGTGTTCGACGTCACGAACGGTTTCCATGACTCGGCGAATTCCGTTGCCGCGCTGGTGGCTACCCGCGCTGCGACCCCCGGGCAGGCACTCGTGGTGGCGACTGCAGGCAACTTCGCGGGCCCGCTGGTGATGGGTACAGCAGTGGCCGACACCGTGGGCGGCGTTGTCACCGTCGCGCCGCACGAAACGCTACCGGCGATAGGTGCCGCTCTCACCGCCGCCATAGGATGGAACCTGGCGACGTGGCGGTTCGGGTTGCCGTCGAGTTCGTCGCATGCGCTGATCGGCGGACTCGTCGGGGCTGCGCTCGCCGCTGGTGGGACAGCCGGTGTCCGATGGGGAGGCATCGCCCACGGCACTCCCGATGGAGTGCTCGGCGTCCTGGCAGGGCTTGCGATCTCCCCTGTGCTCGGCGTGCTGGTCGGCGCCGCAGGCATGGCGGTAGCAGGCCGACTGCTCAAGCGTGCGCGCCGTGAGTTCAATGTCGTTGTGCGGCGAGGGGAGTGGCTGACCGCGTCCGCGCTGGCGTTCAGCCACGGCTCCAACGACGCGCAAAAGACCATGGGTGTCGTGACCTTATTGCTGCTCACCAGCGGCCACCTGTCGACCTTCTCCGTGCCGATCTGGGTGCGATTGATGGCTGCGGCATCGTTGACCGTCGGAACCGCGTTCGGGGGCTGGAGAATCGTGCGCACCATCGGTAGCGGCGTCTACCGGATGGCCCCGTTGGACGGACTCGTAAGCCAAGGAGGCTCTGCGGCAGTGATATTGGCCGGCGCGGCGTTGGGCGCCCCAGTCAGCACCACCCACGTCGTCGCGTCCAGTGTGGTCGGTGTCGGAATGGCACAACGCGCGCACCATGTGCACTGGTCGGTGGTGCGCGAGATTGGCGCCGCGTGGTTGATCACGCTACCTATCAGTGCCGCGATGGGCGCCGCGGCCTTTCTGCTCTGGAGGGAATTCATATGAGGCTTCCACGCGCATGGTTTCTGCCCGAAACCCATGACGTTCTGGGCACCCTCACCGCGCAGCTGGCCGTCGTGGAGGCCGTGGTCGGTGTTCTGCGGGCGTGGTGCGCCGGGACGGGCGGCCAGGACATTGTCGTCCAGTTGCGTTCTCTGCTGGCGTCCGAGCACGAAGTTCGGCGACGGCTACAGACCCAGGTTCGGTCCAGTTTCAGTACACCCCTTGCCGCAGAGGACCTTTTCGAACTCGGTGAGCGGCTGGGCGCGGTCGCCGAGCGCGCCTACGGTCTTGCGCGCGAAGCCCAACTTTCGCGCACGGCTCCAGACCCGCGCCTCGGTGGGCAGGTGGAGGTCATCGTGGCAGCGATGACGCCGCTGGGCGCAGCCATTCGGGCGCTTCCCCGCGGCGGCGCCGCAACGTTGGCCGACGAAGCGTTGGAGCAGCTGGTCCGCGCCGAACACGCATACCGCGAGGCGATCGCCGACCTCGAGGCAGAGACCGACCTACGTCGCGAGCTGCGCCGGCGCGAGCAGTATCGTCGCAGCGAACTCCTCGCCGAGGCAATCCAGCATCTGGCGCGGCGCACCTGGTATGCGGTGTACAAGTCGCAATAGGACATCAAGATCCGACAACCACGGGGCGGCTGGCGGCTGGTTGGCCCGTGCACCGCGTCTAAATCCACGCCTGGCGTGGTCCTGACGAAGGCCCACGGGCCGTCTGCCGGGTGAGTAACGCCTCCGGTCAATCACCCGCGGGTCCCTAACATCGTTGTCGCAGCGGTCGGCAGGGAGCCGGGTGAGCGTGGCGACCCACGACCGACGTCGTGATCGACACCGCTGATGTGGCGCTCGATGGGATTTGACCGCTCGATGTACTCGCAGCGTTGGCGCCCTGCTCGAAGACCGACGTAGGACAGGCGACGGCTGTGGTGCCGGCTGGGCATCCCGTGTGGGCCGCTACTAGGTTGCATAGGACTTTGGCACCGGCCCGAAGTGACCTGATGCCCTACCTAGCGGCGACCGGCGCGAGGACAGTTGGTGGCAACTTCAGGAAGGGAAAGTCATGCGACACAAGATGCGGTGCGGGGGACCGCGCAACGGCTCGTCGCCGCAGCGGGGCGGTCACGATTTCGCGATGTGGGACGCCGCCTACGTGCTGGGTTCACTGTGCAGTGCCGAGCGGCGCGAGTTCGAAGCGCACTTGGGCCTCTGCGCTTCGTGCCGGGCGGCTGTTGCGGAACTCAGCGATCTGCCCCTGATCCTGAGCTGCCTCGGTGATGACGGCGCCAGCGCGATCGGCTGAAGGCCGCACGCCTGCCTAGTGCCCGTCCATCGGAGAAATAGTTGCCCTCGTTCACCCGGGCAGACAGCTTCGGTGTTCGGAGTCGAACCCTCAGCCGTCCGGGTATCCATGCCGCCCGAAGCGTCGGCCTTGTCGATGCGACAGACAGGCGTACCTTTGAATTCCGCAGTCGCACTGCGCTTTTCGCTAGGACACCCAGCTTCAGCTGACGAGCCGAAAACTCAAAGTAACAATACCCAAGATCAGCGAGTCGGGACCACTAAGGCGTGCACGGCGAGGCTTGGAGAAACTCTTGGATCAAACCGGCCAGGGCCACCGGCTGATCCTCAGTGACGAACGGCCCCGTGTCATCAAGGAATTCCAGGCGCGCATCAGGAAGAGCGTCGGCGAGCCGGTGGGCATACTGCACCGGGAAGAACCGCCGGCGCTCGCGCGCCCAGACGATCAGGGTGGGCCGCGAAAACGAAGCTAGGCCACGCGCCGCCTCCTCGGTGAACCGGGTGCTGATGGCGCGGACCAAGGCGGCGAAGTCGCGACGGACCCCACTGATGCGCCGCAGAGGTTCGGTATAAGAGCGCATGATCTCAGCAGGGATCGACCGTTCGGTGAGCCGGCCAAACGCGATCGGCAGCCGCTGAATCAACGGTGAGCGAAGACTCTGCGCCAGCAGGTACAGACCGATCGGGGTGCGGCCCAACAACTGCAGGTGCTTGATGGGCAAGGGCAGAAAGTTGTCGAAGGCATCGCACGGCGTGAGCACCAGCCGTCCGAGGCGTTGCGGATGACGGGCGGCCACCGCCTGGGCGATCGCGCCGCCCGTGTCGTTCGCCACGAGCACCACGTCGCGGAGCCCCAGTGCCTCAAGGAATTCGTCGACGAGTGCGGCCAGCCCGAACAGGGTGAAGTCTGTGCCGTCGCGCATCGGCAGCCGATGCGCGCCCAACGGCCAGTCGGGGGTGATGCAGCGGTATCGGCCGGCCAGTTCGGGCACGACGTTTCGCCATACGTCGCCGTTGGCGATGATGCCGTGCAGGAAGACGATCGGCGTGCCAGAGCCTTCCTCGCGATATTCCACCGGCCCCGCGGACAGGTCGGCCCGGTGCAGGTCGCCCAGTTGTGCCGAAATCGCCATAGCTACTCCCGAAGCGTCGACGGTGGATGCTACTGCGACACGCGGATCGTGATGGTGTGCCACCCGCTCGCGCCGAGCGGAAACGGCGGTCGCTGGCCGCCGTGTTGGACCTCGCCGGAGCGGCTGATCGCGCGCGCCTGAATGGTGTGGGTGCCCGGCGCCACGTCGAGCGTTGCCCGCCAGCGCCGCCACGACGACGGAGCCAGTTCGCGGGCAAGATCCGCCTGCTGCCATGCACCATCGTCGGCGCGCACCTCAACACCGCCGACACCGTGGGGCGGCGCCCACGCGACACCGGCGACGGTAGCCGCGCTGCCTGCTGATGCTTCGGCTGCCGGCACATCGATGCGGGCCTGCGGTTGAATCCACGCCGGCCGGTGCGGCCATCCGCGGGGCGACCAGTAGTCGGCGTGCGGACCAGCGACGAACTCCAGTTCCGACAGCCACTTCACGCCGGTGTACTGGCCGTAGATACCCGGTACGAACACCCGCGCCGGGAAGCCGTGCCGGGCCGGCAGCGGCTGGCCGTTCAACCCGATAACGACATACCCGCTCCACTCGCCCGACCGCAAGGGTTGCACCGGCAGCGACGCGGTAAAACCATCGACAGCCCGCGTTACCAGTGTCGTCGCGCGGTTCGATGGGTCGGCACGCTCGAGCACGGTCCGCAGCGGTACACCGAGCCAGCGACCGTTGCCGACCCGGTGTCCCCCGACCGGGTTGTGAATGCACACCATGACGGCATCGAACTCGTCAGCCTGCGCCGCCAGCTCGGCCAGCGACAACCGGTGGGGTCGCGCCACCAACCCCGTGACCGCGAGCCGCCACCGGTCCGGATCGACCAGTGGCGTGCCCAGATTGACGTCGGTGACATAAAGGTCGCCGATCGGGGTGATCAACGGCGAGAGGCCGGAAAGAGGTTTCGCGCCATCGTCGGGCATCGCCGCGCTCTGACGGGACCGGCCGGCGGCCTCATTCAGCGTGTCGTGCTGACGGTGGCGACGGGCCAACCGCGCGCGCGCCGCGAGGAGCCCGCCACCGCCGACCAATGCCACGGCTGCCTCACCTCGAAGGCTGGCTGGAGCGCGACGCAGGCCGATGGCCGTCGCGACGGCACCGCTCGCCGCGGCGGCGATGATGGTGGCCCAGGACCGCGGAGGGCGCCTTAAGGCCAGACCAGCCGTCGCGATGGCAAGCGCGGCCACGGCGGGCGGGCGAACGTTGGCCGGCAGCCCGGCCAGCGCGGTAGCGGTGCCGATCGCGGCGGCACCCACGCCGATGCGGATCGCGGCCTTATCCCGGCTGCCGAGGACTTCCACCGTGAGATCGACCACCAGCCGAGGGCTCCAGTCGACAACCGCCCTGCCGACTGTGTCGACCAGTGAGCTCCCCCCTATCGCGGCCACGACCTCGCTGACGCCCAGTCCCGCCAGCCCGGCCACCGCGGCGCCGCGCCAGCCGGGACGGCGGCGCCGCCTCAGAGGCCTCTTCATCTTCACTCCGCTCGTGACCTAGCGTGTATTGCTACTGATACACTAGCGTATCGTAAGCGATTGGGAAGGCCGGATCACGGAAGCTGCTCTGCAACTTTTGGCAGAGCAGGGGCTGGCTGGCCTGACCGTCGCAAGCCTCGCGCGGCGTTTGGGCGCTTCACGGATGACCTTGCGCCGCAACGGGATTACGCGAGACCGGGTGATCGAACTACTCAGTCTGCGGGCTGCCGAGGAGTATCAGCGCGCTGTGTGGCCGACGTTGGTGTCGGCAGGCACCGGCCTGGACCGTCTGGACCTAGCCCTGCGGGAAATCTGCCGGGTCGCCGACCCTTGGCGTTTCCTGCTGGTCGGCTTGTTCGCCGAGGACGGTGGCATCTTCCACGAACCCGACGACGCTACCGGCGATGACCGTGCCCGCGCGGTGGCGACCCGAAGCGTCTTCGTCGGGCCCCTCGCGCGGTTGCTGCGCGACGGCGCGCTGGACGATACCCTGGTGAAGATCGACGATGTCGATGAGACCGCGACGGTGCTGTTCAACCAAGTGGGCTGGACCTATCTCGCGCTGCGGGTGGGGCAGCGATGGACACAAGAACGCGCGCAAGTCGCGGTCGTCACGCTGGCTCTGGCAGCCCTGACCGCATCACCTCAGGGCAAGCCTGCCCGGTGATCTGCAGGGTGATGCGAAGTGTGCCCGCGCCGGTGTTAAGAGTGAAGAAAGCTTCGGAAGGACCTGTGTTGTCGTTCGTCGAATACCACTGCCTTCAGCCGTGATTCACTGCTGCTGGCACCATCGATTCGTACGTTCAGCTGGGCTCGCGCAGCGGCAGGCCGGCAGTGCGATAGATCGCGTCGATGACGGTCATGTTCTCGACCGCGTCCTGCGGCGTCGTCTTCACTGCTTGGCCGCGCAGCACTGCCGCGGCGAATGCATCGAGTTGATAGGCGTAGGACGCGCGGCGCGAAAATTGCTCCACGCGTTCGCCGTCGGCTGATCGGACGCAGAGCCGGTGGAAGAGCTGGGGCATGACCGGATTGAGCACCCGCAGCTCGCCCTGGTCGCCCACCACCCTTGCGCTCATCTGCAGTAGATTCGCCGACCACATCGAGCAGCGGACCCGGCCAGTGTGCCCGCCCGGGAACCGCAACTCCGCCGTCATGGCACGGTCGATCTGCGGATCACGCAGTTTGCCCTGTGCCGAAACAACTTCCGGAGTTCCGCCGCCGAACGTGCGAACCATGTGGACCGCATAGCAGCCGGCGTCCATCGTCGCGCCTCCGGCGAGCGAGTAGTTGTAGCGGATGTTGGAGAACTGCGGCAGGGGATAGCACAGGGTCGCCTCCAACCGCTGGAGCTTGCCCAGTTCGCCCGAGGCGATGATCTGCTCGATTCGCAAAGCCAGTGGGTGATAGCGGTAATGGAACGCCTCCATCACCACCCGGACGGACTTCGCGGCGAGTTCGGCGACTTCACGGGATTCGGCGGCGTTGGCGGTGAACGGTTTTTCGCACAGTACGTGCTTGCCGGTGGCCAGGGCGGCTCGGGTCCATCGGCCGTGCAAGCTGTTGGGCAGCGGATTGTAAATCGCGTCAAGGTCCGGTTCGGCGATTAGCGTTTCGTAGCTTTCGTGCACCCGGGTGATGTCGTGTTTCGCAGCGAAGGCCCGTGCATGCGATGCGTCGCGCGCCGCCACGGCGGCGACCACGACCTCGGCGTTGGATTTGGCCGGCTTGATGAGCGCCATCGGTGCGATGCGTGCCGCGCCCAGGATACCGATCCGCAACGGGGCCGCCTCTTTTGCAGTCACGGACGGAAGCTAACACTTGTCGCGGCTCGTTCGATGTCCCGACAAGTCGGAGGCGACTCCGGACCAAAGTAGGCTCCGAAGGTGGCCGAATGCCCGCCAGCGCGTCCGCTTGGTGGCCTACACACGGCGCGTCGCCGGCCCCTCAGGGATCGTCGGCCGCGGGTTTGGGTTCAGCGTCGATGCCGCCTCGTTCGGCGGCATCCGGATCGATCTGGCTCTCGGCGCGGAACAGGACGACGAACAGTATCCAGCCGATCGCGGCGAGGAACAGCCAGCTGATCAGCCGGTAGATCAGCATCGCCGAAATCGCGTGGTGCGCCGACATGCCGCTGGACACTAGGCCGGGCACCAGCACCGCCTCCACGACCAGCAGCCCGCCGGGCGTCAGAGGGATCGATCCGACCGCACGGGCTGCAGCGTAGGCGACGGTCAGCCCGGCCAGCGACGGTGCACCGCCGACGGCCCACGCCGCGAACAACAGGCACGCCACGTCGGCGATCCAGTTGAGCAGCGACCAGCTGAATGCGGCGCCGAGCTCGCGGCGGCTCAGGTTGACCGCCTTGAGTTGGTCGAGCGTTTCGCGCCACTTGGGTAGCCCGTTGTTGGGCGGTTTGGCGCGCAGCGCGTTGACCCAGGACAGAACGCGTGCCCCGATCCCGTCAATCAGGTCGGGGTGGGCCGCGACAGTCTGGGCCAGCACGATCAACGCAATGAAGCCGCCGAGACTGAAGATCAGCGAAAAGGGGTTGTTCTTTGCCCCGAGCAGAAACGCCCCGCCCAACCCGAGCAGCGCCAACCCAACGATCTGTAACACGCCCGCGATCACCAGCTGCCAGGACGCGACCACCGGTGAGGCGCCCCACCTGCGCTGCTGGCGGTAGATGAAGGTGGTAGAGAGCACCGGCCCGCCGGGCAGCGTGGTGCTCAATGCGTTACCCGCGTAATAGGCTGCCTCCGAACGCCATTGCTTCACCCTCACACCGGCCGACTGCAGCAATGTGCGCTGAATCCGGGCGAAGCTGTGCATCGATGCCAGCGCGGCCAGCACCGCCGCCAGCACCCACCACCACTTGGCGGTGTACACGCTGCGCCACGCGCGGGCCAACTGGTCCCACACCAGCACGAGCTCAATGCCGATCACCACGGCGGTGACGCCCAGGATCACCCAGCGCAGCCACCAGTACCTTCCCTGCCGGTATCCCTCGCTGCGGGTGGCGTGGTTGACCGGCGCGTCGTGCGACACGGGGCTGCTGGTAGCTGCGCAGCGGTCGGCCCCATTTGCCGACGGCAGGAGCGTGTGAATCCGCAATGAGCCACGCCAGTGGCGTTTGTGCTCAAAAGTGCTGTGCCAGTTGTGAAAGGCCACTGTCGTCTGCCGCATCGCCTTAGAAGTTGTGTGAATAAACGGATTTCTCAGGTCTGCTCGGGGTTCATTTCGATGGCGCCGCTCGGGCATTCGGCGACGCAGAGGCCGCAGCCTTTGCAGTAGTCGTAGTCGATGGCGTAACGGTTTCCGGGTTCGAGCTTGATGACGGCGTTGTCGGGGCAGACGCCGAAGCAGTTGTCGCAGTTGAAGCAGTTGCCGCAGGACAGGCACCGCCGGGCCTCGAACAGTGCGGTGGATTCGTCGAGCCCGCCCTCTATTTCGTCGAAAGTGGTGACCCGGCGGGCCGGGTCGAGCTTGGGGCGGATGGTCGCGGGCGCGTCGCTGTAGTACCAGGTGTTGAGCAGGTTGTAACTGGCGATCGCGGGTTTGGTGGCTGGCTGGTACGGCTGGCCGCCCAGCCACGAGTCGATGGCGCGCGCCGCTTTCTTGCCATGCCCGATGGCGGAAGTGGCGGTGCGCTCACCGGGCACCATGTCGCCGCCAGCGAAGATGCCCGGGTGGCCGGTCATCAGGTTCGGGTCAACTATGAGCTCGCCGTCGCGCTGCTCGACGCCGTCCAAATTGGACAGTAGGGAAAGGTCGGATGTCTGTCCGAGCGCGAGGATGACGGTGTCGGCGGCGAGTTCTTCGAATTCGCCCGTGGGCTGGGGTAGTCCGGAGTCGTCGAGCCGCATCTTCTCCACGGTGATGGCGCCGTGGTCGGCGTGCGCGATGGTGGCGAGCCATTTCATCCTGACGCCTTCGTCTTGAGCGTCGGTGATCTCGGTGTCGTGGGCCGGCATGTTGTCGCGGCTGCGCCGGTAGACGACGAGCGCGTCGGTCGCGCCTAGGCGTTTCGCGGTGCGGGCAGCGTCCATGGCCGTGTTCCCGCCGCCGTAGACCACGACCTGGCGGCCGAGCAGTGGCCGGTGCGGCCCTTCGACATCGTGCAGTACGGAGACGGCGTTGAGGATCCGGGCCGAGTCGCCGGCAGGTATGTAGGCGCGTTTGCCGATCGCGGCCCCGACAGCGAGGAAGGCGGCCTGGAAGCCACCAGCGCGCATGGCGGCTGGGACATCGGTGACCTGGCGGCCGAGTTCCAGCGTGACGCCGAGGTCCCGGACCCGCTCGATTTCGACGTCGAGGATCTCACGGGGGAGCCGGTAGCGCGGGATGCCGTAGCGCATCATGCCACCGGCAGCCTCGCCGGCGTCGACTATCGTGACGGCGTGGCCGAGCCGCCGAAGGTGATACGCGGCCGACAGGCCGCCCGGGCCCGCGCCGATCACCAGCACCGACTTTCCGGTGCCAGCGGCCGCCGCCTCAGTGGTCCATCCCCGCTTGATGGCCTCGTCGCCGAGGAAGCGTTCCACTGAGTTGATGCCCACCGCCTCGTCAAGCTGGCCGCGGTTGCAGGCACTCTGGCATGGCCGGTAACAGACCCGGCCCATCACGGCAGGGAACGGATTGTCGGCCATGATCTGGCGCCACGCGCCCTCGTAGCCGCCTTCTTCGGCGTGGTAGAGCCATTGCTGGATGTTCTCCCCGGCGGGGCAGGCGTTGTTGCAGGGCGGCAGCAGGTCGCGGTAGACCGGCCGTTCGGTCCGCCAGGAACCGGTCTTGTTCGCCAGGCTCGATCCGACGTCGAGCGTGATCGCGAACGGCTTGTCCATCACGGCTCTCCCAGCAGATCGAACTTGCGGATGTTGCGCTCGGCGATGCCTTGAATGCGCGCGATGATGTCGGTGCGCGGATTCTTGCCGAACAGGTGCGCGTAGCGGCCTTGAATGCTCAGGTAGTCCTCGACAGGCAGCTGCCGGCGGATCTTCGACGTGCTGATGATTTCTCCGTGTTCGGCCTCGAAGACGGGGAAGAGCCCGGTTTCCTTGGCCAGCCGGGCGATGCGCACGGTGTCCCGGGAAGCGCTGTCCCAGCCCAGCGGGCACGGCACGAAAATGTGGATGTAGCGCGCGCCGCGGAAATCCATCGCCCGACGCACCTTGTACTCGAGGTCGCGCAGCTCTGCGACGGTCGCGGTTGCCACATAGGGGATTTCGTGGGCCAGCGCGATCGCGGGTAGGTTCTTGCCCTGTCCGAATACGTTGCCGGGATCCGGTCCGACCGCGGGGGTTGTGGTGGTGCGTGCGGCCGGCGGGGTGGCGCCGGACCGTTGCACCCCGGTGTTCATGTATGCCTCGTTGTCGTAGCACAGGTACAGCACGTCGTCGTTGCGCTCGAACATCCCTGACAGGCAAGCGAATCCGATGTCCACGGTGCCTCCGTCGCCACCTTGGCCGACCACGCGCACATCGGTGCGGCCCTTGGCCTTCATCGCCGCGGCGACCCCGGTAGCTACGGCAGGTGCGTTGCCGAACAGCGAGTGCAGCCAGGGAATCCGCCAGGAGGTTTCGGGATACGGCGTGGAGAAGACTTCCAGGCAGCCGGTCGCGTTCACGGCGATCAGCTGGTTGGCGGTGGCGCGCATCGCCGCGTCGAGGGCGTAGCGGGCTCCCAACGCCTCACCGCAGCCTCGGCAGGCGCGATGTCCGGAATTGAGCGAGTTGGTGCGTTCGGTGCTCGCCTGCACAGATGTCTGCTCCGGTTCGAGCAAGCGGTTGCCGACCACAAAGCTTCCGGTCTGGTAGAACTTGATGGGCTGCACGGGCATTGGCGTTTCCTCACCTGATCCGAGGGGCGATCGCGCCGACGTCGGCGAGCATGTTCTCGGCGTGCGGGCCGGACCGCCGGGTGGCCAGCATCCTCTGCAGTTCCCGGTCGATCAGCGACCGGTTGAGATCGAGGAAAGACACCGGCTCCAGCGCGTCGGCCAGTGCGTCGGTGAACGCGTTGTGCAGCGACGTCTTGGTGATCGCACGCCCGCCTAGTCCCGCGATTATGGTGTGAACCCGCACCGCGGTGCCGGACAGGGCCATTTGTACGTCGGTCGAGACGATCCCGCCGACACCGACGGAGAACGCCTTCTCCACGACCACAACCTGTTTCGCGTGAGCGAGTACGGAACGTATGGCGTCGGCCGGAAACGGGCGGTAGCTGGTGATCCCGAGCGCACCGATTCGCGCGTTGGTCTCGCGCAGTACATCGACGGTGTCGCAGATGGTACCCAGCACCGAGCCCAGCGCGATCACGATCGTGTCGGCGTCCTCGGTGCGGTAGGGGTGGATGAGCCCGCCGGAGTCGCGCCCGAAGGTTTCGGCGAAACGGTCGGCGATATCGGGAATCGCCTCGATCGCCTGTAGGTGCTTGAGATGCGCGAGATAGCGGACCTCGGTGAAGGCGTCCGGTCCCACCATCGCTCCGATGGATACCGGTTCGGCGGGGTCGAGCACCTGACGCGGCTCGTAGCTGGGCAGGAATGCGTCTACCTGTTCTTGGCTGGGCAGATCGACCCGCTCGACGGCGTGGGTGAGCACGAACCCGTCCATGCACACCATCACCGGCACCGACAGTTCCTCGGCGATGCGGAACGCCTGGCAGTGCAAGTCGGCCGCTTCCTGGTTGGTGCGGGCGTAGAGCTGGATCCAACCCGAGTCGCGGTGCGACATCGAGTCGCTGTGGTCGTTCCAGATGTTGATCGGCGCGCCGATCGCCCGGTTCGCCACCGTCATCACGATCGGCAGGCCCAGCCCGGCGGCGTTGTACACGGCCTCGGACATGTAGAGCAGGCCCTGGCTCGCGGTCGCCGTATAGGCGCGTGCTCCGGCCGCGGAGGCGCCGATCGCCACCGACATCGCGGCGAACTCCGACTCCACGTTGACGAACTCGCAGGGCTTGAGTTCGCCCCGCTTCACCAGCCTGGAAAGCGCTTCCACGATGTGGGTCTGCGGGGAGATCGGATAGGCACAGATCACCTCCGGCCGGCACAGCGCGACGGCTTGCGCGACCGCCTGGGAACCCTCAATTTGCCGCAACACCAGCTAGCCCCCTCATTTCGGTTCGCACGAAATCGAAGGCGCTGCGGGCGGCAGCGACGTTGCCGTCTGCGACTGTTCCGGTGAACCGCTCGCGAATCGCCGCGACCACCGAATCCGGTGAGACCCGCCCGGTGAGGGCGGCAAACCCACCGAGCAGCACCACGTTGGGCACCGGTCGGCCGAGGTGTTCGCGGGCCAGGTCGGTCGCCGGCACCGCCAGTATCCGGTCGGGTCGGAAACCTTCGAGGAACTCGCCGAGGCCCAGCTGCGCGAGGCTGCGCGATGAATTGATCAACAGGTAGCCCGCCGGTGCCAGGCCGTCGAACACTGCAACCTGGTGCAGCAGGGTGGCGTCCTGCACGATCAGCGCGTCAGGGCGGACCACCGGCTCGCGTGAGCGGATCTCCTTTTCGTCGATGCGGCAGAACGCGGCCACCGGGGCGCCGGTGCGCTCGGAACCGAAACTCGGGAAGGCCTGGGCATACTTGCCGTCGAGGAACGCCGCAACTGACAGCAATCCCGCCGCGGTAACCACGCCCTGACCGCCACGTCCATGGATACGAACCTCAAACATCGACACCCTTTCCGCCGGTCGCCATCCACTCTTGTTTCCACCGCTGGCCGCACACCAGAGACCAAAGCCCCCGCACGCGGTGACCTATGGCCGCGCGCGGTGGCGGGCTTGGCCGGTGTCAAGGTGTGGTGGTGGGATGCATTGGTAGAAGGCCCGATAGCTAACGCCGGGGCGAAGGGGCGCGATTGAGACAGGCCCGTTCCATGCATGTTGTGCCGCTGTGGGGTTAGGAATGTCCGAACCGATCATCACCGCGCGGCCGGTGCGCACTAGCGACCGGAGTATGGCCACCCAGGAGAGCGGATGCACACGTTGAATGTCGAGCAGGAGGACTTGCGGTCTAATCGGCAGACTAATCGGCAGATTCTGCGGGGAGGCGGCCAACGAGTTCAGCGCGGTCTGTATTGCTGTCTTCGAGAAGGGCATCGACTCCACGGGAGTGTTCAACACCGTCATGGACTTCGTGTAGAACATGAACGAGATTCCGGACACGAAGGCGATGGACAAACTGGAGTACGCCGTGGACCTGATGGACGAGACCGCGGGGCTGCGGGGGCTACGGCCGGTCAAACGCCGATCCGTCGAGCCTCTCGACGACCGCGCCCAGTGGGAGGCGAGGAGTCGCAGGCAGCGGGTCGGCATTTGCCGGTGCCCACCCGATGCGCAGCAGCATCTGCGGGAACCCGCTGACGCCGAAGACGTCGGTCTGCACGGCATCTCGTGTTTCAGCGATCTCCAATGGCTCGGTCACCGGGCAGCTCGCCAACCCCTGTGCGGTGGCGGTCAGCAGCACCAGACTGGTGGCCTCGCCGGCGCGCAGTCTGGCCAGCGGAGTGTCGTCTTTGGTGCCCAGCGCCAGCACGACCGCGTTGTCGTCTGCCGGTTCGGTATCGGGGGGCTGGGACAGTGCAGCACCCGGCGAACAGTCGGCCCGGCAGCGGTGCCGCCGGATCGGAGGGCGGTATGTCGCGGGCGGCACACCGGCCACCGATGCGTTCTGTCCACTCCACGTAGGCAGCTCGGCGAGATAGTCGTCATCGGTGGCGTGTTGCCATACCGCTTGCGCGACAATGCGCCGCAGCTTCGGAAGTGAAATAACTTCGCGCAGCATCACCCCGCTGCTTGCCGCGCGCGTACCCATGACGGTGGTGTCGCCGGCCGGCACATGCCACGAGCTGTAGTGCCGCCGGTCGGTGCGCTGCCGCGGAATCGCCGCGGCCAGCGTCACATCGAGGTCCGTGGCGGGGTGGCGGTGAACCTTCACGGCGGCAAGATGTTCGGGTTCGGCCGGATTGGGGAACCGGTGGACGTTGGCCTGCCAACCCATAGCAGCAAGTGCCACCACGCAGTGGTGAAGCGCCGCGCCGCAGCTGAGCATCAGGTCCCGGCGGTCGGGGTCGGTGCTGGGCAGATGCCCTCGAGATCGGCGTACAGATGCAAGCTGTTCGCGCCGATCCGCCACCGCCATGGCTGAGAGTTGTGCGCCGACGGCGCCCGGGTGGCCATGGACAAGACTGTGCGGATCGTCTCGAGCTCCGGAGAATGAGCGCTCATCAGAAGACTGCTTCCTGTTGACACTTCTGGTGTTCCACACTGGCGCCGCGCCGCGGTTACGCTTCGAGGCGAAGGTCCCCGCTTTCCGGGACTTCTGCCGCCGTCACCAGCGAACCAGAGTTCCTCCCCCGGAGGGGGTTTCGATGCTCAACGCACCGTTCATTTGCTCGGCTCACTGACGCAGGTTGGCCAGGCCACTGCCGTTGACGCCGGCCGAGGTGCTGGGTAGGTCACGCGCCAGCCCGGCGTCGGGCGTGCCCAGCGGCTCGACCGGTGCGGCGCTCGTTGCCGTGTCCGGCCATCGTGACGTGGTCATCGCGCGCCGTTCGCCGCCGTGGTGTAGTGGTTAGGGTCGGCGTCGAAGGTGTTGGCGCAGTGCGGGGAGCAGAAGTACACGGTGGTGCCGTCCACGACGCGTTGCTCGGTGTCCGTGGCGGGTGTCAGTTCCATGCCGCATACCGGGTCGACCGTCGTGGTTTGTCGGCGTGCGTCGACTTGCTCAGTGTGGGTTTCGACGCGGGGCTCGGTGGTGACCTGCTCGGCCGCGGGTAGCGGGGTGGTCTTCCAGCGGCGCAGTCGGTTGGCGTTGCCGACGACGGACAGCGACGACAGCGCCATCGCTGCCGCGGCGATCATCGGCGACAGTCGCAGCCCGAGCATTGGGTAGAGCACTCCGGCGGCGAGGGGGATGCCGACGGCGTTGTAGACCAGAGCGAAGAACAGGTTCTGGCGGATGTTGCGCATGGTGGAGCGCGACAGGCGGATGGCGGTGACCACCCCGGCCAGTGAGCCCGAGATCAGCGTGATGTCGGCGGCTTCGATCGCGACGTCGGCGCCGGTGCCGATCGCCAGGCCAACGTCGGCCTGGGCCAGCGCCGGGGCGTCGTTGATGCCGTCGCCGACCATGCCGACCCGGCGTCTTTCTGCTTGCAGGCGGCGGATTTCGCCGGCTTTATGCTCGGGCAGCACCTCGGCCAACACCCTGGTCACGCCGACTTGCCGGGCGATCGCGGCAGCAGTGCGGGCGTTGTCACCGGTGATCATGACGACCTCCACACCGAGGCGGCGCAAAGCGGTGATCGCGGCGGCCGAGTCCGCCTTGACGGTGTCCGCAACCGCGAACACCCCGGCAGCCCGCCCGTCCACCGCTGCCAGGATCGGCGTCTTACCTTCCCCGGACAGTTGCACGCTGATCGGGTCGAGGGCACTCGTGTCGATTCCGGCGTCGCCCAGCAGGCGCGCGGTGCCCACCACCACGGCGTGCCCCGCGACGGTGGCTTGCACGCCTTTGCCGGTGATCGAGTCGAACCCAGAGACCCTCGGCACGGCGAGGTTGCGGTCGCGGGCCGCGGCGGTGATCGCGGCGGCCAACGGGTGCTCGCTGTCAGATTCCGCGGCCGCGACCAGAGCCAGCAGCTCCTGCCCGCCGAACACCCCGATGGTGGCGATGTCGGTCAGCGCCGGTTTACCGGCGGTGATGGTGCCGGTCTTGTCCAACACGATGGTGTCGAGTTTGTGCGCGGTCTCCAATGCCTCGGCCGAGCGGATCAGGATACCGGCGCGGGCGCCTTTGCCAGTACCGACCATGATGGACAACGGCGTGGCCAGCCCGAGCGCGCACGGGCAGGCGATTATCAGCACGGCGACTGCAGACACCAGCGCCAGGGTCAGCGTGGGTGGCGGGCCGGCCACAAACCAGACGGCGAACGCGGCGATCGCAATGGCCATCACGACCGGCACGAAGTAGGCCGAGGTCGCATCCGCCAAGCGCTGGATCGGGGCCTTTGACGCTTGCGCCTGCTGCACCATTTTGATGATCTGGGCCAGCATGCTGTCGGCGCCGACCTTGGTCGCGCGCACCCGCAGTGAGCCGGTGGTGTTGATGGTGGCGCCGATCACCGTGTCACCAGGATGTTTGCTCACCGGCATCGATTCCCCGGTGACCATCGACTCATCCACCGCGGACTGCCCGGTCAGGACGGTGGCGTCGACCGGGATCTTCTCCCCAGGCCGGATCAGAACCTCATCGCCGGCGATGACCTCGTCGACGGGGATTTCGGTTTCGACGCCGCCGCGCACGACACGGGCGGCGCGCGCCTGCAGCCCGAGTAGCGCGCGGATGGCTTCGCCGGTGCCGGCCTTGGCGCGCGCCTCGAACAACCGGCCCAACAAGATCAGGGTGAGGATCACGCCAACGGCTTCGAAGTAGACCTCCCGTAGGTCGGCGGGCAGCAGTCTCGGGGCGACGGTGACCAGCAGGCTGTACCCGTAGGCGGCGGTCGTACCCAGGGTGATCAGGCTGTTCATGTCCGCGCCGCGATGGGCAAGCGTCAGCCAGCCGGTGCGGTGGATCGGCCAGCCGGTGTAAAACATCACCGGGGTGATCAACGCCAGTTGCACCCAGTGGTTGAGCAACACGGCGGGCACCCAGTGCGCGCCGAAGAGCGATTGCGCCATCACCGCGAACAACACCGGCGCGGTCAGCACCGCCCCGATCAGCACCCGCCGTGTCAGATCGGCGATCTCCGTGCGCCGCTCCTCGGCTTGCGCGGCCTCCACGTCCACGGCGGCCGCAGCGGCGGTTGCTTGCGGCGGGGCGGCCTGCTCGGCCGGGTGCTCATCACCGTTCGGCACAACCGGTTCCTCGCCGCGTTCAACGACCAGGGTGCCGTGGATCATGTTCATCCCGCAGGCGAACCCGAACGAACCGGACTGCGCCGGAGTGAACCGAACCGTAGTGCGCTTGTAGGCCGGCGTAGCCGCGCTGAGCTGAAGATCGGGAAACACGACGTGGGAGGTACAGTCGCCGCTCTCCTGCCGATCGAACACCATTTCCACGGGCAGTCCCTGCCGTACCTTGATGACGTCGGGGCTGTAGCCGCCCCGAACGGTCACCGCGACCCGCTGCACCCCACCGTCCAGTTGGGCCATACGAGCTCGGCGGGGGCCGAAGAAGAACCAGCCCAGCCCTGCGATGGCCGCGACGGCTGCAACGACCACGACGATATCGGCGACGGTCATCACATGCTCGTCCGCAGATCTCGGTTTGCAGCGCTTGGCGGAATGCGTTGGCCGGTAGTCATGTTCGGCGTCCGCAGGCCAGCTCGTGCATGCGGGATTGGTAGGTGGCGGCATCGATATCTCCGGCGAGACGCTCGCGGATCACGAGGCCCTCGGCGATCAACAGGGCAATGCGATCTTTTCTGATCAGCCCCGGCGTCGATGCTTCCCGCGGCTGCGGTGTGCGGCGCGCGGGCGAGGCGCCGGTGCTGCCCTGGTGGGCGGCGGTGTTCGCTGTGCTGCTGGCCTTTTTGGCGATGGATCGGCGGCGGTAGCGACGCCGCGTCGACGCGGCTGCCAACGCGACCAGTGTCAGGACGAGCAGCACGCCGATCCCGGTCGCCAGCCCGTAGCCGCCGCCGACATCTCCATAGCCAGTCATGAACGTGCTCACCTTTCTTCGACGTCCGCCGTGGATCCGCTCACGGGACAGGCACGTTCCAAGACCGGAAACCCTCGCTTTAGGCCGGGTTCGACGAGACGTTCACCAAAGAGCGCACGCCGAGCGATATTCATGCTCACGCACATCTCCTACCAGCAGATAGCGGGTGGCGCCGTCGCCGTGCCCGAGTCCCACCGGCAGATCGTGGCGGCTGCGACGCTCACACCTGTTGTCCCCGTCGACACTTCGCTCAGATACCCACCGGCGGCAGGGGCTTTCGGCCTCAGCGAAGAAGCAGAACGTCACTAGCTGTACTGCCCAGAGAGGTTGGTCGAGAAAGTGTGACGACGCGCTGTAGCGGTCGTTGATGGGAGAAGGTCCCCTGTCGTGGAGTGGAGCTGCTACCACTTCACGACAGGGGACCTTCTC
>NZ_JYNL01000034.1 GCF_001044235.1 Mycolicibacterium chlorophenolicum | reverse complement strand
AAGAGGACCAGCTTGCGGCTGATCAGGGCAGATAGTGACGACTCAGCGTCCAGCGAAGAGCCCGACGAACCCAGGGCAACTTACATAAGGGGGTAGCGGCCGGTTCGGGCTGCTGTGTTGTAGGCGGCGTCGCGCTCGGCTCGGCCCATCTCGTCGACCTCGAAGCCGACGTAATGCTGATAGGGCTGCCCGCCGGTGAGTCGGGCGATCACCGGGTCGAGGACCGCGCCCTTGGCTCGTGCGCTGCATTTGCGGGCACCGCCGCGCTGCGGCAGGGTGCCGGCGGTGAGCATTTCCGTCGACAGCGCGTAGGCCCCCTCGACGAAGAGTCGGTCCGGTTCGGTGGTGTCGCTGAAGGTGGTGATGCCCTCGCCGGCGGCGGTGGTGAGCAGCTGGTGGCGGCCGACCTGGACGAACCGGACCCGGTGGCGACGCAGCTCGGGGAGCACGTAGCGCTCAACGTCGGCCCCGGTGGCACTGAACTCGTCTCCGGTCATGGCGGTGATGACCACCAGGTCGGATAGGTCGAAGTCACGGCTGGACGGGTCGGTGAGCCAGCGCAATAGGACCGCCGTGCTGTCCAATCCGAGGCCATACGACAGCACATGCCGGGGGTGGCGGCGTGTGCTGGTGTCGTCGCTGAAGAGGCTGGCCTGCTCATGGTGTGCCTTGGTGCTCATCGTGGGGTCTCCCGCCCGTTCTTTTTGCCTTCTGGCACTGTCGTGTGCTGGTGTCGTCGCTGAAGAGGCTGGCCTGCTCATGGTGTGCCTTGGTGCTCATCGTGGGGTCTCCCGCCCGTTCTTTTTGCCTTCTGGCACTGGAGATTTGGGCCGGTAGAGGGCCGTGGAGTGCAAAGGTCCGGGCGGGGCAGGTCCCGGGTGAGCGCAGCGAACGTTTGTGGGGGAGCTGCCCCGAGCCTGTGGGCCCGCAGCGCAGCGGAGGCCGTGGCCTTGCGCGGAGCGGACCGCCGGCCACAATCGGAGGGCCAGAAAGGCAGAACCACAGGCAAGGCCCGGGGGAGCAATGATCAGAACCTGTGGATGAGCCTCGGGATGGGGGCGTGAAAGTGGGCGCACCTTCCCGAGGATGATCTGAAAGTCAGTAGGTCCGATCATGAGCCGGCGTTGGCGCGCTGGTTCGGGAAGGTACGCCCATGCTCACCGTAGTTCACGACGCCGAGGACGCCAACGGCCACGAGGCCTCTGGGCGCTCGTTGTTGGACGAGATCGTCCGCGACGGTGCCCGGCAAATGCTGGCCGCGGCGTTGCAGGCCGAGGTCGCCGCGTATGTGGCCCAGTACGCCGATCAGCTCGACGACAACGGGCACCGGCTGGTGGTGCGCAACGGCTACCACCAGCCACGTGAGGTGTTGACCGCAGCCGGTGCGGTGCAGGTGAAAGCTCCACGAGTCAACGACAAACGCGTCGACCCCGACACTGGTGAGCGGAAACGGTTTTCCTCGGCGATCCTGCCGGCGTGGGCGCGCAAGTCACCGCAGATGAGCGAGGTGCTGCCGCTTTTGTATCTGCACGGGCTGTCGACCAGTGATTTCGGGCCGGCCCTGGAGCAGTTTCTGGGCTCGGGTGCCGGGTTGTCGGCCACCACGATCACCCGGCTGACCAGTCAGTGGCAAGATGAGGCCCGCGCGTTCGCCGCCCGGGACCTGTCGGGCACCGATTACGTCTACCTGTGGGTGGACGGCATCCACCTCAAGGTCCGCCTGGACCAGGAAAAGCTGTGCTTGCTGGTGATGCTGGGTGTGCGCGCTGACGGCCGCAAAGAACTGGTGGCGATCACCGACGGCTACCGCGAATCAACCGAGTCGTGGGCCGATCTGCTGCGCGACTGCCGCCGCCGCGGCATGACCGCCCCGGTGCTCGCGGTCGGCGATGGCGCACTCGGGTTCTGGAACGCGGTGCGTGAGGTGTTCCCGGCCACCAAAGAGCAGCGGTGCTGGTTTCATAAGCAGGCTAATGTTCTTGCCGCGCTGCCGAAATCAGCGCACCCGTCGGCGTTGGCGGCGATCAAGGAGATCTACAACGCCGAGGATATCGACAAGGCCCAGCTCGCGGTCAAAGCCTTCGAGGTCGACTTCGGGGCCAAGTATCCTAAAGCGGTCGCCAAGATCACCGACGATCTGGACACCCTGCTGGAGTTCTACCACTACCCGGCCGAACATTGGATTCACCTACGCACCACGAATCCGATCGAAAGCACCTTCGCCACAGTGCGTTTGCGCACCAAGGTCACCAAAGGCCCGGGATCACGCGCGGCCGGACTGGCTATGGCCTACAAGCTCATCGACGCCGCCGCGGCCCGCTGGCGCGCCGTCAACGCCCCACACCTGGTCGCTTTGGTCCGCGCCGGCGCGGTCTTCCACAAGGGAAAGCTGCTCGAACGCCCCACCGAGATCACCCCAACACAGCCGCCCACCGACGGCGCCGAACAACCCGGAACGGAGGTCGCCTGAACAACCCGATCCACAGGTATTGAAATTTCTCGGCCCGGGGCGTGCGTCGGGTACGTGCCGCGTCGGGCACGGCAGTGCCATCTCCCCGACTTGAGTACAGCTGGTGTGAGTGGGGGAAATCTTTGCAGATCAGCGGTGCGCCGCGCCCTTAGGATCGCTGGTATGCCCGACTTCGATGTGCAAGTTGATATCAATTACCTGGCCAAGGTGGTCACCGAGGTTCGCGACCTCGCCGAGACCGTCCGCACGTACGGCCGAGCCGGGGCATCCACCATCGCCGCCGCCACACCGACGGCACTGCACGTGATAGCCGCCTACCTCGAATCGGAGATGCGCAGCTGGGCTCACACCGATGGCACTCATGCGCGGCTGTTCAACGAGCAGCTCGGCGGTGAGGCCATCCGGTTTCCCGAATTGCGGGCGGTGTTGACCTATGTGACGCCGTCTCCGGTGAGCCGCGAGGTGCAACAGGCCGAACTACGGGCCGCCGGCGCCCGCCTCAGGGCGGTGGCGCAGGAGTTGCCCTCACGCATGACGACGCAGTCGGTCCCGAAGTTCGTCTCTCTCATTGAGGAGCAGGCGGCAACCGTCATGGAGTTCGCCGATGGTCTCGGCTAGAACGGCGGGCCGGCGATGAGCCGCCGCAAAGCGACTCCGTGGGCGGCACCGGGCCTGCCCGACATTCGCCGGCAGTGGTGCAACGCTTTGGACAGCCTTGTCGACCACCAATCCAGCGCCCTTGCAGAACCGTCCGAAGCCCTGGGAGCTGCGGGGGAGAGCCTTCGAAGGTTGAAGCGGCTGCAGGCGAAGCTGGCCGAGACGTTGAGTCAGATGAGCGGCGAAGCCGACATCATCAAACGTGCTGAGCTGTACTGGGTTTCACGCGACATGGTGGACGTCGCGCTCGACGCCGCCGACTCCCTTCCGGAGTGGACGCCCGCTGTCGCCGCACCGGCCCCGACTGGGCTGTTGTGTTGGGCCAAGCCGGCCGGGCGCGTGCCATGGAATGCGTTGAGCCCCAACGATCCCACCGAGGTTTCGTGGGACGGGGTGTGGTGGTGGTCTCGCCCCGACGGGGTGCTGCAAATTCAGCCGTTGTCACGGTTGGCTAAGAACCCCGAGCTGCTCTCCCCTTACGGGGTGTCCTCGCCGCTGTGGGTGACCAACCCGACGCTGCTGCTGCAGCCGTTAGTGCCGCGCACCGCTGAGGTGGCCCGATCGGCTGAGGCGTCGCCGTTGGTGAGTGTCGTCGGAGCGGCCTGGCTCCTGATGGGCCAACCCACCGTCGCCTCCACCCGCGTCCTCGGCAGTGCACCGCCACCGCAGACCGAGGAATCCCCTACTGCGGCCGCGGACCCGAACCGGGTGAGCATCATTGAGCTGCGACGACCCATGAGCCCGCCCGGGGAACGCGATGGTTCATGCGGTGACCGTCAGTACCGCCACCGATGGTGGGTTGGCGGCCACTGGCGTCAGCAGGCATGCGGGCCCAACCATGCCGATCGCCGCCCAAAGTGGATCGCTCCGTACGTCAAGGGCCCAGAGGGCGCGCCACTTAAGACCGACCGCGTTCACGTTTGGCGCCGTTGAGCCCAGCCGCCCCAGTTGGCTGATGATGATGGTGTGTAGGTTCTCAAGCCTGAGTGCACTTCTCACGAGTAACTGCACCACCGCTGCTCTGATTATAAAAAGCTGAGATACGCCGCAAACTCGCCCACTGCGCATTGCCGCCACTCAGAGCGACTCATAGATGTTCAATAGCCAACGAGTGATCTGCTTCTGTCGGGGCCGCACTGCTGGGTCCGGAAGTATTTAACGCAGGGCGCGGTCGGGTTATACCGTTTCGGGGTGGTCAACAACGAGTTAGTTCTTCTGGATCAGGTGCTCAAGCAACGTCAGGACGAGCGCATTACACCTATCAAGGATGACGACGCCTTCGAGCTTTTCGCCTGCGAACAGGCGCTCGGAGACCGCGACCTCTCGACAGAGGAAGTTGCCGACGGTGTAGTTGGCGGCGGCAATGACGGTGGCCTTGACGGCGTGTACGTCTTTCTGGGCGATGTGCTCTTGGCTGAGGACAGTGATGTCTTTCAGGACGATTTCGTACCAGGTAGGGTCGCTGCTCGTTCTCGACTTGAGTTATGGATGGTGCAGGCAAAAAGAGACACTTCATTCTCCGAATCGGCGATCGAAAAGGTAGCCGATTCCTGTCGGCGGCTGTTAAGCCTGGCCGAGGACGAGGCCGACCTGGAGCAGCTGTATTCGACCGCGGTGGTGACGCGCACGGGATTTTTCCGCCGCGCACTTCAGGTTCTGGCCGCTCGACATCCCCAGGTGACGATTCGGTTCGTGTACGCAACACGAGGCCAACTCGATACGATCAACACGAAGGTTGAGATTAAGGCGCGCGACCTTCGTCGACAGTTCGACGAAGTTGTTTCCGGCGCAACCGGCATCGTAGATTTCCTCGGGGCCGCAGAGTTGTGGCAGCGGGCGACAGCACACCCGTCGTACACGATGCAGCTCACCTACCAGGAGAATGCAACCAGTGGGAACAGCCATGTGGCACTGGTACGACTGCGGGATTATCTGCAGTTCTTGGCCGACGAACACGGCGATCTGCGGCGTCACATCTTCGACTGGAACGTGCGTGACTATCAGGGCGACGTCGAAGTCAACAAGGAGATCCGCCAGTCGCTCGAGGACCTAGAGGGGCCGGAGTTCTGGTGGTTAAACAATGGGATCACGGTCATTTGCTCAAGGGCGACGGTCGTCGGCAAGACGTACGCGCTTGACGACGTGCAGGTGGTCAATGGCCTGCAGACCTCGCACACTGTCTTCGATGTGTTGCGCGGCGCCGCAGAAGACCATCCCGCTCTAGACCGTGCGGTTCTGGTGCGGATCCTTGTCACCGACGATGCATCGACTCGCGATCGCGTTATCCGCGCGACCAACCGACAGACTTCGGTGCCGGCCGCTTCCCTTCGCGCTACAGACGAGATCCAGCGCGACATCGAGGCATACTTCCTCCCCCACGGTTGGTTCTATGATCGTCGGAAGAACTACTACCGGAACAACGGCAAGAGCGTCGAGCGCATCGTGAGCATTCCGCTGCTCGCTCAAGCCGTCATGGCGATGGGACTGAGCCGGCCCGACAATTCGCGCGCCCGTCCATCTAGCCTGCTCAAACGTGACGACGATTACCGGAAGATCTTCTCAAGGGATATCGCGCTTGATGTCTATCTTTGGATGGCCCAGTCGCAGAAGGCCGTTGACTCATTCCTCCTCTCTGAGGAGGCGGGAACTACGCCCCAGGAACGAACTAATCTGCGCTTCCACCTGTCGATGATCGCGGCCGCCCGGCTTCTCAAAGCTCAAGTGCACAATCCGGCGCAGCTACAAACTATCGCGGCGTCCGGCACGACCATCACCTCGACTGATCTAACGGAATGTCTTGAGGTCCTTCGGGAGAGTTTGAGTGCGCGGGTCGATGAGACCGGCGACGGGCCTGACAAGATCGTGAAGGGCCCAAAGTTCGTTGACCTTCTGCTTGAACGCGCGCTACCAAAGCCAAATGCGGGGGTTTGACGATCTCAAACGACGGCTTCCCAGCCCAGGTGAGAACCGGTGCTGTCTAGCACAACGCCGGCGCCGCCGGTAGGTACCTTCGAAGCGTGACCCGCACTTCGTTGTCGCCCGACCGCCTCGTGGCCCCTGCGCCCATGTTGGCGACGCTGGGCCCGGCACCCCGCGGCGGTCAGTTTGCTGTAGAAGTGAAGTTTGATGGCCAGCGGGGGATGGTGACTGTTGATCGCCGTCTTCGTGTGACGTCGCGCAATGGGGCGGACATCACCGAAACCTTCCCCGAGTTATCCGCCGTCGCAGCTGCGGTCGGTGGCCGTCGAATGGTCCTCGACGGCGAGATTGTCGCCGTCGACGAGCACGGGCGCCCGTCGTTTAGACGGCTTCAGCGGCGGTGGCCTCAGCAGCGTCGGCCCAGCGTGCAGCTCGTGCGTGAGGTTCCCACGCGTTTTCTAGCCTTCGATGTGGTGAACATCGACGGCGAGGACGTCATGCACTGGCCTTACCGGGAGCGGCGCGAGCTGTTGGACACACTGATGGTGATGGAGCGTTCGCCAGCACTGACGGTGCCCCGACACTGGACCGATGTCGCTCCTGCCGACATGCTCGCTATCTGCGCTGATCAGCACCATGAGGGCATCGTGTGTAAACGGCTGGATTCGCCATACCGGTCGGGGCGGTCCCGGGACTGGATCAAAGTTCCAGTGCGCGCGACAACCGAGGCGGTGATCGTGGGGGCGTTCGCCGGCCCTCGCGGTGAGGTTGGGGCCCTGATCCTGGCGGCCCACGACGAGGCGGGCCGACTTGTGCTGCTGGGTCAGGTGGGCACGGGTTTTAGCGGTGCCGAACGTCGCCGCCTGGCCACACTGTTGGCCGGGACCGAGGCCCCCGCGCCGCCGGTGGCAGAGGGGGCGTCGATGTCGGGGGTCCAGTGGTTCAAGCCGCGGTATGTCGGTGAGGTTGCCTATCGCGAGTATCACGCGGGCAAAGGCCTGCGCCATGCGTCGTGGAAGGGGCTGCGTTCCGCGCCCGTGTCGGCGGTGTGTTTGCCGCGCGATGCCGGCGCGGTAGCCGGCTGATTACGAGTGTGTGCCCCACCAGGCGTAGAGCTGGTCCAGCCGAGGGTCGTTAGGGCCATCTGATTGCACGTCGGCGATGAGCCGTTGCGCGTCATTGGTCCACACCACGCGCGGCCGGCCATTGCTCAGCCCGCACAGCACGGTTCCGCGGGTGACGGCGGGGGTGTCGTTGCGGCGCCACGGGCCGGGGGACTGGATGTTTCCGGGGCAGACCACCACTGTCGTGGATTCGACGAGCTGGTCGAACGTGGTGCGCAGCGCCTCGGGTCCGCCGGCCAGGGTGTAGGTGGCGCTGCGGGGTCCACCAGGGTCGGTGTTTGGTCCGCAGGTGATCACCGTCGCGCCATCGGGGGATGGTGCTGGGGTGCATGCGTCGGCGGGATAGCCGGACGGGAGCAGCCGCCGGAGGTCCTCCAGCGCTGCGGGCGGGGCCGCAGTGGTCGTCGCTGGCGCCGCCGTGGGTGCGGTGTCGGGCGGGTCGGAGCCGCGGCCGATAAGCCACACCGAGAGGGCGACGATGAGCACGCCGGCGACTGCGATCGCTGCGAGCAGCTGGCGCCGTTGCGAGACGGCACGGGTATGAGGGAGCAGGCTGATGAAATCCGCTGCTGCGCCGTGGGACTCGGCCCCGCCTACCTCGGTGCGGGGTGGCGGCTCGTCGCGATCGGCGGGCGGCGCTACTGGCGCCGAGGGCAGGGGGAGGGTGAGTGCTGCGTTAGCCGCGGCCGCGAAGTCGCCGGCGGTGGGGTAGCGGTCAGCGGGATTCTTGGCCAGCGCCTTGGCGATCACGCTGTCCAGTTGTGGTGAGGCCCAGGTAAGCCGGTCGGACACCCGGGGCGGGGTGGTGTCCAGATGAGCTTTCACTGTGGCGCCGACCCCGGCGTCTGTCGGGTAGGGGTGTTCTCCAGTCAGCAGTCGAAAGAGCGTGCACGCGAGCGAGTACACGTCGGCGCGTCCGTCCAAAGCTGCTGTCCCGGTGATGACTTCGGGCGCGCTGTAGGCGAGGGTGGCGCTCATTGGCCCGTTGCCAGCTCCGCGGCTGTGGGGGGACAGGGCGGCACCGAAGTCGGTGAGCACGACGCGGTCGAGACCGCCCGGCAGTTTCTGGGCGGCGATCAGGAAGTTCGAGGGTTTGATGTCTTGGTGCACGACCCCGTGGGAGTGCGCGTAGTCCAGGGCGCGGGCGACCTCGGTGATGATGTGGACTGCCCGCTCGGGTGTCATCTGTCCGTCGCGCAGCGCAGTCTCGGCGTTGGTTCCCTCGACGTACTCCATGGCGATCCACAGTTGGCCGGTGTCGGTCTCGCCGCGGCTGAACACGCGCACGATGTTGGGATGTTCGAGCCCGGCGGTGATGTCGGCTTCGTGGAGGAACTGGGCGCGAACGTGGTCGCCGTTGGCGTGCTCGGGTTGAAGCACTTTGAGCACTTCCCGGCGCGGCAGGGTGGGACTGTGCACCAGGTAGACGGTCGCCATCGCCGTGACGGCCAGGACCCGCTCGACGCGGTATCCGGCGATGTTGGTGGGCGGCGGGGGCTGGCCCTTAGGTGCGGTCATGTCGACGCCTTCCCTGCCGAACGGTGACGGCTGCGCACGTGTGTGCTCATAGGCGGAGCCGTTCGACGGCTTGTCCGGTGACTTGCGCGATCAGGTCGAAGTCCGTGTCGAGGGCAAGCACGGTGAGGCCGGCCATCTCAGCGACCGCGGCCACCAGCAGATCCGGGATCGCCGGGGCGCGGTGCAGCCCACGGTCGGCCAGCTGGAGCTGCACGCCCACGGCGCGGTCCTCGGCGGCTGGGGTCAGGTACTCGAGCGGCATCAATGCCAGCGGCGGTGCGCCTGATTCGCTGCGGGCCTGCGATCCGTTGCGGAACGAGTAGCCGATCTGTAGGCGGGTGACGGTGCTCATGCGCACGAGACCGCGTTCGATGCGCTCGACCCAGGCCTGGGCGTCTGGGGAGGCCACCAGTTGCGTGTAGGCCGATTTGTCGATGAGCCAGTTGGTCACCGCCACGCGGCGTCCATGATGTCGGGATCGTCGAGGTCGGTGGCCGCCGCGGCGGCGCGGCGTAGATCGTCGACGGTCATGGTCCGCGTGGGGGCGCTCACTGAACCTTCGGTCTCGAATCTGGTTCGCAGATATTCTTGGCGCGAGAGACCGCGGGCGGCGGCGTCGGCGTCGATACGCGCGATCGCCGCGTCGGACAGTCCGCGGATTAGGACATCGCCCATCTGGCGTGACCTCCTGATATCATCGCTATCAGTTTACAGGGCGTTTGGCTGGCCCCCTGCGGCGACACTCATATCGACTGAAACCCGCCCGGCTGCGCTGACTCCTGCTGTCACCAGGGCTCTGCATGCCCGATAATTGGTGGCGTGACCATTCAGCTTGAGGCGGCCCAGGCGCTGGCGGTGGTCGAACGCGCCCGCTCGCTGTTCGGTACACCCGGGCCTGTGGCGACGTCGGGAGCTCCTTTGCAGACGGCAGCGGAATCTGTCAGCGGCGCGGGTCAGCAGATGTCGGGCCTGTCTGGTCAGCTGGTGGATCGGCATGCGTCGGTGGTACAGCAGCAGAACCGGGAGCTGGTCACCGCCGGCCGTACCGACTCCACCTTGGAAGCTCGATTGGCCAACGCGGCGCAGATCACTGAGGGCGGGGCGCGCCAAATGGACACGATTGTCGCCCAGACGCGCTCGATCGCCGAGGTGGCTGGATCGGCTCGCACACCTGCGGCGGAGATGATGGTGCTCAAGGCTCTGCGGACGCAGGTCGCCCGCGCCCAGTCGGTGGTGGCTTCGACTCAGCAGCAGTCCAGCCAGGCCGCCGGAGAGGTGAGAGCGCTCAGCTACGGCTCCGGTGAGTTGCCCCAAGCTCCGGCCGACCTTCCTACCGACAAGCCGGGTGAAGACCCACCACACGGTGAAGATCCGCGGTACTGGCTCGATGTCACCAAGTTGACCTACGTGGGTGACGGCGAGCTCGCGCCACCGAACTACAAGCAGGTGGGCCCCAACCTCTGGTATCCAGACCCTGAGGGCGGCCTGGGGTATGTGCCGCCCCCTCCGCCGGCAAAGTACCCCCTCGATCTGAGCGACGTTCGGGTGATCGACCCGGACTCCGGTGCGCTCTTCCCGCCGGGCTATCAGCAGGTCGCTCCGGGAATTGGTGTCCCACACCCTGATTCCTATTACGGTGCGCAGCCGCCGTGGCCCAAGCCGCAGCAGCCCATTGATATCCGCGACGTGGTGGAGATAGCGCCAGATCAGCTTGCCCCGTGGGGTTACGTGGAGTACATGCCCGGGTGGTGGGTTCCCGATCCGTCCAGGCCCTAGCGAGGAAGCCACGGGGTTCGGGTTCGTAGCGTCAGATCAATCGCGGTTGGCCCTGGTGGTCCTCGACGATGCAGCGTTCGCGGCGCAGTAGCGCGTCCAGAAGGGCGTTGATATGCGCGACGGCGCGGTCGTCGAGGCGGACGGGCTCGTAGATGAAAACATGACCGGCGCCGGCGGTCAGTCCGACAGACTCCGGATCACCACCGGCACGTACATGCATCTCCCAGTGAATGCGCGATCCGACATCATCGGCGCGCGCATCGAGCAAGGCAAGACTGCTCGCTGAAACCCCCACCCGAAGATCGTAAGGGCACCTCAATAGGTTGCTGAGCAACAATTTTCGCCGCGCACCTGCTACCGCGCTACGGAAGACGGTGGGTCGGGTGGTGACGCGCTCGGGCGTGCTGACCAAGCGATTGACCACGGTGTCGCAGACGCGCCCTAGCATCAGCGCCATGCTTGGTTTCTGGGTTATCGCGTGGGCCGGATCGCTTCTCTTCGCGGCGTTGGCTGTTGAGACGTACGTGAAGCGCCGATGGCCATCCCGCAGCACACTGGGGCTGGGCGCGGTCGTTGGGCTCAGCGCCATCCTGTTCTCGTTCGTTGGTATCGGCGCCCTCGTCGAAGGCGCCCTTCATAGTGCGGCGTGGCTGCGCGACGACGAGATGGCGCTATGGGTCGGAATCCTGTGCCTCTGGTCCATCTTCGTGTTTGGTGCCCTCCGAGCGATCCCCTGGGTGGTCGCGCAGCGTGAGTGAAGATGACACCGCACTTCTAGTTAGCGTGCTGGCCGGAAGACTCAAATGTCCAGCAGCACAGCAGAACTGAGACCCGGGTTAACCGCCAGCTCGAACAGTGAACACCTCGTCGGCGACGCCTGCTAGGGCGGCGCGCGCATCGTCGAGGTAGGTGAACATCGTCGCCCGGCCGACCAGGGCCGGATGACCGGGGATTCCCGTGAGGCCGACATCGAGCCAGTCGCGGTCGAGCCGGTCGGCCGACACCAACTGACGACCAGGCCGGCCAGCGCCGTCGAGGGCAGAAGCGACCGCCATGCCTGAATTGGTCGGCAGCATTGTATGGATGACCTCGGCCACCGACCAGGCGCGTAGCCGGGAGACTGGCATGAGGTCGTCGACGATTGCGGCCACCACCGGCAGAACGGTGAATATTGGCATGCCGTCGAAGAATTCGATGTGTTCGTCGAGCGCCGCCTCAAGTTCTCCGCCGTTGAACAGCTCTCCGAAACGGGCCTCCCGAGTGCCCAACTGGGCGAGACGGTCAGCGACAGGCTGGCGGCTCTGTCCGAGGTGCACCAGCACGAAGTCCACCGCTCCAACCGTCACCGCGGGGGAGGCGGCCACCTCGGCTGCCAGATCGGTCATTCGTATCTCTGCGCGCCAATCGCGACACCAACTGACCGTGGCGGCGTCGAGGCTTTCGAAGTGCAGCACCGGCAGGCCCAGCTCCGCGGCGCCTCGGCGCGCCACTTGCGGCCGGCGTAGGTACTCGGCGAGGTCAACAGCAGCTGGTGCTGTCCGTTCTCATTTGATCTGACACAGGACCAGTGAGCTGAACTGCGGTGTATCAGATCGGATGAGAATTCCACTTGACCAGCTTTATCAGCCGATC
>NZ_JYNL01000033.1 GCF_001044235.1 Mycolicibacterium chlorophenolicum | reverse complement strand
GACGATCGACCCGTTCAGCGCTGCAGATGAATTCGAGCATGCCGACGTCGACACTGTGGTCATCTTCGTCGACATCGCGGGGTTCACGGCGTTCACCGAGGCCCACGGTGATCATCGTGCTGCCGAACTGGCGGACCGGTTCGCCACCATAGCCGCGAGGGTCCTCGGGCCCGGCGACGAGATGATCAAGACCCTCGGCGATGCCGTGATGATCACCAGTTCGGACCCCGCCGCGGCGTTGGCTTTCCTTCGGCGACTCCACGACGAAACCCGGCGTATCGACGGCTTTCCGTTGTTGCGCGCAGGCATCTGTGCCGGGGCGGTGGTGAAGCGCCGCGGAGACGTCTTCGGGTCGACGGTCAACACCGCAGCCAGACTGGCCGCCGTCGCCCGGCCAGGTCAGATCGTCGGCAACGCCGAGGCCGCGGCTGCGCGAATACACCTGATCGCGTCGCGACGCTGATANTTGCGCGCAGGCATCTGTGCCGGGGCGGTGGTGAAGCGCCGCGGAGACGTCTTCGGGTCGACGGTCAACACCGCAGCCAGACTGGCCGCCGTCGCCCGGCCAGGCCAAATCGTCGGCAACGCCGACGCCGCTTCCGCGCTTCGGGGAACGGATCTTCTCGCGACGACGTCGTTGGGCTCGCTTCGGTTGCGGAATGTCGGTGCGCTGGTGGAAGCGTTCGCCCTCGACGTCGGAACCCGCCACCAGGAGCACGTCGATCCGATATGTCGGATGCACGTCTCGACAGATGCACAATCGCTGACGATCACGCATGAGGAGGACACTTACCGGTTCTACTTCTGTTCGACGGCCTGTCTACGCCAATTCGCAGACCGCGTTGGCGATATGAGCACATCATCTGGTGACGGGGATTCGGCGTCCATTCAGTCGTTCTTGGGTGAGGTCGCGGTCCCTTTGGGCACGCTGAGGTCCCCGACGAGCGGGCGGGGGGCTGCACCGATGTCGACTCGTTCAACCTCCTGCTAAGGGCCGAAGTTCACCACATGCTCCCGAATGGTGTTCGCCATCAATACTATTCGCGCGAGACGAGACCGGTCGGGCCGTCGCAAGTATCGGACGCCTTGCCTATCGATATCTATCGACGCATAAACGTACCGTCCCGGTTAGGAGCGGACATGACCGGCGAGCACCTTCACGAGCTTCTGCACGACGACCGCCAGCTTCTCGACGTCCTGTACTACCAACTGACTAACTAACTAGTGGAGGGACTGAGTACGGGGAAGTGTCCACATCGCGCGCTGACTGGTCGGGGGCGCGCTGGCGAGCCCGCCGTCCCCCGCGTACGCCTGGCTGTTCTTGACGCCGGGAATCGGCTGCGCTGGCCTAGGAGGAGGGCCGCAACGAGGCGGCGGAGGAGCCCGGACACGGTGTGTAAGCGTTCACTCGCGGGGGGAGGCCAATTTCGGTACGAGCCTTGGCTTGCTCTCCCGCTGTGCCGTGCTGCGGCGACTACCAGTGCCTGTGGCGGATCCGTCTCTGATGGGTGTGCGTGCTTCGGTTCAGCGGCCCGGTCCCATCATGCCGTGACCCATGCCGGGACCCATCATTCCGTGACCCATGCCAGGTCCCATCATCCCGCCGTCCATCATTCCGCTCATCATCGCCGGCATCCCTTCGACGACGAATCCGGTGACTTCGCGGGCATGTTCGCGAATGGCGCTGGTCAGCTCGGGGTCGCTGGAGGTTTCGACCACCACCACGCCGCTGGCTGTGAGCGTGATCTGACGTTGATAATCGGCAGCACGGCGGAACAGGGTGGGCAGGCTTGAGCTCATGCAGGTGACTTCACTGCCCTGATCGAGGTGGGTATACATCGACGAGACGTGGGCCTGCAGTTCGGCGACGAGGTCGGCGGCGTCGGATTCGGTGGTGGTGCGCACCCCGCCGGGAATCTCTTCGACGGTGCGTCGAAGCTCCTGATGCCGCATGAACATGTTCATGTAAGCGCGCATATCCATACCGGTCGCGCCACCCATCCCGGGTTGGGCACGGCTGACAGGTATGTCGATAATGTTGCGCAAGACATACCCCAGGCCGAAGAGGGCCCCACCGGTGGCCAGCATTCTCAGCGCCGCTCGCCTGCTCATTCCGGTCATATCCGATGATCTCCTCGTGCTCTACATGTCGTGGGAATTCGCGTTGTCGGCGAACGCTTGGTGCAAGTTGCTTCCGTCTTAAGGCATTGGCGGCTTCGTGCCCGACGATCGCCGACTTAACGAGACAGTCTGAGATTGCTCCTACCGCAGCGTGAATAGGCTCTTGTGCGCTACGGACGGGGTGTAGTCGGCGTGGTTGTCGGCGGCTGCCACTGGCCGGGACCCCAAGGGCCTGAAGGCCCCATGTTCCCCGGTGACCACGAGCCCTGCGGTCCCATCATGCCCGGGCCCATCATGCCGGGCCCCATCATGCCGGGCGTTCCTTGACATTGCCCCCGATTACCGCCGAAACCGTCGGTGGCCCTGCCGATGAAGAACCCGGAAAAGAACACAACTGCAACGATGAACACTGCTGCGGCGGCGATGCCACTCCACGCCAAGGCGTGGTTCACCCCTCTGCGCTCTCCGGCCCCGGCGATTCGTTCACTTGTCGATTCAGGTGTATCGGTCATGCTTCCAATCTCCTTCGCTGTATCCGATTCTTGAGGTGCACGGTCGAGATCGGAAGAGCACACGTNGATGCCACTCCACGCCAAGGCGTGGTTCACCCCTCTGCGCTCTCCGGCCCCGGCGATTCGTTCACTTGTCGATTCAGGTGTATCGGTCATGCTTCCAATCTCCTTCGCTGTATCCGATTCTTGAGGTGCACGGTCGACCGGCACCGCACGATCCGCCGTCGGCGAGCCCGCGGCACTTGAGTCATCGTGATTCCTGGCTTTCGCGCAGCAGCGTCATTCGCCGCCGAAACTCATCCGCGTCGATGTCACCCTGCGCAAACCGTTGTGCCAAAGCATCTTCGGACCGGAATGAGGCTGCTGAATCAGCACGGTTGCGCTCTGTATCGCTACCGGCGAGATACCGGACGGTTAGCACGACCGCGGTGATCAGGGCGGCCGAGAACAGCACCATCACCGCGCTCATGAGGATCCAGCCGCTCCACCCCCAACCGCCCCACATGCAGCCGTCCGTGCCGTACATCATGGTTGCGAAACCCTTTCACTTGACTGGCCGGGAAATGTCTTACCTGGCACCACGATGAACTGGCAGGGTGCCCCGACGGTAGGGCCGATGTGCCTCAATATGCCCGCCAAAAGTGCGGAAACCCGTGAAGTTCCTGGCTCCGTGGAACGGCATCGACCAACGATCACTTTCCTTGCAGGCTTTTGCCTCGGCCCCAATCTACAATACCCCCACCGGTATCGCGGCGATAGTCTAGGGCCGGACCCAAACAAGGCTTTGGTCATCCGTGGGCGGCGGCAACAGCACGGCCCGGGCGAGCAATGCGCTGGACCGGTTCCAAACGTGAGAAGGACCGTCGGCGCTGCACCTGACGCCGGGCGATCAGCGCAGCGAGAACACGCCCGCGACGGACGCGAATCGCGAACCTGCCATAGGGATATTCGGTTTCGTGCTCCTCGGCCCGTCTGTCGATGTCGGCCCCATCGTTGACCCCGCAACCGCAGGTGACGGTCACAGCTTGGTCACCGTTGCATTCTTTGTCGCGTTGGCTCCGCACGCAGGGCAAAGCACCACCTGGTTGCCGGTGGCGGCCAGCAGCGATTCCGCCGACGCGAACAGGTCCATCGGCTCTGGGCGATTCAGGGAGTAGAACATCTGCTGGCCATCCCGGCGCCCGGTGATCAGGCCGCATGGAATAGGCAGGCCAGATGCGCAGACACAGTCCACTGTGCAATGCCCGACACGCTGATCAGATCCGCCGGCGCCATGCGTTCCCCGGCGCTCGGGATCGACGAGGCAGATCGACTCGCCATTCGGGCGGCTAGTGGTGTCGCTGGCGCCGACGCGGAGGCGTCTTAGGCCAATCTTAGGCCCGCTTAGACGTCAGATCTGCCAGTCCTGGGCTCCGTCGTTTTCGTCGTAGATGCCGACGGAGTTCTTGACGACGACCGGGTCCCCGCTGCCGAAATTGTCGTAGAACCACTGCGCATTCGCCGGGCTCAGGTTAGGGCAGCCGTGGCTGACGTTGCGTTTACCCTGATCAGCCACCGACCATGGCGCACCGTGAACGAAGATGCCAGCGTTGTTGATGCGCACCGCGTCCTGGACCTTGAGCTTGTAACCCTCAGCTGAGTCGACCGGCACACCGTAGGTGGAGGAGTCCATCACCATGTCGGCGAACTTCTCGAGCACGTAGTAGGTGCCGTTGGGCGTTTCGTATCCGGGCTTCCCCAAAGATACCGGCATCGTCTTCTCGAGTGTGCCGTTGCGCATGACCTCCATTTGGAGGGTGGCGTTGTCGATGGTCGCCACCAACGAGTCGCCGGTGCGGAAACTCGATTTCGTGCCGCTGGCATCGATGCTGACCGTGGTGTTGGCGGGCCAGAAGTCGATGGGCCGCCATCTGAGTTGGTTTGCGCTCATCCAGTAGAACTTCCCGGGGACTGCGGGGGTGGAGGAGATGTGGACGGCTCGCTCGGCCAGCGCGCGGTCGGCGATCGGCCGTTGGAAATTGATGATGATGGGTTTGGCGACGCCGACCGTCGAGCCGTTCGTCGGGTTGAACGTGGGGGGAGCGAAGACCGGTGGGCCGAGGTACGGCGCTGGGTTCTGGCCGGCGGGTGTCTCCTCGGCGGCCGTTGACGACGGGCCGGGAAATGGGCCGGATAGCGGAGGGAGGAAGGGATTCGGCGCTGTCGAGTCGGGGACCGTGAGGGGGTCGCCGGGTGTGGGCACGGGTATTTGTGGCTCGGCGGAGGCCGACGGCGCGGTCAGCACGGTCACAGCCGCTAGTGCGGCCGTCATCATGGCCATTAATGGCCTGGGTGGCGGGCACCGCATGCGGGCCTTCTCCCTTCCACTGGTCGCCGGCCGATGCTCGCGGCGGCTGACGACGATTTGTTGCTACGTAGTTTCATAGTAGATGATGTGGCGTCGGGTGCGGCAGCATGGGTGCGGACCTGCGTGGTAGATGAGTAGGTTCGGACACGGTGGATGCGGAGGGTGTCGGACGTCGTGGATGGTGTCACCGCTATCGCTACGTCTGGTCACGTGCTCCTCGCGGTGTTCGTGTCGGCGTTGGCTGGGTTGGTGTCGTTCGCATCGCCCTGCGTGGTACCTCTCGTACCCGGGTATCTGTCCTACCTTGCAGCGGTGGTCGGCGTGGATGACCAGGCGCGTGCCCAGCCGCTGGGCAGGGCACGTCTGCGGTTGGCAGGGGCCGCAGGGTTGTTCGTTGTCGGCTTCACGGCGGTGTTCCTGATGGGAACCGTCGCGATTCTGGGTCTGACGACGACGCTTATCACCAATGGGGTGTTGTTGCAGCGCATCGGCGGAGTCGTCACGATCGTGATGGGTCTGGTGTTCATGGGTTTTTTCCCTGCGCTGCAACGCGACGCACGCTTTACTCCCACGTCGTTGTCCACNGCATCGGCGGAGTCGTCACGATCGTGATGGGTCTGGTGTTCATGGGTTTTTTCCCTGCGCTGCAACGCGACGCACGCTTTACTCCCACGTCGTTGTCCACGCTGTGGGGTGCGCCGGTACTTGGGGCGGTGTTCGGGCTGGGCTGGACCCCGTGTTTGGGCCCGACGCTGACGGGTGTGATCGCTGTGGCATCTGCCAGCGAGGGGCCCAACGTCGTGCGCGGCATCGTGCTCGTCGTCGCCTACTGTGTGGGTCTGGGCGCTCCGTTCGTGCTGTTCGCGCTGGCATCCGGCCGGGCGATGCGGGCACTGGGCTGGCTGCGCCGAAACACCCGGCGAATTCAGGTCTTCGGCGGCGTGCTCCTCGTCGCGGTCAGCAGGGCGATGGAACGAGGTGG
>NZ_JYNL01000032.1 GCF_001044235.1 Mycolicibacterium chlorophenolicum | reverse complement strand
TGATGCCGCGATTAGCAGAGCGCTCGACATAAAAGGCATTACCGGAGACCACAGGAAAAGCTGGACAGACCAGCGGATTCACGCTGCCCACCCACCGCAGCACAGCAAAATCAGTCTGACCGGACCTCAACAGGGTCGATCCACGGATTGAGGCTAAGGCGTTGCTGGTACGGCTGGAGGCCAAGCCCGGAAAAGAGCAGGCCGTCGAGGAGTTTCTTGTCTCGGCACTGCCTTTAGTTCAGCGGGAACCCGACACGAAGCCGTGGTTCGCGGTTCGGTTCGGCCCGTCGACGTTCGGCATCATCGACGCGTTCCCAGACGAGGCCGCACGCGAGGCCCATCTTGAGGGCGCTGTCGGAAAAGCCCTCGCGGAGAAAGCCGATGAGCTGTTCGTCTCGCCACCCGACATCAGCAATCTTGACGTTCTCGCCGAAAAGGTTTGAAGCCGGCGACGTCCTGCATTTCACCCTCCACCAGTGAAACACCACAGTCTTCAGCCCTTCTGGCTAAACGACTGACGTCGACGGCGCGGGAGAAATTGGGCTGTCCAGGGTCTTCGATTTGCAGCGAGCCCAGCTCGCTTGCACCTGATGAAGGGGCTGCGCCGAAGGCCGCATCGGGGTCGATACGGTCAGGCTGGATATCCGCCAAGCCCCCAGCCTGCGCGCGGGCGCGCCCACGTCGCCGGCTCGAGGGCGGTGGGCTGAGAGTTCGCCCGGCTCTGGGCGGCGGTGAAACCAGTCGGTTCTGGGGCGTTCTTCGGATATCGCATCATCCGGCGACTCGATTTACTTCCTCTCCATGGCAGTGGGACAAGACGTGCCGGAGGGAAAGTGAACGACGACCGTCCGCGAATCGAGGCGCGCACGGTAACGGCGGGTACCATCGTCGTCCGGGTGGCCGGCGACATCTGCGGACAAGGCGGGATTAGATTCAGACGTACTCTCGTCGGCGAGCTGACAGGCCGTCCGCAGGTATTGATTCTCGACCTGACACAGATCACGCGTATCGACACCGGGGGCATCAATACGCTCTGCTTGGCCGCTGAGCTCACTGCCGAGGAGGACATCGGCTTATGTTTGGTGGCTCCGGCTCAGGGGGCCGCCAGAGCTGGCCTGGAGGCGGCGAAGTCCACGGACACCTTCGAGATCTTCTCTTCGGTCACCGAGGCGTTGCGGCTTTGTTCATGACGGTGCCGCGTAGCGTCGCGGAAGGGCTGTGGCCGAATTGCTTCCGGTACTGATCGGCGAAGCGACCCAGGTGAACGAAACCCCAGCGGCCCGCAACGGCGGTTACCGTCGTCGCCCCCGAGTCACTGTCGATCAATTCGGTGTGTACGCGCTCCAACCGTATCCGGCGTAGACACGTCATGGGCGGCGGATGCCCATACCGTTGAAACGCTTTCTGCAACGCTCTGGCTGTGACACCCGTTGCGTGCGCGAGGCCTGCGGTGTCCCAGGAGATCTCAGGATGAGCATGCATCAAGTCGACGGCTCGTTTCACGGCGGCTTCGCCGGCAGGGCGCTGCTCGGCGGCCAACTCTTCGGAGTAATTGTGCGGCTGGATCAGCAGCAAGCCCTCAACCAACTGACGCTGCAGATTGTCGACGGCAAGGCGATGAGTGAGAAGGCCGTTGGTCCGCCCTGCCTCCCGGGCGAGGGTGCGCACCAAACCGAACCAGTCGTATGACGCTCGGGTATTCAAATTCATCTTGCGCGCGAACGTGATCCGACGATCCACGGATCGGCCCAGCATCGTTTCGAGCTGAGTGCGCATCTGGGTCTCGGAGACCTTCACACAGATCTCGCGACAATCGCTTGACCAGTTCAGATTTACCGGCATTCCGGGGGTCAAGACCGCAGCCGTGCCGACGGTGGTTCGCTCCACCCGGCCATCGCGCCATATATTGCGAGCGACACCCGACAGCGGGGCCTCGACGCAGTAAACCGGCATTTCGTCGCTGCCGATGAACACCTCGGTCCCGAAGTGAACGTAGCCGGCTGTCAGCATCGACAATTCTTCTGCCCTCATGTGCATGTCGAGGGCTTCCGCTCCTGTCGGCCGAAGCACCAGCGGCAGATACACGCGTGACAGGATGTCCGAAGCTTCGTCGGCATCGCCGGTCTGAACTTGGGGTGATGAGCTGAACGCGACGTCGCTGATCGGCACGCCGTCACACCTCCTGTTTGCTGTCCACGGTGATCGATTCTAGCCACGGCGTGGGCATAGCTCCCTCCTGAATCCTGAAATGGTGCTTGGTGCCGCTACTATCGAACAGCGGCAGCGCCGACGCAAATGCAACTTCATGGCACCACCCCACCTTTGCCAGCTGCTCGGCCGACTCTTCGGCCTGCCAGCGTTCAATGCGAGCGCTCGGGGTAGAGGAAACGCCAGGACCGGGTCGCCGCGTGAAGGTTGAAACGGGTATTGGCGTCGCGCAGGTCATGACCGGTCAGTTCGCCGATGCGCGCCAGCCGGTAACGCAGCGTGCTGCGGTGGATGTGCAGGGCGTTGGCAGAATCGTCGTAATTGCCACCGCTCTCGAGGTGTTCGCTCAGCGTGAGGACGAGGTCCGAGTTCTTCGCCGAGTCGTAGTCGAGCAGGGCTCCGATCCATTCCCGTATGAAGTCCTCGACCGCTCCGCCGTCATGGGCTGCGTCGATGAGACGGTAGAAACCGAGTTCGTCGTAGGCCGCTGCACCTGCGGGTGCCGCGGAATGCAACCGCACATTCAGCGCTCGTTTCGCGTCGGCGAAGGACTTCGGAAACTCCGATGGTGCGTCGCATCGAGAGCCGACGCCGACGGCGCACGGGTGCCGCCCCAGCCACTCGCTCAGCGTGCGGTAGAACGCTCTGGGGTCCGGTCGGCCGTCGGTTAGAAGCACCACCAGCTTGCCGCTACGTCCCTGCAGTTTCTTCAGGTGCAATGCCCCTGCCGCGCGGCCGGCACCCGTGGCCACGGAGTCCGATGCAGCGGAACTTTGCACCACGACCACATAATGCGCGGGGCGGAGATCGTGGCCCAACGCCTCCGCCCTGGCGAAGGCGCCGTCGTTGTCCGTGCCGGCGAGCAGGTCGTCGACGAGTTCGCGGCGAACGGAAAGCTCTCTCTCCACCAAGCTCCGCTGGTGGGACAACTCGTAGCCCAGCAGCGTGCATGCGAAGTGCAGGGCGACGATGTGGTCGTCGGTTACTTTCTTCTGAGGGTCGATGACTGCCAACACGCCGAGGACCTCTCCGCGTGGCAGGATGAGGACGGCGATGCGGTCCTTCGTCCGTGTTGGGCGGCGGCGTTCGGCCAGGACAGCAAGTTGGCGCTGTCGCCGTTGAGGGTCCGGTGTCGGGTAGGGCACCGGGATCCCGGGCCCCGACCAGCTGCGGAGGTTGCCGAACCGGTCCTCGAGAACTATTGGCAGGCCGATCAATTCATGGAGCGCGTCGGTGATTGCCTGCTCGCCTTCACCGCTTCCCAGCGCCGCCTCGATGGTCTCGTGAACACGTGTCCTGTTCCGTAGCCGCCGCTGCGCGCTGGCGAGGTCGCTGTTCGCTTTGGCCAGTTGCTCGGTACACCATGCGTCTCGTCGATGAACTGCACCACATGCCAGGGCTGCGCCCGTCTGACGCGCCAGCATCGTCAAGATCTGAATATGGCCGCTTGAGGGTTGCTGGGCGGCGCTGACGACGAGGGAGCCCTCGACCGAATTGTGATGCCTGAGGGGAAAAGCCCAACCCCACGCGCGTCCCGGAATCTCGACAGCCCCCCCGCCACCGGAGGCGGCGATCAGTCGATCGATATCGGGCCGTTCGTGTTGACCCTGAGGTAGCCGTTGCCATGAACCGTCGACGAGACGGTACGTGGCCTCGGTGCGGCATGGTCCGACGCGGGACACTGCAGCATTGGCTTGGCCGAGGATGGTGACGTCATCGGCCCAGTCGAAGGCAACCGTGAAAAGGGTGGCCAACTCCTCAGTTGTCGGCGTTGCGTCCGACGACGCCGCAGTCATGATGCGACCTCCGCAGAGATGTGTCGATCCGCCGACATCCGTTCATCCTCGCCAGTCGCTCGTCGACTGCTTCTCAATCGGTAACGCGACGGAAGCTGACGTACCCACACCCTGCTCGGCCAAACTGAGCCCGACGGACTCGTTCAACCCGACCCGCTGGTGCTGAGAGGACAGATCGACGCGAGGCTTTTCGGCCCGCCGGGAGCACGCGATGACGGGGTGAGATCGCAAGAATCCCCTCGGGGAGCGCAGTCGCGATGACGAGGGTCGGAGCGATCACGGACTCCATCGAAGCGGCGACCGCGAGTTCTGGGCGGTCGCTCTGACGACGGCCAGCAGGCGCTTCGAACCGGGTCGGCGCAGGACACGTGAGGAGACAGTGATGGCTCATACGACCGTCAACAGATTTGCTGTGCGGCTCCCGCAGTCCTACGACGTCGTCGCGGACGTAGTAGTCGCCGAGGCACTCAAGCTGCTCTCGAGTGCCGACAACCGGAAGGAGTGAAGCATGGCAACGGCAGTAGGAATCGATCTGGGCACGACCAACTCGGTGATTGCGGCCTGGCAGGGCGGGGAGCCAGTCGTGATACCCAACGCAGAAGGTGCGCGGACAACCCCCTCGGTGGTCGCGTTCACCGAAAGCGGTGAACGGCTGGTCGGCCAGCTGGCGCGGCGGCAGTCGATCATGAATCCGAAGGGAACCATCTACTCGGCGAAGCGATTCATCGGCCGCCGCTCCAATGAGATCTCGCAAGAAGCCAAGGCGGTCAGCTTCGACGTCGTCGAGGGCCCCAATGGCGAAGCGCGGTTCGACATTCGCGGCAAGTTGTATTCACCGGAGGAGATCAGCGCCCAAGTGCTTCGCAAGCTCGCCGACGACGCGGGCAAGTTCCTCGGTGAGCGGGTCAGGGAAGCGGTGATCACCGTACCGGCGTACTTCAACGACGCCCAGCGCAACGCCACCAAGGACGCAGGCCGGATCGCCGGCCTTGAGGTGCTGCGCATCATCAACGAGCCGACGGCTGCCGCGCTGGCCTACGGGCTGGACAAGAAGGGCCACGAGACGGTGCTGGTGTTCGATCTCGGCGGCGGCACGTTCGACGTCAGCCTTCTGGATGTCGGCGACGGCGTCGTCGAGGTGCGGGCGACGGCCGGTGATTCCCATCTCGGCGGTGACGACTTCGATCGCAGACTCGTCGACTTTCTCGCCGACGAGTTCAAGCGTGAGAACAACATCGATCTGCGTTCGGATCCGCAAGCGCTGCAACGGCTCTTCGAAGCCGCGGAGAAGGCCAAGGTGGAACTGTCGTCGGTGGCGCAGACGCAGGTGAACCTGCCGTTCATCACCGCCGACGCCAACGGGCCCAAGCACCTGACGATGACCGTCAACCGGTCGAAATTCGACGACCTGACCCACGATCTTGTCGAGCGCACGATGGGCCCGGTCAAGCAGGCCATGGAGGACGCCAAGGTCACGGCGAACGACATCGATGAGGTCATCCTGGTCGGCGGATCGACGCGCATCCCCGCCGTCCAGGCTCTCGTCCGCCGGCTCACGGGCGGCAAAGACCCGAACATGAGTGTCAACCCCGACGAGGTCGTCGCGATGGGCGCCGCAATTCAGGCCGGGGTACTCAAGGGCGAGGTCTCCGACGTTCTGTTGCTCGACGTCACACCACTTTCACTCGGGGTGGAAACCGCGGGTGGACTCATGACCAAGATCATCGAACGCAACACCACGATCCCGGCCCGGCGCAGCGAGGTTTTCACCACGGCCGCAGACAATCAGCCCGCGGTCGACGTCGTCGTACTGCAGGGCGAGCGTGAATCGGCAAGAGACAACCGAGTTCTCGGCCGGTTCAAACTGGACAATATCCGGCCGGCACCTCGCGGAGAGCCGCAGATCGAAGTCGTCTTCGATATCGACGCCAACGGCATCCTCAACGTCACCGCGCGGGACAAGGACACCGGCGCCGAGCAGTCCATCACGATCAGCGAGCAGTCCAACCTCGACCAGAGCGACGTCGAGCGCATGGTCCGCGAGGCGGAGGCGCACCGCCGTGAGGACGAGGAGCTGCGCAGGATCGTCGAAGCGCGAAACGAACTCGATTCGGCCGCGTATCAGGTCGAGCGCCGGCTCGCCGAACTCGGTGGCTCCGTCGCGGAGCACGACCGCGGCCGCGCTGAAATGCTCATTGCCGATGCGCGCGAGGCGATCAGGCAAGAGGCGCCGATGGACAGGCTTCAACAGCTGACCTCAGAATTGCAGCAGATGCTGTACGGCTTGCAGTCCTCGTCGACGGCGGGCGCCAACGGCCGAGGTCCGGCAGACGGGCAGGCGGCACAACCGGCCGACGACGACGTTGTCGATGCCGAGTTCGACCGGAGCTAGCCGATGGCAAGCCCGGCAGAACATCCGAAAGCCCAGGACGAGCCTTTCGGTGCAGCAGAAGAGACGCCGGAACCCTCTGCATCCGAACGGGATTCCGACGCTGAATTGATACGCCTCGAAGATCGCTGGCGGCGCGCGGTTGCCGATCTGGACAACCTGCGCAAGCGTTACGCCCGCGAACTGGACAGGGAACGCAACACCGAGCGGTCGCGCGTTGCCGGCGCCTGGCTCCCGATCGTCGACGATCTCGAGCGTGCCCTCGCGCACGACAGCGGGCACCCGAACGCGGTGATCGAAGGTGTCCGAACGATATTGAACCAGGCGGTGAAGGTACTCGACCAGCTCGGTTACGCGCGTGACGATCAGACGGGTGTGCCGTTCGATCCCCAGCGTCACGAGGTGGTCGGCGTGATGGACGTGCCGAACACGGCCCCCGGCACCGTGGTCGAAGTCTTGCGTCCCGGATATGGGGAGGGCGGCAATCAGCTGCGGCCGGCCGCCGTTGTCGTCAGCCGCCGCGAGGAGTGAGCCGTCAGTGGCCCGCGACTATTACGAAGCTCTTGGCGTATCCCGGGACGCCACGCCCGAACAGATCCAGCAGGCGTTCCGGACCTCGGCGCGTAAGTACCATCCCGACGTCAACAAGGATCCGGGCGCGGAGGATCGGTTCAAGGAGATCAACGAGGCGTACCACGTTCTGACCGATCCGCAGACCCGCAAACGGTATGACCGGTTCGGCGACGATTTCCGGCATGTCCCGGAGGACTGGGAAGAGCAGGCGCGGGCGGGTGCCGGGATGGGTGGCCGCGGCGGCTTTCGCGGGGCCCCGGGGGGCGGGCGCGTCCGCTACGGCACAGGAGGATTCGGCGGCGGAGCGGGTATCAACATCGAAGACCTCTTCGGCGACATGTTCGGCGGTGGCGACATGTTCGGCGGTGATGGGGGCTTCGGGCGGGTTCCGGGTGCCGACCAGGAGGCCGAGCTCGAGATGACCGTCGAGGAGGCCTATCGCGGGGGCAAGCGGCAGATCTCGCTCGGCGACCGCAATTACACCGTCAGCATTCCGGCCGGTGTCGTCGACGGACAACGCATCCGGCTGGCGGGTGAGGGCAGCCGGGGCAGCGGCGCCGGCCCACCGGGCGACCTGTACTTGGTTGTCCGGATCAAACCCGACAAACGCTTTCGGCTCGAGGGCCGCGATATCGTCGCCGATCTGCCGGTGTCGCCATGGGAAGCAGTGCTTGGCGCCTCCGTTGCGATTCGCACACCTGGCGGCGAGACCAAGGTTAAGGTGCCTCCCGGTTCCTCCACCGGCAGGCGACTGCGCCTGCGCGGCCAGGGCATGCCCAATCCCAAGGGCAAGCCTGGAGACCTGTTCGCCGAGATCAAGATCGTGGTGCCACGCGAATCGACTGCAGCCGAACGCGAGTTGTTCGAGCAGCTGGCGGCGCAGTCCACGTTCGACCCGAGGAGGTCACGATGACGGCGCCACGTTATGTGCTGGTGCGGCGGCCGGGGTTGTCGCTTGACCAGATGGCGACTCGATGCGGCCTGCACCCCGATATGGTTCGCCGGCTGGTTGCGCTCGGCCTGCTGCCGTGCAGACCGGATGCCCATGGCGAGCCTTGGTTCGACCCGTCCGCGGTCGCCGTCGTCGCCCGGATCCAGCGGCTACGAACTGGTCTGGGTCTGAACTACGCGGCGATCGGACTGGTCCTGGACCTGCTCGACCGCATCGAGCAACTCGAATCAGCGTCACGCCGAGGAAGGACACCGTTGTGGACGTCAACCGTCTGACGCAGAAATCCCAGGAGGCGCTGCAGCAGGCGCAGAACATCGCGACCCGGATGGGGCATACCGAAGTCGACGGCGAGCACCTGCTGGCGGCCCTGATCGACCAGCCTGAAGGCTTGGTCCCGCGCCTGCTTTCTGCTGCCGACGTCGATGTCGCGGCTCTACGCGCAGATCTGCAACGAGAACTGGAGCGCAGACCCAAGGTCAGCGGTCCGGGCGCGACGCCGGGCCAGGTATCGGTCACCCCGCGCCTGGCGCGGGTGCTTGAGGCCGCCGAGCGCGAGGCCAAGCGGCTCAAAGACGACTATGTCTCGGTCGAGCACCTGGTGATCGCGCTCGCTGAGGAGGGCACATCGACCGCCGCAGGCCGAATACTTGCCAGCCACAACGTCACTCGAGACTCCTTCCTGTCGGCGCTGACCCGGGTACGGGGTAATCAACGGGTGACCTCCGCGACACCGGAGGGCTCCTACGAGGCGCTGGAGAAGTACGGTCGTGACCTCGTCGTCGAAGCGCAGTCGGGCAAGCTTGACCCGGTGATCGGCCGGGATGCCGAGATCCGCAGGGTAATTCAGATCCTGAGTCGTAAGACCAAGAACAATCCGGTGCTGATCGGTGACCCCGGCGTCGGTAAGACAGCCATCGTGGAGGGCCTCGCGCAGCGAATCGTGCGCGGCGACGTCCCGGAAGGTCTGCGGGACAAGACCATCTTCTCGTTGGACATGGGCTCGTTGGTGGCAGGGGCGAAATACCGCGGCGAATTCGAGGAACGGCTGCAGGCGGTGCTGTCCGAGGTCAAGGCGGCCGACGGCCGCATCCTGCTGTTCGTCGATGAGTTGCACACCGTGGTGGGCGCGGGCGCGGTCGAGGGCTCGCTGGATGCGGGAAACATGCTCAAGCCGATGCTCGCCCGCGGCGAGTTGCACATGATCGGCGCAACCACGCTCGACGAGTACCGCGAGCACATCGAGAACGACGCCGCGTTGGAGCGTCGTTTTCAAACCGTCGTCGTCGATGAGCCCGACGTCGAGGACACCATCTCCATTCTCCGTGGTCTGCGCGAGCGCCTCGAGGTTTTCCACGGCGTCAAGATCCAGGACGTCGCCTTGGTGGCCGCCGCCACGCTGTCGCACCGCTATATCACCGACAGGTTCCTTCCTGACAAGGCGATCGATCTCGTGGATGAGGCATGCGCCCGGCTGCGGACAGAAATCGATTCCATGCCAGCAGAACTCGACGAGATCAGCCGGCGCGTCACGCGGTTGGAGATCGAGGAGGCCGCGCTGTCGAAGGAGACCGACGCGTCCAGCAGGACCCGGCTGGAAGACCTTCGCAAGGAATTGGCGGATCTGCGCGCGGAGGCCGATTCCATGCACGCACAGTGGGACGCCGAACGGCAGGCGATCAAGCGCGTTCAGGACTTGCGCGAGCAATTGGAGCAACTGCGACGCGACGCCGAAGAAGCAGAGCGCGCCTATGACCTCAATCGTGCCGCGGAGTTGCGCTACGGCGAAATGCGCGATGTGGAACGAAAACTGGGTGCCGCCGAGGAGCAGCTGAGGTCCAAGCAGGGTCAACGGCGGCTGCTCCGCGAAGTCGTCACCGAGGACGAGATCGCCGAGATCGTCTCCGCCTGGACCGGCATCCCGGTGTCGCGGCTACAGGAGGGTGAGCGGGAAAAGCTGCTACGACTCGACGAGATACTTCATGAAAGGGTGATCGGTCAGGACGAGGCGGTGCAGCTGGTGGCCGACGCAGTGATCCGGGCCAGGTCCGGGATTCGCGACCCGCGACGCCCGATCGGATCGTTCATCTTTTTGGGCCCGACGGGAGTCGGCAAGACAGAACTCGCCAAAACCCTTGCTGCAGCGCTGTTCGACAGCGAAGAGAACATGATTCGGCTCGACATGAGCGAGTATCAGGAGCGGCACACGGTGAGCAGATTGGTCGGCGCACCGCCGGGATATGTCGGCTATGACGAGGGCGGCCAGCTCACCGAGGCGGTGCGTCGTAAGCCCTATTCGGTTGTGCTGTTCGACGAGATCGAGAAGGCACACGCGGATGTGTTCAACACGCTGCTGCAGGTGCTCGACGACGGTCGGCTCACCGATGCGCAGGGACGCCACGTCGACTTCCGGAACACGGTGGTCATCATGACGTCCAACATCGGATCAAATTATCTGTTCGACGGCGTCACAGGCGATGGAGAGATCAAGCCCGATGCACGGGAACGAGTAATGGCCGACCTGCGTGCGCATTTCCGCCCCGAGTTTCTCAATCGCGTTGACGACATCGTGCTGTTCACTCCGCTGGCCATCGCGCAGATCGAGCGCATCGTCGAGCTGCAGCTCGAGGACCTGAGGAAGCGGTTGGCGGAGAGACAGATTCAGCTCGATATCTCGCCGGAGGCCAGTCGGATGATCGCCGAGCACGGCTATGATCCGGTGTATGGCGCGCGACCTTTGCGCCGCTACATCGCGCACGAGGTGGAGACGAAGATCGGGCGTGCGCTGCTGAGAGGGGACGTCCAGGCCGGCGGCGTCATTCGCATCGCGGTCGACAATGGTGACTTGTCTGTCACCTACTCCGAGTCCGCCATGGCGGCCTGACGAGAGCCAGACCATGCAATTCGATGTTGTGACATGTCCGAACTGCGGGAAGCGCAACCGGGTGCATGCGGTGGCCGACGGCAAGCCGCGCTGCGGCCAATGCCATCACTGGCTGCCGTGGATCGTCGACGCCGGTGACCAGGATTACGCAGAGGTCGTCGAGAAGGCCGGTGTCCCTGTACTCGTCGACCTGTGGGCCACGTGGTGCGGGCCGTGCCGCATGGTCAGTCCTGCTTTGGAGAAACTCGCCACCGAACGCGCCGGCCAACTGAAGCTGGTGAAGGTCGACGTCGACAAGGCGCCGGCCACCTCGCAACGGTTCTCGGTACAAGCGGTGCCGACGTTGCTCGTCGTCGACCGCGGCGAGACGGTGGCCCGTCAATCCGGGGCCGCACCCGTTGCGGCGCTGCGGTCTTGGCTGGATCAGGCCTTGGCCGCACACAGCTCGAGGGAGGGGTGAACATGACGTCGACCGGCTTGGACCCGGATGTGGTGGCGATCAATTCGGTGACGCCACGCACAACCGGATGTGAGGAATGCCTTCGGCTCGGTACGCCGTGGGTGCACCTACGGCTCTGTCTGACGTGCGGACACGTGGGCTGCTGCGATTCGTCACCCATGCGCCACGCGAGAGGACACGCGCACGCCGTCGGCCATCCGATCGTGGAGGCCATGGAGGCAGATTGGCGCTGGTGCTATGTCCACGAGAATTATGTCTGAGGCGCCTGCGGCCGAGCAGGTCTCGGCGTCCATGGAGGAAACCCCGGACATCTACGGCGCGTACCCGCGGTTGACCGAGATGCAGATCGCCACTCTCGAGACGGGCGGTACCAGGCGGTCCGTGGCACCCGGCGCGATCCTGGTGCGCGAAGGCACGCGGTCGGACAGCATCTACGTCATCCTGTCGGGGAAAGTCGCTGTCATAGCCGTCGACCCCCTGGGCGAACAGCGGACCATCCGGGTCCACGGTCCGCGGCGGTTCCTCGGCGAACTCGGCGACCTCGAGGGGCAGGCCGCCTTCTACACCGCAGAAGTAGCAGCAGCCGGCGAAGTCCTCGCTGTGCCGGCACAGTTGGTGCGCGCCCTCGTCGCCGAGGATCCCGTACTCAGCGACGTGATCCTTAGGGCCTTCTTGGCGCGGCGCACCCTGCTCATCGAAGAGGGCACCGGCTTTTGGATCATCGGATCCTGCTACTCACCCGACACCACGCGCCTGCGGGAATTCGCTGCACGAAACAGACTGCCGCACCGCTGGCTCGATCTTGAACGCGATAGGGAGGCTGAACGCCTACTGCGGCGTTTCGGGGTCGCGCCGAAAGACACCCCGGTCGTGGTCTGGGGTGACGAGGTCCTTCGTAACCCACCCAACAGTGAAGTGGCCCGTCGGGTAGGCCTGCCGGTGCCCGACGTCATCCACGACGAACGCGACCTCATCGTCATCGGTGCCGGCCCGGCCGGTCTGGCCGCGGCGGTGTACGGATCCTCGGACGGGCTCACCACCGCCGCGGCTGAAGCGATCGCCGCAGGCGGTCAGGCCGGCACATCGTCGAGGATCGAGAATTATCTCGGCTTTCCGAGCGGACTGTCCGGCGCAGAGCTGGCCGAAAGGGCGCTGATCCAGGCCGATAAGTTCGGTGCGGATCTGATGATCTCGGCGGAGGCGCGGCGCCTCGAATCCGATAACGGTCAGCACCTGATCTGCCTCGGCGATGGTTCGTTCGTCGTCGGCAGGGCAGTCATATTGGCCACGGGAGCCCGATATCGCAAGCTCGCTGTGCCCGGAATCGAGAGATTCGAGGGAAACGGGGTCTACTACGCCGCCACCTTCCAGGAGGCGTTGATGTGCGGTGCCGGCCCGGTGGTGATCGTTGGAGGAGGGAACTCCGCGGGCCAGGCCGCGGTGTTCATGGCATCCCGTGTCGCTCGCGTGTATCTGCTTGTCCGCGGCGGCGACCTGGGCAAGGACATGTCGCGCTACCTTGTCGACCAGATAAAACAGCAACCCCGGATTACCGTCTGCCTCCATAACGAAGTCCGCGAAATACACGGACGGAAACAGGTCGAAACGGTTGTCGCGGAGGACAACCGGTCGGGCGAGCGGCGCTCCTTCGACACCACGGCGCTGTTCGTATTCATCGGCGCGGCACCTAATACAGCGTGGCTGCACGGCGAGCTACTACTCGATGACTACGGCTTCATCGCGACCGGTTCCGCAGCGATGTGCTCGGCCAGGGGCCGAGCAGGGCTGCGCATCGATCGTGAGCCGATGATGCTCGAAACGAGCCGCCCGGGCATTTTCGCGGCAGGTGACGTGCGCAGCGGTTCCGTGAAGAGGGTGGCGTCGGCAGTGGGGGAGGGATCGATAGCGGTCCGCCAAGTCGAGCAGTACCTGCTGGCCTAACCGGATTGCGCACTTGTGGCCGATGACGCGGCGCCAGATGCGCTGGGGTTCGTGCTGTCAGGGCGGTGCCGGGCGGAGCGGTTGGTGCTGTGATGCTCAATCACACAGCGCCACAATGGTGCAGCATGGATGTCGGCCATCACGTGCCGTGTGCCGCGGCGAAGCGGAATCAGTCTTGCCTGTCCAATTCGTGAACTTCAGCGACGTCATTGCCCGCTGGATTGACCGGGAGGTCACTAATGAGCCATCCGACAGCGATCCCGTTGTATGAGCGATTTTTTCGTTCAGCCGCCGGGATCAAAGTGGACAAGAATGACTTGCGGCGGTTCCGCGAATTCGCCAAGCTCGATGAGGCCGATGAAGTTCGAGAACTATTGAGTCAGGCCATGCGACGGCCGCCGGCCGAGGTGAGTTTCAGTGAAAGTGCCGGGCGGTTACTGGTGGAGCTTTTCGGCGGGTTGAGCATCGCCCTCGCGCGGTCCTTCACGGTGATCGATCCGACCGTGAAGAATCCATCAACAGAGCACTGGGACAGAGCTTTCGTGTTCAGGATGCTTCTTTGAGCATTGCGCGCGCGAGTTGCAACCGACGACGTATTCGCACACCCTCACCACACGTGCCGCTTCGCGGCAGCGACTCCCGAACCGCGTTCACGCATTGGAATAGATCTAGGTGGTAGTAGTCGCAATCGTTACAGCGAGAGAACGGGTACCTCTATGGACGATATTCGAAGTTGAGAGGAGAACCATGGCTCACGACAGCATGTTCGAGGTGCGAGTAGGTGCACCAGGCAATGTCTTCGAGGTCAGGGTCGGCACTGTTGAGGTGGACGTGCCTCGGTCCGTCGGGTATTTCGGCGGACTGGTGGCTGCCGTGGGCCTAGGCATGATCGAACCGCCGCTTGCGCTGTTCATCGCCGCTGTGCCGGCGTTCAAAGTATTGACCAACTCCGCGCTTCCGCGATCGGTACGTGCGATCGGTGAGGTTTTCGAAGGCGCGGCCAAGCCCGTAGGCGGCGACGCGGAGGGCGTGATCCAGGTCGAAGATGAGCAGAGAGCGCGAACGGATGTCGTCACTGCCGGTCGCCGCGCGAGACGTGCGACATCGCCGAAGCAGTCGGCAGGTTCCCGCGGTCGCTGATGCAGCGCCACCAGGCATCCGTCTCAAATTACAAGCGGAGGGCTCAGTTGGTTGGAGCAGTAGGAGTCGATGGACGCGTCGCCGCCCTGGAGCCGTGTCTGGTGGACGAGTAGGCCCCCGGAAGTCGTCGTCGTGGGGGAGGAAACCGGTGTCGAGCCGAAGACCGCCCACGGAGATGTCGACGTCGACCTTCGCCATCCACGCCCCCAGACCGTCGGGGTAGAACATGTCGTCCCACGAGGCGTACAGCGAGTTGGTGACGTACACGCTCGACCGTCGCGGCTGATCTTTTTCGTTCACCACGGCCGGCCGCGCCGCTTCGCTGTCCCCCGATCGGAGGACCCCACATTCCTCACCTGTTCGGTCCAGCCGGTGGATACCGGCACACCCGTGAGCAGGGCATTCTTTGTTCAACGCCGAAACAGACCGGCGAGAAACTCGAAAAGCCCACTCACACAGGAGAACTCAGATGAACGTCAGCCGCATGATCGCCATCCCCGTCCTCTCCGCCGGCATCCTTGGTGGTGCCCTCGGCCTCGCCTCCACCGCCGCCGCCGCGGTCAGCACGACCAACACCACCGACAGCCACTCCATCGTCGCGGCGCCCGATCGTTGGGCGTCGTCCGCTAACGACATGAGCAAGAGCGAGCGCAAGCGCGCCGAGCGTCAGCGCACCGTCCTCGACCGGTGACCAGACCCGCCACCCTGATCAGGCCCCCTTCCGAGGGGGCCTGATTGCGTTTGGTCCGGCCGCCGTCACCGTCGCGACGACCCCGGCCGCCGCGACGATGCTTCTTCCGACCTCCGATGTGGGAGTTCGACCTCCGGTGTAGGAGTACGGTCGTGAGACGAGCAGCCTCGATTTGCTAGGCGGCATCTGTGTACGAGTCACTGAACGACGCGCAGTGGGTGGGTCTGTCCCTGGTTTTCGTGGGGATGGCGCTCATCGGAGGGATGCTGCTGCGGCACGCGGTTCCGTGGCTGTCGGCGTTCTACATCCCGGCGAGCGTGCTCGCGGGATTTCTGCTTCTGCTCACGGGTCCGCAGGTCCTCGGTGCGCTGAGCGGTGGCTGGAGCCTGCTACCTCATCAGGTGCTCGGCGTTCTCGCGGTTCTGCCCAGATTGATGATCAACGTGGTCTTCGCCGGCATCATGATCGGCAAGACGCTGCCCTCCATGAGAAGGATCTGGTCGACAGCCGCGCCGCATGTGTATCTCGGCAGCATCCTGTCCTTCGGACAGTTCGCGATCGGCGGGCTGGTCGTCGCGCTGCTGCTCACTCCCGTGTTCGGCCTGCCGGACGCGGCCGGCTCGATCATCGAGATGTCCTTCGCCGGCGGCCACGGAACGATCGCCGGCATGCGCGGTCTGCTCGATGATGCCGGCGCCGTCGAGGTGGCCGACATCGGCCTCGGCCTGGCCACGATCAGCATGCTCACCGGTGTCATCAGCGGCACGCTGCTGGTGAACTGGGCCGTCCGCAATCCGCGCGTCGACGTCGCACGCCAACACACCGACCGACGCTCGACGGCCAGCCGGCTGAGCGATGTACCCCCCAACGAAGGGGACAGCGTTGAAGACCCAGGCCTCGGAGCGCTGAGCCGGGCTGCCGGAGCGATCGCCATCGCGATCTTCCTCGGCTTCCTGATCCTGAGTGGCCTGCGAGCCGTGGCGGGCGCTTTCGGGTCTGATCTTTTCGATCGGTTCCCGCTCTTCCCGTTCACGGTCATCGGTGGCTTCATCGTGCAGATGGTGCTGACCCGCACGCGGCGAGAGAAGTTCATCGAACGCCGGACAGTCAACGATTTCACCGGTCTTTCCCTTGACATCCTGATCGCGTCGGCGATCGGCACCCTGTCGTTGGCGACGATCGGCGCCAACATTCCTGCGATCGCGATTCTGACCGCGCTGTCACTGACCTGGAGCGTGATCGCGTTGCTGTGGCTGGGTCCGCGCTTGTTCGCGGATCAGTGGTTCACCCGCGGCATCGCGGACTACGGCCAGTCACAGTGCACCGTCGCCACCGGTCGAGGTGGGGCCTGGAAGGCTGAGGGCAACAAGTGCGTCGACGATGGTGTCGCAGCTGTGTCGTCGGGCGGCGGCGTCGTCGGCGCACATCTCCAAAAGGCGAGCGATCTCGCTGGCGCCCTTGGCGAAGAGCTGCACCCGCGGCAGCATCGCGCCCAGAGCGGCGGTGACGGCCAGGACATGATGGTGGCGTCCGCTCAGGTGGGCGCGTTCATGAGCGAGGACTGCGGCCAGTTCGGCGCCATCGAGGGCGTCGAGCGCGCCGCGGGTCATGACGATGGTGTGGGGTCGCCCAGCAAGGCAATACACCCCGCGCTGAGCGCTGTCGATGATCAGGGCGCCTCCAGGCCCCGGCAAGGTGTCACCGGCGGCGATCCGGGCGGCGCTGACGTGGTCTCTACTGCCCCGATGCGAACGGCGTATTGCGAGCACCACGCGGCTGCCCAGAACCACGACCGTCAGGGTGCTCATCGCGGCCAGCGCTAGAAAGCTGACCTGCAACAACTCGCCATAACCGCCGTGGACGATGAAACCCAAGCCGGCCAGGCACCCGGTCACCATCAGACCAATGTCACCTTCCGAGGTGAGGACATGGGTCACCAGCAGGGTGAACGCCCCGATCGAGGCCGCGAGCACGGAGGCCATCACGGCGAGCCAGGCGCTGACACCGAGGCGGGGGGCAGCACCGTGGAGATTGGCACGCAACAGCAATGGCGGCGCCAAAACGCTCAAGGCCAGCGCGTAAACCGCGAGGCAGACGGCCATGCTCATGGTTTCGGCGATGTCCGGCCCCGGCGGCGGATGACCTCTTTGAGCCCTGCCAGCTCGTCGGCACTCATCTCCCCGACGAAATGCGCCAGAACCGCGGCTGTGTCGTGTTCGCCACCGCCGCTCAACGCTTCGCGCATGAGCGCGGCGATGTGTTCGGGATGGCTCAGCACGGTGCGGTAGCGGAACGCTTTGCCCTCCCGTTCCCGCAGGAGGTGACCCTTGCGGTAGAGATTCTCCATGGTCGACAGCACTGTGGTGTAGGCGATCTCGCGATCGGTGCGAAGCTGTTCGACCACCTCCCGGGCGGTACCGCTGCCGCCGGATTCCCACAACCGCGCCATGACTACGGTCTCGAGTTCACCGAACACCCGCACCGCTACTCTCACCTACCTCGTCTTCGGTCCTTGCCGGGGTTGCCGTGCGATAAGCACACCTCCTGCACCAGCCTACGGCCTCGGTACGGAGAACCGACATTGCGCGCCGACGGCGGCATGACCCTCCGACGATGCGTCCACCACGTCATGTTCTGACGGGCCGGTTTCCTTGGGTTTGACGGTTACATGTTTCCTGCACAACACGGGCACGGTTCCGGATCGGTACAACAGGCGCAGTCATCCATCGGCATTGGCTGCATCGCCATCATCGCTCCGCTACAGCACATCATCGCCTCGCTGCAGCACCACATCAGCGGTTCAGAACCTCCAGCGTCGTAGCTCACGGCGACGGGGTCGCCACCGGTGACGTCGAAGTAGATCTTGCCCGTAGCGGTCTGGCCCTGAGCCAGTGCGGCGCCAGAAATCCCCTGCGGGCTCGCCATTTGCCACAGCACGCGATAGCTGCCGCCATCAGCAGTGGAGGCGTTGAAATTGGGGATGATGGGCGTCGATCCCCCTGAGGTCGCCGTGACCGACGCGGTCGCCTCCCATAGCTGTCCGGCCAGCGGATATCCAGGCGCGGGATCCGCGCTCTTCGTGAGGTTGGTGACTGACCACTCCTGTACGCCACCCCCCATCTCGGCCTGCTGCTGAGACCCAAAGCGGTGCATACAGTCATCGGAAGCCGACGCCGTCGCGGCGAGTCCCACACCAAACAGCGCCGCCACCGCCACCAGCGCCACCATCACACCGAGTCCGCGAAACACATTTGCTCCTTCTTTCACATTGCTGCGGCCGCCGACCGATCGGCCCGCCGAGCATCAAGCATCTACTATGTCGGTACCGAGATAGTAGATGATGCTCCGGGGCCCGGCGCGCCCGGATCGGCCAACGAGAAAGAGGGTGACCAAGTTGTCGGACCAAACAGCGTTCAGCGATGCGAACGAGGGGCGCGTTGTTCGGGACGCGTCGAACACACCCAACGAGACGACACAACACGACGGTGGAGCGACCTACCTCGGCCCTCGGGTGGAGCTGCTCGTGATTGCCGGTTGCCCTCACGCCACGCTCGCCGAGGCACTGCTGAGGGTGACGCTCGACGAACTGGGTCTCACTCGAACACCGGTATACATCAACATGATTGAGACCACCGCCGAAGCGATTCACCAGACCTTCGTGGGATCGCCCACCATCAGGATCAACGGCGTCGATCCTTGGGCGCAATCTGGCAGCGAACCCGGACTAGCTTGTCGTGTTCATCCCTCACCAGCTGGGCTACCCACCCAATACAGCCTCGCCCAGGCACTGTGCGCAGCCGTGGTCAATGACCAACTGCCCATGCCCGCAGACTCGCAGGTCAACGACTAACGAAGCCAATGAGACAAGACCGAGACGGGGCCTTGCCTTGCACGAGCCCGCCGTCTCGTTTCTAGAGAAACGAGACTCCTCACGCGGCCCGGCTGCGGTTACTTCGCGCCTGGTTTGCCGTGCCTCATTTCCTGTCTGATACCGCGCGTCTCGAATCCTCGATGTAGGAGGACAGTGAGATGGTCCTTCACCTAGGACAGTCGAGTACGCCGGAGCACGGCGGGCCAAGGCGGCCTCGATCGGCAACTCTTCCGCGCATCAAGGCTCACAGCACAAGAGGTACTTCGCACAAACTCGTTAGTCGTCGATAGTTGCGGACTCGAAGGAAACTGACTGCCCTAAGAAGCAAGGAATAGTGCACGCACGAAATACGTACACTCCACCAGCAACTTGCGACAGGACGGTTTACGACCCGCCGGCCACCTCGGAGTGTGCCTTCATCGCTATGGATGGCCGCGAAGTTCCGAAGCACTGAGCGCGCCGGGACGCTACAACGCTGAGGAGCCACATACACGGCTCACCGGCGAGAGCGGTGCACGGTGTAGTTCGTCCACGCAGGGAACTCGCACATGATGATCGGGTCGCGGCCGGCGCGCGTGCAGAGCACCTGGAGAACGCCGTCGTGGACGACCGCGGCAACGTCGGCGTCGGCGGGCAGGTAGCGGGTCGCGGAGACGATGGTGGTGTCATCGTCGGCCACGTCGACCTCGACGCTGCCGGCTCCCGCGATCTGGCACTCGCGGTAGTAGTCGACGCTCATCTCCATCAAGCGGCTGGGTGCGACATCAAAAACGAGAATCTTCGGGCTGTGAATCTTCATGGTCACGTCTGGGTTTCCTTCCCTTGATGCACGACTTTCGTGCTGGGGATCAACCCTAGAAAGCGACCGTGCAGCGTTCGGGCCGTCGCGGCCCTGAACTGCGCATTTAGTGGTTAGCTCGCGCGTCGGGTGGGTTTGGAGTTGTGCAGGAGAGCGTCAATCGTGGCCTGCGTCTTCGAGCCCCACCGCGGGTCGAGTGCACTGACAAAGGCGGCCCACAATGGCAGGGCCACGGTCGCTTTGAGCGTGTCGGCGCCGGTGCCGCGCGCGGCGGGGGAGCGGTAGGCAAAACTCCAGGCGACCGCGCGGGCCGCGTCGTCGACGATCCAGTACAGCAGCTCGTCGGCGTCGACAGTTTGGCGCGTGCCTGGCTGGCCGGTCAGTACATCCATGCACCGGTAGTGGAGAGAGTTGTCCGCGTCGAGGGTATAGGCGGCGCCGGGGGCATCGACTGCGGGAAATTCTTGGAACTGTGGGCGGGGGAGGGTCCGCCTTGCCGCAATCCTGGCGACCACGCTCAGTTGCGCCAGGGCGTGCTCAATGTGGTGTTCTAGGCCCTCGTGGGGTGGCGGGCCGCCGGCGGTGCGGATGTCTGGTTCGAGGTCCTCCAGGTCCGGCCATGAAGGCAGGGGTGCGGGGGAGTGCTGTGCGGAGTGGTTTAGGAACGCGGTGGCAACCCACACCATCTTCGTGGCGTCGAGCACGTCAGCCTGGCCGATGCTGGGGTCAAGGATGTAGGAGACGTCGACGGGGAGATCGAGGGCAGGCTTGGCAAGGTCGATCCCGGGCACGCGGGGATGCAAAGCCGCGTAGTAGATCCACAGGAATGGCCCGTGTGCGTCTCGGCCGAGTTGGCCCGGCGGGTAGTCGCCGTCCGACGCGGCCGCAGGGAGGCGGTGCTTAACGGGTGTCGCCAGCTGAACGCATAGCTGGGCGGCGCCGTCAGGGCCGGGCAGGCTGGCCAGCACTGTGGCCGGTGTTGGGGCGCTGTTGAGCAGTTGCACGGGGCCGCACTCGACGTGGTGAAGAAGTACCTCGCTCATTGTTGTTACTGACCTTTCCGACTTACTTCGAGCCGTTCGAGGGGACTGCCGGGGCGGGCTGCGGGGGTGGGGGTCTCCATGACGGCGCTTTCGATGGCGCCCTCAATGGCGCTACTGGAGTACGTCGACGGTGCGTGCTTGTCGAAGTCCTCGTGAGCCCAAGTCTCGGGGGCAAGGGTGATATTGATCGACAGCGGTACCGTCAGCTCTAGGGCCGCGAGCTGCGCGTGGATGGCCTCGGTGAGCCGGGTCGCGTACTCGGTGTATTCGCGTTTCTGCTGCTCAGTGAGTGCGTCGACCAGGGCAGCGATCGACTGCATGGCTTGCTCATAGGCGATCTCGCCGGGGGTTGGATCGCGGGAGGCCTCGGCCTCCGCTGAGAGTTCGGAGAGCAGGGCCACGTCGTCAGCGTCGCCGGTCCAGCCATCGTGGGTGATGACTAGGTAGCCGTTGTCGTCTACGTTCACCCAGTCCACGGCTGCGATGCGGGGGTCGTTGGGGGAGAAGGGGCCTGGCGGCAGGTCGGTGGGCTCAGGAATGGCGTCGGCGCGGGCGTCGAGTTCGAGTTGTGCGTCGGCATAGGCGTCGTCGCTGCCGTCGTCGATCTGGGCAAGAATGCTTTCCACCCAGAGATCGACCACGACCGGCTCGGTGCGATGGCGCAGTAAGTCTTTGTCGTCAAAGACCATGGCTTGTAGTGTGCGCCGAACCATTTCGGCCTCCCACGAGCCTGGCCGGCCTGCCAGTGCTTCCTCGATGCTCCCAACGTTGGCCGCCGCGCCCGCCAGGGCCAGCGTTACGAAGGCGGCCCAGTCGATGCGCAGCGCGGCGCGGGGATCGGGATCGACCTCCCATTGGCCTGACGTCGCTTGCCGCATAGGTTGATTGGTCAGCCGGGTTGCCTCGGTAAGTACGCTGATCGCGTCGTGGAGGACCTCATCGTGAGGCCTCGGTGTGGACGCCTGGTCGTCGGTGAGGTATCCGGTGTCGAAGAGGGCCGCAGAAACGACCTCGCGATAGGGCTTGCCGATCACGCGGGCGACGGCCGCCAAATTCTCGCGGTCCGGGAGGCGGCTGACACCGTTAATCCGCCACTTGCGCAGGTTCTCGCGGGACATGCCAATCCGGCGGGCCACTTCGGATTCGCTCACGCCGTGCGCGGTCCGATACCTGTCGATCAACTCGACGAGGCGGGGGATTGCCATGCCGCCAAGTATTCTGCGACAGTATGCTTACGTCAAGTGTAAGTTAGCATATATGCCAACTGTGAGTTGACATAATCGCTATTATCGGCGAAATGTGTTGTGGCGCAGCAGTATTCATGTTGCGTTCTTACGCAGCTGCCAGAGTTGCCGGCGGGGTGTGTGAGCCGGACAAGCAGTGTCCGGTGTCGGCCCGGTAGCGTCACGGCGGTGATCACCTCGGTCGATGGCGTGCGCCAAGAGCGCGCCGGCCGCGGAATGGGCCTGCGGCCACCGACGGTGCATCCGCCCGGCACGAATGGTGCCCGGCAGCGATCGAGTGAAATTTCAGGTGTTCTCTACTGGGGTGCGCGTCACGTCCCCCGTCGACCGCACTACATATGCTGCGGGTCGGCCGCGTTATTTCGTCACTGTGACGAATTGAGGATGCCGACCGCTGCCACGGAGTGTGCAACCTGATGAGCGCACCTGTCAGTTCTCATCCGATCTGAAGCATTCTCATTTGATGTGACACATCGGCGCGCCTTTCTCATTTGATCTGATACAGCCGGTACCGTTCTGGGCATGT
>NZ_JYNL01000031.1 GCF_001044235.1 Mycolicibacterium chlorophenolicum | reverse complement strand
CGCGCGTCGCGATCATCGGCGCCGGCTTCGCCGGCATCGTCACCGCCGGGCAGTCAGCTGATCCGCACAGGCAGGCCAACGACCCCTCACCACGCCCCAGCGCGCCACACGCCGCGGCGCGCCGCTGCGCCTTGGAGCGGGGATCGTTGACGCACACCGACCCCGCAATCACATCCAGGCGCTGATCGAACGCGGAAGCGTCGACCGCATCCAGCACACCCCCCACCATCGCCATCCCCGCCGCCTCGGGATGCGCCTCGACCTCGACATAGCAGTTCTGCGCCACCGTCGGCGGGACCCGAACCGCGGCGGGATCGTAATCAGCCACCCACACATCGATACGGTCACGCAGCTTCTTCTTCGACAGACGCATCCATTTGCGC
>NZ_JYNL01000030.1 GCF_001044235.1 Mycolicibacterium chlorophenolicum | reverse complement strand
ACGCCGCCCAGCTCTCGTACGGTCAGGCGCTGCTCAACAAACTGCCCCCCGCAGGATCGCCGCCCGACACGCCGGCGCCGAATGACACCAGCGTGCTGCTCGGCCGGCTCGACCTGAAGTTGTTCGCCGGCGCGGAGACCGACAACACCAAGGCGGCTCAGCGTCTGGCGTCGGACATGGGTGAGTTCTTCATGCCGTTCCCCGGCACCCGCATCAATCAGCAGACCGTCCCGCTGAACGCCAACGGCATGACCGGTGTCGCGTCGTCCTACGAGGTGAAGTTCACCGACACCAACAAGCCGAACGGCCAGATCTGGGCCGGAGTGGTCGGTGCGCCGACCGCCCCGGGCACCCCGCGCGGTCAGCGGGCTCCCGAGCGCTGGTTCGTCGTGTGGCTCGGCACCGCGACCAACCCGATCCCGCAGAACGAAGCGGTGACGCTGGCCAACTCGATCCGGCCCTGGACGCCGCCGCCCCCGCCGCCGCCGCCAGCACCGGGCGACCCGAACGCCGCTCCGCCGCCGGCCGATCCCAATGCGCCGCCGCCGCGGCCCGCCGTCGGTGTGCCGGTTCCGGTCGATCCCAACGCGGCCCCCGGGATGCTGCCGCCCGCCTGACGGGTGACTCGGCCGGCGATTCGGGTGTGATCGATCGTTTCCGATTGCATGGCCGAACCGTTACCTGCGCCCGCTATACCTGGGTGAGGGTCCGGGTGCGGCCGCTCCGGGCCTGGCGGCAACAGGCAGGAGATCCTCATGGAGATCATGGCGGCAACCGAATTCCTCGCCCGCTCGTCGACACAGACGAGCGTGGGGTGGATCGGTTACATCATCATCGGCGCGATCGCCGGCTGGATTGCCGGGAAGATCGTCAAGGGGTCCGGGTCGGGCATCCTGATGAACATCGTCATCGGCGTCATCGGCGCATTGATCGGCGGCTTCCTGCTGAGCTTCTTCCTCGACACCGCCGGCGGCGGGTGGTGGTTCACGCTGTTCACCGCGATCCTCGGTTCGGTGATCCTGTTGTGGATCGTCGGGATGGTGCAGAAGCGCAGGGTCTAGACAGGTCCGGGCGTCACCGCACGACGGTGGCGCCGCCGTCGAGCCGGATCTGCTGACCGGTCATGAAGCGTGACTCGTCGGCCAGCAGGTAGAGCACGGCGTAGCCGGTCTCCCACGCGGTGGCGCGCCCCATCTTGAGCCGGACGGTGTCGCGGTAGACCTCGTCGACCTCCGTCGGGTCGAGGCCGAACAGGGACTGCGCGTCGTGGTTGCCGAGCGTCGAGTCGATCGGCCCCAGCATCAGCGTGTTCGCCCGGATGCCGGCGTCGGCGAACTGGACGGCGGTCAGCTCGGTGATCTGGTTCAGGCCGCACTTGCCGAGCGCGTACGGCATGATCCCGATGTTCAGCCCGATCTCGTTCTTGATGCTGGCGATCGACGAGATGTTGACGATGCTGCCCGTCGTGTCGCCGTCGTTGCGTCGCATGGCCTGTGCGCCATGGAGATTGCAGTAGTAGCAGCCGAGCAGGTTGACGTCGATGCCGCGGTGGAATTCGCTGCGCGCCATGGTGTTCGTGGCGATGTCGAAGGGCGGGTTGATCGCCACGCTGTACACCATGCCGTCGACGCGCCCACTGCGCTCCACGGCGACGTCGAAGATCCGGCGGCAGTCCCGCTCCTCGGAGACGTCGGCCTCGACCGCGTAGGCGCGGCCGCCCTCGGCGGTGATGGTGTCGACGGTCTGGCCGGCGCTGCCCGGGTCGATGTCGACGACGACGACCTCGGCCCCGTGGCGGGCCGCGACGATCGCGCTGGCCCGGCCGTTGCCGATCTTCGGTCCGGGCATCTGCCCTCCGCCCACGACGACGACGACCTTGCCGGACAGGTCGAAGGGTGTCCGGCGGCTGTTGTCGAAATCGATGGGCATGAGACGTTCCTCTTCTCGCGGCAGCACATTCCTGACCAAACGTACAGGAGTAGCCTGTACGAATGGTCAGCCGCACGGGCAACGGTGGCACCGCCGACGACGGTTCGACCCGCCGGCGCCTCATGGACGCCGCCATCGAACTGTTCAGGAACCACAGTGTCGCGGCGACGTCGCTGCAGATGATCTCCGACGAGCTCGGCTTCACGAAATCGGCCATCTACCACCACTTCCGGACCCGCGATGAGCTGCTGGGCGCGATCATCGAACCCATCATCGACCGGGTCGCCGCGTTGACCGAGGACGCCGCGACGCACCGCACCCCGCGGGCACGCGCGGACCGCATGCTCGCCGGTTATGCGCGGCTCGCCGTGGCCAACCGTCACCTGTTCCCGGTGTTCAGCGGCGACCCGGCCGTCGTCGACTTCCTGCGCGGCCGACCGGAGTGGGCCGCGGTGGTGCAGCGCCAGTTCGACCTCCTCGCCGGCGCCGACCCCGGTCCCGGCGGTCAGGTCAGGGCGGCGATCGTCATGGCCGGGGTCGCCGGCGCGGTCGGCCTGTCCTTCGACGGCCTCGACGACGACGCGCTGCTCGAGGAACTGATCGCCGACGGGCGCCGCACGCTGGGCCTGCGCGCCGCACGCCCCCGCACCTAGAGCGCCGCCAGCGCCGCACCCAGCCGGCCGGCGAGATCGCCGCGACCGCACCGGTACAGCGGCCCGCAACCGTCACCGAGAACCAGTCGCAGGCGGGCCATCCCGCGGGCGCCGACCGGCCCGGGCGTCTCCAGCCGCGTGATCAGCCGATCGATCAGCTGCCCGGCGGCCGCGACGTTGTCGGCGTGCACCGGGACCGACGACGACCAGAGCGGCGCGTCGGCCCGCTGTCGCACCTGCCGCAGCGCCCGGGCAAGGGCTTGCCGCTCGGCGGCGGACGTCACGCGCGCGGTGTGCGCAGCCAGCGCGGATCCCGGGTCCGCTGGCACTCCGACGGCCAGCCGACGATCGAAGGCGTGGGCGCGAAGGCGGGCGGCCAGCCGGGCGGTGAGCCGCGGTCGCCGCCCGCTGCGGTGTCCTGGCGCGCGGAGAAGAACCTCTGCGGGGATCGTGTGCTCTGGCATCGCGCTGCGCTCCGACTCGATGTTTGATGACTGTCGAAAACGTTATACCGGTCATGCATGACCGGTCAATGGGTTTCACCAGTCATGAGTGCTAGTCTTGCTCCCATGACCGTGGACGGTCGCGCCTGGCCCGGCGACGACGAGACCAAACCCGCGCCGCCGCCGCTGCGGCGCATCCAGGCGCTGGTGAACACCGTCGAGCGGCCCGACGGCGCCGACCGGCTGGCCGACCCGGCCGACGCGCGTGACTGGCTGGTGGGCAATGCACTGCTGGCACCTCATGCCCGGCTCGACGTCGCCGATCTGGAGCTGGTCGTCCGGGTCCGGGAAGCGGTGCGAGCCATGCTCGTCGGCAACGGGGGCGGACCCCGCCCGACACCGGCCGACCTCGCGCCGTTGCGGCGGGTCGCCGAAGCGGCCGCCGTCCGGGCCACACTCGAGTCAGATGGGACGGTCACGCTGCACGCGCGCGGCGACGACGTGACCACCCGGCTGGCCTCGCTGCTGTTGGCGATCCGCGACGCGCAGCGCGACGGCACCTGGGCGCTGCTCAAGGCCTGCGGCAACGACGAGTGCCGGTGGGCGTTCTACGACGCGTCGCGCAACCACGGCGGCATGTGGTGCGACATGGCGTCGTGCGGGAACAAGCTGAAGAACCGCGAGTTCCGCGCCCGCAGACGGGCCGGCCGGACGCCTAGCTGAGGTGCCACACCAGGGCCGCGGCGAGGGCGCCCAGCCCGTTGAGTGACCAGTGCAGCGCGATCGGCGCGATCAGGCTGCCGCTGCGCCGGCGCAGCCAGGTGAACACGAATCCGGCCGCGGCCGTGGCCAGGACGGCGCCGACGACGCCGGCGACCATGCCGAAGACCCCGCCGCCGAGAATCCGGGTGAACCCGACATTGCCGGCCGTCAGCCCGAGCGACGACGCGATGTGCCACAGCCCGAACAGCAGCGAGCCCGCCGCGGCCACCCCCCGGAAGCCCCAGGCACGGTCCAGTGCGCCGTGAAGGACACCGCGGAACGCGAGTTCCTCGGGGATGACGGTCTGCAACGGGATGATGATCATCGACGCGACCAGCGCGCCGGACAGCGTGGCGTAGTGGTTGTTCAGGAACATCGGCCGGGTCCAGGGCAGCAGCGCCCCCACGGCGATCACGATGCCGACCAGGGCCACCGCACCCAGCGCGTAGCCGGCGCCCGAGCGCCAGTGCTCGCGGCCCAGCCCCAGCTCCGACCAGCCCAGCCCGCGGGAGCGCACGAGCGCGACCAGCATGACCGCCGCGACCGGGACGACCGCGACGTTGGCCCACGGCGTCGTGAAGTGGGCGAGCAGGTTCGTCAGCGCCAGCACGACCACGACGACCCCGACGTCGACGTAGGTGCGGAAGTGGTGCAGCGCCGCCAACTGCCCCACCAGCGGGTGGGGCTCGTCGGAAATGACGCTGACGTCAGACATAACCGCTCCAGGGTACCGAACGGGAGCGGATGCCCAGGTCACCTACTCGTTGTCGCCGCCGGTGTCTGCGGCGGCGGCGCCGCCGACCCCGAACCCGGACTCCCGGGCGGCGGGCCACACCCAGTCCTTGACCTCGCCGATGTCGTCGCCGTGGGCGCGGGTGTACTCGCGGGCGGCGATGCGCTTGTCGGCCATTTGCTGGCGCAGCGTCGCGCATCGCGAGCCGAGTGACGGAACCCGGTCGATGACGTCCATCACCAGGTGGTAGCGGTCGAGGTCGTTGAGCATCACCATGTCGAACGGCGTCGTCGTGGTGCCTTCCTCCTTGTAGCCGCGCACGTGCAGGTTGGCGTGCCCGGTGCGCCGGTAGGTCAGCCGGTGGATCAGCCACGGGTAGCCGTGGTAGGCGAAGATGATCGGCCGGTCGGTGGTGAAGATCATGTCGAAATCGCGACTGGACAGGCCGTGCGGATGCTCGGTGTCGTCCTGCAACCGCATCAGGTCGACGACGTTGACGAACCGCACCTTCAGATCGGGCAGGTGCTGGCGCAGGATGTCCGCGGCCGCGAGCGCCTCCAGCGTCGGGATGTCTCCGGCGGACGCCAGCACGACGTCGGGATCGGTGCCGAGCACCTCGCTGCCGGCCCACTCCCAGATCCCGAGGCCGCGGGTGCAGTGCGCGATCGCCTGCTCCATGGTCAGGAAGTTGGGGGAGGGCTGCTTACCGGACACCACGACGTTGACGTACTGGCGCGAGCGCAGGCAGTGGTCGTAGGTGGACAGCAGCGTGTTGGCGTCCGGCGGCAGATAGACGCGCACGACGTGGGCGCTCTTGTTGACGACGTGGTCGATGAAGCCGGGATCCTGGTGGGAGAACCCGTTGTGGTCCTGGCGCCAGACATGGCTGGACAGGAGGTAGTTCAGGCTCGCGATCGGGCGCCGCCACGGGATCGTGTCGGTGACCTTGAGCCATTTGGCGTGCTGGTTGAGCATCGAGTCGACGATGTGGATGAACGCCTCGTAGCAGTTGAACAGCCCGTGCCTGCCGGTCAGCAGGTAGCCCTCGAGCCAGCCCTGGCACTGGTGCTCGGAGAGCATCTCGACCACGCGTCCCACCCGGGCCAGGTGTTCGTCGACCTCGGGGCCCACCAGTTCGGCGTTCCACTGCTTGTCGGTGGCGTCGTAGACGGCCTGCAACCGGTTCGACGCGGTCTCGTCGGGTCCGAAGATCCGGAAGTTGTCGGGGTTGAGCCGGATCACCTCGGTGAGCCACTGGCCGAGGACCCGGGTGGCCTCGGCGACCGTCGCACCCGGCGCGGGGACGTCGACCCCGAAGGTGCGGAAATCGGGCAGGCGCAGATCCTTGAGCAGCAGGCCGCCGTTGGTGTGCGGGTTGTCGCTCATCCGGAGCGGACCCTTCGGCGCCAGCGCCGCGATGTCGTCGTGCAGCTTGCCGTCGTCGTCGAAGAGTTCGTGGGCGCGGTAGGAGGCGAGCCAGTCGCCGAGGACCGCGAGGTGCTCCCGGGTGTCGCGGGCACTGGCCAGGGGCACCTGGTGGGCGCGCCAGGATCCGGTGGTCTTCTTGCCGTCGATGGTGGCCGGCCCGGTCCATCCCTTCGGGGTGCGGAACACGATCATCGGCCAGGCGGGCCGGGAGTCGTCGCCGTCGGCGGCGCGGCCCTTGATCGCGGCGATCTCGTCGAGGACGTCGTCGAGCAGGGTGGCGAACCGGCGATGCGCATCCGCGTGATCCTCGGCGGACGCATCGTCGGGCACCTCGAAGAAGTACGGCGCGTGCCCGTAGCCGACCATCAGGGCGCGCAGTTCGTCTTCGGGGATCCGGGCCAGCACGGTCGGGTTGGCGATCTTGTAGCCGTTGAGGTGCAGGATCGGCAGCACCACGCCGTCGTGGGCGGGGTTGGCGAGCTTGTTGGAGTGCCAGCTGGTGGCCAGCGGTCCGGTCTCGGCCTCGCCGTCGCCGACCACCGCGGCGACCAGGAGGTCGGGGTTGTCGAACGCGGCGCCGTAGGCGTGCGACAGCACGTAGCCGAGTTCACCGCCCTCGTGGATGGAGCCCGGTGTCTCAGGGGCGACATGGGAGGGGATGCCGCCGGGGAAGGAGAACTGCCGGAACAGCCGGCGCATGCCCTCGGTGTCGGGGGTGATGTCCGGGTAGACCTCGCTGTAGGTGCCGTCGAGGTAGGCGCTGGCCACCAGACCGGGTCCGCCGTGGCCCGGGCCGGTCAGATAGATCGTCGACTGGGAGCGCTCGGCGATCGCCCGGTTGAGGTGGGCGTAGAGGAAGTTCAGGCCCGGCGTGGTGCCCCAGTGCCCGAGCAGCCGCGGCTTGACGTCGTCGCGCACCAGCGGGGTGCGCAGCAGCGGGTTGTCGAGCAGATAGATCTGGCCCACCGACAGGTAGTTGGCGGCCCGCCACCACCGGTCGAGCCGATCGACCATCTCGTCGCTCAGCGGCTCTCGGTCCACGGTCGTCCACGCAGCAGTCGTCATCGCCCTCATCCAACTCGGCTCCGGTACACCGTCAACCCGTACCCGATGACCGGGGCGTTAATCTTTCGCGAGCGGTCACCACAGAAGGGCGGACACCACCGATGGGCGAGGCGGGATTGCTGGCGTCCGTTCGCGTGCTCGATCTGTCCGCCGGTGACGCCGACGCCGTGGGCCGCATCCTGGCCGACCTGGGCGCCGACGTCTGCAAGATCGAGACGCCCGGCGGCAGCCCGGCCCGGCGGGCCGCGCCGACCGTCGCCGGTGCGAGTATCGGGTTCGCGCTCGACAACGCCAACAAGCGCTGCGCGCGCCTCGATCCGGCCGATGACGGGGACCGGCGCCGGCTCCTCGAGCTCGCTGCCGCCGCGGACATCGTCATCGACAGCGGAAACCCTGGTGGCACTGCGGCTTTCGGGACATCATGCGCCGAGCTGGCCGACCGGCACCCTCACCTGGTGACCCTGTCGGTCACCGACTTCGGGTTGACGGGGCCGCGCGCGTCGTGGTGTGGCACCGATGCGGTCTTCTACGCGATGTCCTCCGCGCTCTCGCGCACCGGGCCGTCGACCGGAACGCCGGTCCTGCCGCCGCCGGGAGTGGCGTCGGCGACCGCGGCGGTGCAGGCGGCGTGGGCCGTGCTGATCGCCTACTTCGATCGGTTACGCGGCGGCAGAGGGGATTTCATCGATTTCTCGCGGTTCGAGGCGGTGGTGCAGGCCCTCGACCCGCCGTACGGCTCCGAGGGGCAGGCGGCGGTCGGACTGAAGCAGCCGGCCCAGCTGTGGCGCGGCCGCCCGCGCAATCAGCAGATCTATCCGGTCTTCGGGTGCAGTGACGGGCACGTGCGCATCTGCCTGCTCTCGCCGCGCCAGTGGCGGGGGATGCGGGCATGGCTGGGCGAACCGGAACGGTTCGCGGGCCCGGAGTTCGACACCATCGCCGCACGGTACGCCGCCTCGGCGGAGCTCAACGCGGCGATCGGGGCATTGTTCGCGTCGCAGACGATGGACAGCCTCGTCGCACAGGGCCAGGAGCGCGGGGTACCGATCGCGGCGGTCCGCACCCCAGGGGAGGCGTTGTCCGCCGGGCACTTCCGCGACGTGGGTGCGATCGCCGAGGCTCCGCTCACACCCCAGGCGCGCATCGCGATTCCGGTGGGGCCGTTCGTGGTCGACGGCGAGCATCACGGGTTCCGCAGTCCCGCACAGGAATCCGGCTCCAGCGATGCCGCGTGGCCACAGTCCGCGGCACCGGTACCGGCGTCGACGCGGCCCGACGCGGCACGCCCGCTGGAGGGCTTGCGCATCCTCGATCTCGGGGTGATCGTCGCGGGCGGTGAACTGGGCCGGTTGTTCGCCGATCTGGGCGCCGAGGTCATCAAGGTCGAGAGCGCGGCGTATCCCGACGGTCTGCGCCAGAGCCCGCCCGGCCAGCTGATGAGCCGGTCGTGGGCGCTGACGCACCGCAACGAGTACAGCCTGGGCCTGGATCTGCGCCACCCGCGCGGCGCGGACCTGTTCGCCCGCCTGGTCGCCGACGCCGACGCCGTGTTCGCCAACTTCAAACCCGGCACGCTGGCCTCGCTCGGCTTCTCCTACGAGCGGCTGCGCGAACTGAATCCGGACATCGTGCTGGCCGAGAGCAGCGCCTACGGCGACCGCGGGCCGTGGAGCGCGCAGATGGGCTACGGCCCGCTGGTGCGGGCGTGCACCGGCATCACCCACCTGTGGACCTCGCCCGACGCCCCGCCCGACGCGTTCTTCGACGCGACGACCATTTTTCCCGACCACGTGGTGGGCAGGCTGACCGCGATCGCCGCGCTGGCCGCGCTGATCCGCCGCGACCGTCAGGGCTGCGGCGCCCACGTGCACATCTCCCAGGCCGAAGCCGCGATCAATCAGCTCGCCACTCGGTACGTCGTCGAATCCGCCCGCGCGGCAGGGCTTCCCGTCGCCGACGACGACGCCGTGCACGCGGTGTGCCCGTGCGCCGGTGGCGACGAATGGTGCGTCGTCTCGGTGCGCGGACCCGCGGACCGCGACGCCCTGGCCGCGATCATGGGGGCGACTGATCTGCCTGCCGACCGGGCCTCACTGATCGCCGCCGTCGGGGAGTGGACGGCCACGCGCGACAAGAACGAGGTCGCCGATCTGCTGCAGCGCCGGGGCGTACCGGCCGCGCCGATGCAGCGCGCGGCCGACGTGCCTGCCGACCCGCAGGTGGTCTTCCGGGAACTGTTCACCGAGATGGTGCATCCGCTGCTGGAGAAGCCGATTCCGGCGGAGACCGCACCGGCCCGGTACCGACGGATCGCGCGGGCGCCGCTGCGCCCGGCACCGATGGCCGGCGAGCACACCCGCGACCTGTGCAGACGGGTGCTCGGTCTCGACGACGACCGCATCGACGAACTGATCGCCGACGGCGCGCTGTTCGCCTACGACACCCCTCAGGAAGGTTGACCATCCATGCCCCTCGATCCCCGCACACCGGTTCTCGTCGGCTACGGCCAGGTCAACCAGCACACCGAGAATCCCGAGGTGGAGCCCGTCGACCTGATGGTCGCCGCCGCGCGCGAGGCCGCCGATCCGCGGGTGCTCGAAGCGGTCGACGCGGTGCGGGTGGTCAACCTGCTGTCATGGCGCTACCGCGATCCGGGTCTGCTTCTGGCGCAACGTCTGCGCGCCGACAAGGCCGTGACCCGCTACACCGGGATCGGCGGCAACGTCCCGCAGACGTTGGTGAACCAGGCCTGCCTGGACATCCAACAGGGTAGGGCGGACGTCGTGCTGATCGCCGGCGCGGAGACCTGGCGCACGAAAACGAAGATGCGCGCGGCAGGTACCAAAGCGCACTGGACGAAGCAGGACGAGTCCGTGCCGTTGGCGCCCGGCTCCGACGAGACCATGCCGATGGCAGGCCCCGGCGATCTGAAGATCCACCTGGACCGGCCGGCCTACGTGTACCCGATGTTCGAACAGGCGGTGCGCATCGCCGCCGGGGAGAGCGGCCAGGTTCACCGGCAGCGCATCGGCGAACTGTGGGCGCAGTTCTCGCACGTGGCCGCGGGCAACCCGCACGCGTGGAACCGGGAGACCTACAGCGCCGAGCAGATCTATCAGCCGTCGGCCGACAACCGGATGATCAGCTGGCCGTACACGAAGCTGATGAACTCCAACAACATGGTGGATCAGGGCGCGGTGTTGATCCTGGCCTCCGCCGAGAAGGCCACCTATCTTCAGATCCCCACGGAGCGTTGGGTTTTCCCGTACGCCGGCACGGACGCCCACGACACCTACGCGATCGGGGAGCGGGCCGAGTTCCACACCTCGCCGGCCATCAGGATCGCCGGCAACCGCGCCCTCGACCTGGCCGAAACCGGCGTCGACGACCTCGATCTGATCGACGTGTACTCCTGCTTCCCGTCGGCGGTGCAGGTCGCCGCGCGTGAGCTCGGCCTGCCACTCGGCGACCCGGCCCGGCCGCTGACGGTCACCGGCGGGCTGACCTTCGCCGGCGGACCCTGGAACAACTACGTCACCCACTCCATCGCGACGATGGCCGAGCAGCTCGCCGCGCGGCCCGGTACCCGCGGCCTGATCACCGCCAACGGCGGCTACCTGACCAAGCACAGCATGGGCGTCTACGGGACCGAGCCGCCGCAGCACGAATTCCGTTGGGAGGACGTGCAGGACGCCGTGGACCGGGAGCCGACGCGGACCGAGCTGGTGGACTGGACCGGCGTGGGCACGGTCGAATCGTGGACGACGCCGGTCGGCCGCGACGGCGAACCCGAGAAGGCGTTCCTCGCCGTGCGCACACCCGAGGACGCCCGGGTGCTGGCGGTGATCACCGGCACCGACGCGGCCGAGACCACGATCGCCGACGACATCGCCGGCGCGGCGGTGCGGGTGCACGCCGACGGGACCGCGACGCTGGAGTGACTACAGCAGGCCGAGCGCGGCGACCGCGTCCCGTTCGGCACGCAGCTCGGCGATCGACGCGTCGATCCTGGCCCGCGAGAACGGGTTGATGTCCAGGCCCTCGACGATCTCCCAGCGGCCACCGACCGAGCGGCACGGGAACGAGCACACCAACCCCTCGTCGACGCCGTAGACGCCGGGCGACGGCAGCGCCACCGACGTCCAGTTCCCGTCGGGGGTGCCGTGGATCCAGTCGTCGACGTGGTCGATCGCGCCGTTGGCCGCCGACGCCGCGGAGCCGGCGCCACGGGCCTCGATGATCGCGGTGCCGCGCCGCGCCACGGTGGGGATGAATTCGTCGGCGAGCCAACGGGTGTCGGCGGCGTAGTCGGCGCCGGCACGACCCCCGACGATCGAGTGGAAGATGTCGGGGTACTGGGTGGGCGAGTGGTTGCCCCAGATCGTCATCTTGCTGATCTCGGTGACGGGCACCCCGGCGTGCCGGGCCATCGCCGCCACCGCCCGGTTGTGGTCGAGCCGGGTCAGCGCGGTGAACCGGTCGGCCGGAATGTCGGGGGCGTGCGCGGCGGTGACGAGTGCGTTGGTGTTGGCCGGGTTGCCGACGACGAGCACGCGGACCTCAGGACCGGCGCCCGCGTTCAGCGCCCGGCCCGCAGTCGCGAAGATCGCCGCGTTGGCCCCGAGCAGGTCGGCCCGCTCCATGCCCTTGGTGCGCGGTCTGGCGCCGATCAGCAGCGCGACGTCGACGCCGTCGAACGCGCGGACCGGGTCGTCGAAGATCTCGGTGCTCGCCAGCAGCGGGAACGCGCCGTCGTCGAGTTCCATCACCACGCCCTCGGCGGCGCGGACCGCGTCGGGCAATTCGAGCAGTCGCAGCGCCACCGGGGTGTCGTGGCCGAGCATCGCGCCCGCGGCGATGCGGAACAGTGCGGCGTAGCCGATCTGGCCGGCGGCTCCGGTGACGGTGACGGTGACCGGGGTGCGCGCTGATGTCATGGGCACGAGCCTAGGGAGCGTCGGCGGGCACGTCGGTGTAGGCCGTCGTGTAGCCGTCGGCGGAGAACGTGAAGCCCCTGCCGGAGAGCTCCGACAGGCATGAGATGCCGGTCGCTTCCTGGACATTGCAGCGGAACCCGGCGACGGCAAGGATCCGGTTGAACGGCAGCTCCGGCGGGTCGGTGACCGACGACGCCGGCAGCGCGGCGAACTGCGGGTCGCCGCTGCGGTCGACCAGGATGGCGGTGGGCGCGACGGTCTCGCCGTCCGGGCCGGGCACCTCGTCGGGCGCGCCGGTGATGCCGAGCGCGGACCCGGAGCCGCCCGCCTTGCCGCAGCTGGCCTGGGTGCGCGGGACGATCACGCACTGCCAGCGGCCGCTGGGCGTGGTGAACGCGTAGCCGGTCGTGCCGTCGACCGGGGTCGCGTACTCGAAGGCGTTGGCCAGGTGCGCGTTGCTGGGCCGGGTTGTCGGGGTCGGAGCCGCCGCCGGGGCGGGGGCCCGGCTGGTCGGCTGCTCGGTGTTGACCACGGCCGGTCCGGTACAGCCGGTCAGCAGCAGACCGAGCGCCGCGGTCGCGCAGAGTGAGGGAGTCGCACGCATAACGGTGCTCCAGCGTGCCGCAGGCCCCGCAGCGCGGAGCACCCGGGGCACGGTTCGCGCGTCAGCGCGTGATCGCCTCGCGCACGTCACGGTCGAGGGACGCCCGCACCAGCGCCGCCGCCAAGGGCGCGCAGTCGGCGCCGGCGAGCCGCCCGAGTTCGTCGGGGTCCCCGGGCAGCCCGAGGTCTTCGGCGGCGGCGAGCGCGCGGGAGTCGAAGTGGGGTCGCACCCACGTCCAGACGTCCTGCACCTCCCGCAGGAAGATGTCGGCGCCGGTGTCCCCGATGCCGGTGAACTCCTCGAGCAGACGCTTCGCGGCCGCGGGGTCGTGCTCCGCGCGTTCGGCCAGGCCGCGCAGGTCGCCCCGGTACTCGGCGCGGACGGCGGTGGCGATGTCGACGAGCCGGGTGGCCGAACTCTCGTCGTAGCGGGCGTAGCCGGCCCGCCCGAACGCCTCGATCATCGTCTGCCGCTTGGCGTCCAGGACTGCGTCCGGAGTGCGCAGCTTCTCGCCGAAGATCTCCTGCGCCGCGCGCACCGCGATGTTCGCGTCGATCGGCTTGCTGGCGAGCATGCACAGCACCAGCAGCTCGAACAGCGGCATGGGCTTGTCGGCGAGCCGGATCCCGGCCTGTTCGGCGTAGGTCGTGCCGGCCTCGTCGAGCAGGCGCCGCACGATGTCGTTTCTGCTCATCGACAGGGGCTACCCGCTTCCCGCGCCGGGAATCGCTACTTGGCCGGCAGCGTCTTGGCCTGCTCCACCCCGCGGCGCACCCAGGTCTGCAACTGGCGGGTGCTCGCGACACCGTCGGCCGACACCCGCAGCCAGCCCCGGGTCTGGCGGCCGGACATGATCATCGGCTCGACGTGGTCGAGACCGAGCAGCTGCTCGGTGTCCTCGGGCGGCACCCGCACCATCAGGCCGCCGCGACCGCTGACGCACACCGACATGTTGCCGCCGATCAGGAACGCGAGCCCACCGAACATCGGCTTCTCGTCGACGCCACGCTCGGCCGCGATCAGTTCGCGCACCCGGTCGGCGAGGTCGGTGTCGTAGGCCATGCGGTGATTCTGCGTCACACGCCGGCCGGCGACCATCCCAACGCAGGCCCGAGCTTCTTGGCGAGGTCGGTGATGATCTGCGCGTAGTCGTCGGCGCCGAAGGTGAACGGCAGCGCGAACGCGACCTCGTCGGCGCGCCGGAAGCCGGCGTGGTCGAAGAGCTGGTCGGCCAGTTCGTCGGAGATGCCGACGTAGTCGGGCGAGAAGAGCATGCCGCGCGGAGCCGGGCCGCCGGCGACAGGCGGTCCGAGCCCCTGGGGGCTCGTGGTCCGCTCGAAGCGGCTCGCGGCGTAGTCGCGGTAGCGGCGGATCTGGTCGTCGGTGGCCGAGTCGGTCGGGATGACGACCAGGCCCTGGGACACCCGCGCTCTCGCCGGCGCGGGGTGGTGGGCCCGGAATGCGTCGATGTGTTCGGCCTGGATGGTGGCGAAGTCCCGCGACTCGGTGCCCTCGATGCTGACCACCGAGCTCGTCAGGTAGTTGATGCCCTGCTGTGCCGCCCAGATCGCGGAGTCCCGTCCGCCGCCGTACCAGACGCGGTCGGCCAGCCCGGGGGAGTGCGGCTGGACGTGGTCGGTGAACTGTTCGATGCCGACGGTGCCGGAGAAGTCGCTGACGGGTTCGCCGCGTAGATGGCTCAGCAGCTGCTGCACCCGCTGCTTCGAGAAGTCCTGCAGCTCATACGATTCCGGATACAGGGCCCGCTTGTAATGGTCATAGAGCATGGGGGTGCCGACCGAGACGCCGGGGTTGACGCGGCCGCCGGAGAGCAGGTCGACGGTCGCGAGGTCCTCGGCGAGCCGCAGCGGGTTCTCCAGGCCGAGCGGGATGACGGCCGTGCCCAGCTCGATGCGGCTGGTGCGCTGCGACGCCGCGGCCATGATCGCGACCGGGCTCGAGATGCCGGCCTGCAGGTGACGGCACCGCAGCCAGACGCTGTCGAAGCCCAGCGCCTCGGCCCGGTCGATCACCTCGAGCGTCTCCTCGAGTCCTGGGCGGGGATCGTCGGCGTCGAACCGGCCGATGGTGAGGAAGCCCAGCTTGCGCAGGGCGTGTCCGCGTTCAGGCATGGTGCCCCTCTTTCCGCCGAGCGTGCGTGTCTGTGGCCGACACACCGTGTCGAAACCGACAAACACGCACGCTCGCGAAGGGATTCCCGTCAGGCCGCGGCGGTCACCGTCTCGGCCACCGGCTCCAGGGCCAGCGCGACGATCTCCGCCACGTCGGTCATCGGCCGGACCTCCAGCGCCTCGAGCACGTCGGCCGGGACGTCGTCCAGGTCGGGCTCGTTGCGCTGCGGGATGAACACCGTCGACAGCCCGGCGCGCTGCGCGGCCAGCAGCTTCTGCTTGACCCCGCCGATCGGCAGCACCCGGCCGTTCAGCGTGACCTCACCGGTCATGCCGACATCGCCGCGCACCTGGCGTCCGGTGGCCATCGACACCAGCGCCGTGACCATCGTGACGCCGGCCGACGGGCCGTCCTTGGGCACCGCGCCCGCGGGCACGTGCACGTGGATCTGGCGGTCCAGCGCCTTCGGGTCGACCCCGAGCTGTTCGGCGTGGGCCCGCACGTAGGACAGCGCGATCTGCGCCGACTCCTTCATCACGTCACCCAGCTGTCCGGTCAACTTCAGCCCCGGCTCACCGTCGACCGAACCGGCCTCGATGTAGAGCACATCGCCGCCCAGGCCGGTGACGGCCAGCCCGGTCGCGACGCCCGGCACCGCGGTGCGCTCGTCGGACTCCGGCATGAACCGCGGGCGGCCCAGGTACTCCACCAGGTCCGGCTCGTCGATCGTGATCGGCGACGGGTCGGCGTCCAGCTTCGTGGTCACCTTGCGCAGCGCCTTGGCCAGCAGCCGCTCGAACTGGCGCACCCCCGGTTCGCGGGTGTAGTCCGCGGCGATCTTGCGCAGCGCCGCGTCGGTGACGGTCACCTCGTCGGCCGTCAGCGCCGCACGCTCGGCCTGCCGGGGCAGCAGGTAGTCCCGGGCGATCGCCACCTTGTCGTCGGCGGTGTAGCCGTCGATGGTGACCAGCTCCATGCGGTCCAGTAGCGCCGACGGGATGTTCTCGATGACGTTGGCCGTCGCCAGGAACACCACATCGGACAGGTCGAGGTCCAGATCGAGGTAGTGGTCGCGGAACGTGTGGTTCTGCGCCGGGTCGAGCACCTCGAGCAGCGCCGCCGACGGGTCGCCGCGGTAGTCGGACCCCACCTTGTCGATTTCGTCCAGCAGCACAACGGGATTCATCGATCCCGCCTCGCCGATGGCCCGCACGATGCGGCCGGGCAGGGCACCGACATAGGTGCGCCGGTGCCCGCGGATCTCGGCCTCGTCGCGCACCCCACCGAGCGCCACGCGCACGAAGGTCCGGCCCAGTGCGCGGGCGACGGACTCGCCGAGTGACGTCTTGCCGACCCCGGGAGGCCCGGCCAGCACCATCACCGCACCGGAGCCGCGGCCGCCGACGACGGCCATGCCGCGCTGGGAGCGCCGGGCCCGCACGGCCAGGTACTCCACGATGCGGTCCTTGACGTCGTCGAGACCGTGGTGGTCGGCGTCGAGAATCTCCCGGGCCGCCTTCAGGTCCGTCGAGTCCTCGGTGGTGACGTTCCACGGCAGGTCCAGGACGGTGTCCAGCCAGGTGCGGATCCAGCCGCCCTCGGGGCTCTGCTCGCTGGACCGCTCCAGCTTGCCGACCTCGCGCAGCGCGGCCTCGCGCACCTTCTCGGGCAGATCCGCAGCCTCCACACGGGTGCGGTAATCGTCAGAGCCGTCCGGCTCGCCCTCGCCGAGTTCCTTGCGGATCGCCGCCAGCTGCTGGCGCAGCAGGAATTCCTTCTGCTGCTTGTCCATGCCGGCCCGCACGTCCTCGGCGATCTTGTCGTTGACCTCGACCTCGGCGAGATGCTCGCCGGTCCAGTCGATCAGCCACCGCAGCCGCGCCGCCACGTCCTCGGTCTCCAGCAGCTCACGCTTCTGGACGTCGGACAGGTACGACGCGTAGCCGGCGGTGTCGGCCAGTGCGGACGGGTCGGTGATCTTGTTGACCACGTCGACGATCTGCCACGCCTCGCGGCGCTGCAGCATCGCCAGCAGCAGCTTCTTGTATTCGGCGGCCAGCGAACGGGTTTCGTCGGTGATCGCCGGGTCGGCCACCTCGTCGACCGAGACCCACAGGGCTGCGCCGGGACCCGTGGCCCCGGTGCCGATGTGGGCACGTTTCTCGCCGCGCACGACCGCGGCCGCACCGCCGCCGGGCACGCGGCCGACCTGCACGATCGAGGCGAGCACGCCGTAGGTGGGGTAGCGGTCGTCCAGCCGCGGCGCGATCAGCAGCTTGCCGGACTGGCTGGCTTGCGCGGCGTCGACCGCAGCGCGGGCGGCGTCGTCGAGTTCGATCGGCACGACCATTCCGGGCAGCACGATCGGCTCGCTAACGAAAAGAAGGGGCACAGGACGCGTCGTCGCATCGGCTTCAGGCATCGATCCTCCAAAGTTGAACCTGATGCGCTCAACCCTGGGGCGGCGTGCTTTGTTCCCCGTGGCGATTCGCCCGACAGCGGAATAGCCGCCGCCGGCGGTCGGTCGTACCCACCATGAGCACAGACCCCATCACCGGCCAGGTCGTCGCGATCACCGGGGCGAGCAGCGGCATCGGCGAGGCGACGGCGCGCCTGCTGGCCGCCCGCGGTGCGCGCCTCGTCCTCGGCGCCCGCCGCACCGACCGCCTCGACGCCCTCTCCGACGAGTTGGGCGCCGCCGACGTGGCCGCCGTCGCCACCGACGTCACCGACGCCGCGGATCTGGTGCGGCTCGTCGACACCGCCGTCAAGCGTTTCGGTCGCCTCGACGTGCTGGTGTCCAACGCCGGGATCAGCGCGATCAGCCCGCTCGCCGACGCCGACGTCGCCGGCTGGGACGCGATGATCGACGTCAACCTGCGCGGCGTGCTGCACGGCATCGCCGCCGCGATGCCGGTGTTCCGCAGGCAGGGCCGCGGCCACCTGGTGACGACGGTGTCGACGGCGGGGCTGAAGATCGTCCCGACGATGGGGGTGTACGCGGCGACGAAGAACGCGGTGCGCACCGTGATGGAGGCGCTGCGGCAGGAGTCGACGGACGGCGTGGTGCGCACGACGTCGATCTCACCGGGGTTCGTCAACACCGAACTGGACGGGTCGATCACCGACGACGCGCTGCGGGAGCGGATACGTGCCGACATGGATGCGTTCGGCCTGCCGGCGGACGCGGTGGCCCGGGCGATCGCGTTCGCGATCGAGCAGCCGCACGACGTGGAGATCGGGGACCTGACCATCCGTCCCACCCGGCAGGGCTGACGCGCGGGGGAGACACGGATCCCCCGCCGGCACCACCCCTCGGGCGATGCCCGCCGGCGCCCCGTGCCGGTACAACTCCGGCATGCCCCCTTGGCGTCTACGCGATTTCCACGACGACGACCTCGACCAGGCGATCTCGGTCTGGGACCAGAGCCGCGAACCCGGCGAGGCCCCGCCCGCGTTCCCGGTGTCCGAGGTGGTGTCGGCCGCGCGGTCCGGTCAGCCCGCGGTCGTCGCGGTGGTCGGTGACCAGCTGGTCGGGATGGCGGTGGCCCACATCGCCGATGACCGGGCCTGGATCTCGATGGTGGCGCTGTCCAACCGGTGGCGCGACCGCGGCATCGGCAGCGCGCTGCTGGCCGAACTGGAACTGCGTCTGCGCAGTCTCGGCGCCCGGCGGATCAGCGTGCTGCTGCCCGGCGACGCGACGGGTGCCACGGCGCTGCGGAACTCGGGATACACCGAACGGGCCGACCTGCGGTACTTCGAGAAGGTCGACCACGTCGGCGCGTCGGACACCGGATTGCTGACCGCTCTCGGCGGTCAGCTCATGGGTCAGCGCCTGTGGCAGGACATGGCCGGCATGGAGACCGAGAAACGGATGATCGAGCGGCGCATCGTCGCGCCACTGGCGCAGCCCGACCTGGCCGCACGCTACGGCGTGTCGCCGCCCAAGGCGGTCATCCTGTTCGGCCCGCCGGGCACCGGGAAGACGAGCTTCGCCAAAGCCGTTGCCGGCCGGCTGGGTTGGCCGTTCGTCGAGATCTTCCCGTCGCGCCTGGCGACGCCCGGTGTCGCGATGCCCGCCGCGCTGCGGGAGGTGTTCGCCAACCTCAACGAGCTCGACGCGGCGGTGGTGTTCATCGACGAGGTGGAGGAGATCGCCGGATCGCGCTCCGGCATCCCGTCGGACCCCGCGCACGGGGTGACCAACGAGTTGCTCAAGCTGATCCCGACGTTCCGCCAGCACGACGAGCGACTGCTCATCTGCGCGACGAACTCGGTCAGCTCACTGGATTCGGCGTTCCTGCGGCCCGGCCGGTTCGACTACATCATCCCCGTCGGACCGCCCGATGAGGCTGCACGCAAGGCGATCTGGCTGCGCTATCTGAACGGCAACGCCGACAACGTCGAGGTCGACAAGCTCGTCGAGGCGTCGGACATGTTCACCCCCGCCGACATCGAGTTCGCCGCCCGCAAAGGGGCGCAGTGCGCCTTCGAGCGGGAGATCGAGTCACGCCGAGGCGAACCCGCCTGCACCGACGACTATCTCGCGGCGATCGCCGAGACCCGCCCGACGCTGACCGAGGCGATGCTCGACGAGTTCGGCACCGACATCGAGGTCCGGACCCGGCTGTAGCGGACCGGTCAGGCCGCGGCGCCCTCCGGCCCGTTCGCGGTGGCGCACTGCCCGCAGTCCGCCGAGTCGATGTCGACGCTGCCGCAGCTGATGCAGATGAAGGGGATCACGGCTTCCTCCGGAGGTCTCGGTTCGGCGGCATCGGCGTGGTCGTCGCGCCTGTCCAGCCGCTTCGTACCCTCCCGGGGCTCCGGTCGAAACGCGCCGCAGCGCCGTGGTCACACAGTGGTCACGTTTGGGGTGGCGACACACAGCAGAGAGCCTGCCGCTCGGGGGAAACGGCAGGCTCTCTGGGTGTGGGTGGGTGGCTAGGCGGAGGCCTGAGCTCCGAGCACCCGCTGGATGTCAGGCTTCATCTGCAGGAGCTGCTGTCCCCAGTAGCCCCAGCTGTGCGTGCCCTGCGCCGGGAAGTTGAAGACACCGTTGGTGCCGCCCGCCGCGATGTAGTTGTCCCGGAAGCTGATGTTGGTCCGCAAGGTGAAGCCCTCGAGGAACTGCGCCGCCATCAGGTTCTGTCCGGCCGTGCCCGAGTCGAGGTCCGACGGCGTACCGGTGCCGCAGTAGACCCAGATCCGGGTGTTGTTGGCCACCAACTGGTTGATGTTGACCATCGGGTCGTTGCGCTTCCACGCCGGATCCGAGGACGGGCCCCACATGCTCTCGGCGTTGAAGCCGCCCGCATCGTTCATCGCCAGCCCGATGAGCATCGGCCACCAGCCCTCGGAGGGGTTGAGGAACCCGGAAAGCGATGCGGCGTAGATGAACTGCTGCGGATGGTAGATGGCGTAGTTCATCGACGCGCTGCCCGCCATCGACAGACCGACCACCGCGTTACCGGTCCGGGAGACGCCACGGTTGGCTTCCAGCCACGCCGGCAGCTCCTGGGTCAGGAACGTCTCCCACTTGTAGGTGTAGTTCTGGCCGTTGCCCCGCGAGGGCTGATACCAGTCGCTGTAGAAGCTGGACTGGCCGCCGACCGGCATGATCGTCGACAGGCCCGACTGGTAGTACCACTCGAACGCCGGGGTGTTGATGTCCCAGCCGTTGTAATCGTCCTGCGCGCGCAGACCGTCGAGCAGATAGACCGCGTGCGGACCGCCACCCTGGAACTGGATCCGGATGTTGCGGTTCATCGCTGCGGAGAACACGTCCAGGTACTCGACCGGCAGACCCGGCCGGGAGAACGCATTGGCAGTCGCCGATCCCCCGACGAAGCCGATCAGCCCGGGCAGCGCGGTGACTGCCAGGGCTACAGCCGCCATCCGGCGCACCCACCGACCTCGAAACTTCTCTTTCCACTTCATAACGGCAACCAACCCACCTTTCTGTTCAAGTCCCACATGTAGCGCAAACGTGCCGTCGTGTGCAGTCGTCATGGAACACGCTCTGATTGCCCGATCGGCTGTCCGACACAGCGATTCGCGGTCGCGGTTGGCTAACGATTACGACTCGGCGCAGTGATCAACGCTCCCACCTGCCACACTCGGTTCCGAGATGAGCACCTCTGACGACGACCCGTTCGACCTGCAGCGCTTCGTCGACGCCCAGTCCGGCGTCTATCCGACGGTGCTGGCCGAACTGCGCGCGGGAGCCAAACGCAGCCATTGGATCTGGTTCGTGTTCCCGCAGCTGCGCGGGCTCGGCCACAGCGCAACGGCGCAGCGCTTCGGCCTGGGCTCCCTGGCCGAGGCGCAGGCCTACCTGGCGCATCCGGTGCTCGGGCCGCGGCTGCAGGAGTGCGCCCGCCTGCTGGCCGCCCACCGGGGCGGCACGGCCCGGCAGATCCTGGGCTACCCCGACGACCTGAAGGTGCGCTCGTCGATGACGCTGTTCGCCCAGGCCGGTGATGACCCGGTCTTCACCGAGGTTCTCGACGCGTTCTACGACGGGGAACCGGACGACGCGACGCTGCGGCTGCTGGGCTGAGTCAGCTCGGGGCTCAGTCTGGACTCAGCTCGGGGCTATCACGAGCCAGCCGTGCGGCGGCACCGTGGTCTCGACGATCCGCTCGGCCGGGGGCGCGCCGGAACCGGCCACCACGTCACCGGATTCGAATCCGAACTCCGTCAGGGCCACAGGCAGGGGTTCGTCGCCGACGTTCAGGGCGACGACGAGCGTGTCGCCGGCGTCCGAGCCGCCGCGCGACGCATAGACGTAGCCTTCGTTGGTCACCTGCAGCGGCGCGGTCCGGGCGGTGTGCAGCCAGGGGTGGCGGCGACGCAGCCCGATCAGGTGCTGGTGGGCACGGAACACCTGTTGCCCGTGCTCGCCGACTCCCTCATGGGGAGAACCGAATTCGGGCCGCACCGCGTCGTCACCGCCGAACCGCTCCTCCTTGATCCCGCGGTAGGCCACTTCGTCGCCGGCGTAGATGCTGGGGGTTCCGCCGGTGGTCAGCAGCACCACCAGCGCATGCTCCACGTGGGCGGGATTGTCCAGCTTGCTCGCGATCCGGGTCACGTCGTGATTGCCGATGAACGTCAACGGCACGAACACGTCGAGAAACTCGTTGTGCCGCTTGAGCGCCCAGTCGAGCTCGTGCAGGTTCGCGTCGTTGAGGCTGCTCCAGATCGCCTTCCACAATTCGTACTGGGTGACGGAGTCGAAGCCGGAATCGCGGACCCGCGCCGAGTAGTCACCATGGATCACCTCGCCGACGAACCACGCCTGCGGATGCCGTTCCCGCACCCGGGGGAGCACCTGGGCCCAGAACCGGTCGGGCACCGCGTAGGCGGCGTCCAATCGCCACCCGTCGGCGCCGCGGTCGAGCCAGTGGCACATCACGTCGACGACGTAGTCGACCACCTCGCCCGCGCGGTGGTTCAGCGCGATCAGGCCGCCGTGGCCCTCGAACGTCGCGAATTCGTCGCCGCGTACCCGGAACCAGGACCGGTCGCCGCCGGCGAGCGCATCGCGGTAGCGGGGGAAGTCGGTGCCCACGTGGTTGAACACGCCGTCGAGCAGGATCCGCAGTCCGCGCCCGTGGGCTTCGGCGACGAGGTGGTCGAAGTCGCCGTCGTCACCGAGTCGGCCGTCGATGCGGTAGTGGTCGGTGGTGTCGTAGCCGTGGGTCTGGGACGCGAACACCGGGCCCAGGGCCAGGCCGGAGGCGCCGAGTTCCTGCGCGTAGTCCAGCCAGTCGACCAGTCGTCGCAGGCGGTGCTCCTCGGGCCCGGGCGCGGGATCGGCCGGATGGGCGCCCACGAATCCCAGCGGATACACCTGCCACCACAGGGCGTGCTCGACCCAGTCCGGCTCACTCATGGTCGAAACGCCCTCTCGTACAACGCTTTCATGGTCTCGGTCAGTTCGGGCGCCGGCCCGTCGACGGGCACACCGGGCGCGACCGTGGTGATCGGCAGGGCGGCCACCGGCGGGGCCGGCGCGTCCCACTCGCGCAGCCACTGGGTCAGCTGGGCCGACGAGGCCGCGTAGACGATGCGGCCCAGACCCACCCAGGCGTGCGCCGCCGCGCACATCGGGCAGTGCTCACCGGAGGTGTAGACGGTGGACGCAGCGCGCTGCTGCGGGCTCAGGTGCTCGACGGCCCACAGCGCGATCGCCAGCTCCGGATGACGGGTGGCGTCACCGCCGGCGACGTGGTTGTGGTCCTCGAAGCGCACCACGCCGTCGGGGTCCACGAGCAGCGACCCGAACGGCTCGTCCCCGGCCTCGACCGCCTGGGCGGCCAGCGCCGCGCAGCGTCGCAGGTACTCGACGTCGGCGGCACGGACAGACACAGCGGCAGTCTACGCATCGAGCCGGCACGCACAGGACGCGCGGATCGGCACGTCGGCGCGCGCGGCGGCCAGCGCCAACTGCCTGCCGATGATCTCTGCCTCGGCGGTGCGGCCGAGCCGCGTCAGGCACTCGTGGTAGCCGTGCAGGCTCCACACGTTGCCCGGATGCTGGCACGAGCGCGCCAGGGTCGGGTCCAGCCCGAGGTCGGCGGCATAGACCTGTGCCGCCTCCTCCACCCGGCCCTGCTCGAGCAGCAGCGCACCGTAGGCGTGCCGGGTGGGCTGCATCCATCCCCACGGCTCGTCATAGGGCAACCCGTCGTCCAGCGCGATCGCGCGCCGCAGATGCGCGAATGCCTCCTCGAATTCCCCTGCCCGGTAGGCGATCTCACCGTCCAGCATGGCTTCGGCGACGGCGAGGATGTCCCGGCTGGTGTTGTTGAACAGATAGCGGCTCTCCGGGATCCGCGCGTAGGCCTGCGCGAAGGCCTCCCGCTCGGCGCGCGCTTCGGCGAGCCGGCCGGTGGCGGCGTAGGCGACGCCGCGGCCGTAGTGGATGGTCGTCGCGGTGGTGCAGTAGAGCGCGGGATCGTCGGGTAGCGCGGTCGCGATCAGATCGTCCCAGCGGCCGAACCGCACCAGCACATGGGTGCGCAGCGGCACGAACGCCTCCAGCCAGTCGGCCATCGGCGGGGACGTGATGGCCAGCAGGTCGGGGGTCAGTTGCTCGGCGAGTTCATCGGCGGCGCGCAGCGCGGTCGCCGCGTTGCCCTCGAACATCGCCGAGTACACCACGAAGTGCAGGTTGTGCGCGCGGTAGAGCGAGTAGAAGTTCAGCGGCCCGGACCGCTCGACGAAACGCCGATCCACCTGGACGGCAGCCACATTCGCGACGATCGAATCGTGGTAGTTGCCGCACAGCACGTCGATGTGGCTGGGCATGTGCTGCAGATGGCCGGCGTCGGGGACCAGCCCGCGCAACAGGTCGGCCGCAGGCAGCGCCACCTCCGGAGTGGCCGACATCTCCATGGTGTGCAGATACAGGTGCAGGATGCCGGGATGGGCGCGGCCGGCCGGGGTGGCCAGTGCGGCGTCGAGGATCGCCGTGGCCTCGAGCACCCGCGACCCGGGTGCCGGTTCACCGGTGCGGCTGTCCCAGAGCGCCCACGCGGTGATGTTGACCAGCGCGTCGGCGGTCAGGGCCGCGACGTCGACGTCGTCGGGATGGGCGCGTGCCAGTACGGTCATCGCGTCGGCGTAGGCGGTGTGGCCGGCCTGCAGCGCGTCGGTGTCCTCGGGATCGTCGGTGGGGAAGCGCGCGGTCAGCGCCTCGATGAGTCCGCGTTCGACCGCCGACGCGCGCCCGCGGGCTGCCAGTGCTAGCTCGCTGCGCGCGCGGGCCACCGACGCCGCCAGGTCGACGGGATCGAAGGCCTCCCACGCCTTGTTGTAGTTCGGTCCGATCGCATACGCGATGCCCCAGCGGGCGAGCGCGAAGTCGGGGTCGAGGTCGAGCGCGCGCTCGAAGCAGGCGATGGCCTCCTCGTGGTTGAAGGCGTAGGCCCACACCATGCCCCGGTCGAACCAGACCCGGGCGTCCTGCGAGGGGCTGTCCGTCGGCCGATGATAGGAGCCGAGGTCGTAGTACGGCTCGGTCTGCCCGACCACGTCGGGGGATGCGCTCATACCCGGCACGATAATTCAGCCGCGCGGCGGTGGCGAGGACTCCGAGCAGGAGTGACGCCGGTCGGCTCCGCCCGCTACCGTGGCGCGCATGATCCCGTTGCGTGCGGTTGTGGACCGGGGACGACGACGCGTCCCACGTGCAGATCGGACGGCTCGACATGACACCCGGGCGCAACGACGACCTGGTGTCGACGACGTTCGCGGCGACCGAGGTGACCGTGGAGGAGACCGCAGCGGGCGGCACCCTGGCCTGGCACACGGCGCCGGTGCGCCAACTCGTCGTGACGCTGGCCGGGACGCTGCAGTTCATCACCCGCGACGGCGAGCAGTTCCTGCTGGCGCCCGGCGACGTCCTGCTCGCCGAGGACACCACCGGCTCGGGCCACCAGTGGCGTCTCGAGGGGGCCGACCCGTGGCGGCGGATGTACGTCAGGCTCGGCAAGAACGCGGTGGTGCCGTTCGTCGCGGATTGAGGTCAGTGACCCGCCACGATGTCGGCTTCGTCGACCAGCACCGGCTCTTTCGCGCCGGGCAGCAGCGAGTACAGCTGGCAGACCACACCGAAGAGCGCATACCCCAGCGCCACTTGCGGATTCGCGGCCCAGGACACCTCGGGCGCATGGATCAGGCCGATGAACGACAGCACCGCGCCCACCGCCGACGCGATGGCGGCGTACCGGAACTTCTTCTCCAGGATGAAGGTCACCATCGTGCCGAGGATCAGGCCGACGAGGACCGCTCCCTCGCCGAGGGTCTGCAGTCCCTCGTAGACCACGCCGGCATTGCCGAGCGCGTCCATCCCGACCTGTGCGGCGGACGTGCCGGCGGCGTTGAGCGCGTTGTCGATCAGGCCGCTGGCCCATTGGGCCAGGTTGGGCAGGATCGCGGCCACCACGGCGATGGCGTGCAGCCGCGGTACCGCCTGGAAGGCCTGCGCACCGATCAGCAGCCCGATGTACAGCAGGATCGGCACGATCGCCGGTACCGGTAGCAGCGCGTCGAGCACCCCGAAAAGGCCGAGGAAGCAGAGGATTCCGATGACCACACCGCTGGCCAGCGAGTAGCCGGCCCGGCCGCCGGCGTCCTTCCAGCCCGGGTGCCCGATGTAGACGGCGGGCGGGAACGGGGAGCCGAACGCGGAACCGACCACCGCACCGGCGCCGTCGGCGAGTAGCACGCTGCGCAGGTTGTAGTTGTCCCCGGCGGCCGCGGCGCTCTCGACGTTGCTCATCGCCTCGGTGAAGTTGTAGACCCCCAGGGGAATCGCGGTGCCCAGCAGCGGCGCCAGGTTCGACAGCCCCGCGAACAGCATGTCGACGCGCAGATCCGGCACGCCGATCGCGATATCGGACACGGCCTGTCCCACATCCGGTGCCGACATGAACCCGCCGATCCAGCCGATCGCGGTGCCGACGAGCAGCGCGGCCAGACCCACCGGGATACCGAACGGCAGCTTCACATCGGTGAAGAAGCCGATCAGGATGATCGCGAGCACGGGCAGGCCGATCCACGCGGCCTCCCACATCTGCGCGGCGGGCCGCATGGAGATGAACGTGATCGAGATCCCTGCCAGGGTGCCGAGCATTGCCGCACGCGGGGTGAGGCGGCGGATGTGCGGGCCGACGAACGCACCGATCATCACGATCACGCCGATCATGAACGCCCAGGCCAGCCCCGCCTCCCAGGCGCGCATCGCGTCGTCGGTGTTGAGATAGACCGGAAGCATCACGACGAAGACCACGATGAACATGTGCGGCACGCTGGGCCCGTAGGGCAGCGCGGTGACGTCGGAGCGGTTCTCCCGCTTGGCCAGTCGGCGCGCCAGGAACGTGTAGTACAGGTTGCCGAGGATCAATGCGACGCCGAGTGCGGGCAGCACGGTGCCGAGCACGTCGCCGGCAGGCACCTTGATCACGGCGATCATCAGGCCGGTCAGCGTCAGGACGTTGACCAGGATGTTGAAGCCGAGGCCGAAGAACGCGTTGAGGTCCCCGCGGGTCCACCACGCGACGGCGGCGGTCTTCTCGGCGGGTGCGGGGGTGGTGACGTCGGTACTCATCGGGTCTCCTCAGGCGGCCGTGGTGGTGAGTTGGTGCAGTGCGGGGATGACGGCGGCGCTGTCGGCGACCCAGCCGAAGATGCCGCCCTGCGCGGTGACCATCTGCAGGCCGACACGGTGGAACTCGGGGAAATACGAACCGACGCAATCGGAGACGACCAGGCATTCGTAGCCGCGGTCGTTGGCCTCGCGTGTGGTGGTGTGCACGCAGACCTCGGTGGTGACACCGGTGATCAGCAGTTGCGTGATGCCCGCACCGGTCAGCACGTCGGACAGATCGGTGCCGTAGAACGCGCCCTTGCCGGGCTTGTCGATGACGACCTCACCCTCGAGCGGGGCGAGTTCGTCGATGATGTCGTGGCCGTACTCGCCGCGGATCAGGATGCGGCCGTAGGTGCCGGGGTCGCCGATGCGCTTCGACGGCGCGCCGCGCTGCAATTTGGCCGGCGGGCAGTCGGACAGGTCGGGGCGGTGCCCTTCGCGGGTGTGGATCACCGTGATGCCGGCCGCCCGTGCGGCGCCGAGCAGTGCCGACAGCGGCGGCACCACCGTGCGCAGACGCTCGACGTCGTTGCCGAGGCTCTCGCCGAATCCGCCGGGGAGCAGGAAGTCGCGCTGCATGTCGATGACGATCAGGGCGGTCTTGCCCGCGACGAGCGGGAACGGCGCCGGTTCCGCGGCGACGGGGATCGGGTTCACAGCAGCTCCTCGGTGGGGACGGGGACGGGGGAGTGAGACGGGGCGAGGCGCGGTTCGTCGAGGAGCTGCGCGGCGAGGTGCAGGACGGTGTCGTCGGCCAGCGCCGGTCCGAGAAGCATGGCGCTGCAGGGCCTTCCGTCGGCGGTGGCGCCGACGGGGATCGCCGCGGCGCACAGGTCGAGCAGATTGCCGAAGTGGGTGTAGTGGCCGAGCATGGTGTTGGTGTCGATGGGTGCGGCGAGCACCTGCTCGACGGTGAAGGTGGTGCCGATGGTGGGGAGGATCAGCAGGTCCATCTGTCTCCACAGCCTGCTCACCTCGGCCTTGAGCTCCTGGAGCCGCTGCAGGGCGGCGAACGCGTCGACGGCGGTGTAGCGGTGTCCGCCCGCGAAGATCTCCCGCACCACGGGGTGGATCGACTCCGGCTGGGCAGCAAGGAAACCGGCGAACTCGACCAGGCGTTCGGCGACCCAGGGGCCCTGGTAGAGCAGCGCCCCGGCGGCCAGGAACGGGTCGAGGGACACGTCGACGACGCTGTGGGTGCGGGCGAGGTGCTCGCGGAAGGCCAGGTGTGCGCCCCGCATGGCGTCGTCGCCGAAGAACTCGAGTTCGGTGGCGGCGGGGAGGCCGATGCGCAGCGGTTCACCGGCGTAGCGGGGGCCGCGGTCGCGCGACCAGGGGTCGCCGTCGTCGCGGGCGATCATCACGTCGAGCACCCGGTCGGCGTCGTCGATGCAGCCGGCCATCACGGTCAGGCAGTCCAGGGATTTGCACGCCGGTACCAGTCCGACGGTGCTGATCAGGCCGCGCGAGGGTTTGATGCCGATGATGCCGTTGAGTGCGGCGGGTACCCGGCCGGAGCCGGCGGTGTCGGTGGCGACGGCGAACGGCACCTGGCCCAGTGCCACGGCGAGCGCGGAACCGGAACTCGAGCCGCCCGAGATCATCTCGCCGCCGTACACGCTGCGCGGGATGGTGTGCGGGGTGCGGGTGCCGTTGAGGCCGGTGGCGAACTGGTCGAGGTTGGTCTTGCCGACGTAGAGCGCTCCGGCGTCGAGCAGGCGCTGCACCGCGGGCGCGGTCGCTGTGGCGGTGTAGGCGTAGTCCGGGCAGGAAAGCGTGGTCGGGACGCCGGCCACGTCGATGCTGTCCTTCACGCCGAACGGGACGCCGTAGAGCGGCAGCGTGCGGGCGCCGGGGCGGCGTTCGATGGCTTCGGCTGCGGCGATCAACTGCGCGCGCGGGACGGTCGACAGCCAGGTGCCGTCATCGCCGCGGGCGGCGATCGCGTCGGCGACCCGGGCCGCCGTCTTGGCGGGCGAGCCGGTGCCGCCGGCATGCGAGGCCAGGATCTCGGCGACGGATGGTCCGACCGACGGTCCGTGGGTTTCGGTGCGCATGTCTGTCGATTGTCGACAGAATCGTGGCGATCGCGGGTCGGCTGTGTGTCGTTTGTGTTAGCGCTCGTCGGGCAGGCCGAGGTAGTCGAGTTGGCCGTGGTCGCGCAGCGCCGCGACGACCACGGCCGCGTCGTTGGTCTCGAGCGCCGCGAGAATCGCGCGGTGCCGCCCGATTCCGTCCTCGGGGTCACGCTGGCGGGCTTCTTCCCGCAGGTTCTTCGCCATCGGCAGCTGCAGTTTGAGCAGGATGGGCGCCAGCGCGAAGTCCAGTTGGCGGTTGTCGGCGAGCGTCACGACGGCGGCGTGGAACGCCCGGTGGGCGTCGTCGCGGTCCAGCGCGTCCTGCGCGTGGTCCATCCGGTCCAACGCCGTCCGGACCGGCTCGAGATCGTTCTGTGGATCGGGCAGTGGCAGCGCGGTTTCGATGGCGTGCCGTTCCAGGACGTGGCGCAGTTCGAACAGCTGCAGGATGTCCGTCGGGGACCAGTCGGCCACCCGCGATCCGCGGCGGGGGAGATGCTCGACCAGCCCCTGCTGCGCCAGCAGGCGCAGCGCTTCGCGCAGGGGTGCGCGGCTGATGCCGAGGTCGGCACACAGTTGCTCCTCGACGATCTTCTGGCCGGGCACGAGCTGACCGGACAGGATCGCGTCGCGCAGCCGGTGCCCGGCCACTTCGACCAGAGTCGCGGGCAGCGCCATCCGCGACGGTCCCTCCCTCGGCGCTGCCATGGCACACAATGGTAGGAACATATTCCGGTACGTGCAGGGAGAGCCCCGGAGGTGGTACGAAACATTCTGCGCCACAACGGCTATGGACCATTGTCGTCTTCGGGTAGGAGGTGGCGTTCGGGGTGGTGGTAGCCGTTGACGCGGTGTTGGCCGGTGTCGAGGTCGGGTGGGGGGATCCATTCGGTTTGGCCTTTGGGGTTTCGGTGGGTGGTCCACTTGGTGGTCTCGATCATTCGGTTTTCCGGGCCGCAGGCCAGGGTCGTGGTGTCGACGTCGGTGCGTCCGCCGTTTTTCCAGTCGGTGAGGTGATGGACCTGGCACCAGTAGCCGGGCACGGTGCAACCCGGGCGGGTGCAGCCGCGGTCACGGGCGTGCAGCACGATCCGTTGCGCCGGCGAGGCGATGCGTTTGGTGCGGCCGAGGTAGAGGGCTTGGTTGGTGTGGTGATCGAACACCGCCAGATAGTGGAACGCGTGCGAGGCCATCCGGATCAGATCACCCATCGGCAACAGGGAGCCGCCGCCGGTGACGGCCACTCCCGCACCCTTCTCCAACTCCTGCAGAGTCGTGGAGACGATGACGGTGACGGGTAATCCGTTGTGCTGGCCCAGCTCCCCGGAGCACAGCGCCATCCGGCCGACCGCGAGCCAGGCGTCGTGGCGACGCTGCGCNCGCCGCCGGTGACCGCCACCCCCGCCCCCTTCTCCAACTCCTGCAAGGTCGTGGAGACGATGACGGTGACGGGTAATCCGTTGTGCTGGCCCAGCTCCCCGGAGCACAGCGCCATCCGGCCGACCGCGAGCCAGGCGTCGTGGCGACGCTGCGCGGGACTGCGGGTGTCAGCGCGGCGCTGCTGCTCGTCGGGTTGGCCGTCGATGCAGGGGGTGTCGTCGTCGGGGTTGCAGGCGCCGGGGGCGGCGAGTTTGGCCTCGAGGGCTTCATAGACCGCCCGCCATTCCGGNTTGGCCGTCGATGCAGGGGGTGTCGTCGTCGGGGTTGCAGGCGCCGGGGGCGGCGAGTTTGGCCTCGAGGGCTTCATAGACCGCCCGCCATTCCGGGGTGACCCAGCCCGACAGCTTGCTCATCCCGTCGGCCTGCTGCTCTCCCAGGGTGACGGCGCGGCGGCGGGCGCGTTCGGCGTCGGTGGGTTCGGGACCGTCCTGATCGATCTTCGCCGCCAACCGCTCGGCTGCCTTCTTCAAGTCCTCGGGNGCGGCGGCGGGCGCGTTCGGCGTCGGTGGGTTCGGGACCGTCCTGATCGATCTTCGCCGCCAACCGCTCGGCTGCCTTCTTCAAGTCCTCGGGCTTCAGGCCCGCACCCACCGAGGCCAACTGGCGGTCCGCGGCGGCGCGGGTGCCCACATCCACCCACGAGGGCAGCTTGTCATGAAAGGTCGCGATCACCGCCACATGCTCAGCATCCAGGGCGCCACTGGCCTGCGCGGCGGCGGTGGCCTCCCACACCGGCGCCAACGGCTCCCCGCTGATCGCTTGGCGCGGGCCCAAAGAAGCGGCGTGCTCCAGCCGCCGTTTGGCCTCACGATCAGAGACCCGCAGCGCGGTCGTGAGCACCGTCTTCCACGACGACTCACCCAACCGGCGCGGTTCGGTCTCGGCGGTCAGCCGCGCCAGCACCCGATGCTCCAGCGCCGGGACGCTGCGCAGCACGGTCGTCACCTCCGCCAAAAGCTCCACGAGCTCGCGGTGGGTCAGGGTGTCGCAGGTGTCGTGCAGCATCGCGATCTGCGACCGGATCGCCTCCACTGCGCTCGCGACTTCACCCATACATCGAACACTAGTTCGAACCGCCGACAAATCTCGGTGCCGTCCGGTCAGCGGTGAAGAACGAGCGCGATGCCCGCGCCGAGTCCTCTGACGTAGGCGAGGTTGGTGACCAGCATTCCCGCGGGTTCGGTGAACCGAGCGAGTTTCAACGGACCTGCGTCCACCGGGTCGGCATCGAGGTCGCCGACGAGGGACGCCACCGTCCGGCGCGCCTCGTCTTCGTCGCCGCAGACGAACACCGTGGGCCGGGGGCCGTCGACCGACGCGCCTGTCAGAGCCTCGGCGAACGGAGCGATGGCCTTGACGACCGTCGCGCCCGGTACCGCCGCCGCGACTTCCTCTCCGGCCGACGTGCTGGTGCCGATGAGCAACTCGTCCATGGTCGGGGCAAACGGATTGGTCGTGTCCCACAACACTTTTCCCGCCAGCGCGTCGGCGAGCTCAGTCACGGTCTCGATCGTCACTGTCCACGGGGTGGCCAGGACCACGACCTCGGCATCCTGGACCGCCTCCCTGGGCGTCCCGCCCGACGCGTCGTGCCCGATGCTGTTGGCCGCCGCCTGAACCTTGTCCGGCGTACGCGCGAAGCTGATCGTGATGTGATGTCCGCGCTCGGCGAGCCGACTCCCGATGGCGACGCCCAGATTCCCAGCGCCGACGATGCCGATTCTCATGGGTTCTCCTCGCCCGGCGACCCGGTGGTCGTGGATTCGCATCTCCTGATAGCACTGTCACGGACCTGCCATCCGGCGAAGAACCATCCGTTCACAGAAGCGTCAGATGGTCACCGCCGGCCGGACGAACCACCGCTCGAGCCAGCGATCGAGCATCGCGGCGTCGCCCGGTCCGCCGGCCGCGGCGAGATAGCCGTCGGGACGAACCAGCAGCCACCCGTCCGGAGTCAGTGCAGCCGCGTCACGCACGCTCACCACACCGTCCCAGGACCGCCCGACGTCCACGATCGCCTGCCCGGCGGTGAACAACGTCAACGCACCCAGGTCCAGCGCGTCGTACAGGCCGCCGACGTCCGGCACGCGGTCGCCGGCCCGCAGCGCGCCCACGCCGCCGCCGCCCTCGGCGAGCGCGTCGCCGCGGTAGCCGGCCGACACCTGCCCGAACATCGCCGCAGCGGCATTCTGAACAGCGTTGCGGGCCAGTGCTTTCGGCGCGAGACGAATCCGCAGCGCGTGCAGGACGGGGTTCGTCGAGTTGAACACGCGGGTGCCGATCTCGGTGAACCGCACCACCGTCCGGATCACCGGCAGGCGCTCGGAGGAGTAGGTGTCGAGCAGATCCGCCCGGGCCCGCCCGTCGAGCACCATCGCGAGCTTCCAGGACAGGTTCACCATGTCCTGGATGCCCACGTTCATCCCCTGCCCGCCGGCCGGGCTGTGCACGTGCGCGGCGTCGCCACCCAGGAACACCCGGCCCGCCCGCATGGTGGGCACGTGCCTGCTGTTGATCCGGAACCGCGAACTCCAGTTGACGTCGTGCAGGCGTGCGGGCACGCCGACGGTGCGGTCGTAGAGCCGTTGCATCTGCTCCGCTGTCGGGTCGGCGTCGCCGTCGAGGAGCCCGTCGGGGTCGGTGGCCATCATCCGGAATCGGCCGCGCCCCATCGGGAACACCGCGACGAAGCCACCGCGGGCCAGGAAGATCGACACCTCGTCCTCGGGTAGGTCGCCGTCGATGTGCAGATCGGCGAGCACATAGTCCTGCGGCAGTGTGCGGCCGGGGAAGGGCACGCCGAGCGTCTTGCGCAGAGTGCTGCGCGGGCCGTCGGTGGCGATCACGAACGACGCCTCGACGCGCTCCTCGGCGCCCTCGGCCCCGCGCAGCGTCACCGCGACGGTGTCGCCGCCCGGCCGCACCGACGTCACCTCGACGCCGCGCTCGACCTTGACGCCCTGACGCGCGAGCTGTTCTGCCAGCAGCCGCTCGGTCTCTGACTGCGCGAGCATCAGGATGAAGTTGAATCTGCTTGGCATGCGGTGCAGTTCGATGGGCGCCAGCTTGCGGTCGCCGGTGTACAGTCCCGCGGCGCGGGCCTGATTGCCCAGCGCGAGCATCTCGTCGCCGATGCCGCGGACCCGCAGCAGTTCCATCGTGCGGGCCTGCACGGCCAGCGCACGCGACTCCGTGGAGGGCCGCACCGCGCGGTCCACGATGCGGACATCGACACCCAGGCGCGACAGTTCGACGGCCGCGGTCAGGCCCGACGGTCCGGCTCCGACGATGAGGACGGGGATGGTCATGAGGGTCTCCTCGAAGCGCTAAGTCAACAACTGATGACTTCGACGATAGACCGATTCCGGGCGATGTCAACAGTCGGTGACTTATGCTGTCGCCATGAGCCGAGCCCGCAACGCCGACGCCACCCGCGCCGACATCCTCGCCGCCGCCCGCGCACGCTTCGGCGCGGAGGGCTACGAGCGGACCACGCTGCGGGCGATCGCCGGCGATGTCGGGGTCGATGCGGCCCTGGTGATCCGCTACTTCGGCAGCAAACAGCAATTGTTCGCCGCTGCAGCCGATTTCACGCTGCACCTACCGGACCTGAGCACGTTGCCGCCCGACAGGATGGCCACCGCGTTGCTCGAACGGTTCTTCGCGGTCTGGGAGGCCGACACCACGTTCGTCGCGCTGCTGCGCGCCGCGATGACGAGCCCCGAGGCCGCGGCCACGATGCGCACGGTGTTCGCCACCCAGGTGGCGCCGACGGTCGCCGCGGTCGCCCCGGACCACGCGGCGTCGCGCGCGGCGATGATCGGATCGCTGGTGATCGGGATGGCCACGGTTCGCTACGTGCTCGAAGCTCCTGCGGCGCAGGCGATGTCGCACGACGAGGTGATCGGCTGGGCCGGACCGATGATCCGCACGCTGCTCGTCGGCCCCGCCCCGCCGGGGTGAGCCTCAGCGCTGCGCGGTCGGCCAGGGGGTGGCGGCGATCAGGGACAGGTGCCGGGTGATCGCACCGATCTCACCGACCAGCACCCGCGCGGACCCCTCGTCGGACTCCTGCACCGGGACGGTGCGCCGCACCCGCTGCGCGGCCGCCGCCAACTCGACGGCGTCGACGGTCCAGGGGTCGGTCGGCGTGGGCGGTTCCCCGCACAGCGCCTCGACGAACTCGTCGACGGCGTGCAGGAACGCGCGGTGGGAGTCGGGGAACGGGTCGACGGGCAGATTGGTCTCGAGCGTGGCGCAGGAACTCGTGATCGCGTTCAGCACGCCTCGGTAGCAGCGCAGCCAGTGCCGCTGTTCGCGCGACTCCAGCCGGGCCGCGCCGGCCGCCGCCTCGAACGCCGCCCGCGCCCGGAACGTCCGCTCCCAGGCCGCGGCGCGGACGTCGGTGGCGGTGTCGAGCTCGTGCAGGTAGACCTTGACGACCGTGGCGGCGTAGTCGATCTCGGTCTTCAGCAGTTCCCCCGCCCGCTGCGCGAGCCGGGTCAGCGCGTCGTCGGGGAACACGACGTGGGCGAGCACCGCGAGCGCACCGCCGATCATCGTGCCGATCACCAGGTCCGCGGGGGTCGCCGAAGCGATCGGCCGGTCGATCGCGACGATCAGCGTGATCGCGGCCGCCGACGCCGCCGCCAGAGCGAGGTAGCCGTAGCGGGCCGCGGCGTACACCCCGCCGACGGCGGCAGCGGCCAGCACGCCGGTGACCATCGGAGCCGGGCGGGCGATCAGCAGCAGTGTGGAGGCCAGTGCCGCACCCAGCGCCACCCCGGCGGTCCGTCCCACGCACCGGGTGTAGGTGTGCGCGGTCTCCGGGCGCAGCACGATCAGCACGGTCAGGGCGATCCACGCCCCGTGGCCCACCGCGGTGTAGCGCTCCGCCGCGCACGCCGTCGCCACCGCAGCGCCCAGGCGCACCGCGTGCCGGAACACCGGGGAGTGCGGCTCGATCTCGGCGCGCAGGTGGCTGACCGCGGCCCGGCCGGACGTCCGCAGATCGGGGCGCCGGACGCGCAGCGCATCCGGCGAGGACGGCACGAAGTCACCGAGCCGCATCGCCGCCGCTTCGTGCAGGTGCGCCGAGAGCCGTTGCCCGGCAGCCGCGTCGGCGGCGGGCAGTTCGGCCACGGCGTCGTCGAGTCGGCGCAGCGCGGCGTCGGCCGCCTCGCGGGCGGCGCGGCGGGGGTCGGCCACCGCGGTCAACGTCTCGCCCGCGGCGGTGAGGACGTCGGCTCCGCCGCCGGTCTCTGCGACATCGGTGAGGGCGGTCCCGATGCGCTCGGGCAGGAGATACCACCGGCGGTAGTCGGCGGGATGGCGCGTCGTCGGGCCCGTGGCGGTGGTGAACACCGCCCGCAACGCGATCATCGAATCAGCATGGGCGAGAACGTCTTCGCCGGACCGGTCCGCGAGCCGGGTGGCATCGGCGGCGAGCGCCCGGTAGGCCGCGGTGAGCGCGTCGTGCTGGATGCGCCACCGCCGCGGCGGCCAGACCGCGATGACCACGGCCTGCAGCGCGCCCGCGCCGACGGCGAGGCCGGCCACCCCGAGCGTCGACGCCCACGTCGGCGACACCGGGGCGGCGGCGACCATCAGCGCCGCCGCCGCGCTGGCGATGAGCCCGGCATGGCCGCCCAGCGCCCACGCCAGCCCCGCGGTGAAGCACCACACGCCGGCTGCGGCGATGAACACGGGGGAGTGCACCGAGGTCGAGGCACCCAGCAACGCGCTCGCGCCCATCAGCGCCGAGACGAACAGCACCCGCAGGATGCGTCCGCGCGGACGGTCCTGCAGCGCGGCGGCACCCGCGACGGCCCCCGCTCCTGCGACGGCGGTCGCCGATCCCGGCGGTCCCCAGGACACGGCCACCAGGACGGCGACGACGACGGCCGCCAGGCTGCGCAGCACCGGCGCCGCCTCCGGCAGCACCGACCGCACCGCGGGGACCATACTCACCCGTCCATTCTGGCCCGGGGTTATGTTCCCCGAGTGGAGAAAGTGATCATGACCTTGCGTGGCGTCCCGGGGGACGAGGCGTGGTGCACCCGCCTGCGCACCGACATCGCGCAGACGCTGCTGGCCACGGGCGTCGCGGGTCTGGCCGTCAACGTCCGCGACGCCCCGGTGGGTGCGTCGTTGATGACTCTGACCACCCTGGATCCACCGGTGATCGCGGTGGTGAGCCTGTGGACCGATCAGTACTACGGCGCGCAGATCCACACGGCGACAGAGGTTCTCGCGGGCGTCTGCGACGAGCTCGCGGCGTATCTGGTCACCGAGTCGGTCCCGCTGACCCCGCCGCCGACCGCCGCGGGTGACCGGACGCCCGGGTTGGCCAACGTCGCGCTGCTGCGCCGGCCGGCCGAGCTGGACGAGGCCACCTGGCTGAGCCGGTGGCACCGTGACCACACCCAGGTGGCGATCGACACCCAGGCGACGTTCGGCTACACGCAGAACACCGTGGTCCGCGCGCTCACCGACGGCGCCGCTCCCATCTCGGCCATCGTCGAGGAGCTCTTCCCGATCGAGGCGACGACGGATCTGCACGCCTTCTTCGGCGCGGCCGACGACGACGACCTCGCCGATCGCATGACCCGCATGGTCGCGAGCACCTCGGCGTTCGGCGCCAACGAGAACGTAGACACCGTCCCGACGAGCCGATACGTGCTGCGGGAGCCGTTCGTTACAGTGCAGCCGTGACCCTGCAGATCAGCGACGACAACCGCGTCCGCACCCTGGTGCTCGACCGGCCCGAGGCCCTCAACGCGTTCAACGAGGAGCTCTACCTCGCGACCGCCGTCGCGCTGCGCGAGGCCGGCGAGGATCCCGACGTCGCGGTCGTCCTGCTCACCGGCGCCGGGCGCGCCTTCAGCGCGGGCAACGACCTCAAGGAGATGCAGGCCCGCATCGCCGAGGGGTCGTATTCCTCGGGCAGCCACTTCTCGACGATGATCACCGCGCTCACCGATCTCCCGAAACCGTTGATCTGCGCGGTCAACGGCGTGGGGTTGGGCATCGGCGCCACCATCCTCGGCTACGCCGACCTGGTGTTCATGTCGTCGACGGCGCGGCTGAAGTGCCCCTTCACCAGCCTGGGCGTGGCCCCCGAGGCGGCCTCGTCGTTTCTGCTGCCGCAGCTGATCGGCCGGCAGAACGCGGCGTGGATGCTGTTGTCCTCGGAATGGGTGGACGCCGCCGAAGCGCACCGGATGGGGATCGCGTGGAAGGTCTGCGAACCCGACGACCTGCTGCCCGAGGCTCGCCGCCACGCCGACATCCTTGCCGCACAGTCGATTCCGAGCCTGGTCGCGGTCAAGCGTGCTCTCGCCGAGCCGTACCGGGCCGGCATCACCGCGGCGACCGAACGCGAGAACGCCGCGTTCACCGACCTGCTGGGGGGCGCCGCGAACGCGGCCGCGCTGGCCGCGTTCACCGGTCAGGGCAGCGCTAACGGGTGACGCGGGCGTCGCACTGGGCGTAGTGCGCCTCGATGATCGCCCTCAGCGTGCGCCGGCACCGGCCGCAGTCTCCGCCCGCCCCGCACGCCGCGGCGATGTCCTTGGACGTCCGGGCGCCCTTGGCCACGACCTCGTCGACCACGTGGCTGGTGGTCCCGGTGCACAGACAGACGAACATCGGCCGCTATCCCCGCTCGTCCACGCTCATCAGATGGGCGAACCTGCCCACGAACTGGGTGGGGTAGGCGCCCAGACCGGCGTGGCTCATCCACTCCGCCGCCGCGTCGGGATGGTCGATCCACTGCCGGGCGCTCATCTCGTCGGCGATCTCCTGCAGGATCAGCACCTCGTGTCCGTCGTCGAGTGCGCGGTACACCCAGATCTTGCGGACCCCGCCGCCGGCGAACCGGTCGAGCCCGTCGTGCACCTTCTCCATCAGGGTCGGCACGTCGTCGACCGACGACATCACCCCGACCACGACCCGTCCGACGTGCCGCTCGGAGCTGCCGCCCTGCAGGTCGATCTTCTCGACGACCTCGCCGCAGAAGATCGGGGGGATGTCCTCGGCGCCCGAGATGTCGAACCACTCGAAGATCGCCGGCGAGCGCAGCACGTCGCGCAGCGAGGTCGCCTGCCGGATCCCGATCGTCACCAGCACCCGGCGGGGTTCCCAGATGGACTCGTAGAGCACCACGTGGTGGGCCCCGATCGAGGACAGGGAGTCGCGGTGGCCGCCCAGCCAGGTCCACATGTGCTCGACGTCGTCGACGCGGTAGTCGCACGCCAGGATGAATGAGTGCAGATCGTGCTCACCCATCGTCATCCTCTGCCTGTCTGTGCGGCCCCGAACAGTTAGCGCAGTCTATCCTTACCTGGCGTCGGCAGTCCAGGTCGGCGGACACAGCGCCAATGGTGCGCGTGCCGTCTGCGCGGTGCACTAGATTGAACGTGCTCAGCCCACAGCCCGTTTCAGACGATTCACCAGCGTTCGAGGAGCCGACCATGCAAGGCGATCCCGAGGTTCTGAAGTTGCTCAACGAGCAGCTGACGAGCGAACTCACGGCGATCAACCAGTACTTCCTGCACTCCAAGATGCAGGACAATTGGGGCTTCACCGAACTCGCGGCGCACACCCGCAAGGAATCGTTCGAAGAGATGGTGCATGCGGAGAAGATCACCGACCGCATCCTGCTCCTGGACGGGCTGCCCAACTACCAGCGGCTGTTCTCCCTGCGCGTCGGCCAGACCGTGCGCGAACAGTTCGAGGCCGATCTCGCGATCGAGCACGAGGTGGTCGCCCGGCTGCGGCCCGGCGTCATCATGTGCCGCGAGAAGGGCGACGCCACGTCGGCGAACCTCTTCGAGGAGATCCTGGCCGACGAAGAGCTGCACATCGACTACCTCGAGACCCAGCTCGAGCTGATGAACAAGCTCGGCGAGGAGCTCTACCTCGCCCAGTGCGTGTCGCGGCCGCCGCAGTAGTCAACCGGCCCGGCCGGGAACTGGAACACGTTACAATCCGGCCATGAGCCGAATCGGGGACTTCGCCGACGACGACGTGACCGGTTTCGCGGTGACCTCACCGGAGCTGGGCACCGCGATGGCGAAGTTCAGCCACGCGGTCTACGAGAAGAACCGGCTGCCGATGCGCACCCGGGAGGCCGCACGGATCGTCATCGCGCTCGCCAACGAGTGCGTGACGTGTCAGAACACCCGGGACACCGACGGCGAAGCCAACGGCATCACCGAGGAGTTCTACGACTACGCCGCCCAGTGGCGGACCTGGCCGGGGTACAGCGACGACGAGCGCATCGCGATGGAGTTCGCGCACCGGTTCGCCACCGACCACACGGGGCTGCGCGACGACGAGGACTTCTGGGCCCGCGCCAAGGAGCACTTCGACGACGCGCTGCTCACCGACCTCGCCATCTCCTGCGCGATGTGGGTGGGGATGGGCCGGATGCTGAGCACCCTCGACATCGGACAGGCCTGCAAGATCACGCTGTAAAGCGGATCGCTCGACGGCAGAATGGCCGGCATGGCCGCCAAACCGCTCGCCGCCGCGGCGATCGCCCAGCTCGAATCCGACGGAGTCGCCACCCTGATCGGCACCGTGGTCAACCCGGCGGGTCTGATCCACGCCAAGACGATCCCGCTGCGCCGGATGGGCTCCTTCGCCGATCCCGGCCTCGGCGCCAGCCCGGTCTGGCACGTCTTCGCCATCGACCAGGCCGGCATCGTGTTCAGCGCCGCCACCGGCGTCGTCGGCGATCAGCGCATCCGCATCGACCTCGGCGCGCTGCGCATCCTCGGTGACGGATTGGCCTGGGCGCCGGGCGATTTCTTCAGCCAGGACGGCGCCCCCGATCCGTTCTGCACCCGCGGAGCGCTGCGTCGCGTCGAGGACCGGCTCGCCGGCGCAGGACTCGACGCCGTCGTGGGCCACGAGATCGAGTTCGTGTTGGTCGGGCCTGACGGCAGCGCGCTGCCCAGCCACCTGTGGGCGCAGTACGGGCTGGCCGGTGTGCTCGAGTTCGAGGGGTTCGTCCGTGACGTGACGGCGGCCGCGACCGCCTCCGGGGTGGCCATCGAGCAGTTCCATCCCGAGTACGGCGCCAACCAGTTCGAGATCTCGCTGGCCCCGCAGAAGCCCGTCGCGGCCGCCGACCACGTGACGCTGATGCGCATCATCATCGGCCGGGTGGCCCGCAAATACGGCGTGCGGGTGAGCCTGTCGCCGGTGCCGTTCGCGGGAAGTGTCGGTTCCGGTGCGCACCAACACTTCTCGCTGACCCGCGACGAGGTCCCGGTGTTCTCCGGCGGTGACGGCCCGGCCGGCATGACCGAGGAGGGAGCCGCGGCGGTGGCCGGGGTGCTCGCCGGGCTGGCCGACGCGCAGGGCGTGCTGAGCGGATCGATCCTCTCGGGGCTGCGGATGCAGCCGGGCAGTTGGGCCGGCGCGTATGCGTGCTGGGGCACCGAGAACCGGGAGGCCGCGGTGCGGTTCCTGACCGCCGGGCCGGCGAACCCCCACGGCGCCAACGTCGAGGTCAAGATCATCGACCCGTCGGCCAACCCGTATCTCGCCTCCGCGGCGATCCTGGGCCTGGCCATCGGCGGCATCGAGCGGGGCCTGTCACTACCCGCCGAGGTGACGGTCGACCCGTCGTCGCTGTCGGAGGCGCAGCGCGCCGAGGCGGGCATCACCGTGCTGGGCACCGATCAGACCGCGACGCTCGACGCGCTCGACGGTTCGGCGCTGCTGCGCGGCATCCTCGGCGACCCGGTGGTCGACGCCGTGGTCGGGGTGCGCCGCTACGAGCAGGAGACGTACGGCGGGCTCAGCGCCGACGAGCTGGCCGAAAAATTCCGGCTCGCCTGGAGCGTGTGAGAGCGACACCTTGACAACATACAACCGATCGGTTGTATGTTGGTCTGGTGATCGTCCTCGACGAAGACCGCACCGACGCCCTGTTCCACGCGTTGGCCGACCGAACCCGGCGCGACATCCTGCGCCGGGTGCTGGCGGGGGAGCTTTCGGTCTCCGCGCTCGCAGCCGACTACGACATGAGTTTCGCCGCCGTGCAGAAGCACGTTGCGGTTCTCGACCGGGCGGGACTGATCACCAAGCGGCGGCGCGGCCGTGAGCAACTGGCCAGTGGCGACGTGACTGCGGTGCGGTCGGTGGCCTCGCTGCTGTCCGAGCTGGAACTCCTCTGGCGCGGCCGCGTCGCGCGCATCGACGACCTGATCGCATCCGAGAACGCACAGGAGGAATGACCATGCCCGTGACCGACGTCCACCACGACCTCGACACCAGGACCCTGACCATCGTCGCCGACTTCGCCGCCCCCGTCGAGCGCATCTGGCAGATCTACGCCGATCCGCGCCAACTCGAAAAGATCTGGGGGCCGCCGGAATACCCCGCGACGGTGGTCGACCACGACCTGCGGCCCGGGGGCCGGGTGACGTATTACATGACCGGCCCCGACGGCGAGAAGTACGCCGGCCTCTGGCAGGTCACCGCGGTCGACGAACCGCACAGCTTCTCGTTCGACGACGCATTCGCCGATCTCGAGTTCACGCCGGATCCGAACCTGCCGGTGGCCAAGGCCGTGTTCACCTTCCGCGCCCACGAGGGCGGCACCCGGTCCACCTTCGCGTGCACCTATGCCTCGGCGGAGGCACTGCAACAGGTGCTGGACATGGGCATGATCGAGGGTGCGACGGCGGCGACCAACCAGATCGACGACCTGCTGGCCGGCTAGCGCACGCCGCGGATCAGCCGGCCCGGCCGCGCCCCGGTGTCGGCGCCGTGCCGACGCGTCACGATCCCGCTGACCACCGTCGCGTCGTAGCCCGAGGCGCCCTGGATCAGGCGGCGGCCCCCGGCGGGCAGATCGTAGGCCATGCGCGGCACGTCCAGCCGCAGCGCGTCCATGTCGATCACGTTCAGGTCGGCCTTGCGGCCCTGGGCGATCACCCCGCGGTCGGACAACCCGAAAAGCGTTGCGGTGTCCAGGGTCTGCTTGCGCACCACGTACTCGAGGGAGAACTTCGGGCCGCGGTGACGGTCCCTCGCCCAGTGGGTCAGCAGGAAGGTGGGGTAGGAGGCGTCGCAGATCAGGCCGCAGTGCGCACCGCCGTCGGAGAGCCCCGACACCGCCGCCGGATGGGTCATCATCTCGTAGATGGCGTCGTGATTGCCCTCGGCGTAGTTGAAGAACGGCAGCATCAGCATCGCGGTGCCGCCGGAGTCGAGCATCAGGTCGTACATCGTCGCGAGCGGATCCTCGCCGCGACGGGCGGCGATCGCGGCCACCGTCATGTCCGGTGTCGGTTCGTAGTCCGGCGGGTCGCCGATCGGGAAGATCTTGTCGACGCTGTACTGGATCAGCGCGTACAGCCCGTCGAACATCGGCACCGGCTGCGGCGGCAGATCCGTCTCGGACAGGATGGCCGCCCGCACCGCCGGATCGGCCAGCCGCGCCATCAGATCGGCGTGCCCGAGCTCGGCCTTGAGTTTCCGGTAGGTGGGGCGGTGGGTGAACGCGTGATAGCCGGTGAAGCCGAACAGCATCCCGAACGGCCGGGCGGCGAACTGCGCGTAGAGCCCGATGCCCTGATCCAGTGCGGCGCCGGCCCGTTCGAGCTGACGCCGCCACAGATCGGGCGCGCCGCCGGTCTGGATCATCGTGAACGACACGGGCCGCTCGATCTCGGCGGACAGCTTCGTCATCCAGTCGAGTTCGCGCATCGTCGCTTCGGCCGGGCTCTCGCCGGCGGTGCCCTGCGGGGACACCTCGAACACGGCCTGACCGCCGGCGGCCATCGCGCGGCCCAGCCCGAACAGTTCGGCCTCGGCGGCATAGGTCCCGGGCACGGGTTCGCCGTCGATGGCGCGGTGCGCCTCGGTGCGCGACGTGGAGAAGCCCAGCGCGCCGGCCTCGATCGCCTCGGTGACGATGCGGGCCATCGCGGCGATGTCGTCGTCGGTGGCCTCCTCGTTGCGGGCGCCGCGTTCGCCCATCGCGTAGCCGCGGACCGCGCCGTGCGCCACCTGGGTTCCGTAATCGACGGCCAGAGAACGCTTCTCGATCGCGTCGAGGTATTCGGGGAAGCTCTCCCACTGCCAGGTGATGCCCTCGGCCAGCGCGCTGCCCGGAATGTCCTCGACGCCCTCCATCAGCTCGATGAGCCACTGTTCGCGGCCCGGCCGCACCGGGGCGAAGCCGACCCCGCAGTTCCCGCTGACCACCGTCGTCACCCCGTGCAGGCTGGACGGTTCCAGCGTGTCGTCCCAGCTGACCTGGCCGTCGTAGTGGGTGTGCACGTCCACGAATCCCGGCGTGACGAACCGGCCGGTGGCGTCGATGTGTTCGGCGGCGTCGGTGCTCAGCCCGTCGTCGTCGCCGCTGCGCCGGCGCACCTCGACGATCCGGCCGTCCTTGACCCCGATGTCGGCGCGGAAGCGCTCGGCGCCGGTGCCGTCGACGACCGTGCCGCCGGTGATCTTCAGGTCCAGCATCGGGTTCTCCTCTAGACGAGGCCGGTCGCGTCGAACACCCACGACATATCGGCGGTGGCGAAGTCTTCCATCCAGGTGGGCGGCGCGTGGTTGGCCAGCGCGCCCATGTCCCAGTAGTCCTTCCACAGCGTGATCTTCCCGTCGGCGACCCGGTGCACCGAGACGAACTGCAGGACTGCGGATTCGCCTGTGGCCCAGTGCCATTCCTCGTGGTGCTCGTACATCACGTCGGTGCCGTTGCTCACCATCAGGCCCGGGAAGTTCTCGTAGGACGCCAACGGCTCCAGGCCGATCTTGAGCCGCTTGACGATGTCGTCGGGGCCGCGGGCCGCTGCGGCCGGGCCGACGGGCATGTCGAGGTAGATGCAGTCCCACGAGAGAAAGGTTTTCAGCTGCTCCCAGTCGCGCGCCGAGAGCGCCGCCCACATGCCCTCGACGACCTTCTCAACCGGCATGGGTCAGTGCACTTTCCTGCGCCGGAAGCGCCGGCGCCTTGTGGGCCGCGCGCAGGAACCGGCCGGTGCGGCGGGTGCCGACGAGCGGGCTGGCTTCACCCTCGCGGAACACGGCGCGGCCGCCGACGAACACCGCGGTCACGGTGGCGTCGTTGCGGTTGACCATCCGGGAGAGCCCGCCGTACTGGTCCACCGGTGCCTCGGCGTAGTCGTCAAGCGACGCGTCGAGACGTTCCGGGTCGAGGACGACGACGTCGGCGCGGTCACCGACGCGCAGGTGTCCGGCGTCGATGCGGTACCAGTCGGCCAGTTCGCCGGTCAGCCGGTGCACGGCCTGCTCGATGGTCATGAACGGCGTGCCGGCGCGGTCGGCGTCGCGCACGTGCCTCAGCAGGCGAAGCCCCATGTTGTAGAACGCCATGTTGCGCAGGTGCGCGCCGGCATCGGAGAAACCCATCTGCACGCCCGGGTCGCGGGCGAGCATCTTGAGCACCTCGGGCCGGTGGTTGGAGATCGTGGTGTGCCAGCGCAGCGCTGTGCCGTGCTCGAGCACCAGGTCGAGGAACGCATCCACCGGGTGCAGGCCGCCGCGCTCGCGGCCGACCTGCCCGAACGACTTGCCGATCACCGAGGCGTCCGGGCAGTCGACGATCTCGGCGTCGAAGAAGTCGCGGTGCCACACCCGCATGCCGAACTTCGCGTCGTAGTCCTGGCGGAACCGGCGCCGGTAGGTCTCGTCGCGCAGCAGCGCGTTGCGTTCCACCTCGTCGCGCAGATGCAGCGCCGCCGCGCCGGCCCCGAACTCCTCGAAGATCACCAGATCGATGCCGTCGGCGTACACCTCGAACGGCACCGGCAGATGCTGCCAGCGGAAGTCGCCGCCGAGGCGGTTGACCAGCTTGGCCAGCGGACCCAGGATCTTGATCGCCAGCGGGTTGGACTTGACGTCGGCCGCCGAGAGCAGGCTGGTCTTGAGCGGGTTGCGCAGCACGCCCAGCGACTGAAACGCCTGGGAGCCGATGTCGAGCGGGTTCTGGATGTCGGGTCCGGACTGCAACACCCGGCCCGAGCGGCGCAGCAGCGACTTCAGCCGCCGCAGCTCCCGGGGCTTGGCGTAGGTGGACGGCAGGGTGCGCGAGCGGCACACCTCCCCGTCGAGCTTGTCGAAAAGCAGTTGCTGAGAGGACATTCCGACGAAGCCGGCGCGGAGCGCCTCGGTGAGCATGCGCTCCATCTGCGCCTGCTCGGCACTGGTCGGGCGCTCGTCGCGGCGGGTCGCGCGGTCCAGACCCATGGTCGCGGCTCGCATGTCCGAATGCCCGATGAAGGCGGCGACGTTGGGGCCCAACGGGCGGTCCTCCAGCGCGGCGATGTACTCCTCGCCGTTGGTCCAGGTCTTGTGCCGTTCGATCGCGTCGATGACGTGCTCGCGGGGGATCGCCTCGACCCGGCCGAAGATGTCCCCGGCATCGGGACCGTCGACGTAGAGGGTGGACAGCGAGCACGAGCCGAGCAGCACCGTGGTGACGCCGTGGCGCAGCGACTCGGCCAGCGCGGGCCCGCCGAGCACCTCGATGTCGTAGTGGGTGTGGATGTCCAGCATGCCGGGCAGCACCCATTTCCCGGACGCGTCGATCACCTCCGCGGCGTCGGCGTCGGCGAGGTCGTCCTCGGTGATGACCGCGATGTGACCGTCCCTGATGCCGATCGTGCGGATCGCAGACGGGGCGCCGGTGCCGTCGAACCAGCGGCCGTTGCGGATGATCGTGTCGTAGCTCACAGCACTGCTCACGCCCCCATCGAACAGGGCGACACGACAGGTGTCAACGAAATCGTGAACAGATCTCGGCGAGTGTCTACCCGCGGTCGGCGCATAATCGAGCAGGTGACGCCGCTACAGCGCTACATCGCCGAAGAGATCGCCACCGACCACGTCGACGGCCTGCTGTCCCGCCGCGAGGCGCTGCGCCGACTGGCCCTCCTGGGAATGGGTGCGGCCAGCGCCTCAGCGCTGATCGCCGCCTGTGCCGACACCAAGCAGAGCGACGGGTCGACGTCCGAGAGCCCGACCCCGCCGCCGTCGTCTCCGTCGGCGGCCAAACCGGTGCCGCCGGGGATGGCCGATGCGCTGCCCACCGCACCGGTGACGTGGGCGGGTCCGGCGGGGCAGCTGCAGGGCGCGTGGGCCGAGGCGCCCGACGCGCGGGGCGGCCTGCTGGTGATCCACGAGAACAAAGGGCTGACCGACTGGGTGCGCTCGGTCGCGGGCCGGCTGGCCGGCGCCGGCTACTCGAGTCTGGCCGTCGACCTGCTCTCCGGTAACGGCGGCACCGCGACATTCACCGACCCCGCCGCGGCGACGGCGGCGCTGGGGAACCGCCCGCCCGAGGCCATGGTCGCCGACCTCACCTCCGGCATCGCCGAGCTGCAGCGCCGCACCCCGGGGCGCAAGGTCGCCGCGATCGGGTTCTGCATGGGCGGTGGTCTGGTGTGGCGGCTGCTCGACAGCGGGGTGCCGCAGCTGGCCGCGGCGTTCCCGTTCTACGGACCCACCCCGGACGATCCCGATTTCTCGGGGTCGAAAGGCGTGGCCGTGCTCGGCTTCTACGGCGCCCTCGATCAGCGCGTGAACGCCACCGAACCGGCGGCCCGCGCCGCGCTGGAGAAGGCCGGTCTGGTGCACGAACTCGTCACCGAACCCGACGCCAACCACGCGTTCTTCAACGATACCGGCGACCGCTTCAACCAGGCCGCCGCCGACGACGCGTGGCGCCGGACGCTGGACTGGCTGACCGTGCACGTGGGCTGACGCCCCCGACACGACACCGCGGGCGAAGACGCAACCTGCTGTTCGGCGACGCGCCGACCCGCCGTTGCTCGTCGCACATCCCCGCGGGTTCTCATGCAGCCATGCGGGTCGTGCAGGTGGCGAACTTCTACGGGCCCCGGTCCGGCGGCCTGCGCACCGCGGTGGACCGGCTCGGCGCCGAGTACTGCGCGGCCGGCCACCGCGTGTTCCTGATCGTGCCCGGCCGACGCCACGAGTCCGACACGCTGCCCAGCGGCGTCGTGCGAATCAGTCTGCCCGCCAGACTGATTCCGTTCACCGGGGGATACCGCGCGGTGTCGCCGCGGCCGGTCACCGCGCTGCTCGAGCAGTTGGCCCCCGACGCACTGGAGGTCTCCGACCGGCTCACGCTGCGCTCGCTGGGACCGTGGGGCCGCGCACACGGCGTGTCGACGGTGATGATCTCCCATGAGCGGCTCGACCGGCTCGTCGGACAGGTCCTGCCGCGACCGTGGGCCAGGACCGTCGCGGACGCCGCCAACCGGCGCACCGCCGCCAACTACGACGTCGTGGTCTGCACCACCGCGTTTCGCCCGGGCGGAGTTCGACCGGATCGGGGCGTCGAATCTGCTGACGGTGCCGCTGGGTGTCGATCTCGACCAGTTCCACCCGCGGCGCCGGTCGGCGGCGATGCGTGAGCGGTGGGCCCGCCCCGGCCAGACCCTGCTGGTGCACTGCGGGCGGCTCTCGGTCGAGAAGCATCCGCATCGCAGCATCGACACCGTTGCGGCGCTGCGGGATTCGGGGGTCGACGCGCGGCTGGTGGTGGTCGGCGAGGGGCCGCTGCGCGCCAGGCTGCAGCGGCAGGCCGACGGACTGCCCGTCGACTTCACCGGCTACATCGGGTGCCGCGACACCGTGGCCACGATTCTCGCCAGCGCCGACATCGCGCTGGCCCCGGGCCCGCACGAGACGTTCGGGCTCGCCGCACTCGAGGCCCTGGCATGCGGAACCCCGGCGGTGGTGTCCCGCACCTCGGCGCTCGCCGAGATCCTCACCCACGACAGCGGCGCGACCGCCGACAACGACCCGCGGGCCATCGCGCATGCCGTCACCGCGGTGATGAGCCGACCGGAGCACCACCGGCGGCACAGTGCCCGCCGCCGGGCCGAGCAGTTCACCTGGCCGCGCTCGGCCGCCGGGATGCTCAGCGCACTGCGCGTCCATTAGCCGGTGCGCCGGCACCGCCGTGCCCTACGATCCCTGCATGATCCGCACGTTCGCCGTGGTGTCGGCCGCCGCGCTGCTCCTCGGCGCGACGGCGGTGGTCGCCGACGCGCAACCGGCGCCCGCGACCTGCGAGTACGACCTCTCGCCCCCGAGCGTGGTCGCCGTGTCCGGCACCAATGTGGTGACGGCGACGGTCACCCCGAGAGCATGCGACGGCGCGGTCACCTTCCAGACCGTCGCCTGCATCCAGATGGCCGGCGGCACCGATGCCGGGATCTGCGCCCGGGGCGCCGGGATCCTGCCCGCGCAGGTCTTCTTCCAGCCCTACCGTCCCGGCACGGTCTACACCTCGACCGGACGCGGCTGCGCATCGGCGGGGAACCCTCCGCAGACGTCCTGCCAGGAGAGCGGCCCGCTCACCGCCACGCTGTGAGCGGCGCGGTTTAGCTCCGCAGGCACTCGGGCATCCGACGATTCACGGGGTCGTCAATCATGACCGGCCCCCTCGAATCGAGGAGCCGGCATGGACAGCAACGTCATCGTCTGGATCGTGGTCGCCGTCGTCGCGATCATCGTCATCGCCCTGATCGTGGTCGCAGCGAAGAAGTCCCGCGACAAACGGCGCGCGCAGGAAGCCGACCGCATCCGTGAGGAGGTGCACCACGACAGCCAGCGGGTGCAGCGGCAGGCCGCGCTCGTCGAAGAGACCGAGGCCAAGGCCCGCGCCGCCAAGGCCGAGGCGGACGCCAAGGCCGCCGAGGCGGCCCGGCTCGCCGACACCGCTGCCGGCCGTCGCGACGCGCTGACCAGCTCACAGCAGCACATCGACGCCCGGCGCGAGCACGCCGACAAGCTCGACCCGCGGGTCGATCACCGCGCCGATGACGCCCGCGCCGTCGACCCCCGGGCCGACGGCCGCGTCGACGACGTCCGGGCAGAGGGCGGCCGCCACGAGGGGCACCGCGCCGCGCCGGGTGACGCCCAGACGATGCGCCCCGACGTCACGCAGCGCTAACCGGCCGGCGTCCAGGCGACGGGCAGTCGCTTGATGCCGTGGATGAACGCCGAGTGCAACCGGTCGGGCTCCTCGACCGCGCGCAGGTCGGGGACCCGGCGGTGCAGTTCCTCGAACGCCACGGTGATCTCGCGGCGCGCGAGGTTGGCCCCCAGGCAGAAGTGCGCACCGCCGCCGCCGAACCCGACGTGCGGGTTCGGGTGGCGGCGCACGTCGAACATCCACGGGTCGACGAACTTCGACTCGTCGCGGTTGGCCGACCCGTACCACATCGTCAGCTTGTCGCCGGCCGAGATGCGGACGCCGCTCAACTCCAGGTCCCGGGTGGCCGTGCGCCGCATGTAGGCCACCGGCGACGCCCAGCGCACGATCTCCTCGACCGCGGTCGGGGCGATCGCGGCGTAGTCCGCCCACCACAGGTCGCGCTGCTCGGGGTAGCGGCTCAGCGCGAGCACACCGTGACTGATCGCATTGCGGGTCGTCTCGTTGCCGGCGACCACGAGCAGGATGAAGAACGACGCGACCTCGGCCGAGGTGAGCCGCTCGCCGTCGAGTTCGGCGGCCACCAGCGCGGTGGTGAGATCCTCGGCGGGATGGTCGCGCCGGTCGTCGGCCAGCGCGGTCGCATACGCGCCGATCGCCATCGCGACGGAGACGAACTCGTCGAAGTCCGTGGCGATGTCGGGATCGCCGAACCCGAGGATCACGTTCGTCCAGTGAAAGATGCGCTGATGGTCGTCCTCCGGGATGCCCATCATGTCGCAGATGATCTGCAGCGGCAGAGGCCCGGCCAACTCGGCCACGATGTCGGCCCGGCCGTCGGGGTGCCGGTCCACCATGTCGTCGACCAGCCGCCGGGCCCGGTCACGCACCGAATCCTCGATCAGCGCAAGCACTCTCGGGGTGAACGCGCTGCGCACGATGTTGCGCAGCCGGGTATGACGCGGGTCGTCCATCGCGATCATCGAGCCGAAATACTCTGCGAGCTCCGGGGATTGATCGCCGACCACGATGCCCAGCGCGGAGCTGAACAGCTCCGGATGCCTGCTGGCGTAGAACACGTCGTCGTAGCGGGTCAGCGCCCAGTGCCCGGCCACCTCGGCCTCGCCGTCCGGGACGATCGCCTCGTGGAAGCTGATCGGAGCTTCGCGGCGCAGGGTGGCGAACGCGCCGTCGCGGACGTCGTCGTCGAGTCCCCAGAAATCCCACGAACCCAGGTCGACGTCGCCGAGCGCGACGTCGGGTGGGGGAGTTCCGTTCACCCGGGTCAGGTCACCGAGTTCCAGGCTGCTCATGCGATCCGAGCGTAGCCTCAGGGCCGCTCTTCATGGCCCTTTCTGCCGTGTGTGCGGCGGTCCTCTTTCATCCGCGCCTCGTGCAGATGGCGTTCGCCGCCGACCAGCTCGTCGCGCACCCGCCGCTCGTGCTCGCGGATCACGCTCCAGTAGTCGTCGTCGAACTCCTCGACCACCTGGAAGGTCCACCGCCCCTGCAGGACGTTGCGGCCCACCACGTCAGTCTCCAGCCGCTCGGCGATCTCGTCGTGGCCGGCGTCGCGCAGCGCGTCGCACGCCTCGCCGAGTGTCAGATCGGCGTGGCCCATCAGTTGGTGGAACGAATACAGATGTCCCCGCGCGCGTTCCACCCATTCCAGCGCCTCGGTCACCTTGCCGACGGCGTCCACCGTGGCATCGCTTGCGTCAGTCACGGCCGGAAGATACCCGGCTCACCCCTCGACTACCGCCTTGATTCTTTCCAGTGTCTTACGCATGTCCCGCAGGTTGCGCCGTTTGCGGAGCTGGCCGCCGAACACCGAGTACAGCGCCATCAACGGATTCTGGTCCAGACGGAAGGATTCGGTGACGTCGGTGCCCGACGCCGTCGGCGTGAGGCGGTAGTGCCAGTTGTTGACGGCGCGGTCGCCGGCCAGGACGGCGAAGCCGAACTCGCGACCGGGCTCACACGCGGTGACCCGGCACGTCGTCCAGTACACCGGGCCGATCTCGTTGCGGCGGACGTGGCCGCGGAAGCGGGCGCCGAGCGCGGGCCCGGTGGCGCCGTCGAGCCACTCGGCCTCGAACGTCTCCGGGGAGAACCGGCCGGTGTTGCGGATGTCGGCGATCAGATCCCAGATCGCCTCGGCCGGCGCCGCCATCGACACCGTCGCCGAACCCTGCATCGCGGCCATCGCTGGTCAGCGGTCGAAGTCGTCGTCGTCAGGGACCTCGATCGCCTGCTCGATCAGGTCGGCCTCGTTGGCCTGCCAGTCGCGGTCGCCGGCGACCCGCGCCACGTCGCGCCAGGTGTCGTCGGCGGCGTCATCGGCGGCGTCGACCGGGGTGAGCTGTTCGACGACGTCGGCCTCGGCGGCGTCGGGCAGCGGGTCGCGGTCGGGTGTGGTCATCAGGGGTTGCCTCCGAGAGTCGGGGGAGCGGTCCCTCCACGATAGTTCGCCGGGTCACGACACCCCAGCCGACGCCCGGCGATTCACGCCCGCCGAGGGCACTCGGGTACTGTGCGTACAACTGTGCTCCGACGAGACAGGCCCTCAAACCCCGCGGGGCCGCCCATCGACCAGCCCCCCAGATTCAAAGGTCAGTGATTTGCCAGACACCAGTAACGGGACCCGGGATCTCACACCGCATTTCGAGGACGTCCAGTCGCATTACGACCTCTCGGACGACTTCTATCGGCTGTTCCTCGACCCGACCCAGACCTACAGCTGCGCCTACTTCGAGCGCGACGACATGACCCTCGAGGAAGCCCAGCTCGCCAAGATCGACCTGTCGCTGGGCAAGCTCGGTCTCGAGCCAGGCATGACGCTGCTCGACGTGGGCTGCGGCTGGGGCGCCACCATCAAGCGGGCCGTCGAGAAGTACGACGTCAACGTCGTCGGACTCACGCTGAGCCGCAACCAGCAGGCGCATGTGCAGAAGGTGCTCGACGGCCTGGACAGCCCGCGCACCAAGCGTGTGCTGCTGCAGGGCTGGGAGCAGTTCCACGAGCCCGTCGACCGCATCGTGTCGATCGGCGCGTTCGAACACTTCGGCCGCGACCGCTACGACGACTTCTTCAGCAGGGCCTACGACGTGCTGCCCGCCGACGGCGTGATGATGCTGCACACCATCGTCAAGCCCGACGACGAGGAGTTCGCAGCCCGGAACCTGCCGGTCACGATGACCAAGATCAGGTTCTTCAAATTCATCATGGACGAGATCTTCCCCGGCGGCGATCTGCCCCAGCCGGTGAAGGTGAAGACGCATGCGACCAAGGCCGGCTTCGGAGTCGGGCTGGTCCAGCCGCTGCGGCTTCACTACGCGCGCACCCTGGACCTGTGGGCCGCCGCGCTGGAGGCCAACCGGGAGCAGGCCATCGCGATCCAGTCCGAAGAGGTCTACGAGCGGTACATGAAGTACCTGACCGGCTGTGCCGACCTGTTCCGCGACGGCTACACCGACATCTGCCAGTTCACTCTGACCAAGAGCTGACTCAAGGCTTCAGGTAGGACCGGGCCGGCTGGCCCGGTTCCCCGCCGGCGGCGTCGCGCCGCCGCGCCGCCATGCCCGCGAGGGCCTCGAACACCACCCGGTGCGCCGCGTTGACGGTCAGCTCGGCGTGGTCGTAGGCCGGTGCCACCTCGACCACGTCGACGCCCGCCACGTCGTGTTCGTAGCAGAGCTGACGGACCATGCGCAGCAGGTCGGCGCTGGTGATGCCGCCGGGCTCCGGGGTCCCGGTGCCGGGGGCGTGCGCCGGGTCGAGCACGTCGATGTCGACGGACACGTACAGCTTGTCGGCCTTGGCCAGCGCCTCGCCCACCGCGTCGGCCATGACGGCCTTGAACCCTCGCTCCCAGATCTCCTGCATGGTGTGCCAGGTCATCTTCTGTTCCTGCATCCACTCGAAGGTGTCCTGCGGCGGCCAGTAGCCCCGCAGCCCGACCTGGACGAAGTGGGAGCCGGGAACGGCGCCGGACTCGATCAGCCGGCGCATCGGGGTGCCGTGGCTGGCCAGGTTGCCCTCGATCTCGTCGGCGGTGTCGGCGTGCGCGTCGAAGTGCACGATGCCGACGTTGCCGTAGCCGTGCACGTCGGCCACCGCGGTGGCGGCCGGCCACGTGATCGAGTGGTCACCGCCGAGGATCACCGGGACGATGCCGCGGCTGGCGATCGCGTGCACGCGCTCCTTGATGTTGGCGTGCGACACCTCGGTCTGCCCGTGCGGGCAGTAGGCGTCACCGAAGTCGACGACCTCGAGCCAATCGAAGATCTCCAGACCCAGATCCATGTGGTAGGTGCCGGGCTCATAGGCGGTGGCGCGGATCGCCCGCGGCCCGAACCGTGCTCCGGGCCGGTTCGTGGTCGCGATGTCGAACGGCGCGCCGACGATCGCGACGTCGGGCTTCCACGAGTCGAGCTGCTCGGTCTCGGTCAGGAACGGGCGGTGTCCGAACGACGCCATTCCCGCGTAGGCCAGCTCGAGCTGCTCGAGCATGCCCGGGGGGAGCTCGCGGCGGGGTTCACCGTGGTGATCGTGATCATGGCCCATGCGAGGAAACCGTACCGGTCATCGCCCGCCGGGACCGGTCAACGCCGAGCGCAGATCGTCTGGGACCGGCCGCTTGGCCCAGTCCTCGGTCGACACCACGACATAGGTGTTCTGCCCCCGCACCGCGACCTGCTCCGCGCCGCCGGCGGGATTGCGCCGCCACACCGCGAACGTCAGCGTGAAGCTGGTGGTGCCGACCCGGATGCACGCGGCGGTCACCCGCACGCTGTCGCGCCACCGCACCGGGGCGGCGAAGTCGATCTCGCTGTGCACGACCTGGAAATCGAGACCGCCCGCCATCACGTCGGGGTAGGCGACCCCGCAGTGGTCGAGCAGACCGGTGAAGGCTTCGTCGAACCAGGTGAGGTAGTGGCCGTTGAACACCACGCCCTGCTGATCGACCTCGGCGTAGCGGGGCACGAACGGCAGCGAGAACTCGCTCATTCGGACGACCCTAGGGTGCGGCAGACTCGGGCCATGCAGCTCGTCACGATCGATGACATCCGCTCCGCGGCGCACCGGATCCGCCCCCGGGTGGTGCGCACCCCGCTGGTGCCCGCGACCTGGGGCGACGACGACCGGCCGCTGTGGATCAAACCGGAGAACCTGCAGGCTGTCGGCGCGTTCAAGGTCCGCGGCGCGTTCAGTGCCCTCACCGCGCTGGCGGGGCCGGTCGAGGATGTCGTGGCGTACTCCAGCGGCAACCACGCCCAGGCCGTCGCGTATGCCGCGGCCACCTTCGGGATGCGCGCGCACATCGTGATGCCGGAGGAGACGCCGGAGGTGAAGGTCGCCGCCACCCGGGCGCACGGGGCACGAGTGGTGCTGTGCGGGGCCGGGCAGCGCGAGATGGTCGCCGCGGAGGTGGTCGCCAAGACGGGCGGGGTGATGATCCCGCCGTTCGACCATCCTCAGGTGATCGCGGGTCAGGGCACGATCGGCCTGGAGATCGCCGAGGACCTGCCCGAGGTCCGGACCGTCCTGATCCCGGTCAGCGGCGGCGGCCTGGCCTCCGGTGTCGGGGTGGCGATCCGGGCACTGTGCCCGCAGGCCGCGGTGTACGGCGTCGAGCCCGAACTCGCCGCCGACACCGCCGAGAGCCTGCGCACGGGCCGGCGCGCGGACTGGCCAGTGGCGCAGCGCAACCGCACCATCGCCGACGGGTTGCGCTCGCAACCCTCAGAACTGACCTTCACACACCTGCAACGCGTCCTGGACGGCGTGCTCACCGTGACCGAAGACGAAATCCGGTCCGCAGTAAGAGAATTCGCCCTGCGCGGGCATCTGGTGAGCGAACCCAGCGGCGCCGTCGCCCTGGCCGCCTACCGACAGGGCGGGACCCCGCCGGGCCCGACCGCGGTGATCCTGTCGGGGGGCAACATCGAGCCGCGGTTACTGACGGAGATTCTCGCCGGGTGACCGTTTGACGGGTGTGCAATACCACGCGCGGTGCGGGTAAGGTCACGGCGACATCGCGTCACGGGTCCGCCGGCGGACCGCGGACGCGCGAAGGAGTGGTTCGTGGACGCAGTGCTCGGCTTGTCGGTGACGTCATCGGCCGTCGGTCTGGTCCTGGTCGAGGGGCAGGACGCCGACAGCGCCGCGATGGACGGTGCGGGCTTCGAGGTGGCGACGTCGCAGCAGGCCGCCGACGCGGTGCGGCGCACCGAGGCGATCGCCGCCCAGCGCGGCCGGCGGGTGCAGTCGATCGGCGTGACCTGGAGCGACGACGCCCACACCGAAGCGTCCCTGCTGCTCAAGTCGCTCAGCGACTCCGGCTTCGACAACATCGTGCCTGTCCGGCTGTCCGAGGCCACCGACGCGCTGGCGCGCGGTATCGCCGAGGTGATGGGTTACCACACCACCGCGGTGTGCGTGGTGGAGCCCGGCCAGCTCATCGCCCTCGTGGTCACCCCCGACGACGGCGCCGTCCAGACCGCCGTCAACAGCACCGTCGTCACCGAGGACGACCTGATCGGCTGGCTGAGCGCGGTGTTCACCCGCGCCGACTGGGAGCCCGAGGCGCTGGTGCTGGTGGGATCGGTCGAGGACCTCGACGGGCTGGTGCCGGTGCTGGAGGACGCGCTCGCCGTGCCGGTGTTCTCGCCCGCCGAAGCCCAGCTGGCGCTGGCCCGCGGAGCGGCGCTCGCGTGTGCGCCCGCCGGCGAGGCCTTCTGGGCCGACGAGCGCGAACCCGCGCCGCCGAGCAGCCGGCGCCGCAACGAACGCTTCCTCAAGGCCGCCCCGGTGGTCATGCTGGCCACCGGCGCGGTCGCGTTCGTCGCCTCGGTGTCGGCCGCGCTGGGCCTGCAGTTCGTGCCCGACCGGCCGGCGCCGCCGGTCCGTCCCGCCGCCGAGACCGTGGTGCCGGCGCCGAGGTCGACCCCGGCGCCGCCGCCACCCCCGCCGGTCGCCGAGGTCCCGGCCCCGCCGCCGGTGGTCGAGGAGGCACCCGTGGTCGAGGAGCCGGCGCCGGACACCGCGCCGGTGCAGGAGGCTCCCGCCCCCGATCCCGCTCCGGTGGAGGGCGCCGACGTGCCGCCTCCGCCCGACGCCGCCGCACCGCCGGTGCTGCCCGCGCCGGAGGTCGTGCCCCCGCCCGTGCCCGAGGAGCGGCCGGGCATTCTGCAGCGGATCCGCGACCGCCTGGCGGGCGTCGGGCAGAACGAGCCGCCGCCTGCGGTGGCGCCGCCTCCGGTGCCGCCCGTCCTACCCTGACGGTGTGAATCCCCGCGTCGCCCTGCGCCTCGGCATCGTCGTGGCCGTTGCCGCAGCACTTCTCGTCGTCGGCGTGACCTCCGAACGCGGCCTGTGGTGGCGGCTTCTCACCTTCACCTATCAGGCCAACCTGCTGGCCGCCGGCTACTACCTGTGCACGCTGGTCTGGCCCCGCGCCGACGCCCGCGCAGGCCTGCGCGGGGCGGTGGTGCTCTACGTGGTGATGGCGGGCCTGGTGTGGAACCTGTTCCTCACCGGCCACAGCATGGGCTACACCGTCGCCAACCTGCTGCTGCACGTCGTGGTTCCGGTGCTGGCGCTGTGCGACTGGGTGCTGGTGGGCCGCGGCGAGGCCCCGGTGGCAGCCCGGTTGTCGTGGTGGCAGCCCGTCGCCTGGCTGGTGTTCCCGGCGGCCTACCTGGCCCTGGCCCTGCTCGTACTCAACAACGCGGGCCGGCGTGCGCCGTACTTCTTTCTCGACCCCGACCGTGTCGGCGCCGCCGCGGTGGCGGTGAACGTCGCGGCGCTGGCCGCAGGCGTGCTGGCGCTCGGCTATGCGTTGCTGGCCGTCGGTGGGGTGAAACGTTCCGAGGTGTGACCGCGATAGCGGTTCTACAGGGGGAAACCCCACGATTATCTAGGATGGCACCGTGGCGAGCGCCTCACGTGAACAGAACCGGTCCCGCAGTTCGGTCACCCGCCGGGTGGCCGCCGTACTCGGATCGGTCGTCGTACTGGCCGGGATGTCCGGCCTGTCCGCCGGGCCCTCGGCCCTCGGCGCGGTCGACACCGCGCTGCCACCGTCCATCAGCGAGATCTCGCCGGCCCCCGGCCAGACCGTCGGGGTGGCCCATCCCGTCACGGTGACGTTCACCTCGCCGGTGCCGAACCGCCGCGCCGCCGAGGGATCGATCGCGGTGCGCCCCAACGGAACCGGCGCTCCCGCCGACGGCAGCTTCGCCTGGCTCGACGACCGGACCGTGCAGTGGACACCGGCGACGTTCTTCCCGGCGCACGCACCCATCGACGTCTCGGTCGGCGGCTTCGCCACCAGCTTCGAGACCGGGTCCTCGGTGGTCGGGGTGGCCGACATCGACGCGCACACGTTCACGGTCAGCATCGACGGTGTCGTCGCCCGCGAGATGCCCGCCTCGATGGGCAAGCCGAAGCATCCCACCCCGGTCGGCGAGTTCACCGCACTGGAGAAGCAGAAGTCCGTGGTCATGGACTCGCGGACCATCGGCATCCCGCTGTCGGACCCCGAGGGCTACCAACTGACCGTCGCCAACGCCGTCCGCGTGACCTGGGGTGGCGTCTACGTGCACTCCGCGCCGTGGTCGGTGGGATCGCAGGGGTACGCCAACGTCAGCCACGGCTGCATCAACCTCAGCCCCGACAACGCCGCCTGGTATTTCGACACCGTGAGCGTCGGCGACCCGATCGTCATCCAGGCCTAGCTCCGCGCGGTCACACGTTCGTCAGATTTGCCCGCCACCCGCCGGGTAGCCCTTCCGTATCGAACGGAGGCACGGCGATGCACCACGACGGACACCCGAAAGCCACCCTGGCCGACGTCTCGCAGATCGGGGATTCACCCCTGCTGCGGGCGATGAGCGGCGAACTGGTCAGTATCGAGGCCCACGATCGGCTGGTCGCGATCGCGCGCTACGAAGAAGGTCTCGACTAGCAGTTCGCCTGGATGCGGAACTTCGCTGTCACCGCATCGCTCGGCTTGGCGGTGAAGTTCCCGTCCGCCGTGCCGGTGATCGTGTACTTCCCCTGGCCTCCGGTCACCTCGGCCTCCCCGAAGTTGCCGGCCCAGAAGTTGCCGGAGAACCCACCCAGGTCGCGGAACTCGACGGACTTCGCCTTGGCCGGCCCGTCCGTGGCGAGCACGGCCGTGAACCCCTTCTCCTTCTCGGGAGTCTGGATGTACCAGGTGAATCCGGTCTGCCGGCACGTCACGGGGAGCGCACCTCCGGCGTCGTTGCCGTCGATCGTGACGGTGGCGGTGGTGCCGCCCAACGCGGGCTCGGGGGACGAGCATCCGGCCGCGCCGAGGACGACGACGCCGCCCGCCACGGCCGCCATGAGGTGTCGGAGTTCCATGGCGCCCGACTCTATGCGTTCGCGCGCCGATGGCGGCGAATTCCCCGCGATTCGCCGCCCGCGCCGTTGCTGTCAGCCCAGCGCGGCCGCCGTCGCGTCGTCGGCGGGCAGGAATGCCTCGATGCTCAGTTCGGCGGCGGTGAGGTCGAGCGCGGTGCCGAACGTGGTCACCATCGACAGGAACCGCAGTTCGACGCCGTCCGGCGTGACCAGCTCCAGCGGGACCGCGACGCCACCCAGATCGGTGGGCGCATACCCGCCGGGATAGCCGGCCAGCTCGTCGAGCAGTCCGGCGAGTTCGCCCGAGTCGTCGGCGGCAGCCTCCCGCCGCAGCCGTTCGACCAGATGGGACCGCCACTGACCGAGGTTGCGGATGCGGGGCGCCAAGCCGTCGGGGTGCAGCGCGATGCGCAGCGCGTTGGGACGCTCGAGCAGGTGCGGCGCGACGCCGGCGAGCAGGACGCCCGCACCGGCGTTGGCGCTCACCAGGTCCCAGGCCCGGTTCACCACGACGCAGGGGTAGGGGTCGTAGGCGGCGAGCACGCGCGCGACGCCGGCCTGCACGGCCGCCATGTCGGGCGCCTCGAGGGGCCGCTCGGCGTAGGCCGGGGCGAACCCGGCGGCGACGAGCATGCGGTTCTGGTCGCGGCGCGGGACGTCGAGGACACCGGCCAGCCGCAGCACCATCGCCCGGCTCGGCGCGGCCCGGCCGGTCTCGACGAAGCTGAGGTGGCGTGCCGAGACGCCGGCCTCCAACGCGAGGTCCAGCTGGCTGAGCCGGCGCCGGGTCCGCCAGCGCCGCACCATGGACCCGACGGTCGTCGTCGGCACCTCCTGCACGGTCATGCCCCCAGTCTCACCCGCCGCCGATCGGAGAGCCACTACCTCGCAGGTAATTGCCGCGGCTACCTCGGCCGGGCAGCGTGGAGGCATGGCTGGGATCCCGAGATGGTTGCGCGTCGTGCTGATCTGTGACCGCGCCGGCTCGTCGTGGTACGTCGGCACCGGCTTCTTCTTCGCGCCGGTACTCGCCGTCGTGTCGCCGTGGCCGACGCTGACCGCCGCGCTGTGGGTGGTGATCGGCCTGACCGGGCTGTGGCTCGGCCTGCTCGGCGTCGCGATGGCGACCGGGCTGACGATGGTGCTGCGCTCCGGCGGCGAGATCGGCGAGGACTACTGGCGCTCCATCATCGACTATCCGGCCGGCTGAGTAGCTGCCCGCGCAGCGTGCCGGCCAGCCATCTCTCGAAGCGGCGGCGGGACCAGCCGCGGGCACCGACGAGGCGACGGTGCAGCAGCGGCTCGGTGAACAGCGCGGCCAGGTCGATCGCCTCGGACCGGGACAGCCCGTCCCGCAACCCGCCCAGCGCGCCGACCGCATCGACGACCGCTGCCGCGCCCGTTCGTCGTTGGGTGCTCATCCGATCGAACAGCGCGTGCGCCGCTTCGTCCGACGCCGCGGCACCTTCGAGCACGGCGAACAACCCGTCGACACGGGCGTCGATCTCGGTGAGCACCGCGGCCCAGGCGTCCAGCACCGCGCCCGGGTGCGGCAGGTCCAGCAGCGCCCTCACGTCCGGTCGGGCCGCCAGCGGAACAGGCGCGTCGTCCCCGGCGACGGCCCAGTCCATCGCCAGCGCAAGAAGTTCGGTCTTGCCGCCGACCGCGGTGAACACGGTCTTCCGGCTCACCCCCGCTGCGTCGGCGATCGCGTCCACCGACGTCCCCTCGAAGCCCGACGACACGAACAGATCCGCCGCGGCCGCGACGATCCGCCGCCGGGTGGCCTGCGCCTGGGCGGTGCGCAACGGCGATCGGTAGCCGCGCTTGACAGAATCCGACATTCAGGTAACTCTTCTGGAGTTCATTACACCATAAGTTACATGAAATGAGACGAGATGACCACCGCCGTCGTCGGAGCCGGGCCGACAGGTCTGTTCACCGCCATCGCGCTGGCCCGCCGCGGTCACGACGTGACCGTCGTCGACCGTGATCCCGGTCCGGTGGAGGGTCGGCCGTGGCGGCGCAGAGGGGTGATGCAGTTCGCGCATGCGCACACCTTCCGCGGACCGGTGGTCGACGCGCTGCAGGCCGAGATTCCGGGCGCCGTCGAGGTTCTCGTGGAGGCCGGCGCCACGGTCGCGACCGCGGACGACGGCACCGCGATCGCCCTGCGGTGCCGCCGCGAACTCTTCGAACGCGCGCTGCGGGTGATGGCCTCGCGCCAGCGCGGGTTGACGATGGTGACAGGACACGTCGACCGCGTGGTCCTCGACGCGCACCGCGCCGTCGGGGTGCTGGTCGACGGCGCACGGATGCCGGCCGATCTGGTGATCGACGCCTCCGGGCGAGCCGGTCGGATGTCACGCGGTCTGGGTCGTACCGGGGAGGACGCTCAGTGCGGAGCGGCCTACGTCACCCGGCAGTACCGGCTCGACGACGTCGCCGCGGGCGGCCCCGTCAACGGGCCGATCGGGCTGTCGCTGAGCCTGAGCGGCTACTTCGCGGTCGCATTCGTGCACGACAACGGGACCTTCTCGGTCACGATCACCCACGACGGCACCGACCCGCGGCTACGTCAGCTGCGGCACGCGCCGGTATACGAGGCCGCCGTGCGCGCCATCCCGCTGCTGGCGGAGTGGATCGATCGGGCCCAACCGATCACCCCGGTACTGCCCGGGGGCAGGCTGCACAACTCCTACCGCCCGCAGGTCGACGACGACGGGCGACCGATGGTGCCTGGACTCCTTGCGGTCGGCGATTCCGCATGCACCACGACGCCGTTGGCCGGGCGCGGCGTCACGCTGGCGTTCCGGCAGGCGCAGGCCCTAGTCGGCATGCTGGACCGCCGGCCCGAGGATCCTGTCGCGGTGGCCGTTCAGTTCGACGGGTGGTGCCGCGACCACATCCGCCCGTGGTTCCTCGACCATGTGCACTGCGACGGCGACCGGCTCCGGCGGTGGGCGGGCGGCGACATCGACGTGCGCCGACGGTTGCCGTCGGACCTCGTCGTCGCCGCCGCCGCGGCCGATGCGTCGTTACGGGCCGAGGTGGCGGCCTACGAGAGGATGCAGGCGCTCCCGTCGAGCCTGGACCGCCTGCAGGAACGCGCCCGCGCGGTGTACGCGTCGGGATGGCGTCCGCCGATCGCCGCGGGGCCCACGCGCGCCGAACTCGGCGAACTGTGCGCTCAGTGCGCGACGGGGCAGCCCGTGCCGCTGTAGTCGACCTGCCAGTGCTTGATCCCGTTGAGCCAGCCGGACCGCAGCCGTTCCGGGGTGCTGACCGAACGCAGGTCGGGCATGTGGTCGGCGATGGCGTTGAACATCAACTCGATCGTCATCCGCGCCAGGTTCGCACCGATGCAGTAGTGCGCGCCGGTGCCGCCGAACCCGACGTGCGGGTTCGGGTCCCGCAGGATGTTGAACGCGTGCGGGTCCTCGAACACCTCTTCGTCGAAGTTCGCCGACCGGTAGGACATCACGACCCGCTGGCCCTTCTTGATCTGCACGCCGGAGAGTTCGTAGTCGCACAGCGCGGTGCGCTGGAACGACGTCACCGGCGTCGCCCACCGGACGATCTCGTCGACCGCGGTGGCCGGGCGCTCCCGCTTGAACAGCTCCCACTGGTCGGGATGCTCGGTGAACGCGATCATGCCGTGGGTGATCGAGTTGCGGGTCGTCTCGTTGCCCGCGACGGCGAGCAGCACCATGAAGAACCCGAATTCGTCGTCGGAGAGCTTGTGCCCTTCGACGTCGGCCTCGATCAGCTTGGTGACGATGTCCTCACCGGGCTGCTCGGCCCGCTCGGCGGCGAGCTGCATCGCGTACACGATGAGTTCGGTTGCCGCGTTGCGGTTGTCGTAGTGCGCGAACTCGGGGTCGTCGTCGCTGACCATCTGGTTGGACCAGTCGAACAGCTTCTTGCGGTCCTCGTCGGGGATGCCCAGCAGACCGGCGATGGCCTGCAGCGGCAATTCGCAGGACACCTGCTCGACGAAGTCGCCGGCGCCTTCGGCGGCCGCGCTCTTGGCGATGTTCTGCGCACGGGCGTCCAGATCGGCCCGCAACCGTTCGACGGCGCGGGGCGTGAAACCACGCGAGACGATCTTGCGCAGGTGCGTGTGGTGCGGCGCGTCCATGTTGAGCAACACGAACTTGCCGGTCTCGATCTGCTCGAACGTGGATCCCTCGGGGTAGCGGGGGAGCGCCGTCTTCTCCAGGCTGGAGAACACGTCGCTGCGCTTGGAGATCTCCTTGACGTCGCGGTGTTTGGTGACCACCCAGTAGCCGCCGTCGCCGAACGGCCCGGCGCCGCCGCCGGTCTGCTCGTTCCACCAGATCGGGGCGGTGCGCCGCAGCGCCGCCAATTCCTCCACCGGCAGTCGCGCGCAGTTGAGGTCGGGGTCGGTGAAGTCGAAACCGGGCGGGAGATCCGGAGTCGGCATGCTTGCTCCTTGCCGTCACGGGGGCTATATCGCATACCTACACCACCGGCGGGGCTCCGTGCGCCGACTTCGGCGAACCGGCGCTGTAACGAATGCGGCCCGTCCGAAGAAGCACAGGGTGACAATGGCTTATCACTGCGGCCACTGACCCGAAGGGGGAACCGGCGATGATCGGATGGGACAAGACTGCGGTCGCCGCGGGGGCTGCCGCGTTCGCGGCGCTGATCGCCTGTGCGCCGCTGGCGGCCGCCCAACCCGCGGCACCGCCGGAGCCCGTGCCCGCACCTGTGCCACTGCCCGCGCCGGCTCCCGGGCCCGCGCCCGCAGACGCGGCGCCGGTGCAGTCGCTGGCCGCCGGCCCCGCCGCCCCGGTCGACGCTGCGCCTCCCGCAGAGGTGCCGCACCTGTCCAGCCCGGAGAACCTGCCGCCGGGCACCACCGAGACCCCGACGACGCAGACGAAGCTGGGGTACCTGCGGGATCTGTGGCATGCGATGCAGACCCAGGAGGTGACGGGATCGGACGCGCTGCTGCTGCTGACCCAGCGCCCGATGTCGGCCGGCCCCACGCCGGCGATGTCGCCGGTCGCACCCCCGCCGGCCCCCGCTCCGGCCGATCCGGCCCCGGTGACCCCCTAGGTCGCGAGCGCGACCGCTTCCACTGCCTCGATGCGGGCCGGCACGTGCTTGTGCAGCGGCGTGCCCGCGTACGCGTCGCGCCAACCGGTGGACGTCAACGCATTCGGCGCCACCCCGGGCACCCGGGCGCGCCCGTCGTCACCGACGAAGTCGACCCCGAAACCGTTCGGCAACGACGCGTGCCCGGGCAGCATCGCGTCGCTGATCTCCACGGTCGCCTCGGCAGTGCCCGCGGCCGTGCTGATGCGGGCGCGGCCGCCGTCGGTGAGGCCCAGCGCTTCGGCGTCTTCCACGCTGACCCGTAGCGCGCCGTCGGCGTCGCGCTTGCGCCAGGACGGGTCGCGGATGATGTCGTTGGCGGTGTAGGCGCGCCGCTCGCCGGCCGACAGCACGATGGGGTACTCCGGGGTCGTCAGCCCAGCGGGCGCCTCGGCCAGCGCGCGGATGTCGGCCAGCATCTCCGGCATCTCGATCGCGATCCTGCGATCCGGATGCGTGATCAGCGCGAAGTCGTCCTCGTACTCGTGCACGGTGAACGTGACGCCCGAGCGCCCGGCCAGGATCGCGTCGAACAGCGCGTTGCCGTCGGCGTGACCGGCGCGGCGCACCGCCTCCGGGTAGGTCATCGCGGTCTTCTGCGCGAGCCCCCACAGTGCGGCGGCCCCGGACAGGCCGTCGGGCAGCGTCGGACCCAGCGTCTCGTACAGCACGAACGGAAGCACCTTCCCCAGCCCGGGATTCGCGCCGACGGCAGCGAGGAACGCGGCGGTGAACTCGTCGCGACCGGCTTCGGCGGCGCGACGCAGCGGAGCCAGTTCGGCCTCGTCGACCACGTCGAGTTCCCGCATCAGCCGGGCCCAGATCTCGGGTTCGGGCAGCGTGCCGGCAAGGGGCTCCATGACCGGGTGCCGCAGGTGAAAAGTGTTGTGCGGGAACTCCAGGTTGAAGAACGTCGCCTCGGCCTTCTCGAACTGGCTGGCCGCGGGCAGCACATAGTGCGCGAGCCGCGCCGTCTCGGTCATCGCCACGTCGATCACCACCAGCAGCTCGAGGCTCTCGAAAGCCGCACGCACCGCTCCGGAGTCGGCGACCGAGTGCGCCGGGTTGCTGCTCTCCACGATCAGCCCGCGGAACCGGTCCGGATGGTCGGTGAGGATCTCCTCGGGCACCACGTTGCTCGGCATCAGGCCCCCGATGATCGGCGCGCCCGTGACCGGGCTGCGGCCCACGCCCCCGGGCCGGAACAGCGGCGCGAACGACGAATGCAGGTGCTGGCTGCCGGGTTTGGCGAAGTTGCCGGTCAGGATCCACAGCATCTTGTTCAGATACGAGCACAGCGTGCTGTTGACGGACTGCTGCACGCCGAGGTCTTCGAACACCGCGACGCTGGCGGCGCCACCGATGCGGCGTGCCGCGGCGCGCAGCAGGCCCTCGGCGACCCCGCAGCGTTGCGCGTAGTCGACGACGGGCACCTCGGCCAGCACCTCGCGGACCGCGTCGGCGCCGGTGACGTGCTCGGCGAGAAAGGCTTCGTCGCAGAGGTTTTCCTGCACCAGGACGGCGGCCAGCGCCGCCAGGCACCACGCATCCGTGCCTGGCCGCACCCGCAGGTGGAAGTCGGCCATCGCCGCGGTGTCGGTGATCACCGGGTCGATGACGATCATCGACCGGGCCGGGTCCTTGGCGATCTCGTTGAGCACGACGCGGGCGCGGGGGAAGCTCTGCGACATCCACGGGTTCTTGCCGACGAACACCGACACCTCGGCGTGCTCGAATTCGCCGCGGGTGTGGTTGCCGTAGAAGTGCGCGTCGACCCAGTGCTCGCCGGTCTTCTCCTGGGCGAGCGCGTTCGACCGGTGGTGCGAGCCCAGCGCCTTGAGGAACGCGCCGCTGTACGCGCCGCCGAGGTGGTTGCCCTGCCCGCCGCCGCCGTAGTAGAGGATCTTGTCACCGCCGTGGGTATCGGCGATGGCCCGGAAGCCCGCCGCGATCTCGGAGATCGCGGTGTCCCAGTCGATCTCCTCGTAGGTTCCGTCGGGCCTGCGGCGCAGCGGGGAGGTCAACCGGTTGCGGTCGTTCTGGTAGTGATCCAGCCGCAGCGCCTTGTTGCACGTGTAGCCCTGCGATGCGGGATGGTTCTTGTCGCCGCGGATACGGGCCAGTCGGCGGTCCTCGACCTGCACGACGATGCCGCAGTTGCACTCGCACAGGATGCAGGCGGTGGGTTGCCAGTCGGTGGCGGTGTCGGTCATCGTGAGGTCCGTTTCCTTCGGGGGGATCTGGTCGCCGATCAACGACCGGAGCTGGGCGTGTACCCGGTCGAGGGGGTCGAGGTCGCGCGCCGCACGCGCGAGGACGAGGGCACCCTCGAACGCCGAGAGGGTGAACACCGCGAGGTCCTCGGCGCGTTGGGGGTCGATGCCGTCGGCGCGCATCCGCGCCGCGATCGCCTCGCGCCACCGCGCGAACGCTGCGGCGGCCCGGGCGAGCACCGGCGCCGACTGCTCGGGCTTGTCGGGATCACCGGCCTCGACGGCGACCGCCACCACAGGGCATCCAGCGCGAAAATCGCTGTGCTGCAACTGTTGCCGATAGCCGCGGAACAGTTCGTCGAGCGCGTCCAGGCAGGAGGGCGACGCGTCGAGCTTGGTGGTCATGTACTCGGCGGCGTAGTCGACGGCTTCGCAGAGCAACTGCGTGCGGCCGCCGGGGAAGTAGTGGTAGGCCGACCCGCGCGGGGCGCCGCTGTGGGCGAGCACGTCGGCGATCGCGGTGGAGTGGGCGCCGCGTTCCCGGATCAACAGCGCCGCGGAGACCACCATGCGTTCCCGAGGTCCGGACATCGAGGGTCGACTCCCTTCGTCGCTATGTATGCAACCCTACATAATCGGGAGGGAGGACGGAAGAGCGGCGTCGTAGGATCGCCGGGATGTCTCCGGATCCCGTCTCGGCGAACCGCCTTCGCGACCTGACGCTGCTGCGCCGCGTCCGCGACCGGATCGACCGGGACTACGCCCAGCCGTTGGACGTCGAAGCGCTCGCCCGCGGGGTGCACATGTCAGCGGGGCATCTGTCCCGGCAGTTCAAGCTGGCCTACGGCGAGTCGCCGTACTCGTACCTGATGACGCGGCGGATCGAGCGGGCGATGGCCCTGCTGCGGCGGGGTGATCTGTCGGTGACCGAAGTCTGCTTCGCCGTGGGCTGTTCGTCGCTGGGGACTTTCAGCACCCGGTTCACCGAACTGGTGGGCATGCCGCCGAGTGTCTACCGCGACCGTGCGGCTCATGCGGTGGCGGGCCTGCCGTCCTGCGTGGAGAAGAAGGTGACCAGACCGATCAGGAATCGAGAAGCACCGGGGACCGGCCTGCACCTAGCGTGAGGCTCGTGACGACAACCGAACTCACCATCGCCCAGACCTTCCTGCCGCACGTCGATCCCGAGGAATCGCTCGCGTTCTACCGCGACGCGCTCGGTTTCGAGGTCCGTCTCGACGTCGGACGCGGCACGATGCGCTGGATCACCGTCGGGCCGCCCGGACAGCCCGGCACCTCGATCGTGCTGCATCCGCCCGCCGCCGATCCCGGGGTGACCGACGAGGAGCGCGCGATGATCGCGGAGATGATGGCCAAGGGCACCTACGCGATCATCGTGCTGGCGACCCCCGACCTCGACGCCACGTTCGCCCGGCTGCAGAACCGGGCCGAGGTGGTCGCCGAACCGACCGAGCAGCCCTACGGGGTGCGTGACTGCGCGGTCCGCGACCCAGCGGGCACGATGATCCGCATCCAGGAACGACGCTGAGGAGACACCCCATGGCCGACCGCACGCCCGCCGAGATGATCGACGCGCGCATCCACGAACTCGGGGACTGGCGCGGGGACACCCTGGCCCGCATCCGCGAGCTGATCCACCGCGCCGACCCGGACGTCGTCGAGGAGTGGAAGTGGCGCGGGGTACCCGTCTGGTACCGCGACGGGATGATCTGCACCGGCGAGTCCTACAAGGACTACGTCAAGGTCACCTTCGCCAAGGGCGCCTCCCTCGACGACCCGGCGGGGCTGTTCAACGCGAGCCTCGACGGAAACACCCGGCGCGCCATCGACTTCCGCGAGGGCGACACCGTCGACGAGAAGGCGTTCACCGCGCTGATCGAAGCCGCGATCGCGCTCAACACCCGGTGATTTCGGCGTGTTCGGTCGCGCTCACCGCGACCGAACACGCCGAAATCGCTAGACCGTGGCGGCCTCGTTGAGTTCGACGAGGCGGCCCGTCGCCTCGAGGTACTCCTGCACCCAGCGCTCGATCACCGTGGCCGTCTTCTCCACCTTGGTGAACTGGCCGACGACCTGGCCGACGGGGTTGAAGGCGACGTCGACGGACTCGTTGGGGTACTTGTGCGTCGCGGCCACCGCCATGCCGGACACCATGTACTGCAACGGCATTCCGAGCGGCTTCGGGTTCTCCGGGTTCTCCCACGCCTCGGTCCAGTCGTTCTTGAGCATCCGGGCCGGCTTGCCCGTGAACGACCGGCTCCGCACGGTGTCGCGGCTGGTGGCCTTCGCGTAGGCGGCGTGCTGTACCGCAGTGTGCTCGGATTCCTCGACCATCACCCACTGCGAGCCGGTCCACGCGCCCTGGGCGCCCAGCGCGAGCGCGGCCGCGATCTGCTGACCGCTGCCGATGCCGCCGGCCGCCAGCACGGGGATCGGCGCGACCTCCTTGACCACCTGGGGCCACAGCACGATCGAGCCGATGTCACCGCAGTGCCCGCCGGCCTCGCCGCCCTGGGCGATGATGATGTCCACGCCCGCGTCGGCGTGCTTGCGCGCCTGGTACGGCGACCCGCACAGCGCCGCGACCACCCGGCCCTGCTCGTGGATGTGGGCGATCATGTCGGCCGGCGGCGTGCCCAGCGCGTTGGCGATCATCGTCACCTTGGGATGCTGCAGCGCCACCTCGACCTGCGGGGTGGCGGTGGCCTCGGTCCAGCCGAGCAGCTGCAGGGCGTCGTCGTCGCTGTGCTCGACGGGCACGCCGTGCTCGGAGAGGATCTTCTTGGCGAACTCGATGTGCTCCTGGGGCACCAGGTCGTTGAGGGTCTTCTTCAGCACCTCGGGGTCCATGTCGGCCGCGTCCATGCCCTCGTACTTGTTGGGGATCACGATGTCGACGCCGTAGGGGTGGTCGCCGATGTGCTCGTCGATCCAGTTCAGTTCGATCTCGAGCTGTTCGGGGGTGAAGCCGACCGCGCCCAGCACACCGAACCCGCCGGCCTTGCTCACCGCGACCACCACGTCACGGCAGTGGGTGAACGCGAAGATGGGGAATTCGATGCCGAGTTGGTCGCACAGGGGAGTATGCATAGTTCGCTCCTGGTGGGCTCATGGGCCGGAAAAGTCGAAAATTGGAACGTGTTCTACTTTAGTACACCACGGAGTCCGTCGTGGCTGCCCTTGCCGGGAGTCGTCACCCGCAGCACGGGCCAGTTCTGCACCGCGGCCATGGCGGCCAGCTCGCGGCGCGGGTTGACCGGCCGCGGATACCCGACCAGCGTCATCAGCGCGATGTCCTCGTTGCCGTCGGCATAGAAGTAGCTGTCGGCCAGGTCGATGGCGCGGCCCCCGCAGAACGCCTGGACCGCGTCGGCCTTGCGCGCCCCCCAGATGACCGGTCGGACGATCCGGCCGGTGACCCGTCCTGCCTCGTCGACCTCGAAGTGGTTGCACAGCACGTGGCCGATCTCGAGGAAGCGCGCCACCGGCTCGGCGTGGATCGTCAGCGCCGACGAACACATCACGACGGTGTGGCCGCGGCGCTGGTGTGCCAGCACCACCTCGTGCATGGCGGGAAACAGCCGCGACCGCACCCGCTCCCGGAACAGCCGCTCGCCGACGTCGTCGAGGTCGGCCAGGGATTCGCCCCGCAGATACCCGGCGGCGCGCTCGAGGAGCTTGGCGAAGTTGACCCGGCCGAAGCGGTACCGCATCGCCGCCTCGATGACGCCGGTCACCTCGCCGATGCGGGCCTGCCGGCGCCGGATGCGGTCCCCGGCGTGGGCGGTCGCGGTGAAGCCGTCGACCAGCGTGCCGTCCAGATCGAAGAACGCGCCGATGCCGGGTCCGGGCGGGCTCGCCTCGATCGCGGTGAGCAGGTCCACCAGGTGTGGGGGCGCTGCGGTCACGGTCTCCTCATGTCCGGGCTGCGGCTGTGTTCACGGGGGCTCTCGACTCGCCATGCTACGGGCGTCGGCGGCACTCCTGGTTTAATCTGTGCCGGTCGCCGCAGACGGCCACGGTAGTTTGGTCTTGCCGGGTTCAGGATGCAGCCTGCGCGAGAGGCATGAGTCTGTGCTCTTGCACAATGCGTGGAGCGGCCTGACATGGAAGGTGAACCTTGGACGAGCAAGCAGCCGAAGGCATAACCGCCTCCTCGGGGGCGTCGAACTGTGTCGTCGCCGAAACCTGGGTCGACGGCGTGGCCATCGTGGCGGTGTCCGGCGTCGTCGACATGCTCACCTCGCCCCAGCTGGAGACCGCGATCGACGCGGCACTCGAGCAGAAGCCCTCCGGCATCGTGATCGATTTCACCGACGTCGAGTTCCTCGCCTCCGCCGGGATGGGCGTGCTGGTGGCCGCCCACGACAAAGCGGGCTCTGACGTGGCGTTCAGTGTGGTCGCCGACGGTCCGGCCACCAGCCGACCGCTCAAGTTGGTCGGGATCACCGAGATCGTCAGCCTCTATCCCAGCCTGGACGAAGCCCTTGCGGCACGCGACACGTAGGAAAGTCGCGTAGAAACGTGCGTCTTCGGGTAGCCACCGACTGCCATGATCGATTCCATGCCGCCGGCTGAGGTAGCCAACGCTGAACGTTTCGAGCGATTCGGACTAGACGCCGACGCCGGAACGGTCGCGATGGCGCGCCGTGAATTCGCCGACTGGCTCAAGCGTTTCTTCGATCTCGACGAGGTGCGCTGCAGCGACCTGGTGCTGGCGATCAACGAGGGGCTGGCCAACGCCGCGGAGTTCGCCTACGTCTCGGCCGAGCAGCCCGGCACCATCGACATCTGCGCGGTCCACGACCCGCGGGCCCAGACGCTCACCGTGGACATCACCGACCGCGGAACCTGGCGGACGCCGCAGACCGACCCGGCACCGCGGACCCGTGGCCGCGGCATCCCGCTGATGGAGACGCTGTCGGACCAGGCGATCATCGAGCCGTCGTCCGCCGGCACCCGGGTGCGCCTGGAGTGGCACGGCGTCACCCGGCGCTGACGCCCCGGTAGGTGCCCCTGCCGGTGACCAGAGGCAGATCCAGCGTCGTCCGGATCCCCGCCTGCGCGGCGACCACGTCGGGGACGGCGTTGACGATGCGCCCCGCCGCCGCCAGTATCGCCGCGTAGTTGTGGTCGCCGTTGCGGCTCGTCGGGCAGATGTCCATCACATAGGACGGTTCGCCGGTGATCTCCACCCGGTAGGAGCCGCCCTCCTGCGCCGGTTGCGCCCAGTCGGGCCGCAGATCACCGCGCAGCCGCGTGATGTGCTCCACGACGATGGCCGGCTCCCCGCCGACCACGCCCTCGATCTGGAAGCGCACCGCCGCGACCGTGCCCTTCTTGATCGTCCCGACGGCCACGTCGAAATCTTCGGGGGCGGGTTCCTGTTCGACCATGTCCCTGATCTCGTCGAGCTCCACGCCCATCCCGGCGGCGAGCTGGCGGACGGCGACGCCCCACGCCGCGCTGAGCACACCGGGTTGGTACAGGAACGGCAGATCGCCGATCTCGTTACCGAACCCCATCACGTCGAACATGACGGTGGCGCCGTCGTAGGTCGCGTAGTCGGCGATCTCCATGGTGCGGATCTGGCTGATGCTCTGGCAGGTGCCCGCCAGCGCCAGGGGGAGCAGATCGGTGACGAACCCGGGGTCCACGCCGGTGATGAACACGCTGGCGTCGCCCTGCCGGGCGGCGGTCTCGACGCGGTCGATCGTGCGCTCGCCGACGACGCCCCACGGGTACTCGAGGAAGCCCGGTGACGACCCGACGACGTTGATGCCGGCTTCCAGGAACGCCCGCACGTCGGCCAGCGCCTCCTTGGGCCGGATGTCGCCCATCGCGCAGTAGACGACGCAGTCCGGCGCGGCGGCGATGATCTCGTCCAGGTCGCCGACGGCGGTCACGCCGGTCGTGACGTCGAGGCGCGCGAGCTCCCCGGCGTCGCTGCCCACCTTGTCCTCCGAGGACACCCACACCCCGGTCAGCTCGAAGCGCGGATCCTCGATGAGTTGACGCAGCGTCAGACTGCCGCAGTTGCCGGTGCCGATCTGCGCCACACGAATAGCCATGGCGGCCAGTATGCGTGCTGCCCCGGCAAATTGGAACAAGTTCTAGTTGCGCCGCGGGGGTGCGGTAGCCTGTCGCCCCATGGGACGCGTGGACGGAAAAGTGGCACTCATCAGTGGCGGCGCGCAGGGGATGGGCGCCGAAGACGCCCGGGCGCTGATCGCCGAGGGCGCCAAGGTCGTGATCGGCGACATCCTCGACGAGAAGGGCCAGGCGCTGGCCGACGAGATCAACGCCGAGACACCGGACTCCATCCGCTACGTCCATCTGGACGTCACCCAGGCCGACGAGTGGGACGCCGCCGTGGCCACCGCCCTCGACGCGTTCGGCACGCTGAACGTCCTGGTGAACAACGCCGGCACGGTCGCGCTCGGCAAGATCGGTGAATTCGACATGGCCAAGTGGCAGAAGGTCATCGACGTCAATCTCACCGGCACGTTCCTCGGTATGCAGGCCTCCGTCGAGGCGATGAAGGCCGCAGGAGGCGGGTCGATCATCAACATCTCGTCCATCGAGGGCCTGCGCGGCGCGGTGATGGTGCACCCGTACGTGGCGTCGAAGTGGGCGGTGCGCGGGCTGACCAAGTCGGCGGCCCTCGAACTGGGCGCCCACAACATCCGCGTCAACTCGGTGCACCCGGGCTTCATCCGCACCCCGATGACCAAATTCTTCCCTGACGACATGCTGCGGATTCCCCTCGGCCGGCCCGGCCAACCCGACGAGGTGGCGACTTTCGTGGTGTTCTTGGCCAGTGACGAATCCCGGTACGCGACAGGCGCCGAATTCGTCATGGACGGCGGCCTGGTCAACGACGTCCCGCACAAGTAGGGGCTGCCGCCGCACCGCCCACGGGACTCGGGGCACCTGCCATCGCCGCTGACAGCCGGGGCAGCGGCGGTGTGCGCGCCGCGCTGACCCTCGTCGTGATCGCCGCACTGATCGCGGTGCTCGGCGTCGCCGACGTCCCCGACGTCGCGCGCCCCACGCCGGCACCGACGCGCGTCGAACTGGCCGAGGGCTGGCGGCTGATCTCCGCGCGCGTCGCCGGCGAGGACGGCGCGGCGGTGTCGGCGCCGGACGCCTCCGATGCGGGCTGGCATCCCATCAAGCGAATGCCCGCCACCGTGTTGCAGGCACTGCAGGCCGACGGCAGCTATCCCGATCTCTACGTCGGCACCAATCTGCGCGACGAGGTGCCCCAGGACCTCTACACGCAGGACTGGTGGTACCGCACGACTTTCGACGCGCCGCGTGGTCACTCCACCTACCTGCTCGAGTTCCCCGGCATCAACTACCGCGCCGAGGTCTGGCTCAACGGGCACCGCATCGCCGATGCGTCCCGGGTGGTCGGGATGCATGTCGGACACGAGATCGACGCGACACCGTGGATCCATCGCGGCGGGCCGAATGTGCTCGCGGTCAAGGTGACACCCGAGCAGGCGCTGCAGGACGTCGACGGCGTCGAACTCGCCGACAGCTGGTACGACTGGATCAACTGGCGCTACCTCGGCTACCGGGCCCCGCCCGGCGCCCGACCGGTGAACAACTCCTTCGTCGCCGACCGCAATGCGGGCATCTGGAAACCGGTGTACCTGCGCATGTCGCAGGACGTCGCACTCGGCGTCTCCTCGGTGAACTCGGATCTGCCGCTGCCGCAGACGGATTCGGCCCGCCTGACCGTCTACGCGAGTGTCCGCAACTACGCCGCGACGGCCGTGCGCGGCGTGCTGCGCGTGACGATCAGCCGGGCGGGGAAACCCGACATCGTCGTGGAGCGGCGGGTGAGTCTGGCGCCGGGAGAAGAGCGCGAGGTCGCGTTCGATCCAGCCGACCACCCGCAGCTGTCCGTCGACCACCCGGACCTGTGGTGGCCCTACACGATGGGCGACCCCGCGCTCTACGACCTGCGCACCGAGTTCCGCCGGTTCGGCCGGGACTCCGATGAACGCCTGCAGCGCTTCGGGATCCGGGAGGTGTCCCAGCACCGCGACGACGACACCAGCCATCCCGAACTGGGTGCCGGCGGCAACTTCTATCTCACCGTCAACGGGCGTGATCTCGCGATCCGCGGCGCGGCGTACGCACCGGACCTGCTCTATGCCGACGATCCGGCGCGCGATGCCGCCACGCTGCGCTATGTCAAGGATCTCGGCCTGAACATGCTCCGGCTGGAGGGCAAGTTCCCCGGCGAACGACTGGTGGACATGGCCGACGAACTGGGCATCCCGCTGATGCTGGGCTGGATGTGCTGCAACCAGTGGGAGAAGTGGTCGCAGTGGGACACCGAGGACCAGCGGGTGGCCCAGGACAGCCTGGCGTCGGTGATCACCCTGTTGCGTTCGCACGCTTCGGCTTTCGTGTGGGCCAACGGCAGCGACGGCACCCCGCCGCCGGACCTGCTCGCCGACTACCGGCGCATCCTCGAGTCGCTGCACTGGCCGGGTGCGGTGGTCGACACGGTGTCCAGCTTCGCCAGAGACGCCGACGGTCAGGTGCTGTGGGACGGCATCCACATGGCCGGCCCGTACAGCTGGCGTCCGCCGAGTTACTGGTTCGCCGGCCGGTACGGGGCCGCGCGCGGCGCGAACGCCGAGCAGGGCGACAACGAACACATCCCGCCGATGGCCAGCCTGCGCCGGTTCATCCCGCCCGACAAACTGTGGCCCATCAACGACACGTGGTACTTCCACGCCGGCGCCAACACCAGCAATGCCGCGCTGACGACGATCCGGCGCGCCATCGACCGGCGCTACGGTCCGTCCACGAGCGCCGAGATGTTCACCACCAAAGCCCAACTGGCGCACTATGAATCGACTCGGGCGCAGTTCGAAGCGTTCGCCGCGGGCGGGTGGGACACGCACAAGATGACCGTCTACTGGATGCTCAACAACCACTGGCCGTCGTTCTTCGGCCACCTCTTCGACTACTACCTGCGTCCCGGCGGCGCCTACTTCGGCGCCAAGAAGGGGCTGCGGCCACTGTCGGCGGTGTTCGACGCCTACGCCGCCGGCGACCACAGCCGTGCCGCGATCACGGTCGTCAACCAGACCCCGGCCGAGCAGCGCGGCCTCACGGTGCGGGTGCGGGTCTACGACCTGCAGGGCCGCGTCCGCGAGGACCGCACCAGCGCCCCGGTCGATGTCGCCGCGGGCGGCCACACCGCGGCGCTGTCACTTCCGCGCGTGGCCCGGGACTCGCCGGTGTTCTTCGTCCGCCTGGATCTGCGCGACGCCGCCGGCGCGCTGGTCACCGAGAACACCTACTGGCAGTCCCAGCGCCGCGACGACGTCGGCGACCCGGGCAACGACCAGGCCTTCGAGCTGCGGCCGGCCTCCTGGGCGGACATGACCGCGCTCAACTCGATGCCGCGCGGCCGGCTCGAGGTCACCGCCGACCGCACCGCCGACGGCGTGGTGATCCGGCTGCACAACCCGGGGCGCGGGGTGGCGTTCTTCGCCCGGGCCGAACTGCTGGCGGACCCTGACGCCGACGAACTGCTGCCGGTCACCTACAGCGACAACTACGTCACCGTCTTCGGCGGCGACACCGTGGAGATCCGCGGTGCGCCGCTGGCCGCCGGCGCGACCGCGAATTGGGTGCGGGTCAGCGGGTACAACACCGCGCCCGTCGTCGTCCCGGTCCGGTAGCCGCCGCACCGGTGCGTAGTGTCGGGAACCGTGAGCGCACGGGCAGGAATCGTGGTGACGGGGACCGAGGTCCTCACCGGGCGGGTCGCCGATCGCAACGGCCCGTATCTCGCCGACCGCCTTCTCGAACTGGGCGTGGAGCTCTCCCACATCACGCTGTGCGGGGACCGGCCCGCCGACATCGAGGCCCAGTTGCGGTTCCTCGCCGACCAGGACCTCGACCTCATCATCACCAGCGGCGGCCTGGGCCCCACCGCCGACGACATGACCGTCGAGGTCGTCGCCCGGTTCTGCGGGCGGGAGCTGGTGCTCGACCCGGGGCTGGAAGCCACCATCGGCGACATCGTCACCCGGTTGATGGCCCGCTTTCCCGGGGTGGACGCCGAGGCGGTGCTCGCCGCCAACCGCAAGCAGGCGCTGATCCCGGCCGGCGCGGTCATCCTCGACCCGGTCGGCACCGCGCCGGGCGTCGTCGTCGAGGGACACCCGACCGTCGTCGTGCTACCCGGACCGCCACGCGAACTGCAACCCATGTGGCAGGCGGCCGTGGCCACCGACGCCGTGCAGGCCGCGATCGCGGGACGCACGCAGTACCGGCAGGAGACCGTGCGGATGTTCGGGCTGCCCGAATCCGGTCTGGCCGAGACGCTGCGCGACGCCGAGGGGACCGTGCCGGGCTTCGACCGGCTCGAGATCACCACCTGCCTGCGCCGCGGCGAACTCGAGATCGTCACCCGGTTCGAACCGCAGGACGAGGCCGCGTACACCGCGCTGCTCGAGGCGCTGCGCGACCGGCACGCCCGCGAGATCTTCTCCACCGACGGCGCCCTGATCGACGACCAGATCGCCGAGCTGCTGCGGGGCCGCCGGATCGCCACCGCGGAATCGTGCACGGCGGGCCTGCTCGCGGCGCGGCTCACCGAGCGGCCCGGCTCCTCGGCCTACGTGGCCGGCGGGGTGGTGGCCTACGCGAACGCCGCCAAGACCGACCTGCTCGGTGTCGACGCCACGCTGATCGACGCGCACGGCGCGGTGTCCGAGCCGGTCGCCGAGGCGATGGCCCGCGGCGCCCTGAGCCGCTTCGGCGCGGACACCGCGATCGCGATCACCGGCGTCGCCGGACCCGGCGGCGGCACAGAGGGCAAACCGGTCGGCACCGTGTGCTTCTCCGTCGCGCTGGCCGACGGTGAACCCGTCACCCGGACGACGACGCTGCCCGGCAACCGCTCCGATGTGCGCGAGCGCTCCACGACGGTCGCGATGCATCTGCTGCGCCGGGCGCTGACCGGGCACGGCTAGGGTGTGGGGCATGGTTGACACCGACGAGCGGCAGGCGTTCTCGGCGCTCGCCGAGCAGACCGGCTGGACGCACCGCGCCGCCGAGCGCAACGACTACTTCGCGAAGGGCACCGTCCGAGTGCACGTGGTGTGGCAGGGCGACAGCGCGATCAGCGGCGGCACCCTGTTCCACGACGACCTGCTGCAGTCCTACAGCCGGGAACTGCCGACGGTGCAGGCCTGGCTGCGCCGATGATCACCGCCTGATCAGCGTTCGGCGCTGGCATCCCACAGCTCGGTCATCGCCTCCATGATCGCCTCGGCCTGACCCAGCCCGCCGAGATGACTCTCGCCGGACAGCGTGTACAGCTCGGCGTCGGGCAGCATCGACACCACGTGCCTGCCGTGCGCGAACGGCACGATGTGGTCCTTGTCGCCGTGCCACCAGCGCACGGGCACCTTCACCTCGTCCAGCCGGAAACCCCAGTCCCTGGCGAACACCACGACGTCGGCGAACGGGGCGGCGAGCTGTTTGCGGCTGCCGTTGAGCAGGTCGTCGAGGAACATCGCCTTGAACTCGGGACGCACCAGCAGCCGGCGGTCACCGGCGGGGGAGATCCCGGCATACAGGTACAGCGCCGGTTCGGCGACCGGCTTGATCAGCCGGATCAGCCCGGCGGCGACCATGCTCAGTGAGCTCCCGACGTGCTCGAGCACCGGGGCCACCGGCACCCCGACTTTGCCCATGATGCCGCCGCCGATCGCGTCGGCGCCCTGGGTCGGAGCGACACCGCCGAGCACGCCGACCGCGACGACCCGTTCCGGCATGGCGGCCGCGGCGCCCAGCGTGTACGGGCCGCCGCCAGACAGTCCGATGATCACCATCTTGCCGATGCCCAGGATGTCGGCGATGGACCGCAGATCGTCGGCGAAGTCGATCACGCGGGCGTAGGCGTGCGGGGTGGACGAACCGATGCCGGGCCGGTCCACGCCGATCAGCCGGATCCCGTTGTTCTCCGCGTACAGCCGGGCCTCGACCGGGATCTGGCGCCGCGCGCCGGGGGTGCCGTGCAGCCAGAAGATCGGCCGTCCCTGCGGGTCGCCGAACTCGGCGAACCCGATGCGGCGGTGCGTGCCCACGGCGACGTTGCCTTCGAGCTTGGGACGGGCGATGTCGAGAGCCATGCGCGACAGTGTCGCACGCGGGTGTCTGGGCGCCGTCAGTTCCGCCCGACCCACCCCGGCGGCCGACGACCGGCCCACGGCAGGGCGGTTTCCAATTGCGCGGCAAGTCTGAGCAGGACCGCCTCGTCGGGCGCCATCAGCTGCACGCCGATCGGTAGTCCGTCGTCGATGACCCCGAGGGGCAGGGACACCGCCGCCCATCCGGTCACGTTGGCGAGCGCCGTCCACCCTGTGGTGGCGAACTCGACGTCGAAGAACGCCCGCGTGGTGCCGCGCGGCTGATCCAGCAGCCGGTACGGCGGCGGCGAGGTCAGCAGCGTCGGAACCAGCAGCACGTCATGACCGGTCATCTGCGCCGCGAAGCGGCGGGTCTGCGCATGCACCGCCGCGATGGCCTCGGCGTAGGCGAGGCCCGTCGTGATGAACCCCTCGCGGATCATCACCCAGCTGCTCGGCTCGAACTCGTCCTCGTGCGGATCGCGGCCCAGGTGTTCCCGGGCCAGGGCGAACAGCGCGGCGTTGCTGACGGTGTGGAGCACGGCGATCGCGTCGGCCACGGCGTCGGCGTCGATGGTCGGGGCGCCCGGCTCGATCAGGTGGCCGAGGCCGGCGAGCGTCGCGGCGGTGTGCTCGACCGCGGCGACCACCGCGGGATCGGTGACCGGCCCGGGGAACGGCGACGAGGTGGCCATCAGGATGCGTTGCGGCGCAGGCGGTGTCGCGATGGCGCGCAGGAACGGCTCGGCGGGCAGCGGTGCCGAGTAGGGGTCACCGACACCGGCGCCGGTGACGGCATCGAGCAGTGCCGCGCTGTCGCGCACCGTCCGGGTCAGCGCATGCTCGTTGACGAGGCCTTCGAGCCCGTGCCCGGCGCCGGGCGCGAACGACGTGCGGGCGCGGCGCGGTTTGAGCCCCACCAGTCCGCAACACGACGCGGGAACCCGGATCGACCCGGTGCCGTCTCCGCCCGACGCGGCCGGCACGATGCCGGCGGCCACCGCCGCGGCCGACCCGCCGCTGGACCCGCCGGGCGTGATGTCCGGCGACCAGGGGTTGACCGTCGGCCCGAACAGCGACGGTTCGGTGGTGCAGTGGTTACCCCACTCCGGGGTGTTGGTCTTGCCGAAGATCACCAGGCCCGCGTCGAGATAGCGGTCGACGATCCACGCCGTCTGCTCGGCGACGTGGGTACGCAGCGCGCGCGACCCCATCGCCTCGGGCGCGCCGGCCAACGAGGCGCCCAGATCCTTGAGCAGGAACGGCACCCCGGCCAGGGGCCCGTGCTTCCCGGTGCGCAGCGCGCCGGAGGCATCCAGCGCGGCGGCGTCGGCCCGGGCGCGATCGAACAGGTCCGCGATCACCGCGTTCAGGGAGCGGCCTGCCTCGAGCCGCAGGATCGCGGCGTCGAGCAACTCGGTGGCGGTGACCTCGCCGGCGGCGGCCAGCTCGGCCTGACCGAGCGCGTCGTGGTCGGCGAGTTCGAACGCCGTGCGTGAGTCCATGACGCGGATCATCGCGGGCGCGGCACACCGCGGCAACTCCGCGGCGCTCAGCCGACCGCCGCGCCGTAGCCGACCCCGCCGAGGAACAGGGTCAGCGCGCAGAGCGCGAACGTGGCGAGCGCGTAGGGCCATGCGGTCGCGCGCCGGATGAGCGCCACGACGGTGAGCACCAGTCCGACCACGCCGACGCCGGCGGCGACCAGCAGCGCGGTGAACACCGCGTTGACCGCACCGTCGACGCTGCAGGTCTCGGGTGGGCAGTGATCGAGGAACGCCAGCGAGAACACCCCGAAGAACACCGCCGCGGCGCCCATCACCACGGTGAGCACGAGGACCACGATGGAGATCGCCACGTCGGCCCCGGACCGCGGTGCGGGCGGCCGGGGCGCCGGGTAGGTCACGAGGCGTCCTGGCCTGCGCGTCGGGCGGCCGTTTCACGATCCCGGCGGGTCACCGAGTCGGTGATCGCCAGCGCGACGAGGATGTCGGCGACGGTGATCAGCAGGCCCCACCAGTACATCCACCGGATGGTGGTGTCGGGCTGGGCGGCGAAGTAGACGAACAGGAAGATGGGTCCGACGATCCCGCACACGAACGTCATGAGCTGGATGCGCAGGTAGACCCACAGTGTCGACATCGGGCGACAGTGTCACCTCCCGCGCCGGACGCCGTCAACGCCCTGGTGCGGCAGCCGATGGTGAGACCCACTAACCTTGACGGTACTGTCGATTGCCCCGATCCCCGAGAGGACGGCTCCCATGCGCCGAATCGCCCGCGCCGCGGTGACCGCCGCGGCGCTGCTGGTCGCAGCCGGACCGATGCTGGCGGGCGCCGGCACGGCGTCCGGGGAGAGCGCGGGGGCCGTGATGCCGTTCGCCGAGAAGCTCCGCCGCTGCGATTTCAGCCAGATCAAGTACGTCGGCGGCTCGTACTACGGCCGCGCCACCGCGGTGCTGCGGACCGAGGGTGGCGACGTCGCCGCCGATGTCACGTTCTTCACCGGCGTGCCCAACACCCGCTACGACGTGCGGCTGATCCAGATGCCGCGCACCTCGGCGGCGGGGTGCGGGGACGGGGCGCCCGGAGTGGCGTCCGCCGCGCTGTTCACCGACGGGGCAGGTTCCGGCACGGTGACCGTGCGCGGACCGAGGATGCCCGGCGCGACAGGGGCGTGGTTGTCGCTGACCCGGCCCGCGAGCAACAGTCAGCAACCGGAGGAGTTCTACACCACGGACTTCATCGCGTCGCTGTAAGTCGCTGCCGCGCAGGGCCGCTCACGCCGGGACGACGACGGTGAGGTGATCGCCCTGGCGCTCGACGCGCATGCCCGCGCGGCGCGCGACCCCGGCGACGGCGGCCGCATCCGACGGCTCGGACCGGGTGGCGGCCAGCGCGCGTGCCAGCCGTCCCTTGTGCGCCTTGTTGAAGTGACTGACCACGCTGCGGCGACCGTCCGCGCGTTCGGCGACGACCTCGACGGTGACGGCGCCGGGGACCTTGCCCAGTCCCGCGTAGGACCCTGACCGCAGATCGACGACGAGTTCCCGCTCGGCCAGCCCGCTCAGCACGGGCTCGAGGGCCGGCCGCCAGCGCGCGGCCAGCGTGGGGCGTCCGGGCAGCCGCGAACCGGCCGAGAGCCGATAGGCCGGGATCGGGTCGTCGGCGCGGACGAGTCCGAACAGCGCCGAGACGACCGCGAGGCGCGCGGCGGCGCGGGCTGCCGACGCGCCGCGCAGCGAATCCACGTCCAACGCGTCGTACAGCACGCCGGTGTAGCGGTGCAGGGCGGGCATCGTGGGCGCCGAGCGCAGCGCCGCGTTGCGGTCGATCTCCGCGTCCTGACCGGCGGACAGGCCCAGCGCCGTGCGGCTGGCGTCCCTGTCGGCGGCCAGTCCGACGAGGTCGTCGATCAGCTCGGCCCGGACGGGATGCAGTTCCGGGGAGCTCAGCGCTTCGAGGTCCAGCGCGGGTCCGTCCCCGCCGGCGCGCTTGGTCTCCGACGGGGGCAGCAGGACGATCACGGCAGAGACGCTAGCGGGCGGTGCTCACCCCGCCGGCGGGGGCGGCGGCGGCAGCAGCGGGTCGCCGGGAGGGGGCGGCGGCGGGAGCAGCGGGTCGCCGGGCGGCGGCGGGGGCGGGGCCGGCGCCTCCTGGCCCATCAGCACGACCGGCGCGGGCGGTGGCGGGGGAGCCATCGGCGGCGAGAGCAGAGGGTCTGCTGGGGGCGGTACGTCGGCGGCCGCCGGCGCGGGCAGGTACATGTGGTGGGTGAACTGGCTCTGGTAGGCGCCACCACCGCCGACCTTGACGCCGCCGCCTTCGCCGGACGACACCGGGGTGCCGTCGGGCAGCGTCACGGCGGTGTGGCCGCGGTTCCAGCCGACCACCAGGGCACCGGGCTGGGTCCCGTACTGGAAGCCCCGTGCACGCAGTGCGCCCTCGATGTTGCCGGTGTTGAAGCGGTCACCGTAGACGGGCCTGCCGGTCGCGGCGTTCGTGACCCACGACACCAGGCCGGAGCAGTCGGTCCCGGACGGGGAGTCACCGCCGGAGATGTACGGCGTTCCCGACACCTGGTTGACGAGCGTCAAGAGTGTGGCGAGTTCATACATGCGGCCGGACGCTAGCAGAGGGTCTCTAATACGGCCAAAATCTGTGACGGCGGGCACAATACGTGCGCAAGCGCGCCGAATGTCACGAAAATGGTTGCGCGAGAGATCGATTCAGAAACTCACCAAAACTATCGAATGATGTTGCGAAGCAATGCTTTTGACGTCAGCGATGAGCAAGCAGCAGCGGGACGCGCTGCTCGGCCGGCGTCAGCGATCCGTGCTGACCCACCAGTGATGATTCGACGGGCTCGACGGTGCGGCGCAGCACCCCCGAGGTTCCCCGCGCGGCCACCACGATGTCACCGATCCGCGACCGGGCGTCGTCGGTGACCCGCTCGCCGAACCATCCCGCCGCGACCGCTTCCTCGCGTGTCACCACCCACGCCCGCGGCCCGAGGAATTCGCGCCAGGTGGCCAGCACGTCGGTGGATGCGCCGTCGCGGGTGTAGACGTGCCGTGCGCGCACCTCGCCGCCGAGGGCGACGACCCCGTCGTGCAGGCGCGGTTCGGCGTCGGCGTCCACCACGTCCTCGCCGAGAGCCACCATGCCGTGATCGGCCACCACGGCCAGCAGCCCGCCGCGCGGCAGGGCGTCGGCGATGGACTCGACCAGCAGGTCCACCTGCCGCAGCTGCATCCGCCACGCGTCGGATCCTGGGCCGTGCAGGTGCCCGACCAGATCCAGGTCGGCGTGGTAGGCGTAACAGAACCCGCGCTCGGCGATGGTGGTCCCGATCTCGGCCACCAGGTCGCCGATCGCATGGACACCCCGGTAGCGGCCGCCGCGCAGCACCGCCCGCGTCAGGCCCGAGCCGGCGAACTCCGCGGCGGAGATCACGCTGACCGCGACACCGGCCGAGGTGGCCCGCTCGAACACCGTCGCGCGCGGCTGCACCTGCTCCGGCACGGCGCGGTCGCGCAGATCGTCGCCCCACGGATGCGGACGCCACCGCAGCGCGTTGATCACGCCGACGTCGGGCAGCCGGAACGACATCCCCACCACGGCGTGCTCACCGGAACGGCACCCCGTGCCGACGGCGGCCAGCCCGGCCGCCGTCGTCGCCGGAAACCCCACGTGCAGGCTGGGTCCCCGCAGGCCGGCCAGGAACGGCGCGTCGGCGGTGTGCGCGTCGAGCAGGTCGGCTCCCAGGCCGTCGACGAGCAGCACACACGCCCCACCCACGTCATACGGCAGCGCGATGCGCGGCTCGAAGCCCGCGACCCCCATGGCCGCCAGCACCGACGGGGTCACGTCGGCGAGGTGCGCCGTCGTGGTGTCGGGCCGCGGGAGGTCCACCTCAGAACTGCGGCAGCCGGACCACCTGGACGAAGAACTCGTCGATCTGGCGGACCGCGTTCATGAACTGGTCGAGGTCGACCGGCTTGGTCACGTAGGCGTTGGCATGCAGCTTGTAGCTGCGCAGGATGTCCTCCTCGGCCGAGGAGGTGGTCAGCACGACGACCGGGATGTGGCTCAGGTCGGGGTCGGACTTGATGGTCTCGAGCAGCTGGCGCCCGTCGTACTTGGGCAGGTTCAGATCGAGCAGCACCAGGTCCGGCCGGGGCGCCCCCTCGTACTGTCCGCGCCGGTAGAGGAAGTCCAGACCCTCCTCGCCGTCGTGTGCGACGTGCAGATTGTTCTTGATCTTGTTGTGCTCGAAAGCTTCCCGGGTGATCAGCTCGTCTCCCGGGTCGTCCTCGATCAGCAGCACGTCGATGGCGCGTTCAGCGGGTGTCATGACGACGATCCTTCCAGTTGGGCAGCCGGGCTGTCGACGGCGACCGGCAGGGTGAACCGGAAGCGGGTGCCCTCGGTGTAGTCGTTGTCGATCCAGATCGTCCCGCCGTGGTGTTCGACGATCTTCTTGCACAGTGCCAGACCGATGCCGGTGCCCGTGTAGGCGTCCCGGCCGTGCAGCCGCTGGAAGATCACGAAGACCTTCTCGGAGAACTCCGCGGCGATGCCGATTCCGTTGTCCGTCACCGAGAACCACCATTCCTCGGTCTCACCGGATCCCCGTGCGCAGTCGATCACCACCGTGGGCGCCACGCCCTCGCGGCGGAATTTCACGGCGTTGCCCACCAGGTTCTGCCACAGCATCGTCAACAACGTCGGGTCGCCCTTGATCGTGGGCAGCCCCCCGGCCGGCCGCTCGATCACCGCGCCGGTCTCCTCGATCGACGTCGCCACGTTACTCAGCGCGGCGTCGAGCACCGTGTCGAGGTCGACGTCCGTCTCGGTGGCGTTGAGGCGGCCGACCCGCGAGAACGTCAGCAGGTCGTTGATCAGGATCTGCATGCGCTTCGCGCCGTCGACGGCGAACCCGATGTACTCGGTGCCCCGCTCGTCGAGCTTGTCGCCGTAACGCTTCTCCAGCAGCTGGCAGAAGGAGGCGACCTTGCGCAGCGGCTCCTGCAGATCGTGCGACGCCACATACGCGAACTGCTCGAGTTCGGCGTTGGAACGGCGCAACTCCTCGGCGTGCTCGTCGAGCGCCTCGGTGGCCGCCCGCGACGCCTCCAACTCCTCGACGATGCGCTGGCGCATGTTCTCCACGTCGATCGCGATCAACCGGATGTCCCGGGGACCCTGCGGCACGATCCGTTCACCGAAGTTCCCCTCGGCGACACGTCGGCACGCCGCGGCCAACCGGTTCAGCGGGCGCACCAGTGCGCGCCGCAGCAGCACCGCCAGGACCACCATCGTCGCGATGAACGCCACCAGCATCGCGATCAGCACCCCGTTGCGCCACGCGCTGATCGAATGCAGTTCGGCGAGGCCGTCGTTGCGGGCCTGCAACAGATTCGCGTTCTGGCGATCGAAAAGCACCCGCAGACGGTCGAATTCGGACTTCCCGACCTCGGTCAGCGCGGCGGAGACGGTGTTGCGCTGCCCCGGCTTCACCGCGGCGACGACGGGTTCGGCGTAGTTCGTCCGCCAGGACCCGGAGGCCTGCTCGATCTCGTCGAGATCGTCGAGCAGATCGGGCCGCTTCTGCTCGAACTGCCGCAGCGCGGCCGACGCCTGCGCCTCGACCTCACGGCCGCTGTTGTACGGCTCAAGGAACTGGGGGTCGGCGGCGATGACGTAGCCGCGGACCGCGGTCTCCTGGTCGCGCAGCGCGGCCTGCAGCTGGTAGGCCGCCACCCGCGCGGGTCCGACGTTGTTGGTGATCTGATTGGACACCTGATCGGTGCGGTGCAGCAGCACCGCCGTGGTGACAGCGCCGGCGAGCACCACCGCGGCCATGATCGACAGCACCAGGTACTGCCAGCCCTCGACCGTGAGAGCCCGCATCCCGCGTTGATCAGGACTCATCGCGTCCCGTCCTTTCCACCCGCACCACCGCGATGTCGTCGGCGATGCCGCCGTGGGAGTGGGCGCGGTCCTCGACGGAGGTGATCAGCGCCTCGACGAACTCCCGGCCGGGCAGGTGCGCCAGCGTCCGGGCCAGCTCCAGCAGGCCCGCCTCGCCGAGCCGTTCGTTGCCCCGCCCGACGTGCCCCTCGAACAGGCCGTCGGTGAGCAGCACCAGCCCCGCGCCGGGCGGCAGTTCCACCTGCTGCGGCGTCCAGTCCCCGGCATGCAGGCCCAGCGCGGGCCCGCCGGCCGGTTCCACCCACTCGACCGTGCCGCGCCCGTGCAGCAGCATGCCCGGGTGGCCCGCCCGGACCGCCGTCACCAACGACCCCTCCGGCGGGATGGCCAGGCTCAATACCGTGGCGAAGATGCCCTTGCCGGCCCGCTCGGCACGCAGGATCCGTTCGAGCTGCCGCATCCGGTCGGCACCGCGCAGCCCGGCGAACGTCAGCGCCCGCCACGCGATGCGCAGCGCCACCCCGAGCGCGGCCTCGTCGGGACCGTGGCCGGCGACGTCGCCGATCATCACGTGCACGGTGCGGTCGGGGGTCTGCACGAAGTCGTAGAAGTCCCCGCCGAGCAGCGCGTTCTGCCGGCTGGGCCGGTACTGGGTGACGATGTCGACACCCGGATCGTCGAGCAGCAGCGGCGAAGGCAGCAGACCGCGCTCCAGCCGGGCGTTCTCCCGTTCCCGCAACTGGGTGGCGTGCAGATCCACCGCGGTCAGCTCGGCGCGCTTGCGCTCGATCGCGTAGAGCACGGCCCGGCGCAGCGTCTCGGGATCGACGCGGCCCTTCACCAGATAGTCCTGCGCCCCCGAAGCCACCGCCACCGACGCGACGTGCTCGTCGTTCAGACCGGTGAGCACGACGACCGGAATCGTCGCGTCCCGTTCGGCGATGCGGGCCAGGCCGGCGATCCCGTCGGTGTCGTGCAGGTGCAGGTCCAGCAGCACGCAATCCGGGCGCGCCGTGGCGATCACCTGCTCGGCCTTGGCCATCGACTCGGCCCACACGACGCCGATGGCCACACCGGCGTCGGCGATCAATTCCTCGACCAGGATCGCGTCGGCCCGGTCGTCCTCGACGAGGAGCAGCGACAAGTGGCCACCGTCATCCGGGACGTGCATGCGTCCCGGCACTTTCCGTCGCGCCCCACCGCGCGCGCTGGCATGTTCGATTGACAATTTCCTGAGAATACCCGGGGCCCTCGACGCCGTGGACATCCTCCCGGCGGCGGCGTTGCGGCACGCGTTCTGCCAGCCCGCGCTGGTAGCCTGCGACCGGTCGCCGGCGTTTCCGTCGGGGGGAGGCGGCGAGCACCACCGCCCTTCCGGCCGACGTCGTCGACGACTGCTTCTGTTCTCGAGACGAAATGAGTCGTGTGCGCACCGGTGAGATCAAGGCCCTGTCGGGGCTGCGCATCGTGGCCGCCGTGTGGGTCGTCCTCTTCCATTTTCGTCCGCTGCTCGCCGAGGCGTCCCCGGGGTTCCGCGACGCGCTGGCCCCGGTGCTCAACGCGGGTGCCCAGGGCGTCGACCTGTTCTTCATCCTCAGCGGATTCGTCCTGACGTGGAACTACCTGGACCGGATGGGGGAGTCCTGGTCGACGCGGTCGACGCTGCGGTTCCTGTGGCTGCGGCTGGCGCGGGTGTGGCCGGTGTATCTGGTGACGATGCATCTGGCCGCGGCGTTCGCCGTGTTCACCCTCTATGTCGGCCGGTTCCCGCTGCCCCCGGACGTCATCGGGTCACTGAACGCCCTGAGCTGGCTCAAGCAGGTGCTGCTCGTTCAGCTGTGGTTCCAGCCGTTCTTCGACGGGTCGAGCTGGGACGGGCCGGCCTGGTCGATCAGCGCGGAGTGGCTGGCCTACCTGCTCTTCGGCGGGCTCGTGCTGGTGGTGTTCCGCATCGCCGCGGTGACGCGGGCGCGCGGGTTGATCTGGCTCGCGGTCGCGGCCGCGCTGGCCCCGACGCTTCTGCTGCTCGCCCACGGCGTCTTCTACACGCCGTGGAGCTGGCTGCCGCGGATCGTCATGCAATTCACCGCCGGGGCGCTGGCCTGCGCCGCGGTGCGCAGGCTGCAGCTGTCGGACCGCAGTCGGCAGGCCGCCGGCCTCGCGTCCGTCGCGCTCGTCGTCATCATCATCGGCGGGCTGTACCTGCTCGACGCGTACCCGCCCCAGGACATGCTCGATGCCGGCGGGCTGGTCGACGTGCTGTTCGTGCCGCTGGTCATCGCGCTGTCGATCGGGGCGGGCTCGCTGCCCGCCCTGCTGTCGACCCCGGTGATGGTGTACCTGGGCCACATCTCGTTCGGGCTGTACATGGTCCACGAGATCGTGCACACCGCGTGGAACTGGGCGATCCAGCAGTTCGGGATCACGCTGACGCCCAGCTGGTCGGCGAAGTTCGCGGTGCTCGGTCTCGTGCTGTTCGCCGGTGTGCTGGCTGCGCTGCTGTACCACGTCGTCGAAGAGCCCGCGCGCCGCTGGATGCGGAAGATGATCGAGCCGTCCACGCCGCGCGTCGCCCGTCCGTCGGACCCGCCGCAGGGCCGATTGCACCCGGTCACCGCACGGGCGGGATAACTGTTCGTGAACCGCGGCGAGTCGGCGTCGGGTCGGCGCGCGCGCACCCCTAGGCTGGTCCAGTGAGTCGTGTGCTGACGTGGATGCTCTCTGCCGCCATGCTTTTCGGCGCTCTGAGCGTGCCCGCCCCCGCGGTGACGCACCGCGAGGTTCGTGTTCTGGACTACGCCGTCAACCGGATCGCCGTGATCGGCGACTCGTATACGACCGGCAGCGATCAAGGCGGTAACGGTCCGCAGGGCTGGGCGCCGCAGGTGTGGCAGGCGCTCAGCGATCACGGCATCGCCGTCACGCCGACGGTCGCCGCCGAGGGCGGCGCCGGCTACTGCACGCGCGGCAACCGGGGCAGCGTGTTCGAGGACCTGACGGTGCGGGCCGTCAAACCCAACGATGCGCTGGTGGTGTTCTTCGGCTCCCGCAACGACATGAAGGTCGAGCCGACGCGGCTGTCGATCGCGATGTACGGCACGCTCAGTCTGGCCCGCCAGATCGCCCGCTCGGCGAAGATGCTGGTGATCGGACCGCCGTGGCCGACGGCCGATCCGCCACCGGAGGTGCTCCGCATCCGTGACGTGCTCGGCTACCAGGCCCAGTTGGCCGGGGCGACGTTCGTCGACCCGATCGCCGCACGGTGGTTCGTCGGCCGGCCGGAGCTGATCGGCCAGGACGGCGTGCATCCGACCGACGCCGGCCACACCTACATGGCCGAGAAGATCGCGCCGCTGATCGGCACCCAGCTCGCGCCGTACTGATGGCTGTTAGGGTGCGCTGATGATTCGCAACGTGGTGCTCGCGAAGCTCAAGGACGGCCACGACGCCGCCGAGGTGGCGCGAATCCAGGAGGGTCTGCGCGGCCTCGACCTCCCCGGCACGCTGAACTACACGGTCGGCACGGATGCGGGCCTGCGCGAAGGCAATTGGGACTTCGTCATCGTCGCCGACTTCGCCGACATCGACGCCTACCGCGGCTACGACGCCGACGCCGAGCACAACGCGCTGCGGGCGCGGCTGGCGCCGATGGTCGACCAGATCGCCCGGGCGCAGTTCGAGGTGCCCGCCGGCTAACGGCGCGCGTACCGGTCCACGAAGCCGCGCAGAATCGTCATCGGGTGAATGACGGTGCGTTGGCGCGCAGCGTCTTTGAGTGACTGCGCGGTCTCCGGGGCGAAGTAGCCGTGGTTCTTGTAGGCGTCGATGCGGGTGCACAGCCCGTCGACGTCGAGTTCGGGATGGAACTGGGTGGCGTAGACGTTGGCGCCCACCCGGAAGGCCTGCACCGGGCAGGCCGCCGAGGTGGCCAGCCGCGTGACGTGCGCGGGCAGCACCGACGCCGCCTCTTTGTGGCCGCCGAACGCGTCGAAGGTGTCGGGCAGCGGCGCGAACAACGGGTCGGCGCGGCCCTCGTCGGTCAGGTCGACGGTCACCGGCCCCACGGGTTCGCTGTGCGAGCGGTCGATGACGGCGCCCACCGCCGCGCCCAGCGTGCCGATGCCGTAGCAGCAGCCCAGGAACGGGAAGTCCGCCGCGATGACCGCGTCGAGCAGGTCGGCCAATTCGGCCTCAACCCGCCGCTGGGTGGGTGACTTCGCGGCCGGATCGTCGCTGACGGTGTAGGGCCCGCCGCCGAGGATGATGCCCGACCACTGGGACAGGTCGATGTCGCCGAGCTCGCGGTGGGTCAGCCCGATCCGTCGCAGCGTGTGCTCGTCGAGCCCGCCGAACCGCATCACCGCCCGGTACTCGTCGTCGGCGGCGTCGTCCTCGCCGCGGATCGACAGCAGCAGAAACGGGGCGGCGGCCACCGGTCAAGACTAGCCACGGGCTAGCTTTGTCGGTCAGTGAGAACACTCATCGATTTCGACGACGCACCGGTGTTCGCGGTCCCGACCGCCGACGGGCCGCGGGTGGGCGTGCTGGTGGACGGGCCGCAGGGCTGGGGCGAGTTCAGCCCGCCCCCGGACTGCGACGACGCGCTGGCCGCCCGCTGGCTGACGGCGGCGATGGAGCCGAGCACGGTCGGCTGGCCGGACGCGGTCCGCGGCCGGGTGCCGGTGAGCGACGGGCGTGCCCGCGCGGTGATCGAGGTCGACGATGTCGACCGGGCCGTGGCGCGGATCCGGGATGCCGAAGGTCTGGAGCTGGTGGAACTGGTCTGCAGTAGCCCCGCCGACGCGGCCGAGGTGCGGCGTCGGGTCGACGTGCCGGTCGCCGTGGAGGCCGATCTGTTGGGCGCCGATCCGCAGTGCGCCGACGCCGCGGTGCTGCGCTGCGGCGAACTCGGCGGCGTGCGGCGCGCGATGCGCCGGGCGGAGCGACTCGGGATGCCGGTGCTGGTGGAGTTCAGCGGGGCGACGAGCATCGGTCTGGCCGCCGACGTGGCGCTCGCCGCGGCGCTGCAGGACCTCCGCTATGCGTGCGGTCCGGTGCCGCAGTGGCTGCGCGACGGCGACGTCGTCTCGCCGGCGCGCTCGCTGATCCCGGCCGACGGGTACCTGCCGGCCGCGCCGATGCCGGCCGCGCCGGACCCGGCGCGGCTGGAACGCCTGCTCGTCACCGATGCGGCGACGGTGCAGCAGTGGCGCGCGCTGGTCCGCCGCGCCGCCGCCCTGCTGTAGCCCCACGCGTCTCACGCATCGACGTTGTGCACGCCCGCACTCGCACTTCGTGTGCAGAACGTGCAGGTGTGTGACTGGACGACGCGAAATTCCGTTGCGCCTGCCGGGTAGATCCGCGTTCACTGGTCACATGGACCACCCCGGCTGGCGATGGGCTCGGTTGTGGCAGAACGCCGTTGGTGGCACGTTCGGCCGCGACCGGGATCCCGCGGTGCCGCGCGCTCAGTCCTGCTTGCTGATCAGCCGGAGCAGGGCCTTGTGGTCGGGCGCGAGCAGTTCGTCGATGCGCGGCTGATTCACATCGGCGACGATGATCTCGCCGACCTCCTGATAGACGTCGCTGAAGATGCCGTGCGACTTCATCTTCTCGGTCTGATAGATGTTGTCCTCCGTCGGCGTCACGTAGTAGACGATCTCGGCCTTGAACCGGTGGATCAGCCACAGGTGGATCAGGTCCATCAGCCGCTTCTGGCGCAACTGCTCGGCGAAGGTGTTCTGGTCGCGCACGGTCAGGATGCTGCGGCCGTGCCGGTCCTTGATCGGGTCGACGACGACGTTGGCCAGCGGCTCCTCCCCGTCGCCGAGGATCTGCAGGTCCAGCACGTCCGACCCGGCCCGCCGCGGCCGCAGCTGCACGCGCAGCTTCTCCGGCAGTTGGTAGTGCTCGCTCCACAGCGCCAGCCACTCCTCGAGCAGCTTCTTGGGCACCTCGGTCTGCACCAGGTGCTGGTGCTGCGTGGAGCCCTTGCCCATCGACTTCGTCGTCGCGGTGCGCCCGGACGACGCGGCCAGCGCGGCGTCGCTGCGCGGGCCACCGACCAGAGTTTGCGGTGTGCGGTAGGGGGATTCGACCAGACGCATCTTCCGCTGCAGGCGGGCCAGCGCCAGCATGCCCTCCTGCCGCAGCGAGGTCGCGAACTCCTCGGACGCCACGCCGTCGACCTGATGGCCGCCGTAGGTGATGAAGTTGAAGACGAAGCCCATCTTCCCGATCTCCTCGGGGAACGCCCGCATCTCCTCGTCCGTCATGCCGGTGGTGTCCCAGTTGAACGACGGGGAGAGGTTGTAGGCGCACATCTTGTCCGGGTACACCGCGTGGATGGCGTCGGCGAACTGCTTGGCGTCGGCCAGGTCGGCGGTTTTGGTCTCCATCCACAGGATGTCGGCGAACGGGGCCGCCGCCAGGGACTTCGCGATCGCGTACGGGATGCCGCCGCGCACCTGGTAGTAACCCTCGGGCGTCTTGGCCCGCTCGCAGTCCCAGGCCGCGTCGGCGCCCAGCTCCTTGGCCTTCTCGCGGGCGTTGTACAGCGGGGCGCGTTCGGCGAAGGCACGCCACTCCGTGGCGCTCATCGTCGTCGATTCGCCCTCGCGCTCCCGGAATTCGAGCAGATCGGCCACGGCGCCGGCGTAGGTGTCGAGCCCGGCGTCGTCCTGCCAGGCGTCGACGAAGCGGGACTCGACCGTGTCGAACGCCGCGTCGAGCGACGGCTCGGCGCCGTCCTGCCAGGCGGCGGCGGTCTGGTCGATCAGGGCCAGCACGCCCTGGCGTTCCAGCCACGCCTCGGCGATGGCGTACTCGCCGTCGGGCAGCGCATAGAGCAGGTGACCGTTCAGTTCGGTCACGCCCTGGTTGTAGAAGCGCCGCACCATGGCCAGGAAGCAGGACTTGTACGACGGGATCTTCAGGTTGGTCACACCGAGCAGGAACGGCTGGTCGCGCTCGTCGGCGCGGCTGTCGATCAGGTTGGCCGCCTCGGCGTCGGTGCGGGCGACGATGATGCCGGGCACCCGCATGATGTCGAGCTGGAATCGGGCGGTGTTGAGCCTCTTGATCTGCTCGTCAGAGGGCACCAGCACCTTGCCGCCCTGGTGGCCGCACTTCTTGGTGCCGGGACGCTGGTCCTCGATGTGGTAGCCCGGCACGCCGTTCTCGACGAAGCGGCGGATCAGGTTGCGGACGTGCGGATCGCCGCCGTGGCCGGTGTCGGCGTCGGCGATGATGAACGGCCGGTAGTCGTAGGCGGGGGTGGCCGCGCGCTGCTCCTCGGTCATCTGCAGACGCAGGTACTGCTGGTTTCGGTCGGCGGTCAGCAGCGCCCGGACGATGCCGGCGGCTTCCTCGGGCACCTGGCTGAGCGGATAGCTCGCCAGGTCAGGGCCCGGGTCCTCGCTGATCGACCCCTTCGCCGAGGTGGCCCAGCCGCCGAGGTAGATGCCCTCGATGCCCATCCGCTTCATCACCACCGCCTGGCCGGGGGAGTACGGCCCGAAGGTGGTGATGCTCTTGCCACGCGAGTACAGCTCCCGCAGGTGCGGATAGAACGCGGTGGCCGCCTCCCGCGCGACGGGATAGTCGGCAGGGATCGTGCCGCGCTGCTCGGCGACCTGCCGCGCGGTGTAGAGGCGGATGATGCCCTCGAAGCGGGGGCTGTCGAAATAGCGTTGCGTCTCTGCGACGTCGTGTTCGAACGGCGTCTCAGGCTGAAGGTCGGCTTCGATGATGGCCATGACCCGAAGCCTAGATCCCGGGGTGGCCTCGGCGAGGCTACTTGGTGCCGAAGATGCGATCGCCGACGTCACCGAGCCCGGGCAGGATGTAGCCGTTGCCGTCGAGTTGGCGGTCGACGGCCGCGGTGTAGATCGGCACATCGGGGTGCGCCTGCGTCATCGCCGCGATGCCTTCCGGGCACGTCACCAGGCAGACGAACTTCACCGACTTGGGGTTGCATTCGCGCACCCGCTCCACCGCGGCGACGGCCGAGTTACCGGTGGCCAGCAGCGGGTCGAGCACCACCACGTCGCGCTCGGCCAGATCGCCGGGCATCTTGAAGTAGTACTCCACGGTGACAAGCGTTTTCGGTTCGCGGTAGAGCCCGATGTGGCCGACCCGGGCCGACGGCACCACGTCGAGCATGCCGTCGAGGATCCCGGTGCCCGCGCGCAGCACCGAGACGAACACGAGCTTCTTGCCGTCGATCACGTTGCCGGTGGTCGACTCCATCGGCGTGTCGACCGCGACCTCGTGCATGCCGATGTCACGCAGCACCTCATAGGCCATCAGCGCCGACACCTCGTGCACCAGTCGGCGGAAAGTGTTGGTGGAGGCGTCCTTTCGCCGCATCAGCGTGATCTTGTGCTGGACCAGCGGATGGTCGACCAGGTGCACTCCGGACGTCGACGTCATCTAGAACACCGTCCCATCACTGGTGATCGACAGCGGCGGCAGCCCGCCGCGTAACCGCTGGGCCACGGCGCGGCCCGCCGCCCAGGTACCGCCTTCGAGGACGCAGGCCAGCGGCAGGTGCGCCGCGTCGGCGCCGAGCCGGGCGCGCACCAGCGGCGCCAGCTCGTCGAGCAGCGCCACCGTCAGCCCGCGCCACTCGACCACGGGTTCGTCGGCCGGGGTCCACGCGCGCTCGGCGTCGGCGGGATCGCGCAGCCGCAGCACCCCGGTGTCGAGCAGCAGGCCGCCGTTGCGGTATTCGGGCAGCCCGGTGAGCGCCTCCACCCCGGTGACCGTCACCCCGGCCCAGCGCAGGGGTTCGATCAGCGAGTAGGTCAGCCACTGCGACAGCTTGTGAAAGGGCAGCCAGCCCGCCGTCAGCCCCGGGCCGTCGACGGCGTCGTGGCGCCAACAGTCACCCAGTGGCACGTCGCCGATCATGTTGCGCGAGGGCCAGATTCGGGACATCGAGGTCAGCAGCGCGGCCAGCAGGTCGTGCGCGTCGACGACGCCCGACGAGGCGGACGACGTGTCGAACAGGCCTCCGGGACGGCCCGCTTCGCCGAAGAACTCCGGCTGGTCGGCCAGCGCATCGCCCAGCCGGCGCAGCAGGTGCACCCGACCGTCGAGGCCAACCAGCGGATTGACCGGGCTCACCTGCAGGGCTGTGGCGAGGTGGTCGACGGTGAGCGTGCGCAGCGCCGCGGCGTCCACCTGCAGCGGCCGCCCAGGGTCGCTGGAGAACGTCCCGGCGAGGAACGCGTGCCAGCTGGCGACCGCGAGACCTTCCGAGCGGGTGTAGCGGACGCCGTTCTCGACGAACCCCCAGTCGGCGCCGGCACCCGCGTCGAGCAGCACGCTGACCACGGTGAGGTCGATCATCGCGCGGGCGCGCTCGCGGGTGTCGGCGCCGTCGAGCAGGACGTCGAGGTCTGCGCGACGGTCCACCCCGCCGGCCTCGAAGTGACGCCACCGGCTGTGCAGCGGGATGTCGAGGTCGGGGTACCGGGTTCGGGTGAGCGTGGCGACGTCGTCGGCGGCGCCCCCCAGCGCGTCGTCGTCGACGGCGAACCAGCGGGACTCACCCGCGCGGGCCCGCTCGAGCAGCAGCGCCGAGCGCGTCCGCACCGCAGTCGTGGTGCGCAGCGCCTCCACGGCGTCGGCGGGCACGGTCATCCGTGCAGCCCCCTGCCTTTCACGCGCTTGAGGTCGTCGGCGTCGGGGACCTCGCCGGGGGTGTAGTAGCCGGCGGCCATCTTGGCGTCCATCTCCACGCGGGCGTCGGCGGGAATCAGCTCGTCGGGGATCGACACCCGCTCGCCGACCTCGATCCCGGCGCCGGTGATCGCGTCGTACTTCATGTTGCTCATCGACACCAGCCGGTGGATCTTCGTGACACCCAGCCAGTGCAGCACGTCGGGCATCAGCTCCTGGAACCGCATGTCCTGCACTCCGGCAACGCATTCCGTGCGGGCGAAGTACTGGTCGGCGGTGTCACCGCCGGCCTGCCGCTTACGGGCGTTGTAGACCAGGAACTTCGTCACCTCGCCGAGCGCGCGGCCTTCCTTGCGGGAGTAGGAGACCAGGCCGACGCCGCCCCGCTGGGCGCCCATGATGCATTCCTCGATCGCGTGGGTGAGATAGGGCCGGCAGGTGCAGATGTCGGAGCCGAACACGTCGGAGCCGTTGCACTCGTCGTGTACCCGCGCGGTCAGCTCGACCGCCGGGTCGGCCAGGTGTGCCGGGTCGCCGAAGATGTACACCGTCTGACCGCCGATCGGCGGGAGGAACACCTCCAGGTCGGGGCGGGTCACCAGCTCGGGATACATTCCGCCGGTCTCTTCGAAAAGCACACGGCGCAAATCGTTTTCGGTGCAGCCGAAGCGTGCGGCCACACCGGGCAGGTGCCAGACGGGTTCGACGGCGGCCTTGGTGACCTGCGCGGCGCCGGTCGGCAGCAGAACCCGGCCGTCCGGCGCGAGCCGGCCCTTACCGAGCGCGTCGCCGATCTCCGGCAGGATGACCTGCGCCTTGGTGACCGCGATGGTGGGGCGGATGTCCATGCCTGCGGCGATCTCGGCGGCGAACGCCTCGGTGACCGTCGCCCCCCAGGGATCCAGGCTGACGATGGTCGCGGGGTCGCCCCACTGCGGATACGGCCCGATCCGGTCGGTCGGCGCGGTGTCGGTGAGGTCGGCGCGATGGTCGGGGGACAGCTTGCCGGCCGCGACCGCCAGCGCCCGGTAGACGCCGTACGCGCCGCTGTGGGTGCCGATGACGTTGCGGTGCGCCCGGGCGGTGGTGCCGACGACGGGTCCGCGCGCGGCCGGGGTGGGGGCTCCCCAGTGCACTGCCGGCGCGTCGGTGCCACCGCTGTGCGACGTCAGTCGGACGTGGCCGGTGGGCATCGGTCTCCTTCGCTGGGGTGCTGCGTCAGGTCGTGAGGACTGCGGTAGGTCGTGGGGAAGGAGCCAGCTTAGTCACTGCGTGGCGGATGCGCCCGTGGTCGGCGCCGGCCACGCCTCGCGGCGGTGTGCGGCGTCGAAGAACATCCACTCGTAGCGAGCGGTGGTGACGAAGTGGGCACGGGCGGCGGCTTCGCCGGGTGCGGTGAGCGTCGGTCCCACCCGGTCGGCCAGCTCGAGTACCTCGGTGACGGTCGCGGCGAATTCGTCGCCGCCGTAACTGTCGATCCAGCTCTGGTAGCGCGCGTCGGGCGAACCGCGGTGTGCCAGTTCGGCACCCACCTCGGCGTAGATCCAGTAGCACGGCAGCACCGCGGCGAGCCCGTCGGCGAATCCGCCGTCGTAGACCGTGGCGATCAGATAGCTGTTGTAGGCCTGCGTGGTCGGGGCGACGGGAACGCGGTCGACGGCGTCGGGGGACAGGCCCAGTGCAGGCAACAGCTCACCGTGCAGCGCCAGTTCGACGTCGAACACCTCGGCGGCGTGCCGGGCGAACAGCGCGGTGTCGGCCAGCGTGGGGGCCTTGGCGCCGACGACGGCCAGCGCGCGAGCGTAGGCGCGCAGGTAGTGCACGTCCTGGGCGACGTAGTGGACGAAAGCGTCCGCGTCGAGCGTGCCGTCGGTGAGCCCGGTGACGAAGGGGTGGGCGGTGATCGCGGCGAAGATCCCGTCGATGTCGGCCCACAGCCGCGAGGTCCAGGAGTCCGGCCGCCCGGATCCGATGCGGGGCGGCGCCGGCGAGATCGATGTCATGCTCGCCATCCTGTCAGCGATGAGTTCCGGGCGCGGGCCCGGTCAATCCCGGTGACCCTCTGTGACATCGCTGACAGGATGACCCGATGATCGAAACGACCGCCCGCCCACCCGTCGTCGACGCCGACACCTGGCGCGCCCAGCTCGCCGAGCTGCGGGCCCGGGAGAAGGCCGCCACCCGCGAGCTCGACGCGATCGCCGCCCAGCGACGCCGCCTGCCGATGGTCGAGATGCCGGACTACACGCTGATCGGCGCCGACGGCCCGGTCCGGCTCGCCGACATCTTCCAGGGCCGCTCGCAGCTGATCGTCTACAACCACATGTGGAACGACGGCGACACGTGGCAGTGCGGCGGCTGCACCGGCTACACCTCCCAGTTCACCCGGCTCGGCTTCCTCGACAACTACGACGCGCGGTTCGTGATCGTGACGTCGGGCCCCATCGAGGAGGCGCTGGCCTACAAGCGCCGGGTGGGCAACGCGATGGAGTGGTACTCGTCGTCGCAGAGTCCGTTCGCCGCCGACGTCGACGCCGCCCCCGGTGAGGGCTTCGCCGTCAACGTGTTCCTGCGCGACCCGGATCCGACCAAGGACACCGTCTACCGCACCTGGCACACCAACGGCCGCGGCACCGAACAGCTCAGTCATTCGTTCGCGCTGATCGACATCCTGCCGTGGGGCCGCCAGGAGGAGTGGCAGGATTCGCCCGAGGGCTGGCCGCAGCGGCCCACGTATTCGGGGTGGGCGTCGTCAGAGGACATCGCGCGCGCCTACGGCGACCCCGAGGGCGCCTGACCCGGCCGCGACGAAACCGGTCGCGCTTGGCACACTGTGCGCATGGCACAGATAACTTTGCGCGGAAACCCGATCAACACCGTCGGAGAGCTGCCCGCCGTCGGTTCGCCGGCGCCCGGCTTCTCCCTGACCGGAACCGATCTCGGCGCGGTCGGCGACGATCAGTTCCGCGGCAAGCCGCTGCTGCTCAACATCTTCCCGTCGGTCGACACCCCGGTGTGTGCGGCCAGCGTGCGCACGTTCAACGAGCGCGCCGCGGCCGCCGGTGGCGCGGTGCTGTGCGTGTCGAAGGATCTGCCGTTCGCCCAGAAGCGGTTCTGCGGGGCCGAGGACATCGAGAACGTGACCCCGGCGTCGGCCTTCCGCGACAGCTTCGGCGAGGACTACGGCGTCACGATCACCGACGGCCCGATGGCCGGGCTGCTGGCCCGCGCCGTCGTCGTGGTCGGTGCGGACGGCAACGTCGCCTACACCGAACTGGTGCCCGAGATCGGTCAGGAGCCCGACTACGACGCGGCGCTGGCTGCGCTGGGGTCGTGACGCGCGACACACCCTAGAGGGCGACTCGCCGACGTAGGTCACTGTTCGGTCCCGGTCCCGCATCTCTTGGTTCACCGTCCTGCGACGACGTAAATACACCAGTTCAGGTGGTGTAGAAGTGGTCATAGTGACTGTTGTTAATCAATGAGGTCCAGCGCCCGCGCGGTGCTGGCGGCTGGAAAGCGGTGGAAGTGCCATGCGACGCGTCCGTGTGTTTGTAGTCCTCATGCTCGGTTTCGCCCTGCTCGCGGCGACGCCGGGCCTGGCGGCGGCTCAGCCCACGCGATCGGCGACGAACCAGAAGGCGGTCGAGATCGTGATCGCCCGTGCGCTCTCGCAGCGCGGCGTCCCGTTCGCCTACGGTGGCGGCGGCGCGTCGGGCCCGAGCAAGGGCACTGCGGCGGCTCCCACCGCCGATCCGGCGCAGCCCGATCAGGCCGGGGTCGACGCGTCGGCGCTGGATCTGACGACGCCGGGCCTGAACCTGCCGGCCGCCGTTCCGGCGCCGGCGCCCGCCCCGCGGGTGGAGGTCGTCGGCTTCGACGCCTCCGGCCTGATGGTCTACGCCTACGCCGGCGTGGGTGTGAAGCTGCCGCGGTCCTCGGGCGAGATGTACAAGGTGGGCCAGAAGGTCATGCCGTCGCTCGCACTGCCCGGTGACCTGTTGTTCTACGGCCCCGAGGGCACGCAGAGCGTGGCGCTGTTCATCGGCAACGGGAAGATGGTCGAGACCACCGATTCCGGGGTCGCGGTCTCCGACGTGCGCACCAAGGACATGACGCCCTACCTGGTGCGTATCATCGCCTGACCGGTTGCGGCCCTTGGTGATTCGGACCCGGCACGGCACCATGCCCGCGGCGCCTAGACTGCGGGCATGAATCGCCGTACGGGCCGGTCGATCCCGATCAGCGACGGACTGCTGCAGGTCGAGGACTGCCTCGATGCGGACGGCGAGATCGACCTGCCCGACGACATCACGTTCATCTCGCTGATCGACCGCAACATCGCCCACGTCGGTGACGAGGTCGCCTACCGGTACCTCGACTTCTCCGGCGCGGGTACGCAGATCTCGGAGATCACCTGGACCGAACTGGGCGTGCGGATGGCCGCGGTGGCGGCACGCGTCCAACAGGCCGCGACGCCGGGGGAGCGGGTCGCGGTGCTCGCGCCCCAGGGCCTCGACTACATCGCCGGTTTCTTCGGCGCGATCAAGGCCGGCGCGGTGGCGGTGCCGCTGTTCGCCCCCGAATTGCCCGGCCACGCCGAACGTCTCGACGTCGCGCTGCGCGATTCCCGACCTGTCGCGGTGCTCACCACCTCGGGGGCCCGCGCCGGGGTGGAGGAGTTCCTCGACCAGGTGACCGGGTTGCGACGGCCCGAGGTCATCACGATCGACGAGGTGCCCGACGCGGCGGCGACGACGTTCGTGCCGACGGTGATCGACGTCGACGACGTCTCGCATCTGCAGTACACGGGCGGCGCGACGCGACCTCCGGCCGGCGTCGAGATCACCCACCGCGCCGTGGGCACGAATCTGGTGCAGATGATCCTGTCGATCGATCTGCTCGACCGGAACACCCACGGGGTCAGCTGGTTACCCCTGTATCACGACATGGGTCTGTCGATGATCGGCTTCCCGGCGGTCTACGGCGGCCACTCGACGCTGATGTCGCCGACCGCGTTCATCCGCAGGCCGCTGCGCTGGATCGAGGCGTTGTCGGCGGGGTCGGCGACCGGACGGGTGGTCACCGCGGCACCGAACTTCGCCTACGAGTGGACCGCCGCCCGGGGCGTGCCCGGCACGGACTCCGGGATCGATCTGAGCAACGTGGTGCTGATCATCGGATCCGAACCGGTCAGCATCGACGCGATCGCCGCGTTCGATGCGGCCTTCGCGCCGTTCGGCCTGCCGCGCACCGCCTTCAAGCCGTCCTACGGCATCGCCGAGGCGACGCTGCTCGTCGCGACGATTGCCCCCGCCGCCCGGGCGCAGGCCCTGTATGTCGACCGCGACGCGTTGGCCCGCGGCACCGCTGTGCCCGTCGCGCCCGACCACGACCTCGCCGCGGCGCACGTGTCGTGCGGGCAGGTCGCGCGCAGCCTGTCCTGCGTGATCGTCGACCCCGACACCGGCCGCGAGCTCCCCGACGGGCGGGTCGGCGAGCCGTGGGTGCAGGGCGACAACATCGCCCGCGGCTACTGGCGCCGGCCCCAGGAGACGCAGCAGACGTTCGGCGCGCGCCTGGCAGGCACCCTGGCCGGCGGCAGCCACGCCATCGGCGCGGATCCGGACCGAAACTGGCTGCGCACGGGCGATCTCGGGTTCTATCTGGACGGTGAGCTCTACATCACCGGCCGGATCGCCGACGTGGTGATCCTCGGCGGCCGCCGCTACTCCCCGCACGACCTCGAAGCCACCGCGGCCGGCGCGTCCCCGATCGTGCGCCGCGGATACGTCGCCGCGTTCGCCGTGCGGGACGACGGGGCGGATCGCCTGGTGATCGTCGCCGAGCGCGCCGCAGGCACCGCGCGCACGGATCCCGGCGCCGCGGTGGCGTCGATCAAAGCCGCTGTGTACGAACACCATCAGGCTCCGGTGGCCGACGTGCGCATCGTGCCCGCCGGTGCGATCCCGAGGACGACCAGTGGCAAGCTGGCGCGCCGGGCCTGCCGCACCGCGTATCTGGACGGCATATTCGACGACCGGGCGATCACGCCGCGGGCATGACCCCGGCAACCGTGAACATCAGCACCAGCCCCGGCAGCAGATTCGCGATGGCATGGGCGACGATGCCGGCGATCAGCGTGCCGCCGTAGAGGCGCGCCAGGCCGATCGGAAGCCCGATGACGAGCAGGAGCGGGGCCCGCTGCCACTCCAGGTGCGCGATCGCGAACACCACGGTCGTGACCCCGAGCGCCACCCACCGTCCCCAGCGCTGTTCCACGGCGCCCCAGAGAAGTCCCCGGAAGATGATCTCTTCGCACACCGGCGCGACGACCACCACGACCGCGAACACCAGCACCGCCCAGCCCCACGTACTCCGCAGATCGCCGAACACGTCGTCGGCGGCCGACGTGACGTCGTCACCGACGATCGACAGCCACAGCACCGAGGCGGGAATCGTGACCAGCAGGCCGGCGGCACCGAACAGCACGCCCACTCCGGCGCCGCGCCAGGACCACCGGATGCACAGGTCGGTACACGGACCGTTGCCGCGCAGAGTGGTGACGACGACGGCGCACCAGGCGGCCAGCGCGGTCGGCAGCGCGACGCCGACGGCGACGGGGAGCACTGACGACGCACCGGCGCGGCCCAACACCACGGCCAGCGCCAGCGCCGACACCAGGTACACGGCCTCGACGACGACGAAGGCGCCCAGTCCCCAGCGGTGCGGCGGGGCCTGCTGAGCAGGGTCCACGAGGGGACCTTAAGCCCTCAGGTGACCGCCACGAACGGGCTCAGCACGTCGCGGACGAACTGGGCGATGTTGATCGACGGATTGCCGTCCGGAAAGCTCACCGTCGCAAGCACATTGCCGCCGGCGTCCGCGAAGTTGCCGTCGGCACGGTCCTGATGCGACGACGAGGTCACGAGGATGATCCCCGAGGTGCCTGCGGCCTCGGCCAGCGGCACCGAGAACCGGGCGTTCTGCACGGTGCTGTTGGCCCGGTCCTCGACGATGATGCGGTCGTCGGGGAAGCCGAGTACGCGCAGCGTCTTGCGCATCTCACCCGCCTCGGTCCGACCGTTGCGCGGATTGCCGCCGGTCACGATGATCGGCGACTGGGGAAACATCTGCGCCACGGCCAGACCCGTGAGGACACGGGTGTAGAGGATGGGCCGCATGGTGCCGTTGTCCTTGAGTCCGTAGCCGAGGACCACGATCGCCGGTTTGGAGAAGTCCTTGGCCACCAGAGGTGGGGCAGCGTGTGCGGGTCCGGCTCCCAGCAGCAGGGCGAACGCCGTCGCGACGGCCAGCAGCAGTGCGCTGCACCGCGCCGCGGCACCGGAGAAGGTCACGATCATGTCATCGCCGGCCGGACTCGGTTCATTACGGTCCGGTCTCGATGGCCCAACGATGCGCGAAAATCGGCCGGGGCCGTTCGCAACTTCCGTCCCGGCGTGGTCTGGTGGACAGTGATGTCTTCGCACCGCACGGTCCTCGTTCGCACCGCCCTGGCGACGGCCGCTTCGGCCGTGGCGCTCCTCGCGGTGGCTCCGTCCGCGTCCTCGGCGCCACCGTCGGACAGCCGGGGGTACATCGACTCGACGGCACGGTGCGCGGCCCCGGCGACGGCGGTGGTGTTCGGCAGCACCGCCGGCTCTCGCGTGGCCATCTGCAAGCTCGCCGACGGGGACCTCGAGTACCGCGGGGTGCGGGTCCGGGACGGGGCGAAGTTGATCGCCGCGGCGTCCCAGTCGGCCGACGGCGCCTTCACCGCGTCCCGGGACGGCATCGAGTACATGGTCACCGCCGACGCGCTGGTGATCAGCGCGGCCGAGAAGGTGATCCGCGACGAACCGATGCTGGACTTCCATCGGCCGGGGAGCACGAGCTCGCCGGGCGCCGGGCCGACCACCTCGGCGACCCCGACCCCGACCACACCGCTGCCGCCCCCGCTGCCCGCCGAGGTCGGCGGAGGCGACGGCAGCTGACCTGGGTCAGTCCCGCGGAAAGACGACGTCGTGGCCGACCTGCAGGGTGCCCGTGCTGAGCACCCGGCAGACCGACCCACCACGGCGGTGCAGCGCGGCGGCGGCGCCGGGACCGATCCAGTCGTCGAGCAGGCGGCACGGGGCCGACACCCGCACCACCTCCAGATCGACGTCGGCGATCCGGATCCTGGTGCCCGGTTTTGTGGGGATCTCCCCGGCGTCGACGGTGATGTTGCGGCGCGTCGCGCCGGAGTCCACGGGGTGGCCCAGCTGCGCGGCCGCGGCGTCGAGCGCCTCGCGCGACTGCAGGGTGACGTGGCGGTGCCGGGTGCCGTGATAACGGTCGCCGACCAGGCCTTTGCCCGCTTCGGCCACGACCGCGTCGACCGAACGCGTCGGGATGCGCCGCCCCGGAGCCAGATGAATAGCGACGATACGCACGAGCGCCCAGCCTAATCGCCACGAATTCCGTCGCCGCATCGGCAATTGTTTGCTATTTGTCGCCGCGCGAATTAACTGACGGCCGCGTCAGCAAATGAATGGTTGATGAGAATTCATCGATGTCCAGTAGACAATTGATCACATTCTGGATACGTTTCTCGCGGTCGGGGTCACGCACAGCAACATGGAGGGGGCGCGTCATGCGCACATCTGCACGTTCTTACGTCACCGCCGGCGTAGCCCTGATGGGCGCCGGCGTCATCTCCGCGACACCGGTCACCTCGCAGTTGGACCTGCGGATGGCGAACTACGACGTCAACCTGGTCGCCGCGACCCAGAGCTGCGCCGCGGGCAGCTCGAGTGCGCTCTGCGCCGAGCCGACGGGCCTGCCCGCGGCGGCGCCGTTCGTCTCGACCACGGACAGCACGAACATGTTCAACATCCCGGCGAACCTGTTTATCGCGCTTGCCAATACGCCCTACAACTTCTTCACCGCGCTGGGTGACGGCAACGTCCACCTGGGCGGCGAGCCCGATGGCGGCCCCAGCTTCCAGCCGACCTACGAGGGCATCACCCTGACCCAGCCCGACGGTAACGTCGTGGGCCTCGGCGCCGATCTGTACTACGGCGGCAGTTGGTGGGTCTACAGCCCCACCAACATCCTCGGCACCGACACCGCTGACGTGCCCCGCTATCAGGCGCTCGCCAACGTGCTGGTGCCGTTCCCTGCCCTGTCCGTGCCCCTGGGCAACATGTTCGCCGCGATCGCCGCGTCTCAGCTACCGATGAACTCCGGCTGCACCGGCACCGGCCCCGGTGCGTGTGACGACCCCACGGCCATTCTGAGCAAAATGTTTGATCTTCGTCACATCGGCGCATTGTTTTCGCCAGAGGGATACACGTTCCCGGAAACCCGCGAGGGCATCAGCTGCAGCGCCGACGGTCAGTGCTACGTCAAGGATCCGGACGGCCAGGAAGTGCCCTGGTCCGGCGAGACCGTCAAGCTCGACCCGACCAAGCCGTTCACGAGCTTCTACGACAGCCTGACCGGCACGCCGGACTTCTCGCAGATCAAGCCGGTGACCCCGGAGCTGATCACGGCCAGCCTGACCAGCCTGGGCCGCGGCCTGAACACCGCCTTCAACCCGTTCGTGCTCGGCACGCAGTGCTCGCTGTGCGCCCCGTTCGTCCCCAACCCGGACAACAAGCCGATTCCGGGCCCGGTCTTCGAGGATCCCGACACGACCACGACCACGACCACGACGACGTCGACGCTGGCTGCCGACACCACCGACACGGCGACCTCGGACAAGGCCACCGCGCAGGAGGCCACCACGGCGCTGACCGCTCCGGCGGTCACCGCGGCGCCCGCCGCGGAAGCCCCCGCCGCCGAGGCCCCGGCCACCGACGACGGTGCCGCGGCGTCCAAGGGCCCCAAGCACCGCAAGCCGACGGCGACCAGCGAAGCGGTCAAGCAGGTGCGGGACTCGATCAACGCCAGCGTCTCCAAGCTCAGCGACAGCTTCAAGAAGAAGCCCGACACCACGTCCTCGGACGCGGGTGACGCGAGCTCGGCGAAGAAGAGCGGTGCGTCGGAATCGAGCGCCAAGAAGGCCGGTGCGTCGGATTCCGGCGCCAAGAAGAGCACCGACTCCGGCTCGGGCGGTTCACAGGACTGACCCCGTGCCGGTGGGCGGGCTCCGCGCAGGCGCGGACCCGCCCACTGGTGCGTTCTACAGGTAGGGGTCGGCCCACGCGCTGACGATGCGCGCAGCGCGGGCCGCCTGGTTCTTCTCGGTGAGCAGATGGTCGGCCCCCTCCAGGGAGACGAAGCTGCGGGGATGCCGTGCGGCGCGGAAGATGTCGCTGGCGTTGGCGATCCCGACCGTGTTGTCGGTGGGCGAGTGCATGACCAGCAAGGCCCGCCGCAGCGTTTTGATGCGCTCACGCAGATCGGCGTTGCGGACGTCCTCGATGAAATGCCGGCGCAGGGTGAGCGCCTTGCCGCCGATGAGAAACGTTGCCTCACCGTCGGATTCGATCCGGCTGACCAGCGCGTCGTAGTTCTTCTCCACGTGCGCGGGCTGGAACGGCGCGGCGACGCTGGCCACCGCGGCCACCGTCGGACAGTCATGGGCGGCGGCGATGGCGGCGGCGCCCCCGAATGAATGACCGACGAGCAGGCGCACCTCACGGCCGGAGTCGTTCATGAATCTCACGGCCCGCACCGTGTCGTCGACCTTGTGCGAGAACGACCCGTCGCCCCAGTCGCCCTCGGAATGACCGAGCCCGAGATTGTCGAACCGGAGCATGCCGATACCCTCGGCGGCCAGCTGCTTGCACATCCGGCTCGCGGCGGGGCAGTCCTTGCCCAGCGTGAAACCGTGCGCGAACACACCCCAGCCGCGGATCTCGCCCTGCGGCACGTCGATCAGGCCGGCCAGCGTCGGGCCGCTGCTGCTGGGGAAGGTGATGCGCTCTGCCACGCCCACATCCTGTCATCGCCGACCGTGCCGCATGCTGGAGTGGTCGTCGCGGCGGGAGGAGTCCATGGTGAAGGTGCGGTTCGGGGTCAGCCTCGGGGTCGACGTCGGCGCGGACGCGCTGCCGGGGTTCGTCGACCAGCTCGAGTCGGCGGGCATCGACTCGCTGTGGTTCTCCGAGCTGGTCTATTCGCCCGCGATCGATCCGGTGGTGGGGATGGCGTTCGCGCTCTCCCGGACCCGCGACCTCAAGGTGGGCACATCGGTGGCGGTGCTGCCCGGCCGCAACCCGGTGCTGGTCGCCAAGCAGCTCGCATCGCTGGCCGCGCTCGCGCCCAAGCGGGTCCTGCCGGTGTTCGGCCTGCGGTCGGCCCTGCCCGTCGAGCGCGACCTGTTCGTGGTGCCCGAGGGCAGGCGCGCGGCGGTGTTCGACGAGTCGCTGCAGCTGCTGCGCCGGGTGCTGCACGAAGACACCGTCTCGTTCTCCGGCGAGTTCTTCTCCGTCCGCGACGCCACGGTGATGCCCAAACCCCCTGGGCGGCTGGACATCTGGCTGGGCGGTTCGTCACCGGCGGGATACCGGCGCATCGGCGCCTACGGCGACGGCTGGCTGGGCAGCTTCCTCACCCCGGCGGAGGCAGGGGAGGCGGTGGGGCAGATCCGCGCAGCCGCCGCGGCCGCCGGGCGGGAGGTGCCCGAGGACCACTACGGCATCAACCTCGCCGTCGGTGACGGCGAGCTGCCCGCCCCGGTGCTCGCCGCGATCCGCAAGCGCCGTCCCGACCTCGATCCGGCCGAGTTGGTGGCCGCCGACTGGTCGCAGTTGCACCGCCGGCTCGACGACTACATCGCCGCGGGGCTCACCAAATTCGTGTTCCGGCCCGCCGGTTCGATCAGCACCCAGGACTTCCTGAACACCTTCGCCAAAGAGCTTCTGCCACGCCAGAATTGACGACACCTGCCGGATCACGCCCGGGCACGCTGCCGGCGTGCCAGACTGCCCAGCATGATCGAGATACTCCAGGACATGCCGCCGGGGGTGGCCGGAATCCGCGTCTCGGGCCGGTTGCGCGGTCAGGATCTGCGCGATTTCCGGCCCGCGATGGACGACATGCTGGCAACCGGTGAGATCAGGCTCGTCGAGGTCATCGCCGACGACTACGAGGGGTTCGGTCCCGGCGGCCTGGCCGAGGACCTGCGTCTGGGGCTGGGGGCGCTGATCCGCCATCACGCGGCGTTCCGGCGCGTCGCGGTGGTCACCGACAAGGAGTGGGTGGTGCACACGCTGCACGCCTTCGCGTGGATGGTGCCGGGCGAGATCGCGCTGTACCCGCTCGCCGAGCTGGACCAGGCCGCCGCCTGGGCCGCCGGCTGACCCCCGATGGCTCTCGATCGCGCCGCCCTGGTCGCCGGCGGCATTCGCCTCACCTCGGGGATCTCGTTCCTCGTGGATCCGCTGCGCGCCAACCGGCTCTGGGGGGACCCGGGGGATCCGCCACCCACCGCGCGGCTGCTGTTGCGCTCGATGGGGTACCGCGACGCGTTGATCGGCGCCATGCTGGTCGCTGCGGCGCTGCAGGACCGCGACACCCGCGGTTGGTTTCTGGCCTCGGGCGGCGCCGACGCGGCCGACCTCATCGGCGGGCTCAGCGTGCACGATCAGCTGGGCCGCTCCCAGAAGGCGATCGGGCTCGGCGGTGCGGTGGTCGGCATCGGCGTCGGGCTGTGGGGGGCGGTGCGCCGGCCGCGTCGCACCGGCGCCTGATCATCGCCGCGCCAACACCCAGGCCTGGCCGTCGGCCTCGCCGGAGGCGATCACGTCGAGTGTGCTGAACGCGTGCTGGAGCTCTCCCGGCGCCGCCCGGTACCGGCCGGGAGTCGCGCCGACCTCGCTCAGCGCGCTGACCGCCAACAGCCCACCCGCGCGGACGCGGTGCCGCATCGCCTCGTCGAGGCGGCGGTCGCGAAAGTTCGCGCACAGCAGCACATCCACCGGATCGCCGGGCGGCAGCCCGTCATCGAGATCGGCCACGGCGAAAGACGCGCCCATGCATCCGCATCGCTGCGCCAGGGCGCCGGCCTGCGCGACGGCCACCGGCGAGATGTCGTAGCCACGGACCGTCAGGCCGCGTCGCGCCAGCCACACCGCCGCCGTTCCACGCCCGCACGCCACGTCCAACGCGGTGCCGTCGGTGGGGAAGAGGTGCGCGAAGGGTTGGAAAACCGTTGGCAGACAGCCATCGTCGGGTTCGGCTGGCGGCAGGCTGCGGTAGCGCCGGTCCCAGCGCTCACGGTCGTCGTCGGACACGCCGCCATGCTAGGCGTGGGGTGCGCGCATGATCGAAGCCATGGGTGACGACACGTGGGAGCAGTTGGCCGGTCCGTTCGCCGACGAGACGTACGCGTCTCTGAAGGGGCGAGTCCGCAGTCAGGTGCTGCACCACCAGCTGCTCGATCATCTGCCCGGGCCGCCGGGGTCGGTGCTCGACGTCGGAGGCGGCGCGGGACACCAGTCTTTCCCGCTGGCGCACGCCGGCTTCGAGGTGACCCTGCTCGACCCGTCGCCCGCGATGCTGGCCAAGGCCGGCGAGCGGTGGGAGAGGCTGCCGCTCGACGTGCAGCGCCGGGTCCGGCTCATACAGGCCGACGGGGAACAGGCCGTCGACGCGGTCGAGGGGCGCCGTTTCGACGCCGTGCTCTGCCACGGGGTACTCATGTATCTGGAGACGCCCGACGCACTCGTCGACCAGTTGTGCACGTGCACGGCCGACGGCGGCGTGGTCTCGATCATGGCGCTCAACGCGGCGACGATGGCGGTGCGGCCGGCGCTGGAACGCCGGTGGACCGACGCGCTGGCGGCGTTCGACGCCACCGAAGAGGTCGGAGTCCTCGGCGTTCCGACACGCGCTGACACCGTCGAGGACCTCAGCGCACTGCTCAGGGCAGGCGGTGTCGATCCGACCCGCTGGTATGGCGTGTGGCTGTTCACCGACTGGCTGGAGTTCGCCGGCGCGGTGCCGCGCGACGGCGCCGACGAGTCCGTGGAGGCCATTGTCCGCGTCGAACTCGAGGCCGCCGCCCGGGATCCCTACCGCCAGTTGAGCCGGGTGTTCCACCTCGTCGGCCGTAAGCGCCCGTGCTGAGAAGACTCACCGATCGACGGCGCGGATCCTGATCGGGCCGCGCCAGTCGGCGTCGGGGTCGAGCACCTCGCCGCGCTGGGTGATCTCCACCAGACCGGCCCGGGCGAGCGCGCGGGCGGTGTCGCGCGCGTCGTCCATCAGGGCGCGCCACTGCTCGCCCCCGACGGCGCGCGCCGCGTCCGACGGGCACGTGCTGCTGCGGGGACCGCGATGACCTGCCAGCGCCAGGATCGCGGCCTCGAGCCGCGTGCCGGCGGGGGCGTCGTCCAGCGCGGCGCGCGCCGCGTCGGCGAACGGACCCGCCTGGTCGGCGATCGCCGTCAACTCGCGGCGTAGCTGGTCTGCCATGGCTCCAGTCATACCGGTGTGTGATCCGCCACAGCATGCGTTTATCCCGCGCACGTTGCGGTTAGTACTTAGCCGTACTCATTGAACTGCGGGCCAGGAGGCCCGGGATGGGAGTTCTACCGATGAAGTTGACTCAGGTCCTCGCCAGTGCAGCCGTGTTCGGCGGCCTCACCGCCGGTGCGATGGGAATCGCCGGAACCGCTGCCGCCCAGCCGGGTTGGACGCCGCCGCCGGCGCCGCCCGCCGGGCCGAGCACCGGCACCCCGCCGGCCTCGGCCCCGCCGAAGCCGGTCGATCCGACCTGGGCCGCGGGCAACCCGCAGGTCTGGGATCAGGGCTGGCAGCACTGGGGCGTCTGGCTGAACGGCGTCTTCGTCCCGACGTACTGATCGAACCCGCCACGACCACCGCAGAGCCACCCGGTTCTGCGGTGGTCGTTTTCTCATGAGCGAGCCAGAACTCACCGACGACGGACACCACGTCGTCATCAACGGCCGCCGCTGGCGCGCCACCGATCCGGACATCCCCGAACAGCGCCGCGCCGAACTCACGCGCATCCTGATGGCGTGGCGCCGCGAGGTGCGGCGAACACGCGGCACCCCGGACGAGCCCGCGGCGCGGGCCGGCGTGCAGGCCGCCAAGGTCGCGCTCGGCGAACGCGGCACACCGCCGTGGTGGGAGCAGTCGAGCGCGCAACGCCGCGCCCGCTGGGAGACATCCGTGCCGGTTCCCGGAGACGGCAGCGGCCGGGACGCAGACTGACTGCGCCCCGGCCACTTTCGGACGACGAGGTCAGACACCCAGCGTGCGCTGGATGTCCGGCTTCATCGCGTTGAGCTGTGCACCCCAGTATCCCCAGCCGTGCGTGCCGTTGGCCGGGAAGTTGAAGGTGGCGTTGCGTCCGCCGTCGCCCACATAGGCCTTCTGGAACGCGCGGTTGCTGTCCTGGGTGATGCTCTCCAGCACCTGGCCCGGGATGTCACCACCGCCGCCGAGGTCGCCCGGCCGGCCGTTTCCGGTGTACACCCAGATGCGGGTGCCGTTGCCCACCAGCCGCCCCGCCTGCAGGGTCGGATCGTTGCGCTGCCATGCCGGACCGCCGCCCGGGCCCCACATCGCGGTGGCGTCGAAGCCGCCGGCGTCGCGCATCGCGAATCCGACCAGCGTCGGCCAGATGCCGGCAGAGAGGTTGAGGAAGCCCGACAGCGAGCCGGCGTAGCTGAACTGACCGGGATGGTAGGCCGCCAGGATCAGCGCCGCACTGCCCGACATCGACAGGCCGACCACGGCGTTGCCGCTGGGGGAGATGCCCTTGTTGGCCGCCAGGTACGCCGGCAGCTCGGAGGTCAGGAACGTCTCCCACTGGTAGTTGTAGGTGGTGCCGTTGCCGACCGCGGGTCCCTGCCAGTTCGTGTAGAAGCTGGACATCCCGCCGACCGGCATGACCACCGACAGCCCGGACTCGAAGTAGTTCTCGAACGCGGCGGTCTCGATGTCCCAGCCGCTGTTGTCGTCGCGGGCGCGCAGCCCGTCGAGCAGGTAGACCGCCTTGGGCCCACCGCCCTGGAACTTGACCGGGATGTCGCGGCCCATCGCCGCCGACGGAACCATCAGCGTCTCGACCGGCAGCCCGGCCCGCGAGTACGCGCCGGCCGTCGCCGATCCACCGGCGACGGCGACCAGACCCGGCAGCAGCAGCGCCACCATCGCGCCGGCGAGCAGCCGGCGTCTGAAGTTGAGCAGAACATTCATTCGTGTATTGCCGTCCTCTACACCGCGCGCCTCACCGGCGCGCGTCACGGGATTGCCTGGTTACGGTCGGCACCGCGGTGCCGAGGATGCCGTTGCTTCACATCCGCCCGCGCCGAGTACTTCGTCACGTGACGTATCGGCGTTACGCCCGGTCGGATTTCGTCAGAAACAGATGTCCGCCGGGGATTAGCCTTTCCTGGTGAGCAACGGTCGCCCGAGGGTGCTGATCATCGGTGGAGGGTTCGGCGGATTGTTCTGCGCGCGCCGGCTCGGCGGGGCGGACGTCGACGTCACCCTGCTCGACCGTGCGGCGGGACACCTGTTCCAGCCGCTGCTGTACCAGTGCGCGACGGGCAAGCTCAGCATCGGCCACATCAGCCGTCCGCTGCGCGAGGAGTTCGCGCGTCACCGCAATGTGACGATCCTGCTCGGTGAGGCCGTCGAACTCGATCCGCGGGCGCGCCGGCTGACCGCGATGCGACCGGACGAGTCGCGGTTCACGCTCGACTACGACGTGCTCGTCATTGCCGCGGGGATGCGCCAGTCCTACTTCGACAACGAGAGCTTCGCGCAGTGGGCGCCAGGCATGAAGACCCTCGACGATGCGCTGAGCATCCGGCAGCGGCTGTTCACCGCGTTCGAGATCGCCGAGACGCTGCCGCCAGGGCCGGAGCGCACCGCATGGCTCACCTTCGCCGTCGCCGGCGGCGGGCCGACCGGCGTGGAACTGGCCGGGCAGATCCGCGAAGTGGCCACCCAGACACTGGCCAACGAGTTCCACAGCATCGAGCCCGAGGACGCCCGGGTGCTGCTCTTCGACGGTGGGGACCGGGTGCTCAAGACGTTCGCCCCGGACCTGTCGGCGAAAGCCACCAAGACTCTGGAGAAGCTCGGCGTCGAGTTGCACATGGGCGTGCACGTCACCGATGTGCGCCGCGAGGGGGTCACCGTCACCCCCAAAGCCGGGGGCGCGGCCGAGCATTACGAGGCCCGCACGGTGCTCTGGACCGCGGGCGTGGAGGCCGTGCCGTTCGCCCGGCACGTCGCCGAGGTCCTCGGGGTCACGACCGACCGGGCCGGCCGGCTCGCGGTCGCGCCCGACCTGTCGGTCCCCGGGCACCCGGAGATCTTCGTGATCGGCGACCTGGTCGGCCGGGACAACCTGCCCGGTGTCGCCGAGAACGCGATGCAGGGCGGCCTGCACGTCGCCGCCTGCGTCCGTAGGGAACTCGCGGACCGGCCCCGCCGCGACTACCGCTACCGCGACCTGGGCTCGGCGGCCTACATCAGCCACGGGAACGCTCTGCTGCAGGTCGGCCGCCTGAAGATGTCGGGTTTTCCGGGCTGGCTGGCCTGGGGCGTGCTGCACATCGCGTTCCTCACCGGTCTGAGCAACCGGGTCAGCACCGTGGCCACCTGGCTGGCCACCATCGCGCGCACCAACCGCTATCACCGGGCGTTCATGCTCGGTGCCGCGAATTCCCCCGAGCAGCTCTACACGTGGACGAACTGCGACGAAACGGTCGACGAGTCGCCCCCGGCGGGGATGACGATCTCGACCGATGACGTGCGCCGTCTGCTGACCGCGGACCCCGATGCGCTGCTGGTGCTGATCGAGGGCCGCGCCGAGGTGATCACGTCGAAGGCACTCGACGACGACGCGTTCCGCGGCGCGATGGAGGTGATCTCGCGGGCGGCGCTGCTCGAGCGCACCGGCGGCGCCACGGACCTCGCGGACGCCGAGCTCTCCATGCAGGCCGCGGCGCTCGACACGGCGGTCACCGAACTGGGCGGCTGACCGTCGGGAACCCTGCAGACCGTCGGCGGGTCATTGAGGACCTTGGTCCGTACCGCGACGGAGTGTGCGCGCTTAGCGTCGAGCGTGGGTGACACGACCGCTCGAAAGGACCCATGATGACCCAGGTATCGGGAACAGCTAAGCCCACAACGCATTCCGGCGATCTCCTCGATGACGTCCGGGAGTCGGCCAAGGTCGGCCAGCACGCTGTGGCCGAGGCGCTGCGACTGTTCCGCCAGACGGTCGACGAGGCGGTTCCCGACGCGGTCCAGCCGCTCCGGAACAAGATCGTCGATGCCGCCATCGAGCTCGCCGATCAGCTCGTCGCGGCTCAGTACCAGTTCAACCGCAATCTCGTGCGCAGCGCCGATCGGGCGTTGAGCAAGTCCGACGGGGAAGACGAGTAGGGCACCCGCCGCTCGGCGATGACTGCGGGGCGCCGCTGCGGTCCATCCTTCGTGATGGGCGAACCGGCAAGCGCGCAGATGATCATCGTCGCGGGACACCTCATGGTCGATCCCGCCGACCGCGAGTCCTACCTCGCGGGCTGCGCGACCGTCGTGCGGCAGGCGCGGGCGGCGCCCGGCTGCCGTGATTTCGCGATCTGCGCGGATCCGGTGGACCCCGGCCGGATCAACGTCTACGAGCAGTGGGAGTCCCCGGCGGCGGTCGAGGAGTTCCGGGGTAGCGGCCCCAGCGACGAGCAGCGGGGCGCGATCCGGTCCGGGTCGGTGTCCGAGTACCGGATCACCGACGCCCGAACGCTTTTCGGGTGACCTCGCGGCTGATCACCCGTCGGTGGCGATCGCGGGGATGCCGTGGATCGGGTAGTCGCTGAACACCAGCGTCAGCCGGATCGGCCCGACCCGGTCGGTGAGTTCGTCGAGCGTTCGGGCTCGCAACAGGTCCTGTTCGGCCACCGACATGGCGCCGGTGTAGGACACCCGCAGATCGACCTCGGTGGTCTTGCCCCGGCTGATGGCCAGCGCGTCGATCAGGGTGAGGTCGTGGTCGAGTTCGCCGCGATGCTCGTCCGACACCGCCTCGATGGCTGCGCGGACGGCGGCGTCGAGATCCGGGTCGGAACGCCGGCCCGACAGCCGACCGAATTCGAGCCGGATCTCGCGGACGGGGTCGGCGACGAGGACAGCGCACAGGATGAGCACGATGATGCTGTCGGCGATGTCCTTGATGTCGAAGCGGTCCGAGGTGACGACGGTGCCGTCGGGGATGATCGCCACGATCACCAGCGAGGCGCAGATGCCGGCACTGATGAAGCTCGCCATCTTCGCCGCGTTGGCTTCGACGCGCAGCAGGGCCGACGCGTCACCGACGGAGCGGTTGTTGCGTCGGTGGTTCGCCATCAATGCGAGCCCGATGGCGGCGACGACGGCGGTGTAGATCGCGGCCACCCCGAATTCGGGCTCGCTGCCCTGCCCGGTGACGAGGTAGTCGATGACCTTGATCGCATTGGTCACCACCGCGACGAGCACCACGCCGAGAATCATCAGGGACCGAAACAGCGCGTAAAGGTTCTCCAAAGCCATTCGGCCATAGGGGTTCTCGGCATCGGGTGGACGCGAGGAGGCCACCGCCAACCGCGCCGCGATGAACGCCGCGGCGGCGTTGATCAGTGAGATCACGCCGTCGAGCTGGGTCGCCGAGACGCGGGTGATGCCGTAGACGGCGAAGCCGACGACAGCCAGCCCGAGCATCGTGAGCGTGTAGGTGTGCAAGCTTCGTCGCTCGGCTGCAGAACCGCCGACGGTGACGCCATCGCCATGGTGAGCGAGCCTACGACCCGTCAGGGGAATGCGGGACGCACCTGGCGCTGTTACAGGGTCATTCCGGCAGCAGACCGGGCAGCACACCGTCGAACCGCGTCCCGCCACGGCTCCGACACTGAGTAGGAAAGTGGCTGATCCACCATGGATTTCAGACTCGAGGTCGTCATCGTGCCCGTCTCGGACGTCGACAAGGCACTGAGCTTCTACCACGATCGGCTGGGCTGGCGGCTCGATGCCGATTTCGCCGTGACCGACGGCTATCGCATCGTCCAGGTCACGCCGGCCGGCTCGCCGGCGTCCGTCATCTTCGGCGACGGGGTGTCCGCGGCAACCCCTGGCTCCGTCGGGGGCCTGCTGCTCGTGGTCGATGACATCCGGGCCGCCCGGGAGGAATTGCTGGCCCGCGGCGTCGAGGTGAGCGAGGTGTTCCACGACGAGTCCGGGGTGTTCACGCGGCCGGGCACGGTCGGTCGTGTCGCTGGGCCGGGTGCCCAGGGAAGCAGCTACACCTCACATGCGACGTTCGGCGATCCGGACGGAAATCAGTGGGTGCTGCAGGAGGTGACCACCCGGCTGCCCGGCCGCTGAGATCCGCGCTACCGCGCCGCGCGGCTGCTCCGGCCGCCGATGTGCGGCAGCCCGGCGAGCAGGCCGCGTTGCGGCACCCCGAGAATCGGCTCCGCCGCGACCCCGAGTTCGGCGAGCACGTCGTTGGCCGCGAGAACACCCGACATGGCCGAGCGTTCCATCAGACCGGACAGATAACGGGTGTCGATGTAGTCGCCGGCCAGGCGCAGCCCGCGCGCATCGGTGCGCACTCCCGGCCGCGTTCCCGCCGAGCCGGGCGGGAAGGCGGGTGCGGTGGCTTCGAGCCGGTCGTGGGTGTGCAGGATCGTCGCGCCGACGGTCTCGGGCCACAGGACGGCCAGTTCGCTACGCAGTGCGGCGGCGGCACTGGCGGCGTCGGGCAGGCGGCACGAGTACGAGTGCAGTTCGACGATCGAGCCGCCGGTGGCGCGCGCCCAGTCGATGCTCGGCGCCTCCAACCGGGAGTAGACGGCGATCGAGTCCAGCGTGGGCTGTCCGCTGACGGCGCTGAACGGGGCACGGTCCGGCGCGACGTCGCGGTCGAACCAGATACGACTGACCGCGAACGGTGGTGCGACGGTGAGGTTTTCGCAGCGTTGGGCGAGCAGCGGAGCGGCCTGCGCGGTCGCTGCCGAGGCGCCGACCAACGATGTCAGGGCCCCGGGGTCGAGCGCCAGGATCAGATTGCGGGTGTCGATGACGTCACCGTCGGTGGACAGCCGCCAGCCGACGCCCTGCGGTTCGAGTGAGCTGACGCGCCTCCCCAGCCGAACGCCGGCGCCGTGCCGCTCCAGATGTCGTCGCAGCGGATCCCAGATCGCGGTGGCGTAGTCGGTGTCGGGTACGTCGAAACCGATGCCCTCCGGGTTGCCGAGGAAGTAGTAGTGGAACATCGCCACGAGCTCGGCGGCGGAGAGCTGACCCTGGTTGCAGAAGAACGACCGCGCGAAGGCCTCGAACAGCATGGTGCGGCTGCGCTCGGTCATCCCGAACCCGTCGAGGAAGGTCGCGGCGTCGACGTCGTCGAACTCGGCGTACGTGGTCGCCCGGTCGTAGGCGAGCAGCGCGCGACCGGTGTCGGCGTCGGCGGTCATCAGTTCCCGGCGGGTGAGGCTCTTGGAGCGCAGCGCCAGCGCGAGCAGGTTCAGCGGCGGCGCCGCGGGCAGCCCGGACAGGTCCTCGGCGGGCCAGTCCGCCGAGATCACGGGGTAGCTCTTCACCGGCGCGAGGAACGACAGGTCGGGGTCGGCGCGGCGCAGGATCGCCCGCCACGTGTAGTAGTGCCGGAAGAACGCGTGGAACCCGTGCTCGATGATCTGCTCGGAGCCGTCCGGAAGGCGCTCGGGCCATGCGCCCAACCGTCCGCCGAGGTGATCGGCGGCCTCGAGCAGCGTCACCGCGACCCCACGCTCGGCGAGGACGACCGCCGCCGAGACGCCCGCGATGCCGCCGCCGACGATCACCGCCTCGGTGCCCTCGGGCGCCTCACGCGGCTGCAGCGGGTCGGGTGTGACGAGAGCCCGCGGACGCATGCGCAGTGGTGCGGCGCGGCTGGTCAGGGCATTGCTCATGGCGACGGCTCCTCAGAGATCGGTGGCTGCCGGCGGGCTCGCCGCAGCGCGGCGACCGCTTCGATCGCGAACGGCACGGCGACGACACCCATCAGCACGCCCCCGGTGAGCGCGGAGCCGGGCAGGCCGAAGAAGACGGCGTGGGCCATCACCGAGGAGAAGTAGACCCACAGGTACAGCGCGGCGGCCGGCCACGACGGCGATGAAGCGCGCGACGGCGGGAGCAGCAGGTGCAGTGCCGTCATCATCACAAGGGAGACCAGCAGCCACCCGGCATAGTTGGACAGCGGGATGCCGGGGATGAGCGGCAGGCTGGGGTGCGGGTCGAGCCAGCTCCAGTGGCCCGCCGCGACCATCTGCGGATCCAGGAACACGTCCCAGGCCGTCAGCGCGTAGGCGGCGACGGCCACCACCGCGGGGCCGCGGCGCATCAGGGTGCGGCCGACCACCAGCGCCGGCCACGCCATCATCACCCAGGCCATCGGCACGATGACCGGGACACCCACGAGTTCGGGGCCGAGCGTCCCGGTGTAGGCGTAGTGCCCGAACGGCCACCCGGTGGCGACGCCGACGGACTCGGCGACCAGGCCGCCACCGCCGGCGACCGCGGCGAGGGTGAGCGCACCGCGCAGCCCGTGCACGCGGCCGGTGTCTGCCAGAGAAGCGAGAAAGAAGAGGGAGACGCTGAGCACGGTCACCTGGGTGCGCCACGCCTCGGGCATCAGGGGGTAGAGGATCTGTACACCGATGGCGGACGCGACCAGCGTCCACACCACATGTCCGGTGCGCACCGGGGCGAGGGGCACCGCAACCGCCACCCGCCGAACCTCCACTGTTCCAGTCTGTCAGCCGTCGCGGCGCCAGCCGCGGACGCTGGCTCCTTCGCCGGGCATCGTCGACCTGCGTAGAGTTTGCAGGTGCCCGATGCGCGCCCTGCCGAAATCCTACGCGCCGTCGTGGCCGTCGGATCCGCGCTCGCCTGCCTGGGTACCGCGCATGAACTGCTCAATCTTCGGCTGCTGCGGCGGCTGCCCGACGATCCCGCCCCTGTCGGCGCCGTGGTGTCGGTGCTGATCCCCGCGCGCGACGAGGCGCACCGCATCGGGCCGACGATCCGGTCGGTGCTCGCCCAGAGCGGCCTGACCGAGGTGGAGATCCTCGTTCTCGACGACGGCTCCACCGACGGCACGGTCGAGGTCGTCCGCCGGGCCGCGAACGGCGATCCGCGGCTGAAGATCCTGACCGGGTCGGCGACGCCCCCGGGGTGGCTGGGCAAGCCGCACGCGTGCGCTCAGCTGACCGCCGCCGCGCGCGGCGAGATCCTGGCATTCGTCGACGCCGACGTCGTCCTCGCCCCGCACGCCGTCGCCGCGACCGCGGCGCTGCTGCGCGGTCCCGGCGCGTTGGCGCTCGTCAGTGCCTGGCCCCGGCAGATCGCCGTCGGGGTGCTCGGGCGCCTCGTGCAACCCCTGCTGGCGTGGTCGTGGCTGACCACGCTCCCGGTGCGGCTGGCCGAGCGGTCCCGCCGCCCGTCGATGGCGGTGGCCAACGGACAGTTCCTCGTCGTCGACGCGGCGGCGCTGGCCCGCGCCGGCGGCTGGCAGGCCGTGGCGGGCGAGGTGCTCGACGACATCAACCTGGCGCGGGCGGTGCGCGCGGCCGGCGGCCGGACCGGCGTCGCCGACGGGTCGGCGGTGGCCACCTGCCGGATGTACGCCACGGGGAGCGAACTCAGCGAGGGGTACCGCAAGTCGCTGTGGGCGGCGTTCGGGTCACCGGTGGGCGCGGTCGCGGTCGGCACGGCGCTGTGCGTCGTGTACGTCGTCCCCGCGGTCGCGGCGCTGACCGGCTCGCGGGTGGGTGCGCTGGGCTACGCCGCGGGTGTCGTGGGCCGGGTGGCGGCTCGGCGGTGGTGCCGCCGCGGGGGAAGGGGAGACCTGCTCGACGCTGCCGCGCATCCGCTGTCGATCGTGGCGTTGACGGGCCTGCTCGCGTCGTCGTGGGGCGGGCGGTGGCGCGGCACCCTGCGCTGGAAGGGGCGGCCGGTATGACCCGCGTGGTCGTCGTCGGGGCGGGTCTGGGCGGGCTGGCCGCCGCGGCCCGGCTGGCCGCGCTCGGGCACCGCGTGACCGTGTGCGAGGCGGCGCCGACGGTGGGGGGCAAGCTCGGGGTGGTCGAACGCGAGGGCTTCGTCTTCGACACCGGCCCCTCGCTGCTGACGGTTCCCGACCTGCTCACCGACCTGTTCGACGACACCGGCGGACCGGCGGATCTGACGGTGGCACCGGTCGATCCGGCCTGCGCCTACCGGTTCGCCGATGGCACCGAGATGGTGTTCCCCCACGACGGCGCACGGATACCGGCCGCCATCGACGCGGCGCTGGGCGCCGGCGCGGGGGAGTCGTGGCGCCGGTTGCACGAACGGTCCCGCCGACTGTGGGATCTGGTCGCCGATCCCGTTCTGCGGCAACCTATTTCGCTGTCACGACTGGCGCGGATGAGCATCCGGCCGGCCGATCTGCGGGCCGTCGCGCCGTGGCGCACCATCGACGGGCTGGGTCGCGGTGCGTTCACCGATCCGCGACTGCGGATGTGGCTCAACCGCTACGCCACGTACTCGGGATCCGATCCGCGTCGCACCCCGTCGGTCCTGTCGGTGACCGCGTTCGTCGAGCAGGAGTTCGGTGCGTGGTACGTGCCCGGCGGTCTGCGCCGCATCGTCGATGAACTGGTCCGTCGCTGCAGTTACCTGGGCGTCGAGATCCGCACGGGCACAACGGTGGACGGTCTGCTGATGGCGGAGGGACGGGTGAGCGGAGTGCGGTGCGCGGATCGGGAGATCCCGGCGGACGCGGTCGTCAGCGATGCCGACGCGGCGCTGCTGTACGGCCGGTTGATCGACCGTGCCCCCGCGCGGATCTCCCGCGCGCTGCGCCGCGCACCCCGCTCGATGGCCGGCTTCGTGATGCTGCTCGGCCTGTCGGGTCGCGTGCCGGGCGCCGCGCACCGGATCTACTTTCCCGACGACTACGACGCGGAGTTCGACGCCATCTTCGGCCCGGACCCGCGTCCCGTGGTCGACCCGACCGTCTACGTGCACGCCCCCGACGACCCGGCGCTGCGCCCCGACGACGAGTCCGAGGGGTGGTTCGTGTTGGTGAACGCACCGGCGCACGACCCCGGGCGTGGGGTCGACTGGGACGCCGACGGGGTCGCCGCGCGCTACGCCGACCGGGTGCTCGATGTGCTGGCCGAGCGTGGCGTCAACGTCCGGCCGCGCCTGCGCTTCACCGAGCTCATCACCCCGGCAGACCTGGAACGCCGCACCGGCGCACCGGGCGGCGCGATCTACGGCACCGCGTCGCACGGCCCGCGCGCCGCGCTGCGCCGGCCCGCCAACCGCAGCCCGATCCCGGGGTTGTTCCTCGTCGGCGGGTCCGCGCATCCGGGCGGCGGCATCCCGCTGGTGCTGATGTCGGCCGAGATCGTCGCAGGACTCATCGGCCCGGCGGGAACGACGCCGGCATCGAGCGCCGCACCCCGCGCAGCAACTGGGCCAATCCGACGCATCCGAGAGCGGTCCACACGATCGTGAACAGCGCGCCCCAACTCCAGCCCAGCGGCGGCACGCCCGCCGGGAACGCCGCCGCCCCGCCGGCGGCCAGCCCGACCACGATCAGTCGGGTGGGGCGTTCGGCGACGGTGACGCATCCGACGCCCGGCATCCCGACCGCCTGGGCGCGGGCCCGCAGGTACTCCAGCAGCATCACCAGCGCCACCGCGGCCAGCACCCATGCCGTCGGTGCGCCCAGGGCGTACAGGGTGGCGCCGAGCAGCAGGTCGCCGATCCGGTCGGCGACCGAGTCGACGACCGCGCCGAGCGGACGGGCCCGTCCGGTGCGCAACGCCACGGCACCGTCGAGTCCGTCGAGGACGCCCGCGAGCAGCACGAGTGGGACGACGGCGACGGGCCGGCCGAGCCCCGCCACGGCGGCCCAGGCCGCCGCCAGCGCGACCACGCCGGCCACCGACAGCACGTCGGGCGGTATCCGGGCGATCGGGCCGGACGCCAGCACACGCACCATGCGCAACCAGCCGCGCACCACCGGCGACGGCTGCACGCCACCGTGCAGCTGCGACCAGCCGGCGTCGTCGGCGCCGCGCGCGGAGTCGTCGGACGTCATGAGGCCAGCCTGCCAGCGCGGGCACCGGACGGCGGGGGACATGCCGTGAGTCGGCTGCGCCAGTTCGCCTCCGGGGTGCGGACCACGTTCCCGGGCAGCGACCTCGCCCTGTGGGCTGCGGGCGCCACCTATTTCGGTGTCATCGGTCTGGTTCCGCTGGCGCTGGCGGCGTTGTGGGCCGTCGGCGCGCTGGCCGGGCACGACATCGTGACCACCGCGATGAACGCCGGGATCGACGGGTTGCCGGGCGGTCACGGCACGCCGGAGGCGCTACGGACGCTGACCCGGGTGGCGCTGTCGATGTCGTGGGTGCAGGCGCTGGTGGTGCTGTTCCCGGCGAGCCTCTACGGCGAGGGATTGCGGCGCGCGTTCGTGCAGATGTCGGCGGAGCCCGACACGCTGACGGGATGGCGCGGCCGGGCCGGCCTGCTGGGCGTGGCGGCGGTCGCGCCGTTCCTGGTGCTCGCGGTGCTGCTGTCCGCGCCGTACGTCGGTCCGCTGTACGCGGGCGGCGGATGGTCGACGGTGTGGGGCGTGGTCGTGGCCTTCCACATCGTCTGGGTCACGGTGTCGACGGCGCTGCTGGCCGTGTTCGGGTTGATCGGTCCGGGCCGGATCGGGTGGCGGGCGCTCGCGGTGGGCGCTTTCGGCACCGGCTCCGTCCTGGCGGGCTTCCTGCAGGGTTTCGTGCTGTTCCTGGCGATCCCGATCCCGTGGTCGGCGCCGTTCGGCGGGCTGCCGATCGTCGGTGCCGTGACGGCTCTGGCGCTGTGGCTCTACATCATGCACATCCTCGTGCTGTGCGGGTTCCGCGCCACCGTGGTGCTCGATCAGCTCAACCGCGCCGGCTGAGCGGCCGCCGGGTCAGTCCGCGGCCGCCAGCGCCCGCACCGACGCGGGCACGGGGATGCCGGCGGGCACGTCGGGCGCCGGGTGGGGCGCCCCCGCCCGGACCGTCAACGGGACCACCCCGGCCCACGCGCCGCTGGCCACGTCCTCGTCCGGGTCCTCGGGCCAGCCGTCACTGACCTTCAGCGACCAGTTGTCCGCGCCGATGTCGAGCCGCAGCGCCACGGTGGCCGCGATCTCCTTGCGTGTGCTGGGGCGCAATTCGGCCACCCGGCCGGGGATGAACGCATCGGTCAGCGTCTCCAGGTAGCGCACTTTGTCGGCGTCGGGGACCGGGCTGAAGGTGCCGAACAATGCGGCGCTGCGGTAGTGGAACGACGACTCGAAACCGCTGCGCGCGACCACGATGCCGTCGAGGGTGGTGACCGAGACGGCCGCCGGGGCGCCCGCCGCGAGTGCCCGCAGCCACGGCGAGCCCGTCGACCCGTGGATCACCAATTCGTCTGCGATACGGGCGAACCCGGTCGGGAAGATCGAGGGGTGACCGTCGCGGATCACGGCGACCGTCGCCAGCGGCGTGCTGTCCAGCAGCGCGTACAACTCGGCGCGGCTGTCGCGCTGCTTCTCCGGCAGCCTGGTCACCCGGGTGGACGGTGTCATGGCGTCAGGCTAGCGGCTGCGCCGCCTCACGCGGGTGAGCTCTCGCGGTCGTTGGTCTGCAGGGGCGGCATCAGCGCCGGCTTGACGAGGAGGCCGCGCAGCCGACTGTTGGACGCACGGAACAGGCAGGTCATCGCCTCGACGGTGCCGCGCACGTCGTCGCGGGCGGTGAGGTAGGTCCAGCGGTGGGAGTCGGGCAGGGCGAAGAACTGTTCGAAGAAGCCCGGAACGTCGGCCGGGGGCATCCGCAGCAGTGCTTCCAGGCCGACGCGCCGCACGTGGTGCACGACCCGGGCAGGCAACGGCCACACGGTGTTGCGCGCCGCCGCCAGCGCGCGGTCCGGGCCGTCGGGCAGATGCGCGGCGATTGCGGCGGCCACCTGTGGCGCCAGGTTCAGCGACGCCGCCAGGCTGAACCCGGTCGCCGGGTGGATCAGGGGCGCCGCGGCGCCGAATCCCAGCACACCGGGCGCGCGGTGTCGCGGCTGGTCCACCGGGAACGCCACCTTCTCGGTCGGAGCGCCGTCCGGCACGGTGATGCCATGATGCGTCAGCCGGGCGTAGAGCCGTCGGCGCAGGGTGGACAGGGGCAGACCCGGCCGGCGGGCCAGCGACGTCTCCTCCAGCAGCACCCGCCCGCCGCCGAGCGGGACGACGTAGAGGAACGTGGGCCAGCCGGATTCGCCGTGGTCCTGCCGCCAGTCCATGAACAGGGCCTCGCCGGGCCCGATCAGCGGCGCGGCCGCGGCTTCGTCGACGAACACCCCGTAAGCCGTCTGCGCCGCGCGGGTGCGTCGTTGACGGCGGGCGTTCAGCGGCCGCGCCTGGCCGCCGGCGTCGACGATGACCGATGCGCGCAGCGCAGACCCGTCGGCCAGCGTGACCGCACCGGCCTCGGGGGAGCCGACCACCCGCCCGGGGTGGACCGTGACCCCGGTCAGCCCGTCGGTGAGGTGGCGCTGCAGGGCGGGCACGTCCAGCACGGCGTAGTCCCAGCCGAGGTGGTGCTCGGTCAGCGCCGTCACCCGGCCGGCGGCGCGTGCCGCCACCACGTCGGCCGGCAGATCGGCGGGCAGTTCGCGGCTCCACATGCCGTACGTCGCGGTCCACGGGCGGTCAGGGGCGACGTCGACCAGGCCGGTGGACAGCCCCAGCCGTCCGCATGCGCCGGCGAGCGCCGTCCCGGCGGGGCCGCCGCCGACCACCAACACGTCCATATGTCCCATCATCGCCCCAGAAGCTCGTCGAAAGGACACCGAGCGTCGGTTGTCTCGCCCGCGAACGTAGCAGTTCGGCGGGCGAGCGGTCCGAAACGGCTGCGTCGGGCCGATGAATTCTGCTACGCGTGGCAGTCAGAAGCGTGTCAGACAGGAACACCCGCGTGATCGGAGGCGCTGTGCCCAGAACCAATCTGTCGATGTCCATCTCCGCCGACGGCTTCGTCGCCGGGCCGCACCAGGACCGCGATCACCCGCTCGGCGTCGGTGGTGAGCGGCTTCACGGCTGGCACCTGGGCCCCGACAAAGACCATCCCGTCAACCGGCAGGTCGTCTCCGACATGATGGACGGCATCGGTGCGACCATCATGGGGCGCAACATGTTCGGGCCCATCCGGGGCGAATGGGGGGACTCCGGCTGGACAGGATGGTGGGGTGAGGAGCCGCCGTACCACTGCCCGGTGTTCGTCCTGACCCACCATGCACGTGAGCCGGTCGAGATGGCCGGCGGCACGACCTTCCATTTCGTCACCGACGGGATCGAATCCGCTTACGCCCGAGCCGAAGCCGCCGCCGGGGGCAGGGACATCTCGATCGCCGGCGGCGCCTCGTGTGCCCGCCAGGCCATCGCCGCGGGTCTGGTCGACGAGATCGATCTGCAGATCAGCCCGGTGATCCTCGGCTCCGGCGAACGGCTCTTCGACGGGTTCCCCGCCGGCACACCCGAACTCGAACTCGAGCGGGTCCTCGACGCGCCGGGCGTGGCTCATCTGCGCTTCCGTGTCATCCGGTCGTGAAGATCGCCAGCAGCGAGGCGGCCGGATCCGTGGCGGAGGTCAGGGCCGCGGCCAGCGCTGCGGCGGCGGTCGCCAGCGCCAGAGCGACCGCGAAACCCAGCACGGTGCGTCGGCGACGGCGCTCGCCCGGCGCCGTGGCGCGCCACGCCGCCCCGGCACGGAAGCCGGCCGCGGCGAACATCACCGCGAGAACCGAAGCGGTCAGCCCGAGCGCCGACAGATACCGGCGCTGGCTGTCCACCAGCGTGAGCAGCGCGGGTCGCTGCGCGTACGTGCCGGTCGGATCGACGAGCCCACTGCGGATCTGCGCCATGACGTCGCGGAGCTCCCCGGGCGGCGGGTCGGCCGGAAGGAGGGGCGTCAACGCCGACAAGGGGGCCGCGGTGGCCTGGATGTTCGCCGCCACCACGACGACCGCGCACAGCGCCAGGACCGTCACCAGCGTTGCGCATACCGGGTACCCGAGGCGTCGGCGACCACCGGCGTCGTCACGCAGGAAACGACTCCACAGGAGGATGGCGAGCACGCCCGACGCCACCGTGGACAGTCCCGAGATGACGATTTTGATGGCGTGCCAACGGCGCCAAAGATCAATCAGCTCAGTCATTCCCGAGGTCATCGCACCGCTGGTCGAGGTCCACGATGTCACCAGATTGTCCGCGAACGCTGTCGCGAGCGGCGTGTTGTCGCCGATGGTGACGTATCCACCGCCGGCCGCCAGGGGAGGCACCACCACGAAGGCCGCCACCAGCGCCAGTGCCGCGGCCACGAGCCAGGCAACTCCTCGCACGCGGCACCTCTCCTCGTCAGGCGGATCACTCTAGAGCCGAGCACCCCCACGGCGTCGGTAGCATCCGGGTCGATGGCTATCACATTCGAGAACGTCGGCATCGCGGTCTCCGATCTGGAGGCGACGATCTCCTTCTTCACCGATCTGGGTCTGGAGGTCGTCGGCCGGGACACCGTCCGCGGTGAGTGGACCGACACCGCGGTTGGCCTGGACGGCAACCACGCCAAGATCGCGATGCTGCAGACGCCCGACGGTCAGGGCCGCCTCGAATTGTTCGAGTACATCCACCCCGAGGCGATCACCTCGAATCCCACGCTGCCCAACGAGATCGGCATGCACCGCGTCGCCTTCTCGGTCGACGACCTCGATGAGGCCTTGGCGATCGCCGCCCGGCACGGGTGCCATCCGTTGCGCGGCGTGGCGACCTACCGCGACCTCTACAAGTTGACGTATCTGCGGGGTCCGAGCGGCATCCTGGTGATGCTCGCTGAGAAACTGACGGCGGAGTGACCCCGAGATCCACTCGTCCTACGTACCGCTGAGCGGATCGAGCTGGGCTGCAGTCGCATCGTCGGCCACGGTCGATCTGCTCAGTGCCTGGAACCGCTCGTCGTCGGCGAGAAGGGCCCGCCCTGCGGCTGTGGCGTAGTCGTAGGCGTCGGGCCCGACCAGAAGCCGAGCCGGCGGCTCGGCCATGTCGATGATCTGCAGCACCAGATCGGCGACCTTGGCGGGGTCGCTGGCGCCGATGCTGCTGGATCTGCTCATCTGCGCCGCCGCGCCGACCGTGCTCGCGTACTCGTCGCGCACCTCGTCGACACGCATCGACGCACCGGCCCAGTCGGTGCGCATGCCGCCCGGCTCGAGCACGGTGACTTTGATGCCCAGCGGAGCGACTTCGGCGGCCAGCACGCCGGAGAACCCGGTGACAGCCCACTTGGCCGACTGGTATGCGGCCAGGCCGGGGCGCGTCAATCGTCCTCCCACCGAGGAAATCTGGACGATGTGACCGGACCCCTGGGCGCGCATGACCGGTATCGCGGCCCGGGTCAGCCGCACGACGCCGAAGAAGTTGGTGTCGATCTGGGCGGTGAAGTCGTCGATGTCGACATCTTCGATCGGGGCCATATTCGCATAGCCGGCGTTGTTGACCAGGACGTCGAGTCGCCCGAATCGCTCGACCGCGGTGGAGACGGCGCCGCGGGCCTGGTCGGCGTCGGTGACGTCCAGTTCCACGACGGCGAGGCGGTCCGCATGCCGGTCGGCCAGGTCGGCGAGCGCGGAGGGCGACCGGACGCCGGCGACGATGCGGTGCCCGGCGGCCAGCGCCCGGTCGACGAGGTGACGGCCGAGGCCGCGGGAGGCACCCGAAATCAGGATGACTTTCGATGGGTTCGTCATGATGTTTCCCTTTCTGTGGTGGGTGGACGAAGTCACGAGACGGTGCGGACGACGCCGCCGTCCACGCGGAGATCGGCCCCGGTGATGTAGTCGGCGTGCGTGCTGGCGAGGAAGGTCACGGCCGCAGCGACTTCCTCGGGTCTGCCGAATCTGCCGACATCGTTGGGGAACCACGCGGTCGACGCGGCCTTTTCGATGTCATTCCAGTGGGATCCCCAACCGTGCTCGGCGGCGGCCCGGCGGGCCATCTCTTCGGTGGGGCCGGTGAGTATGGCGCCGGGAGCGACGATGTTGGCCGTCACGCCAGTGCCGGCGAGCTCGCGGGCCAGGGACACGGTCGCGTTATGGCGCGCAGCGAGACTGGCGCTGTAATGGGGGTGTCCCGCTGCCGGCTGAAGGGCCAGACCGCCGCCGATCTGGATCACGCGACCCCACCCCCGGCGTCGCATGCCGGGCACCAGGTGCTCGATCATCCGCACGCCGGAGATGACGTTGACGCGCATGATCTCGAGCCAGTCGTCCGCACCGAGCTGCGTCCACCGCAGCCCGTCGTAGTAACCGGCGTTGTTGACCAGGATGTCCACCGCACCGGCGGCACCGGCAACCTCGGCTGCCCCTTCGGCGGTCGCGATGTCTCCGATCACGCCTGCGGCGTCACCGCCGGCCGAGCGGATCCCGTCCACGACGTGGTGGGTGCGCTGCTCGTCTCGGCCGTGCACCACCACGGAAGCGCCCTCGCCGGCCAGCATCTCGGCGATGGCGCGGCCCAGCCCTGTGCTCGATCCGGTGACCAGTGCTCGTTTGTTCGACAATCCCATCTGCATATGTCTACAAATGTAGACTTCTCGTGATTTATTCCTCTACCGTGAGGTATGCCGTCCAGCTCACCGCGCCGCCGCGATGCGGCGTCCACCCGCGAGGCTATCTTGCACTCGGCCGTTCGCCATTTCGCACGGGCCGGCTACGACGGCGCAGGCGTGAGGGATATCGCCGCCGATGCCGGCTTCACCGCGATGCTGGTCAACCGCTACTTCGGGTCGAAGGAGCAGCTGTTCGTCGAGGCCGTCGAGACCTCCTTTGCGCCAGCGGTTTTCGTCGCCGAGAACGCCGCAGATCTGGCGCGCCACGTAGCCGCCGCGCTGGTCGCCCATACCGATCCGCGAGCCGATCCACCCGAGCCGTTCCTGATCATGCTGCGTTCGCTGTCGAACCCGCGGGCCACCGAGATCGTGCGCGACGCCATCGAACGCCATGTCGGGCGACGACTGGCCCGGCAACTCCGGGGCCCCGGGGCACACCTTCGGGGGGACGTCATCCTGTCGGTGATCTCCGGTGTGCTGCTGATGCGAAGCGTCGTGGGCGCGACCACGCTGGCGCACGCGAAACCGGGTGATCTGCAGGCTCTGCTGGAAGGGGCGTTCACCGCGCTCGTCGACGCGCCGCCGCGCCGGTGACGGTCAGCGCACGACCGCGACGACCGTCAGCGTCGGATCCGAGGCGCTGATCGGGTTGCCCGCGTCGCGCAGCGCCACCAGCAGGTCGATGACGTCCCGCCCGAGGCGCTCGCCCGGCATCACCAGCGGGATGCCGGGCGGGTAGGGGGTGATGGCCTCGGCGGCGACCCGTCCGGCGGCATCGGCCAGTGCGACGCTGTCGGTGTCGGCGAAGAACGCGTCACGCGGCGTCAGCACCACGTCCGGCCGCACCGCGAGCAGATCAGCGGTCCACCCACTCGCCGTGTCGATATCCCGCTGTCCGAAGTGGGCGGATACTTCCTCGAAAGCCGTTGTCAGCCGGTCGAAGTCGTCGGCGGTGTTGCCGATGGTGCTGATGCACAGAATGTGTCCGGTGCCGGCGAGTTCGGGTTGCACACCGTGCACGTGGTTGAGCCGCGCCAGGATCTCCCGTGCGTCGGCGTTCACGGCGGCGGTTCCGATCAGCAGCTTGGTCTCGTCGAGCTGGCACAGGCCGGTGCCGGGTCCGGCCAGGTGGTGCGGTCGCAGCACCGTCAGACCCGGAATCTGGCTGAGCCGCTCGGCGGCGGATCGTGCCCGGGCCAGCGCGGCGTCGAGCAGGGCCCGGCCGTCGAGCACCATCTGCCGGCGCGCCAGATCGATCGACGCCATGATCGCGAAGTGCGGGCTGGTGGTCTGCACGAGTTGCAGGGACCGCCGCACCGACGCTTCGTCGAGCTGGGCGGTGTCGACGTGCAGCACGGCGGCCTGGCTGAGCCCGGACAGGATCTTGTGCACCGACTGCACGGTGGCGGCGGCGCCGGACCGCTCGCCCGGAGTGGGCAGCTCCGGGTGGAACGCGAAGTGCGGGGAGTGCGCACCGTCGACGAGCATCCGCGCGCCGTAGCGGCGGCACACCTGGGCCAGTGCGGTGATGTCCCCGGTCGTGCCGTAGTAGGTCGGGTGCAGCACCCACAGGGCCTTCGCACCGGTCGTCTGGAACGCCGTCTCGACGACGCCGGTGTCGAGTCCGTGTGCGACACCGAACGCGGCGTCCCAGCGCGGCTCCAGCCACACCGGCCGGGCGCCGACCTGCACCAGCCCTGCCAGCACCGACTTGTGGGCGTTGCGCGCCACCAGAACCGGCTCGTCGGGCCGCAGCGCCGTCAGCGCGACGGCGATGTTCCCGCCCGTGGATCCCTGCACCATGACGAAGCTCTGCGGGACGCCCCATGCGTCGGCGATCAGCCGCTCCGCCTCGAGGATCGGCCCCGCCGGGCAGTGCAGCGTGTCGGTGTCGGGCAGGTTGTTCAGGTCCAGGGCGGCGATGTTCTGCCGCAGCCACGGGTCGAGTGTGCGGCCGCCCTTGTGCCCCGGCGAGTAGAACGGCGCCTGCCCGCGCTCGACGAATTCGCGTAGCGAGGCGAACAGGGGTGCGCGGGTGTGGTCAGAGCCCATAGACGCGTTGGGCATTGGTGACGCCGATCATGTCGACGATGCGGATCGCGTCGGCCTCGGCGCAGTCGCCGGTCCGGACCCACTCGCCGAGCACCAGCCCCATGGCACGCCGCCACAGCACCGACCCCAGCACGTGGAGTTCGGGTGGGCCGAATGCGTCCGACGAGTACAGCTGTTTGGCGAACGGCGCGGTGTCCAGCGCCTCGGCGACCAGTCCGGTGGCGCGGGGGCCCAGGTAGTTGATCGCCAGCCCGACATCGAAGTTCACGTGGTCGAAAGCCTGTGCGAGATAACCGGCTTGGCGGTGGTACGGGTAGCAATGCAGCAGCAGGAGGGGCACGGGCGGCATGGTTCGCAGCAGCGGCAGGAGGAGCAGGGGATCGCAGCGGTGCAGATCCAGATCACGGTCGCCGAACCCGACGTGCACCTGGATCGGCAGGCCGTGTGCCGCCGCCTCGTGCACACCGAACGCGATCAGCACCGGGTCGTCGATGCGCGGCGAACCCGGCCGCGCCGCGAGGTCCCGGGCGCGGGTCACGACGTCGGCGTCGGCGGGCGCGCTCCAGTCGATGTCGAAGCCGGTGCGGTAGGCCACGATCGTCTTGGTGCCGACGACCGCCGGGTCGTCGGCGGCGCGCGCCAGCGCAGCCCGCATCGCGTCGGGGAAGTCGTCGGGGGCGGTGCCGTCCTCGAGAAGATCCTCCGCGACCCGTTCGAGCCGGATGATCTCCGAGGACTGCCCACCGGCGAGTTCGGCGAGGCGGCCGTGCGGGGTGATCCGGTCGCCCTTGAAGCCGGTGTCGACGATCCAGCGCGACACACCGGCGGCCGGCAGCATCGTCGTCGCCAGCTCGTCGGGACCGAATTCGCAGCGGCGTTTCCAGTACTGTTCGCCGTCGGCGTGCGGGGGCAGACCGAGAAGTGGTGCGCACCAACGCCGTATCGACAGGCCGAGAGGGGAGTCGAACTGTGTCATCCAGCTCGGCACCGGATCGTTGGACCCCTCGTTGATCGAGAACTCGAACGTGGCCCGGTCGACGGCTTCGGTGAAGGTGCCGTGCACGTGGTGGTCGACGAGGGTGACGGTGCGCAGGTGGTCGGCGAGGCCGTCGGGGACCTGGGCCTCCACGCCGTCGAAGACGTCCTGCAGTTCACCAGCCGGCATACTTCGCGACCTCCTCGGCGTCGACCTTGCCTGCGGCCGCGTCGCCGATCGCCGCCCTGAGGATCTCCGCCGCCTGCATCGCCTGACTCTCGGTGAGCACCAGCGGCGGGGTGATCTCGAGGACGTTCCCGCCGACGTAGTAGACGACCGCGCCCAACTCCCAAGCACGGTAGACCACCGCGGCGGCCAGCCGCGGATCCCGGTCACCCGTCTCGGGATCGACGAGCTCCAGGCCGACGGCCAGGCCGCGGCCCCGGACGTCGCCGATCCGGTCACCGCCGGGGGAGTCGGCCAGACCGCGCAGCGAATCCGCGAGTACCGCACCGACGGTGGCGGCGTTGTCGACGAGCCCGTCGGAGACGATGGTCTTCAGGACTGCCCGGCCCGCGGCGGTACACACCGGGTTGCCGGCTGTGGTCAGCAGCGCCGCAGCGGGCGGGTTGTCGAGGATCTCGGCGGGTCCGACCGCGGCCGACAGCGGCAGCCCGCCGCCGATCACCTTCCCGAACGTGACGATGTCGGGCACCACGCCGTCGTGCTCGAAGGCGTGCAGGGTGCCCGGCCGGCCCAGCCCCATCTTGACCTCGTCGCAGATCATCGGGACGCCGTGGCGCCGGCACACCTCGTGCAGCTGCGCCAGGAAGCCGTCCGGGGGTACCACCAGACCGCCGTCGGACAGGATCGGTTCGACGATCAGGCACGCGACGCGACCGCCGCCCAGATGCTGGTCGGCCAGTTCCAGGCAGGCCGTCACATCGGCCTCCACACCGTCCGGCCCGGGCCGGAACGGGTTGGGGTAAGGCAGGAACACCGCGTCGGGATCGGCGGGCGCACCGGCGTCGACGTGCACGCCGGAGACGCCCATCGCGAGACCGACCCCGCCGTGGTAACTGTGTTCGAACGCGACCACGGTGCGCCGCCCGGTGGCGTGCCGGCATGCGCGCAGCGCGACGTCGTTGGCGTCCGAGCCCGCGTGCCCGAGGTAGACGCGGCGTTCGCCGTCGCCGGGCACCAGCGCGAGCAGGTCTTCGGCCAGGCCGACCGAATCGGGGTGCACCGCCGACAGTCCGCCGGATCCGGGCGCGTCCCGGATCGCGCGGCTCACCGCCTCGACCACCGCGGGGTGACCGTGCCCCAGCCCGGACGCCGTCCACGTCGCGGACAGGTCGAGCAGCTCACGACCCTCGGGGGTGGTGAGTATGCACCCGTGGCCGGACTGCACCTCGAGCGGGAAGAAGCGCAGCTTCTCGATACCGGCGATGACGGCCGCGTCGCGGGCGTAGAGCGAGCTCACGCGGGTCGGGTCGGTTCGGCTGCACCGGCGCCGCGGGGCGCGAGCTCCAGTTCGACGGCCAGCGATTCACCGACGCGCTTGGCGATGCCGGACAGCGCCACCGCGATGACCAGGCCGAGCGCACACCAGTAGAGGCCCAGCAGCGGTGCGGCCGACCAGCTGTCGGCGTCCTTGACGTTGAACCACAGCACGGTGACGATCACGACGGCACCGAGCAGGGGGAGCACCAGGCCGGGCACTCTGCCCGTGCCGCCGTGCACCGATCCGAACTTCGGCGCGCCGACGAAGTAGGCGGCCGCGAGCTCGACGAGCAGGTAGCACACCATCAGGCACACCGATCCGGCGACCGCGAACAGGAAGTAGGTGTTGATCGCGGCGTTGCCGGTGCCCATGTCGGGCCAGCCGAGCGCCCCGCAGATCAGGTCGACCACCAGCGCGACGACCACCACGAGCCAGGTCGCCCGGCGCGGACCGCCGGTGCCGGCGTGGATGTGCGCCAGCGCTTTCGGGCCGAATCCGTCGCGGCCGAAGGCGTAGAGCATGCGGCCCGACGTCGCCGAGGTCGCCAGGTGGCAGCCGAACGCCGACACGATCGCGGTGAAGATGATCACGAGCGAGAACCACTGGCCGATGTAGGTGCCGCCGAGATCGCCGAGTGTGTTGCCGGAACCCTGGAACGCCTCGAGTCCCGCTGCGTCGGTGCCGAATCCGACCACCTGCGCGAACATCACGACCACGAACAGCACGCCGGTGAGGATCAGCGTTCCGGCCAGCGCGCGGGGGATGTTGCGTTTGGGGTCGTCGGTCTCCTCACCCATCGACGCGCACGCCTCGAATCCGGCCCAGGACAGGAAGGCCGCCACCACACCGGCCAGCACCGCTGACGCGGAGACACCGCCGGAGAAGGAGAACACCGAGAAGTCGATGCCCGTCGCGGGGGCGCCGCCCTGGGCGAAGATCGCCACCACGAGCACGATCATCGCCAGGATGCCGATTCCCTCGATGGCGAGCAGGATCTTCGCGAGCAGCTGAATGTCTCTGCCGGACAACAGGAACGAGATGACGGCACCGATCACCACCACCAGTAGCCAGGGCACCTGGTAGGGGTTGTCGTTGCCCGGCTGCAGCGCCGCGATGAACGAGTTCACGAAGGCCGCCGTCAGGGCGAGCGTGCCGATCGAGAACCCCCAGTAGGCGCCGAGCATCGCGAAACCGGAGAAGAAGCCGGTGCGCGGCCCGATGGTCCCGCCCACCAGTCCGTAGGCCGATCCGGCGTGATTGAGGTGCCGGGTGAGCCGCACGAAGCTGTAGCCGACCAGCGAGACGCCGACCAGGCCGATCAGGAAGACGAGCGGGATCGATTTGCCGACGGTGCCGATCAGACCCTGGCCGTTGCCCGACATCGCCAGGGTCGGGCCGACCAGCGCCACCGACAGGGCGAGTGCGACCCAGAACGGCAGCCGGCGGTGGGGGATCTGATCGGGGTGCTCCGAGATGATCGGGGTCTCTGGCGCCATGGGGTTCTCCTTCACTTCAGCAGGTCCACGCGAGCCGGAGGGCGTCGCAGATCTGAGCGGGGGGCATGTCGCCGAAGGTCGTGCATTCGTAGCGGCGCACGGCGACAAGGGCGGCGACGATGTCGGGGGTGAGCAGTTCGGCGGCGGCGGCGGAGGTCTCCATCGCGTCGAGCGCGTCGCGCTGGGCGAGGGGGAGCGGACGGGTCGGGACGCCGGACTGCGCCGGGTTCTCCGGGATCTCCTCGGGCAGGTCGAGGCTGCGGTCGATCCCGCGCAGTGCGCTGCCGAGGAAGCCCGCGGCGGCCAGGTAGGGGTTGGCGCTGGGGTCGATGAGTTTGAGCTCCATGTTGGCCCCGTGCGGGTTCCCAGGGGTCGCGGCGATGAACCGCACCGCGGCTTCCCGGTTCTCCAACCCCCAGCAGGCCGTGGCTCCGGCCCAGTTGCCGGGCTTGAGCCGCAGCGCCGATACGGCCGATCCGGCGTAGAGCCCGATGAGGTCGGGCAGGGTGTCGAGCACCCCGGCGATGGCGGCCGCACCGCCGGCGCGCAGCCCGCGCGGACCGTCCCCGCCAGAGAGCAGCGGACCGTCGCCGTCGGACAGCGACAGGTGCAGATGTGCGCCGTTGCCGGCGGCACCCTCGAAAGGCACCGGGGAGAACGAGATTCGCAGCCCGTGGCGCGCGGCGGCGCGGCTGAGCACGATCCGCGCCAGGATGACCGCGTCGGCCGCCGCCACCGGTGTATCGGGCGCCAGCGAGATCTCGAGCTGGTCGTGGCCGTACTCGGTGTGCAGTTGCTCGACCGGCAGGCCTGCGCGTTCGGCGGTGGTGGCGAGGTCGACCAGGAACGCCGACCGGTCCAGCGAGGTCCGGATGCCGTAGGGCGACCACGCGTCGGTGGTGGCCGGCCCTCCGTCGGCCGAGAGCATGGTGCATTCCAGCTCCCCGCCCATCCGGACGTCCAAGCCGCGGTCGGCGGCGGCGCGTTCGTACCTGGCGAGCAGCGTGCGGGTGCACAGTGGCGCCGGCCGACCGTACTGGTCGTTCAGTGACCCGGGCGCCCAGGCCACCCCGTGCTCGACGACGCGGAGGTCGTCGGGATCGATGCGGATGCGCAGGTCGCCGGCCACGCCGATGGTCGGGGTGAACGCGATGCCGCTGTCCACGCAGAACACACTCCAGGAGGGGGAGACCCCCATTCCCGAGCGCGCGAAGGCATCCAGCCGCGAGGCGGGCACGTACTTGGCCCGGGTGACGCCGGCCAGGTCGGTCACCGATCCGGCGACGATGGCCACGCCTTCAGCACGCAGGTCGGGGTGTCCCATGGGCAACGAACTTCCTCCAACGGTGGGTGACAGGTTCACGCTATGTCATAAATGTTTCAGCGTCTTTAATTCTCGACCTTTATGATCGATTCATTAGATCGTGTCGTCGGGTGAACGGAGATGCGGATGTGTCGTCTGCTGGGTGTCGCGTCGGTGCTGCCGACCTCGGTGGCCGACACCGTCGGCGACACGGTGCTCATGGATTTTCTGGCGCTGACCAAGATTCACGGCGACGGCTGGGGGGTGGCGTCGGTACTCCACGCCGATGATGTTCCGCGCGTGGAGGTTTCCGCTGACAGCGCCCTGGAGGATCCCCGCTTCGGCACCGCCACCAAAGAGGTCGCGCGGGGGTCGGTGGTCCATCTGCGATGGGCGACCAACGGGCTCGCCGTGCAGCCGGAGAACTCGCATCCGTTCGCCGCCGACGGCGTGGCGATGGCCCACAACGGGTCGATCAAACCGGTCGGTGCGCTCGAGGCGCTGCTCGACCCCAGCGTCGCGTCGACGCTGCGCGGCACCACCGACAGCGAGCGCTACTTCGCGTTGCTGCGCCAGCACCGCGCGGCCGCACCGGATCTCGTCGAGGCGGTGCGGCGGGCCGTCGCCGAGTTGCGGCACCTCTATCCCGACGCGAGCCTCAACGCGCTCCTGCTGGGGGAGGGCCAACTCATCGCCGTGCACGCCCACGCCAGAAGCCGGCTGCTCGACGAGGACATCGAGGAGATCAGCGCCACCGACCTGCCCGCTGAGCATCTCGAGGACTACTTCTCGTTGCGGATCGCACGGCCCGACGAGAACACTGTGGTGATCGGCTCGACCGGCTTCGGTGATCTGAAGTGGAGCCCGCTGCCGGCCGAGAGCGTGGCGTCGGTGTCGCTGGCGGACTTGTCGGTGACCGTCGTGCCGATCATGGCAGATTGATCGGCATGGACGAACGCGGCGAGACGGTGGCGGCCCGCACCAACGCTGCGCTGGCCGGGCTCAGTCGCGCCGAACGCCGGGTGGGCCGCGCGCTGCTCGCCGATTACCCCAGCGCCGGGTTGGCCAGTGCCGCAAGGCTCGCCGAGCGCGCCGAGGTGAGTCCGCCGACGGTGCTGCGGTTCGCGCAGTCGCTCGGCTACGACGGTTTCACCGACCTGCAGGTGGCGTTGCGAGCCGAATTGACCCAGCAGTCCAGCGGACCGTTGACGCGGCTGGCCGATGCTCCGCCGGCAGGCAGTCCACTCGACCGTCTCCTGCATCAGGCGCGGGCCCAGAATGCCTGTGCCGAAGAGACATTGGCGCGACTACCCGCACCGATGCTCGAGGCCGCGGTGGCGCTGATGGCCGACGCGTCGCGCCCGTTGCATCTGCACGGCGGCCGGTTCTCCCATCTGCTCGCCGTGCACCTCGCCGCCCATCTCGAGCAGCTGCGACCCGGGGTACGGCTGCTGTCGGATCCGAAGGGCAGGGACCTCGGCACGATGATGGACCTCACCCGGCGAGATGTCGTGGTGCTGTTCGACTATCACCGGTATCACCGCAGCGCCGCCGAGCTCGCCGCCGATGTGCACCGGGCCGGAGCGACGCTGCTGCTGATCACCGACGACATGGCCTGTCCGGTGGCGCCCGACGCCGAGGTGGTGCTGGCCGCGTCGAGCACCGTCGGCACGGTGTACCAGAGCATGTCGGCGGGATTCCTGCTGACCGAGGTGCTGATCCCGTTGGTGATGGACGCGATCGGGGAGCCGGCGCGGACGCGGATGGCGCTGTGGGAGGAGCGTCGCCGCAACGAGGTGCTGCCGTGAACCGGCTAGTCGCCGACCGCCCTGAGCACGGTGTCGGCGAAAACGACGACGTCGTTGCGGCCCTGCCGCTTGGCGCTGTAGACGGACGCGTCGGCCGACATCATCAACTCGTCGAGGGTGTGACGGCCGGTGCAGCCGGACACTCCGATGCTCACGGTGCTGCCGTCGGCGCCGAAGTCGGCTCGGGCCCGGTCTTCCTGACGCCGGCGGATCTCCTCGGCGAGCGCACGCGCCCGTTCGACGCTCACCCCGGGCAGGAGTGCCGCGAACTCCTCGCCCCCGACGCGGCCGATGATCGCTCCGCGCGGATCGTCGCGCTGAGAGCCCAGGACGTCGCGCAGGATCGCGCTGAACTCCACGAGGGCCTGGTCGCCGGCGCGGTGCCCACGTCGGTCGTTGAGCAGCTTGAAGTGATCGAGGTCCATCATCAGAAACGCCGTCGGCATCCCGGTTGAGTCACCGTGGGCCAGCAGTTCCTGCGCGCGGGCCGCGAACTCGCCCCGCCGCAGCACGCCGGTCAGGTCGTCGCGGGTGGTCGCCTGCCGGATCTCGTCGAGCAGACGGCGCCGCTCGGCCGTCGCCGCCGCCACGAGCAGGGGGCCGAGCGCGAGAAGGGCCAGCGCTATCTGGGTGGTGGTGCTCACGGGTGCCGGCGCCGCACTGGCGCCGACCCCGACCGACAGCGCGAGCATCGCGACCGTGGAGGTCATCACCATCAGCGCGGTGGCGAACATCCGGCCGCCCAGAGCGCACGCCATCAGCGCGGGCATCGTGAAGGCCACCGCACTGCCGCTGTCCCGCATCAGCCAGGCGACCACCAGCAAGGCGATCAACAGCGTCCACGACGTGGCCACGGTTCTCAGCGCCCCCACCAGACCGGTCCACGATGTCCACCGCCATCGGCGGACCGTGAGGAGCACGGGCAGCAGGCAGGCGTAGTTCACCAGGTCGCAGGCGAACCAACTCAGCCACCCTTCGGGCCAGGTACCGCCGAAGTAGCTCACGGCGACCGTGGCGCCGATGACGGCGCCGACCGCGCACCCGGCAACGCACCCCGACGCCAACCTGACGACGGTCGACGGCGTCGCCACCCGCACGTCGGCAACGTCGAGACGGACGAACACCAGTAGGGCAACGACGACCCCGGCCAGATTGGCGACGGCCAGCACGACCGCGGGAGTCGCGGCGGTGCCTTGCGAGAGATCCGCGGCCACGTACCCGACCGCCGCGGCGCTCCACACCTCGAGATGGCGGCGCGCTGCGCGATGGCGGACAAGGACCGCGAGCAGGATGGCGTTCGCAGGCCAGAGCACGGCAATGGACTCGGGGAGGCGGCTGTCGATCCCGGCGACCGATGCGGTGAAGATGACGACGCCGACCGCGAGCGCCCGCACCGCGCGGGTGCCGGCGAAACTGGCTAACGTCACGGTACGAAATAGTAGCCAGTCCAAGCTGGTTTTACACCTGGTGTGACAGTTGTGGCAAAGTTGGTTGCCATCGCGCGCATGCTGGGTGCGGCGCCGACGACCTCGCGGCCCGTCAGCCGGTGACGTCGAGGATCTTGATCGCGAACACCAGCGAGTCGCCGGGCAGGATGCCGGCGGCGGGTTGGCCGGCGGGATATCCGTCCGCGGAGGTCATCGCCACTGCGACGGTGGAACCGACATTCTGGCCGGCGATGGCCTTCTGGAAGCCGGGCACCACACTGTCGAGCGGGAAGTCCACCGGGGTGCCGCGTTCGTAGCTGCTGTCGAACACCGATCCGTCGCGGCCGTTGACGCCCATGTAGCAGACCGACACGGTGGCGGTGTCCGCGACGACGGGTCCGGAGCCGGCCTGCAGGGTGTGCACCTGGGTCTCGGGAACGCTGAACGGCGGCGTCACGGTGACCACGGGTGCCGCGGTGTCCGTCGATCCAGTGACGGCGACGCTGCCTGTCGCGCCCGGCAGCGTCCACTCCGACGTGCCGGGGTTCTGCGGCGCTGCGGTCGGGCAGGCCGGCGCCTGCGCCTCCGACGAGGGCGCGGACCCGCAGGCGGTCAGCGCCGCGACGGACAGAGCACAGGCGGCGAAGGCGAACGAGGACGGCAGGCTCCGGAATTTCACCGCCGCCACGCTACCGCCGTCGGGGGCAGGTTTGGGCACGGGCCGGGTGTGGGCACTGTGGGAATCATGAGCGACGACAAGAAGGTCACGGTCGAACGAACCATCGACGCACCCGCTGACGCCGTCTTCGACGTGCTGACCAATCCCCAGCGGCATCCGGCTCTGGACGGGTCCGGATTCGTCCGCAGCGTGGACCACGCCGACCGGATCCAGAAGGTCGGCGAGGTGTTCACGATGAACATGCAGGGCGACCACATGGGCGGGGAGTACAAGACCGACAACCACGTCTCCGGGTACGTCAAGGACAAGCTGCTGGCGTGGAAGACCGCACCCGCGGGCACGGAGCCTCCCGGCTGGGAGTGGTTGTGGGAGTTGGAAGCTCAGGGCCCGAACGCCACCCTGGTCCGCCACACCTACGACTGGTCCAAGGTGACCGACAAGGACCTGCTCCAGAAGGTGAAGTTCCCGCTGGTGACCGAGGACCAGCTCAGCGATACGTTGGGTCGGTTGGCGGCCGAGACGTCGTCTCGCTGAACGCCACGACCGGGATTCGTCGGCCGCCGGCCATCCGCTCGTAGTCGGCGTAGTTCGGAACGAACTGCTTCGCCAGGTCGAACAGCCGGTCGCGTTCGGCACCGGTCATCTCCTCGGCGACGAAGGTGCCCGTGTAGCCGCGCGCCGACAACGTGACGTGCGGATGCGCGATGACGTTGTGGTACCAGGCGGGGTGGCGTTCGCCGCCGTAGTTCGAGGCGATGGTGATGACCCTGCCGCGATCGGTGAAGTAGGTCAGCAGCGTGCTGCGCTGCTGACCCGTCTTCGCGCCGGTGTGGGTGAGCAGCACTTCGGGAAGCACGAGCGACATCGACACGTGCCCGTTCGTCAGCTTGATGACCGCCCGGTCGATGCGCCAGCCGTACCGCTTGAGGAACCGGCGCGCGGTGTCGGTGCCCATCAGCTTGGCGCCCGCCTTGAAGAACGGCGACGGCGCTGTCGGTTCGACCTCGGGGATGCCCATGCTGGGCGAGGGTAGCGCGTGAAGCGGGCGCTGCCGCTGTCGGTGCGCACGCCGTCGGAATGCACAATGACCCCATGCGAGTCGCGATTCTGGGCACGGGCGCCATGGGCGCCGGCATGGCGCAGTCACTTCTGCGTGCAGGCATGGACGTCACGGTGTGGAACCGCACCGTCGCGCGGGCGGAGCCGTTGGCCGACGACGGCGCGACGGTGGCGTTGGATCCGGTTGCGGCCGTCGCCGACGCCGACGTCGTGATGGCCATGCTGTTCGACGCAGCATCCACCATCGAGGTGATGGAGACGGTCCTGCCGCACCTGCGCAAGGACGCGGTCTTCGTACAGTGCGCGACCGTCGGCGTCGAGGGTGCCGCACAGACCGCGTCGGTCGCCGCCCGGCACGGTGTCGCTTTCCTGGACTGTCCGGTGCTCGGCACGAAGGCGCCGGCCGAGCAGGGCAAGCTCGTGATGCTGGCGTCCGGTGATCCCGCGCTGAGGGAACGGGTGCAGCCGGCGTTCGATGGCGTTGGTACCAAGACGATCTGGGTCGGCGACGAACTGGGGCTGGGCTCGAAGCTCAAACTGGCGTGCAATGCGTGGATCGCCACGCTCGCTGCCGCTGCCGGGCAGTCACTCGCCCTGGCGAAAGCGCTCGGCGTCGACCAGCAGCTGGTGTTGGACGCGTTCGACGGGTCGGCCGCAAACTCCGCTTACCTCCAGATGAAGGGTGCGGCGATCATCGGGGACTCCTACGCTCCCCAGTTCAGCGTCGACGGGGTCCGCAAGGACGCCGGGCTGATCGGGGATGCGCTCGGCGCTTCCGGTGTGTCGACGGTGCTGATCGACGGCGTGCGCGCGGCCTTCGATGCGGCCAGCAGCGCCGGCCACGGCGGTGACGACATGGCCGCGGTCTACTTCGGGTTCTGAGAGCCCGCTCGCGATGCGCGCACTGGTGATGGACCGCGTCGGCGGCTCACTCGACGTCCGGGCCGTGCCGGATCCGGTTGCGCCCCCTGACGGGGTCGTGGTGGCCGTCCGGGCAACGGGACTGTGCCGCAGCGACTGGCACGCGTGGGTCGGTCACGAGAGCCTGTCGCTTCCGCATGTTCCGGGCCACGAGTTGGCCGGTGTCGTCGAAGCGGTCGGCGCCGGCGTGCAGCGGTGGACGGTCGGTGACCGGGTGACCGTGCCGTTCGTGTGCGGTTGCGGCGTCTGCGCGTGGTGCCGATCAGGCAACGCGCAGGTCTGTCCCCGTCAGGAGCAGCCCGGATTCACCTACTGGGGTTCCTTCGCCGAGTACGTCGCCCTGCCTGCGGCCGACACGAATCTGGTGGCTCTTCCCGAATCCGTCTCGTTCGCGGCGGCGGCGAGTCTGGGCTGCCGGTTCGCCACCGCCTACCGGGCGCTCATCGGCCGGGCCCACCTGTCGGACGGGGAGTGGCTGACCGTGGTGGGCGCGGGCGGCGTGGGGCTGAGCGCAGTCATGATCGGTAAAGCGTTGGGCGCCAACGTCATCGCGATCGATCGAACATCGGCCGCGCTGGCCGCGGCAGAGGCACTCGGGGCTGATCACACCCTGGTTGCCGACGGCACCGACGTCGCCGACCGGGTTCACGAGATCACCGGCGGCGGAAGCCATGTCGGCGTCGACGCGGTGGGGCACGAATCGGCGTGCGCGTGCTCGATCCTGAGCCTGCGCCGGCGAGGCCGACACGTCCAGGTGGGTCTGCTGCCGCCGGTGCACGGTCACCCGCGTCTTCCGATGGACCGCGTGATCGCCTGGGAGATCGACTTTCTGGGCAGCCACGGGATGGCGGCGGCGGACTACCCTGCGATGCTGGCGATGATCGAGCGCGGCGAGCTACGGCCTCAGGAGCTCATCGAGCGGACCATCGGGCTCGAGGATGCGGCGGCGGCACTGCCGGCTCTCGACAGTGCCGTGCCGGCGGGCATCACGATCATCGACCCGCGCCGCTGATCCGAACGTCCGCCCTACGCGGACCCGAGCGTGACCTGTGCCGTGCGGGTCGCGCCCGAGCCGTCCTGGTAGGTCAGCGAAATCTGATCACCGGGCGCCTTCGACCGCACGGCCGCGGCAAGAGCCTCCGGGCCGTCGATGACCTGGTCGTTGACCTTCGTGATCACCGAGCCGCTGGACAAACCCGCCTGGGCCGCAGGGCTTCCCGCCGCGACGTCGGCGACCGCCGCGCCCGCGGTGTCACCGCTGTCGGCGCTCAGTTGCACGCCGAGTGATCCGTGGCTGGCGGTGCCCGAGGAGATCAACTCGTCGGCGATGCGCTTGGCCTGGTCCGACGGAATCGCGAAGCCGAGCCCGATCGAACCGCCGCCGGAGCCGGTGCTGGCGCCGGCGGAGTTGACGCCGATCAGCTCGCCCTTCATGTTGACGAGGGGACCGCCCGAGTTGCCGGGGTTGATGGCGGCATCCGTCTGCAGCGCCTCGAGCACGACGCCGGACCCACCCTCGCCGTCTCCGGCGGTCACCGGGCGGTTCAAAGCGCTGACGATGCCTTTGGTGACGGTGCCCTGCAGGCCGAGCGGGGATCCGATGGCGACTACTTCCTGGCCGATCTGGACGTCCTTCGAGGAACCGATGGCGATGGGCGTCAGTCCGCTGACGCCCTGGGCGCGCACGACCGCGAGGTCGCCGGTCGGGTCCGTGCCGACGACGGTGAACGGCACGCTGCGCCCGTCGGAGAACGTCACGGTGCTTGTCGTGTCCCCGCCGTCGAACGCGGCGGGCTGAGCGCCGGGAGCGCCACCCTCGGCCACCGGGGCGACCACGTGATTGTTGGTGAGGATGAGCCCGTCGGGGGTCAGGACGATCCCCGAACCCTCGGCCATGCCTTGGCCCGTGGTGATCTGGAGTTTGACCACGCTGGGCATCACGTTGGCGGCCACCTGCTCGACCGAACCCGGGGCCGCGTTGGCGGCCGGCTTGAGCGACTGGACGCGCTCGGCGCTCGGCGGCGTCGTCGCCGACGGGGCGTGGTCCTGCACAGCGACCGCGGTCGCGGCGCCGATGCCGCCGCCTGCAAGGGCGATCGCCGCGGCGCCCGCGAAGACCACGACGCGAGGCGCGCGGCGGCGGCCTTCGGGGTGCCCCCCGTGCGGCAACGAATTCGGGGGGCGCTGCGTTGTCCCGCCGGCCCACTCGTAACCCGGTCCCGGTCGGTACCCGGGGGATGGGGGCGGGTTCATCATCAGTGTCGTTCCCTTCGGTCGTCAGAATGCGTGTGGCTTCTTCGACCGTGCCGACGACTGCTGAGACGCAACTGAGAGGGAATTCAGCAAAGCCCGAGAACATCGCGGCCGTCGAGTGATGTCGCCCACTGTGCGAGGATCCGCTCGTGACCTCAGAAGGACCGACGACGGGCCCGACCCCACGAGTCGGCTGCGTCTACCGCCCTCAGACGGCCCCGGAGCGAATCGGCGCTGCGGCTGCCGCGGCCGATGCCGCCGGGCTCGACGAGCTGTGGCTGTGGGAGGACTGCTTCCTGGCCGGCGGCATCTCCGCGGCGGCCATCGCGCTGTCGCACAGCAGCCGTCTGACGGTGGGGGTCGGGGTGCTGCCGGTACCGGTGCGCAACGTCGCGCTGGCGGCGATGGAGATCGCGACGCTGGCCCGCGCGTTCCCCGGCCGGCTTCGCATCGGCGTCGGCCACGGCGTCCAGGACTGGATGGCGCAGATCGGCGAGAGGGTCGGTTCGCCGATGACGCTCCTGCGCGAGTACCTGACCTGCCTGACCGCGCTCCTGCGCGGAGAACGCGTCACCTTCCATGGTCGGTACGTCGACCTCGATGAGGTGCAGCTCGACTGGCCACCCGATCCGGCCCCGGGGATCCTGGCCGCTGCGGTGGGACCGAAGACGCTGCGCCTCAGTGGCGAACTCGCCGCCGGGACGGTGATCACCGGCGGAACGTCTCCAGATCAGTTGCGCGACGCGGTGTCTCACATCCGCGCCGGGCAGGGATCCGGGGCGCACCGGCACTCGGTCGTCACGTATCTGCTGTGCACGACAGGCGCGGACGCCGGCCGAGACCTTCGCGACGAGATCGGGGAGTGGGGCTTCGATCCGCGCGCCGACGTCGGAGTTTCAGGGTCCGCCGAGGAGATCGCCGGCGCTGCGCATCGGTGGCTGCGTGCCGGTGCGGACACCCTGGTGTTCCAGCCGCGGGCGACGGCGCCGATCGAAGAGTTCGTCGAATTCGTGGGCACCCAGGTCGCGCCGCTGCTGCGCCGCTGACCCGCGTGCCGTCCGATCAGTCGTGTTTCGCCTCGTAGCGCAGCAGCACGGTGCCGCCCGGGAACGTGCGGTTCTCCACCAGTCGCAGTGGGATCCGGGACGGGAGGGCGGGGAAGAACGGGAGGCCGCCGCCGACCGCGGTGGGCGCGAGCACGATCCGGTATTCGTCGACCAGACCGGCCTGCACGATCGGCGCGGCCAGCGTCGCACCCGCCACCTCCAGCCTGCCCTCGGTTTCGGCTTTGAGCTTCCTGACCACCTCGACCGGGTCGCCGCGTTCCAGGCGGGAGTTCCAGTCGACGGACTCCAGGGTCCGCGAGAACACCACCTTGGGCATGTCGCGCCACACCTGGGCGTAGTCGACGATCGTCGGGGTGGCGTCGGGATCCTGATCGGCGGTCGGCCAGTAGGCGGACATCAGTTCGTAGAGTCGCCGCCCGTAGAACGACAGAGCGGTGTCCCGCTCGTAATCGTTCCAGTACTGGTGCAGTTCGTCGCTCGGTGCGCTCCAGTCGAGGTTGCCGTGCGCGTCGGCGATGTACCCGTCGACCGACACGTTGAAGCCATAGATGAGTGTGCCCACGCCGATCAGACTGCACCCACGGGCAGAATTCATCGCGGCGCCACGCGAGTCAGTGATAGAGGCGGGTCATCCCGTTGACCGTCCCGAGGCCGTGGCCCAGGGGATAGGCGGCGCGGATGCACTCGGTCACCCACCGCTTGCCGAATGCGACCGCATCGGGCACCGGAAGACCATGGGCCAGTGCCACGGTGATCGCGGCGGCCAGCGTGTCGCCGGCGCCGTGGTCGTGACGGGTGTCGACGCGAGCCGCGGCGAACTGATGGAACTCCGAACCGTCGAAAAGGAGGTCGGAGCTGATGCGCGAGGTGCGCAGGTGTCCGCCCTTGACCAAAGCCCACTGCGGCCCCAGCGCATGCAGCGCCCTGGCCGCGTCGCGCTGGGTGTCGTCGTCGACGACGTCGATGCCGACGAGCAGGCGTACTTCGTCGAGGTTCGGGGTCACCAGCGTGGCCAGGGGGATCAACTCGTCGCGCATGGCATCGAGTGCGCTGGGGTGCAGAAGCGGCTCTCCCGCATTGGAGGCGCATACCGGGTCGACGATCAGGGGAACAGTGCCGTGCAGCCCCTCGGCGGACCAGGTCGCGACGATGGCCCGGATGATCGCGGTCGAGGCCAGCATGCCGGTCTTGGCCGCCTCGATCCCGATGTCGGACGCCACCGCACTGATCTGCGCGGCCACCACCTCTGCCGGCACCTCGTGAAAAGCTTTGACGCCCAATGTGTTCTGGACCGTCACGGCCGTCAGGGCGGCGGACCCGTGCGCACCCAGCATCGCGAAGGCCCGCATGTCGGCCTGCAGACCGGCACTGCCGCCGGAATCCGAGCCCGCGATTGTCATGACGCGGCGCGGGGTCTGTCCCGGCGGCGTCAGCGGCAGGCTGCGCGGCGTGTCGGCCATGTATCGATCGCTTCGTGAGACGGTGGAGTGGGTGTCACCCTATCCGCTGGATCGGCACCCGTGACCGACGGCCGCACACCAAAGGTCTTTCGCCCATTACCCCGGCGCAGCGGGTGGCGCAGCATCGACGTGTCCATGACAGAAGTGCACGGTAGCTGGGAGGCAGCGGATGCTGGGCGACCTCGATCATGCGGATGTGGAGGCCGAGCTGAGCCAAGGCGTCGTCGGCCGCATCGGGTGCCTGAGCAACGGACGGCCCTACGTGGTGCCGGTCTGCTACGTCTACCACGAAGGCTGCGTGTACGGGCACTCGATGCCGGGCGCGAAGCTCACAGCCCTGCAGCAGGGCGGCGCGGTGTGCTTCGAGGTCGAGAACATCACCGACCTGTCGAACTGGCGCAGCGTGATCGGCTGGGGGACAGTCGAACTGCTCGACGGGACCGCCGCCCGAGAGGGCCTGAACCTACTCCTGGATCGGCTGGCACCCGAGCTCGGACCGGAGTTCGCCGCCGCCCATGCTGCGGCCCACTCCGGAGCGGAGTTCACCGGCACGGTGTACCGGATCCACCTGACGGAGAAGACCGGCCGCTACGAGAGGGGCGAGCCCAGCACCTGAGCCTGCGACGAGGGACCGACCGCGCGTCAGTCAGCCTCGTTGGCGTCACCGGGATGGGGCACGTTGTTCTCATCGACATAGGCGCTGTGCTCGGTGTCGACACCCTTGTGATCGCGCGGCCCCTCGTTGGACCCCTGGTTCTCCACCGCGTCCGCAGCGTCACTGGGCATCGTCATCAGCAGGTCCTCTTTCGTCCGCGAGCATTCAGTGCAACGGGCGGAGGGTGCCCAGTCCGGGTGGTGCTCAACCGCGCCGGTTCTTCTTGTTCCAGAGCTGATGGGTGAGTCCGCTCGCCGAGGTGACGGTTTCGACCGTGAAGCGGTCTCCAACGTCGCTCAGACCCTCCCAGAGCGAGACGCCGCGTCCCAGCGTCACCGGCACCACCACCAGGTGCATGAAATCGACCAGGTCGGCCTCGAGGAATTGCCGCACCGTCGACGGGCCCCCGCCGAGACGCACGTCAAGACCGTTCGCAGCCTGCTGGGCCTGCCGCAACACCTCCCGCGGCGGCGCGTCGACGAAGTGGAAGCTGGTTCCGTTGGCGAACTCGATCGGGGGGCGCGGGTGGTGGGTCATGACGAACACGGGCGTCTGAAAGGGCGGCTCATCGCCCCACCAGCCGCGCCACCCGTCTTCGGGCCACTCACCCTCCTGGGGGCCGAACTTTCGGCGCCCCATGATCTCGGCGCCGACGCCCTGACTCCACAACGTCGTCAGGGCGCGGTCCACCGTGATAGGGGCATCCACGTGATCGACCCCGTGAATGAAGCGTCCGTCGAATCCGCTGAACAGGCGGTCGGCACCGCCGATCGGCGCGTCGAAGGTGACGTGCTCCCCGGCGGCGTAGCCGTCGACGGAGATGTTCAGGTTGTGCACCCGGGTGCGGAACATGGGCGATTCCTTCGAAAGATCGGAGTGGACCGGACGAACACATTTACTGACCGGGGCGATCCGTCGGACTCATCGCGCGCCGGCGAAGGGGACACTGCCAGTACCCGTACCGCGGGGATCTCCCTGGCGTCGGAAAGACCGCCTACGTTGAAGCCGGAGGCGAGCCGGCATCAGGAAGGTCACACGTGGTAGCGAACCGATTCACAACGCATGCAGAACGTTTCGATCTGAGCGGCAAACAAGGCCTGGTCACCGGCGGCACCAGAGGCATCGGGATGATGATCGCGCGGGGGCTCCTGCAAGCCGGCGCCCGCGTGGTCATCAGCTCACGTGACGCCGACGCGTGCGCCCGGGCGGAGGACCACCTGTCCGAATTCGGCGACGTCCGGGCGGTCCCCGCCGATCTGTCCCGGCACGAGGAGTGTGAGCGCCTCGCTGCGCTCGTCACGGCCGATTCGGGGAATCTCGACATCCTCGTCAACAATGCGGGTGCCATGTGGGACGAACCGTTGGCGACATTCCCGGACGCAGCCTGGGACACCGTCATCGACCTCAACCTGAAATCGCCGTTCTGGCTCGTGCAGGCGCTGCTGCCGGCGCTGCGCAGCGCCGGGACCGCCGACGATCCCGCGCGGGTCATCAACATCGGCAGCATCGCCGCCATCCACATCCCAGCGCGGCCCAATTACTCGTACTCCAGCAGCAAGGCTGCGCTGCATCAACTCACCAGAGTGCTCGCCAAGGAACTGGGCCCGCAGCACATCACGGTGAACGCGGTGGCGCCGGGACCGTTTCCGTCGACGATGATGGCGGCAACACTCGACGAGTTCGGCGAGGCGATCGCGGCGTCGGCCCCGCTGCGCCGAATCGGCCGCGACGACGACATGGCGGGTGTCGCCGTGTTCCTCGCCAGCCGGGCAGGCGCCTACCTGACCGGCACTGTCATCCCCGTCGACGGGGGGATCGCCACGACCGCGTGAGACGCCCACTCGGTTGCGGTGCGGCCTACGGTGGTGGCGTGACCATCAGGTAGATCTGCGCACGCAGATCCGGGAGTTTCTCAGGTCGCGTCGCGCGCGCATCGCGCCGGAGATGGCCGGCCTGTCCGCCTACGGCGGTCATCGTCGGGTCAAGGGCCTGCGTCGCGAGGAGGTGGCGCTCCTCGCCGGGGTGTCGGTGGAGTATTACGTGCGTATCGAGCGCGGCAACCTGGCCGGCACCTCCGACGGTGTGCTCGACTCGCTGGCCACGGCACTCCAACTCGACGACGCAGAGCGCGATCACCTGTTCCATCTCGCGCGCCAGTCCGGGGGAGCCGGCGTTCGACCGCGCCGGGCATCTCCCGCGGGGGTGCGACCGGCACTGCAGGAGGTGCTCGACGCCATGACCGGCGCGCCGGCGTTGATCCGCAATGCGCGCCACGACGTGCTCGCGATGAACCGGCTGGGTCGCGCGCTGTATTCACCGGTGCTGGCCGATCCGCGACGACCCGCCAACACAGCGAGGTTCGTGTACGTGAATTCTCGTGAAGCCGAGAAGTTCTTCGTCGACTACGACCAGGTGGCGCGAAATGTGGCCGCGACACTTCGTCTGGAATTGGGCCGTGATCCCCAGGACGAGGAGCTCGTCGCCCTGATCGACGAATTGTCAACGTGCAGTGAGTTGTTCCGGCAGCGGTGGGCATCTCAGGACGTGCGCCTGCACGGGTACGGAAGCAAGCGGGTGAACCACCCGGTGGTGGGACGGCTCGATCTCAACTTCGAGTCGATGGATCTTCCCACCGACCCTGGCCTGCATCTGAACGTCTACACCTCGCCCGCCGGAGGGCCGACCGCCGACAAACTGGCGCTGCTGGCGCAGTGGGTGCCGGACGCGCTCACCCGTCTCGCGAGGTGAGGTCGTCGCTGATGGCGACGCCGATACTGCGCATCATCGCCGCCACCTTGCGGTCGAGGAGCACACCGGTCGCGGCCGCGCCGGGGTCGTCAAGCCCTGCGAAAACCGTCGACGGCTGATCGATGGCGAACACCGCGTCACCCGAGCCGTCGCTGCGCAGCAGCACGCGAAGGGGCGCGTACAGCAGCGCATTCCGATCGAGTCGGTACATCGTCTCGGCGATGACGTGGTTACCCATCAGGTACTCGACTGCCTGGCCCCGATGACCGGCGAACTCCATCAGAGCTGTGGCCTCGAGGACCGCGTACAGGAGAAGGTCATATGGTGCGCGGGCCGCTACCTCGGCTTCGATGTCGTTCCATGACCCTCCCTCGCGAATGATGTCCGCGTACGGCGCGGGATCGAAGACGGGCACGGCCTTCTCGAACGCGGTACGGAAATCCCCGAACGGGATACCGGTGAAGATGTTCAGGCGCCTCATTGCGTGTTCGACTCTGCGAACCTCGAGCCGGCTCATTCCGCGTCTCACTGCCCCACAGCGAGGGACTTGCGCAGTTGCCGGTCGAACGCCGCGCGAGGAGCGAAGCGACGCAACGCGCTCAGCTGTCGCGCGGATCCGGCCGGATAACGCAGTTTCGGACTCTTGTCCGTGGCGGCGGCGACGATCGCCTTGGCCACGACCTCGGGATCGTCACCGTTGTTGACCTGTTCGGCGACAGCCTGATTCGAACGTCGCCGCCGGTGATCGTATGCCGGCAGCGGGTTGTCGGGTTCGGCGGTGTTGTCGTCGAACCCGGTTCTGGTGCCACCCGGCTCGACCAGAACAACGCGGATGTTGTCCTCGCGGACTTCGTGGTCGACGGATTCGGAGTATCCTTCGACAGCGAATTTCGTTGCGCTGTAGGCAGCCATGAAGGGCGCCGGCATCAATCCGAAGATCGACGAGATGTTCACGATGCGCCCGCTGCCCTGTGCGCGCATGTGCGGCAGGACCGCGTTGGTCATCCGCATGACACCGAAGACGTTGATGTCGAAGAGCCGTTGCGACTGGGCGATCGAGTTCTCTTCGCTCGCTCCGTTGAGGCCCATGCCGGCGTTGTTGACCAGGACATCGATGCGCCCGAATCGTGCGAGCACCGCGTCGACGGCGGCGGCCACGGATTCGTCGCGCGTGACGTCGAGTTCGACCAGTGCTAGGTCCTGGTCATCGCCTCGTCCCGAGGCTTTTCGGCTCGTGCCCACCACCTGGAATCCCGCATTGCCCAGGGCGCGCGCGGCAAATCTGCCGAGACCGGATTTGGCACCGGTGACGAGTGCGACCGGTTGTGATGAAGTCATGCGAATGTGTTCCTTTGTTCGAGCTGTCAGGCGGGCAGGAGTCCGAGGCGCCGCAGATCGGTGACGTACTTGTCGATCAATTGCCGGGACAGGTGCGGGATGTCGGCGTCGGCGCCGATGGCGTTCGCCTGCACGGATTCCCGGAAGACACTCGCTGGAGCAAGTGAGCCGAGCACCGGTGTGTCCGGACGGCTGTAGGCCGACAACAGGGGGAGTACCGAGTGCTGGCGCTGCTCTTCGGGCAGCGCACGCAGCGCGGTCTCGAAGCGGATCAGCCACTGTCCGTAGTCGTCGACACGGTCGATTCGATGACCCGCTTCGATGAGCCAGTCGACGAAGACGTCCAGCGAGACGCCGTCGTCGTGCGGGTTCATCACGTCGTAGGAACGGAAGCCTCGCGTTGTGCCGGCTCCCAGGACCGTGATCGACTGCGCGACGAAATCGACGGGCAGTCCGTCGTAGTGCGCACGCGACCGTCCGCCCTCCTGCAGCCGCTGATAGAACGATTCCGGCGCGAGACCGGTGACCAGCAGGCTGTAGATGAGACGGGTGAACATGTCGGGGACGTTCACCTGGCCGGCATACCGGCGGTCGGCGAGGATCATGCCGGAGCGGAACACCGAGACCGGAAGACCGCACAGGTCGTGGGCCTCGCGCAGCAGCACCTCTCCGGCCCACTTGCTGTTGCCGTAGCCGTTGGCGTAGGAGTCGTCGACCGGGCGCGCCGCACTGATCTCCCGGATGTCGCCGTCCTCGGTGAAGACGTCGGGATCCACGGTCATGGCAACGGAGACGGTCGACAGGTAGTTGACCGGCTTCAGCCGCTCGCTCAGTGCCAGCCGGATGATCTCGGCGGTTCCGACGACGTTGGGCCCGAACAACTGTCGGTACGGCAGCACGTGATTGACCAGAGCGGCTGGATGCACGATCAGGTCGACGCGCGTGGCCAGGGCGTCCCACACCTGTGGGTCGAGGCCGAAGTGCGGCGTGCTGATGTCGCCGGAGATGACCTCGAGGTGCTCGGCCGCCAGCGCACGGAAGTGGGCGCTCAGGTCCGGGTCCGCATCGCGGAAGATCTGCTCCAGCCGTGCCCGTGCGGAGTCGTCGTCAGTACCCCTCAGCAGACAGATCAGCGTTCCGCCGATCTCGGCGAGCCGCTGCAGCCACTCCAGCGCGAGGAACCTGCCCAGATAGCCGTTGGCGCCGGTGAGCAGCACGGTGGCGGGGGCGTCCCCTGTCGGCGGCGGGAGCGTCCGGGCATGGGCGAGGAGTTCCTGGGGGAGGAACTTGTCCAGCGTCAGGTCGGTGGCGCGAATGGTCGCCGCGTTCGGTCCGTGCACGCTGTCCGGCGTGGGACCGGACGGTCCGTCGCCCTTCTCCTTCTCGATGTGGTCTGCGATGTCCGCCAGCGTGGTCGTCGGCCCGGTCAGCAACCCCACCGGGGTTTCGACGCCGAAGAGTTCCTGGAGGAGATCGGAAAATGTCAGCGCCAGAAGCGAATCGCCACCGAGGTCGATGAATTGGTCCTCGGGCGTGACAGTCGCGCTGCCGAGCAGAGCGGCCGCCGCGTGGACGACGGTGTCGATGACCGGTTGGTGGGCGGCGTTGTCCCGCAGGGCACGGACGTCATCGGCGCGGGCGGTCTCGAGCTCCTCGTAGAGGCGTTCCAGGGCATCACCGTAGCGTTCCTTCAGCTTCGGGCGGAGCAGCTTGCCCACCCCCGACAGCAGCCCGTTGGCGGCACTGAACGGCTCCGTTTCGACGAGGAAATCGACCGGGACCTCATACGGCTGCAGATCGGCATCGCGGGCCGTGCCGGAGATCTCGCCGCGGATCGCCGCCTTCAGCTCATCGCTCACTCCGCCGTGTGCCGTCAGGGCATCGTGGGTCGGTACGACGACGGCGACGAGAGCGGATCGTTCACTGTTGCCGTAGAGGAAGATCTGCCGGATCAGCGGTGTCCGCGCGAATTCCGCCTCGAGCTTGGCGACGGCGACGAACTCGCCTTGCGAGAGCTTGATGACGTTGTTGCGTCGGTCCACGTAAGCCAGGTGGTCCGGCGCCAGTTCGGCGACGATGTCGCCGGTGCGGTAGTAGCCGTCGGCGTCGAACACCTCTGCCGTGATCTCGGGGCGCTTGTAGTAACCGGGCATGGCCGCCACGCTCTTGACCAAGAGCTCCCCGCGAGGGTGTGGCTTGTCGGTGGCGAAATAGCCGAGCTCGGGGACGTCGATGAGCTTGTAGTCGATGACCAGTGGCCGGACCACGATGCCGTCGGTCGTGACGGCACCGATCTCGGTGAGGCCGTAGGCATCGACCACGTTCACCTGCAGACAGGACTTCAGGAAGGACCGCATCTCGGCGGCGAGCGGTGCGGTGCTGACGAAGCCGGATACGACCCGCCCGCCCAGCACCCGGTCGCGGATCTCGGTCATCGCCGTGTGCTCGGCGGCGTCGCGGTCGAGACCGTCGACCGTCAGGCGGTCCACGATCTGCCGGTAACGCTGGTACAGCATGTCCACGACACGCGGAACGAGACCCAGGTCGGTGGGGCGCACCAGCGCCCAGTCGTCGAACAGCGTCGACAGGTCAGGCTCGGCGACGAAATAGCTTGTGCCGCCGGCCTGGAACGCCGCCGACAACGGCAGCCGTCCGCCCATGTGGTTGAGCGGCATGAAGTTGAGGTTGATGACCACAGCGTCGGGTTGCTTGAGCGGGATGGTCCACAGCGTGGCGACCATCCGTTCGGTCCACATCGCCCCCTTGGGTGCGCCGGTGCTTCCGGAGGTGTAGAGGATCATCGCCAGCCGGTCGTCCGCACCGTCGGTGAACAAGGGCGCTTCGGCGAGCTGCGCGCCGCGCGCGATCACGTCGGGGAGTGTCTCGACGACGACGTCTCTGTGCATGTCGGCGAATCGGTGACGGGCCCGGCGGAGGCGGTCCCGATGGTCGTCATCGTCGGGCCGGTAGTCGAACACGACCAGACGGGACAGCCACGGCCGGTCTACGGCGACCTCGACAGCGAGGTCGAGGTAGGCGGCGCTGACCGCCAGTACGCGCGGGGTGGTCTCCTCCAGTATGGGCGCGAGGCGCGCCGCAGAGGTGTTGTGCTGCAGCGGAACTGCGACGAGCCCGAGGTAGCCGCACACCAGGTCGAGGGTGAGATAGTCGGCGCTGGCGAATCCGATCGTCGCGACGAAGTCGCCGGCCACGATCGGCGCCTGCGGGTCGTGGTGCCATGCACCGGCCACGGCACGCACTCGCGACCAGAGTTCTCCGTAGGACATGGTGTCGAAGGCCGGCAGGAGGTGCGTTGTGCGACGACCGGTGACCTCGTCGGCGGCGGTGGTCGTCGATCTGCTACCGAGGGCCGGGCGATCTTGATACCCCTCGACCAGGGTCTGCAGTACCTGGGACAGCCGCAGTTCCGGCCGCCGGGCGGCGTCGATGACGTCCTGGCGGGGGAGGGACGCCCGGACTTGCGGGTCGGACAGATCCGATTCGACGGTCGGCTTCGCCGGAGTCTCAATGGTCAAGGCGCCATCCCTCGCTTTTCGCAGCACATCTGACTGTACTGACGTCTAGCCAGACACTAGCGCGCTGGCTTTACTCAAGGCAAGTCAGCATGGCACGATGTCAGACATGACTTCCGCGACACTGGTCGGCCGACTCGGCGATCGGGACTCCTGGCGCGCAGACGACTGCTCCATGGCGGCCGCGCTGGACATCGTCGGGCGCCGAGCGAGCCTGCTGTTATTGCGCGAGGTGTTCTACGGAGCCCGTCGCTTCGACGAATTCGTGCGCCGCGCGCAGCTCAGCGAGAAGATCACCGCGACCCGGCTTCGTGAACTCGTCGACGAAGGGATCCTCGAGAAGCGTCCGTATCACGAACCCGGGCAACGCGCCCGAGAGGAGTACCACCTCACGGAGAAGGGGGAGGAACTCCTTCCCGTACTACTGGCCCTGTTGCGGTGGGGCGACCGGTGGGCCCGCCCCGACGGCGGCCGCGTGGGCCTGACTCACATCGATTGCGGGGCGCCCATCGAGGTCGAGGTGCGTTGCGGCAAGGGCCACCCGGTGACAGCTGGCGACATCCAAGCAGCCCTGCGGAGCTGAAGCCCCGGGGGGCGCTAGGCACGTCTTGGGGCGCTCACCCGTTGTCCCGCCAGGAGAGGACCTCCTTGAGCGACGCAAGGTCGTACCCGTCGTCGGCGGTGAGCTCGGTCTGGAACAGCGTCACGCCCGCCTCGCGGAAAGCATCTGCGCTGTCGGCGTTCACCCACAGCGTCGAGCGTTCGATGTCGGCGCCGCTGCGGCCGAAAGAGGCGGCCAACTCGTCGACGCGGTCGCTGGCTTTACGGAATGCATCGAGCTCCTGGAACGCATGCCAGATGTCGGCGTGCCGGGCGACGGCGGGCAGTGAGCGTTTGGGTCCGGTGCCGCCGATGAGGATCGGCACCTTGCGGACGGGCGGCGGATTCAGTGCGGCGAGCCGCTTCTCGATGCGGATCAAGCTCTCGTCGAAGAGGTCGAAGCGGGAGCCGAAGGTTCCGAAGTCGTAACCGTAGGTGGTGTAGTCCTTTTCGTACCATCCGGCGCCGAGGCCCAGGATGAGCCGGCCCCCGCTGATGTGATCGACGGTGCGTGCCATGTCAGCGAGCAGGTCCGCGTTGCGGTAGCCGACACCGGTGACGAGGAGCCCGATCTCGGCGTGCGAGGTGATCTCGCCCCACGACGCGAGAGCGGTCCAGCCTTCGAAGTTCGCGACATCGGGCTGCTCGTCGAACAGAACAGGCTTGCCGTCGACGAGGGCCTTCATCGCCGGGCGGTGGAAATGGTCATAGCCGAAGATCACGTCGACACCGAGGTCGTCGGCGGCCAGGACGGCGTCGCGCCACGTGCGGTAATCGGGCGCGCCGCCCGGCTGGATCTGCACGGCGACGCGGACGGGACGGGTCATGGATGCTCCTGAGTCGAGGAAGGGGCGACTCCTGAGCCAAGTTCACCGGCCGCGGGGTTTATTCCGGATCAGCACGGCCGAAACTCGACCGGCTCATCGCAGGATTGCCCGCGCCGCACGTTCTGCGATCAACATGACCGGCGCGTTGGTGTTGCCAGAGGTGATGGTGGGCATCGCTGAAGCATCGACGACCCGGAGCCCGGCGACGCGGTACACGCGGCAGTCGGTGTCGAGCACCGTGGCGGCCGATCTCGGCCGACCGTGGGTGTCGAACGCTCCCATCGCGCAGGTGCCCACCGGATGGAAGATGGTGGTCCCCAGCTCACGGGCCGCTTGCTGCAGGTCGTCGTCGCTCGACAGTTCCGGCCCGGGAAGCATTTCTTCCGGGTGGTAGGGAGCCAGGGACGGCGCCGCCATGATCTTCCGGGTCATCCGCAGGCCCCGCACCGCGACATCGCGATCGGCGTCGGTGGACAGGTAGTTGCAGGAGATCTTGGGGTGGGTCAGCGGGTCTGCGCCGGCGATGCGTACGTGACCACGCGAGCTGGGCCGCAGATTGCACACCGAGGGAGTGATCGCTCCGAACGGATGCAGCGGTTCCCCGAATTTGGCCAACGACAAGGGCTGTACGTGCCACTCCAGATCAGCACTGGCCAGTGCCGTATCGCTCTTGGCGAAAGCGCCCAGCGTGGAAGGCGGCATGGTCATGGGCCCTGATCGCATCACCAGGTACTGCAGCCCCATACCTGCACGGGTGATCCAGTTGCGGTACAGCGTGTTGACCGTGCGCGCGCCCCGCACCCGGTAGACCGTCCGCAGCTGCAGGTGGTCCTGAAGGTTTTCACCCACGCCCGGCAGATCGACAGCCACCGGCACGTGATGCTGAGTGAGCAGCCCGGCCGGGCCCAATCCCGAGGCCTGCATCAGATGTGGCGACCCGATCGCTCCGGCGCTCAGGATCACCTCCCGGCGGGCCCGGACGTCGACGGTCTGGCCGTCTTTGAGCAAGCGCACCCCGGTGGCGCGGTGCTGCGCCGTGGTCCAGGCGCCGCGCCGCTGCTCCGCGTGCACCTGGTCGTCCAGCAGCAGCCGAACGGCCTGGGTGCCGGTGTAGATGGTGAGGTTGGGTCGGTGGGAGACGGGATGAAGGAAGGCATCGGCCATGGACCAGCGTCGGCCACGCCGTTGGTTGACGTGAAAGTACGCGCTGCCGGCGTTGTCTCCGCGGTTGAACTCGTCGATCGGGGCGATACCCACCTGGGCGGCGGCGGCCTGCCAGGCGTCCAGAATCTTCCAGCGCACCCGCGGCCGCTCGACCCGGATCTCACCACCGACGCCGTGCCAGTCGTCGGCTCCGCCGAAGTAGTCCTCCAACTCCTTGTAGAGGGCCAGGGTCTCGCCCGGACGGTCCGGGCCACCCCACAGCCACCGCTCGTCACCGGTGGCCTGCGCCCACAGCTCGTAATCGCTGGCCTGCCCGCGCATGTGGATCATGGCGTTGATCGAGGAGCAACCGCCGATCACGCGGCCCCGCGCGTAGATGATGCTGCGGCCGGCCAGACCGGGATCGGCCTCCGTCGTGAAGCACCAGTCGGTACGGGGGTTGGCAATGGTGTAGAGGTAGCCGACCGGCACCTTGATCCAGAACCAGTCGTCGTCGCCGCCGGCCTCGACGAGGAGCACCCGGTGATCCGGATTGGCGCTGAGCCGATTGGCGAGCAGACAGCCCGCACTGCCCGCCCCCACGATGACGAAGTCGAATTCGGCCACAGGGCTCATGTCCGCACCGTTCCTCCATTGCTGTCGGATGCGTGTCCCAGTGTGCTCGACGACGGGCTTACGGCACACCACAAAGGGTCTTTCGCATCCAGGAACGGGAGCCCGGGTGATGAACAGTAGGGGAATGCAGAAGTTCGGCGTAGGGGTAGCCGAATTGCCGGTCAACGTCCGCGGTGCGGCGACGGCTTCCGTCGACGCGTCCTATCTGACTGCCGCCGCCATGGGCGCGGACTCCTTCTGGGTGGCGGATCACCTGAACTCGCTGTATCCCCGTTCGGTCGCCTCGTCGCAGTACGTCGGGGCGGCCAGACTGATACCGAACATCGACGCCTACCTCGAACCGTGGACCACGCTCGGTCATATCGCCGGTCGGCATCGGCTACGCAGACTACGACTCGGGGTCGGTGTCACCGACACTGGTCGCCGGAACCCGGCGGTCACGGCACAGGCCGCGGCAACGCTGCACCTGCTCACCCGCGGCCGAGCCATCTTGGGCATCGGGACAGGGGAGCGGGAGGGCAATGAACCGTACGGCGTCGATTGGTCGCATCCGGTCACGCGATTCGAAGAAGGCTTGGCCACGATCCGCGCGCTGTGGAATTCGAACGGCGAACTGGTGAACCGTGATTCACCGTACTTCCCGCTGCGCAACGCCGTGTTCGCGCTGCCTCCGTACCGGGGGAGATGGCCCGAGATCTGGATCGCATCCCACGCCCCGCGCATGCTGCGAAACACCGGCCGATACGCGGATGCCTGGTTTCCCGCATTCTTGTTCCGGCCCGAGGACTACGCGGCGGGTCTGGACGTGGTCCGTTCCGCCGCCTCAGACGCGGGTCGAAATCCCCAGTCAGTCCGTCCCGCCGCGTTCATCATGGTGTTCACCGGACGCAGCCGTGACGAGGTCGACGAAGCCCTGGCGGCGCCGTTCGCCAAGTCGGCCGCGCTCAACCTGCCTGGCGATGCGTGGGCCCGCCACGGCGTGACGCATCCGATGGGCACGACGGCGTCCGGTCTGCAGGATCTGATGCCTCAGTTGTTGGATGAGCAGACCGTCCTGTCGATGACCAAGGACGTTCCGATCGCGCTGCTGAAGGAGAGCATCCTCACCGGAACGCCGGCTGAGGTGGTCGACCAGATGGCCGTGTGGCGTGATCATGGGCTTCGCTACGCGGTGGTGTGCAATGCCAGTGCGATGCAACCCAGCCTGTACCGCGGGCTCAAGGCGATGGTTCCTTTTGCCAAGATCATTCACCGGCTCGGGAGACTCTGAGCCGCAATGTGACGCGGGTCAGGCCGCGAGGATCTCGAGAAGACGCTGCGCGAACTCCCCTGGGGCACCCATGAATCCACCATGATCACCGGGGAACTCGGTGGTGGGCACGCCGAGCCGCTCTGCGACGGCGACGGACGTCCGGTGGGTCAGCAGGTGGCCGGACTCGGCTCCGAGCCCGATCACGATGCGCGACGTCGATGCCCGCAACGCGTCGAAGTCGGGCAGGTACTGCGTCGTCGGTGCCAGGTCATGCACGAAGAAGCGGGCACCCTCGGCGAGTTCGCGTTCGGAAGTCGTCGGTTCACCCTCCGCCTCGGGTTGCCCGACAGGATCGGAGCCGGGGGCGGTTACGTCGAAACCCGCGTTGACCATGAACTTCCTCCATGCCGCGTGCAGTCCGTCGGACAGGAACGTGTCGGTGATGTCCTTGGTTGCCGCCCGCTGCGCCTGGGCGTCGGGCAGCAGTTCCAGCAGTGGCGGCTCGTGGGCGACCAACGTGCGGACACGGCCCGGGAACCGTTCCACCAGTGCGAGACCGGTGACGGCTCCTCCGCTGGACCCGAAGACGTCGGCCGACGCCGCGCCGAGATCGTCGAGGATCGCCGCCACGTCGTCGGCTCGGAGTTCGGGGTTCGACGGCCCGTCGGGGTCATCGACCGGGCTGCTCCCGAAGCCGCGCGGGTCGTAGGTGACGACGGTGCGGTCACCGGCCAGGGCGTGGGCCAGGGGAGCGAACTCCGCGGCCGTCATCGGCGAGCCGATGACGAGCACGAGGGGACCGGAGCCGCGGACTTCGTAATGCAGGCGGGCGCCGGGAACGTCGAGCGTGCGGGAGATGAGGCCGTCTGTGGTGGTCATGGCGGAACTGACCGTCTTGACGCACAGAACTCATCGCTGCACCACCGAGTGGCGAGCATCGAGACGTCACAATTCAGCAGGACTCACGATGACGCCACGGGGTATCGCACTGTGCGTTCGGCAACATCGAGATGGAGGTGGCGGAAATGGCGTCAGGTGTGGCAACGGTGTGGTTACCGGTCAAAGACATGAAGCGTGCGGTGGACTTCTACGGCGGGACACTCGGTCTCGAGGTGAAACGAGATTCGGACGAATGGTCCGAGTTGGATGCCAACGGATTGATGATCGGCCTGAATGCCCGCGAATCGTCGGGCGCGGACGGGAGCGGAGGCGCGCTGCTGACGTTCCAGCCCGACGGCGGCCTCGACGAGGAGGTCTCTCGACTGAAGGACGCAGGTGTGTCGTTCGTCGGCGACATCAGCGACCATCCTTGGGGCCGAATCGCTTCCTTCAAGGATTCCGAAGGCAACGATCTCCAGCTGTACGAGCCGCCGTCGGAGTGATCGTCCATGTGCTCGCCGGCCGACGACTTCACGGTCGGCGAGCATGCGGGTAGCAGAGTCCCGAACGAAGCCCGCGCGGTTGCTGCGCGGAGGGACGCGTGGTTGTTCGCGGGGAGTCGTGCGTAACGGCGGCATACGACCTGTTGCAAGCGGACACTGGGTCTATGTCTTCTGCAGTGTGGATCGTCGTCGCGGTGTTCGCGGTCGGTGCGGTTGCCGGCGGGTTGCTCCGGATCAGGGCCTGGCTGGCCAAGCCGGCGTCGCCCGAGGTCATTGAAGCTGCGCACCGCGACGACGACAAAACGGATTGATGGCCGGCCGGTTCGAGCGTCGCGACGCCGGCACGGCCCCGTTGGTCGGTATCCCCATGTCCTGACCGGCTCCACATTCTTGTCGCTTATTGAGGGGTTCGTGGCCGTAGGAAGGCGGCGCGCGCGGTGCGGGCGGGATCAGCATGGATGTCACCCACACCAACGACAAGAAGGGACAGGACAGATGTCCGACGTCATTGCCGGGGTGGAGGTCCCCGATACCGCGGCGGTCGCCGAGGCGACCCAGCGCGTCCGGGACGACACCAGCCCGTTGATCTATCACCATTCTCGCCGCGTGTTCTTCTTCGGCCAGCTCCACGCCCAGCGGCTGGGCCTGGAGCCCGATGCCGAACTGCTCTACCTGGCGGCCATGTTTCACGACACCGGACTGATGAGGCCGTTCTCCGATGAGGAGCAGCGGTTCGAGGTCGATGGAGCGGACCACGGCAGGGCCTTCCTGCTCGAGCACGGTTTCTCCGGTGCAGCAGCCGACACGGTGTGGACGGCGATCGCCCTGCACACGACTCCGGGCATTCCGGATCGGATGGGTCCGGAAATCGCCGCCACCAACCTCGGCGTACTCACCGACGTCATCGGTCTCGGGCTCGGCCGGCTCGACGCAGACCAGTTGGAGCACATTCTCGCCGTCCACCCGCGCGGTGACTTCAAGAACGAGTTCCTCAGCGCCTACTTCGACGGACTGAAGGACCGCCCCAACACGACGAATGGAACGGTGAACTCCGACGTCCTCGAACACTTCATCCCCGGCTTCGAGCGCACGACCTCGGTTCAGCGCATTCTCGGTTCCGCCTGGCCGAGCTGAAAGGAGCTGTCATGCAAGCCATCACAGTACGCGACCGTGACGCGGGCTTCGGGGGGTTGGCCCTCACAGACGTGCCGTACCCGCACGCGGCCGAAAACGACGTCGTCGTACGCGTTCATGCGGCCGGCTTCACTCCCGGCGAGTTGGAGTGGCCCGCCACGTGGACCGACCGGGCGGGCCGTGACCGCACGCCCAGCATTCCGGGTCACGAACTGTCCGGAGTCGTCGTCGAATTAGGTTACGGCACAACCGGTCTGACCGTCGGTCAACGTGTCTTCGGCCTCGCCGACTGGGCCCGCGACGGCTCACTGGCCGAATACACCGCCGTCGAGGCGCGCAACCTTGCACCGTTGGCCGCCGACATCGACCATGTCGTGGCCGCGGCGTTGCCCATCTCAGGACTCACCGCGTGGCAGGGTTTGTTCGTCCACGGCGGTCTGCGGACCGGCCAAACCGCCGTCGTCCACGGTGCCGCAGGCGGCGTGGGATCAATCGCGGTCCAGCTCGCGCGGGAGGTGGGCGCTTGGGTCATCGGAACCGGGCGGCCGCATGACCGCGACGTCGCACTCGACCTGGGAGCGCACGCGTTCGTCGATCTCGGCGCCGACGACCTGAGCAGTATCGGGGATGTCGACGTGGTGTTCGACGTCATCGGCGGCGACATCCTCGAGCGGTCGGTCGACGTGGTGCGCCCCGGCGGCACGGTCGTGACCATCGCCGCACCGCCCAAGGCGCGTCCACGGGGCGGGCGCGCCGTGTTCTTCGTCGTCGAACCGGACCGCTCGCAACTCGAAGCTCTGGCCACGCGCGTACGGGAGGGCCGGTTACGGCCCCGCGTCGGCTCGGTGCGCCCCCTCGCCGAGGCGGTCGACGCGTTCACCGGACCACGCAGTGGTGCGGGCAAGACGATCATCCGCGTGGCCGATGAGCAGGAATGGGGCCGGCGATGACGCGAACCCGCCTCACCACCGGCTTCGTGACCGCGCTGACCGCGACGTTGATCGTCGGCTGCGGTACCGCGGAATCGACTCCGACCGACGCGGCGCGGGCGCCGCGGTCGGAGAGCTTGACGCCCTTGTTCTCTGAGGCACTGCCGAACGTTCCGGGCAAGACCTTCACGTCGGCGATCGTGACGTTTCCACCTGGGGCACGGGCGGTCCCTCACCGGCACGGCGACGCCTTCGTCTACGCCTATGTCCTCTCCGGTGACGTGAGGAGCCAACTCGAAGGCGCGGCCGCGCAGGTCTACCACCAGGGACAGAGCTGGTCCGAGCCGCCGGGCGCTCACCACGAAACCACCGAGAACACCAGCGGCACCGACGAGGCGAAGCTGCTGGTGGTCTTCGTCGCCACCACGGGATCCCCACTCAAGGTCGAGGACCCGCAGCCATGAACGAGGCGTACGAATTGCGACGCCAAGGGAGAAGCAACGTCATCGTCAACGAGGAGCGAAGGAACGGCAAATGGATGCGCGGCGTGTTCTGATCACGGGGGCGTCCAAAGGGATTCGTCGTGCGGTGGCCGATTGGGTGGCGCGGACAGGCAGTGTGCCCGTCGGTTTGGCTCGCACGGCTCCGGAGACTCGACGAGGACGTTGACGTGCTCAGGTTCGCATGGCGGTCCGGAACCTGTCCCTATAGGCCTTTGGTGGAACACCGAGACGTTGAACGAATGCCCGCCGGAGAGTCTCCGTGCTCCCGAACCCCGCGAGATGCGCCGCGTCCGTGACGGTGCGGCCGGCGTCCAAGGCAGAGCGAGCGACATCGATGCGCACCATCTCGACGTAGTCCGCAGGTGTCGTCCCGAGTTCCGACCGGAACAGCCGGGTCAGCTGACGTGTGCTCAGAGCTGCCCTGGCAGCGAGGCTCGGCACGCTGTGGTCCGCTCCAGGATCGGCCGCGATCGCCTCGGTGACCACTCGCAAGGCTGACTGCGGCGGTGGGTTGGCTTCGATCAACGCGGAGAACTGAGACTGCCCACCCGCACGCTTGAGGTAGACGACCAGCCAGCGGGCGACATCGCGGACGAGGTCGGCACCGTGGTCCTGTTCCACCAGCGCGAGCGCGAGGTCGACGCCCGACGAGATCCCAGCGGAGGTGTAGATGTCGCCGTCGCGAACGAAGATCGCGTCGGGCTCGACGGTGATGTCGGGGAAAGCCCGGGCCAGCGAGCGGATGTTCCGCCAGTGCGTGGTTGCGCGGCGGCCGCCGAGCAGGCCGGCTTGCGCGAGGATGAACGACCCCGTGCAGATCGAGCCCAGGCGCCGGGTTCGACCCGCCAGCGATCTGACGGCCTCGACGAGTGCGGGGTCGATCGGTCGCGCCGGAATGTTGTCACTGCCCGCGACCAGCACCGTGTCTGCGGATTCGACGGACGCGATGGAATCGGTGACGCCGAGACGGACACCGATCGACGTCATCACATCGCTCCCGTCGACCGACGCGATCTTGATCGAGTACTCGCCCCCGAATCGATTGGCCTCAGCGAATACCTCGCCGGCACCCGCGACATCCATCATCGTCACGTCGTCGAAGACGACGATCACCACCACCCGCATATGAGGACCCGCCGCGGCCACTGCGCCATTGTGTCGCAACTTGTGGGACGAACGGCTCATTCGCCGTAGTTGAAGACGTCTCCACCTGCGTTGACTTGACCGTAGTAGTCCACCTGAGGAGGTTCTGACATGAGTACCCAGTCGATTCAGACGATCGCCGGCATCACCATCCCCGACAGCACATTGGTGCGCGAGGCGACCGCATTCATTCGCGAGGCCGAAGACGATCTGCTCTTCGACCACTCGCGCAGAGTGTTCGCCTTCGGCGCATTGCACGGCCAACGCAGGGGCCTACGGCCGGATCTCGAGTTGCTCTACGTCGCAGCGATGTTTCACGACCTCGGTCTGACCGAGCGCTACCGCACATCTGATCTGCGCTTCGAGGTCGACGGTGCCAACGCGGCACAGAACTTTCTGCTGCAGCATGGCGTCGATGTGGCGGACGCCCGAAAGGTGTGGCTGGGCATCGCACTGCACACCACCCCGGGCATACCGCAGTTCCTCGACCCCGAGACCGCCCTGGTCATCGCCGGCGTGGAGACGGACGTCCTCGGCCTCGGCCGCGATGATCTCCCCGCTGACGCAGTCGACGCGGTGACTGCGGCGCACCCCCGCCCTGACTTCAAGAATCGCATCCTCGCGGCGTTTCACGAGGGGATGAAGCACCGGCCGGACACCACCTTCGGGACGATGAACGATGATGTGCTCGCACACTTCGATCCGACCTTCGAGCGGGTCGACTTCGTGGACCTCATTCTGCACAACACGTGGCCCGAGTAGCCGAATGGAGGGGGGATGCGACCGGATTCGTCGACAGCGAGCCGATACGCGGTGACTCGTATTCCGACGCTCAGTCCAATGGCTCGGGTGTGAAGGTGACGTCGACTCCGCCTACGGTCATCGTCACCTGACCCTCGATCACCATGACCTGCGCCGAGACCCGTCGATCGACAGTCTGGGCCAGTAGCTGCACCGGTTCGTGCGGTATCTGGACCACCGACAGGTTCGCCAGGCCCGCCACCTTGGGGCCGACGGTGCGCCACCAGGTGGCCACGCCGGCGGCGAAGGGGAACAGCAGCACCTGGTCGGCCTGGCTGGCCGCCTTGCCCAAGACCCGTTCGTCGGGCTGCCCGACGTTGATCCACTCCCGGATCCGGCCCGTGTAGTCCGCGAGCCGCACGTCCGGTACGCCAGGGGTGGACAGTCCCGCCCCGAACGCCAACTCACCGTCGACGTCGCTGAGCCGGTGTGCGCGCAGCCCGAACGCCAAGAGGCGCACCACCATCCGCTCGTCGGTCTCGCTGGGATGACGGGCCACGGTCAGCGTGTGATCGGCGTAGTAACCGTGATCGACATCGGAGACGCCGAGTTCGACTTTGAATACTGTTGCAGAAAGGGCCACGTCATAGTGTCCACCCTGGTGGTGTTCCCCGAGCAATCAGGCCGCTTCGAGTGGTCAGTCGCGCATAATCTGCGGCGGACTGCGGAACATAGACGGCTTCAACGGTTGTTACTACCGATCGACACAGTGCACGCCTACTGCCGACCGAAGGGGTCCGAACAGATGACGCGCCAGGTATCCATTCCCCGTGGCGAAATTGATCTTGCTGGTGAGCTGCACCTGCCAGATGATTTCGACTCGGCCGGCTCGAGACCCGCGGTAGTGTTGTCAACACCGGGGAGCAGTGTCAAGGAGCAAATCGGCGCCACCTACGCCTCACGCCTTGCCCGAAATGGCTTCGCTGCAATAACTTTCGACCCTGCGCACCAAGGAGGCAGCGGGGGAGAACCGCGTGACCTGGAAGACCCTTACCGGCGGGGTGAGGACATTTCGTATGCGATCGACTACCTTGCCACTGTGCCGGGTATCGACCCCCAGCGAATCGGCGCGCTGGGGATCTGCGCGGGCGGCGGTTACGCAGTGCACACCGCGCGCACCGATCACCGCATCAAGGCACTGGCCACCGTGGTCGCCGGCGACATGGGTACGTCATGGCGCAGCGCCGCGTTCTCGCCCGACGGTCCCGTCGCCGCACTCGACCGACTCGCTGCGACGCGACTCGCCGGCGACGACCTCGACCGGCTGAACTGGTTGCCTGACACCCTCGACGATGCCAAGGCCGCCGGTATCGACGACATCGACACCCTGCAGGCGATCCGGTACTACCGCACACCCCGCGGTCAGCACCCCAACTCGACAAACCGCCGCCTCCGTCGCAGCGACGGACTGCTGATGGGTTACGACGCCTTCCACCTCGTCCACCAACTGCTCACTCAGCCCCTGCAGGTGATCGTCGCGGGCCGGCGAGGGAGCACGGGGCAGTACGAGGCGGGCATGAGACTGTGGGAACTCGCACCGAACCCGGTCGACCTGCTGGTCGTCGAGGGCGCGGGACACTATGAGATGTACGACGAGCCAGAGTATGTCGACCAGGCCATCGAGCGTCTGGCGGCGTTCTTCACCGAGTACTTACCACCCGAACTCGGGGATCATCCGACGGGAATCCGGTAATGCCTCCGCGCGACTGAGGTGGGAATCGTGGCGGGGGACACAGGGTTGGTCAGAGCATGACGAAAATGACCAGCACGGAACGCGAGACCTACTTGGCCGATCTGCACGTTGGTGTCATCGCCGTCGAACGGCCTGATCGCGCACCACTGTCAGTACCGATCTGGTACGCCTACGAGCCCGGCGGCGAGGTTCTCGTCTCCAGCTTGGCGGGGTCGCTCAAAGCCCGCCTCATCACCAATGCCGGGCGCTTCTCCATCACTGCTCAGGATGAAACCTATCCCTACCGCTACGTCACTGCCGAGGGACCCTTGACCTCGATCGAGACAGCCGACGACGCCACCATGCGCGCGATCGCCGTTCGCTATCTCGGCGAGGAGGGAGGCAACGCGTTCACGGAGTCGTTCGCCAGAGACCATCCTGACGCCGAGTCGCTGTTGTTCCGGATGCGACCTGCGCACTGGCTCAGCGTCGACTACTCCAAAGCGTCGTAGTCGCAGGCGCGAGCGGTGGACGAGAACGGCCCTGATTCATCTGCCAAACAGGGCGGAGTCTACTGGTAATCCCGCATATTCGATTGCTGCATATTCTCCGTTCACGGCTTGTGCAGCCGACTGAGGACGCACGCGTATATACTCAACCAGGACTTCGTATATACGTGAGGGTGGCGAGATGACCAAACGTTTGATTGACCTCGATGACGACCTGTTGGCCGCCGCGCAAAAGGAACTCAAGACGTCTGGCGTATCAGATACCGTCCGCATCGCGTTGCAGCAGGCTGCAGCGGCGTCTGCACGCGCTCGCCAGATCGCGTGGTTGAAGTCTGGCGGCATGGGGGAGATGACTGACCCTGGTAAACGAGGTGATGTGTGGCGGTAGTAGCGCGCTATCTCATCGACACCAGTGCCGCGGCACGGATGACAAACCCCGAGGTCGCCGACCGACTTGCTCCGCTTATCGAGGCCGGATTGGTCGCAACCACCGCTCAGCTTGATGCCGAGGCGCTCTACAGCGCCCGCACCGCCGAGGACTATGCGCAGATGTGGTCAGATCGCCGCCTCGCATACGAGTACCTACCGACCAACGATGAACACTGGCAGGCGGCGTTGGATGCGCAGCGATCGCTGGCCGGCACTGGTCGTCATCGCGCCGTCGGCATGGCCGACCTACTGATCGCCATCCTTGCCAACGCCCACGATGTGACACTGCTGCACTACGACGCCGATTTCGAGATCGCTGCCGAGGTATTGCCGTTCCAGCATCGGTGGGCGTTGGAACGGGGCACTATCAGTTAGGCCAGGGCAGGTGCGGTGGAGTTGAAACCCGTTGGCGCGCAGTGCAGTGTGCAGTAGTTAAGTTGACATAATGTGGCTTATCGGTAGAACGTCCACCTGCGTTGATAACACTGATCGGCCGTGCGGACCACAACGACGAACGCCATCCCGCCGTGAGCCGCCCGACCGTCGGACTCCGGCTGACACCGACGGCGCCACGAGTGCCTGCCAGATCCCTCAAACCATCGACGGGCCGGTGCCGATCTGACACCTGCTGTGCGCGAGACGAACCAGCCCAAAGCCGTTGAGGCGGCAACGTTCCCGCCGTGCGCCTCTCCCGCCCGCCTAGGACATTTTCGTCACTGTGACGTATTGCGCTGGAGCAGCCGGGACAGAATCTCTGCGGCGCGTGTCAGTTCTCATCCGATCTGAAGCATTCTCATTTGATGTGACACATCGGCGCGCCTTTCTCATTTGATCTGATACAGCCGGTACCGTTCTGGGCATGTCNTGTCAGTTCTCATCCGATCTGAAGCATTCTCATTTGATGTGACACATCGGCGCGCCTTTCTCATTTGATCTGATACAGCCGGTACCGTTCTGGGCATGTCGATGCTGGCCGGTGATGCTGTTGCCGCGGGCCGGTGCGATGCGGTGTTTGAGGTAGCCGACGTGGATGGGACTTCCCGTCTTCCATTGGAGTTGGCTCATGGGATCCGGTTCGATGTCGATTGCGAGCCGGTGCGGTCGTTTCCGTCGTTTCGTGGGCAACGGAATTTTCCTGGGCTGTGGTGGTTCGCGACGACGCGCCGGCACATCGGTTATGAATCGTGGGTTGAGCGGGATCAGCTGATGGCATTGGATGCTAATCCTGAAACCGTTGGCGTTGCCTCCCAACCTTTTCGGCTGCGATGGCCCGATGGCCGTCATCATGTGCCCGACTACTACGCTCGCAGATCCGACGGCACGGTCGTGATCGTCGATGTTCGTCCCGATGACCGGATTCCTGAGTCTGATGCGGAGTTGTTCGCCCGCTCGGAGGTCGTGTGCATTGCGGCCGGCTGGCAGTACCGGCGCGTCGGTGTATTGGACCCTGTGCTGGCGGCGAACCTGCGGTGGCTGTCTGGGTACCGGCATCCGAGAGCGTTGCGACCTGGCGTGGCGGCAGAACTGTTGAGCTGTTTCGCCCGCGAGCAGCCCCTTCTGGAGGGCGCGACGGCGGTGGGCGACCCGCTGGTGGTGCTGCCTGTGCTGTTCCATCTGCTCTGGCATCGACGCTTGGTGGTCGATCTGTCCCGGACGGTCCTCGACGATCGGACGGCAGTGAGCGCGGCAGCGTTATGAGTTCGCTTCGAGGCGGTGTGATCCGTGAAGGCGATGAAATCCGTCTAGGTTCACGGGTTTTCACGGTCGCAAGTCTGGCCGGAGGATCGGTACGGCTTGTCGACGCTGTTGGTGAACGCACAACCGTTCCCCTGTCGATGGTATTGGCCGATTCGACTCTGGAGGTTCTGGCGGGGTCACGACCGGTGCTGTGGTCTGTTGAGGCGCTCGAAGGTGTCCCCGAGGAGGTCGCTGATCGCGCACGATGGTGGGAGCAGCACATCGTTGAGGTATTGACCGGGCGCCGACCCGAAAGTCCGCCTGGGCAGCCAATCCGGCCAGAGTTCGATCCGGCGGTCCGATCCCTTCGCCAGAGGGAGCTGACCAAGCTTGAGGAGCTTCGAGCAGCCGGTCACGATCTGGCGTTGATCACCCTGCAGCGTCAGCGATCTCGCTACGAGGCCAAAGGTCTTCTGGGATTGGTGGACGGCCGCTATCTCGCCAAACGTCCAGTGTTGGGCCGTGTCGATGAGCGTGTCGTTGCCGTGGTCCGGCGTCTGATCGACAACGAAACTGAGCTATCAACCGGCACGGTGAGCAGACTTCAGCGCAAGCTGGAGAAGGCGCTGTTGGCCGAATACGGTCCCGACGACGCCCCGAAGGCCCCGTCACAGGCGACCTTCTACCGGCTCGTCAAACGCCTGGAGGAAGGCAAACACACCTTCGGTTCCGCCCGTACTCGCAGGTCATTGGCCAAGCAACCCGACGGCCCCTTCGGCACGGTAACCGCGGCCCGTCCCGGTGAAATGGTGGAAATCGACTCCACCCCGCTGGACGTGCGGGTGGTCCTTGACGACGGTGTAGTCGATCGGGTGGAGCTGACCGCCATGGTCGACAACGTCACCCGCTCGATCCCGGCGGCAGTTCTGCGGCCCACCACCAAGGCCGTCGATGCCGCGCTGCTGTTGGCCAAGGCGCTGACCCCAGAGCCGATGCGCCCGGGTTGGTCCGATGCGTTGCGGTTGTCACGCTCGGTGTTGCCGCATCGGCGTTTGACCGATATCGATCAACGGCTCGCCGATGCCGCGGCTCGCCCGGTGATCGCTCCCGAGACCATCGTCTGTGATCACGGGAAAGCGTTTCTCTCCAAGACATTTGAGCAGGCGTGCTGCTCACTGGGCATCAACCTGCAACCCGCTCATCCGGATCAGCCCACCGACAAACCGAAGGTGGAACGCACCCTGCAGTCGGTGGGTACATTGTTCGCCCAGTATGTCGCCGGGTATGTCGGTTCCAGCGTGGAACGTCGCGGCAAGAACGCCGACCAGGACGCAGTGTGGTCGCTGGTGGAACTGCAGGCGTTGCTCGATGAGTGGCTCGTCGCGGTGTGGCAGAACCGTCCCCACGACGGACTACGTGACCCGGTGACCCCGGGCAAAGCGCTGACGCCGAACGAGAAGTTCGCGGCCCTGGTCGAAGTCGCTGGTTACGTCCCGGTGCCTCTGAGCGCTGATGCTTACATCGAGTTGTTGCCCGCGACGTGGCGCACCATCGGCTCAGCGGGTATCCGGGTCAATCACCGGACCTACGATGCCCGGGCATTGAACCCGTACCGGCGAGTCGACTCTGGGGTTCGTTCCCGCAACGGCCGGTGGGAGGTTCATTACGACCCCTATGACGTCTCTCAGATTTGGGTTCGCAATCACCACGACGACGGTTGGATCACCGCGACCTGGACCCACATGCGCACCGCTGCAGTGCCGTTCGGGGACACCGTGTGGAAACAGGCCCAAGCGATCGTCGCCGAAAGGGGCGCAGATCCGGTGACCGAAGCCGAGATCGCGGCGGCGGCCGACGCCCTGCTGGACCGTGCCGAACGCGGCCCCGACACCCAGCAGGACCCGCCAGCAGCTCGACGCGCAGCCGCCAGGGCCCGATCCATCCCCGAGCCGTCCTGGCCACACCCCAGTGTCGAGGGCACCAACCAGAACCAGGAACCGTCTGAGGTGAGCACCGACAGGCCAGCGAACTCCGACGATGACGATCTTGCTGATGTCATCCCGTTGCCGGTGTTCGACGCACGTAAGGAGGCCGAGCAGTGGCATTGGTGAGTCCGATCAGTCAACTCGAGGAGCGCCGGCAGCCGACGACAACCCTGGAAGGGTGGCGACGGTTCATTGACGCTGACCGGCCTGAATTCACCTTGCTGCCCGACCAAGACTGGTCCGATCTCGACGATGCTGATCGGATCGCCTACAACGAGGCCAGGGTGGCCCACCATTCCGAGCTCGTCGTGGTGACCACCTCGGCGATCCAGAAGATCACCAACGAGGGTCAGCTGCTCACTTTGCTGAATCAACGCGAGATCGGCGCCCGGCGAGGGCTGATCGTCTCCGGTGGCGCAGCCACCGGAAAGACCACGGCCATCAAACAACTCGGCCGGTTCCACGAACTTCGGATCCGCACCCGTTACTCGGACAAAACCCGCATCCCTGTCGTCTACGTGACCGCTCCACCGAAGGGCTCAGCACGCAAGCTCGCAATGGAATTCGCCCGCTTCCTCGGGCTTCCACCGGTACGACGGATGAACGTCACCGATATCGCCGACGCGGTGTGCCAAGTGCTCATCGATGCGCGTACCGACATAGTGGTCGTCGACGAGATCCATAACCTCAATCTCGATACCCGTGCCGGAGAAGAACTTTCCGATCACCTCAAGTACTTCACCGAACACCTGCCCGCGACCTTCGTCTACGCCGGCATTGACGTCGAACGCTCCGGAGTGTTTACCGGTACTCGCGGCCGCCAGCTTGCCGGGCGCTGCGGTGTCATCAACACAGCGGCCTTCCCGTATGGGCAGGAGTGGCGGGCTCTGGTCGCCGCGATGGAGGGAACCCTGCGACTGCACCGACACGAGCCGGGCACGCTCGTGCGCCAGACGAAACACCTGCACCAGCGCACCGGCGGAATGATCGGAAGCCTCGCCCACCTCATCCGCTCGGCAGCCATCCGGGCAATGCTGGACCACACCGAACACATCGACCGCGAGGGCTTGGACAGCGTCCTCATCGACTACGCGGCTCAGGCCTCAGCCCAACGCAGCGCCGGATAGCAGTGATCACCGACTGGCCCCGACTCCCACCACGACCACTTCCGCAGTCAGTCACCGCATTTCGCGATGAGACCGTGTACTCCTTCACCACCCGACTCGCCCACGCCAACAGAATCCCACCCCAAAGCCTGCGCGACTACGCCGCACGCGAGAGCCATTACGTCGACCCTGAGCGCCTCGCCCGCCTCAGCGGCTACCCACGACATGTCCTCTGCGCCCGACTGCGGGGCCTGACCGCTGATGAACGTGATCTCACCCGCCAGCGGGCACGTGCCCGCCCGATTTGCCGGTACTGCACAGCACGGCGAGGGGTGCCCCAGCCGGTCCATTGCTGGTTGCCCGACCACCTCACCGTCTGTCATCGCCACGGCCGCTGGATTGGCCCCTCCGCCCAGCGATGGGACGATCAGATGTCACTGAAACACCATCCAGCTGTTGCCCGATCTGCCAGGGCACATCATGCCCTGGCCAAGCGCAATGCCCCCGACATCGTTGAGCTAGCGATCAACGACGCATCACGTATAGTGCTGCGGCAGCGCCGATTCCGACGGGATGACGGTCTCGGTGATAGCGCGGCCACCGGTATCGCATTACGGGGGCGATGGGCCAGCATCTCAACGGTCAACCTGCACATCGCCACCTACGTCGAAACAGTCCGGATGGCCGCAGTCATCATTGACCAGCGGCCAGCATTGTTGAACCGCACCGGCGATCCCAGTGTCGCCCGCGTAGCTCTCTTGGCAGCCGCGAACGCAGTGTTCGGCGCCGAGGATGAGACGGCGACCACCGCGGCCCTCGACGGCTGGCTGCACAACCAGCAGATCATCCGGAAGTCCCGCGATAAATCAATGATCGTTCATACCTGATGCAAAAGTCTTTATCTTGCAACCATATTCGTAGGAAAACCCATTGCCAGCCGACCGTGAGGCATACGTNGCCAACGGCGGCGACAACGTCGGCGTCTACGTCCCGGTCTTCCTCAGCGTCGGACACGCAGCCGTCGTGGCCTACTGCGTCGTCTTCCTTCTTCTCGTCGGGGTGCGGGTGGCAACATATCTGGCGATGACCACCAGCACCCCGACGAGAAGAAGGAAGACGACGCAGTAGGCCACGACGGCTGCGTGTCCGACGCTGAGGAAGACCGGGACGTAGACGCCGACGTTGTCGCCGCCGTTGGCGAAGGTCACGCCAGCGACCGCCCAGACGCTGACGGTCTTGCCCGCAACCTTCGCGTCACCATCATCGTCACCGTTTCCGCGCCAGGCTTGCCAAGCCGCCTTCAGTCCCAGGGCGAGGGGGATGAGTCCGAAGAACGGGATGACGTCGGGCGGCAGGAATGCGCCCGCACCTAGGGTCACGAGGACGGCGGCGCCGAGAATTCCAGCGAATCCCAGGTATTGGCCGGCGGTGATCCGGGAGGTGGTCCCGCGTTGTCCTGCGCCGCGGGCGAAGAACAGTGAAAGCACGATGATGTCGTCGATGTTGGTGACGATGAACAGCCCGATCGCGGGCAGAACCGACGACAGGATCATGGGTGTGTGCCATCGGTGGTCACGACGGGGCACCCACTGCGGTCGCGGTGGCTAGGTTGGTTGACCGCTGTGCGGTGAGTGCGGTCAGTGCTGTGGTGCGGCCGGCGCGCACACCGTTGGCGATGACCACGATTTCGGCGAGTTCATGGACGAGCACGACGGCGGCCAACCCGAGCACCCCGAACAAAGCCAGCGGCATCAGCACAATGATCAGTCCGAGGGATAGGCCGACGTTTTGCAGCATGATCCGTCGGGCGCGGCGGGCATGGGTGAATGTTTGTGGCAGGTGGCGTAGGTCTTCACCCATGAGTGCGACGTCGGCGGTTTCGATGGCGACGTCGGTGCCCATGGCGCCCATCGCGATGCCGAGGTCGGCGGTAGCCAGTGCGGGGGCGTCGTTGACGCCATCGCCGACCATCGCGGTGGGGCGCTGGGTGCGGAGCTGTTCGATCAGTCGGGCTTTGTCTTCGGGGCGCAGATCGGCGTGCACGGTGTCGATGCCGACTTCGCGGGCCAGGGCGGCCGCGGTGGCGTGGTTGTCGCCGGTGAGCATCGCCACCTGGTAGCCGTCGCGGCGCAGCTGGGTGATGACTTCGGTTGCCTCGGGCCGCAATTCGTCACGCACGGCGATGGCACCGATCACCTGTCCGTTGTCTTCGACCAGGACGGCGGTGGCTCCGGCCTGCTGCATCCGGGTGACCTCGGCGGTGAGCGGACCTCGGTCGAGCCAGCCGGGGCGGCCCAGCCGGATGCGGTGCCCGTCGCGGTGGCCGGTGAGTCCGGCGCCGGTGACTGCCTCGACGTCGGCGGCGGGGGTGACGGTGCCGGCGGCGGCCAGGATCGCCGCGGCCAGGGGGTGTTCACTGCGGGCCTCTACGGCGGCCGCGAGGTCCAGGACGTGCTCGGGGGTGACGTCGGGGGTGGTGGCCACCTCGATGACGGTGGGCCGGTTGGCGGTGAGGGTACCGGTCTTATCCAGGGCGACCCCACGGATCCTGCCCAGCGCTTCCAGCGCGGCGCCACCTTTGACCAGGGCGCCCAGCTTGCTGGCGGCGCCGATGGCGGCGACGACCGTGACCGGTACCGAAATCGCCAGAGCACAGGGCGAGGCGGCGACCAGCACCACCAGAGCGCGTTCGATCCAGGTGGCGGGGTCACCGAGCAGGCTCCCCGCGACGGCGATCAGGGCGGCGGCGATCATCACGGCGGGGACCAGGGGTTTGGCGATGCGGTCAGCCAAACGTTGGGCGGCGCCCTTGCGGGACTGCTCGGCTTCCACGATGCGCACGATGCGGGCCAGGGAATTGTCCTCGGCGGTGGTGCTGACTTCTACTTCGAGGGCGCCGGCTCCGTTGATCGACCCGGCGAACACCTCATCACCGGGGCCGGCTTCAACGGGCACTGATTCGCCGGTGATGGCCGAGAGGTCCAGGGCGGTGCGGCCCCGGGTGATGATGCCGTCAGTGGCGACTCGTTCTCCGGGTTTGACGACCATGAGGTCACCGATGCGCAATTCTGTTGGCGCGATGGTTGTTTCGGTGCCGTCGCGGCGAACGGTGGCCTCATCGGGCACCAGCGACAGTAGTGCGCGCAGTCCGCGGCGGGTGCGGGCCAGCGAGTATTCCTCCAGGCCTTCGCTGATGGAGAACAGGAACGCCAGCATCGCGGCCTCACCGACCTCGCCGAGCAGCACCGCGCCCACGGCGGCGATGGTCATCAGCGTGCCGACCCCGATCTTGCCCTTGGCCAGCCGCCCCAGGGTGGACGGCACGAAGGTATAGGCGCCGGCCAGCAGCGCCGCTGCCTCCAACGTGAGCACCACCGGGTCGGCGGCGCCGACCAGGTTGGCGATCAACGCCGCCAGCAGCAGTACCCCGGAGAGCGCGGCGAACTGCAATTCTGTGATCTGCCAGAGCCGTTCGGGTTCACGCTCCTGCTCCTCGGCGCTGCGGGGTTCGTCGCTGCCGCAGCCACAGGCATCGCTCATTGCCGCGTCTCCTCGGTGTCGATCGCCGCACCCCGGGCGCCGGTTCCATAGGTGGGACACAACGCCACCGCGTTGCCGGTGGCCGCCAGCAGCGTTTCCGCCGCAGCGAGCACGTCCAGCAGCTCGGGGCGAGACAAGGAATAGAACACCTGACGGCCTTCTGGGCGGCCGGTGACCAGCCCACAGTCCCGCAGGCACGCCACGTGCGCGGAGACGGTGGATTGCGCCAACCCCAGCTCACCGATCAGATCGACAACTCGCGCCTCCCCGTCAGCCAGGCGGCGCACGATCGTCAACCGCGTCGCATCGGAGAGACTGTGGAACAGTGCCACCGCGGCATCGAGGTCGGACGTGTTGCCGGCCAGGCAGGTGTCCCGCTTATTCATCGTCACACAACGATGATAACCATCGAAGCCGATTTAGCGAAAGGGGCGCATTCGTGACAGCCATTCTCGGAGCTGCTCCCGGTCGCGGCGAGCGTCGCAGACGAATTCGGTCGTGCATCAGATCGGCTGATAAAGCTGGTCAAGTGGAATTCTCATCCGATCTGATACACCGCAGTTCAGCTCACTGGTCCTGTGTCAGATCAAATGAGAACGGACATCCGCAGTTCAGCTCACAGGACCAGTGAGCTGAACTGCGGTGTATCAGATCGGCTGATAAAGCTGGTCAAGTGGAATTCTCATCCGATCTGATACACCGCAGTTCAGCTCACTGGTCCTGTGTCAGATCAAATGAGAACGGACAGCGCGACCCATGACGGCATAGCCTCACGGACTATGAGCGGCCCGAACACCACGCACTGGCCGAATCGCCCGCAACGGCCGTTCTGGTGGTTCAACGAATGGGGCCCGGGCATTCCGTTCGCAAGCCTCGATGACGAGCCGAGTCGGACGTGTTGCATCAGCAGCATCCAGCTGTCCAATCAGGGCGACGTTTCGTACTTCGACATCCTCATTCGTTACGACGGAAACACGGAGATCATCGCGCAGCTCCTGGTGCCGCAGGCGGCGACGTTGTCGATCGCCTATCCGACGCCACTGGTCGTCGGCGGCGGTCGATCGCCATGGCAACTCAGCTTCGGCCCAAGGGCCGCCCAGGGCCTTTTCCAATCGACGTTCGTCGGTTACGACGCGGATACCGCAGACGAATCGGCGGCTCCCAGCGCCGGCAGGAAGCCGCGCATCACCGGCGCCTGATACCAGGGCTGGATGTCGTGAGCATCGAGCGCCGCGGCCGCCACGTCCGTTCTCAGCACACGCCCAGCTTCGACAGCTGAGCATTCCGACCACGATGTCGAGTCACCGAAGTCGACCCGACGCGGGCCAGCCCTTTCTGGAACTGCGGTCCGTTCGCGGTGACCGCGATGTCGTCGGAGCGCCGAAGCTCCACAGGAACCCCTTCTCCCCCGCTGCCGTGTTCAATCAAAGTAACTGTGCTGCAGCATCATTGATCACCATTTGATTTCCGCCAAATGAGCTGAGGTTAATAGAGCACAAGCTGCAAATCCTTGTGGCCAATTGTCGTACAGATGCGGCCGCAGTCGATCGTGAGCGCATCGTCGAACGCAGTGCATCTGCTATGAACACGCTGGGAACAGGCAACTTTCGTTGATCCGGGCTGTCGGCCGAGTTAGGTTCGTCAACAAGATCAACGCCGACACAGCCTCACGGTGGCCCATGCACCTCCGTAGCTCGACGACGTCTCTCCCGCTACTCCTAAGGGGTTCCTCCATGTCCGGCCTCTCCCGCACAGTCACTCATTCGGCGCCATGGCGCGCGCCTCTGACAGCCGGCGTGACCGCTGGTCTCGCGGGGGCGGCGATGGCGTTCACCGGCGTGCTGTCGTTGGCGCCGCACGACTCGACGTCACCCGTCTCGTACGAGATCCGGCTCGCGTCGACCAGCCAGGACTGTCTCATGACGAGTGCGAATTGCCTCGGCCGCGCGGGCGGCACGACCCATCTCGCGGCCACATCGACGCCCGCCCTGCGGCCCATGATCGGGCCGAGCGGCTGGCTGATCGGTGACGGGGCGAGTGCCGCCGCGGACTGCGTCGGAACAGCCTGCAACGGGCAGAACGGCGGCTTTCTCGGAGGCAGCGGCGGCAACGGGGCCAACGGCGGTAGCGGCGGCAAGGCCGGCCTCTACTGGGGCAACGGCGGTGACGGCGGCAACGGTGTCGCGGGCGTGAACGGGGGCGCGGGCGGAGACGGCGGCGACGCCGGCTTCTTCGGTAACGGCGGCAAGGGTGGTACCGGTGCCGACATCACCAACTCCGCCGCAGACAATCCGGCCACCACCAGCGTCAACGAAGGCGACGCAACAGGGGGCGCCGGCGGTGCCGGTGGTAAGGGTGGCACGTTCACCGGTCAGGCCGGCGCGGGTGGCAAAGGTGGCAATGCCACCTCGGTGAACGGTAGCGCCCAAGGCGGCGCCGGCGGCCAAGGCGGCCTGAACCACTTCGCCGCGGGTATCGGCGGCCAGGGCGGCGACGGCGGAAACGCCACCAGCGGGACGCACGGCGCGGCCATCGGCGGCAAGGGCGGCGCCGGCGGCGAGTCGTCGGTGGGAGCTACCGGTGGCACCGGCGGCAAGGGTGGTACCGCCACCGCGGCCGGCGACTCCACCGCCACGGGCGGCAAGGGTGGCGACGGCGGTAGCGCCGGACAATCGGGTCAAGGCGGCAAGGCCGGCAACGGCGGCGACGCGTCGACAGGCGCCGGTTCGGCGACCGGCGGTGCGGGCGGTCACGGTGGCGACTCGACCGGCTTGACCGGCAAGGGCGGCGACGGCGGCAATGGCGGGAACGCGACCACGCCCGGCACGGCCAAGGCCGGGGCAGGCGGAATCGGCGGTGCCGGAGGAAAACTCGGACACAACGGAGCCAACGGAAAGCCGGGATCCGCCTCTCCTTAGGCTGCGATCACCGGACGGGTGCTGCGATGCCGGCGCCGTCGAGTTGGCCTACCAGGGCGTGAGGCCTACTATCTGCGTATGAATGCAGATAGCGGTGCATGCAGCCGCCGACTGCCCGAGGATCAGGTGAACCTGGTCGTCGAGGTGTTCCGGATGCTGGCCGACGCCACCCGCGTACAAGTGGTGTGGGCGCTGGTGGGTCGCGAGATGTCGGTCAACGATCTCGCCGCGCACATCGGCAAACCGGCATCGTCGGTGTCCCAACATCTGGCCAAACTGCGGATGGCGCGACTCGTCCGGACCCGCCGCGACGGGACCACCATCTTCTACAGCCTCGACAACGACCATGTCGGCCAGCTCGTCACCGACGCGGTGTTCAACGCCGAACATGCCGGACCGGATGTGCCCGGCCACCACCGCGACGCCGAGGAGTTGGCCAGCTTGCATCCGATCACGATCGATCCCAAGCGATCTCAGGGACGTCGCCCATGACGCACGAACACGCTGATCACCACGAGCACGCCCACGAGCACGATCACCCCACCGGTGTGCGCGCAGCGGTCAAGGAGATCTTCGCTCCGCACAGCCACGACCACTCCGACAGCATCGACGGGGCCCTCGAGTCGAGCGCCGCCGGCATCCGTGCGGTCAAGATCAGTCTCGTCGCGCTCGCCGCGACCGCCGTGGTGCAGGTGGCCATCGTCGCCATCTCGGGATCGGTGGCGCTGATGGCCGACACCATCCACAACTTCTCCGACGCGCTGACGTCGATCCCGCTGTGGATCGCGTTCGCGCTCGGGACCAAAGCCGCCACCCGCCGCTATACCTACGGATACGGTCGCGCCGAGGACCTGGCGGGGCTGTTCGTCATCGCGATGATCGCCCTTTCGGCGATCATCGCCGGCGTGGAATCCGTTCGCCGCCTGATCAACCCGGTTCCGATCGACAACATCGGGTGGGTCGCCGCGGCCGGGTTGGTCGGCTTCATCGGCAACGAACTCGTCGCGGTCTACCGCATCCGCGTCGGGCGCCGTATCGGCTCGGCCGCACTGGTCGCCGACGGACTGCACGCCCGCACCGACGGCTTCACGTCATTGGCCGTTCTGCTCGGCGCCGGCGGTGTCGCGCTGGGATACCCGCTGGCCGACCCCATCGTGGGCCTGCTCATCACCGCGGCGATCCTGGCAGTGCTGCGCACCGCGGTGCGCGACGTGTTCCGGCGGCTGCTGGATGCCGTCGACCCCGAGCTCGTCGACGCCGCCGAGACGGCCCTGGCCGCCGAACCCGGCGTGACTGCCGTGCGCAGCGTGAAGATGCGCTGGATCGGCCACCGCATCCACGCCGACGCCGAACTCGACATCGACCCGGCCACCAGCCTGGCCGACGCCCATCGGATCGCCCACGACGCCGAACACGCCCTCACCCATGCGGTGCCCAAACTCGCCAGCGCCCTCGTCCACGCCTACCCGTCGAGCGTTCACGGCGGACCGGACACGGAACGCCCCCTGCTGTAACCGCGTTCGCTCAGCGCCTACCGTGAACTCGTGTCCACACCGTCAACATCGCCCAGCTCGCCGCGCTTCGCCGATCGGGTCGCCATCGTCACCGGCGCCGGAGCCGAGGACGGAATCGGCGCAGCAGTCGCCCGACACTTGGTTCAGGAAGGCGCGCGGGTGGTCCTCGGCGCAACCTCAGAGCGAGTCCACGACCGCGCCTCGGAGTTGGGCGATTCGGCGATCGGCGTCGTCGGCGACCTCACCCGGGACGGCTCGGCGGAAGAGATCGTGCGGGCCGCGACAAGCCGGTGGGGCCGGCTGGACATCCTGGTCAACAACGCTGGTATGACGTCCGTGTCGGCCGGCTGGGATGCCGACGCTCACGTCGCCGACCTGTCGCTTGCCGAATGGAACCAAGCGATCGGACGCAACCTCACCACCGCGTTCGTCATGTGCAGAGCGGCCGTCCCGGAGATGGCGCGGCGCGGGTACGGGCGCATCGTGTCCGTCGGTTCCACCACCGGCACGGTGAATGCCATGCCCGGTCAATCGACCTACACGACCGCGAAAGCGGGGCTGGTCGGGCTGAGCCGATCTCTCGCACTCGAGGTCATCGGACGCGGGATCACGGTGAACGTCGTCGCACCCGGCTATGTCGCGACGGGTTCACAACTGCCGTTCGAAGCCGCAGCAGCGCAAGCCGGACCGATCGGGCGCAGCGCGACACCGGACGAGATCGCCTCGTGCGTCACCTTTCTCGCCCACGAGTCCGCATCCTTCGTCACCGGTTCCGTACTCGTGGTCGACGGCGGGCACAACTTGCCCGAAACGTGGGGAAACTCCTGAAAGCTACCGGCAGCAGTTCGGATCCAGCACCACGCACAGCGCCGCGACCGCGTCGGCGTGCGGTCGGTGAAACACGCTCATGCCCCGGCGTTCGGATTCCACCAGGCCGGCCCTCCGGAGCTGACTCAGGTGGTGACTCACCGTCGACTCGGTGACCTCCAGCGCCCGAGCGAGATCGCCGCTGTTCTGCTCCCCCTCGGTCGAACTGAACAGCAGCGACATCAGCTTGACCCGGACCGGATCGGCAAGCGCCTTGAGGCGCAACGCAATCTGCAACGCATCGGCATCGCTCATCGGCCCGGACGCCACGGGTGCGCAGCACACCGGGGCTGACATGTCGATCATCGGCAGAGCTTTCGGCACCCGACCAGTATGGCCGAGGATCTTGACTTAAGTCAAAAAGGTTGGCACGCTCACCGCAGGACTTGAATTCGACATAAGTCGCAGAGGTTCCCGGAAGGAGCACCCATGTCCCGCATCCAGCTCGCTCTCAACGTCGATGACCTCGACCAGGCCATCGCGTTCTACTCGAAGCTCTTCAACACGCCGCCGGCCAAGGTGAAAGAGGGGTACGCGAACTTCGCCGTCGCCGAACCACCGCTGAAACTGGTGCTGCTCGAAAATCCCGGCAGAGGCGGCACACTCAACCATCTCGGCGTCGAGGTCGAGTCCAGCGAGACGGTGCACGCGGAGATCGCCCGGCTCGCCGGCGAAGGCATGTTCACCGAAGAGGAGATCGGCACCACGTGCTGTTTCGCCACCCAGGACAAGGTCTGGGTGACCGGCCCCGGCGGTGAGAGGTGGGAGGTGTACACGGTGTTGGCAGATTCGGAGACCTTCGGCCGCAGCCCCGATCATCTCGAGCCCTCGGAAGGGAACACGCACGCCGCCGCCGACTGCTGCTGACCCGCGTTCACGACACGTTCGCTTGACGCCCGATTCGACATCCATCAATATCGACGCATGTCGAAGTCACTGCGGGAGGATGTGTGCGCGTACGCGCCCGTCGTGCGTGAACCCCTGTCGGCCGAGGCCGCGGCGGACGTCGCCGGCAAGCTCAAAGCGCTCGCCGACCCCGTTCGGTTACGCCTGTTCAGCCTCGTCGCCAGCCACGCCGGTGGCGAGGCTTGCGTCTGCGACATCTCGGCCGGCCTCGACGTCACCCAGCCGACGATTTCCCATCACCTCAAGGTCCTCAAAGAGGCCGGACTGCTGGCGGCCGAACGGCGCGCATCCTGGGTGTACTACTCCGTGGTCCCCCACACGCTGCGCTCTCTCGCCGCCGTCCTCGATGTTGTCGACGACGGAGCACTGACGTGACCGGTACGACTGCGGATTCTGCTGTGGTGGAGAAGCTTTCGCGTCTCGATCGGTTCCTGCCGGTGTGGATCGGCCTGGCGATGGCCGCCGGCCTACTGCTGGGTCGTCTGGTGCCGGGACTGAACACCGCGCTCGACGCGATCGAGATCGACGGAATCTCACTGCCCATCGCTCTCGGCCTCTTGATCATGATGTACCCGGTGCTCGCCAAGGTGCGCTACGACCGCCTCGACAGCGTCACCGGCGACCGCAGACTCCTGATCAGCTCGCTGCTGCTGAACTGGGTGGTCGGCCCGGCCCTGATGTTCTCGCTGGCGTGGCTGCTGCTGCCTGATCTACCCGAGTACCGCACCGGCCTGATCATCGTGGGTCTGGCGCGGTGCATCGCGATGGTGATCATCTGGAACGACCTGGCCTGCGGTGACCGCGAGGCGGCCGCGGTGCTGGTCGCCCTGAACTCGATCTTCCAGGTGCTAATGTTCGCCGTCCTCGGCTGGTTCTATCTGTCGGTGCTGCCCGGGTGGCTGGGCCTGGAACAGACGACCATCTCGACCTCGCCGTGGCAGATCGCCAAGTCCGTGCTGATCTTCCTCGGTATCCCACTCCTCGCCGGCTACCTGTCGCGGCGGCTGGGCGAGCGGACCAAGGGACGTCACTGGTATGAGACGACGTTCCTGCCCCGGATCGGCCCGTGGGCACTGTACGGACTGCTCTTCACCATCGTGATTCTCTTTGCGCTGCAGGGAGATCAGATCACCAGCCGGCCGTGGGACGTGGCACGCATCGCGCTCCCGCTGCTCGCCTACTTCGCCCTCATGTGGGGCGGCGGCTACCTGCTCGGCGCCGTGCTGCAGCTGGGCTATGAACGCACCACGACCCTCGCGTTCACCGCCGCAGGGAACAACTTCGAGCTCGCGATCGCGGTGGCCATCGCGACGTACGGGGCCACCTCCGGACAGGCGCTCGCCGGGGTCGTCGGACCGCTCATCGAAGTCCCGGTCCTCGTCGGCCTCGTCTACGTCTCGCTGGCGCTGCGGCACCGATTCACTCACCCAACGCCCGCAACACAGGAGTAGACCATGACCGACAGCCCGGTTTCGTTCAAGCGGCACATACGCCACGATCTGTCCATCGATCAGCAGCACGCACTGCTCACCGCCGCCACGCGTCTGCATCGCGACTTCGGCGAGACCTTCAGCGTGGATACCGTCGAACGGTTCCTGCATTCGGCGTATGACCAATTCGCCAGCCATGCAACCGTTTCCAACTTTCTCCCGCTGCTCGCCGAACGGTTCGCACGCCAGCACCTGCACGCGCTGGCCCGCGTAGAGGGCAAGATCACCGACGCGCGCCCCACCGTGCTCTTCCTGTGCACGCACAACGCCGGGCGATCTCAGATGGCGTTGGGCTTTTTCACGCACCTGGCCGGCGATGATGCCGTTGCATGGTCCGGCGGCTCGGAGCCGGGTGAGGCGATCAACCCGTCGGCGATCCAAGCCATGGCCGAAGTCGGAATCGACATCACCGGCGAGTTCCCCAAGCCCTGGACAGACGAGATCGTGCAAGCCGCCGATGTCGTGGTCACCATGGGGTGCGGGGACGCGTGTCCGATCTTTCCGGGCAAGCGTTACGAGAACTGGGACCTCCCCGATCCGGCTGGGCAGTCCGTCGACGCCGTCCGGCCGATCCGCGACGACATCGAGGAACGGGTGCGCCGACTTCTCGCCGAGCTCGGCGTCGATACCGCCCACCGGTGAACCTGACCGGACCCCGGCATGACACGATCGCGTAGGTGACCGTTGTCCTGGCCCTGCGATGCGCCGACGGCCTTGTGCTCGCCGCCGACTCCCAGATCACCGAGCCCGATCGAGGGCTGACGTACCCGGCGCAGAAACTGCACGGCCTGGGCAAGCACGCCGCCTGGGCCGGAAGCGGCTCGCGCGCAGTGCTCTACGACCTGGAGCAGATGTTCGACGCCCAACCCGAAACGATCGTCGAGGCGAGCGACGTCGGGCGGGCGCTGCAGGCGCGGGTGGTCCCGGTGTTGCAGCATCACTACGAGAACTTCATCGAGGACGTGCCGGGGCAGAAGACCAGCGGCGCCACGCCGGCGACGTATGTGCTCGCCGCCGGGTACTCCGACGACAAGCCCTTCATCGTCGACCTGGATCCGCACGGGCTGATCGGCCATTACGAGGACATCGGCTTCCAGGCCATCGGCAGCGGCGCGCCGATGGCCCAGCAGGCGCGTGCCCTGTTGTCGAACTTCCGCATGAACCAGCGGCCGGTGGAGTACGGCGTGATCGCGGCGCTGCGGGTGCTGCACGCGCTCGACGAGACGTCACCGACGGTCGGCGGCCCGATGGACATCTGCCGCATCACGCCGGACGGCGCCGATCACCTCTCCCCCGACGACATCGACGAGGCGGGCGCCCAGGTGCGGCGGTGGCGCGATCTGGAGCGGGAGACTCTCGACAGGCTCTTCGAGAGCTGACAGGAAGGAGGTTCGACGTCATGGGCACCACGCTGACCGATCCCCGCGTCGCCGCAGCTCTCGACCGGATGTACGGCGAGGCCGAGGAACAGATGGCGCAACTGCGTGGCGACAAGGGTGCCGACTTCGCCCGCCTCGCCGCGGCCACCGCCCAAGAGCGTGCGGACGCGATGAGCGACTTCTACCTGCCCGTGACGCCGGACGCCGGACGCCTGCTCTATGCGCTGGTGCGTGCCGCCAAGCCCGCGACGGTGGTCGAGTTCGGCATGTCGCTCGGCATCTCGGCCGTGCACCTGGCCGCGGCAGTGCGCGACAACGGCGGCGGGCGCGTCATCACGACCGAACTGAGCTCGGCCAAGGTCGCCGCCGCCACCGAGACATTCGTCGAGACCGGACTCGACGACGTCATCACCGTGTTGGCGGGCGATGCGCTCGAGACCCTGCCCACCCTCGAGGGTTCGGTGGATTTCGTGCTCCTCGACGGATGGAAGGAGCTGTACGGTCCCGTCCTCGACCTGCTGGAGCCCCGGCTGTCATCGGGTGCGCTCGTGGTTGCGGACAACACGTCGATGCCGGATTTGGCGCCGTACCTCGATCGCGTCCGCGATCCGGTGAGCGGCTACGTCAGCGTGAGCTTCCCCGTGCGCGGCGGCGACAGTATGGAGATCAGTTGCCGTACCGGCTGAGGTGTCGTGCGGCCCGCCCGGCGAAGTACTCGGCCCACGACGTGACGTTCGGGTTGGCCTTCAGCAGTGCGCGGCGCTGCCTCTCCGTCAGCCCACCCCACACGCCGAACTCCAGCCGGTTGTCGAGGGCTTCCGCGGCGCACTCCCTGATGACGGGACAGCGGCGGCAGATCAGAACGGCCTGCCTCTGCGCGGCACCTCGGACGAAGAGTTCGTCGGGGTCGGTGTCCCGGCACCGCGCCTGCGACACCCACTGCTGACGGGCTTCGTCCACGATCGTCATCTGCTCATCCCCCCGTGTCACGGCGTCATCGGGCGGGCCGACGCGCGGTGCCCCATTCCCCCTCGATGGGGCACCGCTCTGTCCACGACTCACCGCAAACGACGTTAGTGAGGAATGGCGACGCGTCGTCAGTACCCAAGTACTTCATTCGCAAGGACCTTCGTCACGCATCGATCGCGTCGGCACGGGATGGTCGCTTGTGACGGCACGGCCGGGCGGCATAGCGTCGTCGCATGCCGGACTGGGAGATCAGCGTCGGCGGCCCGGACGATATCGATGCGCTGGGACCGTTGTGGGTGGCGGTGCATCATCGCCACGTCGAGAGCATGCCTGAGCTGGCGCCGTACGTGACGGACGCCGAGACGTGGCGCGTCCGCCGCGCCCTGTATGAGCGCTTGCTCGACGAGCCCGACACACTGCTGCTGCTCGCATCGAGCGGTGACACGCTGGTCGGCTACGGACTGGCCTACCCGATGCCCGTCGACGACAGCTGGATCGCCGACACGTGGGTGACCGGACCACGCGTCGGAGAGATCGAATCGCTGAGCGTGTTGCCGGCTTTCCGCGGCAGCGGACTGGGTTCTGAGTTGCTGCGACGGCTGGAGCAACACCTGGAGGCGGTCGGCGCCCCGGACATCGTTCTGGGCGCGCTGGCCGGCAACGACGACGCCCTGCGGCTCTATCAGCGACGCGGGTACCGACCGACGTGGCTGTACCTCTCCAAGTTCACCGGTCGCTGAGCGCATAGGAGAATGGCCTCACCGCCACCTCGATCGGAGACACTGTTGGCCCTCCCCGACGCCCACTTCTACCGGACCGCCGACGGCACCGGGCTTCCGCACGACCCGTTCAACGCCATCATCGGTCCTCGGCCGATCGGCTGGATCTCGACGCTGAGCGCCGACGGGGTGCGCAATCTCGCGCCCTACAGCTTCTTCAACGGGTTCAACTACCGCCCACCGGTGATCGGGTTCTCCTCCATCGGCTGGAAGGACAGCGTCGCCAACACCGATGCCACAGGCGAGTTCGTGTGGAATCTCGCGACCCGGCACTTGGCCGCCGCGATGAACGAGACCGCGGCGATGGTCGACACCGACGTCGACGAGTACGACCTGGGCAGCCTGACCCCCGTCGATTCGGTCGCGGTCGCGCCGCCGCGCGTACTGGAGAGTCCGGTCAATTTCGAGTGCCGGCTGTCCCAGCTGATTCAGCTTCGCGATGCGGCCGGTGCGGAGATCGACACCTGGCTGGTGCTCGGCGAGGTCGTCGCCGTCCACATCGATCGCCACTGGCTGGTCGACGGTGTCTACGACACCGCCGGACCCCGGCCCATCCTGCGTGCAGGCGGGCCCGCGGGTTACTTCGAGATCGCCCCCGACGCCGGCTTCGAGATGTCGCGGCCCGACTGACGGCCGCACGCGATCGGTTCTCGCGCCGATCGCCTGCGCGCGCCGTGAGGTTGCGGCACACTCTCGGCTGCGGGGTGTGGCCCGAAGTGGAGGTACACCACGATGAGCACCGCCATTCCCCCGCTCGATCTCGCCTGGCTGCTGATGGAGACGCCCGGCGGCACGACGCACGTCGGAGCGATGCTGCTGTTCCAGAAGCCGCCCGGCCGGCGCGGTCTCGTCGCCCAGGTGGTGGCGGACTACCGCAGCCGCAAACCGCTGCCCCCGTTCACCTATGTGCCCGAGATCCTCGGCACGGGCATCCCGCATTTCCGCGAAGCGCCCACCTGGGATCCGCACTACCACGTGCAGCATCTGTCGCTGCCGGCCGGCAGTTCCTACGACGACCTGCTGCGCCTCGTCGCCGACCTGCACGAGCCGATGCTGGACCGCAACCGGCCACTGTGGCGGTGCTGGATCATCGACGGGGTCCCCGGCGGCCGCTTCGCGATCTACACCAAGACCCACCACAGCATCATCGACGGCGTGTCCGGCCTGAAGCGACTCTATGACGGCCTGAGCCTGTCCCCCGGCGACACCATCCCTGCGCCCGCGTTCGCGCTGCCCGGCCCGGCGCCGATTTCCTCATCACCCCCACCCGCGTTGCGACGGCTCACCGATGCCGTCCACGGCGTGCTCACCCAGGTCGGCGCGGTCAAGCAGATCTCCTGGGGCGCAGCGCGCAAGGCGCTCAGTGCGGCGCTCGGCACCCACGTCGAAGGCAGTCTGCCGTTCGTCGCCGGCCGCGCCCCGACCAACGCACCGCTGCGGCAGGCGCGTGGTTTCGCCACCCTGTCGCTGCCGCTCGAGGAGATGCACCAGATCGCCCACCACCACGGCGCCACGCTCAACGATGTCGCGGCCGCCGTGATCGACCACGGTCTACACGCCTACCTGCGCGAGACGGATCAGGCGTACGCGCACGAGTTGATCGCCATGTGTCCGGTGTCGCTGCGCGGGGACGGCGACACCACCGTGGGCACCAAGGTGTCGGCGATGTTCGTCCGCCTCGGGCAGCCGGAGGCCGCGATGGAAGACCGTCTGCGTCAGGTGGCCCACTCGGTCGCCACGGCCAAGAGGGAACTGGGCGGCCTGTCGCCGGACGCGGCGATGACCTATGCCGTCGCGCTGGTCGCGCTCGCCGGTGCCGGCGCATCGACCCACCTCGACCGAGTGGGCCACCCGGCGTGCAATCTGGTCATCTCGAATGTGCCGGGCAGCAACGACATCCAGTATCTCAACGGCGCGACACTCACCGGCATCTTCCCGGTGTCGGCGCTGGCCGCCGCCATCGGCTTGAACGTGACGCTGAGTTCGTATCGCGATCACATGGACTTCGGTTTCGTGGCGAACAGCGCCGCGATCAGCGATGTGCCTGCACTCGCCGAACACACCCGCGCGGCCTATGGAGAGTTGAAGGTCGCGGACCGAGTCTGAGGGATCAGCCCTGGCTGCGGTTCCACTCGATCCAGCCGATCCCCGTCCGGCCGTCGGCGGTGGTCACGGTCCCCCAGGCGCGCGGGAACCGGCTCAGGCGCCCGTCGGGAGACGTCAGCAGCACGGGCGCGTGCCCGACGACGGTGATCGTCGCGCCGAGATCACCGTAGAACACCTCGGCGGAGATGGGTAACTCGTTGTCCCACGCGGTTTCCCGCGCGTCGACCGTCGACAGTTCGAGCAGCGGCTCGCCCCCCCGCTGCTCGTAGCCGACCGACAACGGCGGCGCCCCCGGGATCCGGATGTCGACCCCGTGCAGGTGCGTCCCGTCGTCGAGGTGCAGCGCACTCCACACCCAGTCCATGCTCCACCAGTCGCGCGAGGCCCACGAATGGTCGCGCTGGCCGGCCACATCGGTGAAGGCATACGACTGGCCGTTCGCGGTCACCGTGCCCGAGACCCGGCACGGGATCTCGTAGCGCGGCGACACCCGGTACTGGAACGGGGTGCCGACGGTCGTCCACGTCAGATCCATCGTGAGTTCCACCGGCCGTCCGGCCTCACCGCGCAGCAGGGCCGCCGGATCGTCGTGCGCCTCCCCGCGTCCCCGCAGCGAAACACGGTATACCGCAAGGGGTTCGACGACATCCATGGCGAGCTCGCCGACGTCGGACCGCACCAGCGTGTGGTCCTCCGGCAGCGGAGCCTCGAAATCGAGCACCGCGATCGTCGGCATGTCCGGCCCGCACAGCAGCCCGTTGATCCAGGCGTGCCCCTGATTCGGGATGACTCCCAGGCGGATCCAGCCACCGACACGCTGGGCGGGGTCGGCGAAGTCGAAATACCAGCTCTCGCTCCACAGCGGTTCGTCGGTCGGGGCGTGACGGCCTTCGTCGGACGGCTCGGGCTGCAACGGCTCGGGTGTCGACGGCTCCGGCAGCAGCGCCAGCGCGTCGGTGTCGAGCACATGCTGGCAGTGTCGGGCGATCATCGCCATGAACATCTCGTCACCGCGCTCAGTTCGTTCGACGAGCATCGGCGACACGATCGCCATCAGCACACCGAAGAAGCTCTGCCGCCGCACACCCTCGCGGACCTCGTCGAGGGTGACGCCGGAACCGGAACCCAGCGCTTCGTGATAGGCGGCGAGCAACTCGTCGTAGCGGGCCCGACGTTCCTCGGTCGGCAGCGCGCACCCCAGGAAGTAGGCGACGTCGGTGAACGCCGGCCCCCAGGTGACGGTCTGCCAGTCCACCACGGTGAGCGGCCGATCGGCGCCGTCCTGCCCGAAGAGCATGTTGTCCAGCCGGTAGTCACCGTGCACCAGTCCGCGTCGGCCGCCGGCCGCGTCCTCTGCGGCGTAGGCATCGAAGGCGGCGACGAACCGCTCGCACACCTCGCGGTGTTCCGGCGCCACCTGGTCGCGGTAGCGGTCGATGAAGCCGGCATACAGGGCGCTCATCAACCCCTGATTGACCGGCGACTCCCGGTTGATCCACGCGGCGTGCGCCAGCGCCTCGTCGCCGAGCAGCGGGCCGTGTACGAGCCCGAGCTGACGCAGCGCCAGCACCGCCTGTTCGGCAGTGGCACCGCGGATCTCGTCACCGACGGCCGCCGGCGCCGCGTCGTCGAGCAGCAGATCGAAGACGCCGGTCGCGGGATCATAGGCCGCGTGGTGGCAGGGCGCGACGGGGCCCACGAGCCCCGGCGCGATGTCGGTGTAGAAGCGGACCTCGCGCTCGTAGAGCCCCATCGCCAGGCCGGTCTGCCGGCTGCTCGGGTCGGCGGCCGCCACCTTCAGCACCACCGACGCCGGCCCCGATGCGCCGTCGGCGTAGGTGAGGGTGACGCGGTAGCACTCGCTCATCTGGCCGGTCCCGATGCGGGCGACGCTGAACTCGTCGACCGTGCCATGACCCAGCGCGGCGGTGAGCCACTCGGCGGTCAGATCGGCGGGACGTTCGATGAGCGGCGGACGCGGCGAGGACATTCGGCCAATGTAGAGCAGCGGGCGCGACCTGACGGGCACATCCGGCAAGAAAATTGACAGCCGTCAACTGGTCGTGACACGCCATCAACGACCAAGATGGACTGATGACCGACGCTCAGATTTCACTCGCTTGGCCGGAGCTCCCGCTGGCCGACTGGCAGGACACCCGCGACACCGTGCACCTGTGGACCCAGATCGTCGGCAAAGTGCGCATGGCGGCGAGCGTCCACCTCAACCACTGGTGGGAGGTGCCGCTCTACGTCAATGCCAGTGGCCTCACCACCTCACTCATCCCTTACGCGCCGCGCGCGTTCGAGGTGACGTTCGACTTCATCGAGCATCGCCTGCACATCCGCGTCACCGACGGCACGCACCGGTCCATGGCCCTCGAACCGCGGTCTGTGGCGGACTTCTACGCCGAGTTCCGGCGTCTGCTGGCCGAACTCGATCTCGACATCCCGATCGTCGGCACGCCGGTCGAGCTGCCCGACGTGATCCCGTTCGCCGAGGACACCGCCCATGCGAGCTACGACCCGCAGGCGATGAACGCCTTCTGGCGCTCGCTGGTCAGCGCGCATCGGGTGTTCACTGCCTTCCGCGCCGACTTCCGCGGCAAGGTCAGTCCGGTGCACTTCTTCTGGGGCGCCTTCGACCTGGCGGTCACCCGGTTCTCCGGCCGGGGCGCACCTGTGCATCCCGGCGGCGTGCCGAACTGCCCCGACTCGGTGATGGTCGACGCCTACAGCGACGAGGTGTCCAGCGCGGGGTACTGGCCGGGTGGCGCCGACGAGGGCGTCTTCTACTCGTACGCCTATCCCCAGCCTGCCGGGTTCGAGCAGTGGGACGTGGCGCCGGACGCGGCGTACTTCGACACCGATCTGGGCGAGTACGTGCTGCCCTACCGCGCCGTGCGGACGGCCGCCGATCCCGACGCCATGCTCCTGACCTTCCTGCGCTCGACGGCCGAGGCCGCCCGCACGCTGGCGCAATGGCCCGATCAGGTCCCCGACCCCACCTGACTGCCGCCGTCGTTGACAGGCAAGTAATCACTTGCCTATGGTCGTGGGGTGGGCGACGTCTTCAAGGCCTTGGCCGACCCCACGCGGCGCACCATCCTCGACGAACTGGCCGAGCGCGACGGTCAGACGCTCTTCGAGATCCGCGCCCGCCTGACGACGCGGCACGGGCTGGGGTCGTCCCGTCAGGCGATCTCACAGCACCTGGACGTGCTCGAAGCGGCGGGGCTCGTCGAGACCCGGCGCGACGGCAAGTACAAGTTCCACTACCTCAATACCGCTCCGCTGCAAGAGATCACGGCGCGGTGGCTCACCGACCGGGGAGGACAGTCATGAGAATCACCCTGACGAGCGTGCTCGTCGACGACCAGGACAAAGCGCTGCGCTTTTACACCGACGTGCTCGGCTTCCGCCCCAAGCACGACGTCCCGATGGGATCGCACCGGTGGATCACCGTCGTCTCCGCGGACAGCCCCGACGGCGTCGAGCTCGTGCTCGAACCCGACGAACATCCCGCCGCCCGACCGTTCAAGGAGGCGCTGGTGGCCGACGGCATCCCGTTCACCGCCTTCGACGTCGACGACGTGGCGGCCGAATACGACCGTCTTCGCGCACTCGGCGTGCGCTTCACCCAGCAGCCCACCGACATGGGGCCGGTCACCACGGCGGTGCTCGACGACACGTGTGGCAATCTGATCCAGATCCAGCACGTCAGCGGGTGAGGCGCGCGGGCCGAACGGGTATAGAGCGCGTCGTGAGACCGGAGGGTAGATGAAGGTACTGATCACCGGCGGCACCGGCTTCGTCGGCGCATGGACCGCCAAGGCCGTGCAGGATGCCGGGCACGACGTGCGCTTCCTGGTGCGCAACGCGGGCCGACTGAGCACCAGCGCCGAGAAGATCGGCGTCGACATCGGCGATCACGTGCTCGGCGATATCGCCGACGCGCAGAGCACCGCGGCTGCGCTGGACGGCTGCGACGCCGTGATCCACTGCGCGGCAATGGTGTCCACCGATCCCAACCGCGCCGACGAGATGCTGCACACCAATCTCGAAGGTGCCCGCAACGTGCTCGGCGCTGCCGTCGCAGCCGGCATCGACCCGATCGTGCACGTCTCCAGCTTCACCGCTCTGTTCCGTCCGGACCTCGAGATACTGCACGCCGATCTGCCGGTGGTCGGCGGCAGCGACGGCTACGGGCGGTCGAAGGCGGCGGTCGAGGCGTACGCACGCGGCCTGCAGGACGCCGGCGCACCGGTGAACATCACCTATCCCGGCATGGTTCTCGGCCCGCCCGCCGGCGACCAGTTCGGCGAGGCCGCCGAGGGCGTGGAGGCATCGGTGAAGATGCGCAGCGTGCCCGGCCGCGGGGCCGGTTGGATCGTCATCGACGTCCGCGACCTGGCCGCACTGCACGTCGCGCTCCTCGAGCCCGGCCACGGACCCCGACGCTATATGGCCGGCGGACAACGTGTTTCGGTGGATCAGCTGGCCCAGATGATCGGCACCGCGGCGAACCGCACGCTCACGGCGGTCCCGGTGCCCGATGTGGCGCTGCGCAGCGTCGGTCGGGTCTTCGACGTCGTGGGACCGTTCCTTCCCTTCGAGACGCCGATCAACTCCGCGGCGATGCAGTACTACACGCAGATGCCGGCCTCCGATGACGCGCCGAGCGCTCGGGACTTCGGTCTGCACTGGCGCGACCCGGCCGAGACGATCGCGGACACCGTCGAGGGGCTGCGCGAGGTGGGCCGGCTCTAATCGCGGCGCAGTACGCCGTGGCACACCAGGTCGGCCAGGTGTGTGGCCGCGCGATCGAGGTCGGTCACCTTGCGGACGCACACGGCGTACCAGGCCGCTCCGGCGATCGCGTCCATCACGGTGTCGGCGTCCACCCCGGACCGGGCGTCGGCGGCGTCAGCCAGCTGCGCCGCCAGTTGCCGGCGCGCCGCGGCCTCCAACCGGTCGTTGAGCAGCCTGCGCATCGCAGGCTCCATCCGCAGATCGTGGAGTAGTCCCGGAACTGCTTCGCGCACAACAGGATCGGCGTACATCACCAGCGCCCCACGGCACAGCCGGGCGATCTCCGCCGTCAGGTCGTCCTCGCACGGGTCGGGGCCCAGGCCGGGGAAGGCCGCCTCGTGAATGAGGTGGGCCTTGGTGCGCCACCGCCGATAGATCGCCGGACGGCTGACCTTGGCTGTGGCCGCGATCAGGTCGATCGACGTGCCCGCGTAACCGCGGGTGACCAACAGCGTGCGGGCGGCGTCGAGGACGGCGTCGTTGATCGTCGGGTCGCGGCGCGAGCCGTGGTGCCGACGCCGGGGAGGCGATGCTCTGTCCACGAATGCGGCCCCTTCCGGGCGGATTGTCGATACAGTCTGTCACAACAACGGCGGAGCGGGGTCGGAGTCGATGGCGGGAACGCGAAGAGAGTTGGCCGGGGTCGGCGAGGACGGGCTGCACCTGTACACGTGTCCGCTCTGTGAGGCCATGTGCGGGTTGGAGATTCGTGTCGAGCAGGGGCACGTCGCCGGTGTCCGCCCGAACCGGCAGGACGTGTGGAGTCACGGCCACATCTGCCCCAAGGGAGCATCGCTGGGCGCCGTGCACGAGGACCCCGACCGCATCCGGCGGCCGATGGTCAAGGTCGACGGCCAGTGGCAGGAGGTCGACTGGGACACCGCCTTCCGGCGCTGCACGGAGCTGCTGGCGCCGGTCATCGAGAAGTACGGGATCGGCGCCGTCACCGCGTACACCGGAAACCCGCTCGCCCACTCGTTCTCCCTGGCGCGCTACGCCGGCATCCTGCTCGGACTCTCCGGCATGCCGATGACCTACTCGCCGGGCACCGTCGACCAGTGGCCGAAGAACCTGTCCTCGCACCTGATGTACGGCGGCTGGTGGAGCTTCCCGGTGCCCGACGTCGAACGCACCGACCTGCTGGTCATCATGGGCGCCAATCCCGCCGCGTCGCAGGGATCGCTGCTGGCCGCCCCGGATGTGATGGGCCTGATCGGCGCCGTTCGGCAGCGTGGCCGGGTGATCGTGGTCGACCCGGTCCGCACGGCCACCGCGGAGCGGGCCGACGAGTGGCTGCCCATCACGCCGGGCACCGACGCCGCGCTACTGCTCGCCGTCGCCCACACCCTGTTCGACGAGAAGCTGGTCGACCTCGGGACGGTGGCGCCGCAACTCGACGGTGTCGACACCCTCGGCGAGGTCGTCGCCGACTGGCCGCCCGAGCGGGTGGCCGAGGTGACGGGCATCGGCGCCGAACGCATCCGGGAACTCGCTCGCGAACTCGCGGCGACGCCCCGCGCCGTCGTCTACGGCCGGATCGGCACCTGCAACCAGGAATTCGGCAGCCTCGCGAGCTGGCTCGTCGACGTGGTGAACGTCCTCACCGGCCACTTCGACGTACCGGGCGGCGCGATGTTCCCCACCGCCGCCGCGTGGTCGGTCACGGTGCAACCCATCCCGGGACTCGAAGACGGCGTCGCCGACTTCGGCCGGTACCGCACCCGGGTACGCGGCGCCAAAGAGGTGCTCGGCCAGGTTCCGGTGTCCTGCCTGGCCGAGGAGATCGCCACACCGGGCGAGGGGCAGATCAAGGCGCTGATCACGGTCGCCGGTAATCCGGTGCTGTCCACTCCGGCAGGCCATCGGCTCGACGAGGCGCTCGACGAACTCGAGGCGATGATCTCGATCGACCTGTGGCTCAACGAGACAACGCGCCACGCCGATGTGATCCTGCCCGGCCCCTCCCCCCTCGAGCAGCCCCACCACGACGACCTCATCCTGCACTTTGCCGTCAACAGCGTCGCGAACTACTCGCCGCCGGTGTTCGCCAGACCCGACCCGGACGCGCCGGACGAGTGGGAGATCCTGGTCCGGTTGACCGGGCTGTGCACCGGGACACCGGCCGAGGACGTCGACGTCGCCGCGATCGACGACGGCTTCTTCGACTATCTGTGCTTCACGCAGGGCCTCGACGGCGCCACGGTGCGTGCCCTGTACGACCACGGTGGCCCGGAACGCACGCTGGACCTCACACTGCGCACCGGTCCGTTCGGCGACCGATACGGCGATGATCCCGACGGCCTGACGCTGGACAAGTTGCGGCAGCATCCCGACGGCATCAATTTCGGGCCGATGGTGCCGCGCGTGCCCGAGGTGCTCGGGACCAGTGACGGCAAGATCCGGCTGGCTCCGCCGTACCTGCTCGAGGACCTGCCGCGGCTGGCGCGGCGTCTCACCCGGGCACCTGAGGACCTCGTCCTGGTGAGCCGACGTCACCTGCGCTCCAACAACTCCTGGCTGCACAACGTCGCACCGTTGATGAAGGGGCGCGATCGCTGCACGCTGCTGATGCACCGCGAGGACGCCACCCGCCGCGGCATCGCCGACGGCGACCGGGTCACGGTCACCTCGTCGGGCGGCTGCATCGAGGTCCCGGTCGAGGTGACCGAGGCGATCAAACCGGGCGTGGTGTCGATGCCGCACGGCTGGGGCCACGGCAAGGCCGGCACCCGGCTGGGCATCGCCAACGGCTCCCCCGGTGTCAACACCAACGTGCTCTCCCCGCCGGATTTCCTCGACGAACCCTCGGGCAACGGCGCCCTCAACGGAATCCCGGTCGAGGTCAGGCCGGCGAGCTGACCAGCCGCAGCCGCAATGCCGCGGCCGTGGCCGGCCCGACGATCCCGTCCACCTCCAAACCCGTTGAACGGCGCTGGAATTCGCGGACCGCAGCCTCGGTATCGGGTCCGAAGACGCCGTCGATGGCGAGGTCGCCGGCGTAGGCCGCGTAGGCGTATCTGAGGCGGCGCTGAAGTTCGGCGACCTGCGGGCCCGTCGAACCCCGCTGCAGCAGCACGCCGACGTAGTCGTCGTCGGGCGCCGGCCGGGGCGTGGCGATGCGCACCGCGATGTCGCGTCGCAGAGTCCCCATGTCGATCGCGCCGGGATCCCACTTGCCCTGGGCACGGCCGGCGTACTCCTTGTGCCCGATGGTGCGGCTCGCGGGCCGGCCGAGCCGCCGGCACAGTGCCGCACAACTGCCGACCAGCGCGGCGTACTGCTCGTCGGGCCAGTTCCGGCGGTGCGGCGCCCACGGACTGGTCCCGCTGTTCGCGCACTCGATCCCGAGGGTGTGCCAGTTGCCCGTGTTGGCCGGCAGCCACGAGAAGCTCCCGGCGCCGGCATGCCACGCCACCCCCGCGGCCACCACCGTGACGGTGCCGTCCCGGGCGACGTGCAGCTGCGAGAGCGGTCCGGGCAGATCAGGACGGCCCACCGCGATCGATTCCGCGGTGGCCGAGTCGGACCCGGTGTGATGGACCATCACCCCGCGAATGTCGGAGAACGCGCCGTGGCCGCGCTGACGCCAGCCCGGCAGCTCGACGACCTCGAGCCCCTCGGCCCGCAGCACGTCAGCGAGCCAGACAGAGTCACCGCGCCCCACACCCGGCATGCGGCAACACCTCCGATTCTCGTTGCGGTCGGTCCCCATGCAATCACGGCGAGCCGACGTTTATCCGCCGCAGCTGCGGGTAACGCGATTCGGTGACGACAGAACCCGAGGACATCGACAGCACGCCGGTCGTCGCGCGCGACACGCCTGCGTCCCGGCACGACGTCTGGGCGGTGATCGCCGACGGGTGGACGTACTCGCAGTGGGTGGTGGGCAACAGCCGGATGCGGGCCGTCGATGCCGACTGGCCTGCGCCGGGTAGCACCATCCACCATTCCATCGGCATCTGGCCGCTGGTGCTCAACGACAGCACCGTGGTCGAATCCTGCACGCCCGAAAGCGAACTCGTCCTCATCGCCAACGGCCGCCCTTTTGGCAAGGCAAGGATCACCCTGCGCCTGCAGGACCTCGACGGGGGCGGATGCCGGATCGAGATGGCCGAGGTCCCGGTGTCGCCGCCGCTGAACTGGCTGCCCAAACAGGTGGCGCTGGCGGCCGCGTTCCCCCGCAATCGGGAGACGACATGGCGGTTGGCGGCGATGGCCGAGCGACGCACCCGCGATGACCGCTGAGCTGTCGCGGTCGGAGACCGCCGACGCGGTGGTCATCGGCGCCGGTCACAACGGACTGGTCGCGGCGGCGCTGCTCGCCGACGCGGGGTGGGACGTCGTGGTGCTCGAGGCGCAGAGCGCGCCCGGCGGCGCGGTCAAGAGCGCCGAACTGGTCCCGGGCTACGTCAGCGATCTCTACAGCGCGTTCTACCCCCTGTCGGTCGCCTCGCCGGCGCTGCAGCACCTGCAGCTCGAGGACCACGGATTGCGCTGGAGCCACGCACCCGCCGTCGTGGGGCATGCCCGCAGCGCCGACGATGACGACGCCCCGGTGCTGTACCGCGACATCGAGCGCACCGCAGCCGAATTCGATCGCCGTCATCCCGGTGACGGGGATCGCTGGATCGCCGCGTTCGAGCAGTATCAGCGCATCAAGAAGCCGCTGCTGGAGACGTTGTTCGCCCCGTTCCCGCCGGTGCGCGGCCCGGCGGGGCTGTTGCGCCGGCTCGGCGCGGCCGACGCGCTGCGTCTGGCGCAGTTGCTGTTGCTGCCGGCCGGGGAACTGGCACGGCAGCTCTTCGACGGCGAGGCGGCGCAACTACTGCTGCTGGGCAATGCCATGCACGCCGACGTGCCCGTCGACGCTCCCGGCAGCGGCGTCATGGGCTACCTGTTGGTGATGCTGGGCCAGGACGGCGGCTTCCCGGTCCCTGTCGGCGGGGCGGGCGCCCTGACCGCTGCGCTGGTGCGCCGGGCCGAGGCGGCCGGCGCCCGCGTGGAGTGCGGACGCGAAATCGACAGCATCGACGTGCGCGGCCACCGGGCCACCGCGGTGAACCTGACCGACGGCGCCGTCGTGCGGTGCCGGCGCGCCGTCATCGCCGACACGTCCGCCCCCCAGCTGTACCAGCGGTTGCTGCCGCCCGACGTCCTGCCGTCGGGACCACACCGCGACCTGGACCGCTTCGTCTGGGACACCCCGGTGCTGAAGATCAACTATGCCCTGGACGCACCCATCCCCTGGCGGTCGCCCAGCCTCGCCGGCGCCGGCACGGTGCACCTGGGCGCCGACCACGACGGGCTGATCCGCTGGATGGCCGACCTCAACACCGGCACCGTGCCGTCGGCACCGTTCCTGCTCTTCGGCCAGATGACCACGGCCGACCCCAGTCGCTCCCCCGCCGGCACGGAGAGCGCCTGGGCGTACACGCATCTGCCGCGCGGCCGCAGCGACGACCGCTCCGCCGATCAACTGGCCGAGGCGGTCGACGCGGTGCTCGAGCAGCACGCCCCGGGATTCACCGGCCATCTCGTCGGCAAGGTGATCCAACGGCCGTCCGACCTCGAACACAGCGACGCCAACCTGCACGCCGGCGCCGTCAACGGCGGGACGTCACAGTTGTTCCAGCAGTTGGTGTTCCGACCGATGCCGGGCCAGGGTGGTCCGCGGACGCCGCTGGACAACGTGTTCCTCGGCAGCGCCGGAGCGCCGCCCGGCGGCGGTGTGCACGGCATCTGCGGCCGCAACGCCGCCCGGGCGGCACTGTCGGCCGACGGTCCGTTGGGCTGGCCCCGCCGCCGGCTCAACCGGGCGGCGTCGCGGCTGCTCGTCGGCTGAGGGTCCTGCTACCCGGGTGATCGGCGGCTTCGCTACGGTCATCACATGCATCCGTTCCGCCAGGCCGTCGAGGCCCGCGACGCAGCCGCCATCGAGGCACTGCTCGCCGACGACGTCGTGTTCACCAGTCCGGTCGCGTTCAAGCCCTATGCGGGCAAGCCGATCACCGCGGCCATCCTGCGCGCCGTGATGCGGGTGTTCGAGGACTTCCGCTACATCCGCGAGATCGGCGACGACGACAGCCGTGACCACGCGCTCGTCTTCGAGGCGACGGTCGCCGGCAAGTTGGTCACCGGCTGCGACTTCCTCCACGTCGACGACGACGGCCTGATCGACGACTTCATGGTGATGGTGCGACCGCTCTCGGCCGCCACCGCGCTGGCCGACGCCATGGGCGCTCAATTCGACCGCATTCAGCGGGAGGCCCTGCAGGCCGGCTCCGCTCCGGCCTGAGCGGTGCTGCCCTCGGACAACCACGTCCACTCGAGGTGGTCGTGGGACACGGCGAGCGCGTCGACCATGGAGGCGGAATGCCGGCGCGCGGTCGAACTCGGCATCCCGGCGGTGGCGTTCACCGAACACGTCGACTTCACCGACTGGGGCGCGCGAGACACTCCTCCGGCGGGGATGGCGATCGGGATGCGGCGCGGCGTGGCGCCCCTCGACGTCGAGGGCTATCTCGCCGACATCGCACGCTGCCGGGACATGTTCCCGACCCTGCGCATCCTGTCGGGCATCGAGGCGGGCGAACCGCACTGGTTCAGCGAGAGCGTCGCCTCAGTGCTGGCGGCCGGTGAGTTCGACCGGGTGCTGGGCAGCCTGCACGGTATCCCGGTGGCGGGGACCCTCGAAGGGATCGACAGGCGCCTGTTCGCCCGCCACGATCCCCACGAGTTGGTCAACCGCTACTTCTCCGACATGGTGGCGTTGATCGAGCAGTCGTCCGTGTTCACCGTGCTCGCCCACTGCGACTATCCGCGCCGCTACTGGCCCGCCGACCGCGCGGGCGCCTACCGGGAAGCCGATTTCGAGGAGCACTACCGCACGGTGTTCCGCGCGCTCGCCGCGTCCGGGCGGGCGCTCGAGATCAACACCAAATCGCCTCTGGCATCGGTCGATCTGGTGCGGTGGTGGTGGCAGGAGGGCGGTGCGGCGGTGTCCTTCGGCAGCGACGCCCACGAGCCCGGGAACATCGGACGCCGTTTCGGCGTCGCGGTCGACATCGTCGAGGCCGCCGGTTTCCGGCCCGGCCGCGACCGATTCGACTTCTGGCGTCGCTAGGCCCTGAGGAACTCCAACAGGTCGGCGTTGATGACGTCGGCATGTGTGGTCGGCATGCCATGCGGAAAGCCCTTGTACGTCTTCAGGATTCCGTTCGGCAGCAACTCGGCCGACAGCGGACCGGCATCGGCATAGGGCACGATCTGATCGTCGTCGCCGTGCATCACCAGGACGGGCAGCGAGATCTTCTTGAGGTCCTCGGTGAAATCGGTCTGGGAGAACGCCACCACACCGTCGTAGTGCGCCTTGGCCCCGCCCATCATGCCCTGCCGCCACCAGTTCGCGATGACGCCCTCGACCGGTTCGACGCCGTCGCGGTTGAAGCCGTAGAACGGCCCCTCGGGGACCGCGCGGTAGAACGCCGACCGGTTGGTCGCGACCTGTGTCTGGAAGTCGTCGAACACCGATTTGGGCAGTCCGCCCGGATTGGTCTCGGTCTGCACCATCAGCGGCGGCACCGCCGCGATCAGCGCGGCCTTCGCGGCACGCTCCTCGCCGTGGCGTGCCAGGTAACGCACCACCTCGCCGCCACCGGTGGAGTGCCCCACATGCACGGCGTCACGCAGGTCGAGGTGTTCGACGACGGCGGCGAGGTCGTCGGCGTAGTGGTCCATGTCGTGGCCGTCGGCGACCTGCTCCGACCGGCCGTGCCCCCGCCGGTCGTGCGCGACCACCCGGTAGCCCTGCCCGAGGAAGAACATCAGCTGGGCGTCCCAGTCGTCCGCCGACAGCGGCCAGCCGTGGCTGAACACGATCGGCTGTCCTGAACCCCAGTCCTTGTAATAGATCTCGACGCCATCGCTGGTGGTGATTGTCGGCATGGGAGGAAAACTACTCCGCAACCGCGGGGCCGACCACCTGGCCGCGAGGTAGGTTTCTTGCGTGACCGAGCAGACACCATTGACGATCATGTTCTGGCCGGAGTCGGCGTACGGGCCGACGAATCAGTGCATCGGGCTGGCGTCGATCCTGCGCGACCGCGGCCACCGGATCGTCTTCGCCGCCGAGAGCTCCTGGGCGGGCCGGATCGCACCGTTCGGGTTCGTCGAGGAACTCGTCGATCTGGCCGCGCCGGCCGAGGGGGCCGTCGACGAGGACGCCGGCGCCTTCTGGACGCAGTTCATCGCCGAGACCGCCCCGGAGTTCCGCAAGCCGACGATCGAGCAGCTCGCGACGTTCATCCAGCCGACGTACCAGGCACTCATCGACGGCGCCCGCTACTGCGAGCCGCGGCTGCGCGACATCATCGCCCAGCATCGGCCCGACGTCATCGTCGAGGACAACGTCGTGCTGTTTCCCGCGCTGGTGACCGCCGGGGTGCCCTTCGTGCGCATCGTGTCGTGCAGTCCGCTGGAGATCCCGGGACCCGATGTGCCACCGCCGTTCTCGGGTTTGCCCAGTGCCGATCGGACGGAATGGGACGCCTACCGGGGGGAGTTCGACCGCACCCACCGCGCGATGTGGACCGATTTCGACGCCTGGGTGCAGGCGCAAGGCGCCGCACCGCTGCCCGATCTGGAGTTCATGCCGCGCGACAACTCGGCCGGCCTCTACGTCTATCCCGCCGAGGCCGATTATGTGGATCGGCGTCCCCTCGACACCACGTGGACGCGGATGGACTCCAGCGTCCGGGAGACCGACGACGCCTATCCGCTGCCTGCCGCTGTGGCCGACCGGCCCGCCGGCAGTGCGCTGGTCTACCTGTCGCTCGGTTCCCTGGGTGGCGCCGACGTCGAGCTCATGCAGCGGTTGGTCGACGTGCTGGGCACCACCCGACACCGCTACATCGTCAGCAAGGGACCACAGGCCGACCGGATCACGTTGGCCGACAACATGGTCGGCGAGCAGATGCTGCCGCAGACGAAGGTGATCCCGCAGGTCGACCTGGTGATCTCGCACGGCGGCAACAACACCGTCACCGAGACGCTGCACTTCGGCAAGCCACTGATCGTGCTGCCGCTGTTCTGGGACCAGTACGAGAACGCCCAGCGCGTCGACGAACTCGGATTCGGGATCCGGCTGGACACCTACCGGTTCACCGACGACGAGCTGACGGACGCGGTGGATCGCCTCCTCGCCGACACCGCGCTGCGCGACCGCCTGGCCGACCTCGGCGCGGCGATCCGCGAACGCGACGGCCTGCGGGTGGGCGCCGACGTCATCGAACGGGCCGGCCGTGCTCACCGGTCGCCGGGTGGCTGACCCGCTGGACTGGCTGGACCTGCCGGGCGGGTACCGGCTGGCCGTCGTCGACGGCGGCGCGGGCCTGGCCGCGACGCCCATGGTGCACCGCGACGGATGGCGACGCGCCCTGCCCGGCGATGGCGCCGCCGAGGCGCTGCTCGAGATGCTTGCCGCACAACGGGGTTCGAACATATTCGGCCGATTCGCGGTGCGGTCATGGACGTCGCGACCCGCGAGGACCGAACGGGCCATCGGCGTGGACCAGACCAACGAATCGGTGATCGTCGGCGACACCGCTGTCGTCAAGTGGGCCACCCACCTGCAGGAGGGCCCCCATCCGGCGCCGCGGCGCATCACCGTCCTGCGGGAGGCCGGCTTCACGGGGATGCCCGCGCCGTGGGGCATGGTCACCTGGCAGCCGGCACGGGGCGACGAGACGGTGGTGGCGTACGTCGACGAGTACCTGCCCGGCGCCGTCGACGGCTGGACGTGGGCGGTCGAGGCGATGACCGCGGCCGCCCTCCACCACGATCCCGAGGCGATCATTCCCACGGCGCAGGCGCTCGGGACGCTGATCGCCGACCTGCATGCCGCGCTGTCCGCCACGGCGTCCACGGCCGCCGCGGCAGACGCGGACCGCTGGCATCGCACCGCTCTCGAGAGCCTCGACACCGCCTGCGCCACCGGTGACTCCGCATGCGGCGCGGTCCTGCGCGCACGCCGCGCAGAGGTGGCCTCGGAGTTCGGGGTGCTACGGACCCTGGCCGGCACGACGGTGCTCGACGGACACGGTGACCTGCACGTCGGTCAGGTGCTGCGCAGCGGCGACCGGTTCTCGGTAACCGATTTCGACGGCAACCCCGTGCTGACGGCCGCCGAGCGGGTCAAGCCCATTCCCGCCGTCGTCGACGTCGCGGGCATGGCGCAATCGCTGTCCCACGTCGCGATCGTCGCCCGCCGCTACACCGATCTCGATCCGGCCGTGCTGCATGCGGTGGAGGGCAAGGCCCGGCGGACGTTCCTCGACACCTATGCCACCCGCCTGCGCGGACTCGGGCACAGCGCGCTGTTCGATCCGCGTCCGCTGCGCGCGCTGCGCCTGATCCAGGTGATGCGCGAGATGATCTACGCCGCAGAGCATCTCCCCCGCTGGATGTACGTGCCCGATGCCGCCCTGCCCGCCCTGCTCGACGAGGAGGAAACACCGTGAAACCCGATGCCTTCGCCGCCGATCTGACGCAGAAGCCCGACGCGCTCGCGCGACTGGCACTGATGCTCTCCGAACGCAATCCGTGGGCCGACGTGGTTCCCGCCGACACCACCCGCGTGGTCCTGCTCGGCATGGGGTCCTCGGCCTACGCGAGCGCGGTGGCCGCCGCCCGGCTGCGGTCCCGCGGCGTGGTGGCGACCGCCGAACTCGCCTCGTCGTCGCTGCTGCCGGCGTGGGGGCCAGGGACACTGGTGGTGGCGACCTCGGCCAGCGGCGGATCGGTCGAGACCCTCGACGCGCTGACCCGGCTGCCCGCGGGCGTCACCACCGTCGCGCTGACCAACACGGCGGGCTCCGCGCTCACCGGGCGGTGCGACAGGGTGGTCACCCTGGAGGCGGGGGTCGAGGCCGGCGGTGTCGCGTGCCGGAGCTTTCAGCACACATTGGCGCTGCTGCTCGCCTTGGAGAGCCACCTCGTCGGCGTCGACACGTCGGCGGTCGCGGCATCCGTGGATGGCGCCGCGGCCGCGAGCGCTCATCTGCTGGAACATGAATCCGACTGGTTACCAGAGCTTTCGGAGCTTCTGCTCGGTCCATCGGGGACCTACCTGGCGGCCCCGGCGCACCGGTTGTGCTCGGCGCAGCAGGGTGCGCTGATGCTGCGGGAGGGTCCTCGGCGACCCGCCGCCGCGTGCGAGACCGGTGACTGGAGCCATGTCGACGTCTATCTGACCAAGACGACGGACTACCGCCTGCTGGTCTTCTCGGGCTCGGCGTGGGAACCGCAACTCGCCGAGTGGACCACCGCGCGGGGCAGCACCGTCGTCGGCGTGGGCGGCGACGTGCCGGGGGCCGGCCGCGTGCTGCGCTATCCGGGCGACACCGACGACGACATCGCGCTGCTGACCGAGGTGCTGGTGCCCGAGTTGATCGCCGCGCGGCAGTGGCAGCGGCTCACCGAGGCGAGCGCTCCCTGAGCAGGGCCGCGGCCTCGCTCTGGTAGGCGTGCTCCGCCCACTGCTGCGGCGTCGATCCGAACCGGTCGTCGACCGCCGCGGGATCGGCTCCCGCCGCGAGCAGCCTTCCGATCATCGCGAGGTCCCCGGCCCAGGCGGCGTGGTGCAGTGGAGTCGCGCCGTTCTCGTCGCGAGCGTTCGGGTCGGCCGGAAAGACCGGTGCGACGGCCGTCGCGCCGCCGACGTCGATCCCGTGCCGCGCCAGCAGCTCCAGCCGGCCCGAAAAGCCATGCTCCGCAGCCCAATCAATCTGTCGTCGCCACATCTGCTCGCGTGTCTCCATCGCCTCACCGAGGCGGCGCTCCCAGGGGCTGGGCGCCACACTTGCCACACCGTGGGCGAACAGCAGCTCCAAGTGGGAGTCGTCGGGCCGGAACATCCGGTTGTAGAGCGTCTGGTGATCGGCCGGATGGGCACCGCGGTCGAGCAACAGCGTGGCGAGTTCGGTGCAGAACGGGTGGCGCGGCTGGAGGCGTGGCCCCTGCTCGCCCTCCCCGAACACTCCCGTGAGCACGGTGAACGGCGTCGCCATGACCCGCCACAGATAGCCGGCGTTCGGATCGGCGCCGGCGTCGAGCAGCAGCGCCGCGGCCTCGAGGGTGTCGGCACGCGACGCCGTGGCCCGCGAGTAGCAGAGGTACATGAGCGGCGTCCACCCGAACGGACCACCGGTGGCCGACGCCCGCGCGGGATCGACGTCCAGCGCGCGGCGCAGCGCTCCGGCATCTGCCGCCGCGGCCGCCGCCCAGATGTGATCCCCGGTGAGATCTGGTGCACACCGCAGCATCTCGTCGGCGTGCGCCCAGCGTGGCGGGGCGTCGACGTCGGTGTAGTGCAGGACCGCCGATGCGCAGAATCGGTCGGCGACGTCGAGCGCGTCCTCGTCGACGCGGCTGGGATCGACGCTGAGCGTCGCCGCGGTGTCGAGGTACCGCACGAGGGCCGGCCATCCCGAGAATCCGTAGCGACGTGCGACGGTCAGCTGGGCGTCGTGGAGGGCGAATCCGTCCAATGCCCGCTCAGGACGAGGGTGGTGACGGCGCACGGACGCCACGGCGTCGGCGTCACCGGCGCGCACGAGGCGCTGCAGTGATCGGGCGTCGTCGCGCAGTCGGGGCAACGACGGATTGTCGGGTAGTGCGCTGGCCATCACGGCCTCCTCTCGTGGGCCCGGCGTCCGCGGGGTCGGGCCGAGAAGAGGTCGGCAATGCCTGGTGCGTGGAGCAGGGAGGCTGAGCCTCTTCGAGCGGACGTCGGGCGGTCCTGCGCGCCCGCGGCGAGTGTAGCCCCGGGGAGGCAGACACCCGCCGCCGCGCAGCATAGGTTAGCCTCACTTAGGTGTCGTTCTCCCCCGCGTCGGTCGTCGAGACCGCAGAGTTGAGCCGTCGACTGCGGCGGATCGTGCTGCGCGTCGACGATCCGCCTGCGCTGGGCGTCCGGCCGGGCGGCGATTCCGCTGTCGGGGTGTACTTCTGCGCCGACGACCATCCCGACGGTGAAGGCCGCAACTACTCGGTGCGCCATCACGACGGAGCGCTGATCACCCTCGACGTCGTGGTGCACTCCCGGGGCCCGGGAACCGACTGGGCCGCGTCGGTGACACCCGGAGCGCGGGTCGGGCTCGATCACGCGCGGTCCTGGTACCGGCCCCCGGCCGGCGCGCAGTGGCAATTGCTGGCCAGCGACATGTCGGGCCTGCCCGCCGCCGCCCGCATCATCGAGGAACTGCCGGCCGGCGTGCCGGTGACGCTCATCGTCGAGGTCCTCGCCAAAGACGATCTCGACTACCTGCCCCGGCATCCGGGCGTCACCGTGATTCCCCGTGTCGGCACCGGAAACGGTTCGGCACCAAGCACACTGGCGGCCGCGGTGCGGGAGTTCCGGCTCCCTCCCGGATGCGGCTACTGCTGGTTCGCCGGGGAGGCGGCCGAGTCCCGCGCGGTCCGCAAGTACCTTCGCGGGCTCGGCTGGACCGCCGACCGTTACGACATCACCGGCTACTGGCGCGAAGACTCCGCCGCGTGGGATGTCCGGTTCGCCGAGGTGAGCGACGACCTGCTCACCGTCTACGAGCGCGCCCTGGCCGAGGGCAAGAGCGACAAACTGGCTTTCGAGGAGTTCGACGACGCCTGCGAACGGATCGGTCTGTAGTCCGTGACCATCAGCGCTCCGGCAGCACCGGCCGCCGCGCCTACGCGCCCCACGCCACGGCGTCGCCGGCCGCTCGGTCTCGGGGGCGCGACCGTGCTGTTGGCCGTGCTGTGCGTGGCCAGCCTCGCGATCGGAACGCAGACCGTGTCACTGCCGACGGTGTGGCAGGCCGTCACCGATTACCAGAACGTCGGCGACCAGTGGATCGTGCACGAGCTGCGCATCCCTCGGACGGTGCTGGCACTGCTGGTCGGGCTGGCGCTGGCCCTGTCGGGCACGCTGATCCAGGCCGTCGGACGTAATCCGCTGGCCGATTCCGAGGTGCTCGGGATCAACTCCGGTGCAGCACTTTTCGTAGTGTGTGCGATCGCCCTGCTCGGACTCGGCGGAATCTGGACCTACATCTGGTTCGCCTTCGCCGGCGCGCTCGTTGCGATGGTGCTGGTGTACCTGGTCGGGATGTCCGGGCGCGCGACCGTGACTCCGGTGCGCGTGCTGCTCGCCGGCGTCGCGGTCGGCGCGGTCATGGACGGCATCGGGTTCGCGGTGCGCCTCGGCCACCCCAGGGCCTTCGACAACATGCGCTTCTGGGACGCCGGGGCGCTGGACGGGCGGCCGTTGGACGTGGCGCTGGCGATCAGTCCGTTCATCACCGCCGGCGCCGTGCTGTGCCTGGTCGTGTCCCGCTCCCTCAACGTCACGGCGTTCGGCGACGATCTTGCCAAAGCACTCGGCGGCAACGTCGTTCGTACCCAGGTGCTCAGCCTGATCGCGGTGACACTGCTCGCGGGATCGGCCACCGCGGCCGCGGGTCCGATCGGCTTCGTCGGGCTGATGGTCCCACATGCCGTGCGCCGATTCACCGGCCCGGACTGGCGCTGGATCCTGGCTTACTCGGTGGTGTGCGGTCCGGCGCTGCTGCTGGCCGCCGACATCATCGGGCGGGTGGTGATCCGCCCGGCCGAACTGCCCGCCGGACTCGTCACGGCGTTCGTGGGTGCGCCCGTGCTCATCTGGCTGATCCGCAGGCGCGGGACGGATCGCCCGTGACCGCCGCACACCTCGACTTCGGAAAACGCCAATGCGTGGTGCGCGTCGGCAGGCTGTCCGCGCGGGCGTCCTGGCGCGCAGTCGCCATCGTCACCGCGCTCATGGTGGCGGCACTGGCCTGCGCTGTGATCGCCGTCGGGCTGGGCAAGTACCACGTCGCGCCCGCCGACGTCGTCGCCGTGCTGGCCGGCACCAACATGTCCTTCGACCGGGTGGTGATCCTCGAGTGGCGCCTGCCGCGCATGTCGATGGCGCTGCTGATCGGTGCCGCCCTGGGCATCTCAGGAGCAATTTTCCAAGCGCTGACCCGCAATCCGCTCGGCAGCCCGGACATCATCGGAGTCAACTCCGGCGCCTACACCGGTGCGCTCGCCGTGCTCGCGACGGTCGGCGGCGGCTACTACGCCGTCGCCGGCGGTGCTGTGGTGGGGGGACTCATCACCGCCGTGGCGGTCTCCGCCCTGTCCCACCGCAACGGCGTGGCCGGGTACCGCCTGATCGTCGTCGGCATCGCGGTCAGTGCGGTGCTCAACTCGGTCAATCAGTGGATCGTGATCAAGCTCGATCACCACACCGCGGTCACCGCCGCGGTGTGGCAGCAGGGCACCCTCAGCGGGCTCACCTGGGCGCAGGTGGTGCCGATGAGTGTCTGTCTGGCGGCGTTGACCGCGATGCTGCTCATCGTCGGGCCGCAGCTGCCCATCCTGCAACTGGGTGATGACGCCGCGGGCGCGCTCGGCGTTCATCCGGACCGAGCTCGACTGGCCTATCTGGTGATCGGGGTCGGGCTGGTCGCGCTGTCCTGTGCCGCGGCCGGACCGATCGCGTTCGTGGCGCTGGCCGCGCCGCAGCTCGCTCGCCGTCTCACCGCGAGCCCCGGTGTCGCGCTGGTCCCGGCCGCGGTCATGGGAGCCGTGCTGCTGCTGCTCAGCGACATCCTGGCCCAGCAGGTGTTCCGCGACAACGAGCTCCCTGTCGGCACGGTGACCGTCTCCCTGGGCGGCACCTACCTCGTGTACCTCCTCATCACTCAGGCGCGGCAGAGATGAACCAACGATGAACACTGACAACCCTTCACGCCTGCGGACAGCGGACCTGTCGATCGGCTATCAGAACTCGGCGATCATCGCCGACCTGTCCCTGACGATCGTCGACGGGCAGGTCACGGCGATCGTCGGCCCGAATGCATGCGGCAAGTCCACGCTGCTGCGCGGCCTGGCGCGACTGCTGAAACCCTCCGCGGGGCAGGTGCTCCTCGACGGGGCCGACATCGCCACCGTGCACACCAAAGAGGTCGCCCGCCGGCTGGGGCTGCTGCCCCAGACCTCGATCGCCCCGGAGGGCATCACCGTCGCCGACCTGGTGGCCCGCGGCCGGTTCCCGCACCAGAACCTGTTGCGCCAGTGGTCGGCTCGCGACGAGGCTGCGGTGGCCAAGGCGATGCGGTTCACCGGCGTCAGCGAACTGGCGGGCCGGCTCGTCGACGAACTGTCCGGTGGTCAGCGCCAGCGGGTCTGGGTCGCGATGGTGCTGGCGGCGCAGACCCCGCTACTTCTGCTCGACGAACCGACCACCTACCTCGACATCGCCCACCAAGTCGAGTTGCTCGACCTCTTCGCGATGCTGAACCGCGAACACGGCCACACCGTGGTCGCGGTCCTGCACGACCTCAACCACGCCTGCCGCTACGCCGATCAGATCATCGTCATGAAGGCCGGAAGCGTGGTGGCTCAGGGCGATCCGACGTCGGTCATCACCGCTGAGCTGGTGGAGGCCGTCTACGGACTGAAGTGCCAGATCATCGAGGACCCGCAGACGGCGACGCCGCTGATCGTGCCGCGGGCGTCCCCGCACCTCAGGGTTCGGCGGTGAGATACCCGCCACCGCGACCGAAGTAGTCCACCGCCCGGTGGTCGACCCCGTCGTCGGTGCGCACGACGTCGAGCACCAGGCCGGGTGACCGGCCCCGGTACGCGTCCGCCCCGGCGACGATCACCATGCCACCGTCCTCGTCGATGAACACCCGCCCGGGGGTGCCGCCGTAAGCGCATCGGGACACGTGTGACGCGATCAGTCGCACCCGCTCGCCGCGAAAGTAGGTGTAGGCATTGGGATACGGATCCGACAGCGCTCGGATGAACCGCTCGATGTCAGCCGCCGGCCAGGTCCAGTCGACGAGGCTGTCCCGGTCGGAACGCTTGTGGAAGAAGGTGCGCTCGGACAGATCCTGCGGAACCGGCGTCACCGTGCCCGATTCGAGCCCGTCCAGAGCTTCGGTGAGCACCTCGGGAACCAGATCCAGTGTTTCGTACACCAGGCTGGTGCCCGTGCTCGTCGGTGTGATCTCCACCGATCGCTGCACCAGTACCGCACCGGTGTCCAGCTCGTCGTCCATCAGATGGGCGGTCAGCCCGGTGTGGGTCGCCCCACTGATCAGAGACCAGATGACGGGCGAGAAGCCGGTGAACTTCGGCAGCAGCGAGTCGTGCAGGTTCACGGTGCCGTACCGCGGCAGGCCGAACAGTTCCCGCGGGAGTTTGGTGCGCCAGTTGTTGGCCACCATCACGTCCGGCGCCAGCGCCGCCACCCGGTCGATCAGCTCGGGTGTCGGACGTTTGGCCAGGAACACCTCGATCCCCTCCGCGCGGGCCAGGTCTTCGACCGAATCGTCCCAGATCGATTCGTAGACATGCTCGCTGGCGGGGTGGGTGACCACCAGGCAGACCTCGTGGCGAGACTTCACCAGCGCCTGCAGCGTGCGATGGCCCCACGTCTGGTACCCGAACATCGCGACCCGCACGTAGCCTCCTCGTCTCACGGCTAGCCTACTGTGGTTAGCCTTACCTTTGATAGCATGCCTTCCGGTCGCCGCGGACACCGACGTGCCCCACCGCGCAAGGCCATCGACGAGGCCGGATCTACAGGAGGAAACCTTTGTCCAGCAATCCTTTTGACGACGAGGACGGCCGCTTCCTGGTGCTGCGCAACGACGAGGAGCAACACTCGCTGTGGCCGACGTTCGCCGACGTGCCCGCTGGCTGGCACATCGTCTACGGCGGCCCCGACGGCACGGATCGCGCCAGCGCACTGCGCTACGTCGAAGAGAACTGGACCGACATGCGGCCACGCTCCCTGCGTGAGCAGATGGAGCGTTCGGCCGCCGACGCGACCGCGCGGAGTTGACCTCGGCACCTGTCGGCGCTGCCCCCACCTGGACCGGCACGGCGGTACTGCGCCGCGCGGTGACGCGCAACCTGCGCCGGCTCGGCTTCGGTTCCGCCCTGATCGCCGCTCACCAGCTCTGCGAGGTGTCGGTGCCGATCCTGATCGGCATCATCGTCGACCGGGCGGTCGCCACCGGATCGGTACCCGCGGTCGTGGTCTGGGTCGGCGCGCTGGCGGCGCTGTTCATGGTGCTCACCCTGGTCTACCGGTTCGGGGCCCGCATGCTGATGGCCGCCATCGCCGAGGAAGGCCACCTGCTGCGGGTCGAGCTCAGCCGCAAGATCCTCGACCCGTCGGGCATCTGTACCGATCGCAAAGTCGGTGAGCTACTGTCGATTTCGTCGACGGACGCCGAGGAGACGGCCTATCTGCTCGACTACGTCCCGCGCATGGTCGGCGCCGTCGTGGCCACCATCGCGTGCGGCGCGGTGCTGCTGTCCATCGACGTGCCACTGGGCCTGATGGTCCTGATCGGAGTGCCGGTGGTGATGGCGGCGCTGCAGCTGACCGCACCACTCATCGCGCGCCGCGTCGAGGACCAGCAGGCCGAGATCGGGCGGGCGACCGCCCTGGCCACCGATCTGATCAGTGGCCACCGCCCGCTGCAGGGCATCGGCGCCCAGCGCAATGCCGCCCGCCGCTACCGCGTCGCGAGCCGCCGGTCGCTCACCGCGACGTTGCGGGCGGCCCGCATCGAAAGCGCGCACGCCGGTGCCGCGGCCGCGGCCGGCGCGCTGGCCGCGATGGCCGTCGCGGTGGCCGCCGCCTACTTCGCCCTGACCGGAGATCTCACCCTCGGCCAGCTGATCACCGTCATCGGTCTGGCGCAGTTCCTCGCCGAGCCGTTCGAGGTGCTGGCAACCCTGCCGAGCTCGGTCGCCGAATCGCGGGCATCCGCCAACAGGGTCGCCGGGGTGCTGTCCTCCCCCACTCGCCACGAGGGGAAGATGACCGTCCCGGCCGCCGACGCCTCGCCGGCCGCACTCACACTGCGAGGCGGAACCCATCAGGGGTTGTCTGACGTGTCATTGGACGTGGCACCAGGGGAATTCGTCGCGGTGCTCGCGGCCGAACCCCGCGATGCGGCCGCACTGGTGGACCTGCTCTCCGGGCACGAGCGCTCCCCGGAACGGGGAGTCGTCCGGGTCAACGGCGATCACGTCGGTCAGCTCCCCTACGGCGACCGTCGTCGCGCCCTCGTCGTCGAACATCACCACGGCGACCTGTTCAGCGGCACCCTGGGGTCCAATCTCGCGATGTCCGGCGTCGAGGCCGACAGTCCGGCGGCCGGCGCCGCGCTGGAGGCCTCCTGCGCACTCGACGTCGTCGAGTGCTTCTCCGACGGCCTCGAGCACCGCGTCGCCGAACGCGGCGCCAGTCTGTCCGGAGGTCAGCGGCAGCGCTGGATTCTGGCGCGCGCCCTGGCCGCCGACCCCGAGATCCTGGTCCTGCACGACCCGACCACCGCGGTCGACGCCGTGACCGAACAGACCATCGCCGACGGCATCCGGCGGGTGCGCTGCCCGCGCGGCCGGACCACGATCGTGCTGACCAGCAGCCCGGCGCTGCTGGCCGCGGCCGACCGGGTGGTGCTGATCAGCGACGGGCGCATCGAAGGTCAGGGCACGCACAACGACCTCTTGGGTACCGACCCGCGGTACCGGGAGCTGGTGGCGCGATGACGATCAGTCAATCGAGCATCCCTCCGGTGCTGCCCGTCGCGACCATGGCGCGCACCGGGTCGTGGTTGCTCGGCGAGATCCGCCGGCGTCGTCTCCCGAGCGCGGTGACGATCCTGGTCGGGCTGGCGGCCGCGGCCGCCTCCACGGTGCCCATCTATCTGCTCGGCACGCTCGTCGACCGTGTCGACGCCGGCAGCTCGGCGCGCAGCCTGGCCGGACTGGCAGCGGTCATCGGAGTCACCGCCCTGATCGGCGGGCTGGGTATCGGCCTGTCCGCCTACCTGATCACCCGGCTCGGCGAAGCTGCGGTCGCCGAGCTGCGCGAGGACGTCGTGCGTCACGCGCTGGACCTTCCGGCCACCACGATCGAGGAGAGCGGCCGCGGCGATCTACTCTCCCGGGTGAGCGCCGACGTCGCCGCCGTGGCCAAGGCGGTCTCGCAGGTGCTGCCGGACATGCTCAACGCCTTCCTCCTCGGTGTGGTCACCCTCGTCGGGATGGCGAGCCTGGACTGGCGACTCGGCGTGGCGGGTGCCCTGAGCATTCCCGCCTACGCCGCGGGGCTGTGGTGGTATCTGCCGCGATCGGCTCCCCTCTACGCCGAGCAGCGCATCGCCCTCGCCCGGCGTGCCCAGGCCACCGTCGAATCGATCCAGGGCGCTCGCACGATCGACGCCTACGAGATGCACGCGCGCCATCTCGCCGGGATCGAGAGCGCCTCGGCGCGCGCCCGCGACGTCGAGGTCTCGGTGTTCACGCTGTTCACTCGTCTGGTCGGCAGGGTCAACAGAGCGGAATTCATCGGGCTGACAGCCACATTGGTGGTCGGATTCGTGCTGGTGCGCAACGGCAGCGTCACCGTCGGGCAGACCACCGCGGCCGCACTGATGTTCCATCGCCTGTTCAACCCGATCGGGATGATGATGTACAACTTCGACGAGATCCAGGCCGGTGCCGCCTGCCTGGCCCGCCTCGTGGGTGTGGTCGACCTGCGCACGTCCACGCAACCGCCGCGGATGCCCGCGCACGGCGTGCCGCCGACCCCGGCCACCGCGGATGTCGAGGTCGAGAACGTCTCGTTCTCCTATGGCACGGGACCCCTTGTCCTCCATGACGTGTCGCTGACCATTCCGGCAGGCACCCGATGCGCCCTGGTGGGCACCACCGGGGCGGGCAAGTCGACGCTGGCCGCCGTCATCGCGGGACTCTTCCTGCCCAATCGCGGCACCTGCCGCATCGGCGGGGTGCCGGTGGCCGACATCGACGACGCCGAACTGCGGTCGTGGGTCGCGACGATCACCCAGGAGGTGCACGTCTTCTCCGGCCCGCTGATCGAGGACCTCCGACTCGCGGCACCCGAGGCCGAACCCGAGCAGATCTGGGCGGCCCTCGACCGGGTCGGCGCGCGACGCTGGGTGGAGGCGCTCGACGACGGCCTCGACACCGACGTCGGCGAGCAGGGCACCACACTCACCGCGGCGCAGGCTCAGCAGATCGCCCTCGCGCGACTGATCCTGGCCGATCCGCTGGTGGCCATCCTCGACGAGGCGACTGCCGAGGCCGGCAGCGCGCACGCCGCCGAACTGGAGAAAGCCGCGCTGGCCGCCACCGCCGGACGCACGACGCTGGTGGTCGCCCACCGCCTCACCCAGGCCGCCACCGCCGATCAGATCCTGGTGATGGCCGACGGACGGATCGTCGAGCGCGGCACTCACGCCGAGCTGATCGCCCGGGACGGCCGCTACGCCCGGCTCTGGCGGGCGTGGCGGGCATACAGCTGAAATCCCCTGCGCGCCAACTCAAGACGACACATCACCTCGAGACGACGGAGAGGTTGCCGGTACGTGACCGCGGACTCGCTGGACATCACCGAACTCCTGGATCGGTGGAACAACCGGTCGACGCCTGAACAGACGTCGACGGTTCCGGAGTTGTTCGCCACCCGATGCCTGCACGACCCCGACGCGGTCGCCGTCGTCGACGGCGCGCGCCGGCTCACCTATCGACAGCTCGGGCAACGGGCCGCCCAGCTCGCCCACGCCCTCGGCACCGTCGATGACCGTCCGGAGGCCACGGTCGCCGTCGGGGTGCCGCGCTCGGCGGAGATGGTGGTCTGCGTGCTCGCCACGATGCTCGCCGGCGCGGCCTTCGTGCCGCTGGATCCGGCGTGGCCGGCACACCGCCGGCAGCAGGTGCTCACCGACGCGGGCGCCCGCACGGCGTTCGTCACCGCATCCGACGACAGTCATTGGGGCGTAGCGACGTTGGTCGTCGACCTCGACGACTGGCGATACGGCTCGGAGTCGGCGACACTGCCGGAGGCCGCGGTGCAGCCCGCCCAGCTCGCCTACGTGATCTTCACCTCCGGGTCGACCGGCAGGCCCAAGGGCGCGATGATCCGCCACGAGGCGATCGCCGAGCGACTTGTGTGGCAGCGCGACCAGATCCTCGGATTCGGCGCCGACGACGCATCGCTGTTCAAGGCGCCGCTGTCGTTCGACATCTCGGTCAACGAGATCCTGCTGCCCCTGGTCAGTGGGGGCCGGGTGGTGATCGCCGCACCCGACGGCGACCGGGATCCCGACTACCTGCTCGACCTCATCCGCGACGAGCAGGTGACGTTCGTCTACCTGGTGTCCTCGATGCTGGACACCCTGCTCGAGCTCGACCGGCTCGGGACGTCGGCGGGATCGCCGAGCGCGCTGAGCTCCCTGCGCCACGTGTGGTGCGGAGGTGAGGTGCTGACCCCGAGCCTGTTCGTCCGATTCCGGCGGCAGCTCACCACCACGCTGTATCACGGGTACGGACCGGCCGAGGCGACCATCGGCGTCTCCCATGTCATCTACCGCGACTCCGCGGAGCGGATCGCCACCTCGATCGGCCGGCCGAATCCGCACACTCAGCTCTATGTCCTCGACGAGGACCTGCGTCCGGTCCCCCCGGGTGTGGGCGGTGAGCTGTACGCCGCCGGATTCCTGCTGGGCCGCGGCTACGTCAACGCGGCCCCGCTGACCGCGTCGCGCTTCGTGGCCAACCCGTTCGATGCCCACGGCTCCCGTATGTACCGCACCGGCGACCTGGCCCGCTGGAGCGACGACGGGTCGCTGGAGTTCCTCGGCCGCACCGACAACCAGGTCAAGATCCGGGGCAGGCGCATCGAACTCGAGGAGATCGAGTCGGCGATCGCCGCGCACCCGGCGGTTCGCCAGGCCGTCGTCACCGTGCACCGGCAGGGCAGCGCCGACCACCTCGTCGGCTATGTGGTCGCCACCGACGCAGCACGCCACGACCCCGCACTGCACACCCGGATCGCCGACTGGTGCCGATCCCGGCTGCCCGAGTACATGGTGCCCACGAGTGTGCTCACGATCGATCGGATTCCGTTGACCGCCAACGGGAAAGTCGATCGGCGCGCGCTGCCCGCCCCTCCGCCACCATCCTCGGCGACCGGGACCACGCCGCCGCGCAACCCGCGGGAGGCGCTGCTGTGCCGCGCCTTCGCCGACGCGCTCGACCTCGACGACATCGGCGTCGACGACGACTTCTTCCGGCTGGGTGGCGACAGCATCGTCGCGATCCGCGTCGTCAGCCGGGTGCGGTCAGCCGGGTACACGCTGCGTCCCCGCGACATGTTCGCCCACCGCACCGTCGAGTCACTCGCCCCACTGCTCACCGAGGCACAACCGGTCGCGCTGCACAGCGGTGACGCCACGGGTGCGGTGCCGGCGACACCGATCCTGCATTGGCTGGCCGACGTCGGACGGCCTGCTGCGGCGTCGACGTTGAACGGGTTCTACCAGGGCATGACGCTGGTGACGCCGGCCGATCTCGACGAGGACACCGTGCGGTCGGTCCTCGACGCCGTGGTGGCCCGCCACCACCTGCTGTGGGCATCGACCGGCGCGACACCCACTGAGCTGACCATCCCGGACTCCGCCCCGCGGGTACCGCTGTTGACCGGCCGTCTCGACGACGGTGTCGAGGCGATGCGGGACCGGCTGGTCGCGCTCCTCGACCCCGCGGCCGGCGTCATGATCGCCGCCGGCTGGCTGACCGATCCCGGCGAACCCGGCCGGCTCGTCGTGATCGCCCACCACATCGTCGTCGACGGGGTGTCGCTGCGCGTCCTGGCCGAGGACCTGGAGACCACGCACCGCCGGCTCACCTCGGGGTCCGATCCGGCACTCCCGCCGGCGCCGACGCCATGGCTGCAGTGGGCCCGGCAGCTCACCGACGCGACCGCACTGGGCGCCTTCGACGCCGACCACCGCTACTGGGAACACCTCGGCACGGTCACCGAAACAGCTTGGGGTGACCGGTCTCTCGATCCGACGCGGGACACGGTGGCCAGCGAAGCCGCCCTGATCGTCGAGCTGCCGGAGCACGTCACCGCCGCCCTGCTGACCACCGTGCCCGACCGCATCCACGGCCACGTCAACGATCCGATGGTGGCCGCGCTGTATCTCGCGCTGCGGGTGTGGCTCGACGACCGCGGGGTGCACGGGTCCGGGGATCTGCTGGTGGAAATGGAAGGCCACGGCCGTGAAGGTCACGCCGTGGGCGATCTGGACCTGTCCGAGACGGTCGGATGGTTCACCACGCTGTACCCGGTCCTGCTGTGCGACAAAGACATCGACTGGCGCGCGGCGGTGCGGGACGACGCCGCGCTCGGTGCCGCCGTGCGCTCGGTCAAGGACCAGCTGCGGGCCGTGCCGTCACACGGCCTGAGCTACGGCGCGCTGCGGTACCTGCACCCGACAGACGCCGTGCCGGTCGCCACTCCCCAGGTGTTGTTCAACTACCTGGGCCGCTTCGACGCCGCGGATCGTCCGTGGGCGTTCGCCGACGAGCACGCGGTCCTCGAGGGGCGCGACCCCGCCATGCCGCTGCCCCGGCTGCTGGAGATCAACGCCGAAGCCGTCGACGCGCCCACCGGAACCGTGTTGCGCGCGACCTTCAACTGGCCCGCCGCGGCGATCTCGGCATCCGAGGTGGACCGGCTGGCAAGGCTGTGGTGCGAGCTGCTGGGCAGAATCGCCGGCAGCGAGCACGTCCGCGGGCACAGCGCGTCCGACTTCCCGCGGGTCGCGTTGACCCAGCGTGACGTCGCCGACCTCGCGGCCCGCTACCGCGATCTGGTCGACGTGCTGCCGCTGACCTCGACCCAGCAGGGCATCTACTTCCATTCCACGTTCGATCGACGCAACGACCCCTACGTCGTGCAGCAGATCGTCGACATCCGGGGACCCCTCGACACCGACCGGTTCCAACGGGCCACCGAAGCCGTCGTCACCCGGCACCGCGCCCTGTCGGCAGCGTTCACCACGCTCGGTGACGGCACCCCGGTGTCGGTCCACGCCGCCGTCGTCGCGCCGGACTTCAAGGTCGTCGACGCCGGAATCGCCGACGCCGGCGAGGTGATCGCCGGACACGCCGAACGGGAACGGCTTCGCCGTTTCGATCTCGCCGCGCCGCCGCTCACGCGGTACGTGCTCGTCCGCCACAGCGACGAGTTGCACACGATGATCCAGACCGTGCACCACATCGTCGCCGACGGCTGGTCGGTGCCGCTGGTGCTCGACGACCTGCTCACCGCGTACGCCGGTGAGGACTTCCCCGGCCCGGCCCCGCAGTTCGGCTCCTTCCTCGACTGGCTCGCCGACCGCGACGAGGCCGCCGACCGGCTCGCCTGGACGCCCGTACTGACCGGCATCGACGGACCGACCCGGATCGCGGCGGCCGACGGCCTCCGTCTCTCCCGCGACACCGGATTCGGCCGCCGCACCGCACGATCGATGGATGCCCGGCTGCTGGGCGCAGCCGCGCGCGACGCCGGTGTCACGATCGGCACGCTGCTGCACACCGCCTGGGGGCTCACCGCGGGCCGGCTGACCGGCCGCACCGACGTCACGTTCGGCACTGTGGTGTCGGGCCGCGACGCCGACCTGCTCGACGTCGACCGGATGGTCGGGCTCCTCGTCAACACCATCCCCATGCGCGTTCGCTGGACCGAGCAGGACCCCGTCCGCGCGGTGGCGGCGCGGCTGGCGCACACCGAGGCGACACTGCTGGACCATCATCACCTGCCGCTGCCCGAGGCGCTGCGCATGGCCGGTGTCGACGACCTGTTCGATTCCCTGGTCGTGATCGAAAACCTGGGCGCCAGCACACATTCGAGCCCAGACCTCGAGCTGGGCGACATCACCGTGATCGAGGCGCCGCACTATCCGCTCACCGTGACGATCACCGTCCGCGAGCAGGTCGCGGTCACGGTCACCAACGACTGCACCCGGCTCTGCGATGCGTTCGCCGACGCGGTCGCCGCAGCATTCGGAGCACTGCTGCGGGCGGTCGCGGCCGACCCCGAGCTGGCCTGCGGGCGCATTGCGCTGGCCGATGCCGCCGTCGCACGCGACGCCGAATCCCACCCGCGCGGCGACCGCTCGGTCACGCGGCTGCTCGCCACGGCGGCCGCTGAACGTTCCGGCGCACCGGCGCTGGTCGTCGGCGGCGTTCCCGTGACGTTCGGGGCACTCCAAGCCAGAGCCGCCGGGCTGGCGCACCTGCTCGTCGACGCCGGGGTGCGTCGGGGCGATGTCGTCGCCCTCGCGATGGCGCGGTCGGCGGACCTGGTCGCCGGGCTGTGGGCGATCACGATGACCGGCGCCGCGTACCTGCCCGTCGACCTCGGGTACCCGCGCCCCCGCATCGAGTTCATGCTCGGTCATGCCCGCCCCCGTGCGGTGCTCGCCGACACCGCCGGGCGACGCGTGGTCGGCACGACGATCCCCGACGGGACCGCCGCGGTCGACGCGGACCGGGTGACACCCGACGACGCCGACCTCCCGCTTGTCGACGTCGGCCCGCTGGATGCGGTCTCGGTGCTCTACACCTCCGGATCGACGGGTGAGCCCAAAGCCGTCATCGGTACGCACGGCGCGCTGGCCAATCGGCTGGCATGGGCGACCGAGGCATGGCCGGCACCGATCAGGCTGGCGAAGAGCTCACTGTCGTTCATCGACGGCACCACCGAACTGCTGGCCGGTTTGGTCGCCGGGGCGTGCACGGTGCTCGCCGACGACGATGCCGTGCGCGACGGCCGGCGGCTGGCCGCGTTGATCGCCGAGCACGACGTCCGGCAACTGGTGGCGATCCCGTCGCTGGCCGCGGCGCTCGCCCAGGAGCACACCGCCGAGGTCGGCTCGATCCGGCGGTGGATCGTCAGCGGCGAAGCACTCACTCCGCACGCCCTGACCGCCCTCCAGGCGGCCTGCCCGGATTCGGTGATCGTCAACTCGTACGGGTCGTCCGAGGTCACCGGTGATGTGCTCACCGGTGACCAGTACGCCGACACGGTCACGCTGGGCGCCGAGGTGCCGGGTGCCGGCGTCCGCATTCTCGACACCGCGCTGGCGGAGCTGCCCGCCGGCGTGATCGGCGAGATCTATGTCACCGGCACGCAGCTGGCCCGCGGGTACCTGCACCGGCCGGGACACACCGCGGTGAGGTTCGTCGCCGCGCCCGGCGGGCGGCGGATGTATCGCACCGGCGATCTCGGGGCGCGGCTGCCCGACGGCCGCGTGGTGTTCGCGGGACGCGCCGACAGCCAGCTGAAGATCAACGGCCACCGCGTCGAGCCGGCCGAGGTCGAGGCGGCGCTGATGCGGGTTGCCGGGGTGAGCCAGGCCGCCGTCGTGGGCCGTGGACCGGAACTGGCCGCGGTCGTGGTGACCGAACCCGGCGGACCCGACGTCGCCGAGATACGCGCGGCCGCGGCCGGCGCCCTGCCCCGGCATCTGGTGCCCTCGGCGATCGCAAAGGCGGACGCAATCCCTCTGCTGCCCAACGGAAAACGCGACACCTCGGCAATCCTGGCGATCCTCGACGACGATCGTCCGGCCTCGACCGGTGCGCCGGTCCCGCCCGCTGACGATCGGCAGCGCGCGATCGTCGAGGTGTTCGCCGACGTGCTCGGCCGGGAATCGGTCGGCGCCGACGCCGACTTCTTCTCCCTCGGCGGTGACAGCATCGCCGCAATCCGGGTGACCAGTCGGCTGGCCCGCGCAGGCCTGCAGGTGACGACAGAGGACGTGTTCCGCGGCCGTACCGCGATCGGGCTCGCTGCACTGGCTGCCGACACCGCCCTCGCGCGAGCGGCGATTCCCCGGTTCGGCACGCTCCGGCTGTCGGAGGAGACACTGCGGCGGATCACCGATTCCGAGGCGGTCGAGGACATCTGGGCGATGTCGCCGCTGCAGCAGGGCGTGTACTACCAGAGCACGCTGGGCAATGCCGCCTCGGCGACCTACCTCACGCAGAACACGTTCGACTTCGACCGGCGACTCGACCTCGACGCACTAGGCCTGGCATTCGGCTCGCTGCTGCGACGTCATCCCCAGCTGCGCGCGGGCTTCCGGACCGTCGAGCACGCCGAGGAGATGCCTGCACCCGACGCCACGGCGCTGGTTCAGGTGATCCTGGCCGATCCACCGGCGGAGATCTCCGTCGTCGACCTCACCGCGCACGGTGACGGGGAAGCGGTCGCCGAGACGCTACGCCGCGTCGGAGAGGCCGACCGCACCGCGCCGTTCGACCTCGCGCAGCCCCCGCTGATGCGACTCACTGTGATCCGGCTGCCCGACGGGCGGGACCGGATGCTTCTGACCTATCACTTCCTGCTGTTCGACGGTTGGTCGCGCGAGCTGGTCCTGCGGGAGTTGTTCGCCCTGTACGACTCCCACGGCGAGAGCGGGGTGATACGGCCACATACCGACGTGGTCACCGGATACCTGCGCTGGGTCGACGAGGTCGGCGACGCCGAGGCGCGTCAGGCGTGGGGGCACCTGCTGGGCGGCCTGCCGGAGCCCACGCTGGCCAGCGGCGTCGCACCCGGCCAGCCGGCGGCGCTCGCCGACACCGAACCGGAGCGCATCGTCGTCGACCTGTCGCGTGAGGTGACCCGGCGGCTGCACGCCACGGCGGCCACGCTCGGGGTCACCCTCAACGCCGTCGTGACCGCGGCGGTCGCGGCAGTCACCGGCTACCACGCCGGCACCACCGACGTCGTTCTCGGGACGACCGTGGCCGGACGACCCGGCGAACTGATCGGTATCGACGACGCGATCGGGTCGTTCCTCAACACCGTCGCGGTGCGTGCCGACCTGTCCCCCACCCGCACCGCCGCCGACGCGATCCGCGCGATCCACGAGCAGCGCATCTCGATGATGCGCCACGACCACCTGGGCCTCGGCCACATCCAGCGTGCCGCAGGCGATTCCGCGGCGGCCCTGTTCGATTCGCTGCTGGTCTTCCAGAACTTTCTCGCCGACGACACGTTCACCGAGCTCGAGTCGAGACACGGTGTGATCGCCGTCGACTATCACGACACCACGCACTTCCCGCTCACCTGGGTGCTCACCCCAGGCCGGGAGCTCACGGTCAAGCTCGAACACCGGGTCATCGGCGCGGCCCGCGCCCAGGAGATGGTCACCCAGGTGCTCGCGGTGCTGGGGGCGGTCGCCGACACGCCCGACGTGGCGCTGGGCGCACTGCCCGTCGTGTCGGGCGAGCGCGCCGCCGCGCTCGAGCGGCGCTGGTCGGCCACCGCCCGTCAGGTCGAGCCGGCCACGGTCGCCGAGCTGCTGGCCCGCCGCGCCGCCGCCGATCCCGACGAGACCGCGCTGGTGTTCGGCAGCGAGCGCCTGAGCTACCGCGAGTTCGACGACCGGGTCACCGCGATGGCGCGCTACCTGCGCCGGCACGGCGCGGCGCCCGAATCGTTCGTGGCGCTGGCGCTTCCGCGTTCGATCGGCATGGTGGTCGCACTGTTCGCGGTGCTGCGCGCCGGCGCGGCGTATCTCCCGCTGGAGCTGGATCTGCCGCTCGAACGGCTGCGCACGATCGTCTCCGATGCCCGCCCGGCATTGCTGCTGACGACCGCGCACCACACCGCGATCGGCACGTGCGCTCGCGAGCACGGCGCCACCGTGATCGCCCTCGACGACCCGGACACACGGCATGCCCTCGCGGCCACATCGTCAGAACCGCTGTCGGACAGCGAGCTCGGCCCCATCGGTCCGGCGCGGCCGGCACATCCGGCGTATCTGATCTACACCTCCGGGTCGACCGGCACGCCCAAGGGTGTGCTGACGCCCTACGCGGGGCTGACCAACATGTACTTCAACCACCGCGAAGCCATCTTCGAGCCGACGGTCCGACGGGCCCGCGGCAGCGATCGCGAACAGGCGCGGCTGCGGGTCGCGCACACCGTCTCGTTCTCGTTCGACATGTCGTGGGAAGAGCTGTTCTGGTTGCTCGACGGCCACCAGGTGCACATCTGCGACGAAGAGCTGCGCCGGGACGCGCCCGCGCTGGTGGGCTACTGCCGCCGGCACCGCATCGACGTCATCAACGTGACGCCCACCTATGCCCACCACCTGTTCGACGCCGGGCTTCTCGACGGGCATGCTCCCGCGCTGGTGCTGCTGGGTGGCGAAGCCGTCAGCGAGCAGGTGTGGTCGGCGCTGCGCGACCATCCGGACACCGCCGGCTACAACCTGTACGGCCCCACCGAGTACACCATCAACACCCTCGGTGGCGGGACCGAGGACAGCGCCACCGCGACTGTCGGACAACCGATCTGGAACACCCGCGGATATGTCCTCGACGCCGCGCTGCGCCCGGTGCCCGACGGTGCGGCCGGTGAGCTCTACATCGCCGGCACCGGTCTGGCCCGCGGGTATCACCGACGGGCCGGACTGACGTCGGCGTCCATGGTGGCCGACCCGTATGTTCCCGGCGGACGGATGTACCGGACCGGCGACCTCGTGCGCCGCCGGCCCGGCGCCGCCGAACCCGGCATCCTCGACTATCTGGGACGCGCCGACGATCAGGTGAAAATCCGCGGCTACCGGGTCGAACTCGGCGAAGTCCAGTCCGTGCTCGCCGCCGTTGACGGCGTCGCGCGCTGCGCGGTCGTGGTGCGCACGGGTTCGGGCGTCCCGCCGGTGAAAACCCTGGCCGCCTACGTCGTGCCGTCCTCACCGCCGGACGACCGCGGGGACTTCGTCCGGGGCCTGCACAGCCGGCTGTCCGAGCTGCTGCCCGGGTACATGGTGCCCACCCGCTACGGGGTCGTCGAGACGCTGCCGCTGACGGTCAACGGCAAGCTCGACACCGCGGCCCTGCCCGAACCGGTCGCCGCGACCCGCGGCGAGAGCCGGCAGCCGCGGTCGTCGGCGGAAGCCATTCTGCTGCAGGTGTTCTCCGGCGTTCTCGATCTCGAAGACATCGGCGTGGACGACGACTTCTTCGGCCTCGGCGGCGACAGCATCTCCTCGATCGCCGTGTGCGGTCGGGCGCGCAAAGCCGGGCTGCACATCACCCCGCGCGACATCTTCCGCCGGCGCACGGTCGCCGCGCTGGCCGCGACCGCGGGCGAGGTGTCCTCCGCTGCCCCGGCCGGCCCCGACACCGGCCTCGGCGAGATCGCCGCCACGCCGATGCTGGCTGAAACCGCCCGCGCCGGCACACCGCTGGCCAACTTCTACCAGTCGATGGTGCTGGCCACCCCTGCCGGCCTCACCGGCCCGCAGCTCGACGAGATGCTCGCAGCTGTGCTGACCGCGCACGGGATGCTGCGTGCCCACCTCGAGGTGCACGACACGGGCTGGACGCTCTCGGTCGGAGACGCCGCCGGGGACGTCGCGTCGGTGTGGTCCCGCGAGACCGGCGTCCTCAGCGAAGACGACGTCGAAGCCGCGACTGCCGCGGCTGCCGCCGAGCTGTCACCGGCCGATGGGCGGATGGTCCGTGCCGTGTGGTTCGACACGCCCGGCGTCACCGGGCAGGTGCTGCTCGTCATCCACCACCTGGTCATCGACGGTGTGTCGTGGCGAATCCTCAGCGAGGACTTGGCGCGAGCCTGGGCGGAGGTGGCCGCCGGCCGGCCGGCCCGCGTCGACGAGGTTGCGACGTCGTTCCGCTCCTGGGCGGCGGCGCTGCGTGCGTCCACCGGATTCGACGACGAGGTGGCGTACTGGGCGGACATGCTGGCCACCCCGGACCCCGCCTTGGGCGGCCGAGCGCCGGACCCCGCGATCGACACGGCCGAAACCGTTCGCAGCCAGACGTTCTCACTGCCGTCCGACATCAGCGCGGCGCTGCTGTCGACCATCCCGGCCGCGTTACACGGCGGGGTCAACGATGTGTTGCTGACCGCGCTGGCACTGGCGCTGGCGCAGTGGCGGGCCGACCGGGGCCGGCAGGCAGGCACCGCGGCACTGATCAACCTCGAGGGACACGGCCGGGAAGCCGACCTCGTGCCGGGACACCCCGATCTGTCCCGCACCGTCGGCTGGTTCACCGCCATCTACCCGGTGCGCGTCGATCCCGGCCCGCTGTCCTGGGACCAGGTCCTCGACGCCGGTGAAGCGCTGGCCGCAGCGACCAAAGCAGTCAAGGAGCAATTGCGGGCGATCCCCCGTCGCGGCCTGGGCTACGGCGTGCTGCGGCACGTCCGCGCCCACCCGTCGCTGCAGGGTCCGGCGCCGCAGATCCTGTTCAACTACCTGGGTCGGTTCAGCGGCGGCAGTGGCCGGGACTGGACACCGGTGGCCGGAATCGGCGCGCTGCGCGAGGGCGTCGACGCCACCAATCCGGCGGTCGCGCTGGAGATCAACGCGATCGCCGAGGACCGTCCCGACGGCACGTCGCTCAGCGCCACGCTGGCCTGGCCGGCAGGACTGATCGACGCCGCCGACGTCGAGTCACTGGCCGACCGGTGGCGCGACGCGCTGTGTGCACTGACCCGGTGCTCAGCGCTGAGCGGGCACACGCCGTCGGATTTCCCGCTGGTGGAACTCACCCAGCGCGACGTCGACACGCTGCAGCGTGCCGGCGACGTCGAAGATGTGCTGCCCCTGCTGCCCCTGCAGCAGGGCATGTTCTTCCACAGCGTGTACGGCGAAGGCGTGGACACCTATCGCGTGCAGCAGATCGCTCGGCTGTCCGGAGCGATCGACACCGAGCGCCTGCGGCAGGCCCTCGACGCGGTGATGCGGCGACACCAGGCGCTGCGGGCGAGCTTCGCAGAACTCGACGACGGCCGGGTGGCGCAGGTGATCCGGCCGGAGGTACCCATGGAGTTCGACGTCGTCGACGCGTCCGGCCTCGACCCGCAGGATGCTGCCGAAACGCTGGACGACGTTGCTCGCGAACGTCTTTCGCGTCCGTTTGATCTCGCCGAACCGCCGCTGGTGCGCTACACCCTGGTTTCGGTCGGCCCGCGCGACCACCGCTTGATCCAGACGATGCACCACATCGTCGCCGACGGCTGGTCCTACCCGCTGATCTTCACCGACGTCGTCGCGCTGTACCACGGTGCGCACGCACAGCCCGGATCGCTGCCGCCGGCGCCCGCGACGCTGCGCGACCACGCCGAATCACTGCAACGCAGGGACCGTGACGCTGCCCGGCGCGCCTGGGCCGAATTGCTCGACGGGGTCGAACCGACCGCCCTGTTCGACGGGAGAACCGCCGACCACCACCGCGCCGGTGTGCACCGCAGCGCGATCCGTCACCTGCCCGCCGGGCTGACGTCCCGGCTGATCACACTGACCCGGGACCAGGGCATCACGATGTCCACTGCGCTGCACGGGGCATGGGGCCTGCTGCTGGGCCGGCTGCTCGGTCGCACCCGGGTGGTGTTCGGATCCACGGTCTCCGGCCGCGACACCGACCTCGGCGGTGTGGAGTCCGTCGTGGGACTTCTCATCAACACCATCCCGGTGCCGATGTCCTGGCGACCCGGCAGCTCGATCGCCGAGGTGTTCTGGGCACTCCAGGAACAGCAGAGCGGGGTGCTGGACGCGCAGCACCTCGGTCTGGCCGAGCTGGCCCGGCTGGCCGGGGTGCGGGAGTTCTTCGACACGATGGTCGTCGTCGAGAACTTCCCGGCGGCGAACTCCCCGGCCGGCGAGCAGCTGCTCACCTACGACGGGTTCACCGGGACCGACGCCCCGCACTATCCGCTCGCCCTCGTCGCCTACCTCGGCGAACGGCTGACGCTGGAAATCAAGTACGACACCGCCGTGGTCTCCGACGCCGAGGCCGCGCGCTACGCCGAAAGGATCGAACGGGTGCTGACCACGTTCGCCCACCAGCCCGACGAACCCGTCGACAGACTCGACGTGCGCGGCACCGACGAGCTCCGCTTCGGCACCGCGTCACCGACCGTCGAGAGGACGACTCCGACTCTCGCAGAGGTGTTTTCGAGAACGGCAGCGCAGCGACCGGATGCCGTCGCGATCACTGTCGGGTCCACGGCGCTGACCTACGCCGAACTGGATCGCCGCGCGGGCGCGGTGGCGCAGACGCTGACCGGCATGGGAGTGGGGCCCGAGTCGCGGGTCGCGGTCGCGCTGCCGAGGTCGCTGGAGCTGATCGTCGCCATCGTCGGTGTGGTCAAGGCAGGGGGTGCTTACGTACCGCTCGACCTCGACTCCCCTGCTGCGCGGCTGGACCACATCGTCACCGACTGCGCGCCGGTGTGCGTGCTCACCGATGACGCGGATCGATTGCCCCGGATGGCGGCGCCGACGGTCCTGCTCGCCGACGCCGAGCAGCCCCGCGGATCGGCGACCACCGCGCCGATCGCCGTGCTGCCCGAGCACACCGCCTACCTCATCTACACCTCCGGCTCCACCGGCCTTCCCAAGGGCGTGGCCGTCTCCCATCGCAACGTCGCCGCGCTGTTCCACAGCACCGCAGACCTTTTCGATCTCGGCGCAGACGATGTGTGGACCATGTTCCATTCGGCAGCCTTCGACTTCTCGGTGTGGGAGCTGTGGGGCGCGCTGTGGCACGGCAGCCGGCTGGTACTCGTCGACTCCGCGGACGCCCGGGATCCCGACCGGTTCGTCCGGTTGCTCGAAGCAGAGCGTGTCACGGTGCTCAGCCAGACCCCCTCGGCGTTCTACCCGCTCGCCGAGGCGGATCGGCGGTTGCGGCCGATCCTGGCACTGCGATACATCGTGTTCGGCGGCGAGGCGCTGGACACCTCACGGCTGGCCGGCTGGTACGGCCGGCACGAGCCACGAAACCCGATGCTGGTCAACATGTACGGCATCACCGAGACGTGCGTGCACGTGTCGCACCGCACCCTGGCGGCCGCCGATGCACACCCCGGCGCCGACAGCGTGATCGGCGGCCCGATCCCGGGTCTGCGGATCCATCTGCTGGATCGGAACCTGCGACCGGTCCCGGCAGGCGTGGTCGGCGAAATGTACATCGCCGGTGCACAACTCGCCCGCGGTTACCTGGGCCGGCCCGATCTGACCGCCAGCCGATTCGTGGCGAACCCGTTCGACGCCGCAGGCGAGCGCCTCTACCGCAGCGGGGACACCGCGATGTGGACCGAATCGGGGGATCTGATCTACCAGGGCAGGTCCGATCATCAGGTCAAGATCCGTGGCTACCGCATCGAACTCGGCGATGTCGAGTCCGCACTCGTCGCGCTCGACGGGGTCGACAACGCCGCCGCCTCGGTGCTCGTCGACGACTCCGGCCGGGCCAGGCTGGTCGGCTATCTGGTCTCCGGCAGCGGTGTCGAGGTCGCCGAGATCCGGCGGGCGCTCACCGAGCGACTGCCGGACTACATGGTGCCCACCGCGTTCGTGGTCCTCGACCACCTGCCGCTGACGGTCAACGGCAAACTCGATCGGGCGGCCCTGCCGGCGCCGGAGTCCGCGGCGCCTCCTGCCCCGTCCGGCGCACCGGCACCAGGCCGGGACGCAGCGGAGCAGATCGCCGCGTTGTGCAGTGAGATCCTGCGAGCACCAGTCGGAGTCGACGACGATTTCTTCGTGGTGGGCGGCGACAGCATCGTCGCCATCCAGCTGGTCAACCGGGCGCGGCGACTGGGTCTGCAGCTCACCCCGCAGCAGGTCTTCACCGCGCGCACACCTGCCGCGCTGGCAGAGCTCGCGACCCCGCCGCGCGCGTCGGCCCAAGAAAGCGAACCAGAACCCCATGCCGACGCCGAACCCGGTGACGTGCCGCCGACGCCTATCGTGTTGCGACTCGCAGAACTCGGCGGCCGTATCGACCGGTTCAACCAGGCAGACCTGCTCTACACCCCGGCGGGGCTGACGCTGGAACACCTCGATGCGGCACTGAACGCGGTGGTGCGCCGCCACGATGCGCTGCGGATACGGCTGGTGCGGCCGATCCCGAGCCTCTGGTCGCTCGAAACCACTGCCGCGGCACCGATTTCGGCGACCCGGGTGGACGTCGGCGGTATACCGGACGCCGAACTGGCAGAGGTGATCGCGCGCGAGTCCGACGCGGCTGCCGACCGGCTGGATCCGGAGGCCGGCTCGGTGCTGCAGGCGGTGTGGTTCGACCGGGGTTCGGCGCAGCGGGGCAGGCTGCTGCTGGTGGTTCACCATCTCGCCGTCGACGCGGTGTCCTGGAACATCCTGATCGACGACCTGGCTGAAGCGTGCCGCCAGGCCGCCGGCGGCAGGTCCCCCATCGCGGCGCCGGTGCCCACCTCGTACCGCAGTTACGCGCGCATGGTGAACGAGAACGCCCAGCAGGCCACTCGCCTCGCCGAGTTCGAGCTCTGGAGCTCCGCACTGGCCCCGGGCGGTGAGCTCGTCGCCGAGTCGAACGCGCTGGGGCTGACCGTCGGCGCGACGCGAGATCACGAGATTCGGCTCACCGTCGAGGAGACGGTGCCGCTGCTCACCACCGTGCCTGCGACGGCCAATGCCGACGTGACCGAGACCCTGCTCACCGCGCTGTATCTCGCGGTGAACCGATGGCGGACCGGGCGCGGTGGCGCACCGGACGCACCGTTGGTGCTGGACCTGGAACGGCATGCCCGCGACCGCTGGGGCGACCAGACGGATCTGTCGCGCACCGTCGGGTGGTTCACTGCCCTCGCGCCCGTGCGCCTCGGCGGTGGCAACCCGGCCGACGATCTGATCGGCTCTCTCAAACAGGTGAAGGAGACGGTGCGCGCCGTCCCCGACGGCGGTGTCGGATTCGGTCTGCTGCGCTACTGCAATCCGCGCACCGCGGCCCCACTCGCCAGAATGGCGGCGCCCCAACTGCTGTTCAACTATCTCGGCCGGTCGGCCGGCGGTGAGGAAGGCGACTGGCGAACGGCCCCGGAATCGGCGGCGTTGCGCGTCGATCCCGACCCCGACCTGGGTACGCCCTACCTGCTGGAGATCAACGCACACTGCGAGGACACCCCACAGGGACCGCGCCTGCGCGCCGTGTTCACCTACGCCGACGGCGAACTGACCGAGGACGAGGTCGGCGACCTCGCCGCGCACTGGTCCGCCGTTCTGCGGGAGATGGGCGACGCCGGCACGGGCGCCCCGGCGGCGTCGCTGACCCCGTCGGATCTGCCGCTGGTCTCGCTGGACCAGAAGCAGATCGACGCAGTCCTGGCAGCGCCCGGTCCGGTGGAGACGATCTGGCCGCTGTCACCCCTGCAGGAAGGTGTCTTCTTCCAGGCCAGTTACTCGCCGGCCGCGGTCTACATCGTGCAGAACGTGTTCGACGTCGCCGAGCCGGTGGACGTGCCCGCGCTGGAAGCGGCGTACTCGCAGGTGATGCGGCGCAATCCGGTTCTCCGGTGCGGCTTCTGGGCCGATGGCGTGCCGCACCCGGTGGCAGCCGTGGCCGCCGACCCGGCCGTCACGGTCGAGGTCGTCGACATCAGCGACCGGCCCGAGACTGCGATGGCCGCCGAACTCGACCGGATCACCGAGGCCGACCGGTTACGCACCTTCGACCTGTCCGCACCGCCGCTGGCCCGCTTCACTGTCGTGCGCACCGGCGCTGCTGACCGACTGATCTTCAGCTATCACTTCCTGCTGCTGGACGGCTGGTCGCGCGAACACCTGCTCCGCGAACTGTTCGGCGAGTACACCGCGGCCCGCCGGGGCGGCTCGGCGCACGTGCCCCCGGCCCCGGCACAGTTCACCGACTACCTGACATGGCTGGCCGGCCGCAACACATCCGAATCCGCGGCCGCGTGGGCCGACGCACTCGCGGGTCTTGCGGGGCCGTCGCTGCTGGTGCCCTCGGCCGTCGGCACCGAACCGACCCTCGCGCTGCGGCTCGAGTTCTTCCTGACCGAGGAGCAGACCGCCGCACTGACCACGCGGGTACAGGCCTGGGGAGTCACCCTGAACGCGGTGATCACCACGGCGCTGGCGATGGTGATCGGCTACGAATCAGGCAGCGACGACGTGGTTCTCGGCACCACGGTGGCGGGGCGACCGACCGAGATCGACGGGATCGACGAGGTCATCGGGCTGTTCCTGAACACCGTCCCGACCCGGGTCCGGTTACGGCCCGACCACACGCTCTCCGAAACCCTGCACGCGGTGCAGTCTGCGCGCCTGGTCCTGATGGATCACGAGTATCTCGGTCTCGGTGACATCCTGCGCGCGCTGGCCGCGGCCAACCCCGACAACGACACCTTCGCGGGCGCCACCCCGCTTTTCGACAGCCTCTACGTGCTGCAGAACTTCCTCGGGGACGACACGTTCACCGACATGGAGGCCGAGCACGGCATCGTCGGGCACGATTCGATCGACGCCTCGCACTATCCGCTGACATGGGTGGCCTCGCCCGGACGCCGGTTGTGGGTCAAGCTCGAATACCGGCCCGACGTGGTGGAGCGCGACCACGCCGCCCGCCTGCTGGATCGGTTGCAGCACCTGCTGATTCACCTGACCGCCGCCGGGGCCCACGAACCCCTCGGTGGCGTGCCGGTGCTGATGCCGCGTGAGGTCGCCGCCCTCGAGGCCCGAGACGAAACCACCCGGCACGAGCTGCCGCCGGCGACGGTCACCGATCTGCTGGCCCACCGCGCCGATCACAGCGCGGAGCTGACTGCCCTGGTGTGCGGAAACGAGCGCGTCGACTACCGCGACCTGCAGGCACGCATCAATCGGCTGGCCTGGGTGCTGCGCAACCGCGGCATCGGCTCCGGTGCGATCGTGGCGCTGGCCATCCCCCGGTCGATCGAGGCGGTGGTGGCACTGTTCGGTGTCCTGCGGGCCGGCGCGGCCTACCTGCCCTTGGAACTCGACTACCCCGACGACCGGCTCGCCGCGATGCTCAACGACGCCGAGCCCGCCTGTGTGCTCACCACCGCCGCGGTCGCCGACCGCATCACCGGCCTGGCACCGTCGGCGTGCCCGTCGTGGCTCCTCGACGGCGACGCCGTCACCTCCGAATGTGCTGCCGCTCGGCCGGATTGGGATGGCTACTCCCCCTATCCGGACGAGACGGCCTACGTCATCTACACCTCCGGGTCCACCGGCCGGCCCAAGGGTGTCGTGACCCCCCACCGGGGGCTGACCAACATGCACCTCAACCACCGGGAGGCGATCTTCGGTCCGGCGATCGCCGAGGCCGGCGGACGCCGGATCCGGGTCGCGCACACGGTGTCGTTCTCCTTCGACATGTCGTGGGAAGAGCTGCTGTGGCTGATCGAAGGCCACGAAGTGCACATCTGCGACGAGACGCTGCGCCGGGACGCCCACGCGCTGGTGGCCTATTGCCACCGTCACCGGATCGACGTCGTCAACGTGACACCCACCTACGCGGCACTGCTGTTCGAGCAGGGGTTGCTCGACCCCGCCGGGCATCCCCCCCTGCTGGTGCTGCTGGGCGGGGAGGCGGTCTCGACGGCAGTGTGGAACAGACTGCGAGAGAACACCTCCGGCTACAACCTGTACGGTCCGACCGAGTACACGATCAACACGCTCGGCGGAGGTACCGATTCGAGCCCCACTCCGACCGTGGGGCAACCCATCTGGAACACCACCGTCCACATCCTCGACCGCGCGCTGCGGCCGGTCCCCGACGGCGTGGCCGGCGAGCTCTACATCCGGGGCGCCGGCTTGGCGCAGGGCTATCTCGGGCAGCCGGCGCTGACGGCGAGCCGCTTCGTCGCCGACCCGTTCCGCGGCGCCGACGCGGACTTCGACGCACGGATGTACCGGACCGGCGACATCGTCGTCCGGCGCCCTGACGGAAATCTCGACTTCCGCGGCCGCTCGGACGACCAGGTGAAGATCCGGGGCTACCGCGTCGAGCTCGGTGACATCGAGTCCGCTCTGGTCGAGCACCCGCAGGTGGCGCAGGCGGCGGTGATCACCCGGCCCGACCCGACGGGCTCGCCCCGGCTGGTGGCCTTCGTCGTGCCCACCGACCCCGAGACCGACACCGGCGATCTGGCCGCCCGGGTGCGCGCCGATCTGCGCGCGTCGCTGCCGGCGTACATGGTGCCGGCGGCCATCGGTGTGCTCGACGAGCTGCCGGTGACCGACAACGGCAAGCTCGACGTGCGGGCGCTGCCGGAGGTCGACGCCGACCCCGGCCAGGATGCGGGCCGCGCTCCCGGCTCACCGGTCGAGGAGGTTCTCTGCGCGGTGTTCAGCGAGGTGCTGGGGACCACGGTGGCCGGTGTGGACGCCGATTTCTTCGCACTCGGCGGGCATTCGCTGTCGAGCATCCGGCTGATCAACCGGGTGCGGGCGGAGCTGGGCGCGACGCTGTCACTGCGGGACGTCTTCGATCACCCGACGGTCGCACGACTCGCCGAAAGGCTCGAGAGCCGGCCCGCGACGACGCAGCGGACCGGCCTGCAGGCGCGTCCGCGCCCCGACGTGATCCCGGTGTCCCCCGCGCAGGAACGCATGCTCATCATGGACCGACTCGGCGAGTCGGGCGTGGCCTACAACTATCCCCTGGCCGTCACCGTGCACGGCGCACTCGATCTGCCCGCCCTGCGCCGAGCCCTCGGCGACGTGGTGGACCGCCACGAGTCGCTGCGCACGATGTTCCCCGAAGGCGACGGCGGCTTCACCCAGCAGATCCTGCCGCCCGGGGTGAACGTCCCGATCGACGTCATCGACTGCGATGACGCGCACCTGCAGACGCAGCTGGCCACGGCGGTGGCCCACCGGTTCGATCTGCAATCAGGCATCCCGTTGCGAGTCAGCGTGTTTCGCCACGATCCGCAACGTCACACCGTGGCGCTGCTGCTGCATCACATCGCCACCGACGAATGGTCCGATGCGCCGCTGCTGACGGATCTGGACCGGGCGTACCACGCCCGCAGGCGCGGCCAGGCCCCGGTGACCGAACCGCTGCCGGTGCAGTACGCCGACTACGCACTCTGGCAACGCGAACTGCTGACCGACATCGAGGACAGCCAGCTCGCGTTTTGGCGTGCGGCGCTGCGTGGCGCTCCCCACGAGCTGCCGCTGCCGACCGACCGGCCCCGGCCGGCCACACCGAGTGGCGCCGGCGGCACCCTCCGCGTCGACCTGGACGCCGCCACCGCGGCGGCGCTGCGCACCCTGGCGGCCCGGCACCAGGCGAGCATGCTGATGGTGCTGCACGCTGCCGTCGCGGCGCTGCTGCACCGGCTCGGGGCGGGCACCGACATCGTGGTGGGTACGCCGGTGGCAGGCCGCGATGGGTCGGTGCTCGACGACGTGGTGGGCTTGTTCGTCAACACCGTGGTGCTCCGCGCCGACCTGTCGGGCGACCCCGACTTCGCGGAGCTGCTCGACCGGGTCCGCAGCGCCGACCTGGCTGCGTTCGCCCACAGCACCGTGCCGTTCGACCGCATCGTCGAGGACCTCAACCCCACCCGCGCGGCGGGCCGCAACCCGCTGTTCAACGTGTTCGTCGGCTTCCACCGCCGCGACGACGACCCGTCGATCTTCGGCCTGCCCGCGGACTGGCACGAATTGCCGCCCGACGGCGCCATGTTCGACCTCGGGTTCACCCTCGTCGATGCGCCCGGATCGGGTTCGGCGCACCTGGTCACCGAGTACAGCAGGGATCTCTTCGACGAGCAGACGGTGCGTGAGATCACCGACCGGCTGGTGCGGGTGTGCGTCGGGGCGGCCACCGACTCTGCGGTGCACGTGCGCGATCTTCCGATTCTCACCGCCGCAGAACGACACTCGGTGCTCGTCGAACGCAACGCGACCGCGCACCCGCTGCCACCGACCAGCCTCGGTGCGTTGGTGTCGGCGCAGGCCCGCCGCAGCCCGCACGTCCTCGCCGTGGTGTCCGGGGCCGACGAACTGAGCTATGCCGAACTCGACGCATGGTCGGACCGGTGGGCGGCGCGCCTGGGCGGGCGTGGCGTGGTACCCGGGGCGATCGTCGGTCTCGCGCTGCCGCGGTCGGTGGAGCTGATCGTGGCGCTGGTGGGCATCGCCAAGTCGGGCGCGGCATTCCTCCCGCTGGACACCGATTACCCGCGCGAACGTGTCCACCACATGATCACGGACGCGCGGCCGGTCGTCGTCGTCGACGACGCCGCCGAGGTCCGGCGCGCCCGGGCGGACACAGCACCTGGCCCGCTGCCCGAGATCGACCCGTCCTCCTGGGCGTACATCCTGTACACCTCGGGGTCGACCGGCACCCCGAAGGGAGTCGCGGTGCCGAACGCCGGCATCGTCAACCGGATCGCCTGGCTGCAGCACGCGTACCCGCTGGGAGTGTCCGACCGCATGCTGGTCAAGACACCCGTCGGTTTCGACACCTCGGTGTGGGAGGTGTTCTGGCCGCTGAGCACCGGCGCCGCGCTGGTCGTCGCCCGCCCGGGCGGGCATCGGGAACCGGAGTATCTGGCGCAGACCATCGCCGAAAACCAGGTCACCGCCGTCGATTTCGTCCCCTCGATGCTCGAGGTCTTCCTCGACGAACCCGCCGCGGCGACCTGCAACTCGCTGACCCGGGTGACAGTGGGCGGCGAGGCGCTGAGCGCCGAGCTGGCCGGACAGTTCGCGCGCGCCTTCCCCGGCACCCCGCTGCACAACCTCTACGGTCCGACCGAGGCCTCCGTCGACGTGCTGGGGTGGACCGCCGACGGCGGCCCGGTGGCGCTCGGTGTACCCGGGTGGAACGTCACCGCCTACGTGCTCGACGAACATCTCACGCCGGTTGCCGACCGCACCCCCGGGGAGCTCTACCTCGGTGGGGTCCAGCTCGCCGACGGCTACCTCAACCGGCACGTCCTGACCGCCGAACGGTTCGTCGCCAACCCGTTCGGCGCCGGCGGAAGCCGGTTGTATCGCACCGGGGATCTGGTCAGATGGCGGTCGACGCCCTCGGGCGCGGTGGTTCTCGACTACCTCGGCCGCACCGACGACCAGATCAAGCTGCGCGGCGTACGGATCGAACCCGGGGAGATCGAAGCGGTCCTCGGCGGTCATCCGGCGGTTGCCTCGGCGCGGGTCATCGCGCGCGCCGACCGACTGCTCGCCTACTACCTGCCCAGTGGGGAGCCGATCGACGACCCGTTGCGCCAGTACGTCGCGCGTCGTCTGCCCGTCCACATGGTTCCGTCGGAGTTCATCGAGCTCGCGGCCTTCCCGCTGACGCCCAGTGGGAAGCTCGACAGACGCGCACTTCCGGACTCCGTTGGCACCCGCGTGACGGGGCGACCGCCCACCGACGATGTCCAGCGCCGGATGTGTGAGCTCTTCGGGTCGCTGCTCGATGCCGAGATCGCCGACATCGACGCCGATTTCTTCGCCCTCGGCGGGCATTCGCTGGCCGGTGTCCGGTTGATCGGCAAGGTGCGGGCGGCTTTCGGGGTGAGCCTGTCGCTGCGCGATGTGTTCGACAATCCGACGGTCGCCGGATTGGCCGCCGTCGTGGGTGCGGCGAACACACCCGCGGACCGGCGACCGGAACTGACCGTTCGACCTCGGCCCGAGGTCGTCCCGGTGTCCCCGGCGCAGGAACGGATGCTGATCCTCGATCAGCTCCCCGAGACCGGGGTCGCCTACAACTACCCGCTGGTGGTCACCCTCGACGGGGAACTCGACGTGGTGGCGCTGACCCGGGCGCTCGGCGACGTGGTCGACCGCCACGAGTCGCTGCGCACGGTGTTCGTCGAGCACGACGGCGGCTTCGCCCAACAGATCCAGCCCGCCGGCACCGCCGTGCCGGTCGAGATCATCGAGGGCACCGGTCCCGAGATCGACGACCAGATCGCCGCGGCAGTACGTCACCGATTCGATCTGCGTTCCGAGATCCCGTTGCGCGCCAGCGTGATCCGTGGCTCCGACGGCGCCACCACCGTCGTGCTGCTGCTGCATCACATCACCACCGACGAGTGGTCGGACGCACCGTTGCTGCGCGACCTCGAGGCGGCGTACACCGCACGACGGCAAGGCCGAGCACCGGAGTGGCAACACCTGCCGGTGCACTATGCCGACTACGCGAGCTGGCAGCAGGACCTGCTCGCCCAGGTCGGTGACGCGCATCGGCAGTTCTGGACCGACGCTCTGCGCGACGCGCCGGACGAACTGCCGCTGCCCACCGACCGCCCCCGGCCGTCCGAACCCACCGGCGCCGGCGGTGCGCTGCACCGCGACCTCGACGCGCACACCGTCGCCGCGCTGGGCGCCCTGGCCAACCACCATAAGGTGAGCATGCTGATGGTGGTGCACGCCGCGGTGGCCGCGCTGCTGCACCGCATCGGGGCGGGCACCGACATCGTCACCGGGACACCGGTGGCGGGCCGTGACGACACCGCCCTGGGCGACGTGGTGGGTCTCTTCATCAACACCGTCGTGCTGCGGGCCGACGTCTCGGGCAACCCCCGGTTCGACGAGCTGCTCGCCCGCGTGCGCGATACCGACCTGGCTGCGTTCGCCCACGCCGAGCTGCCGTTCGATCAGGTCGTCGACGCGCTCAAACCGCCCCGGGTCCACGGGCGCAACCCGTTGTTCAACGTCTTCATCGCCCACCACCGCCGCGACGGGGACGACTCCATGCTGTTCGGGATGTCCGCGCACTGGCACGAGCACACGGTGTCGACGGCGATCTTCGACCTCGGCTTCACCGTCACCGACACCAGCGACGGCGGCGGTGTGGTCACCACCGAGTACAGCTCGGACCTGTTCGACGGGTCCACGGCCCACGCCCTCACCGAACGGTTGGTGGCCGTCCTCGACCAGGTCGCGCGCGACAGCACGGTCCGCATCGCCGAACTCGACGTACTCGCGCCGGCCGAACAGGCGTCTCTGGCCGCGCGCAACGACACCGGTCACGTGGTCGAGGCGACGAGCCTGGCTTCCATGGTGACAGCCCAGGCCCGGCGCAGCCCCCATGCCTGTGCCGTGCGCGACCACACAGGCGAACTGACCTATGCCGAGCTCGACGAGTGGTCAGACCGCCTCGCCGCTCGACTGATCGGTGCGGGCGCAGGCCCGGGCACGCTCATCGGGGTCCGGCTGCCACGCTGCGTCGAGCTCGTCGTCGCACTGGTCGCAGTCACCAAGACCGGCGCAGCATTCCTGCCGTTGGACCCCGAATACCCCGGCGAGCGAATCGATTTCATGATCGCCGATGCGACACCGGCCGAGGTGCTCGACGACGTCGCCGACATCCGCGGGGCGCAGTACGGTCCACCGCCCGCCAGCCTTCCCGACCCTCACCCGGCGTCCTGGGCCTACGTGCTGTACACCTCGGGATCCACCGGCACGCCCAAGGGCGTCGCCGTCGCCCACGCAGGCATCGTCAATCGCATCGCCTGGCTCCAACACGCCTACCCCCTCGACGACACCGACCGGATGCTGGTCAAGACCCCGATCAGCTTCGACACCTCGGTTTGGGAGGTCTTCTGGCCGCTGAGCACCGGGGCCACCCTGGTCATCGCCCGTCCCGGCGGCCACCGCGAGCCCCGATACCTCGCCGAGGTCATCGCCGACGAGCGCGTCACCGCCGTCGACTTCGTTCCCTCGATGCTCGAGGTGTTCCTCGACGAACCCGCGGTGCGCAACTGCCGCTCCCTGACCCGGGTCACCGTCGGGGGTGAGGCGCTCAGTACCGAACTGGCCCGCAGATTCGGTCGCATCTGCCCGCACACCCCACTGCACAACCTCTATGGTCCGACCGAGGCTTCGGTGGACGTACTGAACTGGACCGCCGACGGCGGCCCGGTCGCCCTGGGGCTGCCCGGTTGGAACGTCCGAGCCCACGTGCTGGACATCTACCTGAACCCGGTGCCCGACAATGTGGCGGGCGAACTGTACCTGGCCGGAACGCAACTCGCCGACGGTTACCTGCACCGCCACGGCCTGACCGCCGAGCGGTTCGTCGCCAACCCCTACACGCCGGGCACCCGCATGTACCGCACCGGTGACCTCGTGCGCTGGCGCGTCGGCGCGAACGGGGCACCGGCACTCGAATACCTGGGTCGCACCGACGAACAGATCAAACTGCGCGGCGTGCGGATCGAGCCCGGGGAGATCGAGGCCGTGCTCGACAGCCACCCCGCGATCGCCTCGGCGCGCGTCGTCGCCCGCGGGGACCGACTGCTCGCCTATTACCTGCCCACCGGCCATCCGGCTGACGAACCGATACGCGACTACGCCTCGCGCCATCTACCCCTGCACATGGTGCCGTCCGATTTCGTCGAGCTCACCGTGTTTCCGTTGACGCCCAGCGGCAAGCTCGACAAGCGCGCGCTGCCGGTGCCCCAGCGCGGGTCGACATCCGGCCGGCCACCGTCCACGACCCGTCAACACACGCTCTGCGCCTTGTTCGGTGAGGTGTTGCAGACCCCCGTCACCACGGTCGACGCCGATTTCTTCGAGCTGGGCGGGCATTCATTGCTGCTGGTGCGTCTGGCGTCAGCGATTCGTCGTGAGTTCCCGGTGGTCGCCGATGAACTCTCGGTGGGCGATCTGATGGTCGCGTCGACGGTCTCCGCGGTCGATCGCCTCCTGTCCGGCGAGGACCGCCACGACAGCTTCGCGCCGATCCTGCCGGTGCGCACGGGCGGCACCGCCCCGCCGCTGTTCTGCCTCCCGCCGGCCAGCGGGCTGAGCTGGCCCTATACCGCACTGAAACGTCATGTGCCCCAGCAGATCCCGATCTACGCGCTGCAGTCGCCGTTGTTCTCAGGCGGGGCGCTCCCCGACGACCTCACCGAACTCGTGCATCTCTACACCGACACCATCACCGGGGTGGCGCCGACGGGCCCGATCAGGGTGCTCGGCTGGTCATTCGGGGGTGTCCTGGCGTTGCTGGTCGCCCAGGAACTGGTCCGCCGGGGCCGCGACGTCGGCTACGTCGGGATGCTGGACTCCTATCCGCACGTGTCGAGCGGCGAGTTCGACCGCGAGGCGGTCCTGGCGTCCGTGCTCAGCGAGATGGGGTTTGCGGCAGATGTGGGCGATCGTCTGACGGTCCCGGAGGCGATCGACCTGATGCGGGCTCACGACGACGCCATCGCCATCCTCGACGACACGCAGATCGCTGCGGCCGTCGAGAACTACATCGCCGCCGAGAAGTTCACGGTGAGAGCCGATTACGGCCGTTATGACGGCGAGGTGTTCTTCGTCGACGCTGCGCTGGAGGACGACAGGTGGGGAGTCGCGTCACAGGCCTGGCGGCGATACATTCCGGGTTCGCTGCGCGTGATGACCGTGCAATGCCGGCACGCGGACGTGTTGGGCCCGACCGCACTCGACGAGATCGGCCCGGTGCTGGCCGCCGATCTGACCCACCGGCAGGACTGACCGCGATGCCCCGCCGGCGGGTCGCCGGCGGGGCATCGCGGGTGAGGAGAATTTCTCAGGCGTTGGCCAGGTCGGCCACGGGGCGACCGTTGAGTGCATTGGCCAGCTGCGGGGTCAGCACATCCAGCGCGTAGAGCAGCGCCTGGGGACCGCTGTAGGTCAGCGCACCGCTGAGATTGGACTCGAACGTCGTGTACAGCGTGCGCCCGTCACGCACCACGCCCAGACGCGCGAAGGCCGGTGAAGCCATCATCTGTTCCCTGGTCGCTCCGTTGACGAACAGCACGTCACGGTCGAGCAGATCCAACTTCTCCTCGCTGACATCACCTTCGACGTCCTGGGTCTCGAACCCCAACGCCGAGAAGAGGGCACGGCGCGGATCTTTGGCGGGCAACAGGTAGTGACCGCCGTTCTCCGGCCCGAAGTCGACCACGAGCATCTTGCCGTCGAATTCCGGGTTGGCTTTCCGCGCCTCGTCGATGCGCCCCTTGACCTCGTCGACCAGTTGCTGCGCCCGCTCCTGTTTGCCCAGCGCCTTACCGGTCGTGAGAAGTTGCACGTCCCAGGGGGTTTCCTCGTCGGCATAGTCACCGGACTGGATCACCGTAGGCGCGATCTGCGACAGGCGATCATAGGTCTGCTTGTCGATCGTCTCGTAGATCGCGAAGATCAGGTCGGGCTTCTGCGCGGCGATGGCCTCGAAATCGATGGTGTCCGCGCCCCAGGTGCCGACACCTTTGCCGTCGGTGGCGGCCTTGACCCAGGGATAGTTGTTGTACTCCTGGAAGAACTCCCGGGTGCTGACCGGGACCACCCCCAACGGCAGCACGAAATCCTGATCCGTCCACCCGACGGTGACCACCCGCTTCGGATCGGCAGGCACCTTGGTCTCGCCGAATTTGTGCGCGATCGTCACCGTCGCGGCTTGCGGCTCCGACTTCTGCTCGGAGGCACAGCCCGCCAACGCTCCCACACCCAGCACGACGGCGGCCAGCACCGCCGTGAGGCGGCGCCAACCGCGATATCGACCCGATCGATGCTCCACGCGTATGTCCCTTCTTTCGACATCAGTGCGTGAAGTACATTAGCTTAGGCTTTCTTAAGTCATGCGCCTTCCCGGAGTGCCGCGTTCGACGAGGACGGACGGGCGCGCCGCGAGCGAGGTTGCGGTGCAACGACTTCAATCGAGCCGACCGGGCAGAGGGGCGGTATTGCGCGGCACCAGAAATAGGTTAGCCTTGGCTAAGCGTGGGTCGAGGTGCCGCGCGATCGAGTTGTGACGTGTCGAGTCAGGCAGCCGAGCCGGGAGGTCGAATGCAGCGCACAATGCTCGGAGGAAAAATCCACCGAGCCACGGTGACCCAAGCGGATCTGCACTACGTAGGGTCCATCACCATCGACGCGGACCTGATGTCGGCCGCCGGCATCTGCGACGGCGAGCAGGTCCATGTGGTCGACATCAGCACGGGCGCCCGGTTGGTCACCTATGCCATCACCGGAGCCGCCCGATCGGGCGTCATCGGCATCAACGGTGCGGCCGCACATCTGGTCTCGCCGGGCAACCTGGTCATCATCATGTCGTTCCTCACCCTCGACGAGGCCGAACGAGCAGCGCACCGCCCCAAGGTGGTCCACGTGGACTCCGCGAACCGGATCGTCGCCGTGGGATCCGACCCGTCGCAGCCCGTGCCGGGGGCGGTCGACCAGATGGCGGGAGCCTGATGAGCTCCAACGGACATCACCGTGTCCTCGATGTCGTGGGGGTGGGCTTCGGTCCGTCGAACCTGGCGCTGGCCGTCGCCCTCCATGAACACAACCAGCGCGCAGGCGTGCCGCTGAGCGCGGAGTTCGTCGAACTCAAGCCCGAGTTCGGCTGGCACACCGGAATGCTCATTCCCGGCGCCACCATGCAGATTTCGTTCCTCAAAGACCTCGTCACGCAACGTAATCCGACGAGTGACTTCACGTTCTTGAACTACCTGACCGAACGCGGCCGGCTGACCGAGTTCATCAACTACAAGACGTTCTTCCCCACCCGCCTCGAGTTCCACGACTACCTCACCTGGGCTGCCGAGAAGGTGGCCGCCTCCGTCCGCTTCGGATCGCGCGTCACGTCCGTCTGCGACGTGGACGGACTCTTCCGGGTCGAGGTCGAGGGGGCGCAGGCGGGGGTACTGCTCACCCGCAACGTCGTGATCGCCGGTGGGCTGCAACCCCGCCTACCGCCGGGAGTCGTGAGGTCGGCGCGCCAGATCCACAATCACGGCTTGCTCCACGACCTGGAGCGCCTGCCGAGTCGACGCCACAACCGATTCGTGGTCGTGGGCGCCGGGCAGAGCGCCGCCGAGGTCTGCGCCTATCTCCACGATCTGCCCTCGGTCGAGGTGCACGGCGTCTTCGCCAAGTACGGGTACAGCCCGGCAGACGACAGCCCCTTCGCCAACCGGGTTTTCGATCCCGACGCCGTCGACGACTTCTACGCCGCCGAACCCGGGGTGCGGCGACAGCTGCTGAACTACCACCGCAGCACCAACTACTCCGCCGTCGACCTCCCACTGATCGAAGATCTCTATGCCCGTGAGTACGCCGAACGGGTTGCCGAACGCAGGAGACTCTTCCTACGGGGCGCGTCGAGCATCTGCGCGACCACCGAGCGCGAGGACGGCATCGAGGTCGACATCCTGCACCACCCCACCGGTGACATCGACCGGATCGAGTGCGACGCCGTCATCTACGCCACCGGCTTCGCACCCGCGTCGTTGCGCGCCATCCTGGGCGATCTGCACGCGCGGCTGGTGTACCAGGACGGTCAGCCCGTCGTGTCCCGCGACTACCGCCTGACCACCGATCCACCGACGGCGGGATCGCTCTACATCCAGGGCAACACCGAACACACCCACGGGCTCACGTCGTCGCTGCTGTCGAATATCGCGGTGCGCAGCGGCGAGATCGTGGGGTCGATCGCCGCGAGCAGGTCCGCGATGGCGCACGAGAAGGTCGGGGCGCCCGCTCACTCGTAGTTGAGATCGTCCACACCGAATGCGCGCGTGGAGAAATCGATTTGTGCGGCCGGGTTGGCGATCGCCGTCGTCATCCCCGAACCGAAGGCGCCCAGGCGGTCGAACAGCGTCGCGGTGCCGACCGCGATGCCGTCGGCGGCGTGGTGGGAGTCGGCCTGGATGCCGACCCACTCGTCGACCGGCAGACGGGACAGCGCCACGGTCAGGTCGCCGTTGATGTAGCCGACGCCCGCGGTGCCGAGGTTGGTGACCAGACTGGTCGCCTCCGCCACCATCGCCGCCCGGACGAACGGCGAGTTGGGTTCGTCGGCGACGACGCGGATCCCGTCGTTGAAGAACCGCTTCCGGGAGTCGTTCTGATGCTCGGCGGGCGATCGGGTCCAGCCGACGGCATCGCTTCCGACGAACGGCAGCACCGAGTCGTCGGGCGCTGGCGGCTCGGCAAAGACGGTGTCCGACCGCCACAATCGGCCCGGGGGCGGTGCGGAGCGGCGATACTGCACCAAGCTCGCCCGCGCCACCGCCCGGCCCTCCTGCACCACGTCGCATTCCGCGCTGTGCACCCGCCGGCCGTCACGGATCACCCTGACCACGAGCGTGGTGTGCAGCTTGCGCGCCGCGCGGAACAGGTCAACGGTCAGCCGGGCCGGATGGAAGTCCGCGGAGCCGCAGCTGATCTGAAGCTGCCGCGCGACGAGCCCGACGATCGCGGGGCCGTTGAGGTGGTCCTGACCCCAGTGGCTCCGCGCGAATCGCGTCGGGTTGAAACCGCCGTCGTCGACGGTGAAGTGCGCGGCGTGTGCCACCGGTTGTCCCTTCTACGACATCAGTCGGCTTGCGCCGCTTCCTCTTCGATGACCCGCTCGCCGGGATCCTCGCGCCGGCTACTGCGGTCGCGCAGGATGAACGCCGCCACCGCGAGCACGAGCACCACCCCGCCCAGCACGCCGATCTCCACGACGGCACGGGAGAACTCCGGGCCCTTGGGGAGCAACGTCGCCGCCTCCACGGACAGCACCACGATCTCCTTGATGCCGGCGAGCATGCCGACGATGAGGAACGGTTCGACCACGATCTCGTGCGACCGCAGCGACGTCCGCACCGCGTAGAGCAACTCGACGAAGATGAAGATCAGCAACAGGCCGTCGAGGATCTCGAGCATGATCGTGTTCGTGGGCGTGTTGCGTAGCCGCAGCATCGTGTTGAACTGACTGACCAGCAGCGCCGCGGACCCGACGACGAGCATCACCGCGATGGCCCAGTAGATGATGTCCTCGAGCACACTGAGGATGCGGTCGGCGAGGCGCTGGCGTTCTTCCTGCCCCTCGCCGTCGGTCTGAGATGCCATGCCGCCGCCCGTCAGCGGTTGAGCTGCCAGATGCGGGTCGACAGCGCCGTCGCGAAGGTGCACCACAGCGGATAGGCCGACAGTGCCGCTCCGGCAACGGGATTCACCGCTGCGGCACGTCGCGCCAGATCGGCGCTGCTGATCGCCAGCGCCCCGGCCACCACCGACGCGGGGCCCAACTGACGGCGGTTGAAGAAGATCCAGCTCCAGCCGGCGTTGAGCGCCAGGTTCGCGGCCAGCGCCCGGGTGTAGGCCTGCGCCGCAGCGGTCTCGCCGCGGTCGTTGAGGGTGTCGATCGTCGACGCCGACACGACGGCGATGTCGGTGTAGAGGATGTTCCATGCGATCGGGAAGGCCTGCTTCGGCGGTTGGAAGCCCGGCTTGTTCAGCCGTCGGTACCAGGCCGACTGGACAGCGGGCGCGGTCGCCAGCCCGCCGAGCGCGGCAGCGGTGAACGCGGCCCCGGCGGTCTTGGCGAGAGTCAGCAGGCGCATCAGTGATCCCTTCCGCCGACGGGTCAGGGCCGCCGGACCTGTTCAGTCTGCTACGCCGAGGCGCGGGCGGGTACCGGTTGGGCGGCGGCCGACTCGACCGGACCATCTCGGTTCGCGATGATCCTGGGGTGACCGACATCGACTACGCGACACACACCCCCGACGGCAGGCCCCGAGCGCGGGGACTCGGCATCGAGTTCACGGGCACGCCCGGGCCGCTCAACGCGCTGACCGACGTCGCCGGGGTCGAAGTCGGGGTGACGACGCTGATCGAGGGCGACGGTCCCCTCGTCGTCGGGCAGGGACCGGTGCGCACCGGGGTGACCGCGATCCTGCCGCGCGGCAGGTCCGGTGTCGGCGCGCCGTGCGCCGCGGGCTGGTACTCGCTGAACGGAAACGGCGAGATGACCGGCACCACCTGGATCGACGAGGTCGGGTCCTTCAACACCCCTGTGGTGCTGTCCAACACGCACGCCGTCGGGGCCTGCCACACCGGCGTGGTCCGGTGGGTGAACACCGTGGCGCCCCGGCTGGCCCGGCAATGGCTGCTGCCGGTGTGCGCCGAGACCTGGGACGGCTACCTCAACGACATCAACGGCGATCACGTCCGCCCCGAGCACGTCGAGGCGGCGCTCGACGCGGCGACCGGCGGGCCCGTCGCCGAGGGTTCCGTCGGCGGCGGCACCGGGATGAACTGTTACGACTTCAAGGGCGGCAACGGCACCGCATCGCGCCGGGTCCCGTACGGCTCGCGCACCTTCACCGTCGCCGCGTTCGTCCAGGCCAACTTCGGATCGCGGGCCGAACTGACCGTCGCCGGCCACCGCGTGGGCGCCCGACTGCTGGACGACAACCCGCTCGACGGCGACTGGTTCGCCCGTGACCTCGCCGGCGCACCGCCGGGAGCGGGCTCGGTGATCGCCGTCGTCGCCACCGACGCGCCTCTGTTGCCCGGGCAGTGCACGGCGCTGGCCCGCCGCGTCCCGCTCGGTCTGGCCCGCACCGGCACCACCGGCAGCCACTTCTCCGGCGACATCTTCCTCGCGTTCTCCACCGCCGACGTACCGGCGCTGGCGAGCGCGTTCCCGCTGGGCCCCGTCGGCGACGACGAACTCGGCTCCATCAGTTTCGTGCCGTGGGGGCGGATGGATCCGCTGTACGCCGCGGTCGTGCAGAGCGTGGAGGAGGCCGTCCTGAACGCGCTGATCGTCAACGACGAGATGACCGGCCGCGACGGTCACCGGTCGCCGCGGCTTCCCCTCGACCGGTTGTCGGCGCTGCTGGGCGAGACGCCATAATCGACCGGAATCATCAAGACGGGCTAACGATCGGAGCGGGCGTGGCAGTGAAGCAGCCCCGCCTGCTGGTCGTCGGCCTCAGCGTGGTGGTGCTGACCGTCGCGGTCCTGCAGACCGCGGTGGTCCCGGTGCTCGGCGTGATCGCCGACCAACTCGGCGCCTCGACGGTCGCGGTCAGCTGGGCGGTCACCGCGAACCTGCTGGCCGCCGCGGCCGCCACCCCGCTGATCGGCCGGCTCGCCGACCTGCACCGCAAGAAGCGGGTGCTGCTGACGGTTCTCGCCGTGGTCCTGGCCGGGTCGCTGCTGGCGGCGACGACGGCGTCACTGCCCCTGTTGATCGTCGCGCGGGTGCTGCAGGCCGCGTCGTTCGCGCTGTACCCCATCAGCATCGCGATCCTGCGCGAGGAACTGCCCGAGAACCGGATGAGCTCGGCGATGGCGGTGCTCTCCGGGACGTTGGGCTTCGGGGGCGGCACCGGTCTGGTCGTGGTCGGGCTGCTGATGAGTGGCGACGCCGGATACCACCGGGTGTTCTGGCTGACCACCGGCTTCACCGTGCTGGTCATCGCGATCGTGATGGCCGTGGTCCCGGACCGGCCCCGCTCGGCCGAGGGATCGATCGACTGGTTGGGCGCGCTGGGCCTGGCCGCAGGACTGTCCGCCCTTCTGCTGTCGATCACGCAGGGACACTCGTGGGGCTGGGCCTCGCCCCGGACGCTGGCCTGCCTCGTCGGCGGCGTCCTGATCCTGGCCGGCTGGTGGAGGTGGGAGCGCCGCGCCGCCCAGCCGCTGGTGTCGACCGCGATGCTCGCGCGGCGATCGATGCTGCTCACCAACATCGCGACGATCTTCGTCGGTATGGGCCTGTACTTCGCGTTCCTCGGTCTGACCCAGTTCGTGCAGATGCCGCGCGACCCCGCCGATCCCGACGGGTACGGCTTCGGCGCGACCGTGCTGCAGGCCTCGGTGGTCTACCTGCTGCCCGGCGCCCTCACCGGCTTCGTCATCGCGCTCGTCAGCGGCCGCTTCATCGACCGGTTCGGCGCCCGACCCGTCCTGGTGGTCGCGGCCATGGCCGGGATCGTCGGCTTCACGATGGCGGCGTTCATCCACTCCGCGCCGTGGCAGGTGATCACCGCCAGCGTGCTGGCCAACGCGTACATCAGCCTCGGTTACGGCGCGCTGCCCGCGCTGGTCGTCGGCGACAGTGACGCCGGCGAGACCGGGGTGGCCACCGGCATGAACGCCATCGCGCGCACCGTGGGCAGCTCGACCGCGGCGGCCGTGGTCGCGGTGCTGCTCGGCCGCACCACAGCGGCCGGCGTGCCGATCGAGAGCAGCTTCGTCACGATCTTCCTCGCCGGTGCGGTGACCGCGCTGCTCGCGATGGTGCTGATCGCGCTGTCCCGGCCGCGCCGGGACAGCGCGGAATCCGCCGAGGCGCGCTACGAATCGCGCGCGATGAACCACGAGTGGGGCTGATCCGCGGCTAGGTCCTCACTGCAGTTCGGCGAGGTTGCACACCGACCGGCGCACGTCGCCCTTGATGACCCGGGCCACCACGCTGCCCACCGGCGTGCTCAGCAGGCCACCGGACAGGTCCGCGACGACACGGAACGACGAGCCGCCCTCGTGACCCTCGGGTTCGACCTGCAGTGTCAGCGAGATGCACACCCCGCCGCGCCCGTTGCCCAGCAGTTCGATCTCTTTGGGTTCGTCGTAGCGGGTGACGCGCCAGTGGATGACGTTGCGGAACCCCTTGACCTTGATCAACGACGACACCTGGGTGTCGACGTCGATCTCGTCGGGCACCGGGCTCTTCCAGCCCCCGAAGATCGTCAGCCATTCGTCGAACCGGCCCAGATCCGAAGCCAGCGACCATGCGCGCTCGGGGGTCAACTTCGAGGTCACTGACACGTCGACTGCCGCCATGGCCTTCCACTACCCCACCGACTCGGATCGGTAAACGACGACGAAGCCCACAGATCGGCTGCAGACTTGTACAGAATGCGAAATCCACCAGCCGACCGGGCTCCGGCCAGGCCGGGGTGACCCGCGTCCAACAGGCCGGATTCTCGCGGATTCACGCCATCGATGACCCGTTCGGCAAAGGATTCCATTGTCGAAATGTAAATTCGTTGCGGAATCGCTTGCGCAGGGCCGCGCAATCCGCGAAGGTTTACCCACGGCCACGACGGCTGATGTTCGAGGAGGATCCGCCCTGACCGGCACACACACCACCGCTGCAGACCAGACTTCTGGGTCGCAGGGACACGAGACCGCCAAAGCCAAGGGCGGCCCCGTCATCGAGATCGACCACGTCACGAAACGCTTCGGGGACTACGTCGCCGTCGCCGACGCCGACTTCACCATCGCCCAGGGAGAGTTCTTCTCCATGCTGGGCCCCTCGGGGTGCGGCAAGACGACCACGCTGCGGATGATCGCGGGTTTCGAGACCCCGACCGAAGGCGCGATCCGCCTCGAAGGCCGCGACGTGTCCAAGACCCCGCCCAACAAGCGCAACGTCAACACGGTGTTCCAGCACTACGCGCTGTTCCCGCACATGACCGTGTGGGACAACGTCGCGTACGGACCGCGCAGCGCCAAGAAGGACAAGGCCGAGGTGCGCAAGCGCGTCGACGAGCTGCTCGAGATCGTGCGGCTGACCGACTTCGCCGAGCGCAAGCCCGCCCAGCTGTCCGGCGGACAGCAGCAGCGCGTCGCGCTGGCCCGGGCGCTGGTGAACTACCCCAGCGCGCTGCTTCTCGACGAGCCGCTCGGTGCGCTGGACCTCAAGCTGCGCCACGCGATGCAGTTCGAGCTCAAGCGCATCCAGCGCGAGGTGGGGATCACGTTCATCTACGTGACCCACGACCAGGAGGAAGCGCTGACGATGAGTGACCGCATCGCGGTCATGAACGCCGGCAACGTCGACCAGATCGGCAGCCCGACCGAGATCTACGACCGCCCGGCGACGGTGTTCGTGGCCAGCTTCATCGGGCAGGCCAACCTGTGGGCGGGGCGGCAGACCGGTCGGGTCAACCGCGACTACGTCGAGATCGACGTGCTGGGCTCCACCCTCAAGGCACGCCCCGGTGAGACCACGATCGAATCCGGTGGGCACGCGACGCTGATGGTCCGGCCCGAGCGGGTGCGGGTGTCGATGGACGCCCCCGCCGGCGATGTCGCCGCGGTGCGCGCCACCGTGAAGGACCTGACCTTCCAGGGTCCGGTGCTGCGGGTCTCGCTGGCCGCTCCCGACGAGTCCACCGTGATCGCGCACGTCGGACCGGAGCAGGACCTTCCGATGCTGCGGCCCGGCGATCAGGTCTACGTCGGATGGGCGCCCGATGCGTCGCTGGTGCTGCCCGGCGACGACATTCCCACCACCGAGGATCTCGAGGAGATGCTCGACGATTCGTAGATCGTCCCCTTCGGGCCGACGACGCCCGCGCGACCCCATTCCCCCTCTTTGGAGCCGACGAAAGGCACGCCTCGCCATGTCCCGTGAGATCGATCCCCACCTGCTGGCCCGACTGACCGCCAACCGCACCTCGCGGCGCCGCTTCATCGGAGGCAGCGCCGCGGCCGCCGCCGCGCTCGGCCTGGGCTCGTCGTTCCTGGCCGCCTGCGGTGGCTCCGACAGCAACACCGCGAGCTCGAGCAGCCAGGACAGCGGTCCCGCGAGCGGCACGCTGCGGATCTCGAACTGGCCGCTCTACATGGCCGACGGTTTCGTCGCCGCCTTCCAGACGGCCTCGGGTATCACCGTCGACTACAAGGAAGACCTCAACGACAACGAGCAGTGGTTCGCCAAGGTCAAGGAGCCGCTGTCGCGTAAGCAGGACATCGGTGCCGATCTGGCGGTGCCGACGTCGTTCATGGCGGTGCGGCTGCATCAGCTGGGCTGGCTCAACGACATCAGCGACGAGGGTGTGCCGAACAAGAAGAACATCCGTCCCGACCTGCTCGAGGCCAGCGTCGATCCGGGCCGCAAGTTCACCGCCCCGTACATGTCCGGTCTCGTCGGCCTGGCCTACAACCGGGCGGCCACCGGCCGCGACATCAAGAGCATCAACGACCTGTGGGATCCCGCGTTCAAGGGCCGGGTCAGCCTGTTCTCCGACGCGCAGGACGGCCTGGGCATGATCATGCTGTCGCAGGGCAACTCGCCGGAGAACCCGACCACCGAGAGCGTGCAGAAGGCCGTCGACCTGGTTCGCGAGCAGAACGACAAGGGCCAGATCCGCCGCTTCACCGGCAACGACTACGCCGACGACCTCGCCGCCGGCAACATCGCTGTGGCACAGGCGTATTCGGGTGACGTGGTGCAGTTGCAGGCCGACAACCCCGATCTGCAGTTCGTCGTCCCGGATTCGGGCGCGACGACGTTCGTCGACACCATGGTGATCCCCTACACCACGCAGAACCAGAAGGCCGCCGAGGCGTGGATCAACTACGTCTACGACCGCGCGAACTACGCGAAGCTGGTGGCGTTCGTGCAGTACGTGCCGGTGCTCTCGGACATGACCGAGGAATTGGAGAAGGTGGACCCGGCCGCGGCCAAGAACCCGTTGATCAACCCGTCCAAGGAAACGCTGGCCAACTCCAAGGGCTGGGCGGCCCTCACCGACGAGCAGACGCAGGAGTACAACACCGCGTACGCCGCCGTCACCGGCGGCTGATCACATGGCCGGTGTCGCGTCCAGCAGTCGGCAACGGAGCAAGATCGCTCCGTACCTCATGGTGTTGCCGGCGCTGCTGTATCTGGTGATCTTCTTCGTCGTGCCGTTCTATTCGCTGGCGCGCACGTCCCTGTCGGAGATGGGCGGGTCGGTGTTCATGCCGACCCTGCAGTTCGGCTGGAACTTCGGCAATTTCGGCGACGCCTTCGTGCTGTACAAAGACCAGATCTTCCGGTCGTTCGGGTACGCGTTCGTGGCCACGATCCTGTGCCTGCTGCTGGCGTTCCCACTGGCCTACGTGATCGCCTTCAAGGCGGGCAGATACAAGAACCTGATCCTCGGCCTGGTGATCCTGCCGTTCTTCGTGACGTTCCTGATCCGCACCATCGCGTGGAAGACGATCCTCGCCGACGAGGGGTGGGTGGTCGGTGCGCTGAACTCCGTCGGTCTGCTTCCCAGCGAGGGACGCTTGCTGTCGACGAGCTGGGCGGTGATCGGCGGCCTGACCTACAACTGGATCATCTTCATGATCCTGCCGCTCTACGTCAGTCTCGAGAAGATCGATCCACGGCTGCTCGAGGCGTCCAAAGATCTGTACTCGACCGCCGGTCGCAGCTTCCGCAAGGTGATCCTGCCACTGTCGATGCCGGGCGTGCTCGCCGGCAGCATGCTCGTGTTCATCCCTGCCGTCGGCGATTTCATCAACGCCGACTACCTGGGCAGCACGCAGACCACCATGATCGGCAACGTGATCCAGAAACAGTTCCTCGTCGTCAAGGACTACCCCGCGGCGGCTGCCCTGAGCCTGGGACTGATGGTCATCATCCTCATCGGGGTGCTGCTCTACACCAGAGCGCTGGGGACGGAGGACCTGGTATGACGACCCAGGCCGGCGCCGCGGTCGCCACCGCCGCGCAGCAGACACCGAAGCCGAAAACCGTGAAGGCGCGCCGTAATTGGGGCGATGTCCTGTTGCGCATCGTGGCCGGGCTGGTGCTGCTCTACCTGTTCCTGCCGATCTTCGTGATCATCCTGTTCTCGTTCAACAAGCCCGCGGGCAAGTTCAATTACAGCTGGCAGGGCTTCACCCTGAACAACTGGGCGCACCCCTTCAAATACCCGGCGCTGACCGAGGCGCTCAAGCTCAGCCTCAACGTCGCCGCCGTGTCGACGGCGGTCGCCCTTGTGCTCGGCACCCTGGTCGCCATCGCCCTCGTGCGTCAGCGCTGGCGGGGTCAGGGGGCGGTGGACACCTTCCTGGTGCTGCCGCTGACCGCACCCGAGGTGGTGATGGGCGCCGCGCTGCTGACCCTCTTCCTCGACCTCGGCTGGGCGGCGGGCTACACCACGATCCTGCTGTCGCACATCGCTTTCGAGGTCAGCTTCATCGCGATGACGGTGCGCGCCCGGGTGCGCGGGTTCGACTGGACGTTGGAGGACGCCTCGCTGGATCTGGGCGCCGGCCCCGCGCGCACCTTCTTCAAGGTGACGCTGCCGCTGATCGTGCCGGGAATCGTCGCCGCGGCGATGCTGTCGTTCGCGCTGTCGCTCGACGACTTCATCATCACCTACTTCGTCAGCGGATCGACCGTCACCTACCCGCTGTACGTGAACGCGGCGGTCAAGGCCGCGGTGCCGCCTCAGATCAACGTGTTGGCGACCGCGATCCTGCTGATCAGCCTGGCCCTGCTCGCGGTCGGAACCCTGTACCGCCGCAAGCGGATCGAGGTCTGAGCCTCAGTCGGCGCCGGAACCGGCGTCGACACGCACCCGCACCGTCACGCGGCCGCGGTCGTCGCGCTCGGCCACCGCGTGGCCGGTGCGGTCCGCACCGCCGAAGTCGGTCAGCGTCAGCGGTCCGCCGTCGCCGGTGAAATTGCGCCACCACGTCTTCTGATCCGGCGCCATCACCCGGATGACGACGTCGTCACCGGAACGCTGGTAGTTCACCGGCGTCTGGAACGTCTGATGCGAGCGTCTGCCCGTGTAGCGGATCACCACCATGCTGCGCCGCACCAACGGACCGACCACCGGGGCGTGGATGAGACGCGCCGCACCGGAGTTGACGAAGCCCACCACCGGCGAGCCGAAGATTCCTCTGCCCATGGGTGTCAGGTTAGTGCCGCCGGTCGGCTCAGCCCACCTCCAGTGGGATGGGTTTGGCGCGGGCGCCGGTGCGGGCCGCTCCGACCCCGGCCGCGACCACGAACGCGATGCCGAACACGCCGAGCGGCCCGGGCACCTGGTGCAGGATCAGCAGCCCGAGGAGCATCGCCAGCGCCGGCTCGAGACTCATCAGGGTGCCGAAGGCGGCGGCGGTGAGCCGGCGCAGTGCCAGGAGTTCCAGCGCGAACGGCACCACGGGCAGCAGGATCGCCAAGCCGACGCCGATGAGCAGGATCTGCGGGGTCATCCGGTCGATGACGACCGGGCCGACGACCGCGGTGGCGACGAGACCGGCCACCGGCATGGAGACCGCGAGGCCGGCGATGCCGGACACCTGGTCCCCCACCTTCTGGGTGAGCAGGATGTAGCCGCCCCAGCACACCGCCGCGCCGAGCGCATAGCCGACGCCGACGAGATCCACGGTGCCGCTCCACGGCTGGGTCAGCAACAGCACACCGACGCCCGCCAGGCCGGGCCAGAGCCACCGGCCGCGACCGTGGCCGCGGGCGACGGCGACCGACAGCGGTCCGAGGAACTCCAGCGCGCTGGCCGTGCCGAGCGGGATGCGGCTCAGCGCGGCCATGAACAGCAGGGTGATCGCCGCGGTGACGACACCGAGCAGCACGCACATCAGAAAAGATCGTCGGGTGAACGCCGTTCGTCGCGGCCGGACCAGCAGGAGCAGCAGCACCCCGGCCCACGCGAGGCGCAGCCACGCCACCCCCTCGACGCCGATGTCGTCGATCAGCGTGACCGCGATCGCCAGCCCCAGTTGCACGCACACCATGGATCCGACCGCCATCAAGGCGCCGGTACGTGCCCGATCTGATGTCACTCCTGCATTCAACGGGACAGCGACCGTTGCGGTCCACGTGATTTCGGCGGATATACCGTTCGTAGATCGCGAACGGTCGATGAAGTGACTTTCGACTCTGACGCCGGGGCGCCCGGGGCGCGCACGATCACAGCCTGCGGGACCGAAAGGAGCCGGGCGATGAAGGCTCACACAGGTGACTGGTTGGTGCTCAAAGGGACCCATGTCGATCAGGCTGATCAGCGTGGGCTGATCACCGAGGTGCACGGCGCCGACGGTGCGCCGCCCTACGTGGTGCGGTGGCTCGCCACCGACCACGTCGCCACGGTGATCCCCGGTCCCGACGCGGTCGTCGTCACGGCCGCCGAGCAGGAAGCCGCCGACGAGAAAGCGCGGTCGAAATTCGCCCGCACCCCGGTCCCGCACGACGCGCGGACAGACTGAGCGCGCCGGACATGGCCGCCAACGTGACCGTGATCGTCGTCGTGGTCCTCGCCGCGGCACTGTTGCTGCTGGCCTCGGCCGTCCGGGTGGTGAAGCAGTACGAGCGGGGTGTGCACTTTCGGCTGGGCAGGGTCATCGGCGTCCGCGAACCCGGACTCCGACTGATCATCCCCGTGATCGACCGACTTCTGCGGGTCTCCCTGCGCATCGTGACCCTGCCGGTTCAGTCCCAAGGGATCATCACGCGCGACAACGTCAGCGTCGACATCGCGGCAGTGGCCTACTTCCGGGTGGTCGACGCGCGAAAATCGGTCGTCGTCATCGAGAACGTCGCCGCCGCGATCGATCAGATCGCTCAGACGACACTGCGCAACGTCGTGGGCCAACATTCTCTCGACGAGACGCTCTCGGAGACCTCGGTCATCAACGCCAGCATCCGCCGGATCCTCGACACCACCACCCTGGAGTGGGGTGTCGAAGTCACCCTGGTGGAACTCAAGGACATCCGGCTACCGGACACCATGAAGCGCGCGATGGCCCGCGAAGCCGAGGCTGAACGCGAGAAGCGAGCCAAGATCATTGCCGCAGAGGGCGAAGCACGGGCAGCCGCCGCCCTCGGCGATGCCTCCGACACGATGATGGCCCACCCCCTGGCGCTGCAGCTGCGCAACCTGCAGACGCTCCTCGAACTCGGCGTGGAGAAGAACACCACGGTGATCTTCCCCGCCCCGCTGATGACCGCGATCAACGAGGTAGCCGCCTTCCTGGCACGCGAATCTGCGGCCACCACGTCCGCTCGGTTCGCGGAAAACGCCATCCCCGCAGAGCTTTCCGTCTCGTAACGCGCGGGCAGGCGACTTTCTCAGCTCTCCGCGCCGAGCACCTTGTCCACGAAGGCGTGCACGGTGCGCCGCAACTCCTCGACCCGCTGTGCACGGATGGCTTCCAGATCGGTGCCGCGGTGATAGGCGGGCGGCAGCTGCCGGACATTGCGGGAGCATCCGAAATTCGCGCAGATCAACGTGCCGACGGTGTCGCCCTTCCGGCCTGCCGCACCGCCGCGGCGCGCCGCGTAGAGCACCGCCTCGTCAGCGAGGTTCACGTCGTTGCACCACGTGCACATGGCTCGTCCCCGCGGCGTGCGCGCGGCGCGGTTCAGCAGCAGCGCCACCGGTCCGTCAGGCCGGTCGACCACGAGATAGGCCCGGCGCGGGATCTTCGGGTCGGCCCAGCCGTAGTACTCCAATCTGCTGAAGTCGACGGTGTCGAAGTCCGCGGCGAAGGTGACCTTCTTGACCTCGCTGCGGGTGGCGCCGTGGAAGGCGCCGAGAATCTGCGTACGGGTGTGGGAGTCCATGGGGTGAAACCATCCTGAACAGGGACGCACCGCAGTGCGTCCGGGTGAGTGAGGGTATGACGGCGCCGCCGGCCCGGGGGGTCGGCGACGGGGCGCGGTCATCTGATGTCGGCGCGAGCGCCGACGACCTCCTCGACTCGGATGTTCACGGCGTCCACCATAGCGAGCGTGGCCGCGCTCGGCGAGGCCATTTCCGGGCTCATCAGAAAACGTTGTCCGACAACGGTTTCCAATCCCGCGACACCGAGGCGCTCCAGCGCGGCGCACGCCTTTCGAGGAACGCGGCCACACCTTCGCGGGCGTCGGCGCCGCCCATCACCCGCCTGTGCAGTTCGGTCTCCAACCACGCCACCCGGCGCGCGCTGTACCCCTCGGTCATCGCGTCCCACAGCAGTCGCTTGCTCAACGCCGCCGACATCGGGGCGACGTTGACGGCGATGTCGCGCGCGGTCGCCATTGCGGCGTCGAGCACCTCACCCGCGGGCAGCGCACGCGTCGCGACGCCCATCGTCACCGCCTCCCGGCCGTCGAACGTCCGGCCGGTCAGCAAGAGGTCGGCGGCGACCGCGCCGCCCACCAGCCGGGGCAGGGTCCAGTGCGCCATGCAGTCCGGCAGCACGCCGCGACGGACCTGTACCACCGCGTATTTCGCGTCGGCCGCGACGATTCGGATGTCGGTCTGCAGCGCGATCGTCAATCCGATCCCGATCGCGTGACCGTTGACGGCGGCGATCACCGGGGTGCGCAACTCGAAGGCCGCCGGGTCGATCGGCGACGCGGTGAACGTGTCGCCGGGCGCGCCGAACGGCTCACCGTCGGAGATGTCGGCACCGGCACAGAACGCGTCGCCCGCGCCGGTCAGCACGATCGCGCGCACCGCGTCGTCGTCGTCGCAACGCCGGTAGGCCTCGTTGAGCAGCGCACCCATCGGCGCGGTGTAGGCGTTGCGCCGGTGTGGACGGTTCAGCGTCACCAGTGCGACCCCGTCGCTGACGGAGACGACGACGTCGGTCATGCCGGCGAATCTACCGCCGGCGTTCCTCGGAGCTCAGCTGTTCGCCGGCGCGGACTCGTAGGAGCAGATGGCATCGACCTTGCCTGCGGACGCGCTCTGCGGGTCGAATTCGTAGCCGAGCCACTCGCTGGCGAGCCGGCGGGCCAATTCGAGCCCGACGACACGCTGTCCGAAGCACAGCACCTGAGCATTGTTCGAGAGCACCGACCGCTCCACGGAGAAGCTGTCGTGGGCGGTGACCGCGCGGATACCGGGAACCTTGTTGGCGCTGATGGCCACTCCGAGCCCGGTACCGCAGACGAGCAGTGCGCGGTCGGCCTTGCCCTCGGCGATCATGCGCGCCGCCGCGACAGCGACGTGCGGATAGGCGGTGTTCTCGTCGGCGGTCACGCCGACGTCGGTGACCTCGGCCACCCGATCGTCGCCGAGGAGATCATTCTTGAGCGCTTCCTTGTACTCGAACCCGGCGTCGTCGGAGCCGACGACGATGCGCAGACCTGCCATGGCGGGTCACTCCCCTTTCGTGGTTGTCGGGGTGGACGTGAACGTGTCGGCGACCGTGCGCAGGCACATCGCCAGCGAGGTGGCCCCGGCGTCGGGGGTCCCGACGCTGCGCTCGGCGAGCGGACGCGCCCGGCCCACCTTGGGCCGCATGTCGGCGGTGGCCGCCGCGGCCTCGGCGGCGACCTCGGCCGCCGCCCGCCACGCGTCCTGCCACGACGCGCCGTCGGCCACCCGGCGCTCGAAATCGTCGACGAAGGGCAACAGGGCGTCGAGCATGGTCTTGTCACCCGGGGCTGCACCGCCGAGAGACACCAACGCGTCGTAGCCGTCCCGCATTCCAGCCGCCACGGTCTGGTCGTCGGGGCGGCCGGTGTCACCGACGCGCGCACCGAGCGCCGCCAGCAGCGCGCCCCACAGCACGCCGGAGGTGCCGCCCGCCTTGGCCGCCCAGTCCTTGCCCGCCTCGGCGAGCACCGAGCCCTGTCCGCCACCGGCGGCCACCGCCCGCTCGGCGGCCACGCGCGCCGCCGACGACCCCTTCACCATGCCCCGGCCGTGATCACCGTCGCCGGCGACCGCGTCGATGCGACCCAGCTCGTCCTCGGCGTCGGCGAGCATGCCGGCCATCGCGTCCAGCGCCCGGGCGACCAGCCGGGCGCCGCGGCGCCCCTGCTCGTCGGAGAGTTCGTCCAACGCCGGGGACGACGCCCCGGCCTCCAGCTCCTCGGCGCTACGGCGTTCGCCGGTGGCGCCCGTGTCCGCGGCGGCGCCCTTGCGGTACGCGGGCGTGTCCGCCGGCGCCGTCCAGTAGCGCTCCAGCTCCTCGTCGAGCCACATCACCGTCAGCGAGCAGCCGGCCATGTCCAGGCTCGTGACGAGCTCACCCACCTCGGGCTCGATGATCTCGTAGCCCCGCTCGCGGAGCAGCCGCGCCACGGTGCCCCAGACCACGAACAGTTCCTCGTACTTGGTGCGGCCCAGCCCGTTCAGGATGACCGCGAGACGGGTGGACTCAGCGTCGGGCCGATCGGCGAGCACGCCGTCGACGAGTGTGTGCGCAAGCGCCTCGGCGGTGGGCATGGGCTCGTCGGCGACACCGGGCTCCCCGTGGATGCCCAAGCCCACGCCCATCTGCCCCTCCGGCACGGTGAACAGCGGATGGTCGGCGCCGGGCATCGTGCACCCGTCGAACGCGACCCCCAGCGTGCGGGTCGCCGCGTTGGAGGCTTCGGCGACCCGGACCACCCCGGCGAGATCGAGACCTTCTTCGGCGGCGGCGCTGGCGCACTTGAACACCGTGAAATCGCCTGCGATGCCGCGTCTTTTGTCTTCTTCCCCGCGCGGTGCGCTCGCGATGTCGTCGGTGACGGCGAAGTAGTGGGCGTCGATCCCCTCGCCGCGCAGCTGCGTCACCGCCAAACCGAAGTTCATCACGTCGCCGGCGTAGTTACCGGTGGTGAGCAGCACACCGGCGTCCCCGTGCGCGGCCCGGGCCACCGATGCCGCCTCCTCGGCCGACGGCGAGGTGAAGATGTTCCCGACGACGGCGCCGTCGGCGAACCCGGGTCCGACCGTTCCGCAGAACGCCGGATAGTGACCCGAGCCGCCGCCGATGACGACGGCCACCTTGCCCGGCCGGGTGCGGTGGGCGCGGACGACGCCGCCGGGCACCCCGGCGACATACCGCGCATTCGCGTCGAGGAAGCCGGTGAGCATGTCCTCGGTGAAACGGGCCGGATCGTTGTACAGCTTGGTCATCGAAGGCGCTCCCCGGAGTCTTTGTCGAACAGGTATACCCGCTCTGGCGCGGCGGTCACCGTCACCTGCTGCTCCGGCTCGTAGGTCTGCTCGGCCGGCGTCTGGACCACGATGCCCTCCTCGATCCCGGCCACCGTACTCGTCGCCAGGCCGAATTCGAGCAGATGCTCGAAGTACGCGACGGTGGCCTCGATCCCGTCACCGCCGCGGGCGCTCAGCGCGCAGTCCTGTGGCCGGATCCCGACCGTGACGTGCGTGCCGTCGGCCACCCCCGTCACCGCGGTCTCGAGAGAGCCTGCACCGGAGCCGATCTCGACCCGGGCCCGGCCACTGTCGACCCGGACCACCCCGGGCAGGACATTGATCTGCGGTTCGCCGACGAACCCGGCGACGAACAGGTTGGCCGGGTCGTCGAACACCTCGTCGGGCGTGCCGAACTGCTGCACCACCCCGCCGTCCATGACGGCGAGCCGGTCGGCCAGCGACAGCGCCTCGACCTGATCGTGGGTGACGACGATCGTGGTGTAGCCGAATTCGCGCTGCAGCACCTTCAATTCGCGGCGCACCCGGTTGCGCGCCGACGCGTCGAGATGGCTCAGCGGCTCGTCGAGCAGCAGCACCGGTGGGTTGCGCACCAGCGCGCGGGCCAGTGCGACGCGCTGCTTCTGGCCGCTGGACAACCCTGCGGGCCGCAGGTCGAGCAGGTCGTTCATCTCCAACCGGTCGCTGATGGAGGCGACCATCTGCTCGGCGCCCTTGACCTTGCGCGCCTTCAGCCCGTAGAGCAGGTTGTCCCGCACCGACAGCGGCGGGTACAGCGCGTAGCTCTCGAACCCGACCCCGACTTCACGCTTGGCCGCGGGCAACTGAGAGATCTCCCGGTCGCCGATCTTGATGGAGCCGCTGGTGACCGTCTCCAATCCGGCGATCATCCGCAGCGTCGTGGTCTTGCCGCAGCCCGACGGGCCGAGCAGCGCCACCAACTCCCCCGGTTCGATGTCGAGGTCGATGCCCTTGACCGCGGTCACCGCATCCCGGCCGCGGGACGCGTACGTCTTGACCAGATCCCGCAGCGTCAGGCTCTGCGCGGTCTGCTGTGCCGTCTTCTCGGTCGCGACGCTCACTGCACTGCCTCCAGGGTCTGGTCACTGAGCCGGCTGGTGTCACCCTCGCCCGGCGTGAACACGTGGACATCGGATTCGGCGATGCGCATCGTGACCGTGTCGCCCTCGCCGACGCCGTGCCGGCCGGAGGTCAGCGCGATCAGTTGCGCGCCGCCGACGTCCACGGTGAGCTCGATGTTGCGGCCGAGCCGCTCGGCGAGGAGCACCCGGCCCCGCAGCGATCCTTCGCGGGACGTGACGTGAATATCGGAGGGGCGCAACCCCACCCGCACACGGTCGCCGCGCCGGCACGGCACGTCGGCCGGAACCGGGACGTCGAGCGAGCCGTCGCCGAGGCGGATGCGGCCGTCGTCGACCACGCCGTCGAGCAGGTTGATCTCCGGCTGTCCGAGGGCTCGCGCGACGAACGTGTCGGCGGGCCGGCGCCAGATCTCCTCGGGCGTGCCGATCTGCATCAGCCGCCCTTCCCGCATCACCGCGATGCGGTCGCCGAGCGCCAGCGCTTCCTGGTAGTCGTGCGTGACGTAGATCGTCGTCGTGTTCGACATCGCGCCGAGTTGCTTGAGCTCGGCGCGCATCGCCGCGCGCAGCTTGGCGTCGAGGTGGCTCAGCGGCTCGTCGAGCAGGTAGACATCCGCGGGGCGGACCAGGACGCGACCGAGCGCCACCCGCTGGCGCTGACCGTTCGAGAGCTCCTTGGGCAGCCGGTTCTTGAGTTGGTCGATCCCCAGCGTCGTGGTGACCTGATCGATCCGCTTGGCCTGCTCGGCATCCGAGTACTTGCCGGTCCGGCCGGATTTCAGCGGTGAGGCCAGGTTCTCGGCCACCGTCTTCTGCGGATACAGCGCGTAGCTCTCGAAGGCCATCGCGACGTTGCGGTGATACGGCTCGACCGCGGTCATGTCGACCCCGCCGATCGACACCGCACCGGAGTCGACGTCGACCAGACCGGCGATCGACTTGAGCGTCGTGGTCTTGCCGGCCCCGCTGGGGCCGAGGATGACGAAGAACTCGCCGTCGGCGATGTCGAGCGAGACATCGTCGACCGCCGTGACGTTCTTGCCGTAGGTCTTGCGGATGTTGGTGACCGTTACCGTGGCCATCAGGCTTTCACCGCCCCGAATGACAGGCCCCGCACCAGGTATCGCTGAATGGTCAGTGCGAGGACGAGTGGTGGCAGCGCGGCGATGAGGGCCGCGGCGGCCGTGAGGTTGTAGTACGCCTGCCCGCCACCGCCGAGGAACTTCGTGATGGCGACGGTCACCGTGCCGGCATTGCTGTCGGCCAGGATGAGCGGGAAGACGTAGTTGTTCCAGGCGAAGATGAACGCCAGCAGCGCGGCCGCCGCGATGCCGGGACGCACGATCGGCAGCGCCACCATCAGGAAGGCGCGCCGGCGCGTGTAGCCGTCCAGCAGCGCCGCCTGTTCGAGATCCTCGGGCAGATCCTGGAAGTACGACCGCAGGATCCACACCACCAGCGGCATGGTGACCAACTGCAGCACCCAGATCATCCCGACCTTGGTGTCGAACAGACCGATCTGGTTGTAGATCACGAACAGCGGCACGATCACCATCAGCTCCGGCGCGAACCGGAACGACAGCATCTGGAACATCAGATCGTTGCTGCCCCTGTACTGCCAACGGCCGGCGGCGTAGGCGGCGGGGATACCGATCACCAGCGACACGATCACTGCCCCGCCACAGTTGAGCAGGCTGGTCAGCAGCGAGGCCTTGAAGTCGACGCTGGTCATCTGAGTGCCCTTGTCGGACACCACCGTGGCGAAGTTCGACCACGTCGGGCTGAACGAGAAATAGGTGGTGGTCTGCTGCTCGGCGTTCTTCAGCGCCAGCATCAGCATCCAGAAGATCGGGAACAGCGAGAACACGAACCACAGGACCAGGCCGACGTCGGCGGCGACGGCGCCGATGGACCAGCGCCGCTGGCCGGGTTGCAGTTCTGCGCGGGACAGGTTGAGTGCCATGAGATTACGACTCCGCTCCGGCAGCGCGGCGCTGCGCTTTTCCGAGCACGCTCACCAGGTAGCGCGCCGTGATGAACACGATGATCCACAGCAGCAGCATGTAGGTGCTGCCGCGGGAGTAGTCGAGGTTGATGATCGAGTCCTCGAAGGCGCCGATCTGCAGGGTGCGGGTGGCGACGCCGGGTCCGCCGGCGGTGAGCACGAAGATGTGGTCGAACACCTTGAGGTTGTCCATGAACCGGAAGATGACCGCGACGAGGATGTAGGGCCAGAGCATCGGCAGCATCAGCTTGCGGAACATGTAGAACCAGTTCGCACCGTCGACGTCGGACGCCTCGAAGGGCTCCTTGGGCAGTGACCGGATACCGGCCAGCACCAGGATCGCGACGAACGGGGTGAAGATCCAGATGTCGACCAGGATCACCGAGAACAGCGCGTTGCCCGCCGACAGCCAATCGAAGGTGTTGCCCAGGCCCAGAACGTGATTGAGGATGCCGAACTGCGGGTTGAACATCAGCTTCCAGATCACGCCGGCGATCACCGGCGCGATCATCAGCGGCAGGATGAGCACCTTCTCGAAGATCTTGCCGATGATGCTCGACCGGTTGAGCAGCAGCGCGAGCCCGACGCCGAGCACCGTCTCGATCGCGGTGGCGGCGACCGCGAAGATCACGGTCACCTGCACGCTCTTCCAGAACACCTTGTCGCCCAGTACCGAGGCGAAGTTCTGGAACCAGACGAAGTGCGGATCCGGGTTCACCGCCGCGTAGTTGAGGAACGCGTAGTACGCCCCGACGACGAACGGATACAGGATCCCGATGACGATCACCAGAGCCGGGATCGACAGCAGATAGGGCCGCAGCTTACGCCGCCACGCGGGCACCTCGGGGAGTTTGCGTCCGCCGGCCGAGGCATCGGGGCGCTGCGACGAGGCGGGCGCCTTGGATGTCTGAGTGGTCATCGATGCCAGAGCTCCTAGAGATTGACCTTGGACGTGTTGGTCTTGGCGAGGCTGCGCAGCCGCGAGGCGGCATCCTCACCGCCGTAGATGTCCTGCAGCGCGACCGCCCAGTTCTGCGTGGTGTCGAAGAACTTCTTCTGCGGTGTGAACTGGATCCGCGACTGACCGATGACGGTCTCGAACGCCTCCAGGTAGCCGAACTGGTCGGCCGCGACGCGCTTGAACGTGGTGTCGAACACCGACTTTCGCACCGGGTCGGCGTACTTCCCGCCCTCGACGGCCTTGTTCATCGAGTCCTTGCCGGTCGCCCATTGGATGAACAACCACGCGGGCAGCTTGTTACGGGAGTTGGCGCTCATCGCCCAGCTCCACGTCCACAGGTTGGTCTTGTAGTTGCCGTCCGGCCCGGCGGGACCGGCGTACCAGGCGATGTTGCCGGCCTCCTTGCTCGCCCCCGGCTTGTTCTTCGGGTAGGTGGCGCTGTCGGCGTCGAACACCATCATCGCCTTGCCGTCGCCGAGATCGCCGGTGGCGTTGGGGTAGTCGTAGGTGGTCCACGACGTCGGGCCGGCCTCGTGCTGCATCTCGATCCACTTCTTCGTGAAGTCGATCGCGGCGTCGCTGTCCATCTCGGCGATCAGCTCAGACCCGTTCCACTTGTAGTCCACCGCGCCCTGGCGGGTGTACTGGGTCATGAAGCCGGGATGGATGGTGGCCCAGGACTTCGAGCCGCGGGTGGAGATGCCGTAGCGGTTCTGCGAGCGGTCGGTGAGATCGACGGCGAGCTGGATGAAGTCGTCGAGGTTGTCGGGCAGCTTGGTGATGCCCTTCTCGTCGAACACCCGCTTGTTGTAGGCCACGACGTTGTTCTCGAACCCCCACGGGATGGCCCACTGTCCGCCGGTGCCGAGCGGATTGCCCAGCGTGAAGTCCCAGCGGGTGGAGGTGCGCAGTCCGTCGAAGATGTCCTCGAAGTCGTACTCCGCGTTGGTCGCCGAGCTGTTCTGCAGCCACGGCCCGAGGTCCTCGATCCAGCCGGGCGGCCCGTACTGCCAGATGAAATAGGCACCCAGCATGAACGCGTCGTGCTTGCCCGAACCGCCGGCGAGCTCGGTGTTGAGTTTGGTGAAGTAGTCGGCCTCGGGAACCAGGTCGACGTTGACGTTGATGCCCGTCAGGTCCGTGAACTCTTTGAGCAGTGGCTGATAGGACTGCTGATAGGGGTGCGGGGTCTGCAGGATGTTGATCGTCGAGCCCGCGGCCTTGCGCCAATCGAACCCGCCGGTGACGGCGTCGGCGCCGTTGGGGGCGCTGGCCTTGCCGCCGACGCCGCACGAACTCAGCACCGGCACGCTGGCCGCGGCGGCACCGGCCACGCCCAGCGCGGTCAGCATCTGCCTGCGCGAGAACTGCGGCCCGCCGGTACCAGGGGAGAAAAGACTCATGGGGTGTCCTTCGTTCAGGCGGGGATCAGGGAGACCTTGACCGATTCCTTGCCGCTGGCCACCAGATCGAGCCCCTGCTGGAACTCGGTCAGCGGCAGCTGGTGCGTGCAGATCCGATCCATCGGCAGCACACCGGACTCGATCATCCTGATCGCCGCCGGCCAGCAGTACGGGCCCAGATGGGCGCCGAGGACGTCGAGTTCCTTGTCGTCGCTGATGATGCTCCAGTCGACGGTCACGTCGCTGCCGAACACGCCGTACTCGACGTACCGGCCCAGCTTGCGTAACAGGTTGAGCCCCTGCGGGACCGCGGACGGGTGCCCGGTTCCCTCCAGGTACACGTCGGCGCCGTAGCCGCCGGTCAGATCCTTGACGATCGCGACGGCGTCCTGCTCGGCAATATTGATCGTGATGTCGGCGCCGCACAGTTTCGCCAGTTCGAGCTTCTCGGGCGCCATGTCGAGCGCGATCACGTGCATCGGGTTCTTGGCGCGGGCACCGGCCACCATGCCCAGACCGATGGGTCCACACCCGGCCACCACCACGACGTCTTCGAACATGATCTGCGCGCGCTCCACGGCGTGCAGCGAGCACGACAGCGGCTCGGCGAACGCGGCGTGCTGGGGGGCCACATCGGCAGACACCTTGTGCACCAGTGCCTCCGCCGGATACACCATGTAGCTGGCCATCGCGCCGGGCGTGCGCCGCTTGAAGCCGTAGAGGTCGTGCGGCTGACACATGTGGTACTGGCCGCGCTTGCAGAAGCGGCATTCCCAGCACGGCACGATCTGCTCGGACACCACCCGGTCCCCGACCGCGATCCCCCAGCGCTGGGCCGCCGCATCGTCGAGATCGACCACGCGGCCGGCGAATTCGTGGCCGGGGATCACCATGGTCTCGGCCCACGCCGGGCGGTTCTCGTCACCCCAGAACTTGGCCGCGCCGTGGTAGCACTTGAGGTCGCTGGCGCAGATGCCGACCGCCTCCACTTTGATCAGCGCCTCGCCGGGACCGCGTTGCGGAACCGCGACCTCCTCGAGTCGGTAGTCGTGGGGCCCGTGGCAGACGACTGCCTGCATCTTCTCGGGGATCTGAGCGGCCATCGCGTGTTCCTCCCTCTGTGTTCGCAGTCACACTAGCGAAGCCGGTGCACATCTGTCCAGAACGGATGTTCAGTGAACTTCTTTCCAGAGCAGGCGTTCGGTGTCATACTTTGCCCATGCCCAGGCCGGCCGCGCCCACCCCCTCCGCCACGAAGCCGGACGGTGCCGCGCCCGAGGCCGAGAGCAGCCATTTCTCGCCCACGCTGCTCTACACCGCCGCACGGCTGTACTACGAAGAGGACGCGACGCAGGCCGAGATCGCCGAACAGCTCGGCACCAGCCGGGCAACGGTGAGCCGGCTGCTGGCGGAGGCCAAACGGCAGGGCATCGTGCGCATCGAAGTGGTCCCCCCGGCCGACGCCGGACCCACCGAACTGGCCGACCGCCTGGCCCGGGCGCTGAACCTCAACACCGTGTACCTGTCTCCCCCGCTGCCCAACCCCGGCCCGGGGCGCAGCGTCGTCGACATCATGGGTCGGGTGCTCGCGCCCGCCGCTGCCCGGGCCCTCGGCGAAGCGGGTCTGCTACCGGGCGACGTGCTGCTGGTGTCGTCGGGGCGCACCGTGTACGAACTCGCTCAGCACGAACTGACCCCACTGCCCGGAGTGGTGGTGACCCCCACCGTGGGCGGCAACGACCAGCCCTACGAGTGGTACCAGACCAACGAGATCACCCGCCTGGTCGCCAACCGCGTCGGCGGTCGTGCCAATTACCTTTTCGCACCCGCGCTTCCGGGCCCCGCGCTGTATCAGTCGCTGCTCGAGGACCCGAGCATCCAGCGCGTGGTGCATCAGTGGCCGCACGCCCGGTGCGCGCTGATGGGGGTCGGCGCCCCGCCGCTGACCCGCTCCGACATCCCCCAGTTCGTGCCGACCGGTTCGACATCGCTGCGCGCCGCGGTCGGCGACGTGTGCTCACGCTTCTACGACCGCGACGGCAACCCGGTGCAGTTCGACGGCGCGGAACGGTTGATCGCACTGGAATTGGAGAACCTCCGCCACATCCCGGTCACCATCGCCGTCGCGGTCGGCCGGGACAAGATCGACTCCATCACCGCCGGCGCCCGCGGCGGCTACTTCAACCGGCTGGTCACCGACCCCGGCACCGCCGAAGCACTGCTGGCGGCCAGCAACAGCGATGCGACACAGGAGGTTTCGTGACCACAGTGGCCGAGCAGAGGTATGCCGGGGTACTGCGACTCGACGGTAAGCGGGCGCTGATCACCGGCGCCGGCAAGGGTATCGGCGCCGACATCGCCCGCGCGTTCGCCGCCGCGGGCGCCGACCTGGTGCTCAGCGGGCGCGACGACGCCGAGCTGACCCGCTCGGGGCGCGCCCTGAGCGACGAGTTCGGTGTCGACGTCCGCTCGGCCGCCGTCGATCTCGCCGACCACGACGGACCGGCCGCGCTGACCCGGATGGCGTCCGAGGCGTTCGGCGGACTCGACATCCTGGTCAACAACGCCGGCATCTCCCTGCCCGAGTCGGTGGTCGACACGACCCCGGAGAACTTCGACGCCACCATCGCGGTGAACCTGCGCGCGCCGGCGCTGCTCGCCGCGCAGATCGGAGCGCTGATGGTCGAGCAGGGTACCGGCGGGTCCATCGTCACGGTCGCCTCCGCGGCGGCGCTGGCCCCGCTGCCCGAGCACTACGCGTACTGCGCCTCGAAGGCGGGCCTGGTGATGGCGACCAAGGTGCTGGCGCGCGAACTCGGGCCGCACGGCATCCGGGCCAACTCCGTCTGCCCGACGGTGGTGCTCACCCAGATGGGACAGCGGGTGTGGGGCGAGGAGGCCAAGGCGGCCCCGATGCTGGCCCGGATCCCGTTGGGCCGCTTCGCCGTTCCGCACGAGGTGTCCGACGCGGTGGTGTGGTTGTGTTCCGACGCGGCGAGCATGGTCAACGGCGCCGACATCGCCATCGACGGCGGCTACACGATGGGCTGATCCTGCTCAGTCGGGGTCGGCGGCGGCCAGCCGGTGCACCTGGTCTCGCGTGGCGGGGTACATCTGCGCCCACGTGGTGAACAGGTCGTCGTAGAGCTCCCGGTTGCGCGGGTTCGGGGTGATCTCCCTGGCGATGGTGGCCCAGTCGGTATCGGGCGGCACCAGCCCGACCCCGATGCCGGCCAACAGCGCGTCGCCGTAGCTGGCGCCGATCGCCTGCTCGGGCACCAGTTGCGAACGGCCCGTCACATCGCTGATCGCCTGCGCCCACACCGGGCTCTTCAGTCCCCCTCCGACCGCGACGGTGCGGGTGGCTTCGTGCGCATCGTCGAATCTGTCCAGAATCTGCCGGATCCCGAACGCGATGCCCTCGTAGGCCGCGCGGAACAGGTGCCCCCTGCCGTGGCGCAACGTCAGCCCGGCGAGCACGCCGCGCGCCTTCGGGTCGAACACCGGGGTGCGTTCCCCGGCCAGGTACGGCAACATCAGCAGACCCTCGCTGCCCGCGGGCACCTCGAGCGCCTCGGCGGTCAGGTCGTCGAAAGACGGTCGCCCGGTGACCGATTGCAGCCAGTTGATCATCGTTCCGGCCGTCGAGGTTCCGGCGGCGAGCGAGAGCGTCTGAGGATCCACCCCCGCGGTGGTCCACAGCGCGGGATCGCTGTGATACTCGTCGATCACCTGGACCAGGAACATGGTCGAGCCGTACATCAGCATCTGGTCGCCGGGGCGGCGCACCCCCACCGAGAAGGCCTCCGAGTACGCGTCGACCGTGCCCGCGGCGACCGGCAGTCCCACCGGCAGGCCGGTCTCGCGGGCCGCTGCGGGTGTCACCCGGCCGACGATGTCGCTGGGCCACACCAGGTCGGGCAGCGGCAGCGGGCCGCAGATCCGCTCGGCCCACTCCCGGTTCCACGCGAACTCCCGGGTGGCGTACAAGGGATCGCACTGACTCGCGGTGTGGTGGTCCATCACGTACTCGCCGGTGAGCTTGGCGGCGATGTAGGAGTTGGAGCCGTACCACCCCGCCGCCGCGGCGAACGTCTCCGGCTCGTGGTTGCGCACCCACTCGATCTTGGGGCCGACGGCCTGACTCGACAGCAGGGTCCCGGCCCGGTCGAGAATCGCCTTCTCGCCCAATTCCTCTGTCAATGAGGCGATCTCGGCGTGCGCGCGGGTATCGATGCCGTACAGGATGGCCGGCCGCAGCGGACGCAGGTCCGCGTCGCAGAGCACCAGGCACGGCCCCACGCCGCTGACGCACATCCCGGCCAGCGTCGCGTTGGCGGGCAGCTTCGCGGTCAGTGCCGCGCTGATCGCGCAGACCTCACGCCACCACACCGCGTCGGCGTCGACCTCGGCCCACCCCGGCCGGGGCAGGTCCATCCCGTGGCTGATCGTCTCCGAGGCGACCACCGCGCCCGCCGTATCCACGAGAACGCCCTTGGTGCTCCCCGTTCCCATGTCGATACCGAGCAGCATGTCCACCACCCAACCCTACGACGGCGGGCAGAATCGCTGAGATGGACATCCGTCGGCTGCAGCTGCTGCTGGCCCTGTCCCGCCTGGGGTCGATGCGCGCGGTCGCCGAGGAACACCACCTCACCACGTCGACGGTGTCCGCGCAGATCGCCGCACTGGCCCGCGAGACCGGGGCGCAGCTGATCGAACCCGAAGGCCGGCGCGTGCGGCTCACCCCGGCCGGCCGACGGCTGGCCGACCACGCCGTCGCGATCCTGGCCGCGGTGGAACGCGCCCGGGTCGACCTCGACGCCGACGCCGACCCTGCGGGAACCGTCCGGGTGGGCGGCTTCGCCACGGGCATCCGGGTGTCGCTGCTGCCGATCGTCGCCGACCTGCGCACCCGGTTCCCGAACGTGGACTTCGTGATCAGCGAGTACGAACCGATCGAGGCGTTCGGGCTGCTCACCGCCGACGACCTGGACCTCGCGCTGACCTACGACTACAACCTCGCCCCGGCCTCCCCCGGGGCGCTGCTCGACTCCGTGCCGCTGTGGTCGATCCGCTGGGGGCTGGGAGTCCCGTCGCCCGCCGCCCGGGGCACCTCGGGGATCGCGGACTTCGCCGACCAGACGTGGATCGTCAACTCCCGCAACACCGCCGACGAGGACGCGGTGCGGACGCTGGCCTCGCTCTCGGGATTCACCCCGCGCATCGCGCACCAGATCGACAGCCTCGACCTGGTGGAGGACCTGATCGTCGCCGGGTTCGGGGTGGGTCTGCTGCCGATCGCGCGGCCGACCGCGCCGGGGGTGACGGTGCTGCCGCTGACCGACCCCGAGGTGGTGCTGACCGCCTACGCCGTCACCCGGATCGGCCGCGCCGACTGGCCGCCGCTGCGGGCCGTGCTGGAGCGCCTGCGGCCGGCCCCCGGCGAGCCACTGCCCCGGCCGCACTGGCCGCGACCGGACGCCGGGTTCCCGCCGCCGCCGGCCTGACCACGTTCACCGCAGGGTGAGCTCCTGTGCGGTCCGGTACCGCTCCAGCACCTCCGGAGTCGGCGCACCCTCGTAGACCGTGGTGCTGGCGAGCGACCAGTCCGGCGGACCGTCGCCCCCCGACAGGGCCCACGCCGCCTGCCGGGCGGCGCCGAGTGCGACGTACTCGGCGGGGGCCGGAACGTGCACGGGCGCTCCGAGGACGGCCGGGGCCACCTGACGGACAGCCTCCGAGCGGGCGCCGCCGCCCACGAGGATGATCCGGTCCACCTCGACCCCGTGCGCGCGGATCTTGTCGATGCAGTAGGCCATCGATGCCAGCAGACCCTCCACTGCGGCCCGGGCGATGTTGGCGGAGTTGAGGTTTCGCGTCGTGACGCCGTGCAGGGCGCCGGCGGCGTCGGGAAGATTGGGTGACCGCTCACCGTCGAAGTACGGGACGAGGACCAACCCGTCCGCGCCGGCCGACGCCTTCAGGGCGAGGCGGTCGAACTCCTCGAAGTCGACGCCGAGCATCGTCGCGACGGCCGCGAGCACCGGCGCCCCGTTGAGCGTGCACACCAGCGGGAGCTGACGCCCGGTCGCGTCGGCGAACCCGGCGACGATGCCGTCGGGGTCCCGCGGTGCCGCGGCTCCGACGGCGCTGACCACCCCGGAGGTACCCAGCGACACGACGCAGTCACCGGGACCGGCGCCCAGGCCGAGAGCGGCCGCCGCGTTGTCCCCCGCACCGGCTCCCAGCAGCGCACCGTGCGCGGTCTGCGCCTGCGATCCGGCCGGCGCGACGACCGTCGGGAGCACCGGGCGCCGACCGCGCAGCGCCAGCTCGAGCAACTCGGGGTCGTAGCTGTCCGACGCGGCGGAGTAGTACCCGGTGCCGCTGGCGTCGCTGCGATCGGTGGTCAGCTCGGAGATGTCGGTGGAGCCGGACAGTCGCCACGTCAGCCAGTCGTGGGGCAGGCAGACGGCCGCGGTGGCGTCGGCGTGCTCCGGCTCGTGATCGGCGAGCCACCGCAGTTTCGTCGCGGTGATCGCGGCGACGGGGACCACTCCGGTCCGGTCGGCCCACGCGGCCGGTCCGCCGAGCTCGTCGATCAGGTCCTCGGCCGCCCGGGCAGACCGGGTGTCGTTCCACAGCAACGCATCGCGGACCACCTGGCCCGACGAGTCCAGGCACACCATGCCGTGCTGCTGGGCGCCCACGGAGATCGCGGCCACGTCGGAGATGCCGCCGGCCTGCTCGATCGTCGCGGTCAACGCATCCCACCAGTGGGCCGGCGCGACCTCCGTGCCGCCCGGATGGGGACTGGACGCCGACCGCACCGGTTCCCCGGTGTCGGCATCGCAGATCACGATCTTGCACGACTGGGTGGAGGAGTCGATTCCCGCAACGAGTGGCACGCCTGCGAAGCTACCCTCGATGACCCCGATGAGATGGCGGACCGCACTGGCTTCGGTGTTGATCGCGGTGGCGCCGCTGATCGGGGCGGCGCCGGCGGCAGCGGCGTGCGCCGCCGACAGCGACTGCGACCTGCTGCGGCGGGTCGCCGCCGCCGATGCCTACCTCGCCGAGCGGCCCGGCACGGTCGGCTATGTGCTGCGCGACAGGCAGACCGGATTCGTCCACCGCAACGCCGAAGCGGCCGAGCCGGTGTGGACGGCGTCGACGATCAAGCTGGCCATGGTCGACGACCTGCTGGTGAAGAACCGCATCGGTGCGATCACGCTCAGCGCGTCCGACCGGCAGTTGATGGCCGCGATGCTGCACTCCTCCGACGACGACGCCGCCGACACGCTGTGGGCCCGCTACGGGGGCACCGACCACCGGGCCTTCAACGACGATTTCGCCGCGCTGGGACTGACCGGCTTCCGCCCCCAGCCCGGTTACAGCTCCGTGTATCCCTACTGGGGATTCCAGAAGGCCGCGGCCGACGACCTGGACCGGTTGATGACGTTCACGCTGACCGCTCTCGACCCGGCCGACACCGCGGCCGTCGTCGGCGAACTGCAACACGTCGCACCCGATCAGCAGTGGGGTGTGTGGGGCGCGGGACCGCAGCTCGCGCCGGGCAACAAGGACGGATGGTCGCGGGAGGACAGCGGCTGGGTCACCAACAGCGTGGGATTCGCGGGCGCCCAGCAGCGCTACACGCTCGCGGTGATGAACGACCTCGGTTCCGCAGGCGGGTACGACGACGGGGTGGCGACCACGACGCACCTGGCGGAGCTGCTCCTCGCGGGCCGATGACCGCCCAGTGACGGTGGCGTCGGTATCTGGTTTGGCCGCTCTGGAGCGTGGGAACATACCCGGCATGTTGATCCGTCGTGTCGCGCGCCCCATGCTGTCCGCCGTGTTCATCTCCCGCGGGATCGAGGCTCTGCGTAGCCCGAAGCCCGCGGCGGATGCCACCCGGAACACCCTCGAGGGCCTGAGCAAGCTGCCCGACCCGGTCGGCCCCAACGTGCCCTCGAACGCCGAGACGGTGGCCCGGGTCAACGCGGCGGTCCAGATCGGCGGCGGCCTGCTGCTCGCGACCGGCAAGCTCCCCCGGGTGGCCTCGGCCGCCCTGGCCCTGACGGTGGTGCCGGGCTCGCTGGGCGGGCACAACTTCTGGAACGAGGCCGACCCGCAGCGCAAGGCCGACGAGCGGCGCGCGTTCGTGACCGACATCAGCCTGATCGGTGGCCTGATCATCGCCGCCGTGGACACCGAGGGGAAGCCGTCGCTGGGCTGGCGTGGCCGGCGCGCGGCGCGCAAGGTCTCCGAAGCCGTCACCGCGGCCCTTCCGGTCGGCGCCGCCGCGGGCGGGTCACTGGCCGACAGTGAACTCGCCGAGAAGGTCGGCCACGGCCTGCAGGTCGGTGCCGAGCGCGGCCGCGAACTGGCCCACATCGCGCGCGAACGCGGCGGCGAGTTCGCCGAGGTGGCGAGCGAGCGCGGCGGGAAGCTGGCCGAGATCGCCCGCGAACGCGGTGGCGAACTCGCCGAGATCGCCCGCGAACGGGGCGGCGAGCTGGCGCACGTCGCGCGTCAGCGCGGCGAGGAGTTCGCCGATGTCGCGCGTGCCCGTGGCGAGGAATTCGCCGACGTGGCCCGCGATCGCGCACCCGAACTGGCCGACGCAGCCCGCGACCGCGCACTGCGCTCGGCCGAGCTGGCCCGCGCCCGGGCCGCCGACCTGGCCGACACCGCGAGCTCGGAGGCCAAGAAGCGCCGCAAGCGCTGGAGCTGAGCGCGGCCATTTCCTCTCATCCCGGGTGAAACTCTGCTCGCCCGGGTCCCCGCATGGGTACGGTGAGCTCGCATCGCAGCCGCCGCGAGAAAGAGACCACCCATGACCAGCGATTACCCCCCTCAGCCGGGCCAGTACGGGTACTCGGGCGGCTACCCGCCGCCCGGTCCCGGCGGTCAGCCCGGCAGTCTGGGCCTGCGGTTCGGCGCCCGGATCATCGACGGTCTGATCGTCGGCATCGTCGGCGGCATCATCGTCTACGTCATCGGGGCCGCGTCGAACGTCTGGATCACCGGACTGTTCACCGGGGCACTGACCTTCGCCTACTACGTCGCCTTCGAGGTGACCCAGGGCTGGACACCGGGCAAGAAGATCCTCGGGCTGAGCGTGCACGGACCGGGCGGGGCGGCGAAACCCACCGCCGCACAGTCCGCGATCCGCAACTCGTGGACACTGCTGCCGATCATCCCGTTCATCGGCGGGCTGCTCGGCGTCGTCGCGATCGTGGTGATCGCGGTGACCATCAACAGCAGCCCCACCAAGCAGGGCAAGCACGACGAGCTCGCCGGCGGCACCCAGGTCGTCAAGGCCTGAGCGCGCCCGGGATCAGATGAAGATCCCGAGCAGCAGCACCAGCACCAGGCCGGTCACCGACAGCACGGTCTCCATCACCGACCAGCTCTTGATGGTCTGGCCGACGCTCATCCCGAAGAACTCCTTGATCAGCCAGAAGCCGGCGTCGTTGACGTGGGAGAAGAACAGCGAGCCCGCGCCGACCGCGAGCACCACCAGGGACACCTCGCCGGTGCTCAAGCCGTCCACCAGACCCAGCATCAGTGACGATGCGGTGATGGTGGCGACGGTGGCCGAACCCGTCGCGAGCCGGATCAGCACGGCGATCACCCACGCCAGCAGGATCACCGACACGTTGGCGCCCTTGGCCCAGTCGGCGAGCAGCGTGCCGATGCCGGTGTCGACCAGCAGCTGCTTGAACCCACCGCCCGCGGCGACGATCAGGATGATGCCGGCGACCGGCGGCAGGGAGGACTCGATGCACCTGACGATCTGATCGCGGGTCATCGCCGCACCGCGGCCGAGGGTGAAGATGCCGACGATGACCGCGATCAGCAGGGCCATCAGGGGCCGGCCGAGGATGTCGAATGTCTGCCGCACCACGCTGTTCTCGTCATCGATGAAGATGTCGACCAGCGCCTTGCCCATCATCAGGGCCACCGGCAGCAGCACCGAGAAGAGCGTGATGCCGAAGCTGGGGCGGGTGCGCTGCGCGACGGTCTGCACGCTGCCTGCGCCGCCGCCCGGGCCGCCCGTGGCCGCGCCGCCGCCATCGGTGTCGGCCCGGAGATCGTCGGCGGTGAACCGGTCCGGGATGTCGATGACGACCCAGCGGCCGGCCAGCTTGCCGAACAGCGGGCCCGCGACGATGACCGTCGGGATCGCGACCGCCACGCCCAGCGCCAGCGTGATCCCCAGATCGGCGCCGAGCAGGTCGATCGCGGTCAGCGGTCCCGGGTGCGGAGGGACGAGACCGTGCATCGCGGAAAGCCCTGCCAGCGCGGGGATTCCGATGGTGATCAGAGACTGACCGGAGCGCTTGGCAACCAGATAGATGACAGGCATCAGCAGCACGACGCCGATCTCGAAGAACATCGGCAGGCCGATGATCGCGCCGACCAGGGCCATCGCCCAGGGCAGCGTGCGCGGTGAGGACCGGCCGACGATCGTGTCGACGATCTCGTCGGCGCCGCCCGAGTCCGCGAGCAGTTTGGCGAACATCGCGCCGAGCGCGATCAGGATGCCGACGCCCGCGGCGGTGGTGCCGAACCCGTCGGAGAAGGACTCGAGCACGTCGCCGATGTTCATGCCCGCGACGATCCCGACCGTGAGCGCGCCGAAGATCAGGGCCAGAAACGGGTGCAGTTTCGCGACGGTGATCAGCACGACGATGAGTGCGATGCCCGCGAGCGCGGCGATCACCAATTGCCAGCCCGACGCGACGGGTTCGGGTAACTCGGTGTCGGCCGCCAGCAATGTGAGTGCGGTGGGACTCATCTCTTCTCCTGTTCGGTGGTGATCCCGTTGTTGGCGCAGTAGGTGTCGATGATCGTGTCGATGCTCTGGTCGACGTCGATGGTGGTGCCGCGCTCGTCGGCGTCGAGCGGTTCGAGGGTGGCGAACTGCGACGCCAGCAGCGATGCCGGCATGAAGTGGCCGGGCCGGCTGGCCTGGCGCCGGCCGATGACCTCGGGGGTGCCGGCGAGGTGCAGGAACTGCACGTCGGGACAGTGCCGGCGCAACTGCTCGCGGTAGCTGCGTTTGAGCGCCGAGCAGCTCATCACGCCGCCGGTGGCACACCGCTGCGCCAGCCAGTCGCCGATCGCCTCCAGCCAGGGGTGTCGATCGTCGTCGTCCAGCGGGTGGCCGGCCGTCATCTTCGCGATGTTGGCGGCCGGATGGAAATCGTCCGCATCGGCGAACGGCACACGGAGCCGCTGCGCGAGTGCGGCGCCCACGGTCGACTTCCCCGAGCCGGAAACGCCCATGACCACGATGGGTGACGCCACCACGTCCTCCTACCCTGTTGTGCTTGCCGTCACACAGACTGCCTCAAAGATCAGACTATTGCAAGTAGATATCGATATTCCTCTACTCAATCGGTTCAGGCATAGCGTATGACAAGATGTTTGCGTGAATGCGGAGACGCCCAGCGGAGCACTGCACGACAGTGTGCTCACCGCACTGGGCACCGCGATCGTGTCCGGCGAGTACTCCGAGGGGCAGGTCATCACGCTGGACGGCGTCAGTGCGCGACACCAGGTGTCGCGCAGCGTGGCGCGGGAGGCGATCCGTGTTCTCGAGTCGATGGGCATGGCGGCCTCGCGCCGCCGCGTCGGCATCACCATCCAGCCATCGCACAAATGGAATGTGTTCGACCCCAGGCTGATTCGCTGGCGACTGGACTCCGAGGACCGCGCGGCGCAACTGGCGTCACTGTCCGAGTTGCGCCGCGGCTTCGAACCGGCCGCCGCAGCGCTCGCGGCGCGCCGCGCGGACCCGCACCAGTGCCGGATCCTGGCGGCCGCCGTCTCGGACATGGTCGTGCACGGCCGCACCGGCGACCTCGAGTCATACCTGTTGGCGGACAAGATCTTTCATCGAACCCTGCTGGAGGCCAGCGGCAACGAGATGTTCCGGGCGCTCAACGACGTGGTGGCCGAGGTGCTCTCAGGCCGCACGCACCACGGCATGATGCCGGACAAACCAAACCCGGAGGCCATCGCCCTGCACGACGAGGTGGCCCGCGCCATCCGGTTGGGCGACGAGGACGCGGCCGAGCGCGCAATGCGGGCGATCATCGACGAGGCGGCTTCGGCTGTGGCAGAGGGCGATTGACCGGCTCACCGCCGCGGTGCGTAGGTGTAGTCGACCTTCGCCCCGTCGACGGTGGTCACCGTCAGCGTCAGCTCGGCACGTTCCGAGCCGGCCGCCACCGTGCAGTCCACGGTGTTGCCCACCCGTCCTTCGAGGTTGCCCCCACACACTGCGGAGTCCGGCCGCTTGCCCAGATGGGTGGCGAGTTCGTCGAGCAGAGAGTTCTCGACCTCGGCCTTGGTCAGCAGCGGCACGAGGTCGAAGTTCATGGTCAGCCCGTCCACACCGGTCACCTCCGCGGTGCGCCGCAGCGTGGCGCCGCCGGCGGTGACGTCGCACTGCGCCGTCGCCTGGGGCCGGCCCAGCAGACCCGATGGGCACGCGACGGCGTCCGGGGCCGAGCCGGCGTCGGCCGCGAGCCGCGTCACCGCCTGTTCGAGCTGTTGGCGCGACAACGCCGGGATCATCTCGTACACGATCGACCCGCCGTCGATGCCGGTGACGGTCACGATCGGTTCGAAGCTGTTGGTCGTGCTGAGCACCACATCGCAGCGCGCCGACTGGCCGACCTCGCCGACCAGGGGATCCTTGCAGGTGACCGATTGCGGCTTCTCCCCCGCGGCGGCCAGCCGCTGGGCGATGTCGGCCTGCAGATCGTCGGGGGCCACCGCGGGCACCGCATCGGAACTGACCGGAGAGCTGCAGGACGTCAGCACGGCACAGAGGGCGGCCAGTCCGGCGACCGCACTGATCAGCTTCGCCATCCGCTTCCCCGTCACCCCCGACCCCAGGTGCTGGGGACGTTAGCAGACCCGCCAGGACGGGGTGATTGACTGCCGGTGTGGACAGACAACCGCGCCGGCCCGCGACGCTGGCCCGTCGGCTCTTCGACCGGATCGAACCCGTGCACGCCGTCACCTACTTCGCCCCGGAGTCCAGGACCGCCCTCGACGGCCTCGGATACCGAGGCTTCTGGATGGGTTATTTCGCCGCCCGGTCGGCACCGCTGGGCCCGGTGCCCGCCGAGGTGGTGACCGCGCTGTTCTACAACTTCGCCCCCGAACGGGTGGCCAAGGCCCTGCCCGCGGCGTGGGACATCGCGTCACCGGCCGACGCGCTGCGCGCCCGAGAGGACTCGGCCGTGGCGGCGCTGCGCCGCTGCGGCGTCACCGACGAGGCCGCGGCCGTGGCCGCCGACCTCGCGGCGCGCGCGGCGGGCGGGGCCGACGTCGGCGGGCGGGCACTGTATGCCGCCAACCGATCGCTGTCCTGGCCGTCGGAGCCGGTGGCACGGCTGTGGCACGCCACGACACTGCTGCGCGAGCATCGCGGCGACGGACACGTCGCCGTGCTCGCCGCCGAGGGACTCTCGGGCCGCGAATGCAACGTGCTGCACGCCGCGGCGGGCCGGGTGCCCGAGGAGATGATCAAACGCAGCCGCGACTACGACGACGCGCAATGGGCGTTGCACACCGACGCGCTGCGCCGGCGGGGACTGCTCGGGGCCGACGGCGCACTCACCGACGCCGGCCGCGCCCTCAAGCAGCGGATCGAGGACACCACCGACGCCCTGGCCCTGCCCGCGCTCAACGCCCTCGACGACGACGAGGTCGAGGCCCTGTTCCGGGCGCTGACCCCGATCACGCGCACCGTGATCGCCGCGGGCGACGTACCCGCCGGGACGCCGATGGGTCTGCGCCGCGACGACCTCGACGACGACAGCGCGCATCTGGGGTGAACGCTCAGCGGGGCCCGTACATGATCAGCGCCACCCCCACCAGAGCGACCAGCGCGCCCGCGACGTCCCACCGGTCGGGCCGGAAGCCGTCGGCGGCCATGCCCCACAGCAGCGAACCGGCGATGAACACGCCGCCGTAGGCCGCCAGCACCCTGCCGAAGTGCGCGTCAGGTTGGAACGCGGCGACGAAACCGTATGCGCCCAGCGCGATCACACCGGCGCCCATCCACAGCCATCCGCGGTGTTCGCGGATGCCCTGCCACACCAGCCAGGCTCCCCCGATCTCGAGGACTGCGGCCACAACGAACAGCAGGACGGATTTGACGACCACCCGTCCAGCCTGCCATCAGTGGTGCGCGCTGGTGGCCGAGGTGTGGCACGCGTCCGGCGGGGTGCCCACCACGTCCAGGGCCGGGTTGCGGTCGAAGAATCCGAAGGGCTTGAGCCAGAACGACACCACGTCGGCGGGCATCACCGGCCAGTCCTCGGGCCGGGTGATGTGGTGGATGCCGAAGACGTACCACAGCACCACGTCGGTGTTCTCTATCGGGCGGTCGGCCGCCGTCCACTGGGTGAGCCCGGTGTCACGCACGGACTGATTGACGAATTCGCCTGCGGGCCAACGCTCGTCGGGCCTGTTCGGCGTGACCCACAGGGTGTGGGCGATCACGCCGGCGCGCTGCAACACCGGTGAGCCGGGGTCGAACATCGGCGGGATGGCACCCGTGGGCACCAGCTTGTAGGCCGGATGGGCCCCGATACCCGTCACCACGTTGGGGTTGACCACCTTCCAGGCGCGCTGAGTCCCGAAGTTCACGTCCTGGCGGGCTTCGGCCTCGCTGCGCAGCGCGGTGTTGCGTGTCACCAGCGACAGGCCGTGCGGGTTGTCCGGCCCGATCGGCTCGGCGTAGGACTCCGACATGACCACCGTGTTGTCGGGCCCGTCGATGTCCATGTCGAGGCGGGCGACCAGGAAGTGCTGGTGGAACGGGGCGTACGTGCGTTCGTCGACGATCGTGCCGTTCGGACTGGGCGCCCCGGGCGGCAGCGGCGTGGTCACCATGATGCCGGTGGCGCGGACCTCGCATTCGATGTTGCCGTCCTGGTACAGCCGCCAGTAGACCAGGTACTCGTAATTCGCGACGGTGACGTGGAAGGACAATGTCAGCCGCCGCATCCGGCGCACCTCGGCGCCGATGTCGTGGTCGACGTGCTTCCACAGCACGGCGTTGTCCTCCTCGTGCAGGCAGATCGCGTTGGTGATGGTGTAGGGCTCCCCCGCGCTGTCGTGCAGAACGGCGTCGAGATAACGGATCTCGCCGAGGCAGTCGCAACCGAGCTCCAGCGACGTCGTCATGAAACCCAGGCCCCACTCGCCGATGTCGAACGCGGTGCGGCGGTAGTGGTCCGGCGAGGAATCCCGGTACGGCACCACCATCTCGGCGAACGACATCCGGTGCGCGATCGACCGGTCCCGGTCGCCGTCCCGGTAGCGCACGGTGTGCAGCGTCATTCCCTCGCGATGGTTGAAACCGACCCTCAGCGACCAGTTCTGCCATGTCACGAGGTTGCCGTCGACCTGGAACGACGGCCCTCCGGCTGGGTGATGTGCAACGGCTTGAGCGGCTCGCGGCGCCCGCGGCCGAGCACCCGCTCGGGGATGTGGCGCGGCACGTACTCGCCCATCACCTCCGGGGGCGTCGCGTCCCCGTCGGCGGCGAACGGTCCGACGTCCTCGACACGCAGCAGTTCCATCGCGTTGAGGTCGATGACGCAGTGCAGTCCGCTCAGCAGCCGCGCATACGGGTTGGCGCCGGGCGCGGCTTTGACCCAGCTGTCCGACCACCCGATCCGCCGGTCGCGGAACTCCGGCGGCGCGACCGCGTCACCGTAGGTCCAGGTGTCGAAGAACACCAGGTCGACGTCGGTGACGCCGCGGGCATGCAACGCGGCGAGCACGTCGGGATGCGAGCGCAGCAGGCGGTCGCACTCGGCGAACTCGTCGACGGTGAAGTTGGCCTGCACGCCGGGGATGTGCTCGAACGACTCCACCCGGTCGTCGGTCAGCGACACCACGCTCTTGTAGGTGGCGTTGGCGCTGCGGTCGAAACACACCACCGTGGCGCGACGCGCCGGCCGCGGCCCGCCCGCCTCGAAGGCCGTCAACTCGGCCTTCGACGGCTCGAGCGACTCGATCGACGCGAAGCGCCACCCGCGCTGCGTACCCGAACCGGCCGGCTGCACACCGTGCTCTCGGCGCAGGATCGCCGCGACGGCGCGGAACTCCTCTTCACCGAGCGGATCGAGCGGGTGGGGGTGGGCCTCGGACACGCGCTTACGCAACCACATCCCGCGCCGCCAAGCAGTGGATTACCCCAAGTCGGTGACCGTCAGCGCGAGGCGAGGGAGAACGTCTCCCACGCCTGGCGTCGCTCGGCGTGCGGGTCGTACTCGACCCGGCGGCGCCGGTCGAGCACCATCACCGGCCGCTCGTCGTGGTCGTAGCGCGGCCAGTCCTCGCCGGGCACGCCCTGCGCGGCGAACGCCAGCCACCGCGCCTGGATGTCGTCGCTGACCTTGCCGGCGGTGCGGGCGTCGACGCCGGCGGCGAGCAGCCTGCCGAACCGCGAGCGGTAGACGTCGAACACCGCGAGCAGCTCCATCGCATGCGTCGCGCCCAGACCGGTCAGGTGCAGTGCCCGGGTCGCGTAGTCGTAGCGGTACACGTGGGTGGGCGCATGCCGGCTGTGCGCCTGCGCGATCTGCCACATCGCGGACCCGAAGATGAAATCGCCGCCGAGCCGCACGCACGCCGCGGAATTCGGATAGCCCGGATAGGCGGCCAGGATGCGCTCCCGCTCGCCCGGCTCGGCCTGGGAGAACAGCCGCTCGATGGCGGTCTCGGTGGTGGGCAGCAGTTTGAGGAAGCGGGTGAACAGCCGGCCCTCGTCGGCGTTGGTGCCCACGATGAGCGGCACGCGGTGCGCGCGGCCGGTGCGCATCGCCTCGACCGGGTCCAGCGGCAGGTACTCGGTGCCGTAGGTCGGTCCGATGGCGAAGGCGCCCAGCATGTCCCGCTGACCTTCGAGGATCAGATGCTCGAGAGCGTTCACCAGATCGGCGGGGCGGGTGCGCATCAGCACCTCGGCCGCGTCGCGTCCCTCGGCCCCGAGTTGGCGGGCGAACCGCTGCGCGTACTGCTCGGCGATGTCGGCGCCGCGCGTCATCCCACTGCTGGGGCTCTGCGCGATCGCACGGGCGAACAGGCCGTCGGCGTCCGGGGTGGCCAGCAGGGTGCCCACGGCGTGCGCGCCCGCACTCTCGCCGAAGATCGTCACGTTGTCCGGGTCGCCGCCGAACGCCTCGGCGTTGTCGCGCACCCAGCGCAGCGCCATCACCAGGTCACGCAGGAAGAGGTTGTCGTCGATCGGGGTGCCGGGGGTCGACAGCGACGACAGCTCCAGACACCCCAGCGGCCCGAGCCGGTAGTTCACCGAGACGTAGACGCATCCCTTGCGGGCCAGTGACGCGCCGTCGTAGATCGGGGTGGCCGAACTGCCCAGCATGTAGCCGCCGCCGTGGATGAACACCATCACCGGCAGCCGCTCGGCCTGCGGCCGGGCCGGCGCGACGACGTTGAGCGTCAGACAGTCCTCGCTCATCGGCTGGTACTTGCCGGGCCGCAGGATCGTGTACATCCGCTGCTGCGGCGCGCAGTACCCGAACCCGTGGCAGTGCCGCACCCCGGACCAGGGCCGCACCGGTTGCGGCGCCCGGTAGCGCAGCGCGCCGACCGGCGGCTTGGCGTACGGGATGGACCGCCAGCGGTGGACACCGTCACGGGTGAAGCCCTCGACGACGCCGGATGCGGTCTTCACCCGCACGGTGTGCTCATGCATCCTCCCGACGGTAGCGAACCCGCGCCCGCCCCGCCTCGCGACCGGCCCCGTGTCGGGCGGCTAGCCTGGGCGGGTGCGCGTTGCCGGCCTGATCGCAGTGGCGACCCTGGTGGCCGGCTGCTCGCAGTCGGTGGGCGGGCAGGCCGAGTCGTCGTCCCCCGCTCCGGTGCCGCCCGAGGCCACCACCAGCACCGCAGCGGCTCCGTCGAGCCCACCGAGCGCTGCGGCACCGGGCAGCGGCGCGTCGATCGACGACGTCATCCGGTTCATCGAGGGCGGCGCCGCCGCCGATCCCGGCACTTTCCACGTCGCGTTCCGCGACGGGGTCACCACCCGGCTGGGTGAGGACATCGCGTTCACAGCCCCGTCCGGGGCGCCGCTGGGCACCACGCAATGCCTCACCGCCGCCGGCGGCCTGACCTGTCTGCTGGACCTCACCTCCCCGCCGCCGCGCCCCACCGACGCCGAAGGGGTGTGGAAGGCGGGCTGGGTCGAATTTCCCGGCACCGAGCTGCGGGTCGGCGCGCTGCGCGGAGATCCCGGCCCGTTCGTCACCGGATCGGGCACCGAACTGCCTGCGGGACAATCGCTGTCCTTCGGCGACGACCGGTGCCGCAGCGACGACGCGGGTCTGTACTGCGTGAACTACGCACACCGGGCGGCGGTGCGGATCAGCGCAGACGGTGTGGTGCCGTTCGGCTGCCTGCAACCGGCGCAACCGCCCGCCGGTGTGGGTGCCGCGTTCCGCTGCTGAGCGCCGCTAGGAGGCCTTCCGACGCGCCTTCTCCCGGGCCCGCTTCGGATAGGCCTGCGTCATGCCGAACGCGCCGACGATCACCACCACGGGGATCACGGCTTTGGTCCAGTGCACCGTCGACGGCGAGATGGCCGCGACGTAGCCCAGCACGGCGATGAGGGCGAACACCAGCGCCCACATCAGCGTCAGCACCTGGTTGGTACGGCGGAACGCGAACTCCTCCCACTCCTGGCGCGGCGCCGACGCCGGCGCGTACTGCGCGGTGAACGGTTCGAACGCCAGCGAGCCCAGTGCCATCGCGGCCAGCACCCCGCTCGACAGTGTGGTGGCGTAGCTGTCCATCCAGTCGCGGTCCTCGGCGCCCACGATCAGGCCCGCGATCGTCACGCCGGTGAAGAACACCACGGTCACGATGTCGAGCAGCCGCGCCCCGGCGAAACCGGCCGAGACGCCGAGGATCAGCGTCGCGATGACCGCGCAGATCGCCCCGAACATCCAGGTGCTCGGGCCGTCGGCCACCACCCAGTAGATGATCCAGGGCACGAACCCGACGAACGGACTGCGCTCGAACCATTCGTCCACGCCTGAAGAGATACCAGACGCTCACCGGATCCGGGGGTCAGGCGACCCCTTTGCGCTTGAGGATCGGCAGCACGCCCTCGGCGAACCAGTACGCCTCCTCCAGGTGCGGATAGCCCGACAGGATGAACTCGTCGAAGCCCAGCGAGTGGTACTCGAGGATCAGGTCGGCCACCTCCTCGTGGGAGCCCACCAGCGCCGTGCCCGCGCCGCCACGCACCAGACCGACACCCGCCCACAGGTTCGGATAGATCTCGAGCTGATCGACTCGGCCGCCGTGCAGCGCGGTCATCCGGCGCTGTCCCTCGGATTCGGATTTCGCGTGCAGCGCCGTGGCCTTCGCGATCTGATCGGGGCTCAGCTGGGCGAGCAGTTCGTCGGCCACCGCCCACGCCGCCTCGGAGGTGTCGCGGCTGATGGTGTGCAGCCGGATGCCGAAACGCACGCGGCGGCCCCGCTGCTCGGCCAGCTCACGCACCTGCGCGATCTTGGCCGCCGCGGCCTGCGGCGGCTCACCCCAGGTGAGGTAGACGTCGACGTACTCGGCGGCGATGGGCAGCGCCGCGGGCGACGAGCCGCCGAAATAGATCTGCGGCAACGGATCCGGCGGTGCGGACACCCGCGCGTCGGCCACCTCGTAGTAGGAGCCCTTGTAGTCCAGCGACTCCTGCCGCCAGATCGAGTTCACGATGTGCAGGAATTCCCCGGTGCGCGCATAACGCTGGTCGTGGTCGAGCCAGTCCCCGAAGCGGCGCTGCTCCAGATCGTCTCCGCCGCTGACGATGTTGAGCAGCACCCGGCCCTCGGAGAAGCGCTGCAACGTGGCCGTCTGCTGGGCGGCGAGCGTGGGCGGCACCAGGCCGGGGCGGAACGCGACGAGGAACTTCAGGCGCTCGGTCTCGGCGAGCAGTGCCGACGCGGTGAGCCAGGCGTCTTCGCACCAGGTGCCGGTCGGGGTCAGCACACCTTCGTAGCCGAGCCGGTCGGCGGCCCGCGCCACCTCGGCGAGGTAACGCCGGCTGGGTGGCCGGTAGCCGGCCGGCACGATGTGGTGTGCCGAGGCATGCGAGGCCCCGACGATGGAGCGGCTGTCGCCGTTGGTGGGCAGGAACCAGAAGAATTTCGCTGAAGACATGAATTCCTAATTCGTCGCGATCAAGAGCGGCCGCAGCGCGTCGTTGTACCTGCGATCCACCCACTTGTTGAAATCAGGTGCAGGAGAGGCGATCTGGCCTGATTCGGCGAACAGGTCGGCGATCTTCTGCTCCGAGGCCACCACCTGATCGTCGAGTTCGGTCGGCAACCGCAGGCTGCGCCCCTGGGACACCCGGGCCACCTCGGGGCTCAGCCCGACGGCCTGGGCGTAACTGGTGGCCCACTGGTCGGGGTGCTCCTGGGCCCACCGTGCCGCCTTCTCGAAGCGGACCAGCAGGTCTGCCAGCGCGGTGTTGCGCTTCGGGTCGGCCAGCGCCTGATCCGAGGCCACGCCGAACCAGTAGCCGTTGGTGACGTCGCGGGCCTGCCCGATGGAGCGCACCGGCACCTGCGCAGCGGTCTGGGCGGTGTAGGGATCCCAGATCGCCCACGCGTCGGCCTGACGCTGCGTGAACGCCGGCAGGGCGTCGGCCGGCTGCAGGAAGATCAGCGTGACGTCGTCGGGGGTCAGCCCGGCGTTCTTCAGCTGGGCGAGGATGTGCCCGTGCGCGGAGCTCCCCTTGCCCACCGCGATGCGTTTGCCCCGTAGGTCGGCGATCGAGGTGATCGGTGAATCCTGGTGCACCAGAACCTGATCGCCGTTGCCGCCACCGTCGTAGGCGGCGACCACCTTGACCTTGGCACCCGAGGCGGCCCCGAAGATCGGCGGGGTGTTGCCGGTGATCGCGAAGTCGATCTTGCCCGCCGTCGCCGCCTCGATCTGCGGCGGCCCGGAGGTGAAGGTCGAGAACGCGATCTGATACGGCAGGCCGTCGAGCGCGCCCGCGGCGCGCAGCAGGGATTCGGTGCCTCCCTTCTGATCGCCGACCTGCAGCGTCAGGCCGGCCAGGTCGGACAGCGGCACCGTCTCGGGTGCCTGCTGGGCACCCGAGACGTCCTGTCGTGACACGCATCCGGCGAGCAGCAGGCTCACCACGGCGAGCACGGCAACAACCCTGGACATGTTGGTCCCCTCGTCGACGATGGTCAGGACTGCACGCCGAGCGTGTCGAGCAGCTCGGCGCGGTAGCGGTCGGTGTGCCCCTCGCCCGGCGGGAGCCGGGGGTCGGGGATCTCGAGGGTGTGCACGATCTGCCCGTCGTCGAGCACGAGCACCCGGTCGGCGAGGGCGACCGCCTCGTCGACGTCGTGGGTCACCAACAGCACACCGAAGCCGTGTTCGCGCCAGAGGTCGAGCAGCAGGGACCGCATCGAGAGCCGGGTCAGCGCGTCCAGCGCACCGAACGGTTCGTCGAGGAGCAGCAGTTCGGGTTCGGCCACCAGGGCGCGGGCGAGCGAAACACGTTGCGCCTGACCACCGGACAGCGTCGCCGGCCACGCGTCGGCGCGATCGGCCAGGCCCACGTCGGCGAGGGCCTTCTCGGCCCGGGACAGTGCGTCGGCCTTCCCCAGCCGGGTGCGGGTCAACCCGTGGGCGACGTTGGTGCGCACGTCGCGCCACGGGAACAGCCGGGGTTCCTGAAAGGCGACCGCCGGCGCGCCGGCGAACACGCGCTCCCCGGTGTGGTCGGTCGACAGCCCGGCGAGCACCCGCAGCACGGTCGACTTTCCCGACCCGCTGCGCCCGATCAGCGCGACGATCTCGCCGCGCCCGATGCGCACCGAGAGATCGGTCAGCACATGGTGGGCGCCGTACCACTTGTCGACCCCGCGCAGTTCGCCGGCGCTGTCGGCGCGGGGACCGGTCACGGAGGTGGACGCGTCGGAGGTGAGGGTCATGCGCGATACCTCGATGCCCGCTTCTCGAGCCCGCGGACCACGGCGTCGGTGCCGATGCCCAGCAGCGCGTAGATGATCAGACCGAAGATGATGATGTCGATCCGCAGGAAGTCGCGGGCGTTCATGATGAGGAAGCCGATTCCCTTGTCCGCGTTGATCTGTTCGGCCACGATCAGCGTGAGCCACGCGATCGCCAGGGACTGCCGCAGCCCGACGAGGACCTGCGGCGCGGCACTGGGCACGATGATCGTGCGTAGCTTCTGCCAGAACGAGAAGCCGAGCACCTGCGCGGTCTCGAACAATTTGGGGTCGACCTGGCGGATCGCCGAGAAGGTGTTGAGGTAGAGCGGGAAGCTGACCCCGAGAGCGACGAGCAGTACCTTGGGCAGTTCCCCGATGCCGAACCACACGATGAACAGCGGGATCAGGCCGAGGTGCGGCAGCGCGCGCACCATCTGCATGGGCGGATCGATGGTGACCTCGAACCACTTCGACAGGCCGACCGCGACGCCGAGCGCGACGCCGACCAGGCCGCCGAGCACCAGGCCCTCGACGACCCGGACACCCGACACCGCAAGGGCATCCGCGAGCTGACCGGTTCTGATCAGCTCGACCCCGGCCTCCGCGATCAGCGACGGTGCGGGCAGCACGTCCTGCGGGATGAGGCCCACCGCGCTGCCGATCTGCCACAGCGCCAGCAGCACGAACGGGGAGGCCAGCCGGATGAGCATCCACCTGCGCTGAGCCCGTGGGCGCGGGGCGGTGGGTGCCAGCGGCACGGCCAGATCGGCGGGACTGGTCACGGTGAGGCGACGCTACGCGCGGCTCCTGCAGCGTTGAAGCGTTTGATTCTGCGTGAGAAAAAGCAGGAGGAGCTCAGCGCCAGCCGTCGGCGGCGCGCGCGGCCCGCATCACCGCGTCACACAGCTCGCGCAGCTCGCCGGGTCCGGCGCCCTCCTCGATCGCGATGGCCATGTCCTCGGCCGCGCACCGGACCTGGTAGACGCGGTCGGACAGCTCGGAGGCCTCCTCGGCGCTGAGCACCACGGCGTCCTCGGCGACCGCGGTGCCCTTGACCAGCGCGCGCTGCTCGTAGGCACGCTGCCGGCACGACTGCCGGCAGTACTGGCGCCGCCGGCCCAGCCCCGCATCGGCGACTTCCCGGCCGCACCAGCGGCAGCTCTGGGGGCGGTTCCGGGTGGCGCCGCGGGAGGTCATCTGGCCAGGAGAGGCTGTCACGGCCCGACTCTAAACCGGCCGATCCTCCGATCCCGGTATCATCAGGGGCCGAGTCGGGAACTCTGCGTGGCACACCTGCGTTGTTAATCCCGGACCACATGCGCTTACAGAGGAGTTGACGATGGCTGATCGTGTCTTGAGGGGCAGCCGCCTCGGAGCCGTGAGCTACGAGACCGACCGCAATCACGACTTGGCGCCGCGGCAGGTCGCCCGCTACCGCACCGACAACGGCGAGGAGTTCGACGTCCCGTTCGCCGACGACGCCGAGATCCCCGGCACCTGGCTGTGCCGCAACGGCATGGAGGGCACCCTGATCGAGGGTGACGTTCCGGAGCCCAAGAAGGTCAAGCCCCCGCGCACCCACTGGGACATGCTGCTGGAGCGGCGTTCGGTGGAGGAACTCGAGGAACTGCTCAAGGAGCGTCTCGAGATCATCAAGACCCGCCGCCGCGGGTAGTCAGCGGGCGGTGCCGCGGGCCCGGTCCAGCCGGGCGCGCAACCCCCACTGGGCGACCTTGAGGATCGCCTCTCGGATCGTCGAGCCGTCCATCTTCGACACGCCGTGCTCGCGCTCGGTGAACGTGATGGGGACCTCGATGACGGTGAACCCGGCGTTGATCGAGCGCCAGGTCAGATCGACCTGGAAGCCGTAACCCTTGGAATCCACCGCCGCGAGGTCGATCTTCTCGAGCACCTCGCGTCGGTAGGCGCGGTAGCCCGCGGTGATGTCGTGGATGTCGACGCCCAGCAGGATCCGTGAGTATCCGTTGGCGGTCCGGGACAGCACGAGGCGCCGGCGCGGCCAGTTGCGCACCTCACCGCCATCGACGTAGCGCGAGCCGATCACCAGGTCCGCGCCGGCGTCGATGGCGTCGAGCAGCCGGTGCAGCTGCTCGGGGGCGTGGCTGCCGTCGGCGTCCATCTCCACCAGCACCGTGTACTGGCGGCTCAGGCCCCACGCGAACCCGGCCAGGTAGGCCGCACCGAGACCGTCCTTGGAGCTGCGGTGCATGACGTGCACCCGGTCGGGATCGGCCAGCGCGAGCTCATCGGCCAGCCGGCCGGTGCCGTCGGGGCTGCCGTCGTCGACGATCAGCACGTGCACCGCGGGCGCCGCGTCGTTCACCCGGCCCACGATCTTGAGGAGGTTGTCCCGCTCGTTGTACGTCGGGATGATCACCAGTGTCCGTGCGCTGGGCTTTTCCGTGGCTTCTCGGCCGGCTTCCTGGCCGCCGGGGCCACCGGGGACGCTCATGGGGCTCCTTTGCCGTTGTCGGTCGTCGATCGCCGACCCCTGTTTCTTGCTCGCACGAAGAGACCATTGTGCAGCATGGCCGAAGCGATCCCCGCAAGACCGATGCCGATCAGCAGCGCCTCGACGTAGGGACCGAACCGCGTCGCGGGGGTCAGTGCGGTCCGCAGCCGGATCTGTTGATCGAGGTAGGCCGGTTCGAAGAACGCGGTCCGCGCCAGCTCGCGGCCGTCCGGGGAGATCACCGCGCTGATGCCGACGGTGCCCGCGACGACGACGTAGCGGTCGTGTTCGACGGCGCGGAGCCGGGCGAAGTCCAGCTGCTGCTCGCTCATCGCCTCGTCGAAGGTCGCGTTGTTGCTCGGCACCGCCAGCACCTGGGCACCGCTGCGCACCGCTTCACGGGCCGCCCGGTCGAAGATCACCTCCCAGCACGTCGTCACGCCGATGGGCACCCCGGCCGCCCGCACGACGCCGTCGCCCTGGCCGGGCACGAAGTACCCGGCCCGCTCGGCGTAGGGCGAGAGCTTGCTGAAGAAGCTGCGCCACGGCAGGTACTCGCCGAACGGCTGGATGATCTGCTTGTCGTGCCGATCGGCCGGGCCTGTGTCGGGGTTCCAGACGATCACCGAGTTGTTCGACACGGGGTTCTCGCGGCTGTAGCCCGGGGCGGCCAGCACTCCGCCCACCAGGATCGGCGCGCGGATCGCCGCCGCGGCCGTGGAGATCTCCTGGCCGGCGTCGGCGTTGGCCAGCGGATCGATGTCCGACGAGTTCTCCGGCCAGATCACGAACATCGGTTGGGGTGCTCGGCCGGCCCGCACGTCGTCGGCCAGCCGCAGCGTCTCGCGGACATGGTTGTCCAGCACCGCGCGGCGCTGGGCGTTGAACTCCAGGCCCAGGCGGGGAACGTTGCCCTGCACGGCCGCGACCGTGACGGGCGGTTCGTCGCCGGCGCCGGCGCCGGACTTCCGCACGTGCGGCCACGCCAGCGCGGCGGTCAGCAGGACCAGGCTGATGCAGAGCCCGGGCAGCACGACGGCCGGCGGCGCCGCGGCGCGGGCCGCGGCATCGCTGCGCCACCAGCGGATCACCTCGAGCGTCAGCGCCGCCGCGCTGAACCCGAACAGGACGGTCGCGAACGACACCAATGGGGCGCCGCCGAAGTAGGCCAGCGGCAGTGCGGGGCCGCGCGTCTGCGAATAGCCGACGACGCCCCACGGGAAGCCGCCGAAAGGCACCGTCGATTTCAGCCATTCCTGCGCCGACCACAGCCCGGCGAACCACAGCGGCCAGCCCGGCGCGCGGCGGACGAGGACCGCGGCGAGCCCGAACAGCGCCGGGAACAGCGCCTCGACCAGGCTGAGCGCGAGCCACGGCACCGCGCCGACCAGGCCGCTGATCCAGGGCAGCAGCGGGACGTAGAACGCCGCGCCGAACAGCAGCCCGTACCCGAACCCGCCGGCCGCGGTCGTCGACGGCCGGGTGAGCAGCCAGCCCAGCGCCGCGAACGCCAGGATCGCGGTGAACCACCACCCGAAGGGCGGGAAGCTCGCGCACAACGCCAACCCGGCGACGATGGCAACGCTGAGCTGGGGCAACCGGTCGACGACGGCCTGGCCGAACCGGCGCAGCCGCGACCGGCCTTCCGCGACGGCGTCGTCCGCCTCGCGGGCCTGCTGGGCCTCAGCCATGGAGGACCGCGCCCCGGTGCACGGTCTGGCGGCACCGCGGCAGTGGGCCGTCCAGCCGCGGCAGCAGCGGCACCCGGGACCGCGGATCGGTCGACCAGCGCTGCACCGCGTCGGCGGGCGCGCTGACGTCGAACGCGTCGGCCTCCCAGACCGCGTACGACGCCGGCGCTCCGGGCACGAGCGTGCCCGTCACCCCGTCCCGGACCCCGCCGGCCCGCCAGGCGCCGCGGGTGGCCGCCGCGAACGCGGCACGCGCCGACACGGCGCTGCCGGAGGTGTGATGCGTGGTCGCCGCCCGGACGGCGGCCCAGGGATCCATGTCGGTCACCGGTGCGTCGGAACCGAAGGCGAGTGGCACGCCTTGGGATGCTAACAGCGCGAAATCGTTCATCCTGGCCGCTCTCGACGCACCGAGACGCTGGGCGTACATGCCGTCCGCGCCGCCCCAGACGGCGTCGAAGGCGGGTTGCATGCTCGCGATCACGCCCCAGCCGCCGAGCTTGGCCGCCTGCTCGGCGGTGACCATCTCGAGATGCTCGAGGCGGTGTCCGCAGCGCGCGACCGCGACACTGCCGACGCGATCGACGACCGCGTCCAGTGCGGTCACCACCGCGGACGCCGCCGCGTCGCCGATGACGTGGAAGCCCGCCGTCACGCCGGCCTCGGTGCAGGCCGCCAGGTGGGCGGTGATCATGTCGACGTCGAGGTAGGTGTTGCCGGTCGGCGCCGGGCAGTCGGAGGGGGCGTCGGCGTAGGGCTCGCGCAGCCACGCCGTGCGGGAACCGAGCGCGCCGTCGACGAACAGGTCCCCCGCCAGCCCGCGGGCACCGGTCTCGGCGATCAGCTCGCGGGCCTGCTGTGCGGTGCTGACCTGCTGCCCCCAGTAGCCGACGACCTCGACGCCGTGCTGCAGGTCGCGAAGCTCGCGCCAGTCGTCCAGGCCGCCGATGTCGGGTCCGGCGCACTCGTGCACCGCGACGATGCCGCGCGCCGCGGCGGTGTCCAGGGCGGCTCGGCGTGCATCGGTGCGCTGCGCAGCGGTGAGGTGCTCGCGGGCGATCCGGCGGACCCGGTGATGGTCGTCGGCGGTCAGCGGTGCGTCGCTGTGCACACCGGCGGCGTGCTGCAGCGCGGTCGATGCGAGCGCCGAGTGCACGTCGATCCGGGCCAGGTAGGCCATCCGCCCTGCACCGACCGCCGCGTCGACGTCGGCGGTGCTCGGCGGCTCGGTCTCCGGCCAGCCCGATTCGTCCCATCCGTGCCCCCACAGCACCCCGTCGGGGTGGGCGCGGGCGTACGCCGCGAGCAGATCGAGGCAGTGCCGGCGCGACGTGGCGTGGCGCAGATCGAGGCCGGTCAGGGTCAGGCCGGTGGCGGTGACGTGGACGTGGCTGTCGACGAACGCGGGTGCGACGAAGCAGCCGTCGAGGTCGGTGACCTCGGCGTCGGGGAACTGCGCACGGCCGACGTCGTCGCTGCCCAGCCATGCCACCACGCCGTCGCGCACCGCGATCGCGGTGGCATCGGGCATGGCGGGGCTGTGGATGCGGCCGCCCAGCAGAAGACGGGTGGCGCTCACTCCGGCAGGCGGCGCGGTTCGGCGTTCGGCCGCTCGGCCGCGGCATCCACCACGTCGATGACCTCACCGTCGATGTAGTCGGTGCGCCCGGGACGGGTGGCGTAGCGGCCTGCGGCGCCGCCCACGGTGCTGACCCCGATGATCAGCGGGGCGCGGCGCGCGGCCATCGCGGTGACGACAGGACGCGCGACGGCGCGGGTCGGGGGCAGGAGCAGCAGCGCGCCGAGGACGGAGGTGGCCAGGCCGGGGATCACGACGAGCACCGTACCGAGCGCGACGAGCGCACTGTCGGTCACGGCGCCGGCCGCGTCGGTGGCGGTCAGCCCGCCGCGCAGACGCCGGATGTGGCGACGCACCTGTGAGCCGGCCAGCGCGAGCCCGACCAGGAACGTGGCCGCGAACAGCAGCATGGTCCAGCCGAAGCCGATCGTGGAGGCCAACGCCACCACAACCGCCAGCTCGACCACCACATAGAGTGCGAACAGCCTCATCGCCATGCTGTGCCAACGATCGGGGCGGGCACCGGGTTCCTAGCCGTCGGCGGGCGGGGCGGTCACCTCGATCGCGGCGTGCACTTTGTCGATGCCGCCGCGCACGATCGCCTGCGGGATGAAGTACCAGGCGTGGTTCCAGTAGCGCCGGATGATCAGGTCGAACACCCGCCGCGTCTCGGTTTTCGGCAGCATCCGGGCCACCGCCTCGACGGGTTCGCCCTTGACCTTGCCGAGCACACCGCACTTCTGGATCGTGACTCGCGGGGTGTTGTTGATCCGCTTGGTCTTCCACGACCCGTCGTCGGTGATGATGAGCAGCTTGTCGCCGTCGGGGACACCCCACACCGGGGTGGGCTTGGGCTTGCCGTCCTTGGTGAACGTCGTCAGCAGCAGGTACTTCTCGCGGTAGACGTCGGGGAAGGTGGGGGCCATGCTCAGCCGGCCGCCGTCAGCTCGATCGTGACGTTCTTGTCCATGCCGCCGCGCAGCTTGGAGAAGAAGTTGAATGCCTTGCCGAGCAGGCCGTACCGCTTGCCGAGCGCGTCGTAGGTCGCGCCGTTGACGGATTTGTCCAGGATGCGGGCGGTCGCCTCGACCGCCTCGCCCTTCGGCTTTCCGGCGCGGTCACACGGCGCGATCGTCACCCGCGACGTGTTGCGAATCCGCTTGACCTTCCACGACTTCTCCTGGGTGATGGCGATCAACCGGTCCCCTACCGGCGCCGCCCAGATCGCGGTCGGCTTCGGCCGGCCGTCCTTGGTGAACGTGGTGAGAAGGATGTACTCGGACTTGGCGACCTCGGCGAACGTCACGGGCATGGCAACAATGTAGCCGCGCCGGTTCCGCGCCGCGTCACGCGGCGTGGTGGGTGAGGAGGACGCTGAGCGTGGCCTCGATCACGCTGTGTCGTCGGGTGGGTCCGGGTAGTGGTGGTGCGGTGGAGTGGTAGGTGGCGCCGGTGGGGGTTCGGTAGGTGGCGGTGTGCCGGCCGTTGCNACGCTGTGTCGTCGGGTGGGTCCGGGTAGTGGTGGTGCGGTGGAGTGGTAGGTGGCGCCGGTGGGGGTTCGGTAGGTGGCGGTGTGCCGGCCGTTGCTGTCGTGAGTTCGGACGGTCCAGCCGGGGGCTTCTTTGGCCAGGTTGCACTGCTGGCAGGCGCCCAACCCGTTGCACCCGCTGGTCTTCCCACCCCGGCGGTGGGGGGTGGCGTGGTCGTGGTGGCGGATCGGGGCGTTGCAATAGGGCGTGCGACAGGTCTGATCGCGCAGCCCGATGAACGCCGCCAACCCCTTCGGGAACAGTCGTGCTTTGGATTCCATCTGCACCAGTTGCCCACTGGAGGGATGCCGGTAGAGCCGCCGCAGCGTGGCTTTGGCGTCCTCATCGGCGACCGCATCGGACACGAGGTCGCGCACGACGACCGCCGGGACCGGGCCATACCCGTCGACCCAGCCCGGGCTGTCGTCCTCCCCGAACAGGGTGGTGTCGGCCAGCACCAGATTCAACGCGACCGGCGATGGGGTGTCGGCCGGGCGGGCGGTGACCCGCTCGTAGAGGGTGTCGGTCATGACCTGCCCGCGCGGGCGCCCATCGCCGCCGGTGGTGTCGGCTTCCCGTTTGAGGGTGGCGTAGACCCCGATGCCCTGCGACAGCGGCATCAGCGCGGTCAGATACACCATCCCGTTGGGGGCGCACCGGGTCCACACCCCCGCACTCTGCGCGGCCCGGTTCTTCCGCTCGACCACCGCGGCGGCATCCAGGCGGGCGGCGATCGCCGCGGCGGCGCCTTCGATCCGCGCATTCCCCAACCCATTCAGCGCCTGCTGATCGGCGCACAGTTCAGCATCGAGTGTCCGCCGGTCTTCCAGGGTGAGGCAGGCGGACTGTTTGACGATCAGGGTGGCCCGGTACTCGGTGAGCACCCCCGCCTCCAGGGCGGCCAGGGTGTACGGCATCTCGTCTACCAGCGCATTCGCAAAACCCAGATGCTGGTTACCGCACACCGGGGCGTCGAGCCGGGCCAGCGCGATCTCCGAGGCCAACCCCCGCCCCCGCTTGCGCGCCGGCACCCCGGCCTCCTCCTCGGCCGCGCGCCGCTGCGCCGCCCACAACGCGGTCGCCCGGGCCTGCGCCGCCGCCGCGGCAGCCTTCAGGCGTTCACAGCGCGTCACGAGGTCGCGCAGCTCGGCCTCGGAGGCCGTCGCATCGATATCGAACTGGTGTTCGAACATGACTCGAGACTACAACGCCATACCGACAACTGCCTTGGGTGTACAGGTGGACGGCCGGACCCACCGACCGAAACGCTCGCAGCGTGAGAGCATCACGGGGTGACCGACCCCGTAAGGGGCACGAACCCCGATCCACTCACACACAAGGCGCTCGCCCGCTGGGCGGCTGCGTGCGCGGAGCGAACGCTTCCGATCTTCGAGAACGCTCGCCCAGGTGATGTTCGGCCGCGCACGGCCATCGACACCCTGCACGCCTGGATCAAGGACGACGTTCCCATGACCGCATGTCGCAGCGCAGCGTTCGCCGCGCATGCCGCTGCACGAGATGCCGAACAAGCCGGAGCACCCGCAGCCGTAGCCGCGGCACGAGCAACCGGCCAAGCAGCAGCGGTGGCACACACGGCCAACCACGCCCGGCACGTCGCAACATACGCAGCGAAAGCCGTCGGTCTGCAGACCTCCGACGAGCAGAGCATGCAGGTCGAACGCGACTGGCAGTGGGGCAGTCTCAGCCCGAGAGTCCGCCCGCACGCATTCCCGGCAAGCCGAGACGAACGGCTTGACTCCGGCTAGGAACCAACAAGCTCAGCCTTCGAGGTCGCCCTCAGTCTCCAGCAGTACCTGCCGCAGCCCGTCGAGCGTCGCCTGCTCCGGCGCCGCCCACATCCCGCGTCCCGCTGCCTCGAGCAGTCGCTCTGCCATACCGTGCAGCGCCCACGGATTGGACTCCGACATGAACTTGCGGTTCTCGTCGTCGAGCACATAGCTCGCCGAGAGCTGCTCGTACATCCAGTCGGCCATCACACCGGCGGTGGCGTCGTAGCCGAAGAGGTAGTCGACCGTCGCGGCCATCTCGAAGGCGCCCTTGTAGCCGTGCCGGCGCATCGCGGTCATCCAGCGCGGGTTGACCACGCGGGCGCGAAACACCCTCGTGGTCTCCTCCGACAGCGTGCGGGTGCGCACCGCGTCAGGACGGGTGTTGTCGCCGATGTAGGCCGCCGGCGCCGTCCCGGTCAGCGCGCGCACGGTGGCCACCATGCCGCCGTGGTACTGGAAGTAGTCGTCGGAGTCGGCGATGTCGTGTTCGCGGGTGTCGGTGTTCTTGGCGGCCACCGCGATCCGCCGGTAGGCACGGTTCATGTCGTCGGTGGCCGGCGCGCCGTCCAGACCGCGGCCGTAGGCGAACCCGCCCCACGCCGTGTACACCGCGGCGAGATCGGCGTCGTCACGCCAGTTGCGGCTGTCGATCAGCTGCAGCAGACCCGCACCGTAGGTGCCCGGTTTGGAGCCGAAAATCCTTGTCGTCGAACGTCTCTGATCGCCGTGCTCGGCCAGGTCCACCTGGGCGTGCGCGCGCACGAGGTTGTCCTCGGCGGGCTCGTCCAGACCGGCGACCAGCTGCACCGCGTCGTCGAGCATCGCGACCACGTGCGGGAACGCGTCGCGGAAGAAGCCCGAGATCCGCACGGTGACATCGATCCGGGGCCGGCCGAGTTCGACCAGCGGGATCGGTTCGAGATCGACGACGCGCCGCGACGCGTCGTCCCAGATCGGCCGCACCCCGAGCAGCGCCAGCACCTCGGCGATGTCGTCCCCGGCGGTGCGCATCGCCGAGGTGCCCCACACCGACAGGCCCACCGACTCCGGCCATCGCCCGTGATCGGTCCGGTACCGCTCCAACAGCGAATCCGCCATCGCCACACCGGTTTCCCACGCCAGCCGCGACGGCACCGCCTTGGGATCGACCGAGTAGAAATTGCGACCGGTGGGCAACACGTTCACCAGCCCGCGCAGCGGCGACCCCGACGGTCCGGACGGAATGAAGTGACCGTCGAGCGCCCGCAGCACCTGATCGATCTCCGCGGAGGTCTGCCTCAGCCGCGGCACCACCTCGGTCGCCGCGAAGCGCAGGATCGCCGCGACGTCGTCGTTGTCGGTCAGCGAGTCGACCACGCCCGCGTCCCAGCCGCTGTCCTGCAGTGCGGCAACGAGTTCACGCGCCCGTGCCTCCGCCTCGTCGACGGCCGACCGCTCGTCGTGGCCGTCCTCGGCGAGGCCGAGCGCCTGCCGCAGTCCGGGCACCGTCTGTTCACCACCGAAGAGCTGGCGCGCCCGTAGGATCGCCAGCACCAGGTCGAGTTCGCTGTCGCCCGTGGGTCGTTGGCCGAGAATGTGCAGGCCGTCGCGGATCTGTACGTCCTTGATCTCGCACAGCCATCCGTCGACGTGCAGCAGCATGTCGTCGAACGAATCCTCGTCGGGCCGGTCCTCCAGACCGAGGTCGTGGTCCATCTTGGCCGCCCGCATCAGCGTCCAGATCTGCTGGCGGATCGCCGGCAGCTTGCCCGGATCCAGCGCCGAGATGTTGGCGTGCTCGTCGAGAAGCTGTTCCAGACGGGCGATGTCGCCGTAGGTCTCGGCGCGGGCCATCGGCGGGATCAGGTGGTCGACCAGCGTCGCGTGCGCGCGGCGCTTGGCCTGGGTGCCCTCCCCCGGATCGTTGACCAGGAACGGGTAGACGAGCGGCAGATCACCCAGCGCGGCGTCGGTGCCGCACGACGACGACATCCCCAGCGTCTTGCCCGGCAGCCATTCGAGGTTGCCGTGCTTACCGAGGTGCACGAGGACGTCAGCCCGGAAACTGTTGCCGAAGGCGCCGTCCAGCCAGCGGTACGCCGCGAGATAGTGGTGGCTGGGCGGCAGGTCGGGGTCGTGGTAGATGGCGACCGGGTTCTCGCCGAACCCGCGGGGCGGCTGCACCACGATCACGACGTTTCCGGATTGCATAGCGGCGATGACGATCTCGCCCTCCGGATCGCGGCTGCGGTCGACGAACAGCTCACCCGGCGGCGGCCCCCAGTGCTCGACCACCGCGTCGGCGAGCTCGGCGGGCAGGGTGGCGAACCACGCGCGATAGTCCTTGGCGGACACCCGGATCGGGTTGCCGGCCAGTTGTGTCTCGGTCAGCCAGTCCGGATCCTGGCCACCGCGTTCGATGAGCGCGTGGATCAGCGCGTCCCCGTCGCGGGCGTCCAGGCCCGGGACGTCGCCGACGTCGTAGCCGGCGTCGCGCATGGCCTCCAGCAGCGCGATCGCGCTGGCCGGGGTGTCGAGGCCCACCGCGTTGCCGATGCGGGCGTGCTTGGTCGGATACGCGGAGAACACCAGGCCGACCCGTTTGTCGGCAGGCGCGACAGAGCGCAACCGCGCGTGCCGCACGGCCAGCCCGGCCACCCGTGCGCAGCGCTCGGGATCGGCGACGTAGGTGATCAGGCCTTCGTCGTCGATCTCCTTGAAGGAGAACGGGACCGTGATGATCCTGCCGTCGAACTCCGGCACCGCGACCTGGGTCGCGACGTCGAGCGGCGACATCCCGTCGTCGTTCGCGTCCCACTGGCTGCGCGATGACGTCAGGCACAACCCCTGCAGGATCGGAACATCAAGGGCCGCAAGGTGAGCCACGTTCCAGGCATCGTCGGTACCGCCCGCGCCCACCGCCGCCGGTGTCGCGCCGCCGGCGGCCAGCACCGTGGTGACCATCGCATCGGCGGTGCCGAGCAGTTCGATCAGCGCGGCCTCGGGCGTGCGCAGCGACGCGCAGAACACCGGAAGTGCCACGCCCCCGGCCTTTTCGATGGCGTCGCACAGCGCCTCGACGTAGGCGGTGTTGCCCGCCAGGTGCTGGGCCCGGTAGTACAGCACCGCGACGACAGGCCCGTCGGTGCGGCCGGCGGGGCGTTCGAGGACTCCCCACGCCGGCGCGCTCTTCGGTTCGGCGAACCCGAATCCGGTCATCAGCAGCGTGTCCGACAGGAACGCGTGCAGGTTCGCGAGGTTCTCCACGCCGCCCTGGGCGAGGTAGACGTGGGTCTGCAACGCGACACCGCCGGGTGTGGTCGACCGGTTCATCAGATCGGCGTCGGGCGCCTGCTCCCCGCTCACCACCACGACGGGCACTCCGCTGGCGACCACCGCGTCGATGCCGTCCTCCCAGGCGCGGTAGCCGCCGAGGATGCGGACCACGACGACGTCGGCGCCGGCCAGCAGCTCCTCGAGCTCACCGGCCACGAGCCGCGACGGGTTGGCCCACCGATACCCTGCCCCGCTGGCACGGGCGGTGATCAGGTCGGTGTCGGAGGTGGACAGCAGCAGAACGGTCGTCACCCCCCATTCGTACCGGACTACGGTGATGTTCATGACCTCGGGCGTCGCCGTCGGCACCCCGGACCCGTCGCTGCGCAGCGTGGTGCTGCGCTACGAGGGGTTCACCACACAGGGCGCCGGGCCGGTCGTCTTCCGCGAAACGGCGTGCACGTTCGTCCCCGTGATCATCGATCTCGACGCGGGATGGACGGTCGCGCACCGGGATCACGTCGGCCCTCCGCTGCGGCTGCGGTCGTTCGTCGCAGGCCTCACCGACGCCCCGGTGCTCGTCGGACACGCCGGCTCCGCGCGCTGCCTGCAGATCGACCTGACTCCCCTGGGCGCCCGACGCATCCTGGGGCTTCCCCTGTCGGAGCTGGCCAACCAGACGGTGCCGTTCGAGGCCGTACTCGGCCGCACCGGCATGACGCTGGTGCAACGCATCGGCGAGGCGCCGTGCTGGCGGGACCGCTTCGCCCTGGTCGACCAGCTGCTGCTGCGCCGTCTCTGCGACGCGCCCGACGTCGACCGGGGCGTGGCCTGGTCGCTGGCGCGCATCACGGCAACCGGGGGCCGCACGTCCATCGGCGCGCTCGCCGCTGAACTGGGCTGGAGCCATCGCAGGCTGATCGGCCGGTACCGCGACGCGGTCGGCCTGCCGCCCAAGACGGTCGCACGGATCGTGCGTTTCGAGCGGGCCCTGGAGCGCCTGCGGTGCGGCGCCGAACTGTCCACCGTCGCGGCGGACTGCGGTTACTTCGACCAGGCGCACCTGTGCCGTGAGGTCCGCGACCTCGCCGGTGTCACACCCGGCGAACTGCGGGTCAATTCCGTCCAAGACCCGGCCGGCTGAGGTTCCTACCGTCGAGGCCATGACAACACCGCAGACTGTGGCCGGCGTCGTGCCGGTCGTGCCGTTCACCGAGCCGCGCAAGGCCCTCGAGTGGCTGGCGAGCGCGTTCGGCGCCGTCCCGACGCTGGTGGTCCCGCCCGACCCCGATCAACCGCTGCGCCACGCCGAGGTGCGGATCGGCACCGGCGTGGTGATGGTCGACGACGCCGAGCGCGGCGGCGTCTTCGCCCTACCGGGCCCCGTGCTCGTGTACGTCGTCGTCGACACCGCGGCCGACGTCGACGCCCTGCACGATCGGGCGGCCACCGCGGGCGCCGAGATCGTGCAGCCAGTCAGCGATCAGGACTACGGCTCCCACGAGTTCGCCGCGCGCGATCCACACGGCAACATCTGGAGCTTCGGCACGTACCGGCCGTCCCTGGGCTGACGCGGATCAGCCGTGCCAGCGGCCGTACCAGGTCTGCCGGTAGGGCGGGCCTGCGACGACCGCGAGCCCGATGATGACTGCTCCGAAAGCGATGAGTGCGAACATCGTTGTTCCTTTCCCGTGACCCCGTTGACGACGGGATCCACTAGGCGGACGGTACCGCCGGTACCGGGTTCACAGCGGCGAAGGTGCGGCACGGAACGAACCCTGCCGGAATGTGACAACGGTCACACTCAGCCGGCGGTGACGAAGCCCCGGGACACCATCCAGTCGCGGGCGACGACGCTCGGATCCCGGCCCTCGACGTCGACCTGCTTGTTGAGCTCGATGATCACGTCGTTGGTCAGCGCCGCGGTCACGGGCGCGGTGACCTCGGCGATCTCGGGGTGCGCGTCGAAGAACTCGCGCTTCATCGTGACCGACGGGTTGTAGTGCGCGAAGAACTGCTTGTCGTCGGTCAGCACCCTGAGGTCGAGGGCGGCGATCCGGCCGTCGGTGGTGAACACCTCACCGAAGTCGCACTGGGTGCCGTCGGCGGTGGCCTGATAGATGATGCCGACCTGCAGGATCGGGGTGTCGGCCCGCGCGGGATCGAACCCGTAGGCCGCCGCCATCCCGGGGAAGCCGTCCTGCCGGGCGCGGAACTCGGTGTCGACGCACGTGCGGGCCGCCGCGGGATCCCGCATGACCAGTGCGGCGTAGTCCGACAGGGTGCGCACCCCGGTCCGCTCGACGGTGCGCTTGCTGGCGGCCAGCGCGTACGTGTCGTCCATCGGTCCGGGCTCCAGCCAGACCATGCCGTTGCGCGCGAGGTCCTCGTCGCGCACCGCCTCGTACTGCTTGCGGGTGTCGGGGATCGGCTTCTCGTGACCGAGATAGTTGATCCACGCGTTCCCGGTGAACTCGTAGGCCACGTCGACCTGCCCGGAGAGCTGGGCGCCGCGGGTGCTGCGGGATCCGACGATGCCGGTGAGGTCACGCACGTCGGCACCCGCGGCCGCCAGCGTGTACTCCAGGATGTAGCCGAGGATGACCTGCTCGGTGTACTCCTTGGAGCCGACGGTGATCTTCACGCCCTCCAACCCCGGGGTGGGTCGGATCGATCCGGGGCCGACCTGCAGCGGCACCGCGCTGCCCGAGCCGAGCCCGCAGCCGGCCACGATGAGCATCACCGCCGAGAGCAGCGCCGTCGCCAAGGGCATCAGCGCAGCCCCTTCGGCCCGACGTAGAACTCGGCGAGCCCGCCCAGCCAGTCCACCAGCAGCGCCAGGCACACCGCGAGCACACTGCCCAGCACCAGGGTGACGTTGTCCTGCAACTTGTATCCGGTGTCGATCAGGATGCCCAGACCGCCGGCGTTGACCAGGAAGGACAACGTCGCCGTGCCTACGGCCAGCACCAGCGAGGTGCGCAGCCCGGCGTGGATGAACGGCACCGCCAGTGGCAGTTCGACACGCGCCAGCAGTGCGGCGCGCGACATGCCCTGTCCCAGACCGGCGTCGAGCAACGCGCGGTCCACCTGGCTGATGCCGAGGATGGTGCTCGACAGCACGGGCAGCAGTGAGTACAGCGCGATCGGCAGCACCCCGATCCAGAACCCGGTCCGGCCGGTGAACAGGAACAGCAGCACCAGCAGGCCGATCGCGGGTGCGGCCTGCCCGACGTTGGCGATACCGATGAACAACGGCCGCAGCGCTTTCGCGCCCGGGCGGGTGACGACCACCCCGAGCGGCACGCCGATCAGCACCACGATCGCCGTCACCGCCACGGTGATGAGCAGGTGCTGCCAGATCAGTGTCGCCACGTTGCCCGGGTTGATGTTCTCCCGCTGAGTGGCGGTCAGGTCGCGGTCGAACGCCCAGAAGACCACGGCGGCACCGACGATCAGCACCAGTACCGGCTGGATGAGCAACCGCAACCGCTCGGCCGCGGTGGTGGCCGGCGCGCCCGAGGTCGTGGTGGCGCCGGCGTCGGTGACGGTGCTCACGACGGGCCGTCCCCGGCGCCGTCGGCCTCGGTGCGCAACCGGGTGATGGTGTCGATGAGCGTGTCGAGGGTGACCACCCCTTCGTAGCGACCTGCGGGGCCGGTCACGACGGCCGAGGCGTGCTGCTCGGCGAGGATCGCCTCCAGGGCGTCCTCGAGGGTGGACTGGGTGCTGACGACGTCGAGGCGCTCGACGGCGTCGGCGAGGGAGGCGGCGTGGCGCAGGCGGTTCTCGCGAACCCAGCTGACCGGCCGCTCGCGGTCGTCGAGAACCACCGCCCAGTCGCAGTCACTGCCGGCGATGGTGGCGCGCACCTGCTCCACGCTGTCGCCGCGATGCACCGACGGACGTGATTCCAGCGCAACATCTTTCACCCGCAGCAGGCCGAGCTGACGCAGCGACGCGCCGGAGCCGACGAAGCCGGCGACGGTGTCGTCGGCGGGGCTGGCGAGGATGCTCTGCGGGGTGTCGTACTGCAGCACCTTCGACTGCTGACCGAGTACGGCGATGCGATCGCCGAGCTTGACGGCCTCACCGAAATCGTGGGTGACGAACACGATGGTCTTGCGCAATTCGCCTTGCAGTCGCAGCAATTCGTCCTGCAGCGTGCTGCGGGTGATCGGGTCGACGGCGCCGAACGGTTCGTCCATCAGCAGCACCGGCGGGTCGGCGGCCAGTGCCCGCGCGACCCCGACGCGCTGCTGCTGGCCGCCGGAGAGCTGGCGGGGGTAGCGGTCGGCGTACTGCGCCGGCTCGAGCCCCACCAGGTCGAGGAGTTCGTCCACTCGGTCGTCCACCCGCGCGCGTTTCCAGTTCAGCAGCCCCGGCACCAGACCCACGTTCTGCCGGATCGTCATGTGCGGGAACAGTCCCGCCTGCTGGATCGCGTAGCCGATGGAGCGTCGCAGCTCCGTGGGCTTGATCGACAGCGCGTCCTCGTCGCCGATCAGGATGCGGCCGGAGGTGGGCTCGCTGAGCCGGTTGATCATCCGCATCGTCGTGGTCTTCCCGCACCCCGACGGGCCGACGAACACCACGATCTCGCCGGCGGGGATGTCGAGCGAGACGTCGTCGACGGCGGGCTGCTGGGCGCCCGGGTAGACCTTCGACACGTGGTCGAGCTCGATGCGGACCCCGGTCGGGTCGGTCTGGGAGTCGATCTGGGTTGTCACCGAATGCCTTTCGATGTGGTGAGCCGTCCGATCAGCACGAGCACGGCGTCGAGGACCAGCGCCAGGATCACGATGAGCAGCGTGCCGGTCAGCGCCATCGGAAGGGCGGTGGGGCTGCCGACCCGGGCCAGGCCGGCGAAGATCAGGTTGCCCAGTCCGGGACCCTTCACGTAGGCCGCGATCGCGAGCACACCCATCGACATCTGGGTGGACAGCCGCATCGCCGACAGGATCGCGGGCCACACCAGCCGCAGCTCCACCCGGGTCAGCGTGGTCAGCCGGCTCATGCCGATGCCGCGGGCGGCGTCGGTCAGCGCGGGGTCGACGCCGTTCAGCCCGACGATCGTGTTCCGGATGATCGGCAGCAGCGAGTAGAGCACCAGCGCGGCCACGCTCGGGATCACCCCGAGGCCGAACAACGGGATGAGCAGGCCCAGCAGAGCGAACGCCGGGACGGTCAGGATCACACTCGACGTCGCGGTCGCGAGGTTCGCCGCGACCGAGTTCCGGTAGGTCAGCACCCCGATCGCCACGCCGACCATCGTGGCGATCAGGACACTCTGCACCACCGCGCTGACGTGCTGATACGAGTCGAAAACCAGCTGAGGGTAGTGGGTGCTGACGTAGCTCCACAGCGAGTTGCTCGAGGTCACCGCTGCAGCCCCACAGGTCCCTCGACTTTCCCCGCCTTTGCTGGCGATCACCGGTTCTGGTGTCGAGCGTTACCCGATCTTGACTGTGGCGAAACGGCGCCGGTTCGGTTCTCGGTGAATCTAAGGGTGGTCGGCGCAAGGCTGCGGGGCGAACGTGGAGGCAAAGGTCTGCGTGTGTGGGAAAGGTGGGGCGATGTCAGCGCTTCGTGTCGTCAAGCTCGGCGCCGTCATCGGTGCGCGCATCGAGGGGGTCGATCTCGCCGGGGGCGTGGACGCCGCGACGGCCGCCGAGATCAACGTCGCGCTGCTCGAGCACAAGGTGATCTTCTTCCGCGGTCAGCACGGTCTCGACGACGACGGTCAGTTGGCGTTCGCGCGCACCCTCGGCACACCGACGACCGCGCACCCGACGGTGACCTCCCGCGGAACCAAGGTCTTGCCGATCGATTCGCGCTACGACAAGGCCAACAGCTGGCACACCGACGTCACGTTCGTCGACCGCATCCCGAAGGCTTCGCTGCTGCGCGCCGTCACGCTGCCGCCCTACGGCGGCACGACGACCTGGGCGTCGACGGAGGCCGCCTACGATCGGCTGCCGGAGCCGCTGCGCGCGCTCGCCGAGAACCTCTGGGCGGTGCACACCAACACCTACGACTACGCCCGTGACATCGACGGCCGGCGAGAGGCGTTGGCCGACACCGAACGTCAGTACCGGGAGGAGTTCGTGTCCGACTACTACGAGACCGAACACCCCGTCGTGCGGATCCACCCCGAGACCGGCCGGCGCGTCCTGCTGCTCGGCAACTTCGTCAAGGGGTTCGTGGGACTCGGACGCACCGAATCGGCGGCGCTGTTCGATCTGTTCCAGGCGCGGATCACGAAGCTGGAGCACACCATTCGGTGGAACTGGGAGCTCGGCGACGTCGCGGTCTGGGACAACAGGGCCACCCAGCACTACGCCGTCGCCGACTACGACAACCAGTTCCGCCGGCTCACCCGGGTGACGCTGGCCGGTGACGTCCCCGTCGACGTCCACGGCGAGCGCAGCCGGGTGATCGCCGGGGACGCCTCGGGCTACTCCGACATCGTCGTGCCGGTGCGGCTGGCCAGCTGAGCGGATCAGAGCCGCTCCATCATCCGGGCCATCATCGCCTGTTCGATGAAGTCCGGCCGCCGGGTGCGCTGCCGCCGTGCCCGCCGCCGCTGCGGCACGACCGGGTCGGTCGATGCGGCATGCGCCGGTGCGTCGAGTCCCATGGTCAGTTCGGTCATGTCGTCCACTCCTGCAATCCCGCGGGCCCGCGGTCCGGGCCCGTCGTCATCGAAAAGTAGGTTCGGCACCCATCAAGATCACGGGTAGCGACGTACTCGAATCGCGGGGCGGCGGGCCGTTTCCCACCTGCGTGCCGCGCTTCGGCTACCTGCTACCGCGTACCGTGGACGGGTGACCAGGGCCCGCGACACCGACGCCTGCCCCGGTGCGGTGCAGACCCACCGGGCCGCCGACGGCGACCTCGCGCGCGTCCGCCTGCCGGGCGGCATGCTGACCGCCGCGGCGATGGAGGCGATCGCCACGGCGGCCCTCGACCTCGCCGCCCCGGCGCTGGAGCTGACGTCGCGGGGAAATGTGCAGATCCGGGGTGTGCGCGACGCCGCCGCGCTGGCCGACCGGCTCACCGACGCCGGCCTGCTGCCGTCGACGACGCACGAGAAGATCCGCAACATCGTCGCCTCTCCCCTGGCCGGCCGACGCGGTGGTGTGCGCGACGTCCGGGAGACGGTGCTCGCCCTCGACGCAGCGCTGCAACAGGATGCGGACGTGGCCGCGCTACCGGGCCGGTTCCTGTTCGGCATCGACGACGGCAGCGGCGACATCTCCGGTCTGGGCGCCGACGCCGGGGTGCACGTCCTGGACGACGAGACCGCCGCGCTGCTGCTCGCCGGAACCGACACCGGGGTGCGAATCGCCGTCACCGACGCGGTCGAGACCCTGCTGTCCATTGCCCGACGTTTCGTCGAGATCCGCGGAAAAGCCTGGCGGATAAGGGAACTGCCCGATCCGGAGCCGTTGCTGGAACCCCTGCTGGCGACGGCGCCACCCGGGCGGACGTGGCCGGTGCAGACCCGGCCCCCGGTGGGTTGGATCGAGCAGCACGACGGCCGGATCGCGCTGGGCGCCGCCGTCCCGCTGGGAGTGCTGGACGCCGACGTGGCCCGCTACCTGGCCGCGGTGGAGGCGCCGCTGGTGGTCACCCCGTGGCGGTCGGTGCTGATCTGCGATCTCGACGACGGTGTCGCCGACGCGGCGCTGCGGGTGCTCGCCCCGCTCGGCCTGATCTTCGACGACGCGTCGCCGTGGCTGTCGGTGTCGGCCTGCACGGGCCGGCCCGGCTGCGCCCACGCGCTCGCCGACGTGCGCGCCGACGCCGCGGCGGCCCGCCACGACGCCACCGCCGCGGTGCACCGGCACTTCGTCGGCTGCGACCGCGCCTGCGGCAGCCCACCCGACGGAGAGGTGCTGGTCGCGACGGGAGACGGCTACCGGGCGCGGCGGGCCCACCCGTAGGGTGATCGGGTGCTCGACTACATCCGCGATGCCGGGGAGATCTACCGGCAGTCGTTCGCGACGATCCGTGCCGAGGCCGACCTCTCCCGCTTCCCCGACGACGTCGCCCGCGTCGTCGTCCGGTTGATCCACACCTGCGGTCAGACCGACGTCACCGAGCACGTGGCGTTCACCCCCGACGTCGTCGAACGCGCCTACGCCGCGCTGGCCGCCGGCGCCCCGATCCTGTGCGACTCGTCGATGGTCGCCGCCGGCATCACCCGGTCGCGGCTGCCCGCCGACAACGAGGTCATCTCCCTGGTCGCCGACGACCGGGCGGCCGCCCTGGCCGCGCGGCAGGCCACCACCCGGTCCGCGGCGGCCGTCGACCTGTGGGCCGACCGGCTGCCGGGCGCGGTGCTGGCCATCGGCAACGCCCCCACCGCGCTGTTCCGGTTGCTCGAGATCGTCGACGGCGGCGTCGCACCGCCCGCCGCCGTGCTCGGCGGTCCGGTCGGCTTCGTCGGCTCGGCGCAGTCCAAGGACGAGCTCATCGAGCGTCCGCGCGGCATGTCCTATCTGGTGGTCACCGGCCGACGCGGCGGCAGCGCGATGGCCGCCGCCGCCGTCAATGCGATCGGGACCGTGGCCGAATGATCGAGCGCCGGGGAACGCTGTGGGGTGTCGGGCTGGGACCCGGCGATCCGGAACTGGTCACCGTCAAGGCGGCCCGGGTGATCGGGGCGGCCGACGTGGTCGCGTACCACAGTGCGCGGCACGGCCGCAGCATCGCCCGCGGCATCGCCGAGCCGTATCTGCGGGACGGCCAGATCGAGGAGCACCTCGTCTACCCGGTCACCACCGAGACCTCCGAGCATCCCGGCGGCTACGCCGGCGCGATGGAGGACTTCTACCGTGAGTCCGCTGAGCGCATCGCCGCGCACCTCGACGCCGGCCGCGACGTCGCGCTGCTGGCCGAGGGTGACCCGCTGTTCTACAGCTCCTACATGCACATGCACACCCGCCTCACCCGGCGCTTCGACGCGGTGATCGTGCCCGGGGTGACCTCGGTCAGCGCCGCGTCGGCGGCCATCGCCACCCCGCTCGTGCAGGGCGACGAGGTGCTGACGATCCTGCCGGGCACGCTGCCCGCCGACGAGCTGAGACGCCGGCTGGCCGACACCGACGCCGCGGTCATCATCAAACTGGGCCGGTCGTATCCCGCAGTGCGCGAAGCACTGTCGACCGCAGGCCGGCTCGAGGACGCGTTCTACGTGGAGCGCGCCAGCACCGCGCGCCAACGGGTGCTGCCCGCCGGCGAGGTCGACGACGCCTCGGTCCCCTACTTCTCGCTGGCGATGCTGACCGGCCGCCCACGGGTGCGGGCGGGTACCGGATCGGTCACCGTGGTCGGGCTGGGCCCCGGCGACATCGACTGGATGACCCCGCAGAGCCGCCGCGAGCTGGCCGCGGCCACCGACCTGATCGGCTACGGCCCGTACCTCGACCGCGTGGGCGTCCGCGAAGGCCAGCGCAGGCATCCCAGCGACAACACCGACGAACCGGCCCGCGCCCGGCTGGCGTGCTCGCTGGCCCAGCAGGGCCACACCGTGGCGGTGGTCTCCTCCGGCGATCCGGGTGTGTTCGCGATGGCCACCGCGGTGCTCGAAGAGGCCAAGGAGTGGCCCGGGGTGGACGTGCGGGTGATCCCGGCGATGACGGCCGCGCAGGCGGTGGCCAGCCGGGTGGGCGCCCCGCTGGGCCACGACTACGCGGTGATCTCGCTGTCGGACCGGCTCAAGCCGTGGGACGTGATCGCGGCCCGCCTCACCGCGGCGGCGCAGGCCGACATGGTGCTCGCCATCTACAACCCGGCGTCGAAGACGCGCACCTGGCAGGTCGGTGCGATGCGGGACCTGCTGCTCGAGCACCGCGACGCCGGGACGCCGGTGGTCATCGGCCGGGACGTCGCGGGACCTCACGAGTCGGTGAAGGTGGTGCGGCTGGCCGACCTCGACCCCGCCGACGTCGACATGCGCTGCCTGCTGATCGTGGGATCGTCGCAGACGCAGTGGTATTCGGGTGACGAGAGCGCGGATCGGGTGTTCACCCCCCGGCACTACCCGCGGACCGCGAGCCCGGCGCACACCCGCCGACCGACCGATGAGGTGACCTCGTGAGCATTCCCCGCTCCCCCGCCGACCTCACCCCGGCCTGGCTCGGTTCGGTACTGGGCGCCGAGGTCACCGACGTCGAGGTGACCGCCATCGGCACCGGCCAGACCGGCGCCACCTACCGGGTGGCCGCCACGTATGCCGACGCCGCGGGGCTGCCTGCGACGTTCGCGGTCAAACTGCCCGCCCAGGACGACACCGTGCGCGAGCGCGTCGCGCTCGGCTACCTGTCGGAGGTCGAGTTCTACTCGACGGTGACCGACGAGGTCGCCATCCCGGTGCCGGGCTGCTTCCACAGCGAGATCTCCTCCGATGGAAGCGATTTCGTGCTGGTCCTGGCCGACATGGCCCCTGCCGAGCAGGGCGACCAGATCGCCGGCTGCACCCCGGACGAGGCGGCGCTGGCCGTCGATGCGCTGGCCGGCCTGCACGGTCCCAGCTGGTGTCAGCGGCGCTGGTGCGACCTGGCGTCGATCATCATGCCCAAGCCGGGCGACGCGGCCGCCGCCGGCGGCCTGGGCGAGATCGCGCTGATGGCGGCGAACATCACGCTGGACAAACTCGGCGGCGAGGTCACCGAGGAGGACCGCGACACGCTGCTGACCTCGATGGGCCTGGTGACACCCTGGCTGCTCGCCGAGCCGCAGCGATTCTCGCTGATGCACGGCGACTACCGGCTGGACAACCTGCTGTTCGACCCGGACCGCACGCGGGTCACGGTGGTCGACTGGCAGACGATCGGGGTGGGCCTGCCGACGCGCGACCTGGCCTACTTCACCGCCACCAGCCTGCTCCCCGAGATCCGTCCCACCGTCGAGCGCGACCTCGTGCAGCGCTACCACGCCGCGCTGCTGCGCCACGGCGTCACCGACTACGACGTCGAAACATGTTGGCAGGATTACCGTCTCGGCGTTCTGCAGGCGCCGTTCCTGACCACGCTCGGCTTCGCGTTCGCCGCGTCCACCGAGCGGGGCGACGAGATGATCCTGACGATGCTCAGCCGCGGGTGCCAGGCGATCCGGGACCTCGACGCGATCGACCTCGTCAGGTCGTACGAGGCTTCGTCACCAGCCACTGCGTGACCGGCATCGCCGGTCGCCAGCCGGTGAACGAACCCACCGGCTCGCCGCGGTAGTGCTGGTAGCGGCGCAGTTCCCCGCCCACGCGTGAATACCACTGCAGCACAACAGCTTCGGACTCGGCTGTCACCGCGTTGGCGACCAGCCGGCCACCGGCGGGCAGCCGGTCCCAGCACGCCGTGAGCAGATCGGGCCCGGTGACCCCGCCTCCGACGAAGATCGCCGCCGGGGTGGGGGCCGACGCGAACGACTCCGGCGCGCCTGCCCGCACGTCGAGCACCACCCCGAACGTGCGCGCGTTGTCGCCGATGCGTGCGCGACGCTGGGGATCGCGCTCGAACGCGACGGCGCGGCACCCGGTTCCGGCGCGGCACCACTCGATCGCCACGCTTCCCGACCCGGCGCCGACGTCCCACAGCAGCTCCCCGGGTCGCGGGCTCAGCGCCGCCAGGGTGACCGCCCGCATCGCCTGCTTGGTGAGCTGCCCGTCGTGGGAGAACGCGTCGTCGGGCAGCACGGCCGCGAGTCGCTCGTCGGGCAGGTAACGCACCGCGATGACGTTCAGATCGTCGACGTCGCCGGGCGGACGGGCCGCCCACTCCCGGGCCGTCGACGAGCGGCGCAGTTCGCGCGGACCGCCGAGTTGCTCGAGGATCGTCACCTCGGAGTCGCCGCGGCCCGTCGCGGTGAGCAGCCGAGCCAGTTCGGCCGGGCTCGTCCGGTCCCGGGAAAGCACGACGGCCTGCCCGCCGCGCCGGATCGCGCTGACCGGTTCGGCGGTGACCAGGCTGATCACCTCGGTGTCCTGCACCGACCAGCCGACCCGTGAGCAGGCCAGCGTCACCGACGACACGTGCGGCAGCACCGCGACCCGGTCGGCGCCGTGACGGCGGATCAGCGTGCTGCCCACACCGTGCAGCAACGGATCCCCGCTGGCCACCACGTGCACGTCACCGTCGGCGCCGTCGAGCAGGGTGTCGATCGCGGGCAGCATCGGGCTCGGCCACGGCCGCCGGACCGCACCCACGGTCTCGTCGAGCAGATCCAGCTGCCGCGCAGAGCCGTAGACGACTGTCGCCCTGGCCAATTCGGCGCGCGCCGGCGGAGCCAGCCCGGCCATGCCGTCGGCCCCGATACCGACCACGACGATCACCTCGGCAGCCTTCGCCACACCCACCGCGGCGTCACCCGGAACGCCGCGGCCAGCGCGGCCAGCGGCCTGGGCACCCACACCACCTGCCGGCCCGCGCGCAGCGCCGCGACGGTGGCGTCGGCGACCTGGGCCGGTGTGCTCGACAACGGCGCCGGCGCCATCCCCTCGGTCATCCGCCCGATCACGAACCCGGGCCGCACCAGCAGCAGCCGCACCCCGGTTCCGTGCAGCGCGTCGGCGAGTCCGCTGCAGAACGCGTCGAGCCCCGCCTTGGCCGATCCGTACACGTAGTTCGCCCGGCGCGCCCGCACACCGGCCACCGACGAGAACGCCACCAACGTGCCGTGCCCGGCGTCGCGCATCACGTCGGCGAGCACCGTGAGCAGACTCACCTGCGCGACGTAGTCGGTGTGCGCGATCGCCGCCGCGTGCGCCGCGTCCTTCTCCGCGAGCGCCTGATCGCCCAGGATGCCGAACGCCAGCACCGCGGTCCCGATCGGGCCGTGCGCGGCCACGATGTCGTCGACCACCCGGCGGTGCGAGGCGAGGTCGTCGGCGTCGAAGGCCACGCGGTGCACGGCCGTCGCACCGGCCTGGGTCAGGGCTGCGGTCTCCGCGTCGAGATCGTCGGGGCGACGCGCCGCGAGCACGACCGTCGCACCGGCGGCCAGCCTGCGCGCCACCTCCACGCCGATCTCGCTGCGGCCGCCGAAGACCACGACCGGGTTCACCTCCGCCGTGTCCTTCATGGCTGCGATTATGTCCTGCGCTAGCGTGGGCGCGATGGGCAAGGCAACCACCCGGCTGACCACCGACGCGATCGCGTTCCTGACCGAGCGTCACCTCGCGATGCTGACGACGTTGCGGGCGGACCAGTCGCCGCATGTGGTGGCCGTCGGGTTCACCTTCGATCCCGCCACCCACATCGCCCGCGTGATCACCACCGGCGGTTCGCAGAAGGCGGTCAACGCCGACCAGCGCGGTGTCGCGGTGCTCAGCCAGGTCGACGGTGCGCGCTGGCTGTCGCTGGAGGGCACATCCACCGTGTACACCGACATCGACAAGGTCCGTGACGCCGAACTGCGCTACGCGCAGCGCTACCGGACCCCGCGGCCCAACCCCAAGCGCGTGGTGATCGAGGTCCGCGTGGAGCGGGTGCTGGGCTCGTCGGGACTGCTCGACCGCGGCGAGAGCTGACCCGTCAGCCGACCGGCACCACGACGAGGTCGTGCGGGCGGTTGTTCACCGACAGCGCGCCGTCGGCGGTGACGATCACGATGTCCTCGATGCGCGCACCCCACTGGCCGGGGAAATAGATGCCCGGCTCGACGGAGAACGCCATCCCCTCCTGCAGCGCCAGCGAGTTCCCGGCCACGATGTAGGGCTCCTCGTGCACGGACAACCCGATGCCGTGCCCGGTGCGGTGCACGAACGCCTCGGCCAGCCCCTCGGCGGCCAGCACATCGCGGGCGGCGGCGTCGACCTGTTCGGCGGTGACGCCGGGCCGCACCGCCGCGACCGCCGCCTGCTGGGCCCGCTGCAGTACCGCGTACCGCCGTGCCACCTCGGGGTCGGGATCCCCGATGCTGTAGGTGCGGGTGGAGTCGGAGTTGTACCCGGGCTCGTAGGGTCCCCCGATGTCGACGACCACGACGTCGCCGGCGGCCAGTTCACGATCCGAGCACTCGTGGTGCGGGTCCGCACCGTGCGGACCGGAACCGACGATGATGAAGGCCACCTCCGAATGCCCCTCGGCGACAATGGCTTCGGCGATGTCGGCGGCGACGTCGGCCTCGGTGCGGCCGGGCACCAGGAACTCCGGGACGCGGGCGTGCACCCGGTCGATCGCCGCCCCGGCCTTGCGCAGCGCGTCGATCTCTGCCGGATCCTTGACCATGCGCAGCGTGCGCAGCACGTCGGTGGCCAGCACCGGCACCACACCGAGTACCTCGGCCAGCGGCAGCAGGTGCAGCGCGGGCATCGAGTCGGTCACCGCGACGGCCCGCCCCACCCCGCCGAGGGCGTCGGCCACCAGCGCGTACGGGTCATCACCGTCGACCCAATCCCGCACCGCCACACCGAGTTCGGTGACCGCCGACTCCTTCAGGGCGGCCAGTTCCAGGCGCGGCACCACGATCGTCGGAGCGCCGTCGGCGGGCAGCACCAGCGCGGTCAGCCGCTCGAACGTCTGCGCCCGCGACCCCACCAGGTAGCGCAGGTCGTAGCCCGGGGTGATGACCAGGCCCGCGAGCCCGGCCCCTGCGGCGGCCTGCGCCGCGGCGGCCAGGCGGTGGGCGTACACCTCGGTGGGAAAACGGGCCGGCAGCGAGGACGGGGAAGCCATGCCGCCCAGGCTAGTGTCCGGCGCCGCGGCCGGTGCGCGAAGATACCGGGTGTGACTGCTCCCCTGGTACTCCTCGACGGCGCGAGCATGTGGTTCCGCTCCTACTTCGGTGTCCCCTCGTCGATCACCGCTCCCGACGGCCGCCCGGTCAACGCGCTGCGGGGTTTCCTCGACGCGGTCGCCACCGTGATCACCCGCGAGCAGCCCCACCGGCTGGTGGTGTGCCGCGACGACGACTGGCGGCCGCAGTGGCGCGTCGACCTCGTGCCGTCCTACAAGGCGCACCGGGTGGTGCAGGAGAACCCCGGCGACGAACCCGACGTCGAGGAGGTGCCGGACGACCTGACGCCGCAGGTCGACATGATCATGGAGATCCTCGACGCGTTCGGCATCGCCACCGCCGGCGCGCCCGACCACGAAGCCGACGACGTACTGGGCACCCTCGCCGACCGCGAGCGCCGCGACCCGGTCGTCGTCGTCAGCGGTGACCGCGATCTGCTGCAGGTCGTGCGCGACGAGCCCACGCCGGTTCGGGTGCTCTACCTGGGCCGCGGCCTGGCCAAGGCCACCACGTTCGGTCCGGTGGAGGTCGCCGACACCTACGGGGTGCCGGTCGACCGGGCCGGCGCGGCCTACGCGGAACTGGCGCTGCTGCGCGGTGATCCGTCCGACGGACTTCCCGGCGTCGCGGGGGTCGGCGAGAAGACGGCGTCCAGCCTGCTCACGAAATACGGCTCGCTGGAGGCGATCCTCGCCGCGGCCGAGGACGCCACCTCGAAGCTCACCCGGGCCCATCGGACCAAGCTGCGGTCGGCGGCCGACTACATCGCCAAAGCCGCTCCCGTGGTGCGGGTCGCCACCGACGCGGCGGTCACCTTCTCGACGACGGACGACACGCTGCCGTTGGCCGCCGCGCACCCCCGCAAAGTCGTCGAACTGGCCGAGCGCTACGGCGTGTCGTCCTCGATCGGGCGGCTGCAGAAGGCGCTCGACGCGCTCCCCTGACGGCTACTTGGGCCGGCCGACCTCGTAGGTGCCCTTGTCGTCCTGGAACGTGACCGTCACCTGACGCTTGGTGCCGTCGATGCTGACCTCGCAGTCGAAGGTGTCACCCTTCTTCACCGTGGGGCTGACACCGTTGTTGCACTTGACGTTGCTGACGTTCTTGGCGCCGTAGCCGTTGGTCTCGTCGGTGAGGATCTGCTGCACACCGGTCTGCGCGGCGTTGACGTCGAGCTTGGTGGTAACGAAGAAGCCCGGCTTCCAGAAGCCGAGCACCAGCACCACGGCGACGATGATCGCGGCCAGCAGGCCGATGATCCCGCCGACGAGGGCCAGCGAGCGCTTGGAGCCCTCCTCCTGGCCGGGCGCCTGGTAGTTCGGGTACTGCCCGTACTGACCGGGCTGGCCCGGCTGCCCGTACTGGGGCTGCTGACCGTAGGCGCCGGGCTGGCCGTACTGCGGCTGCTGACCGTAGGCGCCCGGCTGCCCGTACTGCCCCGGCGGCGGATAGGCCGGCTGGTTGTAGTCGGTCTGCTGGCCGTACTGCTCGGTCGACGGGTACTGCTGCGGCGGGTAGGTCGGCGGCTGCGTGGGCTGCTGGTACTGGGGATACTGCTGCGGCGTGTACGCCGGCGGCTGCCAGGACTGCTGGTCCGGCGCCTGCGGCTGCTCGGACCCGGACGGCGGCTGCCAGCCCTGATGCGACGATTCACCCGTCTGCTGCTCCGTGCCAGACTCAGGCTGATGACCCGGCCACGGCTGCTGCGTCGGGTCAGATCCCTGCGGTCCGCTCATTTCTCTCCTCGGTCGTGCACGGCTGTCTGGTGTAGCTGGCCACACACTACCCGGCGTCAACGGCGACGACGCCGCGCCGAACGTCGTTGATCGCGCGTTTCGCGGTTGCCCGCAACGCCGGTGACGGTGCGGCGTTGCGCACCTGATCGGCCAAGTCGAGGACCTGGCGGCACCAGCGGACGAAATCACCGGCGGGCATGGTCACCCCGTTCCCCGGGTCGCTCGCGGCCAGCGCCGAGGCGAGGTCGCCGGTGCGGGCCCAGCGGTGGATCGCGGCGACGAATCCGTCGTCGGGTTCGCGACTGGCGCTGATGCGCTGGCGCTGTTCGTCGGCCCGCAACTCGCTCCACAACCGGCGGGTCTGGTTGAGCGCGCGGCGGAGCCGGCCGGTGGGGATCTCGGTGCCGTCCCCGGCGCCGTGCCCGTCGCGGCGCGACTCGTACACCACCGCCGACAGCGCAGCCGCGAGTTCGGCCGGGTCGAGGTCGTCCCACACCCCGGCGCGCAGGCACTCGGCGACCAGCAGATCGCTCTCGCTGTAGATGCGGGCCAGCAGCCGGCCGTCGTCGCTCACCGCCGGCGCGTCGCCCGTCTGGTCGATGAAGCCCCGCTCGGTGAGCAGCACGACGATCCGGTCGAAGGTGTGGGCCAGCGAGTTCGTCGCGGTCGCGATCTTGCGGCGCAGCTGCTCGTTCTCGCGCTCGATCTTGAGGTACCGCTCGGCCACCCGCGACCGGTCCTCCCGGTCGGGCAGCTGATGCGCCCGGTGCGCGCGCATGCGGTCGCGCAGCGACGCGAGCTCGGGGTCCACGTCGGGTTCGGCCTGCGGCCCGCTGCGCCGCCGCCGCGCGGACGGGACGTCGAGGCCCTCCGCGGCCGACGTGAGCGCCGAGGCCAGGTCGCGGCGGGCACGCGGGTTGCGGTGCTCGACCCGTTTGGGCAAGGTCATCCGGCCCATCGGTGCGACGGCACCGGAGTAGTCGGCCGACGAGATCCTGCCCGCCCACCGGGTCTCGGTCAGCACCAGCGGGCGCGGATCGTCGTCGTCGCGGGCCGGTTCGAGGACCACGGCCAGCCCGCCGCGCCGGCCGTGGGTGATCGTGATGATGTCACCGCGGCGCAGCGCCGTCAGCGCGTCGTTGGCGGCCTGGCGGCGCTGCAGCCGGGACGAGCGCGACTGCGCCCGCTCCCGCTCGGAGATCTGGGCGCGCAGCCGCACGTAGTCCAGGATCGGGGCGTCGCGGCCGCCGAGTTCGGCGGTCAGCTCACCGAGCAGCTTCTCGCCACGTTCCACGGCGCGCACCAGCCCGACCACCGAGCGGTCGGCCTGGTACTGCGCGAACGACCGCTCGAGCAGCTGATGGGCCTGCTCGGGTCCCATCTGGTGGACGAGGTTGATCGTCATGTTGTAGGTCGGGGCGAACGAACTGCGCAGCGGGAAGGTGCGCGTAGAGGCCAGGCCGGCCACCTCGGCGGGGTCGACGTCGGGGTTCCACAGCACGACTGCGTGCCCCTCGACGTCGATGCCGCGCCGCCCCGCCCGGCCCGTCAGCTGGGTGTACTCCCCGGGCGTCAGCGGCAGGTGCTGCTCACCGTTGAACTTCACCAGCCGTTCCAGCACCACCGTGCGGGCCGGCATGTTGATGCCCAGCGCCAGCGTCTCGGTGGCGAACACCGCCTTGACCAGACCGGCGGTGAACAACTCCTCCACGGTGTGGCGGAAGGTGGGCAGCATGCCGGCGTGGTGGGCGGCCAGCCCGCGCAGCAGCCCTTCGCGCCACTCGTGGAAGTCGAGCACGACCAGATCCGCGTCGTCGAGGTCGGCCGTGCGCCGGTCGACGATCTCGGCGATGCGGATGCGCTCCTCGTCGGTGGTGAGCCGCAGCGACGAGCGCAGACACTGCTTGACCGCGGCGTCGCACCCGGCCCGGGAGAAGATGAACGTGATCGCCGGCAGCAGGTCGCGCTGCTCGAGAACCCCGATGACGTCGGCGCGGCCCGGGGTGCGGTAGATCGTCGGCCGCCCGGGCCTGCCGCGACCCCGCGGCTGCCAGTCGGCCAGCCGGTCGGCCTCGCGCCGATGGGAGATGTGGCGCAACAACTCCGGGTCGACCAGCAGGTCGCGGCCCGCGCGCGCCGGGCCCGACGCGCGGTAGTCGAACAGGTCGAGCAGCCGCTTGCCGACCAGCACGTGCTGCCACAGCGGCACCGGCCGGTGTTCGTCGACGACGACGGTGGTGTCCCCGCGCACGGTCTGGATCCACCCACCGAACTCCTCGGCGTTGCTCACCGTGGCCGACAGGCTGACCAGCCGCACCCCCTCGGGCAGGTGCAGGATCACCTCCTCCCAGACCGCGCCGCGCATCCGGTCGGCCAGGAAGTGCACCTCGTCCATGACGACGAAGGAAAGTCCCTGCAGCGCAGGCGAATCCGCATAGAGCATGTTGCGCAGCACCTCGGTGGTCATCACCACCACATCGGCGTCGCCGTTGATGTTCTGATCCCCGGTGAGCAGACCGATGCGCTCGGCCCCGTAGCGGCGCACCAGGTCGTTGTGCTTCTGGTTGCTCAGCGCCTTGATCGGCGTGGTGTAGAAGCACTTGCCCCCGGCGGCCAGCGCGAGGTGCACGGCGAACTCGCCGACCACGGTCTTGCCGGCGCCGGTCGGCGCGCACACCAGCACACCGTGCCCCTGGGCGAGGGCGTCACACGCGCGGCGCTGAAAACCGTCCAGCGCGAAGGGAAGTAACTCGGTGAACGCCGCGACGGAGTCGGTGTCGGAGGGCATGTCAGGTGGCGTCGTCGTCGATCACGAGCCGCGACGGCGCGGGCACCGCCGACGGCGCCTCGAGGGGTTCGGCCGGGCCGATCGGGGCGGCCTCGTCCTCGGGAACCGACTCGAGCTCGCGGCGGGCCTTGCGCCGGTCGTTGACGCGCGCGAGCTGAATCGCGACCTCGAGCAGCACGGTCAGCGCCAACGCCAGCGCCAGCATCGAGAACGGATCGGAGCCGGGGGTGGCGAACGCGGCGAAGACGAAGAGACCCATGATCAAGCCACGCCGCCAGGCCTTCAGCCGCGCGTAGGTCAGCACACCGACCAGGTTCAACATGACGATCAGCAGCGGGAACTCGAAGCTGATCCCGAAGACCAGCAGCAGGTTGATCAGGAAGCCGAAGTACTGATCGCCCGACAGCGCCGTGATCTGCACATCGCTGCCCACGGTCAGCAGGAAACCCAGCGCCTTGGCCAGCACGATGTAGGCCAGCAGCGCGCCGGAGATGAACAGTGCCGCCCCCAGCGTCACGAACGCGACGGCGAACCTGCGCTCCTTGCTGTACAGGCCGGGCGTGATGAACGCCCACAGCTGGTGCAGCCACACCGGGCACGCGAGGACGATCCCCGCCATCAGACCGACCTTGAGACGCAGCATGAACTGATCGAACGGCGCGGTGGCGAGGAGGCGGCACTCGCCGTCCGGGGCGATGGTCGCCCGCGCCGACGCCGGCAGTGAGCAGTACGGACCGCGCAGCCAGTCGCCCAGGCTGGGCAGCCCGAAAGCCCCGTGGCTGTACCAGAAGAATCCGAGGGTCGTGGTGACCAGAACGGCCAGCACCGAGATCAGCAGTCGGGTCCGCAGTTCGGTGAGGTGTTCGACCAGCGACATCGTGCCGTCGGGATTGACCCGGGAGCGGCGGCGGCGCGGGTCGAGCTTCTTGAAGAGTCCGGGCATCTGCACGTCGAGGAGGGCCTACCTGTTCACAGGCGCAGGACTACGGCGCGGACGGGGCCCGCGCCGTGTCGAGGGGGCGATTCAGGCGGGGCGCTTGTCCGACGACGGTTCGGTGTGCGTCGTCGCGCCGCCGGCGGGCCGGTCGGCGTCGGTCACCCGCTCCGAGGAGATCTGAGTCGGTGTGTCGGATTTCGACTCCGCCTGCATCTCCTTGATCTCGGACTTGAAGATGCGCATCGACTTGCCGAGCGAGCGGGCTGCGTCGGGGAGCTTCTTGGCGCCGAAGAGCAGCACGAACACGGCGATGACGATGATCCAGTGCCAGGGTTGTAGACCACCCAATTTGGTTACCTCCAGACGTCTGCGCCGAGTCTACCCGCCGGGGCGCTCGTCACCGACCCGATAGGCGTCCAGGGCGGCGACGGCCGCTCGCTGCACCCGCTCGGCCAGCGGCTGCGGCTCGAGGACCCGCACCGCCGAGCCGAAGCCGAGGACGAACCGGGCCATCCAGTCGTCCGAGGCGTAGGTCATCGCGGCGTCGCACGACCCGTCGGGGTACTCCTGCAGCACCCGCAGCGGGTAGTAGTCGAACATCCACGCCGCCGAACGGTCCACCCGCAGCGTCGCCGTCGGCAGCGACGGGTCGGCGGTGTCCGGGTCGAACAGCGACGTGTCGGGCCCGGCCTGCACCGCGGGCGGCGGCGGGGCCGACGGCTCGTCGAGCACTCGGGCGTCGACGATCCGGTCGAAGCGGAACAGCCGGACCGCCTCGGCGGTGCGACACCACGCCTCCAGATAGCTGTGGTCGGCGACGAGCACCACCCGGATCGGGTCCACCACCCGGCTCGACAGCATGTCGTGCGAGGCCGAGTAGTACTCGATCGCCAGCGCCCGGTCCCCGCGCACCGCCGTGCGCACCGCGGCGGCGGCCTCGCTCTCCACCGGTGCCGGCTCGTCGACCGCCGCGCCCTCGACCCCGTGGCCCGCACTGCCCGCCGCGGACTCGATCTTGGCGATCGCGCTGCGGGCCGCCTCCGGGTCGACCATGCCGGGCACGTCGACCAGCGCGCGCAACGCCACCAGCACACCGGTGGCCTCCGGGGAGGTCAGCCGCAGCGGGTGGTCCATGCCCGCGGTGAACGTCACCTCGATGGTGTCGCCGGAGAACTCGAAGTCGATCAGATCACCGGGGCCGTAGCCGGGCAGCCCGCACATCCACAGCTGGTTGAGGTCGTCGCGCAGCTGCTTGACGCTCACCCCGAGGTCGGCGGCGGCCTCGTCGTAGGTGATCCGCGGATTCGCCTGGAAATACGGCACCATGTTCAGCAGCCGCACCAGCCGCGTGCTCACGGCGGTCACGCCCGCACCTGCTCGACGCCGGCCTGGGCCGCCAGCCGCGCGATGACGTCCTCGCGCAGCGAGGCCGGCTCCAGCGCGACGGCGTCCGCGCCGTAGCTGGCGACTTCGCGGGCCAGCCGGTCGAACATGCCGATGTCGAGGGTGATCTCCTGCCCGGCGCGGCCGCCGAGCGTCTTCGCGCCGACGACGGTGGCCCGCCGGCGCAGCGCGGTGGCCTTGCCGTCGGCCACCCAGATCCGGGCCTGTCCCGCGCCGGGCCAGTCGCCCACCACCTTCGCGACGATCTCGCGCAGGTTCACCCCGGGCGGCCGGACCACCTCGCCGGGTTCGCCGATCGGGGTCACCTCGGCGCCGATGCGGGACAGCCGGAACGTGCGGACCGCGTCGCGGTCGCGGTCGTGGCCGACCAGGTACCAGCGGCCGCGGTCGGTGACCACACCCCACGGCTCGACGGTGCGCATCACGTACGGCTCGCTGCGCGACGGCCGGTGCGGGAAGCGCACGGCGCGGCCGGAGTCGATGGCCGACAACAGGATTCCCAGCACGTCCTCCGAGCCGCGCAGGCCCGGCAGTGCGGCGGTCGAGGTGATCGCGACGTCGAGGTCGTCGACGGCCTCGATCTCCACGCCGGCGGCCCGCAGTTTCAGCAGTGCGCTCTGGGTCGCGGTGATCAGCTCCGGGGACTCCCACAGCTGGGTCGCGACCGCGACGGCGGCGGCCTCGTCGGGGGTCAGCTCCACCGCGGGCAGCGCGTACGCCTCCCGGTTGATCCGGTAGCCCTCCGTCGGGTCGGTCGAGGACACCCGGCCCGTCTCCAACGGGATGCCGAGGTCGCGCAGTTCGTTCTTGTCGCGCTCGAACATGCGGGAGAACGCCTCGTCGCTGGCCCCGTCGGAGTAGCCGTAGACGGTCTCGCGGATCCGGTCGGCGGTGATGAACGTCCGCGTCGACAGCAGCGCGATGACGAGGTTCATCAACCGTTCGACTTTTGAGATCCCCACGCCGTAGAGCTTAAGGCGAATCGGCGGTGGGCTCGGACGGCCGTCCGCGGCGCGCCGCCACCCAGGCTCACATCACGCTCACATCGAGGCGATGAGCCGCTTGACCCTCTCGTCGACCGAGCGGAACGGGTCCTTGCACAGCACGGTGCGTTGCGCCTGGTCGTTGAGCTTGAGGTGCACCCAGTCGACGGTGAAGTCGCGGCCGGCCTCCTGGGCGGCGCTGATGAACTCGCCGCGCAGCTTGGCGCGGGTGGTCTGCGGCGGCGTGTTGACCGCGGCCTCGATCTCCTCGTCGGTGGTGATGCGCGCCGCCAGACCCTTGCGCTGCAGCAGGTCGAACACACCGCGGCCGCGCTTGATGTCGTGGTAGGCCAGGTCCAGCTGGCTGATCTTGGCGTCGGACAGGTCCATGTCGTAGCGGTCCTGATACCGCTGGAACAGCTTGCGCTTGATCACCCAGTCGATCTCGGTGTCGACCTTGGCGAAGTCCTGGCTCTCGACCGCGTCGAGTTGGCGGCCCCACAGGTCGACCACCTGCTCGATCTGCGTGTTGGGTTCCCGGGTCTGCAGGTACTCGACCGCGCGGGCGTAGTACTCGCGCTGGATGTCGAGTGCGCTGGCCTGCCGCCCGCCGGCGAGACGGACGGGGCGCCGTCCGGTCAGGTCATGGCTGACCTCGCGGATCGCCCGGATCGGGTTGTCCAGCGAGAAGTCGCGGAACGCGACGCCGGCCTCGATCATCTCCAGCACCAGCGAGGCCGAGCCGACCTTGAGCATGGTGGTGGACTCGCACATGTTGGAGTCGCCGACGATGACGTGCAGGCGCCGGTACTTCTCGGCGTCGGCGTGCGGCTCGTCGCGGGTGTTGATGATCGGGCGCGACCGGGTGGTGGCGCTCGAGACGCCCTCCCAGATGTGCTCGGCGCGCTGCGACAGGCAGAACGTCGCGGCCTTCGGCGTCTGCAGCACCTTGCCGGCGCCGCAGATCAGCTGGCGGGTGACCAGGAACGGCAGCAGCACATCGGAGATCCGGGAGAACTCGCCGGCGCGCACGATCAGGTAGTTCTCGTGGCAGCCGTAGGAGTTGCCCGCCGAGTCGGTGTTGTTCTTGAACAGATAGATGTCGCCGCCAATGCCCTCGTCGGCGAGCCGTTGCTCGGCGTCGACGAGCAGGTCTTCGAGCACCCGCTCACCCGCACGGTCGTGGGTGACCAGCTGGGTCAGGTTGTCACACTCGGCGGTCGCGTACTCGGGGTGGCTGCCCACGTCGAGGTACAGGCGCGCACCGTTGCGGAGGAAGACGTTGCTGCTGCGTCCCCACGACACCACCCGCCGGAAGAGATAGCGGGCGACCTCGTCCGGACTGAGCCGGCGATGGCCGTGGAACGTGCAGGTGACACCGAATTCGGTTTCGATGCCCATGATTCGTCGCTGCACCTCATCGAGACTAGCCGCTGCTCGGCGCGGGCGTGGTTGTCCACGCCCAAAGAAGGCTGTGGATAACCCGGCGGGAGGGCACCCGCGGGGTGCCAGCATGAGCCATGGGGGAATTCACGCGGGTCGACGTCGAACGCCTGCGCGGTGTCGCCGACCGGGTCTGGGCGATCGCGGACGAGATCGGGGCGCTGCCGTGCCCGGCCCTCGACCCCGCCGCGCTGCCGGGATCGCGGGTCGCGGCCGTGTCCGCCGCGGCGGTGGTCGCCGGGCTCGAGGACGTCGCCGCCGGGCTGCGGGGCTGGGCGCTGGCGGCGCGCCGCGCCGCCGAGGATTTCGAGCGTGCCGACCGCGACGGCGGGGACCGGCTGGGCCGGTGAGCCGTCCGACGGTGGCGCAGGCGCAGGCGTGGCACCCCGATGCGCTGCGCGATCTGGCGTCGGACTGCGACGAGCTGGCCCGCCGGATCTGCGGCGAGGCCGACGCCGTGCTGGCGTCGAGCGACGGCACCCGCGAGCACTGGGAGGGGGCCGCGGCCGAGGCCGCCCGACGGCAGGCCGGCAGCGTGGCCGCCGCAGCTGCAGCGCTGGCGCGTCAACTGATCGCCGCGTCGGTGGCCGCGACCGACGGTGCGGAGCAGCTGGCCGCCGCGCGCAGCGACGTGCTCGACGTCCTCGAACGGGCCCGCCGGGACGGACTCGCCGTCGCCGAGGACGGTTCGGTCACCCGCGCGGCGACCCTGGATCCGGTGCTGGTCCTGCTGGCCGGGGGCGACGCGACCGCGGCCGGACAGATGCTCGATGTCGCTGCGGCACAGACACATTCACAACTCACGGCGGCCCTCGACCGGCTGGACGCGGCCGACGACGACGCGGCGTCCGACCTCGCCGCGGCGCTGAGCGGGGACACCCGCGCCACCCCGGCGCCCACCGTGCCCGCCGGCGCCGCGCCCGGTCCCCCGGTCGACGTCGTGGGCGGCTGGCCGACGACGGGCCAGGACGACATCGCCGGCCAGATCGCCGCGATGACACCCGAGCAGCGCGACCGGCTGGTCGCCCAGTACCCGCGGCAGGTCGGCAACACCGATGGAATTCCGTGGCCGATGCGGGTCGCCGCGAACCGGATCAACATCGCCGCGGCCATCCTGGCCGAGTCCGGGCGCGACACCGAGTCCCGCCGACGGATCGCCTTGTATCGCGGGCTGCTCGCCGAGGTCGACGACCCGATCCGCGCCGGGGGCCGCATCCAGCGCCAGATCCTGGCGTTCGACCCCGCCCGCTCGTCGCTGGTCGAACTGCACGGCGACCTCGCGACCGCGCACAGCGTCGCGGTGCTGGTGCCGGGGGTGAACACCACCGTCGAGGGCTCGGCGGCCACCGCCGCCACCGCACGCCGGTTCGTGTCCGGCAGCCACGGCGACGCGGCGGTCATCACCTACCTCGGCGGACCGTTCCCCCAGGTGCACGATCCCGCCGCCGTGCTGCTCGAGGCCGCCGACCCGCGCAGCGCGCTGGACATGGCGCCGCGCCTGGTGGCGTTCAGCGAAGACGTCGACCGCGCGGTGGCGCCCGGCGTCCCCGTGACGGTGATCGGGCACTCGTACGGCGGCTCGATCGTCGGCACCGCCGAGGCGCTGGGGCTCACGTCGGATAGGACGCTGTTTCTGGCCGCCGCCGGCTCCGGGGTCGGCGTCGACGACCCGTCGGACTGGCACAACCGCAATCCCGACGTGCTGCGCTTCTCGATGACCGCGCCCGGCGACTTCATCGAGGCCGTGCAGGGCATCCCGGGCGGGCCGCACGGTGCCGACCCCGACGAGATGCCCGGCGTGATCCGTTTGCGCGCAGGGTATTACGACGACGGCCGGCCGGTGGCCGGATGGGAGGCCCACAGCGGCATGCTGAACCGGCCCTCGGATTCGTGGCGGACGGTGCTCGCGGTCATCACAGGGGATTCCGAAACGCTGCATCGCGCCGGCGCCGACGCGCCACAATGAGCGCATGGGGTTACGGGCATCGCGCAGCGCGCCCGTCGACGGTTTCCGGCTGACCTTCGACCGCTTCGGCACTCCCGGCGCCCCGTCGGTGCTGCTGCTGCACGGCTGGCCCGGCAACCGGCACGACTACCGGCGGCTGGTGCCGCTGCTGCTCGCCTCCGGCCGGACCCTCGACGTGGTGGTGCCCGATCTGCGCGGCTTCGGCGGTTCCGACAAGCACGACGTGGCCGTCAGCCACTTCTACAGCGCGTCGGCGCAGGCGGCCAGCGTCGTCGGGCTGATCGCCGAGCTCGGTCTGGCGCCGGTGGTGATCGGCGGGTACGACGTCGGCAGCCGCGTCGCCCAGAGTGTGGCGCGCATGCACCCCGACCTGGTGCACGCGCTGGTGCTGTCCCCGCCGCTGCCCGGTGCGGGCGAACGCGTGCTCACCGCACCCGCGCAAGCCGAGTTCTGGTACCAGGCGTTTCACCAGCTGCCGCTGTCGGCGCGGCTGGTCGACGGCAATCACGACGCCGTGCGCGACTATCTGTCGCACTTCTGGAGTCATTGGTCCGGACCGGGATTCACCCTCGGCGAGGACGACCTCGACGCGCTGGTGGCCGACTACGCACTGCCGGGCGCCTTCACCGCCTCGATCGCGTGGTATCGGGCCGGGGCGGGCACCATCGCGCAGTCGCTGACCGAGCTCCCGCCCGAGCAGGCGATCAGGATCCACGCCCCCACCGATGTGCTGTGGCCGGGCCGCGATCCGCTGTTCCCCCCTGCGTGGTCGGACCGGCTCGAGCACTACTTCACCGACGTGACGCTGCACACCGCCCCCGACGCCGGTCACTTCACCCCGCTGGAGTGCCCCGACGCGTTCGCCCGCCTGCTGCTCGAGCGGAGAACACCGCATCCGCAGGAATGACGACAAGATCAATTCCGTTGCTCCCCAAGCGATGACGACATCTCCCCCCGGACCTGTGCGGTGGCTCCCCCGGCGTGTGCTGGTGACGCGCTCGGCGGCAGAACTCCCGCACGGCGCGAAGATCATCTCCCGGTGCGAGGCCGCCGGCGTTCGCGACATCGACGTCCTGCGCGGTGACCGCTTACCCTCGCTGCGCGGCGAGGACGATCGGTCCACCTACGCGCTGGCCAAACGCACGCTCGCGGTGGTCGTCGCGCCTCCGTCGAAGCGGCGGATGCAGCCGATCCCGCCGAGTGCGGACTGGCGGATGGACCTCGCCGAGGGATGCCCCGGGCACTGCCAGTACTGCTATCTCGCGGGCTCGCTGTCCGGGCCGCCGATCACGCGGGTGTATGCGAACCTGCCCGAGATCCTCGCCGGCATGGACGACCACGTGGGCCTTGGCACTGTCACGTCGGCCTCGGTGCGCGCCGGCGAGGGCACCACGTTCGAGGCGTCCTGCTACACCGATCCGCTGGCGCTCGAGCATCTGACCGGATCGCTGTCGACGGCCATCGCCCACGTCGGCACCCACGACTGGGCGGCCCGGGTCGGGCTGCGGTTCACCACCAAGTACGAAGACGTCGCGCCGCTGCTGAACCTGCCGCACCACGGCAGGACCCGGGTGCGGGTGTCGGTCAACGCCGAGGAGATCGCCGGACGCTTCGAGGGCGGCACCGCCCGGCTGCCCCGACGGGTGGCGGCGCTGGCCGCACTGGCCGCCGCGGGCTACCCGGTGGGCCTCACGATCGCGCCCATCATGCCGATCCCGGACTGGCGCAGCGGTTACGGCGATCTGCTGCGCACCGTGGCCGACGCCACCGCGGACATCCCGGACCTCGATCTGACCGTCGAGTGCATCACCCACCGCTTCACCGCGGCCAGCAAGGACGTGCTGACGTCGTGGTACCCGCGGACGAAACTGGAGATGGACGAGGCGGCCCGGACACGCAAGTTCGGCAAGTACGGCGCGGCGAAGTACGTCTATCCCAAAGACACGATGGCGCAACTGCGGTCCTGGTTCGACGCCGAACTCGCCGCGACGCTGCCGTCCGCCCGGACGCTCTACTGGACCTGACCGGCCCGCGCGCTCCAGCCGAGGCGGCGGCTCACGGCGTCGGCGGCGGCCACCGTGCGTTTCGCCACCTCGTCGAACCGCTCCACCGACAGCCGGTAGGCCGGTCCCGAAACACTCAGTGCCGCAACCACTTGCGAGTGGACGTCGAAGATCGGCGCGGCCACCGCGTTCAGACCCACCTCGAGTTCCTCGGTGACACTGGCCCATCCGCGCTCCCGCACCGCGGCCAGCTGCTCGGCGAGGTCGTCGACGGTGGTCACGGTGGCGTCGGTGAAGGGCACCCAGGGCGGGCGCAGCCGGGCCCGCACGTCGGCCGGCTCCAGGCCTGCGAGCAGCACCTTGCCACTGGAGGTGGCGTACGCCGGGCAGCTCTGGCCGACCCAGGTGCGCAGCGTGATCTCCGCCGGGCCGATCGACTCGACGATGTTGACGATGCGGTCACCGTCGAGCACCGCCACGTTGGTGGTCTCCCCCACGTCGATGCTCAGCGCGTCGCAGATGTCCTGGCTCGTCTTCACCAGGTCGGCGTGCCCCCCGGCCGCGTAGGACAATCGGGAGATCGCCAGCCCGAGGCGGTACTTGCCGCGTTCGGAGATCTGTTCGACGTAGCCGCGGGCCTCGAGCGCGGCGACCAGCCGCGACGCGGTGGACTTGTGCACGCCGAGCTCGGCGGCGATCTCGGTGACCCCGGCCTGCCCGAGACCGGCGATGATCTCCAGCACCTGCAACGCCCGGTCGACGGATTGCACGGCGGCGGCCGGCTCCCGGGGTGCGCGCTCGGAGGGGGTGGGCTCGGGGGAAGGCATTGCTCACCGACCCTATACGCCCGTGAGCCCGAGGTTGCCGACACGTCGCCGCACGGCGGCGATCTCACGCAGCCCGTCACCGAGCAGACTGCGGTTGAGCGGCGACAACTCAGAGGACGCGACGATGTCGCCGGGTGTGCGGCCCGCGGTGATCTGATCCACCTGATGGGCCATCCGTAGCCGCTGCAGCATCGCGAACACATCGCCCAGCGTGCGGGCATCGCGCTCGCTGAGCGCGCCGGCCTGGGCGGCCGCCTCCAGCCGCGTCGGCGTGGACGCCGACGTGACACCGGCGGCCAGCCCACCCCACCGGGCCAGGTTGACGATCGGTGTGACGGCGTGGTTCTTCAGGTCGAAGGTGCCGCCGCGCCGCGACAGCACGTCGCGCAGCGAGCGGGTCTTCATCCGGCCCGACAGCGCGTCGAGCAGTTGCAGGCGCAGTGCGTTCGGATGTTCCTCGCGCATCCGCTGATAGGCCGCCGGCACCGTGTGCAGGCCCGGGTCGCCCCACACCACGCGCCCGTCGATCAGCAGCGAGGAGAACATCAGCCCGCGGTCGCGCAGCGGGTCGTCGAGCCATCCTCGCGCAGCAGCACGCCAATCCGACTGTGAGCGCGAGAATTTCGGCTTCGCGGCGATCGCGCCGTTGCGGTCCGAGGGCAGCCCGGCGTCATCGAGCAGATCGTGCACCGCACCGGCGAGGGTCCGCAGCCGCGGCGCCTGGCCCGCCAGGTCGTCACGCCACGACAGCGCACTGTCGACATCGGAGGACGGCATCGCCTCGCGGCGTGCGACGCTGCCGAGCGTGAGCCAGGCGAATCCGCCGGCGGGCACGCCGTCACCCTGCGCGACGACCAGTTCGAGCGCGCGGCGCACCAGGCTGTCGATCACCACCGACAGGATCGCGCTGGTGGCCACGGCCTTGGTGCCGCTGCGGAACAGATCCACGGCGGTCCCGGTGACCTGGTGGCCGACGGCGCGCAACTGCGCCGCATCGGTGGCGAGCGCGATCGAGCGGCGCAGCAGGAAGCTCTGGCGCGCCGACGCGGCCAGCAGGTCGGCGTCCTCGAGCACCCCCACCACCTCGCCGCGCGGGGTGAGCACCGGCATGTGCCGCAGCCCGCACTCCAGCATCTCCATCAGCACACTGTCGGCGGTCAGGTCGGCGGTCACGGTGCGGGCCGGGGCGCTCATCACCGAGGCGATGGAGACGTCGACGGACAACCCGGCGGCCACCACCCGGGTGCGCAGATCGCGGTCGGTGAAGATGCCCAGGCCGCCGTCCGGTAACCGGATCAACGCGTAGGACACGTGGTGCTCGGTCATCTTCGTCACGACGTCGCGCACGGTCTCCCCCGGCCCGACGATCAGCACGTCGCCGTGGACGAGTTCGGCGACCGGCCTGCTGTCGGTGGCCGGGGCGATGGTCGGCCGCTCGGCCGCGGCGCGGTTCCAGCCCGACGACGCCAGGAACGCCAGCCCGGCCGGCTTGGCGAACTGTGCCCGGACCAGGCTGCCCGGCAGCCGGATCAGTGTGCTCGGCGCCGCGGTGCGCGCCTCGAAATCCATTCCGGCGCCGGTCAACAGCGGCATGTAACCGAAGATGCCCCCGGGACCGACGACGTCGATCAGCGAGCCGTCGCCGCTGGCCCGCAACGCCACCATGCCGTCGCGCACCATCCAGACCTCGTCGGGGACGCGGGCGGCGTAGTCGGCGACGACGACGCCGGCGGGGAACCGTTCGATCGCGGCCCCGTCGGCCAGTGCCGCGAGTTCCTCGGCGGTCGAGGCCTGGAACGGGGTGTGCTCGGCCAGGAAGTCCGGCAGCCGGGCGCGCTCAGCCTGTTCGGATGAGGTCGGCACACTTCTCCGCCATGGTCATCACGGTGATGTTCGGGTTCACCGCAGGCAGTTTCGGCATCGCGGAGGCATCCACCACCCGCAGTCCGGTGACCCCCTTGACCCGCAGCTGCGGGTCGAGCACGGCCATCGGGTCGGACACCGCGCCCATCCGGGCCGTCGCCGCCGGGTGGTAGACGGTGTTGTGACACTGGTGGATGTAGTCGAGCAGCTCGTCGTCGGTGGTGGCGTCCGGTCCCGGGGCGAGTTCGCGCGCCACCCACGGTGTCAGCGGGGACTGTTCGGCGATGCGGCGGGCGAGTTTCACCCCCGCCAGCATGATCCGGTCGTCGTAGCCGTCCGGGTCGGTGAAGTACCGCGGGTCGACGCGGGGGCGGTCACGGAAGTCGCGGGTGCGCAACCGGACCGTCCCCCGTGAGTGACCCTGAGTCACGTTGGGCGTCAGGCAGAATCCGTTGTCGGTGGTCGGGTAGCCGCGGCGCAGCGTGTTCATGTCGAACGGGACGCTGCCGTAGTGCATCATCAGGTCCGGCTGGGTCACGCCCTCGTCGATCGTGGTGAACAGCCCGATCTCCCACCACTGGGTCGACTCGGTCACCATCGGCCGGGCCGCCTCCCAGAACACCAGGCCCTCGACGTGGTCGTCGAGGTTGGCGCCCACCCCGGGCGAGTCGACGCGCACGTCGACGCCGATCTCGCGCAGGTGCGCGGTGGGCCCGATCCCGGAGAGCATCAACAGTTTCGGGGTGTCGATGGCGCCGGCGGTCAGGATCACCTCCCGGCGCGCGGCGACGGTGTCGTAGCCGGTGAGGTCCGGGCGCTGGTAGCGCACCCCGGTGGCGCGCAGGGCGTCGTCGAACAGCACCTCCGCCACCCAGGTGTCGGTGCGCACCTCGAGGTTCTTGCGGGTGCCCAGGATCGGGTGCAGGAACGCGTGCGACGACGAGTTCCGCGTGCCGTCCTCAGTGGCGTTGATCTGGAACCAGCCCGCGCCGTTGCGCACCGTCTCCCCGCGGTTGAACGCCACGGTCGGCATCCCGGCCATCGCCGCCGCCTCGAGAACCGCTGCGCCGCAGGGGTCCTCGGGCGGAACGTCCCGCAGCGTCACCGTCTCGGTGAGACGCTTCACCAGCGGCAGCACCTCGGCCGCTCCCCAGCCGGTGGCGCCCATCGCCGCCCACTCGTCGAGCGCCTCGGCGGGCGGGTGGAAGGCGATGCACGAGTTGTGCGACGAGCAGCCGCCGAGCACCTTGCCGCGCGCGTGCCGCATGAACGAGTTGCCGCGCTCCTGGGGCTCGACCGGATAGTCCCAGTCGTAGCCGGAGTCGAGCAGATGCATCCAGTCCGACAGCACCAGGATCTTGCCGTCGCCCACGTCGGACGGTCCGGCCTCGATCAGGCAGACCGTCACGTCCGGATCCTCGGACAGCCGCGCGGCGAGCACGCAGCCCGCGCTGCCACCCCCGACGATGACGTAGTCGAAGGTTCCCGTCTCGGCCATCAGGCCTGCCCCGCGAGCTCATCGGGATCGGCCTCGCGCACCGTCTCCACCGCGTGGGACTTCAGCGTGCCGATGTGATGGCGGCCCTTGAGCGCGTACCACAGCAGGCCCGAGCCGACGATCACGCCGATGTAGACGAACGCGCCCCAGGTGTTGTACCAGGGGTCGCCGTAGACGGCGACGCGCGGCCAGGCCAGGTTGAGTGCCATGGTCGCGCCCCAGAGCACCGCGAAGATGTTCACCGGCAGCCCCCACTTGCCCATGGTGAAGTAGCCGCCCTCTTTGAGATCCGGGGGCGGCCACTGCCCCTGGAACCGCTTCTTAAGCATCGGTGCGGTGACCATCAGGTACGCGAGGTAGATCATGATGATCGCGATCGACGTCAGCACGGTGAAGATCTTGGGCTGGCCGATGTTGATCGCCAGGATGATCGCCGCGATGACGCCGATGGTCACGGCCGGCACGATCGGGGTCTGCGTCTTCGGGTTCACCGTGGCGAGCTTCTCCCCGAACGGCAGGGCGTTGTCCCGCGCCATCGCGAAAGACAGCCGGATCGCCGCGGTGTGCACGGCCAGCGTGCACACCGTCACCGCGACCACGATGCAGGCGAGGAACACCTTGCCCAGCGGGCCCCACATCACCTGCTCGACGATGTACTGCAGGCCGCCGCTGCTCTCCCCGATCTGCGGGTCCTTGAGATCCGGCGCGGACATCACCGCGAACACCAGGATGCCGCCGCCGATCACGAACGACGCGAGGATCGCGCGGAAGATGGCCTTGGGAGCGGTCTTTCGCGGCTCCACCGTCTCCTCACCGAGCGAGCTCGCGGTGTCGAAGCCGTACATCACGTAGAGCGAGGCCAGCGACGCGATGAAGAACGCGCCGAGGTAGCCCATCGACTCTCCGGCGCCGTAGCCCTCGGTAGAGAAGAAGACGTCCGGCCCGCGCTTGACGTTGATCGCGAGGATGATCACGATCAGCACCGCGGCGATCAGTTCGATGAACACCCCGGCGCTGTTGATGATCGACATCAGCTTGACGCCGAGCGCGTTGATGATCGTCGTGAAGACGATCAGCACGGTGCCGAGAACCACGGCGTTGGTGGCGAAATCGTACGTGCCGGTGCCGTCGCCGACGATCTGGAATCCGCTCCACAGTCGCGGCAGGTTCAGCTGATAGGCCAGCACCACCGCGGAGATCGTCACGATGGACGCCGTCAGCATGAGCCATCCTGACGTCCAGCCCACCAGCCGGCTTCCGAGTTTCTTGCTCCAGTTGTAGACCGAGCCGGCCACCGGATACTTCGCGGCGAGCTCCATGAAGCACAGCGCAACGGCCATCTGGCCGACGAACACCATCGGCCAGGACCACAGGTAGGCGGGTCCGCCCGTGCCGAACCCGAAGTAGAACAGCTGGAACGTACCGGTCAGGATCGAGATGTAGCTGACGCCCGCGGCGAAGCTGGCGAACTTGCCGATGCTGCGGTCGAGCGATTCCTTGTAGCCGAAGTCCTCCATGCCACTGTCGGCATGCGGCTGTTTGATCACCATGATGTTGCCCTTCTGAAGGCCGATCTCAATTCTTGAACCAGCCCGCGGCGGTGGGAGCGGTGTTGTGCCAGATGTGTTTGAGCTCCTGGTATTCGGCCAACCCGGACGGGCCCAGCTCGCGCCCGTTGCCCGATTTCCCGAACCCACCCCATTCGGCGGACGCGGTGTAGTAACCGAAGTCGTTGAGCCAGACCGTGCCGTGCCGCAGTGCCCGCACCACACGTTCGCCCCGGGCGGCGTCCGATGTCCGAACCCCGGCCGCGAGACCGTATTCCGTGTCGTTGCCGAGGGCGATGGCCTCGTCCTCGCTGGTGAATCGCTCGACCGTCAGGATCGGCCCGAAGGTCTCCTCTGCGACGATGCGCATCGACCGGTCGCACCGGTCGAAGATCGTGGGAAGGTAGAAGTACCCGTCCGCCAGGGCCGCATCGGTGGGCCGGGCACCTCCGCAGACCAGCTTCGCGCCTTCGGAGATCCCCAGGGCGACATAGTCTTCCACCTTCGCCCGGTGCTGTTCGGAGACCAGCGGCCCCGTCTCGCTGGCGGGGTCCATGCCGTTGCCGACCCGGATGGCGGCCGCGCGTTCGGCCAGCGCGGCGACGAAGTCGTCGGCGATGGACTCCTCGACGATCAGCCGGGTACCCGCCGAGCACACCTGCCCGGAGTGCAGGAAGACGCCGGTGAGCACATGGTCGACCGCGGCGTCCCAGTCTCCGCTGTCGCGGACGTCGGCGAACACGATGTGCGGGTTCTTGCCGCCGAGTTCGAGGGCCACCTTGGTGACGTGCGCGGCGGCGGTCGCCGCGATGTTGCGCCCGGTGGCAAGACCGCCGGTGAACGAGATGAAGTCGACGTCCGGGTTGTCGGTGAGCGCGGACCCGAGGGTGGCCCCGCTGCCCTGCAGGAGGTTCACCACCCCGGGCGGTATGCCCGCCTCGTCGAGCAGACGGACGAACGCGATGGTGCTCAGCGGGGTGACCTCACTGGGTTTGGCCACCATGGTGCACCCCGCCGCCAGCGCGGGCGCCACCTTCCAGGACATCTGCAGCAGCGGGTAGTTCCACGGTGCGATCAGCACGCACACGCCGATCGGTTCGCGCACCACCCGGCTGATGACCGCGGGATCGCCGACGTCGACCAGCGTATCGGCCTCGACGCCGATCAGGCGGGAGTAGTACCGGAACACCGAGGTGACGTCGTCGATGTCGATGCGGCTCTCCGCGAGCGTCTTTCCGGTGTCGCGGGTTTCGAGGTGCGCGAGGTCCTCCTTGTCGCGCTGCAGCAGGTCGGCGATCCTGTTCAGCAGCTCGGAGCGTTCGGCCGCGGTGGTGGCGCGCCAGGCTCCGCCGTCGAACGCCGCGCGGGCGGCCGCCACGGCGTCGCGCGCGTCGTCAGGGGTGGCCTCGTCCACCACGGCGACGACGCTGCCGTCGGCGGGGTTGACGATGTCGCGGGTGCCGCCGTCGGAGGCGTGCCGCCACGTACCACCGATACAGAGGTCGGGTTCACCGTCCATGCTGCCGCGGCCTCCTCGTTGTCGTCTACACCGACGTCGCCAGCCGGGACACTACCCAGTGATGGAACTCCGCGAGGTGATGTTCCGCGGGAACGAGGACCCCGCCGTCGCGGTAGGCCCGCGACGACATCGCCGGCTGGGTGCGTTCGCAGGCCTCGAAGTCCTGCACGTTGACCCGGTGGAACAGTTCGACCGACGCCGACACGTCGCGCTCGGAGGCCACCACGTCACCGGTGTAGAGCCAGTCGCACTCGACGATCGTTCGGTCCACCGACATCGGGAACATCCGGTGGAAGATCACGTGATCGGGCACCAGGTTGATGAACACGGTCGGTTTCACGGTGATCGCGTAGTAGCGGCGGTCCTGGTCGTCGGTGATGCCGGGCAGCCGGTCGAAACCGGCGGCGCCGTCGACGGTGAAACCCGCCACCTCGGTGCCGAACTCGGCGCCGAGGCCGACATTGGCCTGGGCGGCCATTCCCCGCGCGAACTCGGGCAGCACGCCGACCAGTTCGGGGTGGATGGAGCTGCAGTGGTAGCACTCCATGAAGTTCTCGACGATGAGCTTCCAGTTGGCGGCGACGTCGTAGACCACGCGGTGCCCCACGTCCAGGCCGCCGATGCCGTACCGGTTGATCGCGTCGGCGTCGCCGAGGGTCCGGGTCGCCTCGGCGATCACGTCTTCGAACGGCGGCGGCGTGTCGGACAGGCACACCCAGGCGTAGCCGAGCCATTCGGTCAGCGCGACCGGCACCAGACCGTAGGCGTACCGGTCGATCGGCGCGCCGGCGCCGTCGGTCAGCGTGCCGATGTTCGGCGCGGCGACCAGCTTGCCGTCCAGCGCGTAGGTCCAGGAGTGGTAGGGGCAGCGCAGCGTGCGCTTCACCTCGCCCTCGGACTCGGTGCACAGCTGCGCGCCGCGGTGCCGGCAGACGTTGAGGAAGGCGCGCAGCAGGCCGTCGCGTCCGCGCACCAGCAGCACGCTCTCGCGGCCGACCTGGACCTTCTTGAACTTTCCCGGTAGCGCCAGATCCGACGAGCGCACCGCGCAGAACCACATGTTCTCGAAGATGTGTTCCTGCTCGGCGGCAAAGACGTCGGCGCCGGTGTAGTACCGGCCGCCGAGCGTGGCGAGAAGGGCGGTCATGTCGTCACCAACCTCCGGGGGTCGAACAGCGAGATCGGGTGCGCCGTCGCACCGGAGAGGGCCAGGTCGGCGAGGATCTCCCCCACCACGGGAACGAATTTGAAGCCGTGCCCGGAGAATCCGCACGCCACGGTCACGTGGTCGCTGTCGGGGTGGCGCGCGATCACGAAGTGCTGATCCGGGGTGTTGGAGTACATGCACGTCGCCGAGTGCAGGCACGGCCCGTCGAGCGCGGGCAGCAGGCGCGCGACCCGGTCCCGCATCTCGCGAATCTCGTCGGCGTGCACGGTCCGGTCGATGGTGTCGGGCGTGCATTCCACCCCTTTGCGGAAGAACGCGACTTTCACGCCTCCCCGCGGTCCGTCGATGGCCGGGAAGCCGTAGCTCTGCATCCCGGAGGGGTCCTCCTCGATGAAGATCGGATGGTCGACGAACGGGCCGGTGCCACCCACAGGGTCGAGCCAGTACAGCACCTGGCGTTCGACGGTGATCGGGATGCCGAACTCGGCGAGCAGCTGCGGCGCCCATGCGCCCGGACAGATGACCAGCTGGCCCGCCGTGTACGTCCCGGCGGCGGTGCGCACCGTCACGCCGTCGGCGGCCTCCGCCCACTCGAGCACCTCTTCGCCGAACTGCAGTGTGGCGCCCGCCTTCTCGGCCAGGTCGAGATGCGCCTGCACGGTCATCTCGGGTCGTGCGAACCCGGCCTTGGCCTCGTACAGCGCGACGTCGCCGGGCCGCGGCGTGAAGTTCGGGTACCGCGCGCGGATCTCGTTCGCGTCGAGCACCTCGTGCGGAAGATCCCATTCGCGGCTCGCCCGCAGGCTGCCGGCGACGGTGAGACTGTCGGGCGCACCCAGGAACAGCCCGCCGGTCATCCGGTACACCTCGCGCCCACTGTCGGCCGCCAGCTGGTCCCACAGTTCGTAGGCGCGCAGCAGCAGCGGCACGTAGGCCGGGTCCTCGAAATAGGACTGCCGGATGATGCGCGACCCGCCGTGGCTGGACCCGCGGTCGTGGGCGGGGGTGAACTTCTCCAGACCGAGCACGCGCTGCCCCCGCGCGGCCAGGTGGTAGGCCGCGGCGCTGCCCATGCCGCCGAGCCCGATGACGATGACATCGAAGGTGTGCGAGGTCATTTCGTCACCTCCGAATCCGGGTCATCTCGGGGTCGACCACCGGTTCGGCGTGCACGACCGCGGTGAGCGTGGCGCCGCGGTAGTCGACGCGCACCGCGTCGCCGACGTTCACACGCGCGGGCAGCCACGCGTAGGCGATCGTCGCGCCGATGGTCGCCGAGTAGCCGGCGCTGGTCACGTATCCGGCGCATTCACCGTCGAGGAACACCGGTTCCTTGCCCAGCACGGCCGCGTCGGGATCGTCGAACACGATGCTGCGCAACACCATCTGCGGTTCCGGCGCCGCCTCCAGCGCGCTCTTGCCGACGAAGTCCTTGTCGAGGCGGACCGCGAAGTCCAGCCCGGCCGCGGCGGGCCGGTGCTCGGCGGTCATGTCGGTTCCCCAGCTGCGGTAACCCTTTTCGATGCGCAGGCTGTTGAACGCGATCCGGCCTGCCGGGATGATCCCGTGCGCCGCCCCGGCGTCGGCGATCAGATCCCACAGCGCCGACCCGTACTCGGCGCTGGTGTAGATCTCCCAGCCCAGCTCACCGACGTAGGACACCCGCATCATCGTGACGGGGATCGCGTCGAGGTAGGTGTGCAGCGCCCGGAAGTACGGAAAACCTTTGTGCGACAGGTCGTCGGGGCACAGCGGCGCGACGACGTCGCGGGCCGCGGGCCCCCACACCCCGAGGCAGCAGGTGCCGCCGGTGATGTCGCGCAGCGTGACGTCGGCGGGCTTGTGCCGGGACAGCCAGTCGAAGTCCATCGGCGAGTTCGCCCCGACCTGGAAGGTGTCGGGGGCGAGCCGCGCGACGGTCAGGTCGCTGCGGATGCCGCCCGCGTCGTCGAGCAGCAGCGTGTAGGTGACCGAGCCGACGCGCTTGTCGACGTTGTTGGTGGTCATCCGCTGCAGGAACGCCGCAGCGCCGGGTCCGGACACCTCGTAGCGGGTCAGCGGGGTCATGTCGTACATCGCGACGTGCTCGCGGGTCCAGCGCGCTTCGGCGACCGAGATGGGCGACCAGAACCGCGATGCCCAGTCGTCGCGGGCGGGTACGGCCAGTCCGTCGTCGACGAGGCGATCCGTCAGGGCGGCATTCGACTCGAACCAGGCGGGACGCTCCCAGCCGCCACCTTCGAAGAAGAACGCGCCGAGCTCGGTGTGGCGGGCGTGGAACGGGCTGGTGCGCAGCCCGCGCAGCGCGGTGCGGTACTGGTGCGGGTGAATGACGTCGTAGACCTCGACGAAGGCCTGGGAACTGGTCTGCAGGAAGAACTTCGGGCTGCGGGCCACGTCTTCGAAGCGGTACAGGTCGCACTCGTGGGTGTCGACGGACGGGGTGCCGTCGATGATCCACTCCGCGGTCGCCCTGGCCACCCCGGCGGAGTGGGTGACCCACACCGCCTCGGCGACCCAGAAGCCGCGCAGTTCGCGGTGTTCACCCATGATCGAGAAGCCGTCGGGGGTGAACGAGAAGATACCGTTGAACGCCTCTTCGACCTTCGAGTCATCCAGAGCGGGAATGAGTTTCGCCGCTGCTTCCCAGGCGGGCGCGAAGTCCTCCTCGGTGAACGGCAGCATCGACGGCATGGCCTCGGCGGCGGTGTCGGCGAGCAACGTGCTCATGTCGACGGGCATCGGCTTGTGTGCGTAGGACCCGATACCCAGCCGGTCCACGTGCTCGCGGAAGTACAGATCCTGGTCCTGGTGGCGCAGGATGGGCAGGCCGGCTTCGGCGAGTTCGGTGTTGCGCCCGACCAACTCGGCGATCTGGCCGGTGCGGGCGTACTGGTGGGCCATCGGAACGAGCGGCAGCACGAGGCCGACCTGCTTGGCGAACTGCGCACCCCAGAAGCCCGCGGCGCACACCACGACGTCGGCGTCGAGGACGCCGGCGGCGGTGCGCACGCCGGTGACCCGCTCGCCGTTGTCGAGGATGCCGAGCACCTCGGTGTGCGGGAGCAGCGTGGCGCCGCGCGCTTCGGCGCGGCGGGCCTGGGCTTCCGCGGCACGCAGCGCCTTGGCGAGCCCGTCGGCCTGCGTGTGGAAGCCGCCGAGGATCTGCTCGCGGTCGATCAGCGGGTGCAGGACCGCGCATTCGGCGGGGGTGAGCAACCGGCCCTCGATGCCCCACGACTGCGCCCAGCCGGCCTTGCGATGCAGGTCGGCCCAGCGTTCGGCGGTGGTGGCGACCTCGAGCCCGCCGACCGGGTTGAAGGCCCAGCCGCCGGGATGCTGCAGGCTGTTGAACTTCTCGACGGTGTAGCGGGCGAAGGCGGTCATCGTCTTCGACGGATTGGTCTGGAAGACCAGGCCGGGTGCATGGGAGGTGGAGCCGCCGGTGGCGAACAGCGGGCCGCGGTCGACGACCGTGACGTCGGTCCAGCCGCGCGCGGTCAGTTCGTCGGCCAGCGACGTCCCGACGATGCCGGCGCCGATCACGACGACTTTGGGCATGGTTCCATCGCTCTCAGGTCATCCGGGGTTGTGTAGTTGCGCATTGCGCAACGTGATGCGCGATATGCAACAGAATCATCCACCCTGGATGCACCGCGCGCAAGACGGACACGCTGGCAAAAACCTGGAGAGGGGTCGGCGACGCGAACGTGCATTCCCTGTCGTCGCGCGGCGGCGACGGCTACCGGGAATGCACGTTCGCGAAGAGGACTAGTCCTTGGATTCCGGCTCGGCAGGCTCGGCCGGCGCTTCGGCGGCGGGCAGCATCGCCTCGAGTGCCGCGCCGGTGATCCGCCGGAACGCGCGGCGCGGACGGTTGGCGTCGAGCACCGCGACCTCGAGCGTCGACGGGGCCAGCGTGCGCGGCTCAGTGCCGTTGCCACCCGCACCCAGCGCCTTCACCGCGATCGCCACGGCGTCGGCCAGGCTGAGGTTCTCGGTGTAGGACTCGGTCAGCGCCGACGAGATCGGCTCGGTGGTCCCGCCCATCACCACGAAGTGCGGCTCGTCGGCGATCGACCCGTCGTAGGTGATGCGATACAGCTCCGGTGCCTTGGTCTCGCCGTAGTGGGCCACCTCGGCCACGCAGAGCTCCACTTCGTAGGGCTTGGCCTGCTCGGTGAAGATGGTGCCCAGGGTCTGGGCGTACACGTTGGCCAGCTGCCGGCCGGTGACATCGCGGCGGGAGTAGGCGTAACCCTGCGTGTCGGCGAACCGGATGCCGCCGCTGCGCAGGTTGTTGAACTCGTTGAAGCGGCCGACCGCGGCGAAACCGACCCGGTCGTAGAGCTCGCTGACCTTCTGCAGCGACCGCGACGGATTCTCCGCGACGAACAGCACGCCGTCGGCGTAGGCCAGCGCGATCACGCTGCGGCCGCGGGCGATGCCCTTGCGGGCGAGCTCGGAACGCTCACGCATCGCCTGCTCGGGCGAGATGAAATACGGGAAGCTCACAGCTCGTCACCTCGAAGCGGGTCCGCATTGGGCCCGAATGTGTCTGTCCGCGAACGGTTCTCGATGATCTCGCGGCACAGCGCGGCGATCTGCTGCTCGGTCACCTCGACGGCGCCGTCGGCGTCGATGGACACCGCCGTCGGGAAGATGCCCCGCACCAGGTCCGGACCGCCCGTCGCGGAGTCGTCGTCGGCGGCGTCGTAGAGCGCCTCGATGGCCACCCTCAGCGCCGACTCGGCGTCGGTGACCTGTGCGTACAGCTTCTTCATCGACGACTTCGCGAAGATCGACCCCGACCCGACGGACTGGTAGCCCTCCTCCTCGAGGTTGTGCCCGCCGGCAGCGTCGAACGACACGATGCGGCCGGCCCGTTCCGGATTCGGATCATCGAGGTCGTAACCCGCCAGCAGCGGCAGCGCGATGAAACCCTGCAGCGCCGCGCCGAGGTTGCCGCGCACCATGGTGGCCAGCCGGTTCACCTTGCCCGGGAACGTCAGCGCCACCCCCTCGAGCTTCTCGTAGTGCTCGAGCTCGACGGCGTAGAGGCGCGCGAACTCCACCGCGATCGCGGCCGTACCGGCGATGCCGGTGACCGTGTAGTCGTCGGTGATGTACACCTTCTGCACATCGCGGCTGGCGATCATGTTGCCCTGGGTGGCCCGCCGGTCACCGGCCATCAACACCCCGCCGGGGAACTTCAGCGCCACGATCGTGGTGCCGTGCGGAACCGCATCGGTCGGCGTGCCCATCGGCACCGGCCCACCGGAACCCGGGAGCAGGTGCGGCGCCTGCTGGCGCAGGAAGTCCGAGAACGACGACAGATTCACTCCGCCGTGTGACAGACCCCGCGGCAAGGCGTCAAAAGCTCCCGAGGACGGGTGGGGAAAGGACTGATCGCGATGCGGCCAGGTCACTGTCCACCCTTCTGCACGTACGCACGCACGAAGTCTTCTGCGTTCTCTTCGAGGACGTCATCGATCTCGTCGAGCAGATCGTCGGTCTCCTCGGTCAGCTTCTCGCGGCGCTCCTGGCCGGCGGCCGTGCTGGCGGTGGGGTCGTCATCGTCGCCGCCTCCGCCGCCGCGCTTGGTCTGCTCCTGAGCCATCGCTGCCTCCTGCGTATGTGATCGGCGGGCCTAGAGCTGCCCGCCGGTCCCTCCACCCTACCGGTCAGGCGTGGGATTGCCGGGGATAGCTCGATCAGTTCGTCAGTTGCTCGACGAGCTCCGCGGCGCTGTCCACCGAGTCCAGCAGGGCGCCGACGTGGGACTTGCTGCCCCGCAGCGGTTCGAGTGTCGGGATCCGCACCAGCGAATCGCCGCCCAGATCGAAGATCACCGAATCCCAGCTGGCGGCGGCGATGTCGGCGCCGAACCGCCGCAGGCACTCCCCACGGAAGTACGCCCGGGTGTCGGTGGGCGGGCTGTCCACGGCGTCGAGCACCTGCTGCTCGGTGACCAGCCGCTTCATCGAGCCGCGCGCCACCAGCCGGTTGTAGAGGCCCTTGTCCAGCCGCACATCGGAGTACTGCAGATCCACCAGGTGCAGCCGAGGCGCGTTCCAGCTGAGGTTCTCCCGGTTGCGGAAACCCTCCAGCAGACGCAGCTTGGCCGGCCAGTCGAGCAGGTCCGCGCACTCCATCGGATCGCGCTCGAGCAGATCCAGCACGTGTGCCCAGGTTTCGAGGACGTGGGAGGCGCGCGGATCCGGGTCCCGGCTGTCGACCAGCTTCGCGACGCGGTCGAGATAGATCCGCTGCAGCGCCAGACCGGTCAGCTCGCGGCCGTCGGCCAGAGCGACGGTGGCGCGCAGCGACGGATCGCGCGAGAGCACGTGCACCGCGTGCACCGGCCGGGCCAGCGCCAGATCGCTCAGGTCGGCGCCGATCTGCGGCCCCTCCTCGATCAGGTCCAGCACCAGCGAGGTGGTGCCCAACTTGAGGTAGGTGGACGTCTCGGCGAGGTTGGCGTCGCCGATGATCACGTGCAGCCGGCGGTACTTGTCGGCGTCGGCGTGCGGCTCGTCGCGGGTGTTGATGATGCCGCGCTTGAGCGTGGTCTCCAGTCCGACCTCGACCTCGATGTAGTCCGAGCGCTGGGAGAGCTGGAAGCCCGGCTCGTCCCCGGAGGGGCCGATGCCGACCCGGCCCGACCCCGTGACGACCTGACGGGACACCAGGAACGGGGTGAGACCGGCGATGACGGCCGAGAACGGCGTCTGCCGCGACATCAGGTAGTTCTCGTGCGACCCGTAGGACGCGCCCTTGCCGTCGACGTTGTTCTTGTACAGCTGCAGCTTCGCGGCGCCGGGCACGCTGGCCACGTGCCGGGCCGCCGCCTCCATCACCCGTTCGCCGGCCTTGTCCCAGATCACCGCGTCCATCGGGTCGGTGCACTCGGGCGCGGAGTACTCGGGGTGGGCGTGGTCGACGTAGAGGCGGGCGCCGTTGGTGAGGATCATGTTCGCCGCGCCGACCTCGTCGGCGTCGACGACCGGGGGCGGACCCGATGCGCGGCTCAGGTCGAAGCCGCGGGCGTCGCGCAACGGGGATTCCACCTCGTAGTCCCACCGGGTGCGCTTGGCCCGCTGCAGGCCCGCCGCGGCGGCGTAGGCCAGCACGGCCTGTGTCGAGGTCAAGATCGGATTCGCCGTCGGATCAGACGGCGAGGAGATCCCGTACTCGACCTCCGTTCCGATGATCCGTTGCATACCGACCAGCCTAGAGGTGCGCCCCGACCGCATGACAGGAGGCCGTGCCACGCCGGTGCGGAATCCCGGCGATGACCTGCGGCAGCGTGGTGAGATTGGGCGATCATGAGCACGCAGCACCCGGATCGCGAGCAACGCCTGGCGGCCGAACACTGGTTCCTGTGCCGCGGCCTGCCGGCGGTGCTGCGGCCGGGCAGGCTGGTGCGCCGGGTCTTTGCCCGGTCGGCGCCCGCACTCGCCGCGTTCGCGGTGATGATGGCGTTTTCGATCGTGGTGGTCACGGTGACGGGCAAGCACACCATCGACATCGACGGAACCCCCACCCGCACCGAGTGGTTCGTGCTCGCGATCGTCGTTCTGGTGCTGCCGCTGGCGTCGGTGATCGGCTGGCTGGTGTCCCGGACGACGAATCTGCGGCTGCGCGAGCTGGTGGCCGCGGGATCGCTGGCGGTGGCCGCGCTGGCGACCGTGTTCGGCGGTCCCAGCCCGCTGGTGGTCGTCGACGTGGTGGTCGAAGGCGTGGTGATCGCCGTGATACTGCTGTGCACCGCAACGGGAGTCGGCTCGGTGCTCGGGTGGGCGGCGCGGATGACGCTGGCGAATCTGGCCTCGGTGGGCAGCCTCCTGCTGCGCGCGCTGCCGGTGATGCTGCTGACCGTCCTGGTGTTCTTCAACGGACCGGTGTGGACCATGGCGTCGACCGTGAGCCGGGGCCGGTTGTGGCTGGCGCTGCTGTTCATGCTCGGTATCGCGGCCGTGTTCCTGGTGTCCAGCACCCTCGGCCTGGTGCGGCCCATCCTGGCTCCGGAGGCCAAGCGGCCCGAGCACGCCCAGATGCTCGTCGGCACCCCGTTCGAGTCGATGCCCGACCGGCCCCGCCGGGTGCCGCTGTCGCGCCCGGAACGCGCCAATGTGATTGGTGTGCTGGCACTCTCGCAGATCACCCAGGTGATGACGGTGGCCGTGGTGACCGGGTTGCTGTTCGGCGTGTTCGGGCTGATCCTGATCAGCCCCGAGCTGCTGGCCGCGCTGACGCGGGGCGGCTCGGGTGACGGCCAGTTCCTGGGCATGACGCTGCCGATCCCGCAGGCGCTCATCCAGATCACGATGTTCCTGACCGCGCTGACGTTCATGTACCTCGCGGCGCGCGCCGTCACCGACAAGGAGTACCGCGCCCAGTTCGTCGACCCGTCGATCGAGGATCTGCTGCTGACCCTGGTGGCGCGGGATCGCTACCGGACCGCGACGGCGGCGACGTGAGCGGGCAGGCGGTGACGTCCCGGGCGATCCACGAATGGTTCCTGCACCGCGGGCTGCCCCTGGTGCTGACCCGGCGGGTGCGCTCCCGGGCGCTGGTCGCGCGCTCGGCGCCGGCGGTGGCCGGGGTCGGGGCACTGACCGCGGCCACGCTGCTGCTGGCCGAATGGACCGGCGACGACCCGGATTACGGGGCCGTCCTGCGGCTGGCGGTCATCGCGGCGGTCCTCGCCGCGGCGCCGGTCGCGCTCGAGGTCCTGCATCAGCGATCCACCGCCGCCTCCCGGGTGGGCCGGCGCACGACGGCGCTGGCCGTGATGGCGATCTTCGTGCTGGTGATGCCCGTCGTGGTGTCAGGCTGGTCGGCGGCGGCCCTGGCCGAAGCTCCGGCGTTCCTGTTGGTGTCGCTGCTGACGATCTGGCTGACCTACCTGGGGCTGGGGTCGATCGCACTGTGGGCGTTCCGCTTCGCGTGGGTGCAGCTCGGGGCGCTGGGGACGTTGATGAGCCGGGCGCTGCCGCTGCTGATGCTCACCGTGGTCGTGTACTTCACCGGCGAGCTCTGGCAGCTGTCGGCCCGCATGACCCGCCAAAGACTTTGGCAGACCATCGGATTCCTGGCCCTGGTGGCGCTGGTGTTCATGGTGGCGACGATCCGCGACGAGGTCCGCGCGCTGCGCCAGGACCGGTCCCGGCAGTCCGATCCGGCGGCACTCCTGGCAGGCACGCCGCTGGCGGGCGCCCGCCCGGGCGCGACGACACCGCTGTCGCTGCCCGAACAGGTCAACGTGGTCGCCGTGATGGTGGTCGCCCAGGCGATCCAGGTGGTGTTGTTCACCACGGGCCTGTTCGCGTTCTTCCTGGCGTTGGGCATCATCGCGGTGCCCGACGAGGTGACGGTGGTGTGGTCCGGCGAAACCACCTGCGCCGTCGGCGAACCACCGTGTGCGGGAACGTGGTTCGGCGTGCACGTGCCGGTCCCTCAGACCGTGGTGCACACCTCGCTGTTCGTCGCGGTGCTCTCCGGGCTGTACTTCACGGTCAGCACCAGCGTCGACCCCCTCTACCGTCAGCGGTTCTTCGAGCCATTGATCGCCGATGTCGCGGTCAGCCTCGCCGGCCGCGACGCGTACCTGGCCACCGAAGTGAGGAGTGCGAGCCGATGACGACGTTAAGGGGCAAGCGATACGGCGAGGTGCTGCTGGTCAGCGCCGGACCGGACGGGCCGCAGGCGACCGTCTACAACACCTATCCGCTCAACGACTGTCCGCCCGAACTGTGGAGCCGGCTCGACGCCGAAGCCCTCGCCAAGGAGCACGGCGCGCTGGCCGCTCTGCTCAACGGGCCGCGCTACTGGCTGATGGACGCCATCGAGAAGGACATGGGCGACGACCGGGAGGTCGCCACCTTCGGCGGTCTGGACATGTACCGGCAGGCCGTCGTCACCCTGTCGTCGATGAATCCCGCCCCGTACGTGCCGAACACGGTGGCGCGCAACGCGGTGTTCGTGTTCGACGCGGGCGAGCCGATCTTCGAGCTCGTCGACCCGGACGGCGCGCACTGGGTGATGCAGACGTGGAGCCAGATCGTCGACCCCGCCCTGGGCTACGACGACCTGCCGCACCTGGCCGGCCGGCTGGCGCTGCCCGAGGGATGGTCCTACCGCACGCGCACTCTCGCCGAGCCGCTGCGCATCGACACCAGCAGTCAGGCCGCCCAGGTGCTCCAGGACGGCCTGACCAACAGCTACTCGCTGGCGCGCTGACCCGCTACAGGTACTGCCCCAGGTTCGACTCGGTGTCGATCGCCCGGCTGGCCGACGAACTCTTCCCGGTGACCAGCGTGCGGATGTAGACGATCCGCTCGCCCTTCTTGCCCGAGATGCGGGCCCAGTCATCGGGATTGGTGGTGTTGGGCAGATCCTCGTTCTCGGCGAACTCGTCGACGATCGAGTCCAGCAGGTGCTGGATGCGCAGACCGGGCTGGCCGGTCTCCAGCACGGACTTGATCGCGTTCTTCTTCGCCCGGTCGACGACGTTCTGGATCATCGCCCCGGAGTTGAAGTCCTTGAAGTACATGACTTCCTTGTCACCGTTGGCGTAGGTGACCTCCAGGAACCGGTTGTCGTCGATCTCGGCGTACATCCGCTCGACGACCTTCTCGATCATCGCCTTGATCGTCAGGCGGCGGTCGCCGTTGAACTCGGACAGGTCGTCGGCGTGGATCGGCAGTTGCTCGGTGAGGTACTTGCTGAAGATGTCCTGCGCCGCCTCGGCGTCCGGCCGCTCGATCTTGATCTTGACGTCCAGGCGGCCGGGCCGCAGGATCGCCGGATCGATCATGTCCTCGCGGTTGGAGGCGCCGATCACGATGACGTTCTCCAGCCCCTCCACACCGTCGATCTCGCTGAGCAGCTGCGGCACCACCGTGGTCTCCACGTCGGAGCTGACACCGGTGCCGCGGGTGCGGAAGATCGAGTCCATCTCGTCGAAGAACACGATGACGGGCGTGCCCTCGGAGGCCTTCTCCCGCGCGCGCTGGAAGATCAGCCGGATGTGCCGCTCGGTCTCGCCGACGAACTTGTTCAGCAGCTCGGGGCCCTTGATGTTGAGGAAGTAGGACTTCGCCTCACGGGCGTCGTCGCCGCGGACCTCGGCCATCTTCTTGGCCAGCGAGTTGGCCACCGCCTTGGCGATGAGCGTCTTGCCGCAGCCGGGCGGACCGTAGAGCAGCACGCCTTTGGGCGGGCGCAGCGAGTACTCGCGGTAGAGCTCCTTGTGCAGGAACGGCAGCTCGACGGCATCGCGGATCTGCTCGATCTGGCGGGTGAGGCCACCGATGTCGTGGTAGCTGACGTCGGGCACCTCCTCGAGGACCAGGTCCTCGACCTCGGCCTTGGGGATGCGTTCGAACGCATACCCGGCCTTGGTGTCGACCAGCAGCGAGTCGCCCGGACGCAGCTTGCGCGGACGGTCGTCGCCCAGCACGTCGTCGTCGTAGCCGTCGGGCAGGTCCTCGGACGCGACCAGCGGCTCGGCCAGCCAGACGATGCGCTCCTCGTCGGCATGGCCGACGACGAGGGCCCGGTGGCCGTCGGACAGGATCTCGCGCAGGGTGCTGATCTCGCCGACCGACTCGTAGTGACCGGCCTCGACGACCGTGAGCGCCTCGTTGAGGCGGACCGTCTGACCCTTCTTGAGCTCTTGGGTGTCGATGTTCGGTGAGCACGTCAGGCGCATCTTGCGGCCCGAGGTGAACACGTCGACGGTGTCGTCCTCCTGGACCGACAGCAGCACGCCGTAGCCGCTCGGCGGCTGGCCGAGCCGGTCGACCTCCTCGCGGAGCGCCAGCAACTGCTGACGTGCCTCCTTGAGGGTGTCCATCAGCTTGGCGTTGCGGGCCGCCAGGGAATCGATGCGGGCCTCGAGTTGATGGACATCGCGGGCGCTGCGCAGTCCACTCTGCGGGCCCACCGCACTTTCGAGCTGCTCGCGCAGGACGGCCGCTTCGCGGCGCAGCTGCTCAAGCTCGGCAGCGTCCTCGGCGGACAGTCGGCTCTGGGGGGATGCCCCGAAGGCGTCAGAGGCTTCGGGACGTTCGGACTCACTCATGCTGAGCTCCTTTCCCACACCGGATGTTGGTGCGGTAACAACTTCAAAGCTACCGGCGATTCAGTCATTGTGTGCGGTGTAGGAATTCGACACACCAGCAACACTGTTAGCCTCTGTACATCAGTTCGTCCGATCGGAAGGACAGTCGTGACCCTCAAATCCCTCTTTACCAGCCTCACCGCTGGGACCGCAGCAGCCGCCGTCGCGGGTGCCGCGGCCGTGGGTGTGACCTCGATTGCACTGGGTGCAGGCGTGGCGTCCGCGGAGCCGGTCGTCGTCAACGCGCCGCTGGCCCCGGCGCCTGAGCTCGCCGGCCCTCTGACGCAGACGGTCAACGTGCTCGGTTCCGGCGGTTCGTTCTCCGGCAAGCAGGCCTACGTGCAGGATCTGGGCCGGCTGGGATCCATCGGCGTGTCGACCAAGTACAACAGCGCGGTGCAGAAGGGATACTTCCCGCTGACCGCGACGGTCGCCGACGTCGACCAGAACGGCAACGTCGCGACGGCCAACGTCACGGCGACGCTGCCCAATGGCGTCACCCGCACGATGCCGCTGAGCTTCGTCCAGGGTCCGAGCCCCACCGGCTGGCAGCTCTCGCAGCAGTCGCTGTTCACGTTGGCGGGGATGCTGGGCTGATTCGCCCGATCCTTACCGAACGATGACGCCGGTGCGTCACCCCGTTCTCCTCCGCGGCGCCGCCACGATCGTGGCGGCGTTCGCGTTGGGCGGGTGCGGTCCGGCGACCCCTCCCACGTCCTCCCCGTCGGTCGAGACGTCGCCGCCGCCGTCGGTGGGAATCCCGGCCCCGGCCCCTCCGGCACCGGGCGGTCCGCCACTGCCGCAGCCGTCCGCGTTGACCGACGTGATGGCGCGGCTGGCCGATCCGGCCGTGCCGGGAACAGAAAAGGTCACGCTGATCGAGAACGGCACCGCCGGCGAGGCCGCGGGGCTGGACCGGTTCGCCAGTGCGCTGCGCGACAACGGAGCGCTCCCGCTGAGCTTCGAGGCCCGCGATCTGGCGTGGTCGCAGAACGGCTCCGGCAACGTCGTCGCGACCGTGATCGTCACGACGGCCAACCCGCAGAGCGGACGTTTCACGTTCCCGATGGAGTTCGCCCCGGCCGACGGATCGTGGCAGCTGACCCGCCAGACCGCCGACCAACTCCTCGCCCTCGACGCACCACCCCCGCCGGCACCACCCCCGCCGCCGGCCGCGCCCACACCGACGCCGTAGCCCATGTGGATCGGCTGGCTGGAGTTCGACCTGCTGCTCGGCGACGTGCGCTCGCTCAAGCAGAAGCGGTCCGCCGTGCGGCCCCTCGTCGCCGAGTTGGCGCGCCGCTTCTCGGTGTCGGCGGCCGAGACCGGGTCCCAGGATCTCCACCGGCGCGCCGGCGTCGGGGTCGGCGTGGTCACCGCGGACCGGGCGCATGCGGTGAGCGTGCTCGACGCCGCCGAACGACTGGTCGCGGCCCGACCCGAATTCGAACTGCTGTCGGTGCGGCGCGGGCTGCGGCGCAGCGACGACGAGTGAACTAGACCGTCGGGCGCTTCTTGCGCAGCGGGATCGGCGCCACCGCACCGGGAGCCAGTTTGCGCGCGCTGATCAGAAAGGCCGTGTGACCGCGCATGGAATGCTCCGGACGCACCGCGAGACCGACGACGTGCCAGCCGCGCTGCATGCTCTCCCACGCCCGCGGCTCGGTCCAGCACTGCTGTTCACGCAGTGCCTCGACGGTCTTCGACAACTGGGTGACGGTCGCGACGTAGATCATCAGGACGCCGCCCGGGACCAGCGCGTCGCCGACCGCCTTCAGCACGTCCCAGGGCGCGAGCATGTCGAGCACGGCGCGGTCCACCTCGGGCCCGGTGTAGTCGCCGACGTCGGCGAGCACCAGGTCCCAGTTGGCAGGCCGCTCGCCGAAGAAGGTCTCGACGTTGCGGACCGCGTGTTCGGCGTGGTCTTCGCGCACCTCGTAGGACGTCACCCGGCCCTCCGGCCCGACCGCACGCAGCAGCGAGCACGTCAGGGCGCCCGAGCCGGCGCCGGCTTCGAGCACCCGCGCCCCGGGGAAGATGTCGCCCTCGTGCACGATCTGCGCGGCGTCCTTGGGGTAGACCACCTGCGCGCCGCGCGGCATCGACATCACGTAGTCGACGAGCAGCGGGCGCAGCACCAGGAACTGGTCGCCGTTGGTCGACCGGACCACGCTGCCCTCCGGCAGCCCGACCACGTCGTCGAGGGAGATGATGCCGCGGTGGGTGTGGAATTCCCCGCCCGGCTTGAGCAGCATCGTGTAGCGCCTGCCCTTGGCATCGGTGAGTTGCACGCGGTCACCCACGTCGAACGGACCGGTTCTGCGCACAGCTGACCAGCCTGCCAGCAGACGCGGCACGGTTCGCGCCCGGGTTGCCCGGATCTGTCGGCCCACGGTCCTAGGGTGAAACGCATGAGCGAGCAGGACGACCGGCCGGTGCGGCGCCCCGCGCTGTCCCCGTCTCGCGCCAGCGACTTCAAGCAGTGCCCCCTGCTCTACCGCTTCCGGGCCATCGACCGGTTGCCGGAGCCGTCGTCGACCGCCCAGGTCCGCGGATCGGTGGTGCACGCCGCCCTCGAGCAGCTCTACCTGCTGCCGGCGCCCGAGCGGATCCCCGAGACGGCGCTGTCGCTGGCCGCCCCGGCATGGGAGCGCGTCGTCGCCGAGGAGCCGTCCCTGGCCGACGAGATCACCCCCGACCTGCGCGCGACGCTCCTCGACGAGGCCCGGGTGCTGCTGTCCGGGTACTACCGGCTGGAGGATCCGACAGGGTTCGATCCGCAGGCCTGCGAGCAGCGGGTCGAGGTGGAACTGACCGACGGCACGCTGCTGCGGGGCTTCGTCGATCGCATCGACGTGGCGCCCACCGGCGAGCTCCGCGTCGTCGACTACAAGACCGGGAAGGCGCCTCCGGAGGCCCGCGCGCTCGCCGAGTTCAAGGCGATGTTCCAGATGAAGTTCTACGCGGTCGCGCTGCTGCGCTCGCGCGGCGTCCTGCCGGCGCGGTTGCGCCTCATCTACCTCGCCGACAGCCAGGTGCTCGACTACACCCCCGACCTCGACGAGCTGCTGCGGTTCGAGAAGACGCTGATGGCGATCTGGTCGGCGATCCGGGCAGCCGGTGCCACCGGCGATTTCCGGCCGAATCCGTCTCGCCTGTGCGACTGGTGCGCCCACCGCGCGCACTGCCCCGTCTTCGGCGGCACTCCCCCGCCCTACCCGGGCTGGCCGCAGGCGCCCGACGAGGGCGACCCCGATGCGGTCCTGCGCGCGCCGGACGTCGCCGCGTGATCGACTGCCTGTTCCGCCGGCGAGGCGTCGACGGGGAGTTCTCGCTGTTCGACTCCACCGACGGCACCCGGAGCAACTGGGATCCGCAGATCCAGCACGGCTCGCCGCCGCTGGCGCTGCTGACCCGGGCGATCGAGGAGCTGGCGGCGGGCACGGGTCTGCGGGTCGGGCGGCTGAGCCTGGACATCCTGGGCGCGATCCCGGTCGCACCGGTGCGGGTGAACGCGCGCGTGGATCGGCCCGGGGCCCGGATCTCGATGATGGTCGCCGAGATGGCGGTCGACCGTCCCGACGGCGGCCGGCGGACCGTCGCCCGGGTCACCGCGTGGCTGCTGGCGACCAGCGACACCCACGACGCCGCCGTGGACCGCTATCCCCCGATGGTCGAGGGCACGGGTGCGGGCGCCGCCCACGCCTGGGAGGGCGCACCGGGTTACCTGGAGACCGTGAGCTGGCGCCGGCAGCAGACCGCACCCGGCGCGGCCGCTGAAGCGTGGATCAGTCCGCTTGTGCCGCTGGTGGATTCGGAGCCGACGACCGCCCTGCAGCGCCTGGCGATGGTAGTCGATTCCGCCAACGGCATCGGGGCGGCCCTGGATCCCCAGCAGTTCGTGTTCATGAACACCGACACCGTCGTGCATCTGCACCGCCTGCCCGACGGCGAGGACTTCGGGCTGCGCGCCCGCGGATCGATCGGCCCCGACGGCATCGGGGTGACCACGGCGGAGATCTTCGACCGGGCCGGGTTCATCGGCACCTGCGCGCAGACGCTGTTCGTGCAGCGGCGAGCATGAGCTGAGTTCACGGCCAGGTCACTGACAGGTATCGGGTCGGCGTGGGCTCCATCGTTAACAACTGTCACATGGTTAACATCACGCCGTGTCTGACCACCCGGCCGATCCCGGCCCCCGGCGCCTGTCGCGGCGGGACGCCCTGCGCTACGCCACCGCGGCGTCGGCGCTGGCCGGGCTGGGTGCGGCCGCACTGAGCTCGGGGGCGCCCCGCGCGGCGGCCGCGGCCCCGACGCTGATCGACTTCGCCGCACGCCAGATCCCGGCGCAGGACATCCGGGCGGCCGGTCACGCCGGCGTGGTCAACTACGTCTCGCTCTCGCGTCCCGGATCGTCGTTCGGCGCCAAGCCGATCACGCTGCCCTACGCCCGCGCGCTCACCGCCGCGGGACTGGTGATCGTCAGCAACTACCAGTACGGCAAGCCCGGCGGCACGGCGCCGTCGGACTTCACCCGCGGCTACCCCGGCGGCATCGCCGATGCGCGCACCGCGTGGCAGTTGCACACCGCGGCCGGAGGCGGCCGGAGCGCACCCGTCTTCTTCACCATCGACGAGGACATCGACCGCAACACCTGGAACACGATGGCGCTGCCGTGGTTTCGCGGCATCAACTCGGTCCTGGGCGTTCAGCGCACCGGCGTCTACGGCGGCATCGACGTCTGCCAGTGGGCGATCGCCGACGGGGTGATCGGGCAGTCGGGCATCCCCGGATACCGGTGGGCGTGGCAGACGCGCGCCTGGTCGGGCAACCGGATCCACCCCGCCGCCGTGCTCTATCAGCGGGTGGTGGACACCGCCTCGAATCCGGGCCCGCTCGTCGGCGGGATGCGGGTCGACGTCAACGACGTGATGGCCCGCGACTGCGGTCAGTGGAACTTCCATCAGTGACGGTGGCTTTATATTCGCTTGCATCTATATAGATCAAATGCAATACTGGCGGCATGGACGTGTTCGAAGCGGTCGCCGAGCCGAGTCGGCGGATACTGCTGGATTCCCTGGCCGACGGTGAACGCACGGCGGGCGAGCTCGTGGCAGCACTCCCCGGCCTGACGCAGCCCACCGTCTCGCGCCATCTGCGCGTGCTGCGTGAGGTCGGACTGGTCGAGGTCCGGCCCGACGCGCAGCGACGGATCTATGCGCTGCGCCCCGACGGCCTGGTGGCCATCGACGCATGGATCGAGCAGTACCGGCACTACTGGACCGGCCACCTCGACGCGTTGGAACGTCATCTGCACCGCACCCACGGGACCCCCGATGAGTGAGCGGGAAGGCCGCGTCACCGTCGACGGTGACCGCGCGGTCCTGCGGTTCGAACGGCGGCTCCCCTACCCCGTCGACGTCGTCTGGGCGGCCATCACCGATCCCGCGCAGCGACGGGAATGGTTCGGGCACACCACGATCGAGCCCGCCGAGGGCGGACTGATCGACATGGTCGCCGACGGGCCGCCGCTACCGCCGGAACGCAAGCGGATGACCGGCCGCATCCTGGTGTGGGATCCGCCGCACGTGTTCGAGCACGAATGGAAGCAGCCGATCGTCGAAGACGGCACCGTCCGTTACGAACTCGTCCCCGACGGGCCGGACGGACAGGCGACGCTGCTGCGGTTCAGCCATCGAGGTCTGGGCGTGCGCAACGCCGGCGGCTTCCGCGGGGGCACCCACGCCTTCCTCGATCGTCTCGAAGCTCACCTCGCCGGCGAGGCACTGCCCGACTGGACGGCCCGCCGCCTCGAGGTGCTGAACTCCGAAGGGAGACCATGATGCGGGCTCCGCTCGTCGCCGTCGCCTACCAGTCCGGCTTCGGACACACCGCGACACTGGCCGATTCCGTTGTCGCAGGCGCTGTTTCGGCCGGCGCCACCGTGACCCCGGTCGTGGTGACCGACATGACCGACGCCGACTGGCACACGCTCGACACCGCCGATGCGATCGTCTTCGGCAGCGCCACCTACATGGGCAACGTGTCGTCGGGCTTCCAGGCCTTCGCCGAGAAGACCGGCAGGCGATGCATCACCGGGGCGTGGCGCGACAAGGTCGGGGCGGGATTCACCAACTCCGGCGCCAAGAGCGGCGACAAGATGCACACCCTGATCTCGCTGGCCGTCTTCGCCGCACAGCACCACATGCACTGGGTGAACCTGGGTCTCGGCCCGGGCTGGAACAGTTCGGCGGGCAGCGAGCACGATGCGAACCGGCTGGGCTTCTGGCTGGGTGCGGGTGCGGCCACCGACGTCGACGCCGACGCCGGGGCCGTCCATCCCGCCGACGTGGCGACGTGTCGTCACCTCGGCGCGCGGGTCGCCGAGGTGACCGCCCAGCTCATCGCCGGCCGGGCGGTCACGACAGCGGCGTGAACCTCACGCGGAGGCGGCCAGCGCCTTGCGGTCCTCGTCGGCGAAGGTGTCCTCGAGTTGCAGTGGCGTGTAATCGATGTCGATCTCGGCCAGCGGACGACCGCGGGCACTGCTGATCGTGCCGAACCGGCGCATCCCCTTGTCCGCGGCGTACTGCTGGAACTCGTCCTTCTGCAGGCCGAACGGCACCTCGTCGTAGAGGTCGTAGGCGTCGTCGGTGTTCTGCAGCGCCAGCGGGATGAGCTCGTTCATCCGGTTCTCGAACACCGCCCAGTTGCCGTCGTCGGCCGCGACGTGCCGCCGGCACGTGAACGTGCCCCACGCCATGTGCCGCCGTTCGTCGTCACCGATCCGGCGCACCAGTTCCTGCATACCGGGCAGGATGTTGTTGTCCACGCAGATCCGGTGCCACGCATAGTATCCCGTCAACGCCATCATGCCTTCGATGACGTGGTTGTAGGTCGCCGACGCCCGCACCTGCGCCGCCGGCGACGGATCGGAGGCCAGCGCGTCCAGGGATGCCGGCAGCTCCTCGTAGAAGATCGTCCGGTACGTCGGGAGGTCGTCGAGGAAGACCTGCAGGTCATCGGTGACCCCGACCGCGTCCAGCCACAGCCGGAACACCTGGGTGTGCTTCGCCTCCTCGAAGGCGAACTGGGTCAGATACATCTCGTCGCCGAGGCGGCCCTCGGCCCGCATCGCCGCCATGAACGGCTGGATGTCCTGGGTGACCGCTTCCTCCCCGGCGATGAACTGGGCGCACAGCCGGGTGGCCCATTCGCGTTCGAGGTCCGTCAGCGCCTCCCAGTCGGCGCGGTCTCGGGAGAAGTCGATGTCGGCGGGATTCCAGAATTTCGCATTGCCGCCGGCAAAGAGCTTGAGCGGCAGGCTGTCCCAGTTGAGACCGCCTGCGGCCAGCGAATCCGAACGTGTCCTAGTCATCTACGTGTTCTCCTCTGAAGTGGACGGTTGACAGGGTCTGGGGAGCACCGGTACCGAACGCGGCGGCCAGCACAGCGACGTAGCGCCGCACGACCAGCGCGGGCTGTTCGGCCGACATCTCGTCGAGACCGAGCACCGGGTCCATGCCGCGCACGTACGGGGCCAGCGCCAGGTGCGGCAGCAGCATCAACAGCAGGGACAGCAGCGCGTCGACGTCGGCATCGGCGCGCAGGTCGCCCCGCGCCCGCGCGTCGTGGACCAACGGCCGAAGAACCTCGAGATAGTGCCGGTGCACCACGGCCCGCACACTGACCCGTGCGTCGGTGTCGACCTCGAAGCTCGACGCGGCGTGCAGCGCCCGCTCCCGGGGATGCTCGGCGAAGTACGCGACCCACACGTCGAGCAGGTCGGTGAGGAACTCGAAGAAGGGCCGGCTCGGATCGAGCACGCGGATCTGGGCCTCCATGTGGGACCGCACCCGCTGGCTGCCGACGTCGGTGATGTGGGCATAGAGGTCGCGCTTGTCGGCGAAGTACTGGAACAGGCTGCCCTTGGCCACGCCCGCGCGCCGCGCGATCACGTTCAAGCTGCCGCGCGAGAAGCCGTGTTCGGCGAACTCCGCCTCTGCGGCGGCCACCACGGCGGCCCGGCGTTCACCGCCGAGACGGGACCAGGTGACCGTGGGCATCGCGCCTCCCAGGCTTGATATGACCAGTGGTCATATTACTGTGACTCATGCCACAGTCAAGGGGCGCCGATCAGTCCAGCGGTTCGAGCTCCTGCAGCATCGTGGGCACCAACTCGCTGACCGTGGGGTGGATGTGCATGGTCCGCGAGATCGCTGTGTAGGGCAGCTTGGCGGTCATCACGTCGAGGATGTCCTGGATCACCTCGTCGCCGCCCACGCCGAGGATCGCCGCGCCGAGGATCTGCTCGTTCTCGGCGTCGACGACGACCTTCATGAAGCCCTGGGTCTCCCCCTTCTCCACCGCGCGTCCCACCCGGGTCATCGGACGCTTGCCCACCAACGCTTTTCGCCCGGACCGGCGCACCTCGTCGACACTCATGCCGGCGCGACCCAGCGGCGGGTCGATGTAGAGCGCGTAGGTGGTGACCCGGTCGCTGACCCGGCGGGGATCGTCGTCGAGCAGGTTGGCCGCCACGATCTCGAAGTCGTTGTAGGACGTGTGGGTGAAGGCGCCGCGGCCGTTGCAGTCCCCCATCGCCCAGATGTGCCCGACATTGGTGCGCAGCTGGTCGTCGACGACGATGTAGCCGCGCTTGTCGGTCTCCACCCCTGCGGCCTCGAGTCCGAGATCGTCGGTGTTGGGCTGCCGGCCCACCGCGACGAGCAGGTGCGAGCCGCTGATCGGCTCGGCCCCGTCGCGCGGTGTGACGGTGAATCCGTTGTCCTGCTTGGCGAACGACATCGCGTCGGCGCCGACGACGACGTGGATGCCCTCGGCTTCGAGGATCTCCTTGATCGCCGCCGAGACGTCCTCGTCCTCGCGGGAGGTCAGCCGCGGGCCCTTCTCGATGACCGTGACCTCGGCCCCGAACCGGCGGTACATCTGGGCGAACTCGAGTGCGATGTAGCTGCCGCCGATGATCACCAGGTGCTCGGGCACCACGTCGAGGTCGAGGATGCCCACGTTGGTCAGGTAGTCGATGTCGGCCAGCCCGGGCAGATCGGGCGCCACCGCGCGGCCGCCGACGTTGAGGAAGATGCGGTCGGCCTCGAGGACCTGGTCGTCGACCCGCAGGGTGTGCGGCCCCTCGAATCGGGCGTGGCCGCGGATCAGCGTGCAGCCGGGCATGCCCTCGACCCAGGACTCGACGCCTTCGCGGTCGCCGGTGCTGATGCGGTCCTTGCGGGCTTTGACGGCGGCCATGTCGACGGTCACGGTCCCGGTGCCGATCCCGAAATCGGCGCCCCGGCGCGCGATGTGCGCGGCATGCGCGCTGGCGACGAGCGTCTTGGTGGGGATGCAGCCGGAGTTGACGCACGTGCCGCCGACGAGTTTGCGTTCGATCACCGCCACGGTCTGGCCCGCCTCGGTGAGCCGGCCGGCCAGCGGCGGGCCGGCCTGCCCGGCGCCGACGATGATCGCGTCGAATCGCTGAGCCATCGGCTACACCACGCTGACGAGGAAGGCGACCAGGAAGCCGCCGACGACCGCGAGCGCGTCCTCGATGAACGCTCCCGGACGGTCGTTGCCGCCCCGGGCCGCGGCGATCCTGGTGCGCAGTTCGGCGCCGGCCAGAGTGCCGAGCACGGCGCCGATCATGCCTGCACCGGTCCCGATGAAGGTGTGGAAGGAGGCGCTGCCGATCACTGCGCCCGCGAAACCACCCGTGACGAGCCGGGCGAGGAACTGCGGCGGCACCTTGCGGCTCGGGGTCTTGGGCAGTTGATCGGTGACCAGCTCACCGACGAGAAGGATGGTCAGCACCGTCACCGTGATGGGGTGCGCCACCCACTCCGACCACTTGCCGTCGACGTCGATCCAGCCGAGGAACGCGCCCCACGCCACGGCGGCCGGGGCGGTCATGGCGCGCAGGCCGGCGATCACCCCGATCAGGAGTGCGAACACAAGAACAAGGACCTGCGTCATCGGACCTCCCCGTGGTTGGACACGGCGACGCTAACACGGCCATCCCGCGCGTGAGCGGTGTCGAAGTTCCTAGAAGCGGCAGAACCTGATGTCCGAGGCCAGGATCGCCTTGGCCCCGATCGCGGCGAGTTCGTCCATGATCGCGTTGACGTCGCGGCGCGGCACCAGCGCGCGCACGGCGACCCAGTCGGGATCGGCCAGCGGCGCGATCGTCGGTGACTCGAGGCCGGGCGTCACCTCGGTGGCGCGCTCGAGAACCGAACGGGGGCAGTCGTAATCGAGCATCAGGTACTGCTGGCCGAAGACCACGCCCTGGACCCGGGCCACCAGCTGATCGCGTGCGGCGTCCTTCTCGGCGTCGCCACTGTCGTCGGCGCGCTCGATGAGCACCGCCTCGGAGTCGCACAGCGAGTCGCCGAACGCGGTGAGGTCGTGCAGGCCCAGCGTGCGCCCCGAGCCGACCACATCGGCGATCGCGTCGGCAACGCCGAGTTGCACCGAGATCTCCACCGCACCGTCGAGGCGGATCACCGTGGCCTCGATGTTCCGGGCCGCCAGGTCTTTTCGCACCAGGTTCGGGAACGAGGTGGCGATGCGCCTGCCGGCGAGGTCTTCCACCTGCCAGGACCGCCCGGCCGGGGCGGCGTAGCGGAACGTCGATGATCCGAAGCCCAGCGCGAGGCGCTCCCGCACCGGCGCGTCGGACTCCAGTGCCAGATCACGGCCGGTGATGCCCAGGTCGAGCTGGCCCGACCCCACGTAGATCGCAATGTCCTTGGGCCGCAGGAAGAAGAACTCGACCTGGTTGACCGGGTCGACGACCGTCAGGTCCTTGGCGTCGGTGCGGCGCCGGTAGCCGGCCTCCGACAGGATCGCGGCGGCCGGTTCGCTGAGGGTGCCCTTGTTGGGGACGGCGACACGCAGGTTCTGGGACACGTCACAACGTCCGATACACGTCGTCGAGGGTGAGGCCGCGTGCGAGCAGCAGCACCTGGGTCCAGTAGAGCAGCTGGCTGACCTCTTCGGCCAGCGCCTCGTCGCTCTCGTGCTCGGCGGCCAGCCACACCTCGCCGGCCTCCTCGAGGATCTTCTTGCCGATGCCGTGCACGCCCGCGTCCAGCGCCGCGACGGTGCCGCTGCCAGCGGGCCGGGTGCGGGCCCGTTCACTCAACTCGGCGAACAGGGCGTCGAAGGTCTTCACGTTGGCCGATTGTGTCACGTCGCGGTGGCGAGGCCCGCCGCGGACCCGGAGACGATCCGGGCCGCGCGCCCTAGCCGACCGGTTTCGGCTCGCTCTTCATGATCGAGCCGTGCATGTCCTCCAGCGACACGCCCTTGGTCTCCATCACCCAGCGCCAGACGAACAGTCCCGACAGCACCGCGCACAGCCCGTAGAAGCCGTAGGCCAGGCCGAGGTGCTCGCGAAGGCCGGGGAACGTGACGGTGATCAGCCAGTTGGCCGCCCACTGGCCGGCAGCGGCCAGGCCCAGCGCCGCGGCGCGGATCCGGTTGGGGAACATCTCGCCGAGCAGCACCCACACCACCGGGCCCCAGGACATGCCGAACGCGACGACGAACAGGTTCGCGGCGATCAGTGCGATCGTCCCGGACGCGCCGGGCAGGCTCGGTGTCCCGTCGGGGTTGAGCGTCGCGTTGCCGAAGATCACCGCCATCGTGATCAGCGTGATGGCCATCCCCGTCGAGCCGATCAGCAGCAGCGGCTTGCGTCCGATCTTGTCGATGAGAGCGATCGCGATCAGTGTGGTCAGCACGTTGATGACCGAGGTGATCACGGTGAAGATGGCGGAGTCGTCGGCGCTGAAGCCGACCGCCTGCCACAGCACGTTGCTGTAGTAGAAGATCACGTTGATGCCGACGAACTGCTGGAAGACCGACAGCCCCAGGCCCACCCACACGATGCCGTAGAGCCCGCCGGTCGGCTTCTTCATGTCCCGCCAGGACGGCTTGTCCTCGCGTTCCAGCGTCTCCTGGATGCGGGTGATGGTGATCTCCAGGTTCTTCTGACCCAGCAACATCGTCAGGACGCGGCGGGCCTCCGGGATCTTGTGGCTGGCAACGAGATAGCGCGGCGATTCGGGGATCGTGAAGGCCAGGGCCCCGTAGAGGACCGCGGGCAGCGCCATCGCCAGGAACATCCACCGCCAGGCGTCCAGACCGAACCACAGCGGCTCGTTGGGGCCGCCGGCCAGGTACTGCAGGAGATAGTTGATCGCGAAGGACAGGAAGATGCCCGACACGATGGCCAGCTGCTGCAGCGACCCGAGCCGGCCGCGGATGCCGGGCGGCGAGGTCTCGGCGATGTAGGCCGGCGCAATCACCGACGCGACACCGACACCGATGCCGCCGACGATCCGGAACAGCACCACGGTCCACACCTCGTGGGCGAAGCCGGTGCCGAAGGCGCTGATGAGGAACAGCACCGCGGCGATCTTCATCACCGCGATGCGACCGATCTTGTCGGCGATGCGGCCCGCGGTCATCGCACCCGCGGCGGCGCCCAGCAGCGCCGACGCGACCGCGAAGCCCAGTTCGGCGTTACCGATGCCGAAGTCCTCCTGGATGGAGTCGACCGCGCCGTTGATCACCGCGCTGTCGTAACCGAACAGCAGGCCGCCGAGCGCGGCCACCGACGCGATCCGGATCGCCGTCTTCCCCGACGCGAACTTCTCGTCCCCGGAGAAGATCTCCGGACCATCTGCAGCTGGACCACCTTGACCGGCCATCACACACCCTTCCCGCGCCGTTGCGTGATACGCATCACATTCAATCACTCGCATGGAGCGGTCGGGAGCATTCCCAGAAGTGCGCGTCTTTACGCGCTGCGCAGTTCCCGATCGATCTCGCGGTAGATGCGGCGCAATGCGTCGGCGTCCAGGCCCGCCAGCGAATCGGCGTGCCGGCGCCGGATACCCCCGGGGACAGGCACGTCGTTGGGTACCACCAGCACCGCGCAGCCGGCTTTCTCCGCCGCCGCGGTACCGGTGACGGAGTCCTCGACGGCCAGGCACTCCGACGCGGAGAGCCCGAGCAGATCGGCGGCGCGCAGATACGGATCGGGTGCGGGTTTGCCGCTGGGCACCTCGTCGGCACACACGGTCACCGAAAAGTAGTGCCGCCCAATGCTGTTGAGTGCCCGCTCGGTGAGCGCGCGCTGGGTGTTGGTCACCAGCGCCATCGGGGTGCCGTCGGCCGCAAGAGCTTCCAGCATCTCCCGGGCTCCGTCACACCACGGCAGTCCGCCGTCGAACAACCCGGCCGTGTGCTCGTGCAGCCAGCGGATCGACTCGGCCATCGCCTGCGGGTCGAGGTCGAGGCCCAACTCCGTGTAGACCGTGGCCATCGTCTCGTCGGCCGACGCGCCGACCAGTGCCGTCCTGGTCTCGCGGCTCATCGAGCCGCCCAGCGACTCGTAGAGCGCGGACAGTGATATGTCCCACAGCTTTTCGGAGTCGACGAGCGTGCCGTCCATGTCCCACAACACCGCTCGCACCCGCCGATTGTGTCACGAAACGGCCCCGCGGCGCGAACCGCGCACCCCGGGGCCGCGGCCGGACTACGGATTGTCAAGGGTCCCCCGGGACCGCCGCGGTGCCAGGGTCGAAGGAGAAGATCCGCCGACGACCGGAAGGCCAGCCATGTCCGACCAGATGCAACGACTCATGAAGGCGATGACCCTGCTGCAGTCCGTCACGCCGCCCCACATTCCCGCCGGCGCCGAGGCGATGACCGCGGTCATCGAGTGGGGTCCCGGTGACGCTGGCGCGCCCCCGCACCGGCACCCCGGCGGACCGTGCTTCGGCTACGTCCTCGAGGGCGAGATGCTCTTCGAACTCGAAGGCGAGCCACCCCGCGTCATCACCGCCGGCGAGGCGTTCTGGGAGCCCGGCGGCGACGTCATTCACTACTCCGACGGCAACAACCGCGACGACGTACCACTGCGATTCCTGGTCACCATGCTCTGCCGACCGGGCGTCGACATGTTCGTCCTGGTCGACGACGCCGAACTGGAGGCACGCAGGGATCGCCGCGTGCCCGCGGCCCGGTAGGAGGCAGCGTGTCCGATCTCGACACCGTCGTCCGGCGGCGACACTCCACGCGAATGTTCCTGCCCGACAAGCCGGTACCGCCGGAACTGCTCGACGAGGCGTTGACGCTGGCGATGCGGGCGCCCTCGAACTCCAACGTGCAACCGTGGCGGCTGTTCCTGGCCACCGGCGCCCGGCGCGAACGCCTCGCCGGCGCGCTCGCCGCCGCGGTGCGCGCCGACCCGCCGCCCGCGATGGGCATCCCGGAGTCGCACAGCCACCTGCGCCGTCAGCTGGGGGCACTGGTGTACGGCGCGATGGGCGTCGCCCGCGAGGACACCGCGGGCCGGTGGAACGCGCAGCTGCGCAACTGGGACTTCTTCCACGCACCGGTCGCCGGCATCGTGTGCATGCACCAGGACCTCGGGTTCGCCGACGCGATCGGGGTCGGCATGTTCCTGCAGACACTGCTGCTCGCGCTCACCGACCGCGGGCTGGACACCTGCATGCAGGTCTCCACCGCGCTCTATCCCGAGGTGGCCCGCGAACAGCTCGGCATCCCCGCCGAACTGACCGTGCTGTGCGGCATCTGCATCGGCTACGCCGACCCCACCTTCCCGGCGAACTTCATCGACATCCCGCGCAACGCGGTCACCGACAACGTCGTCGTCTACGACGACTGACGTTCGCGCTCAGTCCTCCGGGTTGTAGCCGAGGTTCGGGGCCAGCCACCGCTCGGCCTCCTGCAGCGTCCAGCCCTTGCGCTTCGCGTAGTCGGCGACCTGGTCCTGCGCCAGCCGCCCGACCACGAAGTACTGCGACTGCGGATGCGAGAAGTACCAGCCGCTGACCGCGGCGCCGGGCCACATCGCCATCGACTCGGTCAGCTCGATGCCGGTGCGGGTCTTGACGTCCATCAGCTCCCACAGCGTGGCCTTCTCGGTGTGCTCCGGGCAGGCCGGGTAACCGGGCGCGGGACGGATGCCGCGGTACCTCTCCCCGATGAGGGCCTCGTTGTCGAGGTGTTCGTCGGGCTGATATCCCCAGAATTCCGTGCGGACCCGCTGATGCATGCGCTCGGCGAACGCCTCGGCCAGCCGGTCGGCGAGCGACTCCAGCAGGATCGCGTTGTAGTCGTCGTGGGCCGCCTTGAACTCGGTGATCTTGTCCGCGCCGCCCAGGCCGGCGGTGACCGCGAAGGCGCCGACGTAATCCGCCAGACCCGTGTCCTTGGGGGCGACGAAGTCGCCGAGGCTCCGGTTCGGGATGCCGTCGCGGTGCTGGCCCTGCTGGCGCAGGTTGTGCAGCCTGGTCAGCACCTCGGTGCGGGTGTCGTCGGTGTAGACCTCGATGTCGTCACCGACCGCGTTCGCCGGGAAGAAGCCGATCACGCCGTTGGCGGTCAGCCACTTCTCCTTGATCAGGGTGTCGAGCATCTCCTGGGCGTCGTCGTACAGCTTGCGGGCGGTCTCGCCCGACGCCGGGTTGTTGAGGATGTCGGGGAATCGGCCCTTCATCTCCCAGGCGTTGAAGAACGGCTGCCAGTCGATGTACTCGCGCAGCTCGGCCACGTCGTAGTCGAGGAATTCGCGCACCCCGAGACCCTGCGCGGGCACCGGCGGCGTGTAGCCGTCCCAGTCGATGGGCGTGCGGTTCGCGCGCGCCTTCTCCAGCGTCAGCATCGGCCGCTCGTTCTTCTGCGCGTGCCGTTCGCGCAGCGACGCGTAGTCCTTCTCGGTGGCCTCGAGCAGCGCGGGGCGCTGCCGGTCGTCGAGCAGCGCGGCCGCGACGGGCACCGAGCGCGATGCGTCCTTGACCCACACCACCGGGCCCGAACGGCGCGGCGCCACCTTGACGGCGGTGTGCGCCCGCGACGTGGTCGCGCCGCCGATCAGCAGCGGGATCTCCAGCCCCTCGCGTTCCATCTCGACGGCGAAGTTGACCATCTCGTCAAGCGACGGGGTGATCAGCCCGGACAGGCCGATGATGTCGGCGTCGTGCTCCTTGGCCGCGTCCAGGATCTTGCGGGCGGGCACCATCACGCCGAGGTCGATCACCTCGAAGTTGTTGCACTGCAACACGACTCCGACGATGTTCTTGCCGATGTCGTGGACGTCGCCCTTGACGGTCGCCATGATGATGGTGCCGTTGGTGTCCTTCGCGGCGGTGGTGCCGTTCTCCGCCTTCTCCGCCTCGATGTAGGGCAGCAGGTACGCCACGGCCTTCTTCATCACGCGGGCGGACTTCACCACCTGGGGCAGGAACATCTTTCCCGATCCGAAGAGGTCGCCGACGACGTTCATCCCGTCCATCAGCGGTCCCTCGATCACCTCAATCGGCCGGCCGCCGGCGGCGGCGATCTCGGCGCGCAGTTCCTCGGTGTCGTCGTCGACGTGGGCGTCGATGCCCTTGACCAGAGCGTGGGTGATCCGCTCTCGGACCGGCAGAGACCGCCACTCCGCCGCCGCGGGGTCCTCGCCCTTCTCCTTGCTGTTGAACCGCTCGGCGATCTCCAGCAGGCGTTCGGCGGCGTCCTCGCGGCGGTTCAGCACCACGTCCTCGATGCGCTCGCGAAGCTCGGGGTCGATCGAGTCGTACGGCACCAGCGCGCCGGCGTTGACGATGCCCATGTCCAGGCCGGCCTTGATGGCGTGGAACAGGAACACGGCGTGGATCGCCTCGCGGACCGGATTGTTGCCCCGGAACGAGAACGACACGTTCGAGATGCCGCCCGAGATGTGCACCGCGGGCAGGTTCTCCTTGATCCACGCGCACGCGTCGATGAAGTCGATGCCGTACGTGGCGTGTTCCTCGATGCCCGTCGCCAGCGCGAAGCAATTCGGGTCGAAGATGATGTCCTCGGCCGGGAAGCCGACCTCCTCGGTGAGGATCCGGTAGGCGCGGCCGCAGATCTCCTTGCGGCGCTCCAGGTTGTCGGCCTGCCCCTGCTCGTCGAACGCCATCACGACGACGGCGGCGCCGTACTTGCGGCACAGCCGGGCCTCGCGGACGAACTTCTCCTCGCCCTCTTTCATGGAGACCGAGTTGACGATCGGCTTGCCCTGCACGTTCTTCAGGCCGGCCTCGATGACCTCCCACTTGGAGGAGTCGATCATCACCGGGACGCGGCTGATGTCGGGTTCGGCCGCGATCAGCTTGGTGAAGCGGTCCATCGCGGCGACGCCGTCGATCATCCCCTCGTCCATGTTGATGTCGATGACCTGCGCCCCGACCTCGACCTGCTGCAGCGCCACCGACAGCGCGGTGTCGTAGTCCTCGGCCTTGATGAGGTTGCGGAACCGGGCCGACCCGGTGATGTTGGTGCGCTCACCGATGTTGACGAACAGCGAGTCACCGGTGATGTTGAGCGGCTCCAGGCCCGACAGCCGGGTGGCCAGCGGGATCTCCGGCACGTCACGCGGCGCCTTGCCCTCGACGACCTTGGCGATCTCGGCGATGTGCGCCGGCGTCGTGCCGCAGCATCCCCCGACCATGTTGACCAGGCCCGCCTCGGCGAAGTCGGCGACGTAACCGGCCTGACGCTTCGGGGATTCGTCGTACTCGCCGAAGGCGTTGGGCAGGCCGGCGTTCGGGTAGCAGGACACGAAGGTGTCCGCGATCCGGGACATCTCGGCCAGGTAGGGCCGCATCTCCGGCGCACCCAGGGCGCAGTTGAGGCCGACCGCCAGCGGCTTGGCGTGCCGGATCGAATTCCAGAACGCCTCGGTGACCTGCCCCGACAGCGTCCGCCCGGACGCGTCGGTGATGGTGCCCGAGACGATCACCGGCCAGCGGCGTCCGCGGTCCTCGAACAGCGTCTCGATCGCGAAGATCGCGGCCTTGGCGTTCAGCGTGTCGAAGATGGTCTCCACGATCAGCAGGTCCGCCCCACCGTCGACGAGGCCGCGGGCGGCATCGAGGTAGGCGGCGACCAACTGGTCGTAGGAGACGTTGCGCGCGCCGGGATCGTTGACGTCCGGCGAGATCGACGCGGTGCGCGTCGTGGGCCCCAGCGCACCGGCGACGTAGCGGGGCTTGTCCTCGGTGCTGAACTCGTCGCAGGCCGCCCGGGCCAGGGCCGCGCCGGCGTAGTTCAGCTCGTAGGCGAACTCCTCCATGCCGTAGTCGGACAACGAGACCGCGTTCGCGTTGAACGTGTTGGTCTCGAGGATGTCGGCGCCCGCCTCGAGATACTCGCGGTGGATGTCGGCGATGATGTGCGGCTGCGTCAGCGTGAGCAGATCGTTGTTGCCGACGAGGTCGCTCGGCCAGTCCTTGAAGCGCTCGCCGCGGTAGCCGGCCTCGTCGGGCCGGTCCCGCTGGATCGCGGTGCCCATCGCGCCGTCGATCACCATGATCCGCTGACGCAGCGCGGCGGTCAGCGCGTCGGTGCAGTCGGGACGGATGTTCGGCGCGAAGGCGTCCGATTCCGGAGTGTCCACAAGCGTTCCTTCCATGGCGGAAGGCGTCCTTGACTCTGCCGAGCGTGGCGGACACCGGCTCATCACCGGAACCCGTTGCAACGCCTCTCGACGGAGAAAAGTCTAACGTCGTCTCCCGATCGACGTCTGGACGCCCACCTCGTCGCTGCGATCGACCCGCAACCCGCTCGGCGTGCACGCCATCGTGCGCGCCGGCCACGCGACGGTGCCGGTCGAGTCGTCGTCTCCCAGGTTAACCAGAAGGCCGCGGAGGCTATTTCGCCGACCGTACGCCGGGGGCGGGTCGATGCCCGTCATCTGACCCACGCAGGGCTTACGCTGGATTGGTGACCCCCTCGGATTTCGGCGGTCCGAAGCGACCTGACCTCCCTGACCTGCGCGACACGATCGTCGTCGCCGCGTTCGAGGGGTGGAACGACGCCGGAGACGCGGCCAGCGATGCCCTGGAGCATCTCGATGCCATCTGGGAGGCGGAGACGATCGTCGAGATCGACGACGAGGCCTACTACGACTACCAGGTCAATCGTCCGGTGATCCGCCAGGTGGACGGGGTGACCCGGGAGCTGGTGTGGCCGTCGATGCGGATCTCGCACTGCCGCCCGCCGGGCGCCGACCGCGACATCGTGCTGATGCACGGCGTGGAACCCAACATGCGGTGGCGCACCTTCTGCGCCGAACTGCTGGCCATCGCCGACAAGTTGAACGTGCAGACCGTGGTGATCCTGGGCGCGCTGTTGGCCGACACGCCGCACACGCGCCCCGTGCCGGTGTCGGGCGCGGCCTACTCCCCCGACTCGGCCAAGACGTTCGGCCTGGAAGAGACCCGCTACGAGGGGCCCACGGGCATCGCGGGCGTGTTCCAGGACGCGTGCGTGCAGGCGGGCATCCCCGCGGTCACCTTCTGGGCCGCGGTGCCGCACTACGTGTCGCAGCCGCCGAACCCGAAGGCCACCGTCGCGCTGCTGCGCCGCGTCGAGGACGTCCTCGACATCGAGGTGCCGCTGGCCGACCTGCCCGCCCAGGCCGAGGAGTGGGAGCAGGCGGTCACCGAGATGACCTCGGAGGACGACGAGATCGCCGAGTACGTGCAGTCGCTCGAAGAGCGCGGCGACGCGGAGGTCGACATGAACGAGGCGCTGGGCAAGATCGACGGCGACGCGCTGGCGGCGGAGTTCGAGCGCTACCTGCGCAGGCGGGGGCGGTAGCGCCCTCAGCGGAACCGGTTGACGTAGTCCGTCCAGTCCCACGTCGTCAGGAAGTCCTCGCCTGCCCGCAGGCCCTTCAGATAGAGGGTGCGTTTCTCGGCGGTGGTGAGGTCGAAGTCGAGGACCCCGACCTCGCGGGTGTCGATCCGGATCGTGCGGACGCTGACCCACGGCTGGTTCAGGTAGGCCTGGTCCCGCCCCACCAGGATCGTCGTCAGCACCTTCTCGAGCAGGGTCGGCGAACCGAGCAGATGCAGCGGCCGCAGCGCCGGGATCACCTGGTCGGACTCGGCCGGCAGGGTCGGCAGCAGCGTCACGCCGAACGTCGGCCAGCGCGGCTTCCCCCCGTCGGTGCGGTCCAGCGAGTCGATCGGGAAGTTGGACAGCAGCCCGCCGTCGACCAGCGTCGAGGTGATGCCGTCGGCGCTGGTCAGCGTCTCGGGATGGAAGAAGAACGGGATCGCGGTCGACGCGCGGACCGCGTCGGCGACCTTCTGTTCGTCGGGGTCGAGGCCGTAGACGCGGCGGTAGTCCCACGGCAGCCGGACCAGCTCGCCGCGGGTGACGTCGGCAACGGTCACGACCAGGCGGTAGCGCTGCTCGGGCGGCAGCTGCGGATCGTCGATGGCCAGGTCGGCGAACGTCGTCACCCCGAAGCCGGCGAGTTGGTCGGCCACCCAGCGCCGCAACGCCTCACCCCGGTAGATGCCGCCGCCGCTGAGCACTCCCCACGCCGGTCCGAGCACCGGCACCCGTTCGATCGGCCCGGGGTCGAGGAAGGCGCGGTAGTCGATGGACAGCGCGAGGTCCTCGAGCTGCCCCGAAGTGAGGTCGCCGTGCTGCGCGGCCGCGGCGAGCACCGCCCCGACCAGGGCACCGGCCGACGTGCCGGAGATGCGCTGCGGCACGTACTCGGCGTCGACGAGCGCCGCAACGGCGCCGACCAGGGCGATGCCCTTGACGCCGCCGCCGGAGAGCACCAGGTCGGCCTGCTTCACCGGCGCCAGGTTAGACCTTTTCCGGCTGCGGCGGCTTCCACGTGCCGTTCAGGGCGTCGGGCTTCGGCCAGTACAGGCGCAGCACCAGCGAGAACGGCCCCTTCGGTGTGGGCAGCCAGTTGGCTTCCCGGTCCAGGCCGGGCGAGCTGTTCTGCACGTAGAAGGTGTAGCCGCCGTCGGAGTCGGGCACCAGGCTCGGCAGCATCGGCGAGTTGATCAGGTAGCGGTTGATCGGGTTGGCCACCAGCATGCTCTGCGGCAGCTCGTAGACGGTCAGCGACCAGAACGCGTTGACCGGTGGCAGCTGCCCCTTGGCGAACCGGAACGTGTAGTTGTTGGCTCCGGTCAGCGGGGCGCCGGTGGAGTCGTTGGTGAAGCTCGGGTAGAGCGCTTCGGCGGCGGTGTTGCCGTAGATGCCGAACACCGCTCCGGCCATCCGATACAGGTAGTTGCCCTTGAGGTCCTGGCGGGTGCCGAAGAACTGGGCCGATCCGACCTTGCCGGTGTCGATGTCGTTCTTCTTCAGCGCGTCGAGCTCGGCCCATGCGTCGGCCATGCCGCCCTCGATCGCGGTGCGCATCTCGGGTGTGAGCTTCTCGGCGTCGAAGTTGCCGTCGGGTCCGATACCGATCTTCGCGAACCGTTCGCGCAGGTCTTTCTCCTCGGGCAGCGTCGGCGCGAACCGCAGCGCGAAGTTCAGGATCTCGAAGAACTGCGGCGACGTGCGCTGCTGGTCGGGGGTCAGCGGCGGCACGAAGTCGATCGGCGGGGCCGGCGCCGGCGAGGGCTGGTTGAGGAACACCGACAGTGGCGCCACCTGGTATCCGGCCTGGATCTTCTTGACCTCGTCGATGTCTGACGGTCCGAACAGCTGCGTGCGATACAGCACCATCGCGAGCTCGGTGTCCGAGCGGATCACCTCGTCGATGCCGGCGGGCTTCTCGCCCTTCCAGTCCGGGCCGGCCAGCAGGTACTTGCCGCCGCCGTTGCCGGTGGTGCGGCTGCCGACGTAGGCGAAGTTGTAGGTGTAGCCGTCGACGAACTGCAGCGAGTAGTACCGGTCCTGCTGGATCGGCGGGACCGTCAGCACGAGCGGTTCGGTGCGCAGGTCGGCGCCGACCGCCGAGTACGGCGTGTCCGAGTTGGGCGTCTGGATCGTGGTGTCCTCGGGGGTGAACACCCGCGCCGTGTTGTGCACCTCGTTCCAGCCGCCCTTGTACTGCGGGTCCTGCTTGTCGACGAAGTAGGTGTACTGCACCCGGTAGTTGTCGACGATCGGAAACCCGTAGATGTAGGCCTCTTTGGCGATGGCCCGGGCCTCCTCGGGGGTGACGGGCGCCGGGGTCGTCGACGCTGACGGCGACGACGACGAACTCTGCGCCTGGTCGCTCGCCTGTCCGCTGCAGCCGGCGACGACGAGCATCGCGGCCGTCATGAGCAGTGCTCTGATTTTCACCGGGTCTCCAGATCCGTGGTGCGGGAACTCATCGAACGGCCGAGCGCCGCGACTTCGGCGTCCATGCGCGGGAGCAGGTCGGGCACGAAGGCGCGGACCGGTTGCTCGCCGAGCGGTGTGGACAGCAGCGGTTTGAGCACGCGCAGGGCGCCGACCCAGCCGGGGCAGTTGATCTGACGTCTGCGGTTCTCGATCCCGGCGACGAACGCCCGTCCGCACGCCTGCACCGACGTCGTCCTGTTCAGCGGGAACGGCAACTTGCTCAACATCTCCTGGAACGTCGACAGGTCGGCCTTGGTGTCCTGCACCATCGGCGTGTCGATCCAGGACATGTGCGCCGACCCGACGTCGACGCCGCGGTGGGACACCTCCAGGCGCAGCGCGTTCGCGAAGTGCTCGACAGCGGCCTTGGACGCGTTGTAGGGCGCCAGCCCGGGCGCGGCGGCGTAGGCGGCCAGCGACGACACGATCAGCACGTAGCCGCGGCGCTCCAGCACCGAGGGCAGGGTGGCCCGCACGGTGTGGAACACCCCCATCACGTTGACGTCCATCAGGGCCTGGAACGCCTCAGGGTCGACCTGCAGCACCGAACCATAGGAGGCGATGCCGGCGTTGGCCATCACGACGTCGATGCCGCCGAACTTCTCGATCGCGTTCGCGGCGGCCGTCTCCATCGCGGCCAGGCTGCGCACGTCGGCCGTCTCGGCGTGCACCCGCTCCGCGCCCAGCTCGTCGACCATCGTGGCGAGCGCGGCCCCGTCGCGGTCGGTCAGCGCGAGATTGGCGCCCTTGGCGTGCAGGCGGCGGGCCACCTCGGCGCCGACGCCGCGCGCACCGCCCGTGATGAGTACTGTCCTGCCGGCCACCGATCCCATGGCGGCAACCTACTCCACCGCCGGGGTGTTACAGCTGAACTCCCAGCAGCGCGTCGATCGCCGTGGCGACGGTCTGCCCCGCCGTCCCGTCGTGTCCACCGTAGGACAGCGCGTCGGTGGCCCAACCATCAAGGGCGGCAAGCGCTTTGGGGGTGTCGAGATCGTCGGCGAGGTATCGGCGCACTCGGGCGACGACGTCGCCGGGATCCGGCGCGCCGTCGAGCGAGGTGGCGCTGCGCCACCGGTGCAGACGCTGCTGGGCCTCCTCGAGCACCGCCGGGCTCCAGAACCGGTCCTCGCGGTAGTGACCCGCGAACAGCCCCAGCCGGATCGCCGCCGGATCCACGCCGTCGCGGCGCAGCTGCGACACCAGCACCAGGTTGCCGCGGCTCTTGCTCATCTTGTGCCCGTCCCAGCCGATCATGCCGGCGTGCACGTAGTGGCGCGCGAAACGCCGCTCCCCCGAGACGCATTCGGCGTGGGCGGCGGAGAACTCGTGGTGCGGGAAGATCAGGTCGCTGCCACCGCCCTGGATGTCCAGGCCGGTGCCGATGCGGCTCAACGCGATCGCCGCACACTCGACGTGCCAGCCGGGCCGGCCGGGACCGAACGGCGACGGCCAGCTCGGCTCGCCGGGCCGCTGGGCGCGCCACAACAGCGCGTCGAGCGGGTCGGCCTTGCCCTGCCGGTCCGGATCACCGCCGCGCTCGGCGAACAGCGCGAGCATCGTGTCGCGGTCGTACCCTGACTCGTACCCGAACTGCAGGGTCGCGTCGGCACGGAAGTAGACGTCGGGATACTCCTGATCGTCGACGACGTAGGCCGCGCCGGAGGCCAGCAGCTTCTCCACCACCTCGACGACCTCGGCGATGGCCTCGGTGGCCGCCACGTAATCGCGCGGCGGCACCACCCGCAGCGCCGCCATGTCCTCGCGGAACAGGTCGGTCTCCCGGTCGGCGAGCTCGCGCCACCCGATGCCGTCCCGCTCGGCGCGTTCGAACAGCGGATCGTCGACGTCGGTGATGTTCTGCACGTAATGCACGTCGTGACCGGCGTCCAGCCACACCCGGGCCACCAGGTCGAAGGTCAGGTAGGTCGCGGCATGACCCAGGTGGGTGGCGTCGTACGGGGTGATCCCGCAGACGTACATGGTCGCGGTGGAGCCGGCACTCACCGGCCGGACCTGGCGGTCGGCGCTGTCGTAGAGCCGCAGTTGCGGACCCCGACCAGCGAGCACCGGAACGCTCGGCGCCGACCACGATTGCATGGCTTCGACTTTAGACATCAGCCTCTGCGACAACGCCGAGGGCCATTTCATTCCCGTTCATGTCCTCTAGCGCCGGTATGTCGACCAGATCACCTCGAGCAGCGTGTCGGCCACCTCGGGCCGGCACATCAGCAGGTCGGGCAGATATGGGTCGCGACGGTTGTAGATCAGCGGGCTGCCGTCCAGGCGCGTGGCGTGCAGGCCGGCGGCCCACAGCACCCCGGCCGGGGCGGCCGAATCCCATTCCCACTGACCGCCGGCGTGCACGTAGGCGTCCACGTCGCCGCGCACCACGGCCATCGCCTTGGCACCGGCAGAGCCGATGCGGACCAGCTGGATGTCGAGTTCCTCCCGCATCCGCCACAGCACCGCGGGCGGCCTGCTGGCGCTGGCGGTGATCCGGATGGGCCCGTCGGTACGTGGCGGCGGAGCGCTCACGGTGTCGGTGCGGTACACCTCGCCGCGGGCGGGCAGCGCGACGGCGGCGTCGGTGATCGCTCCCTCCGTCGAGCCGTCGCGTTGCCACAGCGCGATGTGCACCGCCCAGTCGGCGCGCCCGGGCATCGAGTACTCGTAGGTGCCGTCGACGGGGTCGACGATCCAGACCCGGTCGGCGTGGACGCGCGAGACGTCGTCGGCGGCCTCCTCGGACAGGATGGCGTCGTGCGGCCGATGCTGGTGCAGGCGGTCCAGGATCAGCGTGTTGGCCCGCATGTCGCCGGCGTCGCCCAGGTCGTAGGGGTCGTAGAACCCGATCTGCTCCCGCATCGCCAGCAGCAGGTCACCGGCCTCGGCGGCCACGGTGGCGGCCAGCGCTGCATCGGTGAGGGTCACCGGGTCAGTAGATCACGTCAGAACGCCGGCCACGGGATCGGGCGGCGCCGGTCGGGCGTGGGCATCACCGGATTACGCAGGAGCGCAACGACTCTGGCGCGAAGCGCGGCCACCTCGCGGGGGGTGACGTGGCAGCACAGCTCGGCGCCGAGCTCGCCGCGCAGCGCCTCGCCGAGCGCCGCGACGTCGGTCAGGGTGTCGTCATCGACAGGCTTGCCGGCCCAGCCCCACAGCACGGTGCGCAGCTTGTCCTCGACGTGCAGGGTCACCCCGTGGTCGACGCCGTAGACCTGGCCGTCGACGCCGGAGAGCACGTGGCCGCCCTTGCGGTCGGCGTTGTTGATCAGGACGTCGAACACGGCGAGGCGGCGCAGCCGCTCGTCGTCGGCGTGCACCAGGGTGACCTCGTCGCCGGCGTAGTCGTAGGCCTGCAGCACGGGCAGAAAGCCCGGCGGGATCGCCCCGGCGGGCAGCAGGTCGATCAGATCGGGCCCAGATGAGGCGGTCTCGTCGTCCTCGTCGTCGGCGGGTTGGTCCACCCAGCGCTGCACCATCCCCGGCCCGGCCGGCCCGTCACGAATGATGGTGTAGGGCACCAGGTTCCAGCCCAGCGCGGCCGAGACCAGATAGGAGCCCCGCTCCCGTCCGGCCAAGGTGCCGTCGGGAAAGTCCCACAGCGGGGCCTCGCCCCGCACGGGCTTGTAGACGCAGTGCACGACCTGCTCGTCCAGGGTCGACTCGCACAGGAACGTCGCGTTGCTCGCGGAGCGGATCCGGCCCAGGACGGTCAGGTCACCGCGGTCGAGGACCTCAGACGTCGTCGACATCGTCGGACCCGCCCAGCGCGCCGCGCCGGTAACCGTTGGTGCGGACGCAGATGTGGCCCTCGGGATCGAGCGGCTCGTCACACAGGGGGCACGGCGGGCGTCCCGCCGAGATGACCCGGTTCGAGCGCGTCGCGAACTCGCGCGCCGATTCGGGGGTGAGGAACACCCGCACTGCGTCGGGGCCCTCCTCCGCGTCGTCGAGCACCACCGACGCGTCGAACTCGGTGTCGGACACGGCGAGCAGTTCCACCACGACGGTCTGGGCCTCGGAGTCCCAGCCCAGTCCCATGGTGCCGACCCGGAACTCCGCGTCGACGGGCGTCACCAGCGGGCTCAGATCCTCGACCTCACCCGTGTCGGGCGGGATCGGTGTGCCGAAGCGGCGGTTGATCTCCAGCAGCAGCGCGGCGATACGCTCGGCGAGCACGGCCACCTGCTGCTTTTCCAGCACCACCGACACCACCCGGGTGTCGTGCACGGCCTGCAGGTAGAACGTCCGATTCCCCGGTTGACCGACCGTCCCGGCCACGAAGCGGTCGGGAGTGCGGAAGACGTGGATTTCACGGGGCATGGCAGGTTCCAAAATACCGTGCGCGGCTCACCCGGCAGAACCGCCGACCACGGCGTCTCCGGCGGGCACGTCGTCGGTCTTCTCGGGCGGCGGCGGGGCGATCAACGCGGAGTTCAGCGCCGAGCCGGTGTGATTGACGTGGATCACGAACGGGCGCACCGCCGTGTAGCGGACCACGCTGACCGATGCGGGATCGGCGTTGATGCGCTGGAAGCTGTCCAGATGGCTGCCGAGCGCGTCGGCCAGCACCGCCTTGATCACGTCGCCGTGGGTGCAGGCGACCCACAGCGCGTCGCCGCCGTGCTCCTCGGCCAGCCGGCGGTCGTGTTCGCGCACAGCGGACACCGCTCGCGCCTGGACGGCGGCCAGACCCTCGCCGTCGGGGAACACCGCGGCGCTGGGCTGCTGCTGCACCACCGCCCACAGCGGTTCCTTGACCAGCTCGCCGATCTTGCGTCCCGTCCACGAGCCGTAGTCGACCTCGGCGATCCGGTCGTCGATCACCGGCTCCACGCCCAGCGCGGCGGCCAGCGGTTCCACGGTGCGGCCGCACCGCAGCAGCGGCGACCGCACGATCGCGCGGATGGGCAGTGAGCCGAGGCGTTCGACGAGCGACTCGGCCTGTTCGCGGCCGCGGTCGTCGAGGTCGACGCCTTCGGACCGGCCGGCCAGCGTGTGCGCGGTGTTCGACGTCGAACGGCCGTGGCGCAGCAGCAGAACGGTCATGTCGCCGCCACCACCCCGGTGCCGAGCAGGATCAGCACCACGGTGCCGAGCAGCACGCGGTAGCCGACGAACCAGTACATGCTGTGGCGCACCAGGAACCGCAGAAACCACGCCACCGCGGCGAATCCGACGACGAACGCGATCACGGTCGAGACGAGCAGCTGCGGTCCGGTCGCGCTCATCCCCTCCCCGACGGGTGCGAAGGCGTCGGGCAGCGAGAACAGTCCCGAGGCGAACACCGCGGGGATGGCGAGCAGGAAGCCGAACCGTGCCGCCAGCTCGCGGTCCATGCCGAGGAACAACCCGGCGCTGATGGTGGCGCCGGACCGCGACACCCCCGGCACCAGCGCCAGACACTGCGCCAGGCCGACTGTCACGCTGTCGCGCCACGTCAGTTGCTCGACGCGACGGGTCTGCCTGCCGTAGTACTCGGCCGCGGCGATCACCGCGGAGAAGACGATCAATGCCGTCGCGACCAGCCAGAGATTGCGTGCGCCCGTGCGGATCTGGTCTTTGAACAGCAGGCCGACCGCCCCGATGGGGAGGGTGCCGATGATGACCCACCAGCCCAGCCAGTAGTCGCTGCTGCGGTGGGCGGCGACGAACAGGCCGTTGAACCAGGCCTTGATGATCCGTCCGATGTCGCGGGCGAAGTACAGCAGCACGGCCGCTTCAGTGCCCAGCTGGCTCACCGCGGTGAAGGACGCGCCGGCGTCGTCGTCGAAGAAGATCCGGGAGGCGATCGCCAGATGCCCCGAGGAGGACACCGGCAGGAATTCGGTGAGCCCCTGCAGTACCGACAGGACCACGACCTGAAGCCACGACATGGCAGGGACGTCCGTCACGACGACGACCGTACCGTGAGGGCAGGGTCAGCGACCGGTCCGCGGCACCGGATGCGCCGCGGCGACCGCGTCGCGCACGACGGCGGTCATGCTCCGCTCGTCGGTCAGATCGATGTCGGTGAGCTTGCGTGTCGCGACCGCGACGACGTCCTCACTCTGGGGCACCAGCCCGCGCAGCCGCGGGCGGTAGACCTCGACGACCAGCTCGTGACGCTCGATGTGGAAGGAGAAACTACGGCCGTCACCCACCTGGCCGAAGCCGCTGGCGTGGACGCCAGTGGTGATGTCCTCGACCGCGAAGCCCTCCGGGGTCACTACGCGGTCCGTCGCGAGGGTCATGGTATGTACCATACCGCCGCGCGGGCCACCGCGCCCCGCAGATGCCACCGGCCGTGTCCGACCGGGGTGCTTACACTGGCTGTTCGATCAAGATCTGAACGCACGACCGGAAGCTACCCATTGCAGCGCCGTTCAAACCCTCTTTCCCAGCCGGTTCGCCTCGGCCTCGCGTTCTCGGCAATCGTGCTGGTCGCCGGGTGTTCGTCGAATCCGGCCGACGCGCCGCCGCCGACCATCGCGCCGGCGCGTGCGGCCGACTCTCCCCCGGCCACCGCGGGCCTGCCCGGCACGGTGTTCCCGCTGCCCGCGGGCGCCCGGGCGGCGGTGTTCGACACCTCGACCCGCTCGCTGGTCACGCTCGGCGCCGCCGCCCCGGACCGCGCCACGGTGACGACGATCGCCCCCGGCGGCGCGGCCACCCCGATCGGACTGACCGGCGGCGCGACCGCGATGACCGCAGACGGCCCCGGCCGGGTGGCGGTGGCCACCCGCGGCGGCTACTTCATGATCGACGTCGCGGCGCGCCGGGCCACCCGGGTGGCGGTGGCCGACCACGACGATGTCGACTTCACCGCGATCGCCCGCCGCGGCGACGGCCGGCTGGTGCTCGGCAGCGCCGACGGCACGGTGTACACGCTGTCGTCGGACACCGCGGTCGGTGCGTCGCTGAAGATCTTCGCCCGCGTCGACGGCCTCGTCACCCAGGGCGACACCGCCGTGGTGCTCGACCGCGGGCAGACCTCGGTGACCAGCCTCAACACCGACGGCACCAGCGCCGAGCACGCGCTGCGCGCGGGCGAGGGCGCCACCACGATGGCCGCCGACCCGAACGGCCGGGTGCTGGTCGCCGACACCCGCGGCGGCGAACTGCTGGTCTACGGCGTGGACCCGCTGATGCTGCGGCAGCGCTACCCCGTGCCCGATGCGCCCTACGGTCTGACGGCGTCGGGCGGGAAGAAATCCGGACTCGCCTGGGTTGCCCAGACGGCGACGAACACCGTCGTTGGTTACGATCTGGCGACCGGGATTCCCGTCGAGAAGGTGCGATATCGAACCGTGCAGCAACCCAATACGCTGGCTTTCGACGACACGTCCGGCACCCTGTACGTGGTGTCGGGCACAGGCGGCGGTGTCCAGATGATCCCGGGGGCGGCACAGTGATGAGCGCTTGCGCGAAGAGCAGAGCACAGTGAGTGCGGGTTCGCGCGGGCGGATGCCCGCAGCCTGGAGCCAGGCCGTCGCCGACGATCCGGGCGAGTACGAATGGATCCCGCTGCGGCTGCCGCCCGATGTCACCCGCGTCAGCGCATCGGTGCGGCTGTCCATCGAGGCCGAGTACCGCGGCTGGGAGTTGACCCGCGTGCGGCTCTACACCGACGGCAGCCGGCGGGTGCTGCTGCGCCGCAAGAAGCGCGGGGACGCCCTGCAGGGCCCCGACCAGCCGGCGCTGTGATGTACGCCGCGCTGCGGCGCGCGATGTTCCTGGTTCCCCCAGAACGCATCCACACGGTGGTCTTCGCCGGCCTGCGAGCCGCGACGGCGCCGCCCGTCGCGCGAAAAGCCTTGGCGCGCAGACTGTTGCGCTACGACCCGGCGCTGGCGAGCACGGTCTTCGGGGTCCGGTTCCCCGCCCCGCTCGGGTTGGCGGCCGGCTTCGACAAGGACGGTCTGGGCGTGCACACGTGGGGCGCGCTGGGCTTCGGCCACGCCGAGGTCGGCACGGTCACCCCGCGTCCGCAGCCGGGCAATCCGGCGCCGCGACTGTTCCGGCTGCCCGACGACCGGGCGCTGCTGAACCGGATGGGCTTCAACAACCACGGCGCGGCGGCGATGGTCCGGACACTGGCCCGCGCGCATCCCGATGTGCCGATCGGCGTGAACATCGGCAAGAACAAGGTGACCCCGCCCGAGCGGGCGGTCGACGACTACGCCGAGGGCGCACGGCTTCTCGGTCCGCTGTGCGCCTATCTGGTGGTCAACGTCAGCTCGCCGAACACGCCGGGGCTGCGCGACCTGCAGTCGGTGGAGTCGCTGCGCCCGATCCTGGCGGCGGTGGTCGCCGCGACGTCCACCCCGGTGCTGGTGAAGATCGCGCCGGACCTCGCCGACGACGACATCGACGAGATCGCCGATCTGGCCGTCGAATTGGGGCTGGCCGGCATCGTCGCGACGAACACGACGATCTCGCGCGTCGGCCTGCGGACCCCCGGCGTCGACGAGATGGGCGCCGGCGGCATCTCCGGCCCGCCGGTGGCGCACCGCTCGCTGGAGGTGCTGCGCCGGCTGCACCGGCGCGTCGGCAGCTCCCTGGTGCTGATCAGCGTCGGCGGCATCGAGACCGCCGACGACGCATGGGAGCGCATCACCTCGGGGGCGTCACTGCTGCAGGGCTACACCGGCTTCGTCTACGGCGGTGGCCTGTGGGCGAGGTCGGTCAACGACGGGATCGCTTACCGGCTGCACGCCAACGGTTTTCGCAGCCTCGCCGAGGCCGTCGGATCGGCGGCCGGCTGACTCAGCCCTTGTTCTCGTACGTGCCGGTGATCAGCGCGCGGGCGATCGCGTGGCTGAACAGGTTGAAGCCCAGATAGGCCGGCGTGGCCTCGGCCGGCACGTCGAGCTTCTCGACGTCGACCGCGTGCACGGCGACGATGTAGCGGTGCGGCCCGTGCCCGGGCGGCGGCGCGGCGCCGATGAACCGCTTGAGACCGGCGTCGTTGGACAGCGTGACGGCGTCACCGGGGAATCCCTGGCTGCTGCCGTCGCCGACGCCGGCAGGCAGATCGGTGACCGTGGCGGGCAGGTTGAACACCGCCCAGTGCCAGAAGCCGGAGCCGGTGGGCGCGTCGGGGTCGTACACGGTGACGGCGAAGCTGCGGGTCTCCTCGGGGAAGCCCGACCAGCTTAGCTGCGGGGACACGTCGTTGCCACCGGCGCCCATGATGCCGCTGACCTGGTCGTTGCCCCAGACCGCGCCGTCGGTGAAGGACTGCGAGGTCAGCGTGAAGCTGGGCAGCTCCGGCAGGAAGGAGTAGGGATCGTAGTCAAAAGCCATGTGACACAGTCCTTTCGCGGTGGTGGTTTGTCAGCTGTGCAGGAGGAAGTGCTCGAGTACCTGCGCACCGAAGGTCAGCGCGTCCACGGGTACCCGTTCGTCGACGCCGTGGAACAACGCGGCGAAGTCCAGGTCGGGCGGCAGTCGCAGCGGCGCGAACCCGAAGCAGCGGATGCCCAGCCGGGCGAAGTGCTTGGCGTCGGTGCCGCCGGAGAGCATGTAGGGCACGGTGCGGGCGTCGGGGTCGGCGGCCAGGATGGCGGCGTTCATCGCTTCGAGCAGCTCGCCGTCGAATGGTGTTTCGTACGAGGGCAATTCGGTGATCCACTCGCGCGTGACGTCGGGGCCGATGAGTTCGTCGACTTCCCGCTCGAACTCGGCGAGCCGGCCGGGCAGCACCCGGCAGTCCACGACCGCCTCGGCGGTGCCGGGGATGACGTTGGCCTTGTAGCCGGCCTTGAGCATCGTCGGGTTCGCGGTGTCGCGCAGGGTGGCGCCGACGATCTTGGCGATCGAGCCGAGCTTGGCGACGGCGCCGTCGATGTCGGGCGAGGTGGGGTCGAAGCTGTAGCCGGTCTCCTCGCTGACCGCGGCGAGGAACTGCTCGACCGATTCGGTCAGCACGATCGGGAAGCGGTGGCGGCCCAGTTTGGCAACGGCCTCGGCGACGGCGGTGACGGCGTTGTCGTTGTGCACCATGGATCCGTGGCCGGCGTGGCCGCGGGCGGTCAGGCGCATCCACATCATCGCCTTCTCGGCGGTCTCGATGAGGTAGAGCCGGCGGTCGCCGCCGTCGCGGCGGGGCACGGTGAGCGAGAAGCCGCCGACCTCGCCGACCGCCTCGGTGACGCCGTCGAACAGGTCGGGGCGGTTCTCGACGAGCCATTTGCAGCCGTAGTTGCCGCCGGCCTCCTCGTCGGAGACGAAGGCGAACACCAGGTCACGGGGCGGGACGATGCCGGCCCGCTTGAAGTGCCGGGCGACCGCGATGATCATCCCGACCATGTCCTTCATGTCGACCGCGCCGCGGCCCCATACGTAGCCGTCCTCGACGGCGCCGGAGAACGGGTGCACGCTCCAGTCGGACGCTTCGGCGGGCACCACGTCGAGGTGGCCGTGCAGCATCAGCGCACCGCGGGACGGGTCGGCGCCCTTGAGGCGGGCGAACACGTTGCCCCGGCCTGGCGCGCCCGCCTCGATGTATTCGCAGGTGAACCCGACCTCCTCCAGCTGCTCGGCGACCCATCGGGCGCACTCGGCCTCACCTTTGGTGGTGGAGAGTTCGCCGGTGTTGGAGGTGTCGAAGCGGATGAGGGCACTGACGATGTCGACGACCTCGTCGCTGGGAGTCTGGGGACCGCTCACGCTCCCTTTCCTACCACCCGGTCCCGGTTTGGGTCCGAGGCCGCCGATCCGTTAACCTAAGCTGCCTTCGAACTGGTCCGAGTGGCGGAATGGCAGACGCGCTAGCTTGAGGTGCTAGTGCCCTATTAACGGGCGTGGGGGTTCAAGTCCCCCCTCGGACACTTTTCTTCTTCCTGCGTGTGGCGCCCGCTGGACTGGCGCTGTTCGCGACCGTCGGAACTTGGTGTCGAAGCCCTCCGGTTGAGCCGATTACGCTTTCCGTCGTGGGGATTCTGTCTGTCGATCCTGTAGCGCTGTCAGTCCACCGCAGCGGTCACCGGAATGAATGCGGGCTATACCGATCGGGACACAGCTTTCAGCGACCGACTCGAGGGCCTCTGGTGGTGAGCGGTGTTTTGTGACGCCGACTCTGTCTGAGATATAGAACGGGGACGTCGAGCATCGAGGTAGAGGGGGCGTCTGTGAAAGCGAACTTTGACGTGTTGCGTTCTGACTTGCTTCTAGATGCCCTTGTGATGCCCATCAACACGGGGCATATCAACTCTCAAGCCTTGGAACGCCTCCCCAGCGCATCGCTGTCGGAGCGGCAGCGCGCAATAGTCGACGTACTGCAATCGTTGGTAGACGATGGCCTAGTCGTCACCGGTTATCCCGGCCAGGACGACGACACCTTCGTTGTAGAGCCCTTCGCGGAAACTCTTCGGGAGGTCAAACGCACGTTCTTTGATCGTTACGACGAGCCATCCGAATGGATCTGGAGCTGCTGGATCAAATTAACCGAGAAGGGCGTTCAAATCGCAACGTCGACACCCGAGGGGCTACGGGTAGCTGAGCACGAGCGGGAGCGGCCGGATGCAATTCGTTCTGAACGTGATCAAGGCTGATCTATGCGGGATCTTCGCCATTCCTGACGATCGGAGCCGGCGCATGACCCGGCGACGATATCGAACACCGAGATTCCAAAGATGAGCACGGCACTCGAAGGTTTACGGCACCAGGTACTGCTGGACGGCCTTGTCGACTGTAAAGACCTGCCCCGGATCCATTGGCTCGTCGAGCAGGAGCTTCCGGACGCAGATGTGACCGAGTTGCAGGCTGTCACGATTGCTGTCATCCGCACGCTCGTTGAGGACGGCCTGGCCGAAACGGGCTATCCGGACAACGGCGAGTTCGTCTGCGAGTCGCTCAATGAATCGCTCGAAGAACTGCAGCGCAGCTATGTCGCGCACTATGACGAACCGATCGCATGGTTCGGCCGCCTGTGGTTGAACCTCACCGACAAAGGGGTCGCAGCTGCCACAGCAACGCCTGACGGGCGGCGGATCGCCGAACACGAGAGGAAGCGATCGGAACACTTACTCAAAGAATGCGACGTTCCTCGAGTGCGACGCTGATCATCGTTAACCTGTTGGCGCGCAACACGAATCGACGCTTAATCCGGAATCCATACCAGTGCCGTCCCCCTGCGGCGGTCAGGCCGCCTGGTCGCCGGGTGGTGCGGGTCCGCCGGGTTGGGCGGGGTCGTCGGCTGAGGTGGGTGGTTCGGCGTCGGTCGGTGCGACCGGCTCGGCCCGTGCGGCGGGTGCGGCGTTGTCGCCGGCGGGTTGGTCGTCGTCGGGTGGGCGTAGCAGCAGTTCGGGGCGGTGGTAGGTGTTGATGCGGGTTTGGCCGGTGTCCAGGTGCGGGGGTGGGGTCCATTCGACCTCGTGGCGGCCGTTCATCGCGGTGCTCCAGCCGCCTTCTTTCACCGCGCGGTTGTCCGGCGGGCAGGCCAAACCGAGGTCGTTGACGTTGGTGAGCCCGCCGGCGGCCCAGTCGGTGGTCGCGTGATGGGCCTGAGACCCGTAGGCGCCCACGGTGCAGCACGGTTTCGTGCAGCCGCCGTCGCGGGCGATGAGCATGATCCGCTGCGCCGGCGAGGCGACCCGTCGGGTGCGGAACAGGTCCAGCGCGGAGCCGGTGGCGCGGTCGAACACGGCGAGGTAGTGGTTGGCGTGGCCGGCCATCTTGATGACGTCGCGGATGGGGAGGCGGGTGCCGCCGCCGGTGACGCCGATCCCGGCCCGGGNTCGAACACGGCGAGGTAGTGGTTGGCGTGGCCGGCCATCTTGATGACGTCGCGGATGGGGAGGCGGGTGCCGCCGCCGGTGACGCCGATCCCGGCCCGGGATTCCAGGTCTTGGAGGGTGGTGCGGATGATCACCGACACCGGTAACCCATTCAACTGACCCAGATCGCCGCTCATCAGCGCGATCCGTCCGACGGCGAGTAGGGCGTCGTGTTGGCGTTGAGCCAGGCTGCGGTGATCGTTGTCGATCTGGGCTTGGGTCGGTGTCCCGGAGGTGCACGGTTCGGCGTCGTCGGGGTTGCACATGCCCGGGGCGGCGTATTTGGCGAACAGCACCTCCCAGACCGCCCACGCCTCGGGGGTGAGCCGGGCGGCCAGGTCGGTCATCGCGTCGCGGCGCTGCTGGTGTTTGGTCACCCCGCGGGTACGGGCCCGTTCGTGCTCATCAGGTGGAGGGCCGTCCTGATCGAGCTTGAACAACGTCAGGTCCGCGGCGTCGCGCAACTCTTTGGGACCCACCCCGACCGCGGTACGGACCAGGTCGACCTCGAACTGGTCGCGGGTGGTGGTGTCGACGAACCCGGGCAGTTTATCGACGGCTTTGCGGATCACCTCGACATGCTCGGCGTTGATCAACCCCTTTTCCTGGGCGACCGCGGTGGCATGCAACACCGGCGGCAGCGGCGGCCCGGTCACCGGTTGACGCGGCGCCAACAGCGCCGCCTCGGTCAACCGGCGGTGCGCCTCGGACGTGGAGATGCGCCACCGGATCGCTAGCACGTCCTTCCAGTTCTTGGCACCCATATGCTGCGGGGTGGTCTCCACCTGCAGCCGCGCCAACAGCCGATGCCGCAGGGCGGGCAGCCGACACCCCACGGTTTCCAGCTCGTCCAAGACATCCACGAGCTCAGCACGGGTCGCCAAATCACAGTCCGCGGCGGCCAGTTCGTCGACGGCGGCCACCACCGCGGCCACCGCGGCCCGCAGATCCCCCGTCGACATGACTCGAACATACATTCGACCACCGACAAAACCGGAAGACGAGATCAGTAAACGTCGCGCACGTAGCGCTTGTCCCCCACCAGTTCTCGCTTGTACGCCCGGGCGGCCTCCTCGTTCATTCCGCCGTGGGTCCGGATGATGGCCGTCAGCGCGTCGTCGACGTCCTTGGCCATCCGGGTGGCGTCCCCGCAGACGTAAAGGTGCGCCCCGTCCTCGAGCCAGCGCCAGACGTCGGCGCCGTAGTCGAGCATCTTGTGCTGCACGTACACCCGCTGCTCCTGGTCGCGGGAGAACGCCAGATCCAACCGGTTGAGGAACCCGTCGTCGACCATGTCGAGCAGATCGTCGCGGTAGTAGAAGTTCTGCGCGCGGTGCCGGTCGCCGAAGAACAGCCAGTTGGGGCCGCTGTGCCCCAGCGCCCGGCGCTCCTGCAGGAACGCGCGGAACGGCGCGATGCCGGTCCCCGGCCCCACCATGATCATCGGCGTCCCCGCATCCCGCGGCGGACGGAAGTGCGGCGAGCGCTGCAGGAACACCGACACCGGCGTCCCGTCGGGAAGATCGGCCAGATACGTCGAGCCGACCCCGCCTCGTGGGCTGCCGTCCGGCCCGCGGTACCGCACCACCGACACGGTCAGCTGCACCTCGTGCGGGCTGACCAGCGGGCTCGACGAGATCGAGTACTGCCGCGGCGTCAGCCGCACCAGCACCTCCTGCCACAGTTCCACGTCCGCGCGCACACCGAACTCCGCCACCAGGTCGAGGCCGTTCCGGTTCACCGACCATCTGTCCAGCGCGGCACGATCCCGGCGCAGACGCCCGACCGCGGGGTCCGGACACTGCTCGGCGACGAAGCTGACCAGATTCGACGTCACCTTGCAGATGTCGTAGTGCCCGATCAGCGCCTCCCGCAACGACATCCGGGCGCCGTCGACGAACACATCCTCACTGCCGGTGAAACCTGTTGCCGACAGCCACTTCTCGACGGCAAAGGCCGAGTTGGCGACGAACACGCCGAGCGAGTCGCCGGCCGCATACGTGACATCGTGGGCACTGAGGTCGAATCCGAACTGCCGCACCTCCTTGGCCGCGTCGGCCGGAGTCAGCCGACCGTTGCGGCACAGCGGGGCCGACACCGGGTGCGCCCGGGTGAAGATCGCCGGCGCAGCCGGGGCCGCCGGTACCGGATCGGCGGGCGCCGTGGACATCACCTCGGCGACCGAGTCCGCCCACCGCGCCATCGGTTCGTCGTCGTAGGCCTCGCACTCGGCCCGGTCGAGCACCCGGGTCGCTCCCAGGTCGGCGAGCCGAGCGTCCAGCGATTTGGCGTGCCCGCAGAAGTTGTCGTACGAGCGGTCGCCGAGGCCGAGCACCGTGTAGCGCACGCCGTCCAGTGCGGGCGCATCCGGCGACGCCAGCCGCTCCCAGAACGAGGCACCGTTGTCCGGGGGCCCACCGTCGCCGAACGTGCTGGTGACGATCACGACGTCACCGGCGCCGGCCAGCTCGGCGGGGTCGACGTCGTCCATCGCCGACAATCGCCCGGCCGCGAGGCGTCGGCCCAGTGTGGCCGCGAACTCCTCGGCCGTGCCGGTCTGCGAGGCCCACAGCACCAGTGGGCCCGCGGTCGCCGGCGCCTCGGGCGCGCGCGCGTACCGGCCTGCCAGCACGCCGTCCATGTACATCCGGGTGCGCGCGCTCACCGGCGCGTCCGCGGGCAGCACGGGCACGCCCGGACGCCCCTGCTCGATACCGGCGAAGAAGCCCTGCAGATAGAGGTTCTCGTGCTCGGTGAGGTCCGGGGCGGTGACCGGCACCGGCCGTAGCGACACGGCGCAGACCTTGAACTCGGGTTGCAGCGAATCGGGGTCGACGGCGTCGTTGGTCAGCGCGTTGACGGTCAGGTGCTCGCCGTGTTCGTCGTTCCAGTGGAACGGCACCCACGTGTCACCCGGCCGCACCCGGTCGGTCACCACAGCGGGCAGAACGGCCCGCCCCCGCCGCGACACCACCTCCACGTCGCGCCCGTCGGTGATGTCGAGTGCCGCGGCGTCGTCGGGGTGGATCTCGATGAACGGGCCGGGGTTGAGCTTGTTGAGCTTGTCCACCTTTCCGGTCTTGGTCATGGTGTGCCACTGGTGTTGCAGCCGACCGGTGTTGAGGACCATCGGGTAGTCGTCGTCGGGCAGTTCGGCCGCGTCCATGTGCGGCCGGGGCAGGAACACCGCGCGCCGGGACGCGGTGGCGAACGCCAGCCGCGGCCGGCGCCCGTCGGCATCGGTGAACAGCGTCTGCGAGACACCGTCGTTGAGGTAGCGGATCGGGTTGCGATCGGGTGACCCGCCCGGACTGTCCTGCGGCGGGCACGGCCACTGCACCGGCGCGCCACGCAGTCGCTCATAGCTGACGCCGCGCAGGTCGTACCCGGTGCGCGGGTTGGCGAACCGGCGGATCTCGTCGAAGATCTCCTCGCTCGACTTGTAGTCGAAGGCATCGCCGAAACCGAGGTGGCGTGCCACGCCGCAGATCAGCTCCCAGTCCGGTCGCGCGTCCCCGGCCGGCGGGATGGACTGCGCAAGCAGTGTCAGCGTGCGGTCGGAGTTCACCATCACCGCGTCGGCCTCGGCCCACAGCGTGGCGGGTAGCACGATGTCGGCGTAGCGGGTGGTGGCCGTGTCGGCGTAGGCGTCCTGGGCGATCACCAACTCGGCGGCGCGCAGCCCCGCCATCACGGTGTCCCGATTCGCGACGCTGGCAACCGGATTGGTGCAGATGATCCACACCGCCTTGATCTCCCCCGCGGCGAGCCGCCGGAACATCTCGACGGTGCCGGGTCCGGCGGCAGCCCGAACCGTGCCGGGTTCGACCTCCCACCGCGCTTCGACGAACGCCCGGTCCTCGGCCGAGAACACCACCCGCTGCCCCGGGAGGCCGGGCCCCATGTAGCCCATCTCCCGTCCGCCCATCGCGTTCGGCTGCCCGGTCAGCGACATCGGTCCACTGCCCGGCCGGCAGATCGCGCCGGTGGCCAGGTGCAGGTTGCAGATCGCGTTGGTGTTCCAGGTGCCGTGGGTGCTCTGGTTGAGCCCCATCGTCCACAGGGTCATCCACTCCCCTGCATCGGCGATCATCGCGGCGGCGGTGCGGATGTCGGCTTCGGCGAGTCCGGTGATCGCGGCGACCCGGTCGGGTGGATAGTCGGCGAGGAACGGCGGCATCGCCTCCCAGCCCTCGGTGTGTTCGGCGATGAACTGTTCGTCGACGGCGCCGTTCTCGACGAGCAGATGCAGGATGCCGTTGAGCAGCGCAAGATCGGTGCCGGGCCGGATCTGCAGGTAGAGGTCGGCCTTCTCGGCGGTGGTGGTGCGGCGGGGGTCGACGACGATCAGCCTGGCCCCGGCCTTGAGTCGGTCGGCCATCCGCAGGAACAGGATCGGATGACAGTCGGCCGTGTTGGAGCCGATGACGAAGAACAGGTCGGTGCAGTCGAAGTCGGTGTAGGAGCCCGGTGGTCCGTCGGCGCCGAGGGACTGCTTGTAGCCGGTGCCGGCACTGGCCATGCACAGCCGCGAGTTGGATTCCAGGTGCAGGGTGCGCAGAAACCCCTTGGCGAGTTTGGTTGCCAGGTATTGCGATTCGATCGACATCTGCCCCGACACATACAGGGCCACCGCGTCGGGTCCGTGTTCGTCGACGATGGCACGCAGCCGCCGGCCCGCCTCGGCGAGTGCGTCGTCGACGTCGGCGGCCACCGGGTCGGCGTCGCGGGACGGTCGCAGCAGCGCCGTCGTCAACCGGCCGTCGGTGGCGGCCATCATCTCCGCGTGCGTCGCACCCTTGGTGCACAGCCGTCCCGCATTGGTGGGGTGCAACTTGTCCCCGGCGACCCTGGCGATCACCGGCGCACCCGTCGCGGGGTCGATGCGGGTCTCCACGGAGATCCCGCACCCGACCCCGCAATACGAGCAGGCGGTCCGGATCATGGCTATCCGGCGGGCACCGGCGTGGATGCGCGCCCGACGTGCTCTCCGCTGTGTGCCCGCTGCTCTCGCAGGCGCAGGAACACGAACCAGGTGACGACGGCGCACACCACGTAGAAGACCAGGAACACCCAGAACGCGGTGGTCGCCGACTTGGCGTCGCTGACGTAGGACGCACGCAGCACGATGTTGATGAACACCCCGCCCAGCGCGCCGACCGCGCCGGCGAAACCGATGAGTGCCCCCGACATCGCCCGCGACCACGCGGCCTTCCCCTCGCGGTCGAGATCGTCACGACCCTGCGCCTTCGCCTCGAAGATCGACGGGATCATCTTGTAGGTGGAGCCGTTGCCGATGCCCGACAGCACGAACAGCAGCATGAAACCCGCGACGTAGCCCACCATCTGGCCGCCGCTGGGTGCGCCCTGCTGAGCGTCGTCCAGCGTGCCGGCGGCGACGAGGATGCCCGCCGCGAACATCATCGCCACAAACGTGTAGAGCGTGATCCTCCCGCCGCCGATGCGATCGGCGAGCTTGCCGCCGAACGGGCGGGCGATCGAGCCGAGCAGCGGCCCGAGAAACGCGATCTGGGCGGCGTGCAGGGACGCCTGTGCGGCGTTGTCCCCGGACGCGAGGTAGTTGATCTGCAGGACTTGACCGAACGCGAACGAGAAGCCGATGAACGAGCCGAAGGTGCCGATGTAGAGGAAGCTCATCACCCAGGAGTGCTTGAACCGCAACGCCTCCACCAGCGCGCCGAGGTTGGACTTCTGGTTGCGCAGGTTGTCCATGTTCATCGCGGCGCCCAGCGCCGCCACGCTGATCGCGACGAGGTAGACGGCACAGACGATTTCGGGCCGGGTGTTGCCCAGCGTCGCGATCACCAGCAGCCCGATCAGCTGGATGACGGGCACACCGATGTTGCCGCCGCCGGCGTTGAGGCCCAGCGCCCATCCCTTGAGGCGCTGCGGATAGAACGCGTTGATGTTCGTCATCGACGAGGCGAAGTTGCCGCCGCCGAGTCCCGCGAACGCGGCGATCACCATGTAGGTGGTGTAGGACGCCGGGTTCTTCATGAAGTACAGCGCCAACAGGGTCGGGATGAGCAGCAGCAGCGCGCTGACGATCGTCCAGTTGCGGCCACCGAACCGGGCGGGCGCGATCGTGTACGGGATACGCATGAAAGCGCCGATCAGCGTCGGCATGGCGACCAGATAGAACTTGCCCGCCGCGTCGATGCCGTAGACGTTCTGCGGCATGAACAGCACCATCACCGACCAGATCGACCAGACCGAGAACCCGACGTGTTCGGCGACGACCGACCAGATCAGGTTGCGTTTGGCGATCTGTCTACCGCCGGACTCCCACGCCTCGACATCCTCGGGGTCCCAGTGCTCGATATCGCGCTGACGGGCTGTCCGCGATGTGTCTGTTGCCATGGCCCCAGTGAAAGCGCAGGTCATTCCCTGCCCGTTGCACGTCGATGACACGGGGGAAAACTCGCCCTCACACCGCCGGACGGCTCACCGTGAGGCGGTGCCCACTGTGATCAGGGAGATCCACGTGTGACTTCCCGGCGAAACGACCCGGAAACACGCGGCTCCTAGCTTGCAGTCATGACCGACGGAAGCAGTCCCCGTTTCCTGCAAGGCGCTTTCGCGTTCGACGGCAGCGGCTACGACAAACCGGTGCCCCTCGACGACGCGCTGCGGTACGTGGTGCCCGCCGGCGCCACGGCGCAGCCGGTCTACTTCCGCGGCGGCAACTCGACGAAGCAGATGATCAGCGTGGTTCTGTACCGCGACGGTGTGCCGATGCGGTACTTCCCGATCGCCGCCAGGGGCGCCACCCATGTCGCGCTGCGCGTGGTGGAGGACCTGCTGGCCGACACCGTGCTCGAGCTGTACGTGGTCGCGCCCGACGGGCTGAGCGGAACGGTGATCGTCGACCTCGGCCTGGTGGAGGTCTGACCGTGGCGCAGCGCCTGGTGGTCGTCGGCAACGGGATGGCCGGCGTCCGCGCACTCGAGGAGATCCTGGCCCGCGGCGGCGGTGAGCAGTTTCAGATCACCGTGTTCGGCGACGAGCCCTACGGCAACTACAACCGCATCCTGCTGTCCAATGTGCTTGCCGGATCCGATGATCCGACCCAGATCTACCTCAACACGCTGGACTGGTACGCCGACAACGACATCGACCTGCGGGCCGGGGTGCGCGTGGTCCGTCTGGACACGTACGCGCATCTGGTGCACGCCGACGACGGCACCACGCTGCACTACGACAAACTCATCCTCGCCACCGGCAGCCGGTCTTTCTTCCCGCCGATGACGGGGCTGTGGGCCGACGACAAGACGCTGGCCGACGGCGTGTTCGGTTTCCGCACCCTCGACGACACCGCGGCGATGATCGCCGAGGCGGGCACCCGCAGCAAGGCCGTCGTCATCGGCGGCGGACTGCTGGGGCTGGAGGCCGCCCGCGGCCTGCAGAACCGGGGGCTGACGGTCGACGTCGTCCACGCCGGACCCACGCTGATGAACGCGCAACTCGACGACCCGGCGGGATCGATCCTGCGGAAATCCGTGGAGTCGTTGGGGATCGGCGTGCACACCGACACACGCACCACCGAGGTGGTCGTCACCGACGGCCGCCTGAGCCGGATCCGGTTCTCCGACGGCTCCGAGCTGGACTGCGACATGCTGGTGATCGCCGCCGGTATCCGCCCCAATGTCGGTCTGGCTCAGCGGGCCGGTCTGACCGTCGAGCGTGCCATCGTCACCGACGACCACATGCGCTCGGTGGACGAAGACGACGTCTACGTCGTCGGCGAGTGCGCCCAGCACCGCGGCCAGGTCTACGGACTGGTGGCGCCGCTGTGGGAGCAGGCCAAGGTGCTGGCCGACCACCTCACCGGCGCGGATGTGACGTCGTCCTACCACGGTTCGCGGGTCGCGACGAAGCTGAAGGTGGCCGGTGTCGACGTCGCATCGATGGGCGTCAAGGCACCCGAACATCCCGACGACGAGTTCGTGCAGTACAGCGAGCCCAAGCACGGCGTCTACAAGACCGTGGTGATCCGCGACGGCAAGCTCGTGGGCGCCACCCTCGTCGGCGACGTCTCGAAGGTGTCGTTCCTGACCCAGGCGTTCGACAGCGGCCTGCCGCTGCCCGATGAACGGGTGGCGCTGATGTTCGACATCGGCACCCCCGAGGTCGGCGTCGGCGTCGCCGAACTGGCCGACGACGCGCAGGTGTGCAACTGCAACGGCGTGTCCAAGGGCGCACTGGTGTCCTGCGTGCGAGACGGCGAGACGTCGGTGGCCGGCGTGATGGCGAAAACCAAGGCGGGCAAGGGCTGTGGCTCCTGCAAGGAGCTGGTGTGCCAGGTGGTCGAATGGGCGGCCGGCGGCGCGGTCACCGAGGATCCGTCGGCGTCCTGGTATGTGCCCGGCATCCCGTACGACAAGCCGACGCTGATGCACCACATCCGGGAACTCGAATTGCATTCGGTGTCCTCGGTGTTCGCCGCGCTGGCACCCGACGGCAGAGAGGACGCCGGGTCGAAGATGGCGTTGGCGTCGCTGCTGGAGATGATGTGGGCCGACGAGTTCGTCGACGAGCGCGACGCCCGCTTCATCAACGACCGGGTGCACGCCAACATTCAGCGTGACGGCACGTTCTCGGTGGTGCCGCAGATGAAGGGCGGCGTCACCGATGCTGCCCAGCTGCGCGCGATCGCCGACGTGGCCGAGAAGTACGCGATCCCGATGATCAAGCTGACCGGCGGGCAGCGGATCGACCTGCTCGGTGTGCGCAAGGAGGATCTGCCGGCCGTGTGGGCGGATCTCGACATGCCGTCGGGCTACGCGTACGGCAAGAGTTTCCGGACGGTGAAAACCTGTGTGGGCAGCGACTTCTGCCGCTACGGCGTGGGCGACTCGACCGCACTGGGCATCGCGATCGAGGAGCGCTACCAGGGGTTGGCCAGCCCGGCGAAGATGAAGCTGGCCGTCACCGGATGTCCGCGCAACTGCGCCGAGGCGCTCTGCAAGGACCTCGGTGTGGTGGCGGTGGACGGCGGTCGCTGGGAGATCTACGTCGGCGGCGCCGCGGGCGCACACATTCGCAAGGGCGATCTGCTGGCCACCGTGGACTCCGCCGACGAGGTGATCACGCTGACCGGCCGCTTCCTGCAGTACTACCGCGAGAGCGCGAATTGGCTGGAGCGGACCTACAAGTGGGTGCCGCGGGTCGGGATCGAGCACCTGCGGTCGGTGCTGATCGACGACGCCGACGACGCCTTCCTCGCCGGTCTGGACGCCCGGATGCAGAAATCGGTGGATGCGTACCGGGATCCGTGGCGCGACGGCGCGGAACCCCGGACCCCGGGCCAGTTCCGGTCCTCGTTGCCGCTGCTGCCGCTGCCCCAGGTGCCGGTGCGGTGAGCGTCGGGGTGAGCATCGACGTGGGCCGGGTCGAGGAGATCCCGATCGGCGAGGGCCGGACGTTCGCCGTGGACGGCACCCAGGTCGCGGTCTTCCGGCTGCGCGACGGGTCGCTGCGTGCGATCGACGCGATCTGCCCGCACCGCGGCGGTCCGCTCGCCGACGGACTGACCGACGACTGCGTGGTGGTGTGCCCGCTGCACGGCCACACCTTCGACATGTCCACCGGCAGTGAGACATCCGGCGCCGACCTCTCGGTACGCAGCTATCCGGTCGAGGTGGTCGACGGCGCCGTCCGCGTCACGTTCTGACCGTCACTGCTCCGGCGGCTTGACCGCCAGCACCGGCTTCGGGCACTCGAGGATCAGCTTCTGCGCGACGCTGCCGAGCAGCAGCTTGCCGACCGGGCTGCGGTGCCGGATGCCGACCACCAGCAGCTGTGCCTCGTCTCGGTTCATCGCGGTCAGCAGTTCGTCGACGGCGTCGACCCCCACCGGCTGGGCCAGCTCGTAGGCGACCCCGCATTCGGCGAGGCGGGCCTCGACGTCGTGCACCTCGTCCTGCCCGGCGAATCGGGAGTCGACGTACGCCTCGCCCGATGTCGCGTTGATGACGAACAGATCGGTGCCGCGCATCTGCAGGCGGTAGGTCGAGAGAACAGCCNCGATGCCGTGCTCGAGGGCGGCGTGGCCGAACCGATCCGCCGTGTATCCGACAACGATCATGAGTGCGCCGCCTTCTCCCTCTGGTCCTTGTCGTCCTCGACCACCAGCAGCGTCTCCTCGCTGCGGTGCATCAGTCGCAGCACCAGCGGTGCCAGCAGCAGCAGCGCCATCAGCACGTAGGTGACGATCGCGACGGGCTCGGTGAACAGGCTGCCCCAGTCACCCCCGCCGAGCTGCAGGCTCTGCCGGAGCTGCCGTTCGATGCGCGGTCCGAGGATCACCCCGATGATCAACGGCAGCACCGGTAATCCGAAGCGCCGCATCATCAGACCCATCAGGCCGAACACCAGCAGCAGCACCAGGTCCAGCGGTTGCAGGTTCACCGCGAACGCACCGAGCGTGGCGAAGAACAGGATGCCGGCGTACAGGTAGGGCCGCGGCGTGCGCAGCAGCTTGGCCCACAGCGGCGCCAGCGGCAGGTTCAGCACCAGCAGCAGGAAGTTGCCGATGAACAGGCTCGCGATCAGCGTCCAGATCAGCAGCGGTTCCTTCTCGAACAGCGTGGGCCCGGGCTGGATGCCGTAGGACACGAACGCCGTCAGGATCACCGCGGCGGTGGCGTTGGTCGGCAGGCCCAGCGACAGCATGGGCACCAATGTGCCTGCCGCAGAAGCGTTGTTGGCGGCCTCGGGGCCGGCGACGCCTTCGATGGCGCCCTTGCCGAACTCCTCGGGATGCTTGGACAGCTTCTTCTCGGTGATGTAGCTGAGGAACGTCGGCAGCTCGGCACCGCCGGCGGGCAACGCGCCGAACGGGAATCCGAACGCGGTGCCGCGCAGCCACGGCTTCCACGACCGCTTGAAGTCCTGCTTGCTCATCCACGGCCGGCCCACGGGGATCACGTCGGCCGGGCGGCGGCGCAGATGGGCGGCCACCCACAGCGCCTCGCCGACGGCGAACACCGCGACCGCGATCACCACGATGTCGATGCCGTCGCTGAGCAGCGGGATGCCGAATGTGGCGCGCGGCTGCCCGGTCAGCGAGTCGATACCGACGATGCCGATCGCCAGGCCCAGCAGCAGCGAGATGAGGCCGCGCATTTTCGACGAGCCGAGCACCGCGGTGACGGCGACGAGTGCGAACAACATGATCGCGAGGTACGACGGGGCGCCGAGCGTCACCGCGAACCGCGAGATCGCCGGCGCGAAGGCGGCCAGCAGCGCGGTGCCGATCGCCCCGGCGACGAAGGATCCGATGGCCGCCGTGGCGAGCGCCTGGGCGGCGCGGCCGGCCTTGGCCATCTTGTTGCCCTCGATCGCGGTGATCACCGACGAGGATTCACCCGGCGTGTTCAGCAGGATCGACGTGGTGGAACCGCCGTACATGCCGCCGTAGAAGATGCCGGCGAACATGATGAACGCCGCACTAGGGCTGACGTTGTAGGTGATCGGCAGCAGCAGCGCCACCGTCATCGCGGGCCCGATGCCCGGCAGGACGCCGACCGCGGTGCCCAGCAGCACACCGATCACGGCGTACAGCAGGTTCATCGGGGTGGCGGCCTCGGCGAACCCCTGCATCAACCAGTCGAAGTTCTCCATTTACAGAATCCCATCCAGAATGCCTGCGGGCAAGGGGATCCCGAGCCCGGAGTAGAACGCGTAGAACGACCCGAGCGCGAGTACGGCGCCGATGGCGATGTTGCGGACGTAGTGCCGGCTGCCCAGCACCGTGGCGCAGCCGGCGAAGAACAGCGCGCCGGCGATGGCCCAGCCGAGCGGCTGGACGAGCACGATCAGCAGTACGAACAACCCGACCAGCAGGCCGACGGTGCGCCAGTCGCTGGGCATGTCGGGGTCGATGTCCTCCCCCGCGTCCGCCTCACCGCGCAGACCGCGCGGGATCGCGATCGCCAGCACGGCGGCCATCACCAGCAGCCCGACGCCGATCGCGATCGGAAACAGTCGCGGGCCCACCGGATCGACCTCGGCGTAGCCACCGGGCATCGACACGCCGTCGTAGATCAGGAACGCGCCGACGATGACCATCACCGCGCAGACGACGTACTGCGCGTAGTCCGGACGGACCGCGGCGCGCGGCTCCCGGGTCTCCTGTGTGTCGCTCATACCAGCCCCAGATCCGTCAGCGTCGTCTCCACGCGCTTGTCCTGTTCCTCGAGGAACTCCTCGAACGGTTGACCGGTCATGAAGGCGTCACTCCAGCCGTTCTTCACCAGCGCCTCCTTCCACGCATCGGTGGCGTGCAGTTCCTCGAGCACCTTGACCATCGCGGCCCGGTCCTCCTCCGAAATTCCCGGCGGCGCAAGCACTCCGCGCCAGTTGGTGAAGGTCAGGTCGATGCCGGCCTCCTTCAGCGTCGGGGCGTCGACCCCTTCGACACGCTTGTCGCCCGAGACGGCGAGCACCCGCACCTGACCCGACTCGATCTGGTCGACGTATTCGCCGAGCCCGGAGGTGCCCGCGGCGATCTTGTTGCCCAGCAGCGCGGTCAGCAGGTCGCCGCCGCCGTCGTAGGACACGAAGTTGACCTTCGTCGGATCGACGCCGACCGCCTTGGCGGTCTCCATCGGGAACAGGTGGTCGGGTCCGCCCGGGCTCGAGCCGCCGCCGAGGGTGACCTTGGCCGGGTTCGCCTTCCAGGCGGCGACGAAGTCCGCGACCGTCTTGAACGGCGAATCGGCCGGCACCAGGATGCCTTCCTGCTCCTCCACCATCTTGGCCAGCGCCGTGGCGTCGGAGGCGCGGGCCTTCGAGCCGTTGGTGAACGTCGCGCCCACCACGCCCAGGCCCATCATCATCATCAGGTCGCCGTTGCCCTTCTCGTTCATCAGGCGAGCCATGGCGACCGTGCCGCCGGCGCCGATGACGTTGAAGACCTCGACACGGCCGGTGATCTTGTCGTCTTCCATGATCTTGACCGCGGTGCGCGCCGTGAGGTCGTAGCCTCCGCCCGGGCTGTTGGGCACCATCATGCGCAGACGGTGCAATCCGGTGTCCTCGCCGCGGGTGACGCCGCACGCCGAGAGCAGCAGCGCGGCGACCACGGCGATGACCAGACCGATACTCGGTCTACGGCTGCCGGATGTGAACATGTCGTCCCCAATCACTTGTGATGCTCAGCAATACTGGACCCCGGCAGTGACTCAGGTCACCCATAAGTACGCAAAGGAAGTATTGGTCATTAAGAACATCCCGCTGCTCCGCAGCCTGGCCGCGCAGTTCCTGGCGTTCCAGCTGATGGTCGTCGCGGTGGTGCTCGTCGCGGTCGCCGCCGTGTCGGTGGCACAGTCCACCAGCGAGTTTCGCGAGGCGCGAGGTGCGCGGATGATCGCCGTCGCGGAGAACACGGCGTCCACCCCGATCGTGCGGGACCGGATCGAACAGGTGCCTGCCGATCCGTTCGTCGGCCGCACCCTGGCCCCGGAGGTCGACCGCGCGGTCGCGCTCTCGGGTGCGAGCCTGGCCGAGATCCTCGCCCCGGACGGCACGGTGCGGGTGTCGTCGGACCCGTCCCGCCTCGGCGCGCACGTCGACCTGGGGCCGAGCCGGGCCGACGAGGGCCGGGCCTGGTTCGGTGACGCCGAGATCGACGGCACCCACAGCCTGGTCGGCCAGGTGCCGATCCTGTCCACCGACGGCGACGTGCTGGCCGTCGCGTCGGTCAGCGAGGGTTACCCGTCGGTGTGGGCGCTGCTGTCCGGAGCCGGCGAGCGGCTGCTGTTCTATCTGGGGCTCGGCGCCGCCCTCGGGCTGATCGCGTCCTATCTGCTGTCGCGCCGGATCAAGCGCCACACCCGCGGACTGGAGGTGGCCGAGATCGCCAGCCTGGCCGATCATCGGGAAGCGTTGCTGCACAGCATTCGTGAGGGCGTCATCGCGGTGAACAACGACGGTGAGATCACCGTGCTCAACGACAGCGCCCAGGAGTTGCTCGGGGTGGGCGCCGACGCGGTCGGCAGACGGGTGGACACGGTGGGCATCGACCCGTCGGTGGTGGAGCTGCTGCTGCCCGGCGAGACCGGCCGATCCGACACCGATACCGTGATCGCGACGACCACGCGGGTACTGGCGCTGAGCCGGCGCGCGGCCACCAGCGGCGGGGAGCGGATCGGTACGGTGACCACGATGCGTGACAGCACCGAATTGGCGGCTCTGCAGGGCCAGTTGTCATCGCACAAAAGCGTGACCGACACGCTGCGCGCGCAGACGCACGAGTTCGCCAACCAGTTGCACACCATCTCCGGGCTGGTCCAGCTGGGTGAATACGATGCGGTGCGCGATCTGGTGGGTACGTTGACGCGCCGCCGCGCCGAGATCAGCGACGCAGTGACACAACGAATTTCCGACCCCGCGGTGGCAGCGCTGCTGATCGCCAAGACCTCGCTGGCCGCCGAGAGCGGGGTGGCGCTGGAGTTGGCGCCCGAGTCGCATCTCGCCCCGCTCGACCCGGCGTTGGCCACCGACGTCATCACCCTGCTGGGCAATCTCATCGACAACGCGGTGGACGTGTCGGTCGGGTCTGCCCGCCGGCGCGTCGAGGTGGCGATCGACGACGGCGACGGCCTGCGGATCGAGGTGCGCGACTCCGGGCCCGGCGTGCCGGAGAATCTGCGCGAGGCGATCTTCGCGCGCGGCGTCACGTCGAAACCCGATGTGCCCGGCGGCCGGGGCATCGGTCTGGCGCTGGTGCGCCTGGTGACCGCGCAGCACGGTGGGAGCGTGGACGTCGCCGACATGCCGGGCGGCGGAGCGCATTTCACGGTGCGACTGCAGGGGGCGAGAACCCATGCGTGATGTGCTCGTCGTCGACGACGACTTCATGGTCGCCGAGATCCACCGCCGCTTCGTCGACCGGGTGGACGGGTTCCGCACCGTGGGGGTGGCGCGCACCGGCGCCGACGCGCTGCGGGCGGCGCAGGAGCTGCGGCCCGACCTGATCCTGCTCGACGTGTACCTGCCGGACATGACCGGTCTGGAGGTGCTGCAGCGCCTGAGGTCCGAGGGTGACGGCGTCGGGGTCATCATGATCACCGCGGCCCGCGAACTCGACACCGTCAGCGGCGCACTCGACGGCGGTGCGGCCGACTACCTGATCAAGCCGTTCGAGTTCGAGCAGTTGCAGGGCAAGCTGGCCGCGTTCGCGGCGCGGGCCGATGCGCTGGAATCCGCAGCCGGGGTGGACCAGTCGCTGATCGACTCCCTGTTCGGCAGCCCGACGGCAGCGGCGCCGAAGGTGCTACCCAAAGGCCTGGGCGCGGAGACCGGCGAGCTGGTACTGGCCGCGGTGCGCGAGGCCGGCGAGGTGTCGGCCGCGGAATGCGCCGATCGGGTCGGCATCTCGCGGGTCAGTGCGCGGCGTTACCTCGAGCACTATCTGAGCGCCGGCACTGTCGAACTGCGGCTGCAGTACGGGGTGGGCCGCCCCGAACGCCGGTACCGGATGGTTCAGTAGCGGCAGTAGCGGCGCCCGACCGAATGCAGTACCGCACCACTGATGTGCGGCCCCGCCCTGTGGTCGACGGTGGAGTGCGTCGAACCACCACCGACGGCGGGGAATGCAGCATGACCAACGCACTCGACATCGAGCTCCCGACGATCGCCTACGAGCAGGCCGAGGGCCCTGCCGAGGCGCACCGCCTCATCGGCGAGGCGCGGCGACAGGGGCCTGTCGCCCTCGGACCGCACGGACCCGAGGTGCTGACCTACGACCTGGTCCGTACCGTGCTGCGCGACGACCGGTTCGCCATGCCCAAGGGCGTCACCCTCGAGGCGCAGGGCATCACGTCCGGCGAGCTGTGGGACATCGTGCTCAGCGGTCTGCTCAGCCTCGACGGCCCCGACCACCACCGGCAGCGCAAGCTGGTGTCGAAGGCCTTCACCCCGCGGGCCGCCGGACGCCTGCGCAACACCTGCGCCGACATCGTCGCCGAGCTCGTCTACACCGTCTGCGCGGTCGGCCGCTGCGATGTGGTGGCCGAGATCGCCCGCAAGTACCCGGTCCCCGTCATCTGCGAACTGCTGGGCACCCGGCGGGCCGACTGGGATCGGCTGTCCGCGTGGGCCGACGACATCTTCAAGCTCTTCGACTGGAACCTCGCCGAGGACGAGCCCGACATCGTGCGCGCCTGGCGCGCACTGGAGGCCTATCTCGACGCCATGGTGGCGCAGCGGCGCGACCACCTGACCGACGATCTGCTGTCGGACATGATGCGGGCCGAGGACGACGGGGACCGGCTGCGCCACGACGAGCTGCTGACGCTGGCCGCGACGCTGCTGATGGCGGGCACCGACACGACGCGCAACCAGCTGGCCGCCGCCATCGAGGTGTTCTGCGACCACCCCGATCAGTGGGCGTTGCTCGGCGAGCGCCCCGAGCTGGGTCCGCAGGCCGTCGAGGAGGTCATGCGGTTCTCGCCGGTCATCTTCTCGACCTTCCGCATCGCGCAGGTGGACGTCGAGCTGGCGGGCCACGTGGTGCCGGCCGGCACGATGCTGATCGCCAATACCGCGGCCGCCAACCGCGATCCGGCCGTCTACCCCGAGCCGGACCGCTTCGACATCACCCGTACCGGAGCGGCTCCGATGCTGACCTTCGGCGGCGGTGTGCACTACTGCCTCGGCGCCCACCTCGCGCGCATCGAACTGGCCGAGGCGCTGACGACGATGGCTCGGCGGATGCCGTCGATGCGCCGCGACGGCCCGACGGTCTGGAAGAGCATCACCGGGATCAGCGGGCCCGCGACCCTGCCGGTCGCCTTCGAGTCCGGCTACTGACTCCTCCGGGATACCGGACCTCCCGCGGGTCGCTATCGTGGACAGCCGTGCGCCCGGGACTGACGATCGGCGAGTTCGCCACGGTGACGCATCTGAGCGTGCGCACACTGCGCCGCTACCACGAGTCCGGACTGCTGGAACCCGCCTGGACCGACGACTTCACCGGCTACCGCTACTACACCGCCGAGCAGATCCCGACCGCGCAGGTGATCCACCGGCTGCGCCAGCTCGACGTGCCGCTGGCCGAGGTCGAGACCGTCCTGTCGGCCGACGACCCGCGCCGGCGCGAGGAGGTCATCTCCGGTCACCTGCGCCGGCTGGAGGCCGAGCTCGACCGGACCCGCGCCGCCGTGGTCTCCCTGCAGCGCCTGCTCCATCCCGATCCGGCCGACCTCGCGGTCGAACTCCGATCGGTGCCGACACGCACTGTCGCGGCGGTCAAAGGTGTTGTCAAGCAGGATGATTCGCTGTCCTGGTACGACGCCGCCATGGCCGAGCTGGACGCCGCGTTCCCCGCCGACGAGCGCACCGGCGCTCCGGGCGGCCGCTATGACAACGAACTGTTCACCCACGGTGCGGGCATGTTCACCGTCTTCCGCCCGGTGCGCAGACCGCGGGCGACCGGCCGGGTCGAGGTCCTCGATCTGCCGGGGGTGGACCTGGCGGTCACGGTGCACGCCGGCCGTCACGACGACATCGACGTCACCTACGGCCGCCTCGGCACCTGGGTGGTCACGCACGCGCTGGCCGTCGACGGCCCGATCCACGAAACGTATCTGGTGGGTCCCCGCGACACCCCGGACGCGGCCGAGTGGCGCACCGAGATCGGCTGGCCGGTGTTCCGTCTGGCGACCGGGACACCGGAACGCGCCGCGGCTGACCGCAGGAGATAATGGCGGCCGTGGCACCCACGGTCCTCTTCCTGCGCAACGAACACATGGCCACCGAGGCACTGCTCGGTGAGGCCTTCACCGATCACGGCTTCGAGGTCGACGCCTTCGAGGTGGTACCGCCCGCCCGGGTGGACTCCCCCGCCGTCGACGTGACGTTTCCCGACCCCGCCGGCTACGACGTCATCGTCCCCCTGGGCGCCCGCTGGCCGGTGTACGACCCCGCGCTGCGCGACACCTGGGTGGGCAGCGAGATGGCGCTGCTGCGCGACGCCGCCGACGCCGGGGTCGCGCTGCTGGGCGTGTGCTTCGGCGGCCAGTTGCTCGCGCAGACGTTCGGCGGCAGCGTCGCCCGCTCGCCGCGGCCCGAGATCGGCTGGTACGACGTGGTCAGCGAGCGGCCCGACATCGTGCCGGCCGGGCCCTGGTTCCAGTGGCATTTCGACCGCTGGACGCTCCCGCCGGGCGCCACCGAACTGGCCAGGACACCGAACTCGTCGCAGGCGTTCGTGCTCGGCCGCGCGATGGGGCTGCAGTTCCATCCCGAGATCGACACCGATCTGCTCAAGGGCTGGCTGGCCGACGACCGCGACGGCGATGTCGCGGCCGCCGGCCTGGATCATGACCAGTTACTCACGCGGACAACGGAACTCGCCGACGACGTCGGCACCCGGATCCGGGCACTGGTCGCCGGGTTCCTCACCCACGTGGCCGGTCATTCCTTGCCGAGCTGATGGGCCAGGGCGTCGGCCACGTCCTCAGAGCGGAACGGGTGCCCGACGGCGAGCAGTTTGGCCGGCACCACCCGCTGGCTGGCTTCGGCGAGTTCGCGTGCGCCCTGTTCCCCGAGCAGCACCCGCGGCCCCAGTGACGGCACCGGCAGCAACGCGGGCCGATGCAGCACGCGCGCAAGCTCTTTGGTGTACTCGGCGTTGCGCACCGGTTCCGGTCCGACGGCGTTGACCGGTCCGCTGAGCCGGTCGTCGTAGAGGGCCCGGTGGTAGATGTCGAGCAGATCGTCCAGCGCGATCCAGGACAGCCACTGCCGTCCGTCGCCGACGCGGCCGCCCAATCCGGCGGCGAACAGCGGCCGCAGCAGGCGCAAGGTGCCCCCCGCGGCGGCCTGCACGATCCCGGTGCGCACCAACACGACCCGCAGACCCGCATCCGATGCCGGCGTGGTGGCGGCTTCCCAGTCGGTGACCACGTCGGCGAGGAAACCCTCGCCGCGCGAACCGTCCTCGGTGAGCTGGACGTCGCCCCGGTCGAACCCGTAGTACCCGATCGCCGAGGCACTGACGAAGGTCTTCGGCCCGTCGGGTGTGTTCGCCGCGGCGGTGGCCAGCAGCCTGGTCGGCTCGATTCGGCTGTCGCGGATGGCTTTTCGGTGGCTGTCGGTGAACCGACCGGCGATGGACTCGCCCGCCAGATGCACGACGGCGTCGACCCCGGCCAGCAGGTCCGCGGCGGGGGCCTGCGGATCCCAGCGCCGCTCGTCCTCGTGGGTGGGATCGTGGCGCACCAGCCGGATCACCCGGTGGCCGCCGGTGGTGAGGAACGCGCTCAGCGCGGAGCCGACCAGCCCCGACGCACCTGTCATCGCGATGACCAGTGGGCCCGCCCCGGCCTCGGCGGCGCGGCGGTGCGCGGCGAGGTCGTCGATCAGTTGGCGGTGTCGGTAGGCGAACATGGGACGCAGCAACGCACCGGGCACCACGGCCTCGACGCGGTCGTTGATGAGGGTGCCGGTGCCCTGCTCGGTGAACGTGTGGGTGTGCCGCCAGCCGCCGACGATGCGCGGCGGCCACGACGTCGGCCCCTGCGAGGACAGCTCGTCGACGAACCGGTGACCGTCCACGTATTCGGAGGGGACGTGGCGCGCCACCCAGCGCAGCCCGCCCGGCAGGCCGAGCACCGCCACGCCGTCGGCGAGGGATTCGGCTTCGGCGAGCACCGTCATCGGCTGGAACGGCGGGACCAGACGGCGCATGGCGCCCGGGCGGGTGTGCCAGTCCCACACCTCACGCAGCGGGTGGTCGATGACACTGTCGTAGTCGATGCCCATGGTCCTCCGTGCTCTCGTCGGTCGAACAGTCATTCGTCGCCGCGGACTCCCCGGATTGGCCTACTCGGCTGCGGCTGACGGTGCCGGAGAGTGATACTGCGGACACCCCCCAGGACATCATCGGGACACCACCGCCATGACCAGAACCGCGCGAACGTTCCGCGACCGTCGCGACGCCGGCCGTGTCCTGGCGCGTGAGCTGACGGACTACCGCGACCGCGCCGAGGTGCTGGTGCTCGGGCTGGCCCGCGGCGGGCTGCCGGTCGCGCGCGAGGTGGCGGCGTTCCTGCACGCGCCACTGGATGTGTGTCTGGTCCGTAAGCTCGGCGTGCCGCAGTGGCCCGAACTGGCGATGGGGGCGGTCGCCACCGGCGGCGGCGTGGTGCTCAACGACGATCTGCTGCGCGGCCTGGATCTGAGCGACGATCAGGTGCGCGAGGTGCTGGAGCGCGAGACGGTCGAGTTGCACCGCCGCGAACGGGCCTACCGGGCCGGCCGGGTTCCACTGGAGCTCACCGGACGCACCGTGGTCCTCGTCGACGACGGCATCGCGACCGGCGCGAGCATGGTCGCCGCGGTGCATTCGGTGCGTCAGGCGGGCGCCGCGCGCGTCGTCGTCGCGGTGCCGGTCGGTCCGGCCAAGGTGTGCCGGACGCTGCGCGCCGAGGCCGACGACGTGGTGTGTGCGACCACCCCCGCCGACTTCCACGCGGTCGGGCAGGTCTACGACGACTTCCACCAGGTCGATGACGACGAGGTACGCGGCATTCTCGACAGTCCGACCGTCAGCGACGAATCAGGATGAGGCACAGAGCTTTTCAGCTCCGGGGCGGATCCTCGTCGGTGCGCTCGGCAGCCACCGGGGCCTCGTCGTCGTAGTCGGCGGCCACCGGGGCTTCGTCCGGGTAGTCCTCGACGTCGTCGGTCTCGTCGGGGACGGCGTCCTCCTCGGCGGCCTCGCCGGCGTCGCTCTTGGACCGGTCGCGCAGCGCGTCGACGATCAGCAGCACGACCCCGATCACGCTCGCGGCGATGCACACCCAGGCGATCAACTCATTGCTCGTGACCACGGCCATCACCAACGCGGCGAGGCCGATGACGGCAAGGACGAGCGCGACGATCAGCATGGGATCACGAGACTAGTTGTTGCCCCGGTTGAACTGGTTGAACCCGCCGTCGTTGTTGGCGCCGGAGTCGACGGGCGCGGCGGAACCGCGCTGACCCAGTTCTTCCAGCTGAGACTCCAGGTAGGTCTTCAGGCGGGTGCGGTATTCGCGCTCGAACGTGCGCAGCTGCTCGAGCCGGCCTTCGAGAACGGTCCGCTGCTGGTTGATCGTGCCCATGATCTCGGAGTGCTTGCGCTCGGCGTCGGCCTGCAGGGCGTCGGCCTTCTCCTGGGCCTGCCGCAGCTGCGCCTCCGACCGGCTCTGCGCGTCGGCGAGCATGGCGTCGGCCCGCTGGCGGGCTTCGGTGACCGTGGTCTCGGCGGTCTGCCGAGCTTCGCTGACCATGGCGTCGGCCTGGGCCCGCGCGTCGGCGAGCATCTTCTCGGACTCGGCCTTCGCGCCGTTGGTCAGGCGGTCGGCGGTGTCCTGAGCCAGGCTGAGCACCTTGGCGGCGCGCAGGTGCTGGTCCTCGGGGGCGGGCGCGGCCTGCTGCGCGGCGGGCGCCTCGTACACGGGCTGCGGAGCCGGCGTCGGAGCCGGGGTCGGCTCGGGCTCGGGCTCGTAGGCGGGCAGGGTCTGCGTCGGCTGGGCGGCTCCGCCACCGGAGCGCGCCGAGGCGAGTTCGGAATCCAGCTCCGCGACACGCTGGCGGAGATCGGTGTTCTCCTCGATCAGACGGGTCAGCTCGTTCTCGACGAGGTCGAGGAAGGCGTCGACCTCGTCCTCGTTGTAGCCGCGTTTGCCGATGGGTGGCTTGCTGAACGCAACGTTGTGCACGTCGGCGGGAGTGAGCGGCATTGTCTGCCCCCTTGAGTCTGGATCGGCGAACGATCTCACAGTGTAAAGCCTGGCTTGAAGGTAACTGGCGTCCATCCTGTCACACCAGACCCTACGGTTGCAGTCGAGGGCGATAAATAAGATCGAAACTCAACATTCGCCCGCCGGACGGCACCGCCGACCGCCAACCCTTCCGCACCGGTCAGACCGGGGAAAAGCGCAGTTCGCGGCCCTGCCTCAGGTCGCGGCGCCGAAGGCCAACTGCATGCCGATGAAGGCGACGAGCAGCAGCACCATGATCGACAGATCGAACCGCACGGCGCCGATCGTCAGTTGCGGGATGATGCGCCGCAACAGTTTCACGGGCGGGTCCGTCAACGTCATGATGACCTCGAGCACCACCACGGTCGCGCCCCGCGGATGCCAGTCCCGGCTGAACGACCGGATGAACTCGACCACGACCCGGGCGATCAGCAGGAGCCAGAACACGAACAGCGCGAAACCGAGGATTTCGAAGAACAGCCCCAACGGAAGGTGACCTCACTCAGGCGATGTGACGGGGATGCCGGCCGCGATGTCGGTCGGCGCCGCCAGCCTACCCGTGCCGGGGGACCTGCGACTCCGCTGGCGTTACCGGGCGCTGCTACTGGTAGGCGTAGAAACCGGCCTCGGCGATCCGGCGCCGCTGCTCGGCGGTGACGTCGACATCGGCGGGCGAGAGCAGGAAGACCTTAGTCGCGACCTTGTCGAATGAGCCGCGCAACGCGAACGCCAGCCCGGCCGCGAAGTCGACGAGCCGCTTGGCATCGGCGTTGTCCATCGAGACCAGATCCATGATGACGGGCGTGCCGTCGCGGAACCGCTCACCGATGGTGCGGGCCTCGCTGTAGTCCTTGGGCCGCAGCGTGGTGATCTTCGCCAGCGGGCTGCCGGCTTCGAACAGCTCGGCCATACCGCGCGGATCCATCGCCAGCGCCCCGCGCGTCGAACCCCGCATCGCACCGAAACGCGGTGGGGTGCGGTCGAATTCACGCGGCGAGCGCATCCGGGCCTCGAACCGTCCGTCGTCGAAGCCGCCGCCCATGCCGCCCCGGTAGGCGGCCGGCTCGTCGTAGTCGCGGCGGCGGGCCTCGGGCAGGTCGTCGTAACCGCGGGTGTACCCGTCCTCCTCGAACCGGTCCTCGCGGGGGCGACGGTAACCGCGGGCCGAACCGCGCTCGTCGTCCTCGTAGTAGTCGTCCTCGTAATCGTCCATCGGGGCCATACCGAAGTAGGCCTTGACCTTGTGCAGTGTGCTCATCGTGAGGACCCCTCGTGCGGTGATGACCTGTGACCGGTTTCCGGTGAGTCGGAAGACTCTGTTGTCTGTGATGAAGGTGTGACTCGTGTGACTTCTGGAGGTGACGTTAGCGGTCGTGCGCCCAAGAGCGCGGTACCGACACGCACACATGTGGATCCGTGTCGCACCGCGGCTTCGAGGTCGCCCGACATGCCCGCCGACAGGTCCAGCCGCTGCGGATACCGCTCCTGCACCCGGTGGTGCTCCTCGGCCAACCGGGCGAACGCCGCGTCGGGGTCGGCGCCCAGCGGCGGGATGGCCATCAGGCCGACGAAGCTCAGCCCGGCAGCGTCGTCGATCGCGGCGCACAGGTCGTCGATGCGCCCCGTCGCGGTCACGTCGACGCCGCCGCGGCTCTCGTCGCCGTCGAGGCTCACCTGCAGGAACACCCGGAGCGGATCGGGGCGCGCACCACGCTCCAGCGCGTCGGAGGCCGACCGGTCCAGCGCGCCGACGACCTTCGCGTTGTCGACGGAGTGCGCGGTATCAGCCCATTCGCCGATCGAGCGCGCCTTGTTGCGCTGGATGCGCCCGATCATGTGCCAGCGGATGCCCGGGCAGTCGGTGATGTCGCGCAGTTCCTCGATCTTGCGCGTCGCCTCCTGGTCCCGGGATTCGCCGAACGACCGGCAGCCCAGCCGGTAGAGGGCGGCGACGTCGGAGGCGGGAAAGAACTTGGTGACCGGCAGCAGCTCGATCGTCTCGACGTCACGTCCCGCCGCCTCGGCCGCCCGGGCCAGGCGGGCGCGGATCTGCTCGAGCGCGTCGCGCAACTCGTCCTCACGCGGGGCCGTCACGATGCCGGCTCCAGCCAGATCACCGACGCGAGCCGGCCGGTCGGCGCGTCCCGGCGGTGGCTGAACAACGCCGGGTCATCGACCGTGCAGCGCGGATCGACGTCGATCGCGGTGATACCGAGGGTGCGCAGCTGCGCGGCGATCCCCGCGCGCAGATCCAGCCCCGGCGTGCCCCGGGCCGTCGTGGTCCGGCTGCCCGGGAGCGCGCGCTCGACCTCGTCGGCCATCTCGGCGGGCACCTCGTAGTTGCGCCCGCTGACCGCCGGACCCAGCAGCACCGAGATGTCCTCGGCGCGCGCGCCGGCGTCGACCATGACCTGCACCGCGCGGGCGACGATGCCGCCCGCGGCGCCCACCCGGCCCGCATGCACGGCGGCGATGACCCCGTGGCGGGCATCGGCCATCAGCACCGGTACGCAGTCGGCCGTCACCACGGCCAGCCCGAGCGACGGCGTGGTGGTCACCACCCCGTCGGTGGCGTCGACGGTCTGGCCGCCATGGTCGACGAGTTCGACGCGGGTGCTGTGGGTCTGGTTCATCCAGACGATGCCGCCGGCGCCCAGCCCGGTGGCGGTGGCCAGACGGCGCCGGTTGGCGGCCACCGCGGCCGGGTCGTCGCCGACGTGGTCACCGAGGTTGAACGTCGCGAACGGCGGTCGGGACATCCCACCCGCCCGGGTGGTGGTCACGCGGCGCACACGGAACATCAGGTGCGACCGTACGTCGTGTCAGTGGCGCATGAAGGGCGGCACGTCGACGTCGTCATCGGAGATGCCGTCGTCACCGCCCCCGATGCGCACGGTCGCGCCATTGGTGTGCGCGGCCGGCACGCTCGCCGGATCGGCGGACTCGAACAGCGAGCCCACCCGGCCCGCCTTGCCCGGCGCGATCGGCTGCGCCGCGGCCGCGGCCGCGGTCTCCCCGGTGACCGGCTTGCGTCCCGGACCGGCGGCGTCGAAGCCGGCCGCGATCACGGTGACCCGGACCTCGTCGCCCAGCGAGTCGTCGATCACGGTGCCGAAGATGATGTTCGCGTCGGGATGCGCGGCGTCCTGGACCAGCGAGGCGGCCTCGTTGATCTCGAACAGACCCAGATCGCTGCCGCCGGCGACCGACAGCAGCACGCCCTGGGCGCCCTCCATCGACGCCTCCAGCAGCGGCGAGTTGATCGCGATCTCGGCGGCCTTGAGCGCGCGGCCGTCGCCGCGGGCCGAGCCGATGCCCATCAGCGCGGTGCCCGCGGAACTCATCACGCCCTTGACGTCGGCGAAGTCGACGTTGATCAGGCCGGGGGTGGTGATCAGGTCGGTGATGCCCTGCACACCGTTGAGCAGCACCTCGTCGGCGCTGCGGAACGCGTCCATCAGCGACACCGCCGCGTCGCCCATCTGCAGCAGCCGGTCGTTGGGGATGACGATGAGCGTGTCGCAGCTCTCGCGCAGCGCCTGGATGCCGTTCTCGGCCTGGTTGCTGCGCCGCTTGCCCTCGAAGGAGAACGGCCGCGTCACCACGCCCACGGTCAGCGCGCCCAGCTTGCGGGCGATCGAGGCCACCACCGGCGCGCCGCCGGTGCCGGTGCCGCCGCCCTCGCCCGCGGTGACGAACACCATGTCGGCGCCGCGCAGCAGCTCCTCGATGTCGTCCTTGGCGTCTTCGGCGGCCTTGCGGCCGACCTCGGGGTCCGCGCCCGCGCCGAGTCCACGTGTCGAGTCGCGCCCGACGTCCAGTTTGACGTCGGCATCGCTCATCAACAGCGCCTGTGCGTCGGTGTTGATCGCAATGAACTCGACGCCCTTGAGACCCTGCTCGATCATCCGGTTGACGGCGTTGACGCCGCCGCCGCCGATGCCGACCACCTTGATCACTGCGAGGTAGTTATGCGGGGGGGTCATCGCATCGCCCTTCCTGCCCTGAGTTGCCTGTCGTGTCACGGATAACCACTGGCCCAAACCCTCAATCTCAACTAGAGGCTTAGAGTTATGTCAAGTTGTTCCGCGCAACCAGAACGGTAGGGTGACCGCGCGCCGATGCCCGGCAGGCGCGCCGAAACGACACGACAAATGTTGACCGAGTTGCCCGGGGTTCTGCAGGACCTTTTCTGCGGCGAATCGGCGCCACCGGCCACCGATCCGGCCTAGCGTCATCGAGGTCGGCACCACCTCCGGGGGAACCATGGCCAACCGCATCGTCGGCGCACTCGTCACCGCCGGATCGCTCCTGCTCGCCGCACCCGTGGCGCACGCCCAGCCCCCCACCCCCGACCCGGTGCCCAGCGACGAGGACCAGATCCGCGACGTGCTCACCCGGCAGGCCCAGGCAAGCGCCGAGCTCGACCTCGCCACGGCGGCCCAACTGTCGTGTACACCCGCAGCGCCCACGTGGCTGCCCACCTTCGGCACCGACATCGGCGCGACCCTGCGCAACGACGCCTCCGCGACGAACCTGGCCGATCAGATCTCCGGGCCCATCGCCGACCTGCGGCAGGCGCTGGCCGGCTCGACGGTGGTGCGACTCGACGGCATCGACCACGTCGTCGTCACCGGGGACACGGCCACCGCCGACATCACCGTGACCACCGAGAGCGGGTCCAATCCGCCCCAGACCCAGATCACCCGGGCCACGCTGCGGCGCCAGGACGGCCGCTGGTGCACCGCGGTCTGATAGCTACTTGACCGTCGGCAGATCCGGACTCGACACGTCGTAGACCTTGCCGGGCTGGGTCAGCAGCGCCCCGAGCTTGAGCGCCTTCTCCTCCGTGCGATCGGTGGTGCCCCACACCACGGTGCGCCCGTCGATCAGCGTCAGCGTGATCGCGGCGACCGACGGCGCCGACACCCGGCCCACCTGACCGGCCACCTCCGGACGCAGCGACGTCATGACCTCCAGCGCGGCCTTGGTGGCCGGATCGTCCGGCCCCGGATTCTCGGTGTCCAGATACGGGATGCCCGGCGGCGGAGGACCTGTCGCGAAGTCCACACCGTCCTTGTCGAAGACGTGCACCCCGTCCGGATAGTCGCGGACCACGACGGGGACCCGTTCGACGACGGTGATCCGCAGCGTCGAGGGGTACTCGCGCTGCACCCGGGCACTGGCCACGCGCCGGATGCCGGCGACCTTCTCGGCCACCGCGTCGGTGTTGACCTGCAGCAGCGGAGTGCCCGGGGGCACGGCGGCCACCGACTCCACCTCGTCCTGGGTGACCGCGCCCAGCCCCGTGACGACGATGTTGCGGGCCGACATGATCGGCGTGAAGTACAGCAGCAGCCCGATGCCGACGACCAGCACCGCGATCACCGCGGTCCACAACAGCGCCTTCAGCCCGCGGACCGCACCACGCCCCAGTGACGCGGTCTCCGGCAGCGGACGGCCGAGGGTCTTCCGCTTGGCTTCACGGCGCGCCTCCTCGATCGCGACGGCCCGCGCCTGCGCCGCCCGGCGCTCCTCGCGTTCGCGGCGGGCCCGCCGGCGCGGGCCCTCGGTGTCGGCGGTGTCGGCTGCGTCCCCGGCGGGCTCGGTCTGCGCGGCGGCGGCGTCGTCCTCGGTGGGCGCGGCGGATTCGCCGTCGGTGGGCCCCGTCATGGCGCCTGCGCTCCCCCGGACCGCCGATCGGCGGTGCGCCGCAGCTCGGTCAGGATCTCCTTGCCCAGCAACGTCACATCACCGGCGCCCATGGTCACCACCACGTCGCCCGCCCGAGCGGCGGCCGCCACGGTCGCCGCCACCGCCGAGAAATCCGGAACGTAGCTCACCGGCGCCGTCACCGCCTCGGCGATGGTGGCGCCACTGACCCCGGCCAGCGGTTGCTCGCGCGCGGCGTACACGTCGAGCACGAAGACCTCGTCGGCGAGGCTGAGCGCCGTGCCGAACTCCGCTGCGAAAGCCTGTGTGCGCGAATACAAGTGGGGCTGGAACACGACGATCGCACGGCCACCCGATTCCCGGGCGAGCGCCGTCACTGTGGTCAACGCCGCGGTGACCTTGGTCGGATGGTGGGCGTAGTCGTCGAAGACCCGCACCCCCGCCGCGGTGCCCACCAGCTCGAACCGGCGCCGCACCCCCTCGAAGTCGGCCAGCGCGTCGAGCACGTCGTCCGGTGAGGCGCCGACCTGCATCGCCGCCAGCAGCGCGGCCAGCGCGTTGAGCGCCATGTGCCGCCCGGGCACCGCCAGCCGCATGGTGCGCGGCGAGGCCTCCCCCGCCAACTGCACCGTCGCCACGGCCGTCGTCCCCTTCTGCTGCCAGTCCAACAGCGCGGCGGCCAGCCCGGGCTGAGCCCCGCTGCCGTAGCGGAGCACCCGGATCCCCAGTGCCGCAGTGCGATCGGCGAACGCGGCCGCACCCGGATCGTCGACGCACACCACGACCGACCCGCCGGGCGCCAGACGCTCCATGAAGGCGTCGAACACGGCGACGTAGGCCTGCTCGGTGCCGAAGAAGTCGAGGTGGTCGGCCTCGATGTTGGTCACGACCGCGACGTCGGGCCGGTACTGCACCAGTGATCCGTCGCTCTCGTCGGCCTCGGCGACGAAGTAGGCACCGCTGCCGTGATGGGCGTTGGTGCCGGGCTCACCGAGATCACCGCCGACCGCGAACGACGGATCGAAACCGCTGTGCTGCAGCGCCACGATGAGCATCGATGTCGTCGTCGTCTTCCCGGCCGTCCCGGTGACCATCAACGTGGTCTGCCCGACCATCAGCTGGGCGAGCACGGCGGGCCGCAGGATCACCGGGATGCCGCGCCTGCGGGCCTCGACCAGTTCGGGGTTGGTCTTCGGGATCGCGGCGTGCGTGGTGACCACCGCCGTGGGGCCGCCGGGCAGGATGTCCAGCGCGGACGCGTCGTGCCCGATCCGGACCTGCGCGCCGCGGGCCTGCAACGCCAGCACCGCGCGCGACTCCTTGGCGTCCGACCCGGACACCTGGCCGCCGCGGTCGAGCAGGATGCGCGCGATGCCCGACATGCCGGCGCCGCCGATGCCCACCATGTGCACCCGCTGCAGCTCCGCGGGCAGCGTCTGCCCACTCACCGGCGGATCCGCCCGCTGCGCGCTGCCGCCGCCACGTCGAGCGCGGCCTGCGCGACCCGCTGGGCGGCATCGGGATGCCCCGCCAGCGTCGCCGCCGCCGTCATCGCGGTCAGCCGGGCCTGATCGGTGAGCAGACCGGCGACCGTGCCGGAGACGAACTCGGGGGTCAGGTCGCGGTCGTCGACGATCAGGCCGCCACCGGCCTCGACGACCGGCAGGGCGTTGAGGCGCTGCTCGCCGTTGCCGATCGGCAGCGGCACGTACACCGCGGGCAGGCCGACGGCACTGACCTCGGCCACGGTCATCGCGCCGGAGCGGCAGATCGCGAGGTCGGCCGCGGCGTAGGCCAGGTCCATGCGGTCCAGGTACGGCACCGCGACGTAGGGCGGATCACCGGGTGCCGAGGCGCGAAGGTCCAGCGTGTTCTTCGGACCGTGCGCGTGCAGCACCGAAACCCCTTGCCGGGCAAGCTCTTCGGCGGCCGCCGAGACCGCGCGGTTGAGCGATTGCGCACCCTGCGAGCCACCGAAGACCAGGAGCACCCGGGCATCGTCGGCGAAGCCGAAGAACGCGCGCGCCTCGGCGCGCAACGCCGGCCGGTCCAGCGACGTGATGCTCTCGCGCACCGGTACCCCGACCACCTCGACGGGTCCCAGACCGGGATCGGGCACCGCCGAGAGCACCCGGGCCGCCGAGCGGGCCCCGACCCGGTTCGCCCAGCCGGCGCTGGCATTCGCCTCGTGGACCACGACGGGCACCCGCTTGCCGCGGCGCACGCTGCGCGCTGCGAGGTAGGCGGGCACCGCGACGTAGCCGCCGAAGCCGATGACGACGTCGGCCTGCACGTCGTCGAGGACCGCCCGGGTCTGCCGGACGGCCCGGCGCAGCCGCAGGGGCAGGCGGGCGAGGTCGGCGGACAGCTTGCGGGGCAGGGGCACCGGGGTGATCAGCTCGAGGTCGTAACCGCGCTCGGGGACCAGCCGGGTCTCCAGGCCGCGGGCGGTGCCCAGCGCGGTGATCCGGACGCCCGCGTCGAGCGCGCGCAGCGCGTCAGCGACGGCCATCGCGGGTTCGACGTGGCCCGCCGTGCCTCCGCCGGCGAGAACCACCGAGAGCCTCCGGCCGTCCCCTGCGCCTCGCCCCGGCGGGACCGAGATCCCCGTCACCCGTAACGCTCACCTTCCAGTGCGCGGGCCGGCCGGCCCTGACTACGACGGCCAGCACCATAACCGACCGACGCCCGACCCGAGCGCACCGGGCGGTCCGCCGACCGGGCCCGCTGGGCAGCCGCCGGCTTCTTGGCGGCGGACTTCGTGGCGGGTTTGACGGTGGGTTTGGCGGCAGGTTTCGGCGCGCGCGTGCTGCGGGACCGCAACCGCTCCCGCAGCGCCTCGGTGCGGGTGGGGACGTAGGGCGCGGGCAACGGCAACCGCAGCAGCCGGTTCACGCGGTCGTCGCGGCCGGCGCGCAGCGCGGCCACCGCCTGCGGCTCGTGCCGGGCCGCGTTGGCCATGATCCCGATCATCAGCAGGGTGGTGGCGGTCGACGTTCCGCCGGCCGAGATCAGCGGCAGCTGCAGCCCGGTGACCGGGAGCAGGCCGACGACATAGCCGACGTTGATGAACACCTGCGAGAGGATCCACAGCGTGGCCGTGGCGGTGAGCAACCGCAGGAACGGATCGGCCGAGCGCCGGGCGATCCGCATGCCGGTGTAGGCGAACAGGCCGAACAGGCACAGCAGCCCGGCGGCGCCGATGAACCCCAGTTCCTCGCCGATGATCGCGAAGATGAAGTCGTTGTGGGCGTTGGGCAGGTAGTTCCACTTCGCGGTGCCCTGGCCCAGTCCGTCGCCGAACACCCCGCCGTTGGCGAGCGCGAACCGCGCCTGCCGAGCCTGGTAGCCGGAGCCCTGCGCGTCGGCGCCGGGGTCGAGCCACGACTGCACACGCGCCGAGCGGTAGCCGGCGGTCATGGCCAGCACGGCACCGGAGACCGCGACCGCGCTCAACGACGTCAGGAACACGCGCAGTGGCAGGCCGGCGTACCAGAGCAGGCCCAGCAGGATCACGCCCATCGACAGCGTCTGCCCGAGGTCGGGCTGCGCGACGATGAGCGCCAGCGCGATGACCGCGGCGGGCACCAGCGGGACGAGCATCTCGCGCAGGGAGGCCTGCTCCATGCGCCGCGCGGCGAGCAGGTGCGCCCCCCAGATCGCCAGCGCGATCTTGGCGAGCTCCGAGGGCTGCATCGAGAACCCGGCGATGACGAACCAGCCGCGCGAGCCGTTGGACACCTTGCCGATGCCCGGGACCAGCACCAGGACCAGCAACACGACGGTGAACGCGAAGCCCGAGAACGCGAACCGGCGCATGATCGCGACCGGGATGCGCAGCGCCACGTAGAACGCGAACAGGCCGATGGCCGTCCACAGCAGCTGCTTGCCGAAGACCGCCCACGGCGAGCCGTCCATGTCGTAGGAGTAGACGCCGGACGCCGACAGCACCATGGTCAGGCCCATCGTGAGCAGCAGCGCGGTGATGGCGATGATCAGGTGGAACGACGTCATCGGCCGGTCCAGCCACGCCCCGACCCGGGTGCGTGGGGCAGGCGGACCGGTGCCGGAGGCGTTGTGCGACGCGGTCGACGACGTCAGTGAGGTCCCGGCGTCGTCGGCGGCGGGGTTGGCGCGCCGGTGGCGCAGACGGGTGAGGATCGTGCTCACGGCGGCCCGCTAGCCGATCGCTGCGCGCACGGCCGCGGCGAACGCGTCACCCCGCTGTCCGTAGCCGCTGAACTGGTCGAAGGATGCCCCCGCAGGTGCCAGGAGCACCGTGTCGCCCGGCCGGGCGAGGCCACGGGCGGCGTCGACCACGGTCGCCATGACCGCCTCGGCCAGCGGCCTGCCGCCGGTGTCGACCACTCGAGTCCCACCAGTCACAGGTGTCTCAGCATTCTCAACCACCCCAGAATCCTCCCCCGTCACCACCTCGACGACGGGGACATCCGGTGCGTGTCGTGATAACGCCTCCCCCACGACGACCCGGTCCCGACCGATCACCACGGCGCCGACCAGGCGATTCGCCACCGCGGCGACCATCTCGTCCACCGAGGCACCCTTGAGCAGACCGCCGGCCACCCAGACCACCCGCGGGTAGGCGCTGATCGACGCCTGCGCGGCGTGCGGGTTGGTCGCCTTCGAGTCGTCGACGTAGCGCACGCCGTCGGCGACAGCGACGACCTCGGCGCGGTGCCGGCCCACCGCGAACGTCGACAGCGCCTCGGCGATCGCCCCTGCCGGGACGTCGACCGCCCGCGCCAGCGCCGCCGCGCCGAGCGCATCGAGCACCCCGACCGGACCGGCCACCGGGATCACCGCCGTGTCGGCGAGCACCTGCGCCGGCGCGAACGCATTGTCGACCAACCGGCCGTCGACGACGCCGAGCTCACCCGGACCGGGCTCCCCCAGCCGGAAGCCGGCCTTGGTCGGCGCGTCGGACTCGCCCAGCAACCGGGTGGCGATCGCGTCGTCCAGACCGCCGACGGCCACCCGGCCCGTCAGCGCACGCGCCTTGTCGTGTGCGTAGGCCTGCAGCGACCCGTGCCAGTCCAGGTGGTCCTCGGCCACGTTGAGCACCGCGCCCGCGTCGGGGCGCACCGACGGCGCCCAGTGCAGCTGGAAGCTCGACAGCTCGACGGCCAGCACGTCCACCGGCCGATCGAGCACGGTCAGCACCGGCTCGCCGATGTTGCCGCACAGCGCCGCACGCCGGCCCGCGGCGCACAGCATCGCGAACAGCATCGACGTCGTGGTGGTCTTACCGTTGGTGCCCGTCACCACGAGCCAGGTTTTCGGCGGGCCGTGGTGACCGGCCCGGTCCAGCCGCCACGCGAGCTCGACGTCACCCCACACCGGCACGCCCGCGGCCGCGGCGGCGACCGGGATCGGCGCGGTGGGGGGAATGCCGGGGCTGACCACCACGAGGTCGACGTCGGCGATCGTCGCGACCGCTCCGGCCGGATCGATCACGGCGACCCCCTGCTGGGCGAACGCCGTCAGCGCAGACGGGCTGTCGTCGGTGAGGGTGGCGCGCACCCCCAGCGGCGTCAGCGCGGCCAGCACCGCCCGGCCGGTGATGCCCGCCCCGACGACCAGGACCGCGGCGCCGGACCGCAGGGGCTCGTCCATCTCAGGCCCCGACGGTGGTCAGCCACTCGCTGTAGAACAGGGCCACGCCCAGCCCGCACGCGATCGCGGTCAACAGCCAGAACCGGATGATCACCGTCGTCTCGGCCCAGCCGACAAGCTCGAAGTGGTGATGGAACGGCGCCATCCGGAACACGCGGCGGCCGGTGGTACGGAACGCCAGGATCTGGACGACGACCGAGGTGACCTCGGCGACGAACAGCGCGCCCAGGACGACGGCGAGCATCTCGGTGCGGCTGGTCACCGACAGGCCGGCGATGATGCCGCCCAACGCGAGCGAGCCGGTGTCACCCATGAAGATCTTGGCCGGTGCGGCGTTCCACCACAGGAAGCCGATGCACGCCCCGGCGGTCGCGGCGGCGATGATCGCCAGGTCGAGCGGGTCGCGCACGTTGTAGCAGCCCAGCCCCGGGCTGGTGGCGCACGCGTTGCGGAACTGCCAGAACGTGATCAGCACGTAGGCCGCGCACACCATCGCCATCGCCCCGGCGGCCAGGCCGTCGAGGCCGTCGGTGAAGTTCACCGCGTTCGACCAGGCGCTGACGATGACCACGCAGAACAGCACGAAGATGGCGGGCGCCAACGTGACCGTGGCGATCTCGCGCACGTAGGACAGCTCGGGGCTGCCCGGGGTGAGGCCGTCCGCATTGCGGAACTGCAGCGCCAGCACGCCGAACAGCACCGCGGCGACCAGGATGCCGACGGTCTTCGCGGTCTTGTTCAGCCCCAGGTTGCGGGCGCGGCGCAGCTTGATCAGGTCGTCAACGAAACCCACCACGCCCAGCGACGTCGCCAGACCCAGCACCAGCAGGCCCGACGCCGACGGGCCCTTGCCGTCGATCAGCACGCCCACCAGATGGGTGCCGAAGTAGCTGGCCCAGATGCCCGCGACGATCGCCACCCCGCCCATCGAGGGCGTGCCGCGCTTCTTGGCGTGGCTGGGCGGGCCGTCCTCGCGGATCTCGTGACCGAAGCCCTGGCGGGTGAACAGCCGGATCAGCACCGGGGTGAGCAGGATCGACACCGCCAGCGCGATCCCGACGGCGATGAGGATCTGCCTCATCGGGCGTCCTCGGTGAGCAGGGCGTCGGCCAGCGCACCCAGCCCGGCGGAGTTGGAGGCCTTGACCAGCACCACGTCGCCGGGCTGCAGCTCGGCGCGCAGCAGGGCCAGGGCCGCGTCGGCGTCGGGCACCGGAGTGGCCTCGGAGCCCCAGGAGCCCTCCATGACCGCCCCGTGCAGCATGGCGCTCATAGGCCTCCCGGTTCCGACGACGATGAGTCTCGAGACATCTAAGCGCACCGCCAGCCTGCCGATGCGGTCGTGTTCGGATATCGCGTCGTCGCCGAGCTCGGCCATCTCGCCGAGCACCGCCCAGGTGCGGCCCTCGCGTCCCATCCACGCCAGCGCCTTGAGCCCGGCGCTCATCGAGTCCGGATTGGCGTTGTAGGCGTCGTTGATGATCGTCACCCCGTCGCCGCGAGTGGTGACGGCCATCCGCTGGCGCGACACCGGGCCCGCGGTCGCCAGCGCCGCCGCGACCTGCTCGAGCGAGGCGCCGCACTCCAGCGCCACCGCGGCCGCACACAGCGCGTTGGACACCTGGTGGTCGCCGTGCACGGCGAGCGACACCGGCGTCTCGTCGTGGGCGGCGTGCAGGGTGAAGTGGGCGCGCGCCAGCGGATCCAGCGTGACGTCGCCGGCCCACACGTCGGCCTCCGGCGACCGGCCGACCCGCACAACGCGGCCGGCGGTCACGTCGGCCATCGCCGCCACCACCGGGTCGTCCGCGTTGAGAACCACCACTCCTGATGCCGGAACTGCTTGCGGCAGTTCCGATTTCGTGGCGGCAATGGCTTCCCGGGAGCCGAATTCGCCGAGGTGGGCGGTGCCGACGTTGAGCACGACCGCGATCGACGGCGGCGCGATGCGCGCCAGCGCGGCGATGTTGCCCGGGTGGCGGGCCGACATCTCCAGGACCAGGAAGTCGGTGTCAGCGGTGGCGCGCAGCACCGTCCACGGATGGCCGAGCTCGTTGTTGAACGAGCCGGGCGGGGCGATCACCTCGCCCAGCGGTGCGAGCACCGCCGCGATCAGGTCCTTGGTCGAGGTCTTGCCCGACGACCCGGTGATGCCGACGATCCTCAGCCCGCCGGCCACCAACTCGGCGGCCACCGCGGCGGCCAGCCGGGCCAGCGCGGCGAGCACCGCCGCACCCGAGCCGTCGGTGTCGTGCTCGAGGACGCCGGCCGCGCCGTCCTCGGCGGCCACCGGATCCACCACGATCGCGGGCACGCCGACCGGGCGCGCGGCCAGCACCGCGACCGCTCCGGCGCCTACGGCCGCGGCGGCGAAGTCGTGCCCGTCGGCACGGGCACCCGGCAGCGCCAGGAACAGACATCCCGGACCCACCGCGCGCGAGTCGAACTCGACCGTGCCCGTCACCCGGATCTCGGCCGCCTCCTCGGCGGTGACGTCGGTGAGGCGGCCGCCGACGATGTCGGCGATCCGGGCCAGTGACAGCGCGATCATCGGCTCGCCTTTCCCGCGGTCAGGGCGTCCAGGGCCGCGGCGAGCTCGGCGCGGTCGTCGAACGGCCGGGTGGTCCCCCGGCTGGTCTGGCCGGTCTCGTGGCCCTTGCCGGCGATCAGCACGGTGTCCCCGGGCCGGGCCCACGTCACCGCGTGGTCGATCGCGGCCCGCCGGTCCCCGATCTCGACGACCTCGGCTGCCCCGCCCGCCGCGCCCGCCAGGACGGCGGCCCGGATGGCCGCGGGGTCCTCGTCGCGGGGGTTGTCGTCGGTGACCACCACCAGGTCGGCCACCTCGGCGGCCACCTGCCCCATCGGTTCGCGTTTGCCCGCGTCCCGGTTGCCGCCGGCGCCGAACACCACGGCGAGCCGTCCGCCGCACTGGCCACGCAGCGTCTCCAGCACCGCACGCAGCGCTCCTGGCTTGTGCGCGTAGTCGACGACGGCCAGGAACGGCTGGCCACGGTCGATCTTCTCGAGCCGCCCGGGCACCGTCGCCGCGCGCAGCCCCGGCACCGCCTGCTCGGGCGACACCCCCACGGCGTCCAGCAGCGCCAGCGCGAGCAGACAGTTGGCGATGTTGTAGCGGCCCGGCAGCCCGATCTCCACACCGTGGTGCACGCCGGCCGGATCGACCGCCACGAAGTCCTGCACGCCGTCGCCGACCGGGCGGATCTGCTCTGCCGTCCAGTCGGCGGTGCCGCCGACCGCGACGGTGACCGCGGTGTCGGCGCGCCGCGCCATGGCGCGGCCCCACTCGTCGTCGACGCAGATCACCGACGCGGCGGCGCGTGTCGGCGAGGCGGGGTCGAACAGCCGGGCCTTCGCGTCGAAGTAGTCGTCCATGGTGGGGTGGAAATCCAGGTGGTCCCGGGACAGATTGGTGAACCCGCCGACGGCGAACGCGGTCCCTTCGACGCGCCCGAGGGTCAGCGCGTGGCTGGACACCTCCATCACCACGGTGTCGACGCCACGCTCGAGCATCACGGCGAGCAACGCCTGGAGGTCGGGGGCTTCGGGCGTGGTGAGACCGCCGGCCTCGTCGCGGCCGTCGATGCGCACCCCGACGGTGCCGATCAGACCGGCCACCCGCCCCGCCGCCCGCAGGCCGGCCTCCACCAGATAGGTGGTGGTGGTCTTGCCGGAGGTGCCGGTCACGCCGATGACGCGCAGATGCTCGGACGGATGCCCGTACACCGCGGCGGCCGCCGCGCCCAACACGGTCCGCGGCGCGGCGTGCAGCAGCACCGGCACGCCGAGTCCCGCGCCGAGCTCGGTCAACCCGTCCTGATCGGTCAACACCGCGATCGCGCCGCGCGCCACTGCGTCGGCGGCGTAGCGGGCGCCGTGCGCCCGCGCACCGGGCAGGGCCGCGAACAGGTCGCCCGGCCGGGCGTCCTGCCCGCGCAGGGTCACGCCGGTCAGGGCGACGTCGGGCGGCGTGGCTCCGTCCGCGCGCAGGGCGGAGATGAGGCGGGCCACGTCACCGAGCGGAACACCGACGGGATGGCTGGGGCGCAGATTCATGGCCATGCCACAGTACCCAGCCCGCTGGCGCCCCCCGCGTGCGTCAACCCGCCTGAAGGGTCAGCGGCGCACCGGGATCCTTCGACAGCGGCACGTTCTCGCGCTGCAGCAGCCACGAGGCGATGTTGTGGAACAGCGGCGCGGCCGAGTGGCCTGCCGAGCCGTCGGCGTTGCGCTGCGGGTTGTCCATCATGATGCCGACCACGTAGCGCGGGTCGTCCGCGGGCGCCATCCCCGCGAAGGTGATCCAGTAGACGTCGTCGAAGTAGCACCCGCAGGCCGGGTTGATCTGCTGTGCGGTGCCGGTCTTGCCGGCGATCTGGTAGCCCTCGACCGCCGCCGCGGGACCGGTGCCCTGCTGGTAGCCCATCGGGTCACGCTGCACCACCGAACGGAACATGTCGCGCACGGTGCGCGCCGTCTGCGGGGACACCACCCGAACGCCCTCGGGCCGCGGTTCGTCGGTGCGGGTGCCGTCCGGGGCGATCGTCGCCTTGAGAATGCGCGGCGGCATCCGCACCCCGTCGTTGGCGATGGCCTGGTACATGCCGGCCATCTGCAGCAGGGTCATCGAAAGGCCCTGTCCGATGGGGAGATTGGAGAAGGTGCTGCCGGACCACTGGTCGATCGGCGGGACCAGGCCGGCGCTCTCGCCGGGCAGTCCGACACCGGTGCGCTGCCCCAGTCCGAACTTGCGCAGCATCTCGGCGTAGTGCTGCGGGCCGACCCGCTGGGCGAGCATCAGGGTGCCGACGTTCGACGACTTCCCGAACACGCCCGTGGTGGTGTACGGCATCACGCCGTGGCTCCACGCATCGCGGACGTTCACCCCGCCCATGTCGATGGACCCCGGAACCTGAAGCACCTCATCGGGATTCGACAGGTTGTACTCGATGACCGAGGCGGCGGTGACGATCTTGTTCACCGAACCCGGCTCGAACGGCGAAGAGACCGACAAGTTGCCCAGCTCGCGGACGGACTGCTTGCTGATGTCCTGGGCGGGGTTGAAGGTGTTGTCGTTCGACATCGCCAGCACCTCACCGGTTTTGGCGTCGAGCACCACGGCCGAGACGTTCTTGGCCCCGGAGGCGTCCCTGGCCAGCTGGACCTGCTGCTGGACGTAGAACTGGATGTCGTCGTCGAGGGTGAGCATCACAGTCGAACCGTTCACCGCGTCGTGACGGTTGCGGTAGCTGCCCGGGATCACGACGCCGTCGGAGCCGCGGTCGTAGGTCACCGATCCGTCGGTGCCGGCCAGCACCGAGTCCATCGAATCCTCGAGGCCGAGCAGACCGTGGCCGTCCCAGTCGATGCCGCCGACGACATTGGCCGCCAGTGCGCCGCCGGGATACTGCCGCAGATCCTGGCGCTCCGCGCCGACCTCCGGGTAGGCGGTGGTGATCGCGTCGGCGATCGCGGGATCGACCGCGCGGGCGAGGTAGACGAACGTCTCGTTGCTGCGCAGCTTCTTGAGGACGGTGGCGCTGTCGGGTTTGTTGCCCAGCCGCGAGGCCACGCCGTCGGCGATCTCCCGCAGCCGCTTGTCGGGATCCGGTGCGGCCTCGGCATTCTCGGCGTCGGCCATGGCTTCGGCCTTGGCCTTGTCGAATGCCTCCTGCAGCTGCTTGCGTACCTTGACGGGCTGGAAGGTCAGCGCCCGCGCCTCGATGGTGAAGGCCAGCTTGTCGCTGTTGCGGTCGACGATGGATCCGCGCACCGCCGCGTCGACGTCGGTGACCTTGAGCTGGCCGGCGGCCTCGGCGCGCAGCCCCTCGGCACGCGGCACCTGCAGCGTGAACAGCTGCGCGGCCGCCACGACGATCAGCAGGAAGATCACCGCGTTGCCCGCGCGGTGCCGGAACACGAACGACGCGCTGCGCAGCCCGCTGCGCGGAGCCGCCTGGCGCACCCGACGCGACCGCGCCGAGCGTTCGGCACCGGCCGCGCGCGCGGTGCGGTCCCGACGCCCGGCCTCGCGACTCATGCGGGCGGACCCGGCACCGGTGCCGCAGGGACGACCTGCTCGGTACCCGACGGGGCGCCGGGCACGGCCGGGTCTCCCGGCACCAGGTGGGGCAGGCCCGCATCGAGCGGTGCGGGCGCGGCGAGCGGTGCGGGGGCGGCGAGCGGCGCGGCCACCGGAGGCAGGGCGGGCGCCGGGCCCGGCGTGGGCAGTTGACCCGACACCGCGTGCGGCACCTCGAGGCCGGGGGCCGTCGGGACCGGACCGGTCGCGTTCAGGGGCACAGTCTGTGACGGTAACCGGACGGGGACCTCCGACGGCGTCACGACGCGCGGCGCGGGCGGAGCGGGTGGCGCCGGTTCCGGCAGCGGGGCGTTCAGCGGCGGCGGCGGCACGCCCTCGGCGGGCTTGGGGGTACCGACCACCACCCAGTTGCCCGACGCGTCCTGCACCAGGTGGGCGGTGTCGCGCGACGGGATCATGCCCAGGTTGCGGGCCGCCTCGGCGAGCGCCGGCGCCGCCTGCGCCTGCAGCACGTCACGCTCCAGCGCCTCCTTCTGCTGCATCAGCGCCTGGTTGACCTGCCGCGCGTGACCGAGCTGATAGGAACGCTCCGCGGCGTCGGTGGACAGCCACAGCGTGACCCCCAACCCGAGCCCGAGGCAGCCGATCACCAGCACGACGAACGGAACGCGGGCGACGAGCCGGCGCGGATTCAGCTCGATGGACGCCAGCCGGGTCAGCAGGCGCTCCCGCAGCGGGGGACGAACGACCTTGGGCGCCTTGGCCTTCCGCGCCTTCGCGCGGGCCTTGGCCTGGCTGGCACTCTTGGGCCGCGCCGGGGTGTCGGTCAGCCGCGGGTTGGGCGTGGTGCGCCGCCCCGGCCGCGCGTCGCGGGTGGAGGTACGCCCCCGCGGCGGCGCGTCGACGGGCGCGCGCTTGGGGTCGCGCACCGGCCTGCGGGCCCGCACCTTCTGGTCGGTGGCCTTCCTGCGGGAACGTCCCGACGCCGTCGCGGCGCCGCGCGCGGGCTTGGCCGCCTTCTGTGCCTTCTGCGTCTTCATCGCTACTGTCCCCCAACTTTCTCCAACGCGCGCAACCGGACCGGAGCGCTTCTGGGATTGCGGTCGATCTCTTCGGCACTCGCGCGCTCGGCTCCGCGGGTCAGTGCGACGAATTCAGGTTCATAACCGGGCAACTCGACGGGAAGACCGGCGGGTGAGCGTGACGCGGTGGCCGCCGCGAACTCCGTTTTGACGATGCGGTCCTCCAGCGACTGGTAGGCCATCACGGCGATGCGGCCACCGGGACGCAGGGCCCGCAGCGCCTTCGGGATCGCCAGCCGCAACGCGTCGAGTTCGGCGTTGACCGCGATGCGCAGCGCCTGGAAGGTCCGCTTGGCCGGGTGGCCTCCGGTGCGCCGGGCCGGCGCCGGGATCGCCTGGTAGAGCAGCTCGACGAGTTCGCCGGTGGTGGTGAACGGGGTGGTCGCCCGGCGCCGGACGATGTGCGCGGCGATGCGGCCGGCGAAGCGCTCCTCGCCGTACTCGCGCAGCACCCGCGCGATCTGCTTCTCCTCGTAGGTGTTGAGGATGTCGGCGGCGGTCAGCTCGGCGTCGCTGTCCATGCGCATGTCCAGCGGGGCGTCGGTGGCGTAGGAGAAGCCGCGTTCGGGACGGTCCAACTGCATCGAGGAGACGCCCAGGTCGAACAGGAAGGCATCGACGTCGGTGAGATCGAATCCGTCGTAGCGGGTGCGCACCGCGGTGAAACGGTCACCGAACGGCGCGAGCCGGTCGCCGGCGATCGTCAGGGCGTCGGGATCCCGGTCCAGGCCGATGACGTGCAGACCGGGGAACTGGGTGAGGAAGCGCTCCGCATGTCCCCCGGCACCCAGGGTGGCGTCGACCAGGGTCGCGCCCCCACCATCGGCGTCGCGGCGGGTCAGCGCCGGAGCGAGCAGTTCGACGCACCGGTCCAGCAGGACCGGAACATGGGGCTCATCCACCATCGCAGCACCGTGAGGGATCGGGGCGGCCCCTGCGGCGAGGTCCCTGTCCGAGAGCACGGACCTGACGTCGGGGAAGTACGTCAGGGCCGGTTCGGGCAGAGGCCGCGCCGCACGGGCCTGCGGGGCCAGGTCAAATAATGTCGCCGAGTGCTTCATCGCTGGCCGCGGAGAAGTTCTCTTCGTGAAGCTCCTGGTAGTCCTGCCATGCCTGGGCGTCCCAGATCTCGAGGAAGTCGATCGAGCCGGTCACCACGCACTCCTTGGTCAGGTTCGCGTAGCGACGGTGTTCGGCCGACAGCGTGATCCGGCCCTGGGCGTCCGGATACTGCTCGTCGGTGCTGGCGGCCAGGTTGCGCAGATAGGCGCGGGCCTGCGGATTGCCCCGCTTCGCGCGGCCGGAGATCTCGGCGACCATCGCCTCGAACTCCGCCCGCGGATAGACAGCCAGGCTGTGATCTTGGCTCTTGGTGACCATCAACCCTCCTGCCAGTGCGTCGCGGAACTTGGCGGGCAACGTCAGTCGCCCCTTGTCGTCGAGCTTGGGCGTGTAGGTGCCGAAGAACATCTCGCCACCTCGCTAGACCTTGCCCTGTACGGAACCCCGGTCGCTCCGTTGTCCGCCACTTTACCCCACAATGCCCCACTTTGCGCCGAACCGCGGTCAGCATTTCGCAGCCCTCCCCACTTTCGCGAGGTCGACGGATTCCAGGCGGCCTGCACCGCCCCTCAGGACATCGGGCGGAGCAGAACGAACGCGCAGCTCAACTACAAGAAGAGGCCGCTGGGGCGGCCCGTGGGGGACGGTGGGGCAAAAAAGAAGGGGCAGTCCTCACGGACTGCCCCTCACGCGGTGGACGCGTTACTCGTCGAAGCGCCGGCGGAAACGATCCTCCATCCGGCTGGTGAAGGAACCGCCCCCACCCTTGCCACGCTTCTGCCGGTTGGGCCCGGCGTCGTGGGGCAGGCGCTCACCCGGCACACCGACGCGCGGCCCGGTGATGGCGAACACGACGCCACCGAACATGATGATGAAGCCGAACACCGACAGGATCGGGAAGCTGCCGATCATCGTGGCCTTGAAAGCAACGCCCGACACCAGCATCGCCAGCCCCAGCACGAACAACGCCGCACCCTGCAGGCGGCGCCTGGTCGAGGGCGCCCGCAGAGTTCCGCCTCGAACGCTCGACGCGAATTTCGGGTCCTCGGCATAGAGCGCGCTCTCGATCTGGTCGAGCATGCGCTGCTCATGATCGGAGAGTGGCATTCGTCCCTCCCTCTTGCCGTGGGGGCGTCGCAGTCGTTCAACGTCAGGCGTGCCCGCGTCTACGGGCACTTAACCGCAATGATACGAGCAGAATCTGAGCCGTACCACCTTGTTCGCTGCCTGATTCTATGACGAAGCCCTGTCCGCCGATCCGGCCGCACCGTGGATCATCCGGATCGACGGAGATAATGATGGCGGTCACCGAATCACCGCCGGGAGGGACAACAGTTGGCGACGCATCTGATCGAGCTGTCGCCCGTCGACATGCAGCGCCGCCTCGGCGATGCGCTGTCGATCTACGTCGACGCCATGCGCTACCCGCGCGGCACCGAGGAGCAGCGCGCCTCGATGTGGCTCGAGCACACCCGCAGGCACGGCTGGAAGGCGGTCGCCGCCGTCCAGACCGGCGACGGGGCGAGCCCGGAGGCCGACCTCGCCGCCGCGCCGATGCTGGGTATCGCCTACGGCTACTGCGGGGCGCCCGATCAGTGGTGGCAGCAACAGGTGGTCGCCGGCCTGCGCCGCAGCGGCGCCGACACCGAGCGCATCGCCACGCTGATGAGCAGCTATTTCGAGCTGACCGAACTGCACATCGTGCCGTCGGCCCAGGGCCGTGGCCTCGGTGAGGCGCTGATCCGGCGTTTGCTCGGCGACCGTGGCGAAGCCCACGTGCTGCTGTCCACCCCCGAGATCACCGGCGAGGGCAACCGGGCCTGGCGGCTCTACCGCAGGCTCGGCTTCACCGACGTGATCCGTGGCTACCACTTCGCCGGAGATCCCCGGGCATTCGCCATCCTCGGCCGGTCCCTGCCGCTGTAGAGCCTCTCCGCACCGTCGTCACGGGCGCCGTCTGGCACGATGACCTGGTGCCGAACCGTCACCGGACCTCCAGGCGTCTCCTCGCGATGGTGTTGCTGCTGCTGGTGCTGGCGCCGTCGCTGATCGGATGCGTCCGGGTGCGCGCCTCGCTGACGGTCTCCCCCGACGACCGGGTGTCCGGCCAGATCGTGGCCGCGGCCAAACCCCGCGACGCCGGCGACAAGGGTCCGCAGCTGCTCAACAACCTGCCGTTCGCGCAGAAGGTCGCCGTGTCGGACTACAACCGCGACGACTACGTCGGCTCCCAGGCCGTCTTCTCGGATCTGACCTTCGCCGAGCTGCCCCAGCTGGCCGGGATGAACCGCGACGCCGCGGGAGTGGACCTCTCCCTGCGCCGCGCCGGGGACCTGGTGATCCTCGAGGGCCGCGCCGACCTGACCTCGCTGAGCGATCCGGAGGCCGACGTGTCACTGTCGGTGTCGTTCCCCGGCGAGGTGACCTCCACGAACGGCGACCAGGTGTCCTCGGAGGTCGTCGAATGGAAACTGCGTCCCGGAGTGGTCAGCACCATGAACGCCCAGGCCCGCTACACCGATCCCTCCGCCCGGTCGTTCACCGGCGCAGCGATCTGGCTGGGCGTGGCGTCGTTCGTCGTCGCCGGCATCATCGGCGCGCTCGCGTACAACAACCGGGACCGCTCTCCGCGACCCGGCCAGCCGCAGGATCAGCCGCAGTAGGCGCTGCGGCGGCCATCGCGCTGTCGCAGGCTCTACGCTGAGCACCGGACGAACGGAAGAAAGGGGCGCCCGCTGAGCGTGGACGCTAATGCCACAGGGGCACCGTCAGCCGTCGAGCTGGCCGCGGCCGTCACCGAACAGCTTCGCGAGTACCTGCTCGACCGGCGGCGCGACGCCGCCTACATCGGCGCGGACTACGCGGTGCTCACCGAGGCGCTCGAAGAATTCGTGCTGCGCGGCGGCAAGCGGCTACGGCCCGCCTTCGCCTACTGGGGCTGGCGCGCCGTCGCGGGCACCGAACCCGACGCCGCCGTGCTGCGGTTGTTCTCGGCGCTGGAGATGCTGCACGCCTGCGCGCTGGTGCACGACGACGTCATCGACGCATCGGCCACGCGCCGCGGCCTGCCCACGGTGCACCGCATCTTCACCGAACGGCATCGCGAGAACCACTGGCACGGCTCCCCCGAACAGTTCGGCCTGTCCGCGGCGATCCTGCTGGGCGACCTGTCGCTGGTCTGGGCCGACGACATCGTCGCCACCGCCCCGATCGACGCCGACGCGCACCGGCGGGTCCAGCGGGTCTGGTCGGCGATCCGCACCGAGGTGCTCGGCGGCCAGTACCTCGACATCGTCAACGAGGCGAGCGGCGCCGAATCCGTCGCCTCCGCCCTGACGGTCAACATCTACAAGACCGCGTCCTATACCATCTCGCGCCCCCTACAGCTCGGCGCCGCAGCGGCCGCCGACCGCCCCGACATCCAGGAGGCGTTCCACGAGCTGGGCACCAGCCTCGGGGTGGCCTTCCAGCTGCGCGACGACGTGCTCGGCGTGTTCGGCGACCCGGCGGTCACCGGCAAACCGTCCGGCGACGACCTGCGCTCGGGCAAGCGCACCGTGCTGCTGGCCGAGGCGGTCGAACTGGCCGAGCAGCGCGACCCGGTCGGAGCGAAGCTGCTGCGCACCTCCATCGGCACCGACCTGTCCGACGCCGCGGTCACCGAACTGCGCGGGCTGATCGAGTCGGTCGGGGCGCTGGCCGCGGTGGAGACCCGCATCGACACGCTGACCCGCACGGCGATCGGGATCCTGGACTCCGCGCCGATCGACGAGAAGGCCAGGGCGGGTCTGATCGAGCTCGCCAGATTGGCCGCGAACAGATCCGCCTAGGCCGATGACGACACCCGCGCCGTCCCGGCACCCCGCGCCACCGCTGCAGCGGTTCCGCGAGTTCGCGCTGTCCCCGCAGGCCCGCCCGGCCTGGGTCGGCGCACTCGGTGCGCTGCTCGTCACCGCCGGCGGCCTCGGCGCGGGCAGCACCCGGCTGCATGACCCGCTGCTGGAGTCGATGCACCTGTCCTGGTTGCGGTTCGGGCACGGCCTGGTGCTGTCCTCGGTGCTGCTGTGGCTCGGGGTCGTGCTGATGCTCTCGGCCTGGCTGTGGCTGGGACGGCACGTGATCGACCGCACCGCCACCCAGTACACGATGGTGGCGACCACCGGCTTCTGGCTGACCCCGCTGCTGCTCAGCGTGCCGGTGTTCAGCCGCGACACCTACTCCTACCTGGCGCAGGGCGCGCTGCTGCGCGACGGCTTCGACCCCTATCTGGTCGGCCCGATCGAGAACCCGAATTCGTTGCTCGACAACGTCAGTCCGATCTGGACGACGACGACCGCGCCGTACGGGCCCGCGTTCATCCTGGTCGCCAAGTTCGTCACGATGCTCGTCGGCAACGACGTCGTCGCCGGGACCATGCTGCTGCGGCTGTGCATGCTGCCCGGGCTCGCGCTGCTGATCTGGGCGGTCCCCCGGATCGCCCGCCACGTCGGCGCGAACAGTGCCGCGGCACTGTGGATCTGCGTGCTCAACCCGCTGGTGATCATCCAACTGATGGGCGGCGTCCACAACGAGATGCTCATGGTCGGCCTGATGATGGCGGGCATCGCGCTGTGCTTCCGCGGCCGATGCGTCGCCGGTGTGACCCTGATCGCCGTCGCCGTCGCGGTGAAAGCCACCGCGGGACTGGCACTTCCGTTCATGGTCTGGGTGTGGGCCCGCGGACTGCGGGACCGGCGGGGCTTCTCGGCGCCCAAGGCGTTCCTGGTCGCGACCGCGGCGTGCGCGGTGGTGTTCGCCGCCGTGTTCGCGGTGCTGTCCCTGGCCGCCGGGGTCGGGCTCGGGTGGCTGACCGCGCTGGCCGGATCGGTGAAGATCATCAACTGGCTGACCGTGCCGACCGCGACCGCGAACCTGGTGAACGCGGTGATCGGCCTGGTGATCCCGGTGAACTTCTATGCGGTGCTGGACATCCTGCGGATCATCGGCATCGGGATCATCGCGGTCTCGGCGCCGCTGCTGTGGTGGCGATTCCGGCACACCGACCGCGAGGCGCTGATGGGCATCGCCACGCTGATGGTGATCGTGGTGCTGTTCGTGCCGGCCGCGCTGCCCTGGTACTACACCTGGCCGCTGGCGGTGATGTCGGCACTGGCGCAGTCACCGCGGGCCATCGCACTGATCGCCGCGTTCTCCACCTGGATCTCGGTGATCTGGCGACCCGACGGGGCGCACGGCATGTACTCGTGGTTCCACGTGCTGCTCGCCACCGCCTGCGCCGCCGGCGCCTGGTACTGGCTGCGCCGCACGCCCGCGGCGCTCAGTACGCCATCGCCTGCGCCCGGCGAACCACCTCTCGAGCCTGATGCGAGTGCAACGCGTCCACCGGGCGGGCGTTGACCTGTCGCTCCGTGGAACCGTCACGACTGATGGTCAGCGACGGGTCGGGGGTGAACAACCAACGCATGATCTCGGTTTCGTGATAGCCGCCGTCACGCAGGACCACCAGGAGGCCGGACAGGCTCTTGACCACGTGGCCGGTGTCGTCGAAGAAGATCCTCGGCACCACCACCTCGCGCCCGCGGCGCACCGCGACCAGATGGCCTTCGCGGAGGTGCTGGTGCACCTTGCTCACCGGTATGCGCAACAGTCTCGCGACCGTGGGCAGGTCGTGGACGGCCTCGTCGGGATCCAATACGTCATCGGCAGTCGGGATGCTGCTCATCGCGTCAAGTCTAAGTCCACGGCGGCGCTTTCGACGCCCGCTTGACGAGTCCTGGGCCGCGTGGCTCGTACCATGAGTCCGATGGAGACCTACCAGCCGACGGGCGCGCTGGCCGGCGCCGTGCTGGACGGTCGCTACCGCGTCGACGCGCTGATCGCCACCGGCGGTATGTCCGGGGTGTACCGCGGAGTGGATCTGCGCCTGGACCGTCCCGTCGCCGTGAAGATCATGGACGCGCGCTACGCCTCCGACGAACACTTCCTGACCCGCTTCCAGCGCGAGGCCCGCGCCGTGGCGCGGCTGAAGGATCCCGGCCTGGTCGCGGTCTACGACCAGGGCGCAGGCGCACCCGGCGGCCAACCGCCCTATCTGGTGATGGAACTCGTCGAGGGCGGCACGCTGCGCGAGCTGCTGCGCGAACGGGGACCGATGCCCCCGCACGCGGTGGCCGCCGTGCTGCGGCCCGTGCTGTCGGGCCTGGCCGCCGCGCACCGCGCCGGGCTGGTGCATCGCGACATCAAACCGGAGAACGTGCTGATCAGCGATGACGGCGACGTCAAGATCGCCGACTTCGGCCTGGTGCGCGCCCTGGCCGACGCCAAGATCACCTCGACCGACGTCATCCTGGGCACCGCCGCGTACCTCGCCCCCGAGCAGGTGGCCACCGGCGACACCGATGCCCGCGGCGACGTGTACGCCGTCGGCGTGCTCGTCTACGAATTGCTCACCGGGAACACACCGTTCGCCGGGGACAGCCCGCTGGCGGTGGCCTACCAGCGGATGGATCACGACGTTCCGCCGCCGAGCACCCGAATCACCGGCGTGCCAAGGCAATTCGACGAGCTGGTGGCCTACGCGACCGCGCGCGACCCCGCCGAGCGATTCGCCGACGCCGCGGAGATGGCCGACGAACTCGAGGTGATCGCGACCGAACTGGGCCTGCCCAGGTTCAGGGTGCCGGCACCCCGCAACTCGGCGATGCACCAGTCGCTGTCGCTCGTCGACACGTCCTCGGCACCGACGGCCGGCGTGGACGGCCCCCGGCACACCCGGGCGTTCACCCGCGATGAGCTCCCACCCCGGCCCGCCGCCGAGGACGACGACGAATATCGCCCCCTCACAGGGCAATTCGCCGGAATCGAGCTGGGCGAGTTCTACTGGGCCCGGCAGCGCGCCAAACGGGTGCTGTTCTTCTGGGTCGTCGCCGTGCTCACGCTGGCGGCACTCGCCGGTGCCGGCGCCTGGGCGCTCGGCACCAACCTGCCCAACCTGCTGTAGGTCGGTCCCGCCTCTAGTCGCGCAGCATCTCCGCGACAAGGAACGCCAACTCGAGCGACTGCTGGGTGTTCAGCCGCGGGTCGCACGCCGTCTCGTACCGGCCGGCCAGATCGGTGTCCGAGATATCCTGCGCCCCACCGAGACACTCGGTGACGTTCTCCCCGGTGATCTCCACGTGGATGCCGCCCGGGTGGGTGCCCAGCGCATGGTGCACTTCGAAGAAACCCTGCACCTCGTCGACGATCCGGTCGAAGTGGCGGGTCTTGTACCCGGTCGACGACTCGTGGGTGTTGCCGTGCATCGGGTCGCACTGCCAGATCACCTGGTGCCCCGACGCCTGCACCTTCTCGATGATCGGCGGCAGCGCATCGCGCACCTTGTGGTTGCCCATCCGGCTGACCAGCGTGAGCCGGCCCGGTTCGTTGTTCGGGTCGAGCCGCTCCACGTACTCCACCGCCAGCTCGGGCGACGTCGTCGGGCCGATCTTGATGCCGATGGGGTTCGCGATCACCTCGGCGAATGCGACGTGCGCACCGTCGAGCTGACGGGTCCGCTCGCCGATCCACACGTAGTGGGCGGACAGGTCGTACAGCTTGGGGCCGGTGGGCGACTCGGTGTCCATCCGCAGCATCGCGCGCTCGTAATCCAGCACCAGCGCCTCGTGGCTGGCGTAGATCTCGGCGGTGTCGAGGTTGCGGTCGTCCACCCGGCAGGCGCTCATGAACCGCATCCCGCGGTCGATCTCGCCGGCCAGCGCCTCGTAGCGCGCGCCCGCGGGCGAGGTCCGGACGAACTCGCGGTTCCACTCGTGCACATGGTGCAGCGACGCCATCCCCGAAGAGGTCAGCGCGCGCACCAGGTTCATCGCGGCGCTCGCGTTGGCGTAGGCGCGCACCAGGCGCGACGGATCGTGCTGGCGGACCGCGGCATCAGGGGCGAACCCGTTGACCATGTCGCCGCGGTAGGACTTGAGACCCAGCGCATCGGTGTCCGAGGAGCGCGGCTTGGCGTACTGGCCGGCGATGCGGGCCACCTTGACCACCGGCATGCTGGCGCCGTAGGTCAGCACCACCGCCATCTGCAGCAGCGTGCGGATGTTGGCCCGGATGTGCGGCTCGGTGTTGTCGACGAACGTCTCCGCACAGTCACCGCCCTGCAGCAGAAACGCCTTGCCCAGCGCCACGTCGGCCAGCTGCACCTTCAGCTTCTCGATCTCCGAGGGCACGGTGACCGGCGGCACGCTCTCGAGCACGGTGCGCATCGCGGCCGCCTGCCCGGCATCCCAGCTCGGCTGCTGCAGCGCCGGTTTGGCCAGTGCCGCGTCGAGGCGCGCACGCAGATCCTCCGGCAGCGGCGGGAGCGCAGGCAGCTGGTCGATGGGTACGTCGACGGTCCAGTTCACCCACCCATGGTAACGGCGGGTCAAAACCACTTTTCGCCGGTGATGAGCTGGTAGCGCACCAGGTTGTGCTTGGCGTCGACGAGCGCGTCGTGCGCGTCCCGCGGCCGCGGGGGCATCCGCGGACACCCGTGGTCCTCCCAGAACTGGCGCAACTCACGGGTGAACCGCGGCATCGCGGGCGGCAGATCGGTCATCGGACCCCACAGCTGGCACAGCACCACGTGGTCATAGGCGCCCACCCAGGCCCACAGCTCGATCGGCTCGTCGCCGTCGACGCCGAAGAAATCCTCCAGCTCCGAGCGGATCTGCCGGCGCGAACGCCACAGCTTCGACGCCGGTGAGGGCAGTTTGGGCAGCACGTTCTTGCGCACCCACCGGCCCGCCCGCTCCGGGTCGAACTCGGTGGAGATCGCGTAGTACTCCCGACCGTCCTCGGCGGCCACGCCGATGGAGATCAGCTCGATGGTGCGCCCGTTGTCGATGAACTCGGTGTCGTAGAAGTACCGCAAGCTAGGCGACTTCCTGGCTGGCCTCATCGCGCGGCTGGGGCGCCGGCGCGGCGTGGATCTCGCGGTCGAGTTCCTGGTCGACCAGCGCGTCGTCGGGGAATTTCGGCATCCCGGAGATGGCGTCCTGCAGCCACAGCTTGGCCTGCACCACCGGCCGGCGCAGCCAGCGTTCCCGTTCCAGCGCCCGATGCATCTTGCGGGGCCGGTTCGTGTACCGCCACCGCGCCCAGGGCGCATGGGGGCGGGACAACCGGATGGCGCCCACGAACAGCAGCGGGGTGATGAACATGCCGACCAACCCGGTCCAGACCTTTCCCTTGAGCAGCACGACGACCGCCAGCGCCAGCGTCAGGACCGCGAAGCCCACCACGGTGGCCCGCGCGGCCAGCGATTGGTCGCTGCGCCAGATGCTGACGTCGAAGAACGACAGCGGATTGAACCCCAGGATCAGCAGCCCCGCCACCGCGACGGCGACGAACACCGCGTCCACCGAAGCCCGGCCGTCCTCGGACCAGTACACGTCGGACAGGTGCAGGATCAGTGCGAACTCGTCGAGAACCAGCGCCGCCCCGATGCCGAACACGATGGACGCGGCCGTGAACTCGGGTACCCCTCCGTCGACCGCCAGCGTCACCATCGTCACCCCGGAGACCATGACCAAGATCACGCCGATCACGACGTGGTGGATGTGCAGTCCCCCGCCCGCGGAGATGTTGCGGGGCTGCCACCACTTGCGGGGCGCGTCGCTGTCGGCGTGGCTGCGGATGTAACGGACGATCGTGCGAGTGACGGAGAACGTCAGGATGAACGCGACCAGGCAACACACCAGCGGTAGCCGGGAGTACGGGATGCCGTCGGGCAACCCCAGGTCGAAGTCCAGGGTCGGGTGCACCAGGAGAACTTACGTCAAAACTCGCGCCGACCTGCGCGTGTCGAGGCGTGGTTACGCGCAGGCGCGCCGGTGCGCCCCGATAGTCTGGTCGGCGACATGAGGACGTTGCGGTCGCCCGGCAGGGCCGGATGGTGGCCAGCGCTCGCCTGGCGGCTGTTCCAGCTGCTGACGGTGGCGGCGCTGGCCACGGTGGCGTGGCGGTTGCTGGGGCACGTTCCCTACCGCATCGACATCGACGTCTACCGGATGGGCGGGCGGGCGTGGCTCGACGGCCGTCCGCTCTACGCCGACGGCGCGATGTTCCACACGCGCGGCGGACTGGACCTGCCATTCACCTATCCCCCGCTGGCGGCGGTCGTGTTCTCACCGTTCGCGCTGCTGTCGCTGGAAGCGGCGAGCGTGGCCATCACGGCGACCACGCTCGTGCTGCTGGTCGTGTCGACGACGATCCTGCTGACCCGGCTCGACGTCTGGCCGACCACGCACGTCACCGGCGAGCCGGCCTGGGTCCGTCGGGCCTGGCTGGCCGCGGCGATCGTGGCACCGGCGGTGGTCTATCTCGAGCCGATCCGCGCGAACTTCGACTTCGGCCAGATCAACGTCGTGCTGATGACGCTGGTGATCGCCGACTGCGTGCCGCGGCGGACCCCGTGGCCGCGGGGCATGCTGCTGGGCCTGGCGATCGCGCTCAAGCTGACCCCCGCGGTGTTCCTGCTGTACTTCCTGCTGCGTCGCGACACCCGCGCACTGCTGGTGACGGTGGCCTCGGCGGCGGTGGCCACGCTGGTGGGCTTCGCGTTCGCGTGGCGTGACTCGTGGGAGTACTGGACCGAGACGGTGCGCAACACCGACCGCATCGGCACCGCCACGCTGAACACCAATCAGAACATCGCCGGGGCGCTGGCCCGGCTGGGCCTGGGCGACGACGTGCGGTTCGTGCTGTGGACGGTGGCGTGCTTCGCGGTGCTGGCCCTGACGGTGTGGGCGGTGCGCCGGGCGCTGCGCGCCGACCAGCCGGTGCTGGCGCTGGTCTGTGTGGCGATGTTCGGCCTGGTCGTGTCGCCCGTGTCGTGGTCGCACCACTGGGTGTGGACGCTGCCGGCCATGGTGACGACGGCCGTGCTGGCGGTGCGGTTGCGGCATGCCGGCCTGGCCGCGGTGTTCGCGGTCGGATTGCCGCTCATGGTGTGGACGCCGATCACGCTGCTGCCCGAGCACCGCGAGACGACGGCCTCGCTGTGGCGGCAGCTCGCGGGGGCGTCGTATCTGTGGTGGGCGCTGGCGGCGATCGTTGTCGCCGGAACGGTCAGCGCCGGCACGCCACGGCGCCGGGTGTCCCCGGCCGTCCCGGCCGTCGACGCCGTCCAGGCCTAGGCGGCCCAGCCCTGAATCAGCCGCGGAAGCGCATTCCCGGCTGCGATCGAGGCGAGTTCACAACCGCTGCTTCTCACTCGACGCGTGCAGCAGTCGGATTCGTCCCGATGCCGGTTCGAAGCGCGAGGGCTAGCCGGCCGCAGCCTCGGGGAGCCGGGTCGGCGGCTTCACGGCCGCCTCACCTTTTCCCTCTTTGATGTCGGCCGCGTAGAGGTCGACATACTCCTGGCCCGACAGGCTCATCAGCTCGTACATCACCTCGTCGATGACCGCGCGCTCGATGAAGCGGTTCCCGGCGAGGCCTTCGAACCGGCTGAAGTCCATCGGCGCGCCGAACTTGACCGTCACCCGGCCGAACTTCCACATCTTGCTGCCGGGCGGGTTCACGACGTCGGTTCCGATCATCGCGACGGGAATGACCGGCACCTGGGTCTCGAGGGCGAGGCGGGCCAGACCGGTCTTGCCCTTGTACAGACGGCCGTCGGGCGAGCGGGTGCCCTCGGGGTACATGCCCAGCAGCTTGCCCTGACCGAGGATGCGCTGGGCGGTGGTCAGTGCGCTCTGGGCGCTGTCGGCGTCGGTGCGGTCGATGGGGACCTGCCCGGCGACCGTGTAGAACCACCGGGTGAACCAGCCCTTGAGGCCGGTGCCGGTGAAGTACTCGGCTTTGGCCAGGAACGTGATGCGCCTGCTCACGACCAGCGGCAGGTAGAAACTGTCCGCGACGGCCAGGTGGTTACTGGCCAGGATCACCGCACCGGAAGCCGGAACGTTCTCCAAGCCTTCGACTTTCGGCCGGCCCAACAGGGTCAGCAAGGGTCCCATGAAGACGAACTTGAACAGCCAATACCACATGGACCCTCCGGTTCATCCCACCGCGATGCTCTGCGCCAACCTTACCCACGCATTGTGGGAACGACCACAGCGCAGCCCTACTCCTCGACCGTCACGGGAATGTGCTGGTAGCGCCCGGGCGGCGGCGGGCCCTCGGGAGGCGGACCGCCGGGCTCCGGCGGCGGTGTCGCGCTCCCGCCGCCGTCGACATCGTTGACGATTGCCTTGACCACGGCCAGCAGCGCCACGCTGTGCTCAGCCACCACGGACAGCAGCGGGTGCTGTTCGCCGGAGACCATCGCCGCGAGCGCGCACACCGGGCACCACACCTGCTGGCACTTACCCGGGTTGTCGGCCGCGCTCTGCGCCCGCGCGGCCGCGAACCTGATCGCAGGCTCGAGGCGGTCCAGCAGGGTCTGCGCCAGGGCGCGCAATTCCGGGCCGGGATCAGGGTGGGAGCCACTCATGCCGGCCACACCTCCGGATTCGGTCGGAAACGCACCGTCAGCGCGGTGCCGCGGAGTTGAGCGTCCACGACGGTGCATCTCCTCAGCACCGACGCCAGACGCACCCGGCGCCGCATACCGCCGACGCCGATGATCAGGTCATCGTCGACCCTACCCAACGACAGCGCCGTGGAATCCACCTGAGGCAGATCCACCCGCAGCCGGTACACCGCTTCCAGCCCGGTGCCCGATTCGCGGTCCACCACCGGCCGCAGCGGACCCGGCGGTGGCGAGCCGTCGCGTCGACGGGCGCTGTCGAGCAACTCCCCGAGCGCCTTGGGGCCGATCGGCTCACCGGCCAGATGCGGCACCATGACCAGCGCCACGTCGCCGATCACCCGGTCCAGCTCGTCGAGCACCGATCGCTGTTCGCCGATCCGCTCGGCGTACCAGTCGAACGCCGGGTGCTCGGGCAGGTTGCGGTACTCGAACGAATCGTCCTGCACCAGGACCTGATTCACGATCAACTCCGCGACGCGCACGCCCATCAGGGCCAGCGACCCCAGGGTGCGGACGGCTTCGGCGGCGACCACCCGCTCCGGCGTCATCACCAGGTGCGCGGCGACGCGCGTCCCGTCGGTCAGCAGCGTGCCGAGCCGTTCGGTGCCCGCGCCGATCCGCTCGAGGAGGGTGACCACCGCCGCAGACTTCGGATCGTCGAACGTGGACAGCCGCCGATGGCGCGGCCAGGCCCGCTCCAGGTACAGCCCGAACGTGGCGGGCAGGGTGAGCATGCGCATCGCGTCGGCGGTCGACGCGCAGTCGACGACGAGCAGATCCCAGCGCCCCGAGCCGGCGAGCTCGGCGACCTCGTGCAGACCGAGCACCTCCTGCACCCCGGGAAACGCCGAGAGTTCTTCGGGCGCAAGATCACTCATGTCCGATTCGGGAAACCTGTCGGCGAGCAGGCCGGCGGTGTCGCGCCAGTGCGCGGCCAGTAGAGCCAGGGTGTCCAGGGCCAGCGCGTCGAGGACGCCGCCGCCGGCGTCGGCGGTGTCGAGGTCGGCCAGCACGCGGGTCGGCGCGCGCTCCCCCGTCGGCGTGATCGTCACGCCGAGCACATCGCCGGTCGAGTGCGCCTGATCGGTGGACACGATCAACACACGCAGCCCGCTACGCGCTGCGCGCACGGCCGTCGCGGTCGCCAGCGTCGACTTCCCCACGCCGCCCTTGCCGACGAACAGACTGATCCGGGTCACCCCGGACGCGTCGGCGGCGGCTGCGCGCTCAGTCAGCCTCGACTCGTTTCTTGAGATCCTTCAACGCCGTGTCCGTCAGTCGCCGCTCGGCCTTGCGTTTGAGCAGCCCGATCATCGGGATCAACAGATCCACCGACAGCTCGTAGGTCACATCGGTGCCGGATCCCTTGGGCGCCAACCGATATGCGCCGTCAAGTGACTTGAGCAGCGTGCTGGACACCAGCGACCAGGTCACCGACTCGTGGTCGGTGGGCCACTGGTAGGCCAGCACCATGGCGTCCTTGAGCACCGCGGCGTCGAGTACGAGCCGCGCCACCTTCGGGTAACCCTGGTCGTCGGCCTCGAGGACCTCGGCCTCCTTGTACTCCTTGACCCAATCCGGGTAGGAGCCGATGTCGGCGATGACGTCCATCACCGTCGCAGGGTCGGCGTCGATGTATATGGTCTGTGCCGTCTTGTCCGCCACTGAAGCCTTCCCCAGTCCTTTACGTGCCATCTCGGTGCCGACTTTGTGCCGTCCCCGACCCTCGAGTGCCCCGCCGATGGCGGCGAATCTACCCTCCCGTCGACGGGTATGGCCGGGATCGTCTAGGCCAACCGCGACACGCCGACCGGACGGCCCGCCTCGAGCTTCTGCTTGATCTCGAAGGCCATGTCCTTGCCGGCGACGCGGCGGCGGTGATTCATCGCGGCCAGGTTCATCTTCGCCAGCTGCCACGCGGCCGCTCCGGACGGCTCGGCGTGCACGAAATAGTGCAGTACCACCCCGTCGAGCACCTTCTCCAGCCAGATCTCCATGGTGCCCGTCAGCGCGCCCGTCACCGTCCAGCGCTGGCCGAGCTCCTTGCGGTCCTCGACCACGGTCAGCCGCAGATCCGGCCACCAGCGCGCCCAACTGGCGGGATCGGCGACCGCGGCGCCCACCGCTGCGGGGTCCGCCGCGACGAACGTCTCGTCGGCGATCTGGATGCTGTACATGACTGACTAGCTTCACACATGCTCCGACGTGCGCCGAGCCGGGGCGACTACGCTGTACAGGGCCAATGCGGCCGGTACAGCGAGAGGGCCATCATCGTGCGTGAGTACACCGTTCCGGCAACCTTCACCGTCGGGGATCAGGACAACGTCGCCTCCGTCGTCTACTCCCACGAGCGGGAGAACCCCGACCACGTGATCTTCCAGCGGCTGGTCGACGGCGTCTGGGTCGACGTGACCTGCCGGCAGGCCGCCGAGCAGATCCGGTCGGCCGCCCGGGGTCTGATCGCCGAGGGCGTGCAGCCCGGCGACCGGGTGGCGCTGCTGTCGGCGACCCGCTACGAGTGGGTGATCTTGGACTACGCGATCCTGTCCATCGGCGCGGTCACCGTGCCGATCTACGAGACGTCCTCCCCCGAGCAGGTGCGCTGGGTGCTGGAGGACTCCGGGGCGGTGCTCGCGTTCGTCGAGATCGAGGCGCACGCACTGATGGTCAAGGAGCTGCAGGACGAACTGCCGGCGCTGCGCAAGGTGGCGGTCATCGAGTCTGCGGCGCCGTCGGCGCTAGACGCGCTGACCGAGGCCGGCGCTTCGACCGACCCGGCCGAGGTGGACCGGCGGCTGGCCGGTATCCGGTCCGGCGATCCCGCCACGCTGATCTACACCTCCGGCACCACCGGCCGGCCCAAGGGCTGCCAGCTCACCCACTCCAACCTGCTCCACGAGACCCGCGGGGCCACCCACTGCTTCCCCAGCCTGCTGCGCAAGGGTGAGCGGCTGCTGGTGTTCCTGCCGCTGGCCCACGTGCTGGCGCGGGCGCTGTCGATGACGGCGTTCGCCAACGGGGTGACGATTGGCTACACCAGCGACATCAAGAACCTGGTGCCGATGTTCGGGCTGTTCAAGCCGACGGTCATCGTGTCGGTGCCCCGCGTGTTCGAAAAGGTCTACAACACCGCCGAACTCAACGCCCAGGACAGCGGCAAGGGCAAGATCTTCGCGATGGCCGCCCAGGCGGCGATCGACTGGAGCAAGGCCCAGGACAGCGGCGGCCCCAGCCTGCTGCAGCGCGTCACGCACGCGGTGTTCGACCGGCTGGTCTACACGAAGCTGCGGGCCGCCACCGGCGGCAACTGCCGGGCGTCGATCTCGGGCGGCGCCCCGCTGGGCGCGCGCCTCGGCCACTTCTACCGCGGCATCGGCCTGACCATCTACGAGGGCTACGGCCTGACCGAGACCAGCGCGGCGATCACGGCCAACCGGATCGGCGAGCTCAAGGTGGGCACCGTCGGGAAGCTGCTCCCGGGCAACAACATGGCGATCGCGTCCGACGGAGAGCTGCTGGTGCGCGGCGGGGTGGTGTTCAACGGCTACTGGCACAACGAGACCGCCACCGCGGAGGCGATCGTCGACGGCTGGTTCCACACCGGTGACCTCGGCAGCGTCGACGCGGACGGCTTCCTGTCGATCGTCGGCCGCAAGAAGGAGATCATCGTGACCGCGGGCGGTAAGAACGTCGCCCCCGCCGTGCTCGAGGACCAGCTGCGGGCGCACCCGCTGATCAGCCAGGCGATGGCGGTCGGCGACGCCAAACCGTTCATCGCGGCGCTGATCGCGATCGACCCCGAGTCGTTCGAGGTGTGGAAACAGCACCACGGCAAGGCCGCGGGCGCCTCGGTGGGCGACCTCGCGGAGGATCCGGATCTTCTCGCCGAGATCGACCTGGCGGTCAAGAACGCCAATCAGGCGGTCTCGAAGGCCGAGGCGATCCGCAAGTTCCGCATCCTGCCGTGCGATTTCACCGTGCTGACCGGTGAGCTGACACCGACGCTGAAGGTCAAGCGCAAGGTGGTCGCCGACAAGTTCGCCGCCGAGATCGAAGCCCTTTACGAGAAGGACTGACCGCTAGAGCAGCCGGGCCAGCCGTTGGGCCTGCATGCTCCACTGCCAGTGGTCGACGGCCCACTGCCGGCCGGCGGCGCCCATCGCCGCCGCACGCTGCGGGTCGGCGAGCAGATCGCCGACCGCCGCGGCGACCGCCCCGACGTCCCAGCCGTCGACGACGAGGCCGGTCTCTCCGTCGAGGACGGTCTCCGGCGCGCCTCCGGAGCGGCCGGCCACCACGGGCACGCCGGACGCCGAGGCCTCCAGGTAGACGATGCCGAGGCCCTCGACGTCCAGACCGGCGCCGCGGGTGCGGCACGGCATCGCGAACACGTCGGCCATCGCGTGGTGGTCGGGCAGTTCCTCGCCGGGCACACCGCCGGTGAACAGCACGTGCTCGGACACCCCGAAGGTGTAGGCCAGCCGCTGCAGTGAGGTGCGGTAGGGGCCCCCGCCGACGATCACCAGCGCCGTCCCGGGCACCCGCTCGCGGATCGCGGGCAGCGCGCGGATCAGCATGTCCTGGCCTTTGCGCGGCACCAGTCGCGACACGCAGACCACCACCGGCCGCTCACCGAGCCGGTAGCGGGCGCGCAGCTCGGCGCGCGCCACCTCGTTGGGCGTGAAGCGCTCGACGTCGACGCCCGGCGGAACGTGTTCGAGGGCCGCGCGGGCACCGAACGCCGACGCGAACCGGCGCCGGGTGTAGGAACTGATGTAGGTCACGACGTCGGTGTCATTGCCGATGCGGCGCAACGCCGTTCGTGCCAGCGGCACCATCGACCAGCCCACCTCGTGACCGTGGGTGCTCGCGATGACGCGGCGCGCCCCGGCCGCCCGCGCCAGCGGCGCCATCAACGCGAGCGGCGCGGCGGCGCCGAACCAGACGGTGTCGATGTCGCGCTCGCGGATCAGCCGCCGCATCCGCATCGCGACCGCGGGCTCGGGCAGCATCAGCGTCGTCGGATGCCGGACCACGTCGTAGCCGGACGTGGCCGCCACGGCGTCGTAGTCCTCGGCGCCCTTCCAGGTCGGGGCGTACACCGTCAGCGCGTCGACCCCCGAATCGGCGGATCCGAGGAGGTGGTCGACGAGTGCCTCCAGGTAGGACTGGATGCCGCCGCGGCGCGGCGGGTAGTCGTTGGTGACCAGCAGGACACGGCTCATGCGGGCAGGTCGATTCCGAGCACGTCGCGCACCGCGGTGGCGGCATCGGGATGTCCGGGCCCGCACGCGGCGACGTACAGCGCGCGCAGCCGGTCGACGCCGCGGGTCTGCGCGACGAACGTCGCGAACTCCCATGCCCGGTCGTATGCGGCCGAGCGCTGCGGGCCGGGGGTGGCCAGCTCGGCGTCGGTGGGCAGGCGCTCCGGCTCCGCGACCGGCGCGCCCGGGGCGGGGCGGCCGACGAAGTCGGCGACGCCCTCGGTCAGCCAGACCGGGGCGTCGGCCGCGGTGCCGGCGCGCGCGGCGTAATGAAAAAGCTCGTGGCGCAACACGATTCGCAGATCGGCGGGATTCATCGCGGCTGCTTCCGGCGAGAACGTGATGCGCTCGGAGGTGGTGGTCGCGGCGGTGTCGGCGCCCGCACCGGCCAGCACGGCGAACTGCTCCGCCGAACCTGCCACCACGATCGGGATCTCCCGCGGCCACTGCGGCCCCCAGAAGCCGCTGACGGCCGACTCGGCCCCGGGGAGTTCGGCGGTCAGCCGGTCGAGCAGTGCGCCGGCGCCGCCGCCGAGATCGATCAGCTTCGCGGTCCGGCCGCCGGGGGTGGTCACCGTACGCAGCGGCGCGCCGCTCGGTGCAGCCGTGCCGGTGGTGGGTGACGGTGCCGCGACCGCAGGCCCGACCGGGGTTCCCGGCAGCGGACCACTGATCAGCAGAGCAGCGCAGACCAGTTCGGTGCCCAGCACGGCACCGAGGCGGCGCCGGGTCCGGGCCCGGTCAGTACCGGCGAATGTTGTAGATGGGCGCATTGTCCACAGGGGCGACTCGCACGGGCGTGCCGTAGGTGGACGCATGCACCATCATTCCGTCACCGATGTAGATGCCCACGTGCGAGGCGTCGGAGTAGTAGGTGACGAGGTCGCCGGGCTGCATCTGGTCGCGCGAGACCGGCTGGCCACCGGCGGCGAGCGCCTGGCTGGAGTGCGGCAGCGAGATGCCGGCCTGTTGGAAGGACCACATCACCAGACCCGAGCAGTCGAAGGCGCCGGGGCCCGCGGCGCCCCACGAGTACGGGGATCCGATCCGGCTCAGTGCAGCCTGGATGACGGTGGTGGCTTCCGGGGACCCGGGCGGGGCGATGTCACCGGGCGGGATCGCGCCGGGCGCAGGAGGTGCGGGCGGGGCGGCCAGCACGGCCGGATCCTGGCCGGGCGGCGGCGGGGCGGGCGCGGCGACGGGCGCCGGCGGGGCGGGCGGCATCGCGGCGAGCGCCTCGCGCTGCGGCGGGGTCAACGCGTCGTAGCGGGACTTCACGATCGCGATCTGCACCTGCAGCTGGCTCTGCTTGGACTGCAGATCGGCGCGCACCGCGGCGGCCTGCTCGGCGGCGGTCTTGGCCTCCGACGCCGACGCGGCCGAGGCCTGCTCGGCGGCCTGGGTCTGCTTGCCGACCTCGAGGAAACGGCTCATCTGCGCCGACATCTCGTGGGCCATCGTCCGCTGGATCGAGAGCTGGTCGATCAGGCCCTGCGGCGAGGACGCGGTGAGCATCGCCTGGAAGCCCGAGGGCCGGCCCCCCATGTACTGGGCGGCGGCGAGGGTGTCGACTTTGCGCTGGAAGTCGGCCAGCTGCGCCTTGGCCGCATCGACGGCCGCGACGTCGTTGGTGTGCTTGACCTCCGCGGCCTGCTGGATCTCCAGCTTCTTGTTGAGGTCGAGCTGCGCGGAATGCATCGCCTCCGTCGTCTGTTCTGCCTGACGGGACAGCTCGTTCAGCTTGGTCAGCGCATCGTCGGCCGGATCGGCATGACCCGGTCCGGCGAAGACGGCGCCGAGCATGACCAAGAAGGCCAGTGCACTGATGACGGGTCGCCGGGAACGGCTGGAACTCCGGTGCGCGCGGTCGAGCGTCAAGGTTTATGCGTCCTTCAACTGCCGTAACAAGCCGTCTCGAACTCTCTTAGGTCTCAGACAGGTTACGAAACGGCATCGGCCTTGTCCAACAGGAGACGCAAATTTAACAGTTGCTCCTGTGGTGCGTGGGACACGGGTGACGCCGCGTGTCTTCAGGCAACCCCCGAGCTGCCGTGCCGGTGGATCGGAACCAACCGCAATCGCGGCGCCAGGCCCACTTCGGCCAGGACTTCCAGGGCGCGACGCTCATCGACCAGCAAAGTTTCGGGCACGCCGAGCAGAACGCTGACGACGCAGTCCTGACAGCCGGGTCCCCGCACCGCGCAGTCGTCGCAGTCGATCGTCACGGTCTCCGTGTCGACCGGACCGGGGCCCTCGCCCGGTGGTTGTTCGTGTGCCATCGCACCCGCCTCTCATCGCAGTCGAGCGCACGGTATCGACACGGACCGACAAGTCCGGGCGGCCGCGTTTCTCCCCGGACTTGTCGGCGCCGCCGCCTACGGTCGGCGCATGGGTCAGCTCAGCTTCGCCGACGTTGACCCCGGCGCCGACCTGACGCTGCGCGAAACCACCTTCGTCGTCGTCGATCTCGAGACGACGGGCGGACGCTCCAGCGGCGACCGGCACGACGAGATCACCGAGATCGGCGCGGTGAAGGTGCGGGCCGGCGAGGTGCTCGGCGAGTTCGCGACGCTCGTCGACCCGGGCCGCGCCATCCCGCCGCAGATCGTCGCGCTCACCGGCATCACGACGGCGATGGTGTACGACGCGCCCCGCATCGACGCGGTGCTGCCGGCGTTCCTCGAATTCGCCCGTGGCGCAGTGCTCGTCGCGCACAACGCCGGTTTCGACATCGGTTTCCTGCGCGCAGCGGCCGAACGCAACCACATTCCGTGGCCCAAGCCGCCCGTGCTGTGCACCGTGCGGCTGGCGCGCCGCGTGCTGACCCGTGACGAGGCGCCCAGCGTGCGGCTGTCCGCGCTGGCGCAGCTGTTCGGCGCGGCCACCACGCCCAACCACCGCGCCCTCGCCGATGCCCGGGCCACGGTGGACGTGCTGCACGGGCTGATCGAGCGGGTCGGCAACCAGGGCGTGCAGACCTACACCGAGCTGCGGTCCTACCTGCCCGACGTGAGCCCGGCCCAGCGCCGCAACCGCCACCTGGCCCGGTCGCTGCCTCGCGCCCCCGGCGTGTACCTGTTCCGCGGCCCGTCGGCCGAGGTGCTCTACGTCGGCACCGCGGTGGACCTGCGGCGCCGCGTCGGCCAGTACTTCAACGGCGCCGATCCCCGCACGCGGATGAAGGAGATGGCCTCACTGGCCACCGCGGTCGACCACGTCGAGTGCGCCCACGACCTCGAGGCCGGGGTGCGGGAGCTGCGGCTGCTGGCCGCCCACGCGCCGCCGTACAACCGCCGCTCGAAGTTCCCGCACCGCTGGTGGTGGGTGACGCTCACCGACGAGGCGTTCCCCCGGTTCACCGTGGTGCGGGCACCGCGCACCGGCACCGCGATCGGACCGTTCCGCGCCCGCGCCGACGCCGCCGACGCCGCCGACCTGATCGCCCGGTTCACCGGGGTGCGCACCTGCACCCGGCGGCTGCCCCGGTCGGCCGTGCACGGGCCCGCCTGCCCGGAACTCGAGGTGTCCCCCTGCCCGGCGGTGCGGGGCGCGGATCCGGACGACTACGCCGCCGCCGTGCGTGACGCTCAGGCGCTCATCGACGGCCGGAGCGGGCAGGCACTGACCGCGATGCTCGCCCACATCGACGACCTCGCCGAACGCCACCGCTACGAGACCGCGGCGCGGATGCGCGACCGCGCGGCAGCGACCATCGACGTGCTCTGGCGCGGCCAGCGGCTCCGGGCCCTGTCGGGCATCGGCGAACTGATCGCCGCCCGCCCCGACGGCGCGCGCGGCTGGCACCTCGCGGTGATCCGCCACGGACAACTCGCCGCCGCCGGGGCGGCGCCCCGTGGGGTACCGCCGATGCCGGTCGTCGACGCGCTGTGCGCGGCCGCGCAGACCGTGCTGCCCACCGACGGGCCGCACGGCGGCGCACTGGTCGAGGAGATCGCGCTGATCGCGCGGTGGCTGACCCACCCGGGGGTGCGGATCGTGCGGACCGACACCGGCTACTGCTCACCGATCGGCGCGGCGGGTCGGTGGGCGGGCTGGGCGGCATCGGCCCGCTCGGCGCGGGTGGCGGCCGAGCAGCTGGCCGAACAGTTCGACGGGTCAGAACTCCTGGGTGAGCCGCGCCCAACGCGCGAGCAGCTCTTCGGCCGCCCCGGAGTCGATCGCCTCCTTGGCGCGCGCGAGCCCGGACTCCCAGGCCGGGACCCACTTGGCGTCGCTGGATAGGCCGGCGTGGGCGACGAGCGCGCCCGCGGCGTTGAGCACCACCGCGTCGCGAACCGGCCCCTGCGCGCCGCCGAGCACCGACCGGGCCTCGGCCGCGTTGGTCTCCGCGTCCCCGCCGACGAGTTCGGAGATGTGGGCCCGCGCGAAGCCGAACGCGGCCGGATCGAACCGCAGCCGCTCCACGGTGCCGGCTTGCACCCGCCAGATCGTGCTCGTCGTCGTCGTGGTCAGCTCGTCGAGGCCGTCGTCGCCGTGCACCACCAGCACGCTGGACCCGCGGGTGGCGAACACCTCGGCCATCACCTCGGCCAGTTCGGCCCACGCGCACCCGATCAGCCCCGCCCGCGGACCCGCCGGATTGGTCAGCGGACCGAGCAGGTTGAACACCGTCGGCACCCCGATCTCGCGGCGCGCCGCCCCGGCGTGCCGATACGACGGGTGGAACTGCGGGGCGAACGCGAAGCCGATGCCCACCTCGGCCACGCAGCGCGCCACCTCCTCGGGCCCGAGGTCGATGCGAACTCCGAGTGCCTCGAGGGTGTCGGCCCCGCCCGACAGCGACGACGCCGCGCGGTTGCCGTGCTTGACCACCTTCACCCCGGCGGCGGCCACCACGATCGACGCCATCGTGGACAGATTCACGGTGTTCGCACCGTCGCCGCCGGTGCCCACCACATCCACGGTGTCGGTGCCGATCGTGTCGGTCGGCACTCGCCGGGCGTGCTTGAGCATGATGTCGGCGAGCTCGGCGACCTCGGCCGACGTGGGGCGCTTCATCTTCATCGACACGCCGAATCCGGCGATCTGGGCGGGGGTCGCTTCACCCGTCATGATCTGGTCCATCGCCCAGCCCGCCTGCCCGGGCAGCAGCGACTGGTTGGTGGTCAGCCTGCCGAGGATCATCGGCCACGTCGTGGCGGCCGCGGACGGCTCGTGCTGTGCGGGAGCGGAAGTCACGACGCGATTATGACGAATTGCTCGACCCGGGTGGAGTTCGACAACTACAAAGCGTCATACTTGCTGTTGTGACGAGCGCTGTAGGGACCTCGGGAACCGCCATCACGTCGCGAGTGCATTCGCTGAACCGTCCGAACATGGTCAGTGTCGGCACGATCGTGTGGCTTTCCAGTGAGTTGATGTTCTTTGCTGGACTGTTCGCGATGTACTTCACGGCCCGCGCTCAGGCCGGAGGCGATTGGCCGCCGGAACCGACCAAGCTGAACCTGGCCCTCGCGGTGCCGGTGACACTGGTGCTGATCGGCTCGTCGTTCACCTGCCAGATGGGTGTCTTCGCCGCCGAGCGCGGCGACGTGTTCGGTCTGCGCCGGTGGTACCTGCTGACGTTCGCGATGGGTGCGTTCTTCGTCGCCGGTCAGGGCTACGAGTACTACCACCTGGTCCACGAGGGCACCACGATCCCGGGCAGCGCGTACGGCACCGTCTTCTACCTCGCCACCGGCTTCCACGGCCTGCACGTCATCGGCGGCCTGATCGCGTTCATCCTGCTGCTGATGCGCACCCGGATGAGCAAGTTCACCCCCGCCCAGGCCACCGCGGCGATCGTCGTGTCGTACTACTGGCACTTCGTCGACATCGTCTGGATCGCCCTGTTCGCCGTCATCTACTTCGTCCGATGACGACACCGAAGTCTCACAACCCGCAGATGAGAAGGGGTTCGATGACAAGCAAGTCCCGGCGTCGGCTGCGCCGGCGCGTCTCGGCGGCACTGTTGCTGCTGATCGGACTGGCAGTGGCCGGTGGCCTGGCGGCCACCTTCACACCGACGCCGCAGGTGGCGGTCGCCGACGAATCGGCGTCGGCGATGCTGCGCACGGGCCAACAGCTCTACGAGACCTCGTGCGTGTCCTGCCACGGTCTGAACCTGCAGGGTGTCGAGCAGCGCGGTCCGAGCCTGATCGGTGTCGGCGAGGCCGCGGTGTACTTCCAGGTGGCAACGGGCCGGATGCCGGCGATGCGCGGCGAGGCGCAGGCCCAGCGCAAGGACCCGGCGTTCGACGAGTCCCAGATCGACGCGCTCGGCGCCTACATCCAGGCCAATGGCGGCGGACCGGTCGTCCCCCGCGACGAGAACGGCCAGATCGCCTCGCAGTCGCTGATCGGCAACGACGTCGCCCGCGGCGGTGACCTGTTCCGGCTGAACTGCGCGTCGTGCCACAACTTCACCGGCAAGGGCGGCGCACTGTCGTCGGGCAAGTACGCCCCCGACCTGGGCGACGCGGCCAAGGTGCCCGCGCAGGTCTACACCGCGATGCTGACCGGCCCGCAGAACATGCCGAAGTTCGGCGACCGTCAGCTCTCGCCCGACGAGAAGCGCGACATCGTCGCCTACGTCCGCGAGGCAGCGGAGACCCCGTCGCCCGGCGGTCTCGGGCTGGGCGGCTTCGGCCCCACCTCTGAGGGCATGGTCGCGTGGATCGTCGGCATGGTGGCCATCATCGCGGCCGCCCTCTGGATCGGAGCACGGGCATGAGCGACGCCACCGGTACCGAACGGGGTCATGAGGAGGGCACCGTGAAGGGCACGGACTCGCCGGGACAGAAGGGTGATCCCGGCCAGCCGACCGACTCCCAACTCGCCGAGATGTCGCAGCAGGAACTGCTCGAACTCGGCGGCAAGCTCGACGGTGTCGAGATCGTCTACAAGGAGCCGCGCTGGCCCATCCCCGGCACCAAGGCCGAGAAGCGCGCCGAGCGGACCGTCGCGTATTGGCTTCTGCTGGCCGGTGTCTCGGGCCTGGCGCTGCTGCTGGTCTTCCTGTTCTGGCCGTGGGAGTACAAGCCTTTCGGGTCCGAGGGTGAGTTCCTGTACTCGCTGGCGACCCCGCTCTACGGTCTGACGTTCGGCCTGTCGGTGCTCGCCATCGGCATCGGCGCGGTGCTGTTCCAGAAGAAGTTCATCCCCGAGGAGATCTCGATCCAGGAGCGCCACGACGGCGCCTCCCCCGAGCTGCACCGCCGGACCGTCGCGGCCAACCTCGGCGACGCGCTGGAGGGCTCGACGCTCAAGCGCCGCAAGCTGATCGGGCTGTCGCTGGGCATCGGGTTCGGCGCGTTCGGCCTGGGCACGCTGGTCGCCTTCATGGGTGGTCTGATCAAGAACCCGTGGAAGCCGGTCGTGCCGACCGCCGAGGGCATGAAGGCCGTGCTGTGGACGTCGGGCTGGACGCCGCGGTTCACCGGCGAGACGATCTACCTGGCGCGGGCCACCGGTCGCCCCGGTGAGTCGCCCTTCGTCAAGATGCGCCCCGAGGACCTCGACGCGGGCGGCATGGAGACGGTGTTCCCGTGGCGCGAGTCCGATGGCGACGGCACCACCGTGGAGTCCGAACACAAGCTCACCGAAATCGCCATGGGGGTGCGCAACCCGGTCATGCTGATCCGCATCCGGCCGGGCGACATGTCCCGCGTGGTCAAGCGCAAGGGCCAGGAGAGCTTCAACTTCGGCGAGCTGTTCGCCTACACGAAGGTCTGCTCGCACCTGGGCTGCCCCTCGTCGCTGTACGAGCAGCAGACCTACCGCATCCTGTGCCCGTGCCACCAGTCGCAGTTCGACGCGCTGCACTTCGCACGACCCATTTTCGGACCGGCGGCCCGCGCCCTTGCGCAGCTTCCGATCACGATCGACAAAGACGGCTACCTTGTAGCTAACGGGGATTACATCGAACCCGTCGGACCGGCATTCTGGGAGCGCACGTCATGAGCCCACGACTCGATATGGCCGAGATCGCCGCCAAACAGGGCGACGCGATCGACTCGCGGTACCACCCCTCGGCTGCGGTCCGCCGCCAGCTGAACAAGGTGTTCCCGACCCACTGGTCGTTCCTGCTCGGTGAGATCGCGATGTACAGCTTCATCGTGCTGCTGCTCACCGGGGTGTGGCTGACCCTGTTCTTCGACCCGTCGATGTCCCACGTCGTGTACGACGGCGTCTATCAGCCGCTGCGCGGTGTGGGCATGTCGCGGGCATACGAGACCGCGCTGGACATCAGTTTCGAGATCCGCGGCGGCCTGTTCGTCCGGCAGGTCCACCACTGGGCGGCGCTGCTGTTCGCCGCGTCGATCATGGTGCACCTGGCGCGCATCTTCTTCACCGGCGCGTTCCGCCGTCCCCGCGAGGCCAACTGGGTGATCGGCTCGCTGCTGCTGATCCTCGCGATGTTCGAGGGCTTCTTCGGCTACTCGCTGCCCGACGACCTGCTCTCCGGCACTGGTATCCGCGCGGCGCTGTCGGGCATCACGATGGGCATCCCGATCGTCGGCACCTGGATGCACTGGGCGCTGTTCGGCGGCGACTTCCCCGGCGAGATCCTGATCCCCCGCCTGTACGCGCTGCACATCCTGCTGATCCCCGGGATCATCCTGGCGCTCATCGGTGTCCACCTGGCGCTGGTCTGGTTCCAGAAGCACACCCAGTTCCCCGGCCCAGGCCGCACCGAGACCAACGTCGTCGGCGTGCGCGTCATGCCGGTGTTCGCCGTCAAGTCCGGCGCGTTCTTCGCCGTGACCGTCGGCATCCTGGGTCTGATGGGTGGTCTGCTGCAGATCAACCCGATCTGGGTGCTGGGGCCGTACAAGCCCTCACAGGTGTCGGCGGGCAGCCAGCCCGACTTCTACATGATGTGGACCGACGGCCTGATCCGTCTGTGGCCGGCGTGGGAGTTCTACCCCTTCGGTCACACCATTCCGCAGGGCGTGTGGGTGGCGGTCGGTATGGGCCTGGTGTTCATGCTGCTGATCGCCTACCCGTTCCTGGAGAAGAAGTTCTCCGGCGACGACGCCCACCACAACCTGCTGCAGCGTCCGCGTGACGCACCGACGCGCACCGCGATCGGCGCGGCGGCGATCGCGCTGTACATCGTGCTGACCTTCGCGTGCATGAACGACATCATCGCGCTGAAGTTCCACATCTCGCTGAACGCGACGACGTGGATCGGCCGCATCGGCATGGTGGTGCTGCCCGCGATCGTCTACTACCTGGCCTACCGCTGGGCGGTGTCCCTGCAGCGCAGTGACCGCGAGGTGCTCGAGCACGGCATCGAGACCGGCATCATCAAGCGGCTGCCGCACGGTGCCTACATCGAGCTGCACCAGCCGTTGGGTCCGGTCGACGAGCACGGCCACGCCATCCCGCTGGAGTACCAGGGCGCAGCACTGCCCAAGCGGATGAACAAGCTGGGCTCGGCGGGCGCTCCCGGTACGGGCAGCTTCCTCAGTGCCGACCCCGTCTCCGAGCACGAGGCGCTCACCGAGGCGGCCCATGCGTCCGAACGCAGGGCGATCACCGCGCTGCGCGAACGCCTGAGCACGAACGGCTCGTCGAACGGCCACTCCAACGGGTCGTCCAACGGGCACGGCAACGGCAACGGCTCGTCCGGAAACGGTCATCACTGACCGCCACACCACCTGAGAAGATCCGCCCCGGCTCCGGCCGGGGCGGATTTTTTGCGGGGAGGATCAGGCCTCGGTGTGGGTGCGCAGTTCGCGCAGGAAGTACACGGGGATCGCGATCATGCCGAGCGTGACGACGCCGGCCGCCCCGTAACACACCCAGGACGCGACGTCGTTCTCGGCGGCCATCAGGTAGGTCGCGACGCCGATCAGCAGCGTGGCGACGCCCATCGCGCAGCCCAGCGACGCGGCGCCGCGCAGCCACAGCCGGTCGACCTCCGGTGACGACGTCGGCGCGGGCGCGCGCAGCGCCGTCGCAGCGGGCGTGACCGCCCGGATCTTCTCGGTGGGCGCCTCGGTCCCCCGGGCGGGTGCGGACGGCTCTGCAGTGCGCTCAGGGGCCCGGGAGACCGGCTCGGCGTCCCGCCGCGCATCACGGCGTGCCCGCAGCAGCAGCGGCACCGCCGCGATGATGATGGCGGCCGACACCCCGATGACGACGTACAGGAACCACGGGGTGCCGGACTCCCCACCGCCGTCGGTGCGCCCGTGAGCGAGGTCGACCAGGGCCACCGTCGCGGCCACGCCCGCCCCGAGGGCGGCGAGCCAGACGGCCGCGCAGCTGCCGAGCAGGATGCGATCGGTGCGGTCGGGGGTGTATTGCGCGGCAGGAGTCGTCATCAGTGGTGGGTCTCGGCCTAGCAGCTGGTCTGGGCGGTGTTGTTGGTGTTGGAGGACAGCACCGTGCCGTCGCTGGTGGTGATCGAGCAGTTCAGCCGGCTGACCAGGAACAGGCTGGAGGCCTGCACCGAGCCGACCTCGGACTGCGAGATCGGGGTGACCGTCAGCGACCACGGGATGTAGACGTTGCGCTGGGTGCGGCTGCGCCCCGACGCGTCGATGTAGGTCACCGTGATGATGTCGCCGGGCGCCTTGGTGCCGGTGACCGAGTAGGTGACCTGGCGCGGGGCCGCCCGCGTCGTGGTCGGCGGCGGAGGCGGCGCTTCACTGGTGGTCGGCGGCGGGGGCGGCGGGGGCTCCTCGGTGGCCGGCGGCGGAGGCGGCGGCTCGGTCACCGTCACCGTCTCCGGCGGCGGAGGCGGGGGCTCCTCGGTCGTGGGCGGAGGCGGCGGCGGCGGAGGGGGCGGCGTCGTGGTGGTGATCTCGTCCTGCACCGGCGGCGGCGCGCTGGTGGTGGTCTCCGGCGTCGCGAGCGTGTCGGTCTCGGTGCGGGTCACCAGCACCGACACGGACACCACGAGCGCCACGGCCGCGACGATCGCCACCACGCCGACGACCCACGGCCAGCGCGGCGGCTCCTGCGCCTCGACCGGTTCTGCGGGGGCATCGTAGTTGTCGTAGTCGTACAGGGAGGAGTCGCCGCCGGCGACATACGGCGCGCTGACGAACTGCTCGGACTCCGGTGCGGAGTAGGCCCGGGAGTAGAAGTCGGTCGCGCCGGTGCCCGGGTCATTGGCGCTGTCGCCGACGCCGGGGACTTCCTGCGTCCGTTCATCCGGGGAGGGCCGGTCCCCCGGGTCCTCGCCTTTCGGCCCGCTCATGTGCGTCTATCCTTCTCGCCGGCTTCTCCGGCGCCGACGGCCACCTTCGGCGGCTCACGGCGCGTCGGCAACACTACCCAACGCGGGGTCTGTGGCGAGCGGTCGTGCGCCGGTGGCGCACCAACTCATGTCCGGATTGTGACCTTGCACCCGACCCCTGCGTCGAAGTCGTGGGGCCTCAGTGCTTCTCGGGCCCGGTGTGGTACTCGAAGACCAGCCCGGACACCGTGGTCAGCACGAAGCACACGCCCGCGACGATCAGCCACGGCAGCCACAGCGCCATGCCGACCGCGGTGACCGACGCCGACAGCGCGATCATCACCGGCCACCAGCTGTGCGGGCTGTAGAAGCCCAGCTCGCCGGCGCCGTCGGCGATCTCGGCGTCCTCGTAGTCCTCGGGGCGGGTGTCGAGGCGACGCGCCACGAAGCGGAAGAACGTGCCGGTGATCAGCGTCAGGCCGGTCGTCAGCACCAGCGCGGTGGTGCCGGCCCATTCCACGCCGCCGGTGGCGAACAGCGCCGTCAGCACGGCGTAGACCACCGATGCCAGCGCGAAGAACGCCGTCAGGAACTCGAACAACCGGGCTTCGATATGCATGTGCTGTCCTACCTGCTCGCCTGGGGAACGCCGGCCTGCTCACCGCGCCGCGTGTCGAACGGCCTGGTGGTGGTGGCCACCGGTGACTGGTTGATCGCCTGCAGCGCCTCGGCGTTGGTCTTGCCGGCGATCCGCTGGTCCATGTAGGCCTTGAAGTCGTTGGGCTCCACGACCCGCAGCTCGAAGTTCATCATCGAGTGATAGGTGCCGCACATCTCGGTGCAGCGCCCGACGAACGCGCCGGTCTGGTTGATCTCGCTGACCTGGAAGATGTTGTCGGAGTTGTTCGCCTTCGGATCCGGCAGCACGTCCCGCTTGAACAGGAACTCCGGCACCCAGAACCCGTGGATCACGTCCGCGGAGGCGATCTGGAATTCGATGCGCTTGCCGGACGGCACCACCAGGACCGGGATCTCGGTGGACGAGCCCAGCGTCTCGACCTTGTCGAAGTTGAGGTAGGTGCGGTCCTCGGGGTTCAGGCCGCGGATCGCGCCGACGCGCTCCTCGCCGTTCTCGTAGGTGCCCTCGGGCTTGGACGTCATCGCCTGCTTGCGGGCGTCGTCGGCGCCGTCGTAGGTGAAGGTGCCGTCGGCGAAGTTGATCTTCTGGTAGCCGAACTTCCAGTTCCACTGGAACGCGGTGACGTCGATCACGACGTCGGGGTTGGGCTCCTTGTGCAGCATCTTCTCCTGCACGACGACGGTGAAGTAGAAGAGCACCGAGATGATGAGGAACGGCGTCACCGTCAGGGCGAGTTCCAGCGGCATGTTGTAGCCGAACTGGCGGGGCAGATCCTGATCGCCCTTCTTCTTGCGGTGGAACGCCACGGTCCAGAACAGCAGGACGTAGACGATGGCACCGACGACGAGCGCGGCGATCACCGAACCGATCCACAGTTCCCGGTTGAGATGGGCTTCCGGGGTGATGCCCTTGGGCCAGCCGAGGCCGAGCACCTCAGACCAGCTGCACCCACTGAGCAGGACCGTTGTCCCACCCAGGAGCAGGGACAACGCCACCAACTTCAGGCCGCGAGCGGGCACGTTGGCGCCTCCTACCAAGTCGATCGACCGCCGGACGGTCAGACGGCTGCACTGAATACTACGCAGCGTAGACCACCCGGTTGGGCAGGAGCGAAGCGACCGGGGAGATGTCACCATCGCGCCCCGCGGGCCGGTCGGAACCCGCGCCGCCGATTCGGCATACTGGCGCGGTGTGCGGACTGCTGGCGATGGTGACCGACCCTGCCCATGAGGTCTCTCCCAGCCTCGTCGAGGCGGTCTCCGGCGCCAGCCACCTGATGCGTCACCGCGGTCCCGACGAGCCCGGGACCTGGAACGACGATCGTGTGGTGCTCGGGTTCAACCGGCTCTCGATCATCGACATCGCCCACAGCCACCAGCCGCTGCGCTGGGGGCCGGCCGAGTCGCCCGACCGCTACGTGCTGGTGTTCAACGGCGAGATCTACAACTACCTGGAACTGCGCGAGGCGTTGCGCGCCGAGCACGGCGCGGTGTTCAACACCGACGGTGACGGCGAGGCCATCATCGCGGCCTACCACCACTGGGGCACCGAGGCCCTGACCCGGCTGCGCGGCATGTTCGCCTTCGCGCTGTGGGACACCGTCGAGCAGGAACTGTTCTGCGCGCGCGACCCGTTCGGCATCAAGCCGCTCTACCTCGCCACCGGTCCCGGCGGCACCGTCGTCGGCAGCGAGAAGAAGTGTCTGCTCGACCTGTCAGCGGAGCTCGGCATCGACCTGACGATCGACGCGCGCGCGGTGCAGCACTACACGGTGCTGCAATATGTGCCGGAGCCTGAGACGCTGCAGAGGGGCATCCGCCGGCTCGAGTCCGGCAGCTACGCCCGGGTGCGGCCCGGCGGCACGCCGGAGGTGACGCGGTACTTCACGCCGCGGTTCGCCGCCAAGCCCTTCACCGCCGGCGGCGAGCAGGCCCGCTATGACGAGATCACCGCGGTGCTCGAGGACTCGGTGGCCAAGCACATGCGCGCCGACGTCACCGTGGGTGCGTTCCTGTCCGGTGGCATCGACTCGACGGCGATCGCGGCGCTGGCGATGCGCCACAACCCCCGGCTCATCACGTTCACCACCGGCTTCGAGCGCGAAGGGTTCTCGGAGGTCGACGTCGCGGTCGCCTCGGCCGAGGCCATCGGCGCCCGGCACGTCACGAAGGTGGTCAGCCAGGCCGAGTTCGTGGCGGCGCTGCCCGAGATCGTCTGGTACCTCGACGAGCCGGTGGCCGACCCGGCGCTGGTGCCGCTGTACTTCATCGCCCGCGAGGCCCGCAAGCACGTCAAGGTGGTGCTGTCCGGCGAAGGCGCCGACGAGCTGTTCGGCGGCTACACGATCTATCGGGAGCCGTTGTCGCTCAAGCCGTTCGACTATCTGCCGCGCGGGCTGCGCAAGTCGGTGGGCCGGATGGCCCAGCCGCTGCCCGAGGGGATGCGCGGCAAGAGCCTGCTGCACCGCGGATCGCTGAGCCTCGAAAAGCGCTACTACGGCAACGCGCGCAGCTTCTCCGACGCGCAGTTGCGCGCCGTGCTGCCCGGGTTCCGGTCCGACTGGACGCACACCGACGTCACCGCACCGGTGTACGCGCAATCGGCGGGCTGGGATCCGGTGGCCCGGATGCAGCACATCGACCTGTTCACCTGGTTGCGCGGCGACATCCTGGTCAAGGCCGACAAGATGACGATGGCGAACTCGCTGGAACTGCGGGTGCCGTTCCTCGATCCCGAGGTGTTCGCGGTGGCCTCCCGGCTGCCCTACGACCAGAAGATCACCCGGGCGACGACGAAGTACGCGCTGCGCCGGGCGCTCGAGCCGATCATCCCGCCGCACGTGCTGCACCGGCCCAAACTGGGCTTCCCCGTGCCGATCCGGCACTGGCTGCGGGCCGGCGAACTGCAGGACTGGGCGTACGAGATGATCGCCTCGTCGGGTGCCGGCGAGCTGGTCGACGTGCCCGCGGTGCGCGCCATGCTCGACGAACACCGCACGGGCACAAGCGATCACAGCCGCCGGCTGTGGACGGTGCTGATCTTCATGCTGTGGCACGCGATCTTCGTGGAACACAGCGTCGTGCCGCAGATCAGCGAGCCGACCTACCCGGTCCAGCTCTAGGCCAGCGCCGCGGCGATCTCCCGGCCGGCCTCGTCGCCGTAGGCGTCGGAGAGCCGCGTCACGGCGCTGTCGCGGTCCCACGCCCACTCCTGCGGGCCGGGCGCTTCCAGCACCAGCGTGGCCACCAGGGACGCCAGCTGCGCCGCCCGCTCCAGCGGCAGGCCCGCATCGCGGCCGGTGAGGAACCCGGCGCGGAACGCATCGCCGATACCGGTCGGGTCTTCCTTGCGGGTCTCGGGAACCACGTCGACGTGGACGAAGGTCCCGTCCCGGCCGACCAGGTCCACGCCCTTCTCGCCGAGAGTGGTGACGCGCAACTGGATCTGGCCCATCACCTCGGCCTCCGACCAGCCGGACTTCTGCAGCAGCAGATCCCACTCGTAGTCGTTGGTGAACAGATAGGTGGCGCCGTCGATCAGCCGGCGGATCTCGTCGCCGGACAACCGGGCCAGCTGCTGGCTCGGGTCGGCGGCGAACGCCAGCCCCAGCGAGCGGCACTCCTCGGTGTAGAGGAACATCGCCTCGGGGTCGTTGGCGCCGATGATCACCAGATCCGGTGCGCCCGTGCGGTCGACGACGTCGGCCAGCTTGATGTTGCGGGCCTCCGACATCGCACCGGGATAGAACGACGCGATCTGGGCCATGTCCTCGTCGGTGGTGCAGACGAAGCGCGCCGTGTAGGCCGAATCCGACACCAGCACCGCGTCGCAGTTCACCCCGGCCGCGGTGAGCCACTCGCGGTAGTCGTCGAAATCGCTGCCCACCGCACCGACCAGCGTCGGACGGCCACCCAGCACGCCCATCGCGTAGGCCATGTTGCCCGCGACGCCGCCCCGGTGCATCACCAGATCGTCGACGAGGAAGCTCAGCGACACCTTCTGCAGGTGGTCGGCGAGCAGCTGCTCGGAGAATCGGCCCGGGAAACGCATCAGATGATCGGTCGCGATCGATCCGGTCACAGCAATGGTCACGCAGTTCCACCCTTCATGAATTCACCCATACCTTAACGGCGGCGTCTTCGCTCACCGGAGCAGCGTGCGCCCGTGCGCTAACCTGCCTATGAGTGCCCGTACGGGCCACTGTAGAGGCACACACCATCCACCGACCTGCCCGGGAGCTCATGTATGACTGGTCCCTACCCGCCCCCTTACGGCGCTGGACCAGCAGGACCCCCGATGTACCCGGACGGTTTCGGCCAGCAGCCTGGCGCCCCGCAGCCCTATCCCGAGGCCGGATTCGGCGCTGCTTATCCGGGCACGCTGCCACCGCCGGTCCCCTATCCGCCGCGCCGGCGCCGCCGCTGGGTCGTCGCTGCGGTGGCCGCGCTCGCCGTGCTCGTCGTCGCGGGCGTGATCACCGCGATCGTGCTGACCCGCGGCAGCAACCAGACCTCTCAGAGCGGCGCACTCACCGAGGCGTCGGCGCGCACCGCGATCCAGAACTACGTCGACGCGCTGTCCAACGGCGACGCCGAGACCGTTGCCCGGCACACGCTGTGCGGGCTGTTCGATGCGGTGAAGGAGCGGCGCTCGGACCTCGCGCTGGCGAGCCTGTCCAGTGACGCCTTCCGCAAGCAGTACAGCAGCGCGCAGGTGACGTCGATCGACAAGATGGTGCTGGCCTCGCCGACGCAGGCGCAGGTGCTCTTCACGATGCGGGTGACACCGGAGAGCCGATCGTCACGCAGCCAGCCGGAAGCCGACGAGCAGGCCGTGGCCCAGTTGTTGTCGGTCGACAACGAGGTGCTGGTGTGTTCCTACCTGCCGCGCACGGCCGGGCAGTACTAGCTCAGTTGAACGAGTCGCCGCAGGCGCACGAGCCGGTGGCGTTGGGGTTGTCGATGGTGAAACCCTGCTTCTCGATCGTGTCGACGAAGTCGATGCTGGCGCCCTGCACGTAGGGGGCGCTCATCCGGTCCACCGTCAGGTTGACGCCGCCGAACTGCACCGTCAGGTCGCCGTCGAGGGTGCGGTCGTCGAAGAACAGGTTGTACCGCAGCCCCGCGCAACCGCCCGGCTGCACGGCGATCCGCAGCGCCAGGTCGTCGCGACCCTCCTGGTCCAGCAGTGCCTTCGCCTTGGCGGCCGCAGCGTCCGTCAGGATCACGCCGTGTTGGGTGTCGGTGGCCTGTCCTGCCTGCACTGCCGACTCGTCCTGAACAGTCATGAAATCTCCTGTGTGGATGTTCGTGGGTGGAGGCCCCGAGCGCCGTGACCCCACGTGTTCAACGGTACCTTGTCGGGGCGCTATTCCCCATCTACGCCCAGGTTGCCGCCACCGCGCTGGCGAGCCCGGTGAGCTGGTCGGCCGCGTCGTCGATCGCCCGCTGCACCGATCCGGCGTGGTCGGCGACCGAGTGGGCAGCGGCGATGCCTGCGGCCTTCAGCTCGGCGTCGGGCAGTGTCACCTGGCCGGCGAGGACGAGGACCGGGACGCCGCGCCGCCGGGCTCCCGCAGCCAGGGCGCTGACCACCTTGCCGTGCAGGGACTGGTCGTCGAACCGGCCCTCACCGGTGATGACCAGGTCGGCGGCGTCCAGGTCGGCGTCCAGGCCGGTGTGTTCGGCGATGATCGCCGCGCCGGATTCCCGGCGGGCGCCCAGCGCCAGCAGCGCCGCACCGAGTCCGCCGGCCGCCCCGGCGCCCGGGTCGTCACGGATCGGGCGTCCCGCGGCGGCATCGAGATGCTGCGCCCATTCGGTCAGCCGGTCCTCCAGGGCGGCGACGGTCGCCGGGTCGGCGCCCTTCTGCGGCCCGAACACCGCCGCGGCGCCGCGCGGCCCGAGCAGCGGGTGTTCGACGTCGCTGGCGGCGATGAGCTCGATCCCGGCGAGTCGCTCCCGGGCCGCGTCGAGCCCGCCCAGGGCGTCGATCATCCCGCGACCCCCGTCGGTGCTGCCGCTGCCGCCGAGGCCGACGACGATGCGGCGCGCCCCCGCGGCCAGGGCGGCGTCGATGAGCTGGCCGACGCCGCGGGTGTGCGCGTCGAGCGCGGTGCGGACCGTCGGCGGACCGCCGAGCAGCGCCAGTCCGCACGCCTGCGCGCACTCGAGGTAGGCGGTCGCCGGCGATTCCGGGTCGAACACCCAACGGGCATCGACCTCGACGTCGAGCGGTCCGCTGACCCGCTCGGTGCGCACCTCGCCGAGCCGGCCCGCCAGCACGTCGGCGAATCCCGGGCCGCCGTCGGACTGGGGAGCCAGGATCAGCCGGTCCTCGGCGCGGGCGGCGTGCCAGCCCGTCGCGATGCACTGCGCGGCCTGCACCGCGGTCAGGCTGTCGCCGAACGAATCCGGCGCGATCAGAACGGTCCGGGTCATCTCGGCAGACTAGGACGTGGTCTCACCCGCTGCATGTCGCCGCGACGCGCCCTCGCCGCCTCCCCGGCGATCCACGCGAAGTAACCTGGCAGGCGTGAAGCTGCTGGGCCGCAAGAACGACGACTCCGGGGACGATCCGGCGGGTTCGGCGTCCGCCGACGACCGCGCCGCGACCTCCGGTCCCGCCTCCGCCGCCCGGGCGGCCACCGCGCCCAAGGGCAAGCCGACACCCAAGCGCAGCGAGGCGAGCCGTCGCCGCGGACCGGTCGCGCCCGCCCCCATGACCAGCGCGGAGGCGCGGCGCCGGCGCAAGGAGCTGCGCGGCCCGAAGTTGTCCCGCGAGGAGCGCAAGGCCGAGAAGGCCGAACGCCGGTCCGACATGGCGCAGCGGCGCGAGCGGATGATGGCCGGCGACGACGCCTACCTGTTGCCCCGCGACAAGGGCCCGGTGCGCAAGTACGTGCGCGACGTGGTCGACTCCCGGCGCAACGTGCTGGGGCTGTTCATGCCGTCGGCGCTGGGCCTGATCCTGGTGATGCTGGCGGTGCCGTCGGTGCAGGTGCAGCAGCTGCTGTCCCCCGCGATGCTCGTGCTCGTCCTGATCATGGTCGTCGACGGCTTCTTCCTGGGCCGCCGGGTGAACCGGTTGGTCGACGAGAAGTTCCCGGGCAACACCGAATCGGGCTGGAAGCTCGGCTTCTACGCGGCCAGCCGGGCCTCGCAGCTGCGCCGGATGCGTGCGCCGCGTCCCGCGGTCGAGCGCGGCGCCACCGTGGCTTGATGGCCGCGGTGACCTGGGTGTCATAGGTGTCCTACTTCCCCGATATCGCCCCGCCCGATCCCGACGCCGCCGCCGCGGCGCGCGACCGTCAGGCGCGGCTGACCAAGCCCGCCGGTGCGCTGGGTCGCCTCGAAGAGCTGTCGGTGTGGGTGGCCTCATGCCAGGGCTCTTGTCCACCACGGCAATTCGAGCGTGCCCGGGTGGTGGTGTTCGCCGGCGACCACGGCGTTGCCACGGCGGGCGTGTCCGCCTATCCGCCCGAGGTGACGGCCGCGATGATGGCGAACTTCGCCGCGGGCGGCGCGGCGGTCAACGTGCTCGCCGGCATCGCCGATGCGACGGTGCGGATCGCCGACATCGCGGTCGACACCGACGAACCGCTGACGCCGACGGTGGGCGCGCACAAGATCCGCCGGTCGAGCGGCAACATCGCCGTCGAGGACGCGCTGACACCCGACGAGGTCGTGGCCGCGATCGAGGCGGGCCGTGCGATCGCTGACGAGGAGGTCGACGCCGGAGCCGATCTGCTGATCGCCGGCGACATGGGGATCGGCAACACCACCCCCGCGACCACCCTGGTGGCCGCGCTGACGAACACCGAGCCGGTCGCGGTGGTCGGCCGGGGCACCGGGGTCGACGACGCCGGCTGGGCACGCAAGACCGCCGCGATCCGTGACGCGCTCTACCGCACCCGCCGACTCTCCGCGGATCCCGTTGCGCTGCTGCGGATCTGCGGCGGCGCCGACCTGGCGGCGATGACGGGGTTCTGCGCGCAGGCCGCGGTGCGACGCACCCCGGTGCTGCTCGACGGCGTGGTGGTGACGGCCGCGGCACTGGCCGCCGAACGGCTGGCGCCCGGCGCGCGGCAGTGGTGGCAGGCGGGGCACCGCTCCACCGAGCCCGCCCACTCGCTGGCGCTGCGGGAGCTCGGGCTGGAGCCGATCGTCGAGCTGGGCATGCGTCTCGGTGAGGGCTCGGGCGCGCTGGTCGCCCTCCCGGTGCTGCGCGCCGCGGTGGCGACCCTGGCCACGATGGCCACGTTCGAAGAGGCCGGGATCAGCGAGGGCTGATCGTGTTCGGTTCAGTGGCAGGCGCTCTGGCTTTCGCGACGGTGCTCCCGGTGCCGGCATCGCGCAGCGCGGGCATCGGTCGCGGCGTCATGACCGCGCTTCCCGTGGCCGGGTGGCCTTCTGCGCGGTCGCCAACTGCCCCGCGGAAAGCTCGTCATCCCGCCGAGGCGCAGATGCCCCGCCGCCCACTCACGCAGCTGCGTGGCACGCGTCNGACGGGCTGGGCTGTTACGGACCACCCGAGCGGGCGCTGGCCGTGATGCGCGAAGGCACCGCGGGCCCGTTCGGCGTGGCCGCGGTCGCCGCCACGATCCTGATGCAGGCGCTGGCGTTCGCGCATGCCGGCTGGGCCGCGGTGATCGTCGCCGTGACCGCGGGCCGGGTGGCCGCCGTAGCCGCGTGCCGGCGGGGCGTTCCCGCGGCGACGGGCAGCACGCTGGGCGGCCGGGTGGCGGGCACCCAGCCCGCCTGGGTGGTGGGGGCGTGGGTGGCCGCCCTCGCGGTCGCGGCCGTCCCCGTCTGCGCCCGCGCGTGGCAGGGCGCCGTCGCGGTGCTGGTCGCGGTGGCCGCCGCGGTCCTCCTGGTGGCGCACTGCGTGCGCCGGTTCGGCGGTGTCACCGGTGATGTGCTCGGCGCCGCGGTCGAGGTGACGACGACGGTCGCCGCGCTCGGGCTGGCGATCGGCTAGTCGAGCCGGGCCATCCACCCGTGGGTGTCGGCGAAGGTGCCCCGCTGGATGCCGGTCAACGTGTCGCGCAGCGCCATCGTGATCTCGCCGGGCTCGCCGTCGGCGATGGTGAATTCGCCGTCGGTGTGCTTGACGTGGGAGACCGGTGTGATGACGGCGGCGGTGCCGCAGGCGAACACCTCGGTGATCTCCCCCGCGGCGGCCTTCTTCTGCCACTCGTCGACGTCGATCTTGCGCTCCTCGACCGCGAAGCCGGCGTCAGTGGCCAACTGCAGCAACGAATCTCGCGTGATGCCCGGCAGCAGCGAACCCGAGAGCTCCGGGGTGACCAGTCGCGCGGTGCCGCCGCTGCCGAAGACGAAGAACAGGTTCATGCCGCCCATCTCCTCGACGTAGCGGCGTTCGATCGCGTCGAGCCAGACCACCTGATCGCATCCGTGGTCGGCGGCTTCGGCCTGGGCCAACAGCGAGGCCGCGTAGTTGCCGCCGAACTTGGCGGCGCCCGTCCCACCCGGTGAGGCGCGCACGTACTCGTGGGACAGCCACACACTGACGGGCTTGATGCCGCGCGGGAAGTACGCCCCGGCCGGGGAGCCGATCACGAGGTACCGGTAGTGGTTGGCGGGCCGCACCCCCAGACCCGGTTCGGTCGCGATGATGAACGGCCGCAGGTACAGCGATTCCTCGCCGCCCGCCGGCGGAACCCACTGCCCGTCGACGGCGATCAGCTGGCGCAGCGACTCGAGGAACACGTCCTGCGGCAACTCGGGGATCGCCAGCCGACGCGCCGAGGACTGCAGCCTCGCGGCATTGGCCTCCGGCCGGAACGACACGATGGACCCGTCGCCCCACCGGTAGGCCTTGAGCCCCTCGAACACCTCCTGCGCGTAGTGCAGAACGATCGCCGAGGGGTCGAGTTCGATGGGCCCGTAGGGCAGCACGCGTGCGTCGTGCCAGCCCTCCCCGGTGGTGTAGTCGATCGACACCATGTGGTCGGTGAAGAACTTGCCGAAGCCGGGGTTTCCGAGGATCTCGGCACGTACCTCGTCGCTCGCCGGGCTCGCGGAGCGATCGACGGTGAACGAGAGGCCTTCAGTCATGCAGGCGATTGTATAACCGCCTGGCGAGCGATTTACCGCGTGCGGGTGTCCACGAACGGCGGTTTGACGACCTCGCATTCGACGGCGCGGCCGCGCACGTCGACACTCACACGGGCGCCGTCGGCGATGTCGGCGGCGGTGTCGATCAGCGCCAGCGCGATCCCGACTTTCAGTGTGGGCGAGAACGTTCCGGACGTGGTGACCCCGATCGGGGTGGTGCCGTCGAGCACGGTCAGCTCGCCGCGCAGCACGCCGCGGCCGACGGCGCGCAGACCCCGCAGGGTGCGCCGCGGGCCGGCCTCCTTCTCGGCGAGCAGGGCGTCGCGACCCCAGAACGCGTCTTTCTTCCAGCCGACCGCCCACCCGCAGCGGGCCTGCAGCGGCGAGATGTCCCGGGACAGTTCGTGGCCGTGCAGCGGATAACCCATCTCGGTGCGCAGCGTGTCGCGGGCGCCGAGCCCGGCCAGTTCGCCGCCCGCGCCGCGCACGCCCTCGACCAGCGCGTCGAACACCACCGCGGCCTGATCCCAGGTCGGCAGCAACTCGTAGCCGTGTTCGCCGGTGTAGCCGGTCCGGCACACCCGGACGTCCACGCCGCGGAAATCGGCGTCGGCGTAGCCCATGTAGTCCATGTCGGTCGGCAGCCCCAGCCCGCCGACCACCTCGGCGGACTTGGGCCCCTGCACGGCGAGGACCGCGCGGGACCGGTGCTCGTCGGTGATCGTCAGCCCGGCGGGCGCCCGCTCCTTCAGGGCCGCGACGACGTCGGCGGTGTTGGCCGCGTTGGGCACCAGGAAGATCTCGTCGTCGGAGACGTAGTAGGCGATCAGGTCGTCGATGACGCCGCCGTCGTCGGTGCAGCACAGCGTGTACTGGGCTTTGCCGGGGCCGATGCGGCCCAGGTCGTTGGTGAACGCGGAGTTGACGTACTCGGCGGCACCCGGGCCCGTGACCAGCGCCTTGCCCAGGTGGCTGACGTCGAACAGGCCGACGGTGGTGCGGGTGGCGGTGTGCTCGGCGACGGTGCCGGCGTAGGACACCGGCATCAGCCAGCCACCGAATTCGGCGAAGGTCGCTCCGAGCTCGCGGTGCCGATCCTCGAGCGGGCCGGTCAACGGGTTGTCACTCACGCCCAACCACACTAGTAGGCAGTGGCTAGGGTGAATCCCCGTGAGCACCCCACCTGGCTATCAGTCCCCCACTGTCAGCGTCGCCGCCGCACTGCCCAAGCGCTCCGTCGCCTCGTCGGTGCTGATCGTGCCGGTCGTCAGCGTGGGCGACGACGATCCGACGGCCACCGTGGTTGCCGGCTCCTTCCTGCCCGATGCAGCGGTGCGCGAGATCGAGGCCGCGCTGAAGGCGCTCGGCGCCAAGGGGGGCAGCGAGCAGCTGACCCGGCTGGTCGTGCCGTCGCTGCCGGTGGGCAGCGTGCTGGCCGTCGGGCTCGGCAAGAGCCGCGACGAGTGGCCGGCCGAGACGATCCGGCGCGCGGCCGGGGCGGCGGCGCGCTCCCTGTCGGGCGTGGAGTCGGTGCTCACCACACTCTCGGCCCTGGACCTGGAGGCCGCGATCGAAGGCCTGATCCTCGGCTCCTACCGGTTCTCCGAGTTCCGCAGCACCAAGACCGCGCCCAAGGACGCGGGGCTGCGCCGGATCACCGCGCTCACCCCGGACACGAAGTCGGCCACCAAGGACGCGGCCGCCCGCGCGGAGGCGATCGCGACGGCGGTGGCGACCGCCCGGGACTTCGTCAACACCCCGCCCAGCCATCTGTTCCCGGCCGAATTCGCCAAGCGCGCAAAGGCTTTGGGTGACGCCGCGGGCCTCGAGGTGGAGGTGCTCGACGACAAGGTACTGACCAAGGACGGCTACGGCGGCATAGTCGGCGTCGGTAAGGGCTCGTCGCGTCCGCCCCGTCTGGTGCGGCTCGTTCACCGCGGTGGCAAGGGTCGCAAGCCGACCACGGTCGCGCTGGTGGGCAAGGGCATCACGTTCGACACCGGCGGCATCTCGATCAAGCCGGCTGCCAACATGCATCACATGACCTCCGACATGGGGGGCGCCGCCGCGGTGATCGCCACGGTGGTGCTCGCGGCGCGCCAGAAGCTGCCGATCGACGTGATCGCGACGGTGCCGATGGCCGAGAACATGCCGTCGGGCACCGCGCAGCGTCCCGGCGACGTGCTGACCCAGTACGGCGGCACCACCGTGGAGGTGCTCAACACCGACGCCGAGGGCCGGTTGATCCTGGCCGACGCGATCGTGCGCGCCTGCGAGGACAAGCCGCAGTATCTGATCGAGACGTCGACGCTGACCGGCGCGCAGATCGTCGCGCTCGGCTCGCGCACGCCGGGGGTGATGGGCAGCGACGAGTTCCGCGACCGGGTCGCCGACATCTCGCAGTCCGTCGGCGAGAACGGTTGGGCGATGCCGCTGCCCGAGGAGCTCAAGGACGACCTGAAGTCGACGGTGGCCGATCTGGCCAACGTCAGCGGTTCGCGGTTCGCGGGCATGTTGGTCGCCGGGACGTATCTGCGGGAGTTCGTGGCCGACGGGGTGGCGTGGGTGCACATCGACGTGGCGGCGCCGGCGTACAACTCCGGCGGGCCGTGGGGTTACACGCCCAAGGGCGGCACCGGTGTGCCGACGCGGACGATGTTCGCGGTCCTGGAGGACATCGCGGCCAACGGCTGAGGCTCAACCGTGCAGCCGGCTCACACGATGTTTCCGCCGCGCGCAGCACTGCGCATGGCCTGCGGCGCGGCGTGCGCGATCCCGTACACGAGGTAGGCCTCCGGGGTCACCGGGCGGACCGCCTTGTTCTTCGTCACCGCGGCGACGATCGCGCGGGCCACCTTCTCCGGTCCGTAACGGCGGACCGCGAAGCCACGCTTGGCGCGCGCCCGCAGCGTCTCCACATCTCTGCCCTTCGTGTCGGGCAGCGAAAACCGGGTGGTGTTCACGATGTTGGTGCCGATCACGCCAGGACAGATCGTGGTCAACCCGATACCGGCCGAATCCAGTTCTGCGCGTAGACAATCCGAGAACATGAACACCGCTGCCTTGGAGGTGCAGTACGCGTTCATCAGATTCACCGGCGTGTACGACGCCATCGACGCGACGTTGACGATGTGACCGCCGGTACCCCGCTCGACCAGCCGCCGTCCGAACGCACGGCACCCGTTGACCACGCCGCCGAAGTTGATGTCGAACACGCGGTCGAACTCCTCGGCCGGGGTGTCGAGAAAGAAGCCGGCGTGCCCGACGCCGGCATTGTTGACCACCACATCGGGCACACCGTGCGCCGTGCACACCTCCTCGGCGAACGCCTCCACCGCCGCGGTGTCGGCCACGTCGACGAGGTAGCTGTGCGCGATCGCACCGTCCTCGGCGAGCCGGCGGGCCGTCTCGGCCAGACCGTCGGCGTCGACATCGCTGATGATCAACTCCGCGCCTTCCTTCGCGAACGCCAGGGCAGTCTCGCGCCCGATGCCGCTCCCCGCCCCGGTGACCGACACGAGGGTGTCGCCGAACCTCCCCCGCGACCGTCCGACCTCGGCGCGCCGCAGTTCCCGCGCCGCGGGCGCGCCCTCGAGATGCTCGACGAGTTGACGCACCGAGCGGGCGTACACCTGCGGGTGGGTGGCCGGCGTGGGCCTGCCGGTGGTGACCACGCGCCGCCACAGCCGGGGCACCCGTGCGGCGAGGTCGTCGTCGACCTTGCCGGTGCCGACGATCAGCTGCACCGGCACCGCGACCCGGTCCGGAAGCAGCGCGGCGCGGTGCCGACGGCCGGGCAGTCCGCGCCGCCGGGCGGGCACCGACACCGTCACCGAGGCGACGTGATCGGCGGCGTCGGGGCGCATCACGTACTCCCACACCGCAGCAGCCGCAGGGCCCGCCGCGACGACGTGCACCGGCGCGCGCCCGGTCAGCGCGGCCGCCAATCCGTCCGCGCTGCAGCGCTCGACGCGGGCGGAGCCGTCGAGCTGCGCGGCCACGCCGTCCCAGATGCCGGAGGTGTCGGGGTGCGCGTGCACCGCCATGATGGTCGGCCCGTCGATGTCCACGAGCCCGCACGCTACTAGCTGTACTGCCCAGAGAGGTTGGTCGAGAAAGTGTGACGACGCGCTGTAGCGGTCGTTGATGGGAGAAGGTCCCCTGTCGTGGAGTGGAGCTGCTACCACTTCACTNACGACGCTCTTCCGATCTAGCAGAACGTCACTAGCTGTACTGCCCAGAGAGGTTGGTCGAGAAAGTGTGACGACGCGCTGTAGCGGTCGTTGATGGGAGAAGGTCCCCTGTCGTGGAGTGGAGCTGCTACCACTTCACTTCAACGAACAGGAGACCTTCGTGGTCCACGCTAATGCTGTTTTGACTGCCCGCGGACGATTGTTGCTTGCGCGTCTGATCGTGGAAGAGGGCTGGCCGATCGTTCGGGCTGCTGAGCATTTCCACGTGTCCTGGCCGACGGCCAAACGTTGGGCAACCCGGTATGTGGAGATGGGTCCGGCGGGCATGGCGGATCGGTCCAGCCGGCCCNTGCTGAGCATTTCCACGTGTCCTGGCCGACGGCCAAACGTTGGGCAACCCGGTATGTGGAGATGGGTCCGGCGGGCATGGCGGATCGGTCCAGCCGGCCCCACCGCTGCCCGCATCGCACACCGTTGCCGCTGGTCCGCAAAATCGTGGAGCTGCGGTGGAGGCATCGGCTCTCACCGCTGGCGATCGCCTCCCGACTGTCGATGCCCGCCTCCACCGTGCACGCGGTGCTTGTGCGTTGCCGACTGAACCGTTTGTCACACATCGNTGCTCTCACCGCTGGCGATCGCCTCCCGACTGTCGATGCCCGCCTCCACCGTGCACGCGGTGCTTGTGCGTTGCCGACTGAACCGTTTGTCACACATCGACATTCGTACCGGAGAGCCGATCCGCCGCTACGAGTATGGCCAGCCCGGTGCAATGATCCACGTCGATGTCAAGAAACTGGGCAACATCCCCGCCGGCGGCGGGTGGCGCTTCGTCGGCCGGGCACAAGGCGGGGCGAATCGACGCCTCACCCCCGGCAAGGCCCGCAATAAGTACCACCATGAGCTGATCGGGCACGCTTTCGTGCACACCGTGATCGACGATCACTCACGGGTTGCGTACGCCGAAATCCACGACGATGAAACCGCC
>NZ_JYNL01000029.1 GCF_001044235.1 Mycolicibacterium chlorophenolicum | reverse complement strand
GGGTCCAGATCAAGCCGTCACGACGCCACGCCGAAGCCCGGGTGGGTCCCGAATCAGACCGTCACACTGGTCCCGAATCAGACTGTCACCGCCACCCGGCCGCGGTTCGCATGCACTAGGCGACGGGGGTGCCATGACTGATCCGCCACCGGGCCGCAGCGACGGTGAGCCTGACAGCCCGCAGGCGGCCTCTGCGTGATGACCGAATTGTCCTGCCGCGCTGCGCGGCAGGCGTGGACTACAGGCGTCGTGAGCACCCGGCCGCGCAGAGCGGGATGCGGTGCGATGCGACAACGCAGCGTCGCACGGTGCGCCGCGCGGCGAGGATTCACGTTCTGCGGCGGCAAGCTCCCGGTCCGCGAAGGCGGCGCGGGGGCGGTTTCGTGCGCTCCTGCGGCGCGGCCGTGTGTCAGTGTCCGGCCCTAAGGTCAGCGGTCATGAGAAGCGCGGGCCAGCTGGTCGTTGATCGGCAGTTGCACGCCGCTGAGATCGCCCGGTTTCACAGCCACGTTGTCTGCGGGCCAACGCCTTCGGACTGCAACATTTGGACCGGAGCGATCGGCGCCGATGGCTACGGCCGCTTCTACCTCACCCGCGACGGCGTGGGGTTCTGCGTACGTCCGCACCGCTACGCGTTGGCTATTGCCGGTGGAAGCGTCGCCGCGGGGGTGCTCAGTTTGCATGAATGTGACAACCCGGTGTGTGTGAAGGTCGCGGCCGACACCGACCCGCAGCAACACGTCGTGTCGGGCTCCCAGGGCGACAACATGGAGCGCATGGCGCGGATGCGTCGCGGCGGTGGCCGCCATGCTGTGCGCCGCTGCGACAGTCGCGGTGTACGGCGTGAGCGATCGGTGGCGCTGCGCGAGGCTGTGCGCCATGGCTGGGATACCGCCGCGGTGCAGGCGGCGCAGCTTGGCGACCAGCCCACTTTGTGGTGAGTCTGGCGTCGTACCGAGGAGGAGTGGCGCAGCATTGCGCAGCGAGGAGCTGGGCGGGGTTTACAGAGCCGTGGCGGGCGGTGGCGCACCGCCGACTTGGGCGGGCCGCGACAGCGACCGAGCGGGGGTTTAGCCGCGCTGCAGGATCGTCGCGTCGCGCGGCGGCCGCACCGTGGTCGCGTCGAACCACACCGGCAGCGCGCGAACGCCGGCTGTGCGGGCCCAGCAGATGCGGTGCTGGCCAACCGTTCGCGCTGGCCGTGACCGTGCTAGCAGGCGCCCATGATGTGTGCCGACTGCGGTTAAGAGTGTGGTTTCGTGGTCTTGAAAGGCTGGTAAATCGGGTTAAGATTGACGGCGGCGCGGAATTCAGTGCCGCCACGGGGCACCTAAGGCCGTATCGCCAGCTGAGCGGGTCGACGCTGCGCGCATTGGCAGCTCCCTCCTGGAGGCGATGTCGTCGAGGGTTCGCCGAAAACGCCGAAAGACCATGCGGTCGCGGCAGAGGCGGAGCGCGATCCGGCCTGGCGCACTGGTGCGTTCGACTACAGTTTGGGCCGACACGGAGGACCCTGACCGTCGGCGGTGGTGGTCGGCCGCTAAAACACCGCAGCACCAGCATCAACCGATCGGCCCGCGTGCACGGCGACCAATGTCCGTGCCAGCGCGGCGAGGGCGTTGTGGGCGCGGGCGACGATCGCGGCGGCTCTGGGGTCGGCGCCGGTCGCGTCGTGGACCTGTTTGGCCGTCCCTCCGGCGCCGATCACCCCGGCGGCCGTGGCTGCGGTTACCACCGCGGTGGCTGAGGCCAACACCTCCACACACCCATGCGCCCCGCAGTAACAGAGCGGACCGTCGGGGTCGACGACGACGTGGCCGGCTTCAGGATGGGTTCCGTGGGCTCCGTGAACCAGGATTCCGTCGCGGACGACCCCTACGCCGATACCGGTACCCACGGTGATGCACACGACCACGGCACGGTCGCGGGCCGCGCCGAAGCGCGCCTCACCGAGGGCCGCGGCGTTGGCGTCGTTTTCGACCAGCGCCTCGATGTCTGCCGAGGAGCGCAGGGCACTCACGACATCCCCTGGAGGCTCGTCGGCAAGGTGTGCGGGCCGACTGGCTTTTCTGCAGGCGTTGATCAGTGCCCGCGACCTGAGCAACGAACAGCGGACCGCGCCTCTCCTGCAGCGGGCGGCACAGCTCCAGGCGATGCTCGACCGCGCACACGATCGCGGCGAACCAGCGGCTCACGCAGAGCCATCGATACTCATGCCGAGCAGGTACCGCAGGTAGACCGGGGCCAGGATGCAGTCCACGACGGCGGCGTAGTGCGGCGACGACCCGCGCTAGGTCCTGAGGGGCGCTGAGTTCGGAAGTGGTGCCTCCACGGGTATCGCCGGGAGCCGGCTCACTAGACGACGGCCCGTGGATCGCCCGACGCAGGAAGCCGAGCGTTGGACGGTGCTGAGATGGAGGCCCTGAGCCCGTTGCCGCGGCTGATATGCGCAAGGCGCGCGGGTGCACTCCGCTGCGCGGTAACACGCCCTGTTCTGGCGAGGGCATCACGCGATTGGCATCGGCGCCGCCCAATGACATGCTCTGCCAAACGCTGCGGTCGCCTAACACATATTCAATTTCACCTGTTTACGTAGACAGGTGAACAGGTATTGGATAGCCTTCTGCCTCGTCAGCTGGGTCACCCCGGTACGCCCCGGCATCACGATGAACGAGAGGTGCGCAATGGTGGCTGAACCTGGCGCCGAGGAGATGCCGCGGCGCCTGGCCCAGTTCCGCGCCAGCCTCTCGCGCGCCGACAGAATTTCTCTGGCCGGGATGTACGGATTTATCGTGCTCCTGCACCTGGTCGGCTTCATTGTGCTGTTCGCATTCGTCGTGCCCAACAACTACCAGCTGGGTGGTGATCACCCCGTGTTCACAATCGGTGTCGGTGTGTTGGCTTACACGCTCGGACTGCGCCACGCCTTCGATGCCGACCACATCGCCGCCGTCGACAACACCACGCGCAAACTGATCGCCGACAACACCGCAGCTGGCCTCGACAGAAAGCCTCTCTCGGTCGGGTTCTGGTTCTCGTTGGGCCATTCCACCATCGTGTTCACCCTGGCCTTCCTGCTCGCGGTAGGCGTTCGCGCGTTGGTCGGACCCGTCGAGAATGAAAGCTCGACGCTGCACACCATCACCGGGACGATCGGCCCCTCGGTTTCCGGAATCTTTTTGTGGATCATCGGCATCCTGAACCTGGTCGCCCTGCTCGGCATCATCAAGGTGTTACGCGAACTACGTCAGGGCCGCTTCGACGAAGCCGCGTTGGAGAAACGACTTGACTCGCGCGGTTTTATGAATCGCTTCCTAGGTGGGCTGACCAAGTCGGTCACCAAACCGTGGCACATCTATCCGATCGGCGTGCTGTTCGGACTCGGCTTCGATACTGCCACCGAGGTCGGACTGCTCGTCCTAGCGGGCGGCGCCGCTGCCTTCAACCTGCCGTTCTACGCCATTCTGGTGCTGCCCATTCTGTTCGCCGCGGGAATGTGTCTGATGGACACCACCGACGGCGTCTTCATGAACTACGCCTACGGATGGGCCTTCGCCAAACCCGTCCGCAAAATCTTTTACAACCTCACCATCACATCGATCTCCGTCGCCGTCGCACTGATAATCGGCACCATTGAGCTCATCGGCGTGCTGGCCGACCGCCTCCACATCGACTCCGGGCCTGTAGCCGCCATCGCCAACATCAATCTTGACTACGCCGGCTACGCCATCGTCGCGCTGTTTGTCTTCTCATGGCTCATCGCAGTCTCGGTCTGGCGATTCGGGAAGATAGAACAACGCTGGTCCACCAACCTCACAAGCTGAACAACTTCGGTCCTGCCGAACGGCGCCGCGCCTCAACGACGCAATTGGGTCGACTTTTCGAGCGCCATAGCGGGTGGTTTCAGAAACCGTTGGCAGGACTTGCCTACATCTTCTAATCCGGGCGTCGGGGCGCCGAAATACCCTCGGTCCGAGCATGTCAATGGGCGCGCTTCGGGAGTGTCGCAGTAGCGGCGTACGTGACCTTACGGCCCGGTGTGTCGGAGGCGGAAGGCCATACGATGTCCGAGACGTCGCGGCTGTGAGGGCAAGGCAGGCCGCGGCGGCGGCGATGACGGTCCACGCACGCGCGAGGTAGACGAGTCTGGAGGTCGCTCGGGGAGCTGGCGCGCCAGGCCGGGACGCTGGGGTCGAATGGCCGGGCCGGCGGGGTGCTCAGGGCCGAGATAAGCAAGGTGATCCGTTCGATCAACGCCATAGAATCCTCGAACGCCCGCTACCGCCGCGCAATCCGCGCGCCCGGTCGCTTTCCCACCAAGCAGGCCGCACTAAAGTGCCGGTACTGGTCACCCGGTCGCTGGACCCGACCGAAACCGGCCAGACACGATGGACGATGCGCTGAACGCCAGCTCTGCACGCCCTCGCGATCACCTTCGCCGACCGCATGTCGGGCAGCTCACGCCGGTATCTACATCGGTGACGGAATGATGGTGCATGGGTCCACGTATGGCACTCCGGTTAAGGTTGCACCGATCTCGTCGGCCCCGATCCATAACGTCCGGCGGTACTAGGACGCCCCGGCCGCCGAGGTCAGTCGCGGAAGAAGTCGGTGGTCAGACGTGTCTAGGCCTGGATGTCGCTCAGATGACGCGCCCACGTGCAGCGTCGCGTGGGGAATGAGCTCTGCGATGCGCTCAGCGGTGGAGAAGGGGTGCAGGGGGTCGGTGTCCTAGGCGGGTATGAGCGTGGGCTGGCTGATGGAGCGGAGCAGACCGGAATCGGGAAGATCCGACGCGTCGACGCCGCGCAGCGCGCCTGAGGCGATGTCGTCGTGGATCGCCGGCGTGAATTTTCCTTGCGGGTAATCAGCGAAGTTCGGCAAGGGGGGCGTCAGCCCACTGTTGTCGCCATGCTGCGGGGCCGATGGAGTCGATGAGGTCTGCGGTGTCGAAGTACCACTGTCGTTGCTGGTCGGCGCCGGTTTCCCAGCTCACTGGAGGGATGACGAGGGCCAGGCGCCGGAAGCGTTGGGGAGCGGCGAGGACGGCGTACAGCGCTGCCGCGGCGCCGAAGGAGGAGCCCGCGAAATCGATGGGGACGGTGAGGTCTGCGGCGTCGAGGACGCCGAGTAGGTCGGTGGCGGCTTCTTCGAAGCGGTAGTCCAGAGGTCGTGGACGGCCGCGTGAGGCGCCGTGTCCGCGTTTGTCGTTGGTCATCAGCGGCCGGCCGTGGGCGATGGGGTCGACGTCGAAGATTCGTAGACCGCGGACGACCTCTCGGCTCATGAACACGCCGTGGCCGTAGCCGACCGGCACCGGTCCGGTTGGGCCGCTGAGCTGGTAGGCGATCGCGGCGCCGTCGGTGATGAGATGGCGGCGGCGGCCATCGCAGACTCGTTTCGCGCGGCAGTATCGGGCAAGTCGCGGTGACCGACGTCGCGCAGGACGGGGTGGCGGCTTAGTCGATGGTGCTGAGCACGCTCACGGTGGCGCCGTTGTCGCCTGACTGGTAGATGGCGGTGTCGGTGGCAACGTAGACCTGGCGGTTGCCGGCGGCCAGGAGGGCTTGAGGTTTGGCGTTGAGGCGATGCTGGGCCTGCCAAATTCGGCTGTCGTTGCTGGTGTATAGGGTTCCTTGCGCGTCGACTCCGATGAGAGGGCCACTATCTGGCCAGCTGACGAACACGAGTGTCGGCGCGCCAGCAACGACGTCGAAAGTCACCGCGCCGTCGGTGCTGCGAAGCAACCCCTGGCGGGTAGTGGCGAGGATGTCGTCGGCGTCCGCCGGGGAGGCGGCCAGGTCGTATGCGGCGATTTCTGCGCGTTGTTGCCAGGACCGTTCGTCGGTGCTGATGAGGACCCGACCCGATTGGCTGTCATGTCCGTAGATCCGGTCGTGCCGGTATTCCAGCGCGTGGAAGTCGGCGCTGCCCTTGAGCGACAACGACTCCCATGACTGGCCGGCGTCGTCGCTCCTGATCAAACCCAGATGCGGTGGTTGTGACCGGTCGGAAGGATCAGGGTGGCCGCTGGCCAGGAACTCGTCGTTGCCGGTAACGGTGAAGCCCATGAAGTCCTGGGCCAGGTCGCCGACGCGCTGCGATGCCTGCCCTTCGCCCGCGCGGAACAGGCCATAGTGCGTGGCGACGTAGAGCCGTTTGTCAGCGGGGTTGATTCCGAGGCCATGAATGTGCACCATGCCGGGAACCATCGCGGGCTTGCTGTCCACCGTGTTCGACGAGCAGGCCGCGACTAGCGCGGCGGTCAGGCTTACAGCGAGGATTCTTAGCGCCGTCATAAGGGGGCTTTCCTGTCGTCGACGGGATCTACGTATCGCCATAGTAGGGTGGCGTTGCAGGAGTTCAGCGACGTCGGGTGGATTGTCGATCTGCACACGGCGTCCTCATCGAATCTTTGATTGTCCGGGAGCCGACCCCATACTCGCGGTGGACGGTCCTGCAGGCGTTCGTGGCGCGACCGCTCGCCCGCGGTGGCGTGTCAAGGGTGGTGGAACTAATGTTCGCGCAGCATAAGCGAATTGGCTGCAGCGCGGCGTCGAACTGTCGACCTTGGCGTTTAGCGCATACTCGGATACCGGGTCTCCTACGGCGGCGAGCTCTGCGGCGTCCTCGGCCACGAGCAGTGCCGCGCGCAACGGCGAACATCAAGGACGCCGACGTAACGTCCGCCCAAGGCATGATCTCGTATCGCCAACACGTCGCCGGGGTGGGCGACATGCTGCTAGTCGAGCACGGCGCCGACCCTGCGTGGTGGCTTGACCAACGAGATGAAGAGCGCTGGGGGATGAGATCGAGCAGATGCAGGGCTGGCTTCAATAATGTGGGGCGTCAATGTGGGGCGTCGACGCCAGCCGACCAACGGGGATGTCATAAACGCCTCAATCAGGGCGACGGGCCAATGTCGCCTAACCTGTCGACTCAAGTCAGACGGCGTGCGGTAGGAGCAGCCCGTTAGGTCTTTACTAATCTTCATCGAACTTGAGTTCGACCCTTAGCCTCGATCCACCGATAAATTGGTTGGTCGTGGGGTGTCGGAATGAGGAAAGTGCCCCTTGAGCTGGGAGGATTGGTGTTCTCTACGCATCAATCAGGCCAGTTCAGAAAGG
>NZ_JYNL01000028.1 GCF_001044235.1 Mycolicibacterium chlorophenolicum | reverse complement strand
GGCACTGGCACCCTCCACGCGCACCGCCGCGGGCCAACGCGCACTCATCACCGCCCTGCGCGACCGCCTGGCCCAACAACAACACGTCATCAACGCCTATCAGGCGCAGGATGCGCGACTGGCGGCGATGGTGCGTTCACTGCGTTATGGGCAGGGCCGTCCAGGCCGGGGAGGGATGTCGTTGGGCGGCATGCCGTTTGGTGGTGGCGGCTTCGGCGGCGGGGGATCACCGATGGGTGGGCTATCGGGTATGGGCGCTCCGCTGACGGCGTTGGCGGGCAGCTTCAATCCGCGGAGCGCGGCGAACTCTGCGCTGCCGGGACTGCGGGCCCCGGCCGGGATTGTGGGGATACCGCTGGGCGCGTTGACGGTGAATTCAGGGCCGCGCGAGGTTGCGGCCGCGATCATTCACGAGGCGCAGCGCCGCGGGTATTCGCCGTATCAGACGACGGCGATCCTGGCCGACGCGATACAGGAGAGCAATCTGAGCCCGAAGGCGAAGAGTCCGAACGGTCTGTGGGAGAGCATCTTCCAGCAGGACGCGTCCTATCCGGGGCGGCGGAATCCGAATCTGGCGATCGCGGAGTTCTTCAACCGCCTCGACAAGCATGGCGGGCCGTCGTCCCGCGACATCTGGAAATCCATCTTCTGGCTGCAGCAGCGTCCGGGCGATCCGAGCGCGGAAATCGCGTATGCCCGAGGGCGGCAAGAATATTTGAGCGAGATACAGTCAAAACATGGCGCCGCAGTGGGCATGTACCACGAAATAATTGGTGCCGCAGATGCTGCTTTAGGTTCTCAAGTTTGACTGCACTTTCTCACGATTGACTGCACCAACGCCGAACTTGCAGGCAAACGTTAGACACGTTGGGCGCTTCTCCCAGAGAGTGCCCAGCCCAGCGCAAGGCACCACTGGGGAGTTTTGGCCGGGCTACAAAGGCTCAGTGCCACAACGGATCTCATTGTGGCGGCCCTGTCTGCGGTCAGCTCGGGCGGGTTACCGTGCCTAATTCGTCGACCACGTCAACAGTGACCGTCAGGCCTTGTGGGATCTGGCTGCCAGACGTGATCAACGAAACCGCGTTGGCTGTGCAGATACAGGATTTGTCGGGCTGATATGCGCTCGCTATGACATCGGGCGGAGTGAACCGGCCACCCAGGGGGTTAGTGTTCGCGCTGCGGACCGACCACCAGCGGTCGATCGCCCGTTGCTGGGCAACCGATTCGGGAACATCGACGGCAATGACTCTAACGGTAGCGTATCCGCCAGCCCGGAGCTCGCGGAGCAATATCGCGCCCAACGGCGGCCAGCTCAACGTGCCCTCGATGACTATCTGTTCGCCACGGCCAATGCAATGGCGCCACAGCGCATCCCAGATCTGCGTCGATTCATGGTGCACCAGGGCAGCCAGTTCACGAGGAGCGATCGGGCGGCCATCAACCAATGTCCTCGACAGCAAGTCGTCGAACAAGCCGGTTGCCAACGCGTCGTTGAGCAGATGATCCTTTACGTCATCTGCGTCCAGCCGCCGATAGTCATCTCTAGTGGCCCCCAGCACGGCTTTGATCGCCGTCGACTTCCCCGCGCCGGCAGCGCCAGCCGTTATCACCGCTGCATTTCCCGCACGAACGGCTGACCCTGGAGTATCCAGGAACTCAGCGATGATCCGCTTACGCACACGCGCCCGCCGCGGATCGTCTTCAAACAGTTTGTACGTCGCCCGGGGACTGTCGGGCGCGAGTGGTCCGCCGGCAGCGGTGAGGCCGGCCAGCTCAGCGGTTACCGCAGCCCGCAGTTCCGCATCACGCCTCACATCTGTGCGGCGACGGCATTTCCGCGGGCGCGGCGCGCTCGGAAAAGCTGCTCGTACTCCTCGTATGTCAGCTTGTCCTGCTGATAGGCAAGTTCGATGTCATCCCAGCTGCCCCGCACGTACGCGTCAATGGGAACACCGTTCATCTCGGGGACATGCCCCTCGGTGTAATCGATTGCGCCGAGCGTCTCCATCATCGTGGCGGTGTCGATCTCGCCAGCATCGCGTTCATCGACGATGTCGAGAACCGTCAACGGTGCCACACGCAGCACGCCATGGTTGTCACGTTTCACCGCAGCGATGGTCCGACTGACGTGCGGCTGCGATACGCCTAACAACTCGGCGATCGTTGTCTGTGGGCGGCCGGCCAAGGCGGCTGCCACGATCACCCTCAGCTCGCGGTGTGCAGCCAGTCGGCGCTGAGCGCCCACTTTGCGCAGCTCAGCATCGGTGATCGGTGCACCTCGCCGCACAGAACCCGGACGTCCCATACCCCCCACCACCTTTCTATGCAGTCAGTATAGTTCCATGTCAGACCCTGGATCCAGCCCGATTTGGTAAAGCACAGGTCAAATCGCGGTGCAAGCGGGCCTGGGCGCTGTCGGTCCTCGATAACGGTCTCGGTCAGCCACTTCGCTGCGCAATTTTGTGCATGGTGCAGGGTGTGGGGGCGGTGATACTGGATGGGTGTCGCTGGGTGCACTGGTGGAGCAGGTCGGGGAGGTGCTGGGCCGCGGG
>NZ_JYNL01000027.1 GCF_001044235.1 Mycolicibacterium chlorophenolicum | reverse complement strand
ACCACGATGTGCTGCGCGGCGAAGTCGGTTAAAGCGTGCATTGCGGTGTCGGTCATGAAGGAGATGGCTGCGCCGTCGTAGATTTCGACACATGCCTCGGGTGGGGGAGTGGTGGCGAAGAAGCGGTGGGAATAGATGAGGGTGCGATCTAGGTCGCTGGCGATCAGGGCAGAGGCCTTCACTCGGCGATCTCCTTGATCAGGCCCACGCAGGCGTACGCGAGGTCGGGGTCGACGACGACGGGGACGTTTCGCGCTTCGGCGAGCAACCTGATGTGACGATGTTCCGGGGCGTCGGGATCCCGTACCACGATGCGCCACGGGAGTCTGCGCAGCAGCACACGAGTGGTTTCCCCAATGCCCGGCTTGACAAAGTTGCTGGTGGTGATCCCGTACTGCTGCTGAATCCGCTGCACTGTGGTCAGGCCCGACCAGGTGGGTTCGCGGTGTTGATCATTCCCAGTGTCGCGCATTCGGCGGACTTGGGTTTCCGCAGTCTCGAACTGGGCGCTGACAGTATCGAGAAACACGTTGGACATGTCGGCCGGGCGCAGATCGCGGTAGAACTTCGCTCCGTGGAAATCGGTGGGCCCAATGACGCGGGGGTTGAGTACCGTGCGCGAGACAAGGCCTGACACAGTGGAATTCAAGCAGGCTGAGGCAATCAGAAAGTCATCGCGGGTGCCGAATGTTCGGACGCAGTGGCCGGGATCGGCCAACACGGCGAGGTCGGGATTGAAGACGATCTCCGTGCGGTGAGCATGTTCGGTTATCGCGTCTGACAGTTCCCGGGTGATGGCTCCCTTGCCGGTCCATCCGTCGACGAACACGACTCGGGCTGGATCGTGGTGTGTGCTCAGGTAGCGCAGCGCGCAGGTGTCGATGCCTCGTCCTCGAACAATCGACACGGCGTAGTGAGGTAGCGTCAGCCTGTGTTGAGAGGCCGCCCAGCGGCGCATGAGAATGCCGATCGGGGTCCCCGCGCGGGCCAGCGATACCAGGGCGATGTCTGTCCCGCGTTCGGCCAGGACGAGTTCAGTGAGGTAGCCGACCGCGACCGCGAGCCGATTCGCGGTTTCGCGTAGCACACTGTCGAACAGGTCCAGGTAGACGGAATCAGGCTGATACTCGATTGGCAACGATTCCGCGTAATGGGCGCGGCCGCTTTGAATTTCGCGCTCTCGGTCAGCGGTCGCCGCTTCGAGCCTCATATCGGATAGGTCGGTGAGGAGCCATCCGACTTCGTGGGCAGCGTAAGTTCCAAATGTCGGGCCGGTGAGGGGTTGTTTCACTGCTGGCGCCCGCGGATCTCGGCGAGCGTGGTGGCGTCCGGGCCGTCGACTTCGGCGATGATGACGTCGTAGCCGGAGGCTGCGAGAACCTCGCCGACAGTGAGATCGCCGCTGGCGGCGATGCGGTCGACGAGCAGCACGAGTTGTACCCGCACGTGCGGCGGCGCTTGCCATCCGTTGTAGAGGAACCGGGCCGAGGTCTCGCCGGGCTCGCTGGCGGGGAATGTCCATCCGGTTCCCAGCGGATACTCAGGGTGGTTGTGCACGTAGGCCGGTGATCGAGTGGTCGATTGGAAACGGGTGTTGAAGCCGTGTCGAGCCAGTTGATCGGCAAGCCTGAGGGGCAGATACATGAGCTCTTCGTGCCCGACCAGTAGTACTGGGCGGCTGGGGTCCAGGTATGAGTGCAGGTGTTCCGAGGCCCAAAGTACGGCCTCTTCGAACTCTGGGCGGTCCTGGCGCAGGAAGCCGTGCCGCCCTCCTTCGGGTACGTGGGCCGGCCACGGCAGCGTTAATCGACTCGGTGTGCTGGGGGGGCGGTCTGAGGGGGTGTTCAACACTGGTGGGTTCAGTGCGCACACGGCGTCGATGAGCCCGGCCGGCTGATCGACGTCGCCTTGAGCCAGGCTGACGAAGTGCACCGAGGTGCGCAGTTTGTTGCTGACGGCGGCGGCGTCGTGCCGGTGTGTGTCGTTGCGGACATCGACAAGTGAAGCGACGACATAATGGGCGCGGTGCTGGAGCTGTTGCAGTGCAGCGACTGTCGCAAACGCGGTGTTTCCGGTGGAAATCTCGTCATCGACAAGCACGATGGGTCGCGGTTGAGCGAAAAGGTCCGCGCTGCTGGGTTGCAGTGTGTGGTCGGTGGCGTGCGAGTGACCCTCCTGAAACTCGGCGTAGATCATATTTGGCGGTGCGTGACGTCGGGTGGTGTGCAGGTACATGGCCGCGTCGAGGTTGTCGGCGACGCAGTGACCGAGACTGGTCGCAGTTTCGGCCATGCCCAGCACGTCGACATCCCCGAGGCCCAGGCTGGCAACGGCACGCCCGAGTTGGTGGCCGGCAGCAATCACGTCACGCGGGTCGGCGGCGATGTGTTTGCCGAGCACCGACGACACCAGCAGGTGCGCCCGCCGGGGGTTGCGTCGCAATCCGGGGGCGACTAGCTCGGTCAACAACGGTGTGCCGGAACGGTGGCGCACGCGTAGCCCGAAGGTCTGGGTTGCCCAGGATTCGTGGTCGGTTGAGGTCATCGACCGGCCAATGCTGTCAAGAAGTCGACGAATGTCACGCCGTCGTTGGCCACCCCGAACACGCGGGCACGTTGCAACACTTGGTGGGCCCAAACACGGTGTGGCCGCGACTCGTTCATCTTATTGCGGTAATGCGACCGGCTCACGCCACCGGTGTCTGATGCGGCGATATCGGAAGCGTCGCGGAACTCTTCGTGAGTGACGACCGATAGCGCATGCACGGGGGCGGCGTGGGTGGGGTGAATAATGGTCTTACCGAGCAGTCCGTTAGCTCGGTCGAGGCTAATTTCGCGTAGCAGGCCATCCAAATCCCGACTGACCAGCATGTCGCGGAACCGCACTGCGTCGTGGTCGCGAAATGGGGTGGCGCGCAACAACGGTCGGAAGAGTCGTTCGTGGTCGGCGAAGTATTCCCACACTGGTGCGGTAACCACGAATCCGGTCCCGTCGGGACGGCCAAACCGGTTGATAATGGCGGCGAGGACGTCGGCGACCACCTTGACGTCGTAGATTGTGTGATCGCGATCCCGTCGGATTCCCAGCGACCCGCACATATCGGTGGCGCCGACACGAACTGCGAGCACGGTTTGGCGGTGCTCGTCCAACAGGTCGACCAGGGCGGTAAGTTCGGCGTCACGGGTCTCCTGGAACAGGATGCGCTCAGATTCCAACACCGGCATGCAGTACAGGTGACGTGACAACGCGGACGCGGCGTCCTCAGTTTGGCGGAGATACCGTGCGCCGGTGTCCGCTTCAAATTTCGGAATGACGAACCCAGCTAGAGCATGCGCTCCGACTGTAAGTCTGTCGGCGATTTGGGGGATGCAGTCGTAGCTACGGACACGCACGAACACCATGGTGGCGAGTGGATCGGCGGCCAGCTCGTCGAGAGCAGTCACGACGTTATGCATCGCGGCGTCGGCGTGCATATCGTCAACGGCGTCTTCGAGGTCAAGCACCATCGAACAGATGCCCTCGCTGGCGCGGCGTGTGACCGTGGCGGCGAGATCGGGACGGTCGGCGGGGATGTAGAGGGTTGCGCCCAGGGCGGTCGCGATCAGGCGTGGTTCGTCGTGCAGCGAGATCACCTCAGGTGGCTTCCAGAACAGCTGAGCCTGTTGTGAAGCATTCAGGTGTTGGAAGTGTTGGATACCCAGGGTTGTGGCGACCTCGCCGTCGGTCACCGTGCGGACTCCTGTCGGATGCGAGCAACGATTCCTGCGACGAACTGTGCCACATCGTTGAGTTCGAAGTGGTATCGCCAATAGTCGGGATGCCGGCCGCTGAGGGTGGCCACGATGCGGTCGATGCGCAACGCCTGAGCGTCGAGTGCGGCGCCCCACTGGGCCTGCGCGCCTCGATCGACAGCGAGCCGCTGGGCGTCGCGCAGACGGAAACGTGCACGCTGTTCGTCCTGCTGTGGGTCGCTGCGCACGCTGCGCAACAACGCCAGTCGTTGCGCCGGCGCGTCGACATGCTCGGCGGCGGTAGCAAGAACGGTTCGTGCCATCCCAACCAGGTTCAGCGCCGTTTCGGGATCGCCGTCGCGCGCTGCCGTCTCGGCCTGCTGCAGGAGGCCCTCTGCCCGATTGAGGTCGACACGGCACCTGTGTTCATTGCCAAGCAGGTCGGCAGAACTATCGGCATGAAATTCTCGTAGCAGGGTTGATACTGCGGCGCTGATGCCTTCGGTGCGGGTCTTGAGTGCTTCGAGGCGAGTTCGCACAGAGGTGACTGCCCTGCGCGCTTCCTCGGCGCGGCCTGGGGCCAGGTCGAGGACGTCATTGAGCGCTGCGGCCGCGGTGCGGAGTTGCTCACTGCTGTTTTGAGTCGCGATCAGATCAGAGCGGTTGCGCGCCGCTGACAGCTCGGCTGTTGCTGACTGCATCAGCAGGTGGGCCGCGTGGACAGACGGGTAGTCGCGCCACGGAGCGTCAATGCCAGCCAGGCGCTCGTCAGCGGCGCGGGCTGCTGTGGTAGCGGCGGCGGCGGCCGCAGCGGCCGCGCTCACCGCGCCAATCGCGTTGTCCAGGATGTAACGGTGACGCGAGTAGAACGCGTCGACTGCTGCTGCCGCCTCGGCCAGGTGCCTGGCAACTTGCGCGGCCGGCTGTGTGGGCTCTCCGTTTGCCGCGGTCAGTGGAAGGTAGGCGGCCATGGCGGAGTAGCAATGTTGTGCCACCGACTCCCATTCCTCCGGGATTGATGAGGCTGGATGCAGCGCGGCGGCCGCGGCGACGGCAGCCTGGGCAATTCCCTGACGGTGGTCGAGGTCAAGGAAAGCGGTAGTGAGCGTGGCCGCTACGTCCGGTGGGCGCGTTTCGGTGCGCGGGCGGCGGGTGAGCCTGAGCCAGCGACCGGACACCAAGGCATCGTAACCAGGAGGGCGTGGGGAACCCTCACAGGTTTTGCTAAGGCAGCAACGCTTGATGCACTACGGTATGTGTCGTCACTGCGCGCACCGGGGTAGCGCGGTTCTTACTGAAAGGTAGTTCTCGATGGGCGTCAGTCTGACCAAGGGCGGCAACGTTTCGCTGACCAAGCAGGCACCTAACCTGACTGCGGTGACCGTAGGTCTCGGCTGGGATGTTCGCAGCACCACTGGAACGGACTTCGATCTCGACGCCAGCGCCATCGCCTGCGGTGAAAACAAGAAGGTGCTCTCCGACCAGCACTTCATTTTCTTCAATAATCTGCGGAGCCCTGAAGGAGCCATCGAACACACCGGTGACAACCTGACCGGGCAGGGCGACGGCGACGATGAGGCCATCAACGTCGACCTGGCCGCCACTCCGCCCAACATCACCAACATCTTCTTCCCGGTGTCGATCTACGAAGCTGAAAGCCGCAGCCAATCCTTTGGCCAGGTACAGAACGCGTTCATCCGCGTGGTGGATCGCGCTAACGGCACCGAACTGGCCCGCTACGACCTCTCCGAGGACGCCTCAACGGAGACCGCCATGGTGTTCGGTGAGCTGTACCGGAATGGCGCCGAATGGAAGTTCCGCGCTGTTGGCCAGGGGTATGCCTCTGGGCTGTCCGGAATCGCCCGCGACTACGGCGTCAACGTCTAAAGCAGCACAGAGCATTTGACGCGCCCGCCGATACTTTCTCGGCGGGCGTGCCCAACTTTAGTAAGGAAACTTGGTTTCGGTGGTTATTCGCACCTTCGGACTCTCGATCGTCGTCACGGTGGTGTCGTTGATCATTGCCTACCTTTACGGTGGCGTCGAAGCGTTCATCCTCTGCGCAATACTGGGCGTCTTCGAGATTTCACTGTCCTTCGACAACGCAGTTATCAACGCTACTGTTTTGCGGCGGATGAGCGAATTCTGGCAGAAGATGTTCCTCACCGTTGGCATCCTGATCGCGGTTTTCGGGATGCGGCTAGTCTTCCCACTCGCCGTCGTCTGGGTGACTGCTGGCCTGGATCCGGTGCGGGCGCTCGACGTTGCGCTCGACCCGCCGGCCGACGGCGAGGCGTACTTCCCCGATGGCTCTCCAAGTTATGAAACAGCGTTAACCGCAGCACACCCGCAGATTGCTGCATTCGGCGGCATGTTCTTGATGTTGCTGTTCCTCAACTTCATCTTCGCCGAGCGTGACATTCACTGGCTGGCTTGGCTGGAACGCCCCTTGGGTCGCGCCGGAAAGCTCGACCAGCTCGCTGTTGTGGTCGCGCTGCTGGCCCTCGTGCTCGCCGCTGAGCTTCTCGCCGACGATGCGCACCGTGCCACAGTGATGGTTGCAGGCGCCTTGGGGTTGATCACCTATATCGTCGTCAACGGTTTGGGCTCCATGTTCGAAATCGACGACGACGAGCTGCGTGAAGAGGCCCTCGCCGAAGATGCCGGCGAGGCACCGCGGACAGGGAACTCTGGACCCACCCAGTTGGCTACCGCGACGGGCAAGGCCGGCTTTTTCCTGTTCCTCTACCTCGAAGTTCTCGACGCATCGTTCTCGTTCGACGGGGTGATCGGCGCGTTCGCGATCACGAGCGATCCCATCATCATCGCTCTCGGCCTGGGCTTCATCGGAGCGATGTTCGTCCGCTCTATCACCATATTCTTTGTGCGCAAGGGAACTCTGGCCGAGTATGTGTACCTCGAGCACGGTGCGCACTGGGCTATTGGTGCGCTGGCTGTAATTCTGCTTGTGTCGTTGGGTGTCCATGTCAATGAAGTCCTTACTGGATTGGTCGGTGTCGTTCTCATTGCCGCCGCCCTCATTTCCAGCGTGCTCCGCAACCGCCGTATCGCAGCCGACGAACGCAACCAGACACTTTCGCCGATAAGTTGACCTGTCCGAAATAGGCTGCGCGTACACGCGAACTGACAGCGCGGCAATCACCGAGGAGTCTCATGGCAATTGACTACACCCGGCGCCCTTCCGCAGCCGCTGGACCCACACCGGGCGGGGTGAATCTCAGCAAGGTCAGTCTGACCAAACAGGCCCCCACCGTGAGTCTCACCAAGCCCGGACAACAGCAAGGGGCCATGCGGGTCAACCTGAACTGGTCGCGGGGTCAGCAGAAAGCAGGTTTTCTCGCCAAGCTGGCCGGCGGCGCCAGCGGTGGCGTCGACCTCGACTTGGGATGTCTCTACGAGCTGTCCAACGGCGACAAAGGTGTGGTTCAGGCACTCGGTAACGCCTTCGGATCGTTGCATGGTGCGCCGCACATTCAGCTCGACGGAGATGATCGCACCGGTAGCGCCGTCGGCGGCGAAAACATGCACATCGACCTGTCGCAGCCGCAGGCGTTCAAGCGAATTCTGATCTTCGCGATGATCTACGAGGGCGCCCCCAACTGGGCCGCTGTCGATGGTGTGGTCACGCTGTTCCCGACGGCCGGGCCACAGGTTGAGGTAAAGCTGGATTCAACGAACAACAACGCACGGATCTGCGCCATCGCTTTGCTGACGAACACCGGTGCAGGAATCGACGTCACCCGAGAAGTCAAGTACATCAACGGCAGTCAGTCCGACCTCGACAAGGCCTACCGGTGGGGCATGCGCTGGTCTGCAGGCAGAAAGTAACCACTCGGTTAGCGTGCACCACCGGAAGGAACGGGCCGTGGGTATTGCGCTGCGCAAAGGCGAGAACATGCCCATCTTGGCCTCTGTTGCCGAAATCCGTTGTCGATGGTCATCTTTCGGTGATGTCGACGCCGACCTCTCAGCACTGCTTCTGCGCGGCAGACAAGTGCGCACTGACGACGATTTCATCTTCTACAACCAGGCCGAGTCAGTCGACGGGTCGGTAAAGTATCTCGGCAAGCGCCACGCCGGTGACGGATTCGAAGACAGAATTGCAATCAACCTCGCCGACGTAGCCGCAGCCGCCGACATCGACGCTATCGCGGTTGTTTTGAGCGTCGACAGCGGACATCGCTTAGTCGAGCTTGGTGCTGTGACTGCAACCATCCTCGATGCCGGCGGTACGTCGCTAGCGACATTCACGATGATCGACCTCACCGTGGAGACAGCAGCCGTAGCGTTCGAGATTTATCGGCGCGGGGGGTGGAAGGCACGCGCGGTGGGGCAGGGTTATCACGACGGACTCGCGGGCCTAGCAAGAGATTTCGGTGTCACGGTCGACGACGAATCGCCGTCCACGCCCAACCCAACGGACCCATCCCAAACCCCGACACCAGCCGTGGACTGGAACAACCCGCCGGTCCCCGCCGGCTATGAAATCTGAGGCCACGATGGGTTTTAGGTTGAGCAAGTCCATCAAGGTCGTTCCTGGTGTGCGCCTCAATGTCAGTTCCCGCGGACTGGGTTACTCGGTCGGCGGGAAAGGCATGCGGGTCACCCGTCACGCCAACGGCCGAGTCAGCCGCACTCTGTCGATCCCGGGGACCGGGCTGTCACACCAATCCACACTTCGACCCGGAAGCTCACGTCCTCACAGCCGCAACCAGAATCCGCCGGCCGCGCCACCCACGCCTCGATCGCCGGCACCGGGGATGTTCGCACCGTCATGGGAAAAAGACCTGTTCGCGATCCTGACCTCCACGATCCCCGGGGACTTCCCCAACATCTCCCGTAAGCATGCCCGCAGCTCACCTCACGTCCGAGTCATAGCGGCGACGCTGGAAGGCTTGTTGCACTTTGAGTTCGGCGACGGCGACGAAGCAGCACAAGAACGCGCGCGCACGCTTCTCGGTTGGGCCGCGGTCCAATCCATCACCGACCCAATCCGACACTTCACCACCACGTACCTTTTCGACCGAACTTGGCCGGTAGAAATTGTTCCCGGGGTGACCGCTGAGTTGCACCTGCATGACGATGTGGTCCTGCTGGCTGCAGCCGAACTTCACCAACGTGCCGGCGACCTTGATATAGCCATCTGGACCGTTGAACGGGCTCGGCCTACCGCACATGCCGCATTGTCTCTGGGGGAACTGTATAGCTGCGCGGACCGACATCAAGAAGTTATCGACCTCACGAATGGTGTTGGCAACGATGACGACGCGACCGCTCTGCTACTGGCACTACGCGGTCGAGCATTCGCACACCAGGGTTTTCATGACGCCGCCCGCGAGAGCTTCGCACAGGCACTTCGGGTTCGCAGTAGGGCGGCTGCTGTGCGCCATCGAGCCCTCCTGGAACGGGTGCAGGTCGATCTCGTCCAGCGCCGCAAGGCGGCCGCCCGCAAGGGTCTGGAAAAGATCCTGGCAGAAGATCCGACCTACCCGGGGCTCCGAGAGGCACTGGCGGCCCTGGGCTAGACAAAGTTCAGCGAAATGTTCACCCGGTGGGCATGACTGAAGCTTCAAGCCGTGATTGTTTGTTAGCGTCTAGATAGTTAGAGGTCGAATTCCGACGGGTCGATACCAACGGCAAAACACACGTCTTTCACAGCGGCCTTCTCGTACTGATCGAATGATCCGTCCGCACCGCCAATGATGATGCCGATCTGAACGACTGCCCGCGCCTGCTCCGGTTTCGACTTCAACTTCCCTATCGTGGCCGTGGCCTCGACTTTGCCGAAATCAAAATCGCCGTTGAGCTTGTCACAGAACCAATCGAACTTCTGCCGCAGGTCGTCGGCATCGAAGACTGACAGCGATTGGTTACTCATAATCAAAGCCGCCGTCTTCTGTCGTTCCGTAGGATCAATCGACCCATCGGCGGCGGCGACCAGCGCGCACATCGCCATTGCTCCGTTAGCGAACTCTTTGTTCTTGAACTGGGCAGTCTTCACCTGCAGCTGATCGTTTAACTCGGATGTCCTCGCCCGCAATTGATCCCAGAATCCCATTACCGTTCCTCAAGTTGTCGGTTGCCCACAGCGTAGCGAACCGCCACGCCGTCCGATTCCGGCATAACCGTTTCCACCAAGTCAAGTCCTGGCTGCTGATAGGACCGAAAATAATGGCATGCTCAGACTGTTTTTGGCGGCATCACTGGTGAAAAGGTCGCGACGATGTGCAGGCCATAGAGCTGGGGACGTGATCAGATCGCTGTAGAGGTCGGCGATGGCTGCGGTAAGCGCCGTGTGGTGATAGTCCCGACCCCAGCCCGCAGCAATGCGTTCCGCACAGGTAACAACCCGAATCCCATTGTTGGACAACAGCATCTGCGAACCTCCCTGGGGGTTCGACCCAGCCTAGAGGCTGAGGTCGTATCCCTGGTCGCGGTGTCTTTGCTGCTCGCGGGAGCGATCGGCACCGCGGGCGCGGTCGTCGAGGGCGCGGTGAGTCTTTTGGTGCACGGTGCGGCGTTGCAGAACATTTCGGTCGCGGCGGGCGAGCAGACTCGCAACGCGGTCAGGCAGCAGCTCGGCGGGAGTGTCGGCGGCGCTCTGGTGGGCGGTGCGGGCGGGTTCGTCGCGCCCGATCACCTCGCGCACCAGTCGGGCGGCCTGCGCACTGGTGCCGCGGTGGGCGACGTGCACTCCCGTCTCGGGGGTGGCGTGCTGATGGTCGGCTTCCCCGGTGGTGCGTTGGTAGAGGTAGGCGTAATTGGCTGCACGGCCGCGGGTCATGGCGACGTAGAGCAGGTTGCGGCTGGCGTTCTCCCCGAGCATCGCGTGCGTGGTTTCGGCGGTGACGCCTTGGGCTGAGTGCACGGTGACCGCGTAACCGTGGGTGACGTGTTCGGTCAGGTAGGCGCCGGCGAATACTGCCCGCGCGCCGTCGCCGATACGGCGGGCGGCGATGCGCTGGTGGTCGGGGTCGACACCGATGACCTGCCAGCGTTGCCCGTTGCGCACCGGCGCCTCGGTGAGCCGCTGTTTCACGTCGTGGGCGTCGTACACCTCGATGGCGGGATCGTTGCGGCGGGTGATGATCACCTCGCCACGAGCGACCTGCTGGCCGCGTGCCGCAGGGACTGTCGGCTCGTCCGCGGCGGTGACGTCGTCGTGGATGCGCCGATTCAGGGCGTCGGTCATCTCCACGGTGTCGGCCACCAGCAGGCTGTCGATGCCGGCGGCGTGGTCAGTGCGCCATGCCTCGAACGCGTCGGCGGCCATCGCGATGGGGTCTCCGGTGTGCAGCCGATCGTGGTCGCGGTACCAGCCCACCGCGCGGCGCACCGGTGCCGGCCCACCGTCACGCAGCGCCAATGAGGCGCTGCGCTCGGCCGGGTCGCGCATCCGCCATACCTCGGTCAGCCGCTGGGTCCAGGGCAGATCCTCGCACAGTTGGGCGAACATCCCGCCGCGCGCCTTGACCGGGGCCAATTGGTGGGCGTCGCCCACCAGCACGGTTTTGGCGCCCGCCGCGGTGGTGGCGCTCAACAAACGGCGCAAGTCATCGGTACCGACCATCCCGGCCTCATCGACCACCACGAGGTCGTGATGCGTCAGCGACAGACTGCCCTCGGCGAGCTGCTGCAGGGCCGAGGCGATGGTGTACCCGGTGTCCCCAGCGCCCTCGCCCAGGGCGACATCGACGGCCTTGCCGGTCGGCGCCATGACGATCACCCGCGCACTGTGGCGTGTCTTCGCGACGCGGCGCAGGGTGCGCAGCGAAGTGGTCTTACCGGCGCCGGCCGGCGCGCTCAACGGCTGCACCAACCACGGGCTGATGGCGATGTTGCGCACCACCCGAGCCTGCTCATCAGACAACGCCGCCCCTCCCGCCGACCACGGCGTGGCCTGCAGATCGCGGTGATCGCGCACCCACACCGCGGCCCGCGAATCGCGGGCGTCGACGAGGTCGAGCACCGCCGCTTCCTCAGCGAGAATCCGGTCCACGGTGAAGCGTTCCGAGCCTTCGCGTTGATGGGCCAACCGCGGCCCGGACAGCCGCATCCCGACCGCATCAACGCACTCCTCGATGACCTGCCGAGGCATCCGCACACCCGCCCCGGTGATCGATCCGCCGCCGGCCGCCGCGGCTGCGCCATCGTCGGTCAACACGGGGAGTTGAGCGCCGATCACCTCGACCAGATCCGCGCGCGTCAACGCCGCCTTGTCCGCCCGCGCGGCCATCGCCGCCACCGCCCGCCGATCGACCGCCACACCGGTGCGCTCAACACGCACCCCCGCTCTCGAGGCGGCACGTTCACGGGCACTACGCGCCTCCCGTTGCGCGGCCCGGTCAATCCCGAAACCCCTGCCGTCTGCCAGCCACCCGGCCCGCAACTCCGACCACGCCAGCTGCTCAGGTTTGTGCGGTCGGGTGGCCTTCTGCGCGGCCGCCAACTGCGCTTGCGAAAGCCCCTCGGCGGGGTCAATCACGGTCAGATTGTTGGCCGCCCACTCCCGCAGTTGGGTCGAACGCGTCGACCACGCCGCAAGATTTTTCGGATCAACGCCGGCGATCTCGGCCATCCCGGTCCGCAGATCCACCGGACCCCACTCCACACCCGCCAAACGGTGCAGTTCATAACGCAGCGTGGCCTGGTAGATGATGCCCGCCGCGCGAGCTTCATGGAACAACGACGTGCCATCCAACGACACCAACCGACCATCACGGCGGGCCTGACGGTTCGGGACCAGCACGTGAGTGTGCAGATGCGGATCCCCCGCCCGCGAGGTCTCGTGCTGATACGCCGCGGCGACCAACCCCGGCAATTTCTGAAGGTCTTTTTCACCGGTTATCGGGTTGTGCACCCGCGTATATCCGGCATGCGCAGCCAAATATTCGAGCGCTTCAGCGATCGCGGTGGCGTGCGCCGCGGCGACCGCTTTGTCGGCGACGTCGCCGCCGAACGCGCGCACCAGCGACACCGATTTCGGGGCGCAGAACGTCAAATCAAAGCCATGCACCCCACCGGATCCGTGCGCCCGGCCGCACTCCCCCGAGGGCGCCACACCCTCATCGAGCCAGCGCGCCACGACGTCGGGATCGGCATCTCCACCCGCCCGCGAACCGTCCGCTAAACCCACCAGCTCCGCGGCCGCACCGGTGTCCCCGGCACACGTCCACACCGGGGTGCGAGTGTCGCGTTCGGCGTAATACTCCGCCAACCCACCGCCGGCAGACTGAGCGTCTTTGACGGCCTGCCCGACCGCCCGGGCGGTGTCGTTGTAATAGTTCACCGACCACCGCGACAACTTCGCAATCGTCAACACAACACCACCCCACACCCTGCTCGAAAATGCAGCCGGACCACCCGATACGCACGAAGCACGAGCGCTCAAACCGAACCGCACCACCAGCATCGCACAAACTTGTGCAAATGTGCCATACGAAGCTTTTGGTTTTGAAGAATGGCAGGGTGGGGTACGCCCTGGGCTGGGGTGGGGAGTGGCGGCTGGGAATGGGTTGAGTGGGTGAAGATGGCAGGCGGAGCGCGCGTAAAAGAAGCTGAGGCAGTGCAAAAAGGTGAGCAGGAAACAACAAAGATGAGGTGTTTGGAGACGCTGAATTTTTGGCGTTTCGCCCGAATGTCAGCGCACCGTTTCGCGACCACCAGGCACGTTGTCGACCAGGCGACTAACGGTGCACTCCTCGCGCCGTTGTGCCGTGCCTCCAGCGGCATGCCGTCGCGGTGTCTCTGACCGTGCGTTGGGCGTGCGGCTGGTGTGCCCGCTGCGGGTGCGTTGAGCGCTGTTGGTGAGCACGCGGCGGATCTCTTCTTGGGCCGCAGCGATCCGTGCTTGCGACGCCTCGGTGAGCACTGCCGGTCGCGGCGTCTGATCGATGCTGAGGGCCGCGGAGCCGCCGGCCTTTGTCGGGGCCTCGAGGGGTGACCAGGACAGCCGTCGTAATCGGCTGTGCAGGAACGCGCCAGGGTTGGTGATGTGGTCGGGCCAGGTCGCTCCTCGGGCGCGCATGTCGGCGTTGAGCTTGTCGTTGACCGCGCGGGCTGACCACACGTTGGGGTCGATGCCGGCGGCGGTGAGTGCGTCGCAGATGGTGCCGATGTGGGCGCGGTCCAGGCCGTGCGTGATCGCGACGAGTCCAGCGGCAAGGCGCTGGATGGCCAGCGGGCGCGCGGTGCTGCGCCACAGCCGTGTTTGTCGTTGTTTGTCGGGGATTCTGTGGGCGGGTGCGCTTGCGCGCTCGCTTGGTGAGTAACTCCTTACGGGAGAAGAAGAACTAACACCGCCTGACGGCGGTAGGTGGAAATCATGCACAACTGGACGGGTCACGGGACGGGCTTCACGGCGCGGCACCAGGTGGTACACCGAGGGGCGCCGGCCGACGCTGGGGGTGTTTGTCGAGCCGTGGCCACGTTGCGCCTCGACGGCCCACTGAGAGGCTCGCAGGACCCGCCAGGCGGCGGTCACTGTACGCACGTCACAACCCACCCTGTCGGCGATTGTCGCGCGTGTGACGGCGACGTGGCGGCCGGTGGCGTGGTCGGCGTGCTCGGCCATCACCGCGGCTACCGACAACAGCGTGGCCGCGGTCATCGACACGCGTTCCTCGGCGCACAGCTGGCCAAGCGCCGGTGACTGCGCCCATTGGCGCAGACCGTCGAGCCAGCCAGCGCGACTGGTCCACATCGGCGCACGGGGGGCACAGGCCCCGGCGCGCTGCACCCACTCGCGTCGGCGTTCGTTCGCCAGCGCGCGCACCACATGCGGGCTGGGAGCGGCAGGAGCTACAGCTAAGCCGAGCGGTGTCGGCAACGTACTGCTTGCCCGATGTGATCGGGCTCTGATGAGGTCACGATTTGCACACTGGGTGCGCGGCTTATCTGGTAAGCCAGGCAGGCGTGCGCTACCGTGAGAGCTGTCGGCCAAGACAGATCCCTTCGGGGAGTTGGGTGCGGACCCAGAACCGAGCTACCAACTCGGTTCAAAACCTCGACAAGGGCCTCGCTAACGCGAGGCCTTCGTCATGTCAGCGGGTAATCCGCACACCAGCTATTCAGATGTCACATCTGCCGAGTCCTCTACTTGTCCAAGCAAGATTTTTGAGGCCCTGGCGGGGTGGTCACATCGCCAGCGGCAGAACCTCCTTGTCGAGTTCACGGACAGCTTCGGGCCGCCCGACCGCAATAGCGAGCAGATCGGCAGAAAGCTGACTGACGCTTGTGCCGCGTTCGGCGGCCATCTCGCGCAGTCGGACATACACGGATGCGTCGGCGCGGACCTTGATCTGCTCCCGCTGACCTTTGTGCGGTTGGGCCATGCACCCGATCCTTACGCAGAAAGACTTACGTACCTGGTACCGACACGCGCACATCCCGTCTCTCCTTTCACAACGGCTACCGTTCGGGTTGTGATCGATTCGCTGGAACTGGAGGCGGCCATCGCAGCGGTGTACGCGGCACGGTTGCCGATCCCAGCGTGGTGGCCGGCCGAGGCGCGGTCAGCGTTCATCGAGGAGTACGCCAGCGAGGCGGCAGGCATAGTGCTCTCGGAGTTGGACTCGATTGGCGATCGGGTGAGCGACTGGGCGGCCCGATCACAGGTCAGCGGCGCTGATAAGACCACGGTGATCGCCTCGGCACAGCAGGTTCTGCTCGATGAAGCCTGCAGCGAAGTGCAGTACGACTTGAACGAGCTGATCGCCAGTAAGAGTGCAGAGCTGATGGCTGAAGCTGTCTTCGACCACGGTCCGCCTCTGCGCGCCGCACCACGTGGTGTGGCCGGTCAGCACTGAACGATCCAGCCCGGACGGGGGTCTATAGCTCGAAGTGCGAGCGGAAGCCTTCGAGCCAGTCCGCGCGCGCATAGCCGTTGAGGTTGGCTGGAACCCACGTCTCGGCGTCGTCGGGACCGTCTGCGTCGCCGCTGGCTACCCGCTCGTGGGCTTCGAGATAGCCGGCGGTGTGCATGTCATCGGATTGGGAAAAGACGGCCTGCAAGGTGTCCAGGTTCGTTTGGAAGTCGTCGTAGGCCGCACGGCGCTCGGCGTCGGTGGTGTAGTCACCGCCGTATTGCTGCAGCCATGCGTGCCAGTGCTCAGGAGAGCCTGGCTTGGGCGGCGTCGCGGGCGCGTTCACGTGGGTCACTTTAGGCGGCTGTACCGACGACGAGCGGGGCATAACGGCACCGTCCGACCAGCATGTCCAGGAGTGAGACGCTACTTGCGCGGCGCGGCCGAAGTCGGCGGCTCGTTGCCGCTACGTAAGCGGCGGCAAAACGTGGCGCTGAACATCTATGTGCGGCCGCGGCCAGGCACCCAGCAGCGCATTGAGGTGCTGAAGGACCGCGGGTATGCGGTCACCGACATTGTGGATGCGGCGCTGAACGAGTTCTTGGACCGGGCCGGGCGTGCCGCAGTCCTGATTGCGCTTCACTCCCCCAAGTGACCTTTTTGGCCGCTTCCTCGTAGTGGCCCCGTTGCGCGGTGGGTGGTGGCTGTCAGGGCTCGACCGTGGTCGACCGCGCAGCGGCGGAACGGCCTTGACTGCCACCGCCCACCGTTTCGCCAGAATCGAGGCCGAGGAAGTGAGTGCGTAGTTGAAACGCTCTAGCGTTATAGCGCTATAACGCTAGAGCGTTGTTAGGCGCGTTTGCGGCCGGGGCCGTTATGGGCTGCGGCGCTGCGTTGCAGCTCAGCGACGATTTCGGCGGGGGTGAGCTGTTCGGCGAGCCGGTTGAGCGCCAGTCGAACGACGGCACTGCGGGTGGCATCGACGCGTGGCTTGGTCGCGCGGGCCGCTGCGCGCACGGTCTCGAGGGAGGCGTCCGTGGTGTCGTCGAGGTAGATCGACACTTTCGTGAGATCGGTGCCGGAGGCCGGCGGGGTCGCTGCTGTTGGGGCGGGGGCGGCAGGCTGTGCCTTGGGCGGTTCGGATGTGGTCGCTGGCGATGGTGCGGCGGGCATGTCGACCGGCGTGCGACGCGGTTGGTGTCGCGGCGGCGGGATAGTTCGGCGCGATGTGGTCGACTTCGAGCGCATGGCGGTTAGCGAGTCGAGTCCGTCAGCCATTGACGTACTCCTTTACGAAGGTACTGAGGTCGGTGAGTGCGGCCGCGACTTTCTGTAGCGACTTCGCAGGTGGCGCTTCGGCGGTGATGGCGATGCGCTTCTTTCGTGTCCCTACGTGCAGTGCGGTCGGTATCGGTGGAGCGACCTGCACGGGTGTGTCGGCGATGATGGTGCGCAGTCGCTGAATCTCGGCGGCCGGCGGTGTTGTGGGGACGAAGTTGGGCACGATGACGAGCGGGTAGTCGGCCGCCTCATTGACCAACTCGGCGGTGGCGTCGAGTTCAGCGGTGCGTAGCGCGGTCGGAGCCAGCACGATGTTGGCCACAGCCAGTGCGCCGTGGGCCGCTGGGCTGGCGCCGGGATGGGTGTCGACCACGATCCACGGTTTGTCCCATTCGGATGCCCATTTTGTGAGGGCATCGGCCATGGTGTTGGCGTCGGGCTGGTGGTCATAGAGGTCAGGATGGCCGGGGATGAGGTCGGGTTTCTTGAATCCGCGCAGCGGTCGCGGCGCGGAATCACCCGCTTCCAGTGCATCGAGAAGTCGTGATCGTGGGTGATCTTGGGGGCGATACCCCCACTTGGCTGTCACGCCTCCCCCGTCGTGTTCGAGATCGACGAGAACCGCATCAAGTAGATAGGCCAGTTCGTAGGCCAGGAAAGACTTGCCCACTCCACCCTTGCGGGAGTGGCAGACAGCAATGTTGGTTGTCACTCTGGAATTATAGCGCTGTAACTCTTTAACGCTTAAGTTCTACAGCGTTTTAATGTTTTAGTTTTACAACGTTAAAGCGTTAGATGCGGAAACCCGGCGGTACGCGCGCTGCGCAGCCCCCAGGGGTTCCGTTGCTCGGCTCCGCCCAAAGCGCGGCTCGCGCCGTCGAGGAGGGACGCGTGCACCCCGTCCCTGTAGACCTGCATGCACCCGAACAAGAATTAATGACGGGTGCCGAGACCCGCGCAGGAAAGGATCTGATCCGGATGTACGCCGCAATCGTCCCGTTCGGGACTGTGACGAAGGTCTGCGCATGCTGACCGCTTGGGCCGATGAATCCGGGTCGCGTCCAGACCTCGATCCTGGCGCGTATCTGCTGGCTGCGACGTTGTGCGATAACGATGATGTTGCGGAGATGCGCAAGACGCTAGACGCTCTGCGTATCGGAGAAACGAAGCTGCATTGGCACGGCAGCAGCGCTGAGCGCCGTGTCGAGTTGGTCGCCGCCGTGGCCGGCCTTCCAGTCACCGGGTTCGTCGTGGTTCACGTCGACAAAGACGCTGATGACCGTCGACATCGGCGAAAGTGCATGGAGTTTCTTCTGCCGCACTTGGCGTTGATGCCGTGCTCGACGATCACCTTCGAATCTCGCGGCCAGCTCGACGCCAGCGACCTCGACATGCTGCAGAAATTGCGGTCACGCAAAGTTGTCGAAGCGACGGTACGGATCGAGCACTCCATAGGCCGTCACGAGCCGGCGCTGTGGGCCGCGGACATCGTGTGCGGGGCCGTGGTCCAGGCCCGCATCGGTAACCGGACCTATCTCGACATGCTTGGAAGTGCCGTCGAACTTCACACGATCTGACGGTGTGGAGGGGACCTGAATACATCGGGTTCGTTGCGGAACACTTGGCCGTGGCCGTAGACTGGCCGCGTAGCCATCCCATCGAGGTGGGTTTGGAAGTGAGCCGCAGGATTACTCGCCGGACGACGAGGCCTGTGGCTCGCGCTTTTCTAGGGGTTAGCGAGAACAGGCATTGACCTCGTGTCTGCTGTTGCTCGTACCGTAGATGGCATGAAGAAACGCCGCACAAAAACAGTTCGAAGAGGCCACCAAGGCGCTTAACACCGCCGCGGAGGCGCTCGACGCGCTCTCGTCACGATTCGCACCGAGACAGATCCACGCCGTCGCAAGCGTCTGACCTGACACCCACTGCGCGCGCAGGCGCCATTCTCATTTCTAGAGAAAAGAGACACCCTCGGGGCGCATCACCGTCACCGGGTAGCCCCAGGTCGCGCTGTCTCATTTCCTGTCTCACACCGCGTGTCTCAGATCTTCAATGTCGGAGGGCAATGAGACGGTGGTGGCGTGACAACGATCCTTGGGTATGCGCGGGTGAGCACCGCGGGCCAAGACCTCGATGGACAGCTCGCCGCGCTCGCCTCCCAGGGTGTCGAGTCCGGCCAGGTTTTCACCGACAAGCTTTCTGGTGCGGTGAACACTGACCGGCCGGGCTTGGCGGCCCTGCTGCACTACGCCCGCGAAGGTGACACCGTGGTCGTCACCGCCATCGATCGTCTCGGGCGTTCCGTCGCCGAAGTTACGCGCACCATTGCCGAACTCGGTGAACGCCGAATCCTGTTGCGCGCCTTACGCGAAGGCATAGATACCAGCACACCGACAGGCCGCGCGGTGGCCGCGATCATGGCCACCCTGGCCGAACTGGAACTCGAACTCGGCCGCGAGCGCCGCGCTGCTTCTCGTGACTCCAGGCGAGCGCGCCGCCTACCGGCCACCAAGCCCGCCAAACTGACCCTTGAGCGGCAGCAACAGCTCCGTCGTCTCGCTGAGACCGGAGAACCCGTTCACGAACTCGCTAAAGCGTTCGGCATCAGCCGAGCGACGGCATACCGGTACCTCTCCGCGCCCGTGAACGACCCAGCGCTGGAGTCGAGGCAGCCGTTATGAATCTGACCGAGCTGGGCGCGGCCCTTGGCCCCTTCTTCGATATCTCAGGCAGCCCTTCACACCAGCAGCTCCGCGATGCATTCGCCCGCCACGGCCTCGGTCATCTCGACCCGGCACCGGAGGGAAGAACATCGAACGGGTCCCACCTGGGCAAGATGAAGCGAATCCGACATGTCTTCGCCTCACCGGCAGCACACAACGCGACTGCGGGGCTGCCCTTGGCCCGAGAACTTGTGGCGCAGTGTCGGGCTCACGGGGGCTTCAACCCTGACAGCGAGAGCTATGCCGGCAGTGGGAGAGTGACCCAGCTCGTCCAGGCCTTCGCTCCGCTCGGCTTCACTCTCGAACCCGACGGGTCCACACGGCCGACCGTCATCGACAATCTCAGCGGCACAGAACTCACAGTGACGCTGCGCAGCTACGTCGACAGAATCAACTCCAGCCCCGACGACGCACCTCTACAGGTAGGCACGGGAAAGGAACTCGACGAAGCCGCCGCCCGCCACGTTCTGACAGAACTCCTGGGTGACTACCCGGTGTCGGGCAACTTCCCGGTCACGTTGACCAGTGCTTTTACCGCTATCGGCATGGCCACCCCCACGGAGCTGCCGAAGCTCGATCCCGACCCGCACCGTGCAGTGCATCAATGCCTGTTCCTGCTGGCCACCGCAGTCAATCGACTCCGAAACGACGCCGGCACCGGCCACGGACGACCTGGACCACCACGCAAGACCACCGAGTTGAGCGCAGCCGAAGCCCGCCTCGTCGCTCGCGCAACCGCACTCGTCGCAGGAGCGCTGCTCGACAAACTCGACGGCGGCTGAGGCGCGCCACCTGTGTCTAGAACCGTCATTTTAGATACGCCGCGCGACGCCCAGATTAAACCGCTCGCCGTTGCCTTATTGATGGGCGGTTCGTGAATCGCGGCAATGCTGCGGTCACGCGACGCGTGCAACAGATCATGATGCGGCGACCAGACTGTGCGGTTGGAGAAAGCCTCGGCAGGTGGCGATCAAATTGCGCCGACGGGCTCCGCTAGTCTTTTCTGAGCATTGCTGCTAGCGAAGCCAGAGCACAGAAAGCGGGAAGCGTCGGAGTGTTAATGACGGCACGAAATATGTTGGGGGCGATATTTTTAACGGTTACTGTCGCAATACTGACGGGATGCGGCACTGCGGAGCGTAATCAGGTAGCTGACGCCGAAATTACCTCGACGCTACCGCCAACATTGACGCCCAGTTCCTTGCCGTCGAATCTTCAAAGCGCGCTTCCATCAACGACCGTCGACACCTCGCCACCCAGCGGCGATCGCAGAACAGACGCGCTGGCCGAGCTGAGCCGGTTGCCCATCAAGGGACGTGCGCCCAAGACAGGTTACGACCGGGCGCTTTTCGGTGACGCGTGGACTGATGATGTAACCGTGGAGGGGGGCCGAAACGGATGTGACACTCGCAATGACATTTTGCGGCGCGACCTTGTAGACATTGTGTTCAAGCCTGGCTCCAATGACTGTGCAATCGTCAGCGGGATACTTCACGATCCTTACTCGGGCGCGACTATCGCGTTCGAGCGGGGCGCGGACACCTCGGCCGATGTTCAAATTGACCACATCGTGGCCCTGTCTGATAGCTGGCAGAAAGGTGCGCAGAACTGGGATGAGGTCACACGCCGTAACTTCGCCAACGACCCTCTAAATCTGCAGGCCACAGTGGGCAATCTCAATCAGCAGAAGGGCGACGGAGACGCGGCCACATGGTTACCACCGGACAAGTCGTATCGCTGTTCCTACGTCGCCCGAATTGTGAAAGTCAAGTCGGTGTACGCAATTTGGGTAACGCAGGCCGAGCGCGACGCTATCGTCCAAGTTCTTTCGAGCTGCGGTGCATCCGATTTTGACATGCCGTCTGAAGAAACATCCTCGGAAACAACACCGGTAGAGACGGAGCCGTTTACGCCGATCACCCAGCCTGAGCCGTTGCCGGAATCCCCGCTGGCGCCTTCACTTCCGCTGGAAACTCCGCTACCACCGGTGGACGTTTCTGCGGCGTACTACCCCAACTGCCGCGCCGCCAAAGCGGCGGGCGCAGCACCGTTGTACGCCGGTCAACCAGGGTATCGAACGGGACTTGACGGCGACGGCGACGGCGTGGCGTGCGAAGGTTAATCCATTGAGGGACAACCCCTTACCGCATGGTTTTGTTCACAGGAACCGTGAGAGTTGCGGAGCGGCTTGCCCGGGGTGCTTGGCCTGCATTCCCTCCCCGATTGCTTGTAACTTCCACTCGCCGCCCAACCGGAAGATCTTGGCCATCACCATGCCGGTATAGCGCATGCCGCTGCCTTGCAAGGTATAGCGAGCCAGTTCAGCCTTCGACGTCGCATCGACGAGGCGACAGAATGCGTTGCTGAGTTGATCGAAGGTGTGGCCACGGTAGGACGTCACAATGAACAGCACTGAGGTGATGTGAGTGGGGACTCGGCTCAAATCGACGGAGATGGTCTCGTCATCCCCGTCACCCTCGCCGGTGAGGTTGTCTCCGTGATGCTTGATTGATCCGTCTTTGGACTTCAGCTGCCGGAAATAGCAGATGTCGATCAGCTCCTGACCGGTGAACAGCACTGCTGAAGCGTCGAGATCGATGTTCGACGCCCGGCCCCCGAAAATGCCGCGTTTGAGCGGATCCCATCCCAACCCCATACGAACTCGTGTCAGGGCGACACCGCCGTCCTTGCGCAAAGAAACACGTTGCCCCTTGGCGAGGTTCACGGTTCGACCTTTGACCAGACTGATTTCACCACCGGTCGGCGGTGAGGAAGCCGGCGGTGGCGGAGGTAATGTCGGGCGTCCTGCCGGCGGGGGAGGTGGTGGTGGTGCCGGGGCATCATCGACGCTGACACCGTGGTCGGTTACCAGAGCAGCGAATCCGCCGGCGTAGCCTTGGCCGACGGCCCGCACCTTCCAGGCTCCGTTGCGGCGATAAAGCTCGAGCGCAATGACGATCGATTCGCTGGTGAGACCGTCGATGCGGTACTCGTAAAGGATGTGGCCGGTGGTGTCGGATACCCGGGCTACGGGTGCGGCTGTCGCTCCAAAGGTAGAGTTCGGATCATCAAGTGTGATGACCACGCGGACTCGGGCAATGTCAGTGGGGACGGCGTTGAGTGCGACTGCGAGGCTGGCGGGTTGGCCGGTGGCCCCGGCAACCAGTCTCACCCCGGGGCCAGTGGGCTGATTAAAGAACACAAAGTCTGCGTCCGTGCGTACGTTCCCGTTGTCGGTCACCAGCAGAGCCGACAGGTCAGCCGGCGCCGCGAGCTGTACTGACGCCACCAGGTCGGCAGCGGTCACCGGCCCATTCTGCCCTTTACTCAGTTGCGTACTCACGCAGTTCCTTTCGTTATAGGGGACTGATGTGGTGCTTTCTTCAACGGTGGAAATCTCGTATGCTCGGCGCTCTGGTGCAGCCACGCCACGATCTCGTCGGCTGCCGAGGCGCCGCTGGCCTTGGTCACCGTGGTGCGCTCAGATGTCCAGCCCAGAGAGTGGAGCTCACCGTGAGCCGGTCGGATGGAGGCATCGGCGTAGCTCAGCAGTTCGGCGTCGAGAGCGCCATCACCGGCGGCGAATAATGGTGCGTCGGTGTGGAGTTGGCCGGACTCGGTGAGGCGGTGGCGAATCTCGGCCACAGCCCGTGATTTGCACAGGCTATGGGGCACGGTGTAGATCTTGCGCCCCTGCCGGGAGACCCGCCAACCGCGCGGCGTACACCATGACGCCCATGTTGCCATGAAGTCGGCGGGTAGCCGGGCCTCGTCAATGACGAGGTAGCAGAACAACTCTTCGGCCATCTTGAAGGTTTTTACCCATTCGTCGCTGGTCTGTTCACGCATCGCTGCAGCGATGACGTCGATCCCAGGTCCGTCGGCTCGAATCCGTGCTCGAACCGTCGAGTTCCACCGGTCGTCGGGTTCCCCATCGATCAGTATTGAGCCGCCGTTGCTGGTTACCGCGAAGGGGTACGGGCCTCCAGGAAGAGAAAGGCGGCGGTACTGTGCCACAGTTCGTGTGGTGGCCGGCACCACGATGTGCTGCGCGGCGAAGTCGGTTAAAGCGTGCATTGCGGTGTCGGTCATGAAGGAGATGGCTGCGCCGTCGTAGATTTCGACACATGCCTCGGG
>NZ_JYNL01000026.1 GCF_001044235.1 Mycolicibacterium chlorophenolicum | reverse complement strand
AGCGGATTCACGCTGCCCACCCACCGCAGCACAGCAAAATCAGTCTGACCGGACCTCAACAGGGTCGATCCACGGATTGAGGCTAAGTCAGGCCCATTCTTCGTCACCGACTTGGCCACGACGAGCCCATGCTGTTGAGCCATTTGTTCCTGCGCGGCGCGGTCGACGAGGCGGCCTCCTTGCTCGCCCTGCCCGGTGAAGCACACCGACAGACCTGCTACCAGTTGCAGCTCACCGATTGCTGCGCGGTAAGGGTCGATGCGCGTCATCACTGTATCGATATCGATATCGAGAAGTGCAGCGGCCCTGCACAGTTGGCTGTACTCCTCGTCGGTGACAACCTGATCCTCGAGCGCGGCGTCGATGAGTCCGTTCATGAATTCGCGGTGGGCGCGAGCCACTGCGCGGTCATCCAAGCCGAGTTCGCCGGCGAGTTCGCGCAGCGCTTGCCGCTCCTCGGGACAGAGCTGCAGGTCGGCGATCGCAATATCAAGCAGCTGCACATACGGCGCGATGTCGACATTGGTGTGGACGCCGCGAGCGAGGGCTGCCAGGTAGGGTGCCGGGGGGAGGACGTCGACGTGCCCCTCGCGCGCACGCACCCGCAGTGGGGTGCAGAGCAGTGGTCGTGCGATAGCTGGTGTGCATCGGTTGGCGTAGTGATCGGCTGTTGTGAACAGCAGCCGCGCCGTGGCGCGGGCGTCAGCGATTGCGCGGTGTGCGCCATCGAGCGAGATACCGCGTTCGGCGCAGGCCTGGCCGAGCTTGCAGCCAGTCGCATGAAGTGTGTCGAGCGGGTACCCCCAGTCGATATCGATTCCGGCGCTGGACAATTCGTTGCCGATCATGCGGGTGTCGAACCTGACGTTGTGGCCGACGACCACCGCGCCATCAAGTCGCGACGCCACATGGTGCGCCACATCGGCGAAGGTTGGCGCCCCGCGCACCATGCTGGCGTCGACGCCGTGGATCCAGGTCGGGCCTACGTCGCGCAATGGTTGAACTAGCGTCTCGAACTCGTCGTGCACACGACCATCGCAGTCCAGCGTCAGTATCGCGATCTCGACGACACGGTCGGTGTTGTACAAACCTGTGGTTTCCACGTCAATGACAGCAATGCGGCCGTCGCGCCCGATCAGGTGCTCAACACCCGCCCGTGGAGCATGGACTGGAACAGCCCCATCGGCGCCTGCACGAGACGTTGAAGCTGTGCGGTCAGTCCACCGAACACCGTCCCACCAGCGCAAATCTGACTGATTCCATGGGTCGTCATACCAACCCGCCAATGCCCCCACCCTTGGTTCCTCCCCTAGGCCCCCTACAAAGGTGAGCCCACCGTATCGGCCCGCACCGACATCGGCATCAGTTTCGCAAACACACCTGACGTAGCCACATCGTGGCTACGAGCAACAGGCGATTCCCCCTGCATCCGCATATGCCGCCTTCGTGGGTGAGGATTGCACTCGGATCAGCCCGCTGCAACGACGCGCGATGCCCGCGATAGGTGCCGGCTTGCCAATCCCGAGGATCTTGTGCACTGAACGACCTCCATAGCCGGATAGCACTGTCAAATGCCCACATTGGCGCTGCAACGATCGACAAGCACCGAGCAGACTGATCATCGATCAGTACGCCCGTTTGAACGGCTATGCAATGGAGCCTGCCAACTTGGATGGCGATGTCTGCGTCAAGCTCATGGTCGGCCAGCGCTGGGTTGCCACTGCCAGTACGTTTCAGGCTCGAAGCGGCAGATGAGATATCACCGGGTCGCCGCCCGTGCGATCACCGGCCAGTCCAGAGTCGTCACCCCAGCGTGAGAGCTCAAGTCCACTGTCGGTCGACCGTCGACTACGAGCCATGACGTGGCCTTGTGACCGTTGCGTCCACTCGTGGGCCATCGCTTGTTGTTCGTCTGCAGATATTTCTGGCGGCGGCCCCGCGACAGCTGGCGGAACGAAAGTCACCTAGCGTGCGCAACGCTCGAAATCCTCGCACAGCCTAAAGGTCCCAAGAGTTCCCAAACCCCACGAAAACGGCCCCCGGAGTGTCCTCCGAGGGCCGTTTCACTTAGTAGCGGGGACAGGATTCGAACCTGCGACCTCTGGGTTATGAGCCCAGCGAGCTACCGAGCTGCTCCACCCCGCGACGGGTGAACGCTAGGTTACCGGTGCCGCCGCTGGCCCTCCAAATCGCCTGCTCAGGCGGGCTCGCGGACGCGGCGAGCGTGCGTGAACTGCCTGTTTTCGACGGCGTGTCCGTTGCAGACACGCTCCCCCGCAAGCGGGGGTACCCCCAGCTCACCGGAAACGTGCGGGCGCGTCTAACGGAGGGTCCGGATGACCTGGCCCGTCGCCAGGACACCGGCGGGGTCGTAGCGGTCGGCCAAGGCTGCGAGCCAGTGCAGCGTGTCCTCGCTGTACACCCGCGACGGCCGGGCCGGGTCGTAGGAGGGCGCGAAGTTCGGCATCTGCCCACCCGTCGACCACGGCTCGACAGAGCCGACCACCGCCGCTGCATGGCCGACGACCATGGCGGCAATCTCGGGTGCAGGGACGCCGATCGTCAACAGTGAGAACGCCGCGTCCCGCCGGCAGAACGCACTGCGGTGCCGCGGCTCACGCGCCAGCGCACCGCCCAGCATCCGCAGCTCCACGATCGCCTGCGGCGACCCCGAACCCGGGCCCGCGACCGCCAGCAGCGCATCGACCGCCTCGGAAGGCAGCGCCGACAACAGCGCCTGGTTCTCGCTGACCGGCATCGGATCCACCGGGTCGGCGTGCACCGCACCGATCGCCGCGTAGGGCATCACGGCCGTCGTGTCGAGCAGCGGGGTCGCCACCGCCCGCAGCGGCGCGAGCAGCCGCTCCCCCTCCGCGAGATCGCCGACCGCGGTGTACCGCACGGCCACCGTCATCCTGCCGGCCAACGGCTCGGGCACCCCCGGCATCGGCGGCAGCTGTTGGATCGCGATCGACGTGTTCACCGTCTCGGGCAGCCCGGCACACCATCCGGCCCAGGCGTGCAGCACCGCGGCGGCGTCGTCACCGGCGAAATACACCGCACCACCGTAGAATTCGGCGATCGGCAGCAGGTCGATCTCGACCGACGTCACGATACCCAGCGTCGCTTTGCCGCCGCGCAGCCCCCAGAACAGGTCGGCGTTGCACTCCGGCGTCGCCTGCAGCAGACGGCCCTCCCCGGTCACCACCTCGAATCCCCGCACATGGTCGGACGACGCGCCGACCGTGCGCACCAGCGGACCGATCCCCCCGCCGGTCAGGAAACCCACGACGCCCACGCTCGGCGCCGAACCGCACAGCGGCGCAAGGCCGTGCGGCGTCGCGGCGTCCAGCACGTCCTGCCAGCGCGCCCCGGCCTCGACCCGCGCGGTGCGGTTGGCGACGTCCACGGCGCAGTGCTTCATCGCCGAGGTCTGCACCAGAATCGTGCCGGGTCCGACGCCGACGGCGCCGTGACCGGTGGCCTGCACGGTGACCGTGAACCCGTGGGCCGCGGCGAACCTCACCGTGCCGGCGACATCCTCAGGCGAGGTGGCCAACACCACGGCCGCGGGTGCCACCTGGGCCGCGACGTTCCAGGGCACGCAGCGTTCGTAGCCCGGCTCACCGGGAAGCGCCACGTGGGTGGTGACGTGCGCGCGCAGCGTCTGCAGTACATCGTCGCGCGTCACATCGGTCGACACGGTCATCGGAATCCCCTCTCACGATCTCAGTGCTCGCGAGAAGTATCACCAGACCGACTTGGCGGCCGCTTGGTCAGCGCGCCAAGAAAAATCCAAGCAGCCCCGATCGACCGGTCAGGCCATTTCGGGGACCCGTAGGTGCGCCAGAACGAGGTCGAACTCGCATTCGTCGAGAATCTCGACCCCTGCATCGCGCACCGTCGCGGCCTTCATCGCGTCGGTGGCCGACTTGCTGCGCCTCAGCGCCTCCGGGTTGTCGAAGGTGGCCGTGGCAACCCCGAATCCCGAGTCGCGATCGACCAGCAGACTGCAGCTGCAGAACCCGTCGAGTTCGGCCAGTGCGGGGACGGTAGCCAACCGGTAGCCGTCGACGGCGCGATCGATGTGTTCCGCGTCGACGCGCGCCCACGTCACGCGAACACACGCGCCGGGCGCCGAGTGGTGCTCACGATGCACAGCGGCGATTTCCCATTCGTCGACGGTGGGACTACCGCCGAGGATCTGTGCGGCGCGGTCGCGCATCGCGTCGGCGTCCCGGCGGCTGGCGATCATCGCCTCCTCGGACTGCCATGCTGTCGTCACGATGCACCGCCCGGACAGACGGTCCACCAGCAGCGACAAGCCGACGTAGCCGTCCAGACCGGTGAGCGCGGGCCACACCGAGTCGTGGATGTAAGCGATCCCGGCGTCGACCGCCGAGGACCGCGCGTGAATGTGCGAGCTCCGTGCATACATGGCTTGCCTCCATGGTCCGCGGCGGCGTCACGCCGGCGCCGCCGAACCCCTCCATCGTCCTCTCCCGTCTCGACAAGGGCAATGGCGAGCAGCAGTCGGCACCCGGTGAACCTTTCGATGTGCCGCACCGTGTCAGCGGTATAGGTCTGATCGAGAGGGGTCACTGTGAATACGCGTGGAACATTGTGGGCTGGCGCATGTCTCGTTGCCGCGGTGGCCACCGCGTGCGGCGGGACGAGCACATCCAGTCCGACGTCGTCCGATACCGGGACCGCGGGCGCCGCCGCGGCCACCGTCACGATCGCGAGCATGAACTACGGCGCACCTGTCACGGTGCCTCCCGGTGCCCGGATCGCCGTCACGAACAACGACTCCGTCGAGCATTCCGTCACCTCGGACGCCGCGGGCACCTTCACCGTCGACGTGGAGAGCAACGACAAAGGCACGTTCACCGCTCCGTCCGCGCCCGGCGAGTACGCCTTCCACTGCAAGTACCACCCCGCCATGCACGGAACGCTGATCGTCAAGTAACCGCCAGCGCCTCTGCCGCGGCGGCGACGCCGTCCATGCCCACCGCCCTGGCCTCAGCGGCCAGGGCACGCGCGGCGGCGGTCCGTTCCGCCGACGACTCGGTCAGCTCGCAGTCGAGCAGCCGGCAGCGCAGCACGGTCGGCGCTCCCCCGGTGCGCTCTGGCAGCGCGCGCGCCGTCGCCAGATCCCCTCGCGCACGGTCGGACTCGCCGAGCACCGCGTGCAGCCGGGCGGTGGCCAGCGCGACCGGCCCGGCCAGGCCGACCTGACCGATCACCGCGATGCGCTCGCGGTAGGGGGCCAGCTCGGCCAGCAGCGGCGCGGCGTACGCATCGAGGCGGTGCTCGGCCGCCAGATGCGCCAGCAGGGTCTGATGCCCCAGGGTGGTCCAGATGTGGCTGCGATCGGGGGTCTCAGCCCATGCACGCAGCAAGTCCGCGGCCCCGGCTCGCGCGGCGGGCCCCGTCGCCATCGACAGCACCGCGGTCCGCACCACCCCGACCATCCCCTGGCCGCCGGTCGCCTCGCTGGCGCGCAGACCCTCCCAGCGGGGGTCGACCGGGCCACCCCGCTCCCGTAATAGCGACGCCGTCGCCAGCAGGCCGCTGCCGGCCTCGTACAGCTCGGTCTGCTCGTGCACGTGCGCGGCGATCGCGTGATGACGCTCCGCCTCGGCGAAGTCGCCGGTCCACATCGCCAGCACCGCCTCCATCCACCGCAGCTGGGCCCGCAGGACCGGCAGCCGCAGATCCTCACTGCCCGCGATGCCGACCTGCAGGTGCCGACGCGCGCCGGCGACGTCGCCGAGGTTCATCGCCGCCATCGTCGCGACCGAATGCGCGATCACGGCGTCCTCCCGAGAACGGCTGTGCTGCAACGCTTCCAGCTGTGCTACCCAGGACAGGGTCTGCTCGCTGAGGCTGCACACGCCCGAGTAGGTGATCAGCCGGCCGATCAGCACATCGGCGAGCACGTCGACGTTGCCCGTCTGCTCGGCCACGCGCTGCGCGCGCTCGAGCAGGCCGGCGGCGACACCGGCATCGGGGTGGTAGCAGTGCCCGACGGCCAGTGCGGGCAGCACCCGCGCAGCCGCGGCCGGATCGTCGTCGGCCACCGTCGCCGCCCGCGACAACAGGGACAGCAGCTCCCCGGGATCGTGTCCCGGGGCCAGCCACGGCCAGCCGCCGCTGGCCCGCAGCAGCGCGCTGGCCACCCGTCCCGCACTCGCCGCCCGCCCGGTGCGCAACGCCTCTCCCAGGTAGCGCTGCACACTGTCGAGCACCAGCTGTCCGCGGCCGGCACGGGAGTGTGCCTCGAGGAGTTCGACGGTCAGCGCGTCACGCTCGGCGTCGTCGCGCGCGGACACCGGCAACCGGTCGTAGGCGTCCAGTGCGGCCTGCCACCACCGCGCCGCGATGTCCGAACTCCATTGCGCGGAGGCCTGTTCGGCGGCGAGCCGGCACGCCCGGACGACCACGGCGGGCTCGACGAGGGGCTGCGCGGCTACCAGGTGCTGCGCGCGCCGCGTCGGCGCATCGGCTTCGACGCTGTCGGCCAGCACCTCGGCGATCTTGGCGTGCAGGCGTTGACGCCGCAGCGCCGGCATGCCCGCCAGAAGCTGCTCCCGCAGCAGCCCGTGCGCGAACTCGTACCCGTCGGTGGTGTGCGCGGCGATCACGATGCGTTCGTCGGCGGCCTCGTCGAGGTAGTCGGCGAGGGTGTCCAGATCCAGCCGGGTGGCCTGCGCGAGCAGCGGGACAGCCGACGCGTCGATCACGTCGCCGATCACCGCCGCGGTCCGCAGCACCTGCATCACCGCCGGATCCAGCGCGGCGAGCCGACGCTCGAGCACCGAGCGGACCGCGCGCGGAATCTCGTTGGCGGCCCGCTCTGCTCGCGGCAACCGCGCGTACTCGGAGACGAAGAACGGGTTGCCACCGGTGCGGGCGGCCAGCTCGGCGGCCTCATCGGCCGACACCGCGTCCTCGGCGACCTCGTTGGCCAGCGTCGCCACGTCCGCCGACGACAACGCCGGCACCGCGATGTGCCGGTTGGCCTCGCCGCGCGCCACGGTACTCAGCAGGCGGGCCACCTCCGGGGTGTGCTCTCCGTCGCGCACCGTGAGGATCACCAGCACGCGCTGATCCCGCAGCGCGCTCGCGATGTAGGCCAGGCAGCTCGCCGAGGCGGTGTCCGACCACTGCACGTCGTCGACCACGATGGCCAGCAGCCGCGGCGCGGACTCCAGCAGGGCTTGCACCCGTTCGTAGACAAGGAATCTCGCGGTGTCGGGGTCGGCGTGCGGCGGCACCTCGAGCGTCTCGTCGGGGTCGGCGCCCAGCGCGCGCACCAGGTGGCGCATCGGCCACCACGGCGGAGTGGCACGCTCGTCGGGGCAGTTGACCCAGACCACGTCGCCCCCGTCGGCGGCCGCCGTTCCGGTGACCTCCTCGGCCAGCCGTGTCTTGCCGATCCCCGGCGGGCCCGACAGCACCAGCCACCGGGTCGCACCCGCCGACGCCCGCGCCAGCACCTCGGCCGCGCGGGCCAGTTCACGGTCCCGGCCCACCAACGGCGACCGCAGCGGAACCTCGGCACTCACCGCCTCGGTGGCCACCGGCCCCGGAACGGGAATGTTGGCCGCCCCAGTCCATTCCGGCGGTCGGGGCCAGCCGGCCAACTCGGGGGCCTGCCGCAGCACCGCGGTCTGCAGGTCCCGTAGCTCGGGACCGGGCTCCAGTCCCAGCTCGGTGTCGAGGAGGCGCGCATGACGGGCGTAGACCTCCAATGCCTCGGCCGCGCGGCCGGCCCGGTACAGCGCCAGCATCTGCAACCGGGCGCCGCGGTCGGCGAACGGTTCGAGCGCGCACAACGCCGCCGCCTCGGTCAGCGCGGCGGTCACCTTGCCCAGCGCGAGCAGCGCGACGACCCGGTGGGCGAGGCATTCCAGCCGCATCTCGGTGACCCGCGCCGCCTCGTCCCGCACCCAGGGCGCATCGGCCATGTCCTCCAACAGGTTTCCCCGCACCAGTGCCAGCGCCGTGTCGGCCTCGGCGAGCGCCGTCGACCAGTCCTCGGCCTCGATCGCGGCACCGGCGCGCAGACATCCCGCCGTGAACGCCGTCAGGTCGACGCTGTCCGGGTCGGCGTCGAGGTAATAGCCGGGCGGCCGGCGCACGATCGGCTGCGAAACCGAGGAAGCCATCTGCGTCCCACCGGATCCGCGCAGCGCGCGACGCAGGTTCGAGATGTAGGCCTGCAGGCTCGCCGTCGCGCTGGCCGGAACGTCATCGCCCCAGACCGCATCGACCAGCCGATCCACCGACACCACCCGGCCCGCGGCCAGCAGCAGCACCGCCAACACCACCCGCTGCTTGGGCGGACCGACGTCGATCAGGGTCTCCCCGTCGACCACCTGCAGCGGTCCGAGCAACCGATAGCGCACCGGCGGATCGTGTTACGACGCGGACTGGTATTCGTTCATGGCGTCGTCGAGGCGTTGCAGCGCCTCGCCGTACTGGGCGAAGTCGCCACTGCGCTGAGCCTCCCGCACCGCATCCAGTGCCGAGTTGATGTTCTGCAGCGCAGCGGTTTTCGCCGCCGACAGCTGGGACGGACCGCTCGGCGGTACCGCCACCGGCACCTCCGGACGGGTCTGCGGCGTCTGCCCCTGCTGGTTCGGTGGGGCGGCCGCGGGCTGCTGGCCGGTGGCCGGCGGCCGCGACTGCGGTTGACCCGCAGGCACATCCGTCGGCGCCGGCCCGGTCGCCGTGGCATCCGCGCCCGCACCGAACAGATCGGTCAGCGCGTCCCGCACCGTCGGCCCGTAGCCGATCTTGTCGTTGTACATCATCGCCACCCGGATCAGGCGCGGGTACGACGACGCCGCGTCACTGGCGCCCGGCGACGCGTACACCGGTGCCACATAGAGCAGACCACCCTGACCCATCGGCAGCGTCAGCAGGTTGCCCCAGCGGATCCGGTTCTGGTTGTCCCGGCCGATGACACCGAGATCCTGGCTGACCGCGGTGTCGGTGCTGATCGCGTTGAACGCGAGCTTGGGACCGTTGACCTGTCCCGGGATCGTCAGCACCGTGATCTTGCCGTAGGTCTGCGGATCGGAGCTGGCACTGATGTAGGCGGCCAGGAAGTCACGCCGGAACCGGTTCATCGCACTGGTCAACTGGAACGACGTCGAATTGTTGTTCTCCGCCAGGTTCTTCGCGACGATGTAGTACGGCGGCTGGTAGCTGCTGGCCGTCGGGTTCGGATCCAGCGGCACGTCCCAGAAGTCCGACGTCGAGAAGAACGTCACCGGATCGTCGACGTGGTACTTGGCGAGCAGCGCGCGCTGCACCTTGAACAGGTCCTCGGGGTAGCGCAGGTGCTCCTGCAGCTCCGGGCTGATGTCACTCTTGGGCTTGATGGTGCCCGGGAACACCTTCTCCCAGGCCTGCAGGACCGGGTCCTGCTCGTCCTGCGCGTACAGCGTCACCGTGCCGTCGTAGGCGTCGACGGTGGCCTTCACCGAGTTGCGGATGTAGGACACCTGCTTGTCGGGCAGCAGCCGGTTCATCGCCACCTCGTTGGAGTCCGTGGTGGCCGACGACAGCGACATCAGTTCCGAGTACGGGTAGTTGTCGAGTGTGGTGTAGCCGTCGACGATCCACACCATCCGCTTGTTGACGATCGCCGGGTAGACGGCGGTGTCGGTGGTCAGCCACGGCGCGACGGCCTTGACCCGCTCGGCCGGATCCCGCTTGAACAGGATCTTGCTGTTGTTGCCGATGACGTTGGAGAACAGGAAGTTCCGCTCGGCGAACTTCGCGGCGAAGACGCTGCGGTTGAACCAGTTGCCCAGCGGGACACCGCCGGCGCCGGTGTAGGTGTAGTTCTTCGTCTCGACGTTGTTCTCGTAGTCGTACTCGCGGTCGGCGCCGTTCTTGCCGACGATCGCGTAGTCGGCAGCGGTCGACGCGATGACCGGGCCGAAGTAGATGCGCGGCTGGTCCAGCGGCGCCGGTCCGGGCGAGATGATGCTGCCGTTGGCGCCGACGACGCTGGCGAGGAACTCGGGGTACCCGCCGTTCTGGTTGGGGTCGTTGGCCACTCCGCGCACGGTGTTGGCCGGCGAGGCGATGAACCCGTTGCCGTGGGTGTAGACGGTGTGCCGGTTGATCCAGTCGCGCTGGTTGTCGATCAGCCGGTCGGGGTTGAGTTCGCGCGCGGCCACCACGTAGTCACGCAGGTTGCCGTCGGCGTCGGGGTACCGGTCCATGTTGAGCTGGTCGGAGAAGTAGTAGAAGTTCTTGCCCTGCTGGAACTGGGTGAACGCCGGGCTGACGATGTTGGGGTCGAGCACGCGGATGTTCGACGTGGTGGCCCGGTCGGCCGCCACCTGCTGCGCGCTGGCCGGCGCGTTGCCGGCGTAGTCGCGGTAGCTGACCTGTTGTTCGGTGAGTCCGTAGGCCTGCCGGGTGGCCGCGATGCTGCGGCTGATGTATTCGCTCTCCTTCTGGGCGGCGTTGGGCCGCACGCTGATCTGCTCGACCACCAGCGGCCAGCCCGCGCCCACCACCAGCGAGGACAGCAGCAGCAGGACCACACCGATCGCCGGGATCCGCAAGTCGCGCAGGAAGATCGCCGAGAAGACGGCCGCGGCGCAGATCACCGCGATGGCCATCAGGATGAGCTTGGCGGGCAGCACCGCATTGATGTCGGTGTAGCCGGCGCCGGTGAACGGCTTGCCGCCGCGGGTGTGGCTGAGCAGCTCGTAGCGGTCGAACCAGTACGCCACCGCCTTGAGCAGCATCAGGATCCCGACGAGGGTGATCAGCTGGATCCGGGCGGCCCGGCTCAGCGCGCCGGTCCGGCCCGAGAGCCGGATGCCACCGAACAGGTAGTGGCCCAACAGGTTCGCGATGAAGGCCAGGAACGTCGCGACGAACAGATACGACAGCACCAGCCGGTAGAACGGCAGATCGAACGCGTAGAAGCCGAGGTCGATGCCGAACTGCGGATCGGCGATGCCGAAGCTGCCGCCGTGCAGGAACAGCTGCACCCGCTCCCAGTAGCTCTGGGCGACGAAACCCGACAGCAGACCGATGAAGGCGGGCACGCCGATGCCCACCAGCCGCAACCGGGCCATCACCGCGGTGCGGTAGCGCGCGATCGGATCGTTCGGCCCCGCCGTCGGCACGAACACCGGACGGGTGCGATAGGCCAGCGCGAGCGCGGCGAAGACGATGCCGCCGATGAGCAACGCCACCACGAAGAAGATGACGATGCGGGTGACGATCTGGGTGGTGAACACCGACCGGTAGCCGAGTTCGCCGAACCACAGCCAGTCGACGTAGGTGTCGACCAGCCGGGGGCCGATCAGCAACAGCAGCACGACCGCTAGGGCGATCGCGATCAGAACCCGGCTCCGTCGCGTCAGCTTCGGCATTCTCGCCGCCGGCCGCATACCCACTCGACTACTCCACTCTCGGACGTTCCCAGCAGTTGTTCAGTAACTGTACGCATCGGGCCTGCGTCACCGGCTCAGCAGCGAGGAGGTTCGCCACCGGCGGAAAGCGTGCGCAGCCCGTCGATCGCGTGCTCGAGGGTGTCCACCTTGAGCAGCTCGATGTCCTTCTCGTCGGCGGACTTGGCCTCGTCGCAGTTGTCCGCCGGCACCAGGAAGACCGAGGCGCCGGCTTCCTTGGCCGACACGATCTTGTGGGTGATGCCGCCGATCGAGCCGACCTCCCCGTCCGGGGTGATCGTTCCGGTGCCCGCCACGAACTTCGATCCGTTCAGGTCTCCGGTCGTCAGCTTGTCGACGACGGCGAGGCTGAACATCAGGCCGGCCGACGGGCCACCGATGTTGGCGAGGTTGAAGTCGATCGCGAACGGCGCCCACGGCGCGTCGAGCACGTTCACCCCCAGCACACCGTGCGGACGGTCGGGCCGGGAGCCCAGCGTGACCTGGGTGGTGCCGGCCGGGGAGTTCTTGCGGCGGTAGTCGACGACGATCGTGTCGCCCGGCTTGGTGGTCTCCAGGAAGGCACCGAACTGCTCGAGGTTCGCGACCGGCTTGTTGTTCACCGCGTCGATCGCGTCACCGGCCTGCAGCTTGCCTTTCGACGGGCCTTTCTCGTCGATGCTCTGCACGGTGATGGCGGTCGGATACTTCAGATACGCCAGCGCGGCGTACTCCGCGCTGTCCTCCGACTGCTGGAAGTCCTTGGTGTTGGCCTCGTCGATCTCGTCGCGGGACTTGTCCGGCGGATAGACGAGCTCGCGCGGGATCAGCTGATCACGACCCGAGGCCCAGAAGATCAACGCCTGGCCGAGCGTCAGGCCGTCCATCTGCGACACCGTGGTCATGTTCAGGTGACCGCTGGTGGGCTTCACGTCGGTCCCCTCGATCTCGACGACCGGCTTGCCGTCGACGTCGCCGAGGGTGTTGAAGGTCGGGCCGGGACCCAGCGCGACGTACGGCACCGACACCGTGGTCGCGAGCACGCCGAAGACGACGATCGGCACCAACGCGACGATGAGGGTGGCAATCCTCCTGTTCACGCCGTTCACAGTAGAGGTCAACGGTGGGTTCACTCTCAGCGTGACCCGTCGGCCCACACCCCGCCCGCCTGGTGAGTACGGTTGGGGGCATGGCTGACCTGCCTTTCGGCTTCTCCGCGGGCGACGACCCCGAGCGCGACAAGGGCAAGAAGGACCCCGGATCGGGGTCCGGCCCGAACGATCCGTTCGGCGGCGCGTTCCCCGGCGGTCAGTTCGACATGTCCCAGCTCGGGCAGATCTTCTCCACCCTCGGTGAGATGTTCAGCGGCACCGCGACGTCCGGCGCGGGCGCCGGACCGGTCAACTACGACCTGGCCCGCCAGCTGGCGTCGAAGTCGATCGGCTTCGTCGCGCCGGTGCCCGAGCAGACGACGTCGGCGATCAACGACGCGGTGCGGCTGGCCGAGACGTGGCTCGATGGGGTGACCCCGCTGCCCGCCGGCACCACGCGGTCGGTGGCGTGGACGCCGACCGACTGGATCGACAACACCATGGACACGTGGAAGCGGTTGTGCGACCCGGTGGCCGAGCAGATCTCGACGGTGTGGGCGCAGGCGCTGCCCGAGGAGGCCCAGGCGATGGCCGGCCCCCTGCTGGCGATGATGTCGCAGATGGGTGGCATGGCGTTCGGCTCACAGCTGGGCCAGGCGCTGGGCACGCTGTCGCGAGAGGTGTTGACGTCCACCGACATCGGGCTGCCGCTGGGCCCGAAGGGCGTCGCCGCGCTGATGCCCGAGGCCATCGAGTCGCTCGCGGAGGGACTCGAGCAGCCGCGCAGCGAGGTCGTCACCTTCCTCGCGGCGCGCGAGGCGGCGCATCACCGGCTGTTCAGCCACGTGCCGTGGCTCGCCACACAGTTGCTCAACGCCGTCGAGGCGTTCGCCAAGGGCACCAAGATCGACATGAGCGGCATCGAGGAGTTCGCCCGCGACTTCAATCCCGCGTCGCTGACCGACCCCTCGGAGATGGAGCAGCTGCTCAATCAGGGCATCTTCGAACCCAAGGCCACCCCGGAGCAGACCGCGGCGCTGGAGCGACTCGAGACGCTGCTCGCGCTGATCGAAGGCTGGGTGCAGACCGTCGTGTCCGACGCACTCGGCGATCGGATCCCCGGGACGGCGGCCCTGTCGGAGATGCTGCGCCGGCGGCGGGCCACCGGCGGGCCGGCCGAGCAGACGTTCGCCACCCTGGTCGGGCTCGAATTGCGGCCCCGCAAGATGCGCGAGGCCGCCGCGCTGTGGGAGAAGCTGACCCAGGCCGTCGGCTCCGACGCCCGCGACGGCGTGTGGGGCCACCCCGACCTGCTGCCCAGCGCGTCGGATCTCGACGAGCCCGCCGGGTTCATCGACCGCATGATCGGCGGCGACACCACCACCAGCGAGCTCGACAGCGCGATCGAGGCCGCGCTCAACGAGGGCGACGAGGGAACCGATCCACGCCCCTGAGGCCTGTGGATAACTCGATTCGCGGTCGGTGCCGCATGACACTGTCGTCGCATGACCCGTTATGCCCTGGACTCGGCCACCCCGGTCCTGTCCCGGCCGGACGGCACGGTCCAGGTCGGCTGGGATCCCCGCCGCGCCGTGGTGGTCCATCCACCGCCCGGGCTGGCCGCGCCGCTCCTCGCTGATCTGCTGCGGGCCCTGCAGTCCGCCGCGACGGTGCCGGAACTGCAGAACCTGGCCGTCGGACGCGGCGCCGACGCGTCCGTCGTCACCGGTCTGGTGACCCACCTCGTCGACTCCGGGGTGATCACCGCGGCGGCACCGCCCCGCGACCGCGCCGCATCGGTGCGGATCCACGGCGACGGCCCGCTGTCGGACCTGATCGCCTCCGCGCTGTCGGGCTCCGGCGTCCGGGTCAGCCACAGCAGCCGGGCGCACGCCTCGGCCGGGGGTGCCGATCTGGCCGTGCTCACCGACTACCTGGTGGCCGATCCGCGCGTCGTGCGGGAGCTGCACGACGCGGGGGTTCCGCATCTGATCGTGCGGGTGCGCGACGGCGCCGGACTGATCGGCCCGCTGGTGATCCCCGGAGTGACGAGTTGCCTGCGCTGCGCCGATCTTCACCGCATTCTCTCCGCATAAGTTCCGTGTCTTGTTTTGACGGTCTCCTTTACGCCTTGCGCGTGTCGGGACTCGTTGTCGGATTAATAGGACTTAGGTGTCGGTGTGGAGATGGTGGCGTTCACCGGGGACGGCTGGGAAACATGGGATGTCGAACGGCGCCCGGTGGCGCCGACGGGGATGCCGGTTCTGGTCGATTCGGACTTGTGTTTCGAGGATGCGCCGGGCCGTCCCCGTGCGTCTGTTGCGATGAACAGGTGGTTGAGAGAGCTACCTTCGAGCGGGGCGACCTCACCGGCCACGTGGCTTCGGTACGGACGGATTCTGCGAGACTGGGCGCGCTTCTTGACCGAGCACGGAATCGGTGTCTTCGATAACCGGGAGCGGTTGCGCACTGGGCTGAGTGGCTACGCTGCGTATCGAGCGGTGGGTCCTGTTAAAGCCCGCTTCGAGGCGACGACGTGGAATCAGCACGTGAGCGTGTTGGCGTCGTTCTATCGGTGGGCGACGGCGGAGGGCTACGCGGCTAGCGAACCGTTCTCCTACGGCGTGGCACTCAATTCGTATGCGGACAAATTGTTGTTGCGCCAGAAAAATTCTGCCACTCGGCGCGTCCCCAAACCGCACGTGTCGATCAAGTACTTGGCTGTGGATTTCGCTGACTTGCTCATCCGCGGATTGGCAGGACTTGACCGTGACGGCGGTCCGTCAAAATTTCGTGGCCACCATTTGGCCCGCAATGGTGCTGTTGGCCGACTTGCGTTGTCGACGGGGTTGCGGGCCGCCGAGTTCTCATCATTGCTGGTGTGGGAAATTCCCGCTCTACCGCAACGGCCACAACGGTTTCCGATTCCGTTCCCTGTTCCCGCGGGGGTGACCAAGGGCACCAAGTTCCGCACGACCTGGATCGAGTATGACGCGTTGGTGGAAGTGCATCGCTACATCGAGCTGGACCGGGCGGTCAACGTGGAGGGCTCGTTGTGGAAACCGGTGCATAGCGAGCCGTTGATGGTGACCGAGCCGGATCACCGGGGCGGCCGCGTTAACGGCACCAGGGTCGCGTGGGCTTCGCTTCGTCCCGTTGAGCGGCGCCGGCTGGTCGCGCCGGGCGGTGGTTCGTGTCTGTTGTCGGTGTGTAGTGACGGACGACCGTTCACAGCGTGGTCGACAGTGTTCGCCCGCACTGCGGATCGCATCCGACAACAGTGGGAGCCGCGATTCCCGCATGTGTCTCCACACCGGCTGCGCCACACCTTCGCCATGAAAACGATGGAGCGTTTGGTAGGCGGCTACTACGCCCAGCTTGCCCAGGCGGTGAAGGACACCAACGCCGACAACGCGCTGGCGTTCTACCTGTCGAAAGCAGACCCGATGATGGTGCTGCGTGACCTATTGGGCCACTCGTCGGTACTGACCACGGAGAAATACTTGCGGCGTCTGGACACCACTCGAATCTTCCGAGAGTCCTACGCCGCGGCGGGATCCCATCACGGACTGATAGCCGATTCGGCTGCCGACGAGGCCGCCTCCGAGTTCGCCGAAGAGGCCGACTAATGCCAGCTGAGATGACGACGGACCCGTTGGGACTGGACTGCCTGTTCACCAATGGCCAGCGTTCCCGGATCGCGGTGCCAGCCGGCTTCCGCAACGAGACCTTGGCGACGAACCTGGTGACAGCGCTGATCGAACTGATTCACCCACGGGGCGGGGTTGATGCGGCTGGCACTGTCCGGCATCACATGCGCTCCATTGCCGGCATGGTGTCGTGGTTCGATGATCGGGGATTCACCGGTGGGGTGAAAGACCTGACCCGAAGCCAAGTGGCCGAGTTCCTGATGAGCCGCAAGACTGCCGTCGAACGCAATTGCCGGCAGCTGTTGACCGCATTCGGCAACGAGATCGAGCCCCTATCGCCCGGTGTCATGGAGTTCGTGACCGGCAAAACCTTTCACCCGAAACGCCGCCGCAACGAAAAGCCACTCGCCCCCTACTCCGAGGCAGAGTGGGGCCGTCTACAGCATGCATGCCTGGAGGTCATCAACGACTCCTACGCCGAGAATCGCCGCGCTGCGACCGCAGCGCAACGGGGCCAGCGGCCCTCGCTTGATAACTGGACCTATCAAGACGTCTGCTGGTTACTCGCCGACCTGGGGCCGACCATCACCAACGCATCGGTGAGCCGTCTCTATGGTGTGTGCGCGGCCACGATCGCGAGCCGAAGCGGCGGAGTGGTACCCGCTCGCAGAGCTCTCTTTCCTCAGACGTCGACAGTCATCGCTTACATGCTGCTGTTCGGCAGCTACACCGGAATCGTGCCAGATGGCATCGCTAACCTGGGCGTAAAGGACTTGGACTGGACCGGGGACAGCGAGGTCCTGCTGTCGTACTTCAAGGGTCGGACCGCCGCCGAAAGTCTGGTATTGAACAAGGACGCGGTGAAACTGCTCGAGCAGTGGTTGCGCCACTCGGCGTCGCTGCGGCAGTTCGCACCCGCCGACAAGCGCGGGGCCCTTTGGATTCGGTACCAGCAAGGACAATTCGGTCACCAGTTCCTCACCGGTGCAACTGATTACGCATCCCTGCGCAAGTGGGTGAAGAACCGTGGCCTGGTCGACGACAACGGCAGCCCGTTAAAGGTGCATCGCCACCGTATCCGCACCACGTTCGAGTCCACGCGGGACCGCCGCACCTGGTTCGGCAGCGCGAGGGCCACCATCGACCCCAACCACACACCGGCGGTTGAGGGTGATCACTACCTCAGTGTCACCACGCCCGGCCAGCAACGCGCCATCGAGGGTGTGATCGAGGAGGCTCAGGGCGACCTGGTGCGTCAGGCCTGCGTTCCGCAAGTGCTGCTTGGCGAGGCAGATGCCGCTGAGATCGCCGAACGCTTCCCGCAGCTGGTGGACACGCTGAACCTGGACGGGCCCGCGTTGGCCGAGCTGGTCGGCGGCGAACGCGACGTGTTCGTCGCCAGTTGCGCTGACCAATTAGCCGGCGTCCACGGCCCCGTGGGCAAACCGTGCCCGGCGCGGCCATGGGTATGTCTGTTGTGCCCGCTGGCATTATTCACCCCTCGCCATGCGACGAACCTCCTGCGACTCAAGGCGTACTTCGCCCGGCAATGGCTGCTCATGGCTGCACCGCAGTACATGGCCGTTTTCGGTCCATATTCAGCTCGCCTCGACGAAGTGTTGGCACTGTTTCCCCCTGACGTGCTCACTCGGTCCGCCACCCACGTCAGCGAAACCGACCAAGACATCCCGCTGCGGCCAGAGGAAGGCACTCAGTGAACCGACAAAGCTCGACCGCCGCCGACAGCACCGCGTTGCCGCGATCGGCCTTCGCAGGAATCGATGTCTGCAGAGCCGCCTCGCTTCCACTGACCGAGGGGGCCCGACGGCCGCTGTTTGATGACGACGTGTGGAATTTGGACGAGGTGGTCGGCACAGCCGTCGCACTCGCTAAATGTCAGCAGCAGTTGGACTTTCGGCCGCTAACCAATCCGCGCTGGCGCCAGGTCGCGAAGGAGTACGTGTTCGCCCTGCTGGTCCCCCATCATGAGCACGTACGCGTACTGCCGCACGCCTACCGCGTTGCATTCGGTCTGCAAACCTGCGCTATGCGGCTGGCGGAGCTGGCACGATTCTTCCGCTGGCTGACCGAGCAAGGAGTCGACGAACTGACCCAGCTCGATCAGGGCCTTTGCGACGGGTACTTGAATTGGCGCCGCGAGATACGGAGCGAGAAGGACGAGCCGATTCGTCAAGCGCTAATCGTTCACTATCAGGCTGCGATGGTCATGATCGACATCGCCGAGTACAGCGAATTATTCACCGCCGATCGATGCCGTACTGGATTTCGACCGTGGCCAGGCAAGTCCGCCGCCGAGGCTGCCGGGGTGAAGACCAACACCGGGGAGAACAAGACGCCTCCGCTGCCGATGGAGACGCTGCGGCCGCTGCTCTCGGCGGCCTTATACATCGTGGACACCCTCGGCCCGCACATCCTGGCGCTTCGTGACGAGCTAGTGGAGCGAACTGAACGGAAGGCAAACCTGCGCGGGATGCGCGCGTGCCCGACTGACAAGCTGCTTGCGGTGCTCGACCGGCAGTTGCGCGAGGGCGATCCCTTCTACGAGCGGCTCGGCTCGTTCAGCGCCGTCAAGAGCAGCGCCTATGGCGGACCTCTCGATGCCATCAACTTCACGCCACTGGCTCATGCGGTCGGCTCTCGCCAGTTCTACGGTCGTTGGCTTGACGAACAGCCAGCGCTGCGTAACACGATCGAGAACGTGCTCGCTGTCGTGGGGACCGAAAAACCGCTGTGCCGCAACGCTGCTCTAGTTCTCCGAGCTGATGACGACACCGAAGTGCCCTGGACAGAACCCCTGCACTACGCGGTCGCCGATGACCTGCCCAGCCTGCTGCGCACCGCGTGCCTATTGGTGGTGGCAATCCTGACCGGCATGCGGAGTGGTGAGCTGATGGAACTACAGCGGGGCTGCCTGACCGAAGAGGAAATCGCGCCGGGGCTCAAGCGTTATCGACTAAAGGGGAAAGTGATCAAGGGGCGTGCTCTGGGCGGCGAACCCGAAGAGTGGGTGGTCATCCCCGAGGCGCACCGCGCAGCGGCGGTCGCCGAGAAGCTCATCGGTTTCGACGTGCACGGGGTTCGCAGCGACCTCGATCACCTGTTCGGCCGGTTCAGTTACCAGGACCTCGTTAGACGACTCTGCTCCTGGGTCAACGGGCCAGCCGGCGCCAGGCTGGGCCTGCAACCGATTCCTGATGAGACGTTCACCCTGCGGATGCTGCGCCGCCGGCTTGCCATCGAACTTGCTTACCGGCCAGCGGGGCTTCTGGCGGCCAAGGTGCAACTCAAACACGTCTCCGTGGTGACCACCGAGGGTTACGCGGCCCGCCCCGGCGGGGCTCAAGCCAAGCTGTGGGCCGAGATCAGCCAGCACGAACAGAGCCGAAACATTGAGCTGACACTGGAGGCCTTCGCCGACTTCGAGCGGGGGGTCATGCCCGCGGGGCCCGGCGCCCGCGAACTCATCGACTACTTCGGCAGCATCGACGCCCGACTCGACCGCGAGCAGGCATCCCCGAAGGTCCTCCCCAACGATCAACAGCTTCGTAACCTGCTTTCACGACGCGCCAAGACGCTGCATCTAGCTGTGGCGAACTACTGCTGGTTCAGCGACCCCGCCCGTGCCCTGTGCCTGAAGATTGCAGGGACACCAACCGCCGAGAAGCCCCTGATCGGTATGTGCGACGCAGCTCGCTGCCCACAGGCAACCCACCACGCTCGTCACCGCGACACGTGGTCGGAAGCCGTGAAATCGACAACGACTTTCCTGGGCTCATTGAGCAAGACCCAGAAAACCGAACGTCAACGCCTGCAGTCCGAACTGAGCCGCGCTCAACGGGTGATCGACGGCATCGATGCTGCCAGCACCGGCGGCCAGCAGGATCCCTAGAGACGCCGACACATGGGCCGAGTTAGCCAACAGCAGCGCGAACAAATCGAATCGCGCATCAGGGCCGCCTCCGACAGGCTGCTGCGCGGAGACATACCCGCAGGAGGTGGTTGCGACGTAAAGACGCTCGCTGCAGAGTCTGGAGTCACTCGCGCCGCTCTCTACAGCACCTATCTGCACCTCAAGGAAGAATTCGAAGCGCGGCGCGAACGCCAGCGCGCCCTCAACATCGACAACGACCAACGGGAAAAACAAATTCGGCGGTTGAAGGACGAGGTCGTCAAGCTGCGCCAATGGTTGGCTGACCGCGATGCCGACATCGCCACCCACGAGCAATTCCGCAAAAGCGCAATCTCTCGACTGGCCGCCCAACACGACGAGATCGTCCGGTTACGCGACGCCCTAGCCGACAACGACAACGTCCGTGGTCTGCCCAGGCGTAGCTGATCAGCCATGCACGTCTCCTCAGATGCCTTTGGCCCCCAGAATCCATGTGAGGCGAAGGTACCCGAGAGGGCAAGGACAGCCCGTTGAGGTGGTTCCACCTCAGCGCTTCGGCGACTGCTGCTTCGCGAGGTACGCCTTGACCGCCGCAGAACGTCGATGATCCGCCGGAATCACCCTGCCCTCCAGCTTGGCGGAAGCTTTTGTAGCTCGGGCGCCGGCCTTCTTGGCGGCCGCTGCGGATACGACCACCTTCTTGGGTGTCCGCTCCGCCATCACCACACCTCCGCCAATCAATAGATTAGGCCGACGGTACTGCTGGCGGCCGAGCCTGACCACCAATTTTTGCCGACACGGAGCCAGCGTGACTGTCCCACAACTGCCCGAAACTCCTAGGGGTATAGAGAACACCGCGTGTCTCACTGCTGCGCTGTCTGCACTCAATGAGACAGTCGATATGTGACCGCCAACGGTCCGTACGAGCAGGAAGGCTCCGGGTTTGAGCGTTGCGGTCGTCGACCTTGGCACCTTCTCTCGCCAGTGGGCCGTAGAGGGTCGGCGGATCGCATGGCTGTTCGGTGCGGGCGCAAGTGCCTCGGCTCAAGTCCCGACCGCTGGCCGGGTCGTCCTTGATCTCCTGTCGCGGTTGTACGCCGACGCACATCACCTCGTCCACCAGGACCTGAACCTTGGCGACGAAGATACGCGGCGGTCGATCCTCGCCTACTACGACGGCATAAACGGCATGCCTCCCATCGGTGATCCCAGCGACTACAGCACCGCCTTCTCCCTGGCTCTGCCCGACGATGGGCCCCGACGTCAGTACCTCCGTGGCCTGTTCCAGGACCGTTTGCCCTCGTATGGGCAACGCGTGCTCGGCGCCCTGATCGCCGAGGGGTTCGTCGACCTCGGGCTGACGACAAACTTCGACGACCTCGTCGAGCAGGCGGCCGAGAGTGCGCGAGCGGCGCTCACAACCTCGTCGCGTCCGCGCCTGGGGATCGCAGCGCTTGGTGATCCTGCGCGGGCCAGTCTCGCGCTGAGTGACGATGACTTCCCCCTGCTAGTCAAGCTGCACGGCGACTTTCGCGAGCACGCACTGAAGAACCTCGAAAGTGAGCTTCAATCACAAGACGCCAAGCTGCGTCAGGCGTTCCTCGACAGCAGCCGTCGGTTCGGCCTGGCCGTCATCGGGTACAGCGGCCGGGACGCCAGCGTGATGACGATGCTCAACGACGCCGTCGCAATCGCTGACGCGCTTCCCGGCGGGCTGTGGTGGCTGACGCGCGACCCGAGCAGTGCACTGCCAGCGGTCGCCGAGTTGATGGAACGGGCCGATGCGGCCGGAGTGACGGCTCGCTTGGTCACCATCGAGAACTTCGATGAGACGTTCGCAAGTCTCGGCAGGACAGCCACCCTCAAACCGGCTCTGCGCTCGCACGTCGATCAGCTGCGTACGACTGCGCGCGTCGTGGACGCCGCCCTCCCAGCCATCGAGGCCGGCGACTTCCCGATCTTGCGTATGAATGCGCTGCCGATCCTGAGTTCGCCGACCCGCGCCCTTTAGGCCACGCTGCAACCGCGCACGACGCTCGATGCGGTTCGTGATGGACTCCACGCCGCGCGTTGGCGAGGAGCCCTGGCCACGTCTGGTGAGCGCGTTCTCGCCCTTGGCAGTGCAACGCAGCTCGCCTCCGCGCTTCCCCTGGCGGGTCTGCCGTCTGGGGTCACGATCAACTGCCATCGAGAGAATGCGCCGACTCTGGAGCGAGCGGTGACCTCCGAGGCCCTGACGCGCGGCCTGGCACGCCGCCTGCCCGTACGAGCGCTGATCCGCGACCGAGGGCATCAGTTGGTCATCAGGCCCGTGAGCGCCGACCGGCCCGACTCCGCTGCCCAAGCCTCAGCCAGTTCACTCGCCCAGTCGACAGCTGTCGAGTCAACCCATGATGTCGCCCGACATGACAGAAAGTGAGACATCGTCAACTGCGGAAACATCTGGTCGGCACTGGGCAGGTACGCTCTTCGGTTGGTCTGTGCCGCATCCCAGCCCGGCAACTTCAGAGCTAAAGAACCTCGCCAACACTAGGATTCCGACAGAAGGCGATTCAGCAGCGGTCTTAGGTCGTCGGCGAGTAAAGCCATCAGGTAGACCGCTGCCACTCGGTGTTGGCGATCAAGCACCATGGTGGTGGGAACCACACTGGTGGGATAGTTGCGGCCCAGGGCGATGAGGGTGCGCATCTCGGGGTCGAAGATGGATGGGTAGCTGACGTTGCGGTCGGTCTTGAAGTCACGTGCTGCCTGGAGATCGTCGCGAACGTCGATGCCAAGGAACTCGACGCCGCGGGAACGGTATTCATTAAAGGCCAGTTCGAGTTCGGGAGTCTCGGTGCGGCACGGGGCACACCATGATCCCCAAACGTTGATGACGACGATCTTGCCGGTGAAGTCGGACAGGCTGACGGTTTCGTCTGTCATCAGATCCGGACCGCTCAACGCTCCGATAGTGCTTCGCGAGTCCGCTGGGTCGTAGTAGATGACTGTCTTGCCGCCGGGCGATACGAAGTCGAAGTTCCCAGCTTGCGCACCAGTTCCCGCGTTCGAGCAGGCAGACAGTAGTGTCAGGATCGCGACCATGAGGACCGCCAGTCGCACGGTGCTCATACGTTCGTTCCTTTGCTTTCTGGCCATCTTTCCTCTGCATCATCGGGATTCACGTACCTACTATCTCGAATAGTAGATACTCGTGGTCGGGCCGACGGACTTGCTCGCATCATCCGCTTGACGATTTGCGCCACGACGGCGTGTAGCGCTGGATCGCCGCTAACAAGAGCGCAGCGATTGCCAAAGCGGTGACAACCCCGTGAATGATCGGGGTCCACCGCGTGGCCGGGGTGAGTTCGTCGTTGAGTTCAATGCGGCTGATCAGATAGTCGGCGGTGAAGAAGGCTGTCTCATCGACAACCCGGCCGTCCGGCGTGATGATGGCGCTGACGCCGGTGGTGCCTGCCACCACGACCGGCCGTCGGTGCTCGAAGGCGCGAATCTTCGCGAACGCGAGAAACTGCCGACTCATAGTTTCGTTGAAGGTGGCGTTGTTGGTCGGGATGACCAACACCTGGGCGCCGTTACGAACTGATTCACGAGGAGCACGGTCGAAAACCGCCTCCCAACAGGTAGCGACTCCGACGGAGACATCGGCGGCTTCGACGACACCGGAGCCGGCACCGGGAACGAAGAAGCCGGCGCGCTCCGCATAATCGGAGAAGAGCCGGAAGAACCCTCTCCACGGTAGATATTCACCGAACGGTTGCAGGATCTTCTTGTCGTGGCGGGCGCCGGGTCCGTCCTCGGGTGACCAGAGAATCATGGTGTTCGAGGTGGATCTGGGGTCGGTGCTTTGTGGTGGGTTGCTCAGGACCGCGCCGATCAGAATGGGTGCGTTGATCGCCCGTGCAGCAGTGTCGATTTGTTGCGCTGCATCGTTGTTGATCAATGGGTCGATGTCGGAGGAGTTTTCCGGCCACACCACCAGATCGGGTTGGGGCGCGCTACTGGCGCGAACGTCGTCGGCGAGACGCAGAGTCTGCTGAACGTGGTTGTCCAGCACGGCGCGCCGCTGTGCGTTGAAGTCCAGGCCGAGGCGCGGCACGTTGCCCTGCACCGCCGCAACCACCAGAGTCTGTTTCTCACGATCCGAACGCCAGGGCTCCCAGGCGAGTCCGGTGAGGGCCGCCAGACACAGTGCCGTTGACAGCGCGACTACCGCGCTGCGCCGTCGGTGTGGACCCGGACCAACGAGCACCGCCGTGACGGTGAAACCGATCAGCGTCGTGGTGAACGAGATCAGGGAAGGTCCTCCCCAGGGTGCCAGTTGCGCCAGCGGCCCGCTGGATTGGCCGAAAGCCAGTACACCCCAAGGGAATCCGCCGAAGGGCACGGCACTCTTCAACAGTTCCACAGCGACCCACCAGGTGGCCCACCACATCGGCCAACCCGGTTGATCGCGCAGTGCCACGGCGGCGGCACCGAACAGTGCAGTAAACGCCGCGCACAGAGTGCTCAAAGCCAACCACGGAACCATGCCGACCAGAGCACCGGTCCACGGCAACAGAGGCAGGTAAAACGCCACGCCGAAGACGAAGCCAAAGCCCAGGCCGCCGAGCACTGTGGTGTTGCGGTGGGCCAGGACCCAGCCCAGCAGAGCGAGTCCGGCGAAAGCGGCGGGCCACCAGTCTGTCGGTGGAAAGCTGCTCCACAGCAACCCGCCGCCGGCGACAACGGCGATCAGCCCACGAGGGATCAGCCGACGAGGATCGCATCGAGCGCCCGGTGAACCGGTGCCTGGCGCCGCGACAGCGGTGGGGAGGGTGTCCATATTTGGCTGCTCGGCGGGTTCACCGGCTATGTTCCGGCCACTCACCCCCCACGAACATCGGACTCGACCGAGGCGGGTTCATCCTTGGCCACGCCACGGCCTGCAATTCATGTACCTGCCAAAGCTTTTCAGGTCCGGACTCGGGTTCGCCGGACTGCTGACCCTCAGGCTGCGGTCCGCAGCACGCATCAGACACGATTGACCCCCTCAACGCGAACCGAAGCGAGTACGGCGGCAGTCAAGTGGACGCCGAGCGGGGTGAGCCGATACATCACCAGCTTGCCGTCGCGGCGAGAAGCGACCAAAGCGGCGTTCTTCAACTGCCGCAGATGATGTGACACCAGGTTCTGCGCCGAGCCGACCACCCAGGCCATATCGCAGACACACAACTCATCACCGTTGCTCAACGCCGTCGCGATCATCAGGCGGGTGGGATCGCTCAGCGCCTTGGCGGCTGAGGCCGCCGACTCCACCTTGCTCGGTGCCGGCAGCGAGGCACGGATGGCTTCGGCGTGCGGCAGATCAAGACACAACAGATCGCAGCTGTCGACAGGCGGATCAGTCATGGCAACATACTAACGGACGTTGAGATGGTCCTCGCGGGCTCGGGCCATGAGAACGTGCGGGGCAGTTATGGTTCTAACTTACTACTCTATGTAGTAAGTACGTAGATTTCTTGAGGATGTGGTTCGACATGCATTGGCGCCGATGAACGGTTTCACCGAGATCGCAATGTCAGGCAATATTGTGCCGGCACTGCTGGTGTCGGTGCTGGCTGGGATTGTGTCGTTCGCGTCTCCGTGCGTGGTGCCCCTGGTGCCGGGGTATCTGTCCTATCTCGCTGCCGTGGTTGGCGTCGACGAGGACAGCCGATTTAGATCACGTGGGGTGCGTTTACGGGTCGCCGGTGCCGCAGGGCTGTTCATCCTTGGTTTCACCGTGGTATTCCTGATGGGCACCATCGCGATTTTGGGCCTTACCTCCACAGTCATCAGCAACCAGTTGCTGCTGCAGCGGATTGGCGGTGTCCTCACGATCGTGATGGGCCTGGTGTTCATGGGCTTCATCCCGGCACTGCAGCGCCAGGCCCGGTTCACGCCGAAGGCGGTGTCCACCGTCGGCGGTGCCCCGCTACTCGGGGCGGTCTTCGGGCTCGGCTGGACGCCGTGTCTGGGACCTACGCTCACCGGTGTCATCGCGGTCGCCTCGGCCACCGAGGGATCGAACATCGCCCGCGGTGTGGTGCTGGTCATTGCCTACTGTCTGGGTCTGGGTATTCCGTTCCTCCTACTCGCATTGGGTTCAGTACGTGCGGTACATGCGCTGGGGTGGCTTCGCCGGCACACCAGGACGATTCAGATTTTCGGGGGTGTCCTGCTCGTCGCCGTGGGATTGGCTTTGGTGACCGGCTTGTGGAACGAGTTCGTCACCTGGATCCGTGACGCGTTCGTCACCAACACCACGTTGCCGATATGAGACGAGCGTTGGCCTATGTCCGCAACACCTGGCGTGCCCTCACCTCGATGGGCACCGCGCTCGTCTTGTTGTTCTTGCTGGCATTTGCGGCGATACCGGGCGCGTTGTGGCCGCAACGCACGGTCAACCCGACGACCGTAGCCGGCTATCTCGCCGACAATCCGCGACTCGGTCCGTGGCTGGACCGGTTACAGGTGTTCGACGTGTTCTCCAGCGTCTGGTTCACCTCGATCTACGTCTTGCTGTTCGTCTCGCTGATCGGGTGTCTGACACCGCGGTTGATCGAGCATGCCCGCAGCCTTGCGGCAATACCGGTGCCGGCGCCGCGCAATCTCAGCCGGCTCCCGAAGCACCGTGTAATGGTCATCGAGGGGGACCCTGACGCCCTCGGCGTCGCAGTCTCCGACAGCTTGCGCCGATGGCGCAGGACCACCCGCAGCAACGACGGCTTCGTCGAAGTCTCCGCGGAGAAGGGCTATTTGAGGGAGGCGGGCAACCTGGTTTTCCACTTCTCGCTCATTGGACTGCTCGTTTCCATCGCGGCCGGGAAACTGTTCGGTTACGAGGGAAACGTCATCGTGATTGCCGACGGGGGACCAGGATTCTGTTCGGCTTCGCCCGCGGCGTTTGATGCCTTTCGTGCGGGCACAACCGTTGACGGTACCGCGCTATACCCAATCTGCCTGCGCGTCAATGATTTCGAGGTTAGTTTCCTGCCGAGCGGACAAGCGGTGTCGTTCGCCGCGGACACCGTCTATCAGGCCGGGGACGACCTGGTAAACGATACCTGGAACGCTTATCAGCTGAGAGTCAACGAACCACTGCGGGTCGGCGGCAACCGAGTGTATCTGCTCGGGCACGGCTACGCACCGACGTTCACGGTCACCTTCCCGGACGGGCAGACGCGCACCCAGACCCTGCAGTGGCAGCCCGAGGACCTGCAGACGTTGCTGTCTTCGGGCGCTGTGCGTTTCGACCCGCCGGCGGGCAGCTACCCCGACCCCGATGAGCGCCGCAAGAATCAGATCGCGCTGGCAGGGTTGCTGGCGCCGACGGCGCAATTCGACGGCACACTGTTGTCGTCGGCGTTCCCCGCCCTCAATGATCCCGCCGTGGCGATCGACATCTACAAGGGTGATACCGGCTTGGATTCCGGTCGCCCGCAATCGATTTTCGCGTTGGACAGGCGCATGATCGGGCAGGGTCGTCTCAATCGGATGGCCAGGGTGAACCTGCGTCTGGGCGAGGAGACACGCCTTGACGACGGCACGGTGGTCCGTTTCGACGCGGTCACCGACTTCGTGAGTCTGCAGGTGTCACATGATCCGGCGCAGATCTGGGTGCTGGTGTTCGCCATGACGATGATGGCCGGCCTGCTGGTCTCGCTGATCATTCGTCGGCGACGGATCTGGGTGAAGATCAGCAGAGACGAAGGCGGCGGTGCTCTGACGGTCGAGGTCGGCGGGCTGGCACGCACCGACAACGCCGGGTGGGGTGAAGAATTCGACCGTCTGGTGATCCGCCTGCTGTCAGAAGCGTCGGAGCAACCACCGGGGAAGACCACGACGAACACCCGCGGCAGACCGTGACGGCCGGGACGCGTCGCTATGACGGCCCTGCTGACCGTGGCGTCGATGGACGCTCTCGCCGCGCCGGTCGATGCGCATGCTGTGTCACCACGGCGATGCCGCACCCAACTATCCGCGTGGTTGTAGACACGCCCGCCCATTTCCTGTGACAGCCGAATACGGCCACGCCGCTGCGAAGTTCAGACGAAAAGACGCCTAGGCGATGCGCCCAAACAGACAGCACCGTAAGCCCCCGACATCGATCGCGCTGGCAATAGCGACCACGATGTCAACGTTGATTTTGGGTCATCTGGCTTGCGGGCGGGTCACTATGCACGTGTTCACCTGCGGGATTCGCCGGCGGGCTGCTGCTGCCCAACCGCGGCAGCTGGGCCGACATCCGGATCCCGTACTTCATCGCCCTGGCCCTGTTCCTGGCGCATCGGGTCGGGTCGAGGAAGAGCAGATGGGCTTCTTCGCCCACCGCCGAAGTGACCGCGCTGCCGTCACCAGCCGTCACCTCGGAGTCTGTCCTCCTGTTGCTTCTGGTGTCGGTGGGCATGTGGCTGCTCATCCCGGTCCTGATGATGAGGGCTCCGGCATTCGGCTGCTACCTGGCTTGGGCGTTCTCCGCGTCGCTGGGCATCACCGAACTCGCTCATTTCGTTGTGCTTCTCGTTCCTCGACCAACCGGGCTACAGCTACGTTCCCGGAATGTGGGCGGTCCTCCCGCTTGCCCCGGTGGCGTCGCTGAACATGTGGCGCTGGCCCGCGGCAAACATGACCTATCAATCGCCGGCCACATCGCCGGCGGCTGATCGGTTGTCGACCCGTTCGGCAAGGACCGACTGAAACCGGGGGCACATGGCCACGTCGCCGTGTTCGCAATTCAACCCGGAATCCACCAGGGCCAGCGCTGACTGCGCATCAGCGATGCGCGCGATCAGCTGATCGCGCTGCCGGTGCAACACCGCGTTGCGCTTCGCCGGGGTGGCCGCGGTGAGGATCTCCCGAATGTCCTCCAGACCCATCCCGGCACGCTTGGCTTGCAGGATCGCCGCAACCCGAAACCGATCCGCGCGCCCGTAGACACGATGGCCCACTGAGGAGCGGTGCGGAACCAGCAGTTCCACGGATTCCCAGTGGCGCAGCACATGGGTAGCGACGCCGAAATGCTTCGCCAGCTCGCTGATCGACACGTCGCCATCTTCATCGCTTGACTTCATGTCGACATTAAGGCCCAGCATCGCTGCCATGTCCACACCCGATAGTCCGATCCACCCCGCCCACCCGCATTTCGAGGTGGTACGCGAAGACCTCGCCTTCAGTTCCGGCAGCGATCGCTGCGACGGCTGGCTGTACCGGCCACGAACAGACGCCACTCACCCGTGCGTCGTGATGGCTCACGGCATCGGTGGCATCCGCAGCGCCGCGCTGCCCGAGTTCGCGACGCGGTTCGCCGCCGCGGGGATCGCCGCGCTCACCTTCGACTACCGCCATTCCGGCACCAGCGGGGGCGTACCGCGCGGTCTGATCGACATCCGCCGACAGCGAGCAGACTTGCGCGCGGCACTGTGACTACGCGCGCGGCCTGGATAGCGTCGATCCGGACCGAATGGCGCTGTGGGGGACCTCTTTCGGCGGGGGGCATGTACTGGCCACCGCCGCCGCCAACCCACGTATTGGCGCGGCTATCATCCAAAACCCCTTCGTCGACGGTCGCGCGGCGGCGGCGGCGGCGATGCGCTCGGCCGGTCGTGTCGCCACCTACCGGCTGGCTGTGCGGGCTCTTCGCGACGCGCTGCGCGCCCGCCGCGGCCGCGACCCCATCTACGTCGATCTGGTTGGCGAACCCGGCACGGTGGCGATGATGACCACACCCGATGCGAGAGCTGGATTCGAGGCGATTCTGCCACCCGACCCGATCGGTTGGGAGCCCGCCGTTGCTGCCCGTATCGCGTTGCACTTGCGATCGGATCGGCCCGCCACCAAAGCCGACCAGGTGACCTGCCCTCTGCTGGTCAATGTGTGCGACCACGACGCGATCACGCCACCGGATCCCGCGATTCGCGTCGCCGAAGAAGCTCCTCGGGGCGAGTTAAGCCGTTACCCCATAGGGCATTTTGACCTGTTCGCCGGGGAGTGGTTGAACCGAGTGTGCGCCGACCAAATCGCCTTCCTGCGCAGCAACCTCATTGCCGTTGCGCAGTGAACGGGTGCACGCCCGTCGGCGCCCTCAGCCTTGGGTGGGGTCGGCAACGATGCGCAGGTAGGGACGAGGGGCAGTCCAGCCGTCCGGATAGATCATTTTGGCCTCCTCGTCGCTAACCGAGCCGGCGATGATCACGTCGCCACCTCTGTTCCACTGGGCGGGGGTGGCCACCTTGTGCGCGGCAGTGAGTTGTAGCGAGTCGAGTACACGCAGCACCTCGTCGAAGTTGCGGCCGGTGGTCATCGGGTAAACGAGCACCAACTTGATCGTCTTGTCGGGGCCGATGACGAAGACATTGCGCAGCGTCGCCATCTCGGCCGGAGTGTGACTGGTCGGGTCACCGGCGATTTCGGCGGGTAGCATCCCGTAGGCCTTCGAAATGGTGTAGTCGCTGTCGGAGATCATCGGATAGTTGGGTGCGGTACCTTGTGTTTCGGCGATGTCGTCGGCCCATGCGGTGTGGTTGTCGAGTGGGTCGACCGACAACCCGATGATTTTGGTGTTGCGTTGGTCGAATTCGGGTTTGATCTTGGCCATGTAGCCGAGTTCGGTCGTGCACACCGGGGTGAAATCGCGGGGGTGGGAGAACAGAACTGCCCAGCTGTCGCCGATCCACTCATGGAAGTTGATCGGACCCTGGGTGGTTTGGGCGTGGAAATCGGGGGCGGTGTCGCCGATGGTGAGTGCCATCAGTGGTTGTCCTTAAGTTCGTAGTTGCAGTTACTTCGTGTTGTTACGTTGGGCTGTGACCCGGGTGGGTCGGGTGAGGCTGCATGGTCGTAGCCGGCCCTGGTGGTGCGG
>NZ_JYNL01000025.1 GCF_001044235.1 Mycolicibacterium chlorophenolicum | reverse complement strand
CATAGAACTCGCGCCGAACCTCAGACCCGAACCGCCGCCCACTGGTCACTCAGCAACCCCTCACACCACCGGATGTTGCAGTGACCGTATGAATCCGCCGGCGCTCATCGCGACCAGGAATGCGCTTCCGCGAGTCCTTCAGGCGACTTTCGACGGCGTGCCGAATCGGGCGTGCACCCCTGGCGAATACAACGCCCGCAGCTGCGGCCCCGCGACGGTCACCCCGGCTGCGGACACCAAATCGCTTGCCAAATCGATGATTTCGGCGCTGTGCAGCGGCCAGGTGGCGTGCTCGTTGGGCAGCCACCAGGTCCGGCCCGCCTTGCGGGTGTGCGCACCCCACCGCGCGGTCAGCCACACCTCCAGCGGCGTCGGTTCGATCGGCTCCCCGATGCGGACGGTGACGTCGCTGCGCAGTCCTCGCCGCGGCCAACGACGCACGCTGTCGTAGCGGATGCGGTCGCGGTCGCGGGTGACGCGCATCCTCGCCCACGTATACGGGATGCCCAGCGCGGCCCGGCTGGCCGCGACCGCCGCCAGCCGCTCGGCTTCCAGCGAGCGGAACAGCACCCCGTGCCGACCGCTGTCGTCGACGGAGTAGAGCCGGACGTTCGTCTCGGCGAACGTCCCGAAGTACGGCAGCCGCACCGCCGTGCCGAGCCTGAGGTCGCGCATGACGAACGGCACCAGCCCGACGTAGGTGACGCCGTCGACGACGTCGGGCCGGGTCCCCGGCGGGAAGAGCCGCGCGACGGCGCCGGGATCGACCGGCCAGTGCACGAACGTCAGGTCCGCCCAGAACTGGTCGAACGTCACCGGCCGCGGCAGCGGCGGCGCGTGGACCGCGAACTCGCTCATCGGCCCATCGTGGCACGCTGGAGCCTGTGTCATCGCCGTCGATCTGGTCTGCCGGGCGTTACGACGCCGTGGGCGAACGCATTGCCCACATCGCCGAGCGCGTGGTCGACGCCGTCGGGCGGCGACGGCCGCTCGCGGACGCGACCGTCGTCGATCTCGCGTGCGGCACCGGCAGCGCCGCGGTGGCCGCGGCGGCGCGCGGCGCACAGGTCACCGGTGTCGACCTGACTCCCGAGCTGATCGACCTCGCCGCCCGGCGCGCCCCGCACATCACCTGGACGGTCGGCGACGCCGCCGACACCGGCCTACCGGGCGGCTCGTTCGACGCCGTCGTGTCGAACATGGGCATCATCTTCGTCGAGCCCGTCAGTCAGGTCGCCGAGATCGCCCGCCTGCTCAAACCCTCTGGCGTGCTGGCTTTCTCGTCGTGGGTGCGCGCGCAGAGCAATCCGCTGTTCGACCCGGTGATCGCGGTGCTGGGCGCGCCCGCGACCGTCGGCTTCTCCCCCGACCAGTGGGGCGACGAGGCTCTCGTCGCCGACCGGCTGGCACCGCACTTCACCGAGCTGGAGTTCGAGCGCGGCGAGCACCGGTGGGAGTTCGCCTCGGTGTCCGCCGCGCTGGAGTGGCTGCAGACCGAGTCGCCGATGCACGTCGCGACGTTCGGGCGCGCCGGCGGCGCACGCCAGGAGTTGGCCGATGCGTTCGCCGCGGCGCTGCAGCAGCACGCCGAGCCGTCGGGCGTCGTCGCGTTCGCCTCGCCCTACGTCGTGGTCAGCGCGGTCTACCGCGCCTCGTAGAGGATCCCGCGGCCGATCGCCTCCCGCACCACCGGCAGCGCGGCGATGGCCAGCGCGTCGGCGTCGACGCCGTGGTGGGCGGCCAGCAGCTCGATCAGCATGCCCAGCGGCACCTCACCCCGGCAGCCCGCTAGCAGTGCGCGGGAGACCTCGTCGACGCCGATCACCGCGCCGGGCCCGCCGGGGCGGCGCACCGCGGCGCCGACGGTCTGCCAGCCGTCGGGACCGGGCAGCGACCGTTCGTCGAGCAACACCGGCGCGGTGGTCAGCCGGGCGGCCAGCAGCCGGTCGTCGCTGGTGTCGTGCAGGTACTCCCGGCGGGCGAAGAAGGCCTCCACCTCAGGGCCGGTGAGCTGCTCGTCGGCGCCGGTGATCTCCTCCAGCACCTGCTCGGGTGGACGGTGTTCCCCACGGCGCGGCGCGCGCACCACGATCATGCCCATGCCCACCCCGGCGATGCCCTCCGCGTCGAACCAGTCCAGCCACAGCCCGCCGCGGCGCGCGGCTTCCTCCGGGAGTTCACCGGCGTCCGAGGTCCACAGCGAGACGTAGCTGATCGGGTCGGCGAATTCGCGTTGCACCACCCACGCGTGCAGGCCGCTGCCGTCGAGCCATCCGCGGACCCGCTCCCGCCAGTCCTGCCCGTCGCGGACGATCCAGTTCGCCATGATCTGCGCGGTGCCGCCCGGCTCCAGATGCTCGTTGACTCCGCGGATCATGTTCTCGCACAGTGCATCTCCGGCCATCCCGGAGTCACGGTAGATGTAGTCGAGCGCCCCGACGCCGACCACGAACGGCGGATTGGACACGATGAGGTCGAACCGCTCCCCCGCCACCGGCTCGAACAGGCTGCCCGCCCTCAGGTCCCAGGACATGCCGTTGAGCCGCGCGGTCGCCGACGCCAGAGCGAGCGCGCGCTCGTTGGTGTCGGTGGCGACGACGTGGTCGCTGTGCCCAGCCAGGTGCAGCGCCTGGATACCGCAGCCGGTGCCGACGTCGAGCGCGCGGCCGACGGGCGCGCGGACGACCGCGTGCGCCAGGGACACCGACGCGCCACCGATGCCGAGCACGTGGTCGCGGCGCACCGGCCCGGGCCGCAGTGCCGCGTCCTGATCGGAGACCACGAGGAAGTCGCGGGCGCCATCGCTGTGCGGCCGGATGTCCAGCACGGCCCGGAACCCGCCGGGGGTGGGCTCGAGGACGCCGGCGGCGGTCAGCGCGTCGACGCCGGCGCCGGGGAACGCCGAGGCGACCCGGGAGCGGGTCTCGTCGGCGCCGAGCAGGAACAGCCGCACCAGGGTCGCCAGCTGTTGCCGGTCGGCGGGGGCCCGCTCGGTGGCCCGCAGCGCCGACCACCAGAGCCCGCGGCTGAACGCGGCGCCCGCGTCGGCGCCGAGCAACTCGGCGACCCCGTCGGTGGTGTAGTTCGCCGCGCTCAGGTCGGCGCCCAGCGCGTCGACCACCGCGCGGTCGGTCAGCGGCAGGCTCATAGCAGCGTGGCTTGCTCCGGCTGCGGCTCGACGGGCTCGATGAGTTCCGGCCCGTTGTTGCGCACGCTGTTGACCAGCCTCGACACCTCCCGAACCGCGATCCGGTCGAGGTCGCCGTGCCCGCGCAGCAGGCCCTCGTCGATCGGCGCGTCGGGGTCCAGCCAGTGGTCCCAGTCGCGGGCGCTGATCGTCAGGGGCATGCGGTCGTGGATCTCGGCGAGCGGCCCGGCCGCGTCGGTGGTGATGATCGTGCAGCTCAGCAGCGGTGGTGCGTCCTTCGGTGAGTCTTTCGGCCGCCAGGACGACCACAGCCCTGCCATGAACAGCGGCTCCCCGTCGACGGGGTGCATGAAGAACGGGGTCTTGGCGCCCTTCTGGCCCTGCCACTCGTACCAGCCGTCCATCGGCACCAGGCAGCGCTTGGCCTTGGCCGAACTGCGGAACGCCGGCGAGCTCGTCACCTTGTCCGACCGCGCGTTGATCAGCAGCGGACCCTTGGTGTCGGGGGTGCCGGCATCGGTGGCCTTCACCCACGGCGGCACCAATCCCCAGCGCATCAGCCGCACCCGGCGGGTCGACTCGTCGTCGGGGTCGGTGTGCCGTTTCACGACGGTAGCGACGGTGGTGGTGGGCGCCACGTTGTAGTTCGGCGACGCCGGCTCCTTGCGCTCGGAGGTGGCTTCGTCGATCGCCTTGATCTTCTCGGCCAGCAGCGCCGGATCGGTGGTCACCGCGAATCGCCCGCACATGGTCCCCATGGTGGCAGAAACCCACGACACGCCAGAATGGACGTGTGAGCACCTGGCCGGCCCCGTCGACCGCGACCCCTGTCCACGCCACCGTCACGGTGCCGGGCTCGAAGTCGCAGACCAACCGCGCCCTCGTGCTGGCCGCGCTCGCAGCCCCGCACGGCACCTCGACCGTGCGCGGCGCGCTGCGCAGCCGAGACACCGACCTGATGATCGGCGCCCTGCGCAGTCTCGGCCTGCAGGTGGAGGCCGCCGCCACCGACGACACCGAGCTGACCATCGGTGGCGCGCTCGAGCCCGAGCCGGGCACGCGCATCGACTGCGGTCTGGCGGGCACGGTGCTGCGGTTCCTGCCGCCGGTGGCGGCGCTGGGCACCGAGACCGTCACGTTCGACGGCGACGAGCAGGCGCGGGCCCGTCCGATCGCCCCGCTGCTCGACGGGTTGCGCGCGCTCGGCGTCGGGATCGACGGCGACGCGCTGCCGTTCGACGTGCGCGGCGAAGGTGCGGTTCGGGGCGGCACCGTCGAGATCGACGCGTCGGGCTCGTCGCAGTTCGTGTCGGGGCTGCTGCTCTCGGGCGCGGCGTTCGACAAGGGGCTGACGGTCGTGCACACCGGTGCCGAGGTGCCGTCCGCGCCGCATGTGGCGATGACGGTCGCGATGCTGCGCGAGGCCGGTGTGCAGGTCGACGACGCGACCGCCAACCGGTGGCGGGTCTCCCCCGGCCCGGTCGCCGCCCACGAATGGGTGATCGAGCCCGACCTGTCGAACTCGGTGCCGTTCCTGGCCGCGGCCGTGGTCAGCGGCGGCAGTGTCCGCGTCACGGGCTGGCCGGACGTGAGTACCCAACCGGCGCAGGCGATCCTGTCGATCCTGTCGATGTTCGACTCGGTGGTGCGCCGCGGCGACTCCTATCTGGAGGTGCAGGGCACCGCCACCTACGGCGGCATCGACGTCGATCTGCGCGCCGTCGGCGAGCTGACCCCGTCGGTGGCGGCGATGGCCGCGCTCGCCACCCCCGGGTCGGTGTCGCATCTGCGCGGGGTCGCGCATCTGCGCGGCCACGAGACCGACCGGCTGGCCGCGCTGAGCACTGAGATCAACCGCCTCGGCGGGCAGTGCGAGGAGACCGACGACGGGCTGACGATCACCGCGCAGCAGATGCACGGCGGGGTCTGGCAGTCCTACGCCGATCACCGGATGGCGACCGCGGGCGCGATCATCGGACTGCGGGTGCCCGGCGTCGAGGTCGAGGACATCGGCACGACGGCCAAGACGCTGCCGGAGTTCCCGCAGATGTGGGCCGACATGCTGGCCGGTCAGACCGACTCCCGGGCCGGCCTTTGAGCCCACGCGAGTACGACGAGACCGATGTCCGGGTGCGCCCGGGCCGCGGCTCGCGACCGCGGACCAAGACCCGGCCCGAGCACGCCGACGCAGAACAGGCCATGGTCGTCACCGTCGACCGGGGCCGGTGGGGCTGCGCGCTGGGCCGCGACCCGGCATGCCACGTCACCGCGATGCGGGCCCGCGAACTCGGCCGCACTCCGATCGTGGTGGGTGACGACGTCGACGTGGTCGGCGACCTGTCGGGACGGCCCGACACCCTGGCGCGCATCGTGCGGCGCGGGGAGCGCCGAACGGTGTTGCGGCGCACCGCCGATGACACCGATCCGACCGAGCGGGTGGTGGTCGCCAACGCCGACCAGCTGCTGATCGTGGTGGCGCTGGCCGACCCGCCGCCGCGCACCGGGCTGGTCGAGCGCACGCTGATCGCGGCCTACGCCGGTGGCCTGGAGCCGATTCTGTGCCTCACCAAGACCGACCTGGCGCCGGCCGAACCGTTCGCCGCGCAGTTCGCCGGCCTCGATCTGACGATCGTCACCGCCGGGCGGGCGGATGAGCTCGCCTCGGTGCAGCGATTGCTGACGGACAAGGTCACGGTACTGCTCGGGCATTCCGGCGTCGGCAAGTCGACTCTGGTGAATCGGCTTGTCCCCGACGCGGATCGGGCCACCGGGGCGGTCACCGACATCGGGCGGGGCAGGCACACCTCCACGCAGTCGGTGGCGCTGCCGCTGGCGTCGGGGGGCTGGGTGATCGACACCCCGGGGATCCGCTCGTTCGGGCTGGCGCACATCGCGCCCGACGACGTGGTGATGGCGTTCTCCGATCTGGCCCACGCGATCGACGACTGTCCGCGCGGATGTGGGCACATGGGGCCGCCCGCCGATCCGGAGTGTGCGCTGGACTCGCTGTCCGGGGCGGCGGCCGACCGGGTGGCCGCGGCGCGCCGGCTGCTGGCCGTGCTGCGCGACGCCGAGCGCGACCATTCCTGACCGGCCGATGACAATGGACCTGCAGTGTTTGTGCGGCCCGCCCATGGGGCACGCTGCCCGCGAAGGAGGTAGAACGTGACACAGGTACCCACGATCAAGTTGAACAACGGCGCGACGATCCCCCAGCTGGGATTCGGCGTCTATCAGATCCCGCCGGAGGACACCGCCGACGCGGTCAACACGGCGTTGAGCATCGGCTACCGCCACATCGACACGGCGGAGATGTATCAGAACGAGAAGGGCGTCGGCGAGGGCATCCGCAACTCGGGCGTCGACCGCGGCGAGGTGTTCATCACCAGCAAGCTCAACAACGGGTTCCACAAGCCCGACGACGCGCGCCGCGCGTTCGACAAGACGCTGTCCGAACTCGGGTTCGACTACGTCGACCTGTTCCTGATCCACTGGCCGCTGCCGACGCTCTACGACGGTGACTACGTCTCGACGTGGAAGACGTTGGAGGAGTTCGCCAAAGACGGTCGGGCCCGCAGCATCGGCGTCTCCAATTTCCAGGTCGACCACCTCGAGCGGCTGGCCCAGGAGACGGGCACCGTGCCCGCGGTGAACCAGATCGAGGTGCACCCGTACTTCACCAACGAGAAGGTGCGGGCCTACGGCAGCGAGCACGGCATCGCCACCGAGGCGTGGTCACCGATCGCGCAGGGCAAGGTGCTCGACGATCCGGTGATCACCCGCATCGCGGAGTCCGTCGGGAAGTCGCCCGCTCAGGTCGTGCTGCGCTGGCACATCCAGCGCGGGGACATCGTGTTCCCGAAATCCGTGACCGAGCAACGGATCAAGGACAACTTCGCGCTGTTCGACTTCGAGCTCGGCGACGACGATCTGTCGGCGATCTCGGGTCTGGACAAGGGCGAGGACGGCCGCACCGGGCCGAACCCGGACACCTTCGACTACGTGCCCTGATCGACTGCGATTCGGGTGTAGTTGGTCACGCTGGGGTTGACCAACTACACCCGAATCACTCAGTCAGGCGGCCCGGCGCTCGGCGCTCTGAGCCACAGTCTTGCGCGCACGTCGACGCGCCCGCACCGCCGCGATCGCCGACTTCAGTCCGCGACGCTCGGCCGGATCCAGCTCGACGAACATCCGCTCGCTGCGCGTCTCGGGTGCATCGTCGGCGGTGTCTTTCAGAAAGCGGTCCGGCAGCGACAGTTTCGCGATCGTGCGCCACGATTTGCCGTACTGCGCCACAAACGATCCCGTGGTGTAGGGCAGGTCGTACTTCTCGCAGATCTCCCGCACCCGCACCGAGATCTCGTAGTACCGGTTGCTCGGCAGATCCGGGAACAGGTGATGCTCGATCTGGTGGCACAGGTTGCCGCTCATGAAGCGCAGCACTGGGCCGTTCTCGAAGTTGGCGCTGCCGAGCATCTGGCGCAGGTACCACTGGCCCTTGCTCTCACCGATCATGTCGGTCTTGGTGAATTTCTCTGCACCGTCGGGGAAGTGGCCGCAGAAGATCACGGCGTTGGCCCACACGTTGCGGATGACGTTGGCCAGCGCGTTGGCCTTGAGCGTGGAGGTGAACGACGCTCGCGGCGACAGCGACGTCAGCGCCGGCCACAGCGCGTAGTCCTTGGCCACCTGATGGCCGGCCTTGACGCCGAACTCCTTGACGCGCACCATCGTCGCCTTGCGGTCGTCGCGGCCCTTGAAGATCTTGCCCAGCTCGAGATGCTGGAGCCCGACTCCCCACTCGAAGGCGACGCAGAGCAGGGTGTTGAAGAACAGGTTGCCCAGGTTCATCGGCGTCCAGCGCTGGTCGCGGGTGACGCGGATGACGCCGTAGCCCACGTCATCGTCCATGCCGAGGATGTTCGTGTACTTGTGGTGCATGAAGTTGTGGGTGAAGCGCCAGTGCTTGGACGCGCCGCTCATGTCCCATTCCCATGCCGAGGAATGGATCTCGGGATCGTTCATCCAATCCCACTGGCCGTGCATGACGTTGTGGCCGATCTCCATGTTCTCGATGATCTTGGCCACGCCCAGCGTGGTGGCGCCGGCCCACCAGTAGGCGCGCTTGGAGCTGCCGGCCAGCAGGAGCCGGCCCGCGATCTCGAGCGCGCGCTGCGCGGCGATGGTTCGGCGGATGTAGCGGGCGTCGCGCGCCCCGCGGGAGTCTTCGATGTCCTGGCGGATCGCGTCGAGTTCGCGCGCCAGCCCTTCGATGTCCGCATCACTGAGGTGCGCGAACTCGGGTACGTCGGTGATTGCCATGGGTTCCAACCCTCCTCTCGCCCTACCTACGCTACCGTAACCTACGAAGACGTAGGTTACTAGGCAGTAAACGCTAGACGTCGAGCACGCAGTCGCCCGATGCGGCCGAGACGCAGGTCTGCACCCGGCTGCCCGGCTCGTGCTCGACCCCGGTCCGCAGATCGCGGACGTGGCCGTCGAGCAGGCCCACGACGCAGGACTGGCAGATCCCCATCCGGCACCCGAACGGCATCTGGATGCCGGCGGCCTCACCGGCGTCCATCAGCGACGTCGCGCCGTCCACGGCGACTTCCTTGCCCGCCCGCGCGAACGCGACGGTGCCCCCGGTGCCGTGGCTGCCGCGCGTCACGGCGAAGCGCTCCAGGTGCAACCGATCGGCGACCCCGGCGGCGGCCCAGGTGCGTTCCGCGGCCTCCAGCATCGCCTCGGGGCCACATGCCCAGGTCTGGCGATTCCGCCAGTCCGGCACCACCTCGTCGAGGCGGGTCAGGTCGAGCCGGCCCTGGGTGCGGGTGGCCCGCACGGTCAGCCGGTAGCCCTCGTGCCGGTAGGCCAATTGCGACAGTTCCTCGGCGAACAGCACGTCCGACTCGGTGGGTGCGGAGTGCACGTGCACCACATCACCGAGCTGACCGCGGCGGGTCAGCGTGCGCAGCATCGAGATGACCGGCGTGATGCCCGAGCCGGCGGTGAGGAACAGCACCGACGCCGGGGCAGGGTCGGGCATGACGAAATTGCCTTGCGGCGCAGCGAGTCTGACGATCGTGCCCGGTTCGACGCCACCGACCAGGTGGGTCGACAGGAAGCCTTCGGGCATCGCCTTGACGGTGATCGTGATGGTGCGCGAACCCTTGCTGGTGACGGGGCTCGACGTCAGGGAATAGGAGCGCCAGCGCCAGCGTCCGTCGACCAGCAGCCCGATGCCGATGTACTGGCCGGCCTGGTAGTCGAACGAGAAGCCCCAGCCGGGCTTGATGACGAGCGTGGCGGAGTCGACGGTCTCGCGGCGCACCTCGAGCACCCGGCCCCGCAGTTCGCGCGCCGACCACAGCGGGTTGGCCAGCTTCAGGTAGTCGTCGGGAAGGAGCGGCGTGGTGATCCGGGCCGCGATGGTGCGCAGGAAATGCCACCCGGGCCGTTCTGCGGCCCCGGCGATGACGGGCTTCACGGTGTCGGCGACGCGGGCGGTGGTCTTGATCGTGGTCTTGGCCATGGGGGCTCCTACCGAAGAGCTGGTATCCAACCTACGGTACCGTAACTTACGGCTCCGTAGCCAGCCCCTCACAGCAGTTCGAGCAGGAACGGCAGCTCCTGCGCGGCGTACCAGGCCAGGTCGTGATCCTGGGCGTCGCCGACCGTCAGCTCGGCGTCCTCGTCGCCCAGATCCGCCTCGTCGACGGCCTCGACCGCGGCCGCGACCGCCGCCTCGGCCGCCGCGTTGTCGACGTACGCGGCGATCACCCGGCCGATCGGAATCTCGCCGGGGATCCGCACCACGGCGTCGTCGAGGTCGGGCCGCAGCGTCACGTCGTCGGCGTCGGCTTCCAGCACGGCGCGCCGGTTGGGCAGCCCGGTGTCGCCCTGGTCACCGATCAGGCGCAGCGACGCCAGCGCCGCGTCCCGCAGCGCGACATCGGTGAGTTCGTCGTCGTCGCCCTCGGCGTAGGACTCCCGCAGGGTGGGCGTCACCGCGAACGCGGTGCCGTTGACGGGGCGAAGCGATCCGTCGGCCACCAGCTTCTGCAGCATGGCCAGGGTCGCGGGAACGAAGACGCGCACTGTGCCGAGCGTAGTGGCCGCAACTAGTCGACGTCGCCCAGCAGCGTGGCGACGTGATCGTCGACATAGGTGGTCAGCTCCCGCGCGGGCCTGCGGTAGTCGCTGCTGACCACCGGCTTGGCCGGCAGCTCCACCCGGGGCAACTCCACGTCCTCGTAGTCGATCGACGACAGCAGGTGGGCGATCATGTTCAGCCGCGCGTGCTTCTTGGAGTCCGATTCGACGACGTACCACGGACTCTGCGGCGTGTCGGTGTGCACCATCATCTCGTCCTTGGCCCGCGAGTAATCCTCCCAGCGGTACACCGACTCCAGGTCCATCGGCGAGAGCTTCCACTGCCGCACCGGGTCGTGCAGCCGGGACCGGAAGCGGCGCAGTTGTTCGTCGTCGGACACCGAGAACCAGTACTTGCGCAGGATGATGCCGTCGTCGATGAGCATCTGCTCGAAGATCGGTGTCTGGCGCAGGAACAGGATGTGCTCGGCGGGGGTGCAGAACCCCATCACCTTCTCCACCCCGGCGCGGTTGTACCAGGAGCGGTCGAACAGGACGATCTCTCCGCGGGCCGGCAGATGGGCGATATAGCGCTGGAAATACCACATCCCCCGTTCGCGATCCGACGGCGCGGGCAGCGCCGCGATGCGGGCGATCCGGGGGCTGAGGTACTCGGTGATCCGCTTGATGGTGCCGCCCTTACCGGCGGCGTCGCGGCCTTCGAAGACGATGACCACGCGTGCGCCGGTCTCCCGCGCCCACTCCTGCAGTTTCACCAATTCCGTTTGGAGACGGAACAATTCGGCCTTGTAGATCTTGTTGGGCAGCTTGGCCTTGGTAGCGCCCCCGTCGTCAGCCGGCTTCTTCTCGCTGTGTGCCATCGCGATCCTTGCCCTTCGGGTCCTTCTCGACCGAGATGATGAAGTCGTCACCGTGCTGGGTGACGCCGGCGACGACCGCGCTGTTGACGGCCTCCGCGGCGTACTCGCGGCGCAGGATCTTCGGATCGCGGCGCAGATCCTTGAGCAGCGCCACCGCCATCGCCACCATCACCAGCAGGAACGGCAGCGCCGCGATGATCGTGATGGTCTGCAACCCGGTCAGCGCATCCTCGCCGCCCACCAGCAGCATGACCGCAGCGACCGCGCCGGTGGCCACGCCCCAGAACACGACGGTGCCCCGGCTGGGATGGATCGTGCCCTTCTGCGACAGCGAGCCCATCACGATCGACGCCGCGTCGGCACCGGAGACGAAGAAGATGGCCACCAGGATCATCACCACCACGCTGGCGATCGTGGCGATCGGATACTGGTCGAGCAGCGTGAACAACTGCTTCTCCACCCCGCCTTCGCCGGCCAGATCGGTTCCGCTCTGCTGCACGTGGATGGCCGACCCGCCGAAGATCGCGAACCACACCAGCGACACTAGGCTCGGCACCACCAGCACCCCCGCCACGAACTGACGGATGGTGCGGCCACGCGAGATTCGCGCGATGAACATGCCGACGAACGGCGTCCAGGACACCCACCACGCCCAGTAGAAGATCGTCCAGGACTGCAGCCACGTGTTGACGTCGTCACCCTCGGCGCCGGTGCGCGCCGACATCATGTTCAGGTCCGCGAAATAACTGCCCAGCGCGGTCGGCAGCAGGTTCAGGATGAACACGGTCGGGCCGACCACGAACACGAACAGCGCGAGCGCCACGGCCAGCACCATGTTGATGTTCGACAGCCACTGGATGCCGCGCGCCACCCCCGACACCGCCGAGAGCACGAAGCACACCGTGAGCACCGTGATGATGACGACCAGGATCGCGTTGCCGGTCTCCCCGATGCCGGCGACGATCTGCAGGCCACTGCGAATCTGCAAGGCGCCCAAGCCCAGTGACGCGGCCGAGCCGAACAGCGTGGCGAAGATCGCCAGCATGTCGATGACCTTGCCCCACGACCCGTTGGCCCGTGACCCGAGCAGCGGCTCGAACGCCGAACTGATCAGCTGCAGCCGGCCCTTGCGGTACACGCCGTAGGCGATCGCGAGGCCGACGACGGCGTAGATCGCCCATGGGTGCAGCGTCCAGTGGAACAGCGTGGTCGCCAACGCGTTCTGCACGGCTTCGGGATTGCCCTCCGCGCCGGTGCCGGGCGGCGGTGTGGTGAAGTGCGACAACGGTTCGGCGACACCGAAGAACATCAGCCCGATGCCCATGCCGGCGCTGAACATCATCGCCACCCAGGAGATGCCGTTGAATTCGGGCTCCTCGTCGTCACGGCCGAGCGGGATGGTGCCGTAGCGCCCGAGCGCGAGGTAGAGCACGAAGACGACGAAGCCGGTGCTGGTCAGCACGAACAGCCACCCGGTGTTGTTCATCACCCACGTCAGCGCCGTCGAGGACGCGTCGGCCAGCGTGTCGGTGCTGACGAAGCCCCACACCAGGAAGGCGATGGCGATCGCGGCGGTGACGCCGAAGACGGCCCAGTCGATACCGCGGGAGCGGGTGAGGCGCGCCTCTTCGACGGGCACGTCGAGTACGGGATGCGGGACCGGGCTCGGGCCGGTCGTGGGACCGTCAGCAACCGTGGCGGTCAGCTCATCTTCGGAGGTGGACATCCGAATCATTCGACTCCGCCCGCGGGCCACCGTCAAATCCCCATCCGGTCACCGATCGGTTACCGGGCGGCCTCGAGCAGTTCATCGAGGGCTTCGCGCATCAGGCTGGGCAGCATGTCGACGTCGCTCATCGCGTCACGGTCGGCGTTGATGCCGAAGTACAGCGTGCCGTTGTAGGACGTCACGCCGATGGCCAGCGCCTGGTTGTGCAGCAGCGGCGGCACCGAGTAGGTCTCGAGCAGCTTGGTCCCGGCGATGTACATCTGTTTCTGGGCGCCGGGGGCGTTGGTGATCAGCAGGTTGAACTGCCGCGCGGAGAAGCTGGTGGCCACGCGGATGCCCATGGCGTGCAACGTGGGCGGCGCGAACCCGGACAGCGTGATGATGGTGCGGGCGTCGACCAGGCTGGAGGCGGTCGGGTGCGTCTCAGTGGCGTGGGCGATCTGCGTCTGCCGGGTCAGCGGCCGGGCGTTGCGCGTCACGGCCGGCTCGGTGAAGAACCGGTAGGCGTCGACGTACTCTGGTCTGCGTGCGATTG
>NZ_JYNL01000024.1 GCF_001044235.1 Mycolicibacterium chlorophenolicum | reverse complement strand
GTGGATGACGGGATCATCGAAGTGGCCCACGTCATCGATGGCGACACGACCAAACCCCGCCTGTGTGTGCACTACGACGCCGAGGCTGCGTCCGCAACAGAAGTGCAGCGGCGGGCTCTGCAGGCGGCCGACACGATCACGTCGACGTACGGGCACCTTCGCTGGTTGACTACAGGCACTCATGACGACGAGGCGATACGAACTGCGCTCGCCGACACGCTCTCGACGATGCCTGGCGTGGTCGCCGCAGTAGCGACACCCGATTCGATCGAGCTGGAGTTCGAGCGGGCGACGGTGACGGCCCAAGAGCTTGTAGACGTCATTGCTGCGCAGGTGGCGCCGTCGAGGAGTGCCGCCGCGGTTGAAGCCGCCGTCGCGCACGAGAGAGACGGCGCCGACCATCAACATGGTCACGGCGGGATCTTCGGCGAGCGCACCGAACTGGTCTTCGCGGGACTGGCGGGCTCGCTGCTGCTCACGGGCTGGTTACTGGCTGCCTTCGCCGATACGCCGCGCTCGGCCGAGGTGGTGGTCTACGGCCTGGCGTTCTTCTTCGGCGCGTTCTTCACCGTGCAGGAAGCCTTTGCCAGTGTGCGGCAGGGCCGGTTTGAGATCGACTTCCTCATGCTCGTCTCTGCCGCGGGTGCGGCGGCGCTCGGCGAAATCGCCGAAGGCGCGCTCCTTCTGTTCCTCTTCAGCGTCGGACACGCACTCGAGGGCTATGCGATGGGCCGGGCTCGCCGGGCGATCGAAGCGCTCGCCGAACTCGCCCCGAAGACGGCGCTGGTGCGGCGCGGCGGCACGGGCGACACCGTCGAAGTGTCCGTTGCGGACCTGCGCGTTGGGGACATCGTCGTCGTGCGCCCCAACATGCGTCTGGCCGCAGACGGCTTCGTCGTGGCAGGCAGCAGCAGCATCGATCAAGCCCCGGTGACCGGGGAGAGCGTCCCCGTCGACAAGAGTCCGGTCCCGGACGTGGCGGCAGCCGCCGCGTCACCCGAGCTCATCGACGCGGCATCGCGGGTGTTCGCCGGCACCATCAACGGTGCCGGCGCCATCGAGGTTCAGGTGACCCGGCTCGCGGGTGACTCCACCCTGGCCCGCGTGGTGCGTCTGGTGGCCGAGGCGCAAACCAAGACCACCTCCACGCAGCGCTTCACCGACCGGTTCCAGCGCGTTTTCGTGCCCGTGATCCTGGTCGGTGTGGTCCTGCTGCTCTTCGCCGGGTTCGTGGTCGACGAGCCGTTTACTGACACGGTGTACCGGGCGCTTGCCGTTCTGGTGGCGGCCAGTCCGTGTGCGCTGGCGATCGCCACGCCCAGCGCGGTGTTGTCGGCGGTGGCGCGGGCGGCGCGGGCCGGCATCCTGATGAAGGGCGGTGCCGCATTGGAGGAACTTGGCCGGGTCGACGTGCTGGCCTTTGACAAGACCGGCACCCTCACCGAGGGGCGGCCCAGGATCGCCGATGTCTGCGCCACAGCAGACAGCGACGACGCCGAACTGTTGAGGATCGCCGTGGCCGTGGAGGAGCAAAGCGACCATCCGCTCGCCCGCGCTATCGTCCGCGATGGCCGCGAGCGCCTGGCCGGTGCGGTGACACCCCGCGCGTCCGACGTCCGTGCGGTGATCGGCCGCGGCATCGTCGCGTCCGTCGATGGGATTGAGGTCTGGATCGGCAAGACGGAGTTGTTCACCGACGCCGCTCAGCCCCCGCCGCTTGAGTTGGCGGCAGAGGTGGATCGACTCGAACAGGCGGGGCGCACAACGATGCTCGTCCGCGCGGGCGACCGATGGTTGGGCGCGATCGGATTGATGGACCTTCCTCGGCCGGAGGCGTCGGCGGTCGTAGCACGTCTTGCCGCACTCGGCGTGAAGAACACCGTGATGCTGTCGGGGGACAACCAGCGGGTGGCCGATGCCGTCGCCGCCGAGGTCGGTGTCGCCGACGCTCGCGGCGATCTGATGCCCGAGGACAAGGTGGCTCAGATCGCCGCCCTCCGGGAACGCGGCGGCCGCGTTGGGATGGTCGGTGACGGTGTCAACGATGCGCCCGCGATGGCTGGCGCGAATGTGGGTATTGCGATGGGGGCGGCGGGCTCCGACGTGGCGTTGGAGACCGCTGACGTTGCGTTAATGGCCGACGACCTGCGCGCGTTGCCGTTTGCGGTGAGCCTGAGCCGCCGCTGCTCGCGCGTCATCAAGCAGAATCTGTGGGCCAGTCTCGGAATCGTCGCGGTCCTCATCCCGGCGACGGTCTTTGGTCTGGGCATCGGTCCCGCCGTGCTCATTCACGAAGGCTCTACTCTTATCGTCGTCGCCAATGCGTTGCACCCGTGGATGATTCGGCGTACTGTACACCGTGATGCTGTCGGGGGACAACCAGCGGGTGGCCGATGCCGTCGCCGCCGAGGTCGGTGTCGCCGACGCTCGCGGCGATCTGATGCCCGAGGACAAGGTGGCTCAGATCGCCGCCCTCCGGGAACGCGGCGGCCGCGTTGGGATGGTCGGTGACGGTGTCAACGATGCGCCCGCGATGGCTGGCGCGAATGTGGGTATTGCGATGGGGGCGGCGGGCTCCGACGTGGCGTTGGAGACCGCTGACGTTGCGTTAATGGCCGACGACCTGCGCGCATTGCCGTTTGCGGTGAGCCTGAGCCGCCGCTCCTCCCGCGTCATCAAGCAGAATCTGTGGGCCAGTCTCGGAATCGTCGCGGTCCTCATCCCGGCGACGGTCTTTGGTCTGGGCATCGGTCCCGCCGTGCTCATTCACGAAGGCTCTACTCTTATCGTCGTCGCCAATGCGTTGCGCCTCCTCGGGATGCCGATGCAGTCGATAAACCCAGCAGCGCCGCGCGTTGAGCGTGCAGAAGAGACGCCATGACGATCGACCCGTTCAGCGCTGCAGATGAATTCGAGCATGCCGACGTCGACACTGTGGTCATCTTCGTCGACATCGCGGGGTTCACGGCGTTCACCGAGGCCCACGGTGATCATCGTGCTGCCGAACTGGCAGATCGGTTCGCCACCATAGCNTGACGATCGACCCGTTCAGCGCTGCAGATGAATTCGAGCATGCCGACGTCGACACTGTGGTCATCTTCGTCGACATCGCGGGGTTCACGGCGTTCACCGAAGCCCACGGTGATCATCGTGCTGCCGAACTGGCAGATCGGTTCGCCACCATAGCCGCCGGGGCACTCGGGCCCGGCGACGACATGATCAAGACCCTCGGCGACGCCGTGATGATCACCAGTTCGGACCCCGCCGCGGCGCTGGCTTTCCTTCGGCGACTCCACGACGAAACCCGGCGTATCGACGGCTTTCCGTTGCTGCGCGCAGGCATCTGTGCCGGGGCGGTGGTGAAGCGCCGCGGAGACGTCTTCGGGTCGACGGTCAACACCGCAGCCAGACTGGCCGCCGTCGCCCGGCNCTGCGCGCAGGCATCTGTGCCGGGGCGGTGGTGAAGCGCCGCGGAGACGTCTTCGGGTCGACGGTCAACACCGCAGCCAGACTGGCCGCCGTCGCCCGGCCAGGTCAGATCGTCGGCAACGCCGAGGCCGCGGCCGCGCTTCGGGGGACGGACTTTCTGGCGATGACGTCGTTAGGCGCGCTCCGGCTGCGAAACGTGAGTGCACTGGTGGAAGCGTTCGCCCTCGACGTCGGAACCCGCCACCAGGAGCACGTCGATCCGATATGTCGGATGCACGTCACGACAGATGCCCAGTCGCTGACGATCGCGCATGAGGAGGACACGTACCGGTTCTACTTCTGTTCGACGGCCTGCCTACGCCGATTCGCAGACCGCGTTGGCGATATGAGCACGTCGCCTGGTGACGGGGACTTGCAGTCCACGCCGTCGTTCTTCGCTGAAGTCGCGGCCCATTTCGACACGCTGGGGTCCTCGCCGAACGGGCGGGAGTCTGCGCCGTCGTCGACTCGTTCAACCTCCTCGTAGAAGGCCGATGATCACCATATTGTTGGGAGGCCAATATCGGGTACGGGCGTTGGCTTGCCGGCGTTCAGTGCCGCAATGGGGTCGCTGTTCGCGGTGGCTTCTGCGTCGCCTATGGCCGTTTCGGCAAGCTCACTGGACTTGTCGAGTTCGCTCAGGGGAGCCGAAGAAAGGGTTGGCTTGCACAATCCCCGACTCAGGCCGGCGTGGACATGCCTGCCGTGCCATCAGTCACCACGCGGTGCCCTGCTGCGGCGACTACCGGTACCTGTGGCGGCTCCGTCTGGTGGGGCTTTCTTGCTTCGGTTCAGCGGCCTGGTCCCATCATTCCGTGACCCATGCCGGGACCCATCATTCCGTGACCCATGCCAGGTCCCATCATCCCGCCGCCCATCATTCCGCTCATCATCGCCGGCATCCCTTCGACGACGAATCCGGTGACTTCGCGGGCGTGTTCGCGAATGGCGTTGGTCAGTTCTGGGTCGCTGGAGGTTTCGACCACCACCACGCCGCTGGGTGTGAGCGTGATCTGACGTTGATAATCGGCAGCACGGCGGAACAGGGTAGGCAGGCTTGAGCTCATGCAGGTGACTTCACTGCCCTGATCGAGGTGGGTATACATCGATGAGACGTGGGCCTGCAGTTCGGCGACGAGGTCGGCGGAGTCAGATTCGGTGGTGGTGCGCACCCCGCCGGGAATCTCTTCGACGCTGCGTCGAAGCTCGCCATGCCGCATGAACATGTTCATGTAGGCGCGCATGTCCATACCGGTCGCGCCACCCATCCCGGGTTGGGCACGGCTGACCGGTATGTCGATCATGTTGCGCAAGACATACCCCAGCCCGAAGAGGGCCCCACCGGTGGCCAGCATTCTCAGCGCCGCTCGCCTGCTCATTCCGGTCATTTCCGATGATCCCTTCGCGTGCTCGACATGTGCTGTGAGAATCGCGTTGTGGGCGAACGCGTGGTGCGAGTTGCGTCCGTCTTGGGCGTTGGCGGCTCCGTGGCCGACGATGGCCGGCTCGATGAGACAACTTGAAATTGCTGCCGTCGCAGCGTGAACCTGTTCTTGTGCGCTACGGCCGAGGTGTGGTTGGAGTGGTTGTCGGCGGCTGCCACTGGCCGGGCCCCCAGGGGCCAGAGGGCCCCATGTTCCCCGGTGACCATGAGCCCTGCGGCCCCATCATGCCGGGCCCCATCATGCCGGGTCCCATCATGCCGGGCGTTCCTTGACAATGCCCCCGATTGCCGCCGAAACCGTCGGTGGCCCTGCCGATGAAGAACCCGGAAAAGAACACCACCGCAACGATGAACACCGCAGCGGCGGCAATGCCACTCCACGCCAAGGCGTGGTTCACCCCTCTGCGCTCTCCGGCCCCGGCGATTCGTTCACTTGTCGATTCAGGTGTATCGGTCATGCNGTGGCCCTGCCGATGAAGAACCCGGAAAAGAACACCACCGCAACGATGAACACCGCAGCGGCGGCAATGCCACTCCACGCCAAGGCGTGGTTCACCCCTCGGCGCTGTCCGGCCACGGCGATTCGTTCGCTCGTGGATTCAGGTGTATCGGTCATTCTTCCAATCTCCTTCGCTGCATCCATTTTTGAGGTCCTCGGTCGACTGGCAATCCCGCTATCGGCCGACCGTGAGCCCGCGGCACGTGAGTCAGCGCGATTCCTGGTGTTCGCGCAGCAGCGTCATCCGCCGCCGATACTCATCCTCGTCGATGTCGCCGCGCGCAAACCGTTGGGCCAGAGCATTTTCGGGCTGCGACCAGGCTCCTGAATCCGCGCGGTTGCGCTGTGCATCGCTACCGGCGAGATGCCGGATGGCCAGCACGACCGCGGTGATCAGGGCGGCCGACAACAGCACCGTCACCGCGCCCATGAGGATCCACCCGCCCCATCCCCAACCGCCCCACATGCAGCCGTCTGTGCCGTACATCATGGTGGTGAACCTCCTTCACTCGACTCGCCGGGGGAATGTCTCACCTGACCACCAGGATGGACTGGCAGGGCGCTCTGACGGTAGGGCCGATGTGCCTCAACATGCCCGCAAGCCGTGCGGAAACCAGAAAAGTGCCTGTCTCCATGGTTCGGCATCAGCTCGAGGATCATTTTGCCCTGCTACTCGTCGGCGTCGACCCCATTGTCGAATACCCCTGCGGGTATATCAAGGACCCTTTTCGGGGGCGGATCTAACGAGACTTGGCAATCTGCCGCTACGGCCACCCGGCGGTCCATGGATATGCGCATGACCGGCCCTTTGTGTGCCGTGTGGGTTGCGGGTTGGCACGCAGCTTCAGCCCGGGTCGCTTTCCCTGCCACGGGCGTATGCACTCACCGAGATTGTCGGACAACTTCCGCCGATCATGAGGGCGCCGCTGCTGCGTGGGCCGTCGCTGGTTGGTCGGTCGGTGCAAGGGGCAGGGGCTTGGCGCGGCCGGCGCGCACACCATTGGCGATGACGACGACCTCGGCCAGCTCGTGGACCAGCACGACGGCGGCCAGACCGAGCACACCGAGCAGCGCCAGCGGTATCAACACGGTGATCAGCGCCAGTGACAGGCCGACGTTTTGCAGCATGATCCGTCGGGCGCGACGCGCGTGGCTGAATGCCTGCGGCAGGTGGCGCAGGTCCTCGCCCATCAACGCCACGTCGGCGGTCTCGATGGCTACGTCGGTGCCCATCGCCCCCATCGCGATACCGAGGTCGGCGGTGGCCAGGGCGGGGGCGTCGTTGATCCCGTCGCCGACCATGGCTGTGTTGCGCTGGGCACGCAGTTCTTCGATGAGCCGCGCCTTGTCCTCGGGGCGTAGCTCAGCGTGCACATCGTCGATACCGACATCTTTGGCGAGCGCGGCGGCGGTGGTGTGATTGTCGCCGGTGAGCATCGCGATGTGGTAGCCGTCGCGGCGCAGCTGGGCGACGACCTCGGCCGCCTCGGGACGGAGTTCGTCGCGCACGGCGATCGCGCCGACTGTTTGGCCGTCATCTTCGACGAGCACCGCGGTGGCGCCGGCCTGCTGCATCCGTACCACGGCATCAGCCAATGCGCCCGCATCGAGCCACCCGGGTCGGCCCAGGCGAATCGTGTTGCCGTCGCGGCGTCCGGTGAGCCCGGCGCCGGTCACCGCCTGCACGTCAGTAGCCGGGGTGACCTCGTCGACGGCGGCCAGGATCGCCGCGGCCAGCGGGTGTTCACTGCGCGCTTCCAGCGCTGCGGCCAGATCGAGCACCTGCTCGCGGGTGGCGCCGTGGGTGGTGGCCACCTCGATGACAGTGGGCCGGTTGGCGGTCAGGGTGCCGGTCTTGTCCAGGGCGACGCCGCGCACCGCGCCGAGGGCCTCCAGCGCGGCGCCACCCTTGACCAGCGCGCCGAGTTTGCTGGCCGCACCGATCGCGGCGACCACGGTCACGGGCACCGAGATCGCCAACGCGCACGGCGAGGCCGCGACCAGTACGACGAGGGCACGTTCGATCCACACGGCCGGGTCGCCGAGCAGGCTGCCGATCATGGCAATAAGGGCCGCGGCGATCATCACCCCGGGAACCAGCGGCTTGGCGATGCGGTCGGCCAATCGCTGGGAGGCGCCCTTGCGGGACTGTTCGGCCTCCACGATCTTCACGATGCGGGCCAGCGAGTTGTCCTGGGATGTGGTGGTGACTTCGACCTCCAGCACGCCGGTGCCGTTGATCGAGCCGGCGAACACCTCGTGGCCCGGTTCGGCTTCCACGGGCACCGACTCACCAGTGATCGCCGAGACATCCAGCGCGGTGCGGCCGCTGCGGATAATGCCGTCGGTGGCGATCCGCTCGCCGGGCTTGACCAGCATTCGGTCGCCGACACGCAATTCACGTGAGGACACGACCATCTCGGTGTCGCCGCGCACAACAGTGGCCTGATCAGGCACCAGCGACAGCAGGGCGCGCAGTCCGCGACGGGTGCGTGCCAGCGAATACTCTTCCAAACCCTCGCTGATCGAGAACAGGAACGCCAGCATCGCGGCTTCGCCGACTTCGCCGAGGAGCACCGCGCCCACAGCGGCGATGGTCATCAACGTGCCCACCCCGATCCTGCCTTTGGCCAGACGCTTCAGCGTGGACGGCACAAAGGTATAGGCGCCGACAACCAAGGCAACCGCTTCCAACGTGAGCACGACCGCCGACGGCGCACCTGCCCCGCCGGCGATCACCCCGGCCAGCAGGAACACCCCCGCGACGGCCGCGAACTGCAGTTCCCGAACCTGCCACAGGGATTCGGCCTGCTCCTCGGGCTGCCCGCTGACGTCGGCCTCGTCTCCGCCGCAACCGCAGGTGTCGCTCATCGCTTGGTCACCGCTTCTTTCTTCGTCGCATCGGCTCCGTAGACAGGGCACAGCACCACCTGGTTCCCGGTCGCGGCCAGCAGCGATTCCGCCGACGCGAGCAGATCCATCAGCTCTGGGCGATTCAGCGAGTAGAACATCTGCCGGCCTTCCGGGCGCCCGGTGACCAGGCCGCACTCGCGTAGGCAGGCCAGATGCGCCGACACAGTCGACTGCGCAGTGCCCAACACCCTAATCAGATCCACCACCCGGGCCTCCCCTTCGGTGAGGCGCTGAAGGATCGCCAACCGGGTGGGATCCGATAGGCCGCGAAACAGCGCTGCCGCCGGCGCCAGATCCGCGGCCGACGGGGAGGAACCCGCTCCTTTTGTCATCGCCATTCAACGATGATAGCGCTCGATTCCTATCAATCGTGGTGGGCCGGTGGGTTACTCGGTTACGCTCACCCAAATGTCAGATCTGCCAGTCCTGGGCACCGTCGTTCTCGTCGTAGATGCCGACGGAATTCTTGACGACGATCGGGTCCCCGCTGCCGAAGTTGTCGTAGAACCACTGCGCATTGGCTGGACTCAAATTGGGGCACCCGTGGCTGACGTTGCGCTTCCCCTGATCAGCGACTGACCAGGGCGCACCGTGAACGAAGATGCCGGCGTTGTTGATGCGCACCGCGTCTTGGACTTTGAGCTTATAACCTTCGGCTGCGTCGACCGGAACACCATAGGTGGAGGAGTCCATCACCATGTCGGCGAACTTCTCGAGCACGTAGTAGGTGCCGTTGGGCGTCTCGTATCCCGGCTTGCCTAGGGATACCGGCATGGTCTTCTCGAGTACGCCGTTGCGCATGATTTCCATGTGGAGGGTGGCGTTGTCGATGGTCGCTACCAACGAGTCGCCGGTGCGGAAGCTCGATTTCGTGCCGCTGGCGTCGATGCTGACCGTGGTGTCGGCGGGCCAGAAGTCGATGGGTCGCCATCTGAGTTGAGTCGTGCTCATCCAGTAGAACTTCCCGGGGACCGCGGGGGTGGAGGAGATGTGGACGGCTTGTTCGGCCAGCGTGCGGTTGGCGATTGGTCGTTGGAAGTTGATGATGATGGGTTTGGCGACGCCGACCGTCGAGCCGTTCGTCGGGTTGAACGTGGGGGGAGCGAAGACCGGTGGGCCGAGGTAGGGCACCGGGTTTTGGCCGGCTGGTGGGTCCTCGGAAGCTGCCGGCGACGAGCCGGGGGGCGGCCCGGTTAGCGCAGGGAGGAGGGGGCTCGGCGCTGTCGAGCCAGGGACCGTGAGGGGGTCGCCGGACCGGGGCAGGGGCGTCTGCGGCTCGGCGCTCGCCGACGGCGCGGTCAGCACGGTTACGGCTGTTAGTGGGGCCATCAGCATTGCCATGATCAGCTTGGGGGGCGGGCATCGCATGCGGCTTCCTCCCTCCGATGATTTGTTTCTACGTAGTTTGATAGTAGATGATGGCGTCGGGTCCGGCGGTATGGCCGTGACCTGCGTCGTTGTTGAGCGGTGTTGGACCGGTGGGTACGAAGGGGTGTCGGACTTCGTGGATGGCGTCACCGCGATCGCTACGTCTGGACACGTCCTTCTCGCGGTGTTCGTGTCGGCTTTGGCAGGGTTGGTGTCGTTCGCATCGCCCTGCGTCGTCCCTCTCGTGCCCGGGTACCTGTCTTACCTCGCCGCGGTGGTCGGCGTGGATGACCAGGCGCGTGCCCAGCCGCTGGCCAGGGCACGTCTGCGGGTAGCGGGGGCCGCGGGGCTGTTCGTTGTCGGCTTCACGGCGGTGTTCCTGATGGGAACCGTCGCGATTCTGGGTCTGACGACGACGATCATCACCAATGGAGTGTTGTTGCAGCGCATCGGCGGAGTCGTCACGATCGTGATGGGTCTGGTGTTCATGGGTTTTTTCCCTGCGCTGCAACGCGACGCACGCTTTACTCCCACGTCGTTGTCCACNGCATCGGCGGAGTCGTCACGATCGTGATGGGTCTGGTGTTCATGGGTTTTTTCCCTGCGCTGCAACGCGACGCACGCTTTACTCCCACGTCGTTGTCCACCCTGTGGGGTGCGCCGGTACTTGGGGCGGTGTTCGGGCTGGGCTGGACCCCGTGTTTGGGCCCGACGCTGACGGGTGTGATCGCTGTCGCATCTGCCAGCGAGGGGCCCAACGTCGCTCGCGGAATCGCACTCGTCGTCGCCTACTGTGTGGGCCTGGGCGCTCCGTTCGTGCTATTCGCGCTGGCATCCGGCCGGGCGATGCGGGCACTGGGCTGGCTGCGCCGAAACACCCGGCGAATTCAGGTCTTCGGCGGCGTGCTCCTCGTCGCGGTCTTTCGCGCTGGCATCCGGCCGGGCGATGCGGGCACTGGGCTGGCTGCGCCGAAACACCCGGCGAATTCAGGTCTTCGGCGGCGTGCTCCTCGTCGCGGTCGGCATCGCCCTGCTGACCGGGCTGTGGAACGAGGTGGTGTCGTGGGTGCGCGATGCGTTCGTCACCAACACCACACTTCCGATATGACGCAGTCGCGTTCGAGCGCACCGCGCCGTCGCTCTCCCCGGGGATCCATGTGCTGATCGTGAACCGCCGGAGCCGTGACGGTGAAAACATCGCGGGATCGGAGTGGGGGCGGTGATGGCGACGTCTGCCGCTCCCCGACGCTGGGTGGTGCGGGTTGTGTTGCTGGGTGTGGCAACGATTTCGGGCGTTACCGCCGCGGCGATCGGCGCTTTAGCGTTGCCTGAGGTTCTTGCGGTGACCGGGCTCAGCGATCCGGGGCCCTTCACTACCTACGGGCTGTCGTTCGTGCGCGCCGCCGGAGAGATCGCTGCGGTGGTGGCGATCGGACACTTCTTGTTCGCGGCGTTCCTCGTGCCGCCGCAGCCCAGTGGAGTACTCGACGTCGACGGTTACCGGGCGCTTAGGGTGGGCGGTGCCGCTTGTGCGGTATGGGCTGTGTGCGCTGCGCTGTTGGTGGCGCTGACGATCTCCGACGTGTCGGGGGTACCGTTGACCGAGCTCACCCCGCTGGACATATGGTCGGCGGCCGACCTGGTCGAAACCAGCGCGGCATGGCGCACCACCTCGATTCTGGCGGCGTTCGTCGCCGTAGCGAGCCTGACGGTGCTGCGCTGGTCGTGGACTCCCGCACTACTGGCGGGCGGCCTGATGACGTTGATGCCGCTGGCCGTGACGGGGCATTCCTCATCGGGCGGCTCACACGACATCGCGACCAACAGTCTGATCATTCACCTGGTGGCCG
>NZ_JYNL01000023.1 GCF_001044235.1 Mycolicibacterium chlorophenolicum | reverse complement strand
TCTTCCTTTGTCGCGGAATAGCATTCCGGGTTGCTTCGAGCCCGGCGGATTCATACGGTCACTGCAACATCCGGTGGTGTGAGGGGTTGCTGAGTGACCAGTGGGCGGCGGTTCGGGTCTGAGGTTCGGCGCGAGTTCTATGACCGGGTGTGTGCGGGTGCGCCGGTCAAGCACGCGGCGGTGGGGTTGGGCGTGTCTTTTCAGGCCGGCTACCTGTGGTGGCGCAAAGCTGGCGCGATGCGACTGCTTAATGGCAACGGCGGATCCGGGCTGGCTGAACCGGGCGATCTCGCTCGGGCCGGTGGGCCGGGCCGGCGACTCAGTTTCACCGAACGTGTGGTGATCATGCGCGGCCTGGACGCCGGTTTGAGTTACGCCGCGATCGGCGCGCAGCTGGGTCGGGACCGCTCGGTGATCTGGCGGGAAGTGACCCGCAACCGCACCGCCGATGGGGACTATCACGCCCAGCTGGCCCATGCCCGCGCTGCTCGGGCGGCACGTCGGCCCAAGGCGTTCAAACTGTCCGACCCTGGCCTGTGTGCGGCGGTGGAGGCCTGGATGGACGACGGGTGGAGCCCTAAGCTCATCGCCGAGGTGTTGGCCCGCGATCACCCCGGTGACAAGCTGGCACGGGTGAGCCACGAGACCATCTACCGCAGCCTGTATGTGCAGACTCGTGGCCAGCTGCGCGCTGATCTGCACAAGTGCCTGTCGACGAAACGGGCGGCGCGTAAGCCGCGCGGACACACTGAACGACGCGGCCGCTTCGACGATGTGCTGCGCATCAGTCAACGGCCCGCCGAAGCCGCTGATCGCGCGGTGCCCGGGCATTGGGAAGGCGATCTGATCATCGGGGCCCGCGGCACCAGCGCGATCGGCACCCTGGTCGAACGCAGCACCCGGTTCACCGTCTTGTTGCACCTGCCCGTCGACCACAGCGCCGCAGCCGTCGCCGCGGCGATGCTCGCGGCGATGGCTGAGCTGCCCGATCACCTGCGCCGCTCGATCGCCTGGGACCGCGGCAGCGAAATGGCCCGCTGGCAAGACATCTCACTGCAGCTGCGAGCCCCGGTGTATTTCTGCGATCCCCACTCCCCGTGGCAGCGCGGCAGCAACGAGAACACCAACCGGCTGCTGCGCCACTGGTTCGAGAAGGGCACCGATCTGAGCGGCTACACCAAAGCCGACCTGCAAGCCGTGGCCGACAAACTCAACACCCGACCACGCCCCACCCTCGACCTCGACACCCCAGCCCAACGCATGGCTGCCCTCATTAACCAAGCGGCCTAACCGTTGTCATGACCACTTGACTTTGAGNTGATCTCGGCGTTGGTGGCGGTGTTGAGTTTGCCGACCTGCAAGCCGTGGCCGACAAACTCAACACCCGACCACGCCCCACCCTCGACCTCGACACCCCAGCCCAACGCATGGCTGCCCTCATTAACCAAGCGGCCTAACCGTTGTCATGACCACTTGACTTTGAGCGCCCGATCGCGACCAGGAATGCTATTCCGCGGCTAGAGGAGCTGGGGTATCCGGTCGGGGATGGTGAACGTCGCGCCGGTTCGCACCGGGGCGCCGGGCCGGGACACGTACGGCACGGTGCGGAAGTCGGCCCGCAATTCGTCGGGGGTGACGCGGGCGCGGACATAGCCGCGGCGGTTGCTGAAGTACCGGATGTGCGGGTTCTCGGGCAGGATGGCGTCGACGTCGGGGCGGGTGTCGGAGCCGTCGCCGCCCGACGTGATCGATGTCGTCACCAATTCCGTTGCGGCCCTGCGTGACGACGGATCACCCGCGCGCTCGCGCACCTCGGCGGCCCAGTGCGCGTGTACGTCGCCGGTGAGGACGACCGCGTTGCGCACCGGGGAGTTCAGCATGCCGGCGACGATGCGGTCGCGGTTGGCGACGTAGCCGTCCCACGCATCGGGATTGATACCACTGCCCGGGCCCGCCACCAGGTCGAGCTGCGAGAAGAACACCTGCTGCCCGAGGACGTCCCAGCGTGCCCGCGACTGCTGAAAACCGTTGAGCAGCCACCGTTCCTGCACCGGTCCGGTGAGCGAACGGAGGACGTCGAGCCGCTCCGGGCAGTCGCTGCGGTACACATCGCCGCAGGCCTGGTCGGTACGGTACTGGCGGGTGTCGAGCATGTGGAAGGTGGCCAGCGCACCCCAGTCGACGCGGCGGAAGAGCTGCATGTCGATGCCCCGCGGTCGCGCCGCCGACCGCAGCGGCATGTTCTCCCAGTACGCCTGCAGCGCCGCGGCCCGGCGCGCAGGGAAGTCGGATTGAGGCGCCTCGGGCGTGCGGTCGGCCCAGTTGTCGGACACCTCGTGGTCGTCGAAGACCACCAGCCACGGTGCGGCGGCGTGCGCGGCCTGCAGATCGGGATCGGTCTTGTACTGGGTGTAGCGCTGCCGGTAGTTCGCCAGCGTGACGGCCTCGGGGCCGACATGCCGGCGGACCGCACCGGGCCGGGTGGCGTACTCGTAGGAGTAATCCCCCAGGTGTACAACGAGATCCGGTGCCTCCTCGGCCAGTCGCCGGTACGCCGTGAACCAGCCGTGCTCGTAGTTCGAGCAGGACGCGACGCACATCGTCAGCGCGGCCATCGACTCCGGCGCGGGCGCGGTGCGGGTGCGTCCGGGCGGCGACAGGAAACCCGCGGCGCGGAAGCGGTAGAAGTACTCGGCGCCGGGCCGCAGGCCCGTCAGCTCGACGTGCACGCTGTGCGCGGACTCCGGGACCGCGTCGACGACGCCGCGCTGCTCGACGCGGGCGAAGCGTTCGTCGGTCGCGACCTCCCACTCGACTTCCACGGGGCGCGACGGCATGCCGCCGAGCCCGTCGTCGGCCAGGGGGTCGGGCGCGAGTCGCGTCCACAACACCACGCCGTCGGGAGCCGGCTCACCCGAAGCCACCCCGAGGGTGAACGGATCCACCCGGACCGGACCGCGGCGCAGGTCGGTGGTGAAGCCCACCAGGGGAAGGACGGAGACCCCGAGGGCGCCCTTGAGAACCGCACGGCGCGATACCGACACGGCGCAGTGTCAGATGGCGACCTTGCCTGCCGGTGACGCGGAAGCGTCCGGCGTCCCTCCGCCCGCCGAACTTGCATTCCGGCAGGGCCTCACTCGAACTCTCGCTGCCGGAATGCAACTTCGGCGGAAAGTCAGACGGGGGTGACCAGCGCGCCGGTGGTGAGGAAGCTGTCCAGGTTGCGCAACGTCAGCGCCTCCATGGCCGCCCGCGTCTGCACCGTCGCGCTGCCGACGTGCGGCAGCAGCACCACGGTGGGCAACGCGAACAACTCCTCGGGCACCTTGGGCTCGTCGGCGAACACGTCCAGGCCCGCCCCGGCGAGCCGGCCGTTCAGCAGCACCGACACCAGCGCGTCCTGATCGACCACGCTGCCGCGGGCGATGTTGACCAGGTACCCATGCGGGCCCAGCGCGTCGAGCACCTCGGCGCTCACCAGTCCGCGGGTACCGTCGCCGCCGGCCGCGGCGATCACCAGCACGTCGACCCCGGCGGCCAGCTCGACGGGCGACGCGGCATAGGAGTACGGCGAATCGGGCACCTGGCGGCGGTTGTGATAGCTGATCGTGCAGCCGAACGCGATGAGCCGGTGCGCGATCGCCTGACCGATGCGGCCCAAGCCGATGATGCCGACGCGGGTGTTGCTGACCTGACGGGTCAGCGGGTAATTGCCGTCGACGGGCCAGCGGCCAGCGCGGACATACCGGTCGGACGCCGAGAACTGCCGCAGGGTGTCGATCATCAGACCCACCGCGGTGTCGGCGACGCAGTCGGTGAGGACATCCGGGGTGTTGCTGACGCCGATGCCCCGGGCCGCGGCGGCGTCGACGTCAGTCGTGTCGTAGCCGACGCCGAAGTTGACGATGGCGCCGAGGTTCGGCAGCGCCGCCATCAGCGCGGCATCCACGCCGGTACGGCCCGACGTGACGGCCGCGGTGACCTCGGCGCCGTGCTCGGCCAGGAACGTCGCGCGCTCGGACGGGGACTCCGGCAGCGTCCTGGCTGCGTAGTCCTCGGCCAGCGTCTTGGCCAGCGAGGGCTTGAGGGGACCGACCTGCAGGACCGAACCGGGAGTGCTCATAGTGCTCCCCACGCTACGGCGACCTGGGAATACCCGTCCACGTCCGAATTGGCATGGACTTATAGCGAAACGGCATGGGCGGGTGATTGCGGCGCGCGTTCCGGTATCGACAGTCCCCGCCTGCGTACAAAAGTGCAGTTCACCCGGTATTTCGGGGCACCGCCGACGCCCCGCGACCACCGCAGATTCAGCCGGAAACGGCCGTTTCACCGGGGTTGACGCTCTCCAAAACGCGCTCTTACGGTGTGGTTGCCATCACAGATTTCATCTACATACGTGGACGTCACAAGCCCCCAGCCCGGGAGGATTCATGAAACCCGCAGCCCTCGTCGCGCTCGCCCTGACGGCAGTCACCGTCACGGCCACCGGCTGCTCGGTCGCCAACACCGGCGGGGGCCGGTACGACCCGAACACACTGCGCATCGTGCTCCAGCAGGAGCCGCCGACGCTCGAACCGTGCGAGAGCTCGCTGACGTCGACCGGCATCGTGGTCCGCTCCAACATCACCGAACCGCTGCTCGAGCGCGACGCCACGACGGGCGACCTCACCCCTCTGCTGGCCACGAAGTGGTCGCAGACGAGCCCCACGCAGTGGACGTTCCAACTGCGCGACGGCGTGACCTTCTCCGACGGAGCGCCCTTCACCGCCGAGGACGCCGCCTTCTCGATCGACCGCGCGGTGAACTCCGACCTGCAGTGCAACGTCGACGGCTACGTCTTCGGCGACGAGAAGCTCAGCCTGCAGACCCCCGACCCGACCACCGTGGTGATCGGCACGACGGAGCCCGATCCCATTCTTCCGCTGCGCATCTCGTTCGTCGAGATGGTCCCGCGCACCACCAGCACGACCGAGAAGGTGCGCGAGCCGATCGGCACCGGCCCCTACGCGATCGCCAAGTGGGACTACGGCCAGAAGCTGACGCTGCGGCGCAACCCGACCTACTGGGGCGCCCCGCCGGCGTTCGCCACAGCCGAATACCGCTGGCGCAGCGAGGGAAGTGTGCGCGCCGCGATGATCATCAACGACGAGGCCGACATCGCCACCGGCCTCGGCCCCGAGGACGGTGCCGGCGATCTGGGTGTGCCGTTCCAGAACAACGAGACCACGGCCCTGCGCATGCAGGCCACCCAACCGCCGCTCAACGACATGCGGGTACGCCAGGCCATCAACTACGCCGTCAACCGCACCGGCATCGTCAAGGCGCTCTTCCGCGGTCTCGGTCAGCCCGCCGCACAGTTGATCCCGTCCGGCGTGGTCGGCTACAACGATCAGCTGCAGCTGTGGCCCCACGACACCGACAAGGCCAAGCAACTGATCGCCGAGGCGAAGGCCGACGGCGTACCCGTGGACACCCAGATCCGGCTGATCGGCCGCACCGCGCAGTTCCCGAACATCAGCGAGACCATCGAGGTGCTGCAGGCCGAGTTCACCGAGATCGGGCTGAACGTCAAGATCGAGATGATGGACACCGCCAACCAGCTGGAATATCAGCTGCGGCCGTTCCCGCCCGACACCGGCCCCTATCTGCTGATGATCATGCACGGCAACCAGGCCGGTGACGCCGCGTTCACGATGGACCAGTACATGCTCTCCGACGGACCCCAAGCCGCCTACGGGACACCGGAATTCGACAAGAAGATCCGGGCGGCGGAAGCACTGACCGGGCAGGCCCGCCAGGACGCGTTCGCCAAGCTGTTCGCCGAGGAACCGCAGGACATCATGCAGATGGCCTACATCGCCCACATGAAAGGCATCCTCGGCAAGTCGGCGCGCGTCGACTACACCCCCGACCCGGCCACCGGCGACGAGATGCGGCTCGCCGCGATGACTCCCGCCGGCGCCGACCGCACCGACCAGTCCTGAGAAGCAGGAAGGCCCAGCCCATGTTCTCCTTCGTCCGGCGCCGGATGTACTCCAGCGCACTGCCGTTGATCATCGTGCTGCTCGGGGTGTTCCTGCTCGCCCGGCTCACCGGTGACCCCACGAACCTGTATCTGCCCGAGTCGGCCACCGCCGATCAGCGCGCCGAGTTCGCCGCGGCCAACGGCTTCAACGATCCGCTCATCACGCAGTTGATCGATTACTTCAAGGGTGTCGTCCACCTGGACTTCGGCACCTCGCTGCGCACCGGCGAGTCCGCGGCCGACATGGCGCTGCGGGCCTTCCCCGCCACCCTGCAACTCGCGATCACCACGATGCTGCTGGCGATCGTGGGCGCCGTGGTCATCGGCTGCTGGGCCGCCTACCGCCCCAACTCGCTGGCCGACCGGTTCTCCAGCCTGTTGTCGATGACCGCCGCATCGATCCCCGACTTCTGGTTCGCCATCACCGGTGTCTGGCTGTTCGCGGTGCTGCTCGGCTGGCTGCCCACCTCCGGCGTCGACGACGGGATGCTGAGCTGGATCCTGCCGATCGCGACGTTGATGATCCGCCCGCTCGGTGTGCTGACCCAGGTGGTGCGCGGCGCGATGGTCTCCGCACTGTCGGCGCCCTACGTGCGGCTGGCACGCAGCAAGGGCGCCAGCGACTTTCGCGTCGTCAGCCACCACGCCCTGCGCAACGCCGCCGCACCCGCGCTCACCGTCGCCGGCGACCTCGCGGTCGGCCTGATCAACGGCGCGGTGGTGGTCGAGGCGATCTTCGGCTGGCCGGGCATCGGCAAGCTGATGATCGACGCGATCCTGCAACGCGATTTCGCGGTCCTGCAGGCCGCGGTCCTGCTCACCGCGGTGAGCATCTTCCTGCTCAACATCTTCATCGACGCCTGCTACGCGTTGCTCGACGCGCGGGTGCGGGAACCGGCAAAGGTATAAGGGGACAACGTGACTCAGATCGATCTGATCCCGGTCAAGCCCACGACGGCGATCGTCGGCGAGGACGACACCGAGGCCTCCCGCCGGCGGGGCGGTGCCCTGTGGTTCCGGCTGCTGATCAACGACCGGGTGGCCTTCGCCGCGGCCTGCGTGCTCGGCCTGGTGTTCCTCACCGCGCTGCTCGGTCCGGTCCTGGTGGGCGACCTCGCCACCCGCATCGACCTGGACAACTCCAACCAGGCCCCGTTCACGCTCAGCCACGGCTGGGCCAACGTGCTGGGCACCGACCCGCTGGGCCGCAGCATGCTCGCCCGGCTGATCGTCGCCTGCCGCACCACGCTGTCGGTCGCAGTGCCCGCGGTGGTGATCTCCGCGATCGTCGGCTCGGCGGTCGGCATGTGGGCCGGCTACTACCGGGGCTGGCGCGAGACCCTCGCGATGCGCGTCGCCGACGTGATCATGAGCTTCCCGTCGCTGTTGCTCGCCGTCGTCGTGCTGTACGTGTTCTCCCCCAGCGCCGCCAACATCGTTGCGGTGCTGGCCATCACCCGCATCCCGGTATACCTGCGCACCGCCCGCGCGGAATCCGCCGAACTGCAGAGCCGGGTGTTCGTCGACGCCGCCCGCACCTTCGGCGCCGGCGCCGGCTCGATCATCGGCCGGCACGTGCTGCCGATCGTGTTGCCCACCCTGCTGACCGTCGCGACGCTGGACTTCTGCTACGTCATGCTCGCCGAGAGCTCCCTGAGCTTCCTCGGCATCGGTATCCAGCCGCCGGACGTCAGCTGGGGCCTGATGGTCTCCCAGGGCCGCACCTACCTGCACAGTGCCTGGTGGCTGTCGTTCTTCCCCGGCCTGGCGATCGTCATCACGACCGTCTCGGCGACGATCCTGGCGGCCTGGGCGCGCATCGCCACCGACCCGGGTCAGCGGTGGCGCCTCACCGTCCCGCAGAAGCGGCTCGCCGCATTCACCAAGACCGGAAAGCGCCTCTCATGAAAGGCCGAAGCATGACCGCACTCGCCGATCACGACCTTAATGTCGACGCCGCGCCCGTCCTCGAGGTCGACGGGCTGTCCGTCGAGGTGCGCACCATCTCGGGAACGCTGCGCGCGGTCAACGAGGTGTCCTTCGGCGCCCGGCGCGGCGAAACCCTCGCGCTGCTCGGCGAATCCGGCTGCGGTAAGTCGATGACCGCGACGGCCCTGGTGGGCCTTCTCGAGCCGGTCGCCGACATCGTCGGCGGCAGCGCACGACTCGGCAACGTCGATCTGCTCCGCGCCGACCGCAAGAAGCGGCGGGAGATGGCGGGCACCGAACTGGCGATCGTCTTCCAGGACGCGCTGACCGCGTTGAATCCGCTCTACACCGTGGGAACCCAACTGGCCGAGCCGTTCCGGATCCACCAGCGGCTCTCCGCGAAGGAAGCCAAGCGCAAAGCCGTGGACCTGATGGCCCGCGTCGGCATCCCGCAACCCGAGACGCGGCTGAACTCCTATCCCCACCAGTTCTCCGGCGGCATGCGCCAACGTCTGCTGATCGCGATGGCCGTCGCGCTCAACCCGAGCGTGCTGATCGCCGACGAGCCCACCACCGCTCTCGACGTCACCGTGCAGGCGCAGATCATGGCGCTGCTGCGGGATCTGCGCACCGAATACGACATGGCCGTCGTGCTGATCACCCACGACCTGGCGCTGGTCGCCGAGGAAGCCGACCGGGTCGCGGTGATGTACGCCGGCAACATCGTCGAAACAGGAACCGTCGCCGAGGTTTTCGCGAACCCGCGACATCCCTACACGAAGGGCCTGTTGAACTCGGTGCCGGTCAACGCGCGGCGCGGGGACACCCTGAAGTCGATCGGCGGCACCCCGCCCGACCTGCACGCGATTCCCGAAGGCTGCGTCTACCAGGCCCGCTGCCCGCTGGCGCAGGAGATCTGTACGACGACGCGGCCCGCCCTGACCGGCACCAGCCGCAAGGCAGCCTGCCACTTCCAGGAAGAGGTCACTGATGTCTGATCGCATGATGACGGATGACACGTTGCTCGAGGTCCGCGACGTCCGGAAGTCGTTCCGTGTGCCGCACGCGGGCAAGAACCTCCTGTGCGCGCTCGACGGCATCACCCTTGATCTGAAGCGCGGCGAAACCCTCGGCCTGGTCGGTGAATCCGGCTGCGGGAAGTCCACCCTCGCACGCACCCTGATGATGCTCGAACGCCCCGACGAGGGCACCGTGCGATTCGACGGCGTCGACCCGTTCAGCCTCAAGGGCGCCGAACTGCTCAAGTTCCGCCGCCGCGTGCAGATGGTGTTCCAGGACCCCTACGCGTCGCTGAACTCCCGCATGTCGGCGGCCGAGATCATCGCCGAGCCGTGGCGCAGCCACAAGGGTGTGGTGAAGAACCGCCAGGACCGCGACATGCGGGTGCGCGGCCTGCTCGATCTGGTCGGCCTCGGCGCCAAGGCCGCCGGCAAGTACCCACAGGAGTTCTCCGGCGGCCAGCGTCAACGCATCGGCATCGCCCGCGCGCTGGCGCTCAACCCCGACGTGATCATCTGCGATGAACCGGTTTCCGCGCTCGACCTGTCGGTCCAGGCGCAAGTGCTCAACCTGCTCAACGACCTGCAGGACCAACTCGGCATCAGCTACATCTTCATCTCCCACGACCTGTCGGTGGTGCGTCACGTCGCCGACCGCGTCGCGGTGATGTACCTGGGCCGCATCATCGAGAACGGCCCCACCGAAGCGGTGTACGAGCGGTCGAACCATCCCTACACGGCCGCGCTGATGTCGGCGGCCCCCACGCTCGACGGCGAGCAGCGCGGCAACCGGATCCTGCTCAAGGGGGAAGTGCCGTCACCGATCAATCCGCCGTCGGGGTGCCGGTTCCGTACCCGGTGCTGGAAGGCGACCGAGGTGTGTGCGACGACGGCGCCGCCCGTCGCCGCGGATCCCGAGACGCCCGGTCACGCCGCCGAATGCCACCATCCCCTGCTGCTCGAAGGGAGTGGGCGTGAGACCGTGCCGGCATGAGCCTCGCGGGATATTGCGTTCTGGCCGTGGCGGTTCTGCTGGCATCGGCGCTGCAGGCCTCGATCGGGTTCGGTATGGGAATGTTCGCCGCACCGATCGTCGCGCTGGTCGAGCCGTCGCTGATCCCCGGCACGCTGATCATGGTCGCGACGCTGGTGACGCTCATCGTGGTGATCCGGGAACGCGAGGCGATCGACCTTTCGGGCACCGGGTGGGCGCTCGTCGGGCGGGTGCCGGGCACGATCGCGGGCGCGCTGCTGCTGGCCGCGCTACCGCACCGCGCGCTGTCGCTGCTGCTGGCCGCGGTGGTGCTGTGCGGGGTGGTGCTGACCAGCAGTGGCTGGATCCCTGCTCCGCGGCGCCGCAACGTGGTGCTGGCCGGTGCGACGTCCGGACTGCTCGGGACGGCCACCTCGATCGGCGGTCCGCCGATGGCGCTGGTGTGGCAACGCAACTCGGGATCCCGGCTGCGCGGCACGATGAGCGGGTTCTTCCTCGTCGGGTCGGTGCTGTCGCTGATCGTGCTGTCGGTGACGGGCGCCGTCGACCATCAGACCTGGTGGGGTTTCGCCGTCCTGATTCCGGCGGCGCTGGCCGGTTACCTGCTCTCCACGGTGCTGAACCGGCACCTCAATCCGACCCGCCTGCGCTGGCTGGCGATCGGCGTCTCGGCCGCGGGCGCGGTGCTGCTCATCGGCCGCGAACTGCTGGCATTGTGAGGGAGCTGTTGTGACAGAGGACATTCCGGTCCGCAAGGTCAAGTCGGCGGTGCGCACCGTCGAACTGCTCGAGTACCTCGCCGCCCGGCACGACGATCCGGCCCGGTTGCGGGAGATCAGCGATGCGCTCGAGATGCCGCGCAGCAGTGCCCATGCGCTGCTGCGGACCCTCGTCAGCCAGGGGTGGGTGCGCTCGGACCCGAGCGGCACGCTGTACGGGATCGGTATCCGGGCCCTGCTGGTCGGGACCAGCTACCTCGACAGCGACCCGTACCTGCCGCTGATCGTCCCGTTCCTGGAAGACTTGCGCGCCGCCCTCGACGAGACGTTCCACCTCGGCCGGCTCGACGGCACCGACATCGTCTACCTGGCCACCCGGGAGTCGAAGCAGTACACCCGCACCGCGAGCCGGGTGGGCAGACGGCTGCCCGCCTACGCGACGTCCCTCGGAAAGTCGCTGCTGGCCGAGCGGTTCGGCGTCGACCGGGACCGGCACGTCCCGTCCGCGCTGACCCCGCTGACCGCCACCACGATCACCGACCGCGGCGCGCTCGACCGCGAGCTCGACGAGGTCCGGCTACGCGGGTACGCCTGCGACGACGAGGAGAACACCGTCGGATTGCGGTGCTTCGCGGTGCCGCTGCGCTACTGCCGGCCCGCGCAGGACGCGATCAGTGCGTCGGTGCCCGTCGACCGGCTCGATCCGCAGCGTGAACGCGAGATCGTCGACGCCCTGCGGGCCATGGGGGACAAGGTGTCCCGGGTGGTCCGTCCGCTCGCCAACGGCGACAAGTGGTTCGCGTCATGACGCCTGAGAGGAACACCATGAGAACGCCCGTCGTCACCGACGTCACCGTCATCCCGATCGCCGGCCACGACAGCATGCTGCTGAACCTGTCCGGAGCGCACGGGCCCTTCTTCACCCGCAACCTGCTCGTCGTGTCCGACTCCGCGGGCAACACCGGCGTCGGCGAAGTGCCCGGCGGCGAACCGATCCGGCGCACCCTCGAGGACGCCCGCGCGCTCGTCGTCGGCCGCAGCATCGGCGACTACCACGCCGTCCTCAACGACGTCCGCCGCACCTTCGCCGATCGCGACGCCGGCGGCCGCGGCGCGCAGACCTTCGATCTGCGCGTCACCGTCCACGCGGTCACCGCGATCGAGTCCGCCCTGCTGGACCTGCTCGGCCGGCATCTGGAGGTGCCGGTCGCGGCGCTGCTCGGCGACGGTCAGCAGCGCAGTCGGGTGCAGGCTCTGGGCTACCTGTTCTTCATCGGTGACCGCACCAAGACCGATCTCGCCTACCGCTCGGCGGCCGACGAAGCCGACGAGGCCGACGACTGGTTCACTGTCCGCCACGAGGAGGCCCTGACCCCCGACGCCATCGTCCGGCTGGCCGAGGCGGCGCGGGAGCGCTACGGGTTCACCGACTTCAAACTCAAGGGTGGGGTGCTGCCCGCGGCCGACGAGGCCAAGGCCGTCATCGCGCTGGCCGACCGCTTTCCCGACGCCCGAATCACGTTGGACCCCAATGGCGGATGGCTGCTCGACGACGCGGTCCGGATCTGCCGCGAGCTCACCGGCGTCCTGGCCTACGCCGAAGACCCCGTCGGTCCGGAGGGCGGGTTCTCGGGTCGCGAGGTGATGGCGGAGTTCAAACGCGCCACGGGGCTGCCGACGGCGACCAACATGATCGCCACCGACTGGCGCGAGATGGGCCACGCGATCCGGTCTGGGGCCGTCGACATCCCGCTGGCCGATCCGCATTTCTGGACGATGGCCGGCTCGGTGCGCGTCGCGCAGCTCTGCGAAGCGTGGGGTCTGACGTGGGGATCGCACTCCAACAACCACTTCGACGTCTCGCTGGCGATGTTCACCCATGTGGCCGCTGCCGCGCCCGGCGACATCACGGCCATCGACACGCACTGGATCTGGCAGGACGGCCAGGCCATCACCACCGACCCGTACCAGATCGTCGACGGCCATCTGACGGTGCCCGACGCACCGGGGCTGGGCGTGACGCTCGACGAGTCCGCCGTCGCCGCGGCGCACGCGCTGTACACCCGCGAAGGACTGGGCGGCCGTGACGACGCCGTCGCGATGCAGTACCTGATCCCCGGCTGGACGTTTGACAGCAAACGCCCGGCGCTGCAGAGGGATTGACGTGAAGATCATCGTCGCCGACCCCAACCTCCTCCCCCATCGCGACCGGTTCGAGGCGATGGCGCCGCCGGGATCGGACATCCGCTGGCTGATCACCGGCGTGCCCGAGGCCGAGCTGCGCGACGCCGAGGTGTACGTCGGCAGCCGGTTCACCGCCGACATGGCCCGCACCGCCGAGAAGCTGCGGCTGATCCACGTCGCGGGTGCGGGTACCGACAAGGTCGACTTCGCGGCACTACCGCCGGACATGTTGGTCGCCAACACGTTCCACCACGAGCGCTCGATCGCGGAGTACGTGGCGGGCGCTGCGGTGATGCTGCGCCGCGGCTTCCTCACCCAGGACCGCGCGCTGCGCGACGGGGTGTGGGCGACCGCGGTCTACGACCGGTCCCTCGCGCAGCCGCCGACGCTGGGGGACGCGCACATCGGGTTCGTCGGGTTCGGCCACATCGGGATGCGCAGCTGGAATCTGTTGCGGGCGTTCGGGTGTACTGCCGCCGCGGTCACCGGATCAGGCGCCGTGGCGCCCAATGCCGGGTTGACGTGGGCAGGGGACACCGGTCAGCTGGACCGCCTGATGCGCGAGAGCGACGTCGTCGTGGTGTCGGCGCCGCTGAACGCGCACACCGAGGGCATGATCGGCGCGGCCCAGCTCGACGCGCTGGGCTCCGACGGGGTGTTGATCAACGTCGGCCGCGGCCCCCTGGTGCAGGAGCGAGCGCTCTACGAGGCGCTGGCGGAAGGGGTGATCGCCGGCGCAGCCATCGACGTCTGGTATCGCTACCCGAACAGCGAAAACGGTTGCGCACCGAGCGAATTCCCTTTCGGTGAGCTGCCCAACGTCCTGATGACCCCGCACTCGTCGGGCATCACCGCTGACACCTTCGCCGGCCGCGTCGGTGACGTCACCGCGAACATCACCCGGCTGCAGCGCGGAGAGCCACTGCGCAACCTCGTCTTCCCCTGACGCGCCGAACGTGCATTCCGGCAGACATCTACTCGCACTTCCTCAGCCGGAATGCAATTTCGGCGGGATCAGGGGTTGTACTGCGGTTCGTGGAACCGGTTGATGATCGGGATGCGCTCGATGATGCGATCGCGGAGCCGCGGCTGCTGGGCGTCCACGGTGACCGGGGGCGGCACCGCCGCGGGCAGCGGCCCGCCCGGCTGAACCAGGACCGGCGCACCGGGTGCGGGCGGCAAGTAGTTCGGCGGCGCCGGCGGCGGCACGTAGTCAGGTGCCGGCGGCGGGACGTACTCGGGCGCGGGAGCGATCGGCTCGTCGTACACCGGCGGCGGCGCCTCGGGGGCGGGCATCTCCACGGCCTCGGGTGCGGGCACCTCGTTGACGACGGGTGCGGCCGGCGCCGGCGGCGGGGCGGCCGGAGAGGGCGGCAGGACCTGCGCGGGCGGCGGGGCGGCCTCGCGGACCGGCTCCTGCACCGAGCGGACCATCTGCGGCGACGGGGTGTCGGGCGTCAGGCTCAAGCCCACCGCCGCCGACGCCGACACCACGAGCGTCACGACGGCTGCCGCGAGCACCGAGGCCAGCACGGCCGTCGGGGAGAGCCGCGCGGCCCGGCCGGCCGGCTGGGCATCGAGCATGGCCACCGCGGACGCCGACGCCAGCGCCGCGCCCCGGGCCAGCGCCAGGTCGGCCTGCTCGGCGGAGATGACGGGCACCGCGGTGCGCTGTTGCAGCGTGGCCACCACGCCCGCGACGTCGCCGGAACCCAGCACGAACACCGCTTCGGGCGCGACAGCCTCGATGTCGCCGAACTCGCCGGCGTCGACGCGGTCGGCGGTCACGCCGTCGGGCGTGACCGTGGCCAGCACCGACGGTCCCGGCTCCGCGACACACACGGCCACCCGCTCGCAGCCGGCCATCTCGGCGATGCCCAGCGCCAGGGCCTCGGCGGCCTCGATGTCGGACACCGCGATGACGTTCTCGACGCCGCGGTCGGTCAGCGCCTGCCAGACGTCGCTGGCGGCGCTCTCAGCGTTTGCGGCCCAGGTCAGACCCACCGCGTGCACCCGGCGGGGCGCGGCTTGGGCCGTGAGGGAGTCGATCAGGGCGCCCGCATCGAGGTCGTGCAGGGCCCGCGAACCGCGGTCCAGAGTGGCGCCGTCACCGCTGGTTCCCTCGACGAGCACCCAGCGCGCCGATGACGACGTCATCGACAAGCCGAGTACAAGGTCCATGACGTAACGATCCGATCTCTTCGCGACTAACGGTCGACCCTACCGCGCCCTGTCGCACCCGCAAATCCCGATCAGGACGTCCCGTCGAGCAGCCGGCGCCGCCACGCCATCGCCGCGTGCGCGGTCATCTCGTGGAAGGCCAGCCAGGACAGATTCGCATCACCCATGCAGCGGTGCGGCTCCCCCAGCCACGACGGCCGCTCGGCCCCGCACCGCGGGCATTGCGCGCAGGTCATTATTCGAACATCCCATGCCGACCGGGGCGTCGCACAGCCGAGTAGTCGACGCCACACCGGCGTCCCCCGATCGGAGGACGTCACATTCCTCCCCGCCCTCCACCAGCCGACGGACAGACGGACGCCGCCCGCCCCGGCATTCTTGGTACATCGCCGGAACACACCGGCGGACAAGTCAAAGATCCACTCACACAGGAGAATTCATCATGAACGCACGCACCCGCTTCCTCGCCCTGCCCCTGCTGGCAGCCGGCATCCTCGGCGGCGCCCTCGGGGTGGCCGGCACGGCCGCCGCTCAGACCACCACCACCGGGAGCCACAGCGGGCACGTCGCGACCACGCCGCGCGACACCCGCTCGCACATGCCCACCCACTTCCGGGTCTTCGGCGAGCGGCACGCCACGCGCCTCGACCGCTGACAGAACCGTCTTGGCGTCGAGGTCGTGGAGGCCGAGACTGAAATCATGGTGTGGGAGCCCGACAGGAACGCCCTGCGAGGCCGGGTCGCGCTGGTCGCCGGCGCCACCCGCGGAGCGGGCCGCGGCATCGCCGCCGCACTCGGTGAGACGGGCGCGACGGTGGTCTGCACCGGTCGCAGCAGCCGCACCGGCGGCATGCAGTCCGACTATGACCGACCGGAGACAATCGAGGAGACCGCCGAACTGGTCGACGCCCTCGGCGGCGTAGGTATCGCCCTCTGCGTCGACCACCTCGACCCCGCACAGGTCGGCGCCTTGGCAGACCGCCTCCGCGCCGACCACGGGCACCTCGACATCCTGGTCAATGACATCTGGGGCGCCGAGATCCTCAAGGGAACTCCTGCACAGTGGAATACGCCGATCTGGGAGCACGACCTCGACGACGGACTGCGCATTCTGCGGCTCGGTGTCGAGACTCACCTGATCACATCGCATTCCCTGCTGCCGGTGGTGATCGACCGGCCCGGAGGCCTGGTCGTCGAGGTGACCGACGGGACGGCCGCGTACAACGCGGCGCACTACCGGATTTCGGCGTTCTATGGTCTGGCCAAGGTCGCGGTCAACCGGCTGGCGTTCGACCTGGGTCACGAGCTGGCGCCCTACGGCGGCACCGCCGTCTCCCTCACGCCAGGATGGCTGCGCTCGGAGATGATGCTGGACAACTGGGGCGTCACCGAGGACACGTGGCGCGACGCGCTGCAGCCCGGCCGGGCCGACGGACGCCCCACCGCACCCGAAGGCTTCGCCGAGTCGGAGTCGCCGCGCTATGTCGGCCGCGCCGTGGCCGCGCTGGCGGCGGACCCGGGCCGGACGCGGTGGAATCAGCGTTCGGTGACCTCCGGCCAACTCGCCCGCGAATACGGCTTCACCGACCTCGACGGCCGCCGCCCCGACTCTTGGGGATAGGTCTGGTCGCGCGGGCGTTACGTGACAGCATGCCCTCGGGCGAACTCGGTGGGTGAGCAGCCCACTGAACGGACGAAGGCGGTGGTGAAGGCCGGTGCCGAGCGGTAGCCGACGCGCTGCGCGACCTGAGCCGTCGACAGCGTTCCGGACCGCAGAAGGTCTTTGGCCAGGGTCAGGCGCCACTCGAGGAGGTAGTGCATCGGCGGAATGCCGACCGTTTCGGTGAAGCGCCGCGCGAACACGGCACGCGAGACCGACGCGGCGCGGGCCAGACTCTCGACGGTCCAGCCGTGCGGGAGGTCGGCGTGCAGTGCGTGCAGCGCGGGAGCCAGCACCGGGTCTGTCAGACCGGCGAGCAGTCCGCGCTGCCCGCCGCTCAGCGCCGGTGTCTGCGCCCGTAGGGCCTCGATCAGCAGCACCTCGACCAGACGCTGAACGACCGCCGCGCCGGCCGCAGTGTCACTGTGCGTCTCCTCCTCGGCGATCAGCGCCACGATGCGGCCGAGGCGCTCCGATCCGGGTTCGCCGTGACGCACCAGCACCACAGGCGGCAACAGCGAGACGAGCAGCGCCGCGTGGGCGGGGTCGAACCGGAAATAGCCGCCGAGCATGCGCATCGTGGGCGGCTCGGTGTCATTGCCGTGCCGGGTGAGGCGGGCGTAGTCCAGCGGGACGTCGGTCGGTTCGATACCGCGTGCGGCGCTCAGGACGAAGGCGGGCATCCGCGGCACCAGGAGGAAGTCGCCGGGGTGCAGGTCGGCCGAGTCGAGTCCCTCGGGGTCGAGCACACAGCTGCCCTCGAGCATCAAGCAGAACGCCGGATCGCCGTACTGCGGTTTACGCACGCTCCAGCGTCCGCCGCCGGCGATCGTCTTGGACAGCACGGTTTGTGGACGCAGCAACGGCATCAGCGCGTCCCACACCGACGCGGAGGCTTCCGCTGCTGGCACGTCGCAGACGTTATCCCAGTCGCCGCCCGGCTTCCCGCGCTGCGCGGAGTCAGCCCGCGAGAGCGACCGCGTCGGCCCCGGCAGCGAACCGGAGCCGGTCCGTGGTGTCCAGTGCCGCGCCGTAGACGACGTCGGCGACGTCCTGGGGCGTGGTCACCGGGCCGGGCTCGGCGAACGCCTCCAGGATGGGCTCGGCGAAAGCCCGATACTCCGCGGGGATCGTCCCGGCCATCCGACCGGTGCCGTTGCTGGTGAATTGTGTTCCCGGTCCATAGCCGGGTTCGACGAGTTTGGCCCGCACGCCGAAGTGTCCGAGTTCGTGCGCCAACGATCCGGTGAACCCCTCGATGGCCATCTTGCTGGCGGTGTAGGCGGCCGCCAACGGCATCGGGGTCAGCGTCACACTCGACGTGACGTTGACGATCACGCCGGACCGTCGGCAGCGCATCTGGGGGATGACGGCCTGCGTCATCGCCATGACTCCGAACGTGTTGGTGTCGAACAGGTCTCGCACCGTCGCCATCGGCGTCGCCTCGAAGGCTCCGATGGCGCCGATCCCGGCGTTGTTCACCAGAACGTCGATGGGACCGCAGCGCTCGATCGTGGCGGCGATGCTCGACGGGTCGGTGACATCGAGGGGCAACAGCTGAATTCGATCCGACTCGGGGAAGAGGCCGTCCCGGGGGACACGCATCGTCGCGATGACGTCCCAGCCGGCGTCGAGGAACCGGTGCGCCGTCGCGAGTCCGTAGCCCGACGAGCAGCCGGTGATGAGAACAGAGGTCATGCACCGAAAACTAAAGCGTGGCGACTTCACGCGGCAACGCGTTCGCGTCTCAGATCGTTTCGTGACCGTCTTGTGCCGATCGACTGTCGGCTCAGGAGGCGGCCTGATCGGCACCGGAGCCGGCGGCCGCCGCCCCGACAGCTGGGGATAGGGCAGGCCGCGCTGGCCCGTGTCCCCCGATCGGTGGACACCACAGTCATCCCCCGCATCCACCGGGCGGCGGACAGACCGCGGGGCGGCGCCGAGGCATGCTCAATACATCGCCAGAACGATCCGGCGCAGACAGCCAAAAAGACACGCACACAAGGAGATTCCCATGAACATCCGCACCCGATTCCTCGCCCTGCCCCTCCTGACCGCCGGCATCCTCGCCGGTGCTCTCGGCCTGGCGGGTACCGCCTCCGCCGACAGCACCCCGCCGTCGTCAGACAGCCACGCCGCCGCGACTGCACAGCATCCCAAGTCGGAGCCGCAGGCTCAGCGGCACCATCACCACCGGCGCCACGAGGGATAGTTCCCTCGGCTCAGGAGGCGGCCTGATCGGCACCGGAGCCGGCGGCCGCCGCACTGTGTTCGGTCGTGGGGGCGTTGTCGGCCTTCGCCGGGGCGTCGGTCTCGGTCTCGGTCTTCGTCGTGGTGCTGCTGCCGGTTGCGTCGGTGTCGGTGGTGTCACTCGCCGACTCGTCGTCGGCGACCGCACGCAGATGCTTACGGGGGTGCCAGGCCGTGCGTTTGGCCGCCGGTTCCTGCGGTTCCTCGCTCACCTGCGGCTCGGGATCGGGTGCCGAGCGCTGCTGCGCGGGGGCGACGGCAGGTTCGTCCACCGACTCCACCGCGGCCGTCGCCTGCCGGCGCGGGAACAGCGTGGCCCGCGTCGGAACGCTGTAATCGTCCCGGTTGTAGGCGGTTTCGATGAACTTCCGGAGCGGGGCGTCCAGAGCCGCGATCACCGGGTCGGGCAGGAAGGGGTCCAGCGGTATCAGCAACGGGATCGGGTAGGTCTTGACGACGTAGTAGGCGGTGTTGGATTTCGCGTCGAACTGGTAGTAGTCGCTGTCGCCGGAGTTCCTGGCCGCTTCGAGATCCGCCTCGGTCAACTGGAACTGCGTATTCCCGTGCACGAGAGCCATTCCCACGACGGCATTGGCGATCGCCACGGGATTCCACAGGTAGGTGGGGAAATCCGTCCAGCCGTCGTACTGGCGGGCGACGTCGATGGTGTAGTCGCCGTTGTCCGGGGTGGCCCCATTGAACGTGACGTCGAGGAACGGGATGTGCAGCCCCTCGAACCGTTCCAGGATGCCGCCGTTGGGCCGGTTCGGATTCGCCACCAGGACGTAGGTGTTGCCGGTGTGGTCGGCCTTGTACTGCGAGGCGACGGCGGCGCCCTGCGAGAAGCCGAAGATGATGTCACCCGGCGCGGGTTGGGCCGCCGCGAGGTTGGCCACGCCCTGAGCGACGGAGTCGTCGAACGTGAGGTCCTTGAAGCCGCCGTGAGAGAACGGCCGGAATCCTGCGTTGTAGTCGACCTTCTCGTAGGGAGCATCAGGCTTCGGCGCCGCCGTGCCGTTGACCACGACACCGATGAAGTCCTCGTACTCCTGCTGTGTCGGCTGGTAGCCGATGTTGGTGCCGCGCAGGTAGTGCAGCGTCGCGAGCAATTGCGGGCTGACCGACATGGTCGGCGCGGTGCCGAGGAGCGCGGCACCGGCGACGGCGACGCCCGCCATCCCGATCGCGGACACCGCGGCCTTGGCCCTCCGCACGCCGCGCTTCCCGGATTCCGGCTTGTGCGCCCGGTGCCGACCCTGTGTGCCTGCTCGACGATTCCCCATTGCGTCCCCCTCGTAGAGTCAGCAGCAGTGTACGTCGGGAAATTTGCTGACACACCCACTTCGTGGCATTCGCACCGAAGTCGATCATGATGCGGGCCGCTATTCACCGATTCCGGAGGCCGCCCGGCGCCCCGGCAGGGGTTGCTACCACTGTGCGCAGCTAGCCTGCCCGCAGATGACGGTGCTGCGGATGCTCGGCCTCCCACCGCCGTTCGACCCTCTTGACCCGCTGATGTTCGAGCGTGATCAGCAGGGCGCCGGCAGTGACCAGTGCGCCGGCGATCAGGCCGAGGATCAGGGACAGGTACTGGTTGCCGTAGGCGGTGGCGGCGACGGTCCCGGCGATGAGCACCGTGCCGACACCGATCAGCAGCAGCCCGGGCAGCCAGAGGGTGTCGATGAAGGACTCCCCGCTGTGCGGCAGAGTCGTGCGAGCGTGATCCACCGGATCACGATGAGCGCCTTTCATCGCATCTCCTTCCTCTCAAGAGATGCCTCGACAATACGCCTCTGTGAGCTGGATCACAGAAGTCGTCAGCAACCCGTCATGATCTGCGCGGTCCCTGCCCGACCGACCACGGGCGCCACGTCTTCGCCGCTGCACAGAGCGGCCCGGAACCCGTCGTTGGGGGTTTGCCGGGATTGCGGGGACTGTCCGGTTGACGCCGACGTGGCAAACTCCTCCAACCCATCGAGAGCGGTCTACACTGCATGATCGCGCCCACGCGACGGTGTCGCGAACACGACCGGGCACGGGGTTCTCGGCCGCACTCCTTCGCCACTGCGACGATCCACCGCACGGAAACTCAAGATCAAACGAAAAGCCTTGCCCGCGTGCACATCACACGCACGGAGCATTCACAGCTTTCCCGGCGAAAACGCGGTGGCGGGGTTCACCGGACACCTAGAGTCCTGAACATCGGGGCATCGGCTGACACCGCCGAGTGGAGGTGCGGGGTGCCCGCGCTCGAGGAGGCGTCATGGGATCGTCGGCATTGCACATCGGGCGGGTCGGCGGCCTGGCCGTCGCCCTGGGCATCGGCGCAGCCGTTCTGACCGGGCAGGCCATCGCCTCCGCCGAGACCGGCGACACCTCGCCATCGACGAATGCCGCTGCGGCCGGACCGGATTCGGCGTCACCGGCAGCCGGGCCGCGGATCCGACGCGGTGCCGCGGACGACAAGCCCACGGCGAGTGAGCGCGCCACGCGCAGGGCTGAGGTTCGCGCCCAGCGGGCAGAAGCACGCGCCGAACGCGCCGCCGACCGCAGCGACCGCGTCGAACAGCGCCGTCAGCGGACCATCCGTGTCACGTCGCCGGCACCCACCGAGCCGACCGCTTCAGCGGCTGCCGCCGATCCGATCAGGCCCCGCGACCGTGCCGCCGGTCTGCTCGACGTCGTCGCCACCGGGTTGGCCGGCGCGGGTGCGCGTCAGACGGCGCAGGTCACCGCCGCCGCGGTGCCCGACCGCACCGTCGTCGCGACGGGACTCAACCAGCCCACCGACTTCCAGTTCCTGCCGGACGGACGGATCCTCGTCGCCGAGAAGGGTGGCCGGATCCGCATCGTCGAGGACGGCGCCGTCCAGCGGCGACCGCTCTACCGGATCTTCACCCCGACCCAGGGTGAGCGCGGGCTCGGCGCGCTGGCCGTCGACCCCGACTTCGAGAACAACGGCTACATCTACGTGGCGTACACGACGATCGGCGCCCGCGACCGGCTGGCCCGGCTGACCGTCCGCGGCGACCGGGTGGTGTTCGGATCCCAGAAGGTCCTGCTGCAGTCGACCGACCCGTCGGCGTTCTACCACCACGGCGGCGCCCTCGGGTTCGGTCCCGACGGCGCCCTGTACTGGGGCGTCGGCGACAACAAGAACTCCGACAACGCCCAGGACCTGGGCACCATCCACGGCAAGATCATCCGGATCAACCCCGACGGCACGATCCCGTCCGACAACCCCGACCTCGGCGCCGGCGCGCTGCCGCAGGTCTACGCCTACGGCTTCCGCAACCCGTTCCGCCTGTCGTTCACCCCGGACGGGACGCTCCTGGTCGCCGACGTGGGTGAGAACTCCTTCGAGGAGGTCGACAACGTCATCGCGGGCGGCGACTACGGCTGGCCCGGCGCCGAAGGCGCGTGTGCGAACTGCGGCAGCATCAACCCGATCTACGCCTACAGCCACGACGGCGGCGGTGCATCGATCACCTCCGTGCTGTTCTACACCGGCGGCCAGCTCGGCCCCGAGTTCCAGAACACCCTGCTCATCGCAGACTTCGTCAAGGGCTGGATCAAGGCGCTCGACTGCACCGGCGACTTCTCGTCGTGCGGCAACGCCCGCGACTTCGACGCGCAGGCCGGCCAGACGGTGCTGCTCGCCCAGGGGCCCGACGGCGCCCTCTACCAATTGGATTACGGCTCAGGCCGGATCGTCCGGATCGGCGCGACGCCGGTGGTCTGAGGCGGTTTGATCAGTCGTCGCGTTTGTGCAGCGCGAGCTGATCGACCTCACGCTGGTTGCGGCCCGCAAGGTCGGCCAGAAGTGCCTCGTCGCTGAGATCCAGTGGCGCCGAATGCTTCCAGTCGTGATGCGCCACCTCGTTCAGCCGCTTGAGCAGGTGCTTGTCGTCGGCCTCGATGGCCAGCTCCCGGCGGTGGTCGAAGCTGCCCGGTGACAGGTTGATCGAGCCGACGACGGCGCGCTCGTGATCGGCGAGGATCATCTTGGCGTGCAGCTTGAGGTGCTTGAGCCGGTGGATCTTGATGCCGACGTCCTCGAGGATGCGCAGGCCGCTGACACCCTCGAGCAGCTTGTCGGCCTTGAGATGGTGCGCCGCGCGCGCCATCACGTGCACCTTCACCCCGCGGCGCGCCGCCCGGACCAGCCGCTCGATGATCACCGGATCCTGATAGCGCTCGTTCTGCACGAACAGCGTCTCCTCTGCCCGGTCGATGAACTCGGCGATGCGGGCCCGCCCGTTCGTGGGGCACCAGATCAGCCGCGCCGAATCGCCCGGATCGAAATCCTCCCGGGCCCAGTCGGCTTCGAAGCATTCGATGATCTCGAGCACCTCGTGCGACGTCGGCGTCACCACGGCGTAGTCGCGGGTCTCGGTGAAGTTCTCGTCGGTCCAGTTCAACGACTCGACGAACGCGTACTCGTCGTCGATCACCATCGACTTCTCGTGGGTCAGGTCGAACGACGGGCTGCTCTCAGTGACCTCGATGCCATACTCCTGCAACAGATCTCGTGCACCGTCGTTGTCGGTCTCGCCGTCGCGCCGCACCGGGTTGAGCATCACCTTGACCAGTACACCGCGTTGATGGGCCGCGATGATCGCATCCAGCAGCGGCTGGTGGCTGAACGCGAACATCTTGACGCGCAGCGACTTCGTCGCCCCGTGGATCGCGTCGAGCACGGGCTGTGCCGAATCGTCGGGCAGGATGATCAGCGATCGGCTCACGTCGTCTCGTCCTCGTACTGGATGCGGTGGAGCTCAGCGTATCTGCCGTCACGCTCGAGCAGCTCCTGGTGCGTGCCCTCTTCGACGACGCGGCCCTCCTCGAGCACGACGATCTTGTCGGCGTCGCGGATCGTCGACAACCTGTGAGCGATCGTGATCACCGTGCGGTCGCTCATCAGCCGCTCCAGAGCCGACATCACCAGGTGCTCGGACTGCGCGTCCAACGCGGCCGTCGGCTCGTCGAGGATCAGGATCGGGCTGTTGCGGATCAGCGCGCGGGCGATGCCGATGCGCTGCCGCTGACCTCCCGACAATGTCATCCCGCGTTCCCCGACCGCGCTGTCGTAGCCCTGCGGCATGTCGGAGATGAACTCGTGCGCGTTGGCCAGTTTCGCGGCCTCGACGATCTCCTCGTGCGTGGCGTCCGGCCTGCCGAAGGCGATGTTGTCGCGGACCGTCCCACGGAACAGCACCGTGTCCTGCAGCACGTAACCGATCTGCTGGCGCAGTTCGTGCAGCTTGTAGTCGCGCAGGTCGACCCCGTCGATCGACACCGAACCCATCGACGGGTCGTAGAACCGCGGAATCAAGCTCACCAGCGAGGACTTTCCACTGCCGGTGTGCCCGACGATGCCGACCAACTGACCCGGCGCGACGTCGAACGTGACATCGCGCAGCACCGGCTTCGCGCCGTCATAGCTGAACGCCACCTTCTCGAAGCGCACCGCACCCTTGATCCGCTCGGGCTCCACCGCATCGGGCTTCTCGACGATCCCGGTCTCGGCCTCGAGCAGCGCGGCGACACGCTCGACACCGACGGCGGCCATCGCGATCGTGTTCGTCAGCTTGGCCAGATCCTGCACGGGTTTGAAGAAGGAAGCGAGGTAGCTGATGAACACCGTGAGCGTGCCCGCGGTCATCGCGCCGGCCAGGATGAGCGCCGACCCGCGCCACAGCACCAGCGCGGTGCATGCGGCGACCACCACCGCGACGATCGGCGACACCACCGACTTCACCCGGCGCGCGTTGAGCGCGGCGTCGACGGCCTGCTGACCCGCGATGGCCAACTGGTTCTCCTGATGGGCCTCACGGTCGAACGCCTTGACCACGCGAATCGACTGCAGGCCCTCCTCGGCCACCGCGACGATGTCCGATTCCCGTCTGCGCACTTCGTGAGTCGCGGCCTTGACGGCCTTGCGGATGCGGGAGACGAACAGCAGCAGCAACGGGGCCACGGCCAGCGCGACCAGCGTGAAGTCCCACTGCAGGTACAGCATCAGGCCGAGCATGCCGACGATGGTCAGCAGGTCGGTCGCGATGCCCAGCGTCGAGGCCGACGCGAAGTCCTGGATGGTGTCGACGTCGTCGGTCAGCGTGGACAGGATCGGCCCGACGCGGTGGGTGTCGAAGTAGCTCAGCGAAAGCTGCTGCAGATGGTGGTAGGCGCGGGTGCGCAGATCGTTGCCGACCTTCTGGCCGACCGTCTCGGTCAGGTAGTTGGCGACGTAGGTGGCGATCGCGGCGATCACCGCGATGACGATCACCATGATCGCGGCCAGGCCGGCGATGTGCATCCGGCTCTCCCCGCCCAGGATGGGCTGCAGCAGCCCGTGCAGCCAGGGCGGCAGCGGGTGGTCGCCCACGACGCTGTCGAGCACCACCTTCAACGGCCACGGCGCCGCGAGACCCATGGCGATCTGCACGCAGAGCACCGCGAAAATCCCGGCAACCAGCCACCGGTACGGGCGGAGCAGTTCAAGGATCAGTCTCACGGCGTGGCTGCCTCGCTGTCGATGTCATCGATGGAGCGGAGAAACAGTACATCGTGAAGGTTGCCGGCGGGGGTCGACGAGGTAGGGTCGCACACACTCTGCCCGGGGGTGTCAGCAACGTGAACACGACCGTCCGTCGATACCTCGGCGCTGCCTCCCGGTCGATGGCGCGGGCGGGGGCGCCCCGCCCGTTCACCGCCCGACGCGCGGCGGCCGATTTCCAGCTGCCGCTACTGCGGTCGGTGGCCGCGGAGATCCGCTGGATGTTCACCCCGCCCCGCACCTGCCTGATGGGGGTGTGGACCAACACGGTCCTGGCCGCGCTGTGGCTGCTGGTGCAGCCGGTGACGCGGCACGGCGCGCACGACGACCTGATCGTCGTCGTGGACACCTACTTCGCGTCGTTCATCCTGGCCGACGTCACGACGACGAACCTGCTCGGCGCCGACCACCACCGGGTGAACACGGCGTGGTCGGCGGGCACACCGATATGGCGCATCCTGCTGGTGAAGAACGCGGCGCTGTTCGTCATCGTCGGCCTCCCCACGCTCGCCGCGGCGGCGGCGTTCACCGTCACGCTCGATCACCCGTCGCGGCTGCTCAGGACGGTGCCCAACGTGCTGGTGCCCGTGATCTCCTGGCTCGGCGTCGGCAATCTCGTCTCGGTGCTGCTGCCGGTCGCCGCGGTGCCGCTGCTGCGGCGGTGGCGGCGCCGCCACGACCGGGCGAGCCTCGCGGTCTGGGCGGCGGCACTCGCGCTGCCCTACGCGCTGTACTACGTGGCGGACCCGATCGGCAGTGTGGAGCACCAGCTGTTCTGGAACCGGTTACCGGCGGCGATCGGCCCGCTGCTGGGGCGTGACACGAAGACCTTCGTGCACCTGGCGGTGGCGGTCACGGTCTGGTTGGCCGGAACCGCGGCGGCGGTGCTGTGGGTGCGGCGGCGAGGGCTACGGATGCGGTGACGACTCCGGCGCGTCAGCGCACACCCTGCTCGGCATAGCGGCCGCCCTTCACCAGGTCGCTGAGGGGTTGTAGTTCAGCCAAGGCGGAGTCGTCGAGCTGGACGTCCAGCGAGGCCACGTTCTGATCGAGCCGTTCGGCGTGCCGGGTCCCGGGAATCGGCACCACCGAAACGCCCAGCCGGTCTGCCTGGGCATACACCCAGGCCAGCGCGACCTGCGCCGGCAGCACGCCGAGCCGCTCCGCGACGGCGCGGACGGTGTCGGCGATGACCTGATTCTGCTCACCGGCTTCACCGGTGAACCGCGGGTTGCGGGCACGGAAGTCCTTGGGGTCCAACGACGATGTCTGCACCGACCCGGCCAGGAATCCCCGTCCCAGCGGGGCATACGGGACGAGGCCGATGCCCAGTTCGGCCATCACGGGGGTGACCTCTTCGACATCCCTTGTCCAGAGCGAGTATTCGCTCTGCACGGCCGCGATCGGATGCACCGCGTGGGCGCGGCGCAGCAGCTCGGCGCTGACCTCGCTGAGACCCAGGTATCGGACTTTGCCGTCGTGCACCAGTTCGGTCATCGCACCGACGGTGTCCTCGATCTCGGCGTTCTGCGGGGGTCGGTGCAGGTAGTACAGGTCGATGTGGTCGACCCCCAATCGCAGCAGCGAGGCCTCGCAGGACCGCTTCACGTACGGCGGATCGCCGCGGTGGAGCCGGTTCTCGTCGCCGCCGCTGCGGTCGATGCCGAACTTCGTGGCGATCTGGACGTCGTCGCGCCTGCCGACGATCCCGCGACCCACCAGTACTTCGTTGTGGCCCGAGCCGTACTGGTCCGCCGTGTCGAGGAGAGTGACGCCGACATCGATGGCGTGGTGCAGCGTTTCGATGCTGGTGTCCCAGTCCGAGGCGCCGTAGTACTCGCTCATCCCCATGCAGCCCAGGCCCTGAGCCGACACGTCGAGACCGCCGAGAGTGGTTCGCTTCACGATCAATCCTTTCCGACAACTGCTCCCGATGTCGACGGTAATCAGACGCTGCGCGACGACAAGGGGTGCAGTACACCCAGGGACGTCATGCGGTCGCGGCCCATGAACACAGCACCGACAGGGCCTCGGCACTCGGCGATCCGGGTTCTGCGTGGTAGACGACCAACTCCTGACCGGGGCTGGAGCGCACGTCGAAGGTCTGCATCGTCAACGTCATGACCCCCACCACCGGGTGCCGGAAGGTCTTGTTCTGCAGGGATTTCCGCCGGGCGTCGTTGCGGGTCCACAGTGCGGCGAATGCCGGGCTGGCCTCGAGCAGTTCGTCCCGGACGGTGCGCAGCCGTACGTCGTTGGGCGCCAGGCCGAACCCGTGCCGGAAACTGGCCACCGCGTCCTCCGCGACCACCGACCAGTTGCAGTAGAAGGTCTGGGCGTCGGGCTCGGTGAAGATCACGTGCATCAGGTTCCTCGAATGCGTCCACTTCAGGAACATGGCATCGGCGATCTGATTGCTGGCCAGGACGTCGAAGGCACGGTTGTAGACGAACGCGGGATTGAACGGCCACATGTCGAGCAGGTCGAGCAGCGCCGGGTCGACGCGGGTGCTGACACTGCCGCGTTCCTGGGGGCTCAGCCCCGCCAGCCGGAACAGGTGCTCGCGCGCGTCGTCCGGCAGTTGCAGGACGACGGACAACGCATCGATGACCTGGGGCGAGGGGCGACGTTCGCGGCCCTGTTCGAGCCGCGTGTAGTAGTCGACGCTCATGCCGGCCAGGAGCGCCACTTCCTCCCGCCGCAGTCCGCTGACGCGCCGCAACCCGTCGCTCGGCAATCCCACGTCGCCGGGCGCCACCCTGGCGCGGCGCGCTCGCAGATAGTCGCCGAGGCCATCGCTGCCCATGCCCGCCAGCTTATGGTGCCCCGCCGGCGCGTTCCTGGTTGCAGCGCACCCACCGAAGGCCGGTACCGGACCGCCTGAGCCCGTAGGTTGGCAGATGACGAGTCCCCGGGCGAGAGGTGTGCACCATGTCCAACCACTTCACCGGACTGAGCCTCGGACCTCCCCTCGGCGATCAGCGTCTGGACCTCTGCGACCTGTACGCATTCCAGTCACCGACCGACGACGCGCGAACGGTGTTGATCCTCAACGCCAATCCCAACGCCGACGCACTGCATCCCGACGCGGTGTACCGGTTGGCGGTCGACACCGACGGAGACCTGCTCAACGACATCGCATTCAGCTTCGTCTTCTCCGAACCGAAGGACGGCCGCCAGACCGTCGACGTGTATCTCGCCCGCGGTGCGGAGTCACGGGATCCCGAGCCGGCCGGCGAGAAGATCTTCTCCGCGGTGGAGGTGTCGTTCACGGCCGACCCCAACATCGTGCGGGCAGGCGACATCACGTTCGCCGCCGGGGCGCGCAGCGACGCGTTCTTCTTCGACTTCGACGGCATCAAGGCGCTGTTCGACACCTCGGGCAAGCGCAATTTCACCGAGCCCCACCTGGGCGATCTGGGCGGGCAATCGCCGTGGACGGGCGAGGACTCCAACCTGACGGCCAACGTCTGCTCGATGGCGGTCGAGATCCCGACGAGCATGCTGGAGGCGGACGGGCCGATCCGGATCTGGGGACGATGCAGCCTCAGGGAGAACGGCACCCTGCAGCACGTCGACCGAGCAGGCCACCCGTCGGTTAGCAGCTTCTTCAACACCGACGACACCAAGCTCGAGTACAACGCCAGCGAGCCGGTGCACGACTGGGACCGCTGGCTGGACCAGTTCGTCCACCTGCTCGGCCACACCGGCGGCTACAGCCGGGAGGACGCGGTGGAGGTGATCAAGGCGGAGGGCACCCTGCCCGACATGCTGACCTTCGATCCGGCGCTGCCCGCGCGGTATCCCAACGGCCGGACCTTCACCGACGACGTCATCGACTACCGGCTGGCGTTCCTGACGAAGAACGAGTGCCCGCCTTCGGGCCTGTCCCCGCACAACGACACGTTGAGCGAATTCCCCTACCTCGGACCGCCACACTCGTGAGGCCGAATTTGTTGCAGAACGCACTCAGGCCCCCTCGAAAGGGGGCCTGACCAGCGTGGCAGGTACTGGATTCGAACCAGTGTAGGCGTAAGCCGACGGATTTACAGTCCGCTCCCATTGGCCGCTCGGGCAACCTGCCGGTGACGCGAAGAGCGCGCACAGCAGGATACAACGAGGACATACCCCGAGAACAAATCGCCAGGGTGGTGTGGCCTGCGCTCGCAGCTGTCGGCCAAGATGGGACCAAGAACTGACACCTACGAAGGAGGGACGGGTCCATGGCGGATTCATCGTTCGACGTCGTCAGCAAGGTCGACCGGCAAGAGGTCGACAACGCGCTCAACCAGGCCGCCAAGGAGCTGAGCACCCGCTTCGACTTCCGCGGCACCGACACCACGATCGCCTGGAAGGGCGACGAGGTGATCGAGCTGGTCAGCTCCACCGAGGAGCGGCTCAAGGCCGCGGTCGACGTGTTCAAGGAGAAGCTGGTCCGCCGCGACATCTCGATGAAGGCGTTCGACGCCGGTGACCCGCAGCCCAGCGGCAAGACCTTCCGGCTCACGGGCACTCTCAAGCAGGGCATCAGCAGCGAGGACGCCAAGAAGATCACCAAGCTGATCCGCGACGAAGGACCCAAGGGCGTCAAGGCCCAGATCCAGGGCGAGGAGATCCGCGTCAGCTCCAAGAAGCGCGACGACCTGCAGGCCGTCATCGCGCTGCTCAAGGGCGCCGACCTGGATGTGGCGCTGCAGTTCGTCAACTACCGCTGAACGCTCACCGCAGCTGGTCGGTGATGTCGACCGGGCCGTCGGACCCGTGGTCGCCCATGTTGCGGCACTCCCCGTAGATCTGCAGCGCGCCGTAGCCGGGGTCGGCGACACGCGGCCCGACCGCGGCCGTCACGCCGTCGCGGTTGAGCGAGTCGCCGTGCACGACCTGCCCGGCCGGCGCGCCGCTCGCCCAGCCCTGCGCGACCAGTGCGTCGCGGATCTGCGCGTACACCGCGCCCGGGTCGGCGGGCAGCTTGAACGCCACCTCGACACGGCCCTGGAACGGCGGCTCGCCCTGGTCGTTGCACGATCCGAACGAGAAGCCGCCCGTCACGTCGTCCAGTTTCACCGCGCGGACCACGGCCACCGCCGGGTCGACGACCTGCGCGCGGGTCTGCTCGTCGGACAGTGCGTTCTCCGGCTCGTCGTACGGATTGTCTTGGGCCGGGCCGGAATCGGACATGTGGCAGCCTCCCAGGGCGAGCACGATCAGCAGCGTGGACAGCAGTCGGGTCATCACTAGATGGGTCTTCCGTCGAATCGGTGGTCGGAGGTGACCGCGCCGTTGTCGCGCGGCGCCTCGGGATCGAGGATGGCCGGCCCCAGCGGAATATCGGTGTGCGGCAACGGGATGTCGCCGAACGGAGTCGGGATCCGATCAGGCGTACTGACGGTCGGCGCGGACCGCCCGTCCGCCAGCATGCCGAGTTCGCCGAGCGCATCGCCGTGCCCGGATGCGATCGCGGACATGCTGTACAGCGACTCGCTGCCCATCGTGTAGTAGTACGAGTGGTCGTCGAAATCGGGCAGGTTGGAGCCGGGCACCTCCGCATGGAACCGCACGGCGCCGAACGACTCCGCCGACGCGTCGTCGCCCAGCCCCACCGACAGGCCCAGCGGATCGGCCAGCGGACCGTTGAGCACGTCGGCGGCCATGTCGCTGGCGCCGATCCAGCCGACCGGATCGGTCGAGGCGTTGCCCACGTACACCTGGCCGCCCTGCAGGTTGAAGTCCGCCGCCGAGTGCGCCAGATCCGTTCCCGGACAACCGATCAGCACCGCATTGGTGGCCTTCATCCCGCTGCCGGCGAACGCGTCGGCAACCGTCGTCGACCCGTAGGAGTGGCCGAGCACCGTGATGTTCGGCTCACCGGCCCCGGTGTGCGTGACGTGCAGGCTGTTGACGTCGCCGGCCAGCAGTGCGCCGCCGGCGCGGGCCATCTCCGGGTTGGCGATCCGCGGATCGGTGAAGCTGTCGGGCGCGTCGTAGCCCATCCACATGATCACCGCGTTCTGCTTGCTCGGGTCGGCCTTGCCCATCTGGTCGAGCAGGTTGATACCGTCGTTGCGGCCGCTGTTGAGCCAGTCCGATTCCAGGCTGCTGCCGGTGCCCGGCACGATCACCCCGATGTTGTCGGCGGTGTCGGGGTTGCCCAGTGCGATGGCCGCGGTGCCCTGCCCGTTGTACGCCAGCGGGTCGTAGCCGAACAGGTAGGTCTTGCGCGGCCGTGCCGGGTTGTCGCCCTCGGACTGATGCTTGAGGCCTTGGCGGGCCTTGAGCCCGTTCTGGTAGGCGACGGCGTCGGCGCGGTTGAGCCCGTAGCGCTCCGGGTGGGCCGCCACCTCGTCGGCGCCGACCCCGTTGGCGCTCGCGGCGTGCTCCACCCGCGCGATGTCACGATCCATCACCGTGCGGTTGAGCTGGTCGCGCACCTCGACGGGCAGCCCGTCGAGGTTGCCCAGCCCGCGGGGCGCGGCGTCGGTCAGCCGCTTCCGGTCGGCGTCGCTGAGCGAGTCCCACCAGTGCTTGACCTGCTCGGGCGACGCCCCGGGCGGCGGCGGTGCCGGCAGCGGCGTGCCGGGCGGCGTGGCCGGCGGGACACCGCCGATCGCGGTGCGCACCGCACCCGCGGTGGCGGCGTCGATCTGATCGAACAGCTGGAGCAATCGCTGGATGACCGCGGTGAAGCCGGGTTCGAACTGCTTGAGCAGCGGCGGGAAGATCGGCGCGATCGCGCGACCGTCGTCGGTGACCGTCCACCCCGCGGCCCGCAGCGTCCCGACGATGCCCACCAACGCCCCACGGGTGGCCTCGAGCTGGGAGCCTCCGGTGGCCAGCGCCGCGCGCACCGACTCCAGCCGGGCCTTCAGCTGCAGCTGTTCGGTGAGATTCTGCTCGGCCTTGGCGATCGCCGCGTCGCCCGCCGTTCCCTGCCATGCGACGCGCATCCGGTCCAGTGCTCGGCGCTGCTCGGTGATCGCGCCGTCGAGATCGGCGATCGTGCCGCCGAGTCGACCCGCGGCCGCTGTCAGGCCCTGCGGATCGGATGCCTCGACCGTCGATACCGTGACCGACAAACGCGAACCCCCTCAGCAAAGTCGTTCTCATTATGCCCACTCCCACACACCTGTCGGCGCACCGATCGGCTCGAAATCGGCCCTCGAGCCGCAGCCGCCGCCCTAATGTGGTCACTCATGGCACCTGCACAGCGCGAACCCAAAGTCGTCGTCCTCGGGGGCGGATCCTGGGGCACCACCGTGGCGTCCATCTGCGCGCGGCGGGGACCGACGCTGCAGTGGGTGCGTTCGCAGGAGACCGCCGACGACATCAACAACCACCACCGCAACACCAAATACCTCGGCAACGAGGTGGAGCTGGCGGACACCCTGAAGGCGACCACCGATTTCGTCGAGGCCGCCGAGTGCGCCGACGTCATCGTGATGGGGGTGCCGTCGCACGGATTCCGCGGTGTCCTCACCGAACTCGCGTCGACGCTGCGGCCGTGGGTGCCGGTGGTGTCTCTTGTGAAGGGTCTCGAGCAGGGCACGAATTATCGGATGAGCCAGGTCGTCGACGAGGTGCTGCCCGGCCATCCGGCCGGAATCCTGGCCGGCCCCAACATCGCCCGTGAGGTCGCCGAGGGCTACGCCGCCGCCGCGGTACTGGCCATGCCCGACCAGCACCTCGCCGCGAACCTGGCGAACCTGTTCCGCACCAAGCGATTCCGCACCTACACCACCGACGACGTGGTGGGCGTCGAGATGGCGGGCGCGTTGAAGAACGTCTATGCGATCGCGGTCGGCATGGGCTACTCACTGGGCATCGGGGAGAACACCCGCGCGATGGTGATGGCCCGCGCCGTGCGCGAGATGTCGAAGATGGGCGAGGCACTGGGCGGGCACCGCGACACCTTCGCCGGGCTCGCCGGCATGGGCGACCTGATCGTGACGTGCACCAGCCAGCGCAGCCGCAACCGGCACGTCGGCGAACAGCTGGGCGCCGGCAAGCCGATCGACGAGATCATCTCCTCGATGAACCAGGTGGCCGAAGGGGTGAAGGCGTCCAGCGTGATCATGTCGTTCGCCGAGGAGCTCGGCATCTCGATGCCGATCGCGCGCGAGGTCGACGGCGTGGTCAACCATGGCTCGACCGTCGAGGACGCCTACCACGGGCTGATGGTGGAGAAGCCGGGCCACGAGGTCTTCGGGTCCGGCTTCTGAGTCAGTTGAAGTAGGGGTTGGTGCCGTCGGGGCGGGCCAGCAGCGGGTTGACCTCGTTGACGATCCACGACGCCGACGGGCTGACCACGAAACCGGACTGGTTGCGGTTGTCCACGCAGGCCGTCACGGTGCCGTCGCCGCCGCAACTCACGTCGCCGAAACTGAGCCGGGTGTTCGGCGGCAGCGCGTTGACGGGGCCGCCGTAGATCGGGGCGGGCGCCACCGAGAAGCCGGGCACCCCACCGGCCGAACCGCTGACCAGGTTGGCGCCCTCCGGGGCGCCGGGCAGCACACCGTTGCAGCCGTAGCCGCCGGAGCGCTGCAGCATGCAGGTCAGGCCGTTGGCGCTGAACGCGTAGGCGGCGCCGTCGAACACCGCGTAGTTCTTCGGGTTGGCGGGCGCCCACGCGTTCACGTTGGGGGCCGGCGGCGTCGGAGGCGGAGTGGGCGGCGCGGGCTGGGCACCCGCGAGACCGGACGCACTGAGGACACCGGCCGCGGCGACGCACGCAGCACCGAGGAAAGCTCTGCTCGACACGGTCACAGCCTAGATGTCGCCGGAAGGGCCGGCCGCGTTAGCGAGGACCTCAGTACGCGTAGCTGCCGGTCGGGCTGATGACGAAGCCGGACTGGTCGACGGTGTTCGTGCAGGAGGTGATGACGCCGTCAGTGCCGCAGCTGACGGTGCGGAAGCTCATCCGGGTGTTGGCCGGCAGCGGCAGCGGGTTGGCCGTCGTGCCGTACATCGGCCCGTTGGCGTGCCCGAACCCCGGCGGCCCGCCCGCCCAGCCGGTGACGACGTTCGCGCCGCCCGGCGCACCCGGCAGCGATCCGTTGCAGCCGTAGTTGCCGGTCTGGCGGTCCATCACGCACGTCACACCCCCGGGCGCGGCGAACGAGTACCAGGCGCCGTCCGGCGAGGCGAACGGCTGCGGGTTGACCGGCGGCAGCGCGTTGACGTTGAGCGGCGACGGATCAGCGGAGGCGACGGCGGGCGCGGCACACACGGCGGCGGCCGCGACGCCGATCAGGATTCTCGTCAGCACGTCGCACACCATAAGCGGGTGGACCCGGGGTGCGCATCGTCAGGGGAGAAAGTCTGACGGCCCCGTCAGTACTGGCCGGGCCCCCGACCGGCCATGGCCTCCAGGCGGGCGATGCGGTCGGCGATCGGCGGGTGGGTCGCGAACAGCTTGCCGATCTTCTCGCCCGAGCGGAACGGGTTGGCGATCATCAGGTGCGCCTGATCGGCCAGCTGCGGCTCGGGGGGCAGCGGCGCCCGCTCCACCCCTACGCTGATCTTGCGCAGCGCGCTGGCCAACGCCAACGGGTCACCGGTGAGCTCGGCGCCCGACTGGTCGGCCTGGTACTCCCGCGAGCGGGACACCGCCAGCCGGATGACCGTCGCCGCGATCGGGCCGAGCAGCGAAACCAGAAGGATCGCAAAGGGATTCGCGCCGCCCTCCCGGTTGCCGCCGAACATGCTCGCGAAGAACGCCAGGTTGGCCAGCGCGGTGATCACCGATGCCATCGCCCCGGCCACACAGCTGATCAGGATGTCGCGGTTGTAGACGTGGGAGAGCTCGTGACCGAGCACCGCGCGCAACTCGCGCTCGTTGAGCATGCCCAGGATGCCCGTCGTGCAGCACACCGCGGCGTTGCGCGGGTTGCGACCGGTGGCGAACGCGTTGGGGGCGGCGGTGTCGCTGATGTAGAGCCGCGGCATCGGCTGACGTGCCGTCGTGGCCAGCTCCCGCACGATCCGGTACATCACCGGCGCCTGCATCTCGGTGACCGGCTGCGCATGCATCGCGCGCAGCGCCAGCTTGTCGCTGTTGAAGTACACGTAGGCGTTCATGCCGAGGGCGAACAGCACCGCCAGGAACATGATGTTGCGCCCGAACATCGCGCCGACAGCAACGATCAGACCCGAGAACACCACCAGCAACAGGAACGTCTTGGCCCTGTTGGCGTGCGGATGCCACGTCATCGCGGGTTCCTCCTCACCACACCTGCAGAACTCATTCGCTCGTTCAACGCTCGGGGACGCCGCGCAGGTTCCGCAGTACTCAGCCGTGCCGGTTGATCGTGTAGTCGACCAGCGTGGCCAGCGCCTGACGGCCGGGACCGTCGGGCAGCGCGGCGAGCTCCTCCTCGGCCTGCCGGGCGTACCCGGCCACCGTCTCCTTGGCCCTCGTGATGCCCTGCGAGGAGCGCAGCAGGCGCAGCGCCTCGGCCACGTCGGCGTCGTCGTCGAGGGGACGGGCCAGCAGTTCCCGCAGCCGGTCGGCGTCGGGCCCCGTCTCGCGCAGCGCGTAGAGCACCGGCAGCGTGTGCACACCCTCCCGCAGATCGGTGCCGGGGACCTTGCCGGACTCGTCGGGGTCGCTGTCGATGTCGATGATGTCGTCGGAGATCTGGAACGCGGTGCCCACGATCCCGCCGAGCCGGCTCAGCCGCTCGATCTGATCGTCGTCGGCGCCGGAGAACGTCGCACCGAAGCGGCCCGACGCCGCGATCAGGCAGGCGGTCTTCTCGTAGACCACCTTCAGGTAGTGCTCGACCTCGTCGACGTGCTCGGCGACGCCGCGGGTCTCCCGCATCTGGCCCGTGACCAGCAGCGCGAAGGTGTCGGCGATGATCCGCACGGCGTCCGGGCCCAGCCTGCTGACCAGGCGCGACGCCGTCGCGAACAGGTAATCCCCCGCCAGGATCGCGATGTTGTTGCCCCACCGGGCGTTGGCGCTGACCGCCCCGCGACGCACCTGCGCCTCGTCCATCACGTCGTCGTGGTAGAGCGTCGCCAGGTGCACCAGCTCGATGACCGCGCCCGCGACGGTGACCTGCCAGGCGTCCGGTTCCGGGCCGAGCTGCGCCGACAACACCGTGAACAGCGGGCGGAACCGCTTGCCGCCGGCCTCGAACAGATGCGTGACGGCCTCGGCCATCAACTCGTCGGCGCGGCCGAGTTCCTCCGACATGAGCGTCTCGATCCGGGCCACTCCGTCACGGACGTCCTGGGCGAACTCGGCATCGCCGAAGTCCACTCCCGCCACCACGTTCGCCGGTGTCCTCACACAGCCAACATACTGGGAGCCATGGAGACGAGCGCTGACCTGGTCGTCGTCGGCGCCGGGCCGGCAGGTTCGTCGGCCGCGGCGTGGGCCGCGCGCGCCGGGCGCGAGGTACTGGTCATCGACTCGGCGTCGTTCCCCCGCGACAAGGCGTGCGGCGACGGCCTGACCCCGCGGGCGGTGGCCGAGATGCGGCGGCTGGGCCTCGGCGGGTGGCTGGACGGCCGGATCACCCACCACGGATTGCGGATGTCCGGCTTCGGCGCCGACGTGGAGATCCCGTGGCCGGGGCGGTCCTTTCCGCCGCTGTCGAGCGCGGTGCCACGCACCGAACTCGACGAGCGCATCCGGCTGGTGGCCGTCGACGACGGCGCGAAGATGAAGTTGGGCGTCAAAGCGGTTGACGTGCAGCGTGATTCGGCCGGCCGGGTGTCGGGTGTGGTGCTCGACTCCGGAGAGGTGGTGCGCTGCGCGGACCTGATCGTCGCCGACGGAGCACGTTCGACGCTGGGGCGGGCGCTGGGCCGGGAATGGCACAAGGACACCGTGTACGGCGTCGCGATCCGCGGCTACATCGCGACCCCGCGACACGACGAACCGTGGATCACGTCGCACCTGGAGCTGCGCTCACCGGCCGGCGAGGTGCTGCCCGGCTACGGCTGGATCTTCCCGCTGGGCACCGGTGAGGTGAACATCGGCGTCGGCGCGCTGGCGACGTCGAAGCGGCCCGCCGACGCGGCGCTGCGGCCGCTGATGAACCACTACACCGCGCTGCGTCGCGACGAGTGGGGCTTCGACGGTGATCCGCGGGCCGGGCGCTCTGCGCTGCTGCCGATGGGCGGCGCGGTGTCCGGCGTGGCCGGGCCGAACTGGATGCTGATCGGGGATGCGGCGGCGTGTGTGAACCCGCTCAACGGCGAGGGCATCGACTACGGGCTGGAGACCGGGCGGCTGGCCGCGGAGATGCTGGGCTCGGGCGACTACTCGCAGGCCTGGCCGGCAGTACTGCACGCGCACTACGCGCGTGGGTTCTCGATCGCGCGCCGGCTGGCGCTGCTGCTGACGTTCCCCCGGTTCCTGCCGGCGACGGGACCGGTGGCGATGCGGTCGACGGCGTTGATGACCGTGGCGGTGCGCGTGATGGGCAACTTGGTCACCGACGAGGACGAGGACGTGGTCGCCCGAGTGTGGCGCGGCGCCGGCCGGCTGTCGGGCCGCGTGGACGCCCGCCGCCCGTTCACGTGACGGCCGTGTACCGGGCGCCGATGCGCTCGCGCCGAGACGACATCGATCCTCACGCGGGGGTGAAGCGGGGCCTGCGGGAGGGTCTGTGCGGGTTCGGCCGGTTCGACGTCCCCGAGCGGCGGGTGTCACGCTTTGCCGATGCGGCCGACGGGTCGTTCGTGTGGACCCGCGACGGCGACGGGCTGTTCTGGCTGGGCCGGCTGACAGGGCCGTACGTCTACGACGCTGACGGTGAAGACGTCGACCTCGTGCACGTCCGACCGTGCCGCTGGCGCGACGTGCCACTTGTCGAGAACCGCTGTCCCGCAGCCGTCCTCGCGACGTTCGCCCGAGGCGGGCGAAACTTCCAGCAGATTCACGACGCAGCCGTCGGCGTGGAATCGGCGCGCCTGTGGGAGCAGGGCTAGCGGGAGCTCAACGAGTGGGCGAAGCCGCTGACGTCGCGGACGCTGGCGGCGAACACCTCCGGCATCGCGCCCGCCAACAACAGATCTCCCCCGTGGCAGGTGCCCGCGACCACCCGCCCGACCGTGGGCACACCCGCCCGCAGCAGCCTGCGGTAGTACTGCAGCCCCTCGTCGCGCAGCGGGTCGAGTTCGTTGACCGAGATGACATGTGGCGGCAGCCCGGCCAACTCGTCGTCGGTCGCCACGTACGCCCAGCACGCCGCGTCGTCGACATGGCGCCCGTCCGGATCGTAGAGCGAGCCGAGGATGGCCAATTGCTCACGGCTGATGAAGTATTCATCGTTCTCCTCCAGCGACGGCAGGTCGTCGCACCGCTCGAGCCACCGGTTGGAGATGAACGGGCACTGCGCGTAGAAGCCCGCGATCCGGTCGATCCACTCCTCGCGTTTCGCCTTGTGCGCCAACGTCAATGTCAGGTTCCCGCCGCCCGATTCCCCGGACACCACGATGTGGCTGACACCGAGTTCGCCACGCTGCTGGTCGACCCAGCGAGCGGCCGACGCGCAGTCGTTGAGACCCGCCGGGTACGGATGCGGGCCGAGTTTGCCGCCGGAGTTGCGGAATTCGACGCCGACGACGACGAGGCCCGTCGCGGCCAGATGCTCGCGCAACCGGACGTACGGCATATCGGCGGCGCTGGCGATCGCCATGCCGCCGCCGTGCAGATGCACGATCGCCGGCAGCGGACCGGCCGCGTCGGTGGGCCGGCTGACGAACAGCGTGACGTCGTTGCCGTCGGCGCCGGTGATCGTCGTCGTGATGGTCGTGACGCCGGCCGGCGGCGCGACGTTCTGGGCGAGGGCGTCGAAGATGGCGCCGATGCCCTGCTCGCTCATGGTCGCGTAGGCGAGGCGCTCCGCCAGCGGGGAGTCGACGCCCAGGCCCGAGGACGGCAGTCGCTCGGTCAGACCGAATGCCGCGAGGGCGGCGACCATCCGCGGATCGGAGCGGGGATCGGTGGCGAGGGTGGCATCGGGATCGGCGTGGCGTCCGTGCAGCATGGTCGTGACGCTAACGCCAATGGGTGTGCAAGCGGGCGGCTTTCGCGCCGCGCGAACGTGCGTGGAATCGCGGAAATGGGCGGCGTGTCGCCCGCAGACACGCACGCTCGCGGGAAAGATGTCAGGGTTTGGTGGCGGCGTGCAGCGCCACGATGCCGCCCGTCAGATTGCGCCAAGCGACGTCGGTCCAGCCGGCGGCCTCGATGCGACGGGCCAGCTCGGCCTGGTCGGGCCACGCCCTGATGGACTCCGCGAGATAGACGTAGGCGTCCGGGTTCGACGACACCGCGCGGGCCATCGCCGGCAGCGCCTTCATCAGGTACTCCTTGTACACCGTCGCGAACGGTCCGTTCGTCGGCGTGGAGAACTCACAGACCACCAGCCGGCCGCCCGGCCGCGTCACGCGCGCCATCTCCCGCAGCCCCGCGACGTGGTCGACCACGTTGCGCAGGCCGAAGCTGATCGTCACCGCGTCGAACACACCGTCGGCGAACGGCAGCTTGGTCGCGTCGCCGGCCACCTTCGGCACCGGCCGCGCCGCGCCGGCGGCCAGCATGCCGACCGAGAAGTCCGCCGCCACGCACCACGCCCCCGAGGTGGCCAGCTCGGCGGTCGACACCGCGGTGCCGGCCGCCAGATCGAGGACCTTGTCGCCCGGCGCGATCCCCAGCGCCTCCCGCGTGGCCCGCCGCCAGAACCGGTCCTGCCCCAGCGAGAGCACGGTGTTGGTCAGGTCGTAGCGCCGCGCCACGCCGTCGAACATCGACGCCACCTCATGGGGGTCCTTCTCCAGCGACGCGCGGTTCACAGGGCCGAACGTATCACCGGCCCCGCCTGGCAGGTTCCTGTGCAGATCCAGGGGCCGGGAATGCCCGCGGGATCGACGGCCTTGACCTAGGGCATGAGTGAAAAAGTCTGGTTCATCACCGGTGCGTCGCGCGGCTTCGGGCGCGAGTGGACGATCGCGGCGCTCGAGCGCGGCGACAAGGTCGCCGCCACCGCGCGAGACCTGTCCACCCTCGACGACCTCACGACCAAGTACGGCGACGCGCTGCTGCCGATCCGCCTCGACGTCACCGACCGCGACGCCGACTTCGCGGCCGTCCAGCAGGCCCACGACCACTTCGGCCGGCTCGACATCGTCGTCAACAACGCCGGCTACGGGCAGTTCGGCTTCATCGAGGAACTCTCCGAGCAGGAAGCCCGCGATCAGATCGAGACCAACGTGTTCGGGGCGCTGTGGGTCACCCAGGCCGCGCTGCCCCTCCTGCGCGCCCAGCGCAGCGGGCACATCATCCAGGTGTCGTCGATCGGCGGCATCACCGCGTTCCCCAACGTCGGCATCTACCACGCCTCGAAGTGGGCGCTGGAGGGCTTCTCGCAGGCCCTCGCCCAGGAAGTCGCCGACTTCGGCGTGCACGTCACGCTGGTCGAGCCGGGTGGTTTCTCCACCGACTGGGCGGGCCCGTCGGCCAAGCACGCCGCCGAACTGCCCGACTACGCCGAGATCCATGCGAAGGCGGCCGAACTGCGGGCGTCGCGCAGCGCGAAGCCGGGCGATCCGACCGCCTCGGCGCGGGCCATCCTGAAGGTCGTCGACGCCGAGGAGCCGCCGCTGCGGGTGTTCTTCGGCGAGCTGCCGCTGCAGCTGGCCAAGGCGGACTACGAGAAGCGGCTGGCCACCTGGGAGCAGTGGCAGCCGGTCGCGGTGGAAGCGCAGGGCTGAGTCAGATCGCGGCGAGCTCGGCCATGCCGCGCTCGCCGATGATCTCGACGTCCTTGAGGCGCAACGACACTCGCTGACCGAACTCCTCGACCGCATCGAGGCCGACCGACGCCCACTCGAACCAGGGACCGACCTCGTCGTCCGTTTCCAGGCGCACCATGGTGGTCGTCGCGCCGGTGACGGCCGGGTCGAATTCGACGACGCAGTGGCCGCCGTCGCGCAGCAGCGCGCGGCAGCGGTTGAACAACCGCAGCGGGTCCCCGCCGATGCCCACGTTGCCGTCGGCCAGCAGCACGGTCTGCCACCAGCCCTCGCGCGGCAACATGTCGAACACGTCGCCGCGCAGCGCCCGGGCTCCGCGCTGCTCGGCCAGGTGCACCGCGACGGCCGACTGGTCGATGCCGACCGCGGGGATGCCCTGGCGGGCCAGCCACGCCGCGAAGCGTCCCGGTCCGCACGCCAGGTCGACGGTCGGTCCGTCGGCACGGGCGGCCAGCGCGGCGTCGAACGGATCGTCGTCGCACTCGCCCAGCCACCGGTCGACGGGCAGCACCCGGGTCTGATAGTCGGCTCCGCGGATCCAACATCGCCGACCGTTGAGGGCGGCGTCGTACAGGGCACCGATCATGGGGATCCTCGCTCTCCGCTGCGCCGCCGACACATTGCTGCGCCGCCGTCAGATCCCAGCAGCAGAGCCGTTGGCTCTGTACCCGCCCAGGCCGCCGGCAAACCCTGCGCGGTCCTCAGCCGAACTCGAGCAGGGTGTACGCACCGCGGTGGTTCCGCATCGGCTTCCACCCCCAGAACGCCGGGAACACCCGCTCGAAGAAGAAGCCGCGCCCACGGGGCATCGGCAGGTCGTGCACGGCCGTGATCCCCGGCACGGTGTCGACCAACGCCGCCAACTGCGCCGCCGACAGACTGAACGGCATCGGCGGCACCCGGTAGCGGGAGGACGAGCGCATGCCTTTCGGCGCGAGCTTCTTCACCATCACGGGCGGCAGGTCGAAGATCATCTGGCCGCCGGGGAACCGCTGCGCGCACGCGGCGATCAGGCTCATCGCCTCATCGGGTTGCAGGTACATCAGCAGGCCCTCGGCGGTGATGCACACGCCCTGACTGGTGTCGACCGCGTCCATCCAGCTGACGTCGAGAGCCGACTGCGCGAGTGTGGTGATGCGCGCAGAAGTCGGCAGCAGACGCCGGCGCAGCGCGATGATCGATTCGAAATCGACTGTCAGCCACCGGAATCGGGGATCAGGCAGCGCGGCGTCGAGCCGCCAGAAGGTGGTCTGCAGCCCCTCGGCGAGGGCGACGACCGTGGCCGACGGATGCCGGGACAGGAACGCCGTGGTCGCGCGATCGAAAGCCAGTGAGCGCAGCGCCATCTCCTGGCCCTTGCGACGACCGAACTTGTCGAAGTCGAAATCGATCGCATCGACCAGGCGGATGGCCATCGGGTCGTCGAGGATGGCGTCCGGGAGCCGCGCCTGGTGCGCTCGTCCGTTGAGTGTCAGAAGAGCCGTTTCTGAGACGCCTGTCAGCGCACCGGCGTCGATCTTCTGCTCGGGATGCACACCCCGAAGTTACGCGGCGCGCGCTCCGCGCCTGCCGGCCACATCGTCGTAGTGGCCGAGCAGTTCGTCGCAGATCACCGGCCAGGTGCGGCCCACCACACTGCGCCGCGCCGCCACCGCGTAACGCCGCCGCTCGGCGACGAGGTGGTCGACCGACGCCGACAACCGCTCGGTGAACTCGGACACGGGCAACAGCAGCCCGGTGCGGTACGGGGCGACCAGGTCACGCGGGCCGCCGGCATCGGGCGCGATGACCGGAACACCGGAGGCCATCGCCTCCTGCACTGCCTGGCAGAACGTCTCGTGCTCACCGGGATGGACGAACACGTCCATGCTGGCGTACGCCGCCGCGAGCTCAGCGCCATACAGTGCGCCGGTGAAGACGGCACCCGGCAGCGCCGCCTCCAGCTTCGGCCGGTCGACCCCGTCCCCCACGACGACGACCTGCACGTCGTCCCGCGCGGCCAGCACCGCGAGCCGTTCCACGTGCTTCTCCGGGGCCAGCCGACCGACGAACCCGACGACGGGCTTACCGTGCGGCGACCACGATCGGTGCAGCCGCTCGTCGCGCGCCGAGGGGGCGAAGCCGGTGACGTCCACCCCGCGCGACCACTTGTGCACGCGCGGAATGCCATGGCTGACAAGGTCGTCCATCGCCGCCGTGGACGGCGCCAGGGTGCGGTCGGCCTTGCTGTGCAGGCGTCGCGTCCACGTCCACGCGGCGCGGGACATGACGCCGACGCCGTAGCTCTGGGCGAACCCGGCGATGTCGGTCTGGAACACCGCGACGGTCGGCACTCCGAGATGACGCGCCGCGTGCACCCCGCCCCAGCCCAGCAGGGCGGGTGAGGCCAGGTGCACGACGTCGGGGTCGAACCCGCGCAACACCCCCACCATCCGCGGCCGCGGGACACCCAGCGGCAGCGAGGTCACCTTGGGGAACATCATCGACGGCACCCGGTGCACCCGGATCCCGTCGTGCACCTTGTCGGCCGCGGGCTGGCCGCGCGGCGTGTCCGGGGCGATCACGAGCACCTCGTGCCCGGTGCGACGGAGATGCTCCATCACCCGAAGCACCGAGTTGGTGACGCCGTTGACATTCGGGAGGAACGATTCTGCGACGATGGCGACGCGCACACGACGACGGTGACATCGCCACCTGTCCCGGAGGTTGCCGACAGGGATATGTCGCACGAATTGCGGGTTCTGCGGCGTTATTCTTCGGAACATGCGCAGAACGCGGACGGTGCTCGCTGTCGCGGCGATCGGGCTGATGCTCGGCGTCGTCGGCTGCTCGAAGGACGTCACCGGCACCGCCCGCCCCGATCCCGCCACCGCGCCGCTCGCCCTGTCCGACGACGGATTCGGCATCGTCGCCGGCTACGCGGACGCCCCGGCGCACATCGAGATCTTCACCGAGCCGCAGTGCACCCACTGCCACGACCTGCAGCAGCATTTCGGGGACCAGATCGCCTACTACGTGACCGTGGGCGGTCTGCAGGTCACCTACCGCCCGCTGACATTCCTCGACCAGGACACCGAGAGCGGCTATTCGGCGACGGTGGCCAACGCGATGTTCGTCGCCGCCGAACCGACCGGAGACGCAACCACCACCGGCACGCAGTTCCAGCACTTCGTCGAAGAGCTGTGGGCGCAGCAGGATCCGGGAGGTCCGGCGTTCACCGGTGACGAGCTGCGCGACATCGCCAGGGGCGCTGGTCTACCAGAAGCAGTGGCCGACAACGTGTCCCGCGAGCAGGAGGCAGTCGACGTCGCCGCGATGGAGGAGGCCAACTTCAGCCTGCTCTACGACGCCGACCCCGTCAGCACCGGAACCCCGACGGTCGTCGACCTGAACACCGGCGAGAAGATCGACCTCTCCGACGACACCTGGCTCGATCAGCTCGTCGCGTCCTGAGGAACCGCCTCGGAATCGATGCGGCGCTGCACCAGCGCGGTGACACCCAGGGCGGCCCCGGCCACCAGCCACCCGATTACCGCGAGCGACCCCGCGGGGATGATCGCCAGCGACGCGTCACGGTCCTGCACCCGCACCAGATCCGGGTTGTTGGTGTCGTATTCGACGTAGATGCGCATGCCGTTCTCCAATTCGGAGGGGTACAGCACACCGAGTTCGGGCCGGTAGGTCACGCGGTCGGGCGTGACGAACTCGATCGTGGACCGTCGCGGGCCCGCGTCGAGCACGGTGGCCTCCGCCACGCCCATGTGCCGCTCGATCTGGCGGTCGTCACGCCAGGCGCCGACGATCAGCAGCACCGACTGCAGCGTCACCAGACACGCCACCACCACGATGCCGATCCGGACGCGCCGCAGGATCCGGCCGCGCCGCGTCTCCCCCGGCTCGCCGTAGAGATGCGGAATGATGAACTGCCACAGCGCCTTCAGTCGCGCGAGCAGTGCGGTCACAGCACCGCCTTGATCGACGCGTGCAGCGCCCGCAGCGACGACCGGTCGGCCTTGACCTCGAGCACACGCATCCCGTCATGCGGTTCCTCGAGAGCGGCGGGCAGCTCGGCCGCCTCGATCTGCCGGCTCTCCACGTGATAGGCGCGGCACAGCGCACCCACGTCGACGTCGTGGGGCGTGCCGAAGATGCGTGAGGACACGTCGGAGAACCGGGGATCGCCCTGTTCGAGCAGTTCGAAGATGCCGCCGCCGTTGTCGTTGGACACCACGATGGTCAGATCGGCCGGCATCGGCTCCGTCGGACCGACCAGCAGGCCCGAGCTGTCGTGCACGAACGTCAGATCCCCGATCAGCGCGATCGTGCGGCCCCGGTGCGCCAGCGCCGCGCCGATCGCCGTCGACACCGTGCCGTCGATGCCGGCCACGCCGCGGTTGGAGCGCACCTTGACCTCGGCGGTGTTGAAGCCCACCAGCGCGATGTCGCGCACCGGGTTCGAGGCGCCGAGCACCAGCTGGTCACCGGGACGCACCGCGTCGGCCACGGCCGCGGCGACGTGCAGTCCGGTGGTCAGCGGGTGGGCGGCCAGCTGGCCGCGCACCGCCTCGCAGGCGTGCCGGTGGGCGTCGGCGCACCGATCGAGCCAGTCCGGCGCCGGCGCCCCCGAGGTGACCGCCCGCGTGCCCGTCGCCTGCGAATTGCCCGACACGTCCGGCCAGCGCGGTCCCGTCGTCAGCGCGTACACCGGGATCGACGGATCGGCCAGCAGCGCCGACACCGGGCGGTGCAACGTCGGACGACCCAGCATGATCACCTGCTTGGGCCGAATCAGGTTGAGCGCCAACGGATGCAGCGGAGTGCGCGCGTACGGCGCCGTCGGCTCGGCGACCGTGGGCAGATGCTCGAGGTTCGGGTGGACGCCCGCGCCGTGCCCGGCGATGACCACGGTGTCGGGGGTCAGGTCGATGTCGAGCGGCTGATCGAACGTGACCGGCGGGGTGATCGTCCACGGCCGGCCGTCGGGGCGACCCTCCGGCGCGTACGCGGCACCGGGTTCGTCGATCGGGGGCACCAGCGGCTCGCGCAGCGGAATGTCGAACTGCACCGGCCCGGCGTTGGCCGAGCGGGCCCCCGTCGCGGCGACCACCACCCGGCACGTCGCCGACCGCCACTGCGCGTTGAGGGAGGCCATCTTCTCGGGGGCGTCCTCCGCGAGACCGAGGCTGATGTTGGCGCGCATCTGGGTGCCGAAGTAGCCGAGCTGCTCGAAGGTTTGGTTGGCCCCCGTCCCGAGCAGCTCGTAGGGCCGGTTCGCCGACAGCACGATCAACGGCACGCGGGCGTAGTTGGCTTCCACCACCGCGGGCCCCAGGTTGGCCACCGCGGTGCCCGACGTCATCGCCACGCACACCGGCGCACCTTCGGCGACAGCCAGTCCGATGGCCAGGAAGCCTGCCGTGCGTTCGTCGATGCGCACGTGCAGGCGCAGCCGGCCGGCGCGGTCGGCGTCGTGCAGCGCGAAGGCGAGGGGGGCGTTGCGCGATCCGGGGCACAGCACGACGTCGCGGACGCCGCCGCGCACCAGTTCGTCGACGACCACCCGGGCCTGCGCCGTCGAGGGGTTCACCACTACAGCGTATCGGCGAAGAAATTGAGGATCGCGGTGTTGACCACCTGCGGCTTCTCGATGAAGCCGAGGTGACCGGTGCCCGGGATCTCGAGGAACGTCGCGTTGGGCATCGCGTTGGCGACCTCGCGGCCGAGGTAGGAGGGCAGCACGACGTCGTCGGCGAACCCGATCACCAGAGCCGGGGTCTGCACGTTCTGATAGGCGGCCAGCCGGCTGCTCTGCGGCGCGATCGACAGCTGTGTGCGCATGCCGGGCGTCGGCTTCTGCGGCCACATCGTGAACATGTCGATCCAGTCGCGGATGGCATTGTCGTCGTTCAGGGTCTTCGGCGAAAAGCTCTCCAGCAGGCGCACTTTCGCCTCGAACTCGACGGGGAGTTCGATCCCGGAGTCGGCCAGCGCCTGCTCACCCTTCCAGAAGAAATCGCGGGTGCGGTCGTGGCGGCCGCGGGTGGCCATCAGCACTGCCGAGCGCACCAGTTCCGGGCGGGCGACCATCAGCTCCTGGGCGATGTAGGAGCCCATCGACAGCGCGACGATCCGCACCGGGGCCAGGCCGAGCTGCTCGATGATGTCCACGACGTCACCGACCATGGTCTCGGTGGTGAAGCCGTCGGCGTTCTCGGTCGCGCCGACCCCGCGGTTGTCGAACGTCACACATCGGTAGCCCGCGCGGGCGAAGACGGGCACCTGGTGCAGATGCCAGGTGCGACCGGCGCCCCCGCGACCGGCGATGAAGAGCACCGGATCGCCGGTGCCGCGGTCGTCGTAGGCCAAATTCACCCCGCAATGGTACGAATCCGGCGCGCTGACCGACATCGGGCGTCGTTTCGCGCGCCGGATTCGCGGAGAAGGGAACCGATCGACCCCCTGCTGCGTCCGACAGACATGCTCAGCGACTATCTGCGCGATCAAGACGGAGTCATCACGCTCGCGCAGGCACGTGACGCCGGGCTCAGTCAACGGGCGGTGCAGTACCGGGTGCGGACGGGCCGCTGGCGCCGATGCGCTGTCGGCGTCTACTTCGTCGACGACCGTCCGTTCACCGATGCGGCACGGGTGCGCGCGGCTGTGTGGGGTCATGGCCCTCTCGCTGCGGCGAGCGGCTTGACTGCAGCCTGGTGGCAGAGCCTGACCCAGTTCGCGCCGAACAAGCATGAGGTGACCGTGCCTCGCGACAGTCACGGCCGACCGCACGACGGCACTCGGGTGCGGCGCCGGGATCTCCATCCGGCTGACGTGATCGAAGTCCGCGGCGTGCGCGTGACGGCCGTGCCGTTGACGGTGGTGGAGGCCGCGGTCAGACGTCGCGACGGTGCAAAGCTGCTGGACAGCGCACTGCAGCGGCACGTCGATCTCGAGAGCTTGTGGCGGACGCATCTGCGCAACAAGGGGCGAACCGGTGCGCCCAGAGCACGCCGGCTGCTGCAGGCGGCATCCGACGGGGCCCGATCGGAAGCGGAACGCCGGATATTGGCGCTGTTGCGTGGCGCGGGAATCACCGGATGGAAGGCGAACTACCCGGTGGGCGGTTACCGAGTCGACGTCGGATTCCCGTCGGCCAAGGTGGCCATCGAGGTCGACGGTTTCGCCTTCCACAGCGGTGCGCAGGAGTTTCAGATCGATCGCCGTCGTCAGAACGCCATCGTGCTGAGGAACTGGCAGGTGCTGCGGTTCACCTGGCTCGACCTCGTCGAGTACCCCGAGAAGGTCATCGCGACGATTCGGGCCGCGATTGCGGCGCGCTAACCCACACTCATTGTCGTTTCGCGCGCCGGATTCGCGCGAGCGCAGCGTCCCACATCAGGCCGCCGGCCGCCGCGAGCGAGGCGGGTTTGGCCAGGTCGCGTGCCATCAGCGCGGTGGCGGCGGCCTTGGTCGACGCCGACGCCTTCGACATGTGCCCGGAATCGAACGGCGGCTGCGGGTCGTACTCCATCGACAGCTGGATGACCTTGGCCTTGGCCTCTCCGCCGATGCGACCGGCCAGCCACAGCCCGAGGTCGATCCCCGCCGACACGCCTGCACAGGTGACGAGGCGGTCGTCGGCCGGCACGATCCGCTCGTCGCCGACCGGCACCGCCCCGAACGTCCGCAGCACCGGCAGCGCCGCCCAGTGCGATGTCGCCCGCTTGCCGTCGAGCAGCCCCGCGGCGGCCAGGATCACCGACCCCGAGCACACCGACGCGGTCCACGTCGACGTCGCGTGCGCGCGGCGCACCCAGTCGAGCACCGCTTTGTCACGGGCGTGCTCGAGCGTGGTCATCCCGCCGGGGATCAGCACGATGTCCGGCGACGGGGTCTCGTCGAAACTGTGCGTGGCCCCGACGAGCAGCACCTGGGAGTCGGCAGCGATGGGACCCGGCTGGTGCCAGACGAAACGGACCTCGGTGTCGGGCAACCACCGCAGGCACTCGTAGGGGCCGATGAAGTCCAGGGCGGTGAACCCGGGATAGAGCACGATCGCGACCTGCATGGCCGATCTCCTTTCAGGCGAACGTCTTTCGATACTGGTCAGGTGAGACGCCGAGACGGCGGACGAAGTTGCGGCGCAGCGTCTCCGAGGAGCCGAACCCGCAGCGCGCGGCGATGACGGTCACGGGGTCGTCGGTCTCCTCGAGCTGACGGCGGGCCGCCTCGACGCGCACGCGCTCGACGTAGGCGCCGGGTGCCTCGCCGACCTCCTCGGTGAACACCCGGGTGAAGTGACGCGGGCTCATCGCCGCGCGGCGCGCCAGCTCGGCGATGCTGTGGGTACCGCCGGGTGCGGCCTCGATGGCCTCCTGCACGTCGCGGATCGGGGTGCGCCGCGCGCGCGGCATCCACACCGGCGCGGCGAACTGCGTCTGCCCGCCCGGCCGGCGCAGATACATCACCAGGTAGCGGGCCACCGTCTGCGCGGCCTCGGTGCCGAGGTCGTCCTCGACGAGCGCCAGCGCCAGATCGATGCCGGCCGTGACGCCCGCGGCCGTCCACACCGTGGCCGAGCTGCGGATGAAGATCGGGTCGGGGTCGACGGTGATCGCGGGGAATTCCGAGGCCAGCTGCGGCGCGAACGCCCAGTGCGTGGTGGCGACGCAGCCGTCGAGCAGGCCGGCCTGCGCGGCCAGCACCGCGCCGGTGCAGACGCTGACCACGCGGCGGGCGTGCGGGGCCACGGCCGAGATCCAGTCGATCAGGTCGGGATCCTTGCGTGCCGTCTCGGTGCCGTAGCCGCCGGGCAGCACCACGGTGTCGACCGGCCCGGCCGGATCGGGCAGTGGGTCGGCGACGAGCGTCAGCCCGGTGCCGGTGCTGACCGGCACGCCGTGTGCCGAGACGACGCGGACGTCGTACCCGTCCGCGTGGTGGGCGTGCGCATACAGCGTCGCCCCGGTGAACACCTCGAACGGGCCCACCATGTCTAGCGCCTGGACTCCCTCGAAGCCGAGGATCAGGACCTGCCGCGCCATGTCCTCAGTGTCAGCGACCACCGCGATGGCGTCCAGGCCGTGTACCCCACAGATCAGGACACGAGCGGGTAGCACTGCCGGATGCGCTCGATCCACCAGTCCCGACGCGCGGGCGGCGCCGCCAACGCCGCGATCCGGGCCGGGTCGGGGGTCGCCGCCGCCGCGGGCAGGAAGCCGTCGACCGGCACCAGGGGGTCGGCGACGTCGTCGACGAACAGGCTGCCGGTACCCAGCCCGCACGCGTGCCGAAGCTCGGGGAGACACCCCGCGGCGACCAGTCCGGCGCCGATGCCGACCGCCGAGTCCAGCGCACTCGACACCACCACCGGAATGTCGATCTGCGCGGCGATCGCCAGCATCGCCCGCACGCCGCCCAGCGGCGCGACCTTGAGCACCGCGACGTCGGCCGCACCCGAGCGCACCACATGCAGCGGATCGTCGGCCTTACGGATGCTCTCGTCGGCGGCCACCGCGACGTCGACGCGGCGGCGCACCTCCGCCAGTTCGGGCACCGTCGCGCACGGCTGCTCGAGATACTCCAGCGGCCCGTCGGCGGTCAGCGCCGCGGCTGCCGCGACCGCGTCCTCGACGCTCCAGCCGCCGTTGGCGTCGACCCGCACCGTCGGGACGAGGGCGCGGACGGCGTTGACGCGCGCGACGTCATCGGCCAGCGACTGCCCGGGTTCGGCCACCTTCACCTTGGCGGTGCCCGCGCCGGGGAACCGGGCCAGCACCTCGGGGACCTGCGCGGCCGGCACCGCGGGCACGGTCGCGTTGATCGGGATGCGGTCCCGCCGCGTCGGAGGCAACGGCTGGTAGGCGGCCTCGAGGCCGGCGGCCAACCAGTGCGCGGCCTCGGCGGGGCCGTACTCCACGAACGCCCCGAACTCGCCCCAGCCGGCCGGGCCGTCGATCAGCGCGACCTCCCGCGTGGTGATGCCGCGGAATCGCACACGCATCGGCAGGGCGACGACGTGCAGGCGGTCGAGGAGGTCGGCGAGGTCCATCGCTTCGATCATCCGGCACCCGGCGGTTGCGCCTGTTCGAACGCCGCGGCGATCTCGTCGAGCCCCCTCACCAGCGCGCGACGATCCCGCTCGCTGAGGGCGGCACCCGCCGCGGAGACGCGCTGTCCGAGGGGTCGGTAGATCTCGGCGAGCGAGCGCCATGTGGTGTCGCGCAAAGCGACGAGCACGCTGCGCCGGTCGCGTTCGGAGGGGAGGCGCTCCACCAGCCGCGCCGCTTCGAGCCGGTCGACGAGCGCGGTGACCGATCCGCGTGACAGCCCGAGATGGTCGGCGAGGGACGCGGCGCTGCGCGGCCCGTCTTCCAGGGAGTTCAGTGCCCGCAGGTCGCTGCGACCGACACCCAGGGCTCGGCAGGCCGCCTCGTCGAAGTCCTCCATGGCGCGCCACAGCGCACGGCACGCCTGAAGCACGCTGTCGGCAGGTTGTGCAGCTGCGTCTCGCATGGTTCGATGACCATATCATTCGATCATCGAACTTCCTGGGAGCCCCGATGGAGTGGTCTGAGACCGTGATGATCGATCAGCCGCTGGCCCGAGTGCGACAGGCGATCGCCGATGAGAACGAGCTGCTGGCCTGGTCGGCATGGCCGGAGGCCACCGGGTACACCTGTCGGATCGAGGGCGATGGACTCAGCGTCGGATCCGCGATCGTGTTCACCGACGCCAAAGGCACGACCCAGGGACGTCAGGAACTGCACTCGCTCGACGAGCACACCGTCGACTACCGGCTGCGCAACCGCGGCCCCGGCGGCCGGGAGATGACCCCGCACCTGAGGTTCCGGCTCGAGGACGTCGACGGCGACCGCACCCGCGTCCACCTGGACTTCCAGGCGACCGCGCCCCTGCCACCCGGCCTGCGTCACCTCGTCGAGGCGGTGATGGGCCGGCGTGTCCGTCGCCTGCACATCAAGGATCTCCAACAGCTCAAGCAGCACGTGGAGAACACCACCGTCCGGTGAGCGATCGGCGGACCCATCCACGGGGTACCCCGGCCACGAATACCCCACTGACGAGTCTGGGAAAGGACATCCTGTGGCCAACCGCATCGTGAAATTCGCCAGCCAGCTGGGAGAATCCGCGCTGTCCATCGTCGGCGTCCGCACCGTCGAGGAGCCCCACTACATCAGGCGACCGCTGACCGACACCGTCGAGATCCGGCAGTACGGCTCGCGGATCGCCGCAGAGACCACCGTCACCGGCGACAAGCAGAAGGCCCTCAACACCGGGTTCCGCCGGCTCGCGGGCTACATCTTCGGCGGCAACCACCGCGACACCGAGATCGCGATGACCGCGCCGGTGAGCCAGCAGTCCGCCAAGGAGTCAATCGCGATGACCGCGCCCGTCTCCCAGACGGGCAGCGCCGAGGACGGCTGGACGGTGCGCTTCTTCATGCCGTCGAAGTGGTCGATGGAGACCCTGCCCGAACCCGACGACGAGAACGTCCGGCTGGTGACGGTGCCTCCGCAGACCGTCGCGGTGCTGACGTTCACCGGCGACCGCAGCGCGGCCGCCGTCGCCGCGCGCACCGAGGAACTGCGCACGACGCTGCGCGACAACGGCATCGAGCCCGTCGGTGAGACGACCGCGTGGTTCTACGATCCGCCGTGGACGCTGCCGTTCCGCCGGCGCAACGAGGTCGTCGTCGGCATCTAGACCGTCGCGCGGTCCCGGCCGTCCCAATGCGGTTTGCGCAGTTCCTTTTTCAGGACCTTGCCGGTGGGGTTGCGGGGTAGCTCGTCGGTGATGTCGACGGACTTGGGGCACTTGTAGGCGGCCAGCCGCTCGCGGGCGAACGCGATCAGGTCCTTCTCCGAGACCTCCGATTCGACCACGACGACCGCCTTGACGACCTCGCCCCACTTCTCGTCGGGTACGCCGATCACCGCGACCTCGACCACCGCCTCGTGCTCGGCGAGCACCCGCTCGACCTCGATCGAGTAGATGTTCTCGCCGCCGGAGATGATCATGTCCTTGAGCCGATCCTCGACGAAGATGTAGCCGCCGTCGTCGACACGGCCGATGTCGCCGGTGCGGAACCAGCCGTCCTCGGTGATCGCCTCGGCGGTGGCCTCCGGCTTGTTGTGGTAGCCCTTCATCAATTGCGGTGTCTTGAACCACAATTCGCCCTGCTCACCGGTGGGCACGTCCTCCAGGGTGTCGGGGTCGACGACCCGCACCTCGGCGTTGGGGACCAGCGTGCCCGCGCTCGAGAGCCGCTCCTCGCGGCCGGGATCGCGATGCGCCTCGGGCAGCAGGTGGCTGATCACCCCGCACACCTCGGTGAGCCCGTAGGCCTGGATGAAGTCGGTGTCCGGCCAGGCCTGCAACGCCTGACGCAGCAGGGGCAGCGGCATCGGTGACGCCCCGTAGGCGTAGGTCTTCAGCGCGGCGAACAGCTTGACCGCGTCCTCGCCCGACTCGAGCACCTTGGCCAGCACCGCCGGCACCAGGAAGGTGCGGTTGGCGCCCTTGAGGATCGCCCCCGCCAGCGCCGCGCCGTCGACGTCGCGGGTCATCACGCTCGGGAAGCCGTCGTGAATGCCGAACTGCACGTAGGACGATCCGCCGACGTGGAACAGCGGCATCGAGACCATGTTCTTGTCGCCCTCGTCGAACTCGAAGCCCTCGTGGGCGTTGACGGTGTGGGCGATGATGTTGGCCTGCGTGAGCTCGACACCCTTGGGCCGGCCGGTGGTGCCCGACGAGTACATGATGATCGCCACGTCGCCCGGTTCCACGTCCTCGGAACGCTGCACCGGCGTCGACGCGGCGAGAATCTCTTCGTACTCGTCGTCGCCTTCCGGCGTCACGGCGATGACGTGCTCGACGTTGGTCAGCTTGTCGCGGATCCGGTCGATCGAGGACATGAACTCCGCGCCCACGATGAGCACCTTGGCGCCGGAGTCGTTGAGCACGTAGTCGAGTTCGTCGGCGGCCAGCCGGAAGTTGATGATCGCGGTGGCGGCGCCCAGCGACGCGGCGGCGATCGTCGTCTCGACACACGCGGGATGGTTCTTGTCGAGGAACGCCACGACGTCGCCGCGCTTGATACCCCGTTCGGTCAGCGCCCCGGCCAACCGTCGGATCCGGTCGTCCCACTGCGCCCAGGTCCAGTTGCGGTCGAAGTAGTCCATCGCCTCGGCGTCGGGGGTGGTGGCCGCCCAGTGGGCGACGCGTTCGTCGAGGAAGCGGGGTTCGGGCAGATCGGCCATGGTCAGCAGCGTGCCATGCCCGCGCCCGCCCCGGGCCGAAAAACTTTTCTTGCCGGCCGTGTCGATTTGCGTCTGCGCCGATCGACGAGTGGGTGAAGGGCATCCTGAACAAGACCTGACGAGCCCTTCCCACCGAGAAGAAGGAGAGAGACCATGACCCGCTACATGCTGATCCTGCGGTCCACCCCCGAGGCCGAGAAGGCCATGGAGAACGTCGACTTCAACGACGTCATCGCCGCGATGGGCCGCTACAACGAGGAGCTCCTCAAAGCCGGGGTGCTGCTCGCCGGGGAAGGCCTCGCCGGACCCGAGGACGGCTTCGTCGTGAACTTCGACGCCGAGACGCCGGTGATCACCGACGGCCCGTACACCGAGGCCAAGGAGCTGTTCAACGGGTTCTGGATCCTCGGGGTGTCGTCGATCGAGGAAGCCAAGCAGTGGGCGCTGAAGTGCCCGCTGGGCTGCGGCGCACGGCTCGAGGTCCGGCGCGTCACCGAGACCGAGGAGTTCCCGCAGGACAACGAGTGGGTGCAGAAGGAGATGCAGTGGAAGAAGGAGGGCTACCCGGGCTGAGCCCTCAGCCGCCGGCATGGCCGTCCGTGCGGACCGCCATGCCGGCGCGGTGCGTCAGACGTCCTGTTCGACGTGACCGAATTCGACGTTCTTGCCGTTGAAGTCGCCCTTGCAGGACACCGTCACGTGGTAGGTCGACAGCGGCGGCGGCGGGAGCACCGGGAAGCTGGTGCTCCCGTTCGGGCCGATCGAGAAGGTCTTGTTGACCCCCGGCAGCACCGGGTTCGTCGCGACATAGGTGCACGTGCCGGCCAGCGCCGAGGAGTTGGTGATGTTCACCGTCCAGCTGGTCAACCCCCGGTCGAACGCCAACCGGATCGCGTCCGTGGGGGCGACGGGGTCGGGCTTCGGGGGCTCGGGAACGACCACGGGCGCGGGATCGGGGCCCTTGGCGACCGGCGGTGGGTCCGCCGGCTTGTTCGGAGCGCCCAGCACGATCGTCACGACGTCGACCTCGCGATCCTCGTGCCGGATGAAGCCGACGCCGAATTCGGTGAAGTCGCAGTTGGTGATGACCCCGCCGGCGCCGCGCGAGTACGCGCTCGTCGTCGCCGCGGCCTGCGGATCGCCGGACCCGAGGAACGCGAGCGTCCGCCCGTTGTATCCGGCGGGCTGTCCGTCGACCGGGTTCTCCGAGCGCGCATACGTCTGAGCAGCGCCCTCGAGGACGCCTCTGTCGTACTTCAGCGCCGGGCAGCGCGCCGGACGGTCCTTGTTGACGGTGTTGATGATCGCGTCCAGCGGGTCGGCGTGCGCGACCGGCATCGCTGCGAGCGAGCCGGCGAATGCGGTGGCCAGGGCCAGCGAAACGGCAGTTCGGGTGGTCATCAGAAGTTCTCCCCTCGGTGTCGGCCGACGCTCTGCCGGCCGTCGGGGAAAGTGTTTCGCCTGAAGTGTTTGCGATCGCGCGTAGTCGACTACGCGACTTGCGCGGACCCCGCCCTCGTCGCCCCGGGTACCGGGCCTGGTGACTAAAATTGGAACACGTTCTAATCTGTAGCCCATGAGTGATCTGCTGCGGCATCCCCTGCACTCCGGCCACCTGACCGTCGGCGCGCTGAAGCGCCACCGGGACCGGCCCGTGCTGTTCCTCGGCGACATCACGCTCACCGGCGGTGAGCTGGCCGATCGCATCAGCCAGTACATCCAGGCCTTCGAGGCGCTGGGGGCCGGCACCGGCGCCGCGGTCGGACTGCTGTCGCTGAACCGGCCCGAGGTGCTGATGATCATCGGCGCCGGCCAGACGCAGGGGTACCGGCGCACCGCACTACACCCTCTGGGGTCACTGGACGACCACGCGTACGTGCTCGCCGACGCCGAGGTGACCTCGCTGATCATCGACCCCAACCCGATGTTCGTCGAGCGGGCGCTGGGCCTGCTGGAGAAGGTGCCGTCGCTGAAACAGATCCTGACCATCGGTCCGGTTCCCGCCGAGCTCGCCGACGTCGCCGCCGTCGACCTCAGCGCCGAAGCGGCGAAGTACGCGCCGCAGCCACTGGTCGCGGCCGACCTGCCGCCCGACCACATCGGCGGGCTGACCTACACCGGCGGCACCACCGGCAAGCCCAAGGGCGTGATGGGCACGACGCAGTCGATCACCACGATGACGACGGTGCAGTTGGCCGAATGGGAGTGGCCGGAGAACCCGCGATTCCTGATGTGCACGCCGCTGTCGCATGCGGGCGCGGCGTTCTTCACGCCGGTCATCGTCAAGGGCGGCGAGCTGATCGTGCTGACCAAGTTCGACCCGGCCGAGGTGCTGCGGGTGATCGAGGAGCAGAAGATCACCGCCACGATGCTGGTGCCGTCGATGATCTACGCGCTGATGGACCACCCCGACTCGCACACCCGCGACCTGTCGTCGCTGGAGACCGTGTACTACGGGGCCTCGGCGATGAACCCGGTGCGCCTGAAGGAGGCGATCCGGCGGTTCGGACCGATCTTCGCGCAGTACTACGGGCAGTCCGAGGCGCCGATGGTGATCACCTACCTGGCCAAGAAGGACCACGACGAGAAGCGGTTGACGTCATGCGGGCGGCCCACGCTGTTCGCGCGGGTGGCGCTGCTCGGCGACGACGGCCAACCGGTGCCCCAGGGCGAGGTGGGAGAGATCTGCGTGTCCGGCCCGCTGCTGTCGGGCGGGTACTGGAAGCTGCCGGACGCGACCGCCGACACCTTCCGCGACGGGTGGATGCACACCGGCGACCTCGCGCGCGAGGACTCCGACGGCTTCTACTACATCGTCGACCGCACCAAGGACATGATCGTCACCGGCGGCTTCAACGTGTTCCCGCGTGAGGTGGAAGACGTTGTGGCCGAACACCCCTCGGTCGCACAGGTGTGCGTGATCGGTACGCCCGACGAGAAGTGGGGCGAGGCGGTGACGGCCGTGGTGGTGCTGCGACCCGATGCGGCGACCGACGAGGCCGCGGTCGACACGATGGTCACGGAGATCCAGGTGGCGGTCAAGGAGCGCAAGGGCTCGGTGCACACGCCCAAGCAGGTGATCGTCGTCGACTCCGTGCCGGTGACCGCGCTGGGCAAGCCGGACAAGAAGGCGGTGCGGGCGCAGTTCTGGGAGGGCGCGGGGCGTTCGGTCGGCTGACGACGCGGCGAGCGTGCGCCTTCTCGGGACTTTTCGCGGCGTGGCTGCCGCAGACACGCACGCTCGCGTTGAGAAACAATGACGGGGTGGCCAGCGACCCCTACGTCCAGCGCACCGTCGACGCGGTGTGGCGCATGGAGGCCGCGAAGATCGTCGCGACGCTGACCGCCGCGGTCGGCGATGTCAGCTTCGCTGAAGACATGGCTGCCGAGGCACTGGTCGACGCGCTCACCCAGTGGCCCGAGCGCGGGGTGCCGCGTAATCCCGGCGCGTGGCTGACCACCGTCGCCAAGCGCAAGGCCATCGACCACTGGCGCCGCAGCGACAACCTCGACGCCAAATACGCTGTGCTGGCCCGCGAACTCGAGACCGTCACCGACAGCGCCTGGGATCCCGACCGCATCGACGACGACGTGCTGCGGCTCGTCTTCATGGCCGCTCATCCGAGCCTGCCGCGGGAAAGCCAGATCGCCCTGACGCTGCGCCTGGTCGGCGGCCTGACCACCGACGAGATCGCCGCCGCCTTCCTCGTCCCGAAAGCCACCGTCGCGCAACGCATCGTGCGTGCCAAGAAGGCGCTCACCGGCGTACCGTTCGACATCCCCGACCGCTCCGACCACCCCCAGCGGCTGTCCGCCGTGCTCAGCGTGATCTACCTGGTGTTCAACGAGGGCTACTCGGCATCCTCCGGCGACCGCTGGATCCGCGACGAATTGTGCAGCGAGGCACTGCGTCTCGGGCGGGTCCTGGCGGCCCTGCTCCCCGACGAGGCCGAGGTGGCCGGCCTGCTCGCGCTGATGGAGTTCCAGTCCTCGCGCCTGGGCGCCCGCACCCGCGCCGACGGAACGCCGATCCTGCTCGAGGACCAGGACCGCACCCGCTGGGACCGCGCCGCCATCGGGCGTGGCGTCGCCGCATTGCGTCGGGCCTCGGAGATCCTGCAGCGCACCGAGATCGGTTGGGGCTGGTACACGCTGCAGGCCGCACTGGCGGAGTGTCACGTCGTCGCGCCGACCGCCGCCGACACCGACTGGGCCCGCATCGTTTCCCTCTACGACGCGCTGCGCCGGCTCGCCCCGTCCCCGGTGGTGGAGGTCAACCGGGCGGTGGCCGTCGCCATGGCCGACCCGGCCGCCGGCCCCGCGGCGGCATTGCGCCTGATCGACGACATCCGCGGCCTCGAGGGCTCCTACCTGGTGCCCAGCGTGCGCGCAGAACTGCTGTCGCGGATGGGCCGGCACGCCGACGCGGCCGGCGAGTTCGACCGCGCCGCGCAGTTGGCGGACAACGAGGCCGAGCGGAAAGTGCTGCAGGACAAGGCGTTGCGCGCTCGCAACGGCTAGGCGCCGGGTACCGCCGTGCGCTCGGCGACCGATGCCGCGCTCACCGTGTCGAACACGTCGATGACCACGTCGGTGTCCGTGTAGCCGCCCAGGCGGTGCAGCCCCGCGGTCTGTGCGACGACGTCGTTGGCCGCGTCACCGCTCATCGGATAGTCGTCGACGGCGTGCCGCCAGTGCGCGGCAACGACGGTGGCCGACGGTGCCAGCCGGGGCACCTCGCGGTCGAGCACCTGCCGCAACGTCTCAGGCTGCAGGTAGTAGCACAGTTCCGACAGCACCACGAGGTCGAACGGGCCGTCCGGCCACGGCTCGTCGAACGAACCACGGAGCAGTCGAACCCGGTCGGCCACCCCGGCCGCCGACAGACGCCGGTGCGCGGCGTCCAGTGCCGCGATGCTGACGTCGGTGCTCGTGACGCGGTCACAGCGCCGGGTCAGCAGTTCGGTGAGCACGCCGACCGAGCAGCCGGGCTCGAAGGCGTGCCGGTATCGCCGGTACGGCAGCACGGCTGTGGTGATCGCGTACTTGCGCTGTTCGTACCACCGCGTCCCCAGCGACCATGGGTCGTCGGCGTCGGCGTACATCCGGTCGAAGTAGGCGTCGGGCAACCGGGCACTCACCGGAACGCCACCTCGCCGACGGTCAACAGCCGGTGCACGACCGCGGGCGGAAGCACCGGTTCGCCGCCGGGAGTCGGTGCGGTGAACTGGCTTTCGAAGCACCGCGCCGCGCGTTGCTTGCGCTCCAGCGCCGCTTCCGTCAGACGCGTCATGTGGGCACGCCCCCAGGGCACCGCCGTGTCGCCGGGCCGCGCCCAGTGCCACATCCACACCGGATACTCCACCAGCACCGCCCCGGTCTGCTCGACCGCGACCGCGGCCGCCCTGCCCACCGCCTCGTGATCGGGATGACCGTCACCCCGCCACGGCGCGGCGCACCACGTGCCGGGCGGCTTTCCGTCGAGGATCTCGACGAGCAGATCGGCGAGTCGCTGCTCGTGCGCCGCCACCTGCCCGTCAGGGAGGCCGAGGCTGACCGGCGCATACAGGCCCAGCACACCGGCCGCGCGCCTCAGCTCCTCCCGTCGCGTCTGCTCGAGCCGATACCGTTGCAGCAGAGACAGTTCCGGGTAGGCCGCGCCGCCGTCGGTGGCCGACACGATCTGCGCGCGCACCCCGGACTCGGCGAGCAGCGCCGCCGTCGCACCGAAACCCAGTGTCTCGTCGTCGGGATGGGCACCGACCACCACCAGCTCCCGACAGGTCGTCAGATCCAGTTCCGGCAACTGCAGCCCGGCGTCGACCCAGGTCTGCGTCGGGGTGCCGCCGTCGGGGACGGGCTGCGCCGACAGCCGCGCACCATTTCCCACCCGCGCGGCCGTCATGGCGACGCTCCGGCGAGCACACCGAGTCGTTCCAGGTCCCGTTCGGCGTGGCTCTGCCGCACGTAGACCGAGAGGTCGGCCACCCGCCGCGCGTGCTCGGGGTCCAGGCACAGCGGCGCCGGCCCCAGCGCGCGGCCCGTCCGCGAGATCGCCTCGTCCACCGCGGTCTCGACCACCGCGCGGGCCCGACGGGCCAGCAGTTCTGCACGTCCGGAACGGTTTTCGGGATCCGCGTCGACGTCGCCGGCGACCGCGGTCAGCGTCGCCTCCGCGCAGGCCAGCGCCGCGTCGACCGCGCCCAGGTGCGCCAGCGCGTGTGCGTCGGCCTTGTCCGCCGCCGCCCGCGCGTACAGCGGCGCGGCGACCGCGCGTGCGCCACCGAGCCAGCACGCCGCCACACCCGCTCCGCCCTGCCAGAACCCGGGCCGGGTCAGGTACTCCCCCGGCTCGCCGACGACGACAGCCGGGGCGTCCTCGAAGTGCACCGATCGGGTGTCGGAGTCGGCCATGCCGGCGTTGCGCCAGGTGCTGGGCAGGGGCCGCACCCCGGGCGCGCCGAGGTCGACGGCGAACAGTCCCCGCTCCCCCGACGGCAGCTGCGCGGTGACCAGAGCGTGCGAGCACAGGGCCGCGCCCGAGCACCAGACCTTGGTGCCCGACAGCCGGACCGCACCGTCGTCATCGCGCGCCGACAACACCGCGTCGCCGGCCTCCGCAGCCCACACACCCCACCACTGGCCCGGCTCCGGACGGGGACCGCCGAGCTCGGCGAGAATGGCGACCGCGTCTGCATGCGCCTCGGCGAGCCGTCCGGCGGTCACGTCCACCTCCGCCATCGCCGCCAGCCGCTGCCAGCGCAGGGCGGTGGAGCCACGGCCCGGCAGCGGCAGGTCGAGCTCACCCGAGACCAGCCACTCCGTGACCAACCCTGTGCTCACGAGGCCGCTTTTCGCGACAATCCCCTGAGGTGGCCGGCGAATCCGTTCGGGGCGCGCCCCTCGGCGCGATCGGAGGTCGCCACCGACAGGTTGCTGTCGCGGTGGACCAGCAGGCCCGCGGCCTTGACGCGGTCCACGAGGTCGACGTCCTCACCGGTCTCGAGCGGCCGGAACCCACCGACATGCCAGTAGGCGTCGGCACGGAAGCCCATGTTGGCGCCGTGCACGTGGTGATGGCCGGGCCCGCCGGATCTGTAGGCGCTCAGGTAGCGACGGACGACCGCCGCCGAGAAGTTGCGCCACGACGGCACCCGGACCACCCCGAGCACCATGTCGGCTCCCGGCGCCGTCATCCGCACCAGCCAGTCTGCGTCGACCTGGCTGTCGGCGTCGGTCGTCGCGTACCAGGTCGCCGCGTCGTCGTCGTGGATTCCCCGCGCGTAGGCGAAGCCTGCCGCGCGCGCCGCACCGACGTTGCCGGCCTCCACCGAGACGAAGTGCACGTCGGGACCGAACTCCCCCGCCAACTGCTCGCTGCCGTCGTCGCAGCTGTCGAGCACCACGACCGTCAGGACCGGAGCGGAGACGGCCAGCGCCGCCGTGGCCAGCGCACGCAGGCAGGCGGGCAGGTGAGCGGCTTCGTTGTGGGCGGGCACCACGACGACGATCTGCGACGGAGCCGTCGCGGAGAAGCGCATGGCCCTTAATTAGCCGTTCAGCGACGTTTTCACACCTGGCACGATGGGGACGTGGGCGACGCCGTGACAGATCTGCAAGCTGTGCTGTTCGACTTCTCGGGCACCCTGTTCCGTCTCGAGGAGGACGAGAGCTGGTTCGCGGGCATGGAGCTCGACACCCCCGACAACCGGGAGGTGGACGAACACGTGCAGGCCGAGCTGGTGCGCCGGCTGACCGCCCCCACCGGCCGCTCGGTGTCGATGACTCCCGAGGCGTTGCAGGCCTGGGTCAACCGCGACCTCGCCCCGCACCTTCATCGGGAGGCGTACCTGCACGTGCTGCGCGAGTCCGGGCTTGCCCGTCATCACGCGGAAGCGTTGTACGCCAAGGTGATCGACCCGGCGTACTGGACGCCTTACCCGGACACCGCGACCGTGCTCGCCGGTCTGCGCGAGCGCGGAATCAAGACCGCGGTGGTGTCCAACATCGCGTTCGACATCCGGCCGGCGTTCGAGACGATCGGCGTGGCCGGCGACGTCGACGCGTTCGTGCTGTCGTTCGAAGTCGGCGCCGTCAAACCCGACCCGGCCATCTTCACCGCGGCGCTGGAGCAGGTCGGGGTGCCCGCCGAGCGGGCGCTGATGGTCGGCGACAGCGACGAGGCCGACGGCGGCGCCCGCGCGCTGGGCTGCGCGTTCGCGCTCGTCGACCCGCTGCCGACGCGGGAGCGCCGCGACGGGCTGGTCGCGGCGCTGTGGCCCCACGGCATCCAGATCTGATTTCGCCTACCGTCGACACCATGGCCGATCCCCAGCCGCCGTGGTGGCTCAAGCCGTTGAACAAAGTGCTGATCGCCGGGTCGCGCATCGGGCTGATCAAAGACGGACCGATGGTGCTGACCGTGACGGGCCGCACGTCCGGTCAGCCGCGGTCCACCCCCATCACACCGTTCGAGGTCGACGGGAAGCGTTACGTCGTCGGCGGCTTCCCCGGCGCCGACTGGGTGCGCAACGCCCAAGCCAACCCGGACGCGGTGCTGACGCGCGGCAAGGTGCGCGAGCCGGTGCGGATGATCGAGCTGCCCGCCGAGGAGGCGCGCCCGCTGCTGCGGCAGTTCCCGATCCTGGTACCGACCGGGGTGAGCTTCATGAAGAACGCGGGACTGGTCACCGGACCGAACCCCGACGAGTTCGAGGCGCTGGCCGGGCGCTGCTCGGTGTTCCGGTTCGATAGCGTCTGACGGGTGAGCAATCCGTTCGACGCCAGTCTGTGGGAGCCGGTGGCCGGCTTCGAGGACCTGACCGACATCACCTACCACCGCCACATCAGCCAGCCGACGGTGCGCGTCGCGTTCGACCGCCCAGAGGTGCGCAACGCATTCCGTCCGCACACCGTCGACGAGCTCTACCGCGCGCTCGACCACGCCCGGATGAGCTCCGACGTCGGCGTGGTGCTGCTGACCGGCAACGGCCCGTCGCCCAAGGACGGCGGCTGGGCGTTCTGCTCCGGCGGAGACCAGCGCATCCGCGGCCGCTCCGGCTACCAGTACGCCGCCGGCGAGACCGCCGAGACCGTCGATCCGGCGCGGGCCGGCCGGCTGCACATCCTCGAGGTGCAGCGCCTCATCCGGTTCATGCCCAAGCCGGTGATCTGTCTCGTCAACGGCTGGGCCGCCGGCGGCGGGCACTCGCTGCACGTCGTCTGCGACCTGACGCTCGCCTCCCGCGAGCACGCCCGGTTCAAGCAGACCGACGCCGACGTGGGCAGCTTCGACGGCGGCTTCGGATCGGCGTATCTGGCCCGACAGACCGGGCAGAAGTTCGCCCGCGAGATCTTCTTCCTGGGCCGGCCCTACACCGCCGAGCAGATGCACGCGATGGGCGCAGTCAACGAGGTCGCCGACCATGCCGAGCTGGAAAACGTTGCGCTGCAATGGGCTTCGGAGATCAACGGCAAATCGCCGCAGGCCATCCGGATGTTGAAGTACGCGTTCAATCTGCTCGACGACGGGCTGGTGGGCCAGCAGCTGTTCGCGGGCGAGGCGACGCGGCTGGCGTACATGACCGACGAGGCCGTCGAGGGCCGCGACGCCTTCCTGGAGAAGCGCGACCCCGACTGGACGCCGTTCCCCCGCTACTTCTAGAGCGATTTCGGCGTCGTTGGTCGCGCTGAGCGCGACCAAGCACGCCGAAATCACGAGGAGATCTCATGACACGAAACCCGCTGCGGCGGCTGGCCGAGCAGGTGGCGCTGACCAGCATGCGGCCGCCGCTGATCCCGACGCTGCTGCAGTACCGCCCCGACCGGGAGATCATCGACCTGAAGGGCAAGCGGATCCTGCTGACCGGCGCCTCGTCGGGCATCGGGGAGGCCGCGGCCGAGAAGCTGGCCCGCCGCGGCGCGACCGTGGTCGCGGTCGCGCGCCGGCAGGATCTACTCGACGCGCTGGTCACCCGGATCACCGACGCCGGCGGCGACGCCCGCGCCCACACGTGCGACCTGTCCGACCTCGACGCGATCGACGCGCTGGTCGCGACCGTCGAGGACGAACTCGGCGGCATCGACATCCTGGTCAACAACGCCGGCCGCTCAATCCGGCGCCCGCTGACCGAATCGCTGGACCGCTGGCACGACGTCGAACGCACGATGGCGCTGAACTACTACGGCCCGGTGCGGCTGATCCGCGGGCTGTCGCCCGGCATGCTCGAGCGGGGCGACGGCCACATCATCAACGTCTCGACGTGGGGGGTGAAGACCGAGTCGCCGCCGCTGTTCGGCGTCTACAACGCCTCCAAGGCGGCGCTGTCGTCGATCAGCCGGATCATCGAGACCGAGTGGAGCGACCGCGGCGTGCACTCCACGACGCTGTACTACCCGCTGGTGAAGACCCCGATGATCGCGCCGACCCGCGCCTACGACGGGCTGCCCGGGCTGTCGGCGGAGGAGGCCGCGGGCTGGATCATCACCGCCGCCCGGCACCGGCCGGTCAGCATCGCTCCGCGCATCGCGGTCACCGCGCACGCGATCAACAGCATCGCCCCCGCCGCGGTCGACACGATCATGAAACGTCAGCGCATGCAGCCGCGGGACTGACCGTGATCCACAGCGTCGCCGGCGTCGTGCGCGTGCACGGCCGTGACCGCCCGGACGCCCCGGCCCTGATCGTCGACGACCGCCCGATCACCTTCGGCGAGCTCGACGACCTGTCCAACCGCGCCGCGCAGGCGTTCGCCGCGGCCGGTGTCGGGGCAGGCGACCGGGTGGCGTTCCTCGACCGCAACGGCGCCGAGTTCTTCGTCGTGATGTTCGGGCTGGCCAAGCTCGGCGCGATCGGTGTGCCGGTGAACTGGCGGCTGGCGCCACCGGAGATAGGGCACATCATCGGCGACTGCGGGGCCGCCGCGGTGGTCGTCGGCGCCGACTTCGTCGGCCACGTCGAGGCGATCGAATCCACCCTGGACGCCCGCATCGTCGCGATCGGCGCCCACCCCCGCTGGCCGGACCTGCACGACTGGCTCCGGACCCATCCTGCGGTCGACCCCGGCGTCGTCACCGGACCCGACGACCTGGTGTTCCTGATGTACACCTCCGGCACGACCGGTCTGCCCAAGGGCGTCATGCTGAGCAACGCCAACTACGTCTGCAAGACCAGCGGTGTCGAGCAGCCATGGCGCTTCGACGCCGACGCCGTCAGCCTCGCGGTGATGCCGCTGTTCCACATGGCCGGTTCGGGGTGGGCGTTCGCCGGGCTGTGGCACGGGGCGGTGACGGTCGTGCTGCGCGACGTCGACCCGGCGGCGATCCTCGACGCGATCACCACCCACCGCGTCACCAACATGCTGGTGGTGCCCGCAGTGGTGCAGTTCCTGCTCGACACGCCGGGCATCGACGCGGCCGACCTGTCGAGCCTGCGGATCGTCGTCTACGGCGCGTCCCCGATCAGCGACGACGTCCTGGTCCGCGGGATCGCACGGTTCGGCGGCGTCTTCGCCCAGGTGTACGGGATGACCGAGACCACCGGCTCGATCACCCAGCTCGGCGGCGACGAGCACTCCCCGGAGTTGATGCGCTCATGCGGAAAACCGTATCCGTGGGTGCAGATTCGCGTCGTCGACCGGGCCGGCGCCCACGTTCCGACAGGCACCGTCGGCGAGGTCTGGACCCGTTCGGCGCAGAACATGCTGGGCTACTGGGCCAACCCCGACGCGACCGCGGCGACGCTGACCCCCGACGGGTGGCTACGCACCGGCGACGCCGGCTATCTCGACGCCGATGGCTACCTGTACCTGCACGACCGGATCAAGGACATGATCGTCTCGGGCGGGGAGAACGTGTACCCGGCCGAGGTGGAGAACGTCCTGATGACCCATCCCGGGGTCGCCGAGGCCGCGGTCATCGGCGTCCCCGACCCGCGCTGGGGCGAGGCCGTCAAGGCCGTGGTGGTGGCTGCGCCGGGCGCGCACCTGACCGAGACCGACCTGATCGGGTACGCGCGGGGCAGGCTCGGTGGGTTCAAGCTGCCCAAGACCGTCGACTTCGTCGACGCGCTGCCGCGCACCCCCAGCGGCAAGATCCTCAAACGCGCGCTGCGCGAACCGTATTGGGCCGACGCGGATCGGCGCATCGGCTGACGTGGTAGACACTGAAGCCATGGAGATCCTGGCCAGCCGGGTGCTGTTCCGTCCCGCGGACTACCACCGATCGCTGGCCTTCTACCGCGACGGGCTGGGGCTCGCGATCGCCCGCGAGTACTCCGGGGGAACGGTGTTCTACGCCGGGCAGTCGCTGCTCGAACTCGCCGGCCACGGCGCCCCGGCCGCCGGCGGGCCGCCGTTCCCGGGGGCGCTGTGGCTACAGGTTCGCGATCTGCACGCGACACAGAATGCGTTGCGGGAGCGGGGAATTCAGATCACGCGCGAGGCGCGCCGGGAGCCGTGGGGGCTGTTCGAGATGCACGTCACCGATCCCGACGGGGTGGCGCTGATCTTCGTGCAGGTGCCCGAGGACCATCCGCTGCGCCGCGACGTGCGCGACTAGCGGACCGGCGCCGCCAGCGGCCACCCGACCGAGGCCAGGCGCGCCGCCACCTGGTGCATCTCCTCCGGGTTGGGCTCCTTGTCGGTCACCAGGTGGATGGCCGCGTGGATCTCCTCGGGCGTGACGGTGTCGGAATCGGCGCGCTTGAGCACCGTCTGCGCCACCTTGACGACCTCCTCCTCGGACAGCGTCCGGGCCAGCAACGCCAGCAGCGGGAAGTAGTCGGTCTGCGGAACACCTTGGGGGTAGCCCTCGTGGAGCCACCCGAGAACGTTGTTGAGGACGTTCTGGGTCATCAGCGTGTCAGCTCACTTCTTGGGGAGGAAGGGGAACAGGTCGATGCCGGTGTGGTGAATGATCGTCGTGCGGGTGATCCACAGGACCGCGGTCAGGATCACCCAGCCGACGAACACGAACAGCGCCACACCGAGGAACTTGAGGGCCGGATTCGGCGCGACGGCGGCGGTGCCGTCAGAGCCGTCGTTGCCCGCCCCGCGGGAGAACGCCACCAGGCCGGTGGCGAAGACGGCCGGCAGGCCCGCGCCGAGGACGAGACCGACGACGAGCACCTTGAGGATGCTCTCCAGGTAAGTCATGGGATTTCCTTCGCTGTCGGCGTCGGTCAGACCGCGGCGGGCTTGGAGGGCTTGGACTCTGCGGGCGCGGCATCGCGCACCTCGGCCGGGACCACGGAGTTGGTGGAGGTGTCCCAGTCGGCGTTGACGTTGCGGTGGTCCACCTTCTGTTGCTGCGCCCGCCACCACATGTAGAAGGACAGGCCGACGAGGATCAGGAAGATCAGTCCGTCACCGGCCAGCGCCGCCCCGGTGAGCCTCTCGACGGCGTGGGACAGCCAGAACGCGAGCGCGCCGACCAGTGCGGCTGCGGGCAGCGTGACCAGCCACGCGACCGCCATCCGGCCCGCGACCGCCCAGCGCACCTCGGCGCCCGGCTTGCCGACGCCGCTGCCCAGGATCGACCCGGTCGCGACGTGGGTGGTGGAAAGCGCCATGCCGGCGGCGCTGGAGCTCAGGATGATCGCGGCCGACGACGCCTCGGCGGCCAGGCCCTGTGGCGACTCGATCTCGACCAGGCCCTTGCCCAGCGTGCGGATGACCCGCCAGCCACCGATGTAGGTGCCCAGGCCGATCGCGACGGCGCAGCTCAAGATGATCCAGAACGGCAGCCCATCGGCTTTCACGTCCCCGGTGAGGTGGCCCGTGGTGATCAGCGCCAGCGCGATCACGCCCATGGTCTTCTGCGCGTCGTTGGTGCCGTGCGAGAGCGCCACCAGCGAGGCGGTGGCGATCTGACCCCAGCGGAAGCCCTGCTCGCGACGGTTCTTCATCACCTTGCGGGTGATCCGGTAGACCAGCCAGGTGCCGCACGCGGCGACCAGGCACGCGATCACCGGCGCGGCGACGGCCGGGATCAGCACCTTCTGGGTGACGCCGGTCCAGTTGACGCCGTTCAGCCCGACCGCGGCGAGGCCCGCGCCGATCAACCCACCGAACAGGGCGTGCGAGGAACTCGACGGGATGCCGAACAGCCAGGTGAGCAGGTTCCACAGGATGCCGCCGATCAGGCCGGCGAAGATGATGGTCAACCCGGTCGAGGCGTCGATCGACGGCAGCAGTGCGCCGGTCTTGCTGTCCTGGATCTTGAGCACCGACGTCGTCACGGTGACCGCGACCTCGACCGACAGGAAGGCGCCGACCAGGTTGAGGACGCCGGCGAGCAGCACCGCCGTCTTCGGCTTGAGAGCACCCGTCGCGATCGACGTCGCCATCGCGTTGCCGGTGTCGTGGAACCCGTTGGTGAAGTCGAACGCCAGTGCTGTGACGATCAACAGCACCAGGATGATGAACTCTCCGCTCATGGCGCTCATTCTGCTGGTCCCCGATCGCTTTTGACTAATCGACATGGACCCGAAATCCAGGTGCCAAAAGGCACTTTTTCCGCTGCAGGCCAGGTGTTCATCTGATGTTCATCTTGCCGCCCGGAACCGTTGCCCGGGCGCAGCTCTCGTGCCGTGTCGGACAGGCACCGGGGCTACTATCGAGCTGCCGAGGGCGGTTCGCCCAGCGTTGTTCGTGGGAGATGGCGTTGACCAAGTTTCTGGCCAAGATCGTGGCGTGGATCGCGGCCGGGTATCCGGAAGGGGTGCCCGGTCCTGACCGCGTGCCGCTGCTCGCACTGCTGCGCCGCCGCCTGACCGACGACGAGGTCAAGGCCGTCGTCGCCGAGCTCACCGCCCGCGCGGAGTTCGATGATCCGACGGCCAACGGGATCGACCGCGTGGACATCGGGGTGCTGATCACCCAGATCACCGACGATCTGCCCTCCCCCGACGATGTGGAGCGCGTGCGCGAGCGGCTCGCGGCCCAGGGATGGCCACTCGACGACCCCCGCGACAGCGAGGACACCCCATAACCACGCTGCGCCCGCTCGCCGTCGGTTCGGGCGCCGCGGCGCTGTCCGCGATGAGTGCGATCGGCGACGCGCTCGACGGCCGGGCCGGCCTGCTGCCGGTGCCCGCCGACGATCCCGAGCAGTCCGCCGCGACGGCCCGCGCTCTGCGGGCCGGCGAGCCGATCGACGACACGGTGGCCGCCGTGCTGTCCACGTCGGGCACCACGGGCATCCCGAAGGGCGCGATGCTGACCGCGGCGGCGCTGCTCGCCAGCGCCGGCGCCACCCACGACCGGCTCGGAGGTCCCGGCCGCTGGCTGCTGGCGCTGCCGGCCTACCACGTCGCCGGCTTCCAGGTGCTGGTGCGCAGCGTGGTGGCGGGCACCACCCCGGTGGCCGTGCCCCCGAGTGCCGCCCCGGCCGAGCTGGCGGACGCGATCGAAACGATGGGCCCAGGCCGCCGGTACGCCTCGCTGGTCGCCGTCCAGCTGGACAAGGCACTCGGGGATCCGAGGGCGACCGCGGCGCTGGCCTCGCTGGACGCGATCCTGATCGGCGGTGGCCCGATGCCGGCGACGATCGCCGAAAAGGCAAGTGCGGCAGATCTTTCGGTGATTCGCACCTACGGGATGAGCGAGACGGCGGGCGGCTGCGTCTACGACGGGGTCCCGTTGACCGGGGTGCGGGTGGCGCTCGACGACGGGGGCCGGATCTCGCTGGGCGGGCCGACGGTGGCGTCGGGTTACCGGAACCCGGTGACGCCGGACCCGTTCGCCGATCCGGGCTGGTTCCGCACCGATGACATTGGCGCAGTAGATGATTCGAGGGTGCTGAGAGTGCTCGGTCGGGTCGACGACGCGATCAGCACCGGCGGTCTGACGGTGCTACCGGCACTGGTGGAGGGGGCGGTGGCCACCCACCCGGCGGTGGCCGACTGCGCGGTGTTCGGGGTGGCCGACGAACGACTGGGGCAGCGTGTCGTCGCCGCCGTGGTTCTGATCGACGGGGCGACGATCACGCTGCCCGAGTTGCGTTCTCATGTCAGTGCGGCGTTGTCGCCGACGGCGGCACCCCGGGAGGTGCACGTCGTCGACGAACTGCCGCGGCGCGGGATCGGAAAGATCGATCGCCGCGAACTCATCCGCCGGTTCGGCGGAGAAGGCTAGCTGGTGAACTTGTCCTTGATGTTCTCGCCGACCTTCTTGGCGCCCGAGACGCCCTGATCCTTCTTGCCTTCGGCCTTCAGGTCGTCGTTGCCGGTGATGTCACCGACCACTTCCTTGACCTGACCCACGGCGTCCTCGGCGGCGTTCTTGGCCTTGTCGATGAATCCCATGTCACTCATCCCTTCTCGTGTTCGCAGCACCCGTTGCGGGTGCCGACACAGGTTGGTCGTCCCCGGCGTCGCGATCCGAACGCGCCAGGGACGTGATGTGCGACACGACAGCGGGATACACCTGCGACACCGGCCACATCACCAGACCGTGCACCAGGCTGCCGAAGCCCTCGAGCAGGGAGGAGGGGACGTGGTCGGGATCCATCAGATCGTTCTCCCCGAAAGGCCCTGCGTCACCGGAGACCATGAGGCGGGTGAACTTGCGCAGCGATCGGCCCGTGCTGCGCAGAGCGTTGACGGTGGCCAGGAACGATCCGTGCCGCTCCATCTCGGCGCGGAACTCGGTCACCGACACCCCCAGGTGTTCGGACACCAGATCGTCTCGGGCGAGCAGGATTTCGTGGGCGACGTCGGCACGGTCGCCGGCCTCGATCGCGACGTCGCACTCGCTGTCGAAGCCCAGCGAGCGGTTGTTCAGATTCGACGACCCGATCCGCAGCAGGCGGTCATCGATCACCATCACCTTGGAATGGACGTAGACCGACATCCCGCCGGTGGTGACGGGCCAGTAGACGCCGAATCTGTTGTGCTCGTCGGCTTTCCACAGTTTGCGCAGCAGCCGCTCGCGGGCGCTGTCCATCGATTCCTGCTCGAGCCGGCTCTCCGAGCTGCGGGGCAGGATGATCACGACCTCGGGGCCGTCGGGCTCGCGCAGCCGCGCGGCGAGCGCGTCGGCCAGCCGCCTCGACGCGAGGTACTGGTTCTCCAGGTAGATGACCGAGCGGGCCTGCCGGATCGCGGCGAGGTTGAGCGCCTCGACTTCGCGGACCTCCGGGCGGGTGCGCAGCGGGGGCTGTGTACGGGCGATCGCGACGTCGACGTCGCGCACCGCGGGGTTCAGGCCGCGCGGCCACACCGGCCCCACGGGGCTCACCGGGTGCAGCGTCACCCCGGTCGCATCGTGCCACCGCTGGCGCGCCTGATCGGCCAATGCTCTGGCCGCGTGGTCGTCGACCACCGCGGCCACCTCGTGCCGCGGGCCGTAGGTGTGTCCCGCCGCCGAGCGGCCGTGGTCGTGGCGCTCGTGTTCGCGCCGGTCCCAGCGACCGAGGGTGAGGTCGATGCCGCCGCAGAACGCCACGGCGTCGTCGATGACGACGATCTTCTGGTGGTGCACCGCACCGGTGGGACGGGCGCCGTCGACGGCGAAATGCATGCGCGGCAGGGTCAGCCGGTTCACCAGTGACACCGGGGTGAGACCGAACCAGAACCCGTCGAGCGCGGGCAGCAGCTTCAGATTGGACTTGAGCAGGTAGATCTCGAGCTCGGGGCGGCGCCACACCAGCCAGGTCAGGAACAGCCCGAGATGGTTGGGGCCGCTCAGCGACGCCCCAGTGGGCTCGAAGGCGGTGCGGGCGTCGAGATCCCAACCGATCAGCATGATCCGCCGGCGCGCCCCGAGCATCGCCTCTTTGACGTAGTACAGGTAGTCGGCGCCGTCGACGATGCGGCTGAAGCGCCCGGCGCGTTCCGTGCGCCAGCACGTCACGCCGGGCACCAGCACCTGGCCGCCCTGCCCGACCGCCGTCATCGCACGACGGCCCCGGCCTTGGTGTCGATGTGCAAGATGGTCCGCAGGGCGACGCTGTCGCCCAGCATCACCGCGGCGGTGCGGGCGGCCTCGTCGGCGGCGCCCACGGCGGCGGGCAGGCCGTGCCGGGCCGGCACCCGCGCGGTCAGGGTGACCGTCGGACGCCCGCGCAGCACGGTGGCCGCACCGGACGCCTTGGTCACCGCGGCGTCGGCGCCCAGCGCGTCGGCGGCGGCGGACGCGACCGACGTGGCATCGGCGGTCGTCCCCGCGTCGCCTGCCAGGCTCACCCGGCTGGCCCTGGCCGCCCACCGGTGCGCGGCCAGCCACCGCAGTGCCAAAAGGATCAACACGATCCCGGCACCGCCGGCCGCCCACGGCCACCAGGACGCCGCCATCCAGTCGCCCAGGGGCGTCTGCACGGCGCGGTTCGCGCCGATGACGCCGTTGTGCCAGGCGACGGCGGCCAGACCCAGGGCGAGCAGGCCCAAGCCGGTCAGAAACGTGAAGGTGCGGTCGAAGCCGACGGACATGCGGCTCATGAGGTCTCCTCGGTTCGGGTGCGGACGACGACGCGGGGCGGGTGCTCCAGCGCACCCAGGGTCTGGGTCACCGCGTCGGTGATGGTGCTGCGCAGCGCGCCGCCGTCGTCGCGGGTGACCCGGCAACGCAGCACGACACGCCGCTTGGAGGCGGTCGCCCGCGCGTCGACCACGCCGGCCACGTCGCGGGCGCGGGCGGCGGCCAGCTTGGCGATGCCGTCCACGCTCAGATAGACCGGCGTCTCGGCGCGCACCGCGACCGCGGTGCGCCGGCGGGGCGACAGCGCGATCACCATCAGCAGCAGGCCGAGCAGGGCCAGCACCACACCCGCGGGAATCAGCCAGCCGCCGGGGGTGACTCCGTCGACCGTGTCGGCGACCGCGGGCAGCCACGTGGACCCGGACGCCCAGCCCAGCCCGACGACCGCGTCGCGAACGGCGACCCCGCCGGCGGCGGCCAGGACGAGCGCCAGGACGACCGCGACCTTGCTGGCCCCGGCCGCGGCGACCGGAACGGGTCCGGATCGGAGCGAAACATTCTGCGACGGAGGTGTTTCCAGCGTTGTCATGAGAGTGTCCTTCCGTTCGTGCGCCCCTCGGGGGTGACGATCGCCGCGACGTGCACGGTGATGCCGTCGACCACGAGACCCGCGTGATCGCGCAGCGCCGTGGTGATCCGGGAGCGCGCGTCCGCCGCCAGGGCGGCCAGCGGGCGGCCCCACTCCGCGGCGATCTCCACCTCGGTGCGGACGTGATCGCCGGCGACGACGGCGTCGACGCGCGGCAGATCGTGGCCGATCAGGCCGCTGAGCGCCTTCCCGTGCCGGCGCACGCCCGGCGTGGTCAGCACGGCGGCCTCCACCAGATGCTCGATCGCGCGGCCGCGCACCTGCAGGCTGCCACGGTCACCGGGGTCGGTGACCGGGGCAGCCTCGTCGAGCACGGCCGCGCCGGTCTCAGCCACGGCGCCGGCCCTGGAACCAGGTCGTCACGTCGAACTCGCCGTCGCGCTGTCCGCCGATGACGTAGCCGATCGCGCCCAGGATCAGGGCGACGAGGAAGCCGGTGAAGCCACCCGCGGCCGCCGCCACCCCGAGGAGCACGCCGGCGAGCATGCCGACTGTTGCAGTGGTCATTGTTGGTTCTCCTCTGACGTTCGTCCGGGCGGCCGTCACTCGACCCGGCCGGAGCGATCCTCGGCGTCGTCACCCTCGTCGGGGACGTGAACGTCGTGCACCGTGATGTTCACCTCGACGACCTCCAGACCGGTCATGCGCTCCAGCGCGGCGATCACGTTACGGCGGATCCCCGAGGCGACATCGGAGATGGACACCCCGTACTCGGCGACGATATCGAGATCGACGGCCGCCTGCTTCTCGCCCACCTCGACCGAGACGCCCTGCGCGTAGTTGGTGGACGCGCCCGGGATGCGGTCGCGCAGCGCGCCGACGGCGCGGCTGGCATTGCCGCCGAGATCGTGCACGCCGTGCACCTCACGGGCGGCCAGGCCGGCGATCTTCGACACCACGACGTCGGCGATGGTCGTGTTGCCCTGGGTGGTCACCAACGGGCCGGCCGGCTTGGTGGCAACGGCGGTCGTCGAGCTGGTCATGTCAGGTCCTCCTGTGTGGATGTGTTCGTCTTCGTACACGTCTTCTGTCGTGCGGCCCGACCCGATCCGAATGCCGGCTCGATGTAATCCGGCACACATCCCCACCACGGAGCAAATAGGCAGCGGTATCCAATACCCGGTGCGGCTCGGCGGGCAAACCCACGTCACCGACGTGTCAGACCTCGTGCCGCACCCGATCCCTAGGCTGTCGGACGTGTCTATCGGTCGCAGAGAAACGGTCGCCGTCGCGGTCGGCACGGTCCTGGTGGTCGCGGCGTTCGTCGTCCCCCGCCTGGACCTGGGCCCCGTCACACCGCTGATCAACGCGACACCGGACCGGTTCCGCGACTTCGCCGACACCGCCCCGATCTTCGGCTGGTGGAACGCCCACGTGGGGCCCGGTACCGTCCCGGCCGTCGCGCTGGCGCTGGCCGCCGTGCTGTGGGGACCCGCGCTCGCCCAACGGCTGCCGTGGCGCTGGCTGCCGTGGACCGCCTGGGCGGTGTCGTGCGCGTGGGCGTTCAGCCTCGCGATGGTCGACGGCTGGCAGCGTGGCTTCGCCGGCCGGCTCACCGCCCGCCACGAATACCTGCGCCAGGTCCCGACCATCGACGACGTCGGCGAGGCGGTGCGCACGTTCGCCGGCCGAATCCTGGACTACCAGCCCGATTCGTGGATCACCCACGTCTCGGGGCACCCGCCGGGGGCGCTGCTGACGTTCGTGTGGCTGGACCGGATCGGGCTCGGCGGAGGGGCGTGGGCCGGGCTGCTCTGCCTGCTGGCCGGGTCGAGCGCGGCGGCCGCCATCGTCGTCGCGGTGCGCGCGCTCGCCGACGAGGACATGGCCCGGCGGGCGGCGCCGTTCGTGGCGGTGGCGCCGACCGCGATCTGGATCGCCGTGTCCGCCGACGGCTACTTCGCCGGTGTCGCGGCATGGGGCATCGCGCTGCTGGCTCTCGCGGTCACGGGCACGACGCGGCTGGCGGTGCCGGCCGCGGCGGGGGCGGGGCTGCTGCTGGGCTGGGGCATCTTTCTCAACTACGGCCTGGGGCTGATGGCGCTGCCCGCGGTCGCCGTGCTGATCAGCGCGCGCACCCGACGGGCCGCCCTGACCGCGCTGGTGCCGGCCGTGGTGGCCGCACTGCTGGTCGTCGGAGTGTTCGCCGCGGCCGGGTTCTGGTGGCTCGACGGCTATCACCTGGTGCAGGAGCGCTACTGGCAGGGCATCGCCAACGACCGCCCGTTCGCGTACTGGGGCTGGGCGAACTTCGGATCGGTGGTCTGCGCGATCGGGCTGGGCAGCGTGGCCGGGCTCAGCCGCGTCTTCGACCTCGCCGCGCTGCGGCGGCGCAGCGGGATGCACCTGGTGGTGCTCGGGGCGCTGCTGGCGATCGTGGCCGCCGACCTGTCCCGACTGAGCAAGGCCGAGACCGAACGGATCTGGCTGCCGTTCATGGTGTGGCTGGTGGCCTCGGCGGCGCTGCTGCCGCGGCGGTCACACCGCTGGTGGCTGGCCCTCAACGTCGTCGGCGCGCTGGCCGTCAACCACCTGATCCTGACGAACTGGTAGCCGCCGCGCCACGAGCAGGTACACCGGGACGCACACCCAGACCACCGCGAGCGCGATCCACAGCCCCGCCGCGTAGTCGCGGTCGAGCACCGTGAGGTTGTCGGGCCGCGCGCCCGGCTTGTCGTAGACCGGGATCGCCAGCAGGGCCAGCACCACACTGCACAGCGCCGCCACCGCCACCGGTGTCCGCCACGCAGCCGGCACCAGCCGTCGCCCGGCGAAACCCAGTGCCGCGCACAGCGGCGCGAACACGAAGTCGTGCAGGACGACCCCGGCCGCCGCCCACACCGCGATCCGCACCAGCACCACCGGTGGTTGGTCGAGCAGCAGCAGCGCGCCGTACGCGCCGACCGCGAGCCCGGCCACCACCAGGGCGATACGCAGGATCCTCACGGCACCACCTCGATCCGGGTCAGCCATTTGGTCTGCAGCACACCGGGTCTCGTCGGCGCGATCAACCGGCACGGGTAGCCGTGGTCGAGATTCAGCGTCTCACCGTTGATCTGCAGGGCGATCAGCGACATGTCGTCGCGGGCGTGCCGGGCGGGCAGCACGGTCCGCGAGTACGGGCCCGGCGGCTCCAGCGAGATCATCCGCACATCGGAGTCCGGCGCCGCCCCCACCTCGGCCAGCAGCCGTGACAGCACCACCCCGGTCCATTGCGCCTCCGCGCTCCAGCCCTCCACGCACGCGATCGGCAACCGGTGGGTGCTCTGCGGCATCGCGGCCAGCTCGGCGAGGGTGAACGACCTGCTGCGTGCACCGTTGGTCACCGTGAGCCGGTACTCCGGCGACCGGGCCGCGGCGACCACTCCGGCTGCCACGGCGGACCTGTTGACCGGAATCCCTTGCGGCCCAGTGCCCGAGCGTGGCGCGAGCACCGAGACCCGGCGCAGCAGCGGGACCGTCTGACCTGCGGTGACGACGGTGGCGACCGCGACCGACAGCCATGTTCCGATCAGCACGGTGCGCCGCGTCGGGCCGGCCTGCGGGACATGCGACCCGTCGTCGAGCGGCTCTCCGAGCGCACGCCGGATCACCGGCAACTTGACCCCGATGTGCACGATCACCGCGCCGATCGCCACGTAAGTGGCCGCGTAATGCGCTGTGGTGAAGAAGAATCCGAACACGTACCACTGCGCGGTGTTGAGCAGCCCGGTACTCAACTGGAAGATGATCGAGGCGACCAGCACCAGGATCGAGATCCGCTCGAGCGCGCGGACCGGGCCCCCGAGCAGCGGACGCTCGAACAGCTTCGGCCAGACCGACCACAGTTTGACCACGAGCAGCGGAATCGCGGCGATACCGCTGACGACATGCAGCCCCTGCGTGAACCGGTACAGCCACACGGGCCGGGTCGGCCACCAGAACCACGGCTGCGGATGCTGGATCAGATGACTGATCAGCCCTGTGGCGAAACAGATTCCGATCGCGACGCCGAGCGCCACGCCGACGCGGGCGGTGACGGCCGTCCCGCGCAGATACAGGGTGGGCATCTCGTCACGCCGCGGCGAGGCTTGCGACGACCCGGTCGCCGATGTGGCGCACACCCGCCACGGACAACCCCACCTCGGCGGCCAGGTCCGGCATGCAGTCGATGCCCACCGAGGCCCAGCGGAACCACGGGCCGATGGTGCTGGCCGACTCCAGCCGCACCCAGCCGACGTCGACTCCCGCTGTGTCGGAATCGAATTCGGCGACGCACTGACCGCCGCTGCGCAGCAGCTCGGCGGCGCGGCGGAGCACTTTGACCGGGTCACCGCCGAGGCCGACGTTGCCGTCGGCCAGCAGCACGGTCTGCCAGCGCCCGGTGCCGGGCAACGGTTCGAACAGGTCGCGGTGCAGTGCCGGCGCACCGCTGCTGCGGGCCAACCGCACCGCCGTCTCCGACAGGTCCACCCCCAGCGCCGGTACCCCGCGCTGCACCAGGTGGGCCACCAGCCGGCCCGGGCCGCAACCGAGGTCGATCGTCGGGCCCTCACACATCTCGACGACGGTGTGGTCGAAGCGCTCGTCGGCGTGCCGGCCGCCCAGCCAGCTGTGCACCGGCAACTTGCTCACCCGCCCGTCGTCGCGACGCACCCAACATCGCTCGCCGTCCAGGGCGCGGTCGTAGAGCTGTCCGAACATCAGGCCTCCACCGTCGCAGTGATCCGGCTGAATCGTGAGCCGGCCGGGCAGGCGCGACGCACCACGTCGACGTCGTCGATCGTGTCGACGTCGGCGAGCTGCGCGACCAGTCCCACCGACAGTCCGGTGTGCTGCAGCGCCGACAGCGTTACAGCGCCGGTGTCGGGCGCCGACATCGGCACGTCGCGCAGACAGTCGGCGCGCGCCGCGTCGCGCACCCCGAGCACCCACCAGCCGCCGTCACACGCCATGCCGAGTACGGCGTCGTGCTCGGCGAGGCCCCGCACACAGTCGGCCAGCAGCTCGGGGGTCACCTGCGGGGTGTCCATCCCGATCTGCACGACCGCCGCCCCGTCGCTCGCGGCCGCCGCGTCGAGGTGCGCGTTGGCGAGCCGGTCGGCGAACCCGTCGCCCCGCTGCCCGACCACGACGAAGTCGTCGAGGCGGGCCCGGATCTCGGCCGAACGGGCGGCGGCGTCGAGGTCTCCGGTCATCGCAACGACCCGCGCCTCGGCGGGCATCGCCGCCACGGCGTCGAGAGTGTCGAGCAGCGCGGCGGCGGCGATGTCGGCGGCCACCGCGTCGCCGAGCGTCGCCGCGAGCCGCGTCTTCGCGAGCCCGGGCACCGGCGCCTTCGCCACGACCAGCAGGCAAATTCCCGTCACGAGATGGCCTTCCAGAAGTCCAGGGCCGCGGTGGCGCTGCCGCGCACCGAGCCGCTCACCTTCGAGGTGCCGCCGGTGCGCGGGCCGTAGGCGACGTCACGTTCGGTCACCGTCCAGCCTGCCTGCGCGGCGCGCACCAGCAGCTCCAGCGGATAACCCGAGCGGCGGTCGGTGACGCCGAGCGCCAGCACCGCATCGCGGCGGGCCACCCGCATCGGGGCGATGTCGTGGACCTGCAGTCCGTAGCGGGTGCGCAGCCGCCAGCACACCGCTGCCGTGCCGAGGCGGGCGTGCCACGGCCAGGTCAGGCCTGGTGTCGCACGGCGGCGTCCGATCGCCATGTCGGCGCCGCGCTCGACGTCGTCGACCAGGGCCGGCAGCTCCTGCGGGTCCAGCGACCCATCACCGTCGAGCACCGCGACGATCGGCGTCGACGCCGCCACCACGCCGGCGTGCACCGCCGCCCCGTAGCCGGGGGTCGTCTCGGCGACCACGTCGGCGCCGCAACGGCGCGCCACCAGCGCGGTCGCGTCGGTGCTGTTGTTGTCCACCACCAGTGCCCTGTACCCCTTGGGCACGGCGGCCAGAACGCCCGGCAAAGACTCGGCCTCGTTGAGGCACGGCAGGACCACCGTGACGGGACAGTCGGGCATAGACCGCAACGCTAGGCCAGGCATGCGGCGGACGCGAGCGGCAAGCCTGACAATTCGATGACATAGCTGCAGGTAGCAGCATTGTGGGGCTAGCCTCTGTGTGGTGACCCGCGTGCTGATCGCCGATGACGATGACGTCGTCCGCGACGTCGTCCGGCGCTATCTCGAGCGCGACGGACTCGTCGTGTCCACCGCACACGACGGCACCGAAGCGTTGCGGCTGTTGGGTTCCCAGCGCATCGACGTCGCGGTGCTGGACGTGATGATGCCCGGCCCCGACGGCCTGTCTCTGTGCCGCAGCCTGCGCAAACGCGGCGGCTACGCAGTGCCGGTGATCCTGCTGACCGCCCTGGGCGAAGAGGACGACCGCATCGCCGGGCTGGAAGCCGGGGCCGACGACTACCTGACCAAACCCTTCAGCCCCCGCGAACTCGCGCTGCGGGTGCGCTCGGTGCTGCGCCGCGCCCCGTCGGCGACCGGCGTGATGCCGATGGATCTGCGATCGGGTGATCTGACGATCTCGACGGCCTCGCGCACGGTGACGCTGGCGGGCAGACCGGTCAGCCTCACCAATCGCGAGTTCGACCTGCTGCTGTTCTTCCTCACCCACACCGACACCGTGTTCACCCGGGAGGACTTGCTCAAGCAGGTGTGGCACTGGGACTTCGGCGACCTGTCGACGGTGACCGTGCACGTCAAGCGGCTGCGGTCCAAGCTCGGCGACCGTCACCGGGTGCAGACGGTGTGGGGCCGCGGCTACATGTGGACCTCCGACGCGACGGCCGATACGAGGGCCGACGCTTCCGCAGAACCGACCTCCGGACGGCCGGATGCCGACGACTGATTTCTGGGAGACCGTCGGCTGGGCCCTGGCCTGCTCGGTACCCGTGGTGCTGGTCGGCGCGGCGGTCATCCGGCTGGCGCGGACGTGGTCGCTCGCGGTCAGCATGGTCGCGCTGGTGCTGATTCCGGTGCTCGCGACGCTGGCCGGGGTGATCGGCGCCAGCGGCTTCATGATCACGCCGGCCAGCATCGCCGTGGTGTTGGCGGTCGTCTCGGTGGTGACGATCCCCGCCGCGGTGATGCTGGGCCGCTATCAGGCGCGGCGCACGGTGTGGGAGGCCGAGATCCGCGACTCCGAGCGGGCCGCCGAGCAGTCGAGGCGCCGGCTGGTCGCGTTCGTCAGCCACGACCTGCGCACGCCGCTGGCCGGCATCCGCGCGGTGTCGGAGGCGATCGCCGACGGGGTGGTCCCCGACGACGAGGTGCGGGTGCACGCCAAGCACATCGAGCACGAGTCGGTGCGGCTGTCGGAGATGGTCGACGACCTGTTCGAGATGTCGAAGATCAACGCGGGCGCCCTGACGCCGTCGTTCGACAAGGTGGCGCTCGACGAGGTGGTCGACGACGTGCTGTCCGCGCACCGGATCGCCGCGGAGCGTGCCGGGGTGCAGTTGGAGGCGAACCTGCCCGAGGAGCCGGTGCGGGTGGTGGGCAGCGACCGCGCGCTGGTGCGGGTGCTGTCGAACCTGGTGGCCAACGCGATCGCGCACACGCCCGAGGGCGGCAGGGTCGAGCTGGCGCTGGGCGCCGACGAGAACAGCGCGTGGGCCCGGGTGGACGACACCGGCGTGGGCATCGACGAGGCGGACCTGCCGCGGGTGTTCGACGTGGCCTATCGCGGGTCCAACAGCCGTGTGCCGCGGGCGGATTCGTCGCTGCCGAGCGGGTCGGGGCTGGGGCTGGCGATCGCGGCCGGCCTGGTGCAGGCGCATCGCGGCACGCTGTCGGCGCACAACCTGCCGACGGGCGCCCGCTTCGAGGTGCGCCTCCCGCTGGCCAGCGACTGAGTTTCCTTGCCGCGGAATAGCATTCCTGGTCGCTGCGAGCGAGATTTCACAGCCCGGAATGCTATTCCGCGCAACGTCAGCCGGGCAGTGAGTTGCTCAGGCGTTCCGCGGCGGCCAGGTAGTCCTCGATGAACTCGCGCACCACCTCGCGGGCCGGCTTCACCTTGTTCATCAGCCCGACGCCCTGCCCGACGAAGTAGGTGGCCAGCGCCTGCGCGCCCTCGTGGCCCTGCGAGGCCAGCACGTCGATGCGGCGGATCACCGGCTCGCACAGCATCGACTGCAGCGGCAACGGCAGCGGCTGATGCCCGTCGGCGCTGGGCTGCCAGGCATCGGTCCACTCCGACTTCAGCTGCCGCGACGGCTTGCCCGTGCGGCCCGCCGAGCGCACGGTGTCCCGCGACGACGCCGCCAGCATCTTCGCGACCGTGTGCGGCGCGGTCTCGGCCTCCTCGGTGGTCAGCCACACCGATCCGGTCCACGCCCCGGCGGCACCCATCGCGACCATGCCCGCCATCTGCCGGCCCGTCACGATGCCGCCGGCCGCCAGCACCGGCACCGCGCCGTCGATGGCGTCCAACACTTCGGGCACCACGACCAGCGTGCTGACCTCACCGCAGTGCCCGCCGGCCTCGGTGCCCTGGGCGACGATCAGGTCGACGCCCGCGGCGACCTGCTTGACCGCGTGCTCCTTGGCGCCGACCAGCGCCGCGACCGGGATGCCCCGTTCCTTGCCGGCCTCGATCATGTAGTCCGGCGGCACCCCGAGCGCGTTGGCGATCAGCTTGACCGGATGCGTCAGCGCGACGTCGAGCAGTTCGCGTCCGGTGTTGCCCGACAGCGACGAGCCGCCGAGTCGGCGTTGCGGCTCGGGCTCGATGTCGTGGGCGCGCAGCAGGTCGTCGACCAGGTCGCGGTAGCTCTGCGGGATCCGGGCGGCCAGGTCGGAACCGGACAGCTTCTCGCCCTTGCCCTCGAACTTCGCCGGCACGATGAGGTCCACGCCGTAGGGCTTGCCCGCCACGGCGTCGTCGATCCAGGCCAGCTCCCGGTCCAGCTGCTCCGGGCTGTACGCGGTCGCCCCGAGCACGCCGAAGCCGCCGGCGTTGGTCACCGCGGCCACCACATCCCGGCAGTGGCTGAACGCGAAGAGCGGAAAGTCGATCCCGAATTGGTCGCACAACGCTGAGCTCATGAAGCCCAGTATCGCTTGACGGCTGTCAAGAACGCCAGATGCTCATCCCCGCAGCGGCGCGGTCGCGAACTCGGTCAGCCCGTCGGCCGGATCGATCACCGCACGGAATCCGAGCACCCGTTCCGCCTTCGCCGGGTCGGCGACGATGTGCCGGACGTCGCCGCTGCGGTACTGGCCGGTGACCACCGGCGCGACGTCTGCGCGCGCGTCGCACAGTTCGGTGGCCACGTCGAGGATCGACACCGGCCGGCCCGAGCACACGTTGAACGCGTCGAACCCGTCGAGGCCCGCCTCCACGGCCGCGACGTTCGCCGCGGCGATGTCGTCGACGTGCACGAAGTCGCGCATCTGCCCGCCGTCCTCGAAAACCCTTGGTACGTCACCTGCTTCGAGCGCCGACCGGAAGATCGCGGCCACCCCGGAGTACGGGGTGTCGCGCGGCATGCCGGGGCCGTACACGTTGTGGTAACGCAGCGCGACCACCGAACCGCCCGTCGATTCGCTCCACGCCAGCGCGTAGTGCTCCTGCGCGACCTTGCTCGCGGCGTAGAGGCTGCGCGGGCGCAGCGCGGCGTCCTCCCCGACCAGCGCCCAGTCCACCCGCTCCCCGCCCAACGGGCAGCGATGGTCGAACACCCCGGCGTCGAGGTCCTCGCGCCGCCGCGGCTGCGGGTCCACGTCGCCGTGCTCGGGACACACGAAGCGGCCCTGTCCGTAGACCACCATCGACGACGCCAGCACGAGGCGTTGACATCCGGCGGCGAACATCTCCGCCAGCAGCACCGCGGTGCCGAGGTCGTTGTGCGACGCGTACGACGGCGCATCCGCGGCGTTCACCCCCGCACCCACCACCGCGGCCTGATGACACACCACGTCGACACCCTCGAGCGCCGCGGCCACCGCGGCGGCGTCCCGCACGTCCACCCGCGTCACGTCGGCAGGCAGGTCGGCGTCCTCCCCGTGCGCGGCGGGCAGCAACGCGTCGACGGCGACGACGTCGTGGCCGGCGTCGGCGAGCCGGGCCCGGATCCGGGTGCCGATGAAGCCGGCGGCGCCGGTCAGCAACACCCTCATGGCAGGTCGAACGGCAGCTCGACGCCGTTGTGGGGGAGGCAGTGGGTACAGGTCCGCTCGGAGTCGACGTTCTCGATCGCCTCGTGCACGAGCTGCTTGAACGGCACCAGGTTGCGCTCGAACTCGGCGAACACGTCCACCGCCCGCACGCCCTGTCCGGACTCGATACCCGCGTCCAGATCGGTGACCAAAGCGATTGCGGCGTAACACATCTCGAGTTCCCGCGCGAGGACAGCCTCCGGGTATCCGGTCATGTTGACCAGCCGGAAACCCTGATCGGCGAACCATCTGCTCTCGGCGCGCGTCGAGAACCGCGGCCCCTGGATCACCACCATCGCCCCGCCGTCGACGACACCGGGCAACCCCGTCACCGCGTCGCGCAGCGTCGGGCAGTAGGGGTCGGCGAATCCGACGTGGATGCCGCCCGAATCGAAGTACGTGTCCGCGCGCGCCGATGTCCGGTCGACGAGTTGATCGGGCACCACCATGGCGCCCGGACCGAGTGCGGGGTCGAGACTCCCGACCGCGCACGGGCCGAAGATGCGGCGCACGCCCAGCGCGCGCAGCGCCCACATGTTGGCGCGGTACGGCACGGTGTGCGGCGAGAATTCGTGGTTGACGCCGTGCCGCGGCAGGAAAGCGACCTCGTGCTTGCCGACCGTCCCGACGGTGATCGCCGCGCTCGGTGCGCCGTAGGGGGTGTCCAGGCTGACGCTCCTGGCGTCGGATCCGAAGAACGAATAGAACCCGCTGCCGCCGATCACTCCCAGCACTCACCCGCTCCTCACGTCACCGACACTGCGCCCCATTGTGGAGCATGGGTCCGGCCCGCCGTCCATGACGTTGCTGTGACGTCTCGGCGTGGGCCGGCGGGACGAGGGGCGCAACGATGCAGGCTGACCGCAACGCTATGCGGCCGCACATGTCGAGACCCCGGACCTGGTTCGCTCTCCTCGTCGGCCTCGCCGGCGTCGCGAGCGCGCTGGCCCTCCCGTTCGCCCCCGTCGTCGCCGAGACGTCGACCCTCACCTGGCCCGCGTCCGGCAGGCCGCCGGTGTCGAGCACCGTCCTGACGGTGCCCTACCGGCCGCAGGAGCTGACGGTGGCGCTGCCGTGCCCGGTGTTGCGCCCGGCGGCCGACCGTCCGACGGCGGTGACCGTGCTCAGCACCGGCGACGGGGGGCTGACGGTGACCGGCGGCCCCGCCGGGGTGCTGCTGCGCGCGGGTGACCGGACGGAGGAGCTGCCGGTTCCCGCGGCACCGGCGGACTGCCGGATCAGCATCGAGGCCGGACCCTCCGGCATCGCGGTGCTGCAGGCCGACGGACGCGTCACGTACCTCGCCGACCAGCAGGTGCCCGAGATGTTCGAGCTCCGCACCGACCTCGACCCGGCCCGCGCACTGGGACTGTCGGTGACCGCCCTGATCGGGGGCCCGTTCGGCACGACGCCGACCACGGCCAAGGCCGTACTCGTCGCGGTGCAGCTGCTCTGCGCCGCCACGGCACTCGCGCTGCTGCTGAGTGGCCGTGTCCGGCGGCCCCGGCTGCGTTGGACCCGGCTGTGGTGGATCGACGCCGCGGTGATCACCATCTTGTGCGGGTGGGCCGTCATCGGCCCGCTCGCCGTCGACGACGGCTGGGCCACGACGATCGCCCGCACCGTCGCCGCGACCGGCGACCCCGGCAACTACTACCGCTGGTGGAACGCCGCGGAAGTCCCGTTCGCGCTCAGCCAGGAGCTGCTCGCCCCGCTGACCCGGATCAGCCTCGCACCGCTGTGGCTGCGCGTCCCCAGCACCCTGCTCGCGGTGGCGACGTGGTTCACGCTCAGCCGCGGCGTCCTCGGCGCAGCGCTGCCGCGTCACGCCGGCCGGGTGCGGCTGCTGGCCGCCCTGTGCCTGCTCGTCACCTGGCTGCCGTTCAACCTGGGCACACGTCCGGAGTCCTACGTGGCGCTCGGCGTCACCGCGGCGCTGGCCCTGGCGTGGCGGACACGGGGGCCGGCCGGGCTGGGCCTGCTCGCGCTCGTCGTCGCGCTGACCGTCCCGATCAGTCCGACCGGCCTGCTGGTCGCGGCCCCGATCCTGGTCTTCGCCGACCGGCTGCGCGCCGCGGCACGTGCGCCCAGCCGCCTGCACATGCTGGCCACGCTGGCGTTGGTGGGCAGCATCGGCGCCGTCGCGCTCTCGGTGATCTTCGCCGACCAGACGTGGGATGCGCTGGTCACCGCCACCGAGTGGCACAACACGTTCGGGCCGTCGCTGCCGTGGAACGAGGAGCCGACGCGGTACCGCTACCTGTTGCAGGCCGACCAGCAGGGCAGCATGGCCAAGCGGCTGCCGATCCTGGTCGCGATCGCGCTGCTGCCGATCGCCGGCGCGACCGCTCTGCTGCGCCGGGACCGCACGGGTGCGTCGGCACTGCGCCTCGCGGCGGTCGTGGTGGTGATGCTGGCCCTGTTCGCGACCGGCCCGTCGAAGTGGTCCTATCACTTCGGGGCCGGCGCCGGGGTGTTCGCGGCGTTCCTGACCGTGACGACGGTGCTGCTGACGCAGCGGGTCCGCGCCGCCGGCCGAGTGCAGGCCGCGGTGGGGGTGGTCGGCTCGGGGCTGCTGGCCGCGGCGGCGGCGCTGGCGTTCGCCGGCCCGGACGCCTGGTGGCTGCCGGTGCTCTACGACGTGCCGTGGGCGTCGTCGTCGATCCGGCCCGCCGGTGTGCCGCTGGACAACCCGCTGCTGTGGGCCGCCCTCCACGCGGCGGGTGCGGTGGCGCTCGCCGTCGTCGCGCGAACGCGGCTGCCCGCGCTTCTGGCCGCCGGGCCGGCGGTGCTGACGCTGGTCACGTTCGGCACGGTGGTGGTGCTTCTGCTCGGGTCCTTCACCGCCGCTCCGTTGCGGCGATCGGCGGGATCGCTGGCGATGGTCAACCTGCATCGGCTCGCGTCGACGCGGGTGTGCGGACTGGCCGACGACATCGAGTTGCTGCCCGACGGCGAGGTGTTGGCACCTACCGAAAGCACCGACGAATCAACAGGTTTCGCCGCCGGAGCCGGATACTTTCCCGGCGCTGCGCCACCCGACCCGCCGGGCACCGGGACGTCGGCCTCCCTGTGGGGCAGCTGGACGCCGGACCCGTCGTCCACCGGCACGATCACCACCGAGTGGTTCACGCTGCCGTCGTTGGCGCCGAATTCCGGTGTGGCCCTGTCGGTGTCGGGACGCACCTCGGACGGCAACGCACTGAGCCTGGAATTCGGCAGGACCGACGGCAACACCGTCGCGGTCCTGGGCAGCAGCACCCCGGTCGACCGGCCCGCCGCCGACGAAGTGCCGACGCAACCGCTGTGGCGATCGATCGGTGTCGACGCCGCCGACGTCCCGGCGGGCGCGGACCGGGTCCGGGTGCGTGCCGTGGACGGCCGGACCGACGAGCAGGGCTGGCTGGCGTTCACCGGGCCGCGGCTGCGCTCGACGATCCCCCTCACCGCCTTCCTGGCGGCGAACGGTCCCGTGCTGATCAGTTGGCCGCAATCGTTCCTGTTCCCGTGCGTGCACGACATCGCCGCGGTCACCGGCGGTCTGGCACAGACGCCCCGGACGGTGATCGAGTCTCCGCGCCCCTGGTTCACCGAGGACCGCGACCCTGCCGTCGGCGGAACGTTCGCCGGGCTCACCGGGTCCGCGGTGCTCAACGAGATCCCCAGCCGCATCATCGGACATCCCGACCTCGACTGGGGCACGGTGCGCGTCGTCGACACCCGCTTCGAGCGGGACTCCTACGCGCGCAGCACGACTCGCGCGACGGTGTGGGGTATCGGCGCTACTGCTCGTCGTCGTCGACGTGATGGGCAGCGGCGCGCCGCGCCCCGTCACGGATCTCGAACACGTCGGTGGCGAATCCGCCGATGGCGTTGGCGACGTCACGCACCGCCGTGGTGATGATCGAGGTGACCTCGCCGACCGCCGATGCGCCCGCGCCGACGATCTCCTGCACCACGTCCTTGCGGATCTCGCCCCTGCTGAGTCGGTCGTCCATGCGCCCAGTCTGCCACGGTGGGCACCTGCAAGACTGACCTCGTGGCGACTTTTGCGCAGTGGGTGGAGGGGGCACGTCCCCGGACGCTGCCCAACGCCGTCGCACCGGTGATCGCCGGTACCGGCGCCGCCGCGTGGCTCGACGCAGCGTCGTGGTGGAAAGCGTTGCTGGCGTTGCTCGTCGCGGTCGGGATGATCGTCGGGGTCAACTACGCCAACGACTACTCCGACGGGATCCGCGGCACCGACGACGTGCGGGCCGGTCCGCTGCGGCTGGTCGGCTCCAAGCTGGCGGCGCCGCGCGCGGTGCTGACCGCCGCGGTGGTGAGCCTGGCCGTCGGCGCGGTCGCCGGCCTGGTGCTGGCGTGGTTCTCGGCGCCGTGGCTCATCGCGGTCGGCGCGGTGTGCATCGCCGGCGCGTGGCTGTACACCGGCGGCTCGAAGCCGTATGGCTATCTCGGCTTCGGCGAGATCGCGGTGTTCGTGTTCTTCGGTCTGGTCGCCGTGCTCGGCACCCAGTTCACCCAGGCGCTGCGCATCGACTGGGTGGGCGTCGTGCTGGCCGTCGCGATGGGCTGCCTGTCGTCGGCGGTGCTGGTCGCCAACAATCTGCGCGACATCCCGACCGACGCGCAGACCGGCAAGATCACCCTGGCGGTGCGGCTCGGCGACGCCCGCACCCGGGTGCTGTACCAGGCGCTGCTGGTGGTCTGGCTGCTGCTCACGCTGGTGTTGGCGCTGGCCGCGACCCCGGCGTGCGCGGGCGGCTTCATCGCCACGCCGCTGGCCGTCCGCGCCGCCCGGCCGGTGCGCGCCGGGCAGGGTGGCCGCGACCTGATCCCGGTGCTGCGCGACACCGGGCTGACGATGCTGGCCTGGGCCGTGCTGGTGGCGGTGGCGTTGGCCTTCGGCTGACGCTGTGTGAGCGCGTACGCGACATCAGCGCGCACACCCCGGTTTGCCCGCCCGATCCCCGTGGTACATAGCGCGGGATGACTGCTGCCCCGGCCCCCCGCCCGATCGACGACGAGGCGCGCGCCGCCCAGCAGGTCGTGGCGAGGCTGTCCGAGGCGTTCTCGGCCAAGGTGGTCGGCCAGGAACACCTGCGGGAATCCCTGCTGATCGGCCTGCTGACCAGCGGGCACGTGCTGCTCGAGAGTGTGCCGGGGCTGGCCAAGACCACCGCGGCCCGCGTCATCGCCGAATCCATCGACGGCCGGTTCCGCCGCATCCAGTGCACGCCCGACCTGTTGCCCAGCGACATCATCGGCACCCAGGTGTACGACGCGGCGACCACCTCCTTCGTCACCCAGCTCGGCCCGGTGCACGCGAACGTCGTCCTGCTCGACGAGATCAACCGGTCCAGCGCCAAGACCCAGAGCGCGATGCTCGAGGCGATGGAGGAACGCCAGACCACGATCGCCGGCACCGTCTATCCGATCCCCGAGCCGTTCCTGGTGATCGCGACGCAGAACCCGGTCGACCAGGAAGGCACCTACGCGCTATCGGAAGCCCAGACCGACCGCTTCCTGATCAAGGAGATCGTCACCTACCCCTCCCCGGAGGAGGAGGTCGAGGTCCTGATCCGTCGGGACACCGGGCTCTACGACCGCGACCACCACACCCGGCCCGTCGCCAGCCTGGACGACATCCGCCGGGTCCAGCGGGTCGTGCGGGACGTCTACCTCAGCCGCGACCTGATGCTCTACGCCAGCCGCCTGGTGGGCGTCACCCGCGACGCCGAGAAATACCTGCCGAACCACGTCGCCCGCCTCGTCGAGTACGGCGCGAGCCCGCGCGCCACGATCGCCCTGTGCACGGCGGCGCGCGCGCTGGCGGTGCTGTCGGGGCGGCACCACGTGCTGCCCGGCGACATCGCCGACCTCGCGCACCGGGTGCTGCAACACCGGCTGATCCTCGGTTTCGAGGCCGCCAGCGCCGGGGTGAGCCCCGGCAGGGTGATCGACGCCGCCCTCAACGCGGTGCGGGTGCCCTAGCGGGGTGCGACGGTGGGCAAGTACCTCAACAGGGTGACCTCGCTTTTCGGCCGTGACACCCGCGGCCTGCTCGAAGGCGGCCGGCACGCGCTGCTGCACACGCGCACCCTCGAATTCGACGAGCTGCGCCCGTACGTACCGGGCGACGACGTCCGGGACATCGACTGGAAGGCGTCGGCCCGCTCGGGCAGCGTGCTGATCAAGCGCTTCGTCTCCGAGAAGCACCACAAGGTGCTGCTGGTGGCCGACGCCGGGCGCGACATGACCGCCCGCACCCCCGGCGGGGAACGCAAAAGCGATGTGGCAGGCCAGGTTCTGGGTGCAATCGGGCTGATCACGCTGGGCCGCTCCGACGAGATCGGAATGGTGTACGGCGACGCCCGCGGCAGCGTCAACGTCCGGCTGCGGCGCGGCGAGACGCACATCGAGAGCATGCTGCACCGCTATCACGACAGCGACGCCGACCGCGGTCCCAGCGACATCGTCTGCCAGCTGGAGTACGTGGCGACGCACTACCGGCATGCGCTGCTGATCGTCGTGGTCTCCGACGAACCCGATGTCGACGACCGACTCGCTGACGTGTTGCGCCGGCTGGCGGCGCGCCACGACGTGGTGTGGGCGATGGTGGCCGACCGTCCCGCGGTCGCGGTGGGCCCAGAGGGCGGCTACGACGTGGCGACCGGCCGGCCGGTGCTGGGCAGCGCCGCCACCGACGCGAAGGTGATGGCCGCGTACGAGCGTGCCGAGCAGCGGCGCCGCCAGCGGCTCCGCGAACTGTTCACCGAGCACGCCGTGGCGCACGTGACGATCGCGGCGAGCGGCGAGTTACGGCGTCGCATCGTCGAATTGACGGGGGTGTCCTCCCGTGCCGGATGACCTCCTACGGTTCGTCGGCGGTCCGCCGGCGTACTCGATGTGGTGGCTGTGGCTCGGCATCGCGTTGATTCTCGGCGTACTGCTCTGGTACGCAATCGTTTTCGTGGCGACGATGCCGTCGGGACGGCTACGCACGCTGCCCGTCGTCCGCACCCTGCACGCCCGGCTGATGCGCTACCGCTTCGTCAGAACCGTTCGCGCGATCACCCGGCAGCATCACGAGGGTGAGCTGACCGCCGCAGAGACCGGCGCGGCGCTGAGCCGCACCCTGCGAAGCTTCCTGCATCAGGCGACCGGCCGGCGCGCGCAGTACATGCAGCTGAGGGCCATCGCCGCAAGCGATCTCGCGCCCGCGGTACCGGTGCTCGCGGCGCTGGGCGAGGTGCAGTTCGATGCCACGTCCACCGCCGACGTCGACCGTCTCGCCGCCGACACCGAGGACGTGATCCGTTCATGGACCTGATGTGGTGGGCGGTGCCGGTCGCCGGACTGTGCGCCGCGGCGGTGGCGATCGCCGCGGCGGTGCTGGTGCCCGACAGGCGGAACGCTCAGCGGCGAGAACCGTTGGCGCACACCGTGCGGCTGACCCGCCTGCCCGAGTACCGCACGGTGGTGCGCCGGCAGACCCGCGCCACGGCGATGGCGGTGCTGCTGCTGGCGCTGCTGTTCGCGACCACGCTTCTGGCCAGCGCCCGACCCACCGAGCCGGTGACCAACGCGGCCGGCCCGCGTGACGACATCATGCTGTGCGTCGGCCAGCCCGTCACCGACCCGGCGACGGGTCGGTTCCTCGGCTACTTCGCCCGGCAGGCCCTGACATACGGCACCGAGCGCATCGGTCTCACCTCCACCGACCGCAGGCTCGTGCCGCTGACCCGCGACTACCAGTTCGCCGCGGGACGATTCGGCGAGTACGCGCAGGCGGGCCGGGTACCGAATCCGCCTCGCCTCGAATCGTTCACCAGTGCAGTCGAATACGCCGACTACGCACCGACCGTCGCCGACGTCCTGGCGCTGTGCCTCACCGGCTTCCCCGGCTTCGAGAACCCCGGCGACGAGCGCCGGTCGGTGATCTACCTCGGTCCCGGTGCGCTGCGGGCACCCGACGACAGCAGGCCGTCACTGTTCACCGATGCACAGGTCATCGAGATGGCCCGGCGCGGCGCGATACAGATCAACGCGGTCGCCACCCCCGGGCACCAGACCGACGCGTTGACCACCATGGCGCGCTCGACCGGGGGCACCTTCGTCCGGTTCGATCCGGCGACCCTGGACACCCAACTCGACGCCATCCGGGCCCACACCCCGGGCGACGACGATCAGCGCCGCGACTCCCCCGTCGTGGTCCTCATCGTCGCGTTGGCGCTCACAGGCCTGCTCGCCGTCTCCCTGATGGCGGTGCGGCGATGACCTTCGATCCCGTGCTGCCGCCCGCGGCGCTCGCCGCCGTCGCCGCCGTCCTCGTCGCCCTGCGGGTGTTGTCGCTGCGGCCGGCCGCTGCGGCCGGCCGTCCCGTGCTGCTGCGCTGGACCGGCATGACGGTGGCGCTGGCGCTGCTCCTGGTCGCGGCGGCGCGCCCCGGCGGCGCAGCCGAGGCGCGCGCTGAGGCCCCGACGTCGTCGCGCGGGGGCGACAACGTCTTCTTCGTGGTGGACCGTTCCGAGGATTCGGCCGTCGACGACTTCGGTGGCCGCCCGCGGATGGCCGGCATCCGCGACGACATCGACGCGCTGATCGACGCCCACCCCGGCGCCCGGTTCGCGGTGATCTCGTTCGCCTCGCGGCCGGCGGTCGACTGGCCGTTGTCCGGCGACGCGTGGAGTCTGCGTCCCGTCGTCGAGGCACTCAACCCGTATCCGGGCGTCACCGCCGACCAGGTCAACGCCGCGGCCGCCGCGACCGTGCTGCGCTACCAGATGATCTCGGCCGGGCAGCAGTATCCGGGCGCGGACAACCTCGTCTACTACTTCGGCTCCGGGGCGCCGCGATCCACCGTCCCCCAGGGCGAATTCGACATCGACGCGGTCGATGGCGGCGACGTGTTCGGCTATGCCGCCGACGGCGCCGGAGATCAGCGCCTGCGCGAGGTCGCCGACCAGCTCGGCGTTCCCTTCGTCACCCGCCGCCCCGGCGAGGCCGTACCGACCGGCACGCAGTCGACGTCCTCGGCGCCGGTCGTGGACCCGGCCGGCGAGCGACGCGACGAGTTCTACTGGCTGCTGACGCTGGTCGCCTCGGCGCTGCTGCTCATCGAGATGGCGCTGTCGGTGCGCGACCTGCGACGGGCCCGCTCGACGGCGCGGGAGATGACGCGGGAGGTCTCGACGTGACCCCGTCCCGACTGCGGCTTCGACGCCGCCTGCTCGTGCTGTCGACGCCGCCGGCCGTGGTGGCGCTCGTGGTGGCGGCCAAGCTGATCTCGGTGGTCGTCGCCGGCCAGGCCGCCCAACAGCACTACGACGACAGAGCCATCGCCGACCTCCGCGACGACGTGTCGACACTGCGCACGCTCGACGTGATCCAGCCCGCCACCACAGACTTCGCCGCAGGCACGCTCGCGGTGCTGGAGGACCGGCTGGACACGGCGGACGCGGAGTTCACGCAGTCGCTGGCCGGCACCGCGATGGACCGGTCGTGCCCGGTGCGGGTCAACCTCGAACTCGTGCGCGAACGGCAGGGTGACATCGCGGCGTGGGAGGCCCGGCTGGACGACGCCCGCGACCGGTACGGCAGCGCGCTGACCGTCATCGACGACGCCCCGCCGGCATGCTTCGCCGGCAACGCCGATCCCGATCCCGATCGACGTGCGGTCCGGGCCGACGCCGCCGCGCGCATCGCGGCCAAGCTGCGCACGCTGGGCACCGTCGCACCGCTCGCGCCGCCGCCTCCCCCGCCACCAGCGGATGCGGCGCCGCCGGCCCCGGTCGTGGCAGCGCCGGAGTCGGAGCCGCCGCAGACGCGTCGCCTCGAGCCGGCTCAGGGCGATCCCCTCGAAGCGCTGCGGCGACTCCTGAGAGACGCGGCCACCGGCTAACCCGGGGACGCGCCCGTCCAGTACTCGACGATCCGGCCGTCGGCCACCCGGACGATGTCGTTGCCGGTGAACCGGGCCGGCCCCCGCTTGGTCGACCCGGTGCTGATCCACCGGGCCGCCATCAGGTCGCCGTCACCGAACGGCCCCACATCGACGACGAACATCAATTCGCGCAATTGCCTGCGGGTGTCGTCGACGAGGGCCTGCAATTCCTCGGGGCCGTGGATGTCGCGGGTGGGCCAGTGGCCGACGAAATCGGCGGACACCAGTTCCCGGGCGATGGGTTCGCCCGCCCACAATTCGTTGATCCACCGCAGGTAGAGCGCCTGATTGGCTCCAGGGTCGCGAGTGACCGTGCGTCCGTGCCGCGTGACGAGATCCTGCTGGGGCATGTGACGGCGGTTACCCATCCAGCCGTCAGACTACGCACCCGAAAAAGTTTGCTGCTGAACGGCGGGTCAGGCGTCGTCCTGATCACGGCCGGGACCAGCGGCGGTGTCGGGTGTGCTGTCGCCGCGCAGCCGCGCCTGCAGGTTCGCGCGTTCCGCGCGACGGCGTTCGTCGAACAGCGCGATGCTCTCGGTCGCCCGCCTGCGCAGCGGGGCGAACACCCAGATGCCGAGCGGGAAGGCGATCACGATCGCGAAGAGCAGTGCCACCGCGATCGGGAACTCGCGCAACCCGATCAGATGGCCGACTCCGAGGATGACGGCGGCGACCACGGCGACGAGCACCAGACGCGCCACGACGTAGGCCGCAACGTCGAAGAAGAGGCGAGAACCGGTGCGTTCGTCAGACACGATCCGAGCCTACCGAGGGCGCGTATATTGACAGGAAGGAGGTTTCGAGTGGCGTATCTGCTCCTGATTCTCGTCTTGGCCGCATTGGTCTACGTCGGCTGGCGGGTGACCCGGATGACCGCGAATCGCACGCGCACCCGGGTGATCGGACCGGACGACGATCCGGATTTCCTGCGGCGCATCACACCGCGCGACGACAAACCGCGGTCCTGAGCCGCTAACCGGCGACGGTGTCGCCGGCTGGGCGCGCGCCCGGAAAGCCTTGTGCCACCGTGGCCGCCAACTCCAGCAGCGCATCGGTGGTCTCCGGCCGTAACCGGTCCAGGCTGATCTCCGCGCCCTCCTCCAGATGCGGATCGAACGGCACCTGACACACCGCCCGGCAGCGACGCGCGAAATGGTCGACGACCTTGTTCAGATCGACCTTGGTGACGCCCCGGCGCGCCCGCGGGCGCACGCCGTTGATGACCGCGATCGAGTTGCGCACCAGATCTTCTCGGCCGTGCGCGTCGAGCCAGTCCAGCGTCGCCGACGCACTGCGCGCCCCGTCCACCGAACCCGAGCTGATGACCACCAGCGCGTCGGCCTTGTCGAGCACCGCCGACATCGCCGAATGCAGCATGCCGGTGCCGCAGTCGGTGAGCACCAGGCTGTAGAACCGCTCGAGCACATCGAGAGTGCGCCCGTAGTCCTCGGCACTGAACGCCACCGACACCGCGGGGTCGCTCTCCGAGGCGAGCACCTCCAATCGGCTGGCACCCTGCGAGGTGTATTGGCGGACATCGCTGTACGCCGCGATGCCCTCGGCGTCGCGCAGCAGGTGCCGCACCGTCGCGGCCGTCTCCAGCGGCACCTTCTGGCTCAGCGTGCCGCGGTCGGGGTTGGCGTCGACGGCGACCACGCGGTCACCGCGGGTGCTCGCGAACGTCGCGCCGAGCGTCGCGGTGATCGTGGTCTTGCCGACCCCACCCTTCTGCGAGAGCATCGCGATCCGGTAGCAGCCGCGCAGCGGGCGCTGCACCTGGGCGACCAGTCGGTCGTGCCGTACCGCCCGCGGATCCTCTCCGACGTCGACCAGCCGGCCGGTCCCCCAGTAGAGCCACTTGCGCCAGCCGGCGGACGGACCCCGGCGCGCCCTGCCGAGCAGCGCCACCGTCGACAGGTCCAGGTAGGGCGGCGGATCGGGCGTACCCGGATCCATCGGCGCCGGTGCGGCGGGCGTCGGCACGACGGGCAGGGCGGGCTGCGGCGGGGTCGGCGCCGTCCACTCGGCGGGCAGCTCGGCCATCGGATCGCGGAAGCGCTGCTGCGCCCGGAATCCGCCCGGTACGTCCGACAAAACTCCGGTCCCCCTAGCCGACGCCGGCGTAGGAGTGCAGGCCTACGGTCACCAGGTTGATGAAGAACAGGTTGAACACCATCGCCACGAACCCGACCACGTTGATCCACGCGGCCTTGCGGTCGCGCCACCCGGCCGTGGAGCGGGCGTGCAGGTACGCCGCGTACACGACCCACGCGATGAACGACACGGTCTCCTTGGGGTCCCAGCCCCAGTACCGGCCCCACGCCTCCTCGGCCCAGATGGCGCCGAAGATCACGCCGAACCCGAAGATCGGGAACGCGAAGATCGTTGTCCGGTAAGCGATCCGGTCCAGGGTCTGAGCGTCGGGCAGCCGCGCGACGATGCGGCCGATGGCGTCGCCGCGGCCGGGATCACCGAGCCGGGACATCTTCAGCAGGAACAGGATGCTCGCCACACCCGCCACCAGGAACACCCCGGAACCGAGGCTGACCACGGACACGTGGATCGGTAGCCAGTAGGACTGCAGCGCCGGCATCACGGGCGCGGCGTGCGAGTACAGCCACCGGCCCGACACGGTCAGCAGGATCAGCACCGGCACGAGAACGAACACCCACAGCGAGCGGTACTGCGGCTTGCGCAGCACCACGGCGCCGGCCACCAGACCGCAGAAGCAGGTCAGGTTGATGAACTCGTACATGTTGCCCCACGGCACCCGCGCCGTGGAGAGCCCACGCAACACGATGCACGCCAGCAGCAGGCCGATGCCGACGTAGACCAGCGCCAGCCCCGCCGAGCCGATCCGCTCGTCGAACGGCCGCCGCGGCGCGTCGACCACCCGGCCGGGCGTCGCACTGTTGCTCGCCACCGATCCCGCGTTCACCAGTTCGCGGCTGTCCACCCGGCGGCCCTCGCTGTAGGCCAGTTCGACGGCGAGCAGCAGCAGCGCCACCACGAGCACCACCAACGACGAGGTGTACGCCCAGTCGGAGTAGCGGGCCAGTCCGAGATCGATGTGGGTGGTGTTCATGCGCGATCCGCTTCCTTCTCTGTGCCGTCCCGCCGGCGCACCGGCTCCGCCTCCTCGATCGCCGAGAGCAGCTTCGTCGTCAGGCGCTCGAACTCGTCGCCCCACCCCGAGTTGTCGGTGCGGGCCAGACCGCCCAGCTCGACGTTCACGGTACCCGCAGGCCCCGGCGTCAGCCGCACCCACACACGTCGGCGCCGCACGATCAGCGACACCAGCAGACCCGCCATCATCGTCATCGCGAACACCAGCACCCAGACCTGCGCCGGGTCGTGGGAGACCTGCAGGTTCACGAACGGCACCGCGCCGTCGAAGCGGACGATCGTGCCGTCGGGCAACCGGGTGTCCTGCCCGGCCCGCAGATTGACGCGGGCCACCTTGCTGAGCCGGCCCTGGTCGATCATCCGGGGGTCCAGGGAGAACAGCGACTGCGGCCGGCCGGTGTCCAGCCCGGTGTCGCCCTTGTAGATGTCGACGGCGACCGCGGGATCGTTCATCGCCGGGAACTTCGACGACAACAGCGTGCCGTCGAGTTGCTCGGTGGGCGCGAACAGACCCTGGATCGCGATCTGGTTCTTGCGGCGTTCGCGTTCGTCGGCGTAGGTGCCGCCGGGCGGGTCGAACCGCATGGCGCCCGACGACAGGAAGGTGATCTGGTCCTCGGGACGCCACTGCAACGTCTGGGTGCGGGTCTTGCCGTCGGGGAACGTGACGCTGAAGGTCGGTGCGTAGCCGTGGCCCTGCAGGTACACCCGGTCCCCGCCGACGCGCAGCGGCTCGTTCACCTTGAGCAGGTACGGCCGCCAGCTGCCGGAGTCGAGGTCGCCGCCGGCCTGATAGTCGATGTCGGCCTGGAACGACGTGGCCTGCCCGCTGGGCAGATAGGTCGCCTGGAAGTCGTTGACGCGCACGCAGATCGGATACAGCGACGTGCCGTCGACGGTGTTGCCGGCCCGGAACGAGTCGAACGCGGCCGGCGACGCGGAGCAGAAGCCCGGGCCGCCGTCGGCGACCACGATGACGTTGCCCTCGTAGCTGAACAGCTTGCCCGCGGCGATCGCGACGAGCAGGCCGAGCAGCGAGAAGTGGAAGACGATGTTGCCGAACTCGCGCAGATACCCCTTCTCCGCTGAAATCTCGGCACTGTCGCCGTGGCGGGTGAAGCGCCGCCACCCCGACAACGTCTCGTCGACGGCCGCGGCCATCGCGACGACGTCGTCGCCGGGCACCTCCGCGGTGTGATGTTTGGGCAGCCGGGACAGATTGCGCGGCGCCGCGACGGGCTCGGCGCGCAGGCTGCGCATGTGCTCGGCCAGTCGCGGGGTCAGACAGCCCACCAGCGACACGAACAGCAGCACGTAGATCGCGGTGAACCAGAAGCTGGAGAACACGTCGAAGGCCTGCACCCGGTCCAGCCACGGCCCGATCGTCGGATGCTCGGCGAGGTACTCGGCCACCTTGGTCTCGTTGAGGCTGCGCTGCGGCAGCAGGGCGCCGGGGATGGCGCCGAGCGCGAGCAGGAACAGCAGCACCAGCGCCGTGCCCATCGAGGTCAGCGTGCGCCAGGTGTTGCGCGCGTAGGCGAGAAGGCGCATCAGATCGGCAACCTCACGTCGCTGACGAACGCGTCGCGCACCCAGGACACGAACTCGTTCCACAGCCCGGTCACCAGCGCCGCACCCACCAGGATCAGCAGCACGCCACCGAAGATCTGAATGGCGCGGGTGTGGCGGCGCAGCCAGCCCAGCCCGCTGACCGCACGGGCCGAGCCGAACGCCAGCAGCACGAACGGAATCCCCAGCCCCAGGCAGTAGGCGATCACCAGGATCACGCCGCGGGCGACGTTGCTGCCTTCGGTCGCCGATGCCACCGCGATCACCCCGGTCAGCGTCGGCCCCAGACACGGCGTCCAGCCCAGCGCGAACACCGCGCCCAGCAGCGGGGCGCCGCCCAGGGTGGAGATCTCGCGCGGGGTGAACCGGGTGTCGCGCTGCAACATCGGTACCAGCCCGATGAACACCAGGCTCATCAGGATCGTGATCACTCCGCCGATACGTTGCAGCAGCACCTGATTGGTGATCAGCGCCGTCGTCATCCCCAGCACCGCGACGGTGCCCAGCAGGAACACCACCGTGAAACCGGCCACGAACAGCGCGGCCGCGCCGGCGACCCGCAATCGCGCCCCGCGCACCTTCACCGAGGACGGGGAGTCCTCGACACCGACGACGGCGGCCAGGTAGGACAGGTATCCGGGCACCAGCGGCACCACACACGGCGACGCGAACGACACGATGCCGGCCAGCAGGCTCACCGCCATGGCGAGCAGCAGCGGACCTCCTGAGGTCATCTCGGCAAAGTTCATTTCTCGGCAGCCAACCGCTCGACGACCGGCTGCAGATCCGAGGCAAGCAGCTCGCGCAGGAAAACCGCGGCGACCCGGTGTTGCCGGTCGAGCACCACCGTGGACGGGATCACGGTGGTCGGATACCGCCCGCCGAAGGCGATCAGCGTGCGCATCGCCGGGTCGTAGATGGACGGGAACGTCACGCCGCGGTCGATGACGAAGTCGCGGGCGGCGTCGATGTTGTTGTCGCGCACGTCGATTCCGAGGAACGCGACGCCCCGGTCCCGAGTCGCCTTGTACACCTGCTCCAGCTGGGTGATCTCGGTGCGGCACGGACCGCACCACTGCCCCCACACGTTGAGGACGACGATCTTGCCGTCGAAGTCCTTCAGCGACAACGTCCTCGTGGTGTCCATCAGGTCCGGCCCGGACACCGGCCCCGGTGTGCCGCGCTCAGCCGGCGGGTCGTAGAAGATGTCGGTCTTGCCACCCGGCGCGACGAACTCGAAGCTGCCGCCCTGCGCGACGGCGTCGCGGCCGGTCGAGCATCCCGCGAGCACGACCACCGCCATCAGCAGGGCAACAAGCCGGTTCACTGCCCGGCCAGCTCCGCGTACCCCCAGCCCACGCAGGCGTCGTCGTGGAAGTAGAACGACGTGACCGACGCCAGGTTGCACATCCTGCGGGTCGGGAAGTGGTGCAGCGGTTTCTCGGTCATCGAGCGGCGCAGTGTCTCGACGGGCAGCTGGTGGCTGACGCAGACGGCTTCGTGACCGGAAGCCTTCACCACCGCGCGCCGCACCGCCCGCGTCATCCGCGCGGCGATCTCGGTGTACGGCTCGCCCCACGACGGGGTGCGCGGGTTGCGCAGATGCCACCAGTTGCGGGGATCGCGCAGCGCGCCGTCGCCCGGGGAGACCCTCTGCCCCTGGAAGACGTTGGCCGACTCGATCAGCTCGTCGTCGGTGCCGACGACCAGGCCGTGCCGCGCCGCGATCGGCGCCGCCGTCTCCTGCGCACGCTCCAGCGGCGAGGCCACCACGTGCGTGATGTCGCGGGCGGCCAGCCAGTCGGCGACCGCCTTGGCCTGCGCCTGCCCGCGTTCGGAGAGGTGGTAATCGGGCAACCGGCCGTAGAGGATCTTGTCGGGGTTGTGCACCTCGCCGTGGCGCATCACGTGCACGACGGTCTTCGTGCCCTGCGAATTCGTCACGCGGGCCTCGCCTGGGCCGCTGCGCGCGCCGCGCCGGGCAGCGCCCCGGCGATGCGCCCGAAGGCGTCGTCGTCGAGAGCCGTTGAGACGAACCAGCATTCGTAGGCGCTCGGCGGCGGGTAGATGCCCGCGTCGAGCAGGGCGTGGAAGAACGCCGGGAACCGCCACGTCTCGGTGGCCTTGGCCGACGCGAAGTCCGTGACCGGATCGACGTCGCCGAAGAACACGCTGAACATGTTGCCCGCGCGCGGGATCTGATGCGCCACACCGGCTTCGGTCAGCGCATCCCCGATCAGGCCGATCAGCCGGTCGGCGTTGGCGTCCAGCGTGGCGTAGACGGTGTCGTCGGCGGCGCGCAACGTGGCCAGGCCGGCGGCCATCGCGACCGGGTTACCCGAGAGCGTGCCCGCCTGGTACACCGGCCCCAGCGGGGCCAGTCGGCCCATCACGTCGGCGCGGCCGCCGAAGGCTGCGGCGGGCAGCCCGCCGCTCATCACCTTGCCGTAGGTGAACAGGTCGGCGTCCACCGGATCCAGGCCGTACCAGCCCGAGCGGCTGACCCGGAAGCCCGTCATCACCTCGTCGGAGATCAGCAGCGCGCCGTGCGCGGCGGTGATGCGGCGCAGTTCGGCGTTGAAGCCGGGCAGCGGCGGCACGGTGCCCATGTTGCCCGGGCTGGCCTCGGTGATCACGCACGCGATCTCGTCGCCGAACCGGGCGAACACGTCCTCGAGGGCGGCGACGTTGTTGTAGGGCAGCACCACGGTGTCCGCGGCGGCCGCACCCGTCACGCCGGGCGACGACGGCAGGCCCAGGGTCGCGACGCCGGAGCCGGCATCGGCGAGCAGCGCGTCGCTGTGGCCGTGGTAGCAGCCGGAGAACTTGATGATCTTCGCGCGGCCGGTGAAGCCGCGGGCCAGCCGGATCGCGCTCATCGTGGCCTCGGTGCCGGAGTTGACCAGCCGCAGCCGTTCGACCGGCGCGACGCGGTCGATGATCTCGCGGGCCAACTCGGACTCCGACGGCGTGGGCGCGCCGAACGACAGCCCGTCGGCGGCCGCGCGCTGCACCGCCTCGACCACCGCGGGGTGCGCATGTCCGAGGATCATCGGTCCCCAGGAACACACCAGGTCGACGTAGCGGTTGCCGTCGGCGTCGGTCAACCAGCAGCCCTGGGCGGAGGTGATGAACCGGGGAGTGCCGCCGACGGAGTTGAACGCACGCACCGGCGAGTTCACTCCGCCGGGGATGACCGAGGCGGCGTCGGCGAAGAGCTTCGCGGAGACGTCGGTACTGCTCATGGCACCAGTGTCCCAGCCGGGTCAAAACGGTCAACTACAGGGTGTAGCAGTACCGGTAGCGCTGTGGTGTCTCAATATTCTCGGTGGTTACAGCCAGCCGACTACCGCCGCTGTAGCCTTACTTATTCTACGGTTAGCAACCAGCACACCCCAGCGCGCCCACCAGCACAGATAGGCATTCACGAGCCCGAGGCCTCTTTAGAACCTTCGTCACCTGATGCAGTTTCCTGCCGGGCCGCCTTGCTCTCTTCCCAGCGCTTATTGAACTCCTGCAATTCACGTCGCGTTCTTAGGCGCTGTTCTCGATCACGTTGCCCATCCCGAAACTCACGCTCCCCCGATTCTCTTCCTCGCACCTGGTCACGAAACCCGTATACAGCGTGATTGATGCGATACCAATGCTCTGGACTCTGCGACAAATCAATCTCAACGAACTTCGGTATTTGAACTTGCCGAAGATTCCAGGCAAGTTCGATCATCGCCGCGTTGCGTCGCAGCAATTCTTGGTCATCGGTGGAGTCTGGCGTCCAAACCTCCGGGGGCCACTGGTCGATCCCCCAGTAATCGCGGGTCACGTCCACTTGGTAGCCGATCTCTCTTACGAAGTTCGTTGGCAGGGCGCCTACGAGGGCTTGAACGCGCATCTTTTTGCGCTCAGTCGGGTCTTCGCAGTACTCACCCCAGGCGGTAGCTAGCTCGATCAGAAGGCGTCTACATTCAGCCGCATATCTCTCGATTTGTGCGTCCTCATTGGCTCGCTGGTCGTCGAGCTTCTGCCGCTGCCTCGATTCGTACTCAGCTATGCGGTCAGGCGTCGGCTGCACCACGTCGTTATGGGTCCGCCTTTTCGCTTCTCCATCTGGCAACCAATCGATCTGAATTTCAGTTCCACGACTAGTCCAGGGGAAATCAGCGCGGAAACCCTTGGATTGGTTGTAGGGAATCGTTGGCCCGACTTCGCCCTCATGCTGAAGAAAAGCAGCGCGGGCACGTTCCCCCGGTACGACCAGTTTCACGTCTTTCGCTGTGACGGTGCCGGTGTTGCGGAGCACGTAGGAACCACCGTCTGGATGCAACACAATGGACCACCCGTACTTCTTGCGGTCCTCCGCCACCTTGTTGAGCTCAGTATTTATGGTTGCCGCCGTCGATGACATCGTTGTCTGGACTAAGGCCAGCAGCGCGATGGTGCCGACGCCCAAGGTCAAGTAGTCCCTGGGTTCGGGGGACCAGACAAGCGCCATCGTCAATCCGATGATGACCGCTACCAGAAACAGAAGCGTTGACACCAGCACACGCTTACGCACCGGACCCCCTGTCCAACCGACGCCGACGGAACTTACCTCCGTTTTGCACGGTAAGCATCCAGGGCGCCTGCGTCGACGAAAAGGTCGGCGTCAGGCGCGCTACCGGCAAGGCCGTGGAAGCGGGCTTCCTGGGCAAGGATGCGCAACGCCACCCGCACCGCTGTCAGGTCTCCTCTGATGGCTTGGGGCCACACCGCGCGCAGCATCTGCTCCAACCGCTCCAGATACACGACGCTAGCCTGCTGACCGATCGTGTTTTGGTTCGGGTTCGCCTCCGCCAGGTAGCGGTGAACCACATTGCCCACCCCCTTCGGTGACAGCTTCACCTTGGGGTGGCGTCCGATGTCCCGGTAGGAGTGCCCGGCCACGAAGAGCCGCATCACCCACGCATCCCGAGACACACGGACAGCGGTATCGGCGCGCGGCACAGCAACTCCCGGGGATAGACGGCTACTACACGCCATTGTCGCGAATTTGGGGGAAGATCAGCGGAAAGGACCGAATTCGGCGTGTAGTCGCAGGGGGGTACCCCACACCACCTAGGGACCGGGGTGGCGTAGGTCTTGTGGTTTGAGCTACCCCTACCGGGTGCCGGGGTCGTTTTAGTTGCGGCACAGGGGTTTTCAGGTCGAATTGACTGCGGCGGTCGGCATTATTTCCCGCCTCGCGGTGTTATACCTGGCATGGCAGCAAACGAGCAAAGACCCAGCAAGCTGGTCGCGCTGCCCGTCCAGCAATCACAGGAGACCGCAATGTCCACCACCGCCGCCGCGAAGGCCACCCCAGCCAAAAAGTCCGCCGTCGCTGAGACCAAGCCGGAGAAGAAGCCCGCAGAGAAGCGCGCCTATCAGGCGACCGGCCGTAGCGGCCAGGTCAGCATGAAGACCTCAACCACTCCGCTGGCCTTCGCAGTTGATGTGAAAAAGACCGAGGCGAAGAAGATCGCTTATCGCGAGGGCGTTGTCAGCCGCTTCTTTGCAGACCGCGCCAAGGCTGAGGCGTTCGCGGCCGCAGTCAACGACGGCACCATGGGGCAGCGCAACGACTTCTATTCCGACGCCACCGACGCGGTCGTGGTCGAGACGACGGTGGTGGCGTGATGATGCGCCGCGAGTCCCGGTATGCGGCGCACCGCCGCCGCATGAACCGCGTGAACTTCGAGGAACAGTTGTTGCAGCGCGGCGACGGGGGATCGTTCGACGGCTGGACCGAGGTCGTGACCGACGACGATCAGGACGAGGACGAGTCGTGGTGACGCCGACCGGTGGTTGGCCGGACTGCGAGACGCCGCGCGGCGCGTGCCCGAACTCGGCGCATCCATGGCGCTGCTGGCGTTCGGTCCCATGCAGCAATCAGACGCTTGCGATGGCGCTGGACCTGCTGCACGGCGGGGAGGCCGACGCGTGGGTGCAGGTGTGGGTCGAGAAGTGGAGGGCCGGGGAGCCGTTGCACCCCGCACTGGACCCGAACTGGAGGAAGCCCGTTGATGGCGACGAGTAGCCGCGAGACTCAGAAAGAAGGCCCCCGCCCAGGCGGGGGCCTTCCCCGTATCGAGCGGGTAGTGACTGCCGCCATCGTGGCCAATGCGGGCGTGTTCGTGTGGGGTCTGATCGACCACCACCACGAACGGCTGGCCGAGACCATCGAGCACGGCATCCTGGCGCTGTTCATCGTCGAGTTGGTAGTGACGATGGCGGTGCAGCGGGCTGCGTTCTGGCGCAACCCGTGGCACGTGTTCGACGTGGTGGTGATCGCCGCCAGCCTGCTGCCGCTGCTCCCCGGCGCGGCGGTGCTGCGGGTGGCGCGGCTGGCCAAGACGGCGAAGCTGCTGCACCTGGCCCGCCACACCGTGCAGCTGCGCACCGGCGAACTGATGCCGCGACGCTGACCGCCGTGTCCGAGCCGGGGAGGGGAATGCAGCCCGTCCCCGGCTCCGCGGTCGACGACGGCCGGCCCTCCCAGCCAGGGCCTGGCCTCCAGCCACCCTGGAGGCGGGGCTGTTCCGGGCCGCGCGGTAGGCGCGTCGACCCAGCCCGTCGATCGTGCGATCGTCCATCTCTCCGTTGATTGAGTAGCGGACTGGTTTGCCTTCGCAGCGTACGACCGCGCCGCAATACATCGTTTGCGGCTTTATCCCGTCGACGAAAAGTGGGTGCCGTTTGCCGGGTTGGCACCGTGCATGTCGGCACTGCCTAGCAATATGTTGGAGCAACGACGCTGTGCGGTGGGGAGGAAGTACGCGGGTATGGGCTCGATCAACGATGTCATTGAGGCGTTCCGGCAGGCTCCGACGAACGTCGACCGGGGAACGCTGTTCGAGAAACTGATGGTCCGCTACTTCCAGCTAGATCCCGCGCTCACCCAGCAGTACGACGAAGTGTGGCGCTGGATCGACTGGCCGGACCGCAAAGGCAAGCCCGATACCGGAATCGATCTGGTGGCTCGCGAGCGCGACACCGGTGAGTACACAGCTATCCAGTGCAAGTTCTATGAGCCAACGACAACTTTGCAGAAGGAACATATCGACTCCTTCTTCACCGCCTCCGGGAAGAAGCCGTTCACTAACCGGGTAATCATCTCGACCACCGACAAGTGGGGTAAGAACGCCGAGGACGCGCTCGAAGATCAGAGCACGCCGGTTCAGCGCATCAACATGGCTGACATCGCCGAGTCACCCATCAACTGGGACATTGCCTGGCCGCAGGGCAACCTGACCATTGATCTTGCACCCGCTGAACGGAAAGAACCCCGTCCCCACCAGGTCGACGCCATCAACGCTGTCATGAAGGGCTTCGAGGTCGGCAATGACCGGGGCAAGTTGATCATGGCGTGCGGGACAGGCAAGACGTTCACAGCCCTGAAGTTGGCTGAACGTATTGCCGGCGACGCGGGCGGTAGCGCGCGAATTCTGTTCCTCGTGCCATCCATCTCGCTGCTAAGTCAGTCGCTGCGGGAGTGGACTGCCCAATGCCAGCTCGACATGCGGGCATTCGCGGTCTGCTCGGACACCAAGGTGGGTCGCCTGCGCAACGCCGAGGACTTCAACGTCTACGACGTACCGATCCCCGTCACGACCAATGCAGCCAAGCTCGTCGACGAGATGAGCTACCGCAAGCGCGCCAAGGGACTGACGATCGTCTTCAGCACCTACCAGTCGTTGCCGACTGTCGCCGACGCCCAGAGTCTCGGCGTCGACACTTTTGACTTGGTGATCTGCGATGAAGCCCACCGGACCACCGGGGCCATCCTGTCCGACGGCGACGAGTCGAACTTTGTTCGCATCCACGACAACGACTACCTACGCGCTGACCGCAGGCTCTACATGACCGCCACCCCGCGCATCTACAGCGACGCGGTGAAAGATAAGGCCGAGCAGCATTCCGCCGAACTCGTTTCCATGGACGACGAACTGCGCTACGGGCCTGAGTTCCATAACCTTTCGTTCGGCGACGCGGTCGAGCGCGGGCTGCTCACCGACTACAAGGTCTTGGTCTTGACCATTGACGAGTCGGTGATTGCTGCCCCGATGCAACAGCAGCTGGCAACACTAGGCGAGCTACCACTTGACGATGCCTCAAAAATTGTGGGCTGCTGGAACGGACTCGCCAAACGCGCAGGAGCCAGTGTCGACGGCGAACCCAGTTTCGCTCCCGGCGAGCTGCCCATGCAGCGGGCAGTCGCATTTGCTCGTGACATCGCAGCCTCCAAGCAAATCGCCAGTCTGTTCCCGCGCGTGGTCGAGGCATACCAATCATCCCTTGACGCCCAAGAAAACGATGGTCACCGAGTGGCAGAGACCAACCGTGACCTAATCTGCGAGGTCCACCACGTAGATGGCACATACAACGCGCTTGAACGCAACGCCGAACTCGCATGGCTGAAATCCCCTGTTGCTCAGGGTGAATGCCGAATTCTAACCAACGCCCGGTGCCTGTCTGAAGGCGTCGATGTTCCAGCGCTAGACGCAGTCCTGTTCCTGCACCCCAGAAACTCGATAGTCGACGTAGTGCAATCTGTTGGCCGCGTGATGCGCCTATCGCCCGATAAGGACTACGGTTACGTCATTCTGCCTGTCGCAGTGCCCGCATGCATGAACCCATCTGAAGCCCTCGCCGATAACCAACGCTTTAAGGTCGTATGGCAGGTTCTCAACGCCCTACGCTCCCACGACGAACGCTTCGACGCCATGGTCAACAGCATCGCCCTCAACCAAGGCGGCCAAAAGACAGGCCAGGGCACCAATCAACTCCTCGGGGCACACATTGGACCCACCACCGACGACCCTCCCGAGGCCGAGACCACACTTGCCGCTCGACCTGCACAGATGGCGCTCTTCTCTCTCTCCCAATGGCAAGAAGCGGTCTACACCCGCATAGTCGAAAAGGTCGGCACCCGCGTCTACTGGGACCAATGGGCCTCCGACGTCGCAGACATCGCGACAGCTCAAATTGCCCGCATAAACGCCGTACTCAACGCCGCAGATGCCGAAGCCGTACTGACTCAGCAATTTGAGCGTTTCCTGAAAGGGCTGCGGGATAATCTAAATGAGTCCGTCACACGAGATGACGCGATTAGCATGCTGTCCCAGCACCTAATCACCAAGCCGGTTTTCGACGCATTGTTCACCGAACATGATTTCGCGTCGCGCAACCCGGTTTCTCAAGTGATGCAGGCAATGGTGGATGCGTTAGATGGAAGCGGACTAGAGGCGGAAACGACCCGCCTCGAAAAATTTTACGCATCGGTGAGAGCTCGCGCAGAACAAGTCGTCAGCGCTGAGGGTAGGCAGCGCCTGATCGCCGACCTCTATGAAAAGTTCTTCAGGACCGCCTTCAAGAAGCAATCCGAGGCGCTCGGAATCGTCTATACACCAGTCGAGATCGTAGATTTCATTCTCAAGGCTGCCGATTACGCAAGCCGCACCCACCTGAATTTCGGACTATCCGATCAGAATGTACATGTTCTTGACGGCTTCACGGGCACAGGTACATTTCTCACTCGCCTTCTGCAGTCTGGTCTTCTTACCCCTGCAGATTTATCAAGGAAATACTTAACCGAGTTGCACGCCAACGAGATCATGCTGCTCGCCTACTACATCGCTGCAGTCAACATCGAGACTACATACCACGCGTTGGTGGGCAGGTCCGGTCAAAGCGACAGCTACGAACCGTTTCCCGGGATTGCGCTCGCGGATACGTTCCAAATTAGCGAACAGCAGGACGCACTCGATATAGAAGTCTTTGCGACGAACAACGATCGCATCACGGCGCAGCTGAAGACGCCGATCAATATCATCGTCGGGAATCCGCCATGGTCTATACGGCAGTCGAACGTAGACGAGGACAACGCCAATCTGGCATACCCAACACTCGACAAGCGGATTGCCGACACCTATTCGGCCAAGTCGACAGCGAGAAACAAGAACAACCTCCGAGACCCCTACGTTCGAGCGTTCCGGTGGGCGAGTGATCGCATCGGCGATGCGGGCGTCGTCGCATTCGTGTCGAACGGAGGCTGGATTAATGGCAACACCGCCGATGGTATGCGGCTCATCCTCGCTGAGGAATACAGTCATATCTACGTGTTCAACCTGCGAGGCAACATGCGTGTCGCGAACTGGAGAGAAGAGGGCGAGAAGATCTTCGGATCCGGTTCGCAAGCCACAGTTGCGATCTTCGTTGGCGTCAAAGACCCGGCCCACAAGGGCGCTTGCGAGATTCGCTACCACCGTGTCGACGATTTCTTAACTCGGAAAGAAAAGCTCGCAACCCTCGCAAGGATTGATCTGGACTCGCAGGGATGGGAGCGAATCACACCGAACGCCGAAGGCGACTGGGAGGAGCAACGCAACGAGGTATTCGCCTCATGGCCCTCCCTAAGCAGCAGAAACTCACCCTCAACAGTCACCATCTTCAAGAGTCACTCTCAGGGCGTCAATTCGGGCCGCGACGTGTGGGTCTACAACTTCTCGAAATCAGCAGTAGCGAAGAACATGTCGCGGATGATCGATTTCTACAACGAGATGATCCTCGATGGGCGCACCCAGCCCTTGGTCGACCCGACACGAATGAGTTGGACGACGAACTCGAAAAAAGATTTTGCACGTAAGCGCTCGTACGCCTACAACCACGAGTTCACACGCATAGGCGTATACCGGCCTTTTACTAAGCAGTATGTCTACTTCGATCGCGAAATGCTGGAACGGGTTTACCAGCTCGATAGCATCTTCCCTACGGTGGCGCACTCGAATGTCGGCATCTGGGTCTCAGACCGTGGAGCAGGAGCGCCCTTCAACGCGCTGATGACGGACCAGCTGCCAAATCTAACGCTCGGCGGGGCGGGCAACCCAGGTCAGTTCTTCCCTCGATGGACCTACGAGAAGATCGAGACTGCTGAAGGGACACTACAGTTCACGACTACTGATGGCATTGATGACCATGGGTATCGCAAGATCGACAACATCACAGACGACATACAAGCCCTGTACCGGCGTGCGGTCGGCGAAGTTACTAAGGATCAAATATTCTCCTACATCTATGCATCCTTGCACCAGCGCCAGTACCGCCTGACTTACGCCGCCGACTTAAAGAAAATGCTTCCTCACGTCCCGACTCCTGACAGTGGCGAACGGTTCCGAATGATTGCTGACATCGGGCGTCAACTCGCAGATCTCCATGTCAATTACGAAGCGGCCGAACCTTATCCACTGCATATCCGCTTTCGATCCGGAGTTGACATTGCTCACCGGGACACCTGGAGAGTGACCAAAATGCGGTGGCAATCGAAGGCCGACCGCTCCGCGATCATCTACAACAGCGCGGTCACCATCGCTGGCATCCCCGACCAAGCTCACGAATATATGCTGGGTTCACGCTCCGGGCTCGAATGGATCATCGACCGGTATCAAGTTAAGACAGATAAGCCTTCCGGCATTGTCAACGACCCCAACGACTGGTGCGACGAGCATGACGATCCTTCGTACATCGTGGATCTAATCAAGAAGGTCACCACGGTAAGCGTCGAGACAATGAAGCTCGTTGCTCAACTCAGCGGCGGATCGACGCCTGCCGAAACGACTTCTTTGCCGTGAGAATTTCACCTCTGACGGCAGCTATCTAAATGCCTGAATCAGCACTGGAACTCAAGACGACTCCTGGCAATTACAGGTGTACCTGGCTACTGTCGAAGCCGGCCGACGAGGAGTGTTGGTATTCCGAAGGCGATATAGACTTGCGTGCGAGTCGACAACCTTACGGCGGCGTGTATGGGCGAGCGCCCATCAACTTCACCCGAACGCCGGGGGGAGGCATTTCCTACGGGGCTCCGCAGTACTTTCGCTACCCCGTTGTTCACGGCCAGTTGCTGAACGGCCGCAACGTAGCGCTCGTCGACCCAGTCCTGCGAGTGATGGACGCTGACCGCAGCAGTGGAATGTTCCCAGGCCCGAATGCCCACTTCGATGCCTGGGCAGCCCTTGTCGGGCGCGGGATTCCAAGAACCAGTGACATTTTGGTTGACTCCGGCGTTGTTCAGATCTCGCATCTCGACACCTTCGCCGCGAAAGGTCCCATTGAGGAGACTCGCTACTCGCGCAACCCTTTTGAGGACGAGGACCCTAGGTTTGAAGTGAAATTCCAACAGGCCAGCTACCAGGTCTGGTCTGATGATGCGGCAGAAGTCGCAGTTGAGTACCAAATATCGGCTGCTGTACACGGTGGCTATCACTTCGGGGTCACATTCAGTCCGACTATCCGGATCGAGCTAAGCGAACCAATACCTTTCAAAGAGTTCTTCACGTCCTGGGTGCTCCCTCTGCACGGTCTCGTATCTGCATCGACGGGAAGAAACGAAGACATCACTTACTGGTCATGCTCACCACTCCTTGAAGGTGGCGACAACGAGCCACCGGCACGGAGACAGTTCGCGATCTTCAATAGATGGATCACGCAGCAGCCGTACGCTTCCGACAACTCGCTCCGCGACAAGCACTTATCGGCGATACGACTTGCGGAAGGTGACTCCCTCCTGCATCTCCTTCGTCGTTGGCAGACTCTCGAAGCAGAACAGAACCCAATTCTCAACACCTACGATATTCATTCGCTCGGACCCGACCAAGCGCCGCGTGCCCGCTTTTTACTACTGTTGCAAGCCCTTGAGGGCTTATGCGGCCATGAGGACCGACTGGGTGGGCGGTGGGCGAGCCATGTGGAAAGACGGCAACGAATACTCGATGATTGCCGAGGACATCTCAGCGGCAGCGATTTCAGATTTCTCAAACAGTGGCTCGGTAAAACTCCGTACAGTCTCGATCACGCACTTGAGGCAATGCTCACCTCGCTACCCGTAGACCTTGAGCCGGAACTGGCGCAGACGGAACTGGTCAAGCGCATAATCGACGACGAAGATTCAGTGACAACAACTTTCGCGGCACTAAGATACGCACGGAACAAGCTCTCACACGGTACTGGAGCATTCGAGCCGCTTGCTCTACACGCAGTGGCACAAATCCTTGGACGTGCGGTGAGGGGACACCTGTTCCGATTGCTGGACGCCTCGCCCGAAGCCCAGGAGCGCGTAATCCGGCCCGCTGATCATTGAGCGGCAACCTAGTCCAATTAGAACTTCTTCATCCGAAGACTGGACCCGTTAGGCCCGCAATCTCGACTATTGATGCGGGATAGCGCGCCGCGCTGAACGCCAAATACGAAAACACCTGGAGGAGCACAGTCAGATTCTGTGCTTTCGTGTCCTGCAGGACCCTCGTTCTGACCGCACCCTCCCACAGCACAATGTCGCTTGCGCGCATCACGTAGATCACGTCCTCGGTGCCGTTAGTACCTGCGCCAAAAGTGGTGCCGATATTTGGGTCGGTGACGACCGGCAGGCCGTGCATCTGACCCACAACCTGTTGCGAAGCAACAGCCGACAGAACACCGGCGACGTTCATCGGACCGCTCGCGGCTGGCAAAAACAATGGCCGCTGCTGACCATCAAGCAATGACAAGAACCAGCCCCAGCGGCGGGGATGCATAACGATCACCTCGGGCGGCAGGTACCGCTGGGTGTGAATCCTCTGGATGGCATTAGCGATTGCGCTGTAGACGCCCTGGATGCTGACCGTTGAAACCGTTACGGTCTGAATTCCAACGGTCTGATGAACCCCCAGTATCTGGCCATTCGCACCAGAACCATTCAAGACTTGGCGATCTACCTGAGATGCGTGATCCGACATCAAGTCGCGAAACACCACCTCATCGAACGCAATCGGTGACTGTTCGATCAGTTGAATGGCGAGACCCTGCTGACCGGCGATAGTGCGAACCGGCGCGTTGATGAAGGTGTCTGTCAAGTCCACCTGGGTGACAGCAGTGTTGTCCGCAACCTGCGGGCCGGTGGCAGTACCGGTCAGCAGCTTCGGGATGTTCACCGAATCGGTGCCAGCAGGCAGCGGGAGGTTCTGGACGAGATTCGCGAAGGCGCGGCCAGGTCGGGCGAGCTCAACGTACGAGTCCATCAACCATGCAGGAGGGACGGCGTACCCGCCGGAACCGTCCACTCGACTGAGATCTCGATGCTCGCTGTACTCCGGGAGCGTGGCGACATCCTGCGCGTGTCGCAGAAGCCTCTCGCGGGCCGAACCCGTGTCGTCCATATTCATTTGGACACGAACCAGGTCCTGCACGTAAGAGTGGCGATGATCACCACGCTGGTAAGTCGACGATTCGTAAACGCGGCATCTCGCTACACCTGCGTTGGGCCGTCGGATGCGCTCCAGCGCAGGACTGTCTTCGCCCTTACGGGCTTGTTCTTCACGCTCGACGTCGTCACGGCTCGCCCCGCCGCCGTCCCGAGGCACGCGGCGCCCACCACCGCCTCGCAGTTCGCCGTCGATGCGCTGCATCTCAGCGCGGGTACGCCGAAGCCCATCGTCGTCGCCACGCTGCTCAAGTTGACCGAGGTATCCACCGAGGGCGAGCTGCTTCCACGCCATTGCGACGCGACGCTCGTCATTCTGGAAAAGTTCGATAGGCACGTTTACTCCCACTTCAGTTGGAGCGCACTCCAACCACGGAGCAGAACAGGACGCGTGCCACTTTCCGACCGTTGCCCTCGATGGGGTCGACCGCTGCCCACCGATATGGCGATGGGTTAACTGCTATCTCGATGCTAGCGCAACTGTCCGCCATCTGGTGACCAGGCACGTCGAGAGCATCAGTCAATTGTTCTGCAAGAGAACACAACTCACGTCCACGGTAAAGGCCGGCCCCAAAAGTGGTCCGCCGCCACCAACAGTTTGACACGCGCCGCTTACAGCGGCGGACCGTGGCCTAGCCTAGATCGTCAAGCTCTCGCTGCCGCGCCTCGACAGGCGCACCGCCAGGACAGTTGCCAGCATCGAGTGCATCGAGCAACGGGTCACAGGCTCGCTGACCAATCGGGTGCGGTGCACAACTCGTCGTTAGTCATTGCGTTCCTCTCCGAACAGCCCGGCCTCGTAGGCGACGACATGGCCGACACCGCGCCTGGTGTTGCCGATGCCTCCACCGGCACGTTCGGCCTGGCTCGGCTGTAGCGGCCACGGGTGGCGCGGCAGCGGCCGCCACACCGGCGGCAGCGCGAAGTTGCGCTGCCGCGCGGCTGGGACGGACGGCGCGTACCCGCAGGCGGCCATGCCCGCCACGCCACACCGTAGAGTGCACCCGCTCGCACCTCGCGTCGCAACGTTCAGCCGCAGCAGCGGCCGCCGCTGCCCGTGTCTCGAAAAACGTCACCCGAGGAGCGGTGTTCTTCCCGATGTGGCCGACTCGCACGCACACCACACAAGCCGCGCCTCTCATGTTGCGTCGCGCAACCTTTCAAGCCGCTCCTCGTCCACGCGTACTCGTGTCGCGCACACCGTGCACATCTCGCCAGGAGCCGCCGGTTCCCCACATCGGTAGCACTGCTTCGCACGCGGGCACCCCGGCAGATGTCGTCCGATGTCTGCGGCGCAGAACCGACATCGCCGCCGGGACCGCTTCACAGCGCGTCGTCCTGATCGTGCTCGCCGAGTTGGTCGAGCGCCTGGGCGAGCAGGTCGATGCCTTGGATGCCGAGATTCGCGCTGCTCATCGTTGCAGTGTGGGCGCGGAACCCCGCTTGGTCTTCGCCGTCAAGACGGTCGCGGCCCTGGGCGCGCGCCCGCGTCAACAAGCCGAGCGCGGCGGCGTGCGCCCGGTCATGGACGACGACAAAGTTCGCTCGCATCGCCGCCAACTCCTCAACCGGTTCGGTCACTTGAGTTTCTCCTTCCGGCGGTTCAGCTCGCTCTGACACCAGCAACACCACCGTGACCCAGGCCATCGCGGGAACTGCTCACACCGGCGACACGTCGCGCGCGAGCAGGTTTGGTGGTGACCTTGCGTGGCCGGATGCCAGCGACAGAGACGACAGCGCACAACGCCCGCCGGAGGGATCAACGTACGCGCGGTGCTCATAGCTGGCCTGCTGAGTCGAGGGCGTCGGCGAGCATGTCGGTGACTCTGTCGATGCCTCCAACACAGGTTGTCGCACCGGGTCCGTCTGTGGCGAGGACCGAGAAGGCGGCCGCGATCAGAGCCAATTCTTCGGCAACCTCATGAACACAGTTGCCGCAATCAGCAAACTCCCGGTAGGTCATGTAGAGCGCTTGGCCGTCCCCGGTGAGTTGCGCCAGAACCATGCGGAGGGCACGGCTGCGGACGACAGTCCCAGTCATGAGGCGTCGCCGCCTCTGGCTCTGAGGACCTCAAGGCGCTGACGATTCAGATGCAACAGGCAGACGTCGCTGCCCTCTTCCGGTGGCTTGTCGCAATGTTCGCCACCCGGCGGATTGCAACGCTCAACTGCCGTTTGCTGCGATGCTTTCTGACGGGCAATAATGTCAATGACGCGTTCGGTCATCCCAGGCGTGCTTGGTTTGACAGCACCGGGTGGCGCGTCGTCGTAGTGCGAAATAAGCGGATTTGCGAAAAATGCCTGCTCAGACGTTGCTTCTGCCCGCGCACTAAGGTCATGACGTTGCGGAGGAAGGGGTTTTGGCGCGGAAGAAGTGGGACCCTTTTTCCGCTGCTGATCCTGCTTCTTACGCGGCGTTTTCGGTTTCTCCGCAGGCTGCTTGGCCGCTTGATCTGCATTTTGCGCATATCCGCTTTTGCCGCACAACCGGTGTACGTAGCGGAGTTGCGGACGACCCCTAGTCGGCACCCGCATTTCGCTGACGGTCCCCGCATGGACGAGGGGCGCGAGGTCGGCTTCTATTTGCTTAGCTGTACGGTGACCGAAATAAAAATCGGTGTTGATTTCAGTTCGTGTGCGCCCCTGTGGCCCGCCATCTCGTATGTACTCAGCCAAATCCTCGGCACGCGTCCGCTCGACCTCCTCCCACACAGTGGAGAAAATCCAACGTGCCGACCAGTCGCAATACCGCCACATCGCCAGCGCAGCGCGGAGATGCTCAACCCCAATGGCGTCAGCGCGGTCCAGCAAGCAGTAGATGAGTGCTAGCCGCAGCACCTGAACATGACCACGCGCCGTCGCCTCCGCCGCCCATGTCTCGGGTCGGTCACGCACCAGGTCTTCATAGGCAGCCTCCCACTCAGACCAGAATTGTTCGTGTACCCCGACCTCGTTGCGTGGTCGGGCATGCTCATGCGCCTGCAGGAACAGCTCCGCGGCCTCGGCGAGTGTTTCTTCCGGCATATTGCCGAACCGTGGATTGAGACGCGTCCGTTGCGAGCAGCACAGCAACAGGCGGTTGACGGAGCCTCCGGCGAGGTCGGACTCAGTCACCATCCGGGTCAATTCCTTTGGCGTGCAATGCCCGACGACGACGATGTGGGGTCGAGTGCACGTCAGCGCAGATCGTTGCCGCGTCAGCGTCCGCAAATCGTCCAAATCCCATGCCTGCCGCAGGATGGGGGCCAACGTGCTTCCCTCGCGCCGTCCGCGCGCCAACACCGTCCGATACTCGGTTTCTTCGACGAGCAGTCTTTTATCGAGAATTCCCGGGTCATCGAGGCCGGTTCCGTCTCTAACTAATTCAATTAGACCTTCACCAGTGCTAAGGCCATGGACGACTTTGTCGACGTCGAACTCCGGTAGCGCCCGCCGCCGGATCGCCGTCACCACACCCAGCGCCGTCCCCTTCGCCCCTGACGACGTCCGACCAATCAGCAATGGATGGACGACTGCACGGTGCTGTCGATTGGCGACCCGAATCCACGGGTTTTCAACCGTCGCGCCGAACACTGCGAGAAGTTGCAGCAGGACTGCTGCCGGATCAGCCTCGGTATGCGGCGCAACCATGCTGACGATGTGCCCCGCTGCCCCGGCTAGAGCATCGGGTTCAAGGGTCGGCCAAGGTACCGTGGTGACCGGCAGATCATCACAATCGGCATCATGCGTATCGTTCATTTCGACGTGCCGCGTTTCCGGCCTTTACGTGCCCGCCTAGAAAGTTCGGCGTAATAGAGCTTTCGTGCAGACTCGGCCTGCTTCTTCTGACCTTCGGTCAGTTGACTTGGGTCAAAACCCATACGCAATGCGTGCCAGGCGATTTGAGACGGAGATGCGGCGTGAGCCGCTTCCAGCCGCGTAGCTCTGTCGGGAGTCTGACTCCAGCTCTTGTGGCCGCCTACGCGACCATTTAGCCTTCGATCATGCGGCGTGAGACCGCCGTGATTCCCCATATGATCGCACCAACCTTCCACAGGTTGATGCGTGATGTTGCGGCTCACGCTACCGCACCGGTCCGTCCTGTGCGGCTGCTCGGCTGACACTTCTCCGAGCCCGTTACAACAGCGATACTACAGCGCTTCGTCGAGCGCTGGCAACCAGGATCCTCAGGTAATCAACTGTCGCACAACACATTCCGTAGCGTGCTAAGGATTACGCCTCTAGGACGCCCAGGTTCAACCGCTCGAACTCTTGCGCCGCAAGCTTTTCCGAGGCGGCCCGCACATACCTGTCGATCTGTGTGCGCGACGACCACCCACTCCGACTCATCAGACTCGCTTCCGAGCCGCCCGCCGCGATCCATCGCACTGCATGGCTGTGCCGCAGACGATGAACATGGAATCCGACGACCCCGGCGTCGGCGGCGCGCTCCCCCAGGGTTCCTCGCAGTCCGGTATAGGACAGCCGCCGACCGCCACGTTCGCTCACGAACAACGGACCGTCATCTGACGTCAGTCCGGCAGCACGACGCGCTTTTCGATAAGTATTCAAAGCGGCGGCGCACCCGGGGCTAAAGCTGACCCGACGACCTTTGCCACCTTTACCCCGGTGGACATGCACGATGCAGTTCACAACGTCGATATCCCCCACGTCAAGACTCAACATCTCGGCTGCTCGAAGTCCCGTCTCCGCGAACAGGGCTAGCAATGCCCGATCCCGCTTGTCGCGCAGAGCGGACCCGGAGCACGCCCTAATCATGCGCTGGACCTCGTCTTCGGAAAGGTCGGGCACAACCCGTTCATCCGTCTTGGGATGCTTGATCAATAACACGGGTGTGGCGTCGAACTTCTCTGGATACTCGCCTGCCAGCCACTTCGCGAACAACTTTAGGACGGTTAGTTGCAGGCGCGCGGTAGAGGCCTGACCTGTTCGCGCTGCCATGAAGGCGACGACCTTCTCCTTGGTCAGTTCCTGAGGGATGTCCTCGGCTTCACACCACCGGAGAAACGCTCGCACGGCCACCGAATAGCCCTCCATGGTGCGTGGCGACTTGCGCTGACCGCGCAACTGGATGAGCCAATCGTTCAGCTCTTCTCGCAGATCAATCGGCTGAAACGGCAAACTTGCTCTCACGTTATAAAACTACAGTTGGCCACTGTAGTTCGCTACTACGTTCTATTTTGGCAACAAAACGCCTGGTAGCGGCGCTGACGGTGCGACCCGAAACTGTACATAACAGGGTGTAGTGGTCACTCCACGGGTGTGAGCGCGAACACGGGATGGTCGGCGTCCTCGGGCAGCGCGCGCCAGTAGCTCTCGACCACCGCGCCGGCCAGCGGCCGGTACGCGGCGATGACGCGCGCGCGCTCGGCGACCGGGATCTCCGAGGCGATGTACGCGGTGTCACCGACGGTGACCGACGGGTGAGCCCGCACGTTCTTGACCCAGTCCGCTTCCCCGCGCGTCGACACCAGGTACCGGACGCCGTCCACCTCGGGCACCACCACCGGGATCTGCTGAGAGGTGCCCGTCCCGCGTCGGGTCACGGTCAGCGTCGTGCTGCCGCCGACGCCGAACGCCATCGCGATGCGGTTGAAGATCCGCCGCGTGAACCACGGGGGCTTGAGATAAGCCACAACTGGAGAGTGTGATGTCCGTATGCAGTTGCCGCAATGGCTGGCACGTTTCAACCGCCACGTCACCAACCCGATCCAGCGGCTCTGGGCCGGCTGGGCCCCGACGATGGGGATTCTCACCCACGTCGGCCGCAGGTCCGGCGCGCAGTACCGCACACCGTTGACGGTGTTCCCGACCCGGGACGGGATCGCCGTGCTGCTGACCTACGGGCCCGACCGCGACTGGCTGAAGAACCTCACCGCCGCCGGCGGCGGGACGATGCGCCGTTACGGGCGGTCGTTCCCCGTCACCGATCCCCGGGTGGTGAGCAAGGCCGAGGCCGCGCCGGCGGTGACCGGCTGGATGCGGCCGCTGTTCGCCGTGCTGCCGTTCGAGCAGGCGGTGCTGCTGCGGCGGGGATGACCTTCGACCCTGTCTGCGGTCTCGGCGCCGGCCCTACCGTCAGCGGTTGTACGGGTGTGGTGTCAGCCGAGGGGAACATCATGCACGCAGCACTTCGTCCGTACGTCACCGCCAGTGTGGCCCTCGTGGGGGCCAGCGTCATCGCGGTCACGCCCGTCGCACCGACACCACTCGAGATACCAGTCGCCAGCCCCGCGGTGGAGCTCACCGCGGCGCCGAAGCCGCTGGACTTCTACGGGCAGGTCCTCGAGGCCGCGATCGTCAACGTTGTGGACCTTGTCTCGCAGAACAAGCAGACGGCCTCCTATCTTCTAGACCTCGCGCGGGAAGAACCGGGGTTGCTCCTGCGTACGGTGGCGAAAGATCTGTTGCCGCTTGTCCTCGTGGCCGCACAGACGTTGGTCAATCCACTCTTCAACACCCTGGGAGCGACCGCCGTTGCCGTCCGGGACATTGTTCAGGCGGTACTGAACCTCGACCCGCCAGATCTCGTCAACGCGATCGTGGACGTTCCGGCACGAATCGCCGACGGCTTTCTCAATGGCGGTTATACCGCATCCTGGGGTGGCTTTCTCAGCCCGTTCAACGCGATTACGGCTGGCCCATTCGGCTTTCCCACATTCGCACTCTTTGTCATTTCCGGCGATCTTGGGGGTGCACGTACCAACATCGACCGCAGAGGTCGAGTCCGGCAGTTGTCGTCCATTCCGAGCAGCCCAATCAACGAGAGTCCTACTCCGGACGCAGCGACGGTGATGCTGGACGCGACGGCGTCGGTCGAGACCGATTCAACGCCCGCAGACCCGGGACTCGACAAGGCACAATCCAGCCCGGACCAGGAGGCCGAGCAAAATCTCCAGGCTGAGCAGGCCGAGTCGGTCGCGGAGGCTTCGGACACCGCAGACGCTGAGACCACCCCGACCGAAACCGCGACGGCGCCGCCGGACCAGGGCCTTCGCACATACCAGGCCAAGCACCCCCTTCTCGACAAGCTTCGTCAGCGGGTCGCGGAGCGCAAGGCGCGACCCGACGGCGAGTCGCCGGGAGTCACGAAGCATGTGCGCGCGATTCGGTCCGACAACTGATCTGGTTAGGCGTTGGTGCGCCGGCGCGGATGACCTTCGACCCTGTCGACGCCGTGCACGCGACCCCTAACGTCGGCAGTCAGGGTGTGATGGTTCCGTAGGGGGATCGCCGTCATGCAGGCAGCAGCACTTCGCCCGTTCGTTACCGCCGGTGTGTCACTGGTCGCGGCCGGCATGGTCGCCATCAGCCCGGTCACGCCGCCTCCCGCTCCACTTTCCGTCGTCAGCACGGCGGTGCAACTCACCGCCGCTCCCGCGCCGCTCGCGTTCTACCCGAAAGTCGCCGGCGAGGCGCTCATCAACATCGTGACCTCGATCGGCTCCTATCCTGCCGTTGCGCCGCTGTTCATCGATGAATTCCTTGTGCACCCCGGGCAGGTCCTCGAGTCGGTGATCGGCAACTCCACACGACTTCTTTTCCACGCCGTGCAGTCGGTGATCAGTCCGTTCGCAAATGTCCTCGGCGCCACGCTGGTCGCTCTCCGGGACGTCGCGGTAGCCGCACTGAATCTCGATCCCGTGGATCTCTTCAACGCCGTTGTCGACATTCCGGCGCGCGTCACCGACGGCTTCCTGAACGGGGGTTATCCCGTTCTCGGCAGCTTGGAGGCTGGATTGCTCAGCCCTCCGGTCATCGACTTCTACTACGTGGGAGTCGGTGGACCGCTCAGCTTTCCGCCTTTCGCCGCGCTATACGTGCTGCTCAATGACCCGCCCGCCGCCATCTCACCGGACGTCGAACCTGCCGCCACAGAGACCGCCGCGGCAGGACGCCTCGCGAAGGAACCCACGACCACCGACGCCGACAGCCCCGTCGGTGGAGTCACCAGCGATCCCGCCACCGTCGACCCGGCCGCCGACTCTGCCGAAGGGACGGCCGTGGCGGAAGGTGCCGTGTCAGATCTCCAGGAGACCGACCTCTCGGTCGGCAACGATCACACGCCGACGACGCGCCCCGGCAGCTTCTTCGAGCGCATGCACCGGCGCATCGCCGCACGGCAGGAAGCGCGCGCCGAGCGGAGGCTGGCCCACGCCGCGTCCGCGAAGCGGCAGACGCCTAGGACCGCGGAACCAACCGCGCCCTGATCGGCCCCTTGGCGACCGTCGTGAACGGCACCTCGCACTCGAAGTCGTCGTCGAGAGATTCGACCGTCATCGCCCGGATCACCGTCGCGAGCGCGAGCGTCGTCTCGAGCCGGGCGAAGTGCTCGCCGATGCACGGCCGCCCGCCCCCGAGGAACGGCAGGAACTGCCAGCGATCGCGCGCCTGGACGTTCTCCGGGCTGAACCGGTCCGGATCGAAGGCCATCGGGTCGGGCCAGAGCTCCGGGTCGTGGTGCAGCGCGTACAGACCGAGCGCCACCAGGCTGCCCTTCTCCACCCGGTAGCCCGTCACCTCGATGTCGCGGGTCACCACGCGGGCCACCCCGGCGGCGGGCGGGCACAGCCGCACCGCCTCGTGCAGCACCTGCACGGTGTAGCCGAGCCGCGACACGTCTGCAGGCGTCAACTCGCCGTCGCCGACCGCAGCGGCCTCGGCGGCGACCCGCTCCTGCACCTCGGGGTGGTGCCCGAGGATCCACAGCGCGTACGTCAGCGCCGTCGCCGTGGTGTCGTGTCCGGCCAGCATGAAGATCAACAGGTCGTTCGAGATCTCGGCGTCGGTCAGCGGTCGGTCGGTCTGCGGATCCCTCGCCGCGATCAGCGCCTGCACCAGCGGCGCGTCCCGGTCGGGGTCGGCGCGGCACGCCGCCACCATCTCGTCGGTGATCGTGCGCATCGCGTCGACCGCCTCCCTCGCCCGCCGCCGCGATCGGGTCGGCAGCCAGCGCGGGGCGCGCACCGGCCGCAGTGCCCGGTCGGCGGTGTAGGACGACGCCACGTGCATGCACCGCGCGATCGTGTCGCCGCGTTCGTTCAGGTCGATGCCCAGCACCGACCGGCCCAGCGACTGCATCGCGACCCGGCGGCACTCCACATCCAGGTCCACCTCACCGCCCGTCGGCCAGCGGTCGACGAAAGCCTGTGCGGCCCTTGCCATGTGGCCCCCGAAGTTGCGCACACTGGCCTTGGTGAACACCGGTTGCAGTGCCCGCTTACGCGGCCGCCACTGCTGGTTGGGCAGCACGAAGAGACTGTCGCCCGCCATCCCGCGGACCTCCTCGTGGATGATGCAGCGGTCGGTGGCTGCGTCGTTGCGGCCCAGCACATCTCGCATCCCGTCCGGGGACATCACCGCGACGATCGGCGGGACGACCCTGGCCGGCCCCAACTGGATCCGGGTGACGGGACCACCCGCGGCGCGGATGACCTCCTGACCGGTGTCCAGGCGCCGCACCAGCTTCACCAACTCCCGCAGCGGCAGCGGGTTGCGCGGCGCCAGGGGCAGCGACCGCACGGCGGCGTCCGTCACGTCCTGTGCCACTGCTGGACCTCGCCGGCACCGGCCGTCATCACGGTGCCGGGCATCACACGCAGCCGGTAGGGCGCCAGACGCAGTACCGCGAACTGCTCCGAGGTCGGGCCGTCCTCCCACATCGGGATGATCGCGGGGTCGTAGCCGACCGGAGCGGGCGCCGTCGCGAACCGTTGCCACACCGCCTGGCGGGTCTCGTCGTCGGTGTACCACTCGACCAGGCACTCGGCGCTGCAGGTGTCGTGCGTGGTCGTCCAGTAGCTGACCGACACCTCGGGGTGAACGGCGAGGTGCGCCCGCTTGACGGGGCTCGGCACGGTGGCGATCCAGCCGAAGAGATCAGTGCCGTCCCACTCCCAGATGGGGTGCAGGATGCGTGAGCGCGGTTTGCTGTCGGCGTCCACGGTGGCCACCGAGGCCCACACGATGGAGTGCGCCATCGCCACGAACGCGGGCGCGATCCGGTCCAGTGGTGTCACAGGATCCCAGCCTAGGCACGCGGGCGGTGACCCGCGAGCGCCCTGCTACCCCTCGAGCTTTTTCTTGAACTCCTCGGTGTTGCGGTACTCCACGTTGCCGATGTCGGCGCTGGTCTCGATCTTGCCCTTGTCCTCGTCGTCGACCCAGTTGGTGACCGAGGTGCCCGAGACCGTGCCACTGCTGCCCGGCAATGTGGTGGTCTGGAGATTCTCGGTCTTGTAGGCCTCGGCCATCTCCTTGGCCTTCTCCTTGTGTTCCTCGGTGACCTCGGGCTTCTCGGTCAGCTTCTGATCCTCGTCAGGAGGTTCGGTGACGTGGTCGAGCTGGACGTTGGGGGTGTCCCCCTGCTGACGCTCTTCGGTCTTCTCTTCGGCGCTCATGGCCCTACGACTGCCCCAAAGTGTGAGCAACGAAACAGCGACGCGATTCAGGCGGGCACACCACGCAGCGCCATGGGCAGGCTCGGCAGGAAATGCCGGCGGGCGAACGCGCGGAGATCGTCGGGGGTGTCCAGGGGCTGGGTACTGGGCAGCAGCAGCACCATCGCCGCGTAGCGCAGGATGCAGTCGGCGAGGTCGTCGACCGCGTCGGCGCCGATGCGTTCGGCGAAGCCCGGCGGGAAGATGACCCGCAACGCCTCGGCCATCCGGTCGACGGCCGCCCGGTGGTAGCGCCCGGCGAGTTCGAGGACCAGCCCCGGCTCGTCGACGATCATCTGGTGCAGCACCCGGTGGCCGCGGAACTAGATCGGAAGAGCACACGTCTGAANCTCTTTGAGCTCGGCGGCGATGTCGGCGAACAGCCGGGTGTTCTCCCGCTCGATGACGGCGCCGACGAGTTCGTCCTTGTTGGCGAACCGGCGGTAGATCGTGGTGCGGCTGACCCCGGCGCGGCGGGCGACGTCGTCGAGGGCGACGCGGCGGAAGCCGTGCCGCTCGAACTCGACGACGGCGGCGTCGAGGATCTGCGAGGTGGCGTCAGCCGCGGGCATAGCCCTTGACCGCGTAACCGCTGTAGCGGACCCGCATCGGCAGGCGATCCCAGAGCCAGTTCACCGGCCGGGACCGCCACAGCGCCGCGAAGCGCTGATAGCGCCGCTCCTGCTGGGCGCTCCACGGCAGGTTCAACAGGTCGCGGGCGCGCGGCGGCAGCCCGCCGGTGGTCAGGAACGCCGCAAGCGGGTTGAAGACCGGAGAGACGATGCGCCACACCAAGGGGTGCACCGCCTTGGGCTTGGGGAAGCCCTTCGTGACGTAGCCGACGCCGTACTTCGCCGACGGGTGCGCGACGAGCACGCGCTCCATCATGGCGTCCCAGTACTGCTCGAACTCGGCATGGGTGGCCGGCATCGGACGGTCGCTGACGCCGTAGCGGCGGTACCACGTCTTCGACTCCAGCCAGATCTGTTCGCGCTCGGCGGGGGTCAGCCGTTTCACGAACGTGTCGGCGAAGTAGTAGATCTGCTCGACGAAGGTGGCGTGCGCCCAGAAGTAGGTGTCGGGATCGAGCGCGTGGTACCGGCGATCCGTTCCGGGCATCTCGCCTTTGACGTGGTGGTGGAAGTCGCGGACCCGGGTGCCCGCGTTGTCGTCGTCGGAGCCGTAGACGGTGTTGAAGATGGGCGGGATGGTGCGCCGCAGGCGTTCGGCGGTGTCGGCGAAGAACGTCGAGTGGTCGTACACGCCCTGGCCGAGCTCGGCGAGCATGTTCTGCAGTACGGCCGGGCGGGGCCCGATCAGAAACATCCGGTTGTCGCCGAAGTACTTCCACACCAGGGAGCCGAGGCCCAGCGGCAACGCGTCGTCGAGCGGTTCGGTCTGCTGCGCCACCTCGGTCATGAGCGACAGTGTTACAGATTTTGCACTCTGTACCAACAGTGGTGTGGCGAGGGACACACGCCGCGGCCGTTGAGAAGCCAGGGCTGTGATGAGGGGGTGGTGCGCAGCCAGGAACGCTATTCCGCGGGAGACGGGGGCGGGGTGCGGCGCAGGTGGGCGATGCCCAGCACCGCCAGCACCCCGGCGACGGTCGCGAGCAGCAGCGACAGCGTCAGCATCGGGGTGTCGTACACCACCGACATCGTCGACGGTTGCCCCTCCAGCAGGGGCGCGACCACGACCTGCCTGCTCGCCGACAGCCAGCTCAGCACGCAGCCCACCGCGGCGAGCACCGCGAGCGTGAGCTCGATGACCGCGCGCCGGCGCGTCACGGCGTGCGCTCCGGCGGGATGCGCTCCTCGACGATGTTGGTCAGCGCGGCCCGCAGCTGGCCGTGCTTGCGCGCCCAGGCCTGCGCGGTGCGGTCGTTGGTCAGCTTCAGCCCGATCCCGGTGCGCCCCCGCGGGACGCCGGTGAGCTCGCCCAGCGCCCGAGCGTACTGCCACTTCGGGGCCTCCGCGCCCTCGGCCTCCGGGTACACCCGCAGGATCTCGCTGGTACGGATCGTCTCGGTCCCCTGGCGCAGCGCGTCCGCGGTCAACTCGACCGAGGTGTGGATGCGGGCGGCCTTGACCTGGATCGCCAGGAAGCCCGATACCAGCACGAAGAAGGCGCCCGGGACCACCCACTGGATGCCGTAGCCCGCCGACAACTGGATCAGGGCCATCGAGATGCCGGCCGCAGGCCCGGCGAGCACCCACAGCCAACTGGCGCCCTGTTCGGCGAACAGGGGCTCCGTGGCCGGCCCGGTGGCGACGGGTTCGGTCATGCCACACCCCCGCCCACCTGGTCGTACCACGCCCGTGCCGCAGGCCGGGTCATCAGCGCCGCGCCGACCAGAACGGGCAGCAGCCCCAGCAGGATGAGCGGCTGGGCCACCCCGACCCCGATCGCCATCAACAGCACGACGGCGACCAGGGCGAATGCCATACCGAGCAGTGCGAACCGGAATCGTCCGTCACCGCGGCGGGCCCGGCCCGCGAGGAACGCCAGCGCCCCCGCCGCCAGCACCGCTCCGATGCCAGTCAGGCGGTAGACGGTGAGGTAGCTGCGCACCCGGTCGTCGCTCATCTCGGACGGGATGGCCGCGCGCGCCGCGTCGTACGTGGCCGTCGCCGCGAGCAGCCCGCCGACGATCATGATCACCGCGCCGCCGACGAAACACCAGAACGCGGCGTCGACGAGGCGCGGGCGGGAGTGGGTCGGCATCGGGGTCAGCGTAGCCAATCAGCGGGTGAAGAAGTCGTGGGCGTCCTTGCGGTGCAGCAGATAGGTTCCGCCGCCGATCAGCACCGACCCGATGATCACCGCCGCGGCATAGCCCAGCGCTGGGATCTCGTGCCGGTCGACGGTGAACAGGTCGCTCACCGAGTAGACGACCGTCGCGATCGCGCCGCCGGTCAGGGAGGTCCGTGCCCAGCGATAGCCGTGCCGCATCAGGATCAGGAACGTGACGACGACGGCCGCCAGCAGGACGACGAACACGACGTTGATCGCCAGCAGCAACCCGGTCGCGCGCTGATCGCCGGTGAGCAGGTCCACCAGATATCCCGCGACCATCAACGGCAGCGCGACCACCCACAGCCAGAAGCCGGTGTCGACATCGGGCGGGCGTACCGGTGGCGCCGACGGATCCGTCACGCGAGTCGGCGGGCCACGTCGACGGCCCAGTAGGTGAGCACGATGTCGGCGCCGGCGCGGACGATGCCGGTGAGCGTCTCGAGCACGACGGTGTCCAGGTCGATCCAACCGTGCTCGGCCGCCGCGCTGATCATCGAGTACTCCCCCGACACCTGGTAGGCGGCGACAGGCACCGGTGAGCGGTCGGCGGCGGCCCGGACGATGTCGAGGTAGGCCATCGCCGGCTTCACCATGATGATGTCCGCGCCCTCGTCGATGTCGAGGTCGACCTCGTGCAGCGCCTCGCGGGCGTTGCCGGGCTCCTGCTGATAGGTGCGACGGTCGCCCTGCAGGCTCGAGGACACCGCCTCGCGGAACGGGCCGTAGAAACCGGAGGCGAACTTCGCGGCGTAGGCCAGGATCGCGGTGTCGATGTGCCCGGCGGCGTCGAGCCCGGCCCGGATCGCGGCGACCTGCCCGTCCATCATGCCGCTCGGGCCCACCATGTGAGCCCCCGAATCCGCCTGTGCCACAGCCAGTTCGACGTAACGCCGGTTGGTCTCGTCATTATCCACTCTGCCCGCCCGGTCCACTATCCCGCAGTGCCCGTGGTCGGTGAACTCGTCGAGGCAGGTGTCGGCCATCAGCACGGTCGCGTCGCCGAGATCGCCTGCGAGGTCGCGCAGTGCGACGTTGAGCACGCCGTCATGGTCGGTGCCTGCCGACCCGCGTGCATCCTTGTCCTCGTCGCGCGGCACCCCGAACAACATCAGCCCGCCGACACCGGCCTCGACCGCCTCGGCGGCGGCACGGCGCAGCGACTCACGGGTGTGCTGCACCACGCCGGGCATCGAGGCGATCGGTCGTGGTTCGTCGATGCCGTCGGCGACGAACATCGGCAGCACGAGTTGCCGTGGCGCCAGCGTGGTCTGCGCGACCAGCCGGCGCATGGCCGGGGAGGACCGCAGCCGCCGCGGACGATGACTCGGGAAAGGCATGACCGTCCTGTCGATCAGCGGCGGCGGCTCTTCTTCCGCGGCGGGGGTAGCGCACCCTCGGCACGCAGCCGGGCGGCGTGCTCGGCGAGCGCCTCGACGAGCGGTCCCACCGCGGCCACCTCGGGCTGGACGTCGACACGCAACCCGAATTCGGCTGCGGTTTCAGCGGTTTTCGGCCCGATGCACGCCACGATCGTGCGGGCGTGCGGCTTGCCGGCGATGCCGACGAGGTTGCGCACCGTGGAGCTCGACGTGAAGCACACCGCGTCGAAGCCGCCCGTCTTGATCATCTCGCGGGTGTGCGCCGGCGGCGGGGCCGCGCGCACGGTCCGGTACGCGGTGACGTCCTCGATCTCCCAGCCCCGTTCGCGCAGCCCCTCGGCCAGCGTCTCGGTGGCGATGTCGGCGCGCGGCAGCAGCACGCGGTTCACCGGATCGAAAACGTCGTCATAGGGCGGGAATTCGTCGAGCAGACCCAGCGACGACTGCTCACCGGTGGGCACCAGCTCCGGGTTGATGCCGAAGGCGCGCACCCGGTCGGCAGTAGCCTGCCCCACGCAGGCGATCTTGACGCCGGAGAACGCGCGGGCGTCGAGGCCGAACTCGTTGAACTTCTCCCACACCGCACGCACCGCGTTGGTGGAGGTGAACACCACCCACTGGAACCGGCCGTCGACCAGACCCTTGACGGCCCTTTCCATCTGGGCCGGGCTTCGCGGCGGCTCGACCGCGATGGTCGGCACTTCGATGGGCAGCGCGCCGTGGCCGACGAGCCGATCGCTCATCTCACCGGCCTGGTCCTTGGTGCGCGGCACCAGCACGGTCCAGCCGTACAGTGCGCGGCTCTCCCACCAGTTCAGCTTGGCGCGGTTCGCCACGGTCCGGCCGATGGTCACGACCAGCGTGCCGGTCAGCGGGCCCGACGGCTCGACACCGGCCGGCTTGTCCAGCACCGCCTTGTCCAGCAGACCCGCGAGCGTGGTCTCCACCGAACGCTGCTGGCACGTGGTGCCGTTGGCGGTGACGACCGCGGGGGTGCTGTCGGCCAGCCCGTACTCGATCAGTGTGCGTGCCGCCTCGGGCAGATGCGAGGCGGTCGCGTGCAGGATCAGCGGCCCGGGCGCGGCGGCCAGTGCGGCCCAGTCCACGTTCGGGTCGCGGACGTCGGCGACGGTGTGCGACGACCCCAGCGGCAGTCCCGCATAGGTCGGCACGGCCGACGTGTCGGGCAGACCGGGAACGATCTCGAACGTCAGCTGCGTGCGGGCCAGCGCGTTGATCTCGGTGATCACCGCGTCGATCGACAGCGGGTCACCGGCCACGAGGCGGACCACGTCGACCCCGGTGCGGGCCTCGGTGGCCAGCGTCTTGGCGACCTCGGCCGGGTCGCCGAGCGCGGGCCGGATGTCCGGGCCGCCGGGGATGACGGGTTCGGCCGCCTTCGCGGGCGCGGCGTCGGTGGCCGCAGCCTCCGGGGCGCCGGCCGCCGGAACGGGTCCCGACGGCGGTGGCAGCTCTGAACCCGCGAGGGCGAGCACCGCTTCCGGTACGTCGGGGTCGGTGAAGACGAGGGCGGCGTTGGCCAACACAGCACGGGCGCGCGTCGTCAGCAGGCCCGGATCCCCGGGCCCGGAGCCGACGAACGTGATGCGGCCGGGCTTGCCCTTGCGTCCTCGCAAGGTCATCTGGCGAGTCATGTACCTCTCCCGCGTTCGTCCAACAGGTCCCGTGCTCCCAGCTCGAACAGTTCCGCGGCCACCGAGAGCCCCAGCTCCCGTGCCCGCTCGGGTGTTCCGATACCGGACGCCCGGATCACGTCGGATCCGTCCAGCGTCGCCACGCAGCCGCGCAGCGACAGCTCTTCGAAGACGCGGCCGTCCTCATCGATCGACTCGACCACCTCGGCGATCGCGCCCACCGGTGCGGAGCAACCCGCCTCCAGTTCGGCGAGCAGGGTCCGCTCTGCGATGACCGCGGCCCGGGTGTCGGCGTCATCGAGTTCCGCCAACAGTTCGGCCAGGCCGGAGTCACCGGCACGGCACTCGACTGCCAACGCACCTTGAGCCGGCGCCGGCAACATCTGTACCGGTTCCAGCGTCTCGGTGACGGCGTCGAGGCGACCGATGCGGGCCAATCCCGCTCGGGCGACCACGACGGCGTCGAGAACACCGCTGCTTACCCTGTTCAACCTGGTATCTAGGTTGCCTCGTAGGGGGCGGATTTCCAAACCGAGACCCAGTGCTCTAAGCTGCGCGGTCCGTCGCGGGGACGAGGTGCCGATCACCGAACCGGTGGGCAACTCTCCGAGCACCATCCCGTCCCGGGCCACCAGCGCGTCGCGGGCGTCCTCGCGCACCGGGATCGCGGCGATGACGAACCGTGGATCGGGTGCGGTCGGCAAATCCTTGTAGGAGTGCACCGCCATGTCGACGGTGCCGTCGGCGATGGCTTCGCGCAGTGCGGCGGTGAACACCCCGACGCCGATGTCGGCGATCGGCGCCTGCGACCGATCGCCGTCGGTGGAGACGATCACGAGTTCGGCGTCGTGCCCGGCGGCGATGAGCGCGTCGCGGATGGAACCGGCCTGGGTGGTGGCCAACAGACTGCCCCGCGTGCCGATGCGGATCACTCGGTGCTGTCGAGATCGGTTGTCAGCAAGGGGATCTCACCCACCGCGACGGCCCCCAGCTCGCTTCCGGCGACCGCGTCGACGGCGTGCTGGTCGAGTTCGAAGAGTTCGCGCAGCGCCTCGGCGTAGCTGTCCCCGCCGGGCGCGCTGGCCAGCTGTTTGACGCGCACGGTCGGCGCGTGCAGGAGTTTGTCGACGACGCGGCGCACCGTCTTGGCGACCTCGTCGCGGTGCGCAGAGTCCAGCCCGGGCAACCGGTTGTCCAGCCGCAGGAGTTCGGCCTCGACGACGTCGGCGGCGCGCTGGCGCAACGCGGTGACCGTCGGGGTGACCTCCGCCATCCGCTGGCCGGCCAGGTAGTCGGCGACCTCGGCGGCGACGATCGAGCGGGCGGCCTCGGCGTCGGAGGTGGCGGCGCGCGCGGTCGGTTCCCGCAGGATCCGCTCCATGTCGATCACGTACACCCCGGGCAGCCCGGCCACCGCGGGGTCGATGTCGCGGGGCATGCCGAGATCGCACATCACCAGCTGCTTGCTGTTGCCGAGCCGCTGGGCCAGGCCGCGGTGCACGTCGGCCAGCGACACCACCGGACGCACCGCGCCGGTGCAGCTGACCACCACATCGGCGTCGGTGAGCAGCGGCGGCAGGTGGTCGAACGGGTAGGCCTCGGCGGTGACGCCGTGGCCGCGGATGTTCTCGGCGAGCCGTTTGGCGCGCGGCAGTGAGCGGTTCACCACGTGGATGCGTTCGATCCCGGCGCGCATCAGCTGCCGGGCGGCCAGGGCGCCCATCGACCCGGCGCCCACGACCACCGCGGACCGCCCGGCCAGCGAGCCGATCCGGGCCTCGGCCATGTCAAGTGCGACGGAGACCACGGACGCGCCGGCGGCGTCGATGCCGGTCTCGGAGTGCACCCGCTTGCCGACCGACAGGGCCCGCTGGGACAGCTCGTGCAGGGTGCGCCCGACGGTGTGGTTGGTCTCGGCGGTCGCGTAGGCCCGCCGCACCTGGCCCAGCACCTGGGCCTCGCCGACCACGGCCGAGTCCAGCCCGCTGGCGACGGCGAACAGGTGCTCGACCGCGGCTTCGGCGTAGCGGACGTAGGCGTACCTGGTCAGATCCTGCAGCGACATACCGGAGTGCTCGCTGAGCACCTGACCGATCACCGACAGACCGCCGTGGAACGCCTCGACGACCGCGTACATCTCCACCCGGTTGCAGGTCGACAGCACCATGGCTTCGGTGACCAGTGAGGACTGCAGAACCTGCTCGATGATCTTGGCCTGATCGGCCTCGTCGGTGCTCAGTTGTTCGAGCACGGATACCGGCGCGCTGCGGTGCGAAACCCCGAAAAGCAGTACGCTCACGGCTTCCTCACCACCCCACCAAGGTAGTCGTTCACCAGCTGGCCTTCCAAATTTGCTCAGCCGGCCAGATCGGCCCGCAGCCGGGCCTCGTCGACCTCCCAGTAGCTGTGTTCGGCGCCGTCGAGGAGCACGACGGGCAGCCGGTCGCCGAACTCGGCGCGAAGTGCGACGTCACCGGCTGCGGCGGCCTCGTCCACGTCGGTCACGGTCAGCCGGAATCCGAGCTCGTCGCCCAGTTCGGCCAGCCGCGTCGCGGCGGCCTGGCACATCGGACATCCCTGGCGAGTGAGCAACTGCACAGCGCGATCCACCCCGCCAGTATCGCGACCAGGTGACTTACTGTTGTAGCCGTGTCCGATATCGGGGGCTTGGGCGTCGGGACCGACGGCCGGGCGCAGCAAGTCGCGGGCGAGGTCAGCGCCGCGGTGGCCGCCGAGGGCCTCGTCGAGCCGGCCGAGGAGCTGCCGGGGCCGCCGCCTCCGCCGCCCGACCTGACCGCGGCGGCGTTCTTCGACGTGGACAACACCCTGGTGCACGGCTCGTCGCTGGTGCACTTCGCCCGCGGCCTGGCCGCCCGCGAGTACTTCACCTACAAGGACCTGGCCCGCTTCGCGATGGCCCAGGCGAAGTTCCAGCTGACGGGCCGGGAGAACAGCGACGACGTCGCGGCGGGGCGGCGCAAGGCGCTGGCGTTCATCGAGGGCCGCTCGACCGCCGAGCTGGTCGCCCTCGGCGAGGAGATCTACGACGAGATCATCGCCGACAAGATCTGGCCGGGCACCCGCGCGCTGGCCCAGATGCACCTCGACGCCGGCCAGCAGGTGTGGCTGGTCACCGCGACGCCTTACGAGCTGGCCGACACCATCGCGCGCAGGCTGGGGCTGACCGGCGCGCTGGGCACCGTCGCCGAGTCGGTGGACGGGGTGTTCACCGGCCGGCTCGTCGGCGACATCCTGCACGGCACCGGCAAGGCGCACGCCGTCCGGTCGCTGGCCATCCGGGAGGGACTGAACCTGCGCCGCTGCACCGCCTACTCCGACAGCTTCAACGACGTGCCGATGCTCTCGCTGGTGGGCACCGCGGTGGCGATCAACCCCGACGCGGACCTGCGCGACCTGGCCCGCGAGCGGGGCTGGGAGATCCGCGACTTCCGCACCGCCCGCAAGGCGGCCCGCATCGGGGTGCCGTCGGCGCTGGCGCTGGGCGCGGTCGGCGGTGCGCTGGCCGCGGCGGTGTCGCGCCGGGACAGGAAGTAGCCGGGGCGGCGCTGATAGGCTCGCGCCGCCACCGCCGAGCAACGGAGACTATCGCCGCATGGCCATCGCTGCGAACATCATCGGAACCCATTACCGGTATCCGGACTACTTCGAGGTCGACCGCGAGAAGATCCGCGAGTTCGCCCGCGCGGTCAAGGACGACCATCCCGCGCACTACAGCGAGGAGGCCGCGCAGGACTGCGGCCAGGCCGCGCTGATCGCGTCCCTGACGTTCCTCGCAGTGGCCGGCAGGCGCGTGCAGCTGGAGATCTTCAACCAGTTCGACGTGCCGATCAACATGGAGCGGGTGCTGCACCGCGACCAGAAGATCAAGTTCCACCGGCCCATCGTGGCGGGCGACAAGCTGTTCTTCGACTCATATCTGGACTCGGTGACCGAATCGCACGGCGCGGTCGTGACCGAGGTCCGCGGCGAGGTCACCGACGAGCGGGGCGAACCCGTGCTGACGAGCGTGGTGACGGTGATGGGCGAGGCGCAGTCGGACACCGAGGCCGACGAGGTGAGCGACCGGATCGCCGCGGCGCGCGACGAGGCACTCCGCAAGATGGTTGCCAAGCAAACAGCCCAGGCGGACTGACCGGCGCGAGCGCTCAGCCGAAGAACGTGTTCCGGCGGTTCGCGAGCAGCTGGTACAGCGTCTGCTGGATGGTCTCGCGCACCTGATCGGTGAGCTCGAAGGTGACCATCGGGTCCTCGGCGGCCGACTCGTCGTAACCGGCGGTGTCGATCGGCTCCCCGAACTGGATGTACCACTTCGACGGCAGCGGGACCACGCCGAGCGGGCCTGCCAGCGGGAACAGCGGTGTGACGGGGAAATACGGCAGGCCGAGAAGCCGCGCCAGCAGCTTGACGTCGGCGACCATCGGATAGATCTCCTCCGAGCCGACGATCGAGCACGGCACGATCGGCGCCTTGGTGCGCAGCGCGGCCGAGACGAAGCCACCGCGGCCGAATCGCTGCAGCTTGTAGCGGTCCTTGAAGCCCTTGCCCAGGCCCTTGTAGCCCTCCGGGAACACTGCGGTCAGCTCCCCGGCGGCGAGCAGCCGGTGCGCGTCGTCGGTGCAGGCCATGGTGTGGCCGGCCTTGCGGGCGGCCTGCCCGACGCCCGGCATGTCGAACACCATGTCGGCGGCCAGAAGGCGAAGGTCGCGGTGCGCGGGGTGATGGTCGCGGACCGCGACCGAGGTCATCAGACCGTCGAACGGCAGCACGCCGGCGTGGTTGGCCACCACCAGAGCCGCGCCCGTCTCGGGGAGGTTCTCGATGCCACTGACCTCGACCCGGAACCAGTTGTTGAAGAACACCCGCAGCAAAGGAAGGAAGATTGCGTTGTTGAGGTGCGGGTCGAAGCCGAACTCATCGACGGTGTAGTCGCCGGTCATCCGTTTGCGGATGAAGTCGGCGACGGCGGCGATCCGGGTGGCGAGTTCGGTGGGCGTCTCCCCCGCGGTGCTCGCGCCACCGGCGCGGTGCGCGTCGATGTCGCGGACGACGGCGGCGAGCTCCTCGGCCGTGGCGCGGCCGTCGGCGTCGCCGATCAGCGAGGGATGTCGGCGCGATCGGTCGACCCGCTGGGCCGCTGCCCGCCGGGATGCCGCGCTACGCCCCGAATTGGAGTGCAGCGGAATGACTTTCGCTTTCGACTCTCCCGCCACAGTTTCCGTTTCCCTCTTTCTCCGGGTGTCCCCGCCCCCACGCGCAGCCCTGAGTCTAGCGTCCGAACCGCTGAGCCGCCGCTACAGCGCGATGCTCCACAGCAGAAACCCAGCGAGGATCCACGATGGGCTTCAATCCCCGTCCCCGCACATAGTCGTCGAAGGCCTCGGCCGTCGTCCACTTCGGCGTGTATCCGAGCTCGGTACGCATCCGCGTGGTGTCCATGACGCGGCCGTAGCTGAGGTAGTCGAGCTGCTCGCGATCCAGTTCGCTGTTGCGGGTGGCCCGCCACAGCGAATCCACCGCCACCAACGCCGACCGCGGCAGCGGCAGCGCCAGCCGGCCCGATCGGCGGATCGCCTGACTCATCATGATGATCCCCGACGCCCCGATGTTGAAGGTGCCGGCCTTGCCCGCCATCGTGGCCCGCTCCAGTGCCCCGAGCGCGTCCTGCTCGTGCAGGAGCTGCATGCGGGCGTCGTGGCCGATGACCGTCGGCACCACGGGCCCGGCCAGGTACCGCGACAGGGCGGTGTCCATCGCGGGCCCGATCATGTTGGCCAGCCGCAGGATGGTGACCGCGATGTCGGGCCTGCGCCGGCCCAGCCCACGCGCGTAGCCCTCGATGTCGATGCTGTCGCGGGCGAAGCCCTCGCCCGGCGGTCTGCGCCGGCTGCGCGCCTCGGTGAAGAGCACCGGATCCCGCGACGTCGAGCCGTAGACCTCCGACGTCGACTTGAGGATGACCCGGCGCACCGACGGCGCCTTCTGGCAGGCGGCGAACAGCTGGATCGCGCCCATCACGTTCAGTTCCTTGAGCGTGGCCCGGCCGCCGGAGCGGGGCGCATACGACGCGGCCGCGGCGTGCACCACGGTGTCGACATCCCCGTTGCGGATCACCTTGGCGATGAACGGGTTCCGGATGTCGGCGCGGACGAACTCCGCGCGCCCCATCCGGCGCAACAGGTCCTTGCTCGGGGCGATCGCGTCGACCGCGATCACGTGATTGATCAGCGGGTTCTGCGCCAGTCGGGCCGTCAGGTAGCCGCCGAGGAATCGGCAGGCTCCCGTGACGAGCACGACCTTCGGGTAGTTCAGCCCGTCAGATCCGCCCGAGGTGCCTCCAGCATCCATCTCCGACACCCTACGGGCGCGTCGCGACTACTTGCCGAGTTTTCTGCGCTGCACCCGTGTGCGGCGAAGCAGCTTGCGGTGCTTCTTCTTCGACATGCGCTTGCGACGCTTCTTGATGACAGAACCCATGAACTCCGCTACCTAAGTGTTGTCGTGACGAGCGTGAAGGAATCTCGTCAGCCTCGACCGGCCACCTTACCGAAGGGCGGATTCACGACGAAATCCCGGCTAGCCGGCGTCGAAGTACGAGCTCTCCAGCATGTCGTGGACCGCCTTGGCGTGGACGCGGAACGACCGACCCACCCGGACCGCCGGCAGCTCACCGTTGTGCACCAACCGGTACACGGTCATCTTGCTGACCCGCATGAGGCTGGCTACCTCGGCAACGGTGAGAAATTGAGCTCGAGGCGGCTGGCCCTCGGACTGGCCGGCGTCCCGCGCCGCCTTCCCACTGGCCGAATCCCGCGCCGACGGCCCGTTCATAGACGTCATCGCAACCCAATCCATCAGGCGCGGGCAGTTCCAGCGGCTTCCCCACCGCTGGCACCGACCCGTGCTTACCACTGGGAGAATAGCGTGGCAGGTGGGGTTACTGCGACGGGTGTGGGCTAATCCGTCCGAAATTCCTGAACTACTCGGGTGTAATTCCTAGCTGCTCAGAGCGCCTTTTCGCGGCCTCGACGGCGTTGGCCACCGCCGCGCGCAACCCACCCCGCTCGAGTTCCCGCAGCCCAGCGGCGGTGGTGCCGCCCGGGGAGGTGACGGTGGCCCGCAACTGGGCGGGCGAGGTGTCGACCTTTCCGGCCATCGGTGCGTCCTCGCCGCCGGCGCCGTCGTCCAACCGGTCCAGCAACATCGCCGCCGAGCCGGCCATCGTCTGCACCACCAGATCGGTGGCAACCGGGCGGGCGAGCCCCGCATCCACGGCGGCGTCGACGAGGGCCTCGACCATCAGGAAGAAGTACGCCGGCCCCGAGCCCGAGACGGCGGTCACCGCGTCGATCTGCGACTCGGACACCGTCAGCACCCCGCCGACGGCGTCGAAGAGCGACGAGACGCCCCTGAGGTGTTCGGCGGTGGCGAAGCGCCCCGCTGCGACGGCGCTGACGCCGCCGCCGACGAGCATCGGCGCGTTCGGCATGACCCGGACGACGGGAGATCCGGCGGGCAGCTTGTTCTCGTAGTAGGCGGCGCTGACACCGGCCGCGACCGTCACGAAGATCTGCTCGGCAGCGTCACTCTTCGCGCGGGCGGCGGTCTCGACGATGTCGCCGATGACGTTGCCCACATCCGAGGGCTTCACGGCGACGATGACGTAGGTGGCGCTGTCGACCGCTTCGGGCACCGAGGTGACCCGCACCGCGTACTTCTCGGCGAGGTAGGTCGACCGGGCGGGATCCTTCTCCGCGACGACGAGGTCCTTGACCTGACGCCCGGCCCGCAGCAACCCCGCCAGCAACGCCTCGCCGATACTCCCGCCGCCGATGATCGCGATTCTGGCCATGCCGCACAGCATGTCACGGCCGGATCGGGCCGGCTTATCGGCTCTCCGCTGCCGGTACCAGCGCCAGCTGGCGGGTCTGCACGATGATGCGCCCCTCGCAGTCGACCACCACGTGGTCCTCGTCGAACCAGTCCTGGCCGATCTGGGTCGTCGTGCACATCACCCGCAGCCAGCCGTCGGCAGGCACGGCCCGCAGATAAGCCGTCAGCTGCACCGTGGGCGCCCATCCGAACCTGTTGACGCCGAACGTGACCGGCGCCGACACGTCACCGCACAGGAGCGCGAACAGCACGTCGGGCGCGACCCCCTTCGGCCGGACCCAGTACTCGATCAGCGGCGGTCCGCCGTCGCCGCGCGGGCTGAACGACGTCAGCGAGGGCCGGATGTCGCAGCCGTGCGCGAGGTGGACGATGTCGGCCATCGGATGGCCGGGGCCGATCGGCTCGAGCCCGGGCGGCGGGTCGGGCGTCATCAGCGGCAGCACCGGGTTGACCGACAACAGCGGCGGCACATGGTGTTCCGGGGTGCCCATGGTGATCGCGGCACGCAGCGCGGTACGTGTGCCCTGGTTCAGTTCGACGTCGATGAGGCTGACCCGGCGGCCGCGTTTGCGGACCGTGGTGACGATCTTCATCGGGCCCGGGTCGGGCGCCCACAGGAAGCTGCCCGACACCGCGATCGGCTCGACGCCCGCCTCGCCGAACTCCGTGCGGGCGGCATTGGCGCACAGCGCGAGCATCGCGCCGCCGTGCACCTTGGGCCCGATCGTCCAGTGCTCGTTGAGCAGCCCGCGGTAGACACCGTCGCCGCCGGGTGTCAGCGTCATGGCGTCGGTGAACAGGGTCGAACTCGTCATCTACCGTCCTCGGCTCTCAGCGCAGCAGATGCGCGCGGGCGAACTGCAGCGACTCGGTCAGCAATGCCTCCCGCTCGGCGGCTGAGCGCGCGCCGGAGGTCGTCACCTCGAGGATGACATGGCCGGCGAAGTCGCTCGCGGCGAGCGTCTCGCAGATCTCGACGGTCGGCTGGGTGCCGCGGCCGGGCACCAGATGCTCGTCGGCCGAGGCGCCGCTGCCGTCACACAGGTGCAGATGCACCAGGCCCTCCCCCATGCGGCGGGCCATGTCGACGGCGTCGGTGCCCGCCGTCGCGGTGTGCGACAGATCCAGCGTGTAGTGCGCGTGGCCGCCGTCGAGCGGGTCGTACGACGGGGCGAAAGCGGAGATGCCCGGTCCGGGGCTGCCCCCTCGCTTGCGCATCCGCTCGATCGACGTCTGCCCCGCACCGAAGAACCGGTCGGCCCGGAACGGGAACATGTTCTCCACCGCGACCAGCACGTCGCTGCCGGCCTCGAGGTCGGCCACCTGATCGGAGAACCCCTCGGCGTAGCGGCGCTGCCAGCGGAACGGCGGGTGGACGACCACGGTCTGCGCCCCGAGCTGCTCGGCCGCCCGGACGCTGCGCTCCAGCTTCGGGATCGGGTTGGCCCCCCACACCCGCTGCGAGATCAGCAGGCAGGGCGCGTGTACCGACAGCACCGGCACGTCGTAGCGCTGGGACAACGCCGCCACAGCCTCTACGTCTTGGCTGACCGACTCCGCCCAGACCATCAGCTCGACACCGTCGTAGCCCAGTTTGGCGGCGTACTCGAAAGCGGCCTCGGTCTTCAGCGGATAGACCGAGGCCGTCGACAGACCGACCTTGATGGCAGGGCGCACCCGGTCAGCCTGATTGCAGCAGCGCCAGCGGACCGAGGGTGACCAGAGCGCCGACCGCCACCGCGATCAGCGTGCTGCCGATGTCCTCGGTCTTGCGCACCACTCGCACACCGACCACCAGGCCCAGGATCACCAGGACCGAGAGCACCAACGCGACGATGTTGTTCCACTTCCAGAGCTGGTCGAACGCCACGAACAGACCCGCTCCGAACACCACGGCGACAACGCTCTGCCCGACCACCCACAGGCCGTGCACCAGCGGCGACATCTCGCGGGGCTGGTCCTCCTCCTCGTCCTCCTCGTCGAGGTCGAGGTCCTCGGGCGCGGGCCGGGCGCCGCGGCGCGCGACATCGTCGGCGACGGTCTCCCCGCCGAACAGCGGGTCGGCGGTGGAGCGCAGATAGGACGGCAGCTCGTCGTCCTCCGAGTCGGTCTCGGTGTCGGTGTCCTCGGTGTCGGTGTCCTCGTCGGTGTCGAGCGCGGCCGCATCGACCTCGGTGTCCTGCTCGGCGACGGGTGCTTCGTCGAGGTCGTCGACGGCGTCCTCGGCCTCGGCCTCGGCGTCGATCGGGTCCGGGCTCATCAGCTCGGCGTCGACGGCGGCGGTGTTCTTGCGGCCGAACCGTCCGAAGGGCGAGCGGCGTGGCGGTGCGACGAACTCGACCGGGTCGGCCTCGGCGTCGCGGTGTTCGACGTGGGCAGCGTACTCGGCCACGGCGTCGGCGTATTCGTCCTCGTCCTCGTGCCGGTCTTCCGCCTCCGGCTCGACGTCGCCGAACTCGACCAGTTCGTCGTCGGCCTCGGTCACCTCGGCCGCGTCGGCGAGCTCATCGGCCTCGGTGTCGCTCTCGGCCTCGGCCTCGATCTCGGTCTCGGTGTCGGCCTGGGCCTCGGGCTCCGTCTCGACGTCGGCCTGGGGCTCGGGCTCGGGCTCGGGTTCGGTCTCCGGCTCGGCGACGACGACCTCGCCGTTGCCCGTCACGGTGTCCTGATCGTCCTGGGCTACCTGCTCGACCTGCTGCTCGTCGCGCGTCGGCGCCGGTTCGTCGGGCCGGACGATCGGGATCTCACCGGTGAGTTCGGCGACGGTGACGGCATCGGCGTTGCCGCGGCGCCGGCGGCGCCTGCCGCCGACCGGGGGTGCGCCGATCGTGCCGTTCTTCGCCAGCAACTCGGCGACCGAGATCGGCCGGGTGTTGCTGTACTCATCTGATCCAGTCATCGCCTGCTTGCCTTTGAGCCTCGCTGCTTACCGTCCAGCATTGCGCACTGACATCCGCCGGGAGGCCGTTTCACCGCCCACGAGGGCCGTGCCGTCGGCTTCGCTGTCGAGTTTGCGCAGAATCAATCCCTCCCGCAACGCCCAGGGACAGATGTCCACACTTTCGATACCGAGCGCCTTCATGCTCGCCTCGGCGACCAGTGCGCCGGCGACGATCTGCGGTGCACGGTCGGCGCTCACCCCTTCCAGTTCGGCACGGTCGGACGCGGTCATCCTAGAGATGAAAGCTATGAGCTGACGAAGACCCGCGGCGGTCAGGGTGCGCTTGACCCGCGGTCCGGCCCCCGAGGGCGCGGCGCCGGTGAGCCGGGCCAGCGAACGAAACGTCTTGGACGTGGCAACCGCCAGATCGGGGCTGCCGGCCTCGGTGATGGCGGCGCCGGCCTCGGAGAGCTCATTGGCCAGCCAGTCCCGCAGCATCGCCACGCGCCGGCGGCCCGGCGGATCGTCGGGCAGCCACTCGCGGGTCAGCCGGCCCGCACCGAGCGGCAGCGACATCGCCACATCGGGTTCCTCGTCGACCCCGCTGGACAACTCCAGCGAGCCGCCGCCGATGTCGATGTTGATGATGCGTCCGGCGCTCCAGCCGTACCAGCGCCGCACCGCGAGAAAGGTCAGCCGCGACTCGTCGACACCGGTGAGCACCCGCAGATCCACGCCGGTGTCCGACTTCACCCGCGACAGCACGTCTTCGGAGTTCTTCGCATCGCGCACCGCCGACGTCGCGAACGCCATCAGCTCCGAGCAGCCCGAACTGGTGGCGATCTTGGCGAACTCGTCGATCGTGCCGATCAGCTTGTCGGCGCCGCGGCGGGTGAGTTTGCCCGAGGTGTCGATGGCCTCGGCGAGCCGCAGCGAGGCCTTCGTCGAACTCATCGGCGTCGGGTGCCCACCGCGGCGGGCATCCACCACCAACAGGTGGACGGTATTGCTGCCCACGTCGAGCACGCCTAATCGCACCCGTCCAACCTAATGGGTCTACCGTGGAAAACCGTGACTGGACCGTATCCGGGTGAGGTGGAACTCGATTTCGCCCGCGAATGGGTGGAGTTCTACGACCCCGAGGACCCCAACCATCTGATCGCCGCGGATCTGACGTGGCTGCTGTCGCGCTGGACGTGCGTGTTCGGCACGCCGGCCTGCAAGGGCACGGTCGACGACCGTCCGGACGACGGATGTTGTTCGCACGGAGCGTTTCTCTCCGACGACGATGACCGCGCCAAGCTCGACGACGCGGTCAAACTGCTCACCGACGACGACTGGCAGTTCCGCGGCAAGGGGCTGGGCCCGAAGGGCTACCTGGAGTGGGACGAGTACGACGACGAACCCACCCTGCGCACCCGAAAGTACAAGGGCGCGTGCATCTTTCTGAACCGGCCGGGATGGCCGGCCGGAATCGGATGCGCGCTGCACACCAAGGCGCTGCAGATCGGCGTGGAACCGCTGACCCTCAAGCCCGAGGTCTGCTGGCAGCTGCCGATCCGGCGCACGCAAGAGTGGGTGACCCGACCCGACGGCTCGGAGATCCTGAAGTCGACGATCACCGAATACGACCGGCGCGGCTGGGGTGAGGGCGGGCTCGACCTGACCTGGTACTGCACCGGCGATCCCCACGCCCATGTCGGCGAGAAGCCGGTGTGGCAGTCCTACGCCCCCGAGCTCACCGAACTTATGGGAGAGAAGGCCTACGCCGAGTTGGCGGCAATGTGCAAGCGGCGCACCGGCTTGGGCCTGATCGCCGTGCACCCCGCGACGCGGGCCGCTCAGTGAGCGAACAGCTCTTCCTGTTCCGGCTGATCCCCCCGCGCGCCGACTTCGCGCAGACGATGACCGATGCCGAGCGCCAGGCGATGGACGGGCACACCGAGTACTGGCGGCAACTGCTCGCCGAGGGCCGGGTGGTCGTCTACGGACCGGTCGCCGACCCTGAGGGAATGTGGGGGCTCGGCGTGCTGCGCGGCGCGGACCGCGCCGAGGTGCTCGCGATCGGTGAGGCCGATCCGTCGGTGATCGCCGGGGTCAACTCGTTCGAGGTGCTCGAGATCCTCGGCGGCAGGACCGGATAGCCGGCCACCCGCCGGGGCGCCGACGTGCGCCGGATCGCCGGCGCGACCGGCCGGCCCTGCAGCAGGCCCGCGACGCTGCGGGCGTCGATGGCGTACCGGTAGACCGGCAGCGCGTCGCGCACCGCGGCGACGGTGGCGTCGACGTCGTCCTCGCCGTGCGCGGCCGAGGTGACGAACGACTGACCGAGCACGCCGCGGCGGAGCAACTCCTGCAGGAACAACGTCCGGTACGCCTGCGATGGGACGCCGTCCGCGTCGGCGGTGCCGAACACCAGGCAGGACGGGCGGCCGGTGACCGTGATGTGGTCGGCGAGGCCGGCCTCGGCCACCGCGGCCGTCACGCCTGCTGCGAGCCGAATGCCCGCGTGCTCCATCCGGGCGACCGGGTCCTCGCTGCGGTACGCGGCGGCGACGGCGCGGAACGCGGCCAGTGACGCGGCCTCCGGACCGTGGGTGCTGGACAGCAGGAACACCCGGTCCCGGTCGGTGCGCAGTCCCCCGAGTTCCATGTACCGGCGCCGCCCGGCCAGTGCGGACAGCGGGAAGCCGTTGCCCATCGCCTTGCCCCAGCACGACAGGTCGGGCGTGACGCCGTAGACGGCCTGCGCGCCGCCGGCAGCCCAGCGGAACCCGGTGATCATCTCGTCGAACACCAGCAGGGTGCCGTGCCGGTCGCACAGCCGCCGCACCCCGGCCAGGAAACCGGGGTCGGGTTCGGCGGTCGCGGTCGCCGCCTCCATCACCACACACGCCACGTCGCCGGCAGCCAGCACGGCCGCCAGCGAGTCCAGGTCGTTGTAGGAGAAGCGCACCGTCGCCGCGGCGTGGTCGGCGGGGACGCCGCCGGACATCGCGGTGGTGCCGATGAACCAGTCGTCGGTGGAGAAGAACGGCTGATCGCAGACCGCGACGGTGACCCGGCCGGTCACGGCGCGGGCCAGCCGCACCGCAGCCGTCGTCGCGTCCGAACCGTTCTTGGCGAATTTCACCATCTCGGCCCCGGGCACCAACGCCAGGAAGTCCTCCGCCGCAGCGGCTTCCAGCGCCGTGGGTCGGCTGAAGCCGACGCCGCCGGCGATCGTGCGCGCCACCGCGTCGACGACCGGCGGGTAGCCGTGGCCCAGCGTCACCGCCCGCAGACCCATGCCGTACTCGATGTAGTCGTTGCCGTCGACATCCCACACCCGGCAGCCCCGACCGTGGGTCAGTACCGGTGGCATCGTCTCCGGATACTGGTCGGCTCCACGCGCGTAGGTGTGCGCACCGCCGGGAACGAGTTCGTGCAACCGGTTCTGCAGCAGCCGTGACCGCGCGAAACGGCGTGCCGGCCGGGCGAACTCGTCGTCGACGACCCAGCGGCCGGCCAGCTGGGGCCAGCGCGCCGCGACCTCGGGCAGCAGGTCACCGAGCGTGAGCAGCACCCGGTCGGGCGCCGCGTCGACCAGTGTCTGCGGCGCGATGATCGGAATGTCGGTGCCCGGCATGCGGCGGCCCTGTTTGGCCGGGGACGCGTCGGCGACCGCGGTGATCAGCGACGAGTTCAGCGCGGCCCGGCTGAACAGTGCCACTGCGCGTGATGCGGCGCCGTACGCGTAGACGCGGCGGCCGGCGCGGCGCTCCTGCTCGAGCCAGCAGCGCAGCGCCACCGTCTGCGCGTCGGCCGCATCCTGCAGCACGCCGACGGTGGCCGGATCGGTCAGTGCGGCTTCGGAATCGAGAAGCGCGCGGACCGTCGGCCCCGGGTCACCGGCGCCGTGCACCGCCGCGACGAGCACGGTGCCGCCGTAGAGGTCGAACCTCCATGCCTGCACGGCCCGCATGCCGACCCTGGCGAGCTGGTCCACCAGCGCCGGCGTGGAGTAGTACCCGAAATGTCCGTGCCGCAGAGCATTCCACTGACCATGCGCGACGATCGCGCCCAGGCTGTGGAACTGCAGCAGCAGTACACCGCCCGGTGCGGTGGCGGCGGCGCGCTCACGGAACGCCGCGCCCTGGTCGGCGTCGTGCATGATGCCGAAGCAGTCCACGACCACGTCCGCGCTGCCCGAGCCGGGGTGGTAGCCGCGGTCGGCGAGCAGGGGCATCCAGCTGCCGCCGTGCGGGCTGCCGAATTCACAGACCGTGCCACCCCCGGCGAGCCAGCCGGCCTCACCGACGCGCCGGATCGCGTCGGCGGCTTGGCTGGTCAGCGCTTCGGGCTCGACACCGCGGGGTTCGGCGGTACGGGTGTCGTCGTCGGCCAGTTGCGCCAGGCCGCAGTCCGCGCACACGTCCATGGCCAGCGGGTGCGATGTCTCCGCCTGCTCGACCGGTGAGTCCGCCGGCGGGAAGTGGTCCGCGGCGGGCACCTCGCCCAGGTCGAGCACCCGCTGCAGCCGTCGGCCCCCACAGCCGCGGCACGTCACGCGGCCGTGGCCGCTCTCGTCACACGAACTCGCTGACATGGCGCATCGTTTCGTCGATCCGGCCGGTGCGCTGTAGGTGGGCCAGCCGGTTCAGCCGGGTGAACCTGTGCTCCAGGTCCGCGGAGGTGAGGCCGTAGCGGACATAGGCCGAATGGAGTTCGGCGGCACCGTCGGCCACCGAGATCTCCGCTTCGAACCCGAGGTCGGCGCGGGCGCGGCTGAAGTCTACTCGGTACGAGCGCGGATCGGACCCGGTCTCGCCGGTGATCAGCACATCGGAGCCGGGAACGGCGTCGGCGACCCGACGTGCGATCTCGGCGACGGTGACGTTGTTGGTCTCGCTGCCGACGTTGAAGGCGCGGCAGGAGATCACCGGGGCCGGCACCTCCAGACAGCGGACGAACGCCGCGGCGATGTCCCGCGCGTGCACCAGCGGGCGCCACGGGGTGCCGTCGGACAGCACGCGCACCACACCGGTCAGTACAGCGGAGCCGACGAGGTTGTTCAGCACGATGTCGGCCCGCAGCCGCGGTGAGAAGCCGAACGCGGTCGCGTTGCGCAGGAACACCGGGCTGAACCCGGAGTCGGCGAGTGCCGCCAGGTCGTCCTCGACGCGCACCTTGCTGACGGCGTACGGCGTCAGCGGACGCAGCGGGGCGTCTTCGTCGACCAGACCGTCCCCGGCGGCGCCGTACACCGAACACGTCGACGCATAGCAGAAGCGTTGCACTCCGGCCTCTTTGGCCAGCCGGGCCAGTCGGACCGAGGCGTGGTGGTTGATGTCGTGGGTGACCTCGGGCATCAGTGCGCCCAGCGGGTCGTTGGACAGCGCCGCGAGATGCACGACCGCGTCGACACCGCGCAGTTGGTCCACGGTGACCTCGCGCAGGTCGACCGCCAGCGCGGGCGGATCGTCCGGCCGCGGGCCCAGCACGCAGTCGGCGAACAGACCGCTGTCCAGTCCGATCACCTCGTGGCCGGCCGCCCGAAGCGCGGGCACCAGCACGGTGCCGAGATAGCCCTGGTGACCGGTGACCAGCACACGCTGCGTCATACCGCCGCCTCCCGCCCGAAGCGCAGCACCGTCTTCTCCACGGTGAAGGCCTCGGCATGTGCGCTGCGGCACTGCACACCGCGCAGCCGCGACAGCCCGAGGAAGGCGTCCTCGTCGAACCAGTCCCGCCCGGTCTGCGACGGATAGTGCTTGTGCAGCAACCGCGCCTTCTCCTCGGCGGTGGCGGTGTCGACGGGATGGAAGACGTTGGGCGACGGGGTGTCCGCCTCCCATTTGAGGATCTCGTAACCCAGCGTGAGGTGGTCGCGGAACTCGGTGGGGGTCAGCTCGGCGAGCAGCCGGTGATCCTGATGGGCATCGGCGCGCTGGGTGCTGAACACCAGATCCGGTTCGCAGGTGCGACGGAACGCGCGCAACCCCTCCTTGACCTCGTTCCAGTGCGCTGGCGTCTGGCCGTCGGGAAGGCCCAGCAGCGTGAGACTCACCTCCGCGCCCGGGCAGAACGCGGCCAGCGCACCGCGCTCCTCGGCCTCGCGGACGGTGTCCGCGCCGGACAGCACCAGCGCATGCACCCGCAGTCCCGGATGCGACCGGCTCAGCGTGAGAAGTGTTGCGCCCATGCCGATCGCGATGTCGTCGCAGTGGGCGCCCAGCACGGCGATCTCGCGCAGCTCCCCTGTCTGTAGATCGATCACGACGCGGCCACCTTCTCGTGCTCCCACAGCGCCCAGGGACGGTTGCCGCTGCGGTAGGCGGCGTCGAGTTCGGCGCGTTCCTTGAAGGTGTCGGCAGGCTTCCAGAACCCGAGGTGCTTGTAGCCGTAGAGCTTGCCCCGGGCGGCCAGGTCGCCGCACACGTCTTCGACCAGATCGCAGTTCTCCGTGAGCATGTCGAGCACCGCGGCGGACAACACGAAGAAGCCGCCGTTCTCCCAGATCGGCAGCCGGGACACCGGCGTGATGCCGGTGACCGCACCGGTGTGCGGACCGGACTCGACGACGTCGACGCAGTGGAACGACGACTGCGGCGGGACGATCAGCATCGACGCCAACGCACCGGACGCCTTCACCTCGTCGATGATTTCGTTGAGCGGCGCGTCGGTCAGCACGTCGGCGTAGTTGGCCAGGAAGTACTCGTCGCCGTCGAGGAACGAGCGCACCCGCCGGAGCCGTTCTCCGATCGGCGATTCCGGGCCGGTGTCGACGAACGTGATGGTCCAGTCGCTGATGTCGGTCTGCAGCAGCTCGACCTTGCCGCCGCGGATCACGAAATCGTTGGACGCCGACTCCCGGTAGGACAGGAAGTAGTCCTTGATGTGCTCGGCGCCGTAGCCCAGGCACAGCACGAACTCGGTGTGACCGAAGTGGGCGTAGTACCGCATGACGTGCCAGATGAGAGGCCGCGGACCGATCATCTGCATCGGCTTGGGGATCTCGTCATCGCTGCCGTTACGCATCCGCATGCCGTACCCGCCACAGAACAGAACGACCTTCATCTCCGATTTCCTTCCGTCATGTCGACGACGTGCAGGGTGGGCAGCGGGTACACCAGGCGGGCGCCCCACTCGGCGGTGTAGCCGAGCTGATCGGTGATCTCCGCCTCGAGGTTCCACGGCAGCACCACGATCACGTCGGGCCGGTCCTTGTCGAGCTGCGCCGGATCGAGGATCGGGATGCGCGTGCCGGGCGTGAATCGACCGTGCTTGTAGGGATTCCGGTCCACGGTGTACTCGAGCAGGTCGGTGCGGATGCCGCAGTAGTTGAGCAGCGTGTTGCCCTTCCCGGGAGCCCCGTAGCCGACCACGCGTTCGCCGCGCGCGCGGCACTCGAGCAGGTAGCGCAGCAGGTCGTGCCGGATCGTCTCGGTCCGCGGCCGCAGCCCGAGATAGCCGTCGACGCGGTGCAGTCCCGCGTCCTGCTCGGCGGCCAGCGCGGCGGCCACCCGGGGCGACGGTGCAGCGGCCAGTTCGGTGGGCCGCGCCCACAACCGCAGCGACCCGCCGTGCGTCGGCAGCATCTCGACGTCGACGACCGCGAGGCCGCCGGCCGCCAACGCCCGGATCGCGGAAAGCACGGTGTAGTACTGGAAGTGCTCGTGATAGATGGTGTCGAACTGTCCGAGCGCGACGAGGTTGAGGGCGTGATGCACCTCGATGCTCAACCAGCCGTCGTCGGCGAGCAGGGTGCGCAGCGACCGCGTGAACCCGGTCAGGTCGGGGACGTGGGCGTAGACGTTGTTGGCGACCAGCAGGTCGGCGGCGCCGTGCCGGGCCCGGACGTCGGCGGCCACCTGCTCGTCGAGGAACGCGGTGACCGTCGGTACCCCGCGGCGCCGCGCGGCCTCCCCCACATTGACCGACGGCTCGATGCCCAGGCAGCCGATGCCGGCCCCGGCCACGTGCGCCAGCAGGTATCCGTCGTTGCTGGCCACCTCGACGACGAACGAATCCTGGTTCAGTCCCACGCGGTCCGTCGCGTCGGCGACGAAGCGACGGGCGTGGTCGACCCAGCTGTCGGAGAACGAGGAGAAGTACGCGTACTCGGTGAACGTCTCCTCGGGCGTGATCAGCGCGGGGATCTGCAGCAGCAGACAGTCCTGGCACAGCCGCAGGTGCAGCGGGTAGGTCGCCTCAGGGGCATCGAGTTCGGTTGCGGCAAGGAACTTCTCGCACGGCGGCGTGGCGCCGAGGTCCAGCACGCTGTGCAACCTCGCCGACCCGCACAGTCGACACGTCATGACCTGCACCCCCCGGCCTGGTAGCGGTACACCGTGGTGGTCTCGTCCTGCAGCCGCAGGCACCACACCGGGCTGGTCGCGAACATGCGCTCGAAGCGGTCGACCGTGTCGGGCGCGGCGTAGCCGAAGTAGTCGAACGCGGTCTTGGCGTCGGCGGTGAACACGAAGTACGTCTCCCCCGCTGCGGCAGCGGCTTTTTCGGTGACGTCGTCGAACTGGCCGGCGTCGGGGAAGCCGTCGAGGAACCCGGGCCAGCGCTCGACGATCGGGGTGTCGAACGAGTCGTCGTGCGCGGCCAGGTTCACCCAGGTGGCCGTGGCGCGCGTGGGCATGCCGGCCGAGTGCAGGCTCCAGACGGTGGCGGGCGCCCGCGCACCGTCGACGAGGTTGTTCAGCAGCGCCAACTCCGAGGGCCGGGCCATGTTCAGGTACCAGGTGCCGTAGTAGCCCTGCAGACCGGCGGCGGCGATCAGCGCGAGCGCGACGGCGGCCAGGTGGTGAGCGCGGCGCGCCGTGATCGCGGCGACCAGCAGCGGGGCGATCAGCACGGCACAGCCCGGCAGCGCATAGAGGTAGACCCGGAACACCGCCTCGCCGCCGTAGCTGCTCAGCCCGAGCAGCACGAAGGGGCTGAACGCCAGGATGGCCGGGACGGCCACCGGCCGCCTGCGGCGCCACCACACCACTGCGGCCACCACCGCGGCCAGCATGATCGTCGCGGACAGCCCGCGACACACCAGCGAGGTGATCATCTTGTCGAGCGACCCCGCGTACTCGACGTTGCCGGCACCGTTGGCCAGCGGGTTGAGGCTCGACAGTCCGCCGTGCTCGAACACGATGTAGCGCCGCGGATACAGGTAGCCGAAAAGCACTGCAGCATAAGGGAGCACGATCCACCGCGGGCCGATCTGGCGGGCGATCGTCAGCGCCACCACCACGCCGAAAATCCAGAACGGTGTCAGCTGATGGGTCGGCACCAGGGCGGCGAACAGCAGGAAGGCCAGCCACCCGGCGCGGCGGTCCACCCGCGCCGCCAGCAGCGCCACGATGATCCCGAGTCCGACGACGAAGGCGAACGCCTGGGGCGCGAAGTAGTCCTGGGCCACCCAGTTGGCCAGCTCGGAGACCATCACCGCGGCCAGCACCGCACGCCGGTCCAGCCCGAGCGTGGCCGCCAGCGACCCGACCACCAGGGCCAACAGCACGTGCACCACCGGGGCGAACCAGTGCGCCACCGCGGTCGGGTCGACGGAGGTGACGTCGCTGAACCACGCGAACGTCGTGAAGAACGCCGGCCACTCGCGGTAGACGTCCACCCCCGACGGCGGCAGCACCCGGTTGGTCAGCAGGTAGTCGACGATGCCCAGGTGCTTGTAGGTCCACGCGTACATCGGCAGATCGGTGATCAGCGTCGCGGTCAACCGCAGCACCAGGATCGCGGCGCCCACCGCCGCGGCCGCGGCCACCAGCGCGTCGGTGCGCAGCGCGACGACGAACACGCACGCGAGCACCGCGCCGACGACGACGAGCACCGGTCCGGTCCCGGTGACCAGCAGACCCAGGGGTGACTCGGCGGCCGCGGCCATCCCCGGCAGTGCCACCGCCCACACGCACAGCGCCGCCACGATCCACGCGTACGGCGCGCTCACCCGCCACCGCCCGGGTGCCAGCGCGGCCGGCCACCGCAGCGCCGGGCGCGGCCGGCGCCGCGCGCACAGCACCGCCGAGCCGGCGACCGCGGCGACGAGCGTCAGCAACAGCGGGACGGGCAGCCACGCGCCCGCCCACGTCACGGTCACGGTGGCACCTGCCGCCACGGCCATGCCGGTCACCGGGACGACGGCCACGGCCGCGGCGGCGGGAAGCCGCATCCACAGCACCGTCGCCAGGCCGGGGCCGGTGAGCAGGAACGCCGCCAGCAGCACGGCGCGCAGCCACGGCGCCACCGGGACCAGCGACAGCAGACCCAGAGCCCCCGACGCCAGCGTGAGCCACTCCGGCCGCAGCACGCCGATCGGTCGGCGGGCCGGTTCGACGCGGCGATGCCGGCCGCGCACCGGTGCCGGTGCGGGCGGGGCGGGCCGCTCGAGCAGATCAGTCACCGGTCACCCGCACCCAGTCGACCGTCATCGCGGCAGGAGACGGCGTGGTGTCGTCGGCGGGGCCGGGCCAGGTGCCGCCGACAGCGACGTTGAGCAGCAGGAAGAACGGCTTGTCGAAGACCCACTGCTCGTCGGCGGGCAGATCCTCGGCACGGAACACGGTGGTGGTCCGGTCGTCGACGCCCATCGAGATCACCCCGGGGTCGCGCTGCACCCAGTACGTGTGGAAGTCGTCGACGAACGGCGGATCGATGGGCAGGGTGCCCGCGAGCTTGTACTCCCGTCCGTCGGTGTCGGGTCCGATCGCGCCGTTGTGGATGAAGCGGGCGTCGGAGATCGTCTCCACCACGTCGAGCTCGCCGCTGCGGGGCCAGCCGACGGCGTCCACGTCGTCCCCGAGCAGCCAGAAGGCGGGATGCAGCCCGGCGCCGCGGGGCAACCGCACCCGGGCTTCGGCCCGGCCGTGCACGAACGACAGCCGGCCCTTGGTCGTCAACCGCGCCGAGGTGAACCGGTCGCCGTCCCGGCGCGCGGTGATGACCAGGTGGCCGTCGCCGTCGAGCGCCACGTTGTCGGGAGAATCGGTGTAGACCTGCGATTCGTCGTTGCCCCACCCGCCGCCGCCCAGGTCGTAGCCCCACCGCGCCGGGTCGGGCCGGCTGCCTGCCGGGCCGTTGAAGTCGTCGAACATCATCACCGCGGCCGAGGCGGTGGGCCGGTCGACGGTGCACAGCAGCGTCACCGGCAGCGCGGTGGCCAGCAGCACCGACCCCACGCGCAGCCAGACGCGCCCGGCCCCGGCGGCGGCGTGACGCGGGCGGCCGTCCTGTCCGGCACGCACCCGGCGCAGCCACGCGACGGCCGGGCCGATCAGGATCGCCGCCGAGAGGGCCTCGGCGCCCAGGTACGCCCAGCCGACGCCGGTGATGCCCATCGATCGGGTGGCGACCCATGAGCCGGCGATGATCACCACGGTCATCAGCGCCTGCACCGAGAGGTAGAGCGCCAGCTTGCGCTGGACCCGGGAGAAACCCTCGTAGACGGCGGCCACCCCGGACAGCGGCAGGAACGCCGCGGCCAGCCACAGCAGGCTGTGCCCTTCGGCGCGGTAGTCGCCGCCCGCGAGGCCGAGCATCAGCGGACCGACCAGCACCAGTCCCGCCGACGCGGCCACCGCCACCACAGCCATCGTGCGGACCATCCGCCACGACAGGGCGGCGACCTGCTCGGGGTGGGCGGCCACTTCGGCGACGTAGGGGCTCACGACGAGGTGCATCATCAGATACAGGGCGCTGATCATCGCCCAGGTCACGGCGAAGTACGCGTTGGCGGCCTGGCCGACCTGCGTGACCACGATGAGCGGCACCACCAGCGGACCGATCGACCACAGCGACGCGATGCCGAACGACGACCCGAAGTAGGACCACATCTGCCGGCGCGGCGGTAGATCCGACGCCTGCCGCCACCGCGGATGGGTCGCGCTGCGGCGCTGCAGGACGACGTAGGTGCACAGCGCGGCCACCGCGGCGGTCAGCGTCCAGCTCAGCACGATCGTCACGGCGTGATCCCAGATCGCCAGCGCGGCGACCGCGGCCAGCTTCGCCACCGCGTGCACCAGGTTCTTCACCGCGGCCCACCGCGCGACGCCGAGGCCCGCCGAGGCCTTGTCCAGCAGCGCGAACACCGCCAGCACGAGCACCATCAGCGGGAAACCGGCCATCGCCCAACCGGATTGGAACAGCGGGTCGCGGGGCCCGACCGCCACCAGGACGGCGCCGGTGAGCAGACCCATCGCAGCGACCAGCAGGAAGCCGCGGCGCAGTAGTGCCGGTGCGCGGACCCCGGCGATCGGCAGGAACCGCTCGTAGAGCACGTCGAGACCCAGCGTCGACATCGTCGACAGCAGCACCGCGGAGCTGATCAGCGCAGAAGCAAGCCCGACCTCCGCGGGCGGGAACAGCCGGGCCGTCACCGCCCAGAAGGCAAGGCCCAGAACACCGGTCGACGCGGTGGACGCGATCAGTGCGACGGTGTTGAGTCGCAGGTTGCGCTCGGCGGGCAGGTCCGCTGCCGCGTCGCCCTGATCGAGGACGGCGGCGTGGGCGCTCATGCGGGCACCGCCAACGGCAGGGGGTCGCGTCCCTCGCGCAGCGCCGCCCGGTACGCGCGGAAGCCGGCGAGCACCGAGCGCCACGCCGGGGTGGTCAACCCCTCGGGCAGCAGGTGCACGAGCTCCTCGGCGGGCTGTGCCGTGGACGCCGAGTAGGAGAGGTACTTGAGGAACTCGGGTGCCCGCAGGAGCGCCGTCGAGAACGCCTGCGGGGCCGTCGCGCGATCGCAGGCGATCTTCGCGATCCACGCGCCCAATCCCACGCCGTAGGTGCGGCTCTGGGCGGCGAGTCCTTCACTGCTGGCCCGGTGCCGGTGCCACACCACCGAGGCCGGGTCGTACACCAGCGTTCCGCCGGCCCGCAGCAGCCGGAAGAACATGTCGAGGTCCTCCCCGCCGCCGGTGGGCGATCCGGCGCCGAGCGCCTCGTCGAACCCGCCGAGGCGCAGCACCGCGGCGCGGTCGACGGCGAAGTTGGCGCCGGTGCCGTAGTGGCCGACCGCGAACGGGAACAGCGGGATGTCCGACGGCGGGGCGCCCCACGCGAACACCCGCGTCCGCAGGCAGGCCGACCAGCCGACCCGGGCGTCGAAGTACGCCTGGGCGGGCGTGCGGAGTTCGGCCGCGGGCACCAGCCCGGACACGCAGGTGACCGACTCGCCCCGGGCGAAGCCCCGTGCGATCGCAGCCAGCCAGTGACGGTCGACCACCACGTCGTCGTCGGTGAACGCGACCACGTCCCCGGTGGCGGCCAGCAGGCCGGTGTTGCGGGCGCGCGAGAGCCCGGGCCGCGGCTCGTCGATCACCCGGACGCGGGGGTCGGCGAGTGCCTCGACGTACCGTCGCGTGGCGTCGGTGGCGGCGGCGTTGTCGACGACGATGATCTCGACGTCGGGGTAGTTCACCGCCCGCACCGAGTCGAGTGCGGTCTGCAGCATCGACACGCGATCACGGGTGCAGATCACGACGCTGATCGCCGGCGTCGACGAGATCGGAACCGGGGCGGGCGCGGGAAACCGGGCTGCCAGTGCGCGCAGCCGGCGCACGTCGACGGCGCCGTCGGTGATGTCGAGGTCGACGAATCCCAGCGGCCCGGCGTCGGTGCGGACCAGCAGTCGGGCGCGCGCGAAGCCTGCGGCGTGCTCCAACCGGGCGGCAGCGCACCCCAGGTCGAGGGCATCGGTCCAGATCTCACCGATCCAGGTGGCGCCGTCCCACGCCGGCGGGGCGGCGGCGGGCAGCACCGGGCGGATCGTGGTCTCGGGGAGGGTCAGGTCGGTCATGCCCACCCGCTCCGACGGGCCAACGCGCCACGCACGTAGCCGGCGGTGGTGGCACCGAGGCCCAGCACCATCATCGCGGCGCGACGCCGTCCGCCGCGCCGCGGCGACACCGCCTCCCGCGCCACCGCGCGCGGCAGCACCCGGGTGGCGTAGCTCTGCTCGCTGTCGAGCGATCCCGGTGCCGCGGCCAGTCGCGTGACCACAGCTTTGGACAGGCCCTCGTGGTAGCAGCGGCTCAGGAAATAGCGGGGCGTCGCCCGGTCCGGGCTGACCCAGTGCCGCACGGCGGCGGCGGGATCGAGCAGCACCCGATCCGAGGGACGGCGAGCACGCAGTCGCAGGAACAACTCCGTCTCCTCACCGCCGACCGGCACCGACCCGACCCGTCCGACCTCGGACCGGAAGCCGCCGAGGTGCGTGAACACCGATCGACGCAGGGACATGTTGCAGCCCAACGGGTTCCGGACGAGCGCCACCCGGTCGGGTTGACCGACGTAGCTGCAGCCCACCACCCAGTCGAACTCGGCCGGCATCCACCGGGGCCGGCCCTGCGGCCAGACCGGTGCGGCATGGCCGCCGACCCCGACCACGCGAGGATCCTCGTAATGGCTCAGCAGCGCACGGCTCCACCCCGGCTGCACCGCAGCGTCGTCGTCGAGGAACGCCACCACCTCGCCGTCGGCCGCCTCCACCCCGGTGTTGCGGGCACCCGACAGGCCCCGCGGACCGGTGTTGCGGCGCAGCATGATTCGCGGGTCGTCGGCGAATCGCGCTGCAGCGCGGGCGAACAGCTCGTCGTTGTGGTCGATGACGATCACGACCTGCAGAGCGGGCGCGTCGTCGGCGAGCACCGAGTCCACCGACCGGCAGAGGCCGTCCCAGCGGTCGGCGGTGTAGGAGCAGACGACCACCGACAGGCTCTCGACGGGACGGCGGTCCGCGGGATCCAGGTACGGCAGCACCCGGCAGTTATGAACGGTCTGGGGCACCGGCATCGCTGTCCGGCTCCTCTCCTGCTGTGCGGGCCGCCGCGCACCGGCGGCGGTTACGAAGATTGCTCAACGCGTACAGGCCGGTCCGGCGCAACTGCATGTCGTAAGAGCGCAACCGGCCGTACAGCACGTCGGCGGTGGTGATGTTCCAGCGCACGTCGTCGGCCAGCCGGCCGCTGAACCCGAGCTGCTGGCGCAGCTGCGACCGCGCCGACGTCAACGCCGTCGTCGACCCGCTCGCGATCCGGAACGCGGCGAGCGTGGTGGGGACGCCGAAGAACTCGCCCCGGTTGAGCAGCCGCACCCACAGGTCGAGCTCGCTGAGGAACGAGGTGACGGGGTGGAACCCGCCGCAGCGGTCGAAGTCGGCGCGCCGGAACATCGCCGCGACCGGAGGGCCGATCGGATTGGTGCCGCTGCGGACGATGCGCCGCACCACGTGATCGGCCGGCTGCAGCCCGACGATGCCGGGCAGCCCGCGGTCGGGCCGCATCATCTCGCCGCCGTCGTCGATGAAGTCGGTGCGCGCCGACACCAGGCTCACCGTCGGCATCGCGTCGAGCACCGCCGCCTGCACGCGCACACAGTCGGGGGTCAACGTGTCGTCGGCGCACACCACCTTGACGTAGCGACCCCGGCTGTGGCGCACCGCGATGTTGAAGTTGTCCATCATCGGCACGGTTTCGGCGTTGCGCAGCACCCGAACCCGCGGATCGGCGACACCCTCGAGGATCTGCCCGGTGCCGTCGGAGCTGTTGTTGTCGATGACCACGACCTCGAAGTCGCTGCTGTCCTGAGCCAGGACACTGTCCAGAGTGGCGCGCAGATGGCGGCGCGCCTGATAGGCCGGGATGCAGATGGACACCGCTGGGCGAGCCGTGCGCTCGCGAGACGCCGGCGCCGCTACGGGACGTGAAGTGATCGTGGCCATGTCGTCAACCCCCCCGGTTGATGTCGTCGGTTACTTGTCGGCGGCCAGTGCCTGCACCACGCGGCCCGAGACTCCGGAGCGGTGATCGCGTAACACGGTGCGCAACACCCGGATTCCGTCGCGCACGGCACGAAGGTTTGACTTGCCGTGGCGGCGTGGCATCTCCATGCTCGGCACCTCAGCGACTCGAAGGCCGGCCTGCATCGCGCGGACAGTCATCTCCGCCTCGATCTCGAATCCGGTCGCCTGCAGAGCCATCACCTCGAGGTAGCGGCGGTGGAACGCGCAGAACCCGTAGCACAGGTCGGTCAGGTCGGCGTCGAAGGCGGAGTTGAACACCGCCAGTAGGAACTTGTTGCCCAGCCGGCGGAACGGTGTGATGTCCGAGGACCCGCCGCCGGCGATGAACCGGGAGCCCTTGACGAAGTCGTAGCCGTGGGACAGGAAATGCAGGAAGTGCCGGATCTCCTGCGGGGCCATGCTGCCGTCGGCGTCCATCATCACGATGACGTCGCCGGTCGCGGCGTGGAACCCGGCGCGCAGCGCGTCGCCCTTGCCGGTGCCCTGCTGGGCGACCACCCGGATGTCGGGCCGGTAGCTGCGCGCGGTGATCACAGTGGCGTCCGTCGAGTTGCCGTCCACGAGCACGATCTCGTCGACGTCGTCGCTGATCTGCTCCAGCACCCAGGCGATGTTGCGCGCCTCGTTGCGCACCGGGATGACGAGGCTGACCGTCATCGTCGACGGGCCGGCGGGTCGGCGGCCGGCGATCGAGGCGTGGCCGCTGCTGAGCAGGCCGGCCCTGCGCGCTGCGGTGGTGTCGTGTCCGTTCTGGGCTACCAGGTCAGTCACCGTGTGGCTCCGTTTCTGTTCGGGATCGTGACGCTCCCCGTGGTGTCGATCCGCTCGCCCACACCCCGGATGCCGTTCGCGCGCAAACAGTCGTGCATTCGCTGTCTCTGCGCTTCCGGCTCGCGGGGACGTCAAGGCCAGACGTTATCACCGGCCTCCAGGGCTAGCGAAGCAAAGATTTGCCGCTTCAGCTAACCGATACCGGCGGCCTCACCTGGGAGGATTCTGCGGGTCCGTCAGAGGAGATTTTCTGCACTTCAATCGACGTTTCTGTCACACGGCCAGCTGGCCGAGCACGGCGTCACCCATGCAATTCTGCTCCCGCAGATGCAGAGTTAGCGAATAAAATCTCGTGTGATCGCCTGAGCGGATTGTGACCAAAGTCACAGCCATTGATCACTGGGCGTGTTGGGAATTGTGATCGCCTGTTAACAACAGGCAAACTCTGTGACGAAATAGGGACGATTTCAGCCCCCGCCTAGCGGAAGAGTGTCAGCCCTCGAGCTTGTACCCGAGCCCGCGCACCGTGACCAGATGCACCGGGTTGGCGGGGTCGGCTTCGATCTTGCTGCGCAGTCGCTTCACGTGGACGTCGAGCGTCTTGGTGTCCCCGACGTAGTCGGCGCCCCACACCCGGTCGATCAGCTGGCCGCGGGTCAGCACCCGCCCACTGTTGCGCATCAGGTACTCGAGCAGATCGAACTCCTTGAGCGGCAGCGTGATCGGGCTGCCGTTCACGCTGACGACGTGACGCTCCACGTCCATGCGGACCGGGCCGGCCTCGAGCACGCCGTCGGCGATGCCCTGATCGTCGGTGTCGGCCCCTCGCCGCAGCACCGCCCGGATGCGCGCGATCAGCTCCCGTGCCGAATACGGCTTGGTGACGTAGTCGTCGGCGCCGAGCTCCAGCCCGACCACCTTGTCGATCTCACTGTCGCGCGCAGTCACCATGATCACCGGCACGCTCGAGCGGGCCCGCAGCTGCTTGCACACATCGGTGCCGCTCATCCCGGGCAGCATGAGGTCCAGCAGCACGATGTCGGCGCCCGCGCGCTCGAACTCGGCCAGGGCCGACGGGCCGTCGGCCACCACCGTGGCCTCGAAGCCCTCCTTGCGCAGGAGGAAGGCCAGGGGATCGGCCAAGGACTCCTCGTCCTCCACGATCAGCACACTGGTCATCGCTGTCCTAGTCCTCTCGGTCGTCGTGCTCGTTCGGGTCGTCCTCGCGCAGATACGCGGGAATCGACAGGGTGAAGGTGGAGCCCGTGCCCGGCTGACTCCACAGCCGGATCGAGCCGTTGTGGTTGGCGGCGACGTGCTTGACGATCGCCAGCCCGAGCCCGGTGCCGCCGGTGGCCCGGGACCGTGCCTTGTCGACGCGGAAGAAGCGCTCGAAGACACGCTCCTGATCGACGGGGGCGATGCCGATACCGCGGTCGGTCACCGCGATCTCGATGTTGTCACCACGTCGCCGTCGGCTGATCGACACGGGAGATCCATTGGGAGAGTAGGCAATTGCGTTGGACACCAGGTTCGCCAGCGCGGTCACCAGCAGTGTCTCGTCACCGAGCACCCGGAAGCCCGTCGGCGCGTCGGTGGTGATCTCGATGTCGGCGTTGTCGGCGGCCACCTTGTGGCGCGACAGCGCCTCGGCCACCACGGTGTCCACGTCGACCGCACCGAGGTCGGGCAGCCGCTCGCCGCCCTGCAGCCGGGACAGCTCGATCAGCTCGCCCACCATGTCGGCGAGCCGGTGTGACTCGGTGACCATCTTCTCGGCGAAGTGGCGCACCGTCTCCGGGTCGTCGGACGAGGCGAGCACCGCCTCGGCCAGCACGCCCATCGCACCCACCGGCGTCTTGAGTTCGTGGCTGACGTTGGCGACGAAGTCCCGCCGGGTCGCCTCCATGCGCGCGTGTTCGGACTGGTCGTCGACGTAGACCACCGCGAACCGCCGGTCGTCCTCGGTGAGCAGCCGCACGTGGCCGCGCACCGACAGCCCGGAGCGCCCCGGATGATCCCGCTTGCGCGGCACCAGTTCGAATTCGATGTCCTGCCCGCTGGTCAGCGTTCGTTGCGCGGCCTGCCACGCGCGGTCGTCGAGCAACCGGTCGCGCACCAGTCCGAGTTCGGTGGCCCGGGTGTTCGTGTAGACCACGTCACGGTGGGTGTCGACGACCACGATTCCGACCGGGGACTGCGCGACCGCGTGGCCGAGCATCTGGGAAACGGTGATGCCGTTCTGCTCCACCATCCGGCGCTGACGGCGCTCGCGCAGCCGCGGTGCTGCCCTCACGCCGACCACCACACCGGCCGACAACGCGAGCAGTGCCACGATCGCCGCGAGCAGCAGCGCCGATACGACACTCACGCGAAAATCGTACGCACTCGGTGAACGTCATCCCAGCAGCGTGCGGCCAAATCGGGACACGTCACAGACACAAAGACGGAAGTTCGGTTCCGCGTTCTGCGCTGTTCACCCACTGTTCGCCGGGCGGGGATGCGAACCCCTACTTGGCGCCCTGGGCGGCCACCGCGGCCGCACCCGCCGCCGCGGCCTCGGGGTCCAGATAGGTGCCGCCGACGACCGTGGGCTTCAGGTCGCCGTCGAGGTCGTAGCGCAGCGGGATACCCGTCGGGATGTTCAGCCCGACCACGTCGTCGTCGGACATCCCGTCGAGGTACTTGACCAGGGCCCGCAGCGAATTGCCGTGCGCGGCGATCATCACCGTCTTGCCGGCACGCAGGTCGGGCACGATCACGTCGGTGAAGTACGGCACGAACCGTTCGACGACGTCCTTGAGGCATTCGGTCAGCGGCGCGCCGCCGGGGATGTCGGCGTAGCGCGGGTCGGTGTCCTGGCTGTATTCGCTGCCCGGCTCGATCGGCGGCGGCGGGGTGTCGTAGCTGCGCCGCCACGCCATGAACTGCTCGTCGCCGTACTTGGCCTTCGTCTCGGCCTTGTCCAGCCCCTGCAGCGCACCGTAGTGACGCTCGTTGAGACGCCAGTCGCGGTGCACCGGGATCCAGTGCCGGTCGGCCTTGTCCAGCGCGATGTTGGCGGTGGTGATGGCGCGGCGCAGCAGCGAGGTGTAGAGCACGTCGGGGAGCCGGTCGAGCTCTTTGATCATCTCGCCGGCCCGCGCGGCCTCAGCCCGGCCCTTGTCGGTCAGATCGACGTCGACCCATCCGGTGAACAGGTTCAGCGCGTTCCATTCGCTCTCGCCGTGGCGGACGAGGATCAGCGTCGCGGTATCTGCCATGGGCCGATCCTCTCACGCTCAGTTCTTGTCGTGGTCCTCGATCAGATGCTCGAAAGCCTTCAGGTTCTTCAGCGACTCACCCCGCGAGACACGCCACTCCCACTCCTTCTGGATCGAGGTGCGGAACCCCAACTCCAGCAAGGTGTTGAAGTCGTTGTCGACGGCCTCGAGCACCTGGCCCAGCACCCGGTCGATCTCGTCGGGGCTCACCGACGACAGCGACATCCGGCCGACGAGGTAGATGTCCCCGACGTTGTCGAGCGTGTAGGCGACGCCGTAGAGCCTGCGGTTGCGTTTGAGCAGGAACTTGTAGACGCCCTCGAAGTTCTCGTCGGGTTTGCGGCAGACGAACGCCTCGATGCGGACCGAGTGCTCGCCGACGGTGAGGATCGTGTTGGTGGTGAGCCGCCGCTCGCCGGGGAGCGCGACCACCAGCCCCGGCAGGCCGCCTGCGGCGCCCTTGTGGCGGGTGAACGGCAGATCGTGTTCGGCCAGCGTGCTCTCGATGACGGCCTGCACGTCCTGTGTGCGATCGGTCATGCCCGTACTCCCCTGCGCATCGAGAATCGGCGCCCGCCGCGGCGGGCCGTGGGCTGGCGCTGATGGCGGCCGCGGTGATCGGCGATCGCCCGGCCGTAGCTGTCCAGCAGCATGTCGACGGTGTGCCCCCAGGAGAACGACGCGGCGTGCTCGATGGCGGCGCGGCTCATCGTGGCCGGCCCGGCGGCCAGGACGTCGGCCAGGGTGCGGGCCCAGTCCGCGGGGTCGTGGCCGTCGACCAGCGCCCCGGTGACCCCGTCGCGCACGGCGACGGGCAGCCCGCCCACCGCGGCCGCGACCACCGGAGTCCCGCAGGCCTGCGCCTCGACCGCGACCAGCCCGAAGGACTCCGAATAGCTGGGCACCGCGACGATGTCCGCGGCGCGGTAGACGGCCACCAGTTCGTCGCGCGACTGCGGCGGCAGGAACGTCACCCGGTCGGTGATGCCCAGCTCGGCGGCCAGGTCGACCAGACCGTCGGGGGTGGCCAGGCCCGACCCCGAGGGACCACCGGCGATCAGCAGCCGCACCTCGGGCAGCCGGGCGACCGCCCGCAACAGCACGTCGGGCGCCTTCAGCGGCTGGATGCGGCCGACGAACGCGACGACCGGCACCTGCGGATCGAGGCCGAGCGCCGCGCGAGCGGCACCCCGGTCGCCGGGGGTGAACGTGCCCAGGTCGACACCCGGGTACACCACGTCGATCCGCGATGGATCGGCCTGATGCAGCGAAACCAGTTGCGCCGCTTCGTGTTCGGTGTTCACGATGAGCCGATCGGCTTCGTCGACGACCTGCTGCTCACCGATGGCGCGCATCGGCGGCTCCGGGGAGTCGCCGTCGGCCAGCGCGGCGTTCTTGACCGCGGCCAGCGTGTGCGCGGTGTGCACCAGCGGCACCGCCCACCGGTCGGCGGCCAGCCAGCCGACCTGACCGGACAACCAGTAGTGCGAGTGCACGATGTCGTAGTAGCCGGGTTCGTGGGTGGCCTCGGCACGCAGCACGCCCGCGGTGAACGCGCACAGCTGGGTGGGCAGATCGTTCTTGTCCAGGCCCTCGAACGGCCCCGCGACCACGTTGCGCACCAGCACCCCGGGCGCCACCCGCACCACCGCCGGATCCGTCGACGACGTCGCCCTGGTGAAGATCTCCACCTCCACGCCGCGCTGCGCCAGCTCCAGGGCCGTCTGCAGCACGTAGACGTTCATCCCGCCCGCGTCGCCGGTGCCCGGCTGGGCCAGCGGGGAGGTGTGCACGGACAGCACCGCCACCCGGCGCGGCACGGGCAGAGGGTCGGTCGCTGGACGCACACCGTCATGTCTACACGCCCCGCGTGAGGCGACCTGCTCAGGCACTCACCTCGGGCCGGCGGGACTGCGCCCGGCGCATCGCGCCGATCGGGTCGGCGTAGAGGCCGCCCAGCGACACGATGCCCGCGCCGGCCTCCTGCACCCTGTTGCCGAACGCCGTCACCCGGATGTCGCGATGCGGCAGCACCGAACGCGCGGCGAACGCCGACTCGACGGTGCTCATGCCCTCCGGATATTCGGTGAAGGCCTGACCGCCGACCACCAGATCGTCGGGATTGAGCATGTCGCGCAGCAACGCGACGGCCTCGCCGAGCACACGGGCGCGTTCGGCGACCAGCGCCGCGGCCTGCTCGTTGCCCTGCCGCGCCGCGCGCAGCACGGCGGTGACGGTCGACGCCGGGCCGTCGGCCGGAATGATGCGGGCCTTGCGCGCGGCGACCAGCACCGCCTCGTCGCTGACCGTGGACTCCAGCTCACCGCTGCCGCCCAGCAGCTCCGACCGGGCCGGCAGCGCGGCGATGGTGCCGGGTCCGCTGGCCGGGGAGTGCACCTGCCCGCCGATGGCCAGCGCGTAACCGACCGTCTCGCGGGCGTACACGTACAGGCTGGTGGAGGTGCGACCCGGGGGCCGCCGGACCCCGAGCAGCAGCTCGGCGCCGGCCATCGCGTCGACGTGCGAGGCGATCGACACGGGCAGGCCGAGCGACTCGGCGAGCACCGGGCCGACGGGCGCGTCCGACCAGCCCAGCCGTGGATGGTCCAGGTAGCCGGTGGTGCTGTCCACCACACCGCCCGCGGCCACCCCGACCCACAGCGGGCGGCGGCGGTGCCAGCGGCTCAGGTAGCGGCGGGCGCTGGCGGCGATGGCGTCCAGGGCGCCGGTCTGGACGCCGCGCGGCGTCGGCGTCTCGACGACGTCGAGGGTCCGGCCGAGCAGGTCGGTGGCGACGATGCTGGTGGTGCGGGCGCCGATGTGCACACCCAGGGTGAGGAACGGCTCGTGGTTGACCTCGACCGGCACGCGCGGGCGGCCGATGGCGCCGGAGACCGCGAGGTCGGCGCGCTCCCGCAGCAGTCCGGCGTCGAGCAGCGCGGTGACCTGCCGGTTGACCGTGGCGATCGACAGGCCGGTGACCTGCGCGATGACGTCACGGGCGATGGGGCCGCGCTGTCGGGCCGCGGCGAACACCGACGCCGCGGCGGCCTCAGGGACGCGCAGCGCGGGGGCCACGATGTGGTGCAGCAGTGCCTGCGGGTAACGGCCGCTGCCGGCGGCGGCTGCGGTGCGCTTGGCCTGGGCGGCGTGGGAGCGGGCGGCGAGGGAGCTGGTCATGAAATCGTCCTTGAGTCGGTCGGTCGGTGGGGCGGGGCCACACCTGGCGACTCAGCGGGACGGGATCTCGTCCGGGCGCAGTCAGGCGCGGCGGGGTGCGCAACAACAACACGCACGCCGCGCGGCAGCCTGGACTGCCTGACCGGTTCGGATCACGGGGTCAATTTAACACGAGCGCTAGGGTTGCGTGCATGACGACGCCATCTGATGCCCGCCGAGTCGCCGTGGTCACCGGAGCCAGCGCCGGGATCGGCGAAGCCACCGCGAGAACCCTTGCCGCACAAGGCTTTCACGTGATCTGCGTGGCTCGTCGCGAGGAACCCATCCAAGCGCTGGCCGCCGAGATCGACGGCACCGCGATTGTGGCGGACGTCACTGACCCCGAGGCCGTGGCGGCAATGGCCGGCCGACTGGACCGGGTGGACGTGCTGGTCAACAACGCCGGCGGGGCGCGCGGGCTGGAGTCGGTGGCCGACGCCGACGTCGACCACTGGCGCTGGATGTGGGAGTCCAACGTGATGGGCACCCTGCACGTCACCCGCGCGCTGCTGGGCAAGCTGATCGCCTCCGGCGACGGGCTGATCGTCACCGTCACCTCGATCGCGGCCGTCGAGATCTACGACAACGGCGCCGGCTACACCACGGCCAAGCACGCCCAGGGCGTCCTACATCGGACGCTGCGCAGCGAACTGCTCGGAAAACCGGTGCGGCTCACCGAAGTCGCGCCCGGCATGGTCAAGACGGACTTCTCCCTGAACCGCTTCGAGGGCGACACCGACCGTGCCGAGAAGGTGTATCAGGGCGTGACGCCGCTGGTGGCCGAGGACATCGCCGAGGTGATCGGCTTCGTCGCGAGCCGGCCGTCGCACGTCGATCTGGACCTCATCGTGGTGCGCCCCCGGGACCAGGTCAGCGGCGCCAGCGGATCCCGCTTCAACCGCGAGACCTAGCCGCCGGGGCGGCCGCTGACCGACGTCGGTGCTCCGGGCGGGGTGGCCGGCGCGCTCTCCGGCATGTTCGACGGCTTCTGCGACGACAGCGCCGACATCGCCGTCCACTCGTCCCACGGCACCGCCCAGTCCCAGATGTCGCCGTCGGCGTAGGACAGGTCGATGCGGGTACCGGTCACCTCGACCGGGTCGCCGTAGACCGCGGTCTGGAAGTACTGCTCGGCGTCGGTGGTGGACAGGTTGATGCACCCGTTGGTGACGTTGCTGTTGCCCTGGGCGCCGGCACTGTTCGGGTTGGCGTGGATGAACTCGCCGTTGTTGGAGATGCGCACCGCGAACCGCTCGTGGGCGTTGGTGTAGCCGCCCGCCGGGTTCGACATGTAGAAGTCCTCGTACTTCTCGGTGACGACGTGGATGCCGCTTCGGGTGACGTTGCGGTCCTCGTCGCCCTCGCCGTAACTGCACGGGAAGTCCATGATCACGGCGCCGGCCTCGTCGAGAACCTGGATGCGGTGGCTGGAGGCCTCGGCCTTGACCACCTGGCGACGACCGATCGTGAAGTCGAGCGTGGAGTCCGACGCACCGTAGGCGCCCTCGCCGAACGGCACCCCGTACAGCTTCGCGTCGACGTGCACCGTCGTGCCCGGCGGGTAGTACTCCTTGGTCCGCCAGTGCATGCGCGAGCCGCCGGCCTCGTCGGGCAGCCACGCCCAACTGCCCTCGACCTCGGGGGTGGTGGTGACCTTGACGGCCTTCTCCACCTCGGCGCGGTCCTCGTCGGCGATCGCGGCATCGAACTGCAGGATGATCGGCGCCGCGACGCCGACGGTCTGCCCGTCCGAGAGCTGGAACTGCCCGTTGACCTGCGTGTCGGGGTCGACGGTGGTGAACGACGCCTTGACCGGCACCGCCTTGCCGTCCTGCCCGACGACGGTGCCCGCCCAGCGGTACTCGACGCCGTAACCGAGCGGCTCGGAGGCGGTGAACTCGGTGCGGTCCCGGTTGAGCGCCCCGGCGACGGGTTTGCCGTCGGTGTTGCTGAGGCTGATCTTCTGGAACCAGCCGTTCTCGACCGTGACGGCGACCCGCGAGGTGGGCGCGACGTCGGACGCGGCATCCTCGGGTTCGTAGCGCAGCTGCGGCGCGGCGGGCGCATCCTCGGCGGACTGGCCGGACGAGGAGTTCTTGTCGGTGGACATACACGCCGCGAGTGCGCCCGGTGCGACGACACCGACCGCCAGGGCGGCGAGTGCTCGCCGTCTGTTCAGCGACGGCACCGGGTTGGCAGGGCTCACGTGTTGCCAGCGTACCTAGAGAGCGCATCCGATCAGAATCGGTTCGGGTGTGAGATCGATCCCGAAGGCCGCCGCGACACCGTCGCGGATCGTCCTGGCCAGCGCGATCACGTCCGCCGCGGTCGCATTCCCGCGATTGGTCACAGCCAGCGCGTGCTTGGTCGACAGCCGTACCGCAGCGCCGTCGCCGGGGTAGCCCTTGCTGAATCCGGCGCGCTCGACGAGCCAGGCGGCCGCCAGCTTGACCCCGGCAGCGGCCGGATAGTGCGGGACCCGGCCGTCCACCTCGGCCGCCAGGCGCTCGAACTGCGCCTGCGTCACGACGGGGTTGGTGAAGAAGGACCCGACACTCCAGGTGTCGTGATCGGCGTCGTCGAGCACCATGCCCTTGCCGGCCCGTAGCCGCAGCACGGTCTCGCGCACCCGCACCGGGTCGGCACGCTCCCCCGGTTCGACGTCCAGCGCGGCGGCCAGCTCGCCGTAGCGCAGCGGCGCGCTGCGGCCGGACGGGTCGAGCCGGAACTCGACCTCCAGCACCACGGCGTCCGCGGAACCCTTCAGAATGCTTGTGCGATAACCGAATTCGAGATGGTCCGGCGTCACCCAGCGGTCCTCGCCGGTCCGCCGGTCCAGCAGCCGGACCCTGCTGATGGTGTCGGCGACCTCGGCGCCGTACGCGCCGACGTTCTGCACCGGCGTCGCACCCGTCGACCCGGGGATGCCCGACAGACACTCGAGTCCGCCCAGCCCGTGCGCCAGTGACGCCGCGACGACGTCGTCCCAGACCGCCCCCGCCTCGGCCCGCAGCAGCTCCCCGTCGACCGAGATCCCGGGGGTCGCGAGCCGTACCACGGTGGCCGCACCGAGACCGTCGCCGAGCACCACGTTGGACCCACCGGCCAAGATCAGCGCCTCCGGACCGACGGCGCGCATCACCTCGACCACCTGCTCGGTCGTCACACAGGTGATCAGCCGGTGCGCCACAGGGCCGACGCGCAAGGTGGTCAGCGGCGCCAACGGCACATCCTCGGCGACCGCCACGCCCGCGATAGACGAAGTGACCACGGGCGGTAACGGTAGCGTGGTTTGCCATGCCGCGTTCATTCGACATGGCCGCCGAGTACGGCGGCACGGTCGAACAGGTCCACCAGGCGTTCCGCGACGAGGAGTACTGGCTGGTGCGCCTGCAGGATTCCGGCGCCGACCACGCCACGCTGGACGACATGACGATCGACGCCGACGGCGGGATCCGGATCAAGACCACGCAGACCCTGCGCGCCGACCGGCTGCCCGGGGTGGTCACCCAATTCCACCGCGGGGACCTCAGTTTCGTGCGGGAGGAGCTGTGGTCGCCGGTCCGGGAGGGGCGGGCGACCGCGAAGGTCAGCGGCGCGATCCCCGGCGCGCCGGCCGGGCTGACCGGCACCGCGGTGCTGGCCCCGGCGCAGCCCGGCTCGCGGATGGCGTTCACGGCGACGGTCGAGGTGCGGGTGCCCCTGGTGGGCGGCAAGATCGAGAACTTCATCGGCAGCCAGCTCGTCGACCTGCTGATCGCCGAACAGCGGTTCACCACGGTGTGGATCACCGAGAACAGCTGAGCTGCCAGGTGACCGGCGCCGCCTCCCGACCGCTCGGAGCGGTCACCCGCGGCACCACCGGCCACAACCGGCTGCGACGCAGCGACCGATGGCTGGTGCACTCGCCGCGGGTCCGCACCGCCGTGCAGAGCGCCGCCGACCCGTTGATCGTCGACCTCGGTTACGGCGCGCTGCCGGTGACGACGCTCGAGTTGGCGATGCGGATGCGCCGGGTGCGCGCCGACGTGCGGGTGGTCGGGCTCGAGATCGATCCCGGGCGGGTGCGGGCGGGCCTGGCCGCGGTGGCCGACGGGCTGGCCCCGGGTGTCGACTTCGCGCTGGGCGGTTTCGAGCTGGCCGGCCACCGCCCCGTGCTGGTGCGGGCGTTCAACGTGCTGCGCCAGTACCCGCCCGAGGCGGTGCCGGACGCCTGGGCGGCGATGCGCCGCGGGTTGGCGCCGGGCGGGCTGATCGTCGACGGCACCTGCGACGAGCTCGGCCGCCGCTGCGCCTGGGTGCTGCTGGATGCGACGTCGGAGGTGACCCTCACGCTCGCCTGCGACCCGTTCGCCATCGAGCGGCCCTCCGATCTGGCCGAGCGTCTGCCCAAGGTGCTGATCCACCACAACGTGCCCGGTCAGCCCATCCACACGCTGCTCACCGCCGCCGATCGCGCCTGGGCGAGCAGCGCGGCACACGGTGTGTTCGGGCCGCGGGTGCGCTGGCGGGCGATGCTGGACATGCTTGCCGCGCAAGGGTTTCCGGTGGTCCCGCCGCGGCGCACGCTGCGCGACGGCGTCCTCACGGTGCCGTGGCCCGTCGTCGCGCCCGTCCAGTGAAGTGTCGCTGTCTGAGTGGACAGGTCCTCGCGGGCGTGCTGACAATGACTCCCAGGAGCCGGTGACCCCGCTCCCCGGACGAGGTGCGTCGTACCCGGACAGCGACAAGACGACGCGATGAGGAGAACTCATGTCCGACGTACCCGAACGTCCCGACCCCTCCGTGACGAACGCCGAAGGCGCCTGGGCGCAACAGGCCGAGGCGAAGCTGGGCGATCGCCGGCTGCGTGAGGAGATCGACCGCGGCCTCAGCCACGGGCTCGAGGCCGCGCCGTCCATCAACGACCGCACGATCTCGACGTTCGTGCGCGGCGAGAAGCCGCACTTCGCCGGTGAGCGCGGCACCTTCCTCAAGTGCCCCTTCATCGAGGACGTCAACGAGGTCGACGACGCCGAGGTCGCGGTGTTCGGCGTCCCCCTGGACGCCGGAGCGACCTACCGGCCCGGCACCCGGTTCGGGCCGCAGGGTATCCGGCGCTCGACCAACCTGTTCGGTACCTACAACTACGAGTCCGGTGTCGACCTGCGCGAGCAGCTGAACATGGTCGACATCGGCGACGTCTTCACGATCCCCGGCAATCTCGAGAAGTCCTTCGACCAGATCAGCCAGGCGATGGCGCACGTCGTGCAGAAGGGCGTCATGCCGATCGTGCTCGGTGGTGACCATTCCATCGGGTTCCCAACGATCCGCGGGATGGCGCCTTACCTGGACGGCAACATCGGCATCATCCACTTCGACCGCCACGTCGACACCCAGGAGACCGACCTCGACGAGCGGATGCACACCACGCCGTGGTTCCACGCCACCAACATCAAGAACGCGCCGGCGACGAACCTGGTGCAGATCGGCATCGGCGGGTGGCAGAGCCCCCGCGAAGGCGTCAAGGTCGGCCGCCAACGCAAGTCGACCGTGATGACCGTCGGCGACGTCGAACGGGTCGGCATCGAGAAGATCGCGGAGATGGCCCTCGAGATCGCGTGGAAGGACGCCAAGGCGGTCTACCTGTCGTTCGACATCGACGTGATCGACGCCGGGTTCGTTCCGGGCACAGGATGGCCGGAGCCGGGCGGGCTGCTCCCTCGCGAGGCGCTCAACCTGGTCAAGATGATCTCCGAACCCGGGTTGGCCGGTATCGAGGTCGTCGAGTGCTCGCCGCCCTATGACTGGGCCGAGCAGACCGCGTTGATGAGCTCGCGCGTGATTCTCGACAGCCTCGCCGCGCAGGTCCGGTCCGGCAAGCTCGGGAAGAAGGCCGCCAAGGCCGATCGTCCCGCCTGGGGTCCGTAACTAGTCTGGAGGGCATGCGTGTAGCCCTGGCACAGATCCGCAGCAGCAGCGATCCCGCCGACAACCTCCGCCTCGTCGAGGAGCAGACGCGGCGGGCCGCCGAAGCCGGCGCGGCGCTGGTGCTGTTCCCCGAGGCCACGATGTGCCGCTTCGGGGTGCCGCTGGGCTCCGTCGCCGAACCGTTCGACGGTCCGTGGGCCGACGCGGTCCGCCAGAGCGCGGACCGCGCCGGCATCGTCGTCGTCGCGGGCATGTTCGTGCCGTCCGACCTGGATCATCGGGCGCGGGTCACCAACACGCTCCTCGCGACCGGCCCCGGCGTCGACGCGCGCTACGACAAGATCCACCTGTACGACGCGTTCGGGTTCACCGAGTCCGACACCGTCGCGCCGGGGCACGAGCCCGTCACCATCGTCGTCGACGGCGTGACGGTCGGGCTGACGCTCTGCTACGACATCCGGTTCCCCGAGCTGTACGTGGAGCTGGCCGAGCGCGGTGCCGAGCTCATCACCGCGCACGCGTCGTGGGGCACCGGGCCCGGCAAGCTGGAGCAGTGGACGTTGCTGGCCCGCGCCAGGGCGATCGACACGTCGAGCGTGGTCGCCGCGGTCGGACAGGCCTACCCCGGTGACGAGCTCGCGGCCCTCGGCCCGACGGGGGTGGGCGGCAGTCTGGTGGCGTCCGCGCTGGGCGAGGTGCTCGCCGGAGCCGGCGCGGATCCGGAACTGCTGGTCTGTGACGTCGATCTCGACGCCGCGCGCAAGGCCCGGACGACCGTCGCGGTCATGCAGAACCGCTCAGGGTTTGCTCATGCCGGTAGGGCAGAATCCCTGAGGTGACCGATCCCTGGGCCCGCCCGCCGCAGCAATCCGGCCCGGCGTTCCCACCGCCACCGCCGCAGAACCCGCAGTACCCGCAGCATCCGTCTGCGCCCCCGCAGGAAGGCTCCTCGTTGCCGGCGAAGTTCAAGAAGTTCTTCAGCGACCCGCTGTCCGTCGTCCTGGTGGTGGTGATCGTGGTGGCGCTGGTGTTCGCCGGCCTGCTCGGCGGCGAGCTCTACGCCCGCAACCGGGCCGACACGGTGGTGGCCGGGGTGGTCGAGTGCGTGGTGCAGGACGACGCCACCGCGTCGTTCGGGGTGCTGCCGCCGTTCCTGATGCAGCACATGTCCGGGCACTACACGAACATCCGCATCGAGACCGCGGGCAACCAGGTCCGTGACGCCAAGGGCATGAAGGTCAACCTCGACATCGACGACGTGCGCCTGCAGGACACCCCGACCTCCAGCGGCACGGTCGGCTCCCTGGTGGCGAACATCGACTGGTCGGCCGACGGCATCAAGCAGACCATCCAGGGCGCCATTCCGTTGATCGGCAGCTTCGTCACCGGGGTGACCACCAACGCCAGCGACGGCACGATCGAACTCGAGGGCGCGCTGGGCAGTATCACCGCCAAGCCGCAGGTCGTCGACGGCGGTATCGCGCTGTCGGTGCAGAAGGTGACCGGGCTGGGCTTCACGCTGCCCCGCGAGGCCGTGCAGCCGGCGCTGGACGCGTTCACCGCGCAGCTGACGCAGAACTATCCGTTGAACATCAAGGCCGACTCGGTGTCGGTCACCGATACCGGTGTGCAGAGCCGCTTTTCGACGCAGAACGCGTCGATGCCCAAGCAGACCGACGACCCCTGCTTCGGCACCCTGTAGGGCCTAGAGGCCGTCGAGCACCGCTCGAGTGCCGGACAACCCGAGGCGGGTCGCGCCCGCGTTGAGCATCGCGGTGGCGTCTGCCGCCGATCGGATGCCGCCGCTGGCCTTGACGCCGAGACGGCCGCCGACGGCGGCGGTCATCACCTCCACCGCGCGCACCGAAGCGCCGCCGGAGGGATGGAAACCGGTCGAGGTCTTGACGAAGTCGGCGCCCGCCTCCTCGGCGACCCGGCACACGTCGGTCAGCAGCGGCCAGCCGCCGAACTCCACCAGGGCCGACGACTCGACGATCACCTTGAGCAGTGCCCCTGGTGTCGCGTCACGGACGGCCGCGATGTCGGTGCGGACGACGTCGAGTTCGCCGCCGATCGCCGCGCCGACGTCGATCACCATGTCGATCTCCCGGGCGCCTGCGTCCACCGCCACGGCAGCCTCATGGGCTTTGATCACCGAAAGGTGTTTGCCTGACGGGAATCCCACCACCGATGCCACAGCGCGGCCGGCGGCCAGCGACACCGCGGTCGGCACGAACGGCGGCGACACACACACGGCGTAGACGTCGAGTTCGACGGCCTCGGCGAGTAGCGCGACGATATCGGCTTCTGTCGCTTCAGGTTTGAGCAACGTGTGGTCGACGGCGGCGGCGACCTGGGCGCGGGTGTAGCCCATCAGAACGGTTCTTCGGTGCCACCGGGATTGCACCCCGCGGCGATCATCTGGTCGGGGCTCACCTCGGGTCGCCAGGGCTCGAGATTCCAGCTCACCTTCCCGGGCTGGGCGATCTCGGCGAACTGCCAGTGGCAGACGAACTGCTCCTTCATGCCGGCGATCGCGGCGTCAGGCGACAGCGCGAGGATCTCGTTCCACGCCTCATCGGCCTGCGCCGCCGTGCCGGGCCGGCCCGAGGTGTCACGCCCCGCGGCGGTGGGATACACCCGCAGGCTCGACAGGTCACCCCACTTGGCCCACTTCGCGTGGTCGATGTAGGGCGGAGGTTGCAGGGCCGGGGTGGCGGCGGCGTGGGGAGCCCCGGAGAGCGCGACCGCGCAGGCGGCCATCCCGATCAGCGCCAGCCGCACTAGCGCGACTTCCCTTGGATCTCCAGGATTTTGGGCCGGACGTCGACCAGGTACACCCCGGCGGCGACAGCCGCGATCGCCACCCCGGTGATGCCCAGCACCAGCGCCAGCAGGATCGCGACGCCGAGGATCACCAGCCACACGGGCTTGGTCAGCTTCTCGGCCGCGGTGTAGGCGTCGGGCCGCTGGATCGCGGCATGGACGAACGCGTACACCGTCGTCACCAGGACGGCGGCCTGCAACGCGAAGAGGACGTAACCCGTAAGGCCTTGGAGCTCCACGCTCGACAGCCTAGGCGGGTTACGTCCCCTTTTCGACTTCCCCGAAGGGAGTCATCGCTTACTTCTGGGTGACCTTCTTGGCCGGCGCCTTCTTGGCGGGGGCCTTCTTGGCGGCGGCCTTGGCCGGAGCGGCCTTCTTGGCCGGGGCCTTCTTGGCGGCCTTCTTCACCGGCTCGGCGGCCGACTCGGCGCGCTTGGGCAGCTCGACGCCGACCAGCTTGGCGGCGCGCTCACCGACCGCGCGGGTCTGCGACGCCACGTTGCCCAGCGCCTCCTGGGTCAGCTCCACGGCCTGGTCGGTGTACTCCTCGACCCGGCTGGCGGCGCCTTCGAGGGCCGGCTGGGCGCGCAGGCGCTCCAGGGCGGCCTCGCCGCGCTCGATGAGCTTGTTGTAGGTTGACTGCGCGGCCTCCGCGTAGCCCTCGGCGACCTTGCGCAGCTCCTCGGGGGTCAGCTTGCCGCGGATGTCCTCGAACTGGGCCGGCAGCTCCTCCTGCAGCTGGTTGATGCGGGCGCGGCGCTCCTCGAGACGGGTCTCGGCGTCGCTGCGGGCGTCGCCGGCGCGCTCACGCAGCGTCGCGACGATCTCGTTGACGCGCTCGAGCGCGAGGTCGGCTGCGCCGACGGCGGCGAGCAGCGGGGCCTTCAGGTCTTCGACGTCGAGCTGATTCTTCTCAGCCATGGGGATTTCCTTTCACTAACTGATGGAGGTCTGTTGGGGTGATTGCGTGATCTGCAGAGGGCTGTTGTCGTGTTCCGTCGTCGGCTCCTCGTCGTCGTCACGGACACTGTCGTCTGCACTGGACGGTCCCGCCGCGGCCGCAGCCTCGAGCAGTGCCGCCTCGTTCTGCTGGCAGAACGACGTGTAGATGTCGAGCAGCACCTGCTTCTGCCGCTCGTTGATCGCCGTGTCGGTGATGATGGCGTCGCGCACCTGGTTGGTCTCGCTGGGCTCGAGGATTCCGGCCCGGATGTAGAGCACCTCGGCCGACACCCTCAGCGCCTTGGCGATCTGGTTCAGCACATCTGCTGAGGGCTTGCGCAATCCCCGTTCGATCTGGCTCAGGTAGGGATTGCTGACACCGGCCTTCTCGGCGAGCTGCCGCACCGAGACCTGCGCGGCTTCCCGCTGGGTCCGGATGAAGCTGCCGATGTCCTGGGCGGCGCTGGAGACGACCGCGGCGAGATTCTCGTCCTGCGCCATGGTGCTGTCCTCCTTCGCTGCCGTGGTGTGTTTACCGACAACTCCACGGTACGACTGAGTGCTAACTTTTGCAAGCACCCAGTTAGCGCAGGTCAGAACAGTAGCTGGGCGATCGTGTAGATCGCCAGGCCGGCGAGCGACCCCACCACCGTGCCGTTGATCCGGATGAACTGCAGGTCGCGGCCCACGTGCAGTTCGATCCGCCGGCTCGCCTCGTCGGCGTCCCAGCGCTCGATGGTGTCGGTGATGATCGTGGTGATCTCCGCCCCGTAACCGACGACCAGGTGCTGGGCGCCGCGCACGATCCAGTTGTCCACCTTGTCGCGCAGATCGGCGTCGTCGCGCAGGGACTCCCCGATGCGCACGACGGAGTCGGCGATACGGGTGCGCAGCGCCGACGACGGATCGTCGACCGACTCCAGGATGAGCCGCTTGGCGGTGCTCCACGCCGTCTCGGCGGCCCGCGCGACCTCGTCGCGGGCCATGATCTGCTCCTTGACGTTCTCGGCCTTCTGGATCGTCGCCTCGTCGCTCTGCAGATCGCCGGCGAACTCGAACAGGAACTTGGTGGCCGAGCGGCGCAGCTCGTGGTCGGGATTGCGGCGGACCTTGTCGGTGAAGTCCATCAGCTCGCGGTGGATGCGCTCGCCGACGAGGTGGTCCACCCAACGCGGCGACCACGTCGGCGAATCACGCTCGATGACGCGCTCGATGACCTCACCGGCGTTGAGCGACCACTGGAACGCCCGGTCGGCCAGCAACTGCAGCAGCGCCTCCTGGCGGCCCTCCTCCAGTAGCGACGCCAGCACCCGCCCGATCGGCGGTCCCCACTGCGGCTCGGCGATGCGCTTGACGATCATCCGGTCCAGCACCTGCTGGACGTCTTCGTCACGCAGCATCTCGACCAGCACGCGCAGCACCGTCGACGCCTCGGCGGCCACCCGCTCGGCGTTGACCGGTTCGGCGAGCCACTTGCCTGTCCGGCTGGCGACGTCGGCGTCGCGCAGCTTGGTCTCCACGTTCTCCGGGGACAGGAAGTTCTCCCGGACGAAGTCGCTGAGACCCTCGCCGAGCTGGTCTTTCTTGCGCTTGATGATCGCGGTGTGCGGGATCGGCAGACCCAGGGGGTGCTTGAACAGCGCGGTCACCGCGAACCAGTCGGCCAGCGCACCGACCATGCCCGCCTCGGCGGCCGCCCGGACATAGCCCACCCACGGCGCCGCCCCGTGGGACTGCGCCCAGGTGCACAGCAGGAAGATCACCGACGCCCCGAGGAGGAAGCCGAGCGCGACGGCCTTCATGCGTCGTAGGGCGCGCCGCCGCTCGGCGTCAGCCGGCGAATCGGCTCCGGCGAGCTTCTCGGCGAAGCTTGCGCGGGGTCGTTGCCCGGCGTCGGGGATGTTCACTCGATGTGCCACGTGTCCATCATCCCTGCGCGGCCAACCAGCCCCGCCCGACCACCGTATTATCGACAAGGACTAACGAACGGATCACCGCGAACGTGGCACAACATTCCCCGCCGGTGGCGGTCAAAACCGATGGGCGCAAACGGCGCTGGCATCGGCACAAGGTCGAGCGCCGGAATGAGCTCGTGGACGGCACCCTGGAGGCCATCCGCCGGCTCGGCAGCAACGTCAGCATGGACGAGATCGCCGCCGAGATCGGGGTGTCCAAGACCGTTCTGTACCGCTACTTTGTCGACAAGAACGACCTGACCACCGCGGTGATGATGCGCTTCGCGCAGACCACGCTGATCCCCAACATGGCCGCCGCGCTGTCGTCGAACCTGGACGGCTACGCCCTGACCCGCGAGATCATCCGCGTGTACGTCGAGACGGTGGCCGCCGAACCGGAGCCCTACCGGTTCGTGATGGCGAACAACTCCGCGAGCAAGAGCAAGGCGGTCGCCGAGTCCGAGCAGATCATCGCCCGCATGCTGGCGGTCATGCTGCGCCGGCGCATGGTGTCGGTCGGCATGGACACCGGCGGCGCGGAGCCGTGGGCGTTCCACATCGTCGGCGGCGTGCAACTGGCCACGCACTCGTGGATGTCGCATCCGCGGATGAGCGCCGACGAGCTGATCGACTACCTGACGATGCTGTCGTGGAGCGCGCTGTGCGGCATCGTCGAGGTCGGCGGTTCGCTGGAGCGGTTCAGGTCCGAAGCCCATCCTTCCCCGGAACTGCCCCCTCAGCTGCTTGACTAGGTGCGTGAGCGAGCCCCTGGATCTTCCGTCGCTGTGGTCGCACGAACCGCACTCGCTGCTGAGGTTCACGCCGGGCGACCTCGTCGCCGACATCGACCCCGACGCCACGCCCGGTTTCCGTGGGGTCAAGTCGGATGCCCCGACGCTGCAGGAGGAGCGCAACGTGCGCTTCGCCGAGCTGCAGGAGATGCTGTACGCCCGCAGCCGGGTCGACGACACCCGCTCGGTGTTGCTGGTGCTGCAGGGCATGGACACCGCGGGCAAGGGCGGCATCGTCAAACATGTTGTCGGAGGCTGTAATCCGCAGGGCGTCGACTACTTCAACTTCGGCAAGCCCACGCCCGAGGAGCTGTCGCATCACTTTCTGTGGCGGATCCGCAAGGCTCTGCCGCGGCCGGGCCACATCGGGGTGTTCGACCGTTCCCACTACGAGGACGTGCTCATCGTCCGCGTGCACAACCTGGTGCCCCCGGCGGTGTGGGAGCCACGCTACGACGAGATCAACGCGTTCGAACGCGAACTCGTCGAGAGCGGGACGAGCCTGGTGAAGGTCGCGATGTTCGTCTCCCTCGACGAGCAGAAGAAGCGACTGGCCGAGCGTCTCGAGCGGCCGGACAAGTACTGGAAGTACAACCCGGGCGACATCGACGAGCGGCTGAAGTGGCCTCTGTACCAGGAGGCGTACCAGGCGATGCTGGACCGCACGAGCACCGAGTACGCGCCGTGGCACGTGGTGCCCTGCAACCGGAAGTGGTACAGCCGCCTCGCCGTCACCGAGTTGATGATCGAGGCGCTCAAGCAGCTCAACATGTCCTGGCCGCCACCGGATTTCGACGTCGAGGCGGAGAAGAAGCGGCTGAAGAAGGCCTAGGCTCTTTGGCGGCGCCGAGCGTACGGTTTCTGACGCTTTTCGCCCGATTTCCATCACAATGCGTGCATTCGGCGCCTATCAGGTGCCGGTCCAGCCCCGTCGTCGGAGCGCCTGCTCGGCACGCCGCCAGATGTCCTCGGGAGCGTCGCGCAGATGCCGCGCGCTGACACGGATGATGATCCAGCCCTGCTCGACCAGGAAGTCCAGCCGGGCGGTGTCCTCGGCGTGCGATACCGGATCCGTCCAGTGCTGCTCGCCGTCGTACTCGACGCCCACGCGGTACTCGGGCCAACCCATGTCGATGCGTCGCACCACCCGGCCCGACGCGCTGCGGATCGGGATCTGAGTCTGCAGGGCGGGTGCCCCCGATCGGATGAGGACGAGACGGGTCCGGGTCTCCTGCGGTGACTCGGCCCCTCCGTCGACGAGTGCCATGACCTGCCGCAGCCGGCGAATCCCCCGGGCGCCGGGATGACGGGCCGCGACGACGGCGACGTCCGCCACTGCAGCGCGGGTGGCGTTGAAGAGCGCATCGATGCGAATGATCGCCTCATCACCGGCAATTCGACGGCCGATGTCGAAAGCGGTGCGCGCCACGGTCGTACAGTCGATGCTCTGCACGAGGCACACCTCGTCGTCGAGCAACGCCTCCCGATGGATCCGAATCCCGGGCGCGAGGGCCGACCGCATCCGCGTCAGCTCCGCGGCGTGATCATGCGGCAGCCACCGGGAGCCGTGCATCGCCGCCGCCGACAGCCCCGCCAGCGTGGTGCTGCGCCCTGACCACAGCCAGGCGGCGTAGGCGCGGTCCCGGGGCGCGAGCACCATTCCCACCGGGGCGTAGACGTTGTGATGCAGTTTCACGTACCGGCGCCGCAGGTCTTGGCGCGTCGCTGTTCCGTCAGCGAGTGCCTCCGGCCCGACGATGATCTCCCCACATCGAGTCAGGCGCACGGCGCACCCGTTCGGTTCCCGGGAGGGTCAGTAGCTGTAGAAGCCCTTGCCGGTCTTCTTGCCCAGCTGGCCCGCCTCGACCATGCGCTGCAGCAGCGGCGGCGGCGCGTAGTGGGCGTCCTTGTACTCGTCGTACATCGAATCGGCGATCAGCTTCATGGTGTCCAGGCCGATCAGATCGGACAGCCGCAGCGGACCCATCGGGTGCGAGAGCCCCGCGACGACCGCGGTGTCGATGTCCTCGACGCTGGCCACGCCGGCCTCGGCCATCCGGATCGCCGAGAGCAGGTACGGCACCAGCAGCGCGTTGACGATGAAGCCCGAGCGGTCGCCGCAGCGCACCACCTTCTTGCCCAGCGTCTCCCCGGCGAACTGCTCGACCCGTGCGATCGCCTCGTCGGACGTGACGAGCGTGTTGACCAGCTCGACCAGCGGCAGCACCGGCACCGGGTTGAAGAAGTGCAGACCCAGCACGCGGCTCGGATTCTTCGTCGCCGCAGCGATTTTCATGATCGGGATGCTCGAGGTGTTCGACGCCAGCACCGCGTCGGGGTCGGTGACGATCTCGTCGAGCTTGGCGAACACGGACGCCTTGACGGCCTCGTCCTCGACGATCGCCTCGATCACCAGCTGGCGGTCGGCCAGGTCGGCGAGGTCGCTGGTGAAGGTCAGCCGGGCCTGGGTGATCTCGAACTCGTCGGCGGCCAGCTTGCCCTTCGCCTTCGCCCGCTCCAGCGACGCCGTGATGCGCGCCCTGCCCGCCTCGGCCAGCTCAGCCGACGGCTCGTAGACCACCACGGCCGCACCGGCCCTGGCGCACACCTCGGCGATGCCGCCGCCCATCTGCCCGGCGCCCACGACGCCGACTCGTTCGATGCTCACATCTCTCCTACCGTCGCAGCGATGAGCCCCGCCCGGGAAGCCCAGGCGGGGCTCATGCTGTCATGCGTCAGCGATCTAGTGGAACTGGCCCTCTTCGGTCGAGCCCGCGAGCGCGGTGGTCGACGAGGTGGGGTCCACGGTGGTGGCGATCCGGTCGAAGTAGCCGGCGCCGACCTCGCGCTGGTGCTTGGTCGCGGTGTAGCCCCGCTCCTCGGCGGCGAACTCGCGCTCCTGCAGCTCGACGTAGGCGCTCATCTGGTTGCGGGCGTAGCCGTAGGCCAGGTCGAACATCGAGTAGTTGAGCGCGTGGAAGCCGGCCAGCGTGATGAACTGGAACTTGAAGCCCATCGCGCCGAGCTCCCTCTGGAACTTCGCGATCGTCGCGTCGTCGAGGTGCTTGCGCCAGTTGAACGACGGCGAGCAGTTGTACGCCAGCATCTGGTCCGGGAACTCGCTCTTGACGCCCTCGGCGAACTTCTTGGCCAGCTCGAGGTCCGGGGTGCCGGTCTCCATCCAGATCAGGTCGGAAAACGGCGCGTAGGCCTTGGCGCGGGCGATGCACGGCTCGAGGCCGTTCTTCACCCGGTAGAAGCCCTCGGCGGTGCGGTCGCCGGTGATGAACGGCTGGTCGCGCTCGTCGACGTCGGAGGTGATCAGCGTGGCGGCCTCGGCGTCGGTACGGGCGATGACGACGGTCGGCACGCCGGCGACGTCGGCCGCGAGACGGGCCGAGGTCAGCGTGCGGATGTGCTGCTGGGTCGGGATCAGCACCTTGCCACCGAGGTGGCCGCACTTCTTCTCCGAGGCCAGCTGGTCCTCCCAGTGCGAACCCGCGACACCGGCGGCGATCATCGCCTTCTGCAGCTCGTAGACGTTGAGCGCACCACCGAAGCCGGCCTCACCGTCGGCGACGATCGGCGCGAGCCAGTTCTCCACCGAGCGGTCGCCCTCGACCTTGGCGATCTCGTCGGCGCGCAGCAGCGCGTTGTTGATGCGGCGCACGACCTGCGGCACCGAGTTGGCCGGGTAGAGGCTCTGGTCGGGGTAGGTGTGGCCGGACAGGTTGGCGTCACCGGCGACCTGCCATCCCGACAGGTAGATGGCCTTCAGGCCGGCGCGAACCTGCTGGACGGCCATGTTGCCCGTCAGCGCACCGAGCGCGTTGACGAAGTCCATGTCGTGCAGCTGCTCCCAGAGCACCTCGGCGCCGCGGCGGGCCAGGGTGTGCTCCTCGACGACGGTGCCCTGCAGGGCCACCACGTCCTGCGGGGTGTAGGTGCGGGTGACACCCTTCCAGCGCGGGTTGTGGTCCCAGTCGTGCTGGATCTGTTCGGGGGACTTCGGCGTGCCCACGGTCGACTTGGTCATGAGGGACCTACTCCTTCAACAAGTTGTTAACGTTCCAGCGACTTCACTGGTGTGCTGAACCGAGCATGCATCACGCCATAACCGCAGGTCCACCCGTTTCGCTTGTAAACTTTCGCCAACGGACCCGGAGAACTTGCGAAGGTTGCGAAGGTACGTCGCTGCTGAACCGGTTCAGAAGTTACCGGCTGGTAAACGATCGTCGCAGGTCAGTACGGCCGTACTGTTTAAGTGAAGCGATTCAGAGCGCGAAGATCGACGCGACCGCTTTGACCTCATCGCCGACCGCATATGTGAGCGTTGTAACAGTCCGGTCGCTCAGGTCGGTGCCGAACTTCTCGGTCGATCCGGCCGGATAGGTGTGGCGGAGGATCTCCAACTTGTCACCGAGCGCGACGGGGAGATCGTGCTCGATGGTCACCCGCAGCGGCGCTTTCAACAACTCGGGATGGGACTGCAGGTAGTCCTCGACCACCGACCAGTACACCGAGTTGTTCATGTGGTCGAAGATGTCGATGTCGCTGACGCGCACGGGGTAGTCGCGAATCTGCTCGGCGTCCTCGCGCCCACCCGCGCTCAGATAGGCCTTCCAGCGCAGCCGGCCCTCGCTGGTCGTGCGCCGCAGGCCCTCGATGAAGTCGTCGGCGATGCGGGCGGGGCCCTGCGTCTCCCTGTTGATGTTGATCCAGAACGCCTCGGATTCGACGACGCCGCCCTTGCGACCGTCGATACGCACCCGCATCTCGCACCAGCGGTTCGAGGTGCCCGAACACCAGCGCCGCAGCCGCAGCATGTCCTTGAACACGATCGGCTCGATCATGTCGATCATCGTGCGGCGCACGATCCACAGCGGGTGGGTCTCCTCGAACCCCATCTCGCGCAGTTGATCGGTGCCGACGTCTTGGATGTGCCGGGTCGCCGCGTCGAATTTCAGCCTGCCCTCGCGGTCCACGTCGGCCACCCGCAGCGGCCATTCGACGTCGAAGACGTCGGGGTGCCCCTCGGGCACCGGCATCATCGTCTTGGCCAGGCCCTGCGTCGCGGCAGTCGGCCGACCGGGGGTACTCACGAATCCTGATGATGCCACACGCACCCGGCTTGCCAATGATGCAAATCAGCACTTAGCAGGGTTGTTAGGCTGGTTGACGTGGCCAAAACCTACGTCGGGGCCCGGGTCCGGCAGTTGCGCAACGAGCGCGGATTCAGCCAGGCCGCGCTCGCTCAGATGCTCGACATCTCGCCCAGCTACCTCAACCAGATCGAGCACGACGTGCGCCCGCTCACGGTGGCGGTGCTGCTGCGCATCACCGAGGTGTTCGGCGTCGACGCGACGTTCTTCGCCTCCCAGGACGACACCCGCCTGATCGCCGAGCTGCGCGAGGTGCTGATGGACCGGGACCTCGACGTCGACGTCGGGCCCGCCGAGGTCGCCGACATGGTGGGCGCGCATCCCGCGCTGGCCCGCGCCATGGTCAACCTGCACCGCCGCTACCAGCTGACGACGACGCAGCTGGCCGCCGCCACCGAGGACCGATTCACCGTCGGCAACGCCACCTCGGGTGCCAGCGGCACCGGTGCCATCTCGATGCCGCACGAAGAGGTGCGCGACTACTTCTACCAGCGGCAGAACTACCTGCACGAGCTGGACACCGCCGCCGAGGAACTGACGGCCGGGATGCGCATCCAGCGGGGCGACCTGGCCGGCGACCTGTCCGACCGGCTGCGGTTCGTACACGGTGTGACGATCATCCGCCGACTCGACCTCGGCGAAGGGGTGCTGCACCGCTTCGACCCGGTGTCCAAGACGCTGGAGATCACCGCGCACCTGTCGACCGGGCAGCGGGTCTTCCGGCTGGCCTCCGAGCTCGCCTACCTCGAGTACGGCGACCTGATCGACAAGCTCGCCGACGAGGGCCACTTCACCAGTGAGGAGTCGCGCAAGCTCGCCCGTCTCGGGCTGGCCAACTACTTCGCCGCGGCGACGGTGCTGCCGTACGCCCAGTTCCACGACGTCGCCGAGAAGTTCCGCTACGACGTCGAACGGCTCTCGGCGTACTACTCGGCCAGTTACGAGACCATCTGCCATCGGCTGTCCACGCTGCAGCGGCCGTCGATGCGCGGGGTGCCGTTCTCGTTCGTCCGCGTCGACCGCGCAGGCAACATGTCGAAACGCCAGTCCGCCACCGGGTTTCACTTCTCCTCCAGCGGCGGCACCTGCCCGCTGTGGAACGTCTACGAGACGTTCGCGAACCCCGGCAAGATCGGCGTGCAGATCGCCGAGATGCCCGACGGCCGCGCGTACATGTGGGTGGCGCGCACGGTGGAGCGGCGCGCGTCGCGCTATGGTCAGCCGGGTAAGACGTTCGCGATCGGCCTGGGCTGCGAACTGCGGCACGCGCACCGGCTGGTCTACTCGGAAGGCCTGGACCTCAGTGGTGACAATGCGACGCCCATCGGCGCCGGCTGCCGGGTCTGCGAGCGGGACAACTGCCCGCAGCGGGCGTTCCCCGCGCTGGGCCGCGCGCTCGACATCGACGAACACCGCTCGACGGTGTCCCCCTATCTGGTGAGGCAGTCATGAGCACCGCACGCATTCCTCCGGGTGGCTTCAAGGAGCTCGGCCCGGTCAACTGGGCGATCGCCAAGGTCGGAGCCAAAGGCATCCGGCGGCCGCGGTTCAGCCTGCTGAATGTGCTCGGTCACCACAAGACCCTGTTGCTGGCCTGGTTGCCGCTGTCCATTCATCTGCTCGGCGCCGGCAAGCTGTCGCGGCGCGACGCGGAGTTCGTGATCCTGCGCGTCGGCCATCTGCGCGACTGCGAGTACGAATTGCAGCAGCACCGCAGGCTGGCCCGCACCCGCGGCGTGGACGCGGCCACGCAGGCCGCGATCTTCGCCGGGCCCGACGCCGACGGCCTCACCGACCGGGAACGCACGCTGCTCACCGCCACCGACGAGTTCGTCGTCACCCGCGGTGTCTCACCGCAGACGTGGCAGGCGCTGTCGCGGCACTACACCACCCAGCAGCTGATCGAATTCTGCTTGCTCACAGCGCAATACGACGGTCTGGCCGCGACGATCACGACACTTCAGGTGCCGCTGGACTTCCCGGACTAGGGCTCACCAGACGTCGGCGGCGATCACGACGCGGTCCCCGCCGCGAGCCTTGGCCTCGTACATCGCCGTGTCCGCCGCGGTGATCACCTCTTCGAGGTCCGAGCCCCATCTCGTGCTCGTCGCGAGGCCGATGCTGACGGTCACCGTGGGCTGCGCGGGTGCGGAGACCGACGCCCGGATCCGTTCGGCGACCGCACCGGCCTGCCTGGGCGAGATCCGATCCACGACCAGGAATTCCTCGCCGCCCCAGCGCACGACGACGGCCTCGCTGCGCACGCTCTGCCGGATCCTGCGCGCGGTGCGGATCAGCACCTCGTCCCCGACGGCGTGGCCGAGGGTGTCGTTGACCGCCTTGAAGCCGTCGACGTCGATCAGCAGCGCGCACAGATCCGACTGCAGCGGCGCGCTCTCGTCGAGCCGTGTGATCGACACCGCCAGACCGCGCCGGTTCGTCAGTTCGGTCAGCGGATCGGTCAGCGACTGTTTGGAACTGCCCTGCAGCAACCAGAATCCGAACTGCAGGGCCGGCAGGATGCAGACGGTGACCAGCAGCGCGATGACCGCCCGCGACACCGCGACCTGCAGCCCGTATTCCGGCGCGCTCACCGCCAACCACACCGCGATGCCGACCACCGAGACGGTGCACCACGCGATGTGGGCCAGATGCAGTCGCGGGCCGTGGAAGAACACCACGTAACCTCCGGCGCACAACAGGATCGGGATCCCCGACATGGCCAGGTTCGCGTCGCCGAACAGCAGCGCCGAGATCGTCATGATCACGTCGACGAACGCCACGAGCACCGCCGACTCGCGGGCCGACGGCCACGGCAGCAGCGCCCAGCGCGCCGCCCAGCCCAGCGAGCCCAGGGCCACGAACGCCCAGCCCGCGCGGATCAGCGGTGCGTCGACCCCCGGCGGCGCGTACACGTTCAGCAGGGACAGCACGCCCATCGTCACCCCGATGCCGGCGATCACGTGCCTCAGCACCGACAGCAGCCCGCGGCTGCGCAGAAAGTCGATGCGCCACTGGTATTCGTCGCGCTGGCGCCACCAGCGCAGGATCAAGTTGTCGGCCACCCCGTCCCCCACCGGCTCATTGTCTGGGATCGGGCAGCAACGCCGTCAGGGATTGGCGGTTATAGGTAGGTCACGCCCAGCACGGTCAGCGAGAACAGCACCGGCGACACCGGCAGCGCCCAGCAGAACACCGCCCACGCCTCGGCTCTGCGCGACTTCTGCTGCCATTGCCGCCAGCCCAGGTATCCGCCCGCGATCGCCACGAGGAACGACGCCGCGGCGACGACCAGCACCCACATCGGGATGTCGGTCGACCCGATGGCCGCGGAGATCCCGGCCAGCCACAGCATGTGGCCGACCACCAATCCGCCGATCCCGGCGACCCAGATCGCCCTCAATTAGAAGTTGATCATGTGGCCGACCAGGCCGTGGAAGCACTCCTGCAGCGCCTCCGACAGGGTCGGGTGGGTGTGCACGTTGCGGGCGAGCTCGTTGGCGGTCAGGTCCCACTTCTGCGCCAGGGTGAGTTCGGGCAGCAACTCGGAGACGTCGGGACCGATCAGGTGACCGCCGAGCAGTTCGCCGTACTTCTTGTCGGCGATCAGCTTCACGAAGCCGGTCGGGTCGGCCAGGCCGTGCGCCTTGCCGTTGGCGGTGAACGGGAACTTGGCGACGACGACGTCGTAGCCCTCGTCCTTGGCCTGCTGCTCGGTCAGACCGAAGCTGGCGACCTGCGGCTGGCAGAACGTCGCGCGCGGCATCATCCGGTAGTCGCCGAGTGCCAACGTCTCGGCGCCGGCGATCGTCTCGGCGGCGACGACACCCATCGCCTCGGCGACGTGGGCGAGCTGCAGCTTTCCGGTGACGTCGCCGATCGCGTAGATGTGCGGCTTGTTGGTGCGCATGTAGTCGTCGATGCCGATGCCGCCGCGATCGGTCAGCTCGACGCCGGTCTTCTTCAGGTCGTAGCCGTCGACGTTGGGCACGAAGCCGATGGCCTGCATGACCTTGTCGGTCTTGAGCTCGTCGTCCTTGCCGTCCTTGCTGATCTTGACCGTGACCGTCGACCCATCGTCGTCGATGGATTCCACTTTGGTGCCGGTCAGGATCTTCACGCCGAGCTTCTTGTACTGCTTCTCGATCTCCTTGGAGACCTCGGCGTCCTCGTTGGGCAGCGCGCGCGGCAGGAACTCGACGATCGTGACGTCGACGCCGTAGTTCTTCATCACGTACGCGAACTCCATGCCGATCGCGCCGGCGCCGGCGATGACGATCGAGCCGGGCAGGTCGCGCTCCATGATCTGCTCTTCGTAGGTGATGACGTTCTTGGACAGCTTGGTGCCGGGCACCAGCTTGGTGTGGGCGCCGGTCGCGATGATCGCGTTGTCGAACGTCACCGTCTCGGTGTCGCCCTCGTTGAGGTCGACCACGATCGTGTGGTCGTCGGTGAACTTGCCGTAGCCGTGGATCTCGGTGATCTTGTTCTTCTTCATCAGGAAGTGCACACCGGCCACCCGGCCCTCGGCGACCTTACGGCTGCGATCGAACGCGGCGCCGTAGTCGAAGCTGACGTCCCCGCTGATGCCGAACGTCTTGGCTTCCTTGGTGAACATGTGCGCCAGCTCGGCGTTGCGCAGCAGCGCCTTGGACGGGATACACCCGACGTTGAGGCACACGCCGCCCCAGTACTTGGGTTCGATGATGGCGGTGTTCAGCCCGAGCTGGGCGGCGCGGATGGCCGCCACGTACCCGCCGGGGCCTGCTCCGAGAACGACGACGTCATAGTGGGTCACGCCTTACCACCCTAGTGGTCTTCGGCAACTAGCTACCGGGTGATCCAGCCGAACACATATCCGCCGTAAAGCAAGGCGGCCCCTGCCGTCGAGGCCAGCGGCGCCGACATGAACGCGATCGCCAGCGCGGTGACCGACGGCCGGTTCTGCACCATCGCGGTGAGCAGGCCGCCGACGATGCAGGCGACCAGGTACACCAGCACCGCGAACACCGGCAGGGACTTCTCCAGCGAGTGATACCACCAGTAGTACAGGCCCGCCCCTGCCGCGGCGGCGAGGATCCAGACCGCCGCCGTGACGAGCACGAACCGCCAGCGGCCGAGGAACTGCGGCACTCCGGGAACGACGACCGGTGCGGCGGTGTGCGGCGCGGGGTCGTCGATCACGCTCTGCGCGGCGAAGCCGCCGGTGAACTCCGGGGTGTAGGGCTGCGTGTGCTCAGACACCGGTGGCCACCTGCAGGGCGGCCAGCGCGCCGAACCAGCCGGGCCCGACGGCGAGAACGAGGGCGCCGAGGGCGGTGACCCAGCGTCGGCCGGACATCAGGATGGTCAGGGTGCCGAGGACGCCGGGGACACCGACGACGAGGGCGATGACGACGTCGGGGCGGACGGGCGCGGTGATCTCGACGGCGGCGAGGAGCGCGCCCATCATGCCGAGGGCGACGCCGACGATCATCACTCCGGCCAATACCGATGCGCGGGGCAGCGGGATCACCTCTCGACGGTAAACCCGGCGAAGCGGCTTTCCGGGGAGGCGCGCTGACGGCCTACCGCAGCGGCATCGGGCAGGCGTCGACGCCCTCGGCCACGACGTGCGTCCCACTCGACACGGGACGCTCGCCGCGCTCGTACGCCGCGCCCGTCACCACCGTTTCGGCGGCCAGCGCGCGGTTCTCCTCGTCGGTGAACGCGCGGCCCCGGGACAGGAACCGCTTGCCCTCGGGGGCCTCGAGGCTGAAGCCGCCGCCGCGGCCCGGCACCACGTCGATCACCAGCTGCGTGTGCTTCCACGCGTCGAACTGCGGACCGGAGATCCACACCGGCACCCCGTCGCCGACGTCGAACACGGCGAGCAGCACGTCGCGGTCGCCGACGACGAAGTCCCCGTCGGGGTAACACATCGGTGAGGAGCCGTCGCAGCATCCGCCGGACTGATGGAACATCAACGCGCCGTGGCGGTCCTGCAGCGTCCGCAGCAGGTCGGCCGCCGCGGCGGTGATCAGGGCTCGGTTCGGTGCGGGCACGTCATCCATCCTCCCCCAGTCGGGCGGCGCGGATCGCCGGCGCCGTCGACGGCGGCAGCAGCGCCCGCCGATCCTCGGGATAGCAGACCGTGAGCCCGACCGACGACGCGAACCGGTACGGCTGTGCGGCGAGCAGGCCGACGAACTGCTTGCGCAGTCGCGACATCTCCGCGCGTACCGTCACCACCCGGGAGCGATCGCCGTAGAGGTCCTCTGCCAGTTGCGGCGCGGAGCGGCCCTGTGGTGAGCGCGCCAGCGCGCACAGGATCTCGGCGTGGCGCAGCGACAGGTCGTTGCGCCAGCAGCCGAACTCCCCCGTGAGTTGCAACGACGGCCTGTCCGGATCGGCGAAGTCCAGCGTCACCTGCGACACGTGCGGTGAATTGTCGTCGTCGGCCAACCCGTCTCCCTTGGCCAACCGCACCAGCCAGCCGCCGGGCAGCGGCTCGACGGCGCACGGTCCCAGCGTCGCGAGCCACACCCGGCCCGGACCCATCTGGTCGGGCAGCAGGATCCGGTTGTGCAGCGGCATCGCGTCCACCGCGGCGACCCAGCCCTCGGTGTCCACCGCCAGCGCGGGCGTGCCCATGCGGGCGAGGATCGGCGCGGCGACCGTACGCAGCCGGTTCAAGGTGCGGTCGTGCTCGGAGCGCAGGTGCGATTCGGCCAGGCGTGCGACGGCGTCGACGAGCGCGATGGTGGTGGGATGCACGGTCGCGGCCGGGCCGGACACGTCGACGACGCCGATGACGTGCCCGGTCCGCGGGTCGCGGATCGGCGCCCCCGCGCACGTCCAGGCGTGGTGGCTGCGCAGGAAGTGCTCGGCGGAGAACACCTGGACGGCGCGTTGCGCGGCGAGCGCGGTGCCGATCGCATTGGTGCCGACGGCCCCTTCGCCCCAGTGCGCGCCCTCGACGAACCCGAGCCGGTCGGCGTTGCTCAGCACGCCAGGCGAGCCGGAGCGCCACAGCACCCGGCCCTGCGCGTCGGCGACGACGAGGATGTTCTCCCCGTCGGCGACCAACGATTCGAGGCCGTGGGAGATCTCGTCGAGCACCTCCATCAGGCCCGACGCGCGCCGCAGCGCCTCCAGGCCTCCGGTCTCGACCACCGGGGTGTCGCTGGGTTCGATCCCGCTGGCCAGCAGCCGCTGCCAGGAGTCGCCGATCACCTCGCGGGGGCGCGCCGGTGCCCGGTGCCCGGCCATCGTCGCGTCGTAGACAGCCGACATCAGCCGCGCATAGCTGCGCGGATCCTCGCCGACGGCCACGGCGGGTTCAGGCACGGACGACCCTGGCATCACTGGCGATTGTGCTCTCCATCTCAGCGGTAAACCAGGCCGCCGTCGATCAGGCCGGCCTGGCCGGTCATGTAGTCGGAGTCGGGCCCGGCCAGATACGACACGAAACCCGCGACGTCGTCGGGCGTCTCGGCGCGGCCCAGCGCGATGCCGCCGACGAACGTGTCATAGGTCTCGCCTTCGGCGGCGCCGGTCAGTTCGGCGAACCGCTTGTCGATCTCCACCCACATGTCGGTGCCGACCACGCCGGGGCAGTACGCGTTGACGGTGATGCCGTCGGCGGCGTGCTCTTTGGCGGCGGCCTGGGTGAGGGCGCGCACGGCGAACTTGGTCGCGCTGTAGGGGCCGAGCATCGCGAAGCCGTCGTGCCCGGCGATGGACGAGGCGTTAATGATCTTGCCGCGCGTGCCTGACTTCCTGAATTGTGCGACGGCGGCCTGGATCCCCCACAGCACGCCGTCGACGTTGACCGCCCACAACTTCTTCAGCTCCGCGGGCGTCACGTCGATGATCGGACCGACCAGGGCGATGCCGGCGTTGTTCACCATGATGTCGAGGCCGCCGAGTGCGGAGGCGGCGTGCTCGACGGCGGCGAACACCTGATCGCGGTCGCTGACGTCGGCGACGAACGTCGTTGCTTTGCAGCCGATGTCGATGATCTCACCCGCCACGCTCTCGATGCTGTCGCCGGTGACATCGACCAGTGCGACGTCGGCGCCGTCGCGTGCCAGCCGCAGCGCGATCCCGCGCCCGATGCCGCGCCCGGCTCCGGTGACGAGGGCGACTTTCCCGTTGAGCCCCATATCAGTTCGCTCCGTTCGGATCGACGAGAACTTTCATCTTGGTGCCGGCGTGCAGCGCCTCGAATCCCTCGTCGACGACGTCGTCGAGCGGGATCCGGGTCACCCAGCCGGTGGTGTCGTAGCGGCCGTCGGCCATCAGCGCGATCACCGCTTCGAAGTCCGCGCCGGTGTAGCACAGCGACCCCTGGATCCGGGACTCGTTCATCACCAGGTTGAGAAGCGGTGTCTCGAGCGGCTTTTCGTAGATCGCCACGCTGATCATCGGCCGTCGGGAGCCGACACAGGCCAGCGCGGTGCTCACCGCGGGCGTCACGCCCGCAGCGTCGAACACCGCGTCCGCTCCGTTGCCGGAGGTGTGCTCGGCGATGAAGGCGGGCACGTCGGAGGCGGTCGGGTCGATTGTCTGCGCGCCGAGGGCCTCGATGGCCGCGCGCCGGGTCGGCGACGGCTCGACGACGAACACGTCCTCGAGTCCCTTGCCGCGCAAGGCGAACCACAGCCCGATGCCGATCGGGCCGGCGCCGAACACCATCGCGGTGTCGCCGGCTTTGACGTCGCCGAGGGTGGCCGCGTGGTAGGCCACCGACATGGGCTCGACGAGCGCACCGAGTTCCAGCGACACGTTGTCGGGCAGCCGGTGCAGCATCGACGTCGGCACGACGGTGGACTCGGCCATGCCGCCGTCGGACATCAGCCCGTGGAAGCCGATCTGCTGGCAGACGTTGTAGTTGCCGGCCCGGCAGGGTCCGCAGTGGTCGCACTTGTAGATCGGCTCGACGGCGACGCGGTCGCCCTCGCTCCAGCCGGTCACCCCGTCCCCGACGGCGGTGATGGTGCCGGAGAACTCGTGGCCCATCGTCAGCGGCAGCTGCGCACCGGTCAGCGGGTGCGGGGACGTCGGCACGAAGATGGGGCCGGCGTAGTACTCGTGCAGATCGGTGCCGCAGATGCCGTTGAAGCCCACCTGCAGCTTCACAGTGCCGGGGCGGACCTCCGGTTCGGCGACGTCGTCGATCTCGAGCTTGTTGGGTCCGTAGTAGACAGCTGCTTTCATATCGGCATGTCTATGTGACGGCGGCCACACCGCGAAAGAGTTGCAGGGGGTTGCAGCGGGCACAGGCGGCCGGGGTTGCAACGCTTCGCAACTCTTGTGCCGGCCTCGCCCAGGGTGTGCTCTGGCTCACATGACTTCAACTCTCGACCCTCAGACTTCACACCCCAAGAGCACTGATCTGACCCCTCAGCAGCGCATCGACGCCTGGCTGGCCGACTTCGAGGCCGCGCTGGCCGTCCGCGACATCGAACGCGCGGTCGGCATGTTCGCCGTCGACAGCTTCTGGCGCGACCTGGTGTCGTTCACCTGGAACATCAAGACCCTCGAGGGCCGCGACCAGATCGCCGACATGCTGGGCGCCCGGCTGATCGAGACCGACCCGTCGGGCTTCCGCACCAGGGAGCCCGCCACCCAGGACGGCGACGTCACGTCGGCGTTCATCGAGTTCGAGACCGGCAGCGGCCGCGGCACCGGCCATCTGCGACTCAAAGGTGATCAGGCCTGGACGCTGCTGACCGCGCTGCAGGAACTCAAGGGACACGAGGAGCCCAAGGGGTCGACCCGGGTGATGGGCGCCGTGCACGGCGACGACCCCGATCCGCGGTCGTGGGCCGAGAAGAAGGCCGCCGAGGACGCCGAGCTCGGCCGCACCACGCAGCCCTACGCGCTGGTGATCGGCGGCGGCCAGGGCGGCATCGCGCTCGGCGCGCGGCTGCGTCAGCTCGGCGTGCCGGCGATCGTCGTCGACAAGCACGAAAGGCCTGGCGATCAGTGGCGCAAGCGGTACAAGTCGCTGTGCCTGCACGACCCGGTCTGGTACGACCACCTGCCCTACCTGCCGTTCCCGCAGAACTGGCCGGTGTTCGCCCCGAAGGACAAGATCGGCGACTGGCTGGAGTTCTACACCCGCGTGATGGAGGTGCCGTACTGGTCGAAGACGACGTGCCTGTCCGCCACCTTCGACGATGCCAGCGGAACCTGGACCGTCGAGGTCGACCGCGACGGCGAGCGCCTCACCCTGCATCCGACACAGCTGGTGCTGGCGACCGGCATGTCGGGCAAGCCGCACGTGCCCACGCTGCCCGGCCAGGACGTCTTCCGCGGTGAACAGCACCATTCGTCGGCGCATCCCGGACCGGACCCGTACGTCGGCAAGAAGGCCGTCGTGATCGGCTCGAACAACTCCGCCCACGACATCTGCAAGGCGCTGTACGAGAACGGCGTCGACGTGACGATGGTGCAGCGGTCCTCCACGCACATCGTCAAGTCCGACACCCTGATGGACATCGGGCTGGGCGACCTGTACTCCGAGCGGGCGCTGGCGTCGGGCATGACCACCGAGAAGGCCGATCTGACGTTCGCGTCGCTGCCGTACCGGATCATGCACGAGTTCCAGATCCCGCTGTACGACCAGATGCGCGAGCGCGACAAAGAGTTCTACGACCGCCTCGAGGCGGCCGGCTTCGAACTGGACTGGGGCGCCGACGGATCCGGTCTGTTCATGAAGTACCTGCGCCGCGGCTCGGGTTACTACATCGACGTCGGCGCGTGCGACCTGGTCGCCGACGGCCGGATCAAGCTGGCGCACGGGCAGGTCGACCGTCTCACCGAGGACGCGGTGGTGCTGGCCGACGGCACCGAACTGCCCGCCGACGTGGTGGTCTACGCGACCGGCTACGGCTCGATGAACGGCTGGGCCGCCGACCTGATCGGTCAGGAGGTCGCCGACCGGGTCGGCAAGGTGTGGGGCCTGGGCAGCGACACCCCGAAGGATCCCGGTCCGTGGGAGGGCGAGCAGCGCAACATGTGGAAGCCCACGCAGCAGCCCAACCTGTGGTTCCACGGCGGCAACCTGCACCAGTCGCGGCACTACTCGCTGTATCTGGCGCTGCAGCTCAAGGCCCGCTACGAGGGAATGGCCACCCCGGTGTACGGCCTGCAGGAGGTGCACCACCTCAGCTGAGCCCCGCCCCCGCCGAAATTGCATTCCGGCAGCAGAAGTGCGAGTGAGGACCTGCTGGAATGCAATTTCGGCGCACCCGCAGAATGGGGGCGTGACGAACGCGGAGCAAGCACCGGACCCCTACCTGTGGCTGGAGGAGGTCACCGGCGACGACGCGCTGGCGTGGGTGCGTTCCCACAACGAGCCGACGATCGCCGAACTGGGCGGTGAGCGCTTCGAGCAGATGCGCGCCGAGGCACTGGAGGTGCTCGACACCGATACGCGGATCCCCTACGTGCGGCGTCGCGGCGAGTACCTCTACAACTTCTGGCGCGACGCGTCCAACACCAAGGGTCTGTGGCGGCGCACCACCCTCGAGAGCTACCGCACCGAGACGCCCGAGTGGGACGTCGTCATCGATGTCGACGAGTTGGCGCGCGCCGACGACACCAACTGGGTGTGGGCGGGCGCGGACGTCATCGAACCCGATCACACCCGGGCGCTGGTCAGCCTGTCCCGGGGCGGCTCTGACGCCGCGGTGGTGCGCGAATTCGACATGGCGACGCGGTCTTTCGTCGACGACGGGTTCGAGCTCGCCGAGGCGAAGTCGCAGACCACCTGGGTCGACGAGGACACGCTGCTGGTCGGTACGGACTTCGGGGAGGGGTCGCTCACCGAGTCGGGATATCCGCGGCTGGTCAAGCGCTGGAAGCGCGGTCAGCCGCTCGACGAGGCGGAGACGATCTTCGAGGGCGACCCGGCCGACGTCCTGGTCGCCGCGTCGGTGGACCGCACCCCCGGCTTCGAGCGCACGCTGATCAGCCGCGCCCTGGATTTCTTCAACGAAGAGGTCTACGAGCTGCGCGGCGACGAGCTGATCAGGATCGACACCCCGACCGACGCCAGCATCTCGATCCACCGCACCTGGCTGCTGATCGAGTTGCGCACCGACTGGCACTACAACTACGGGGCGGCGTCGACGACCTACCCCGCAGGCTCCCTGCTGGCCACGGATTACACCGAATTCCTCTGCGGAACAGCCGAACTGACGCCCGTCTTCACCCCCGACGCGCACACCAGCCTGCACCACTACGCCTGGACCCGAGACCGGCTGGTCGTGGTCACCCTCGCCGACGTGGCCAGCCACGTCGAGGTGCTGACCCCCGGCACGTGGACCTCGGAGCCGGTGAGCGGGCTCCCGGACAACACCAACACCGCGATCGTGGCGGCCGATCACCTCGGCGACGAGATCTTCCTGGACTCCTCGGGTTTCGACACCCCGTCGCGGCTGCTGTACGGCGCGGCGGGCGGTCCGCTGAGCGAGATCAAGCGGGCGCCGTCGTTCTTCGATGCCGCCGACCTGTCGGTGAACCAGTACTTCGCGACGTCGGACGACGGCACCGCGATCCCGTACTTCGTGGTGGGCCACCGCCACGCGCACGCCCCCGGACCGACCCTGCTCGGCGGCTACGGCGGCTTCGAGGTGGCCCGCACCCCCGGTTACGACGGGGTGCTGGGGCGGCTGTGGCTGTCCCGCGGCGGCACCTACGTGCTGGCCAACATCCGCGGCGGGGGCGAGTACGGCCCCACCTGGCACACGCAGGCCATGCGGGAGGGCCGGCATCTGGTCGCCGAGGACTTCGCCGCGGTGGCCCGCGACCTCGTCGCGCGCGGCATCACCACCGTCGAACACCTGGGCGCCCAAGGCGGCAGCAACGGCGGCCTGCTGATGGGCATCATGCTCACCCAGTACCCGGAACTGTTCGGTGCACTGGTGTGCAGCGTGCCGCTGCTCGACATGAAGCGCTTCCACCTGCTGCTCGCGGGCGCGTCCTGGGTCGCCGAGTACGGCGACCCCGACGATCCCGACGACTGGGCGTTCATCTCCGAATACTCGCCCTACCAGAACATCTCGGCCGATCGGCGCTACCCGCCGGTGCTGATCACCACGTCGACGCGCGACGACCGCGTGCACCCCGGACATGCCAGGAAGATGACCGCCGCACTGGAGGCCGCCGGGCATCCGGTGCGGTATTACGAGAACATCGAGGGCGGGCACGCCGGCGCAGCGGACAATCCGCAGGTGGCGTTCCGCTCCGCGCTGATCTACGAATTCCTGCTCCGCACACTGGGAGGCAACTGACGTGACGATCACCCGAGCGGGCTGCGCCGCGCTGCTCGCCACCGCGCTGCTGCTCACCGGCTGCGCCCGTGACATCACCGGCACCGCGGTGACCGCCGCCGCCGGTGCCGCCGCGACGGGCGAGGGACAGTGCGCCACGGTGACGGCACCGCTGACCGACGTCGAGCCGAAGAATCCCCGCGAACCGAAACTGCGCGTCCCCGTGCCGTCGGGGTGGGAACGCAACACCGTGATGGACAACCAGATCATCCGGTTCGCGATCGTCGCGCAGGACCTGATCTCCGACCAGTTCGCCCCGAATGCGGTGGTGACCCTCGAGTCGGTGCCCGGCGCTCAGGATCCCGAGAAGGTGTTCGCCCAGAACCGCAACAACCTGACCGCCATGATGGGTGCCTACGACCTGCGTACCGAGAGCAACACCACCTGCGGATTCCCCTCGGAGACAACGCGTTACACCGCTCCCCCGATGGGGCCGGCGCCGCTGCGACCCGTCATCATGCACGCCGTCGTCGCGCAGAGCCAGACCTCGACCTATCTGGCGACGCTGACGGTGCAGACCACCGACGCCGGCAACCCCACGTACATGCGCGACTCCTCGGAGATCGTCGACGGGTTCCAGCTCGTCCTGCCATGACGATCTCGGAGATCCTGCTGATCGCCGGCGCCGCGCTGCTGCTGGCCGGCATCGCCGTGCCCGGCTGGGACACCGCGCGGCTGCCGAGGCGCGCGGTCAAGCGGCGGATCTACTGGTCGGGTACCGCCGCCGGTGTGGTCCTGCTGGTCCTCGGCGGCCTTCCCGACGTGCGGAGTTCGGTCGCCCTGGCGGCAGCGGCGCTGATCCTGATGACCGGGTGGGCCTATTTCCGGACGCCCAACATCAAGATCGGCGGCCGGATCCACTCGGCCGATCCCCCGATGCGCGAACCCGATCCTCCACCGGGCATGTAACGCCCCCGGCTCCTGCGGGCACTACCGGTCAACGGAAAGGAGCCGTCATGACCACCCTCACCCGCCGGCCCGGGCTCACCGCCCTCGAGCACGCCGGTGCGCTGTCAGCCCGGTACGGCCTGGTCGTCGTCATCGCGTGGATCGGCGCGCTGAAGTTCACCGCCTTCGAGGCGGAGGGCATCATGGGGCTGGTCGCCGGCAGCCCGCTGATGAGCTGGGTGTACGACATCATGTCGGTCCGGACGTTCTCCTCGGCGCTGGGCGTGCTGGAGCTCGCGACGGCTGCGCTGATCGCGGTGAAGCCTTGGTGGCCAAGGCTTTCCGCGGTCGGCAGTCTGATCGCCGTCGGGCTGTTCGTCGCCACGCTGAGCTTCCTGTTCACCACGCCGGGTGTGCTGGAGGCCTCGGCGGGATTCGCGGTGCTTTCCTCGACCGGCCAGTTCCTGATCAAAGACGTTGCGTTGCTGGGTATCTCCGTGTGGACGCTCGCCGACGCGCTGCGGGGTTCCCAGGCGTGACATGTCGGGTTACGATCTCGCAGACATGACCGTCACCTCCGCGGAAGAGGCCGACCTGATCGCGGCGCTGCGCGCCCGCGACGAGTCGGCCTTCGCCGCGCTGGTCGACAGGCACACACCCGCCATGCTCCGGGTCGCGCAGGGCTATGTCAGCTCGCGCGAAGTCGCCGAGGACGTCGTGCAGGAGGCGTGGATCGCGCTCCTGAAGGGCATCGACGGTTTCGAGGGTCGATCCTCGCTGCGCAGCTGGCTTTTCACGGTGCTGATCAACATCGCCAAGAAACGCGGCCTGCGCGACCGCAAGGACACCGAGGTGCAGATCGCCGCGTACATCGGCGGCACCGTGAGCCCGGACCGGTTCTGCGACCGCGACGAGCGGTGGTCCGGCCATTGGCGCGACGGGGAGGAGCCCTCACCGTTCCCCGAGTCGCCGGAGGGCTCGGTGCTCGGCGCCGAGCTGATGGCCGTGACCCGGCGTGAGCTCGAGCGACTGCCCGAACGGCAGCGCGTCGTCGTCACGCTGCGCGACGTGCTGGATGTCGACTCGGCGGAGGTGAGTCGACTGCTCGGCATCACGCTGGCGAATCAGCGGGTACTCCTGCACCGCGGGCGGGCGGCGATCCGGCAGGCGCTCGAGGACTACGTGAGGGACGCGACGTGACCGGACAGCGATCGATGAACTGCAACGAGCTCGTGGAGCTGGTCACCGCCTATCTGGACGGGGCCCTCGATCCCGAGGCGCGGGCGCGTTTCGAGGAGCATCTGCACGGCTGCGACGGCTGCGGGAACTACCTGCAGCAGTTCCGCACCACCATGGGAACCTTGAGCGCGATCTGCGAGGACACCGTGGACACCGCCTTCCGGGACCGCCTGCTCGACGCGTTCCACGACTGGCGATAGACCTGCTCAGGTGACCGAGTTCGAGACCATTCTGTACCGAGCGCACGCGCCCGTCGCCACCATCACGCTGAACCGTCCCGAGCGGCTGAACACCATCGTGCCGCCGATGCCCGACGAGATCGAGGCGGCGATCGGGCTGGCCGAGCGCGACCCCGCCGTCAAGGTCATCGTGCTGCGCGGCGCAGGACGCGCGTTCTCGGGCGGCTACGACTTCGGTGGCGGCTTCGAGCACTGGGGTGAGGCGATGAACACCGACGGGCGGTGGGATCCCGGGAAGGATTTCGCGATGGTCAGCGCCCGGGAGACCGGGCCGACGCAGAAGTTCATGGCGATCTGGCGGGCGTCCAAGCCGGTGATCGCGCAGGTGCACGGCTGGTGCGTCGGCGGGGCCAGCGACTACGCCCTGTGCGCCGACCTGGTGATCGCCAGCGACGACGCCGTGATCGGGACCCCCTACGCCCGCATGTGGGGTTCCTACCTGACCGGCATGTGGCTCTACCGGCTGAGCCTGGCCAAGGTGAAGTGGCACTCGCTCACCGGCGAGCCGTTGACCGGAAAGGAAGCTGCCGCAGTCGAATTGATCAACGAGTCGGTACCGTTCGAACGTCTCGAGGCGCGGGTCGCCGACATCGCGGCGAAGCTCGCCACGATTCCGCTGTCGCAGCTGCAGGCCCAGAAGCTGATCGTGAACCAGGCATACGAGAACATGGGCCTGGCGTCGACGCAGACCCTCGGCGGCATCCTCGACGGCCTGATGCGCAACACCCCCGACGCGCTGGACTTCATCGGCACCGCGGCCACCGACGGGGTGCGCGCGGCGGTCGAACGCCGCGACGGCCCGTGGGGCGACTACAGCCAGGCCCCGCCGGAGCGCCGGCCCGACCCGAACCACGTGATCGAGCCCTAGTCCATCCGTCCCACGTCCACCACGCGCAGCACCGCAACGCCCTCCTCGTCGGACGCTGCGAGATCGACCTCCACGTCGATACCCCAGTCGTGGTCACCGGCCGGGTCGTCGAGGATCTGACGCACTCGCCAGATCTCGGCCTCGCGCTCGATGATCAGCAGGGCAGGGCCGCGCGCGTCGGGGCCGATACCGACGTCGTCGTGCTCGTCGAAGTACGCGTCGCCGGCGTCCTGCCAGCGCTGCGCCGTCCAGCCCGATCCGCCGTCCAGCGCGCCCAACTCGTCGTAGCGTTCCCGCGCGAACAGTTCCACGCGCCGGAACAGCGCGTTGCGGACCATCGCGGTGAACGCGCGCTCGTTGCCGGTCAGCGGCCGCGGCCGCACCGGCACGGCCACCGGAGCGTCCAGCGGCTGATCCGGACTGGTCAGTTGCTCCCACTCGTCGAGCAGACTCGAATCCACTTGGCGCACAAGCTCGGCCAGCCACTCGGTGATGTCGGTGAGCTCCTCGGTCCGCGCCGCGGTGGGCACGCCGGAGCGCAACGCCTTGACCGCGTCGGACAGGTAGCGCAGCACCGCCCCCTCCGACCGGGTCAATCCGTAGACGCTGACGTACTCCCGGAAGGTGAACGCCCCCTCCCACATCTCGCGCACCACCGACTTGGGCGAGAGCGCTCCGTCGGCCGCCCACGGATTGGACTGCAGATAGATCTCGAAGACCCCGGTCAGCAGATCGTCCAGCGGCTTGGGATAGGTCACGTCGTCGAGCAGTTCGATGCGCTCGTCGTACTCGATGCCCTCGGCCTTCATCGCCGCCACCGCTTCCCCCCTGGCCTTCTTCAGCTGGGCGGTCAGGATCTGCCGCGGGTCCTCCAGCGTCGCCTCGATCACCGAGACCACATCGCGCGCATAGCTTTCCGCGGTCCGATCGAGGACGTCGATCGTCGCGAGGGCGAACGTCGACAGTGGCTGGTTCAGCGCGAAATCCGGCGGCAGGTCGACGGTCAGCCGGTAGCGCCGCCCGTCGGGCTCGGGTTCGGGCAGCCGCTCGACGACCCCCGCCTGCAGCAGGGAGCGCGCGATCCCGACCGCCTCGCGGATCAGTCGCAGCTGACGCTTGCGGGGTTCGTGGTTGTCGGTCAGGAGTCGGCGCATCGCGGCGAACGGGTCACCGGGACGGTCCACCACGTCGAGGATCATCGCGGTGAACACCCGCATGTTGCTCGTGAGCGGCTCGGGTGCGGCGTCGACCAGGCGTGTCATCGTCTTCTCGCTCCACGGCACCATGCCCTCGGGGACCTTGCGCCGCACCAGTTTCCGACGTTTCTTCGGGTCGTCGGCCACCTTGGCGAACTGCTTGAGGTTCTCCACTTCGTGCTCGGGCGCCTGCACCACGACGGTGCCGGCCGTGTCGTATCCGGCCCGTCCCGCCCGTCCGGCGATCTGGTGGAATTCGCGCGCGGTGAGCAGCCGGGTTCGGGTGCCGTCGTACTTCGACAGCGCGGTGAACACCACCGTGCGGATCGGCACGTTGATGCCGACTCCGAGGGTGTCGGTACCGCAGATGACCTTCAGCAGGCCGGCCTGGGCGAGCTGTTCCACCAGCCGCCGGTACTTGGGCAGCATGCCGGCGTGGTGCACCCCGATGCCGTGCCGCACCAGCCGCGACAACGTCGACCCGAAAGCCGATGAGAAGCGGAACGCCCCGAGATGTTCGGCGATCGCGGCCTTTTCGTCCTTGGTGCTGACGTTGACGCTCATCAGCGCCTGCGCCCGCTCCAGCGCCGAGGCCTGGGTGAAATGCACGATGTAGATCGGCGCCTGGCGGGTGTCGAGCAGATCGCCGATGGTCTCGTGCATCGGCGTGGTGGCATACGAGTAGAACAGCGGGACCGGACGCTCGGCGTGGGCCACCAGTGCGGTCGGCCGCCCGGTGCGCCGGGTGAGATCCTCCCGAAGGAACGTGACGTCGCCCAGCGTCGCCGACATCAGGAGGAACTGAGCGCGCGGCAACTCGAGCAGCGGCACCTGCCAGGCCCAGCCGCGGTCGGGGTCGCCGTAGAAGTGGAACTCGTCCATCACGACCACGCCGATGTCGGACTCGGCGCCTTCGCGCAGCGCCGTGTTCGCCAGCACCTCGGCGGTGCACACGATGATCGGGGCGTGCGCGTTGACCGCGGCGTCGCCGGTCAGCATGCCGACGTTGTCGGCGCCGAAGACGCCGCACAACGCGAAGAACTTCTCGCTCACCAGCGCCTTGATCGGCGCGGTGTAGTAACTGCGCCGGCCGGCCGCCAGCGCCGCGTACTGGGCGCCCGTCGCGACCAGGGACTTGCCCGAACCCGTCGGTGTCGCCAGCACGACGTTGGCGCCGCTGACGAATTCGATCAGCGCCTCCTCCTGCGCCGGATACAGCAGGGTGCCGGCGGCGTCGGCCCACTCGGCGAACGCGGTGAACAGCGCGTCGGGGTCCGCGCCGGCGGCGCGGAGCGCGGTCAGGTCACTCAGGTCGTCGAGCAGCGGTCGGGCAGTCGTCATGGTGACACCAGACTGCCCGATCGGCCCTCGGAACGCGCCAGTCAGGCCGAGATGTCGAATTCCGCAGGGAGCGCCGCTGGCACCCGCCCTCGGTAGCCCGGTACTGCAATATTCGCAGTGCCGGCCAAGATCAGCTGATACGCCCTCGACAGCGGTGCTGCGCTCCTACGCTTGCCAGGTGCGGTTGACATGGCCGCTCACAGGGCGCACGCAGGAAACGCGGCTCATCGAAGCCGCGCTGCTCGATCCCGGTTCCGCCGGGATCGTGGTCAGCGGCGCAGCCGGGGTCGGAAAGAGCCGGATCGTGCGAGAGACGCTCAACGCCTTCGCGGCGCGTGGCTGGTTGATGCGCTGGGTGGTAGGGACGTCGGCGGCACGCAACCTCCCCTTCGGTGCCCTGACACCCTGGACGGCGACAAGCGGCGACGACAGCCTGGAGCTCGTTCACGGTGTCATCGAGGCGCTGACGTCGTCTGAGGCGCCGGTGCTCGTTGCGGTCGATGACGTGCCGTTGCTCGACGACCTGTCGGCCGTGGTCGTGCACCAGATCATTCACCGCCGGCTCGCGAAGATCGTGCTGACGATGCGCACCGGCGAACCGGTCAGCGATGCGACGCGTGAACTCTGGAAGGGCGGCGACTTCGACTGGCTGGACATCGCACCGCTCAGACCGGAAGACACCGAGCGGCTGGTGCGCCTCGCCGTCGGGGGTCCGGTCGATGGCGTTGCGGCGCAGCGCTTGTGGACGCTGACCGAGGGCAACCCGTTGTATCTGCGGTTGATCGTGGAACAGGAGGTCGCCGACGGACGGCTCGCCTACGACAACGGCGTATGGACATGGACCGGTGATCCCGTGGTTCCTCCGGGTCTGGTCGAGCTCGTCGAAGCGCGGACGGGCGGGCTGCCCGAGGCCGTCAGCGACGTCGTCGACGTGCTCGCCGTCGGCGAGCCCCTCGAACTCAGGTCACTGACCCGGATCGCCGGCGCCGAGGCCGTCGAGGAGGCAGACAGGCGTGGCCTGATCTCCTGCGAATCGGCCGATGGCTGCATGCATGTCCGTCTGGCTCATCCGCTGTACGGCGAGGTGCGCCGCCGCCGTGCCGCTCAGACCACATTGCGCCGCCTCCGAGGCGTCGTCGCCTCCGAACTGGCCGCGACCGAATCGCGGGACGACGTCCATGCCGTGGTCCGCCGGGCGGCCCTGAGCGTCGACTCCGATCTCGAACACGACGTCAACTTGCTGCTCGACGCAGCACGCGGGGCAGCCTGGATGCTCGATCTGCCTCTGGCCAACCGGCTGGCCGAGGCCGCGATCGCCGCCGGCGGGCGGGTCGAGGCGAGCCTGATCCGCGCCTTCGTGCTGTCCTGGGCCGGCAAGGGCGCCGCCGCAGAGGCCGTGCTCGCCGACGTCGACACAGGCGCCCTCACCGCTGTGGAGCAGGCACGGGTGACCTTCCTGCGGGCGGTCAATTTGTTCTTCACACTCGCCGACCCCGACGCCGCCAACGCTCTCGTCGACCGCACCACGGGCGCTGAACCGCCGGAGCGGCATTGCTTCGACGCCTTCCGGTGTGTGGCCGCGGCGGCGCTGGGCGATCCGCACGCCGCTCGTGCGCTCGCGCGGTCCTTCGACGCGAGTCTGCTGCCCGATCACCTCGAGCGCCGGCTGACGGCATGGGCGGTGACGGTTGCCTGCGGGGAAGCAGGTGCCGCAGCGGAGGCGGTGGCCGTCGCGAGTGCGGGCTATCCCATTCCGGTGCGGGCGTTCATCGTCATCTCCGACGCCCACATCAACGCACTGCTGCTGGCGGGTGACACGGCCGGGGCCCAGGAGGTCGCGCAGATGATGCGGGGGCGCGCCATGGCCTCGCGGAGCACTCCGTTCGGACAGATCGCCGACGCTGTGACCGGGCTGGCCGAGCTGGGCGGAGGTCATCTCGACCAGGCGTGCACGAATCTGTCCACCGCATTGCATCGCGTCACCGCATGGAACACCGCAACCGGCTTCCGCTACCGGTACGAGATCCTGCTCACCACTGCGCTCGCGATGCGCGGACACACCCACGACGCGCTCGTGGCGCAGGCTGCGATGGAAGCCGACCGCCATCCCGGGTGGCGGTACCTCGACTACACGCGCGCGATCGCCGCCGGATGGGTCGCCGGAGCGCAGGGTGCGGTCAGCGAAGCGATCTCGATGGTCCGGAAGGCGGCCGAGGATGCCGGTGCTCGCGGTCAATACGCGGCCGAGGTGATGTGTCTGCAGACGGCGACCCAGTTCGGTGATGCGTCCACCGCCGACCGTCTTCATGAGCTGCAGACTCGTGTCGAGGGTCCGCGTGTCGGCATCGCGGCGCACTTCGCTGATGCCCTGGGTTGCTCAGACGGCCGCGAACTCGAGCTGATATCACGACAATTCGAAGAGATCGGCGACCTGATCGCTGCCACCGACGCGGCGGCGCACGCCGCGATCTGCTTCCGCGCCAGGAGCTTGCGCGGTTCCTCATTGCGGTGTTCGCTGCGCGCCGACGCCCTGGCAGAGGCCTGCGGCGGGGCCCGGACCCCAGCACTCCGACGATGCACCGACCACCTGCCGTTGACCACTCGCGAACGCGAGATCGTGATGCTCCTCGGGACTTCGGCATCCAACCGCGACATCGCCTCCCGACTCAAGGTGTCCGTGCGCACGGTCGAGAGCCACATCTACAACGCCATGGCCAAGACCGGCGCGATGAGCCGGGAGGAACTCGGGGCACTGCTTCCCTGTGGCAACGGTCAGCTCAGCTGAGCGATCACCGACGCCCCGTCGATCCAGACGTTCTCCCGGCTGATCAGCCCATCCCGGAACTCGAACACGTGGAGCATGCGGAACGTGATGCGCCTGCCCCTGCCCGGCACGCCGAGCATCGAGCCGGTCACCGTTCCGGTCATGTCCTGTTCGAGGATCATCGCGTCGTCCGTGACGAAACGGCGTCGTTCCGACCACGTCTCGGCCAGGAAGTTCGCGGTCAGCTGAACGTAGAAATCCCGGGCACCGGCCTTCGAATGGTGCAGCCCGTCGGGGAATCCGACGACGTCGTGCTCGACGTCGTCCGTATAGACCGCGAGCGCCCCGTCGACGTCCCCGCGACCCTCGGCCTCGAGGTGGCGGTCGATGAGCGCCCGCATTTCGCGCTCCTTCATGTACTCAGGGATAGCACCGCACGGCACCGCGAAAATCAGTACTGCACTACTGACGTCTCCCCGGTTGACGCACGCGACGATTTTCTGCAGGTCGAACAAAAGGGGGACCATCATGACGATCCACATGCCGCATCCGGTATCGGCACTGACGCACTGGCGGGAGCACCACCCCCGGCACGTCAAGTCCGACTGGGACGTCCATCTGCACCCGCACCATCAGGCGTTCATCGAGAATGCGGCGATGGCGCGGATGATGGACCACCTGTAGTCCGGCGCAGGCCGGCGCCCAGGGCCGCCCCGACCGCTCCGAGCAGGACCAGGGCGACCCCGGCGATCAGCGAGTAGTTCAGCCACTGGTGGGCACTGCCTTCGGCGGTGCCCACCATCACCTCGGCGACGGTCCGGATGTCGCCGGTGGTGCGGTTCAGCGCCGCGTCGACGAAGCGGCGTCCCATCTCGATACCGGCCCAGCCGGCGGCACCGACCAGCAGGGCCGACACTCCGAGCGCGGTGAGCGCCCGGCCCCGCGAGCGCGCGGCGGCCAGGGTGAGCAGGGCCAACACGGCGGTCAGCACGGCCGTCGCGATACTCACCCACGGACCCCAGGTCGCCAGCGGCCGCAGCTTCCCCGGCCGCAGATCCGGCGAGTCCACGGTGATCGGCACGGTCAGCGCGTCGGGTACGGCCAGGTCGAGGTTGCCCAGTGTGGCGTCGAACGAGGGGTCCGACAGCATCGGCGCGACGTCGATCAGCCACTGATCGGTGGAATTGCCGGCCGGCACCGCGCCGGTGAACATCCACCGGTGCGCGATCCGGTTGGCCTGCGCGAACTGCCCGGGAAAGCCGGAGTTACGGGTGTAGGAGTCGGCGACCGTGCGGACCAACTGCGGGTTGAGGGTGTAGCCCTTGTCGGCGCCCAGCGACAGCACCTGGGTGGTCAGTTCACCGGCCATGGCGTCCTGCAGGCGGGGGTCCCCCGCGGCCCGCGCGGCGAGCGCGGCGTAGCCGTCTTCGTCGACGATGTGCAGCTGCGCCCACACAGCAGGCACCGCCGCCGCCAACGCGACGGTGGTGAGCAGCCACAGCATCAGCGCGGCGAGAAAGCGCACGGATGCGTCCTCCTGTCAGGACGCGTGTGGTCAGTCGCCCAGCGCGCGTCCCACGATGAGCGGGTCGGGCCTGCCGACCACCTCGTGGTCCTTGTTGTCGTAGTCGAACTTACTCAGCACGTAGCGCATCGCGTTGATGCGGGCGCGCTTCTTGTCGTTGCTCTTGACCACCGTCCAGGGCGCGATCTCGGTGTCGGTCCAGGCGAACATGTCCTCTTTGGCCGCGGTGTAGTCGTCCCACTTGTCCAGCGACGCCAGGTCGGTGGGCGAGAGCTTCCACTGCCGCACCGGGTCCACCTGGCGGATCGTGAACCGGGTGCGCTGCTCGGACGGCGAGACCGAGAACCACAGCTTGGTCAGGCTGACGCCGTCGTTGACCAGCATCTGCTCAAACAATGGCGCCTGACGGATGAACTCGGCGTGCTGCTTGGGTGTGCAGAACCCCATCACCCGCTCCACGCCGGCGCGGTTGTACCAGGACCGGTCGAAGAGCACGATCTCACCGGCCGACGGCAGGTGCTCCACGTACCGCTGGAAATACCACTGCGTCCGTTCCTTCTCGGTGGGCTTCTCCAGGGCGACGACGCGTGCCCCGCGTGGGTTGAGATGCTCCATGAAGCGCTTGATCGTGCCGCCCTTGCCGGCGGCGTCGCGTCCCTCGAACACGATCACGTGCCGGTGGCCGTGGGCCTGGCTCCACTTCTGCAGCTTGAGCAGTTCGATCTGCAGCAGCCGCTTCTGCTCCTCGTAGTCCTCGCGCTTCATCCGCTCGTCGTACGGATAGTTCTCGCGCCAGGTGTCGACGATCTCGCCGCTGGGATGCAACATCAGGACGGGGTCGTCATCGTCGTCGTCGACGACGTGGAAGCCGGAGAGGTCCAGAGCAGTCACGCGCAGAAGTTATCGAGCCCCGCGGACGGGAACGTGACGCGTGGGTGAACGGCCGGTGGATTACTTGGCGATGCGCTTGGGCCTGATCAAGGCCAGCTTGGTCATCATCGTGTTCATCCGCTTCAACGCGCGCTGGGAGTTGTTGTAGTAGTTGCCGCCGGCGCCGACGTTGGTCCGGGGAGCGACCACCGTCTCGATGCGGCAGTACTTGCGCAGACCCTCCGGGCCGCCGAAACGCGCCCCGATGCCCGAGGTCTTCCAGCCGCCCATCGGGGCGGTGGTGCACATCAGATTGGAGATCACGTCGTTGATGTTCACGCCACCGCAATCGAGTTGCAGCGCAATCTTTTTGGCGCGCTCGATGTCACGGGAGAACACCGCGGCCGACAGTCCGTAGGGGCTGTCGTTGGCCAACCGCACCGCCTCTTCGACCGAGGTCACCTTCATGATGGGCAGCGTCGGACCGAACGTCTCCTCGGTCATGCACGCCATCGAGTGGTCGACGTCGACGAGCACGGTCGGCTCGTAGAAGCTGCCCGAACCGACGCCCCGCTTGCCGCCGGTCAGCGCCCGGGCACCCTTGGCGAGCGCGTCGGCGACGTGGCGTTCGGTGACGGCGACCTGGCTGTCGTCGATCATCGCGCCGAAATGGTGGCCGTCACCGGCGCCCATCGCGAGGTTCTCGACGTCGCGCACGACGGCCGCGACGAACTGGTCGTAGACCGGTTCGAGCACGTAGACCCGCTCCACGGACACGCACGTCTGGCCCGCGTTGAACATCGCGCCCCACACCGCGGCATGAGCGGCGAGGTCGACGTCGGCGTCCTCGAGCACGATCATCGGATCCTTGCCGCCGAGTTCCAGGCTCACGGGGGTGAGCCGGCGCGCGGCCCGCTCGGCCACCTTCGCGCCCGTCGCGCTGGACCCGGTGAACTGGATGTAGTCGCTGACGTCGATGACCGCCTCGGACACCTCCCGCGCGCCCTGGGCCAGCGCGAGAACCTCCGGTGCGCCGGAGTCGAGCCAACCGCGCATGAGCAGTTCGGCGGTCAGCGGCGTGCGCTCGGATGGTTTGAGCAGCACCGCGCAGCCGGCCGCGAGCGCACCGATGGCGTCCATCAGGGCGTTGGCCACCGGATAGTTCCACGGCGCGATGATCCCGACGACCGGGCGCGGTCGGTAGTGCACCTCGATCTTCTTGATCGACAGGAACGGCAGTGCCGCGGGGCGCTTGTCCGGCGCGAGCGCCTTCTCCATGGTGCGGATGTAGTAGGAGGCGATCATCAGGATCAGCGGCACCTCCTGCGCCGCGTCCGTGGCGGATTTGCCGGTCTCCTTGATCAGCAACTCTTCGATCTCTGCGCGGTGCTTCCCGAGCCACACCGCGTAGCGCGCCAGCACCTTCGCGCGGCCCGCGGCGCCGCGCGCCTCCCACTCGCGTTGCGCCTCCCGCAGCCCGGCCGCGATGCGGGTCACGTCTGCGGGGTCGGTCCAGCGCACCTGACCTGCGGGCGCGCCGGTCGCCGGGTTGGTGATGGTGCCGGTGCCGGTGAACGGCTTGACGTCGGAAGTCGCAGTCATGACCCCACTCTAACCAGCCGTGTGACGCAGGTCGCACCCGGGGTTGACACGTGTCAAGTCGTCGGAGCGATGCCCCGGATGTACGCGGCCTGGCCCAGGTGCTGGGCGGCGTCGTCGATGATGCTGACCAGCCGGGCGCTCGCCGTCACCGGCGGCGTCCACCGCTCGTCGATGACCCGGGCCAGTTCGTCGGCCGATACCGACGCGACGTAGGACAGCGACTCACGGTGCACCGCGTGGTAGTAGCCGCCGAGCAGGTCGGCCGACGCGCGCACCTTGGCGACCTCCTCGGGGGTGTGGCCGTAGCCGTGGGCGTCGCGCGGCAGGTCGAGACCGAACCGGTCGACCCAACCCTCCCGGAACCAGACCTGCTCGAGACCGGCGATGTCGCACAGCTGCGCGTCCTGGATGCGGGCGCTGTGCCAGAGCAGCCAGGCGATCGTGTTCGCCTCCGGTGTCGGCCGGTAGTACGCGACGCCGTCGGTGAGGCCGTCGGTCAGGTCGTCCGCGTGCTCGATCAGGCGGGTGAACGAGTCGCGCAGGAGTTCTCGGGCAGCATCGATATCAGCCATGTGGCCCAAGCTACGCCGAGTCACCACGCCAGGTCCGCCTCGCGGTCCACCTCCGTCATGCCGAACTCCTCCCCGGAGCAGTGCTCGACGGCGCCGAACGCGACGGCCCCGGGATCAGCCAGCCGGACCGGTCCCTGCGTCCACCGCCGCAACCGGTTCACCGCCCACGAGGAATGGCACGCGACGACCGACGTGCCCCCGTGGACGTGCACCGCGGCCACGTCGGGCGCCGCACAGCGGCGCACGAGTTCGGCGACCCCGGACGCCGGCAGCGCGGGCCGACCGGTCACCGAGACGAGGAACCGGCAGCTGCGCCGGATGCGGTCCGGCACCGGGCCGACCCGGATCCGATCGTCCTGCAGGTGGGCCCGCTCGAACAGCGCCTGCGCCTGCCGCCCGGTGAGCCAGATGCCGACGTCGTTTGCGAGGAACCCGCGCACCGTGGCGACGAGCGATCCCAGCCCGTGCGCGTCCGCGTCGAGTTCCACTGCTACATCGGGGATGTCGTAGCGCAACCCGTGGCTGCGAGCGGCCGGATCGGTGACCAGCCGGGCCAGCGCGAGAGCCTCGGCGTTCTTGGCGGCGGCGCGGTCGGGTACGTCGCGCCCGGCCCAGTCGGGACCGTTGTGCCACGCCACCGCCCGACGCGCGTGGTGCAGAACCGCCCCACACGCCACGGCGCGGTGGGCGAACTCCCAATCCTCGCCGCCATACCGGTCGAAGGTTTCGTCGAAGCCGCCGCAATAGGTGAAAAGCTCACGGCTGCAACACATCACCGAACTGATCACGAATCGGTAGGCACCATTGTCGGCGACGGCGAGGTCTGCGGTGCGCGCGTAGGCGTCGGTCAGCCAGCGCGGTTCCTCCAACACCGCCGGCGCCGACTCACCCGCCCACCATCGCGAGAGATCGGCCGCCGACCAACCGGCGAGATCGGCGTGGCGGCGGCGCCCGACGACCAGAGCGTCCGGAAGCATCGACGGCAGCCGCGAGATCTCGCGCAGGTAGCCGGGTTCGGGCACGGTGTCCGCGTCGAGAAAGCACAGGATCTCTGCCTCGGTGGCCGCGGCGCCGAGGTTGCGCGCCGCGGCGGCACGGAAGCCGCGGTCCTCCTGCCTGACCACGGTGCACGTCAACGACGACGCCGAGGTGTCGGGCGGCTCTCGCGATCCGTCGTCGGCAACCGCGACTTCGATGAGGTGAGCCGGATAGTCCTGGGCGTCAAGGCCTGCCAGCACACGGTTGAGATCGTCCTGCTGTTCGAAGAACGGGATGACCACCGCGACGCTCGCGAGTCTGCCGGCCCTGCCGTCGAGCAGGTCCCAGTGATTGCCGGGCACACACACCCGGCCGTCGGTCAGCGGGAACGGTCCGTTCATCGGTGCCAACGCTGGAAGAAGCGGTGGTAGGCGAACGCGGTGTCGGCGTCGGTGGGCCGCGGCACCGAATCCTCGGGCAGCCAGGTGGATTCAGGCTTCTCGAGTGCGAGCGCGAGTGCTGTTCGCAGACCGTGCCCGGTGTCGGGATACAACGTCAGCATGCCCGGATTGCGCTCCTCGACCTCGCGGGTGTAGCGGTTGGTCGGCGCGAGCGGACGCCGTGATGCCGAGAGCCAGGAGCCGAGCGAGCCGGACGCCGACACGTGGGTGTGGGCGACGACGGGAACGGCGATCCGCTGCAGCGCCTCGGTCAGCAGATCATCGGGGACATGCCCCGTCACGTGGAACCGCCGGCCGAGCAGCCGCGCCCGTGCCGTGAGATCCGCCACCAGATCCTGGTGCCCCGAGGAGGTTTCGCCGATGGCGTGCACCTCGACATCGGGGGGCAGGTCTGCCGTCGCCGCGATGACCTCCTCGTGCCCCTTGCCGGGGTAGAGGAAGCCGAAGACCCCGACCTCCCGCGGCTCCGCGGGCCGGACGTGTGCGGGCGCCCGCTGCCCGATCGGCAGCGGGATCACCGCCACAGGGCCGACGTCGACGCCGAGGTCGCGCAACAACTCCCGTTCGTGTGCGCTGCTGACAGCCACACCGGCGGAGCGCGCGACGACGTCGGCGTACGCCGCTGCGCGGCGCGCGAAGTTCTGACCGTCCGACGGTTGCGGTAGATCATGCAGCGTCACGGTCAGCCGGGATCCGGTGCGCCGGGCCAGAGCCGCCAGCACACCAGCCGCGGCCTGCGGGCTGTCGCCGAAGAGCCGATCGGTGAACTGCAGATGCAGTGCGCCGCCATCCAGGGCGCGGCTGAGCTCGGCTGTCCCCGGATGCCACACCTGCCGCAGCGGAAGACCGCAGGACTGCAGGGAGTCGTGAAGCGCGAGCCCGAAGCGCACCACCCCGTGGTGGCGCGGACCGACCAGGGCCTGGGTGACGGTCATGATCGGCCCGAACGGGACAGCAGGCCAAGCAGATCCATGACGATTCCGTGACGTTCCACGGCGAGGTCGGCGAAGTCGGGGTTGGACCGGTACCACTGCAGCTGCGCGGCGTGCACTTCCTGCGGCGAGACGGTGCGCCCGTCACAGCGCCAGTCGGGTCGCGCCGTCCCGGCGAGCCCCAGAGCCTCGATCACGCGCGCCTCCAGCGGAGCGGTGACCGCGGACAGCAGCACAGCGTCGACCGCCGCGACCGCCAGCGGCACATCGAGCCGGTCCAGAATGCGTTGAGCGAGCGCTTCCAGCAAAGGGTTTCCCGGGTGATTGACGGTGTGTGCCACGTCCACGCCGAACGTCGCGAGCAGATCCGCGACGCCGACGTCGCAATCCCGGTCCTCCCGACGGGCGAGTTCGTCCCGGCTGAAGGCGGCCACCGCCCTGATCTGATCGGCGCTGACGTCGACATTCCAAGGGTCCTCGGGCGACCGCCCGTCCCGCGCCGCGGTCACTGTCCGCAGGTCGTGATAGGGCACCACCGGCGGGTTCAGCGACCGGTCGGCGGGACGGCGGACGATCGCCTGAAAGGGGTAGAGACCCGCATAGCGGATCACCGGCCAGCGAACGCACACTGCCCCGGGTGCGAGGCGCTCGACGAGTTGACCGGTGCCCAGCGGGAGATCGCGATAGTCGGGCCGGATCGGCTGACTCAACAGCACTGACGTCCGCGCGAGAAGGGCGTCCAGATAAGGCAGGTCGCGGGCCGTGAGCTCGTGCACCGGCGGGATGCGCGCCGTCCGGTACGGCCGGCCCGGCACGGCGTCGAGGACCCGCCTCAACGCCTCGGCCTGGCAGTTGCCGACCACCAACCACAGCGGGGAGTCCGACCCACCGGCGGGCGGTGAGTAGAAGTCGCGGTAGTGCCGCGTACGGCCGTCAAGGGGGTCCACTGCCGCGAGGTTACTTGTCGCCGATGCGTGGTATACCTGTCCCGCACATTCGTCCAGACAGCGGCGAGATCAAACGTCGTTGCCGAAGGGATTGTGTGAATGTGATTCGTGTCGCCTCAGTTCCGGCTGCACACCCCTATGTCTCCGCGATCGTCGATCCCACGTTGATCGCGTTGCTGCCCGATCCGATTCCCCTCGACGCCACCGTGCCCGGCCAGTGGTGGCCGCCGCGATGGCTGGACCCCGACTATCTACTGAGTCACATCGACGACATCGATGTTCTGCACGTCCATTTCGGGTTCGAGGGCGTCGAGCACGACGACCTCGTCGCCGTCGCCGACGTGCTCGCCGCACACCGGGTTCCCCTCGTCGTCACCGTGCACGACCTGGTGAACCCCCACATGGACGACCAGTCGCACTATGTCGCGAAACTCGGCACGCTCGTGCGCCGGGCCGATGCGCTCACCACCCTCACCGCGGGGGCGGCCCGCCGGGTGGCCGATCGCTGGGACGCTGTCCCCGCGGTGCTGCCCCACCCTCATCTGTTGCCGATCGACCGCGTCGGCGTGCGCCGCACGCCCGCGTCCCGACCCCGGGTCGCGGTGCACGGGAAGTTCCTGCGGGCGAACATCGACCCGTGGCCCGTCGTCGACGCTCTCGTCGACAGTCACCTTGTGCCGGACTCGATCTCGCTTCGCGTCGACCTCGACGCGAACGCCTTGACGTCCCCGAGGGCCGACGCGCAACTCCCCGGCCGGCTCGCGGACTATCGGTCCCGCGGCGTCGACGTCCGGATACACCCGCCCTTCACCGACCACGAGCTGGTCGACTACCTGCACGAGATCGACATCCTGGTTCTGCCGTACCGTTTCGGAACGCACTCCGGCTGGATCGAGGCGTGCTTCGACAGCGGGGTGCTGCCCGTCGTCCCCGATTGTGGCCTGTTCCACGAGCAGTTGGCGTGCAACACCTTTGGTTACGGCACCGACCGCTTCGACGAGGCCGGCCTGCTCTGCGCCGTCGACCGCGCGGCCGCTGCGGTGCGGGCGCTGCCGGGCGGAGACGACCTCGATCGGCGACGGATGCGGGCGACCCAGCGCCGTGAGGTCCGCCGCGCGACCGCGCAGCTGTATCGGCGCCTGCTGGACACGGCGAGGATCGCATGAGCGCGCGGCCGCTTCGCATCGCCATGCTGGCGTCCTCGCGCTATCCGGTGCGGCAGCCGTTCGCCGGTGGCCTGGAAGCCTTCGTCTTCGAGCTCGCCCACGGCCTCACTACGGCCGGGCACAGCGTCACGGTGTTCGCCGCACCGGGGTCGGACATCGACGCTCCGTGGAATGTCATGCCGCTGCGCACCTTTCGGATGAGCGAGGAGACCCGTCGACTCGAACCCACGACACCAGAGTGGGTGGTGGAGGAGACCCACGCCTACCTGTCGGTGATGCTGGAACTGGCTCGCGCCGAACTGGGTTCGTTCGACATCATCCACAACCACAGCCTGCATTACCTGCCGCTGGCCATGGCCCACACCATCGACGCGCCGATGCTGACCACGCTGCACACACCGCCGTTGCCGTGGCTCGAGCAGGCGGTCGCCCTGCCCGGCGGGGTCGCCAGCAGCTTCGTCGCCGTCAGCGAATTCACCGCCCGCCAATGGGAACCGATCAACGGGCCGGTGCCGGTGATCCTCAACGGAGTCAACATGGCCTACCGGCCGGTGGGATCGGGCGGTGGGCGCTATGCGGTGTGGACGGGCCGGCTCGTCCCCGAGAAGGGGGTTACCTCGGCCATCGCTGCCGCCCGGAGGGCAGGCGTCCCACTGCGCATCGCGGGCCCGGTGGGCGACCGGGAGTACTTCGACACCGCCGTGCGTCCGCTGCTCGGCGCCGGCGCCGTCTACGAAGGTCACCTGCGCCGCGACGAGCTCAACGCCCTGGTGGGCGACGCTGCGGTGGCCCTGGTCACGCCGCACTGGGACGAACCGTACGGGCTGGTCGTCGCCGAGGCGCTGGCGGCGGGCACACCGGTCGCGGCGTTCGCGCGCGGCGGCATCCCCGAGATCGTCGACGACTCCTGCGGGCGGCTGGCCACGCCGGGAGACATCGACGGGCTGAGCCGGGCGATCAGAGAGGCGATGACGCTGCGCAGAGCCGACGCCCGCGGGCGCGCCGAGCGCCGCTGCTCGCACGAGGTGATGGTGCAGTGCTATCTCGACCACTACCGGCAGCTGATCTTCCCTCCGATGGAAGGGGTTTCGGCGTGATCGGGTACTACGTGCACCATCACGGCCGCGGCCACGCCGCCCGTGCCCGGTCGATCTGCGCACGGCTGGACGAGTCGGTGACGTTCTTCTCCTCCCTCCCCGAACCGGTGTCGATGCGCGCTCGAGACACCTGGGTCCAGCTGCCCCTCGACGTCCCCGCCGACGACGACGAACCGGTCGACGCCCAGTGCCGGGGCCGCATGCACTGGGCCCCTCTGCATGTCACGGGTCTGGCCCGGCGTGCCGCCGAACTGCTGCGGGTCGCGGCGGACGCCGGACTGCGCCGTCTGGTCGTCGATGTGTCGGTGGAGATCGCGACGCTGGGCCGGCTCGCGGGCATACCCGTCACCGTGATGGCGATGCCCGGCGAGCGCACCGATCCGGCGCACCGACTGGCCTACGACATCGCCGACCAGATCGTCGCACCCTGGTCGGCAGAGGTGTACCAACCCCCTTGGCTGCGTGACCATCTGGATCGGACGCACTTCGTCGGATCGATCAGCCAGTTCGAGGGCCGGCACGGTGCGACACCGTCCGCCGGCACCGGCGTGCTCCTCGGCGGCGCCGGGGGCGACGACCTGCCCGCGGACGCGCTGGAGCAACTGCGCGGCGCGCTGCCGCAGTACCGGTGGATCTGGCTGGGTGTGTCCTCTTGGGTCGACGACCCCTGGCCGATCCTCGCTTCGGCCGACGTCGTCGTCACCCACGCCGGCCAGAACGCCATCGCCGATGTCGCACTCACCGACGCCTCGGTGATCGTCATCCCGCAGCAGCGCCCGTTCGGGGAACAGGTCGCCACCGCCGGTGCGCTGGCCCGCGCCGGCCTCACCGTCGAGGTCGACCGCTGGCCCGCCCGCGAGGCGTGGCCGGCACTGCTCGCGCAGACACGGACGCTGGACCGGTCGAGGTGGTCACGGCTACAGGTGCAGGGAGCGGCCGCACGCGCCGCGGCGGTGATCGCCGCATGAGACCCGTCCACACGTCGGTGATCACCGTGGTGCACGGACGTCACGATCACTTCACCCGCCAGCAGGCCGGGTTCTCCACCTGCCGTCCCGCACCGGACGACCGCTGCGTGGTGGCCATCGACGACCCGGTGATCCGCACCGTGGCCGCCCCGGGCGTGCACGTCGTCGAGTGCGCGTCGACCTCCGCCGGCCTGCCGCTGGCACGGGGACGCAACCAGGGTGCGCACGAGGCGATCCGACGTGGCGCGGACCTGCTGATCTTCCTCGACGTCGACTGCATCCCCGGCCCCGCGCTGATCGACCGGTACGTCGACGCGCACCGACGCGTGGACGGCGACGCGCTGCTGTGCGGGCCGGTCACCTACCTGCCGCACGCCCCCGACGGCTATCCGCTCGACGGTCTCGAGTCCCTGACAGACCCGCATCCCGCCCGGCCGGCGCCACCGCCGGGCGTCCTGCAGACCGAGTCGAACCACGACCTGTTCTGGTCGCTGTCGTTCGCGGTCTCGGCGGCGGCGTGGCGGCGCCTCGGCGGATTCTGCGAGACCTACGCCGGCTACGGCGGCGAGGACACCGATTTCGCCACCGTCGCCGCAGCCAAGGGCGTTCCCCTCGTCTGGGTGGGCGGGGCGCACGCCTATCACCAGCACCACCCGATCTCCGATCCGCCGGTGGAACATCTCGGCGCGATCGTGGCGAACGCCCGCGTGTTCCGTCGACGATGGGGTCGGTGGCCGATGACGGGCTGGCTGGACGCGTTCGAACGCGACGGCCTGATCATCCGCGACGGCGACCGGATCGCCGTCGCGGCCCCAGTGACGAGGAGTGTGAGCACAGGTGCCTGATCCCATGGCCGGCTTCGACGAGCCCGTGCAGACGTGGCGGGACATCCCGGGCTGGTTCCAGTGGCGCTCCGGGCAGGAGGAGGCCGTCGAGCACTTCGGCAGCGGCGATCGCTTCGTCGAGGTGGGCTGCTACCTGGGTCGCAGTCTGTGCTCGCTGGCCGAGGTGGCTCGCGACCACGCGCTCGACGTCGCGATCATCGGCGTGGACACCGCGCGCGGGAGCGGCCCCGAGGGCAGGGGCGGCACGGACGCGCACGGTCCCGCGGTGGCGCACGGCGGCGGGACGCTCGCGGGGCTGCTGCACCGCAACGTACTGGCGTGCGGTTTCGCCGACCGGATCCAGCTCCTGCTCAGCGACTCGGTAGCGGCGGCCGCGCTGTTCGCCGACGAGTCGCTGGCGTGGGTTCACCTCGACGCCCGACACGACTACGACAGTGTGCGCGCGGACATCGCGGCCTGGCTGCCGAAGGTGCGCCCGGGCGGCTGGCTGTCCGGTGACGACTACGACGAGTGGCAGTGGCCCGGGGTCGTGCAGGCGGTCGCAGACAGCCTCGACGGCGCCGACGCGTGGTCGAAGGGCCAGTGGCGGTGGCTCAAACCGGCGGACCGGTGACCGCCGGACCGCCGCCGTGGAACACGGCCTCGACGTTGTTGCCTTCCGGATCGCGCACGAACGCGCCGTAGTAGTTCGGGTGGTACTCCGGCCACAGCCGCGGCGCGTGCAGCGGCTCGACGCCGAGCGCGAGCGCGGTGCGGTAGAACGCCTGCACTGATTCGGCGTCTTTCGCGACGAACGCGATGTGCGTCTCGCGGTTGGGTCCGGCCACCTGGCCGGCGGACGCGTCCGCGATCCAGAACGCGGGATGGCCGTCGGCGCCGTATCCGATGGCGACCTCCATGTCCATCTGCCGCGTGTACCCGAGCACGCCGAGGACCTTGTCGTAGAACGTCTTCGACTCGTCCCAGTTCGAGCAGTTGATTCCGAAGTGGTCGATCACGCCCTCACCGTACATTCGGGGGATGACCCATGACCTGATCATTCGCGGCGGCACCGTGGTCGACGGCCTGGGCGGCGAACCCTTCGTCGCCGACGTGGCCGTCAGCGACGGCGTGGTGGTCGCCGTCGGCGACGTCAGCGAGACCGCTGCACGGGAGATCGACGGGACCGGCCTGCTCGTCACCCCCGGTTTCGTCGACCTGCACACCCACTACGACGGCCAGGCGATCTGGTCGGACCGGTTGACCCCGTCCTCGGCGCACGGCGTCACCACGGCGGTGATGGGCAACTGCGGCGTCGGCTTCGCGCCCTGCCGCCCGTCGGACCACGACGTCCTGGTCGACGTGATGGCCGGCGTCGAGGACATCCCCGGTGTGGTGATGGTCGACGGGCTGCCCTGGCACTGGGAGACGTTCCCGGAGTTCCTGGACGCCGTCGACGCCCGACGTCGCGACATCGACGTGGCCGCCTTCCTGCCGCATTCCCCGCTGCGGGTCTACGTGATGGGACAGCGCGGTGTCGACCGGGAGCCCGCCACCGCCGAAGACCTGGCGATGATGCGGAAGCTGGCCGCCGAGGCGGTCCAGGCCGGGGCGCTGGGATTCGCGTCGTCGCGGCTCACGCTGCACAAGTCCGAGAGCGGCCACCCGATCCCCAGCTACGACGCCGGCTATGCGGAGATCGAGGCGATCGCGCGCGGCGTCGACGACGCAGGCGGCGGCCTGATCCAGTTCGTGCCCGACCTGATGGCCGGGGACTACGAGCCGGCGCTGCGCACGGTCTTCGACGTGGCCGCCGACGTCGGGCTGCCGGTGACGTTCACGCTGGCGATCGGCAACGCCGGGGATCCGTTCTTCCTCGACGCGCTGCGGATGGTCGAGAAGGCCAACAAGAACGTCGGGGTCGGCGGTCCTCAAGTAACCGCTCAGATCTTCCCGCGCCCCATCGGGCTGGTGCTCGGCCTCGACCTGTCGGGCAATCCCTTCGTGATGTACCCGTCCTACCAGGCGCTCGCGGACCTGCCACTGGCCGAACGGGTGGCCGAGATGCGCAAACCCGAAGTGCGGGAACGCATCCTGACCGACACCCCGGCCTCCGACGGGCATCCGCTGATGTTCGCCGCGCAGGCGTGGAACTACATGTTCCCGCTCGGTGATCCGCCGAATTACGAACCGTCACCGTCGGATTCGATCGGTGCGAGGGCGCGGGCCCGCGGCGTGAGCCCGGCCGAGGAGGCCTACGACCGCCTGCTCGACGACGACGGGCACGCGATGCTCCTCGTCACGTTGGCCAACTTCCGCGACGGTTCGCTGGACACCGTCGCGGAGCTGATCCACCGCGACGACGTGGTGCTGGGTCTCGGCGACGGCGGGGCGCACTACGGGATGATCTGCGACGCAAGCTTTCCCACCTACATGCTGACGCACTGGGTCCGCGACAGGCCGACCGGCCGGCTGACGGTGGCGGAGGCGGTGCGCGAGCTGACCTCGGTGCCGGCGAAGGTGGCAGGGCTGGCCGACCGCGGCCGGATCGCGGTGGGCTACAAGGCCGACCTGAACGTCATCGACGCGGCGGCGCTGCGGTTGCATCGGCCGGTCGTGGTCAACGACCTGCCTGCGGGCGGGCGCCGGTTGGACCAGTCCGCCGACGGCTACGTCGCCACCATCGTCTCGGGCGAGGTGATCGCCGAGAACGGTGCGCCGACGCAGGCCCGGCCCGGGAAGCTGATCAGGGGTCGCCGCCCGGCGCCCCGGCCTGCGTAGTACGTCTAGTTGAAACAGCAAGCGTAGTAACGGTTCTGTCGCCAAGGCTGCTCGAAAAACGGGATTCGCGCAGCACTGCGGTTCTACACTCGAGCCGTGAAGGTGCTCGTCACCGGCGGCACGGGCTTCACCGGTTCTCACACGGCGGCCGCACTGGCCGCTGCGGGGCATCAGGTCCGGCTCATGGTGCGCGACCCGGCCAAAGTCGGGCAGGTCTTTCCTCTGCGCGGTTACTCTCCCGACGATGTCGTCGCCGCCGACATGACCGACGGTGACGCTGTCGAGGCCGCGTTCGACGGTTGCCACGGTGTGATCCACACCGCTGCAGTGGTCGATCTGCGGCGACGGTCGGCTCGTGCCGTCGAAGAGGCGAACACCCGCGGGGTGGAGATCGTCGTCGGCGGCGCAGTGCGGCGCGGGATACCGAGCATCGTCCACGTCTCGTCTCTGTCGGTGTTCCTCGTCCGTAACGGTCCCCCGATGTCGGCGTCGTCGCCCATCGTCGACGGCGCATCGGCCTACGCCCGGTCGAAGGCCGCCGCAGAACGGTATGTTCGCGGGTTGCAGGACGCCGGCGCACCCGTGGGCGTCTGCTATCCCGCCGGCATCATAGGCCCCGACGACCCCGGCTTGAGTGCCATGACCGCCGGACTGAAGTCCTTCATGACGTCAGTCTTCGTGCTGACCTCAGGCGGAATGCAGATCGTCGATGTGCGGGACCTCGCCGCCCTGCTTGTCACCCTGCTCGAGTTGCCGCCCGGCCCGCACCGCTACGTAGCGGCCTCGCCGATGCTGTCATGGTCGCTGCTCTACGACCTCTGCTGCACCCTGACCGGGACACATCCGCGCCGCATGCGGGTCCCGGGGGCCGTACTGCGGGCAGCGGGCAGCGTCGGCGACGTGGTGAAACGGCTGTACGACTTCGACTTTCCCCTCACTCGCGAGGGCATGGACGTCACCACCGGATGGCCCGGTGCCGACGCCTCGGCCACCACCCGCGAACTGGGCATCACGTTTCGCGACCCCGCCGAAACGCTACGCGACACTCTGAGGTGGCTTTTTGTCGCGGGCCACCTCACCGCCGATCAGGCGGGCACTCTTGCCCAGGAGGCGATGAGTCCATGAAGTTCTGCTTCAACATGCCCCACTCCATGGAGCTCAAAGCCCTTGTGCAGCAGTGGGAATACGACGTCACCGGAGCCGACCAGGCGCGGATGGCCCGCTGCGCAGAGGAACTGGGCTACGACATGATCGCGGTGCCGGAGCACTTCCTGGTGCCCGACAGCCACGTCGCGCTCAGCGGTCCGCACTACTTCCACTCGACGGTCGCGCAGTCGTTCCTCGCCGGCGCGACCACGCGGATCCCGATCAACTCGTGCGTCACGCTGCTACCCCTGCAGCATCCCGTCGTGCTGGCCAAGGCGTTGGCGACCGCGGACTGGATGAGCGGCGGTCGCATCATGGTGACCTTCGGCGTCGGTTGGGATCCCGAGGAATTCCGACTGCTCGGCGTCGACTTCCACAAGCGCGGCGAGATCGCCGACGAGTACCTCGCAGCGATCATCGAGCTGTGGACAAGTGACTCGCCGCGCTTCGAGGGCACGCACGTCCGCTTCAGCGACGCAGCGTTCGCGCCCAAACCGGTCCAGCGCCCGCATATTCCGATCTGGATCGGCGGCGACGCCGATGCGCCGTTGCGGCGCGCCGCGCGCTTCGCGTCCGGGTGGATCCCGTTCCTGACACCACTGAAGCAGATCCCCGCGAGGATCGACTACATCAAGTCCCAGCCGACGTTCGGCGGCCGACCCTTCGAAGTCTGCTACGGACTGGGCACCTCGCTGATCGGTGAGGGGCATGTCGTGATCGATGACCCCGATCAGCGTCCGGGGATGGGCACCGAGGAACTCATCGACGCGGTCGGCCGGCTCAGCGACCTCGGCGTGACCATGACTTCGGTGCCCATCCCCGCCGTCGGAGGCGTGGACGCTTATCTCGACTACGCGCAGTGGGTGATGGAGGACGTCAAGCCCCACGTGTCGTCAGTGTGAGCGACGCAGCGCGGGGTGCTGGCTCTTGAGCAACGGCAGCAGCAGCGTGCGGGGCAGCAACTCGAAGATCTTCGTGCTGATCTTGTTCGGCACGCCGGGGATCACACCGCCGCGATCGTGGGCCAGCGCCTCGATGCCCTCCCGGGCCACCTCGCGGGACGGCACCCACATGAACTTCGGGAACGCGTCGGCGAACGTCCGCTCGTCCATGCCGGCGACCTGGAGGAACTCGGTGCGCACCGGGCCCGGATGCAGCGCGGCGACGGTGACGCCGGTGCCGGCGAGTTCGCCGCGCAGCCCGTCGGTGTAGGACCGGACGAACGCCTTGGTCGCCGCGTAGCCCGCCTGCCCGGGGAACGGCTGGAAGCCCGCGGTGGAGCCGACGTTGAGGATCGCGCCGCGGCCGCGGGGCACCATCTGCTGCACCGCCCGCGTGGTCAGGTCGATCAGCGCCTCGACGTTGACGCGGACCTGGGCCACCTCGGCTTCGGGCGTCGAGCCCACGACCGGTCCGATGGTGCCGACGCCCGCGTTGTTGACGAGGATGTCGACGGTCAGGCCGCGCCGCTCGATCTCGGGGAACAGCCCGGCGCGCGCAGCGGGATCGGCGACGTCACAACCGATCACCTCGACGCGCACCGATCCGGACAGTTCGTCAGCGAGTGCGCGCAAGCGCTCTTCGCGGCGGGCGACGAGCGTGACGCCGTGCCCGCGCTCGACGAGTTCCCGCGCAAGGTCGGCGCCGATGCCCGACGAGGCTCCAGTGACGACCGCGGTGGACGGGGCTGAGGGTTCAGGGAGGGCCATGCGTCCATCCAACCGCGACCGGCATTCGCCCAGCCGCTAGGTCTGCTCGGTGTTCTGCCCGGCACGGATGCGCAGGCCGTCCGCCGTCGATTCGATCAGGAACGTGATGACACCCTGGCGCTCCGGGACGTGCGAACCGTCGGGGTGCTCGTGTGCCGCAATCGTCCACAGCCCGTGGCAGACGAGCAGACCGTGGCCGAGATCGTCCACCGTCACGTCGCGCCATGTCGTCGTGCCCGCCGCCAGGAGACCGTCGAACGCCCGGATGTGGCCGTCGCGGATCGCGGGCCGCCCCCGCAACCAGTGGCCGCGGAAGTCGACGAAGTCCGCGTCCTCGGTGAACAGCGACGCCAGCGCGGAGGCGTCGCGCCGGTTGAGGGCCTCGGCGAAGGAGCCGATGAGCGCCCGCGCCTGCTCGGCCGTCGTCACAGCACGCCGCCGTTGACCCGGATCAGCTGCCCGTTGACCCATCCACCCTCGTCGCTGGCGAGGAAGGCGAACGCCTCGGCGACCTCCTGGGGTTGTCCGAGCCGCGCGAGCGGCGTCTCGGCGATCAGTCGCTCCCGCAGGGCGTCGGAGGCGACCAGACCGTCGGTCTGCGTCACGCCCGGAGAGACCACGTTGACGGTGATGCGGCGGGGACCGAGTTCCTTGGCCAGGGCGAACGCGATGCGTTCTGCGGCGGCCTTGGATGCCGCGTAGAGGCCGCCGCCGGCGTGCGGAGCCTCCGTCGCACCGGACGACGTGTGCAGGATCCGACCCCCCTCACGGACCCTGCGGGCCGCCTCGCTCAACACGTAGAGCGCGCCACGCAGATTGATAGCGAGGACCCGGTCGACGTCATCGTCGGTGATCTCGGCGACCGGTTTCTCGATGAAGTCGCCGGCCACGTTCACGACGATGTCGACGCCTCCGAACGCCTCGTCCGCGGCATCGAAGAGACGCACGACATCGTCGCGACGGGCGACCGAACCCTGGACGGCCACCGCGGCGCCGCCGGACGCCTCGATCGCTTCGACGACTTCCTGCGCCTTCCCGGCGTTCCCGTGATAGTTGACCACCACCGACGCGCCGCGCCGTCCGAGAGTCAGGGCCACCGCCCGGCCGATCCCACGACTGGCTGCGGTCACGATCGCGACCTTGCCGATCACACCTGCCATGGCCGTCACGATACCCACAGATACTCACTCATGCTGATCGTTTGTGATACTGAGGATCACGCGGGCGATAGGGTGCTGCGATGGCGACGGCACATCCCGCGGATCCAGTCATCGACCGGCCCGAGACGGCGCTGGGCTTCCTGCTCAACCAGGCCGCCGTCATCGTGCGGGATCGCACCGCGGCCGCGCTCGCCCCGCTGAACCTGCATCCCCGCGTCTTCGGGGTGCTCCTGCTCATCGGCCACCAGCCCGGTGTCACACAGACCGAGGCCAGCCAACGGCTCCGTATCGACCGCACGACGATGAGCCAACTCGTCACCGACCTGTCGGACCGGAAGCTCATCAAGCAGGCGGTGTCCCCCGACGATCGACGCAACCGCCGTCTGCAGCTCACCGCTCAGGGCAGCCGAACACTGCGCCGTGCCGCCGCCCTGGCCGAACAGGTCGAGCACGACGTCACCGCCGGCCTGTCCCGCGCCGACACCGCCGCGCTGAAATCCACGCTCGCTCAACTGCTGCAGAGCCTCTGACTGCACCGCAAGCCCACGCCGCTCAGCGAGTGACGACGACCTTGCCCGTCATCCGGCCCGACTCGACATCGCGATGCGCCTCGATCAGACCGGCCGCCGAGAAGTCGTTGATCGTCGTGGTGACCGTGGTGCGCAGTGTTCCCTGATCGACCAGCTCTGCGGTGCGGGCCAGGAGCCGCTGCTGCTCGATCATGTCCGGCGTCTCGAACATCGCCCGGGTGAACATCAGCTCCCAATGCCAGGCGATGCTCTTGGCCTTCAGCCCGACCAGTTCGAGGCCCTCGGGTTCGTCGATCGCGGTGATGTGGCCGAACGGTCGGACGATCGCCTCGTAGTCGTCGATGTTGCCCGCAGAGTGCGGTGAGAACAGGTACTCGACGCCACCGGGCACCGCGGCGAGTGTCTCATCGCGCAGATGATGGTGGTTCACCACGAGGTCGGCGCCCATCTGCTGCGCCCACTTCCGGGACTCGTCGCGGCTCGCCGTGGCGATCACCCGCACGCCCGTCAGCGCCTTCGCCAACTGGATCATGATCGAGCCCACGCCGCCGGCGCCGCCGAGCACCAGCAGGTCGCCCGTCGACTCCGAGGTCAACCCGAAGCGGTCGAATAGCGACTCCCAGGCGGTGATCGTGGTCAGCGGCAGCGCCGCCGCGTCCGCGAACGACAGCGATTGCGGCTTGCGCGACACGATCCGCTCGTCGACCGCCTGCAGCTCGGCGTTGCTGCCGGGCCGGGTGATGTCGCCGGCGTACCAGACCTCGTCGCCGACCGACAGCGTCGTCACGTCCGGCCCGACCGCCTCGACCACGCCGGCCGCGTCGTACCCGAGGATCTTCGGCCGGCCCGACTTCGTCAGTGCGGCGCGTTGTTTCACGTCCACCGGATTCACCGACACCGCGTGCACACGCACCAGCACGTCACGCGGACGCAGTTCGGGGACGTCGACGGTGACGTCGCGCAGGCTGTCGTCGAGGGAGTCGGCCGCGAAGGCCCCGATCGCCGTCATCGTGGTCATGTCAGAGGTGAACCCACCGGCGCGGCCATTTCATCCACGCGGCTGCGCCGAGTGTGGGTCCTGTGCACGCTTTTCCGCCCGAATCTGTGCACAGGACCCACAGTCGTGATTCAGACGGGGCACCCTGCAGCGCGGAGTCGCGACCGGATCCGCTCGAGCACGACGTCGGGTCGGTCCAGCATCTCGGCGCTCACGCGGATCACCACCCATCCCGCCTCTTCCAACAGTGCGATGCGGTCGATGTCCCAGGAGCGCTGCCGGCGATCGGTCCAGTGCTGGGCGCCGTCGTACTCGACGGCGACCTTCCAGTCACGCCATCCCATGTCGACCCGGATCCGCAGATCCCGGAACTCGATCTGCGTCTCGGGCCGGGGCAGCCCACCGCGGACCACGATCAGCCGGAGCCGGGTCTCCTGCGGCGACTCGGCACCGCCGTCCACGAGGCCCAGAATCCGCCGCAGCCTCGCCGCGCCCCGAACGCCCGGGTGGGCATCTGCGACGGCGAGCACCTCGGCGACGCTGACCCGTGTCGCGTTCATCAGCGCGTCCACCATCGGAATCGCGCGACGCTCCGGAAGCGTTCGGCCGAGGTCGAACGCCGTGCGGGCCGGTGTGGTCGTGTCCACGCCACCCCTGAGGCACACCTCGTCGGGCGCAACACTCCAGGTGTGGACCGTGATGCCTGGCGGCGCATGGCGATCGGCGCGCAGTATCTGGACCGGAGTCGAGGGATCGATCCACTTCGTGCCGAGTACCGCCGCGGCCGACACACCGCACAATGGCGCGCCGGTGGCGAGCCACGCGGCCTGCGCGCGGATCTGAGCCGTCAGTTCGACGTCGTTTGGTACATAGACATCGCGATACAGCGCCCGGTGACCGCGGGCGAGCCCCCGACGACTCAACAGACCGCGGCGCACTGCGGCGCTGCCGAGAAATGGTTCCATGGCCGCAGATTCGCGGACACCTCCGACGACTGTGGGCCCTGCGCACGCATTTCCGCCCGAGCCTGTGCACAGGTCCCACATTCGGGACAACGAAAAGCCCCGGCTCGCCAAGCGAGCCGGGGCTTTCGTAGTAGCAGGACTTAGAAGTCCATACCGCCCATGCCACCGGTCGGGTCGCCGGCAGGTGCGGCGGCCTTCTCCGGCTTGTCGGCGACGACGGCCTCGGTGGTGAGGAACAGCGCCGCGATGGACGCCGCGTTCTGCAGCGCCGAGCGGGTGACCTTCACCGGGTCGGCGACGCCGGCCTTGAGCAGGTCCTCGTACTCACCGGTGGCGGCGTTGAGGCCGGTGCCGGCGGGCGAGTTGGTGACCTTCTCCGCGACGACGCCAGGCTCCAGACCACCGTTGAAGGCGATCTGCTTCAGCGGAGCCGACAGCGCGACACGCACGATGTTGGCGCCGGTGGCCTCGTCACCGGTCAGGTTGAGCTCGTCCAGCGACGGAGCCGACTGCAGCAGGGCCACGCCGCCACCGGCGACGATGCCCTCCTCGACGGCGGCCTTCGCGTTGCGGACGGCGTCCTCGATGCGGTGCTTGCGCTCCTTGAGCTCCACCTCGGTGGCAGCTCCGGCCTTGATCACCGCAACACCGCCGGCCAGCTTGGCCAGGCGCTCCTGCAGCTTCTCGCGGTCGTAGTCGGAGTCGCTGTTCTCGATCTCGGCGCGGATCTGAGCCACCCGGCCGGCGATGGCGTCGGAGTCACCGGCGCCCTCGACGATGGTGGTCTCGTCCTTGGTCACGACGACCTTGCGGGCCTGGCCCAGCAGCGAGATGTCGGCGGTCTCGAGCGAGAGGCCGACCTCTTCGCTGACGACCTGGCCACCGGTGAGGATGGCCATGTCCTGCAGCATCGCCTTGCGGCGGTCACCGAAGCCCGGGGCCTTGACGGCGACGGACTTGAAGGTGCCGCGGATCTTGTTGACCACCAGGGTCGACAGGGCTTCGCCCTCGACGTCCTCGGCGATGATCAGCAGCGGCTTGCCGGCCTGGATGACCTTCTCCAGCAGCGGCAGCAGATCCTTGACGGTCGACACCTTGGAGCTGACCAGCAGGATGTAGGGATCCTCGAGCACCGCTTCCTGACGCTCGGCGTCGGTCACGAAGTACCCCGAGATGTAGCCCTTGTCGAAGCGCATGCCCTCGGTGAGCTCGAGCTGCAGGCCGAAGGTGTTCGACTCCTCGACGGTGATGACACCCTCGTTGCCGACCTTGTCCATGGCCTCGGCGATGAGCTCGCCGATCTGGGTGTCGCCGGCGGAGATCGCGGCGGTGGCAGCGATCTGCTCCTTGGTCTCGACCTCCTTGGCCGACTTCAGCAGCGTCTCGGTGACCTTCTCGACGGCCTTCTCGATGCCGCGCTTGAGGCCGAGCGGGTTGGCGCCGGCAGCCACGTTGCGCAGGCCCTCACGGACCAATGCCTGGGCCAGCACGGTGGCGGTGGTGGTGCCGTCACCCGCGACGTCGTCGGTCTTCTTGGCGACTTCCTTGACCAGCTCGGCGCCGATCTTCTCGTACGGATCCTCGAGCTCGATCTCCTTGGCGATGGACACACCATCGTTGGTGATCGTGGGGGCGCCCCACTTCTTCTCGAGGACGACGTTGCGGCCCTTGGGGCCCAGCGTCACCTTTACCGCGTCGGCGAGGGCGTTGAGACCCCGCTCGAGGCCGCGACGGGCCTCTTCGTCATACGCAATTGTCTTGGCCATTGCGAAGTGTTTCCTCCGGATTGGGGATGCACGTCTTGGTCGGGCGCAGTGCCCGCGACGGACGGCTGGGGTGTGCTCGCTGATGCGGCCCCGGCCTCACCGACCCGACCTAGCACTCGCCGGTCGCGAGTGCCAACTGCATTCTTAGCACTCGACCTGGGTGAGTGCAAGGCTGTTCACCCAGCGCGTAGGCCGTCGAGCACGACGTCGATGAGCCGTCCCGCGGCGGCGTCGTTGTAGCCCTGCATCGCCTGCAACCCGACCAGCAGCGCCTTGACGTCGGCGACGTCGACGTCGCGGCGCACTGTTCCGGCGTCCTGGGCGGCGCGCAACAGCGCGCCGAGCATGTCCAGGAAGTCGCTCTCGGCCTCGGGAATCGCGGCGTTCACATCGATGCCCACCCCGGCGAGCGCCTCGCTGAGCCCGCGGTCGGTCGCCCCCCACTGCAGCACCATGGACCGCAGGAAGCTGAACAGCGCCTCTCCGGGTGCGGCGTCGTCGAGCAGGGCCCGACCCGAGGCGACGATGCCGTGGATGCGGTCCTCGACGACGGCGCGGAACAGATCTTCCTTGGTCGGGAAGTGGCGGTAGACGGTGCCGGCGCCGACGCCCGCGCGCCGGGCGATCTCGTCGATCGGCACCGCGAGTCCGTCCGCGGCGAACGTGTCGTAGGCGACCTCGAGCACGCGGGCGCGGTTGCGCGCGGCGTCTGCGCGCAGTGGCCGGGTCATCGCGACATCTCCAGGAATAGATAAGCGGGGCGTACGTTCCGTATAGTGATCGACAACCGGAGCGAACGCCCCGTTTCACTGCATTCTAGGAGACCCTGATGACGAACTGGACCACGACCGACATTCCCGATCAGACCGGACGCACCGCGGTGGTCACCGGCGCCAACACCGGGCTCGGCTACGAGACCGCGGCCGCACTGGCCGCCAAGGGCGCGCGCGTCGTACTGGCGGTGCGCAACCTCGACAAGGGCAAGGAGGCAGTCCGTCACATCCAGCAGACGGCGCCCGAGGCGACCGTCGAACTCCAGGAGCTCGACCTCAGCTCGCTGGCCTCGGTGCGCGCCGCGGCCGACCAGCTCGCGAGCGACCACCCCACCATCGACCTGCTCATCAACAACGCCGGCGTGATGTACACGCCGCGCCAGCAGACCGCGGAGGGCTTCGAGCTGCAGTTCGGCACGAACCACCTCGGCCACTTCGCCCTCACAGGGCTGCTCCTGGACCGGGTGACGGCCGCCCCGGCCGGTCGCATCGTCACCGTCAGCAGCGTCGGGCACCGCATCCGGGCCGGCATCCACTTCGACGACCTGCAGCTCGAGCGCAACTACAACCGCGTCGTCGCCTACGGCCAGTCCAAGCTCGCCAACCTGCTGTTCACCTATGAGCTGCAGCGGCGACTGAGCGGCGCCCGCTCGTCGACGGCCGCGCTCGCGGCACATCCGGGCGGGTCGAATACCGAACTCGGCCGACACCTGCCGCTGCTGAATCCTGTGTTCCGGGCGGTGTCGCAGAGTGCGGCGATGGGAGCCCTGCCGACCCTGCGAGCCGCCACCGATCCTTCCGCCCAGGGCGGTCAGTACTACGGTCCGTCGGGACCTTTCGAGCTACGCGGCTACCCGAAGGTGGTCTCGTCGAGTCGGCAGTCCCACGACGAGGCGCTGCAGCGTCGGTTGTGGACGGTGTCGGAGGAGCTGACGGGGGTCGCGTACCCGCTGTCGTGACGTCGGGGATCCGGGGGGCACGGCGAATCCTGCCGTCCGACAGGTACGGACGACGGTCGCCGGGCTGATCGTGGCGGCGGTAGCCGGCGTCGACGAGCGGACGAAGGATCTCGTCGGCCGCGTCCACGAGCCGGTCGGGCACGCCGAGGTCGCGTAGCGGCCGGGTCAGCGGCAGGTGCTCGGTCGGCACGAAGTAGGTGGTGACCGTGCCGTCGACGGTGGTGTTCTCGGGTGGAATGTCCGACAGGTTCACGTCCCAGCTGGGCGGGCCGTGGACGTAGATCATTCCCATCAGCGCATTGGCGTCGGCGACGAGGTTCCACGGGCGATCGGGCGGATCGGCCCACGGGTCGTATTCACCCGTCACCACCGCGGTCGGATACGGCGTCACCGGAATGCGACGGTCCGTGTATTTCACCAACGGGATGCGGGCGCCCTCCCGGAACCACTTCGCGACACCGGCCTCCGGGGACGCGATGAGCACGAACCTGACGTCACTCGGCGCGGGCGGGTCCGTCCCGGCGGCCAGCTCGGCGGCCAGCCGCGCGGCGACCATGCTGCCCATCGATTCGCCGATCACGATGACCGGACCGTCGGCCGCGCGCACGGCTGCGCCGGCCCGCTCGACCCCCTGCGCCAGTGCGCGGTCGGTGGCGAACGGATTCTGCGAGTAGTCGACGACCACCGGGTCGTCATCGTCGTGCAGGTGGATGCCGATCTTCGGATAGCTCCTGGCGATGATCGGGTAGAACGGGTCGATCCTCTTGAAGAGCGTGGCTCCCGGGATCAGGACCGCCTCGTCGGCGGCACTGACCGGCCTGCCGACGGCGCCACCGACCAGCAGCACCGCCGCCACGGCGGTGACCGCGACAAAAGTCCTACGTGCTCCGGCCATTCCACGGTCAGCGTGGCACGCCCGGCCCCGTTGAGAGCTCGTTATCCTGCGAAATGTGTCGTTGTGGGATGTCAGGCAGGTACCGCCCTATCCCCCGCCGCGCTACACCGCCGACCAGCCCGAGGTGAGCGCCCGGCTCAAGCGCGGTGACGAGCCGCCCGACTACGACTCGTTCGGTGTCGTGCAGTACCACTACCTGGCCGGCCAGGACGCGACGAACGGCGACTACGGCCTGTACCGCGTGCGGATCGCGCCGCGGGGCGGCGGTCCCGGTCCGCACTTCCATCGCGGCATGTCCGAGGCGTTCTACCTGCTGTCGGGCACGGTGTCGCTGTACAACGGCACCGAGTGGGCCGACGGCCGACCGGGAGACTTCCTGTACGTGCCGCCGGGCGGCATCCACGGCTTCCGCAACGAGGCCGACGAGGCCGCGACGATGCTGATGCTGTTCGCCCCGGGCGCGCCGCGCGAGCACTACTTCGAGGGATTGGCCCAGCTCGGCGAGCTCACCGACGACGAACGCCGCGAGTGGTTCGTCAAGAACGACAACCACTTCGTCGAGTAGCCGACAGACACGCCGACCCGCGGACACGCCGCGAAGATGCGGCCACGGAAGGGCCTGCCCTAGACTGCGATTCGGTCACGCTGTCGCAGACGGCAATTCAGCCTGAGGGGAGTCATGGGTGCGGGCTGAAGCAGCGCCCAGCTCCCAGACGCTTCGAGGCTGGCAGCGACGGGCGCTGGTGAAATACCTGTCCGCCCAGCCGCGCGACTTTCTCGCCGTCGCCACGCCTGGCTCGGGCAAGACCACCTTCGCTCTGCGCATCGTCGCCGAGCTGCTGGCGCAGCGCACCGTCGAGGCCGTCACGATCGTCGTGCCCACCGAGCACCTCAAGATCCAGTGGGCGCAGGCGGCCGCGCGGCAGGGCATCGCGCTGGACCCGAAGTTCTCCAACTCGAACTCCCAGACCTCCTCGGAGTACCACGGCGTCGTCGTCACCTATGCCCAGGTGGCCAGCCACCCGTCCCGGCACCGGGTGCGCACCGAGAACCGCAAGACGCTCGTCGTGTTCGACGAGATCCATCACGGCGGCGACGCCAAGAGTTGGGGCGACGCGATCCGGGAGGCATTCGACGATGCCACGCGACGCCTCGCGCTGACCGGGACACCGTTCCGCAGTGACGACAGCGCGATCCCGTTCGTCACCTACGAGCCCGACCACGAAGGCCTGATGCGTTCGAAGGCCGACCACACCTACGGCTACTCCGACGCGCTGGCCGACGGCGTGGTGCGGCCCGTGATGTTCATGGCGTACTCCGGTGAGGCCCGTTGGCGCGACAGCGCGGGCGAGGAGCATGCCGCGCGCCTCGGGGAGCCGCTGACCGCTGAGCAGACCGCGCGGGCGTGGAAGACCGCGCTCAACCCGGCGGGACAGTGGATGCCCGCGGTGATCGCCGCCGCCGACACCCGGCTGCGCGGCCTGCGCCAGCACGTGCCCGACGCCGGCGGCATGATCATCGCCTCGGACCAGACGGCGGCCCGCGCCTACGCCGACCTGCTGACCACGATCACCGGCGAGGCGCCCACGGTGGTGCTCTCCGACGACAAGGGCGCATCGGACCGGATCTCGCAGTTCTCCGCCGGCACGTCGCGATGGCTGGTGGCGGTGCGCATGGTCTCCGAAGGGGTCGACGTGCCGCGGTTGGCGGTCGGCGTCTACGCGACCAGCGCGTCCACGCCGCTGTTCTTCGCGCAGGCGATCGGCCGCTTCGTGCGGTCCCGCCGGCCCGGTGAGACCGCGAGCATCTTCCTGCCCTCGGTGCCCAATCTGCTGATGCTCGCCTCGGAGATGGAGGCGCAGCGCAACCACGTGCTCGGCAAGCCGCACCGCGAGACGCTCGACGACCCGCTCGACGCTGAACTGGCCGAGCAGAAGCGTGACGAGCCCGACGACGGCGAAGGCAAGATCGAATATCTCGGCGCCGACGCCGAACTCGATCAGGTGATCTTCGACGGCGCCTCGTTCGGGACCGCGACACCTGCCGGCAGCGACGAGGAGGCCGACTACCTCGGTATCCCGGGCCTGCTCGATGCCAACTCGATGCGAGACCTGTTGCGCCGCAGGCAGGATGAGCAGTTGCAGAAGCGCACGGAGTCGGGCGCGGTGGTGCCGACGACCACCCACGGGCAGTTGCGGGAGTTGCGCCGCGAGCTCAACACGCTGGTCTCGCTGGCGCACCACCGCACCGGCAGGCCGCACGGCTGGATCCACAACGAACTGCGCCGGCGGTGCGGGGGCCCGCCCGTCGCCGCGGCCACCCGCGAACAACTGGCGGAGCGCATCGAGGCGGTCCGGGTGCTACAGCGCGAACTGACGGCCTGAGGCCAGCTTCGCCAGATTCGCCAACGAGTTCTCCAGGTGGCTGGTGGGGAACGGCGGGAAGGCGATGTGCTGTCGCAACTCCCCGGGAACGCCCGACCAGTCGTAGGTGAGCACGACACGGGTCTGTCCGGGACCGGTGGCGTCGAGGTCGTATCGCCATGTCCAGCCACCGAATTCGAGCCGGCCGTCCTCGCCCTCCTGTCCGGGCTCCCAGGCGATGGTCCGGTCCGGTTCGTAGGCGATCACCTTGTTGGCCATCTCGTAGCGCCCGTCGGGGTGGTTGTCGTGGTACATCGCGATCCGGAAGATCTGTCCCTCCGCGGTGAGCGGTTCCCCGTCGAGGGATTCGCGCACCCACCCGGTCCCGTCGATGGCGGCATGGTTCGCGGGGTCGGCCAGCACCGCGAACACCGCGGCAGGTTCGACGTCGACAACGGTGGTGACGATGAGTGTTTCGGTCATGCAGGTCCGACTCCGCGGGGCCCGGGAATTCATCGCTACAGGCCGAGCAGCGCCGGCAGGTCGGCCACCGAGTCGATGACGTGGTTGGGTTGCATCGCGAATTCGTCTGCAGCCCAACGGTCCAGCGTGTCCTGTCGGAACTTGCCGGTGCGCACCAGCACGCCGGTCATCCCCACCACCTGGGCGGCGAGGACATCGTTGTTCAGATCGTCGCCGATCATGTACATCTCGTCGGGGTCGACGCCGAGCCGGCTCGCGGCGGACAGGAAGCCCTCGGGCGCCGGCTTGCCCACCGCGGTGGCCTTGCGTCCGGAGGTCTCCTCCATACCGATCAGGTACATGCCGGTGTCCACCCGCAGCCCGTCGGTCGTGGTCCACGCGGTGCTGCGGTGCATGGCGACCACCGGGACCCCCTGGGCCATCCAGTCGTACACCCAGGACAGCGTCAGGTGGGTGTACTCGGGTCCGGCGCCGCCGAGCAGCACGACGTCCGGCGCCTCGGGTGCCCGCGGACCGGTGAACTCCGTCGAGTACACGAGATCGAGGCCGGGCATGTCCTCGCCGATCTGCCCGCTGTTGACCAGGAAGCACCGCGCGTCGGGGTAGCGATCGCGGACGTAGTCGGCGGTCAGCACCGCGGCGGTGATCACCTCGTCGGCGCGCACCGCCATGCCCGCCTCGGTCAGCAGTTCGGCGATCTGCACCCGGGTGCGGGTGGTCGTGTTGGTCAGGTAGGCGCACGCCACCTGGTTCTCCGCGAGCGTGCGCAAGGTGTCGGCCGCGCCCGGGATCGGCTGCCACGAGGTCACCAGGACGCCATCGATGTCGAAGAGCACTCCACCGATCGCCATGGTGCGACAGTAAACGGCCGCCGATGCAGCGCAACTCGGGCCCGGCGGTTCTCAGCCCGCGGCGCGGGCCCAATCGGACGAGGTCAGCCACGGCGACGCCGTCGCCGCGATCGACCACGCGGTGTCGGCGGGCACGTCGAGGAGCTCATAGCGCTTGACGCCGGCCGCCGTCGCGGCGACCAGGGTGGCCACTCCCGCGCGGCGTTGCATGACGGTCTGACGAACGGTCCACGCCACGATGCCCGCCGCCGCCACACAGTGGCGGTGCCGCGTGACGCTGCCCGCCCGCGTCACCAGCCAGCCGTCGCCGACCCGGTGCCCGAGGGAGCGCGACCGGTCAGTGGCGAGCAACCCGCCGCCGACCGTCACGACCGCGAGTACCGGCCACACCCACGACGGCACCCCGGATGTCAGCGCGGTCACCGACAGCGCCGCCGCCAGGACCGCGGGCAGCGCCATCGCCCTCGACCAGCGCCGCCGCGTCGCCGCCGGCCCGTGCGCGGTGAGCGGGCCGCTCACCGCATCGGACTGGTCGATCAGCCGGGCGAGGACGGCCTCGGCGGTGGCCCGCGGGCACGGCGGCAGCAGTTGGGACGCCTCGCCCCCGCCGCCGACACCTGTCATGACGGCATCGAGCCGCGCACCACCGAACAGTCGCACCAGCACCGGTTCCCGGACCGTGCCGCCGCGCAGCCTGCGCATGTCGAAGGTGTGCTCCCGCACGCGCAGCAGGCCGTGCGACAGATGCAGAACGTCCCCGTCGCGGCGCAGTTCCAGGTTCGCGTACGTCAGCAGTGACCGAGTCACCGACACCACCACCGCGGCGATCAGCACCACCAGCCCGGCGGTCACCGCCGTGCCGATCGCGCCCAGCACGAGCGCAGCACCCTCACCGAACCGCGCCACCCGCGAGTCACGCAGCGCAGCAAGCACTCCCGTCTGCGCGACAACGCCGAACGCGGCGGCGATCATCGCCAGTCCGGTGACGGAAAGCGGGCTGTAACGCAGCCAGGACGGGTGCCACCGCGCCAGCACCTGCCCGGGCGGACCCGTTGCGGGGCCGCCCGCGAGCGGCGCCAGAGAGTCCGCGAGCAGAAGGGCGCGCAGGCGTGACACGTCCTGAGCGGGCACGGCATCCAGCGCGAACACCGTGTCACCACCGGCCTGCTGTCCGGTGCCGACCTCGAGCACGGCGAGGCCGAGGAGCCGGTGCAGCAGGCGCGCGTCAGTGGACACCGAACGAATCCGGCTGCGCGGCAGGGTGAGCACGGAGCGCCGCAGCACGCCGGTGCGCAGCCGGACCTCGTCGGCGTCGATGCGGTAGGACGTCGTGAACCACCGGGCGATGCCGTATCCGACCACCAGACCGACACCGGCCAGCGTCCAGAACGGGTTGCCCGTGGTCGACCCGAGCACCAGCGACCCGATCAGCACCGGCAGCTGGCGAAGAACTTCGTGCACCGGATGCACCAGCAGCATGCGCGGACTCAGCCTCAACCAGCCGTCGCCGGCCGGGCCGGTCACGTCGCATCCTCGGAGCCGAGCGCGGCGATGTCCGTCAACCGCTCCACCACCTGGTCGGCGACGTCGGCGTCCAGCGCGACGATGCGCACCGCACCGGCCGACGACGCCGTCGTCACGGTCACGTTGGACAGCCCGAACAGCCGGTCGAGTGGTCCGCGGTACGAGTCGACGGTCTGCACCCGCGAGATCGGTGCGATCCGCCGCTCCTGCACCCACCACCCGGACCTGACGTAGACGGCCGTGGAGTCCAGATCCCACCGGTGCACCCGGTAGCGCCACAGCGGCGCCACGACCACCGAGACCACGATGCCGGCGACGGTGCCCGCGGCCAGCACCGCGTGCAGCCACAGCAATCGGGCATCGACGATCACCCACACGATCTGCGCCACGGCCGCCACCGCCCACGGGACGGCCGCCCCGAGGGCCCACACCGCCGGCGCTTTCCGGCTCGGAGGGTGCGCGGGCTCGAGAAGTTCCATGTCCTCAGTATCTTGATCCCCATGAGCGCGAAATGGACCGCTGACAACGTGCCCGACCAGTCCGGCCGTACCGCCGTGGTCACCGGAGCGAACTCTGGCATCGGCTACGAAGCCGCCCACGTCCTCGCCGGCCGCGGCGCACGGGTCGTGCTGGCGGTACGCGACCTCGACAAGGGCCGCCGCGCCCTGGAGGCGATCCTGCGGGCGCACCCGCGTGCCGAGGTGACGGTGCAGGAACTCGACCTGTCCTCGCTGGCGAGCGTCCGCAGCGCCGCCGAGGCTCTGCGCGAGGCGCTTCCCACGATCGATCTGCTGATCGACAACGCGGGGGTGATGTACCCGCCCAAGCAGGTCACCGCCGACGGCTTCGAGTTGCAGTTCGGCACGAACCATCTGGGCCACTTCGCGCTGACCGGCCTTCTTCTGGACCGGCTGCTGCCCGTCGCCGGATCCCGCGTGGTCGTCGTCGCCAGCATCGCCCACAACATCCAGGCCGACATCCACTTCGACGACCTGCAGTGGGAACGCGGTTACAACCGCGTCGCGGCGTACGGCCAGTCCAAGCTGGCGAACCTGATGTTCACCTACGCGCTGCAGCGCAGGCTCGCGGCCGCGGGCGCCCCCACCATCGCCGTCGCCGCCCACCCCGGCATCTCCAACACCGAGCTGATGCGCCACGTGCCCGGCTCCGGGCTGCCCGGTTTCTCCAAGCTCGCCGGCCTGGTCACCAACAGCCCGGCCATCGGCGCCCTGGCCACCCTGCGCGCGGCCACCGACCCCGGCGTGCGCGGCGGCCAGTACTACGGACCGTCGGGTTTCCGGGAGCTGGTCGGGCATCCGGTGCTGGTGGAGTCCACCCGCAAGTCCCACGACGAAGCGGTGCAGCAGCGACTGTGGGCGGTGTCCGAAGAACTCACCGGCGTCAGCTACCCGGTCTGATGCGCAGCGTCGAGGAGCACCGCCGGGTGGTCGCCGGGCTGATCACCGCGCGGCCGCCGGCGGCGCTGCCGCTGGCCGATGCCCTCGGCCTGGTGCTCGCCGAGGAGGTGGTCGCGGGGGTGTCGCTGCCAGGCTTCGACAACTCCGCGATGGACGGGTACGCGGTGCTGGCCGCCGACGTCGCGGGCGCCTCCGACGCCACGCCGGTGCGGCTGCCCGTCCCCGAGGACATCCCGGCCGGCCGCACCGACATCCCGACGCTGCAGCCCGGCACCGCGCACCGCATCATGACCGGCGCGCCGCTCCCCCACGGCGCGACGGCCGTCGTCCCGGTCGAGGCGACCGACGGTGCCGTCGACACCGTGACGATCCGCGCCGGCGCCGCCGAGGGGCAGCACGTCCGGCGCGCCGGCGAGGACGTCACCGTGGGGACGACGGTGCTGCAGGCCGGTCAGGTGCTCACGCCGGCGGCGCTCGGTCTGGCCGCGGCACTGGGGTTGCGGGAGCTCACCGTGACGCCCCGGCAGCGCGTCCTGGTCGTCTCCACCGGCACCGAGCTGGTGTCCCCGGGCACCGCGCTCGCGCCGGGACAGATCTACGAGTCCAACGGCGTCATGCTGGCCGCCGCGGTGCGCGACGCCGGCGCGGAGGTGATCGCGTCGCCGACCACCGGCGACGACGTCGACGCGTTCCGGGAGACGCTGCGGGCCCACGTCGGCGACGCCGATCTGATCCTCACCACGGGCGGCGTCAGTGCCGGGGCCTACGAGGTGGTCAAGGACGCGCTGGGCGGGCCGTCGGGGGGCGTCGAGTTCGTCAAGGTCGCCATGCAGCCGGGCATGCCGCAGGGCGCCGGCTCGCTGGAGGGCACCCCGACGATCACGCTGCCCGGCAACCCGGTCAGCGCGCTGGTGTCCTTCGAGGTGTTCGTCCGCCCGGCGTTGCGCGCGGCGATGGGCCTGACGCATCCGGACCGGCCGCGACGCACCGCGATGCTGACCGAGGACCTCACCTCCCCGCGGGGGAAGCGGCAATTCCGCCGCGGCGTGCTCGACCCCGTCACCGACACCGTCACCAGCTACGGCCCGCCCGCCTCACACCATCTGCGGTGGCTGGCGTCGGCGAACTGCCTGCTCGAGATCGACGAGGACACCTCGGAGGTGGCGTCGGGCTCGCGGGTGCAGGTGTGGGACCTGCGCTAGGAACGGGTCACCGTAGAATCGGCCCACGATGGCCAGACGCCCCGACCTCAAAACAGGCCCCGCGCGGCTGGCGGCCCTGATCCGTACGTCCGTTCCCCCGATGCACGCCGCGGGTCTGCCGTTCGTCGGCGCGAGCCTCGCGGTGGCCTTGGCCGGACGCCGGAATCGCTGGATTCGCCGTGCCGGGCTCACCTCCGCGGCCGCCAACGCCGCGTTCTTCCGTCACCCGCCCCGGACGCCACCGACGCGACCCGGTGTCGTCGTCGCCCCGGCCGACGGCCTGATCTGCCTGGTGGACGAAGAGGTGCCGCCGAGCGAACTCGGCCTACCCGCAAAGCCGCTGCCGCGCATCAGCATCTTCCTGTCGCTGCTGGACGCGCACGTCCAGCGGGCGCCGATCGGCGGTGAGGTGGTCACCGTCCGGCACCGCCCGGGCCTGTTCGGGTCCGCGGACCTGGAGGCCGCCAGTGCCGACAACGAGCGCAACAGCGTGGTGATCCGCACCCCCGAGGGTGCGCAGGTGATCGCGGTGCAGATCGCCGGGCTGCTCGCCCGCCGCATCGTCTGCACCGCCACGCCGGGCGACAAGATCGGCATCGGCGACACCTACGGCCTGATCCGCTACGGCTCGCGGCTCGACACCTATCTGCCCGCCGGCTCGAACGTGCTGGTGACCGTCGGGCAGCGCACGCTGGCCGGCGAGACCGTGCTGGCCGAGCTGCCATGATCAAACCCCGCAAGCCACTGCTCAAGACGCCGGTGGTCAGCGCGAAGATCCTGCCCAGTGCGATGACGGTCGCGGCGATCTGCCTCGGCTTGAGCTCGGTGAAGTTCGCGTTGGACGACCGGCCCACCGAGGCGATGGCGTTCCTGGCGATCGCGGCGATCCTCGACGCGCTCGACGGCCGCATCGCCCGCGCCCTCAATGCCACATCGCGGATGGGCGAAGAGATCGACTCCCTGGCCGACGCCGTGAATTTCGGTGTGGCACCGGCGTTCATCGTCTACGGGACGCTGCTGTCCACCTCGCGGGTGGGGTGGATCGTCGTGCTGCTCTACGCGGTGTGCATCGTGCTGAGGCTGGCCCGCTTCAACGCGATGCTCGATCTCGAGAGACCGGACTACGAGAAGAAGTACTTCGTCGGAATGCCCGCCCCGGCCGGCGCGATCGGGGCGATCGGTCCGCTGGCCGCCAAGATGCAGTTCGGCGACGGCTGGTGGACGTCCGAGCCGGCGGTCGTGATCTGGATGATCGGCATCTCGCTGCTGGTGGTCAGCACGCTGCCGATGCGCAAGATCCACACGTTCTCGGTGCCGCCGAACATGGTCGCTCCGCTGCTGGCACTGCTGGCGATCGGCGTGGCGGCATCGATCCTCTACGGCTACATCGTGATCCTGGTGATCATCTTCGGCTATATGCTGCACATCCCGTTCGCGATCCGGACCCGACGGTTCCTCGCGGCGCACCCGGAGGTCTGGGACGACAAGCCGCGCCAGCAGCGCGCGGCCCGCCGGGCCATCCGGCGCGCCCAGCCCCACCGCCGGTCGATGGCGCGCCTGGGACTGAGAAGACCGCCCCGGCGCTGACGATGGCACCGACGACGGCGCATCTGACGCTGACCGCCCGGCTGAACACCTCGGCCCTGGACTCCCGCCGCGGTGTCATCCGGCTGCACCCCGAAGCCATTGCCGCCCTCGGCATCCGGGAGTGGGACGCGGTGTCCCTGACCGGGTCGCGCACGACCGCCGCCGTGGTGGGCATCGCCCCCGACGGCACCCCGACGGGCACCGCACTGCTCGACGACGTCACGCTGTCCAACGCCGGCCTGCGCGAGGACGCCGCGGTGCTGGTCGCCCCGGTCACCGTTTTCGGCGCCCGCTCGGTGACGCTGACCGGCTCCAATCTGGCGACCCGGTCGATCACGCCGGCCACCTTGCGCCAAGCGCTGCTGGGCAAGGTGATGACGGTCGGCGACACGGTGTCACTGCTGCCGCGCGACCTCGGTCCGGGCACCTCGACGTCGGCGGCCAGCGCCGCGCTGGCCGCGTCGGTCGGCATCACGTGGACCTCGGAGTTGCTCACGGTCACCGAGGTCGACCCTGCGGGACCGGTGAGCGTGCAACCCAATTCGCTCGTCTGCTGGGGCACCGCACAGGCGGGCGCGGTGATCCGCGAGCGCACGGCCACCGGAACGCACGTCGTCACCGAGGAAGCCGCGCCGACGCTGAACTTCGACGACCTCAAGGGCGCACACACCCAGGCCGGCCGGCTCGCCGAATGGCTCAAGCTCGCCCTCGATCAGCCCGAGCTGCTCCACAAGCTCGGCGCCGCACCCAATCTCGGCGTGCTGGTGTCGGGTCCGGCGGGCGTCGGGAAGACCAAGCTGGTCCGGACGGTGTGCAGTGGCCGCCGACTGGTCGAGCTCGACGGCCCGGAGGTGGGGTCGCTGCGCCCCGAGGACCGGCTGGCGAACGTGTCCTCGGCGGTCGCCTCAGTGCGTGAGGGCGGCGGGGTGCTGCTGATCACCGACATCGACACGTTGCTCCCGGTGCCGCCCGATCCGGTCGCGACGCTGATCATCGCCGAATTGCGTTCCGCGGTCGGCACTCCCGGTGTCGCGTTCGTCGCGACGACGGCGGTGCCCGACGCCGTGGACCCCCGGCTGCGGGCGCCCGATCTGTGCGACCGCGAACTCGGCCTGAGCCTGCCCGACGGCGCCGTACGCGGGCAGCTGCTCGAGGTGCTGCTTCGCGACGTACCGTCGGCCGACCTCGATCTCGGCGAGATCGCCGAGCGCACACCGGGTTTCGTCGTTGCCGATCTGGCCGCGCTGGTGCGCGAGGCGGCGCTGCGGGCGGCGGCCAGGGCCAGCGAGAACGGCGAGCCGCCCGAGTTGCGGCAGGAGGACCTCGCGGGTGCGCTGAGTGTGATCCGGCCGCTGTCGCGGTCGGCCACCGAGGAGGTGTCGGTCGGCTCGGTCACCCTCGACGACGTCGGCGACATGGTCGAGACCAAGCAGGCGCTCACCGAGGCGGTGCTGTGGCCGCTGCAACACCCCGACACGTTCGCGCGGCTGGGGGTGGAGCCGCCGCGCGGCGTGCTGCTGTACGGGCCGCCGGGTTGCGGCAAGACCTATGTCGTGCGGGCGCTGGCCAGTTCGGGGCGGCTGAGCGTGCACGCGGTCAAAGGTGCTGAGCTGATGGACAAGTGGGTCGGCTCGTCGGAGAAGGCGGTGCGGGAGCTGTTCCGCCGGGCGCGCGATTCGGCGCCGTCGCTGGTATTCCTCGACGAGATCGACGCGATGGCGCCGCGGCGCGGGCAGAGCTTCGACTCCGGGGTCACCGACCGTGTGGTGGCCGCGCTGCTGACCGAACTCGACGGCATCGAGCCGCTGCGCGACGTCGTCGTGCTGGGTGCGACGAACCGCCCGGATCTGATCGATCCGGCGCTGCTGCGGCCGGGCCGACTGGAGAAGCTGGTGTTCGTCGAACCGCCCGACGCCGAGGCGCGGGCGCAGATCCTGCGCACAGCGGGCAAGTCGGTGCCGCTGGCCCGCGAGGGCGCCGACGCCGTGGATCTCGATGCGCTGGCGGCCCAACTCGACGGGTACAGCGCTGCCGACTGCGTGGCGCTGCTGCGGGAGGCCGCGCTGACCGCGATGCGACGGTCGATCGACGCCGCCGACGTCACCGCCGCCGACGTCGCCGCGGCCCGTGAGACGGTGCGCCCGTCGCTGGATCCCCTGCAGGTCGAATCCCTGCGCGCCTTCGCCGAGGGCCACTGAAACCACATCTTGACAGTGCCTAGTTCAGTCGGCATGCTCTAACTAGTCATTGACAAGATGAGGGAGGACGCATGACAGCACCGCTGACGGCGCGGGCCGGCGATCGCGACCGCGAGGCCACCGCCGATCTCCTCGGGCAGGCACTGGCCCAGGGTTACCTCGACCTCGACGAGTTCGACGCCCGGCTGCGACAGGTCTACGACTCGCACACCTCCCCCGATCTGCGGCAGCTGACGGCCGACCTGCCGGTGGCGGAGCTGCGACGCAACGATCCGCGGCGGCATGCCGCCCGACGCGCCGCGGCCCGCCGCGGGGTCGCCCTCCATGCGGCCGGCTACCTGGCGATGGTCGTCATCGTGCTCACCGTCTGGTTGGCCGTCGGGATCGGCACCGGAGCCTGGTACTTCTGGCCCATCTGGCCCATCCTCGGCGCGGGTATCGGTGTGGCCTCCCACGCCCTCCCCGTGCGCCACGCGCTCACGCGAGGGGTTTCCCCTATTGCTCCCGGGTTCGCTCCCTCTCTAGCGTCAGCGGTACGCCCGTGCGCACGCCGCGTGGGGCATGGGGGGCACTCATGGGGTTCTTCGCACGAACCGGCGCCGCCGTGGCGGTGGCGGTAGTCGCCGGGACGTCCGTCCTGGCTCAACCCGTCCACACAGCCGAACGGGCCGCACCGGTGCGCGTCACCGCCGCCGTCGAGTACACGGCCTCGTCCACCCCGTTGAGACCCCGGCCCGCCGTCGCACCGAACTCCGCAGCGGTCGTCAGCACTCCGTTCGCCGACGCGATCGACGACGCGTTCATCGACCTCACGGTCGTCGTGCGCACGGGCATCACCCCGGTCCTCAACCGACTCGGGTTCGTCGGTAAGCAGATCTACATCGGCCTCAACCTCATCGAGAGTCTCACCGCCAGTGCGGTGTTCAACGGCACGGACGTCCTGCGCGGCGAAGGTGTGGTCGCGAATCTGCGCGACGTCGCCACCGATGTCGGTTACTCGGCCCTTTTCGTCGCCATCGACGAGGTGTCCACCGTCATGTCGTCCGAAGCGATCGCGATCAACCGCCCGCCGCTCGACCGACCGGCGCGGTGGGACGACGCCGACCCGCCCTTCAAGGGCAGACCGCTGTCGGTGCCCAACAGGGATCGCGAGGAGGTCGCCGCGGCAGCGGACGAGACCGAGAACGCAGCAACCGACGAGCGACCCTCGCGCGACGGCGTGTTCACCGCGTGGAAGGCGAAGAAAGCCGAGAGGGCCGAGAAGGCCGCCGAGGCGAGGAAGGCACGGCAGGAGCGCAGGGACGCCGTGAAGGTCGAAAAGGCCGACAGGGCAGACACTTCCGCGCCGAACAGCCAGGGGCCGGACGCCGGCGGCGACGAGTAACCGCGTCTACCCCGGCTCGCCGTACTCGTCGAACCAGTAGGCCAGCTTGCCGCGTCGGCTCACCGCCCGCAGCCGGCGCTCGGCCGCCTCCCGCGTCGCCGTCGTCGTCACGATCATCACCTCGTCGCCGATCTGCAGCCGGGTCAGCGGTTCGGGGACGAACGCCCGCCCGGCCCGGATGATCAGCGTGATCACACTCGGATCGGGCAGTCGCAACTCCAGCACCGTGACGTTGTGCAGCCGCGAGCCCGGCGCGACGGTCGTCGTCAGCAGCTCGGCCCCCAGCACGTCCAACGGTGCCGCGTCCACCTGGACCTCCCGGGTGGTGTCCCGCGGGATCAGGTCCAGCCACTCGGCGACCCGGCGCAGGCTCGGCCCCTGCACCAGGGTGAACAGCACGACGAGGATGAACACGATGTTGAGCAGACGCCCACTGCCGGGCACACCCGCCACGATCGGATAGGTCGCCAGCACGATGGGCACCGCGCCGCGCAGCCCGGCGTAGGACAGGAACGCCTGCTCCCGCCACGGCACGCGAAAGCCCCACAGCGACAGCACAACCGACAGCGGCCGCGCCAGCACCAGCAGCACCACGCCCGTCACGACCGCGGGGATCAGCTCGTCGAGCAGCTCGTCGGGCGACACCAGCAGGCCCAGGATGACGAACAGCCCGATCTGTGCCAGCCAGCCCGACCCCTCGGCGAACGAGCGTGTCGCCGAGCGGTGCGGCAACCCGGAATTGGCGAGCACCACACTGGCCAGGTAGGCCGCCAGGAATCCGCTCGCGTGCGCCGTGCCCGCGGCGGCGAACGCCAGCATGCCGAGCCCGAACGTCGCCAACGGGTACAGGCCCGCGGCGGGCAGCGCGGTGCGGCGCAGCGCGATCGCGCCGAGGAACCCGCACGCCAGCCCGATCAGCGCACCGACCACCAACTCGTAGACCAGCGTGCCGACGATCGTCACCGGCTCGAGCACCAGCGGCGTCACGCTGAACAGCAGCACCAGGATCACCGCGGGCGCGTCGTTGAAGCCGGATTCGGCCTCCAGCAGGCCGCCCAGCCGCCGGGGCAGCGGCACCACCCGCAGCACCGAGAACACCGCCGCCGCGTCGGTGCTCGACACGATCGCGCCCAGCAGCAGGGCCAGCTGCCAGTCCATCCCGAGCAGCAGATGCGCGGCCACCGCGGTGATCAGCGTGCTGACCACCACACCCACCGTGGCGAGCACCGCGGCCGGTGCGAGCACTCTGCGGATGTCGGCGAAGCGCGTCGTCAGACCGCCCTCGACCAGGATGACGCCCAGCGCCGCGGTGCCCAGATCCTGCGCCAGTTGCGCATTGTCGAAGTGCAGACCGAGGCCGTCCTCGCCCACCAGCACGCCGACGCCGAGGAACAGCAGAAGGCTCGGCAACCCGGCTCCGGTGGCCAGCCTGGTGGCGGCGATGCTCGCCAGCAGCACCAGGCCCCCGATGAACAGCGCCACGTACAGCTCGTGCAGTGTCACTGTTTCCTCGCTGCAGGCACTTGTGTCGCTGTCAGTAAATCAGCACAGTCACTTCTATGCGGATCGCGATAGCCGGTGCCGGTGCGGTCGGCCGCTCCGTGGCCCAGGAGTTGGTCGACTACGGCCACAAGGTGCTGCTCATCGAGAAGGAGTACCACCGCTACGAGCCGGCGACCGTGCCCGGCGCGGAATGGTTCCTGGCCGACGCGTGCGAGGTGTCCTCCCTCGAGGAGGCGGAGATGCACATCTGCGACGTCGCGATCGCGGCCACCGGCGACGACAAGGCGAACCTGGCGATGGCGCTGCTGGCCAAGAGCGAGTTCGGCATCGGCCGGGTGGTGGCCCGCATCAACGACGCGCGCAACGAATGGCTGTTCACCGACGGCTGGGGCATCGACGTCGCGGTGTCGACACCGGTGGCCATGGTCGCCGCCGTCGAGGGCGCCATCGACGTCGGCCACGTGGTGCGGCTGATGGCGCTGGGCCGAGGCCCCCGCGAACTGCGCGGCGAAGGCAGCGCCAACGTCGCCTCGTTCACGCTGCCCCCGGGCAGCCCGCTGGTCGGCCGGCGGGTCGGCGAGCTGGCGATGCCGCGGGACAGCGCTCTGGTCACGGTGCTGCGCGGCAACCGGCTGATCGTCCCGGAGGCCACCGACGTGCTGCGCGACGGCGACGAGATCCTGTTCGTCTGCGGCCCCGATGGCGAGGACCGCATCGAGGTGATGGTCACCGGCCGCTGACGCAGCCGGGGAGGCGGACGGCCGCGTCCCGCTAGACTGGGCAGCGGCTCTGACGCCCCACGACGAAACCGCCCGGACCGAGACGAAACGGAGCCATGCTCGCCATCCTCGCTGCGCACGCAGTGGCCACCGTGCTGGCGCCGGTTCTCGTCTACCGCTGGGGCCGCCGCGCGTTCTATCCGCTGGCGCTGGTTCCGCTCGGCTCACTGATCTGGGTCGCCGGGCACTGGCCGGGCAGCGGACCCGGGCAGCGGCTCACCGTGCCGTGGGTGCCCGATCTGTCGATGGACATCACGCTGCGCTTCGATGCGCTCGCGGCCATCATGAGCGTGCTGGTGCTCGGTGTCGGGGCGCTGGTGCTGTTCTACTGCGCCGATTACTTCCACCACCACGACGGCCACACCGAGAAGCGGCTGCCCAGCTTCGCCGCCGAGCTGGTCGCGTTCTCGGGCGCGATGTTCGGCCTGGTCACCAGCGACAACATGCTCGTGCTGTACGTGTTCTGGGAGATCACGACGGTGCTGTCGTTCCTGCTGGTGGGGCACTACGCCGAGCGTGCGACGAGCCGGCGGGCCGCGACGCAGGCGCTGCTGGTGACGACGCTGGGCGGGCTGGCGATGCTGGTCGGCATCGTCGTGATCGGCAACCGCGCCGGCACCTTCCTGATCTCCGAGCTGGTCGCCGATCCGCCCACCGGGGTCGCGGCCTCGGTGGCGGTGGTGCTGATCCTCGTCGGCGCGCTGTCGAAGTCGGCGATCGTGCCGCTGCACTTCTGGCTGCCGGGCGCGATGGCCGCCCCCACCCCGGTCAGCGCGTACCTGCACGCGGCCGCGATGGTGAAGGCCGGTGTGTACCTGATCGCCCGGCTCACCCCCGGGTTCTCCGACGCCCCGGAATGGCGGCCGACCGTCATCTCCCTCGGGCTGCTGACCATGCTGCTCGCCGGGTGGCGGGCGATGCGCGAGTACGACCTCAAGCTGATCCTGGCGTTCGGCACGGTCAGCCAGCTCGGCCTGATCACGGTGATGGTCGGGGCCGGCGGCAGCGAGATGATGCTCGCCGGTCTGGCGATGCTGTGTGCGCACGCGATGTTCAAGGCCGCGCTGTTCATGGTCGTCGGCATCATCGACCACGCCACCGGCACCCGCGACATCCGCAGGCTGGCCTGGCTCGGCGACCGGAGCAGGCCGCTGCTGGTCATCGCCTGCTGCGCCGCGGCGAGCATGGCCGCGTTGCCGCCGTTCCTCGGGTTCATCGCGAAAGAGGCCGACTTCGAGACCGTGTTGCACAGCCCCACCCTGGGCGCGGCGGCGCCGCTGGTGCTCGCCGGCATCGTCAGCGGTTCGGTGCTGACGACGGTCTACACCCTGCGCTTCGTGTTCGGCGCGTTCGGCCGCAAGGGTCTGCCGAAGCCGAGCACCCGGGTGAGCGAGATGCACCGTCCCGAGACGCTGTTCCTCATTCCGCCCGCGATCCTGGCCGGCGCCGGGTTGCTGTTCGGGCTGTGGCCCACCGGCCTCGATCATGTGCTGAGCGACTACGCCGACACGGTGCCCGATCCGGCCGGCTACGACGCCGACTACCACCTGGCTCTCTGGCACGGCGTGAACCTGCCCCTGCTGCTGTCGCTGGTGGTGCTCGGCGCAGGTATCGCGGTGTACGTGAGCCGCGGGAGGCTTCGCCGGGCCCGGATCGGGTTCCTGCCGCTGGCCAACGCCGACCGCATCTACGACGCGGTGCTGCGCGGGGCCGACATCATGTCCGTGCGGTTGACCGCGGTCACCCAGCGCGGCTCGATCCCGGCCACGCAGTCGGTCATCCTGACCACTCTCGTGCTGGTTCCGCTGTCTGTGCTGGCGCTCGGGGCGCGCGACCGGCCGCACTTCGAGCTGTGGGAGTCGCCGCCGCAGGCGGTGGTCGGCGTGCTGATGCTCGCTGCCGCGTTCGCCGCCACGGTGATGCGCAACCGACTGGCCGCGGTGCTGCTCGTCGGCGTCACCGGTTACGGATGCGGGGTGATCTTCGCGTTCCACGGCGCACCCGACCTGGCGCTGACGCAGTTCCTGGTGGAGACGCTGACGTTGGTGGTGTTCGTGCTCGTGCTGAGGGTGCTGCCGGCCGAGACGGGCGGCGCCGACATCCGGCGGTTCCGGGTTCCGCGCGCCGCGCTGGCCGTGGCCGTCGGCGCGACGGTCACCACGCTGGCGGCGTTCGCGATGGCGGCCCGGTCCGGGCGACCCATCGCCGACCTGCTGCCGGATGCGGCCTACCTGCGTGGCCACGGCGGCAACACCGTCAACGTGCTGCTGGTCGACATCCGCGCCTGGGACACCCTGGGCGAGATCTCGGTGCTGCTGGTCGCTGCCACCGGGGTGGCGTCGATGGTGTTCCGCAACAGGCGCTTCGGGGCGGCGCCCCGCGTCGCCGACGTGCGCGACGCGGGTCAGCCCGACATCGGCAAGCTCGCCGTCTACTCCACCAACAGTCCCGCCGCCGGTGACGTCACCTGGCTGCGCGGCAGCGAACTGCGCGACCCGCGCAACCGCTCCCTGGTGCTCGAGGTGGCCACCCGGCTGATCTTCCCGGTGATGATGGTGCTGTCGGCCTACTTCTTCTTCGCCGGGCACAACACCCCCGGCGGCGGGTTCGCCGGCGGGTTGATGGCCGGCCTCGCCCTGGTGCTGCGCTATCTGGCCGGCGGCCGCTACGAACTCGGTGAGGCGCTGCCCTTCGACGCCGGCAAGATCCTCGGCGCCGGGCTGATGCTCTCGGCCGGCACGGCGGCCGCGTCGCTGCTGGCGGGCGCCCCCGTCCTGTCGTCGGCGCTGATCGAGTTCGAGGTCCCGGTACTGGGCACGGTCAAGTTCGTCACCGCGCTGTTCTTCGACATGGGCGTGTACCTGATCGTCGTCGGCCTGGTTCTCGACGTGCTACGCAGCCTCGGGGCGCGGATCGACGAGGAGTTGGGCAAGGCACGATGACGACATACCTGGTCCCGTTGGCCATCATCGGCGGGCTCACCACCGCCGGGGTGTACCTGTTGCTGGAACGGCACCTGACCCGAATGTTGCTGGGGCTGTTGCTGATCGGCAACGCGATCAATCTGCTGATCCTCACCGTGGGCGGACCGTCGGGCAATCCCCCGGTGCGTGGCCGTTCCAGTGCCGGCGACACGACGACGGCAGATCCGCTGGCGCAGGGCCTGATTCTCACGGCCATCGTGATCACGATGGGTGTCGCGGCGTTCGTGCTGGCGCTGACCTACCGGTCCTACCGGCTGAACACCCGCGAAGAAGTGAGCAACGACCCCGAGGACATCAGGGTGTCCCAGCAGTCCGGCACCGAGGTCGGCGAGGAGTTGGAAGGCCGTCTGGAACCCGACCGCACCCGCGACACCGACCTGCCCGACGAGCTGGACGCGCTGCCGGGATACGAGGGGTCACGATGATCGGCGGTCATCTCGCCGCGGTGCTGACCCCGCTGCCCGTGCTGGTGCCGATGCTGGCGGCGGCGGTCACCTTGCTGGCGGGCCGCAAGCCGCGCCTGCAGCGTGGCATCGCGGTGCTGGCACTGTCGGTGGTGCTCGTCGTCTCGGCGATGCTGGTGTACCTCGCCGATCGCGACGGCACCATCGCCCTGCAGGTCGGTGGCTGGGGGCCGACCGAACCGGGCATGGGACCGCTGGGCATCACGCTGGTGGTGGACCGATTGTCGGCGCTGATGCTCGTCGTGTCCTCGATCGTGCTGCTCGCCGTCGTCTTCTACGCCATCGGGCAGGGCATCCGGGACGGCGACGGCCGGCAGCCCGTGTCGATCTTCCTGCCCACCTACCTGGTGCTGTCGGCGGGTGTGTTCATGGCCTTCCTGGCCGGTGACCTGTTCAACCTCTTCGTCGGCTTCGAGGTGCTGCTCAACGCGAGCTTCGTGCTGCTGACGATCGGCGCGAGCCGGGAACGGGTGCGGGCGGGCATCTCCTACGTGATGGTCTCGATGGTGTCGTCGCTGGTGTTCCTGTTCGGCATTGCGCTGGTGTACGCCACCACCGGAACGCTGAACATGGCCGAGCTGTCGGTGCGCCTCGACGGCGTCTCCGAGGGGACACGGACCGCGCTGTTCGCGGTGCTGCTGGTGGCGTTCGGCATCAAAGCTGCGGTGTTCCCGCTGTCGACGTGGTTGCCCGACTCCTACCCCACCGCACCGGCCCCGGTCACCGCCGTGTTCGCCGGCCTGCTCACCAAAGTCGGTGTGTATGCGATCATCCGGGCCCATTCGCTGCTCTTCCCCGGCGGCGCCTTAGACAACGTGCTGCTGGTCGCCGGGCTCGCGACGATGCTGATGGGCATCCTCGGCGCCATCGCCCAGAGCGACATCAAGCGGCTGCTGTCCTTCACCCTGGTCAGCCACATCGGCTACATGGTGTTCGGCATCGCGCTGTCCACCCAATTGGGCATGTCGGGCGCCATCTACTACGTCGCTCACCACATCCTCGTGCAGACCACCCTGTTCCTGGTCGTCGGACTGATCGAACGGCAGGCGGGGGCGTCGACGCTGGAGCGGCTCGGCGGGCTCGCCGCCGCGAGCCCGGTGCTGGCGTTCGTGTTCGTCGTACCGGCCCTGAATCTCGGTGGCATTCCCCCGTTCTCGGGGTTCATCGGCAAGGTGGCGCTGCTCGAGGCCGGGTCGGAGTCCGGCTCGGTACTGGCCTGGATGCTGGTCGCCGGCAGTGTCATCACCAGCCTGCTCACGCTCTACGTCATCGCGCGGGTATGGACGAAGGCGTTCTGGCGGTCCCGCAAGGATGCGCCCGAAGGGCACCTGTCCGGCGGCGCACCGACGGTGCTCCTCGACGACCCGGAGGACTCGGTGGACATCGAGTTCGTCGACCGCGACGACGTGGGCCGGATGCCGATCGGCATGCTCATCCCGACGGGCGCGCTGATCGCCGTCGGGTTGACGCTGACCGTCGCCGCCGGGCCGATCTTCGCCTACAGCGACCGCGCCGCGGCCGAGGTGCTCGACCGCGGGCAGTACATCACCGCGGTGCTCGGGGAGGTGCCGAGGTGAGGACCCTGGCGCTGCGGATCTGGATGGTGTGCTGGCTGATCCTGGTGTGGGTGTTGTTGTGGGGCACCGTGTCTGCGGCCAACATCCTGTCCGGTCTGGTGGTCGCCCTGGTGGTGACGCTGCTGCTGCCGCTGCCACCGGTTCCGGTCGAGGGGCGGCTGCACCCGATTCCGCTGCTGCGCCTCGTGCTGACCGTCATCTACTACCTGCTGGCCTCGTCGGTGCAGGTCGCGGCGCTGGCGCTGAAACCGGGGCCTCCCCCGCTGACTGCGGTGCTGCGCGCGCACCTGGCGGTGAAGTCCGACCTCGTGCTGGTGCTGGCGGTCAACATCATCAACCTGACCCCGGGCACCATCGTGCTGGAGATCGACCAGCCCCGGCGGATGATCTACGTGCACGTGCTCGACGTGGGATCCGAACGCACGGTGCAACGGTTCTACCGGCAGGTGGCGGGCCTGCAGAAGCTGCTGGTCGCCTCGTTCGAGCGGGACGCGGACTGGCGGCCGGCCGCGGAGAAGGAGGCCACCTCGTGACCGTCGTCTGGATCGTCGCCGGCGCGATGCTGTCGGCCGCCGCGCTGGCCACCATGTTCCGCATGCTGCTCGGACCCACCACGCTCGACCGGCTGGTGGCGTTGGACACCCTTGTCGCCGTGGCGATGTGCGCGATCGGCACCTGGGCGGCGTTCAGCCTGGACACCACGGTCACCTACAGCCTGACCGCGTTGGCGTTGATCACCTTCGTGGGCTCGGTCAGCGTCGCCCGATTCCGCGTGCCCGACGTCGACGACCCTGCGCAGAAGGGACGGCACCGGTGAACGCCTTCGACATCGTCGCCGCGGTGCTGATCCTCGCCGGGTCGGCCCTGGCGCTGACCGCGGCGATCGGCGTGGTCCGCTTCCCCGACACGTTGTCGCGGATGCACGCGGCCACCAAACCGCAGGTGCTCGGGCTGCTGCTGGTGTTGCTGGGCGCGGCGCTGCGGCTGCGCGGTCACGTGGACGTCGGCATGCTGATCCTGACGGGACTGTTCACCGCGATCACCGCGCCGGTGATCGCGAATCGGGTCGGTCAGCTCGCCTACCGTGAGCAGAACATCCGCGACGATCTGATGACCACCGACGAGATGCATGGTTTGGCCGACGATCGGGAATCCGGCGACCATGATTCGCCACGACGCTGACAGCCCCGGGTACCACAGGGCGCTCGGCGTCGCGATGGTGCGGGCGTGGGAGAACGACTGCGAACAACCCTTGTTCACCGATCCGTATGCGCGCCTGCTGGTCGAGGCCGCCGGGGCGGCGCTGCCGAGCGGCCGGCCCTGCGCCGGCGCGGACTACGCCGCAGCACGCACGAAGTGGTTCGACGACTACCTGCTGTCCGCCAGTGCGGGCGGCGTCTCGCAGGTCGTGATCCTGGGCGCCGGCCTGGACACCCGCCCCTGGCGGTTGCCGTGGCTCAGCGACACGGCGATCTTCGACGTCGACGAACCGACGGTGCTGGCGCTGAAGGCCGCGACGATGGACGCCTCCGACGCGCAGCTGGGCGCCAAATACATGCCGGTGCCGGTGGAGTCGGGCGAGGACTGGCCGCGCGCGCTGCAGGCGGCCGGCTTCGACCACCTGGAGCCGACGGCGTGGTCGATCGAAGGGGTGCTGCCCGAACTGTCCGCCGAGGCGCAGGACGCGCTGCTCTCCGAGATCGCCCTCTACAGCGCGCGGGGAACCCGGATCGCCGTCGAGGCAGCGACCGATCCCGATGTGTCGCAATGGTTGTGCTGCAATCACTGGGAGGCGACGTCGGTCGACGTGCGCGACGTGATGCACCGCTACCACCGGGCCGTCGACGGCGACGTCACGATCCCGCCGTACGTCTTCGTCCAAGGCAAGCTGCTCTGAGGCAGGCAGCTCACTCCGAGAGCTGGAACTCCACCATCGCGGTGACGGTGTCAACGGCCTCCGAGAGCGCGGACACCCGGTCGGCCGCAGTCGGAGCGGCCAGCACCGAGTACCGGTCGGCCTGCCCCATCGGCAGCCGGGCTGTCAACGCGTACAACCACATCGCCGCATCACCCGACTCGTCGGCGCCGTGCACGATGTCGCGCGCATTCACCTGCGCACCCCGCGCCGACGCGATCCGCTCGAACAGCGCCACCATCCGGTCTTCGATGTCGCGGATCTGGTCGACCGTAACCGCTGCTCCGGGCTCATCGGGCCAGAGTTCGATCACCGCCCGCGGATACGGATCGTCCGGCAGCCATTCGATGACCCGAAAGCGTTCCCGTATCGCGCATTTCATGGCGTAGCGGCCCTCGCCCAGTTCGACGTATTCGACGATGTGGGCGAGCGTGCCGACGTCGCTGCGACTGTCACCGCCGCCGACTTCGCGGCCCGCCTCGATCAGCACCGTCCCGAAGGCGGGGTCGTCGGCGGCCAGACACGCCTGCACCAGCGCCGAATACCGCGGCTCGAAGATCCGCAGCGGCAACTCCTCGCCGGGCAGCATCGCCGTCTCGAGCGGGAACATCGGAACCGTCGGCATGCTCAGATCACCAACTCCCCGACCAGCGCGTCGACGACGGCGCGCAGGTCGCCGTCGGCCTCCTCGGCCACCCGGCGCTGCCGCTGATAGGACGCGCCATTGCGATAGATCTCGGCGACAGCGGCGAGTTCGTCGACGCACGAAAGCGATTCGGCCACCGGCATCAGCCGATCGAGCTGATCGTCGAGGTCCTCGGTGACCAGCCGCTCGTTGCTGTCGGCGTCGAGGATGATGATCGCGTCCAGGCCGTAGCGCGCGGCGCGCCACTTGTTCTCCTGCACGTGCCAGGGCGGCATCGAGGGCAGCGTCTCACCGGCATCGAGGCGGCGATCGAGGTCGACGATCAGGCAGTGCGTCAGCGCGACGAGCGCCGAGAGCTCCCGCAGATTCGACACCCCGTCGAAGATCCGCACCTCGACCGTCCCCAGGTGCGGGGAAGGTCGGATGTCCCAACGGATCTCGTTCATGTGATCGATGATCCCGGTCTTCTTCTGGTCGGCGACGAAGCCTTCGAACTCGCGCCACTCCTGGAAGTGGAACGGCAGACCGGCCGTCGGCAACTGCTGGAACATCATCGCCCGATTGCTCGCGTAGCCGGTGTCCTCACCGTCCCAGAACGGCGACGACGCCGACAGCGCCAGCAGGTGCGGGTAGTAGTCGAGCAGCGAGGTGATGATCGGCATCACCTTGTGCGCGGAGGACACCCCGACGTGCACGTGCACACCCCAGATCAGCATCTGCCGACCCCACCACTGGGTGCGCTTGATCAGCTCGGCGTAGCGCGGCGCGTCGGTCAGCTTCTGCGCCGACCACTTCGCGAACGGGTGTGTGCCCGCGCAGAACAACTCCATGCCGCGCTCCCGCACGACGGTGCGCACCGGCTTGAGCGTGGACCGCAGATCGTCCATCGCCTCGGGCACGCTGTCGCAGATACCCGTCACGACCTCGACGGTGTTGCGCAGCAGTTCCTTGTGCACATGCGGGTTCTCGCCGATCTCCGCGATGACCGAGGCGGCCTCGTTGCTCAGGTCGCGGGTCTGCGCGTCGACGAGCGCGAACTCCCACTCGACACCGAGTGTGGGCCGGGGCGACCCGGCGAAATCGATGCGGCTGTCAGCCCGGCGGTCAGCCGCGTGTGATGACACCGCAGGCCACCCGCGCTCCGGCGTCGCCGGTCGCCAGGGTGGTCTGATCCGGCGGCGGTGCGCCGTTGACCTGCTGGTAGCGCTCCGGCGGGATGTTGGCGAAGTTGTCCGCCTTCTCATGGATGATGATCGCCGTGCCGGCGCCGCCGAGCAGCTCCTCGGCGGTGAAGGCGTCGGTGGTCGTCACGAGCTTGGCCGAGCCGTCCTCGCGGACCTGCAGCGAGGCCAGGTCGCCGCTGGCGGGGTGACCGCTGTGACCGGGCACCTGGAGGTGGCCGCCCGCGGAGTTGAAGTTGGCGGGCGCGCCACCGGTCGGCGCCACCGAGTTGGCCTCGCACTTGCCCACCGAGTGGATGTGCAAGCCGTGGAACCCGGGGGTCAGCTGGTTGGTGCCGGACGTCTGCACGGTGACGGTGGCGTACCCGCCGGAGAAGGCGATGTCGGCGGTGGCGACGGTGGTGCCGTCGGGCAGTTTGAGGTCGGCTTTGAGCGTCTCGCCACCGGCGGCCTGGGCCTCGCCGCCCGCGCCCGGGCCCTCCTCGCCGGCGGACGCCGACGGCGACGGGGAGCCGGTCCAGATGGCGGGTGTGGTTCCGGGGGTGTTCGAGGGCACCTCACCGGGAGGTGAGCACGCGGCCAACGCGAGGGCTGGCGCTGCGAACAGGGTGGCGGCGGCGACGGTCCTGAGCATGTGCAAGAGCCTAGCCGGTGACTGCCACGATCACGCCTGGTGGCTGCTCTGTGAGTTCGGGGACCCGGGGTGCCACCGGCGCCTCGAGCAACCGGCCGACCTCTTCGGCCGCCTGCTGCTCACCGGGGGCGTCGCTGAAGAAGACGGTGGTGACCGTGGTGTCGGGCAGGGTCAGGTTGCCGGTCTCGGTGACGTTCCACCCTGCGTCGCGCAGCCGGCTGGCGGTGGTCTCGGCGGCGCCTTCGGTGGTGGAGATGTTGAAGACCCGCACGTCGGCCTTCGCCGGCGCCGCGCTGCTCGACGGGGTGGTCGGGGTGCTGGTGATCGAGGTGGTGATCGAGTCGCTGTCGGCCGCGTCGTCGCCACCGCTGAGCGCCTGGAACCCGACGAGGAGGAAGACCACACCCAGGAAGAGCAGCACCATCACGATGGCGCGCAGGGGCAGACCGGAGGATTCTCGCTGGTTCATCGGCGCCTACTGTATCGGCTCGCCGCTGCGGTCAGGTCACGTCGAAGCCGAGGCGCCGCGCCGCGCGGGCCTTCTGCCGGCTCGCCCGCAGCCTGCGCAACCGCTTGACCAGCATCGGGTCCGCGGCCAGGGCCTCCGGCCGGTCGACCAACGCGTTCAGCACCTGGTAGTACCGGGTCGCCGACATCGAGAAGAGCTCCTTGATGGCGTCTTCCTTGGATCCGGCGTACTTCCACCACTGCCGTTCGAACGCCAGGATGTCGTGCTCCCGACGGGTCAGACCGTCGGCGGGTTCAGCGCCGTCTGCGGAGTCCCCGGACTTGTCAGTCCGCGCGATCGCGCCGTCCATATCGCCTCTTGGACCCTTCCGACGGTCGAAATGACACCAGTGTGGTTTCGGCTGGTATTCAATCACGGCTCGGTCACGGACGGGGGCACCAATGACCGCGAGTCGGCGGCGGCGCGGGCCACTTTAAGCTTTCGGGCATGGCTGTCCGACCGATCTGCATCGTGGGAGATCCCGTTCTCCACACCCCCACCGAGCCGATCCCCGTCGGCGACGACGGGACTCTGCCCGCCGATCTCGCTGATCTCATCGCCGATCTCTACGACACGATGGACGCCGCTCACGGAGTCGGCTTGGCCGCCAACCAGATCGGCGTCGGGAAACGGGTCTTCGTCTACGACTGCGCCGACGCCCGCGGCAAGACCGTCCGGCGACGCGGCGTCGTCGTCAACCCGGTGCTGGAGACCTCCGACGTGCCCGAGACGATGCCGGACCCCGAAGACGACGACGAGGGCTGCCTGTCGGTGCCCGGCGAATCGTTCCCGACGGGCCGCGCCTCGTGGGCACGGGTGACCGGCCTGGACGCGGACGGCAACCCGATCACGCTGGAGGGGACGGATCTGTTCGCCCGGATGCTGCAGCACGAGACGGGGCACCTCGACGGCTTCCTCTACCTGGACCGGCTGGTCGGCCGCAACGCGCGCAGCGCCAAGCGGGCGGTGAAGTCGCACGGCTGGGGTGTGCCCGGTCTGACCTGGATGCCCGGTGAGGACCCCGATCCGTTCGGGCACTGAGCTGTGACGGAACTGCCGGCGCTGGGCGCCCGGGTCAGCCTGCGGTACCGGTTGCCGGCCGGCGAGACCCGGCCCTTCACCGACGTGGTCGGCCACGTCGAACAGGTCGACCCGACGGTGCAGGTGCGCACCCGCCACGGTGAGGTGGTCACCGTCGGTCGCGACGACGTCGTCGCCTTCCGGGTGGTGCCCGAACAGCCGGTGCGCGCCGGACAGATCCGCAACCTCGAGCATGCGGCGGCGTTGGCATGGCCGGGCACCGAGCAGCAGTGGCTCGACGGGTGGTTCCTGCGCTTCGGCGAAGGCGCCACCCGGCGTGCCAATTCTGCTGTGCCGCTGCGCTTCACATCTGTCGCCGAGATCGCGGCGGTGGCCGACTGGTATGCCACCCGCGGAGTGCCTGCGCTCATCTCGGCGCCGGACCGACTGTTCCGGGTCCCCGAGGGAGTGCCGACCGACGCCGAAAACCTGGTGATGACAACGGATATCGGGCCGGGTGACCTGGACGACGTCACGGTGTCGGCGGTCCCCGACGATGCGTGGCTGACGCTGTACGAGCGCGACGTTCCGGCCCCGGTGCTGGCCGCGGTCGTCGACGGCGAGGTGGGATTCGGCACGCTGGCCGGTGCGGCGGTGGGCAGGGTGGCACTCACCGAGGCCCCCGACGGCACCCGGTGGGCGGGCGTGTCGGCGGTGCACGTCGTCGAATCGGCCCGACGCCAGGGGTTGGCGCGCAGGTTGTGCGCGGGACTGCTGGCCTGGGCCGGGGACCGGGGCGCAACGCGCGCCTACGTGCAGGTCGTGACCGACAACGACGCCGCCCGCCGGCTGTACGAACAGATGGGTTTCACGCTGCACCACCGCTCCCGCTATGTCCGCGCCGAGGACTTAGTCTGAGGGACATGCGACTGGCGACCTGGAACGTCAACTCGATTCGCGCCAGAGTCGATCGGGTCACCGATTGGCTGGAGCGCGCCGACGTGGACGTGCTGGCGATGCAGGAGACCAAGTGCTCCGACGAGCAGTTCCCGACGATGCCGTTCGCCGCGCTGGGCTACGACGTGGTGCACTGCGGGTTCAACCAGTGGAACGGGGTGGCCATCGCGTCGCGGGTGGGCATCGACGACGTCGCGGTCGGCTTCGACGGTCAGCCGACGTGGAGTTCCGACGACACCGTGGAGGCTGCCGCCGAGGCGCGGGCGCTGGGTGCGACGTGTGGCGGCGTGCGGGTGTGGAGCCTGTATGTCCCCAACGGCCGCACGGTGGATTCGCCGCACTACGCCTACAAGCTGGAATGGCTTGCAGCGCTGCACAATACCGTCGGTTCCTGGCTGGCCGAGGATCCGTCGGCGCAGATCGCCCTCGTCGGGGACTGGAACATCGCCCCGACCGACGACGACGTGTGGAGCGTCGAGGCCTACCAGGGCAGCACCCATGTCACCGAGCCGGAACGCGCCGCCTTCGACGCGATCGTCGCCACCGGATTCGGCGACGTGGTGCGACCGTTCACCCCGGGCCCGGCCGTGTTCACCTATTGGGACTACACGCAGCTGCGGTTCCCGAAGAACCGCGGCATGCGCATCGACTTCATCCTCGGCTCCCCCGCGCTGGCCGCCCGCGTCGACCATGCCGAGATCGCGCGCGACGAACGCAAGACCGGTAAGGACCGCGTGGGCTCGCCCAGCGATCACGCGCCCGTCGTGGTCACGCTCGCCGACTGAGTCACGGCCATGAGTCAACCCGCCCAGTCGCCGTCGCCGTGGCGCACGATGTCGCTGGGCAGGCTCAAATGGGTGGCGGTGGTGCTGGTGATCGGGGCGACGGCGGTGTTCGGCGGTCTCGATGCGGCGGATCGGGTGACGCCCGTGGCGATGGGGCAGAGCTACGACGACGGCCCCCTGCGCATCACCCCGCGGTCGGCGTCCCTGCCGGCGGAGGTCACCGGGCTGGCGTCCCTTTCCGGGCAGTGCCGGTTCCTCACCGTGGACGCGACGGTCGAGAACGTCGCCGATCGCTCGGTCGCGTTGCCGAACGCGCTTCCGGTCGTCGGCACCGACGCCGACTGCAGCGGTCCGCGACCGTCGACGATCAGTGGCGTCATCGGAATCCAGGGCATCCCCGCGTATTTCAAGTCCGCGCTCCGGATCCGCGACGGGCAGGCGATGCCGACCGTCGAACCCGGGTTCACCACCGATTACCGTTTCGTCTGGGCGGTGCCCGCGGCCGACCTGGCCCGTCACCCGCAGATCACCGCCCGCATGCCGGCGATGTCGGAGTTCGTCTCGACGTTCCGGATCGCCGAGGACTTCGGCGCCGACGACGACACCTACGGCGAAGTCGACCTCACGCCGGAGGTGAACCGGTGACCAGCCGTCGGCTGGCGCCCGTCGTCACGGTGCTGGCGGCGGTGGCGATGCTCGCCACCGCCACGTGGCTGTGGTCGCAGCTGCCCACCAAAATGCAGTCCTGGGCCCCGATCACGGTGACGGGGACGCTGGGAGAGCGCATCGAGGGCCGCAATCTGGCCGTCACGGTGCACGACGTGCAGGTCGCGCGCGAGGCGGTGTTCACCAATGACGGTGTGCCGGTTCGGATGACGTCGGACGGCAACTGGCTCGTCGTCGCGCTGAGCTACGAACCTCTGCTGTCGGCCGAGTCTCCCACCTTCGTGCTCACGGCCGACGGCAAGCGGTTCGAATCACCGCTGAGCGGGTTCACGCCCAACGCGCCTCCGGGGTTGACGGAGCGCAACGTCGTCGCGTTCGAGGTGCCCGCCCTTCCGGAGCATGCCGAACTCCTCGTCTACAACAAGACCGCGGACCGCTACGGCAACGCGATGCCGGCACCGCTGGACTCGGCGATCGTTGTGCCGCTGCCGGTTCCCCGGGAGGTCCGGTCCGTGGTGAATCTCGAGGAGGCGGCGGGCACGTGAAGCGCTGGCTGCGGTCCAACTGGTGGGCGTTCGTCGTGATCGCCGTGATGGTCGTCCTGATCGCGACCACGGTCACCTATCGGCAGTGGTCACGCCAGATCGGGTTCAAGCAACCGCAACAGGTGGTCGCGGCCGGGCAGTGGGGCGACGTTTTCGGGGCCCGGTGGCGGTTGTCGCCGGTCACCGTCACCGCCCCCACCGCGCCCCCTGCCGGTGGTCGCCTCGCCAGCTTTCTGCTGGAGCGCGAGGTCGACCGACGACCCGCCGGACTTCCGAACGGCTTTCAGTTCTGCACCGCGTCCATGGTCGACGGGCCGCGCCGCTGGACGACGACGGCGACCGACTTCGCGGTGTTCCAGTTCGCGTATCGGGAGCACTACACCACCCGGTGCAGCGAGGACGGCCCGCTGCTGGTGGCCATGTACGTCCCCGCTGACGTGACGATCAGCGCGGTCGAGGTGCTCTTCCAGCCCGGTGCCGTTCCGCCGCCGGGCGCGGAGACCGACGCCAATGCGCCGGTGTACGAAACCTCCGACGAGTCACCGGTGGTGGTCGGGTTCCAGACCGGCTGACGCCGAGTGCTGGGACCGGACCTGGTCGACGCAGAACCAGTACGTCGCGGCCACCAGGCAGATCCGGACGGGGTCGGTGAGCGCGTCGATCGCCACGCGGATCGTCTCGTCGAACGTCTGCCACCACGCCCACTCGTGGGGGCCGAGGACCACGGCGACGGCCCGCCACAGGTACCCGTCGGTGACCGTGGGATCGAAATACGCGTTGCCGGGCGCCAATACGACCAGCACGGTGTAGGCGAGGACGAAGAAGGCGATCGGCACGGCACCGCCGTGCAGGATCAGCCGGCCCGCGTCGACGATCGGCGCGAACATGCCCAGCTGTCCGCGCAGGAACTCCACCACGCGCTCCTGCAGCGCCGCCGGCATCCTCTGCCATCGCGGCTGCAGCGTGTGCCTGCCGCGGTCGATCGCACGCGCCGCCGCGACATCTGCGCGATGTCCGAGGAACGTGCGCCGCCCGCCCTGCCAGGTGGGCTTCAGCGGGGTGCCGTAGACCGCGCCGGCAATCGCCAGCCAGGCCAACGACAGCGCGACCACCTGGGCCAGCGGCCCGAGTGCGCTGCCGAGGAACTCCCAACACCGTCCCAGCACACCGAGGTGGGACGTCAGATCGTCCCGAACCTCGTTGTACCACACAACGATTCGCCGCTGCGCGATCCAGTCCGCGGTGCCGAAGAGGGCGGCGAACGAGGCCTGGATGGTCAGGAACAGCCACAGCACCTGGAAGTAGACGGCGAACAGCATGGTCCACGACGGCAGGCGGTCCCGGAACCGGGTGATGATCTGACGCAACAGGAATGCGGCCACGATGACGGTGATCAGAGGGCCGCCGGCGGTGTGGTTCAGCACCTGAGCCACGCGGTCCTGCGTGCCCTCGTAGACCGTCGTGATGTTGACCGTCGTGTAGTAGACGAAGAAGTCCTCGACCACCAGCTTCCACACGGTGTAGATCACCAGGAACGGCAGGACGGCGGTCATCGTGACGTCGATGACACCGCGCGGCCCGCCACCCCCGCTGTCGTCGAGCTGCTGCAGTCCGGGAGTCGCCGAGCGGATCACCAGGAACATCGCGAGATAGGTCAGCAGCCGCACGATCGGTACGACGGCCATGATGATGCTGCCCCACAACTCTCCGTGCGCGATACGCACCGCGATCGCGCCCTGCAACACCCAGTACCGGATGAACCAGCCCGTCAGATACAGGGCCACGAGCCGCGGCCACGTACGCCACCACAGACCGACGGTCCGCCGCGCGATGGTGAGCATTCCGACCCCCTCGACGTAGCACTGTAACGGGGGTCGGGTGGCCGGCTGCTGCCCTGTGGCGGGGCTCTTCGGGCCTTTCGTCCCTGTCGGCTTGCGCCGGGGCCTCCTAGCTTTGGCCTATGAGACAGACCGTCGCCCGGGCCGCAACGATGCTGGTCGCCGCGGCGGCGGCCATCACGCTCGCCGCCGTCCCGACCGCGAGCGCGGCGACCGTGCTGACGGTGCAGGAGACGCTGGGCATCGGTGCCGGCGAGATGACGGACCTGCTGGGCGGTTCGGTGTGCCACGCTCCCGCCAACACGTGCGTCGAGGTCGTGTACCCAGCGGTCGTCGGGCCGGATTCGGTGCCCGCCGGCGTCGTGGCGCTGGACGAAGCCATCGCGACGACCCCGGCGCCGATGATCGTCATGGGCTACAGCCAGGGGGCGATCGTCGCCGGGCACTGGCTGCGCGAACACGCGGCGGATCCCGGTGTGCCGTCGACCAAGGACCTGTCGTTCGTGCTCGTCGGCAATCCCGCACGGGCGTTCGGGGGTGCATACGTCCCACTCGGCGACACCACCCCGCAGACGCAGTACACCGTCACCGACATCGCCCGGCAGTACGACCTGTTCGCCGATTTCCCCAACAAGCCGTTCTCGCCGTTCTTCCTGCTGGCCCTCGCCAACGCCGTGATGGGCATCCAGTCGGTGCACTTGGACTACACCCAGGTGAATCCCGACGATCCGGCCAACGCGCGGTGGACGGTCGACAACACGACCTATGTGCTGACGCCGACGCACGATCTGCCGCTGCTGCAGCCGATACGCACGCTCGGGTGCGACAGGCTGGCCAATGCGCTGAACGCGCCGCTGAAGGCGATGGTCGACCGGGCCTACCGGCGGCCGGTGCCGTTCCCGGGCGCTTCCGACGTCCGCGAGGCGAGGGCGCCTCACCAGGCGCCGCGGGCGGACCGCGCGGAGGTGCGACGCACGACGCGGGCGCAGCGCCACGAGGCGATGACGGCCAGGCGCGAAGCGAGAAGTGAACGCCGGACCGTGCGAGCCCCCCGGAAGTCCGATCTCTGAGCACAATCCCGCCTCTGCGGCGTGGGGCCTCCTGTCAGTGAACTCAGCAATACTCGAACACATGTTCGACAGCTGGTCTGACGGAGACGTCCTCGCGGTGGTCGAGGATGCGCTGCGTCAGGAGTCGATGCAGGTGGCGCGCAAGCTCGCAGCGATCGCGCAGTTGCTCGCACGTCGGATCGACGAGGAACTGGCCATCGACGCCGACGCGCGGTCGATGATCACCGGCTTCGCCCGCACCACCACCGAGGTCGCCGCGCTGATCAACATGTCCACCGCTGCCGCGCGGTCGATGGTGTTCGCCGCCGAGACCCTCGATCAGCGGTTGCCGGCCGTGGGAGAGCTGCTTGCTCGCGGCGAGGTGACCTGGCCGACCGTCGAGCTGGTGATCAAGCGCACCGAACTGGTCGCCGACGACCTGATGGCCCAGATCGACGCCGACATGGCCGAGCGTCTCGGCAGCTGGTCGTCGTGGTCGCGGCAGAGGGTCATCGATGCGATCGACCGCGTCGTGAGCACCGTGGACCGCGATGGGGTCAAGAAGCGCCGCCAGCGCGCCTACGACGAGCGCTCGGTGCAGGTCAGCTCGAACGGCGACGGGATGGCCCGGGTGCGGGTCACGCTCACCGCTCCAGCGGGAAAGATGGTCGACGCCGAGCTCTCGGCGATGGCCGCCTCGGTGTGTCCGGCCGACCCGCGCACCGCGCAACAACGTCGCGCCGACGCCTTCGAAGCCCTGGTCGAACGCCGTCAACTCGAATGCCGTTGCGGGACATCCGATTGCCCCAAGGCCGACCCCGCACACGATCAGCCACCCGCGCAGCCGAAGGTGGTGCTGAACGTCGTCGCCGGCGCCGACACCGTGAACGGACAAAGCCAGGCTCCGGGATATCTGGTCGGGTTCGGGGTCATCGACGCCGAACTGGTCCGCGAGCTGGCCCGCGACGCCACCCGCCGGCTGGTCGAGGAGCCCGCAGTCAGCCCGCAGGAGGAACTGCGATACCGGCCGAGCGCTGCGCTGGCCCGCTGGATCCGCCTGCGCGATCTGACATGCCGGGCACCCGGATGCTCAGTCCCGGCCGAGCAGTGCGACATCGACCACATCAACCCCTTCAACCACCGCGACCCGGCAGCCGGCGGGCGAACCGTGTCGTGGAATCTCGCCTGCTTCTGCCGGGAGCATCACCGGTGCAAGACCTTCGGCGGGTGGTGTGTCGAGCTTCTGGCCGACGGCACCATCGTGTGGACCTCGCCGGCAGGGCAGGTCTCGCGCACCACACCCGGCTCGGCTGCCCTGTTCGGTCTGACCACTCGACCACGGCGCCGCGAAGACAGCACCCGGGTCGAACGCGCCCGCGCTCGGCTCTGCGCCCACCGCGCCACCACCGAGTACAACCGCTATCGCAACCAGGCCGCCACGCGTGAGATCAGAGACCGGCGCTGGCGCAACGACACTCGCCGCTGGCGGGAGCTGTTCCACGGCCGGGTCAGCGACAAGCCCTCCACCGCCCCGTACATGCAGTGGGTCAACGAACCGTTGGAACCCGAAGAGCTGCAACCCCATTGGCAACCGCCACCCCGGATAACATCGGATCCCGACGAACCGCCACCGTTCTAGGCGTCGGTGCGGTCCTCGGCGTAGCGTCCGGGGTTGAACATGGAAGCCACGGCACCGATGAGCATCATCACCGCCGCGGCGATGAACACGACCACCAGACCGTTGTGGAACGGCTCGGTGATCAACTCCGGGAAGAACGTCTTACCGGTCAGCACCTCGGCGTTGACACCGGGCTGCTGCAGAGCGTGCGAGGGCTCCAGCAGTTCGGCAATCGGGTTGTAGCCCAGGAACGCCGCGAACAGGCTGCCCACCGGCGGCAGATTGGCGACGTCGTGGGCCACCGCGCTGGACACGCCCTGGGCCTGCAGACCGCTGCTCATCGCGCCGGGCAGCGAGTTGGCCAGCCCGACGATCATCAGCGAGAAGAAGATGCCGATGGACAGCGACGAGCCGGCGTTGAAGAACGTGGCGCGCACGCCCGAGGCCGCGCCGCGTTCGGCCGACGGGACACTCGACATGATCGCCGCGGTGTTGGGCGCGGTGAAGATGCCGCCCCCGAGGCCGTTGAGGAAGACGAGCACCGCGAACAACCAGTAGTCGAAGTTCACCGGGATGAGCACCAACGCCACGAACGTCACCGCCATCAGCAGCATGCCGCCGACGGTGAACGGCCGCGCACCGAAGCGGTCGCTCAGTGAGCCGGCGAGCGGACCGGCGATCAGGAAGCCGGCGGTCATCGGCAGCATGTAGATGCCCGCCCACAGCGGCGTGGATTCGAAGCTGTAACCGTGCAGCGGCAGCCAGATGCCCTGCAGCCAGATGATCAGCATGAACTGCAGACCACCGCGGCCGACCGACGACATCAACCCGGCGAGGTTGCCCATGCCGAACGACGCGGAGCGGAACAGCCGGATGTTGACCATCGGCTGCTTGACCCGCAGCTCGACGAAGCAGAACACCACGAGCAGGGCCACGCCGACGCCGATGGCGCCGAGCACCCACGGGTTGGTCCAACCGGTCGTCGAAGAGCCGTAGGGCTGGATGCCGTAGGTGATGCCGATCAGCAGCACGGTCAGCCCGACGCCGAACGTCAGTGTGCCCGCCCAGTCCAGCTTGCCCGGGGTGCGCACGCCCAGCTCCTTGAGCGAACGCACGCTCCAGATGGTGCCGAGGATGCCGATCGGCACGCCGACCCAGAAGATCGCCTTCCAGTGCCATTCGGACAGGAAGCCGCCGATCAGCAGACCCAGGAAGGAGCCGGCCACCGCGGCCACCATGTTGACGCCGAGCGCCATGCCGCGCTGGTTGGCCGGGAACGCGTCGGTCAGGATGGCCGAGGACGACGACATCAGCATCGCCCCGCCGATGCCCTGCACCACCCGCCACGCGATCAGCCAGATCGCGCCGCCGTCGAGCTGGAACGGGTCGAACGACAACGCAACCGCCGCGACCGTGAAGACCGCGAAGCCCAGGTTGTAGATCCGGACCCGGCCCACCATGTCGCCGAGCCGGCCGAACGGCACCACCAGCACAGCGGTGACCACGAGATAGCCCATCAGCATCCACAGCAGGTAGCTCACGTTGCCCGGGGCGAGGGGGTTGAGGCCGATGCCGCGGAAGATGGCCGGCAGTGAGATCAGCACGATCGAGGCGTTGATGGTGGCCAGCAGCGTGCCCAGCGTGGTGTTGGACAGCACGATCCACTTGTAGAACGGGTGATCGTGGTCCATCCGCGCGCGCCGGATCGAGGTCTCGCTGAGCCCGGCAGGCGGCGTGGGCCCGGTTGCGGGGGTGATCGGGGCTTCTGTCGTCATATCCGTCGTCGTTTCGTCGTCGCGTTTCGTATCCATGACGGGCGCAACCCTGCGCCTGCAAAACACATATGTTAGCTATACAAATTGTCGACCACCAAAACCTATTCCCGCGGCCGCCGCCGGAGGGGGTCGGTTACGTTGAGGGAGTCCACGCGGGAGCGCGCGCCGAGCGCGCTGAGAGGACGGCTGACGCGCCGTCGACCGTACGAACCTGACCGGGTCATGCCGGCGTAGGGAGATGTCATGAACGTTCTGCCCCTGACCCCGCCGGGCCGCGCGCCGTTGCGCGTCCTGACCATCGCGGGCTCCGACTCCGGCGGGGGCGCCGGCATTCAGGCCGATATGCGCACGTTCGCACTGCTCGGCATTCACAGCCTCGTCGCGGTCACCGCGGTGACCGTGCAGAACTCCCTGGGCGTCAAGGGTTTTCACGAGATCCCGGTCGACATCGTCGCCGGACAGATCGAGGCGGTGGCCACCGACATCGGTGTGCAGGCCGCCAAGACCGGGATGCTGGCCTCGTCCGAGATCATCGACACCGTCGCCGACACCTGGACGCGGCTCGGCCTCGCCGGGACGGTGCCGCTGGTCGTCGATCCCGTCTGCGCGTCGATGCACGGTGATCCGCTGTTGCATCCCAGCGCCCTGGAGTCGCTCACCGCGCGGCTGTTCCCGCTGGCCACGCTGGTCACCCCGAATCTGGACGAGGTCCGGCTGATCACCGGCATCGACGTCGTCGACGCCGACACCCAGCGGGCCGCCGCGCGGGCGCTGCACGCGCTGGGCCCGCGCTGGGCGCTGGTCAAGGGCGGCCATCTGCGTTCCTCGGCGCACAGCCCCGATCTGCTGTTCGACGGCGCCGACTTCTACGAGTACGACTCGGTGCGCATCGACACCCCGCACGACCACGGCGCCGGTGACACGCTGGCCGCCGCTGCCGCCGCCGCGCTGGCCCACGGGTATCCGCTGCCCGACGCGGTCGCCTTCGCCAAGGAGTGGATCACCGAGTGCCTGCGCGCGGCCTATCCGCTGGGCGGCGGCCACGGTTCGGTCTCGGCGCTGTTCCGGTTGTCCGATGGATGAGATCGCCGGCGTGGTCCACGAGCCGGCCGGCATCCCGGCCGGGGCGGTCGCGCTGACGCACGGCGCCGGCGGCAGCCGCGACGCCCCGATGCTCGTCGCGCTGTGCGACGAATGGGCCCGGCGAGGTTGGCTGGCGGTCCGCTACAACCTGCCGTACCGGCGGCGCCGGCCCAAGGGTCCGCCGTCGGGGTCGTCGGCTTCAGATCTGGCCGGCATCGTCGAGGCGGTCGCGGCGGTGCGCTCCCTCACCGCCGGACCCGTCATCGCCGGCGGGCACTCCTACGGCGGACGGCTCACGTCGATGGCGGTCGCCGACCACGGGCTGCGACCCGACGTGCTGACGCTGTTCTCCTACCCGCTGCACCCACCCGGCAAGCCCGAGCGGGCCCGTACCGAGCACCTGCCACGCATCACCGTCCCGACGGTGTTCACCCACGGCACCGCCGACCCGTTCGGCACGCTCGACGAGCTGCGGCCGGCGGTCGCGCTGATCGCCGCGCCGACGACCATCGTCGAGATCACCGGGGCCCGCCACGACCTCCGCTCGAAAAGCCTCGATGTGCCCGCGCTCGCGGTGGAAGCGGCGCTGAAAGCGCTGCTCTGAGTTATCGTCGGCTCGTGACGACTCCGCCGGGGCCACCCCCACCGCCACCGCCGTACGGACCTCCGCCGTACGGTCCCGGGGGCCCGTACGGCGCCTACCCGCCGCCTCCCCCTCCTCCCCTGCCCTACCAGGGACAACCCGGTCCGTACCCGCCACCCCAGAAGAGCAGGAAGACCCTGTGGTGGGTGATCGGCGGCCTGGTGGCCGTCGTGCTGCTGGTCGTCGTCGGCGGGGTGATCGTGTGGGGAGTCACCAGTTCCGGCAACGTCACCGCGACCGACGTGAAGGTCGGCGACTGCCTGGCCGAGATCCCTGACGGCGACAAGGTGCTGCGGGTGCAGACCATCGGGTGCGACCAGCCCCACGCCGGCGAGGTGTTCGCGGTGCTGACCTTGCCCGACGGGGATTTCCCCGGGCAGGCGGCCGTCGAGGCCCACAGCGAGAAGTGCGGGCCCGAGCTGGCGAGCTACTCCCCGGCGGCGATGACCGACGACACGGTGCAGCTCTACGTGCTCTACCCGACCGCCGAGACGTGGGCCAGCGGAGACCGCGCCGTCACCTGCATCGCCACGCTGCAGCCGCCACGCGCGGGTTCCCTCAAGGGCTGATCCCGCGTTTGGGGGGACCTCTAGTACCGTCTACCGCATGACTTCGGTGCAGTACGACGCGGTCATCGTAGGGGCCGGATTCGCCGGAATCGGGGCCGCCATCCAGCTGAAGCGGATGGGCTACGAGAACTTCGTGATCCTCGACCGGGAAGACGACCTGGGCGGTACCTGGTACGTCAACCACTACCCTGGGCTGGCGGTCGACGTTCCGACCACCACCTACTCCTACTTCTTCGAGCCGAACCCGAACTGGTCGCGGCTGTTCTCCACCGGCACGGAGATCAAGCAGTACGCCGACGGCGTCGCCGACAAGTACGACGTCCGCAGGCACATGCGGTTCCGGACCGTCGTCCAGGGCGCCCGCTGGGACGAGGAGGCGCAGGCCTGGCGGGTGTCCGTAGCCGACGGGGAGACGCTGACCGCGCGGTACCTGTTCACCGCCACCGGCTTCCTGTCCCAGCCGCGCCTGCCCGAGATCCCCGGCATCGAGACGTTCGACGGGCGGGTGCTGCACACCACCGCCTGGGACGACTCCTACGACCCGACGGGTGAGCGGGTGGGCATCATCGGCACCGGCGCGACGGCCGTGCAGCTCATCCCGGAGCTGGCGAAGAAGGCCGCCGACCTCACGGTCTACCAGCGCACCCCGATCTGGGTCGCCCCCAAGCTCGACTTCCGGATCTCCGAGCGCGCCAAACGGCTGTTCGCCCGGATCCCGTTGACGCAGCGCATCGTTCGCGCGATCACCGACACCATCTACGAGATGATGATCAACGTCGGCGTGGTGCACTACCGGGTCCCGCTGTTCCGCCGGTTGAACATCTCGGCGATGGACCTGTGCAAGATCAACCAGTTCATCCAGGTCCGTGACAAGGATTTGCGACGCCGGCTGACACCGGACTACGACATCGGGTGCAAGCGGCCGACCTTCTCCAACAGTTACTTCCGCACGTTCACCAAACCGCACGTGCACCTGCAGAGCGACGGCATCGACCATGTCGCCGCCGACGGCATCGTCAACGCCGACGGCACCAAGACCGTCATCGACACCCTGGTGCTCGCCACCGGATTCGACCTGTGGGAGGCCAACTTCCCCGCCATCGAGGTGATCGGCCGCGAGGGCCGCAACCTCGGGAAGTGGTGGCGGGAGAATCGCTTCCAGGCCTACCAGGGCGTCTCGATGCCCTACTTCCCGAACTACCTGTCCCTGGCCAGTCCGTACGCGTTCCTCGGGTTGAACTTCTTCAACACCATGGAATACCAGATGCGGCTGATGGACCGGCTTTTCGGTGAGCTGCAGCGCCGCGGCGCCACCACCTTCGAGGTCACCGAGCAGGCCAACGCCGACTATCTGGACCGGATGACCGAGCTGCTCGGCGACTCGCTGTGGACACTGGGCAACTGCGCATCATCGCGGTCGTACTATTTCAACCCGCACGGCGAACCGAGCCTGCTGCGGCCGATGTCGACGCGCGACGCGATCACCGAGGCATCGGAATTCCCGCTCAGCGACTACCAGATCAGTTAGGACCTCCAGTGCCCGAACAGAATTCACGTGCCGCGAAGGTGGCCGGCCTCGTCCTCGCCGGAACGGGCCTGTCCCATTTCGTCGTGCCGCAGGTCTACGAGGGCTTCACCAAGCCCGCGTTCCCGACGAACACCCGCACCCACGTCTACATCGACGGCGGGATCGAGACGGCCGTCGGCCTGGGCATCGCCGCGCGTAAGACCCGCAAGTTCGCGGTGCTCGGTCTGGTCGCCTACCTGCTGTACCTCGGCGGGAATGTGGTCCGCCAGAAATAGCGCTACCGTGTGCGCGTGAGCGCCTCCGGGCCGGGTGACAACGCCCTGCAGCGACGTCTCGGCACTCTGGACACCGTCGTCCTCGGACTCGGCTCCATGATCGGAGCCGGCATCTTCGTGGCGCTCGCGCCCGCCGCGGCCGCGGCCGGAACGGGGCTGCTGATCGGCCTGGCGCTCGCCGCGGTGGTGGCGTGCTGCAACGCGATGTCCTCGGCGTGGCTGGCCGCCCGCTATCCGAGTTCGGGCGGCACCTACGTCTACGGCCGGGAGCGCCTCGGGCCGTTCTGGGGGCACACCGCGGGGTGGAGCTTCATCGTCGGGAAGACGGCGTCGTGTGCGGCGATGGCGTTGACCATCGGGCACTACGCGTGGCCGGCCCACGCCATCGCGGTGGCGGTGGCCTCGGTGGTGGCGCTGACCGCGATCAGCTATGCGGGCGTGCAGAAGTCGGCGCTGCTGACCCGCGTGATCGTGGCCGTGGTGCTGGCCGTGCTGGCGATGGTCGTGGTTCTGGCGCTGGGTTCCGGGGACGCCGACGCCGCTCGGCTGGCGGGTGGCGGCACGTCGTTCTACGGGGTGCTGCAGGCCGCCGGTCTGCTGTTCTTCGCGTTCGCCGGTTACGCCCGCATCGCGACGCTCGGCGAGGAGGTGCGCGACCCGGCCAGGACCATCCCGCGCGCCGTGATGCTCGCGCTGGGCATCACCCTGGTGGTGTACGCCGCGGTGGCCGTGGCGGTGCTCGCCCAGCTGGGCAGCGACCGTCTCGCCGCCGCCGGTGCGCCGCTGTCCGAGGCCGTGCGCGCGGCGGGGTTCGCCGGTCTGGTGCCGGTGGTCAGCGCCGGCGCGGCGATCGGCGCACTGGGTGCACTGCTGGCGCTGCTGCTCGGGGTGTCCCGCACCACGCTGGCGATGGCGCGGGACCGCCATCTGCCGCACCCGCTGGCCGCGGTACACCCCCACCACGGCACGCCGTACCGCGCCGAGCTGGCGGTGGGCGCCGTGGTCGCGGTGGTGACCGCCCTGGTCGACCTTCGCGCCGCGATCGGGTTCTCGTCCTTCGGGGTACTGCTCTACTACGCGATCGCCAACGCGTCGGCGCTGACGCTGGGCCGGCGCGTGCTGCCGACGGTGGGCCTGATCGGTTGTCTCACATTGGCTTTCACGTTGCCGCTGAGCTCGGTGCTGTCCGGCGCCGCGGTGGTGTGTGTGGGCATGGTCACCTACGCGGTGCAGGCCCGCAGGGCGAAACGTTAGGACTCGGCACCCGGGCGTAGGGATACCGTCAAGACGTTGGCCTCCGATGCCCATGCGACGTGACAGTGGAGCCATGGCCGATCTGCTCGCAGTCCTCGCTGTCGTGGCGCCCACGTCGATGGTGCTGCTCACCTGCCGCTTCCTGAACAGGCGCCACGACCGCGGAGCCGAAGACCTCATCAGGGCCGGAAGCGGTGCCCCATCCCGGCTTCGGTGAGGAGGTGGATCGGGTGGGAGGGGTCGTCTTCGAGCTTGCGGCGCAACTGCGCCAGATACACCCGAAGGTAGTGACTGGATTTCGCGTAGGTGGGCCCCCACACCTCGGTGAGCAACTGTTCGCGGGTGACGAGCTTGCCGCTGTTGCGGACGAGGATCTCCAGGATGCCCCATTCGGTCGGTGTCAGATGGATCTGCCGGCCGTTCTTGGTGACCACCTTGTTCGCCAGATCCACAGTGAACGAGGAGGTTTCGACGATCGGCTCGGCGCTGGTCTCGGTGCTCGTCGACCGGCGCACCGCCGCCCGCAACCGGGCCAGGAACTCGTCCATCCCGAACGGCTTGGTGACGTAGTCGTCGGCGCCGGCGTCGAGAGCGGCCACCTTGTCGAACGCGTCGGTGCGCGCCGAGAGAACCAGCACCGGCGCCGACGACCAGCCGCGCAGTCCACCCAGCACGTCGATCCCGCTCATGTCCGGCAGCCCGAGGTCGAGCACCACCACATCGGGCCGGAAATCCGCCGCGGCCCGCAGTGCCTCGGCACCGGTGGCCGCCGTCCTGACGTCGTATCCGCGCACCGACAGGTTGATGCGCAGCGCCCGCAGGATCTGCGGTTCGTCGTCGATCACCAGCACGCGCGTCATGGCCGGCCCTCCTGGGGCGCTGCGAGGTCGATCTCGACCGTCAGACCGCCGCCGGGAGTGTCCCCGACCGAGATCGACCCGCCCATGGCCTGGACGAAACCGCGAGCCACCGACAGGCCCAGACCGACGCCGGTGCTGTTGTCCTGGTCGCCGAGCCGCTGGAACGCGTCGAAGATCTGCTCCTCCCTGCCGCGCGCGATACCCGGTCCCTCGTCGGCGACCGCGATCAGCACACGATCACCGACCCGTCCGGCCGAAACGCGCACCGGACCGTCGGGTGCGTACCGCAGGGCATTGTCGATCAGGTTGGCCAGCACGCGTTCGAGCAGGCCGCCGTCGGCCATCACGACCTCGTCGCCGACGTCGACCTTGACCCGTTCGAGCTCCGCGCGGCCGTAGCCGGTGGTTCCCCGGCTGATGCCGAGCAGGGCGCGCTGCACCGTCTCCTCCAGGTACACCTGGTGCAGCTCGGGGCGGACCACGCCGGCGGCCAGCCGCGACGAGTCGAGCAGGTTGCCGACCAGCGCGGTGAGCTGATCGATCGATTCCTCGATGGTGGCGAGCAACTCGGCGGTGTCCTCCTCGGAGAACGCGACGTCGGTGCCGCGCAGGCTGGACACGGCGGCCTTGGCTGCGGCGAGGGGGGTGCGCAGGTCGTGGCTGACGGCCGACAGCAGCGACCGCCGCAGGTTGTCGGCCTGCGCGATCGCCTCCGCCTGTCCCGCCTCCGCGGCCAGTTCCCGCTGCCGGACCAGCCCGGCAGCCTGCTTGGCGACCGCGGTCAGCACCCGGCGGTCCCGGGCGGGCAGTGTCTTACCCGCGAGCAGCAGCCAGAACTCGTCGTCACCCACCTCGATCGCCGTGTCCGCGGTCTCGACGTCGACGCACGGGTCCATGCCCACGCAGCCCACGATGCGCTCACCGTCGCCGTCGCGGCGCATCAGGCTGACCGCGCGCTGTGAATACGTCTCGCGGATCTTCTCGAGCAGGGTGTCGAGGTCGGCGCCGCGCAGTACCGACCCGGAGAACAGGGCCAGCAGTTCCGCCTCCTGGGACGCGCGGCGCGCCTCCCGGCTGCGGTTGACCGAGCTGTCGACCAGGGCGGCGACGGCCACGGCGACCATCAGCAGCACCACGATGGTGATCGCGCTGTCGGGTTCGGCGATCGTGAAGGTGTGGCGGGGCTCGACGAGGAAGTAGTTCAGCAGCAGACCGGACAGCACCGCCGACACTGCTGCCGGGGCCACTCCGCCGAGGAGCGCGACGACGAGGACGCCGACGAAGAACACCGCGCTCTCCCCGCTGACGGCGAGGAAATCGTCCAGCACGAAAACACCCAGGGCGCAGATCGCGGTGGGGACGATCACCGCGGCCAGCCAGGACACCAGGTGGCTGTTGCGCCGCGGCGCCAGCGAGGACCACCGGAAGCCCTGTGCAGCCTCCGGGTGCGTGACCATATGGACGTCGATCTTCTCCGAGTCCTGGACGACGGTCGCCCCGATGCCCTCGTCGAAGATGCGTGCCCACCGGGATCGCCGGGACGTGCCGAGCACCAGCTGGGTGGCGTTCATCTCGCGGGCGAAGTCCAGCAGCGCGGCGGGCACGTCGTCACCGACGACCGTGTGCAGCGTCGCGCCCAGGCTGGCCACGACTTCGCGGACCTTGCCCATGTGGGACGCGGACACACCGGACAGGCCGTCGCCGCGGACGACGTGCACCACCATCAGCTCGGCGCTGGATTTGGACGCGATGCGAAAGGCTCTGCGCACCAACGTCTCCGACTCTGGACCACCGGTGACCGCGACAACGACACGTTCGCGCGCCTCCCAGGTCGCGGTGATGTCGTTCTCTTCCCGGTACTTGGCCAGCGCCGCGTCGACCTGATCGGCCAGCCACAGCAGCGCCAGCTCGCGCAGCGCGGTGAGGTTGCCCCGGCGGAAGTAGTTCGACAGCGCCGCGTCGATCCGCTCGGGCGCGTAGACATTCCCGTGAGAAAGTCTGCGGCGTAACGCTTCCGGGGTGATGTCGACGAGCTCGATCTGATCGGCGGCGCGCACCACCTCGTCGGGCACCTTCTCCTGCTGCTCGATGCCGGTGATCTGGGTGACGACGTCGTTCAGGCTCTCCAGGTGCTGCACGTTCACCGTACTGACGACGGTGATCCCCGCATCCAGGAGTTCCTCGACGTCCTGCCAGCGTTTGGCGTTCTTGCTGCCCGGGGTGTTGGTGTGGGCGAGTTCGTCGACCAGGACGACCTGGGGCTTGCGCGCCAGGATCGCCGGGACGTCGAGTTCGGGGAATCGGCTGCCGCGGTAGGAGATGTAGTGCGGCGGGATGACCTCGATGTCGTCGAGCAGTTCGGCGGTCTTCTTGCGGCCGTGGGTCTCGACCACACCGGCCACCAGGTCCGTCCCTCGCTCCAGGCGCCGGTGCGCCTCGCCCAGCATGGCGTAGGTCTTGCCGACGCCGGGAGCTGCGCCGAGGTAGATGCGCAGCTCCCCGCGTTTCGGCTTGTGACCGACTGGATCAGGCGACTCCGGCACGCTGGATTCAGCTCCTGGCGGGATACTGCTCGTCGAGGGCGAGGTTCAATTCCAGCACGTTGACGCGCGGCTCGCCGAGGAACCCCAGAGTGCGACCGGAGGTGTGGTCGGCGACGACGGCTCTGATCGCCTCCGGCGACACCCCGCGCGCCTGCGCGACCCGGTTGATCTGCAGGTCGGCGTAGGCCGGTGAGATGTGCGGATCCAGGCCGCTGCCGCTCGCTGTCACCGCGTCGGCGGGAACGGCCGGCTCGGCCGGTGCGCTTCCGCGGATCGGCACGATCTGGCCGGCGCTGTAGTCCTCACCGGACTTCGCGCACTCGACGCGCACGCCCTCGTAGGTGTCCACGAACGGGGTGGAGACGGTGTCGCAGGCTTCGTTGACGCTGACCACCCGGGTCGGGTCGACGACGGCGCCGCGCGCGTCGCGAGGGCCGAAGACCGACAGCACCGCGCCGACACCGCCGCCGGTGCAGTAGGGCCGCAGCCCGTCGACGCCCTCGAGCTCGCCGACGGCCTTGCTGCGCGAGCAGACCAGCGTCAGCAGGCCGGCCTTGTCAGGTGTGTCGACGATGCTCTCCGGCCCCAGGTTGCTGGCGCTGGTGGCCATCGGGTCGTAGCCGTCGCCCGCTGCGGACGGCCGGCTCTGGAAGTACTGCGGAAGCGCAGTGCCGTCGGCAGTGGTGAACGATTGGCCGATCAGGCTGCTGCCCACCGGTTCACCGTCGACCTCGACGACCGAGCCGTCCGCGCGGTGCGAGAGGCCGGGCAGCTGGGCCACCAGCCAGATGAACACCGGGTAGGCGATCCCGAGGATCACGGTGAGGACGAGCAGCGCGCGCAGCGCCGCCCAGTGTTGACGAAGGAGGCTGGAAAAGTTCATCTCACATTCCTGGGAAGAGTTGGACGACCAGATCGATCAGCTTGATGCCGATGAAGGGCGCGATGATCCCACCGAGGCCGTAGATGGAGAGGTTGCGGCTCAACAGTTTCGAGGCGCTGCTCGGGGTGTAGCGCACCCCGCGCAATGCCAGCGGGATCAGCGCGACGATCACCAGGGCGTTGAAGATCACCGCCGAGAGGATCGCCGACTGCGGGCTGTGCAGCCGCATGATGTTGAGCAGGTCCAGACCGGGGAACAGCCCGACGAACAGCGCGGGGATGATCGCGAAGTACTTCGCGATGTCGTTGGCGATGGAGAACGTCGTCAACGCACCGCGGGTGATCAGCAACTGCTTGCCGATCTCGACGATCTCGATCAGCTTGGTCGGGTCGGAGTCGAGATCGACCATGTTGCCGGCCTCTTTGGCCGCCGAGGTGCCGCTGTTCATCGCCACCCCGACGTCGGCCTGAGCCAGTGCGGGCGCGTCGTTCGTGCCGTCACCGGTCATCGCGACGAGCTTGCCGCCGGCCTGCTCCTTCTTGATCAGCGCCATCTTGTCTTCGGGCGTGGCCTCGGCGAGGAAGTCGTCGACACCGGCCTCGTCGGCAATGGCCTTGGCGGTCAACGGGTTGTCGCCGGTGATCATCACCGTGCGGATGCCCATGCGGCGCATCTCGTCGAAGCGCTCGCGCATACCCTGCTTGACGACGTCCTTGAGGTGGATGACGCCGAGCATCCTCGCGGTTCCGTTGTGCACCTCGCCGACGGCCAGCGGGGTACCGCCGGCGGCCGAGATGCCGTCGACGACGTCACCGAGCTGGGTCGGCACGTCGACGCCGTGGGAGCGGACCCACTCGGCAACCGATGCGGCGGCGCCCTTGCGGAGTTGGTGCTCGTCGCTTCCGTCTCGCAGATCGACGCCGGACATCCGTGTGGTGGCCGAGAATTCGATCCAGTGTGCGTGCGCGAGCTCACCCGGGGTGCGGGCCCGCAGCCCGTACTGCTGCTTGGCGAACACCACGATGGAGCGGCCCTCGGGTGTCTCGTCGGCGAGGCTGGACAGCTGGGCCGCGTCGGCGAGCTGCGCTTCGGTGACACCGTCGAGCGGCACGAACGCCGCGGCCTGCCGGTTGCCCAGCGTGATGGTGCCGGTCTTGTCGAGCAGCAGGGTGTTCACATCACCGGCCGCCTCGACCGCACGGCCGGACATGGCCAGCACGTTGCGCTGCACCAGACGGTCCATCCCGGCGATACCGATGGCTGAGAGCAGCGCCCCGATGGTGGTGGGGATCAGGCACACCAGCAGCGACACCATCACGATTCCGGTGACACCGTTTCCGTTGAGCGCCAGATTGTCCGGCACCCCGGGGTTGTTCATCTTGGAGTAGATCGCCAACGGCTGCAGCGTCGCGACCGCGAACACGAAGATGATCGTCAGCGACGCGAGCAGGATGTTGAGTGCGATCTCGTTGGGGGTCTTCTGCCGGTTGGCGCCCTCGACCAGGGAGATCATCCGGTCGATGAAGCTCTCACCCGGCTTCTGGGTGATCCGCACGACGATGCGGTCCGAGAGCACGGTGGTGCCGCCGGTCACCGCTGACCGGTCCCCACCGGATTCCCGGATCACCGGCGCGGACTCACCGGTGATGGCCGACTCGTCCACCGAGGCGATGCCCTCGACGACGTCGCCGTCACCCGGGATCACCTGCCCCGCTTCGACGACGACGACGTCACCCTGCTGCAGCAGCGGGGCCGCGACCTCCTCCTCGTGGGCGCGGCCGCCCGGCTGCCAGTCGACGAGCCTGCGTGCCATCGTGGAGGTCTTGGTCTTGCGCAGCGACTCCGCCTGCGCCTTGCCGCGGCCTTCGGCGACGGCCTCGGCCAGATTGGCGAAAACGACGGTGAGCCAGAGCCATATCACGATCAGCCACCCGAACCAGGTGGGGTCGGCGATCGCCAGGACGGTGCTCCAGACCGCGCCCAACTCGACGATGAACATGACCGGGTTGCGCCACAGGGAACGGGGATCCAGCTTGATCACGGCGCTGGGCAACGACTTCCAGAGCATCTTCGGATCCAGGAGCCCGCCCTGCATCTTGCTGCCGGGCGACGCGGAGGCCGCAGGTTTCTTCTGCGCGGCGTCGATGGTGGTGACAGACATCAGTGAATTCCTTCAGCAAGGGGCCCGAGCGCGAGCATGGGCAGGAAGGTCAGGGCGACCAGGATCAGCGTCACGCCGGCGACCATGCCGACGAACTGCGGCCGGTGGGTGGGCAGCGTGCCGATCGACTCCGGCGTCTTGCCCTGGCGGGCAAGCGAACCGGCCAGCGCCAGCGCGAAGATGATCGGCAGGAACCGGCCGAACACCATCGCCAGGCCGAGTGCGGTGTTGTACCACTCGGTGTTGACGGTGATCCCGGCGAACGCAGAACCGTTGTTGTTCGCCGCAGAGGTGAACGCGTACAGCACCTCGGACAGTCCGTGCGGACCGGTGTTGAGCATGCTGGCACGCTGTCCGGGCATCGCCATCGCGACGGCGGTCCCGGTCAGCACGATCAGCGGAGTGATCAGGAAATACGTTGCTGCGAGCTTGATCTCGCGCGGGGTGATCTTCTTGCCCAGGTACTCGGGCGTGCGTCCGACCATCAGGCCGGCGATGAACACCGTGATGACCGCGAGGATCAACATGCCGTACAGGCCCGAGCCGACACCGCCGGGTGCGACCTCGCCCAGCTGCATGTTGAACAGCGTCATCATGCCGCCGAGGCTGGTGTAGGAGTCGTGGAAGGAGTTCACCGCGCCCGTGGAGGTCAGTGTGGTCGACGCGGCGAAGACCGCCGAATCAGCCACTCCGAAGCGCTGTTCCACGCCTTCCATCGCAGAGCCCACCGCGGTCGGCACCGTGCCGTGCGCCTGCAGCTGGAAGAGCAGGGTGAGGCTCCAGCTGATCGTCGCGATGACGCCCATCACGGCGACGATCGCATAGCCCTGCTTCTTGCTGCCGACCATGCGGCCGAACGTGCGCGGCAGTGAAAACGCGATCACGAGGATCAGGAAGATCTGGATCCAGTTCGTCCACGTGGTGGGGTTCTCGAACGGATGCGCGGAGTTGACGTTGAAGAAGCCGCCGCCATTGGTGCCGAGTTCCTTGATGACTTCCTGGCTGGCGACGGGGCCGCCCGGGATGACCTGGCTGCCACCGGCGATCGTACTGACCACCTGATCGTGCAGCGCGAAGTTCTGGATCACTCCGCCGGCGATGAGTACGATCGCGCCGATCACGGACAGCGGCAACAGGATCCGGCCACAGCCCCGCACCAGGTCGACCCAGAAGTTGCCGAGCTCGCCGGTGTTGCGGCGGGCCAGCCCGCGCACGAACGCCATCGCCACGGCCATGCCGACGGCGGCGGAGACGAAGTTCTGCACGGCGAGGCCGGCCATCTGCACCAGGTGGCCCTGCGTCGACTCACCGGAGTAGGCCTGCCAGTTCGTGTTGGTCACGAAGCTGACCGCGGTGTTCCACGCCAGCGCCGGGGTCATCGGGGTCGCCGGGTCGTTGAGGTGCAGTGGCAGCCTGCCCTGCACGAGCTGCAGGACGAACAGGAACAGGATGCTGACCGCCGAGAAGGCGAGCACGCTGCGGGCGTAAGCGCCCCAGGTCTGCTCCGCCTTCGGGTCGGCGCCGATCAGCCGGTAGATCACGCGCTCCCCGCCGAGATGCTTATCGGAGGTGTAGACGCGATACATGTAGTCGCCCAGCGGCACATGGACGGCCGCCAGTGCGACGACGAGCGAAACGAGGAAGAGGATCCCCGCGGTGGTCGAGCTCACTAGAACCTCTCGGGAAAGAGTAGGGCGGCGAAGAGGAAGACGGCGATGAGGACCGCGAGCACCAAGCCGACGATGTTGTCGTAGCTCACAGCCGCTCGACCAGCCTCTGCACCAGGCCGAGCAGGGCGAAGACCGCCACCGTCAGCACCAGGAAAATGACAACTGCCATGGGTTCTCCCACACGAGCGTGGGCCGGCGGATCTCGCAGGCCGCAATCAGCATCTGCTCGAGCGGGGGCGTCCGCCAGGATCTTTATGCCTTTTTGACGGTCCCGAGCGACCTCTTTACGGGTTTCGCTCGGAATCCCTACCTCCGCGGGTGCCGCGACACACAAGGCCCAGCATGTGGCCTGTATCTCACCGCGGTGCCCGCCCCTGCGTTGTCTTAACGGGTCCGCGAGGCGGCTACGCGTCGATCAGGACGGCGGCCGCACCGGCCATGTGCTCGCGCACCGTGGCCGCCGCGGCGGTGCCGTCGCCCGCCTCGATGGCGTCGACGATCGCGAGATGACGGTGGACGTCCATGTTCTTCAGCGCCCGGTCCACCCCGGCGAACATGATCGACATCCGGATGCTGCCTTCCAGCGACGACCAGGAGTGCACCAGCGTCTCGTTGCCGGTCAGCTGGCACATGGTCCGGTGGAACCTCAGGTCGGCCTCGATGCGGTCCTCCAGGTTGGAGGCCGACCACCGATCCATGTCCTCGACGGCGCGGCGCAGCGCCTGCGCGGTCTCCGCGCGGTCGGACCGCGCGGCCAGCAGGGTGGCGGCCAGCGATTCCAGCGCCGCCCGGACGTCGAAGATGTCGGCGATCTCCTTCGCGTCGAGGTGACGCACCGACAGCCGGCCCCGAGCGCCCGCCGAGATGAGCCCCTCCTGCTGGAGCTGACGCATCGCCTCCCGCAGCGTGCCCCGGCTGATCTGCAGCGCTTCGGAGAGTTCGGTCTCCACGAGGTGGGTGCCGGGCGTCAGCGCGCCGGTGGTGATGGCCCGTCGCAGCGCGGTCAGCGCCTGCTCCCGGAGGCTGGTCTTCTCCAGCCGCAGCAGCGACGTCGACTCGACCGACATGAAGGGCTCCCTGACTGTCAACATTTGGCTGTCGACATCGAATCCTACAGTCGCTCGAGCACGGTCGCGACGATCCGCGCGGTCGACAGGCCGTAGCGCTCGTGCAGGGTGGGCAGCGCTCCGGCGGCGAGGAACTCGTCGGGCAGGCCGATCGGGGTGATCTGCGTGCCGATGCCCCGCCGCACTGCCGCCCCGGCCACCGTCTCGAAGAGACCGCCGACCACGGTGTGGTTCTCACAGGTGAGCACCAGCCGGTCCGAGTCGACCTGCGCGAGAACGGTTTCCGCGTCGAACGGCTTGATGGTCGGCGTGTGCACCACGGCGACGTCCACGTGGTGGGTCGCCAGTTGCTCGGCCGCCTGCAGCGCCCGCATGGTCATCAGCCCCGACGAGATCAACACGACGTCCGCCCCGCCGCGCAGCACCTTCGCCTTACCCAGCTCGAAGCGGTAGTCGTACTCGTCCAGCACCGTGGGCACGTTGCCGCGCAGCAGCCGCAGATACGTGGGGCCCGGGTGCTCGGCCAACTGTGGCACGGCCTGCTCGATGTCGACCGAATCGCACGGATCCACGATGGTCAGATTCGGCATGCCACGAAAGATCGCCATGTCCTCGGTCGCCTGGTGCGACGGACCGTATCCGGTGGTGAGGCCGGGCAGCCCGCCGACGACGTTGACGTTGAGGTTCGGCTCGGCGATGTCGAGACAGATGAAGTCGTAGGCGCGCCGCGCCGCGAACACCGAGTACGTCGACGCGAACGGCACCAGCCCGGTCTCGGCCATGCCCGCGGCGGCGCCGAACAGCAGCTGCTCGGCCATGCCCATCTGGAAGAAGCGGTCGGGAAAGGCCTGGGCGAAAATGTGCATGTCGGTGTACTTGCCGAGGTCGGCGGTGAGCCCGACGATGCGGTCGTCGCGCCGGGCGGCCTCGACCAGTGCGTGCCCGAACGGAGCCGGCGTCGTCTTCTGACCCGGATCGGCGAACGACGCGATCATCGCCGAGGTCTTGAGCTTGGTTCCAGAGGTCATGCCGGTACTCCTCGATAGCCTTCGGTCAGCTGGTCGCGGCAGATCTGCCACTCGTCGGCGTCGATGCGCATGAAGTGCGCCTTCTCCCGCTGTTCGAGCATCGGCACACCGCGGCCGATTATGGTGTCGCACAGGATGACCGAGGGCTGCTCGGTGCTGATCCCGTCGAACGCGGCCAGGAGGGCGTCGACGTCGTTGCCGTCCACCCGCTGCACGTGCCAGCCGCAGGCGGCCCACTTGTCGGCCACCGGTTCGGTCCGCAGCACGCCGACCGTGGGACCGTCGGCCTGCAGCGCGTTGATGTCCACCATCGCGACCAGGTTCCCCAGCCGATGGTGCGACGCGCCCATCGCGGCCTCCCACGTCGAGCCCTCGTCGAGTTCACCGTCGGACAGAAAGTTGATCACCCGGGCCTGCGACCCCTGATGGCGCAGACCCAGGGCCATGCCCACCGCGACGGTGAGGCCGTGCCCGAGCGATCCGCCGGAGATCTCCATCCCCGGTGTGTAGCTTGCCATTCCGGACATCGGCAGCCGGGAGTCGTCCGAGCCGTAGCTGTCGAGTTCGTCGGCGCCGATGATGCCGGCCTCGGCGAGTGCGGCGTAGAGGCCGATCGCATAGTGGCCCGTCGAGAGCAGGAACCGGTCGCGGCCCTCCCAGTGCGGATCCTCGGCACGGTAGGTGAGCTGGTCGACGTACACGGCGGCGAGCATGTCGGCGGCCCCGAGGGCCTGACCGACGTAGCCCTGGCCCTGCGCCTCGCCCATGTCGAGCACGTGGTGACGCATCCGGTAGGCAGCGTCACGCACCCGTTGCGCGCGCATCAGCGGGCCAGCGCATGGGACTGGCGGGCGGCGATGTCGGCGGCCTTGCGCTCGGCCGGCCCCCAGGTCTCGCGGGTGGCCAGCGCGGCGATCAGACCGATCGCGGCGTATCCGGAGAACAGCAGCGCGGGACCCATCCAGCCGAATCCCTCGAAGAGCAGTGTGGTGATGAACGGCGTGAAGCCGGAGACCATCGCCGAGATCTGATAGGCCAGTGAGGCTCCCGAGGCGCGGGTGTTCGCGGTGAACAGCTCGGGGAACCATGCGCCCTGCGCACCCGCCAGCGCATTCTGGCAGACGCCGTAGGAGATCGCGAACGTCGCGATGATCACCAGGAACAGCCCGGTGTTGACGAGCAGGAACATCAGCACGCCGAACGGAATGCCGAACGCGCAGACCGCGAGATAGACCGGCCGGCGGCCGAGCTTGTCGGTCAACCGCGCCCATCCCATCGTGGCGAAGATGCCCAGGAACGACGCGATGCAGAGTGCCACAAGGGTTTCGGTCTTGGTGGCGAGGTCGGCGTTCTTCAGGTAGCTGATCATGTAGGTGATGGAGACCGCGTATCCCGCGGTCTCGGCGATGCGAAGGCCGATGCCGCGCACGATGTTTCGCCAGTCCTTCTTGACGACCTCGACGATCGGCGCCTTGACGATGGCTCCCTTGTCCTTCACGTTCTCGAAGACCGGGGACTCGGGAACCTTGGCGCGGATGATCAGGCCCACGATGACGAGCACGATGCTGGCCAGGAACGGCACCCGCCATGCCCAGTCGCCGCCGAGGTGGACACTGACCAGGAACACCAGGTTGGCCAGCAGCAGTCCCACCGGGAAGCCCGCCTGCACCATGCCGGTGTAGCGGCCCTTCTGCTTCCACGGGGCGTGCTCGTAGCTCATCAGGATCGCGCCGCCCCATTCGGCGCCGAACGCCAGGCCCTGGATGATGCGCACGGTGACCAGAAGGATGGGCGCCAGCACCCCGACCGCGGCGTAGGTGGGCAGCAGGCCGATCGCGAACGTCGCCAGTCCCATCACGATCAGCGAGGCGACCAGCACCGGCTTGCGGCCGACTTTGTCGCCGAGATGCCCGCCGATGATGCCGCCGAGCGGGCGGGCGGCGAACCCGACGCCGAGTGTCGCGAAGGCGGCCAGCGTGCCGGCGACCGGGCTGGAGTTGGGGAAGAACGCGTGACCGAAGTACAGCGCGGCGGCGGTGCCGAACCCGATGAAGTCATAGGTCTCGATGACCGCGCCCACCCCGGAACCGATCGCGACCCGCTTGGCGTCCGGTGTGCCGTGCACCGGGCCCCGCATCGTCAGAGCGTCATCGCTCATGATGGCCATCCTTTCAAAGATCTGCGTCACTGTCGACGGTCAACAGTGGCCTAGGTCACCTAGTGTGAGCACGCGCACACGTCAATGTCAACAGTCGACATATGGTCTTGGTCGGTAGTTGACTGTCAACAGTCGACTGAGCTACTGTGGCCGTCATCACAGGAGGTGACATGACCGGACCGTTCCACTCCCGGCTGGGCTGCTCGACGATCAGCTTCCGGCACCAGCAGCTCGACGATGCCCTCGCGACCATCGCCGGCCTGGGCTTTTCCGAGATCGACCTCGGCGCCCTGCCCGGCGTGTGCGACCACGTGCCCTACGTTCTGGACGACGACGCCGTCCGCACCGTCGCGGCCGCCGTGTCCGGCTCAGGCGTACGGGTCCGCTCGATCAACGGCGACATCGGCGACCTGAACGCGCCCCTGACCCCCGACGAGACGGCGGCGCGCCGCCGGCACCTCGACATGCTCGTCGCGCTGGCCGCCGCCACCGGGGCGCGCGCGCTCGTGCTGCCCTGCGGGGGTCTGGACCACGAACCGGTCACGTCACTGGACGACGACCTCGACCGGGTGGCCGACGAGCTCATCGCCGCCGCTCACGTGGCCGCCGCCGCACGGGTCGAGTTGTGGACCGAGTCGCTGCATTTCCACCGGCTGTGCTTCGACATCGACCGCGCCCAGGCGCTCACGAGCAGGTTCGGCGCCGAGGTGGGCATCGTCATGGACTTCAGCCACATCGTCGCCTCCGGCGGTGACCCGCTCGACTATGTCGCCCGCTTCGGCCCGCGCATCGCCCACGTCCACATCCGCGACGCGGTGCCCGGAAACATCAACCTCTCCGTCGGCAACGGCGCCGTGGACTTCGGCCGCGGCCTCAAGGCACTGGCCGACGCCGGCTATCACGGCCACTTCTCGCTGGAACTCGAAACCCGGGACATCAGCGACGACCACCGACCCGAGGCGACGGCCGCTGCCGCGCACCTGATTTCCGAACTGATCTAGGAGACACCTGACATGAGAACCGCAGTGATCACCGGCGCCACCTCCGAGCGCGGCATCGGCATGACTGCCGCCCAGCGTTATGCCCGCGAGGGCTGGGCCGTTGTCATCCTCGACCTCGACGGCGAGAAGTCGGCCAAGGTGGCCGCCGACATCGGCAACCAGTACGCGGTGCCCGCCTTCGGGTGCGCGATCGACGTCACCTCCGAGGAGTCGGTGAACGCCGCCCACGAGGCGGTCGCCGCCGAGGTGGCGTCGGGAAACCTGCCGCCCGTCGGCGCTCTGGCCAACATCGCGGGGATCACCTCCCCCGTCCCGTTCCTCGAGACCACGCTCGAGCTGTGGAACACCGTGATGGCCGTCAACGCCACCGGTACCTACCTGGTGACCCGCGCGTTCCTGCCGGACATGATCGCCCACGGCTGGGGCCGCATCGTGAACATGTCCTCGGTGTCCGCGCAGCGCGGCGGCGGGGTGTTCGGCAAGGTGCCCTACTCGTCGGCCAAGGCCGCGATCCTCGGCTTCACCAAGGCGCTGGCCCGCGAGATCGCCGACACCGGCGTCACCGTCAACGCGGTCACCCCGGGTGCGGTCGACACCAACATCCGGGTCGGCTCCACCGACGAGCAGGAGGCCAAACTGGCCGCCGACATCCCCGTCGGCCGGACCGCAACCACCGAGGAGGTCGCCGCGGTGATCACCTTCCTGTCCGGCGACGACGCGAGCTACCTCACCGGGACCACCGTTGACATCAACGGAGGCAGCCACATTCACTAGAGTCTCCCAGATGCCCGTCACCTGGAAACGTGTCGACTCGCACGCCGATCCCGACGCTGTCGTCGCCCCCGACGAACGGCTGAGCTGGCCCCGCACCATCGGGCTGGGCGCCCAGCACGTGGTCGCGATGTTCGGCGCGACCTTCCTGGTGCCGGTCCTGACCGGGTTCCCGCCCGCCACCACGCTGCTGTTCTCCGGTGTCGGCACCTTGCTGTTCCTGCTGATCACCGGCAACCGGCTGCCCAGCTACCTGGGGTCGAGCTTCTCGGTGATCGCACCCATCACCGCGGCGGTCGCCTCTGACGGGGCGGGCAGCGCGCTGGGCGGCATCATCGCCGTCGGGGTGCTGCTGATCCTCGTCGGCGTCGCCGTCCATGTCGCGGGCACCCGCTGGATCGACCTGACCCTGCCGCCCGTCGTGACGGGCGCGATCGTCGCGCTGATCGGGCTGAACCTGGCGCCGGTGGCCAAGACGAACTTCGAGAAGGGCCCGGTGCTGGGCCTGGTCACCCTGGTGCTGCTGGTAGCGGTGCTGGCCTTCTTCCGCGGCATGATCGGCCGGCTGGCCATCTTCCTCGCGGTCGCGGCGGGATACGTGCTGGCGCTGGTGCTCGGCGACGTCGACACCTCGGGCATCGCGGCCGCCACGTGGATCGGGCTGCCGGAGTTCCAGGCCCCGACGTTCTCGCTGTCGGTGCTGCCGCTGTTCCTGCCCGCCGTGGTGGCGCTGATCGCCGAGAACATCGGCCACGTCAAGTCGGTGGGGCAGATGACCCAGCGCGACATGGATCCGCTGATGGGCCGCGCGCTGGCGGCCGACGGCGTGGCGACGACACTGGCCGGGTTCGGCGGCGGCTCGGCCACCACCACCTACGCCGAGAACATCGGGGTGATGGCGGCGACGCGGGTGTACTCGACCGCGCCGTACTGGGTCGCGGCAGCGGTCGCGATCGTGTTGTCGTTGTGTCCCAAGGTCGGCGCCGCGATCTCGGCGATCCCGCCGGGTGTGCTCGGCGGGGCGACGGTCGTGCTGTACGGGTTGGTCGGCATTCTCGGCGTGCGGATCTGGCTGACCAACCACGTGGACTTCTCCCAGCCGGTCAACCAGATGACCGCGGCGATCCCGTTGGTCATCGGCATCGCGGACTTCACCTGGACCGCAGGCGATCTCCAGTTCACCGGCATCGCCCTCGGATCGATCGCCGCTCTGGTGATCTATCACGGCATGCGGCTGCTCGGTTTCAGACCGGATCGAGCAACGCGGCCGGACCCCGATTCATCAGTTGACGCCCCACGATGAGGCGCTGAATCTCGCTGGCGCCCTCCCAGATCCGCTCGACCCGCAGTTCGCGGAAGAGCCGCTCGGCGACGTTCTCCCGCATGTAGCCGCGGCCGCCGAAGATCTGTACCGCCCGGTCGGCCGCCCGGCCCGCCATCTCCGAGCAGTACAGCTTGGCCATCGAGGCCTGACCGTGCAGGGTCTTGCGGTCATGCCCGGCGTCGATGGCGCGGGCCACCTCGTAGAGCATCGTGCGGGCGGCGAACAGTTCGGTGGCGCTGTCGGCGAGCATGCCCGCGACGAGCTGGTGCTCACCCAGCGGTCGGCCGCCGACGATGCGCCCCTTCGCGAACGCGGTGACCTCGTCGAGCAGACGCTGCGCCGCGCCGACGCAGCGCGCGGCGACCATCATGCGCTCGAAGCGGAACCAGTCCTGGGTGAAGGTCATCGGGCCGCCCTCGGCGCCGACGAGGTTGTCCACCGGCACCCGCACCTCCCGGAACGCGACGATCGGGTGCTCGTCGGCGATGTTGTGCGAATACTTGGGTGAGCGAACGACTTCCACGCCCGGCCACGGCAGGTCGACCACCAGCAGCACGTGGTCGCCGGCATGCGGGCCGTCGGGCAGCACGGCCTCGACGAAGACGTAGTCGGCGAGGTTGTAGGAGGTGACATGCCACTTCACCCCGTCGATCACGTACTCGTCACCGTCCCGGCGCGCGGTGGTCTGCAGCGCCGAGGTGTCCGAGCCGGCGAACTCCTCGGTGATCGCATACGCCTCGTGCTTGTCTCCGCGCACGGTCGGCAGCAGCCAGCGTTGCATCTGGTAGTCGGTCGCGACGTCGGGCCACCACTGCGGTGGGGTCGCCATCACCCAGCCCAGCCCGTTGGTGACCCGGCCGCACTGCTCCTGCACCAGGATCTGCTGCAGCGCGGTGCATCCCGCGCCGCCCACCGAGGCCGGCATGTTGGTCGCATACAGCCCCATCGCGAGAGCCCGCGCCCGATGCTCGGCGGTGACCTCCTTGGGCAGCAGGCCGCCGGCGAGCTCGGCCTCCGCCTCGTGGGGCATCAGCGATTCGACGAAGTCGCGGGCCGTGTCGCGGATGCGCAGATCCTCGTCGGTCAACCCGTACATCCGGCCCGCCTCTCCTCTTGACTGAGCGTTCAGTCTATGTCAGCGTTCCGTACTATGACCAGCTTCGGAACCGCCGATGTGGTGGTGGTCGGCGGCGGGACGGTCGGGGCGTGGACGGCCGTCCTGCTCGCCGAGAACAGCGATCTCGACGTCGTGCTGCTCGAGGCGCGGACGCTCGGTGGCGGCGCCAGCAGTCGCGCGGCGGGCATGGTGCGCGCGCAGGGCGGCACCGAGACCGCGATCAGGCTGGGCCTGCGCACCCAGGAGTTCTATGCCGCGAGCGGGGACCGGTTCCCCCTCGACTGCGGCTTCGTCGCCCAGGGCTACCTGATGCCGTGTTTCAGCGACGCCGACGTCGCGGCCGCGCACGATCGGATCGCGCTGCAGCGCTCCCTCGGACTCGACGTGGAGTGGCTGTCCAGCGACGACATCGACAGTCGGGGAACAGGTCTCGCGCCCGGGGTGACGCGCGGTGCCTCGTACGCCCCCGGTGACGGCTACATCGACGCCCCGCGCAACGTGCTGGCCTACACCGCGGCGCTGACGGCCTGCGGTGTCGACGTCCGCGAACGCTGCACGTTCACCGGTCTGCGTGTCTCCGGCGGACGGGTCGTCGGGGTGGACACCTCGGACGGGCCGATCGACACCGCCCGGGTGGTGCTGACGGGCGGTCCGCAACTCGCCGACGTCGGGGCGCGGGCCGGCGCCCGGATCCCGGCCGGCGGTACCCGGCACCAGGTGGTCGTCACCTCACCGCTGCCGAACGTCGACGTGGACGCGCTGCCGATGGTGTTCGACGTGACCTCCGGCATCTACTGGCGGCCCGGCGAGGCCGGCGGATTGCTCTGGGGGATGAGCAATCCCGACGAACCACCGGGTGTCGCGACGTCGTTCGACAACGCCTACTACCACACCGCGCTGGCCCGGCTCGAGACGTTGTTCCCGGCAGCGGCGGGAGTGGGCCTGCGTCGCACGTGGGCCGCCACGATCGACTACACCGCCGACCACCTCCCGATCCTCGGGCCGTTGCTCACCGACGACGGACCGGTGGAGGGCACCGTGGTGGCGAGCGCCGCCGGCCACGGCATGATGTGGGGTCCGGCCGTCGCGCAGGTGGCGGCGGATCTGGCGCGGGACGGCGCGTGCACATGGCTCGATCTGACCGATCTGGGGCTTGACCGCTTCGACGCGGACGGCCACAGTCGGGTGGCGCCCGAACCGATCTCCCTGCCCTTCCCCGAGACCACGGAGGCTCTTGCCCGATGACGAACGCCATTCTGACCTCGCTGCTGCCCGGCGCCGCCGACGCCGAACTCGAGGACTGGGGCCCACTCGCCGAGGCCACTGACGGCGCGATGGCGGTGCACGGGGTCGAGTTGTGGGTCGACGGTGCGCGGTCGGCCGGCATCTGGCAGTGCAGCCCGGGCCCGTCGTACTGGCGCCAGGACGAGAACGAGGTCATCTATGTGCTCTCGGGCCGGATGACCGTCACCCCCGACGGCGGTGAACCGCTAGAGGTCGGCGCCGGGGACATCGCGGTGTTCCCCCTCGGCTGGACGGGCACCTGGGTCATCCACGAAACCCTTCGCAAGGTCTACGTGGTGTTCTGATCCCCGCGCTCGACGGTGAGCACGTCGACCGCGACCGCCCCGCCGGGTGAGACGATCACCGGGTTCGCCTCCACGGCGGCGTAGCGGTCCGCGAGGTCGACGGCCATCTGACCGAAGCCGACGATCACGTCGGCCAGCGCGTCGACATCGGCGGCCGGTGCGCCGCGCCAGCCGTCGAGAAGCGGGCGAATCCGCAACGCCGCCAGCAATTCCCGCGCACGGTCTCGCGACAGCGGCGGACAGGCGAGCACCCGGTCGGCAAGCAACTCGACCAGCGTTCCGCCGGCGGCGACGACCACGAGTGGCCCGAACGCCGGGTCACAGACGAATCCGACCGACACCTCCACACCCGGGGTAGCCATCGCCGAGACCGTCACCGTGGGCCCCAGCCGTGCGAGGTCGCCGTAGGCCTCGCGCAGGGTCGACTCGTCGGCGATGCCGAGCCGCACTCCCCCGACATCGCTCTTGTGCTGCACGGCAGCGGTTTTCGCCACCACCGGGTAGCCGATCTGCGCGGCCGCCTCACAGGCGGCGCCCACGCTGTCGACCGTGCGGGTCGGGACCACCGGGATGCCGTAGTGGCTCAGCAGGTCGAACCCGGTCGCCGCCGTCGGCCCCGGCCCGGCGGTCGGTGCGCGATCGATCGGCCGCGGCCACGCCGCCAGGTGACCCATCGCCGCCAGGCCGCTGCGCAGCCCCTCCAGCACGGGAATGCCGTTGTCGCGCAACTGTTGCACCGTGGGCCGATCGATCGCCGAGGCGACCGAGGCGAGCACCGCCAGCGGCGCGTCGGTCTGCTTGGCCACGTCGGTCACCGCGTCGGCGTAGGCGGTGTCACCGTCGAACTCGGTGACGAGGTCCACCGCCAGCGCGGTGACCGCCACCGTGGGATCTTCGGCCATCGCGCGCAGACACGCGCCGAACAGGTTGCGGGTGTCGGCCCCGGTGCCCCAGACATCGAGTGGATTGGTCGGCGTCAGCCCGTCGTCGAGCAGCGCGGCGACCGCCTCCGTCGTGTCGGGCATCAACGCCGCGAAGTCCAGCCCGAGGTCGTGCGCGAGGTCGGCGGTGAGCGCCCGTTCGGCTCCCGAATCGTGGACCGTCGCGATGCTGCCGCCGCGGGAGCGCCGACCCGCCGCGAAAAGCTCGATGGTGTCGGTGAATTCAGCCATGTCGGTGACGTGCACGGCACCGGTCGCGGTGCAGAACGCCTGCCATGCGGCGCGGCCGCCGGCGAGCGCTCCGGAGTGCGCGGCGACCATCGCGCTGCCGCGTGGCGAGCCGCCGATGGTCAGGATGATCACCGGGACATCGGCGTCGGCGGCACGCAACAGCGCCGCGCGCAGTCGGGGCACCGAGCGCGGCGTCTCCAGGAGCAGTGCGATGACCCGGGTGCCGTCGTCGCGCAGCGCGTGATCGATGTAGTCGGCGGTGTCGGTGACCAGTTCCTGCCCCGACGACACCGCGAGCCGGAAACCGAATCCGCGACGGGCGCGCAGCAGCGTGGAGAACGCCGAGCCCGAGTGGGTGACCAGGCTGACCGAACCGAGCGGCAACGGATCGGGCTCCAGATAGCCGAGTGCCCGCACGCCGTCGACGGAGTTCACGAATCCCATGCAGCCCGCCCCGCACACCGCCATTCCCGCGGCCCGCGCCACCTCGGCGACCTGCGCGCGCCGTCCGTGCGCGGAGCCGAACACGACCGCGGAGCGGGCGCCGGCCTCGGCAGCAGCGCTGAGCTGCTCGACCAGCACGGCGTCCGGGACGCCCAGCAGCACCAGGTCGACGGGCTCGTCGAGGTCGGCCAACGATGGGGCGCAGCGGTGTTCACTGATCCTGTCGTAGCGCGGGTTGACCAGGTGCACCCGCGCGCTGCCCCGGAAAGCCTCGGCCACCATCCGCGCGCCGAAACTGTCGGGCCGCGCACTGGCGCCGACCACCGCAATCGACCGGGCCCCCAGCATGGTGGCGACCGCCTCGGCGCGGGCGCTCATCTCGACCTGAAGCGCTTCTTCTTCGTGTCGGCCAGCGCCGCCCTGGCGGCCTGCCAGCCCGGGATCCCGCACACCCCGCCGCCCGCGTGCGTCCCCGAGCTGCCGTTGTACAGCCCGGAGATCGGCGTGCGGTAGTCGGCGTAACCGGGCGCGGGCCGCATGTGGAACAGCTGCTCGAGGGAGAGCTCGCCGTGGAAGATGTTGCCGCCGATCAGCCCGTACTCCTGTTCCATCTCGTGCGGGCCGACGATGTCGCGGTGCAGGATCGAGGCCTTGAAGCCGGGGGCGACCTGGTCGTACAGGTCGATCAGCCGGTCGGCGTAGGCGTCGAGCTCCTCGGTGTGCGGCGCGTTCGCCCAGTCCGCCGGCACCCACTGGGTGAACAGCGACATGATCTGCGTGCCATCGGGATTGAGCGTCGTGTCCAACGTCGTCGGGATCACCCCGTCGCTGAACGGCATCACCGCGGGGCGCCCCGCCCGGGCGTCCTGGAACGCGGCTTCGATGTACTCCATCGTGGGCGCCATCTCGACCGAGCCGGTGTGATGCTCGGCGAGCCCGCTGCTGGGATCGGCGGTGAAGTTCGGCAGCTCACCGAGTGCCAGGTTGATCTTCACGACGCCGCTGCGGGTCTTGAAACGCTCGATGTCCGTGACGAAGTCCTCCGGCAGCTCGGTGCGCGGAACATGCTCGAGGAAGGCTGTTTTCGGGTGCAGCGTGGTGACCACCAGTGGCGCGGTGATCTCTTCGCCGCTGTCGAGGACGGCGCCGCGGACCGCGCCGCCACGGACCAGCAGACGCGCCACCCGGGCGTGGGTGCGGATCTCGGCGCCGAAGCTGCGCGCCGACGCCGCAATGGCTTCCGACACCGCGCCCATCCCGCCCTCGGGGTAGCCCCAGCTGCCGAGCTGACCGTCGCCGACGTCGCCGATGGAATGGTGGGCCATCACGTACGCGGTGCCCGGCTCGTACGGTCCGGCCCAGGTGCCGATCACACCGTTGACGGCCAACGCACCCTTGATCTGCGGGGATTCGAACCAGTCGTCGAGCAGGTCGGCGATGCTCATGGTCAGCAGCCGGGTGACGTCGGCGGTGGTCCGCACGGTCAGGCCGCGCTGGCTCCACGCCAGTTTGGCCAGCTCGAGCAGATCGGACGGCCGGCGCGAGCCGATGGCCGGCGGCACCTGGGTGAGCAGGGGGCCCATCACGTCGGCGATGCCCTCGAGCCACGCGTTCCACCTCGGCCAGGCCTCGGCGTCCTTCTTCGACCACTTCGCGAGCTGCTCATAGGTCCGCGCGGGGTCGTCCTCGAAGATCGTCAGCGAACCACCTTCGGGAAACGCCTGATAATAGGGCCCCATCGGGTGCACCTTGTAACCATGACGTTGCAACTGCAGTTCCCGCACGATCGTGGGCGGCATCAGGCTCATGACGTAGGACAGCCGCGTCACCCGCAAATGCGGGGCCTCCTCCCACGGCGCCTCCGTGGTGGCCGCGCCGCCGAGCGAGCCGCGCGATTCGAGCACCAGCGTGCGAGCCCCGGACCGCGCCAGATAGGCCGCCGACACCAATCCGTTGTGACCGCCGCCGATCACGAGAGCGTCGTAGTTGTGAGACATCGATGACCTCTCCCGAGCATCCTGACTGACTGTTCAATCTAACGAAGTGTTAGGCTCCAGACAAGGGGCTGCGCCGCACACGATGGGAGGATGGCCACATGGCAGAACCCGCGCCCGCGACCGAGCAGAACGAAGGTCGGCGCATCGAAATGCTCCGTGCCGCAGCCGAGCTGATCTGTGAGCGCGGCTTCGGCGACACCCGCATCGCCGACGTGGCCAAGCGTGCCGGCGTGAGTTCGGCGCTCGTCATCTACTACTTCGGCACCCGGGACCGCCTGCTCGTCGACGCCTTGCGGCACTCCGAGGAGTCGTTCTACGAGGCCGCCGAGAAGATGCTCGCCGAAGTGCCATCGCTGCGCGAGCGGCTGTCCCTGCTGATCCGGTGGACCTGCGTCCCCGAAGCCGACGACGAGATCCCCGGCGCCTGGGGGCTGTGGTTCGACCTGTGGGCACAGGCGTTCCGGCACAACGAGATCAAGGCCGGCCGAGTCGAACTCGACGCGCGGTGGCGCACGATGATCGTCGACGCCGTGCGGTCGGGGGCCGATCGGGCCAACGTCGATCCGCGGATGTTCGCCCTCGAGTTCGCCGCGCTGCTCGACGGGCTGTCGATCCAGGTCGCGCTCGACGACCCCGAGATCGATTCCGACGTCGCCTACGACATCGCGATGCGCTTCGCCGAACGCGAGCTCAACCTCGAGCCCACCGCTAAGCGGAACTGAGCGCCGACACCGGATCGGCGACAGGCGCGGCCGTACTGCGCTGCAGCACGCGCACCGCGTCGTGCTCGCAGACGCACGCCACCCGCTGTCCCGGCGCGTGGGTCACCGACGCCGGTCCGCAGCGGTTGGGCACCTCGACGACGAGATCGGCCGCTACGCCGACGTCGACGTGGACCTGCGTGCAGTTACCCAGATAGACAACGTGTTTGACGGTTCCGGTCACCACGTTCATGCCGGCGGCGGCCGGAGTGTCACTGTCCTGCACGGTGATCCGTTCCGGCCGGATCACCACTGCGGCGGCGCCGGGCGCAGGGGCGCCCTCGGTGACCGACGCGATCAACCGGGTGCCCAGCGCCGAGCACGTCACCGCACCGCCGACCACGTCGACGATGTCGGCATCGAAGATGTTGGCGGCGCCGAGAAAACCGGCGACGAACGTCGTCGCCGGTGCGGAGTAGATCTCCTGCGGCGCGCCGACCTGCTCGATCCTGCCCTCGGCCAGCACCGCGATCTGGTCGCTCATGGTGAGCGCCTCTTCCTGATCGTGGGTGACGTAGACGAACGTGATGCCGACGTCGCGTTGCAGAGCCCGCAATTCGAGCTGAAGTTGCTTGCGCAGCTTGGCATCCAATGCGCCCAGCGGCTCGTCGAGCAGCAGCACCCGCGGCCGCAGGACCAGGGCGCGGGCCAGCGCCACGCGCTGCTGCTGACCGCCGGAGAGCTGCGCCGGTCTACGGGTGGCGTAGGAGTCCATGCGCACCAGTTCCAGCGCCTCGCCGACCCGGCGGGTGGTCTCCTCGCGGGACACCTTCTGGTACTTCAGGCCGAACGCGACGTTGTCCCGGACGGTCATGAACGGAAACAGCGCGTAGGTCTGGAACACCGTGTTGACCGGGCGCTTGTGCGGCGGATCGGCGGCCACGTCCCGACCGTCGACTTCGATGCGTCCCGAGTCCGGCTTCTCGAACCCGGCGATCATCCGCAGCGTGGTGGTCTTGCCGCACCCCGACGGGCCGAGCAGCGAGAAGAACTGGCCGGCGGGGATGTCCAGGTCGATCCCGTCGACGGCCGGCATCCCGGCGAACGACTTGGCCAGCTGGTGCAGCCGGATCGCGCCGCCGGTCATCAGACCTGCGCCGTCAGTGCGACGCGGCGACCGCCCCGGCGAACGCGGCGAAGTTCCGCGCGAACCTGTCGACATCGTCGACCGTGTGCTGAACCGACAACAGCCATTGCTCCACCTTCCCCCATGGCGGGAGGAATACGCCACCGTTGTGTTGCATCAGCCAGTGCAGATGGCCCAGCCGCGCGTCGATCTCGAGGAAGTCGCGGAACTCCCGCACCGGCTCCCGCCGGAAGGTCACACATCCCTTGGCGCCCAGGGCCACCACGTGCCAGTCGAATCCGTACTCGGCGATCACCGCCTCCAGGGCGGCGCGCAGCCGCGCCGACAGGGCGTCGAGGTAGGCGTAGTTGTCGGCCGTGAGCACCGCCGACAGCGTGGCGCGAGTGGCGGCCATGGCGAGCGGGTTGCCGTTGAACGTGCCGACCTGTTCGTAGCGGCCATCGGCGATCGCCGACATCACCGCGGCGCTGCCCCCGATCGCGGCCACCGCGATGCCGCCGCCGAGTGCCTTGGCCAGGCACACCATGTCCGGCACCACCCCGCTGCGGCCGGTGATGCCGCCCGGCCCGGTGGTGAAGCCGGTCTTCACCTCGTCGTAGATCAGCAGGGCGCCGTCGGCGTGCAGGAGGTCCTTCAGCGCGGCGAGGTAGCCGTCGTCGGGCGCGATGATGCCGGCGTTCATCATCACCGGCTCCAGGATCATCGCGGCCACCTGCCCGCGGTTCCGGTTCAGCGCGCGCGCGACCGCGTCGACGTCGTTGAACGGCACCACGACCACCAGGTCGCGAATAGCACTGGGAATGCCGGTGTTTCCGGGCACCGACACGGGTGCGTCGCGCGGTCCCACCTCGTCGGCCTCGGGCAGCACCGACACCTGCACCGAGTCGTGGTGGCCGTGATAGCAGCCCTCGACCTTGATGATCAGATCGCGCCCGGTCACCGAGCGGGCGAGGTGGATCGCATCCATGGTGGCCTCGGTGCCGGAGTTCGCGTACCGCCACAGCGGCACATCGAACCGGCGCGCCAACTCCCCGGCGATCCAGATCGCGTCCTCGGTCGGCTGCGCGAAGTGGGTGCCGCGGCGGACGCGGTCGCTGACGGCAGCCACGATCGCCGGATGGGCATGTCCGGCAATGGATGCGCCGTAGCCGCCGTGCATGTCCACGTACTCGGTGCCGTCGACGTCGTACACCTTCGAGCCCTCGCCGTGGCTCATCCACACCGCCTGCGGTTCGGCGATCTGCCAGTTCGACGTCGCGCCGCCGGCCAGGTGCGTGCCTGCGATCTCGATCAGTTCGGCGCTGCGCGGCTGACGGCGCAGGAAGATCTCCTCCTGTTCGGCGATCAGGGAGTCGAGGGATCGGGCCGTCATCGTCGCAGCCACCGCGAACCTCCGGTCGTGTCGGTTGACTGAGCATTCAGTCTATGCGAGAGTCCTACCAGCGACAAGACGCGAAATCAATGGGGAGGCCCGATGCCAGAGCCCACCACCCGACGTCAGTTCCTGACGCGCGCAGCGATTCTGGCCGCGAGCGCACCCACGCTCGGCGCGTTCCTCGCCGCGTGCGGCGGCGGATCGGATTCCTCGGGCACGGGTGCCACCCCGACGCTCAAGCTGGCCTCGCCGGACAGTCCGGTCACCTGGGACATCCCCGAGGACAACAAGCCGATCGCCGACGGCCTCGCCCCCGAGAAGGGCACGCTGAAGCTCTACACCTACGCCGACTACGTCAGCCCCGACGCCGTGAAGTCCTTCGAGCAGAAATACGGTGTGACGGTTGAGATCTCGACGTTCAACGACGGCGGGGAGGCACTGACCAAGCTGCGCAGCGGCGTCGACTTCGACATCTACAACGCCAATTACACCGAGATCAGCAGGCTGGTCAACGGCGGGCTGTTGCGACCGCTGAACCACACCTACATCCCGAACATCACCAACGTCTGGCCCAGTTTCACCAACCCCTGGTACGACCAGGAGTGGCGCTACAGCGTCCCGTACACGATCTACACCACCGGCATCGGCTGGCGCACCGACCAGGTGCCCGCGGACATCGGAGCGCTCGGCAACCCCTACGACGCCTTCTGGGATCCCGCCTACAAGGGCAAGACCGCGGTCCTCGACGACTGGCACACCACGATGGGCATGGTGCTGCTGCGCAACGGCATCACCGACATCAACACGTCGTCGGAGGCCGACCTGAAGATGGTCGGCGACCAGCTCAAGCAGCTCGTGGCGGCCACCTCACCGAAGGTCACCATCACCGCCTACAACGACCTGCCGGCCGGGCAGCTGGGACTGGCCCAGATGTGGTCGGGCGACATCATCAACGCCCAGTCCTACCTGCCCGAGGGCACCGGACCGGAGATCCTGCGCTACTGGTTCCCCTCCGACGGCAAGGGCATGGTGGACAACGACATGCTGGTCACGCTCAAGGGCGGCAAGAACCCGGTGCTCGCGCATCTGTTCCTCGATCACATGCTCGACACCGAGGTGGCGATGCAGAACTTCTCGGCGATCGGCTACCAGCCACCGCAGAACTCGATCAAGCCCGACGCGTTGGTATCGGACGGTTTCATCCCGCAGAATCTGTCGACGGCGATCGTCAAGCCCGAGTGGTTCGACGCCGGGTACCGGATTCTCGAGTTGGATCCTGCCAACGACGCTGCCTGGCAGAACGTTTGGCGCACGTTCAAGGCCGGCGGGTCCTAAGCTCTCCCCATGTCCAGCAGGTCCGACCGGTCCCGCGGAATATGGCCCGCGCTCGCGGCGCCCGGAGTGGTCTGGCTGCTGCTGTTCTTCGTCGCACCGATGTACGTGGTGCTGTGCATCGTGTTCGGCAGGCTCGATCCGATCTTCCGCACCGCGGTGCCGATCTGGAATCCCGTGCAGTGGGATCCCACCCAGTTCCTGTACGTGCTGTCCCACATCGTCGGAGCGGACGGGGTGTTCGGGCCCGCACTGCTGCGCACCGCGGTGTACGTGCTGACCGCCAGCGCGGCCTGCCTGCTCATCGCCTTCCCGGTGGCCTACTACGTCGCGCGGCTGTCCGGGCGACGCAAGGGTCTGCTGCTGACGCTGCTGATCGCCCCGTTCTGGATCAGCTACATGATGCGGATGTTCGCCTGGGTCAACCTGTTGCAGGACGACGGTCTGGTCAACTCCGTGCTCGGGTTCGGCGGGCTGTTCACCCCAGACATCGACTGGCTGACGGGCCAACCCGCCGTGGTGATCCTGGGTCTGGTGTACGGCTACGTGCCGTACATGATCCTGCCGCTCTACGCGGGCCTGGACCGGCTCCCGCAGCCGGTGCTCGAGGCATCCCGCGATCTCGGCGCCGATCGTGCGTCGTCGTTCTGGCGGGTGACGCTGCCGCTCGCCCGCCCGACGATCGTGGCCGCGGTGCTGCTGACGTGCCTGCCGATGCTGGGTGACTACTTCACCAGCGACATGCTCTCCGCGTCGCCGAAGACCGCGATGGTCGGCAACCTGATCAACGACAGCGTGCTCACCCCGGGCCAGACCGGCCAGGCCGGCGCGTTCGTGCTGCTCGTGTTTCTCGCCGCGCTGATCCCGATGCTGTACTACATCCGCGTCACCGGCCGCCGCGACGAGGTGGCCTCATGAGGAGCCCCGTCACATGGTGGAACGATCCGTGGCGGCCGCCCCGGATCCTGGTCGCGGTGACCGTCGGCTACCTGCTCTGGTCGCTGCTGCCGGTGCTGATCGCGGTGCTGTTCTCGTTCAACGCGGGCCGGTCGCGCACGGTGTGGCAGGGGTTTTCGTTCCGCTGGTACTGGGGTGACCAGACGCTGTCGGTGTGGCACGACGCGGCGCTGCACGACGCGCTGCTGCAGACGCTGAAACTCGGCGTGCTCACCACGCTGATCACGGTGCCGCTCGGTGTGCTGTTCGCGCTCGGCATCGACCGGTGGCGCGGCCGGCTCCCGTCGGGAGCGAACTTCCTGATGCTGCTCGCGTTCGTGCTGCCCGAGGTGCTGCTCGCGGTGGCGCTGCTGTTCGTGATCACCACCGTCGCGCTGCCGATCGAGCTCGGCACCACCGCGCAGGTGATCGGCCTGGTCACCTTTCAGGTCTCCTATCCGGCCGTCCTGGTCCGCGCCCGGCTGGCCACGATCGGACCGCAGTACGAGGAGGCCGCGATGGACCTGGGCGCCTCACCGGTCGGCGCGCTGCGCCGCGTCATCATGCCGATGCTGATGCCCGCGATCTTCGCCAGCACGGTGCTGGTGTTCGCCGACGTGATCGACGACTTCGTGATGGTGCGGTATCTCTCGGGCGGGGCGTCCTCGGAGCCCGTCTCGGTGAAGATCTACAACACCGCCCGCGGTGCGCCCACCCCGGCACTCAACGCCCTGGCGACGTTGCTGCTGCTCACCGCGCTCGCGGCGGTCACCGTCGGCTATCTGGTGTTCCGGCGGATGACCCGCAACGACGACACCACCGCCGATCGCGGTATCGGCGCGTTCGCCGGGGAGCTGTGATGGTCTGGACCGACAACCACCCACGACACTAGACTGACTGTATGTTCAAACAGCACGATCCGGCCCCGCTGCCGCCCGACGGAGTCGCCGCGGCGCTGGCGCCGTTCGGCCGGTCCCGGATGCTGCCCCGCGAGGCGTACGTCGATCCGGCCGTGTTCGCCTGGGAGCAGCGCAACATCTTCTCCGGATGGTCCTGTGTCGGCCACGCTTCCGACCTCGCCGCGGTCGGCGCGCAGAAGGCGGTCGGCAGCGGTGCGAAAGGCACGCTGCTGGTGCGCGGTGACGACGGCGTGATCCGCGCGTTCGCCAACACCTGCCGGCACCGTGGTCACGAGCTGCTGGCCTGCGGCGCTTCGGCGCGAGGGAGAAGCATCGTCTGTCCGTACCACGCGTGGTCCTACCGGCTCGACGGAAGTCTGCGCAATGCACCGGGTTTCGCGGACGTCGACGGCTTCGACCCCGCGCAGTCCGGGCTGGCCGAACTGCGGCTGGTCGACTGGCACGGCTGGCTGTTCGTGGATTCCGGCGGCGCCGACGTTGAGTTCAGCCGGCACGTCGCCGGGTGGGACGACGTCGTGGCCCCCTACCGGCCCGAGGATCTCACGGTGGTCGCGCGCCACTCCTACGAGCTCGCCACCAACTGGAAGGTGATCGCCGAGAACTACCAGGAGTGCTACCACTGCCAGAGCATTCACCCGGAGCTGTCCCGGATCAGCCCGCCCACCAGTGGGGAGAACCTGGACCGCGACGGCGCGTGGATGGGCGGCTGGATGTCGATCGTCGACGGCGCGGAGACCATGTCGCTGACCGGCAGGAGCGGCGGGGTGACCATCGCGGGCCTGTCCGAGCAGGAGCGGCGCACCGTGATGTACGTGGTGGCCTACCCGAACCTGCTCATCAGCCTGCACCCCGACTATGTGATGACGCACCTGATGACGCCGCTGGCCGCCGACCGCACCCACGTCGAGTGCGCGTGGGCGTTCCCAAAAGACGTTGCCGCGCAACCGGACTTCGACCCGTCCTACGCGGTCGACTTCTGGGATCTGACCAATCGCCAGGACTGGGCGGCCTGCGAGTCGGTGCAGCGCGGGCTCAGTTCACCGCACGCGCGCCCCGGGCCGCTCGCCCCGGACGAGGACGGTGTCTACCAGTTCGTCACGCGGGTGGCTAGGGCGTACGCCGATTCCGCTGATCGTGCGCCGGAACCCCGTTGACACCCTCGATCGACTGCGCGTAGCCACCCACCGCGAATGCGGCCGTGGACGCCATGATGGTGAGCGCATCCCGGTCGACGTTGTCGATGGTGTCCGCGCGGGTGTGGTAGTTCGGGTCGAAGGCGACGCCCGCCTTGCCACCCCAGATCCTGGCCTGGACCTCGGATTTGCGCTGCGACGTGCCGGTCGTGACGCCGCCGACCGGAACCCCGGCCGCCAGGAACGCGGCGTAGTCGGTGCCGCGGGTCAGCGGCATGTCCGCCGGCCGCACGCCGTGGGCGTACAGCCGTCCCGCCAGGGTGCGTTCGATGCCTGCGGATCCCTGCGGCAGAGCCGGAACCGTCGGCGCCGTCTGTGCGGACTGGTCTCCGTCGTCGGTGAAATAGCCCGGATTGGTCGACCCGAGCACGTCGAAATCCAGGTACAGCGCGATCGCGTCGAGTCGGCCGGCGTCGAGCGACCGCAGATAGCTCGTCGACCCGTCGGCGGACACCTCGCCGGCGCCCCAGAACGCGAACCGGACGGCGTTGGCACCGCCGGGCTCGGGACCCATTTGGAGTGCTGTCTCCAATATGGTGGCGACCCCGGTTCCGTTGTCGTTGATGCCGGGCCCCGAGCTGACGCTGTCGAGGTGCGCGCCGGCCATCACGACGCTGTCGGGGTCACCGGAGCGGGTCTGGGCGATCACGTTGCGCGACGTGGTCATCACCGGCTTGTTGTCCAGCACCAGCGTGACCGGCGCCTCGGTGCGGCGCAGCGCGGCATCGGCCGTCGGGTCGATGACGCCGACCGGGATCGTCATGCTCTGGTAGTACCCCGGGGTGAACAGGCCCGGCGGGGCGCCCACCGGTCGGGCCGGCGTGGCCTGGCTGACCACGAGCACCCCGACGGCGCCGCGCGCCACGGCCGCATCGTGTTTGGCCACGATCGAACACGAGGTGTCGTCGACCACCGCGATGGCGCCCTTGACCGCCACGGAGCCGTAGTCGGCGGCCGTGCACCCCGCGGGCGTGCGGGGGCGAAGGGTGATCGCCCGCAGGCCGCCGGGCTTGGTGGTGATCAACAGCGACGCCTGGTCGGTACGGAAGCTCCGTCCGGCCACCGTCAGCGCCGGCTTGCCGCCCCGCGATCCGGACAACCGCTGGAACTCCGGAGTCTGCACGTCGAAGCCCTTGTCGCGCAGCAGCTTCGCGACGTAGTCAACGCTTGCCTGGTAGCCCCGAGTGCCGTCGGCACGGTTGCCGTCGTGGGCGTCGGCGATCTTCTGCAGCTCGGTCAGGTGCCGGAACACCCCGTCGACCGTCACCTTCCCGGCCAGGTCGGCGGCCAGGTCAGACGGCGGTGCCGGGGCGTTCGACGAGCAGGCCGCCAGCACACAGCACAGCAGCGCCAAGACGGCGGCGACGTGCCTGCGCGTCATGACTCGGGCAGCGGATGGCGGGTGCGGTCCTCGCGCACCGGAATCCCGTTGCGGCCACGCTGATCCTGCGCGTACAGGCCCACCGAGTACGCCACGCCACTGCCGTGGATCTGCAGGGCGGTGCGGTCGATGTGGTCGAGCGTGTCGGTGTCCTTGTGGTAGTTCGGGTCGAACGGTTGGTCCGCGGCGCCGCCCCAGATCTCGGCCTGCTGGGCGGTCTTCTTCTCCTCGGCTCCCGAGAACAGGCCGCCGGCAGGCACTCCCGCCTTGGTGAAGTCGTCGTAGTCCGACCTGCCGTCGAAGGACGTGTCCTGCGCCGGTTTACCCGCGCGGTCGAGGTAGCCGACGAGCACACGCTCGATACCGGCCGAGCCCTCGGGCACCCGCGGAACGCCCTGCTGCGGGCCCGGGGCGGTGGACTGATCGCCGTCGTAGGTGAAGTACCCCGGATTGGGCGAACCGAGCATGTCGAAGTTCAGATACAGCGCGATGTCCTTGAGGGCCTCGACGTCCAGCGATCCGACGTAGTTGCTCGACCCCAGCAGGCCCAGCTCCTCGGCGCCCCAGAAACCGAACCGCACGGCGTTGGTGACCTGGGGCGAACTGCCCAGCTGCAGAGCGGTTTCCAGGATCGCGGCGACGCCGGAACCGTTGTCGTTGATGCCGGGCCCGTCGGGCACGCTGTCCAGATGCGCGCCGACCATCACGACGTCCGACGTCGAACCGGTCTTGGTCTGGGCGATCACGTTGCGGGTCTTCTCGACGCGGACGCCGGCGTTCATGACGATCGTGGCCGGCGCACCCGCCTCGCCCCGCAGTCGCGCCCCGTCGGCCTGGGCGACGCTGATCACCGGGATCTTCACATCTGTGTTCCCGCCGAGAGTGCCACCGCTCATCTCCCCTTCTTGGTTGTTCGCGACGATCAACGCGACCGCGCCGCGCGCCGCGGCGGCGGTCTGCTTGTCGCCGAACGGGCACGACCCGCGATCGACCAGCACCACCGCACCCTGGGTCGGCAGCCCGTCGTAGTCCTGGGCCGTGCACCCCGGGGTGTCCTCGGCGCGTGCCGCGACGATCGGTCCGGACACGCCGCCACCGGGCGCGCCCGCCGTGTACTCCAGGGGCTTGGCGGAGATCTTGTCGCCGGCCACGGTCAGGGACGGGGCGTCGGCCCAGGGCAACCTCACCTCGAATTCCGGCGTCGCAACGTCGAAACCCTTGTCGCGCAATGCCTTGGCGACGTAGTCCACGCTGGCGTCATAGCCCGAGGTGCCGAGTGCGCGGTTACCGCCGTTGGCGTTGGCGATGTCCTGCAGGGCGCGCAGATGCGTCATCGTCGCGTCGACGGTGACCTTGCGCGAGAGCGCGTCGGCGAAGTCGGCGGCCGCGCCCACATCGGCCGACGGTGGCGCCGACGAGGGGGCGGGCCGACTGTCGCGGCCACAGCCGCTGATGGCCAGCAGCGCGACGGCGAACAGGGCAGCGAGCCGCGTCGCCGGTCGGGTGGGGGTCACGGGCACCACGTTAGCGCGCGCCGAGATGGTCCAGCACCGCGTCGGCGGCGAGCTGGGGCTCCTCGATCTGCAGGAAGTGCCCGGCCGTCGGGAGCGTGACCACCCGGCTGCCCGCCGGCAGCACGTCGGTCACCGATTCGGCGTAGTCGGCCAGCATCGCGCCGTCCTGCAATCCCTGCAGGTGCAGGATGGGCACCCGCGGCAGCTCCAGGCTCCACCGGTGCAGGTCGGCGTATCGCGCCGCGGGCCGGGACGGTCGCACCATCGCGCGGTAGTAGCCGACCGCCGCCCGCCGGTGCGCCGGGCTCGGCAGGGCGGCCAGCGCCGCGTCGAGTTCGGCGTCGGTCGCGAAGCCGGGCGGCCCCCAGTCCCGCCACAGCCGCGGAATCACCCGCGACAGAACGTTTTCCGGGAGCGCGGGGAGTTGGAAGAACAGGATGTACCAGCTGTTACGCAGCTGCCGGGGCAGCATCCGCAGCTGCCGGCCGGCATCGCCGCGGGTGCGGCTGATCGCGCCGATCGGCGCGACCGCCATCGTGATGTGGGTGGCGAACGGCGAGTCCGGCGACGCGGCCAGCCCCGCCGCGGTGAACGCGCCCCAGTCGTGCCCGATCAGCACGGCGTCCGCCGGCGCGCCGAGGGCGCCGTGGACCGCCAGCGCGTCGTACATCAGCGCGCCGATGTGGTAGTCCCCGTCGGGGGCGGGGCCGGTCGGCGCGTAGCCGCGGGAGAACGGGGCCACCACCCGCAGGCCGTGTTCGGCCAGCAGCGGCGCCATCTTCTGCCACCCCCACGCACTGTCCGGGAAGCCGTGCAGACACAGCACCAACCGGCCGTCGGCCGGCCCCCAGGACAGCGCGTGGATCGTCAGGTGGGGGAGCTCGAACACCAGCCGTTGCGCAGTGGTCACCCGCTCATGGTGTCAGCCGCGCGCCGACGCCTCCGCCAGGGCACGGTTCCTGCTGAACTCCAGCGTGCCGTCGTCGATCTTGCTGTTTCGGATCACGCGCAGGTCCACTAGGTAGTTCTGCTTGAGTCGCCACGGGGTCTTCGACCCCGACTTCGGCAGCTTGTCCAGCGCGCGCTTGATGTAACCGGAGGTGAGGTCGACGAACGGGAGCTGCTCGACGTCGTCGCCCGGGTCGCGCGGCACCACGGTGTCGTACCCCCTGCTGTCCATGAAGTGCAGCAGGCGGCTGACGTACTCCGAGGTCAGGTCGGCCTTGAGGGTCCACGACGCGTTGGTGTAGCCGAAGGTGAACGCCACGTTCGGCAGACCCGAGAGCATGAGCCCCTTGTAGGCCATCGACGTCGACAGGTCCTGCGGTTCACCGTTGCGCAGCACCTGGGCGCCGCCGAAGAACTGCACGTTCAATCCCGTTGCGGTGACGACGATGTCGGCCTTCAGGTGCTCGCCGGACGCCAGGGCGATCCCGTCGGCGGTGAAGCTCTCGATGGTGTCGGTGACGACGTCGGCTTTGCCCTTGCGGATGGCCTTGAAGATGTCGCCGTTGGGGGCGAGGCAGACGCGCTGGTCCCACGGCTTGTAGCTGGGGCTGAAGTGCTTGTCGTAGTCGTAGCCGGCCGGGAGCCGCCGTTCGGCCATGGTGCGCAACGCCTTTCGGAAGACGCCGGGCATGGTGCGGGCGAGCTGGTACTGCGCGGTGGCCTGCAGGATCGCCTTCCAGCGCACCGCGGTGTAGGCGGTCTTCTCCGGCAGCAGCCGGAACGCGCGCGCGGCGAAGGGATCCTTGTCGGGCAGCGACCCGATGTAGGTGGGGGTGCGCTGCAGCATGGTGACGTGGCCGGCGCCGCTGTCGATCAGCGCGGGGATCAGCGTGATGGCCGTGGCGCCGCTGCCGATGACGACGATCTTCTTGCCCTGGTAGTCCAGGTTCTCGGGCCAGTGCTGCGGGTGCACGATGGTGCCGCCGAAGTCCTCGAGGCCCGGGAATTCGGGCGAGAAGCCCTCGTCGTAGTTGTAGTAGCCGCTGCACGCCCACAGGAAGTTGGCGTGGATCTCGGTCTGCTCACCGTCGCGATCGACGGTCAGCTCCCATCGGTGGTGCTCGTCGGACCAGTTCGCGGCGAGCACCTTCTGGCCGTAGCGGATGTGCTTGTCGATGCCGTTCTCCGTCGCCGCCTCGTTCAGGTAGTTCCAGATCGACGGGCCGTCGGCGATCATCTGATCGGTCGCCCACGGCTTGAAGTGGAAGCCGAGGGTGTACATGTCGGAGTCCGACCGGATGCCCGGGTACTTGAAGAGGTCCCAGGTGCCGCCGAGCTTCTCGCGGCGTTCGAGGATCACGTAGTTCTTGTCCGGACACTGCTGCTGCAGGTGCCAGGCGGCGCTGATGCCGGAGATCCCGGCCCCGACAATGACGACTTCGACAAATTCGGTCATGATGTAAAGCTATCAACATTGTGTCGACGTGGTCAACAGTGTGTTGAGTAAGTCGACAGACTGTTCACCGAACGAGGTCACGCGTCGCGGCGGTTCACCACGATCACCGCGGCCGCGAACACCAGGCCGACGAGCGCGGTGAAGTACGCCAGCGAGCCCGTCGTGCTCCAGTGCCACTCGTAGCCCGGGAAGAGCCACTGCACGTCGAGGAACCGGAACATGTTCGCGAACGGCAGGTACGGCCCCACCTGCGGGCCGCGGCCGGGAAGGTTGCCCACCAGCGGCTCGACCAGCAGCGGCCACAGCAGCAGCACCGACACCGCGCCGGCGCTGTGCCGCAGCAGCGCCCCCACCCCCACGCCGAGCACCGCCGCCAGCGCCGCGTACAGCGCGATCCCCGCCACGGTGCGCGCCGTGAGCGGCTCCCCGGCGACCAGAAACGCCCCGATCACCATCAGCGCCGCCGACAGTCCACAGAACACCGCGGCGACAACGGCTTTCGCACACAGCACCACCGCCCGGGCAGGCGTGGCCAGGAACGTCGTCGCGATCATCCGGGTGCGGTACTCGCCGGTGACCGTCAGCGCGGCCACCACCATCAGCACCGGCACCCCGAACGCCGCGACGCCGAGCGCCGCGGTCCGGGGCGCCGTCGCGGCCAGGCCGACGCTGAGCGCCGCGGCGAGCAGCACCGACCACAGCGGCGAGCGCAGCGTGGTCAGCTTGATGCGCTCGGCGTTCAGCGCGGCCAGCGCCGAGGACGCCGTCACGGCGCCGACCGGTACGTGACGTCGTCCGCGGTGGACGAGAGATAGGCCTGTTCCAGCGACGCCTGCTCGAGCCGCAGTTCGTGCACCACGATCGCGTGCCGGGCGGCCAGCTCCCCGACGGCCTCGGTGGTGGCCTGCGCGACGAGCAGCGCATCACCGTCGCCGGTCACCGTCATGCCCGCGGCGGTCAGCGCTTCGCGCAGTGCGGCGGCCTGCGGGCTGCGCACCACCACACCGCCGCCACCGGAGCCGCCGACGAACTCGCCGACGGTGGTGGACGCGATCAGCTTTCCCCGGCCGATCACCACCAGCCGGTCGGCGGTGTCGGCCATCTCGGAGAGCAGGTGGCTGGAGACGAAGACGGTGCGGCCCTCCCCGGCCAGGGTCCGCATCAGCGACCGCACCCAGTGGATGCCCTCGGGGTCCAGGCCGTTGACCGGTTCGTCGAACAGCAGCACCGGCGGATCGCCGATCAGCGCCGCGGCGATGCCCAGCCGCTGGCTCATCCCCAGCGACAGCGCGCCGGCCCGGGTGCCGGCCGCCGGGGTCAGCCCGACCATGTCGAGCACCTCGTCGACGCGCCGGGCCGGGATCCGGTTGCTCGCCGCGATCCAGCGCAGATGGTGGCGCGCCGACCGGTTCGGGTGCACCTGCCGGGCGTCGAGCAACGCGCCGACGGTCCGCAGCGGGTGGGCCAGGTCCCGGTAGCGGCTGCCGTCGATCCGCGCGGTACCCGCGGTCGGCCGGTCCAGCCCGAGGATCATCCGCATCGTCGTGGTCTTGCCCGCGCCGTTGGGCCCCAGGAACCCGGTCACCACGCCCGGCTCGACCGTGCAGGTCAGCCCGTCGACGGCGCGGGTGGCGCCGAACGTCTTGGTGAGCGCGTCGAGTTCGATCATCCGCTGGCCGCCGCTACGACGAGATCGGCCACGGCGCGCATCCCGGCCGCGTTCGGGTGCAGCGGCGCCGGCCTGCGCGGCACCGGCCAGCCGAAGCGGGTGGTCCACGGGTCCGGCGACCACCCGTGGTGATCGCGGCTGGCCGCCCCCGCGCGCACCAGCCCGCACCCGGTCGTCGCGGCCGCCTGCGCGGTCAGCCGTTCCAGCTCGAGCGCCAGGTGCCTGCCCAGCGTCGCGTCGTGATCGCTCAACGGTGACGCGGGCCCGGCCGGCGGCAGCAGCGTCAGGTAGTCCACGAACAACACGGTCGCCCGCGGTGCCCGCTGCCGGAGCGTGCGGCCCACCTCGACGAGCGCGGCACCGACCTCCTCGAGCGCGACATAGCGCTCGGCCGGGTTCACCAGACTGCGGATCTTGCTGCCCAGCAGCGGGATTCGTCGTACCGGGCGGGGCAGGCCGGCCGCGAACAGCATCGGCACGTAGCCCACGTCGTTGCCGCCGATGGTGACGGTCACCAGCGATTCGGACCCGTCGAGCGCGTCGACCTGCGGTGCGGCGCCCCGCTGGGTGTCGGTGAGCACATGAGCGGTGGTCGCCCCCGAGTACGTGACGTCCACGAGGTCCAGACCGAGCGCGGCCGCCACCAGGTGCGCGTAGTTGCGCGCCGACCGGCCTGCCGGACGCGGCGACCCCGCCACCCTGGGTTGGATCCCCGGCCCGGCAGCCATCGAACTGCCCAGCGCCACATACCTGGTCATATCGCCGGGCTGGACGCCTGCGCCCAGAATCGCTTGGGGATACGGCCGGCGCGCCGGGCCAGGTACCCGGCCCGGACCGCGGCCGACATCGCCGCGGCCATCGCCGCCGGGTCTGCGGCCCGGGTGACGGCGGTGGCCAGCAGCACCGCGTCGCAGCCGAGTTCCATGGCCAGCGTGGCGTCACTGGCCGTGCCGATCCCGGCGTCCAGGATCACCGGCACGCCGGCGCGGTCCACGATCATCTCGATGTGGTGCGGGTTGGCGATGCCCAGGCCGGTGCCGATCGGCGAACCCAGGGGCATCACCGCCGCGCAGCCGGTGTCCTCCAGCCGGCGGGCCAGCACCGGGTCGTCGTTGGTGTAGGGCAGCACGACGAAGCCGTCGTCGACGAGTTGTTCTGCGGCTGCGACCAATTCGATCGCGTCGGGCAGCAGTGTCCGCTCGTCGGCGATCACCTCCAGCTTCACCCAGTTGGTCTGCAGCGCCTCGCGCGCGAGCTGCGCGGTCATCACCGCCTCGGCGGCGCCCCGGCAGCCGGCGGTGTTGGGCAGCGGCGTGATCCCCAGCCGGGTCAGCAGATCCAGCACGCCGGTGCCGCCGTCGGCGTCGACGCGGCGCATCGCCACCGTGGTCAGCTCGGTCTCCGACGCGACCAGCGCCTCCTCGAGCACGGCGAGGTTGGCCGCCCCGCCGGTGCCGAGGATCAGCCGGGAGCCGAACTCGCGGCCGGCGATGCTCAGCTTTCCTGTCGTGTGCTCAGCCACCCTGCACCGCCGCCACCACGTCGACCTTCGCTCCGTCGGCCAGCTCGGTGTCCCACTGCGACCGCGGGATCACCGCCCAGTCGACCGCGACCGCGATCCCCCGGTCCGGATAGCCGAGCCGGGCCAGCAGCGCGCCGACAGTGGTCTGCCCGTCGACCTCGACCGCCTCGTCGTTGACCGTCACCCTCACAGCGTCACCCCTTCCCGCACCCGCAGCTCCGCGGCGATCGCCTCAGCGGTCCATGGCGCCAACAGGAATCCCGACCGGCCGTGCCCGGTCGCCACCAGCGTGCGCTCGTCGAGCCGGCCGACCAGCGGGATGTTGTCGGCCGTCATCGGACGCAGCCCGGCCGCGCATTCGGCGAGCTCGTACTCGCCCAGCGCCGGCACCACCGCGCAGGCGTCGTCGAGCAGCTCCCGCACCCCGGTCACGGTCGGGGCGGTGTCGCGGCCGTGCTCGTACTGGGTCGCGCCGACCACGACGCCGTCGCGGCGCGGGACCAGGTAGACCTGTCTGCCGTGCACCCGGGCCCGGATCACCCGCTGCGGGATCGGCAGGCAGCCGTGCCGCCAGCGCAGGCGCAGCACCTCCCCCTTGACGGGCCGGACCGGCAGGCCGGGCCACAGCGCGGGCGCGTCGATGCCGTTGGCGATCACGACGGCGTCGGCGTCGGTGACCTCGCTCAGCGCAGTGACCGGCGGCGCCCATTCGACGCCCAGGCGCTCGGCGTGCGCCGCCAGCGCGTCGACCACCGCCCGGTTGTCCACGGCGAGCTCGGTCTCGGCGCGGAAGCCGTGCCGGATGCCTTGGGCGAGAAGGGGTTCGACGTCGCGAGCGGCCGTGGTGGGGGTGACGGGATGGCCCTGCGCCGCCAGCCACTCCCCGACCGTCTTCAGGTCCGCGGTGTCAGCCCGGTCGACGGCGACCACCAGCGACTCGCGGGCCGTGACCACCTCGGGCGGCAGGCCGTCGAGGAATCCGCCGTGCCACAGGTCCAGCGACGCCAGCCCGAGCCGCAGCAGCTGTTCCTCCCCGGGCCAGCCCTCGCTGTGCGGGGCGAGCATGCCGCCGGCCACCCAGGAGGCACCCGGTGCCGGGGTGCGGTGCACGCGCACGCGCCAGCCGTCCTGCGCGGCGCGGCGCGCGACGGCGAGCCCGATGACGCCGCCACCGATGACGGCGAGCCGCTGGACGGGATCCGGCACTGCTACTCCCTTCGCCGGCATGACCCGGATCAGGTGCGACGGTCAGAGCCGGCGGGCTCACTCTCAGTCCCCGTACCCGGGACTCCCGTGTGGTCGGTGTTGTCTGTGGTCCTTCACTGCCAGCCTACGTCCGCGGTCGCGCTACCGTTCGCGGTGTGCGTGACGCCCTGCTGTACCTGTGCACCGACGCCCGCCGGGAGCGCGGCGACCTGGCCGAGTTCGTCGACGCCGCGCTGGCCGGCGGCGTCGACGTCATCCAGCTGCGGGACAAGGGCTCGGCCGGTGAGCGGGAGTTCGGTCCGCTGGAAGCCGGGGCTGAGCTCGCCGCGCTGGAGGTGCTCACCGACGCCGCCCGCCGCCATGACGCGCTGATCGCCGTCAACGATCGCGCCGACATCGCGCGCGCCGCGGGCGCCGACGTGCTGCACCTCGGCCAGGGCGACCTGCCGCTGCCCGTCGCCCGGGAGATCTTCACCGGCGTCGTGGGGCGGTCCACCCACGACATCGATCAGGTGCGCGCCGCGATCGCCGAGGACGGCGGGCCGGACTACTTCTGCGTCGGTCCGTGCTGGCCCACGCCGACCAAACCCGGCCGGGCGGCACCGGGGCTCGACCTGGTCCGCGCGACCGCCGCTCTCGCGCCGGCCAAGCCCTGGTTCGCGATCGGGGGCATCGACGCGGACCGGCTCCCCGAGGTCGTCGCGGCCGGCGCACGCCGTGCGGTCGTGGTGCGCGCGATCACCGCGGCCGACGACCCGACGGCCGCTGCCGCGGAGTTGAAGAAGATCCTCAGCTCTGCCCGTTGACCAGCGGCGGGATGGCCGCGGCGACCTCGCGCAGCCGCGCCCAGCTCGCGGCGAACCCCGGATGCAGTGGCAGTTCGGCGACCTCGTCCTCGGGCACCCACCGCAGCTCCGCGCTCTCCCGGTTCGGCACCGTCTCGAGGAGGTGCTCGGCGTCGGCGATCACGGTGGTGTAGCTCCAGCCGCTCACCTCGGCGGTGACCACGGTGGTCCGCACGACCAGCCGGTGGGCCTGCAGGCCCGCCTCTTCGTGGGCCTCGCGCACCGCCGCCTGCTCCGGGGTCTCGTGGCTGTCGCGGGCGCCGCCCGGCAGACCCCACGTCCCGCCCTGGTGACTCCACGGCGCCCGGTGCTGCAGCAGCACGGCCAGCGAGCCGTCCGAACGCGGAGCTCTCAGCAACAGTCCGGCGGCGCCGTGCCTACCCCAGTAGGCTGCCCCGTCGGCCGATACCACCCAGCCGTCACCGTCGCCGCGCACGCGTCCAGCTTAGGGAACGGATCTCGATATCGGGCGAGTCGCAGCCGGGAATCCCCACACTCCGGACGAGGAGCTCTTAGAATTCCCTCAGAGATTTGGCGCAGTTAGAGTTGGGCCAGTCGACATGACCGCCGAAGAGAACGAGACCGGGATGAGGTCCGCGCAAACGTGACTGTGGAGTTGGCGCACCCCTCGACGGAGCCTCTTGCGTCGCGGTCGCCGACGGCCACGGCGCATCCCCGGTGGTGGTTCCTGTGGACGACCCCCGGCCGGATCCTGACGATCGGGCTGGTGCTGGCCGCCCTGGTGATCGCCAGCGCGTTCGCCACGTCGACGACGATCAACGACCGCCAGCAGGCGCTGACCACCGTGCTCAACCGCACCGAGCCGCTGGCCTTCGCCGCCGGTCAGCTCTACACCACGCTGTCGGTGGCCGACGCCGCCGCCGCGACCGCGTTCATCGCCGGCGCCGAACCCCGCCCGGTCCGGCAGCGCTACGAGCAGGCGATCACCGACGCGGCGGTGGCCGTCACTCGGGCGTCCAGCGGGCTCACCGACGAGCCGCTGGTGCAGCTGCTCGGCCGGATCAACGCCCGGCTGGCCGTCTACACCGGGCTCGTGGAGACGGCGCGGACCAACAACCGCGCCGGCAACCCGGTCGGCTCGTCGTACCTGTCCGAGGCGTCGTCGCTGATGCAGCAGCAGATCCTGCCCGACGCCCAACGCCTCTACGAGCAGACCTCGGCCGGCGTCGACGCCGAGACCACCGCCTCGACGCGGATCCCCGGGCCGGTGATCCTGATCGTGTTGAGCACGCTGCTGTTCGGCGCGTTCGCCAACCGGTGGCTGGCCAAACGCACCCGGCGGCGGGTCAACATCGGCTTCGTCGCCGGCGGCCTGGCCGTGCTGATCATGCTGATCTGGGTGGGTACGGCGCTGATCATCTCGACCACCGACAGCCGCAGCGCCAAGGAGACCGCGGCCGAATCCCTCAAGACGGTGACCACGCTGGCGATCACCGCGCAGCAGGCCCGCGCCGACGAGACGCTGTCGCTGATCCGGCGCGGCGACGAGAACGTCCGCAAGCAGTCCTACTACCAGCGCATCGATCAGATGCAGCAGCAGCTGAACCGCTATCTGGCCAACGACAACTCGATCGACAAGACCGGCCTGGCCGACGCCGACGGGCTGCTCAACCGGTGGCGGGCCGCCGATGACCGCATCACCGCCTACATCGCGGTCGGCAACTACCAGGCCGCGACGCAGGTGGCGCTCGGCGTCGGGGAGGACGACGCGACCCCGGCCTTCGACAAGCTGGACGAGGCGCTGACCAACGGCATCGAGCAGAGCCGCGCCCAGCTGCGCAACGAGATCGTCAACGCCCGCCGCGTGCTCTCCGGCGCCACCGTCGGCGCCGCCGCGCTGTCGGTGATGGCGGCGATCGCGGTGGCGCTGGGCATCTGGCCGCGGCTCAGTGAGTACCGGTGACGCCATGACGAAGCGAGCGATGCGACGGGCGGCGGGGGCACTGCTGGCGGCCGGGCTGTTGGCCGGCTGCGGGCAGACCGCGTCGGGGGTGCCCACCCCGACCGTCACGCTGGCCCCACCGTCGCCCTCGGGGATGGGCGAGCTGCCGCCCGGTCCGGCCCAGGCCCCGGCCACGCTCGACGATGACTGCGACCGCACCGCGAGCCTGCGGCCGTTCGGCACGAAGGCCGAGGCCGACGCCGCGGTCGCGAACATCAAGGCTCGCGGCCGGCTGATCGTCGGGCTCGACATCGGCAGCAACCTGTTCAGCTTCCGCGACCCGATCAGCGGCGAGATCACCGGCTTCGACGTGGACATCGCCGGCGAGATCGCCCGCGACATCTTCGGCACCCCGTCCCAGGTGGAGTACCGGATCCTGTCGTCGGCCGACCGCATCGCCGCGCTGCGCAACAACGAGGTCGACGTCGTGGTCAAGACGATGACCATCACCTGCGAGCGCAAGAAGCTGGTCAACTTCTCCACGGTGTACCTGACCGCCGATCAGCGCATCCTGGCGCCGCGGGACTCCACGATCCGGCAGTCGTCGGACCTGTCGGGCAAGCGGGTGTGCGTGGCCAAGGGCACCACGTCGCTGCAGCGCATCCAGGAGATCACCCCGCCGCCGATCATCGTCGGCGTGGTGACGTGGGCGGATTGCCTGGTGGCGCTGCAGCAACGGCAGGTCGACGCGGTCAGCACCGACGACTCGATCCTGGCCGGGCTGGTGTCCCAGGACCCCTACCTGCACATCGTGGGCCCGTCGATGAACGAGGAGCCCTACGGCATCGGGGTGAACCTGCAGAACACCGGCCTGGTCCGCTTCGTCAACGGCACGCTCGAACGCATCCGCCGCGACGGCACCTGGAACACGCTGTACCGCAAGTGGTTGACCGTGCTCGGGCCGGCGCCCTCCCCACCGGTGGCGAGGTACTCGGACTGATGACCGACGACCACACCCCGGATCTCTCCGACTCCGTCGACGATCCCGGAACCCAGCCGGCGTCCTTCGACGACCTCGGGATGGACTCGATGTCGACGATGCGGCCGATGGCCACCCAGGCGGTGTTCCGGCCCAATTTCGACGACGACGACGACAGCGACTCGCAGTACCACTCGGGGGACACCGAGCCGCAGGATCAGACGACGACGGTGACCCGCACCCTGTCGCCGACGCGGCGGCTCGGCGGCGGCCTGGTCGAGATCCCGCGGGTGCCGACCCGGGATCCGTTGACGGCGTTGATGATCGACCCGGTGGTCGCCGAGTCGAAGCGGTTCTGCTGGAACTGCGGCCGCCCGGTGGGCCGCTCGTCGCCGGACGGCAAGGCACTGTCGGAGGGCTGGTGCCCGCACTGCGGCAGCGCCTACTCGTTCCTGCCCCAGTTGTCGTCCGGCGACATCATCGCCGACCAGTACGAGATCAAGGGCTGCATCGCCCACGGCGGGCTGGGGTGGGTGTATCTGGCGTTCGACAAGAACGTCAACGACCGGCCGGTGGTGCTGAAGGGTCTGGTGCATTCCGGGGACGCCGAAGCGCAGGCGATCGCGATGGCCGAGCGCCAATTCCTGGCCCAGGTCACCCATCCCGGCATCGTGAAGATCTACAACTTCGTCGAGCACGAGGACAAGCACGGCAATCCCGTCGGCTACATCGTCATGGAGTACGTCGGCGGCACCTCGCTCAAGCAGGCCACCCACCTGAAGTCCACCGAACGCACCCGGCTGCCGGTCGCCGAGGCCATCGGGTTCATGCTCGAGATCCTGCCCGCGCTGGGCTACCTGCACTCCATCGGGCTGGTCTACAACGACCTCAAACCCGAGAACATCATGGTGACCGAGGACCAGCTCAAGCTCATCGACCTCGGCGCGGTGTCGCGTATCAACTCGTTCGGATACCTTTACGGCACACCGGGTTACCAGGCTCCCGAGATCGTGCGGACCGGTCCGACCATCGCCACCGACATCTACACGGTGGGCCGCACACTGGCCGCGCTGACGCTGCGGATGCGCACCCGCAGGGGCCGTTACGTCGACGGGCTGCCCGAAGACGATCCGGTGCTCACCGAATACGACTCGTTCGGCAGGCTGCTGCGCCGCGCGATCGACCCCGATCCGCGGAGGCGTTTCCAGAGCGCCGAGGAGATGTCGAGTCAGCTGATGGGCGTGCTGCGCGAGGTCGTCGCGCAGGACACCGGAGTGCCGCGGCCGGGCCTGTCGACGACGTTCAGCCGGTCGCGCTCGACGTTCGGGGTCGATCTGCTCGTCGCTCACACCGACGTCTACCTCGACGGTCAGGTCCACTCGGAGAAGCTGACCGCGCAGGAGATCGTGAAGGCCCTGCAGGTTCCGCTGGTCGACCCCACCGATGTCGGCGCCACCATCCTGTCGGCGACGGTGCTGAGTCAGCCTGTGCAGACGCTGGATTCGTTACGCGCAGCGCGGCACGGGGCACTGGACTCCGAGGGTATCGACCTGTCGCAGTCGATCGAACTGCCGCTGATGGAGGTGCGCGCGCTGCTGGATCTCGGCGACGTCGCCAAGGCCACCCGCAAGCTCGACGAGCTCGCCGAACGGGTCGGCTGGCGCTGGCGGCTGGTGTGGTTCCGCGCCGTGGCCGCGCTGCTCACCGCCGACTATGATTCGGCGACAAAGTATTTCACCGAGGTGCTCGACACGCTGCCCGGTGAACTGGCGCCGAAACTGGCCCTGGCCGCCACGGCCGAGCTCGCCGGTAGCGCGGACGAGCAGAAGTTCTACAAGACGGTGTGGGGCACCGACAACGGCGTGATCTCGGCGGGCTTCGGCCTGGCCCGCGCCCAGTCCGCCGCAGGCGAGCGCGACGCCGCGGTCCGCACGCTCGACGAAGTGCCGGCCACCTCACGGCATTTCACGACGGCCCGGCTGACCAGCGCGGTGACATTGCTGTCAGGCCGGTCCACCGGAGAGATCACCGAGACACACATCCGCGACGCCGCCCGCCGGGTGGAGGCCCTGCCCGACACCGAGCCCCGGGTGTTGCAGATCCGCGCCCTGGTGCTCGGCACCGCGATGGACTGGCTCGCCGACCACACCGCGAGCACCAACCACATCCTCGGTTTCCCGTTCACCGAGCACGGTCTGCAGCTCGGGGTGGAGGCGTCGCTGCGCAGCCTGGCCCGGGTGGCGCCGACGCAGGCGCACCGCTACGCGCTGGTCGACCTGGCCAACAGCGTGCGGCCGATGTCGACGTTCTGAGCAAACGACGGAATTCGTTGCCGAAGTGTCTATACCTTTCGGCGCGCCTCCCGCGACGTCACGGACGGCGGCAAAATTGACGCAGATGCGCTGGTGAGGGCCTGTCGGTACGAATATGAACGGATCATGGTCAAGGTACTGATTCCGTAGTATCGTCTACCCCACGCTTTAAGACCCTAGGGCTCCTTTCCCCTGACGGCATCCTTGCTGAGGGAGGCCTCGATGAGCACACAGCGGGTGTTCCGCCCGGATCCGACGTCGTTCGAGCTGCGTGAAGAACACCACCGCGCCACGTTCTCGGCGTGCGAACTGCCGCCGCACACCGTGCTGGTGACGATCCACGGTGAGATCGACGCGACCAACGCCATGGCGCTCGCCCGCTACATCGAGAAGCGGCTCGGCGGTTCCCGCAAGCTGATCCTCGACCTTCAGACCGTGGAGTTCTTCGCCGCATCCGGTTTCGCGGCGCTGACCAACATCGACGTGGTGTGCACCCGCGCGGGCGTGCGGTGGTCGCTGCTGGCGGGTTCGCATGTGCGGCGGCTGCTGCGCATCTGCGATCCGAAGCGGGAACTACCGGTCGCCGTGGCCGCCGCCAAGTACACCCGCACACGCCCGAGCGATCGCAAGCTCCTCGTTGGTGGGCACCACTAGCACCGTCGTGGGCGCCCCCTCGGGGGAGATCCGCCGGGCTGCGCGGCCCGGGCTGTCGTTGAGATGCTCGTCGATCTCGATCCCGAACGCGCCCAGCCCCGAGAGCGCATCGCGGCGCACCAGTGCGTCGTTCTCGCCGACACCGGCGGTGAACGTGATGACGTCGGCCCCGCCGAGCACGGCCAGATACGCACCGATGTACTTGCGGAGGCGGTGGATGTAGACGTCGTAGGCCAGCTGTGCCGCCGCCTCGCCGGCGGCGATCCGCTGATGCAGCACCCGGAAGTCGATCTCGCCGCCGAGCCCGCGCACCCCGGAGCGACGGTTCAGCATGGTCTCGATGTCCTCGACGCTCATGCCGGCTTCACGGAACAGATAGGTGAGGATGCCGGGGTCCACGTCCCCGGAGCGGGTCCCCATCACGAGTCCCTCCATCGGCGTGAGCCCCATCGACGTCTCGACCGGCCGGCCCCCGACGATGGCCGACGCCGACGCGCCGTTACCCAGGTGCAGCACGATCTGGCGCAGCGACGCGGCGGGCACACCGAGGAACTCCGCGGCCTGCTCGCTGACGTACTGGTGGGAGGTGCCGTGGAATCCGTAGCGCCGGATGTGCCAGCGCTCGGCGATCTCGCTGTCGATCGCGTAGGTGGCCGCGGCCGCGGGCAGGTCATGGAAGAACGCGGTGTCGAACACCGCGATGTGCGGCAGGTCGGGAAGGGCCTTGCGCGCCACCTCGATCCCGAGGATCGCGGGAGGATTGTGCAGCGGCGCCAGCGGCGCCAGCTCTTTCAGCCGCGCGATCAGATCATCGTCGACGGCGGTCGGCCGGTACAGGTCGGGGCCGCCGTGCACCACCCGGTGCCCGACCGCCACCAGACCGAGTGCGTCGAGGTGGTGGCCGTCCTCGGCGAGTGCTGCGAAGACGACGTCGAGTGCGGCACCGTGATCGGGCACATCGGCCGAGTCGCCGATCCGCTCCACGATCCCGTCGGCCACCGTCGCACCCGAATCCGGTTCGACCACCGAGTATTTCACCGAGGACGAGCCGGAGTTGAGCACCAGCACCGACGAGGTCACTGCTCGCGTCCCTGCGCCTGGATGGCGGTGATCGCCACGGTGTTCACGATGTCTTCGACCAGGGCCCCCCGCGACAGGTCGTTGACCGGTTTGTTCAAGCCCTGCAGCACCGGCCCGATCGCGATCGCGCCCGCGCTGCGCTGCACCGCCTTGTAGGTGTTGTTGCCGGTGTTGAGGTCGGGGAAGATCAGCACCGTCGCGTGTCCCGCCACGGTCGAGTCGGGCATCTTCGTCGCCGCCACCGACGGTTCCACGGCGGCGTCGTACTGGATCGGGCCCTCCACCAGCAGCTCCGGTTCGCGGGAGCGCACCAGTTCCGTTGCCTTCCTGACCTTGTCGACGTCGGCGCCGGTCCCGGAGGTCCCCGTGGAGTAGGACAGCATCGCGACCCTCGGTTCGATGCCGAACTGCGCGGCGGTGCGCGCCGAGGAGATCGCGATGTCGGCGAGCTGCTCGGCGGTGGGGTCCGGGACGATCGCACAGTCGCCGTAGGCGAGCACCTCGTGGGCGAGGCACATGAAGAAGATGCTCGACACCGTGCTGACGTCCGGCAGCGTCTTGATGATCTCGAAGGCGGGCCGCACCGTGTGCGCGGTGGTGTGCCGTGCGCCCGACACCATGCCGTCGACCATCTCGTTGTGCACCAGCATCGTGCCGAAATACGAGACGTCGTGCATGGTCTCGCGGGCCTGCTCGACGCTGACGCCCTTGTGCTTGCGCATCTCGGCGTACTGCTCGGCGAACCGATCACAGAGCTCGCTGCGCTGGGGGTCGAGGATCACCGCGTCGGACAGGTCCACGCCCAGTTCGGCGGCGCGGGCCCGCACCTGCTGCTCCTCACCGAGGATGGTCAGCTCGGCGACATTGCGTTTGAGCAGCCGGCCGGCCGCCTTGAGGATGCGGTCGTCGTCGCCCTCGGGCAGCACGATCCGCTTGCGGTCGGCCCGGGCCTGATCGAGCAGCTGGTAGGTGAACATCTGCGGGGTGATCACCGTCGGGATCGGAATCGCCAACTGCGCCAACAGATCCGCGGTGTCGACGTAGGTGTCCATCAGGGCCAGGGCGGTGTCGACCTTGCGTGGCGAGTCCGCCGTCATACGGCCACGCGTGGCCGCCACCCGGCTTGCGGTCTCGAACGTGCCGAAGCGGGTCTGCAGGATCGGAAGGCGCAGTCCGAGACCCGTCACCAGGGCTTCGATCGCGGGGTGCAGCGGCAGCCCGCCGTTGAGGATGGCGCACGACAGCGACGGAAAGCCTTCTGCCGCATGGGCGCTGAGCACGGCCAGCACGACGTCGGAGCGGTCGCCGGGGGTGATGACGGCGACGCCTTCGGTCAGCCGCTCCAGCACGTGCTCGGCGGTCATGCCGGCCACCAGCACGTCTTCGGCCTCCCGTCCCAGCAGCGCCGGATCACCCTGGACCACCGTGCCCTCGACGGCGGCCTGCAGTTCGGCGACCGACGGCGCCACGAGCAGCGGCTCCTCCGGAAGGACATAACTGCGCAGCGGGAGGTCGTCGAGCGCGGCGGCGACGTCGGCCAGCTGCGCCGGGTCACACCGGTTGACCACGACGGCCGCGGTGTGCGCGTGCTGCGCGGCGATCTCGTCCATGCAGAGCGCGACGACCTGCTCGACCTGCGCGGGCGTGCGGTCCTTGGCCTTGACCGCGAGCACGACGGGCGCGCCGAGATTGGCCGCGATGCGGGCGTTCATCGAGAGCTCACTGGGGGTGGCGACGTCGGTGTAGTCGCTGCCGACGATCAGCACCGCGTCGCACCGGTCCGCGACGTGGTGGAAGCGGTCGACGATGTCGGCCAGCGCCGCCTCGGGGTCGTCGTGCAGCTGCTGGTAGCTGACGCCGACGCACTCCTCGTACGGCAGGTCGGCGGTGGTGTGGGTCAGCAGGAGTTCCAGGATGTAGTCGCGACCCTCGCTGATGCGGGTGATCGGCCGGAACACCCCGACCCGGGCGACGGTCGCGGCGAGCCGGTGCAGGATGCCCAGCGCGATCGTCGACTTTCCGGTGTCCCCCTCGGGCGAGGCGACATAGATCGCGGAGATCGCTGATCGGGGCGCATCGGGCACAACTGGAGAGCCTGCCGCATCGCGCGGCCGATGGCCAGTCCGGGTCATTACGGGACCGCCCGGAGCGAATTTACTCCGCAGTAAGTTGTCAAAGTTTGCTGAAACTGCTTCACTTCGTACAACGCAGTGACAGAAGCGTTAATTAGCAACATCTCTCCAATCGCTGATTCTGCACCATCCGGGATTTTTCTGACAGTGGGGGACCCCATGTCCGTGCTCGACCTGCGCACCGCGGCGGTGATCCCCGCGCCCGCGAGCGCACTGGGCGAGCGGCTGAGGTGGGTGTCGAGCCACCCGTTCCGGCTCCGGATGGCGGCGGCCGTCGCGCTCACCGCCGCGGGCTGGGCTCCCCTCTACGCCGGCGTCGTGGACGCCGCGTCGCAGGGGTCCCGCGGTGCGTACCTGCTGGTCGTCCCCGTGCTGCTGGTGATGATCGCCGCCGCGTACCGCACCCCGCCGCGCGGGGTGGGTGACGCCGAATCGGACTGGATCGTGGTGGCGCTGGTCGGCGCGGGCGGCTTCATCGCGATCCACCTCCTCGCGCACCGGCTGCCCACGCTGGCCGGCCTGTGGCGCCTCCCGCTGCTGAGCACCGTCGTGTGGTTCGCCTGCGTGCTGACCGTGCTGTTCGGTGTCCGGCACGTGGTCCGCATGTGGCCCCTGTGGCTGTTCGCGTCGTGCCTCAGCACTCCCCTTCCCGTGCTGCTGGCGACGGCGGCCCTGGGCGGAAGCGACCGCTCGGTCACCGCGGTCGCGGCCGGGGTGGGCGCATCCGCCGTTGCGCTCTCGACGCGCGCCGTGACGTGGCGGGTGCGACTGGCCGCGACGCTGGGCTGTCTCGCGATCGGGCTGGCGATCGCGTGGGCCTGGACGGGCCTCTGGCCGACCGTGCTGGTCGCCGGGGTGCTGCCGGTGCTCACGACGGCGACCGTCGTCCGGATACAGTCGAAAAGTACTGTGGTGGAGGAGTTCCCGCTTCCCGATCGGACGCCGCTCTCGGCAGCGGTGCTCGTGGCCGCGGCGGCCGCCCTCCTGCTCACCGCTGCGCCGTCGGCCGGCCGGGCCGGCGAGGCCGTCGGGGTCGTCGGGGTCGTCGATGGGGGCTGGACCCAGCGCACCGCGTGGGGCGCGCCGACCGCCTACGATTTCATCACCCGCTATCTCGGCCCCGGCAGTCGGTGGGAACGCTTTTCCGTACCGCCGGTCGAGGGACTGCCCGCCGCGGCGGTCGACGTGGTCACCACCGACAACGCGGGCGCGCTCCGCGACGTCGCCGACGCCGTCTGGTACCCCTCGGCACGCCCCCTCGCCTACCGGAACGCCGACCCGTCGAGCAGCCTCCCGACCGGCGCCCGCACCATCCACAGCAACGCCGACGCCGCCACCACCGGGACCGACGGGCAGTGGTACGCCATCACCTGGACGTGGCACACGCCGACGGTTCACCAGCAGGTCACCGTCATCGTCAGCCAGGCCCTGACCGGTGCGGCGCCACCCCCACCGCCCGCGCCGCTGTCGGTGTCCGCGATGTCCCTTGCGCCCGCACTGTGGCTGGCGCGCCAACAGCCCGACGACACCGGTCAGGTCGACGAGTTGGTCCGCGCCCGCGCGAGCACCCTGGTCGAGACGGTCACCGCGGTGGCCCGTGCCTGAGCAACTCCCCGAGCACCTGTCGGCCCGCTCGCTGCTGAGCCGACGGACCCTCGCACTGTCGGGGCTGGCGCTGCTGCCCGTTGTGGCGGCGGTCGCGGTGTGGCCCCGCCTGGTGCCGCCCGCGGTGACCGCGGCGGTGGCGCTGCTGTACCTGGTGTCGACGGTCGACCGGAACCTGTTGCTGCTGCGGGGGTTACGCGCCTCGGCGCTGATCCGGGTGGAGCCGGAGGAGGCGTTGGCGCTGCGCGACGACGACCTGCCCGTCTACACGGTGCTGCTGCCGGTCTACGACGAGCCCTCGATCGTCACCAACCTGATCAACGGCGTGGGCCGCCTCGACTATCCGGCCGACAAGCTCGAGATCCTGCTGCTGGTCGAGGAAGACGACATCGCGACCCAGACAGCGCTGCTCGACGCGGACCTGCAGTCGGTCCGGCTGGTGATCGTCCCGCACAGCCTGCCCAAGACCAAACCCAAGGCGTGCAACTACGGCATGTCGCTGCCCGATCTGCGCGGTGAGCTCCTGACGATCTACGACGCCGAGGACATCCCGGATCCGCTGCAGCTGCGCCGCGCCGCGGCCGCGTTCGGTCGGTTACCCGCCGACATCGGTTGCCTGCAGGCACGTCTGGGCTACTTCAACGAACGGCAGAACCTGCTGACGCGGTTCTTCTCCCTCGAGTACGACCAGTGGTTCGGTGTGGTCCTGCCCGCGGTGGAACAGGCGCGCTGCGTGGTGCCGCTGGGCGGAACGTCGAACCACATGCGGGTCTCGGTCTGGCGGGAGATCGGCGGCTGGGACGAGTTCAACGTCACCGAGGACGCCGACCTCGGTGTCCGGCTCGCGCGGCACGGCTACCGCACGCTGATCCTCGACTCGATCACGTTGGAGGAAGCCAACTCCGACGTCGTGAACTGGATCAGGCAGCGGTCCCGGTGGTACAAGGGCTACCTGCAGACGATGCTGGTCGCGCTGCGCGACCCGGCGGGCCTGCGCCGCGAGATCGGCACCAAGGCGACGCTCCGACTGATCAACATGACCGGCGGCGTGCCGCTCACCAGCGCGCTGAACATCGCGTTCTGGTTCGCCCTGCTGGTCTGGGTACTGGGCCGGCCGGCGTTCATCGAGGTGCTGTTCCCGCCGCTGACCTACTACGTGTGCCTGGCGCTGTTCCTGCTCGGCTCGCCGCTGTCGGTGTACACCGGCGTCATCGTCACCCAGGCACTCGGCAAGCCGCACCTGTGGTGGGCCGCGCTGCTCACCCCGCTGTACTGGGTGCTGCAGTCGGTCGCCGCGCTGAAAGCGCTCTACCAGTTCGTGTTCCGCCCCTCCTTCTGGGAGAAGACGGTGCACGGACTCGGCCATCCTCTCGACTCCCCCCAGCCCATGGAAGGCACCCGATGACACGACGACTGTGCACCCTCGCCGCCGCCCTGGCGGTGTTCGCCTCCGTCGCGGTCCTGCCCGGAACGGCCGCGGCGGACCCCTACGTCGAGGCGGTGGCCGGGCCCGCGGTCTCCCCCGCGATCGGCTGGGCCCAGTTGGGCCTCGCCGACCGGATGGACATCGTCGGCGCGAACCAGCCCAGCGACACCTCGATTCCGGTGCCCGCCGGGGTGTTCCCGACGATGCTGACCGGTGAGGTCGGCTCGATCGTGAACGTCACCGACGGGCGGCTGGACATCCTGGACGGCCGCGGCGTGGTGCTGGGCGTGGTCCCGATCCCGCCCGGTGCGATCAGTGTGCCGTTCGGTGTCGACATCGCCGCGGCCCAGGTCGCCGACGGACGCGCGAAGCTGAGCTTCGTCGTCCGCAACGCCGGCCCGGCGGCCACCACCTGCACGCAGCCGCCCGCCCTGACTCTGAGCGGACTGACCACGACGTTCTCCGGCCCGGCGCCGGATCCGGTCACCGTGGCCGGTTTCCTTCCCGGTTACCTCGACCGCATCGTGATCCGCGTCGGCCGCACCCCCACCGAGCACCAGCAGCAGGCCGCGCTCGACCTGGTCGCCAAGCTCACCCAGCTGTACCGGCCGATGCCGGTGCGCATCGACGTCAGCGACGATGCTGCTCCGCCACAGGCGGTGTCGCCGACGACGCGGGTGATCGACATCCGTGACGGTGGTCGCCCGGGCATCACCGTCGAGAACGCCGGGACACCCGCGGCCGTGCTGGCGATCACCGGCACCGGCGAGCAGCTCGTCGCGCAGGCGGGGCTGTTCACCGACCGCCGGATCGGGCTGGCACAGAGCGATTCCGCGGTGATGGTGTCCTCCCGCGAGGGCACCGACCTGACCTCGACGGTGAAAACCTTCGGCCAGCTCGGTATCTCGGGCCAGACGTCGGTGGCCGGCACCACGACGCTCTACACCGGCTTCGACGCCGCGGCCTTCGGGGTCGGGCCGATCAGCGGCGCGACCGTCCACCTCAAGGCCCACTACACCCCGATCGCCGGCGGCGAGGGCTCGCTGCTGCTGCGCTCCGGCGCCACGGTGCTGGCGGCGCGCAGCCTGGACGGGTCGGGCACGCTCGACATCACCGGCGACATCCCCGTCGAGGCCATCACGTCGAACGTCGGCCTCGCCCTGGAGTTGCGGTACATCCCCCGCCAGGAGTGCGCGCCGCTCAACGACCGGGTCACGTTCTCCGTCGATCCGCAGTCCACGGTGACGGTGACCCCCGGCGCGGGTAACCGCGGCGGGTTCCCGGCGCTGCCGATGGCGTTCACGCCCGACTTCGACGTCGCGATCGACAGCCCCGACCATCTCCGATTCGCCGCCGCCGCGATCAATCTCATCGCCCAGCAGACCCAGGTGACGTTGCGTCCGCGCATCACCCGCCTCTCGGACGCGGCCGGATCGGGCACCGGGGTGCTCGTCGTCAGTGGCGGGCGCGGGCTCGCCGACGCCGGGCTGCGCCCACCGCTGCTGCCCGCCGACGGCGACACCGTCGACGTCGGGACCGCGGCGGGTGCTGCCAACACGCTGGTGGATCTGCATGCGCCCCTGGGCATGGTGCAGGCGTTCACCGACCGCGGACGCGCGGTGCTCGCGGTGACCGGCACCGGGGACTGGTCCCTGGTCGACACCACCCTCGATCACATGCGCGGCCTGCCCAGCCGGTGGGGCTCGTTGACCGGGGACGTCGTCGCGACCGGGATCGCGGGACAGACGGTGACGCTGTCGGTGAACGAGGGCGATTCGATGCCCCACCAGCCGGCGCCGTCCGACGGGTGGCGGTGGTGGGCCTGGGCCAGCGTGGCCGCCGTCGGCGCCGCAGCGCTGGTCGCGGGGGCGACGGTGCTGATCCGCCGGCGCGCGTGAACCCGGCGCGGCGGTGGCCCGGCGTCGCGCTGTTCTGGTCGCTGAGCCTGGCCTACTTCGTCCTCGGCACGGTCCTGGTGTTGCGGTACAACATCTTCGAGCCCGACGCCCCCAACCGGGTCGCCAACGCCGGCTTCGCGCTGCAGTCGCGCGATCCGCACCTGTCGGCGATCGGATTCGTGTGGAATCCGTTGCCCAGCCTGGTCGAGATCCCGCTGGTGTGGCTGAGTCAACTGCCCGCGCTGTCGCTACTGAAGTCCGCGGGGTTGGCCGGCGTCGTGCAGAGCGCACTGTTCATGTCGGGTGCGGCGCTGATGGTGCGGCGCATCGCGTTCGACCTCGCCGTCCCGGCGCTGTGGCGCCGGATCGCGGTCGGCGCGTTCGCGCTGCACCCGATGATCGCCCTCTACGGCGCCTCGGGGCTCAGTGAGGCCGCGCAGATGTTCTGCCTGCTGTGGTGCGTGCGCTTCCTGATGCGATGGTGCGCCACGCGGTGGGTCGGTGATCTCGCATGGGCCGGAATCGCCCTGGGCGTCGGGTATCTCGCCCGCTACGAGGTCATCCCGGCGGCCGCGGCCGCCGTCGGGTTGGTCGCCGTGCTGACGTGGCGGCGCTCCGCGCGCGAGGTGCGCTGGTCAGCCACCGCGATCGACGTCGTCATCGTCGCGTTCCCCGTCGTCACCGCGTTCTTCGTGTGGGCGGTGACCGGCTGGATCATCAACGACGAGTTCTTCGCCACGCTGTCGTCGCAGTACGGCAATGCCAGTCAGGTGGCCGGCCGGTTGGCGCGCGGCACCGGCGACGCCGGGGCTCAGTGGCCGGTGGTCGCGGCCCGTCTGTTCGGCATGCAGCCGCTGACCGGGGTGGCGATCGCCGCGGCCGTGGTGGTCGCGGCCACCCGACGGCGCGCCGTGCCGCTGGTACCGGTCGTCGTGTTCGGCGCCACGCTGGCCTTCGCCGCTGTGGCACAACATCAATCGATGACGTTCGGGTGGTTCCGGTTCTACCTGCTGGCCATCCCGCTGGTGATCTGCGTCGGGCTGTCCTGCTGGCAGACGCAGACGGCGACGCGGGCGGTTGCCGCCACCCTGGTGACGGCGTCCATGGTGGTGGCGATCCCGGTCACCACGCCGTTGATCGTCGATCAGGACATCGCCTACGGACAGCTGGAGGCCGGCCTGGTCTCGCTGGTCGATCCGCTCGCCCATCCCCCGGGCGAGGACCCGGCCCGGCGCCGGTTGATCAGCGAGCGCCGGCTGGCGCAGTGGTTCGACGCCAAGAACCTGCCCGAGGGGTCGGTGCTAATGGACACGTTCCTCACGTGGGGCATCTGGCTGTCATCCGAGCGTCCGAAGCAGTTCGTCATCACCAGCGACTACGACTTCGTCGCCGCGCTGAACCGCCCGTGGGACTTCGGGATCCGCTACATCGTCGCCACCAACCCCGAGCGCAACGTCCCCGACGCGATCAATCGCCGCTATCCGGAGCTGTGGGCCGACGGCGCCGACATCGCGGCCGTCACCCTCTCGGCCGACGGTCCCACCCCCGACGAGATGTTCCGGGTGTACCGGACCACCGGCAGGCCCGCGCCGCCGCCGTCGGCGACCCTCCGGCAGGCGGGCGGCTGATCTGGTCGCGTCAGCTCGCCGTCATGTCGACCGGCAGCCGCAGGGTGGCCAGCAGGCCGCGGTGGTCGGCGCCGGGCACCGACACCGTCCGCGCCGAGGCGGCGTCGGCGTTCTTGACCAGGATGTGATCGATCCCGATGAGCGGCAACCACATTCCACGCGACGGGTAGGTGCGTGCAAGACCCGCGCCGGCGACGGTGTCGGTGTAGCCGCCGTCGAGCAGCGCTCGGAACGGTGCCATGTCGGCAGTCGCGTTGAAATCGCCGGCGACGATCACCGCACCTGCTCCGGCCGCCCGGCCCACCTCGTCCAACGTGCCGGGCAGCCGCCCGATGTCGGCCCGCCAATGATCCATCGGCTGAGGCCACGGCGCGGCGAGATGCACCGAGAGCACCGTGGTGTCCACGACGACGCCGGGGATCCGGATCCGGGTGCCGATCATCGGCAGGGCGTACCCGTCGATGCGCCCGGAGTTGACGATCGGGTGCCGGCTCCAGATCCCGATGCCCGACGCCAGCGCCGCAGGCGCGATCACCCGGTACGGGAACGCCGCGTCCATCCCCGCCTCCGACAGCCCGTCGGCGGCCTGCTGGGTCATCTCCTGCACCGCGACGATGTCTGCGGCGTCGCGCGCCAGCGCCACGAACGCCTGCGAATTTGCCTGGCCCATACCGAGATTGGTGGTCAGCACCCGGACCTCGACCGACCGGACCTCGGCAGCGCCGGGAACCTGGTAGCGCGGCAGGTACACCAGCACCCCCGCGACGGTGACCGCCACCGCGACCAGGACCAGCAGCCAGCGCCGGCCGAGGAGCAGCAGCACCGCCGCGACCGGGGCCGCCAGCACCAGATAGGGGGCGGCCGCGGCGACGATCAGCACCGGCTGCGCCGTCAGCGGCACATGACGGACACCGAGGCCCACCAGCGCGGCGGCGAGCCCGAGAAGGCCGAGCACCGTCGCGAGAATGCGGATCATCTCGCGGGTATCGGGGGCGTCAGGCCAGGCGCCGCAACCGCGGTTCGAGGTCGCGCTGGAACAGCTCGAGGAAGCGCTTCTGGTCGTGGCCGGGAGCGTGGAAGACCAGGTGGTTCAGCCCCCAGCCCACGTAGTCTTTGACCTTCTCGACTGCCTCGTCGGGATCGGAGGCGACGATCCAGCGCTTGGCGACCTGCTCGATGGGCAGTTCGTCGGCCGCCTTCTCCATCTCCATCGGATCGTCGATCGAATGCTTCTGCTCCGCGGTCAGCGACAGCGGCGCCCAGAACCGGGTGTTCTCCAGCGCGAGCTCGGGATCGGTGTCGTAGGAGATCTTGATCTCGATCATGCGGTCGACGTCGTCGGGGTTCTTGCCCGCCGCCTCGGCGCCTTCGCGCATCGCCGGGATCAGCTTGTCCTTGTACAGCTCCTCGCCCTTGCCCGAGGTGCAGATGAAGCCGTCGCCGGCGCGACCGGCGTACTTGGCGACCTGCGGGCCGCCGGCGGCGATGTAGATAGGGATGCCGCCCTCGGGCACGTCGTAGATCGAGGCGCCCTTGGTCTTGTAGTACTCGCCGTCGAAGTCCACGCGGTCACCGAGCCACAGCTCGCGCATCAGCCGGACCGATTCGCGCAACCGCGCGTAGCGCTCCTTGAACTCCGGCCACTCCCCCTCGTAACCGGTGGCGATCTCGTTGAGCGCCTCGCCGGTGCCGACGCCGAGGAAGATGCGGTCGGGGTAGAGGCAGCCCATCGTCGCGAAGGCCTGCGCGATGACGGCCGGGTTGTAGCGGAACGTCGGGGTGAGCACCGAGGTGCCGAGCACCAACCGCTCGGTGCGCTCGCCGACCGCGGTCATCCACGCCAGCGAGAACGGCGCGTGCCCGCCCTCGTGGCGCCAGGGCTGGAAGTGGTCGCTGACCGTCGCGCTGTCCATGCCGTGTTCCTCGGCCAGCACCGCCAGTTCGACGAGTTCACGGGGCGCGAACTGCTCCGCCGACGCCTTGTAGCCCAGTTTCAGTTCAGCCATACCTATGTTTCTACACTCGCCTGATGCCACCGGTAGTCACGGCCGTCACCGACCGCGTCCACTTCGTCGAGACCGATCTCGTCAACTGGACGATCGTCGCCGACGACAACGGGCCGGCGCTGATCGACGCCGGCTTCCCCGGCAGCCGCGAGGACGTGCTCTGGTCGCTGGGCCGGCTGGGCTTCGGCCCGGCCGACGTGCGGGCGATCCTGTTGACCCACGCGCACATCGACCACCTGGGCACGGCGATCTGGTTCGCGCAGGCGCACGGAACCCCGGTGTACTGCCACGGCACCGAGGTGCGCCATTCTCGGCGCGAATACCTCGAACAGGCCTCCCCGCACGACATCATCGGTCGCGCGTGGCAGCCGAAGTACCTGAAATGGTCGCTGGCGATCACGCGCAAGGGCGCGCTCACCCACGAGGGCATCCCGACCGCGCAGGCCCTGACCGACGAGGTCGCCGCGGGGCTGCCCGGGGCGCCGCAGGCGATCGCCACGCCGGGGCACACGGGCGGGCACTGCTCCTATCTGGTGGACGGGGTGCTCGTCAGCGGGGACGCGTTGATCACCGACCATCCCGTGGCACCGCGGCCCGGGCCGCAGCTGCTGCCGTCGATCTTCAACAACGACGAGGACGCGTGCCGGCGCAGCCTGGACACCCTGGCGGCCGTCGAGGCCGAGGTGATGCTGCCCGGGCACGGGCCGCTCTGGCGTGGCCGGGTGGCCGAGGCCGCCCGGGCGGCTCAGACGAGGGTGTCGTAGCCCAGCAGGAAGATCGCGGTCAGGGCCAGCCCGCAGGCCACGACGATCGAGGGCATCAGGATCATCGTGTCGAGTTCGTCGTCGTTGAGCACGTCGTCGTCGAAGCGGCCGAACAGCACCCGGGCGATGCCGGTGCGGCGGAACGCGTGTACGAGCCGGCGGACGCCCTTGGTGTAGCGGCGGCGGCCGATGAAGACGCGGGACAGGCCGCCGAGGCCGAAGATCAATGCGGCAGCGGCCAGCATCAACCATCCCACGGTCGCCTGCGACACATCGGCAAGCCTATCGCCACCGCTGCGCGAGCAGACGGTGCGATCGGAGCCGGTCGCAGTGCCGGTGGGTCATCGAGGTGATCACGAGTTCGTCCGCACCGGTCGCGCGCTGCAGCCTGTCGAGGCCGTGCGCGACCTCGTCGGGGTCGCCGACGAACTGGGTGGCGAGGCGGTCGGCGACGACGGCGCGCTGGTCCTCGGACAGCGGGGCGACCCCGTCGGGGTCCGGGTAGGGCACGGCGCCGTCGCCGGCCCGGATCGCGTGCACCCAGTGTCCGTAGCTGGACGCCAGGTGGGCCGCCGACGCGCTGTCGTCGGCGACGACGACGTCGGCGGACACCACGACGTACGGCTCGGACAGGTGGGCCGACGGCCGGAACGCGGCGCGGTAGGCGTCGACGGCGTCGAGCGCCGTGGCCGGAGTGATGTGGTAGCTCGCGACGAACGGCAGCCGGTGGGCGCCGGCGACCTGGGCGCTGCTTCCGGCGCTGCTGCCGAACACCCACGGGGTGAGGGCGGCGCCGGTGCCGGGCCGGGGCTGGATCGGGATGTCGTCGACGCGGTGGTCGCCGCGCAGCATCGCCAGGATCTCCTCGACCTGCACGCCGAAGTCGGGCGCGACGGCCTCGGGTTGCTGGAGCTGCGACATCCGCACGCGCAGAACGGGATTGCGCATCATCACGCTGACGTCGAAGGGTGGCGGGACGACGACGCCGTCGACGTCACGCCAGGAGTGCGGCTCCGGGGCCGGGGGCGCGGCCTGGAGTGCCTCGCGCCGGCGCTGACCCGACCGGCCGACGCCCAGGTCGATGCGTCCGGGGTAGAAGGCGTCGAGCATGCCGAACGTCTCGACGACCGCGACGGCCGTGGTGTGTGCGAGTTGGACGGCGGCCGCCCCGACCCTGATGCGTTCGGTGGCGGCGGCGATCTGGCCGATGAGCACGGCGGGGGCAGATCCGGCGACGTCGACGAAGTGGTGCTCGGCCACCCAAAAGCGTTGGTAGCCCCACTGTTCGGCGTGGCGAGCGAGGTCGACGGTGTTGCGCAGCGCGGCGGCGGCGTCCGCGCCCTCGGGGATCGGCGACAGGTCGAGAACGGAGAGCGGGACGCTCACGGCAGTGCCTTCAGGAACGCGACGGGGTAGACCTCGCCCTCGGCGGTCAGGGGTTCGTCGAGGCGGGTGTAGCCCATCGACAGGTAGAGCGCTTCGGCTTCGGGTTGGCGGTCGCCGGTGGTCAGGTACACGCGGCGGTAGCCGCGGGCGGCGATCTCGGTTTCGAGGCGGGCGACCAGTGTCTTGGCAAGGCCGCGACGGCGGTGCCGGCTGTCGGTCCAGATGCGTTTCAGCTCGGCGGTGTCGGCGTCGAACCGGCGGAAGGCGCCGCCGGTGACGGGTTGTCCGTCGAGGAGCCCGATCAGCAGACCGCCGGCCGGCGGCTCGAACTCGGCGGCCGGGTAGCCGCGCAGCCACGCATGCACCCGGTCACGCAGGCCGCCGTAGCGCTCGGCGTACTCGACGGCGAGTTCGTCGATCAGCGGCGCGGCGAGCGGGTCGTCCTGGTGGACGGCCACGAACCGCACCTCGTCGACGGCTGACACGGACATCACCTTCCTGTCTAACGCACAGCGGCGCCGCGCATTTCCCCGCGCGCGCATTTGCTCACGGTGAGTGAAACTTTCGCCAGTTGGCGGGTGCGCCGTCTAGCGCCGGGACAGCACCGTCACCAATTGGTCCGCGGTGACCGCCCAGCCGTGGTCGTGGTCGGCGAACCCCTCCGCGGGCAGCAGGGAGTGTTCGATCGACATCAGCGTCTCGTCGGCGCCGTGGGGTTCGAACGCCACGTCGACGATGCTCGTCGCGGTCGGGTCGGCCCAGCCGGAGTGGCTCCAGGTGAAGCGCAGCCGGTGCGGGCGGTCGATGTCGAGGAACTGTCCGGTGATCAGGACGAGACGGCCGGAGTCGTCGACGTCAAAGCGCACGCGGCCGCCGACGTGCGCCTCGACGGTGACGGCGACGCAGCGCGAGGGCCGTGGGCACATCCACTCGGCGAGGGCCTCGGGATCGAGCCACTCGTCGAACACCACCTCGGGGACGGCGGGCAGGACGCGGCGCACCCGCACGACGGGATCGGTCATCGGGGCGTGGCTTTACGACGGAGGCGTTCGGACAGGGCGTCGGCGCGCGCGGACCAGAAGTCGCTCTGCTCGTCGATCCATTGACGTGCGGACGACAGGCCGTCGGGTTGCAGTGACAGCCAGTGTTCGCGACCGCGGACCTCGCGGCGGACCAGGCCGGCCGATTCGAGCACGCCGACGTGGCGGGAGACGCCGGCGAAGCTCATGGGCAGCGGCGCGGCCAGGTCGGTGATGCGTGCATCGCCGTCGCGCAGCGCCTCCAGTAGTCGCCGGCGGGTCGGATCCGAGAGCGCGGCGTACGCCCGGTCCAGCGTCGAATCTTCAACCATCTTGTTGACTATAGCGGCGCGGGGTGGTGTCCTGAAGATCGCGACGTTCAACGGTTGTGTTGAACTTTGACGAAGGGAGAACCGATGGAGCCCCGCATCGTGCCGGCGCAGGAGTGGGAGACGGCGTTGGCCGACATGCTGGTTGAGGAGAAGGAGTTCACGCGAGCCCGCGATGCACTGGCGGCGAAGCGGCGACGGATGCCGTGGACGCCGGTGCAGAAGACCTATCGATTCGAGGGTCCCGACGGCGAGGCCACGTTGCTCGACCTGTTCGCGGGGCGTCGGCAGTTGATCGTGTACCGGGCGTTCATGGATCCGGGGGTCGGCGGCTGGCCGGACCACGGCTGCGTGGGGTGTTCGCTGATGGCCGACCACATCGGCGACCTGTCGCATCTGAACGCCCGAGACACCACGCTGGTCTACGTGTCCCGCGGCCCGCAGTCGGACATCGCGCGAATCAAGGCGACGATGGGCTGGAACATCCCGTGGTACACCATGATTCCCAGCGAGGACGGCATGTTCGACGTCGACTTCGGCGTCGACGAGTGGCATGGCACCAACGCGTTCATCCGCCGGCCGGGTTCGGATACCGACGAGATCTTCCGCACCTACTTCGTCAACAACCGCGGCGACGAGGCGTTCGTCAACACCTGGAACCTCCTCGACATCACCGCCCTGGGGCGCCAAGAGACGTGGGAGGACTCGCCGCCGGGATACCCCCAGACGGCGCCTTATCAATGGTGGCGGCACCACGACCTGTACCCGTAGTCCTAGAAGGGCGGCGGATCGTCGCCGCAGTCGGGTTCCGGAGTGATGGCGGTGTTGTGTTGCTGCGGTTGAGGTTTGGCGTTGCGGTCGTGTTGGCGTTGGAGGGCGTTGAGTTCGCGTTCGCGGGTGATGCGGGCGGCGCGGTTCTGGGCGCGGGTGCGCCCTCGGGTGGGCATCATCAGGGACCGCCCGGGGCGGCGCGGCGGTGTGGTCCCCGATGGTGGTGGGGGTCCGGTGGTGGTGTTCCAGGACGGGAACAGCAGCGACGAGAACGGTTTCGTGGTGTAGGTGTGTCCGGTGGGGGTGGTGACCCGCACGGTCCCGTCGGCGGTCTGGGTGTCGGTCCAGCCTTCCCAGAACGTTTTCACCAGATGATGTTGGCGGCAATAGCATTTGGTGTTCGAGGCGTGGGTGGCGCCGTGCGGGTAGGGCTGGGTGTGGTCGATGTCGGCGAACACCGCGGGCCGNGCACCGCTCCGTCGGCGGCATGGGTGTCGGTCCAGCCTTCCCAGAACGTTTTCACCAGATGATGTTGGCGGCAATAGCATTTGGTGTTCGAGGCGTGGGTGGCGCCGTGCGGGTAGGGCTGGGTGTGGTCGATGTCGGCGAACACCGCGGGCCGGTCGCAGCCGGGGAAGCGGCAGGTCAGGTCGCGGGCGCGGACGAACCGCTCCAGCGCAGCGCAGGGGCGGTAGCCGGCGGTGGCGCCCAGGGCGGCCGGGTCGGTGAGGAAGCGCACGGTGGCGCCGTGGGCGATCAACTCGGCCAGCAGCGGCGCGGGCACGACCGCACTGCCGAAGCCGGGGATCAACGCCGCGGTGCGGCGTGCTGGCTCGGGCGATGGGTGCGGCGCTGGTTGTGAATCCGGTTCTGGCTCGGCGGCTTCCGGTGCGGGCTCGGGCGTGGGTTCGCCGTGCAGGTGGGGGTCGACGGTGGCGTCCAGGGCGCTGGGCTCGGCGATGACGGTGATCGTGAAGCTCGACCCGCGGCCGTCGTCGACCTGGNTGGGTTCGCCGTGCAGGTGGGGGTCGACGGTGGCGTCCAGGGCGCTGGGCTCGGCGATGACGGTGATCGTGAAGCTCGACCCGCGGCCGTCGTCGACCTGGCCGGAAGGGCAGTCCGAATTACCGCAGCGGCAGGACAGCACGAACGACCCCGCCGCCATCGCCCCCAGGGAATCAGCGCGGCGCTGATCCAGGGTGCGGGGGTCGTTCTCGCAGACCGAATGCACCATCACCGACAGCCGATGCGCCAGCGCCGCCGCATCGGGGGTGGCCAACTTCCCGAACGCGCTCGTCAGGCCGGTGCGGTCATCGCGGTTGCCGAGGGTGAACGAGCGGCCCGCCATCCCGGTGCGCAACCGCCGCACCGCATCCGGGTCGTATCTGTCGATCCACACGTCGATGGCGGTCTCGAGTTTCTTCTGCGACAGCAGCCCCCACTCCCGCGNCGGCCCGCCATCCCGGTGCGCAACCGCCGCACCGCATCCGGGTCGTATCTGTCGATCCACACGTCGATGGCGGTCTCGAGTTTCTTCTGCGACAGCAGCCCCCACTCCCGCGCGGCGTCGACGAACACCCTGTCCAACCTCGCCAGAACCGCGGGATCGACCACCAAGGCGGCCCGGAAGACGATCGTCGTCACCAGGGACAGCGGCACCCGCCCGGCCGCCAACAGTCGGCCCAGCCGGGGGAACCGGTCCCGCAATGCCAACCCCAGGGTCATCTGCCCCGAGGCCCGCCCGGAGCTGATGTTGAGCGCACACCCGATCTCCGCGGCCGCGGCGTCCCAATCATCACAGGCCCAGCGGGCCCGGGCCGGGGTTTGGCGGCGCTCCCAGAACTCCACGATCGCGGCCAGCTTCACCGCCTCGGCCCGCGCCGCCGCCGCCCCACACCCGGCCACGATGTCGACCAGATCCGCATCCCCGGCACCAGCCAGCGACGCCATCGGCGGCACCACGGAATCGTACATACGTTCGATTTTAGTGAGGCTGCAGAGCCTCGGTAGAAGAAAAACTGCCCCCTGTGGATAACCGGCCCCATGANTTTGGCGGCGCTCCCAGAACTCCACGATCGCGGCCAGCTTCACCGCCTCGGCCCGCGCCGCCGCCGCCCCACACCCGGCCACGATGTCGACCAGATCCGCATCGCCGGCACCAGCCAGCGACGCCATCGGCGGCACCACGGAATCGTACATACGTTCGATTTTAGTGCTATCCGTGCAGCTCAGCAGCACTCATCATCGTGCTGTGGATAACTCGGACAGTGCCGAGAAATCTGTGGATGGATGTTCCACGAGGCTGGAAATGATGTAGGGGACGGGCACTTCCGTCCAAAACTTGACACGTGTAAAGTTCGGCCACATGGACAACATCCGCGGTAAGACCATCGCCATCACCGGGGCGGCACGAGGCATCGGCTACGCCACCGCCACCGCCCTCCTCGAGCGCGGCGCGCGCGTGGTCATCGGCGACCGCGACGTCGCCCTGCAGGAATCCTCGGTCGCCAAGCTCTCCAACCTCGGACCGGTATCCGGCTACCCGCTGGACGTCACCGATCGCGAGTCGTTCGCGACCTTCCTCGACAAGGCCCGCACCGACGGCGGCGGCCACATCGACGTGCTGATCAACAATGCCGGCGTCATGCCGATCGGACCGTTCCTCGAGCAGTCCGAGCAGTCGATCCGGTCGTCGATCGAGGTCAACCTCTACGGCGTCATCGCCGGCTGCCAGCTCGCCCTGCCCGACATGATCGCCCGCCGGCGCGGCCACATCATCAACATCGCATCGCTCTCCGGCGTCATCCCCGTACCGGGTCAGGTCGTCTACGTGGGCGCGAAGTTCGGCGTCGTCGGACTGTCCGCCGCGCTCGCCGACGAGGTCGCCCCGCACGGCGTGCACGTCTCGGTGGTGATGCCGCCCTTCACCAACACCGAGCTCATCTCCGGCACGAAGGAGACCCCGGGCACCAAACCCGTTGAGCCCGAGGACATCGCGGCAGCCATCGTGAAGACGCTCAACAAGCCCAAGACGCACGTGTCCGTGCCGCCGTTCCTGCGGTTCACCGCACAGGCCGCCCAGATGCTGGGCCCGCGCGGACGACGCTGGATGAACCGGAAACTCGGCCTGGACAACGTCTTCCTCGAGTTCGACACCACCAAGCGGCAGAGCTACGAACAGCGCGCGCAGGCAGCACTCGGCGTCGTCGAGGGTGCCGACAAGAACTAACTGTCGCCCTCGGGGGGCAGCAACGGTCTCGATGGCAGCGGCGAGGAGTAGACGACACTGGTGGTCACGCTGCCGAGTGTGCCGATCCTGCCGCTGAGCCGTTCGAGGTGCTTGATGTCGGTTGCGACGACCTTCATGATGAAGCAGTCGTCGCCGGTGACGTGGTGAGCTTCGAGGACTTCAGGCAGATCGGCGAGGAGGCGGTGCAGCGGGTCGTAGTTACTGCTCGGGTAGCGCAGCCGCAGAAAGGCCAAGATTGAGAATCCGAGCCGTTCCGGGTCGACGTGAGCGCCGTAACCGGTGATCACACCGAATTCCTCGAGCCGACGTACGCGTTCGGCGGTGGCGCTGTGGCTCATGGTGATGTGTCTGGCCAGCTCCGCGACACTTTGCCGCCCGTGTGTCTGCAACGCCTGGAGAATTGCCGTGTCGACCTTGTCGAGCCCAAACGGGAGATTCGCGGCCATGACGACAAGATGCCACGAAATAGCCGCTCGATTCGCGGTAACGACGCGATACTTCCCTGGAAGGCAGCCCGCGTCCGGAATATCGTTTCCTCATGCCAGTCGCTGCCAACCCAACGGAACTCCTCGTGGCTCACTTCGCCGGCAAACTCGCCGCGGAGACCGACGCTTCGGATGTGCACGCCGACCAGGAGAACGGTGTTCTGTTCGTGCTCGTCGACTCCCGCGGGAGAAGCGCCTGGGACCAGGGGCGTATCGCTGGAGCGGTCCACATGCCCACCGCGGAGATCGCCGCACGGGCGCCCCGGGAGATCCCCCGGAACGTGCCCGTCGTGACGTATTGCTGGGGGCCGGGCTGCAACGGCTCCACCCGTGCCGCACTGGAGTTCGCGAAACTGGGCTATGAGGTCAAGGAGATGCTCGGCGGCTTCGAATACTGGGCCCGCGAAGGCTATCCCGTCGAGACGGATCGCGGCCGGATCGTCCGCGCCAAGGATCCGCTGACGGCGCCGTTGGACGCCATCACCTGTGACTGCTAGCGCGCGATGCCGTCGATGAGGCGGTCGCACACGGCGTACATCTCCTGCTTCGCCGCGTTCTGATCCTCGGCGCGCGAAATGTACAGCGCCGCCTCATCGAGTGCGCCGAGCAGCACGTGCGCCGTCGGCCGCCGCGGCTGATCCGGGATCACCCCGTCGGCGATCGCCTGACCGAGCATGGCCTCGATGACGCCGAGCCCGTACTTCATCCCGACCGCGCGCCACCGCTCCCAACCCAGCACCGCCGGCGCGTCGACCAGCATGATCCGCTGCACCTCGGGCGCGGAGCAGAGGTCCAGGAACAGCCGCGCGCCGGTCTTCATCGCCTGCCGCTGATCAGCCGGCGCCGCTTCGCCGAGCCGCGTGACGATGTCCGCGACCAGCTCACCCTCGATCTCCTCGTAGACCGCCGCGAACAGTTCGGTCTTGTCGGCGAACTGGTGGTACAGCGCACCGCGGGTCACCCCCGCCGCCTCGACGATCGACTGCGTCGACACGTCGGCGAAACCATTGACAGCGAACAACTTCCGCGATGCAGCCAGCAGGCTCGCACGCGTGGCCGCGGTGCGCTCCGCCTGGGACCGCCGGGGCGGGGGGTTGACTTTCATACAGGCTGTACGTAACTTTCGTACTCAGTGTTTGTAAATGTCGACGAGAAGGATAACCGCTATGCCCACCGTCACCGTGCCTGCGGCCACCGTCGAGTACCGCGAGTCGGGCCCGAAGGACTCCGCCTACCCGCCCGTCGTCTTCGTGCACGGCGCGCTCGTCGACTCCCGGCTGTGGGACGCCGTCGCCGCCGACCTGGCCGGCCAGGGGTTCCGCTGCCTGCAACCCGACCTCCCCCTCGGCGCCCACCGCATCCCGGTCGACGACCGCGCCGCGCTGACGCCCACCGGTGTCGCGGATCTGGTGCACGACTTCCTCGTCGCCCTGGACCTCGACGACGTCACGCTGGTCGGCAACGACACCGGCGGTGGCGTCTGCCAGTTCCTGATCGACGCCCACCCCGAGCGCATCGGCCGCCTCGTGCTGACCAATTGCGATGCGTTCGACAAGTTTCCGCCGTTCCCCTTCAACGCCGTCTTCGCGGTGATGCGCACCCGTCCGGCCGTCACCTCGCTGATGGCGACCATGGGCCCGACAGCACTGCGGCACTCACCGCTCGGCTACGGCCTGCTCGCGAAGAACCTGGATCCGGCGCTGACCGCATCCTGGCTGACGCCCGCGCGCACCGACCGGCGCATCGCCGGCGACTTCGCCGCGCTGGCCCGCGGAATCGGCGGCACCGACCTCACCCACGTCGCACCCCGATTGCACCGCTTCACCAAACCGGTGACGGTGGCGTGGGGCCAGGACGACCGCTGCTTCACCCCGGCACTCGGGCGCCGCCTCGCCGCGCTGTTCCCCGATGCGACCACCGTCGACGTGCCGCACGCGTCGACGTTCGTCCCCCTGGACGCACCCGCAGCGGTCAGCACGGCGATCATGCAGACGGCCGGAGCCAGAACCTAGGCCCGGTAGACCGTCTGACCTTCCTTGATTGTCTCCACCACCGCGATGTCCTTGATCGCCTCAGGATCCACCGTCAACGGATTCTGTTCCAGCACAACGAGATCTGCGAGCATGCCGGGCCGGAGCGCGCCCTTGCGCGACTCCTCGCCGTACTGCGCCGCGGCATTGACGGTGATGGCCTCGAGCGCCTCCCACGGCGTGATGCGCTGATCGGCGCCGAGGACGGCACCACCACGCGAGACCCGGTTCACCGCCGTCCACAGCAGGAACATCTGATCGAGCGGGGTGACGACGAAATCGGTGTGGTTGGTCGGCCGCAGCCCGGCGTCGATCGCCGCGCGCATCGGCGACAGGAAGTCCGCCTGCTCCCGGCCGCGCAGATGAATGTGGGCGTCCCCGAAGTAGAAGGCGTGCTCGGTGAAGAACGACGGGATGATCTTGTACTCGACGAAGCGCGCCAGCTGATCCCGGCGGACGAACTGGGAGTGGACCATCACGATGCGTCGCGCCCTGCCGAGGTCATCGGCCGCGGCGAACGAGTGGGCGGCCAGCGCGACGTCGATGGCCGCATCGCCGTTGGCGTGGATGTCCAGGGGCAGGTCCAGGTCGTACACCTGCTTGAACCACCCGTTGACGGTGTCCTGCGAGAAGGGCAGCTCGCCGCGCCAGTTCGGTTGTCCGTCCGGGCCTTCCACCCGGTACGGGGTGGTGAAGTAGGCGGTCCGCCCCTGCGGCGAGCCGTCGAGTGTCACCTTGACCCCTCCGAGCTTGAGGCGATTGACATACCGGCCGAACGTCTCCGGCGGATTCGACTGCAGGATCTCGTCCAGGTCGAGGATGAAGGGATACGCGACGACGTCGATCAGCGTCGCTCCTCCCGCGGCAGCGCGCTGCATCAGCGCGATGTCGGCGGCGTGCGAGGCGCCCTCGTGCGCAGTGGTGATTCCTGCTGCGGCGTAGAGCATCTGGCCGGCGCGGCTCCACTCGACCTCCTGGGCGGGCGTCGGCTTCGGCATGGCCGCGAAGATCGGCAGGAACGCGGTCTCCATGACCAATCCGTCGGGCTCGTCGGAGCCGTCCTTGCGGACGATCACCCCGCCCGGCGGGGTGATCGTGTCGGCGGAGATGCCGAACATGCGCATCGCCGCGCTGTTGAGCACCGCGCCGTGCATCGAGACATGCCCCACCAGAACCGGCGTGTCCGGGAAGTCGACGTCGAGATCGTCCTTGCTCAGGGTGCGGCCGCCGGGCATCATCGTGTCGTCGTAGCCGTACGCGACGAGCATGTCCCCCGCCGGTATCGGGTGGCGGTCCCGAAACGCTGTGAGCGCAGCGATGATCGCGGCGACGTCGGCACCCGGTCCGGCAGGCGGGGCGAACACATTGACCTGGTTGGCCACACTGAGCGAGTTGATGTAGTGGCTGTGCGGATCGATGAATCCGGGTAGCAGCACCGCACCGTCGAGGTCGACGACCTCGGTGGCGCCGCCGTGGTGGGCAGCGACGACGTCGGCGCGATCACCCACCGCGGTGATCCGCCCGGCCCGCACCGCGAGTGCCTGCGCACGAGGTGCAGCTCTGTCCATGGTCACGATGTCGCCGCCGACGTAGATGGTGTCCGCGGGTTCGACCATGGTGGGCTCCTACTCGAACGACGGCATCGGATCGCCGAGGCGGTAGGCCTCGATCGTGTCGAGGTGCTCGAACAGTTCGGCCAGGTTGAACTGGTAGTCGTCGGCGGTGCCGACGAACACCACGTGGGCCACCTCGCCCTCGTCCTCGGGGGTCAGCAGCACCACCGTCACGTTGACGACCTCGTCCTCGTCGGCGACCTCGGCCTCAGACGCCGGCCAGTACCAGGCGGCGCCGGTCTCGTCGTCGACGTCCTCGGAGAACTCCCAGCCGCGCTCCGTCAGACGGGCGTCGAAATCCTCGAGCTCGGCGGCGATTTCGAGCTGTTCGGCGACGCGCGCCGGAACCCAGGCGTCATCGCGGACCGCGCGCCGCTTCTTGCGGCGCGCCTTCTTCTGCTCGGATCGCCGCGACACCTACGCCAGCGCCTGGGCCAGGTCGGCGATCAGGTCCTCGGTGCCCTCCAGACCGATCGAGATGCGAACGACGCCGTCGCCCAGCCCGATCGCGGCCCGCCCCTCCGGCCCCATCGCGCGGTGGGTGGTGGTCGCCGGGTGGGTGATCAACGACTTGGCATCGCCGAGATTGTTCGAGATGTCCACGATCTTCAGCTTGTCGAGTACCTCGAACGCCCGCTCCTTGGTGCCGCCGGCGAGCTCGAACGTCACCACCGTGCCGCCGCCGGTCATCTGCCGCTTGGCCAGGTCGTACTGCGGATGTGACTCCAGGAACGGGTATTTCACCCAGCTGACGGCTGAACTCGACTCGAGGAACTCCGCGACACGCAGCGCCGAGGTGTTCTGGTGGTCCACCCGCAGTGCCAACGTCTCCAGACCCTTGAGCAGCGTCCACGCGTTGAACGGACTCAGCGCAGGCCCGGTGTGGCGCATCAGCTTCTGCACCGGTCCGTCGATGTACTCCTTGTCACCGAGGATGGCGCCGCCGAGCACCCGGCCCTGCCCGTCGATGTGCTTGGTACCCGAGTACACGACGACATCGACACCCAGCGGGAAGCCCTGCTGCAGGATCGGCGTCGCGAAGACGTTGTCCAGCACCACCTTTGCGCCCGCCGCGTGGGCCATGTCGCAGACCGCGCCGATGTCGACCAGCGACTGCATCGGGTTCGACGGCGTCTCGAAGAACACCGCCTGGGTCGGTACCGACAGAGCCTCCTCCCACTGGGAGAGGTCCTCGCCGTCGACGAACACCGTCTCGACGCCCCAGCGCGGCAGGATCTCGTTGCACACCACGAAGCACGAGCCGAACAGGCTGCGGGCGGCGACCAACCGGTCGCCCGCGCCGAGCAGCGCGCCGAGGGCGGTGAACACCGCCGACATCCCGGTGGCCGTCGCGAAACAGGCCGGGGCGCCTTCGAGCAGGCGCAGCCGCTCCTCGAACATCGAGATCGTCGGGTTGCCGTAGCGCGAGTAGACGTACCGGTCGACCTCGCCGGTGAAGGCCTTCTCCGCGTCGGCGGCCGTCTGGTAGACGTAACCCGACGTCAGGTACATCGCCTCGGCGGTCTCCTCGAAGCCGGACCGCAACAGCCCGCCCCGGACGCCGATGGTGGCCTGGCTGACGCCCTCGGGCAGCGGGGCCGGGGTGCGAATCGACTCGCTCATGACTGCGTCCAGGGCAGGCCGACGGCTTTCCACCCGGTGCCGCCGCGATGCTTGTGCTCGTCGAGGTTGCCCTCGAAGCCGTCGAGGATGTTGTAGGACGGGCCGATGCCCGCCTCGGTGGCCGCCTCGGCGGCGCCGATCGACCGGTTGCCGGACCGGCACAGGAACGCCACCGGCCGGTCACCCGGGGTGATCCCGGCGGCCAGCAGGTCGTCGACGAAGCCGGTGTTGCGGGAGCCGTCCGTGCGGTTCCACTCGATGAACACCGTGTCGCGGCGCAGCGACGTCAGGTCGGGCACGCCGACGAAGCGCCATTCGGCGTCGGTGCGACAGTCCACCAGCATCGCATCGGGGTTCTCGCTCAGCAGCTTCCAGGCCTCCTCAGGCGTGATGTCTCCGGCGTAGCTCACGGTCGTGAGTGTCCCACAGCTAGCTGGGACCGGTCGAACAGACCTTCCAGGCCCCGGCCTCCTTGAGGAAGGTCGCCTCGACGGTCTGCTTCGCGTCCGGATCCTTGTCGAAGTGGTAGGTGACGGAGGCGGTCGCCCGGTCCCCGTCGACGGCCACGTCGAAGACGCCGTCGACGAACCGCTCACCCCGCTTGGCCACCGAGTCACGATGGGCCGCAGTCACTTTCGATTCGTCACCAGCCTCGGCCGCGCAGGTGAACGACCGGAAATCCGCGAAGTCGCCGCGCTGCAGCGCGTCGTTCTGGCCGGCCGCGGCCCGGCCGATCTGCTGGGAGTCGGTGAGCTCGTCGTGGGAGAACACGTTGAACAGCCAGATTGCGATCACGATGGCCACAATGATTGCCAGTGCACCCAGAAACGGCGTCGCGGTCGAGCCGGTGGACGTGTCGTCGGGTTCGGTCACGACAACCTGCGCAGCGCGGACGCCACCCGGCGGGCGCGGTCGCGGGCCACGATCGGATCCGGGGCCGTGGCGGTGGACAGCGTCCGCCGGCCGCGCCCCTCGCCCGCCGGGAACAGCCGGACGTCGCTCTCGGCGACCGCCAGCGCGTCGGCCAGCACGGCGCGCAGCGTGGCGTCGCCGACATCGGGATCGGCGTCGACGTCGACGTCGACGATCTCCATCGCGCCCGGGGAGATCATGATCGTGTCGACCGGCAGGCCGAGGATGGCCCGGGCGTGCAGCTCGAAGGCCGACAGCCGCTGCGAGCGCAGCGTCACCAGCGCGCTGTCCTGCGGCCGCGGCCGGACATCGGTGAAGTAGACCTCGTCGCCGCGCACCAGCAGCTCGACCGCGAACACACCGCGCCCGCCCAGCGAGTTGACGATCCGCGCCGCGATCGACTTCGCCGCGTCCAGGGCCGCCGGCGAAAGAGCATGCGGCTGCCAGGATTCCAGCGTGCCGGGGGCGGGCCGGTGATGGCCGATCGGTTCGCAGAAGTGCACGGTCGGACCGGCGGGACCGGTGGTGCGCACGGTCAGCAGCGTCACCTCGACGTCGACCTCGACCACCGTCTCGGCCAGGACGCGGTGCAGGCTGAGCCGGCCGCCCGCGACCGCGCGCCGCCACGCAGGCTCGACGTCGTCGGAGCGCAGCACCACCGACTCTCCCTCACCCGGGACCGCGGCGACCGGTTTCACCAGCAGCGGGAAACCGGCGTGCTGGGCGACCGCGGTGAGTTCCTCGACCGAGCCGGCGAACCAGAACGGCGCCGTCGGCAGGCCGAGCTCGTCGGCGGCCAGCCGTCGCAGCCCCTCACCGTCGACGGACAACCGCAGCGCGCGCGGGGTGGGGAACACGTCGACGTCCTCGCGCTCCGCGGCGGCGAGCAGCGCGTCGGTCGCCACGCCGCCCGCATCGGCCACCACGAACCGGGGGCCGGTCGCGTCGATGAGGCCGGTCAGCGCGTCGGCGTCGGTCATCGCCGCCATGTCGTCGGAGACCGTCACCCGCGCACCCAGCCGCTCGAACGCCGGCGCGAGCTCCCGCGTCCGTTCGCCGCCGCTCAGCAGCAGCACCGAAGTCGGCTCGGCCGCCGTCGTCTCACCCTCACCCGTCTCACTCATCGAGCCTCCAGCCTGCCAGAACCACCGGCCGGATCGCCCGCGAGATCGTCGCGAAACGCCCCCATCGCGTCGACGACGGCGCCGAACACCCGGTGCGCGGCCCGCAGATCGTCGTCGGGAAGCTCCGCCAGCGCCTCGCGGAGGTGTTCGGCCAGCGGGGTGAAGAACTCGCGGGCCACCTGCATGCCGTGCTCGGCGACGCGCAGTTTCACCTTGCGCCGGTCGGCCGGGTCGGGCTCGCGCAGCAGGTGACCGGAGGTGATCATCCGCTCGACCAGGTAGGTGATCGCGGCGCCGGACATCCCCATCCGGGTGCGCAGCTCGCCGGCCGCCAGCGGCTCGCCGGTGGTCTCGGCGACCGTGATGTGCAGCAGCGCGCGGAAGTCGTTGGCCGTCATCGCGTGGCGTCCGGCGAAATCGTGACCGATCTGATCGGACTGGGCGGTGAGCGCCCGCACGTCGGCGGCGATCAGCGCCTCCAGCGCCGGGCGGTCGGGATCCTGCACGGTCCCCACCATAGCCCGAAAGTTCATTTGATTAATTGTTAATTATCTGAAATATTCGTGGGCATGAGCCGACGACTTTCCTGGCTGATCGCTCTCGTCGTCATCGTCGCGTCCGGTGCGCTGATGGGCCTCCTCGGCGGCGGCGACTCCGGCGATCAGTCCCCCGTGCCTGTGCCCACCGCTGCCGAATCGGCCCGCGCCGACGCCGTCCGCGCCGAATTCCCCGGCGGCGACCAGGCGCCCGTCCTGCTCGTGCTGACCCGCGACGACGGCGCCGCCCTGTCCCCGGCCGACCGGGACGCGGCCGACCAGGCGCGCCAGCGAATGCTCACCGCCGCGGGTGCCGGCAGCGCCGGACCGCCCGTGCAGGTCTCCGAGGACGGGCAGGCCGCCATCGCCGTGGTGCCGCTGAACTCCGGCCTGTCCGGCTTCGCGCTCACCGACGAGGTCAAAGCGCTGCGCGGGGCGGCCACCGACGGCCTGCCGGCCGATCTGAAGGCCGAGGTCACCGGCGGACCGGCGTTCGGCGCCGACATCGCCGACTCGTTCTCCGGAGCCAACTTCACGCTGCTGGCCGTCACCGCGGCGGTGGTCGCGCTGCTGCTGATCGTCACCTACCGCTCACCGGTGCTGTGGCTGGTGCCGCTGCTCGTCATCGCGTTCGCCGACCGGGTCGGCGGCGTGGTCGGCAGCGCCGTCGCCGAAGGGCTCGGTATGTCACCCGACGGGTCGACGACGGGCATCACCAGCGTGCTCGTGTTCGGCGCGGGCACCAACTACGCGCTGCTGTTGATCTCCCGCTATCGAGAAGAGCTGGGCCGCAACGAGTCCCACCACGACGCGCTGCGCACCGCGGTCCGCCGGGCCGGCCCGGCGATCATCGCGAGCAACGCGACCGTGGTGCTGGCCCTGCTGACGCTGCTGTTCGCGACGTCCCCGAGCACCCGCAGCCTCGGGGTGCAGGCGGCGTCCGGCCTGGTGGTCGCCGCGGTGTTCGTGCTGCTGGTACTGCCGCCGTTCCTCGATCTGTTCGGCCGGAAGTTGTTCTGGCCGTTCATCCCCCGCGTCGGCGCGAGCGCGCTCACCGAAGGCGGGGCGTGGCACCGGGTCGCCGACGGCGTGGCGCGCCGGCCCGCGCTGGTGTCCGTCGTCGCGATCGGCGCGCTGGCGCTGCTGTGCACCGGGCTGCTGCGCACCCCGATCGGCCTGTCCCAGACCGAACAGTTCCGCGTGCAGGCCGAGTCCGTCAGCGGTTTCGACACACTGGCCGACCACTTCCCCAGCGGCCTGACCGATCCCACCCTGGTGATCGCCTCCACCGACCGCGCCGCCGAGGTGCAGCGCGCGATCACCGCCACCCCCGGCGTCGTCTCCGCCACCCCGGCGGGCACCTCACCGCAGGGCCTGACCCAGTGGTCGGTGGTGCTCGCGGCAGCACCCGCAACCGACGAGGCGTTCGACACGATCGACGCGCTGCGCGACGCGGTGCACGGCGCCGACCCCGCCGGCCTGGTGGGCGGATCGGACGCCAAGGCCCGCGACGCCGCCGGGGCCGCCGGCCACGACCGCGCGGTGGTGGTGCCCGCGATCCTCGCGGTGGTGCTGCTGGTGCTGTTCGTCCTGTTGCGCTCCGCGCTGGCACCACTGGTCCTAGTCGCGGTCACGGTGCTCAGCGCACTCGCCGCGCTCGGGCTCGGCGGCTGGGCGAGCGTGCACCTGTTCGGGTTCCCCGCCCTGGACAACAGCGTTCCGCTGTTCGCGCTGCTGTTCCTGGTCGCCCTCGGCGTCGACTACACGATCTTCCTGGTGACCCGGGCACGGGAGGAGACGCCGGAGCACGGCACCCGCGACGGCATCGTGCGGGCGGTGTCGGCGACCGGTGCGGTGATCACCAGCGCGGGCATCGTGCTGGCCGCGGTGTTCTGCGTGCTCGGCGTGCTCCCGTTGATCGCGCTGACCCAGGTCGGCATCATCGTCGGCCTCGGCATTTTGCTGGACACCTTCGTGGTGCGCACCGTGGTGATCCCGGCGCTGTTCACGCTGATCGGTCCCAAGATCTGGTGGCCTGCGCTGCAGGACGCCGACGACGGACCCGACGCCGCCGGGGCCGGCGGACGACACCGCGCCGGGGCGGCGGCGCACCCGTAGCTGCGCCGCCGGGCCGGTAGCGTCGTGTGATGAGTCAGGCCGACACCCGCGCCGAACCGGAGCCCGGGCTGCCCCCGCTGCACATGCGCCGCGACGGACTCGACCCGACGCCGGCGCTGCGCGAGATCCGCGACAGCGCCGGCGTGCAGAGCGTGACCAACGCGTTCGGCATGAAGGTCTTCCTCGTCACCCGCTACGACGACGTCAAGACCGTGCTGTCGGACCACGCGCGGTTCTCCAACGGCCGGCCGCCCGGGTTCGTCGTCCCCGGTGCCCCGCCGATCGACGAGCAGGAGGCGGCCCGCAACCGGGCCGGGAACCTGCTCGGCCTGGATCCGCCGGAGCACCAACGCCTTCGGCGCATGCTCACCCCGGAGTTCACGATCCGGCGCATCAAGCGGCTGCAGCCCCGCATCGTCGAGATCGTCGACGCCCAGCTCGACGCGATCGCCGCCGCGGGCCCGCCGGCCGACCTGGTCGAACACTTCGCGCTGCCGATCCCGTCGCTGGTGATCTGCGAGCTGCTGGGCGTGCCCTACGCCGACCGCGACGACTTCCAGCGCCGCAGCGGCCGTCAGCTCGACCTGTCGATCCCGATACCGGAACGGCTCGAGCTGCAGCAGGAAGGCCGGGCCTACATGGCGTCGCTGGTCACCCGCGCCCGCGCCGAGCCCGGCGAGGACATCCTCGGCATGCTGGTGCGCGACCACGGCGACGAGCTCACCGACGACGAGCTGATCGGCGTCGCCGGGCTGCTGCTGCTCGCCGGCCACGAGACCACGTCGAACATGCTCGCGCTGGGCACGCTGGCGCTGCTGCGCCACCCCGAGCAGCTGGCCGCGGTCCGCGACGACCCGGCCGCGGTCGCCCCGGCGATCGAGGAACTGCTGCGCTACCTGTCGATCGTGCAGACCTCGATCCCGCGCATCACCACCACCGACGTCGAGATCGCCGGCGTCGAGATCCCCGCGGGCCGACTGGTGTTCGCGTCACTGCCCGCGGGCAACCGCGATCCGGCGTTCATCGACGCACCGGAGACGCTCGACATCGCGCGGGGTGCGCCCGGCCACCTCGCGTTCGGCCACGGCGTGCATCACTGCCTCGGCGCCCCGCTGGCCCGGATGGAGATGCAGATCGCGTTCCCGGCGCTGCTGCGGCGGTTCCCGAACCTGGCGCCCGCCGAGGATTTCGCCGACGTGGAGTTCCGGTCGTTCCATTTCATCTACGGTCTGAAGTCGTTGGAGGTGTTGTGGTGAGCAAGGTTTCGGCCGACCGTGAGCTGTGCATCCAGGCCGGCAACTGCGTGATGGTGGCGTCCGAGGTCTTCGATCAGGACGACGACGGCATCGTGGTGGTCCTCGCCGAAGAGGTCACCGGGGAGGCCGCCGACCACGCCCGCGAAGCCGTCAAGCTCTGTCCGGCAAGTGCGTTGACGCTGCAGGAGTGAACAGCAGCAGCAGGCTGACCAGCAGCACCCACACCGGGAAGGCGACGGTGGTCCACGGGCTGACGTCGCTGGCGACCAGCACGGCGACCGCGACCAGGTAGGTCACCACCACCAACCAGCGCGGCATCAGCCGGGTCCGCAGCCAGATCGTGGCCAGCGACATCATGAACACCGCGGCCATCCGCAGCGCATAGGTGTTGGCCAGCGCCACCAGCAGACCCTGGCCGAACGCGGCCACCTCGGTGCGTGCCCCGGCCTCGGCGACGAACTGCTTGCTCGCCAGCAGACCCGCCCCCACCGCGGTCGAGGTGAAGATCATCGCCAGGAACAGCAGCCCGCTGCCGATGAACACCGTGGTGAAGAACTTGTCCTCCAGCCGGCCCAGGCCGTCGCGCAGCACCCCGATGAACCACAGGAACGCGATGCCCGAGAACGGCATCAGCACGATCGCCAGCTTCAACCGCGCACTCGTGCCGTCGACCCACTGCGACCCGAGCTGCGCGCCCTCGGGCAGCGACGTGCGCAGCACCACCAGCACGGTGCCGAACAGCAGCGCGAACAGCACCCCGGCCAGCGCGGCGGCACGCGGCGTCGAGAGGCTGCGCAGCGGGCGGCCGGTGGAGTGCGTCACCGGGTCATCGTGGCACGCCCGCTCACTCCCCGGCGGGAACTGCGTCATCTGCGCTGAACGTGCAGTTGCCGCCGACGCCCTTGGCGCGGTACATCGCCGCGTCGGCGCGCTCGATGAGGGCCCGGATCGCCGCCGGCAGCTCCCGGTCGGACGTCCACGCCGTCGCGACGCCGACGCTGACCGTCGGCACCACCGTGGCGTCACAGCGGGTCACCGCCTGGTGCAACCGGTCGGCCACCTCCCGCACCGTGCGGGGGCCGGCGTCGACGACGAGGACGAACTCCTCGCCGCCGGTGCGGGCGATCACCGAGCGCACCCGCAGTGACGTCACCGCGTCGCGCGCGGCGTTGGCGACCGACACCAGCACCCGGTCCCCCGCGTCGTGGCCGTGGCCGTCGTTGACGGCCTTGAACTTGTCGATGTCGACCGCCAGCACCCCGAGGTGCGCGCCGCCTGCCGGCACCAGACCGGTGACCTCGTCGTCCAGTCCGCGCCGGTTGAGCAGCCGGGTCAGCGGGTCGTAGAGCGCGTCGACCGCTCCCATCCGCAGCGCCAGCAGGTAGGACTGCACGATCACCGGAACGCCCACCACCGTCGGCAGCAGCACCAGCAGGCGCACCGTGACCACGCTCGGCTCGGCGGTGTCCTGGGCGAGAGCCAGCGCGTACAGCCACCCGAACGCCGCCACCGTGAACACCAGATGCAGCGCCAGCGCGCGCGGGCCGTGGGCCACCACGATGTAGATCCCGTTGGCCGCCAGCAGCGCCAGCCCGGGCATCGCGGTGAAGGCGTCCTGATAGCAGGCGATCACAGCGAGCACCGCGAAGTCGGCGTAGACCGCGAAGGCCGCCGACTGCCGTTTCGTCGGGAACGGGCCGACGATCCAGATGAGCCCCAGCACCGCCGAACTGATCGCGACCACCAGCACCAGTGCCTGCCCGGTGACGGCGCCGCCGTCGCGGGACGCCCACAGCATCGTCAGCAGCGCGGTGAGCCCGTAGAGCAGCGAGAAGGCGCCGATGAAGACCTGGTGGATGCGCAGCATCCCCCGCGAGCGCAGATGCCTTGCCGTCCAAGCGAAGTCGAACGGCTGCCGCCACCAGATCAGCAGGAAGTCGCGAAGGCCCTTCTCCATCGCCCCCCTGAAGCAAGCGTCACGGCTGTCCGGGGAGCAGCCGAATCATCAATCCGTTCGCCTCGGCGAGCAGGTCGCCGTCCGGGTTGCGCAGCTCGGCGTTGACGAACGCCTTGCGGCCCTGCGCCTCGCGCAGCCAGCCCCGCGCGGTGAGCACCGTGTCGATCGGGGTCACCTTGCGGTAGTCCACGTGCAGGAATGCGGTCCGGCTGATCGGGCGCCCAGTCGCGTGGATCACCATCCCGAAGACCGAGTCGAACAGCAGCGGCAGCACACCGCCGTGCACGGCGTGGTTCCCGCCCACCGAGAACCGGCTGAACTGTACCTGCAGCTCGACGCCGTCGGCGGTGAATTCGGTGACCCGGTACGGGGGCATCAGCAGGCTGCCCGCACCGGGCAGCGAGGGCACCCGGTTCGCCGGACCCACCCCCTCGCCGGCCTCGGACGGCGCCAACAGATCGACCAGCGACTCGGCCAGATCGGCCGCGCGGTCCCAGGTGTCGGCGTCGGGGGCGGCCGACACCGCCAGATCCTGGGCGCGGCGCATCGCCGTGAGGAAGCGACCGAACCCCGGGCCGGGGGTGGCCGGCTCGAAGTTCGGGAAGCCGCCGTGGGTGTCGTAGTCCGGATCGAGCGTCCGGGGGTCGCTGCTCATCTGCTCTTCGCGCAAGCGCTCATCGCGGCTCGTCACGCCAGCACGTCGCGGCGCACGATCGTCTGATCGCGCCCGGGACCGACGCCGATGCACGAGACATGGGCGCCGGCAAGCTCTTCCAGACGCAACACGTAGTCGCGCGCCTTGGCGGGCAGGTCGTCGAACTCCCGCGCCCCCGAGATGTCCTCCCACCAGCCGGGCAGCTCCTCGTAGATCGGCTCGGCGCGGGCGATGTCGCTCTGGGTCATCGGCATCTCGTCGGTGCGCTTGCCGTCCACGGTGTAACCGACGCAGATCGGCACCGTCTCCAGGCTCGACAGCACGTCGAGTTTCGTCAGGAAGTAGTCGGTGATCCCGTTGACGCGGGTGGCATACCGCGCGATGACCGCGTCGAACCACCCGCAGCGACGGCGACGGCCGGTGGTGACACCCACCTCACCGCCGGTCTTGGCCAGGTACTCGCCGTACTCGTCGAACAGCTCGGTGGGGAACGGACCCGACCCGACGCGCGTGGTGTAGGCCTTGAGGATCCCCAGCACCGTGGTGATGCGGGTGGGTCCGATGCCGGAGCCGACCGCCGCCCCTCCCGACGTCGGATTCGACGATGTCACAAAGGGATACGTGCCGTGGTCGACGTCGAGCAGCGTGCCCTGCGAGCCCTCCAGCAGGACCGTCTCCCCGCGCTCGAGCGCGGTGCCCAGCAGCAGCCGGGTGTCGGCGATGCGATGCCGGAAGCCCTCGGCCTGCGCCAGCAGGTTCTCCACCACCTCGCCGGCGTCGAGCGCCTTGCGGTTGTAGATCTTGACCAGCACCTGGTTCTTGAATTCCAGTGCGCCCTCGATCTTCTCGGCCAGCGCCGCCGGGTCGAGCACGTCGGCGACGCGGATGCCCTGCCGCGCGATCTTGTCCTGGTAGCACGGGCCGATACCGCGGCCGGTGGTGCCGATCTTCTTGCTGCCGGCGTACCGCTCGACGACCTTGTCGATCGCGACGTGGTACGGCATCAGCAGATGCGCGTCGGCCGAGATGAGCAGGCGTTCGGTGTCCACGCCGCGCTCTTCGAGGCCGCGCAACTCGGTGAGCAGCACCCCCGGATCGACGACGACGCCGTTGCCGATCACGTTCGTCACGCCCGGGGTGAGGATCCCCGACGGGATGAGGTGCAACGCGAAGTTCTCCCCCGTCGGGAGGACCACCGTGTGGCCGGCGTTGTTGCCCCCCTGGTAACGCACCACCCATTGAACCCGGCCACCGAGCAGATCGGTGGCCTTACCTTTGCCCTCGTCACCCCACTGGGCGCCGATGAGGACGATTGCCGGCATGCCGCGCCTCTCCCGCTCGAATGCTGTGCATAGTGTGTGCAGCCGGTGAGCTACCTTATCCGATCGCGGTCCCAGACCCCGCCCGTCGCGGTTTTGACCTTCGGCGACCGCCGCGCGCCGCGCGCGCTGCGCGACCTGCCGACCACCGGACTGGACGGCCTCACCGCCTGGCGCCGGGTCGTCGTGGTGGGCTCGTCCGCGGATCTGGCCGCCACGCTGACCGCCCTGCTGCGCGCCGACCGACTCGACGTCGAGGTGGCCCACGTCCGGCGTCCCTGGCAGGCGCGGCGTGCCCTGACGGCGCCCGCCACCCGGGTGCCGCTGATCAGGGACGAGACCGGCACCGTCGTCGTCGGAGCGGCCCACTGGCGGCCCGCCGACGGGCAGCGCACGATCCGCGGCGAGGCCGTCGTCGACGACACCGTGCTGTTCGACGGTGAGGTCCCGGCCGTGCGCATCGAGCCGACCGCGCAGCTGCCCGGCCTGCGCGCCGCCGTGCTCGCGGGCCGGTGGCGGCCCAGGCGCTGGGTGACCGGGCGGGCGGCGCAGCTCGGGACGACGGGCGCGCTGGTGATCCGCGACGGCGTGCCCGGCCCGCGGCCGCTGCGGCGCTCGACGTTCTACCGGCACACGGAGGGCTGGTTGCGCGTCGGCCGCAGGTAGCTTGGGTGAGTGAGCATCCGTCCGCTGCGCCAGTCGGTGCGGCCGAGCCCGTGGTTCCTCGCGCTGATCGCGCTGACGGCCGTCGGCGGGGTGCTCGCCTGGCTGCCGGGCGCTCAGGCGGAGCCGATGGCGTACGTCGGCGTGTTCGTGTTCGTGATCTTCGGCTGGCTGGTGTCGCTGTGTCTGCACGAGTTCGGCCACGCGTACTCGGCCTGGCGGTTCGGCGACCGTGACGTCGCCGTGCGCGGCTACCTGACACTCAACCCGCTGAAGTACTCACATCCGCTGCTGTCGCTGGGCCTGCCGATCCTGTTCATCGCGCTGGGCGGCATCGGTCTGCCCGGCGGTGCGGTCTACGTGCAGACCGGCTGGATGACGCGGCGGCAGCGCACGCTGGTCAGTCTCGCCGGCCCCGCGGTGAACCTGGTGTTCGCGGTCGTGTTGCTGACGCTGACCCGGCTGCTCTACGACCCCACGCACTCGGTGTTCTGGGCCGGGGTGGCGTTCCTCGGCTTCCTGCAGGTCACCGCGTTCCTGCTGAACATGCTGCCGATCCCGGGCCTGGACGGGTACGGCGCGCTGGAGCCGCATCTGAGCCCCGAGACGCAGCGGGCCGTGGCGCCGGCCAAGCAGTGGGGCTTCCTGATCCTGCTGCTGTTGCTGTTCGCCCCCGGCGTCAACCAGTGGTTCTTCTCGGCGGTGTACTGGCTGTTCGAGCTGTCCGGCGTGCCGTCGTACCTGTCGGCCGTGGGCGGACAGCTGACCCGGTTCTGGTCGGCCTGGTAGCAGCGCCCTTGCCACATATGCGACTTTGCGCATATATTCAGCCGCATGGGCGCGGGACACGATCACAGTCACCGGAGAGACCCTGATGCCCGTGTGTCCCGGATGGTCATCGCCGCGGGCATCCTGACGGTCTTCTTCGCGGTCGAACTGGGCACCGCGCTGGCGATCAACTCGATCGCGCTGCTGGCCGACGCCGGACACATGCTCACCGATCTGGTCGCGATGTTCATGGGCCTGACCGCGGTGCTGCTCGCCAAACGCGGCAGCACCTCGCCGTCGCGGACCTACGGCTGGCACCGCGCCGAGGTGTTCACCGCGGTCGCGAACGCGGTGCTGCTGATGGGCGTGGCCTGCTTCATCCTCTACGAGGCCGTCGAACGTCTGGGCGGCGCGCCCGAAGTGCCCGGCGTGCCGATGATCGTCGTCGCGTTGGCCGGCCTGCTCGCCAACGCCGTGGTCGTGATGCTGCTGCGGTCGCAGTCCAAGGACAGCCTCGCGGTCAAGGGCGCCTACATGGAGGTCATCGCCGACACCGTCGGCAGCATCGGCGTGCTGATCGCGGGCATCGTCACCGTCACCACGCGCTGGCCGTACGCCGACGTCGTCGTCGCCGTGTTCGTGGCGCTGTGGGTGCTGCCGCGGGCGATCGCGCTGGCCCGGGCCGCCCTGCGGATCCTCTCGGAGAGCTCGCCGAGCCACATCGACGTCGACGAGCTGCGCGCGGCGCTGTGCGCGGTGGAGGGCGTCTCCGAGGTGCACGACCTGCACGTGTGGACGCTGGTGCCGGGCAAGGACATGGTCACCGCCCACCTGACCAGCAATCGCGATTCCGCACGGGTGCTCGACGACGCCCGCGCCGTGCTCGCCGCGCGCGGACTCGACCACGCGACCGTCCAGGTCGAGCCGCCCGACGCGGCCGCCGACTGCGAGTGCGAAAGCCAGAACCGGTAGCCCCGCCACGCCTGCCGATCGCCGTACGCGCGGCGGTCAGCACCGCGATCCCGGTTCTGCTCGGCTGGGCCGCCGGCGACGTCGGAGCCGGGCTGATCGCCACCCTCGGGGCGTTCACGTCGCGCTTCGGCGTCGGCAGGCCCTACCTGAGCCGGGGCGTGCAACTCGCGGTCGTGGCGGTGGCGCTGGCCGCGGCGGTGGCCGCCGGGGCGTGGGCCGCCGACATCGCGTGGCTGGGGGTGCTGACGATCTCCGCCGTCGCGGTCGCGGCGGTGTGGCTGTGCACGGCGCTGGCCGTCGGGCCGCCCGGCGCCTACGTGTTCGTCGTCGCCTGCGCGGCCGGGGTCGGCGTCTCGGCGTCGCACCTGAGCCCCGGGCAGATCGCGCTGCTGGTGCTGGCCGGCGGCGCGATCGCCTGGCTCGTCCAGATGGTCGGCGCCGCAACGGGATTCCGGCGCCCGGAGCGCGCGGCGGTGCGAACCGCGGCCGAGGCCGTCGCCGGCTATCTCGACACGGTCGGCGAGCCCGATCAGGACAGGGCCCGCCACCGCGCCGCCACCGCGCTGCACCAGGCCTGGACGAACCTCGTCAACCATCAGCCGCTGGCCGCGCCGGCGGGCAGCGAGCTGGCCCGCCTGCGCGCCACCACCCATGCGGTGCACGTGCTGTTCGCCGACGCGATGTCCGCCGCGGCCCGCGGCGAGGCGCCCGAGCCGGGCTCGGCCGAGGTGGCCCGCGCACTGGGCGCCCGTCGGGTCGAGCCCGACACGACCGCCCACCGCGACCCCGACCGGTTACCGCTGGGTCGGCCACCGACGCGGGACCTGCTGCGGCAGGCGCTGCAGACGGGTTCGCAGACGCGCCGGGTGATGGTGCGGGTCGCACTCGGCGTGCCGCTGGCCGGCTTCGCGGCCGTCGGCCTGGGCGTCGACCGCGCGTACTGGGCGATGGCGGCCGCGGTGCTCGTGCTGCACCAGGGCACGCCGCTGTGGCGCACGCTGCGTCGCGGCGCCGAGCGGCTGGCCGGCACCTGGATCGGGCTGGGCCTGGCCGCCGCCGTCATCGTGGTGCACCCGCAGGGCTGGTTCCTGGCCGTGGTGCTCGCGCTGCTGAACTTCGCCATCGAGATGCTGGTGACGCGCAACTACCTGCTCGCCTCGGTGTTCATCACGGCGACCGCGCTGACCATCGGGACCGCCAGCCGCCACCTCGAACCGGGGCAGGTCGGACATCTGCTGCTGGCGCGCGGGCTGGACACGCTGATCGGCTGCGCGGTCGGCATGGCTGTGTACGTCGTGCTGGCCGGCCGCCAGGAGATCCGCCGGCTCGACGACGCGATCGCCCGCACCAGGGCGGCGATCGCCGCCACCGAGCCGTTCGTCGCCGCGGGCGACGCGGTCAGTCTGCCCGCCCGCGCGGCGCGGCGGGACCTGCAGCGGGCCACGCTGGACATGCTCGAGGCGCACGAGGCGGCCACCGGCGGATCGAAGGATCAGCGCGCGGCGGCCCACCGGCTGTGGCCGGACGTGGTGGCCGTCGAGCACATCTCCTACGAGACGATCGCCGCGCTGTGGGCGATCGAGACGCGGTGACTCAGGCCAGGCCGAGTTCGGCGCGGGCCGCCGGATCGCAGTCGTCGAGCAGGTCCAGGCAGCGCTGATACTCCGGGGTCTCCCCGATCGCGTCGGCGGCACGGGCCAGCGCGGCGACGCAGCGCAGGAAGCCGCGGTTGGGCTCGTGCGCATACGGCACCGGCCCGAAACCCTTCCAGCCGTTGCGGCGCAACTGGTCCAGCCCGCGGTGGTAGCCGGTCCGGGCGTAGGCGTACGCGGTGATGGCCTGGTCGTCGGCGAGGGCATCCTCGGCCAGCGCCGCCCAGGCGACCGACGCCGACGGGTGCGCCGCGGCCACGATGGCCGGGTTCTCCGCGGCGTCCAACTCGGCTTCGGCCTCGGGGTCGCCTGGCAGCAGTACCGGTTCCGGTCCGAGAAGATCGCCCATCCGAGTCATGGGCACCATTGTGCCGTGCGGGGTTACTCAGTCGTCACCGCGGATGGATAAGCTTCGGCCATAGCGCCGTCAGGGAGGACCGCAGCACTCCGATGTCGAACCCCACAGGCCCGGATCAGCCGGACCAGCCCACCGATTCCGACCACGAGCCCGCCACCGAGGTCTTCGCGCCCGCCGACCCCGCCGAGCAGGATCCGTCGGCACAGCCCCAGGGCGAGCGTCGCTACACGGCGCCGTCCGGATTCGACGCGGGTTCCACCCAGATCATCAACCGCCCCACCGAACCGGCCACCGAGGTGTTCGGCACCGGTGGCCACGCCGAGACCGAAGCCTTCCCGGTGCAGCCCGTCGCGCCGCAGAAGATCCCGCCGCGCGGTGACGCGCCGAAGCCGCCCGGCAAGAAACGCAGCTGGGGCTGGGTGATCGCGATCGTGCTGGTGATCGCGGCGCTGGCCGCCATCGCCATCGTCGGCACCATCCTGCTGACCCGCGGGTCGTCATCATCGGCGTCGCAGGAGGACCGGGTCCGCGAGACGATCCAGAACTTCGACGTCGCCGTGCAGAACGGGGACCTGGCGACGCTGCGCAGCATCACCTGCGGCAGCACCCGTGACAGCTACGTCAGCTACAACGACAAGTCCTGGGAGCAGACCCACTCCCGGGTCGCCGCGGCCAAGCAGTACCCCGTCGTCGCCAGCATCGACCAGGTCGTGGTCAACGGCGACCACGCCGAGGCCAACGTCACCACATTCATGGCCTCCGCGCCGCAGACCCGGTCGACGCGCAGCTTCGACCTGGAGTTCGTCGACGACCAGTGGAAGATCTGCCAGGCCGCCAGCAGCTAGCCCGCGGTATCTGATTGCCGGCTTCTCTTCGTTCAGCCGGCGGTATCTGATTGCCGGCTTCTCTTCGTTCAGCCGGCGGTGACGCTGCGGCCCGCGCTGTGCAGGTCGTTGCACGCCTCGACCACCCGCTCCGCCATGCCGGCCTCGGCCTTCTTGAAGTAGCTGCGGGGGTCGTACACCTTCTTGTTGCCGACCTCGCCGTCGACCTTGAGCACGCCGTCGTAGTTGGTGAACATGTGGCCGACGATCGGGCGGGTGAACGCGTACTGGGTGTCGGTGTCGACGTTCATCTTCACCACGCCGTACTTCAGTGAATCCTCGATCTCCGACTTCAGGGAGCCCGAGCCGCCGTGGAAGACGAAGTCGAACGGCTTGGACCCCTCGGGCAGACCGAGCTTGGCCGACGCCACCTTCTGGCCCTCGGCCAGCACCTCGGGCCGCAGCTTGACGTTGCCCGGCTTGTAGACGCCGTGCACGTTGCCGAACGTCGCGGCGAGCAGGTACTTGCCGTGCTCGCCGGCGCCGAGCGCGGCGATGGTCTTCTCGAAGTCCTCGGGCGTGGTGTAGAGCTTGTCGTTGATCTCGGCCTCGACGCCGTCCTCCTCGCCGCCGACCACGCCGATCTCGATCTCCAGGATGATCTTCGCTGCCGCGGCCTGCTTGAGCAGCTCCTGCGCGATCGACAGGTTCTCGTCGATCGGCACCGCCGACCCGTCCCACATGTGCGACTGGAACAGCGGGTTCTGCCCCTTGGCGACGCGGTCGGCCGAGATCGCCAGCAGCGGCCGCACGTAGGTGTCGAGCTTGTCCTTCGGGCAGTGGTCGGTGTGCAGCGCGACGGTGATGTCGTACTTTGCGGCGACCACGTGTGCGAACTCGGCGAGTGCGACCGCGCCGGTGACCATCTCCTTCACGCCAAGGCCGGACGCGAATTCCGCTCCGCCGGTGGAGAATTGGATGATGCCGTCGGATCCGGCGTCGGCGAAGCCCTTGATCGCGGCGTTCACGCTCTCCGAGCCGACGCAGTTGATCGCCGGGAAGGCGAAGGAATGCTCCTTGGCCCGGCCGAGCATCTCGGCATAGACCTCCGGCGTGGCGATGGGCATGGCACTTCCTCTCGGCTGGGGTGGTTGGAGTATCTCAGGAACGCGGTGCGCTCACACGGTCAGAACCATCCGGTAGCGGGCACGCCCGGAGTCCATCGCGTCGAAAGCTTCGGCGGCCTCGGCCAGCGGCCGTTCCTCGACCATCGCCCGCACCCCGCTCAGCAGCGCGAAGTGCAGCGTCTCCTCGACGTCGCGCGACGTTCCGGACGGGTGCCCGCTCACCGAGAGCCCGGCGTTGATCAGGTCGAGGGGGCTGATCGGCAGGTTCTCCGGCGTGACGCCGACGGCGACCAGTTCACCGGTCGGGCCCAGCCCGGCCACGGTGGCCGCCATGGCGGCGGCGTTGTTGGCGGTGGCCAGTACCACCGCGGCGCCGCCGAGCTTCTGCAGTTCCGCCGCGACGTCCTGTTCGGTCGAGTCGATGTAGTGGTGCGCACCGAGCTTCTTGGCCTCCTCGGCCTTCCCGGTGCCCCGCGCGATGGCCACCGTCTCGAAGCCCATCGCCCGGGAGAACTGCACACCGAGGTGCCCGAGGCCGCCGACCCCGAGGATCGCGACCAGGTCACCGGCCTTGGCCCGGGTCTGGCGCAGCCCGTTGAACGTCGTCACCCCCGCACAGCCCATCGGGGCGGCCTCGACGAACGACAGCCCGTCGGGGATGCGCGCCAGCGCGGTGGCCGGCGCGACCACCGACTCGGCGTAACCACCGGGGTAGTGCCAGCTCGGCACCTCCATCCGCTCGCACTGCATGAACAGCCCCTTGCGGCAGGGGATGCAGCGGGTGCAGTTGCCGCCGAACCAACCGATCGCGACCCGGTCCCCGGCCGCGAAGTCCTCCACCCCGTCGCCGACCTCGGCAACGGTGCCGGCGATCTCGTGGCCGAGCGTCAGCGGCCACTGCAGTCCGGGGAAGTGTCCGGCGTGGAACTCGCGGTCGGTGCCACAGACGCCGCACGCCGCGACGTCGATGCGGACATGGCCCGCGGACGGAGAGGGGGTGTCGACCTCGACCAGGGTCAGCGGTGCGTCAGCTTCGGCGACATGGACGGCCTTGTGGGTGGGCATGCCTCACTGTAGAGCGCCGGTACCCTTGAGACCCGTGGTCGTCGACACTCTCGCTCTGATGCCCGACTTTCTGGACCCGATCAACCTGATCGGCTACTTCGGCACCTGGGCGCTCGTCGGCATCCTCGTCGTCGTCTTCGTCGAATCCGGTGTGCTGTTCCCGATCCTGCCCGGCGACACCCTGCTGTTCGTGGCGGGCATGCTGGCGGCGGGCACGGCGGCCCGCGCCGACGCCGTCGATGCGAACTTCCACCTCTGGCAGCTGCTGGTGTTCATCCCCGTCGCGGCGATCCTCGGCGGGCAGGTCGGGTACTGGATCGGGCGCAGCCTGGGCACCGCGATGTTCAAGCCGAACGCGCGCGTGCTCAAGCAGCGCTACCTCGACGAAGCGCACCTGTTCTTCGAGCAACGCGGGCCGTTCGCGATCGTGATCGCCCGGTTCGTGCCGATCGTGCGCACGCTCGCGCCGCTCACCGCGGGCGCGGCGCGCATGAGCTACGGCCTGTTCACCGCGTTCAACGTGCTCGGCGCCGTGCTCTGGGGCGTCGGGCTGGTGCTCATGGGCTACGGGCTCGGCCAGTTCGAGGTGGTGCAGAAGCTCCTCGAGCCGATCTTCATCCTGATCGCCGTCGCGTCGATCACGCCGATGATCTGGGAGTGGTACAAGCGCCGCAAGGCCGCTAAGCAGGCCGGCCCGTCAGCACCAGAGCCGCACCATCCGTGACCGCGATCGTGTGCTCGCTGTGCGCGGTGCGTGACCCGTCGGCCGAGCGGATCGTCCACCCGTCGCGGTCGTAGACGATCCTCTTCGTGCCCTGGGCGAGCCACGGCTCGAGTGCCAGGGTCAGTCCCGGCTTGAGCTCCATGCCGCGCCCGGCGCGCCCGACATTCGGCACGTGCGGGTCCTCGTGCATCGTGCGGCCCAGCCCGTGGCCGCCGAAGTCGGTGTTGACCGGATAGCCGTAGGCGGCGGCCACCGCGCCGATCGCCGCGGAGATGTCGCCGAGCCGCCCTCCGGGTCGCGCGGCGGCGATCCCGGCCGCCAGCGCCTGTTCGGTCGCCTCGATGATCCGCTCATCCTCGGCGCGCGGTGTGCCGACGATGATGCTGCGCGCCGAATCGGCGACCCACCCGTCGATCGAGACGGCGATGTCCATGCTGAGCAGGTCCCCGTCGCGCAGCACGTAGTCGTGCGGCAGACCGTGCAGCACCGCGTCGTTGACCGACAGGCAGATGACGTTGCGGAACGGTCCGCGGCCGAACGACGGCGCGTAGTCCCAGTAGCAGGACTGCGCCCCCCGCTCGGCGATCAGGTCGCGCGCGCGCTGCTCGAGGTCCAGCAGGTTGACCCCGACCGCGGCGCGCTGCGCCAGGTCCTCGAGCAACTCGGCGATGAACGCGCCGGTGACCCGCATGGCCTCGACCTCCGCCGCTGTCTTCAACTCGACCACGAGCACACGCCCTTTCGTTGACCGGTATAGAAATACCAGTCTATCCTCGGCCGCATGGTCCGATCCCCCCTGACACCGCAGCAGCGCGCGGCGGGCCGCCGGCTCGGCGCCTACCTGCGTGACGCGCGCGGCGAACGCAAGGCCGCCGACGTCGCCCACGCCGCCTCGATCTCCCCGGAGACGCTGCGCAAGATCGAGACCGGCCGACTCTCCACCCCCGCGTTCACCACGGTGGCGGCGCTGGCGGCGGTGCTGGAGATCCGCCTCGACGAGCTCGCCCGCATCTGCCGCTAAGAGTGTTCGAGCCCGTCCTGCAGCGCATCGAAGAGCCGGCCGAGTCGTCGGCGATGGTCCTCGACGACGGGATCCGGTGACCCCTCGGCGATGACCTGCTGCGCGGTGGCGGTCAGGATCGTGGAGTATCCGGCGATGACGAGGGCCGCGAACAGCGCCGCGTCGGCACTGAATTCCGGGTCCGCGTCGAGCGCATCGCGCAGCGCCTGCACGAGTTCGGCCGCGATCTCCCGCAGCCGGGCGATCAGCACCGGGGATCCCGCGACGGTCCGATAGAACGGGATCGATCCCTCCTTGATGCCCGACAGCGCGTGCCGTTCGTCGACGAGCCGGAACGCCACGTCACGCAGCGACGTCAACACGGGGACGCCCGCCCCCCGGTCGCGCACCGCGCTGCGCAGGATCGCGACGGCGTCCTCGACGCGGTCGAAGAGCAGATCCTCCTTACGCGGGAAGTGCTTGAACACCGTGACGCTCGAGACCCCGGCCTCCTTGGCGACCTGGGCGACCGTCACCTCGTCGAAGCCGCGATCGAGAAACATCCGGGTCGCGACATCCGAGATCTTCCGACGGGTCAGCGGGCCACCTCGCTCCGACGTCCTGGGCATTCCACCTCACTATGTTGACTCACTTAGTTTAGTCACTTAGTTTAGTGACATGACGACTTCGAGCATTGTCTCTCCTCACTCGCTCACCCAGGCCTGGCCCGCCCTTTTGGGCCTGTCGGCCGTGTTCCTTTTCGAGATGCTCGACAACTCGATCCTGACCGTCGCGCTGCCCACGATCGGCCGCGACCTGCAAGCCTCCACCACCGCACTGCAGTGGGTGACGGGCGCCTACGCCGTTGTGTTCGGCGCGCTGATGCTCGCGCTCGGGGCCGTCGCCGATCGTGTCGGCCGGCGTCGTGTGATGCTGCTCGGTCTCGCGCTGCTCGCCGCCGCGAGCCTGGCGACCGCGTTCGTCACGACAGCCGAGCAACTCGTCGCCGTACGCGTGCTGACCGGCGTCGCGGCGGCGATGACGACACCGGGCGCGATGGCGCTGGCCTTTCGGCTGTTCGACGACGACACCCTCCGCATGCGTGCGATCACGCTGATCTCGACCGTGGGGCTGGTCGGTCTCGCGATCGGCCCGACGCTCGGCGGGTTCGTCGTCGAGGTCGCGCCGTGGCAGGTGCTGCTGCTGGTCAACGTTCCGATCGCGCTGCTCGCGATCGCCGGCGTGCGGTTCGGCATCGCGGCCGACCGTCCCGAGGATCTGCATCGTGATCCGGTGGACGTCGCAGGGGGCGTTCTGGGCACGGCCGCCATCGCGTGCGCGCTGGTCGCGCCGACGCTGTTCGTCGGGGACGGCGCAGGAACGTGGCTGCCGCGGGCGACGGCAGCTGTGGCGGCGGCCGGATGCGTGGCGTTCGTCGTCCGAGAGCGAACCGCACGGTTTCCGTTGATCTCTTCACAGCTCGTGGCACACCCGCTGGTGGCGAGCGGGCTGGCATTCAAGGCCGCATCCGGGCTCGCGATCGCGGGGCTCGGCTATCTGGTCACGCTGCAGCTCCAGCTCGATTGGGGCTGGCCCCCGGCGCTCGCCGCGATCGGGATGCTTCCGCAGGTCGCGGTGCTCATCGCGGGCAGCTTCGTCGTCAACCCGTTCGTCAGGCGGGTCGGGCCGGAACGCGCCGCCTGGCTCAGCGCATCGGCGGTCGTGCTCGGGCTCGCGGTCTACGCCGTGCTGGGCCGCTTCGGCTATCCGTGGGTCGCGGCGGCCCTCGCGCTCGTCGCGGCAGGCCTGCGCGTCGTGGGGGTCGTCGCCGCGGTCAACGTCTTGCGCGGGCTTCCCGAGAACCGGACCACGATCGGCACGGCCCTGGTCGACACCTCCAGCGAGGTGACGTCCGGCGTCGGCATCGCTGTCAGCGGGACGATTCTCGCTGCGATGTTCTCCGGCACCATCACCGCCGCGCACTGGACCGTGGCCCAGACGACACAGTTCCGCGAGGCAGTCACCGCCGCAGGGCTCGTGCTGACCGCGATCGCCGCGGCACTCGTCGCGTTCGGAATCGCCCGGAACTGATGGTGCCAGTCGCGAACTCGACGGTGGACATCCCGTCGCTCACAACCGCGCGGTCCGGGACTCCTCGAGCGCGCGGATGAGGCTCGCGGCATCCCACGGACCGCGGTGCCGCTTGCCGTTGACGAACAGCGTCGGCGTCGCGTTGAGATCCATCGCCTCGGCGTCCTCGGCGTCGTCGGTGACCCGGTGCAGCACCTTCGACGAGTGGATGCGCACGTCGGCGTCGAAGCGTTCGATGTCGCAGCCCGCGGCCACGGCGTACCGGTAGATGTCGGACCACTCGAGGTCGTCCTGGTGGGCGAACAGTTCGTGCGCCATCTCCCAGAACCTGCCCTGCAGCGCCGCGGCCTCACTGGCCCGGGCGGCGTCGAACGCCCGCGGATGGGACCGCTCGAGCGGGAAATGCCGCCACACATAGAGCAATTCGTCGCCGAAGTGCGCCCGCACCTCGTCGATCGAGCCGGTCGCCCGGCTGCAGAACGGGCACTCGAAGTCGCCGTACTCCACCAGGGTCAGGGGTGCGTCGGGCCGGCCGCGCGCATGGTCGCGCTCCACATCGATCGGACGGAGCAGATGCAGGCCGACGGGCTCGGGCGGGCTCAGCCAGTCGGTGATCCGGAAGATCGCCCAGCCGAACACGAACGCGAGCACCGAGGCCGCCAGCACGCCGATGCGGGCCTGATCCTGCCGGCCGGGATCGGTGATCGCGATGTCGACGATGAACAGTGAGATCGTGAACCCGATGCCCGACAGCGCGGCACCACCCATGATCCGGCGCAGCGTCAGGCCCGGCGCCAGCACGCCCAGCCCGGTGCGGCGCATGAACCACGTCGCGCCCGTGATGCCGATGAACTTGCCGATCACCAGGCCCGCCACGATGCCCCACGTCAGCGGGGAGCGCAGCGCAGCGCCGATGCTCTGCCCGTCGAGCCGCACCCCGGCGTTAACCAAGGCGAACAGCGGCAGGATGCCGAACGACACGATCGGCCCGACCGTCGTCTGCAGCCGTTCGTTGATCGAGATCGATTCCTGCAGTGAGCGACTCGCCGCCCGCGCGTACTGGGAGTTGGGCGACTGCCGGAACGCGCGGATCTGCTCGACCGCCCGCTCCACCGGGCGCCGCTCCGGGGTGAACACCGGGATCAGCAGCGCCACCGCGACACCGGCCAGCGTCGGGTGCACCCCGCCCAGGTACAACGCGATCCACAGCCCGACCCCGAGCACCGCGTAGGCGGGCCCGCGCGCCTTGGGCAGGAACCGGACCAGGGCCAGTGCGACGAGCAGCACCACCGCCACCACCAACGGCGCGATGCTGATGTCGTCGGAGTAGAACAGCGCGATCACGCACAGTGCGCCGACGTCGTCGACGACGGCCAGGGTCAGCAGGAACAGCCGCACCCGCGCGGGGAACACCGGCTTGATGATCGCCAGGGCCCCCACCAGGAACGCGGTGTCGGTGGAGATCACCACGCCCCATGCCTGGGCGTCCTCCCCCGACGGGTTGAAGGCCAGGAACACCACGGCCGGCAGCACCAGCCCGGCGATCGCCGCGACCACCGGCACCGCGGCGCGGGACCGGTCGGTCAGCTCGCCGATCGTGAACTCGCGCGTCACCTCGAGACCGACGATGAAGAAGAAGAACGTCATCAGCGCGTCGTTGACGAGGTGTTGGATCGACATCGCGGCGTGGTGCTCGCCGAGGCTGAGTCCGACCTCGGTCTCGAGCAACGTCGAATAGGCGTGCGCCCACGGCGAATTCGCCCACAGGATGGCGATCAGGGTGAACGTCAGCAGCAGTGCCGCGGCGGTGTTGTCGGAGGTCTTGTTCGTAGTGCTGCCGCGGCTCAGCCGCGAGGGCCGCAGCGGGAATCCGCGCTGGGTGGCCGGTTCAGTCACGGTCACCGGCGACGGTGTGGGCGGCTTCCATCACCATCCAGCCTGCCAGTTGGACCGACAGATCGCGCTCCGGGATCTCGGACGAATTCACCGCACCCTCGACGAACTGCGCGTCCTGGGTGCCCGCCGTCGGCACCTGGGCGTCGCGCTCCCAGAACGCGCTGAACAGCGGCAGATCCTCGACCGTCGCCCGGTTGTCCCACGCCGCCTGCGCCGAGGACAGCACCAATGATCCGGCGGTGGCGCGGGCCGTCTCGTCCTCGGGCCCGCCGGCGGGCAAGGCGGTGGCCACCAGCGCCAGGTAGCGCGCCAGGATGCCGTGGAACAGGCCGCCGTCACCGCCGCCCGCACCCTTGAGCACGCCGTCGGTGGCCATGTGCTCGGCGACCGCGGCCACCAGGCGGTGCACCCGTTCGGCGTGGCGGGGATCCTCGGTGCGCACCGCGAGCTCCGTTTCGAGCCCGAGCACCACCCCCTGGCAGTAGGTGTACTGGGCGCGCACCAGCGAACCGCCCTTGATCCCGTCGAACACCAGGTGCGTCTCGGGGTCGATCAGGGTCTCGTCGATCCAGTCGGCCATCTGCTGCGCGCGGCGCAACCGCCCCTCGGTGCGGGCCAGGAAGATGCCCGCGGGGCCGTTGGCCGGGGCGTTGAAGAACTGGTCCTGCTTGCGCCACGGGATGCCGCCGCCGTCCTCGGGCACCCAGGAGGTGAGGAATTGGTCGGCGAGGATGTCGAGCGCCTTGGGCCGTTCCACCCCGGCGAGCCGGCCCGCCCGCTCGAGTGCGAGCGCGAGCCACGCCATGTCGTCGTAGTAGTCGTTGGTCCACCGGCCGACGTTGCGCAGCCGGTGCCCGCGGACCTGGCGGGTGATCCTTTCGAGCCGCTCGGGCTGCGGGTCCCGCACCTGCGCGTCGACCAGGTTGTCCAGCAGATGGGCCTGCCACCAGTAGTGCCACGTCCCGAAGCGGCGCTGCTTGCCCGCCGCCGGCCACGCTACGACGCCGAGCTGGGTGCCCGGCAGTCCCCAGAGCTTGCGGAGGTGCCGGGTGGTGATCGCGGCTTCGGCGCTGGCCGCGCGGTTGGCCCACATCTGATCCATGCGTCGATCCTGCCTCACCCCGCCCCGCGAAGCCATGAGACAAATATGTCTCATATGAGCTACAGTCGTCTCATGTCCACTCGCGACGATCTGCTGCGCGCGGCGGCCGACTACCTCGGCCGCCGGCCGAATGCGACGCAGGACGAGATCGCGGCGGCCGTCGGCGTCAGCCGCGCGACGCTGCACCGGCACTTCTCGGGCCGCGTCGCGCTGATGGCGGCACTCGAGGAACTCGCCATCGCCGAGATGGGCACGGTCATCGCCGCCGCCCGGCTGCAGGAGGACAGCGCCGCCGAGGCGCTGCGCCGGCTCGTCACGACCTGCGAACCGGTGTCGGCGTGGCTGGCCCTGCTGTACAGCCAGAGCCAGGAGGACCCGGCCGCGTGCCTCGAGGTGTGGGAGGAGATCGACGGCGCGATCACCGAGCTCTTCCTGCGGGGGCAGCGGGCAGGCGAGTTCCGGCCCGACCTGCCCGCGGCGTGGCTGACCGAGGCGTTCTACAGCCTGGTCACCGCGACCGACTGGTCGATCCGCGTGGGCCGCGTCGCCGCCCGCGACTTCGGCCGCATCATCACCGACCTTCTTCTGAACGGAGTACGACCCTCATGACCCGCCGTTGGTTCGCTCTCGGCGTCCTCACCCTCGCCGTCCTGCTCATCGGCGTCGACGGCACCGTGCTGGCGCTCGCGACACCCTTCATCAGCGAGGACCTCGGCGCCACCGGCACGCAGATCCTCTGGATCGGCGACATCTACTCGTTCGTGCTGGCCGCGCTGCTGATCAGCATGGGCAGCCTCGGCGACCGCATCGGCCACAAGAAGCTGTTGCTCTGCGGCGCAACGGCTTTCGCCGCGTTCTCGGTGATCACCGCCTACTCGACGAGCCCGCAGATGCTCATCGGCACGCGCGCACTGCTCGGCATGGCCGGCGCGACGCTGGCCCCGGCCACACTCGCCCTGATCCGCGGGATCTTCATCGACCAGCGGCAGCGCAGCATCGCCGTCGGTATCTGGGCCTCGACGTTCTCGGCCGGCGCCGCGCTGGGCCCCGTGGTCGGCGGCGTGCTGCTCGAGCACTTCTGGTGGGGATCGGTGTTCCTGATCAACATCCCGGTGATGGTGGTCCTCGTCGCCGGCGGCATCGTGCTGCTGCCCGAGCACCGCGATCCGCGGCCGGGACCGTGGGATCTGCCCAGCGTCGCGTTGTCGATGGTCGGCATGATCGGCGTGGTCTACGCGATCAAGGAGGGCTTCGCCGGCCTGAGCCACGGCATCGGTGGCGACGTGCTGATCGCCGGGGTGCTCGGCGCCGCCGCGCTGACGCTGTTCGTGCGGCGGCAGCTGCGGCTGCCGCATCCGCTGATCGACGTGCGGCTTTTCGCCAACCCGCGATTCTCCGGCGTCGTCGCCGCCAACCTGCTGTCGGTGCTCGGCCTGTCCGGGCTCGTGTTCTTCCTGTCCCAGTACTTCCAGCTGGTGCACGGCTACGGGCCGCTGAAAGCCGGGCTCGCCGAACTGCCCGCCGCCGTGACGGCGACGGTGTTCGGCGTGATCGCCGGCCTGCTGGTGCGCCGACTCTCCCACCGCCTGGTGCTGACCGTCGGCCTGGCGCTGGTGGGCGCCGCGATGGCCGCGATGATGGTCTCGCTGCTGGTGTTCACCCCCATCGCTCCGTACCCGCCGCTCGGGGTGTCGCTGTTCGTCGTCGGCGTCGGGCTGGGCCTGGCGTTCACGGTCGCGAGCGACGTGATCCTCGCCAGCGTGCCCAAGGAACGGGCCGGTGCGGCCGCGGCCGTGTCGGAGACGGCCTACGAGCTGGGCATGGCGCTGGGCATCGCGCTGCTGGGCTCGATCGTCACCGCGGTCTACCGCACCGTCGTCGTCGCGCCCGGTATCCCCGGACCGGCGGCCGAGGAGGCGCGGGACTCATTGGCGAGCGCGGTGCGCGCCGCCGAGACCCTGCCCCCTGCGCAGGCCGACGGTCTGCTCGACGCGGCGCGGACCGCGTTCACGCACGGGCTGTCGGTCGCCTCCGGGGTGGGCGCGCTGCTGCTGCTCGTCTCGGCGGTCGGGGTCTGGATCCTGCTCAGGTCACCAGGCCCGGCCGAGGTCGGCGTGCTGGCGGATCCAGGTGTGCATGGCGATCCCCGCGGCGACCGCCGCGTTGATGCTCCGGGTGGAGCCGAACTGCGCGATGGACACCGTCAGTGCGGCGCCGGCGCGCGCGTCGTCGGTGATGCCGGGGCCCTCCTGGCCGAAGACCAGTAACGCCTCGCGGGGCAGCGTCACCTCCTCGATCCGGGCGGCGCCGGGCACGTTGTCGACCGCCACCACGGTCAGCCCCTCCCGGGCCGCGGCGTCGAGCAGCGCCGCGGTGCTGTCATGGTGGCGCAGCCGCTGGTAGCGGTCGGTGACCATGGCGCCGCGGCGGTTCCACCGCCGTCGCCCCACGATGTGCACGGTGTGCACGGCGAAGGCGTTGGCGGTGCGCACCACGCCACCGATGTTGGCGTCGTTGCCGAAGTTCTCGATCGCGATGTGCAGCGGGTGCCTGCGCTCGTCGATGTCGGCGATGATCGCCTCGCGCGTCCAGTACCGGTAGGCGTCGACGACGTTGCGGGTGTCGCCGTCCCGCAACAACTCCGGGTCGTAGCGGGCGTCGTCGGGCGGCGGGCCCGGCCACGGCCCCACGCCCGGGCTCTCCCCCCACTCGGTGGGGCCGGGCTCGTCGGTCATCAGCGCGTCCACAGCGCGGCGTGGGTACCCACCACCGACACCGTGGCGTACAGCAGCGCCTGGTTGATCTCGCCCTGCGTGCACAGCGACGCCCGGACCTGCACGCCCTCCCGCGACGCCTCGGGCAGCACCAGCAGCGAGGCGCCGTAGACGCTGCACGCGTGGCTGAGTCCGCGGCCCGGCAGCGTCGGCGCGGCCAGCACCATCAGCGGACCGCCCCGCGCGGCGGAGTCGTCGCGGTAGCGCGCAGCCAGCCCGCTGATGTCGAGCCCGATCAGCATGTAGCCCTTGCCCGAGAAGGCCTCGGGATCGCCCAGCGCGGTCGGGTCCAGCGCGGTGCCGTCGGCGCGGAACGCGTCCAGGCTGGTGGCCTTGATGCTCAGCCCAGTGTCGTTGGCGTTGATCTGCGGCAGGCCGATCGGGAAGGCCGCCGGGTAGGCGATCGTCGTGCCCGGCATCCGGTCGCGGGGCGAATAGGCGTACACCCCGCGCACCTGCGACTGGTCCCGGAACGGGCCGATGCACACGGTGCCCGACATCCGGTCCGGCGTCGGGGCCGAAAGAGGTTGCAGCGCAAGGGTTGTGACGTCTTCGCAGCCGCCGATCGCGTTGGCCTCGACGGGGTGGTCGAGCGCGCCGTAGAGACCGAAGCGGATGTCCTCGGGCTTCGCGTGCGCGCCACCCTGCTGCGACGGCGAGGCGTCGATGTCGACGAGCACGTAGTCGGCGTCGAACCGCAGGTTGGCCACCGACATGTTCCACCCGAGCGTGGCCAGCGATTCGCCGATCGTCGCGGTCGCCGCCGAGTACACGTCGTCGTCTGCGGGGTCATCCGAGCAGGAGGTGGCGGTCAGCACGAGCGCCAGCAGGATCGCGATCAGCCGGGTCTCAGGTCCGACCACGGCCCTTGCCCACGACTCGGGTCAGCGCGCGCACGACGTTGCGCGGCACCAGGCGCCCGCCGGTGGTCAGCGCCTTGTACTGCAGGCCGGGGATGATGACGACCCGGCCCTTCGCCATGTCGGCCATCGTCTCGCGCACCACGTCGTCGACGTCGAGCCACAGGAACGACGCGGTCCCGGCCATGTCGATGCCGGCGCGTTCGTGGAACTCGGTGCGCACGAACCCCGGACACAGCGCGTGCACACCCACACCGGTGCCGCCCAGCCCGTTGGCCAACCCCTCGGAGAACGACACCACCCACGCCTTGGACGCCGAGTACGTGGAGCCGCGCCCGGGCAGCAGGCCCGCGACGCTGGCCACGTTGAGCACCGTGCCCTCGCCGGCGGCCAGCATGGCGGGCAGCGCGGCGTGGGTGAGCGCCATGACGGCGGTGACGTTCACGTCGAGCTGGGACTGCAGTTGTTCGTAGGGCGCCGACCAGAATTCGCCCGCGGTGCCGAAGCCCGCGTTGTTGACCAGCACCCGCACCCCGGCGCGCAGCCGCTCGGCGACGGTCTCCCGGTCGGCGGACTCGGAGAGGTCCGCGCGGATCACCTCGACCCGGGTGCCCTGTTGGTCGCGCAGTTCGGCGGCGAGGCGCTCCAGCCGGGTGACGTCACGGGCCACCAGCACCAGGTCGTACCCGTCGACGGCGTAGCGGCGCGCGAAGCCTTCACCGATCCCGGACGTCGGTCCGGTGATCAGAGCGACGGGGCGGGACATGCCCCAGAGAATACTTATCGCTGATAGTTCGGCGATTGCCGCCCGTTGCGGGGTGCCGGCGGGACCGGCTGGGCCGGGGGCTGGGGACGACGCTGCGGGCTGTGCCGGCCGGCGTCGGGCGGGGGCGGCGCGTCACCGCGATGGGCCGGCGCCGGGGTGAGCGGTCGGCTCGGCGAGCCGCTGCGCCGGGCGACGGGCTGCCCGGTGGCCGCCGACGGCACCGGCGGCAGCACCCGCAGCAGGTCGTTGAACTGGCGCACGGTGCGCAGCCCCTCGTCCCACTGGGCGCGAGTGCTGGTGACGGGCATGCTGATGAGCGTCCAGTTCTGCTCGTTCCACATGATCTCGGCGCAGTCCGGCGCGGTGTGGGCGAACGTCACCATCCGGCGGTCGCAGGCGCGACGAGCGGCGTCGAGGTTGGTGGAGTAGACCATCCGCGGGCCGATCGCGCCGAGCAGCCAGATGTCGCTCTCGCGCGGCTCCTTGATGCCCTTGAGACGCATGTCGACCACGACGTTCGTGCCGACCTTGCGGTGCAGCGCGATCACGGTGGCGACGTCTTCGAGGTCGAAGATGAACACCGCCTCGCCGCGGATCTGTCCGAGCACCACGTTCTTGGCGGTCACGTTGCCGACGGTGGACATCACGCCGCGCTTCCAGCGCGACAGAATGTCCGCCGATTCCTGTTCGTAGTCGAATCCGTGCGACTTCGCCCACGACTTACGGCGCCGGCCCAGACCGCGGCGGCGGTCGTGGTCGACGTACAGAAGTACCGCCGCACCCACGAAGCAGAGTGCGGACAGCGTGAACCAGAGCGGAACCATTGCGTTCAGAGTATCCGCTTCCGACGGTCCGGTCCGAATCCGAATGGGTCACAACCCGGTCACCTTCTCCGGGATCTCCCGTCGGCGCTGGCCACGCATACTGACCGGATGACCGACTTGTCCGGTAAGGCCTACCTCGTCTTCGGGGCCAGTGGGGCGCTCGGATCGCGGATCGCGCGGAAGCTGGCGGACCGCGGTGCGGACCTGACGGTGACCGGCCGCTCGGCCGACGCGTTGGCCGGGATCGGCGACGCCCATACGGTGACCGCCGATCTGCGCGACCCGGACGCCGGGCGGACGGTCGTCGAGGCGGCCCGGGAGAAGCACGGCAGGCTCGACGGTGTCGTGATCGCCGCGGGGGTGGTCGCGTTCGGCCCGCTCACCGACATCGACGACGACACCGTCGACGACCTCGTGCTGATCGACTTCCTGGCGCCGCTGCGAGTGCTGCGCGCGGCCCTGCCGGTGCTCGAGCCGGGCGGGGTGATCCTCAACGTCAGCGCGGTCGTCGCCGAGAAGCCGCTGCCGAACATGGCGGTGTACTCGGCGGTCAAGGCGGCGACGGCGGCGCTGTTCACCGCCGCGCGCACCGAGGCCCGGCGCCGCAAGATCCGCGTCGTCGACGTGCGGCCACCGCACACCGAGACGGGCCTCGCGGGCCGGGCCATCGCCGGTGACCCGCCCCGCCTGCCGACGGGGCTGGATCCCGACGCGGTGGCCGAACGCATCGTCGCGGCGCTGCTCGGCACCGAGACCGAGCTGGCCAGCACCGACTTCTGACGCCGAGCAGACACAAACTCGCGCGCTTTCCGCAGAAAACGCGCGAGTTCGTGTCTGTTCGCGGTGAAACTCAGCCCAGGACCAGGCGGTCCCCGTCGGGGCTGACGTTGACGGGCACGATGTCGCCGTCGTGCACGTCGCCGGCCAGCAGCATCTTGGCCAACTGGTCGCCGATGGCCTGCTGCACCAGGCGGCGCAGCGGCCGAGCCCCGTAGATCGGGTCGAAGCCGCGGTCGGCCAGCCACTTCTTGGCGGGCAGCGACACCTCGAGGGTGAGCCTGCGCTGCGCCAACCGCTTGGCCAGCTGTTGCAGCTGGATGTCCACGATCGAGACCAGCTCCTCGGGGTTGAGCCCGTCGAAGATGATCACGTCGTCGAGGCGGTTGATGAACTCCGGCTTGAACGCCGAGCGCACCGCGGCCATCACCTGTTCCTCGGAGCCGCCGGCCCCCAGGTTCGACGTCAGGATCAGGATGGTGTTGCGGAAGTCGACCGTCCGGCCCTGCCCGTCGGTCAGCCTGCCCTCGTCGAGCACCTGCAGCAGCACGTCGAACACGTCCGGGTGTGCCTTCTCGATCTCGTCGAACAGGATCACCGTGTAGGGACGCCGGCGCACCGCCTCGGTCAGCTGACCGCCCTGGTCGTAGCCGATGTAGCCGGGAGGGGCACCGACCAGCCGAGCCACCGAGTGCTTCTCGCCGTACTCGCTCATGTCGATGCGGACCATCGCGCGCTCGTCGTCGAACAGGAACTCCGCCAGCGCCTTGGCCAGCTCGGTCTTCCCGACACCGGTCGGCCCGAGGAACATGAACGAGCCCGTCGGCCGGTTCGGGTCGGCGACGCCGGCCCGCGACCGGCGAACGGCGTCGGACACGGCCTGCACGGCCTTGCGCTGGCCGACGACACGCTTGCCCAGCTCCTCCTCCATGCGCAGCAGCTTGGCCGTCTCGCCCTCGAGCATCCGGCCCGCCGGGATCCCGGTCCACGCCGACACCACATCGGCGATGTCGTCGGGCCCGACCTCCTCCTTGAGCATGACGTTCTCCTGCGCCTGAGCGGTCGGGATGGCCGCCTCGAGCTTCTTCTCGACCTCGGGGATCCGGCCGTACCGCAGCTCGGCGGCCTTGGCCAGGTCACCGTCGCGCTCGGCCCGCTCGGACTCACCGCGCAGGTGGTCCAGCTGCTCCTTCAGATCGCGGACCACGTCGATGGCGCTCTTCTCGTTCTGCCAGCGTGTGGTGAGCTCGGACAGCTTCTCCTTCTGGTCGGCCAGCTCGGCGCGCAGCTTCTCCAGCCGTTCCTTGGAGGCGGCGTCCTCTTCCTTGGACAGCGCCATCTCCTCGATCTCGAGGCGGCGCACCAGGCGCTCGACCTCGTCGATCTCGACGGGGCGTGAGTCGATCTCCATGCGCAGCCGGGACGCGGCCTCGTCGACCAGGTCGATGGCCTTGTCGGGCAGGAAGCGCGAGGTGATGTAGCGGTCGGACAGCGACGCGGCCGCGACGAGCGCGGAGTCGGTGATCCGCACGCCGTGGTGCACCTCGTAGCGTTCCTTGAGCCCGCGCAGGATGCCGACGGTGTCCTCGACCGACGGCTCGCCGACCAGCACCTGCTGGAAGCGACGCTCCAACGCGGCGTCCTTCTCGATGTACTTGCGGTACTCGTCGAGCGTGGTGGCACCGACCAGGCGCAGTTCACCGCGGGCCAGCATCGGCTTGATCATGTTGCCGGCGTCCATCGCGGACTCGCCGGTCGCGCCGGCGCCGACGATGGTGTGCAGCTCGTCGATGAACGTGATGATCTGCCCGGCCGAGTTCTTGATGTCGTCGAGGACGGCCTTGAGCCGCTCCTCGAATTCGCCGCGGTACTTGGCGCCGGCCACCATCGAACCCAGGTCCAGGGAGACCACGGTCTTGTCGCGCAGGCTCTCCGGCACGTCGCCGGCGACGATGCGCTGGGCCAGGCCCTCGACGATCGCGGTCTTGCCGACGCCGGGCTCACCGATGAGCACCGGGTTGTTCTTGGTGCGACGGGAGAGCACCTGCACGACGCGACGGATCTCGGTGTCCCGGCCGATGACCGGGTCGAGCTTGCCCTCGCGGGCGGCGGCGGTCAGGTCGGTGGAGTACTTCTCCAGCGCCTGGTAGGTGCCTTCGGGGTCGGGGCTGGTGACCCGGGCGCTGCCGCGGACCTTGACGAACGCCTCCCGCAGGGCCTGCGGCGACGCGCCGTGGCCGGTCAGCAGCTTGGCGGTGTCGCTGTCCCCGGTGGCCAGGCCGACGAGCAGGTGCTCGGTGGAGACGTACTCGTCGTCCATCTCGGTGGCCAGCTGCTGGGCTGCGGTGATGGCCGCGACGGCCTGCGGGGCGAGTTGCGGCTGCGACGCCGATCCGGTGGCGCTGGGCAGCCGGTCGAGCAGGCGCTGCCCCTCGGCGCGCACGGTCGCGGGTTCGACACCGACAGCCTCGAGCAGCGGAGCGGCGATGCCGTCGTTCTGCGTCAGCAGTGCCATCAACAGGTGGGCGGGCGTGATCTGCGGGTTGCCTGCGGCGGTGGCCGCCTGCAGCGCCGAGGTCAGGGCCGCCTGAGTCTTGGTCGTCGGGTTGAACGAGTCCACCGGACTCCTCCCTTTCATGTCCAACGGGCCGCAGAAGGCGGCCCTTAAAATGCTTGTCAGCTTCTACAACGCCATCAATGTTGAGTCTGTTCCGCTCAACTTTAACTTTTTTGCCGGGCGAGCACTAGGGACCAACGGCACCAGGAAAACGGGGTCACACGCTCGCCCCAAACCGCCGAGGACGTCGCTGTCGGACGCTGGTGACGCACTTCGGCCAGAAGACACGGACTCCTCGTCCGCGACTGTGACCGCCACCCGGTTTAACGTCGCAGTATGTCTCACATCGGCGATTTCGAGTACGAACGGAAGTTCGTCGTTCGCGACATGCCGGCCGTTGCGGCGTCAGACCCCACCCCGCTGTTGATCGCGCAGGCGTACCTCTTCGCCTCGGACGGTTACGCGGTGCGGGTACGCCTGCAAGGGCCGGCCCCCGCCGACCTGGATGCGACGCCGGCCCAGATGGTGAGAGCTCTGGGCGACGAGGCCATGGGCACCATGACCGCCAAAGGCCCGGCCGCCGGCGGCACCCGCTACGAGGCCGAGCGCGAGCTCGATCCGTTGGTGGCGGGCCAGATCGTTGCGCGGGCCGACCATGTCGTGGTCAAGGTCCGCTCATCGGTCTGGCTCGGCGAGGACGGCTGGGTGATCGACCGCTTCCTGGGCGCCAATGCACCCCTGCTGATGGCCGAGGTCGAACGCGACGGCCCCGTGGTCGATCTCGCGATTCCGGCGTTCTGCGTCACCGAGGTCTCCGAAGACGATCGGTTCCGCAACGAGTACCTGGCCCACCATCCCTTCGGGTCGTGGTCGGTCGAGTTCGGGCGCGAATTGGACTCACGCGGGCCGGCTTTCGTCGAAAGCCTCGGACAGAATCGGTTCGACTTCTCCTAGCGGATGGACCGGCCCTTCCCGAACACCACCCACCGCAGCGCGCAGTACATGTAGACGGCTTCGCATCCGCCGACCGTCAGGCGTACGAGGCGGTAGTCGAGACCGAGGTCTGTCAGCAGCGTGGACAGCCCCAGGATGAGCCCCAGGTAATTGATCACGACCACTGCGACGTAGATGGTCAGCTCCTGCCCGGCCGGGGCGTGCGAGCGAAAGTTCAGGTGACGGTTGAGCGCATAGCTCAGGCCGAAGGCGAATGTGTAGGCAACCGTCACTGCGAGCGGGTACGGAACGCCCAACACTCCGCGCAGTACGACCAAAAACGCCAGGTCGACGCCGAAGGTTGCGCTGTTGATCAGGCAGAAGCCGAGCAATGTGGGCGCGACGAGATGGTCGAGCCCGAGCGGCAACCGGCGCACGACGCGCTCGCACCAGCGGTGGAATGCGGCCGGACGCGGCTGAGATCCGACCGACACGTGGTCACTGTGACACCAGCAGATGACGCGATGGTGAGCGGCGAACCAACGTCTGGCCCCGGATTAATAGTCGACGCGGAACCCGCCGATGACGGTGATCGTGTTGCCGTCGGGGTCGGTCAGCGCCGAGAGGCGCACCCCCTTGTTCGCATCGGCGATGTCGCCGGGATCGAGACCGCGGTCCCGTAGGGCGGCGCGGTGGGCCTCGAGGTCGTCGACGGCGAGGTTGAGCAAGCCGGACCCGGCGCGGTCCTCGTCGTGGAAGACCTGCACCCACGCGCCGGGCAGCACCTGCCACTCGACCAGCGTCGGCATCGGGTTGTTGTCCTCGGTGCGGCCGAACAGCGACGCGTACCACTGCCGGCTCACCGCGATGTCCGAGACGGGGACCACCGCGAGCAGGTGTTGGATCGACATGCGGTGTTGACCCGGCGCTCCGCCGGAACTCATCGTCAGCCGGCGTAATCCCAGAACTGCAGCTCGTGCACGGTCGCGAACAGTGTCAGCGTCACGGCGTAGCCGACCAGGATCGCCGCGGCCCCGGCCACGCCGACCCGGGCGCCCGCCCCGTCGACCGGATCCAGCCAACGGCGGAAGGGCCGCGACGCGGCCGGCATCAGCCACCACTGCATCGCGGTCACGCTCACGATCTGGCTGATCCACAACCCCAGCCACGGCGGCGCGCCCAGATGGTCGACGACGGGGCCGAGGAACCGCGACAGCAGCATCACGGTCGGGTACAGCACGGCGAGCACCAGCATCGCCGACTTCCAGTTGGGCGTCATCAGCGTGCGGCCGTCCTGCACCCGCACCGTGGTGCCGAACGGCGTGGTTCCCGAAACGGCGCTGAAGTCCCTGCTCAGCGTCTCGCGAAGGGGCGCCAGCGCCGCTCCTCGCTCGTCGGACCCGATCCACTGCACCAGCTGCGCGCCGGTGCGGAAGCGGACCATCGACGTCCACTCACCGTCCCGATCGGCAGGCAACAGCACGGTGCCCTGGTATCCGGGCTGCGCCGCAGCCGCCGTGGACAGCCGCACCTGCGTGGTGAGGAAGCCCTCCTCCCGACCGGGGGCGACCGCATGCCGGAACACCCCGACCCCCGCAGCGCCGCCACCCTCGTCGAGGATCAGGTCGGTGCAGGCGGCCCAGAACCCGCGACGCCGACCCTCGCGCAGGATCTCGGCGCGCCCGCTGCTGTCGAGCCACGCGTGCAGCGCGCTCTCCCCGCTGAAGGTCACCGCGACCGCCGGTTCGAATGCGTTCTCGCCCCGCACCGACGTGCACCCCGACAGGTGACCGGCCGCGGAGCCGGCCGACGCCAGCAGTTCCTCGGACCACCGCTCGAAAGCGCCGTCGTCATCGCCGGAATGGAAGACGGTCACCGCTGTCACCGGACGCGGACCGGGCTGCATCATCGGCCGACGATACCGGTGGTCTGCAGGGCCGCCGGCTGCTACCTTCTGCCGGTGTCGTGGGGTCCGATCTTGACTGAGCTGGTTCCGTTGGCACTGGTCGTCGCCCTGTCGCCGTTGTCGATCATCCCCGCGGTGCTCGTGTTGCACACCCGGCGGCCCCGGCCGACAGGGCTGGCCTTCCTCGCCGGCTGGCTCGTCGGCCTCGCGGCGCTCACCGCACTCTTCGTCGAACTGTCCAACCTCATCGGCGGCATCGGCGACAAGCCGCCCGGGTGGGCGTCATGGCTGCGGATCGTCGTCGGCGTGGCCCTCGTCGTCTTCGGCGGCTACCGCTGGGCCACCCGCAAGAAGTCCGAGCACATGCCGGGCTGGATGACGCGCATGAGCTCCCTGACCCCGGCCAAGGCCGCGGCGACCGCCGCCGTACTGACCGTCGTCAACCCCAAGGTGCTTTTCCTCTGTGCCGCAGCGGGTTTGGCGATCGGTTCGGCCGGTATCGACGCACCCCAGGTGTGGGTCGCCGAGGCGTGGTACGTGGTGGTCGCGGGCTCGACGGTGGCGCTGCCCGTGCTCGGTTACGCCGTCTCGGGCGACCGGCTGGACCCCTTCCTGGTCCGGCTCAAGGAGTGGTTGGAGCGTCAGCACGCGACGCTCGTCGCCGTGATCCTCGTGGTGATCGGACTTCTGGTGCTGTACAAGGGCGTTCACGGCCTCTAGCGCAGCGAGCGGGCGCACCCCGCGGTGACCTAGGATCGTGCGGCGTGGGCCTCGAAGACCGCGACTCGATGCGCATCCTGCGGGATGCGCTCGACTCCGGCGGCGAGCAGCTGGTCGCCGACTTCTACACCCGCTGGTTCGCCACCGACCTGTCCGCGCGCGACCTCTTCCCCCCGGACATGGCGACCCAGCGCAAGGTCTTCGGTCACGCGTTGAGCTGGCTGTGCGACGAGCTCATCGCGCAGCGCGCCGAGGAACCGGTGGCGTTCCTGGCCCAGCTCGGGCGCGACCACCGCAAGTACGGCGTCACCCCGGGCCACTACGAGACGCTGCAGACCGCGTTGCTCGCCACCCTGCGCGGCCGGCTGGCCGACCGCTGGGACCGCAGGCTCGCCGAGGCCGTCACCGATGTCATCGCGCTGATCGTCGGCGTGATGAGCGGCGCCGCGGACGCCGAGACCAGCCCGCCGTTCTGCGACGGCACCGTGCTCGAGCACCTCCGGCCGGCCCGCGACGTCTCGGTGATCCGGTTGAAGATGGACCACGCGCTCGGCTACCAGCCGGGCCAGTACCTCCCGGTGCAGGTGCCGCAGTGGCCTCGCCGATGGCGCTATCTGAGCCCGTCGATCCCCGCTGATCCCGCCGGCTACCTGGAGTTCCACATCCGGTCGGTGCCCGGGGGCATGGTCAGCACCGCGATCGTCGGCGAGGCGCGCCCCGGGGACCGCTGGCGGGTGTCCAACCCGCACGGCGCACTGCACGTCGACCGGGACGACGGCGACGTGCTGATGGTCGCGGGCAGCACCGGTCTGGCGCCGCTTCGGACGCTGATCATGGACCTGGCCCGCTTCGGCGAGAACCCCCGCGTGCATCTGTTCTTCGGCGCCAAGCACCCCTGTGAGCTCTACGACCTGCCGACCCTGTGGGAGATCGCGTCGACCAACCCGTGGCTGTCGGTCACCCCGGTCTCGGAGTTCGACTTCGATCCGCCGTGGGCCGCGCAGTACCCGGACGTCACCCCGCCGCGCGGCCTGCACGTCCGCCAGACCGGCCGGCTTCCCGAGGTGGTGACCCGGTACGGCAACTGGGGGGACCGGCAGATCCTGGTGTGCGGCGGGCCGGCCATGGTGGCCGCGACCAAGGCCGCGCTGATCGCCAAAGGCGCGCCCGCCGAACGAATCCGCCACGATCCCCTGGCGAGCTGACCATACGTGGCAGGATCAGCCCATGGACGCGTTCGAAACCGTCACGCTGCGTGATCCGTCGTCCCCGCTGACCGCCACCTACGTCCCGACGGCGGGAATGGTCGCGACCTCCCTGTCCGACGACGGCGTCGAGTTGCTGGGCCAGCGCCGCGGGCTGCAGGCCTACGCCTCCAACGGGAAGACCATGGGCATCCCGATCCTGTACCCGTGGGCGAACCGGCTCAGCAGCATGGGCTACGGCGTCGACGGCGCGGTGGTCACCCTGACCCCCGGCACCGGCGGGGTGCGCACCGATCAGCACGGGGTGCCGATCCACGGCACGTTGGCCGCGTACAAGGACTGGACGGTCACGACGCTGCTGGAGTCCCAGCTGACCGCCGAGCTGGACTTCGCGGCGCGGCCGGCGCTGCTGGCGACGTTCCCGTTCCCGCATCTGCTCACGCTCGACATCACGCTGGCCGACCGGACGCTGACGGTGACGACGACCGTGACCGCGACGACGGGTTCGCGGGTGCCCCTGTGTTTCGGATTCCATCCGTACCTGCAGCTGCCGGGCGTGCCGCGCGCACAGTGGCGCATCGAGACGCCGGCGATGCGGTACCAGCCCGTCAACGCATGGGGCATCCCCACGGGACGTGTCGAGCAGCGTGATGCTGCGTCAGAGTTGTTGGGCGACAAGTTCATCGACGAAGGCTTCGACGAGGTCGCCCCGGGATCGGTGTTCGCGCTCTCCGGCGGTGACCGGCGCATCGAGGTGCACTTCGACGAGGGTTTCACCGCCGCGCAGGTGTTCGCACCCGGCGACGACGACGTCGTGTGCTTCGAGCCGATGGCCGCGCCCACCGACGCGCTGCGCCGCGGCGGCTACCACGTGGTGCAGCCCGGCGAGTCGGCCGTCGCCCGGTTCCGGGTCGCGGTCGGCTGACCCGCGCGGGTCACACGAAGTGCGGGTAGTCCTGCACCCAGTGAAAACCCCTGCTGCGCAACTCGAATGAGTCCGGATCCCGGCGCTCGAGCGACATGCTGACCTGCCGACCGTCGAGCGTGCCGTCGAGCTGAAGCCGGTCCGGCGCCGGCCGCGCGTAGCGCAAGGTCTCCTCGCGCGCAGGCAGCGCGATGGTGCGGCCCGCGCTGTCGAAGGCGATCGGTTCGTCCACCAGCGTGCCGTTCATCAGCTGGTAGGTGAGCGTCCCGACGTCGTCGATAACGACTCGCTGCCAACGCTTCGGGTCTGTCGTCAGCGGTGGGGCCTCCGTGCCGCCCGCGATGAACCGGTCCACCTCCCAGATGCCGTACAACTCGGGCTTCTGGCGGCCCCCGCCGTAATCCCGCCACGCCGTCACCCCTGCGACCAGACAGCCGACCAGGACCCACACGCCCAGCGCCGCGACCACGCCCGCCGCGATCCGGTCGGACCGGGCGTCGGCGAACAGGGGCGGTTGCGTCGTCGGCTCCGACGGTCGCTGCCGTACGAGAACGTCGGCCAGTCGGCCGATCTGGGGGGCGAGCAGGATCAGGCTCAGCAGCAGCAGGTGCAGCGAGAGGATCTTGACGGGCACGTCGTAGCTCATGTTCAGCAGGAACACCTGCGCCATCGACATCGCGCTCAGCAGTGCCCCCAGCGTCGCGGTCCTGCCGAAGAACAGGAGCAGCCCGGCCACGACTTCGACTGCGCCGAGCGCGATTTCGTAGGGTTGTGAACTGCCGACCTGTAGCCACAGCACCGATGCCGGGCTCAAGTCACCGAACGGCCGCAGCAGCGCCGCCAGCGGTGGCGGCGGCATCTGCGTCGGGATCACCTTCGCGATGCCGTAGAAGAGCATCTGACCCGCCAGACTCAACCGGACGAACACCAGGAACCAGGCGTGCAGCCGGGTGTACTCCCGGCGGCGTCGGTCGAGCACCGACCAGATGAGCGTCACGGCGGCGGCGAGCACGACGAACACGAACACCATGACCCAGATGACGGCCTGGTCGCCGCTGTTGGAATCGCGATGCAGCACAGCCTCGATGCCGAAGACATGGCGGCCGACCCAGGTCAGGATCGGTTCGATGCGCGTCATCTGCCAGATCACCGCGTCCGGTGGCAGCCACCGGGTGAGGATCCCGGCGTAGACGAACACGATCTGCGCGAAGGTCAGGCAGAAGATGCCGAAGTAGACGAAACAGAAGCGGAACGCGATCCGCGTCGCAGGATGCCAGGGTGCGGCCACGACGACCATCGTGGCCGCCCAACGCTCGGCGATCAACCGTGTGCACCCCCGGGGCGGGGTGGGGATATCCCCCACGCAGACCCGCCGAAACTGTATTCCGCGCGGGGAAATCATGGATTTCGCGCGTGGAATACAGTTTCGGCGGAAGTGCTAGCGCTTGTTGCGCGGCTGCCAGACCACCAGCGCGGTGCTCTTGGGCCGCGGCTGGGCCCGGAGGTGCTCGACCTCGGCGTTGAGTTCGCGCACCCGTGCCTGCAGCGCCTCGACCTGGTTGGTCAGCTCGATGATGCGCTTGATGCCGGCGAGGTTGACGCCCTCGTCCTGCGAGAGCCGCTGCACCTCACGGAGCAGGTCGACGTCCCGCTGCGAATAGCGCCGTCCCCCACCGGACGTGCGTTCCGGGCTGACCAGGCCGAGCCGGTCGTACGTGCGCAGCGTCTGCGCATGCATGCCGGCCAGCTCGGCGGCCACCGAGATCAGGAACGTCCTCGCCTGATTGTTCGAGTCGTTGCGGCCGGCGCTCATTGCGCACCTGCCCATCCCGCCCTCGGGTCGAAGCCGCTGGCGCGTTCGGCTTTGGCGTAGGCCTCCAGGGCCTCGGCGGCTTCACCCTCGAGATTCGAGGGCACCGCCACCTTGACGGTGACCAGCAGGTCGCCGTGACCGCCCGAGCGCTTCGGCACACCGCGGCCACGCACCCGCAGGATGCGGCCGTCGGACGTGCCCTTGGGCACCCGCACCCCGACCTTGCCTTCCAGCGTCGGCACGGAAAGCGTTGTGCCCAGCGCCAACTCGTGGAAACTGACGGGGACCGTGACGGTCAGGTCGTCGCCGTTGCGCCCGAACACCTTGTCCGGCCGCACATGCACGGTGACGTACAGGTCGCCCGACGGGGCGCCGCGCAGACCGGCTTCACCCTGTCCGGCGAGCCGGATACGCTGCCCGTCCTCGACACCCGGCGGGATGCGCACGTTGATGGTGCGGGTCCGGGTGGTCACCCCGGTGCCCTTGCACTCGTCGCACGGGTTCTCGATGATCGACCCGCTGCCACGGCATTCCGTGCAGGGCTCGGAGAATCCGAACGCACCCTGGTTGCGGCTGACGACACCGGCGCCGTTGCAGTTCGGGCACACCTTCGGGCTGGTGCCCGGCCGCGCACCGCTGCCGTGGCAGTTGGTGCACGGGGCGGGACTGGTGAGCCGCAACGGCATCGCCACACCCTTGGTGGCCTCGAGGAAACTCAGTTCGGTCTCGGTCTCGAGGTCGTTGCCCCGCCGGGGGCGGCTCGGCCGCGGCTGTTGCGCGCCGCGGCCGAACAGCCCGCCGAACAGGTCGCCGATGTTGGCGCCGCCCTGCTGGCCGGCGGCGTCGAACAGGTCGTTGAGGTTGAACTCCTGACCGTCGCCTCCGCCGAATCCTCCGAAACCACCGCCGCCGCCGCTGTAGCGCCCCCGGCCGAACCCGCCGCCGGCGAAGAGCCGACGGGTCTCGTCGTACTCCTTGCGTTTGGCGGGATCAGTGAGCACTTCCTTGGCTTCCGAGGCGGCCTTGTACCGCTCCTCGGCCGCGGCGTCACCGGGATTCCGGTCCGGGTGGTTCTCGGCGAGAATCTTGCGGGCAGCCCGCTTGATCTCGTCCTGGCCGGCGTCGGAGGCGACGCCGAGCTCCTTGTAGAAGTCCTTCTCAACCCATTCGCGCTGGGCCATACCGCGTCACCTCCTCACCTGCTCGTTGATCGTCGGTCAATTTCTATGATTCTGAGTGCTGTTGCGATTCTGAGTCGGCATTACCGGCCTCGGCCGCGTCGGGCACCGTGTCCACGACGCCGACCATCGCGTGGCGGACCACGTGGTCACCGACGCGGTAGCCGCGGCGCATGACGGTCCCGACCACCGGGTGCGTGCCGTCGCCCTCGTGCTGCACGGCTTCGTGCAGCGACGGGTCGAACGCGTCACCCTCCTCGCCGAACGGCTTCAGGCCCAACCCCTGGAGGGTCGAAACCAGCTTGTCCGCAACGGCTTTGAGAGGTCCGGAGTCGAGATCGCCGTGCGCGCGGGCGCGCTCGAGGTCGTCGAGCACCGGCAGCAGCTGGGTCACCACGTGGGCCTTGGCCCGCTCGGTGGCCACCTGCTGATCGCGCAGCGACCGCTTGCGATAGTTCGCGAAGTCGGCTTGGACCCGCTGGAGGTCGGCGATCAGTTCGGCCGCCTTGTCCTGCGACTCCTCCGAGACCGTCGGCACCTCGTCTTCGACCGGCCCGGAGGCCGGCTCAGGTGCGTCACGCACCTGGCCGGTCTGCGGGTCTATGCGGCGCTTGTCGGTGACGGTGATCGGCTCTTCTCGATCCTCGCTCACTTCCGCTCCTGATCGTCCTCGACCACCTCGGCGTCGACCACGTCGTCGTTGGAGGCCGAGGCGCCCCCGCCGTCACCGTCGGACGAGGCCTGCTCGGCCTGGGTGGCCTCGTAGATCGCCTGGCCGAGGGCCTGGCTCTCCTGGCCGAGCTTCTCCATCGCGGACTTGATGGCCGAGATGTCGGTGCCCGCCAGCGCAGTCTTGGCCTCGGCGATCGCGCCGTCGACCTTGGTCAAGGTGTCCTCGGAAACCTTCGATCCCCCTTCGGCCTCACGCTGCTCCTTGACGAACTTCTCCGTCTGGTAGACCAGCGACTCGGCCTGGTTGCGGACGTCCGCCTCCTCGCGACGCTGACGGTCTTCGTCCGCGTGCGCCTCGGCGTCCTTGATCATCCGGTCGATCTCCTCCTTGGACAGGCCGGAGCCCTCCTGGATCTTGATCGTGTTCTCCTTGCCGGTGCCCTTGTCCTTGGCCGTGACGTGCACGATGCCGTTGGCGTCGATGTCGAACGTGACCTCGATCTGGGGCACGCCGCGCGGAGCCGGCGGGATGCCGGTCAGCTCGAAGCTGCCGAGCAGCTTGTTGTGTGCGGCGATCTCGCGCTCACCCTGGAACACCTGGATCTGCACCGACGGCTGGTTGTCGTCGGCAGTGGTGAAGGTCTCCGACCGCTTGGTCGGGATCGTGGTGTTGCGCTCGATGAGCTTGGTCATCACGCCGCCCTTGGTCTCGATACCGAGGCTCAGCGGGGTGACGTCGAGCAGCAGCACGTCCTTGACCTCGCCCTTGAGCACACCGGCCTGGAGCGCGGCGCCCACGGCGACGACCTCGTCGGGGTTGACGCCCTTGTTGGGCTCCTGGCCGCCGGTCATCTCCTTGACCAGCTCGGAGACCGCGGGCATGCGGGTGGAGCCACCGACGAGCACGACGTGGTCGATGTCGCCGACGGCGATGCCGGCGTCCTTGATCACCTGCTGGAACGGCTTACGGGTGCGGTCCAGCAGATCCTGCGTGATGCGCTGGAACTCCGCGCGGGTGAGCTGCTCGTCGAGGAACAGCGGGTTCTTGTCCGCGTCGACGGTGATGTAGGGCAGGTTGATCGACGTGCTCTGCGAGCTCGACAGCTCGATCTTGGCCTTCTCGGCCGCTTCCCGCAGCCGCTGCATCGCCATCTTGTCCTTGGTCAGGTCGATGCCCGACGTGCCCTTGAACTTGTCGACGAGCCATTCGACGATCCGGTCGTCCCAGTCGTCGCCACCGAGGTGGTTGTCACCCGAGGTGGCACGCACCTCGACGACACCCTCGCCGATCTCCAGCAGAGACACGTCGAACGTGCCACCGCCGAGGTCGAAGACCAGGATGGTCTGTTCCTTCTCGCCCTTGTCGAGGCCGTAGGCCAGGGCGGCCGCGGTCGGCTCGTTGACGATGCGCAGCACATTGAGGCCGGCGATCTGGCCGGCTTCCTTGGTCGCCTGGCGCTGGGCGTCGTTGAAGTACGCAGGCACGGTGATGACCGCGTCGGCGATGTCCTCGCCCAGGTAGCTCTCGGCGTCACGCTTGAGCTTCATGAGCACGCGCGCGCTGATCTCCTGCGCGGTGTAGTTCTTGCCGTCGATCTCCACGGTCCAGTCGGAGCCCATGTGACGCTTCACCGAACGGATCGTCCGGTCGACGTTGGTCACCGCCTGGTTCTTGGCGGGCTGACCGACCAGCACCTCGCCGTTGCGCGCGAACGCGACGACCGACGGGGTGGTGCGGGAGCCCTCGGAGTTCGCGACGACGACGGGATCGCCACCTTCGAGAACTGCGACGACGGAGTTGGTGGTCCCGAGGTCGATGCCGACCGCACGAGCCATAGTTACTGCCTCCTGAATAGACGAAACATGCGTACTGAGTGCACCGGGCTCAAGACTGCTCCTCGCGGCCATGCCGTGTCAAGCCAAACTTGAGTCTGATTCACTCAACTGTCGAAGTGACCAACGGGGCAGGTGCGCGATTTGTTCCCGGGATTGCCCGCGGAAGCGCATTCCGGGCTGCGATCTGGGGCGAATCACAGCCCTGGCCTCTCATTGGGTGCGACGGCGCCCAAGCGCCGGCGTGCAGCCCGGCGCTTGGGCACGCAACTTTCGTCAGCCGAGGGTCAGCTGCAGGCGAGCCGGATGCGATCGAGCCGGTCGGCGCGCTCGGTCCGAGCCTGGAGGGCCTGGGGCACCGACACCTCCTCGAACCTGACCTTGGTGTTGGGGGGCATCTGCCCGACGAGGTCCATGTCGGCGCTGATCACCGTGCCGATCATCATGTAGCCCCCACCGGATACGGCGTCGCGGTGGAGCACGATCGGCTGCTCACCCGACGGCACCTGAATCGAGCCGATGGGGTAACAGGCGTCGACGATGTTGGACGGGTCGTCTCCGGCGCCGAACGGGGGCGTTCGGGGGACGAACTCCAGCGGTGTGCCGCCCTTGAGGCGGTAGCCGACGCGATCGGCTTCCGAGGCGACGAGCCACGTCTCCGACAGGAACACGTCCATCGATTCCGGCACGACCCGGTGGTCATACAGCCCGCGAACCATCCGCAGCGTGTACTCCTTGGCCAAGGGCAGCCGCAGATCTTCCGGCAACTGGGCGTCGGCGGTCGGTGCGCCGGTTCGCTTTCCGATCGACAGCACGTCGCCGGCCCTGAGCGGACGACCCTCGAACCCGCCGAGCCCGCCGAGTGCGTAGGTCGAGCGGCTCCCGAGCTTCTCGGGTACCTCGATCCCGCCAGCGACGGCGACATAGGACCGGGCGCCGGCGCTCGCGAAACTGAAATCCATTGTCTGGCCGGCAGCGATCTCCAGCACGGTGTTGGTCGGCCGGACCTCACCGTCGACCTTCGGCACCATCTCCGCGCCCGTGACGCAGACATGGGCGTCCTCGGTGAACACGAGTTCCGGTCCCATGAGCGCGCATTCGAGCGCCGCGGCGGTCTCCGGATTACCGAGAAGCAGATTGGCTGCGCGATAGGAGATCTGGTCCATCGCGCCGGACGGCGGAATGCCGAGGTGGTAGTAACCGCTTCGGCCGCCGTCCTGGACGGAGGTGACGAGTCCCGGTTTCGTGATCTCAATGGGCATGGAGTGCCTCCAGAATTGTTGTGGCGCTGCCCGCGGGATCCGCCTCGAAATGCTCCAGAGAGAACTCGACGGGCGCACTGACCAGGGTGTAGTCGTTGCGTTCCACCGCGGCGACGATGTCGTCGTACTCGGCGCGGTCGATGGGCCTGAACTTCACGATGTCGCCCGGGCGAAACAGGATCATGAAGTCCTTCAGATGATCCAGCCGTTGCTCGGGATCGTAGATCGGAACCGGGGTCACACCGAACATCTGATATCCGCCGGCTCCCTTGACGGAGTAGATGCAGCTGAAGCAGCCGCCGTAGCCGACGGTGAGCTTCGGGGTGTCCGTGCGCGGCTTCAGGTACTTGGGCACCTGAATCTGCTTGGCGCGTTCGACCATCTGATACATGAACGGCAGTCCGGCGACGAATCCCACCATCGAGACGAACCACGGAGTATCCGAGTGCGCCTTCACGAAGCTGCCCACGTCGGGGTATCCGTTGATCCGGGCCGCATACTCGAGATCGGTGCTGTTCGGGTCCTGGTGCCGATCGCGGAAACGTTGCCCGGTCTCGTTGGTCCACGGATCGTCGTAGAGCACCGGGATCTCGAGAACACGAGTGGACAGCACACCCTGGCTCTCGCCCACCGTGGCCGAGATGTCCTCGAGGGTGTTCTGCAGATCAGCGACGTCCAGGACATCCGGGTCGAACCGAATCTGATACGAGGCGTTGGCCGGGCAGATCTCGGTGACACCGGGCAGGTTTCGTGCAGCGAGTTCCTTGGTGATCAGGATTCCGCGGAAGAACGCGCCCAGCGACATGCTTTCCGACAACTCGGCGAACAGGTGCTCGTCACCGCCCAAGGTGTAGCGGGTGTCGCTCATGAGGTCCTCGCTTCCAGCAACTGCTCGATCCACGTGGTGTGAAAGGCGTTGTTGCGTACATCGTCTTGGGTCAGGAGACGCTCGAAGAACGGCAGCGTCGTCTTCAGCCCCGTCAGTTCGAGTTCGGACAGGGCCCGGTCGAGTCGGGCCAGCGCGCCGTCACGATCCTCGGCCCAGACGATGAGCTTGCCGATCATGGAGTCGTAGTACGGCGGAATCTGGTAGCCCGCGTATGCCATCGAGTCGATGCGGACGCCCGGTCCGGCCGGCCAGTGCAGGTCGGCGATCGTGCCCGGACCCGGCATGAAGTTGCGATCCGGGTCCTCGGCGTTGATCCGGACCTCGATCGCGTGGCCGCGTGGCCGGATGTCCTCCTGTCGATACGGCAACGGTTCGCCCTGCGCGACTCGGATCATCGCCTGGATCAGGTCGACGCCGCAGATCTCCTCGGTGATCGGGTGCTCCACTTGGATCCGAGTGTTCATCTCGATGAAGAAGTATTCGCCGGTGTGGGGATCGAAGAGATACTCGACCGTGCCGGCACCGCAGTAGCCGACCGAACGTGCAAGCTCAACGGCGGACTCGCACAGGTGGTTTCGCGTTTCTCCGTCGAGGATCGCCGCCGGTGCCTCCTCCCAGATCTTCTGCCGCCGACGCTGCAGTGAACAGTCCCGCTCGTAGAAGTGCACCGCATCCACCCCGTCTCCCAGCACCTGCACCTCGATGTGCCGCGCGTGCGGGATGAACCGTTCGAGATAGACGCCGCCGTCTCCGAACGCGGCCTCGGCCTCCTGCTGGGCCGACGCGATCCCGTCGACCAGTTCCGATTCATCGGTGGCGATGCGAATCCCCCGACCACCTCCTCCGGCGGCCGCCTTGATGAGTACCGGGAACCCGATCGTCTCGGCCGCCGCGACGCCGTCCTCGACGGTGGCGATCAGACCCTGGCTACCAGGCACCACCGGCACGCCCGCCGCGCGGGCGGTCTGGATCGCCTCGGCCTTGTGACCCATCCGGGCGATCGTCTCGGCGTCCGGACCCACCCAGATGAGCCCGGCGTCGGCCACTGACCGCGCGAATTCGGCGTTCTCGGAGAGGAATCCGTAGCCCGGGTGAACCGCGTCCACCGTGCATTCCTGCGCTGCAGCGAGTACCGCCTCGTGGTTGAGATAACTCTTGCGGGCATGGGCGGCGCCGATGTTCACCGACTCGTCGGCCAACCGGACAGCAAGCGACTGTTCGTCGGCGTCGCTGTACGCCGCCACCGTCGTGATGCCCAGTTCCTTGGCGGCGCGGATGATGCGGACCGCGATCTCACCGCGGTTGATGATCAGTAATCGGTTGATGGAGGCCATTTATCCTTCCTCCACTCGCATCAGCACGTCACCGGCGTCGACGGTGTCTTCGGATTCCACGCAGATCTCGACGACGGTTCCGGCCACCTCGGCCGTCACCGGGTTGAACATCTTCATGACCTCGACCAGACCGACAGTGTCGCCGACGGAGACGCTGGCGCCGACCTCGACGAAGGGCGGGCTGGACGGGGACTCGGCCCGGTAGAAGGTGCCGGGCAGGGGTGATGTGACGTCGTGGGTGGTGCTCATGTTCGGCTCCTGACTTGTTGTGGTGTGGTCATCAAGCGACGGCGAACGACCGCACGTCGATGCCGGCGTCGTCCAGACCGTCCCGGCTGGTGCGCATCAGTTCGTAGGCGCCGCGGGTGTCGCTGTGGATGCAGACGGACTCGAATTCGATCGGAATGGTCTGACCGTCAACGGTTTCGACGGTGCCCTGCCGGCAGGCCTGCAGGACCTTGGCGGCAACCGTGTCGGCGTCGAGCGCTCCGACATCGCGGGTGAAGACGATCTGGCCGTCGGCACCGTAGTGCCGGTCGGCATAGAACTCACGGATCACCGGTTGACCGTGCGCCCGGGCGACACCGTCGATCACCGAACCGCCCATCACGAGCACCGGCAGCTCAGAGTCGACGACCTGCAGCGCCGTGATGAGCGCCTCGGCGAACTCCTCGTCGCGGGCCGCGTGCATGTACAGCGCCCCGTGCAATTTGAAATGTTGCAACGGCACACCGTGCAGGCGGACGAACTCCCGCAGGGCGCCCAGTTGGTAGATCGAATCGTTGACGAGTTCGGCGGCCGTCGCCTGGATGTGCCGCCTGCCGAAGCCCACGAGATCCCGGAAGCCGGGATGCACTCCCACGCCGACGCCGTGGTCCTTGGCCATCGCCACGGTCCTGGCCATCGTGCTCGGGTCGCCGGCATGGAATCCGGCGGCGACGTTGATCGAACTCACCAGGGGCATCATCTGGGCGTCGACGTCGTCGCCGAACATCCAGGTTCCGAAGCCCTCGCTCATATCGCAGTTGATGTCGATTCGGGTTGTACGCATGTTCTGCTCCTCCCTTCATCCGACGGTAGGAGCGACGCAATTGATCAACAAGTTCAATATTTCTATGTATTGTTATCAGGAAATCCGATACCCGCTGCTACGCAGGGACGTTGTCCGTGTCTTTCTCCATTCGCCAGCTGCGCTACTTCGTGGCGGTGGCCGAGGCGGGCCAGATCAGCTCGGCGGCGCGCGGCCTGTACGTCTCGCAGTCGTCGGTGACGATGGCGGTGCAGGAGATGGAGCGCCTCCTCAGTCAGCGGCTGTTCACCCGTGGCTCGCGTGGCGTCGAGCTCACGCCGACCGGATCCGAGTTCCTCCCGAAAGCCCGTCAGATCCTCCGACTCGTCGACGAGGCTGCGCTGGTGACGGCCACCGACACCGATCCGCACGGACGCTTACGGGTGGGGGTCACCTATACGGTGATGGCGTATTTCCTGCCGCACCAGATTCAACGGCTGACCATCGCCTTCCCCAACATCGACTTCTCCTGGCTCGAAATGGGCCGGCCCGACGTGGAAGAAAGGCTGGCCTGCGGAGACCTGGACTTCGGACTGGTGCTGACGTCGAACCTGCAGAGCCCCGAACTCGAACATCAGACGTACGTGCATTCCCAGCGCCGACTGTGGTTGGCGCCGGACCATCCGTTGTCGCGGCTGGGCGAGATCGGCCTCGCCGATGTGGCCGAGCATCCCTATGTACAGCTGACGGTCGACGAGGCAGACGTGACGACGCGCCTCTACTGGGGCGACCTGACGCGCCGGATCCTGATGGAGACCTCTTCGATCGAGGCCGTCCGCAGCATCGTCGCCAACGGGAACGGGGTGGCGATCCTGTCCGACATGGTCTACCGCCCCTGGTCGCTCGAGGGCAAGCGGGTCGACACGGTGATCGTGCGAGACCCGGTCCCGGACATGCGGATAGGGCTCGCGTGGCACCGCGGTGTGTCGTTCACTCCCGCCATGGACGCCCTGCACCGCTACTTCGACCGCCAGTTCGGCGAACCCGCGGTCGCACCCGCCTGACCCGACGACACGCTAAGGCCCCGTGAATCACACCTGCAGTACGGAAACGGAGTCGTTGAAGCTGTTGGTGACATAGGCGCGGGTGCCGTCGGGGCTGATCGCCACTTCGTTGGGCGAGTCGCCGACGTCGATGGTGGCGAGCACGGTGTTGGTGGAGGTTCGAATCACCGACAGCGTGTCGTCTTCCTTGTTCACCACGTACAGGCGAGTGCCGTCCGGGCTCATCGCCACACCCCGCGGATCCTCACCGACGTTGATGGTCGCGATGATGGCATCGGTGTTGGTGCTCCGCACGGTCACGGTGCCGTCGTCCCGGCTGGCGTAATAGACGCGGGTGCCGAGGGAATTGAACGCAATCCCCGACAGCCAGCCTGCGTTGGTGTCGACGTGGGTCACCGCCTCGGTGACGATGTCGACCTTGTCCAGCCAGTCGATCTGCGTGGCGACGTAGACGCTGCCGCCCTGCGGGTTGACCGCGAGGCCGTACCCGGTGCCGTTGAGGAAGATTGCGGAGAGGACGGTGTTGGACGCAGCGCTGATGACCGACAGCGTGCTTCCGTTCTCCTGGGATCCGATGACATAGACGCGGGAGCCGCCCGAGCTCACGGCGACTCGCTCTGCGGAGGTGCCGACGGGGATGGTCGCGACGACGGTGTTGGTGCTCGTCCTGATCACCGACACGGTGCCGTCGAGGAGATTGGTGACGTAGGCGCGCGTGCCTGCAGGGTTGACCGCCACACCGCGCGGCATCTCTCCGACCGGGATCGTCGCGGTGACCGAACTGGTCGCCGTGTCGATCACCGACACGGTGTCGTCGAGTGCGTTGGCGACATAGGCCCGCGTGCCGTTGGGGCTGAACGCCACCCCGTCCGGGGCCTCGCCGACCTCGATCGTGTCGATCACCTTGATCGGGTGGGCCAGGCACGCCCCGGCGCAGTTGGCCAACACGGCCACGTCGACCGTGGTCGTGGTGCTGCGCCCGAAGCCCGGCCCCAACGCAAAGGAGTGTGCGCTGCGAGGAGCGCTGACGTCGGCGACCCGAACGACGAACCGGTCGGTGCCGCCGGACGCCGCCATCTCACGGCCCGGCGTGTAGACGAACGTGCCGTCGGGGCTGACCACCGCTGAACCGCTGCGGGGCCGCTTGGTGATCGTGAACGTCAACGGGCCGTCGTCGGCGCCGCGCGCCACCAGGTCACCGCGCACCGCGGTCACCAATCCGTTGGCATCAAGGGTCTGGATGTTCTCGGTCGGGTCGTAGCCGGTGGTCGGGGTCTTTGGAAATCGTGTGCGCCGGGCCTCGGGCCAGGCCATCGACAGCCACTCGAACACGCCGGGCGACTGCAGCGGCACCGCCGGCGCGGGCGGAGTCGTCGCAGCGGGCACCGTGATCGAATCCGAAAGCACCTTTCTCTCTGGAACTTCCGCGGTGGCCGTCACCTTTTCCGTCGACCCGGAATCGACCGCCTGAGGCGGTTCAGCAGCGGGAGCGGACCGCCGCGCGCGCCGCTTGGGAGCCGGACCGTCATCGTCGCGTCGGTGGCGGACGACGCTTCGGCCTGACCCGGTTTCCGACGCACGAGCCGGTTCGGCTTCCTGGTCCTCGGAGCCCCTGGCCGGGTCCGGGTGGTCGGTCGAGGTTTTCGCACCTGACGCCGAATCCCTGCCGGACGATGCCGACGCGTCGGCCGAGGCTGACGGAGAGGACGGGGACGGCTCGGCGACGGCCGTTGCAGGACAGGCGATCGCCATTCCGACACCGACTGCGACGGCCATCCCCCCGGCCCACGACATCCGTTTCGTTGAGTCCATGATCTTCTCTTCCGCTCCCGTTCGACGTTGTCGCGACAAGCCGACACCCGTCGGTCGACTACCGATCCCAACAAGTCCCGGCCGCGCGCGGCCTGGGCTATCGGTACGGGACGTTAGGGAGCGCACCAGCGAGACGCTCGCGTAGTGCACTACGCGCTTTTCAGCCCACAACGCCCGCCGATCGGGTGCGGGACAATCCGACACCCGCGAGTCACTTCCGTCACACCGGCCACACTCTGCGTACGCTGGGCCAGGTGACGATGCGGCTGGTGACGGCGGGGGTGCTGGCCGTCGCCGTGCTCGCCGGCTGCCAGTCGTCGATCGAGGGCACCGCGACGCGCAGCCCCGACACCGGCATCGAACCCGACTTCCCGACGCCCCGGCCCAGCCGGTCGACGCCCCCGCCGGTCACCACCGCACCCGCGCCGTCGCCGACGGCACCCACCCGCGCGCCGTCCGGCGAGGTGCTCAGCCCGCAGAACGGCTACGTGTTCATCCAGACGAAGTCCGGCAAGACGCGCTGCCAGCTCGACGAGCAGGAGGTCGGCTGCGAGTCCGCGTTCACCAACGCACCCGAGGTCGAGGGCGAACCGGCCAACGGCGTGCGCCTCACCGCCGACGGCCGGGTCAGCTGGGTACTGGGCAACCTCGGCGCGATCCCGGCCGTCACCCTCGACTACCGCACCTACTCGGCGCTCGGCTGGACCATCGACGCCAGCGAGGACGGCACCACGTTCACCAACGACGGCACCGGCCACGGCATGACGATCAGCGTCGAGGGCGTCGAGAGCTTCTAGCTGTCACACATCAGTTACCCGCACCGGGTTTGACAGCGAAGACCCACCGGGAACAGCGGGTGGGTGCACACCTACGACCTCGTTGTCATCGGGGCCGGCTCGGGCAACATGGTCGTCGACGATCAGTTCGCCGATCTGGACGTCGCGATCATCGACGATCGCCAGTTCGGCGGCACCTGCGTCAACTACGGATGCATCCCGTCGAAGATGCTGTCCTACACGGCCCAGGTCGCCGACACCGTCCGCACGGCGTCCCGGTTCGGCGTCGACGCCGGCACTCCGCACATGCGATGGTCCGACGTGCGGGACCGCGTCTTCGGCCGCACCGACGCGGTGGCCGCGCAGGGTGAACAGGGTCGGCGGGACAGCGATTTCGTCACCGTCTACAACGGGCACGCGCGGTTCACCGGCCCGCGCCGGTTGGAGGTCGCGACCGCCGACGGCACGGTCGAGATCGAGGCCGAGCGGATCGTGATCGCGGCGGGCAGCCGCCCGGTGGTGCCCGAGGCCGTGGCGGATTCGGGCCTGCCCTACGAGACCTCCGACACCGTGATGCGCCGCGACGCCCCACCCGACCACCTCGCGGTGCTCGGTGGCGGCTACATCGCCGCCGAGCTCGCCCACGTCTTCGCCGCCGCCGGCAGTCGCATCACGATCATCGAGAAGTCCGGCCGCCTGCTCGGCGGGCCGCAGGACGACGCGGTGCGGCAGGTGTACACGGACCTGGTGCGCGACACGTACGACGTGCGGTGCGGCACCGAGCTGGTCGGGATCTCGGGCCGCCCGGGCGATCTGACGATCGAGCTCGACGACGGCTCGTCGGTACAGGCCGACACGCTGCTGGTCGCCGCGGGACGGCGCTCCAACAGCGACCGCCTCGACGTCGAGAAGGCGGGCATCGACACCCATGACGACGGACGCATCGCGGTGGACCGGTACTGCCGCACCTCCGCCGAGGGAGTCTTCGCCCTCGGCGACGTCAGCACCCCGATCCCGCTCAAACACGTCGCCAACCGCGAAGCCGCCGTCGTCCGGCACAACCTGCAGCACCCTGACGATCTGCACGCGATCAGCCACGACCTGGTGCCGTCGGCAGTGTTCACCGACCCCCAGATCGCGTCCATCGGGCGGACCGAGGACGACTGCCGGCGCGACGGGCTCGACTACCGCGTCGGCGTCGCCGAGTATCCCGACGTGGCCTACGGATGGGCGATGGAGGCCACCGTCGGTCTGTGCAAGGTGCTCGCCGAACCCGGCGGCGCCATTCTCGGCGCGCACCTCATCGGCGCCCAGGCCGCCAGTCTCATCCAGATCTTCGTCGTCGCCATGAACTTCGGCGTTCCGGCCCCGGAACTGGCCCGCCGGCCCTACTGGATCCACCCGGCGCTCAGCGAAGTCGTCGAGAACGCCCTGTTGAACCTTCAGGAGTCACCCACATGACCGTCGACCCGTTCGTCCTGGTGCTGTTCGGCGCCCGCGGCGACCTCGCCCGCCGCATGCTGTTCCCCAGCATCTACCGCCTCGCCGCCGCCGGGCACCTTCCCGAGGACTACGCGATCATCGGATCGGGACGCAGCGCGCCTGACAGCATCGACGCGTTCCGTGATTCGGTCCGCACCGGCCTGTCCGAGTCGGTCGACGATCTCGACGACGGCGTCGTCGACACGCTGTTGCAGCGCTTGTCTTTTCAGACGGCCAGCGCCGACGACGGCTCTGATCTGGCGTCCGCGGTGGATGGCGCGCGATCCGACGTCGGCGCCGACGCCCAGACGGTGATCTATCTGTCGGTGCCGCCCACCGCGATGGAGTCGATGATCGCGATGCTGGGCCGCGAAGGGCTCGCCGACGGCGCCCGGATGATCATCGAGAAGCCGTTCGGCACCGACCTCGACAGTTCGCGGGCACTCGATGCCACGGTGTCCTCGGTCACCGACGAGGACCGGGTGTACCGCATCGACCACTTCCTCGGCAAGGAAGCGGTGCAGAACATCCTCGCCCTGCGCTTCGCCAACGCGATCCTCGAATCCGCCTGGAACAGCGACCATGTCGAGTCCGTGCAGATCGACGTGCCCGAGGACCTCGGCCTGGAGGGCAGAGGCAGCTTCTACGAGTCCACCGGATGTTTCCGCGACATGGTGACCACCCACCTGTGCCAGGTGCTCGGCTTCGTCGCGATGGAGCGACCGGAGACGGTCGACGCGGACGCGCTGCGGGAAGCCAAAGCCGCGGTGTTCCAGGCGATGCGTCCGCTCGACCCGAACCGGGTGGTGTTCGGCCAGTTCGACGGCTACCGCGACGACGATGACGTCGCCGACGACTCGCAGGTCGAGACCTTCGTCGCGCTCGAAGCGTTCGTCGACAACGACCGGTGGCGTGGGGTGCCGTTCTACCTCCGCACCGGGAAGGCGTTGGCGGACAACCGACGTACCGTCACGGTGACGTTCCGCACCCCGCCGTCACCGTTTCCGGGGGCCGCGCCGCAACCCGATCAGCTGGCCCTCGAGCTGAGCGAGACACCGCTGGCGACACTGGTTCTCAACGTCAAACGGCCCGGCCCCGACACCACCGTCGAGCCGCTCGGCGCCCACCTCGAACTGGCCCGGACCGAGCACGAGGACGACGCGCTGGACGCCTACGAGCGGCTGCTGCTCGATGTGATGCGCGGGGATCAGACGCTGTTCGCCCGCGGCGACGAGGTGGACCGGCTCTGGCAGGTGTGCCAACCCGTGCTCGATCACCCGCCGTCGGTGCAGCCCTATCAGAAGGGCTCGTGGGGGCCGGAATCCGCGCTGAGGCTGCCGGGCCCGCGCGGGTGGCGGCTGCCCGATGCATGACGGCCCGTCGATCGCGCAGCACGGATTGATCGGCGATCTGCGGACCTGCGCACTGGTGGGGACCGACGGCACCATCGACTGGTTCTGTGCGCCGAGGTTCGATTCGCCCAGCGTGTTCGGCGCGATCCTGGACCCCGAAACCGGCGGTAGCTGGCGGCTGACGCCGGTCTGCGACAGCGCCGCGTCACATCAGTTCTACTTCCCCGAATCGGCCACGCTGATCACCCGGTTCCTCACCGAGCACGGCGTGGTCGAGGTGCACGACTTCATGCCGGTGCTGCGGCCCGGCGACGCCGAGCACAGGCAGCGTCTTGTCCGCCGGATCGTCGCGGTGCGGGGCACCACAACGGTGCGCATGACCCTCGATGCCCGACCGGACTACGGCAGAACGCGTTTCGCGGTGAGTTCGCGCGCCGGCGGGATCGACTTCCGCTCCGACGAGCTGGCGATGACGCTGACCTCGACCACCGATCTCACCGTGGACGACGGGGTGGTCGGCGCCGAGTTCACGGTCCGCACCGGCGAGGTCGCGCAGTTCGTGCTGGAGGTGCTCGACAGCCCCGACGGCGATGCCGACGACGCGCACGACGTCGACGCCCTGTTCGAGGCGACCGCCCAGTTCTGGCGGACCTGGCTGGCGCAGTCGCGCTATCGGGGGCGCTGGCGCGAGATGGTGGAGCGGTCGGCGATCACGCTGAAACTGCTCACCCACGAGCCGTCCGGCGCGATCATCGCAGCACCCACCACCAGCTTGCCGGAAACCGTTGGCGGCGAAAGAAACTGGGACTACCGCTACGTGTGGATGCGCGATGCCGGGTTCAGTCTGTACGCGCTGCTGCGGCTGGGCTTCAACGACGAGGCCAACGCGTTCATCGAATGGCTGTCGCAACGGCTCGGCCGAGGCGACCGCGAAGCCGACGGCCTGGGGCCGCTGCGGGTGCTCTACGACATCGACGGCAACGCACCCGAGGAGATCGAACTCGACCATCTGCGTGGGCATCTGGACTCGACGCCGGTACGGGTCGGCAACGCCGCCGCCGAGCAACTGCAGCTCGACATCTACGGCGATCTGATCGATTCGGTCTACCTGTTCAACAAATACGGAGCCGGCATCAGCCACGACGCCTGGTCGGACGTCAGCTACGTCATCGGCTGGGTGGTCGACAACTGGGAACGCGACGACGCCGGGATGTGGGAGGTCCGCGACGGCGACAAGGCGAACACCACGTCGCGGCTGATGTGCTGGGTGGCACTCGAACGGGCCATCCGCATCGCTCGCCAGCGCGGCCTTCCCGCCGACCTGGTGACCTGGTCGCGGGTCCGCGACGAGATCTACGACCGGATCATGACCGCGTGCTGGAACGCCGAGCTCGAGACGTTCACCCGGTTCGAGCACGGTGACACGCTCGACGCCGGTGTGCTGCTGATGCCGATGGTGAAGTTCGTCTCGCCGGTCGATCCCCGATTCCTGTCGACCCTGGCCGCCGTCGAACGCCAGCTCGTCACCGACAGCCTGGTGTTCCGGTACGACCCGAACAGCGACGACGGCCTCGACGGGGAGGAGGGCACGTTCTCGCTGTGCACCTTCTGGTACGTCGAGGCGCTCACCCGGGCGGGAAGGCTGCGGGACGCCCAGCTGGCGCTGGAGAAGATGTTCACCTACGCCAACCACGTCGGTCTCTACGCTGAGCAGGTGAGCGCCACCGGCGATCAGGTCGGCAACTTCCCGCAGGCCTTCACGCACCTGTCGTTGATCAGCGCCGCGATCAACCTCGATCGCGCGCTCGGCTGAAAGGAACCGACGGACATGACCGTTGCCCAGCGAGAACGCGCCGCCCTGGTGGCCACGTTTCGCGACACCGCCCCCGACGAGCGCACGCTGTGCGAGGGCTGGGACGCCCGGGACCTGGCCGCGCACCTGGTGGTGCGGGAGCGTCGGCTCGACGCCGCGCCCGGCATCCTGATCCCCGCGTTCGCCGACTACACCGAGCGGGTGCAGAAGCAGGTGTCGGCCTCGACGGACTGGGACGCCCTGGTGGACCAGGTCGCCGACGGGCCGCCGCTGTATTCGCCGTTCAAGCTGCTGGATCCGATCGCGAACGTGGCGGAGATGTTCGTCCACCACGAGGACGTGCGGCGGGCGCGGCCCGGGTGGGAGCCCCGCCCGCTCGACGTGCAGACCGCCGGCGCGCTGCGCCGCCCGGTGGGCATGATGGCGCGGCTGACCCTGCGCCGCGCGCCCGCGAAGGTGGTGCTGCGCACTCCCCAGGGCGAGAAGGTGGCGACGGTCGGACGCGGGCCGCAGCTCACCGTCACCGGCGATCCCGGCGAGCTGCTGCTGTTCGTCGCCGGGCGCGACGAGGCCCGGGTCGAGTTCGACGGTCCCGCCGACCTGGTCGAGAGGGTGAAGGCGTCACGCGGCGGACTGTGACCCTAGGCTGAGAACCGTGGACTTCCGCATCTTCGTCGAACCCCAGCAGGGCGCCACCTACGCCGATCAGCTCGCGGTGGCGCAGACCGCCGAGAGCGCCGGCTACTCGGCCTTCTTCCGGTCGGATCACTACGTCGCGATGAGCGGGGACGGGCTGCCCGGCCCGACCGACTCCTGGGTGACACTGGCGGGTCTGGCCCGCGAGACGTCGACGATCCGGCTGGGCACGATGGTCACCTCGGCGACGTTCCGCCATCCCGGGCCGCTGGCCATCTCGGTGGCGCAGGTCGACGAGATGAGCGGTGGCAGAGTCGAATTCGGCATCGGCGCAGGCTGGTTCGAGGCCGAGCACAAGGCGTATGCGATCCCGTTCCCGCCGCTGGGCGAGCGGTTCGACCGGCTGACCGAGCAGCTCGAGATCATCACCGGTCTGTGGACCACCGAAGCGGGTCAGACGTTCGACTACAGCGGCGAGCACTACACCGTCGCCGACTCCCCCGCGCTGCCCAAGCCGGTCCAGTCGCCGCACCCGCCGATCATCATCGGCGGTGGCGGCGCCAAGCGCACACCCGCGCTGGCGGCGCGCTTCGCCGCGGAGTTCAACATCCCGTTCGTTCCGCTGGAGACGCTGACCACGCAATACGCCCGGGTCGCTGCGGCGGTCGAGGCGGCGGGCCGCGCGGCGGATTCGCTGACCTATTCCGCGGCGTTCGTGGTCTGCGCCGGTCGTGACGACGCGGAGATCGCCCGGCGCGCCGACGCGATCGGCCGCGAGGTCGACGAGCTGCGCAGCAATTCTCCGGCCGTGGGCACTCCCGACGAGATCGTCGACAAGCTCGGCCCGTTCGTCGAGGCCGGGGTCGAGCGGGTCTACCTGCAGCTTCTGGACATGTCCGATCTCGACCAGGTGCAGTTCTTCGCCGAGGCCGTCGTCCCCCAATTCGGCTGACCAGCCGATCCCGGCGCACCGCGGTTACTATCGGTGGCCGTGACCAGGCGGGATCGAGACGACGATGCGCGTCCCGAGCCGCCGTCGGTCCCGTGGCACAACCGGACCTCCACGCTGCTGGGCGCCAGCATCGCCGCGATCGCGCTGATCGCGGTGCTGATCACCTCGGCGTCGTGGGTGTCGCGGCAGTTCAACGAACCCGAGCAGGCCCCGCTGAACTTCGTCGACCCCACCTTCTCGACCACCGAGGACTCGTCGGTGACGCCCACCACGACGGGCACGATCACCAGCACGAGCCCCCCGATGACGACCGATATCAACCCGGAGTCGACCTCGCCGACCACGTCCGCGTCGGAGACCTCGGGCACGGAGACATCCGGCCCACCGCGCTCGACGCGCACGCCCCGCACCCGCGAGGACGACGGCGACGCGACCACCACCCGCAAACGTCCCCGGACCAACGTGACACGCACGCTCTACCCGGCGCCGTAGCGGCGAGAGCCTACTATCGGGATCCGTGGCGCGATACGGATCCGGTGACGACGAGAACTACTACTCCGAAGACGAGCCGACGCAGCTCAGCAACTACGGGTACGACCAGCCGCCGGCCGACGAAGGCGCCGCAGTTCCGTGGTACCGCAAACCGGTGGCGCTGGTGTCGTTCGGTGCGGTGGGCGCCGTCCTGATCGCGTTGATCATCTACGGTCTGGCCCGGGCGATCACCGGGGATGCCCCGTCGGAGCCGACGACCTCGTCGCTGACGCCCCTGACCTCGAGCTCCGCCCCGGCGGTCGCGCCGACGTCCACGGCGGCCGAGACCACGACCGCCAGCACGGAGCCGACCACCACCGAGCCCACGACGACGACCACCACCACCACGCCGACGACCACGTCACCGACGACCACCACGACGTCGCCGACGACCACGGTCAGTACCAGCACGAGCACCGTCACGCAGACCGAGACCCAGACGGTCACCGAGACGCCACCGCCGCCACCCACGCCCTAGCGTCAGGCGGGCGCGAGGATCCGGCCCGACAGCTCCAGCAGGATCCGGTGCAGTTCACCGTCGTCGACGTCGGCCAGGTCCGGGTCGGCGGCGGCCTTGCACACGCCGGACAGGAACACGGACTGGGCGACACGGTCGACAACGGTGCGGTCGGAACCCGCCAGCAGTTCGCGGATACGGGTGGCGACGACGTTGAATTCGGGCTGGCTACGGACCAATTGGTCGATGGCGGGATCGCCGTAGAAGTAGACGGCCAGCTGGCGGTAGCGCACCGTCATCTCGATCAGGCCGCTCACGATCACTGCCCGCCGGGGCTCGGCATCGGGGAGTGCCTCGGCGATCCGGATGACCCGGGCCATGTCCTCGATGGACGGCCTGAGCACCTCCAGCGCGATGTCCTCTTTGGACCGGAACTGGTAGTAGACCGCGGCTTTGCCCACCCCGACGCGGTCGGCGATCATCTGCAGCGAGGTGCCGTGCACCCCGTGCTCGGCGAAGAGGGCCAGCGCAGCATCGAGGACCCGCTGCCGGGCCAAGCCGCGCGGTGCCGTGGGTTTCGCCAAGTCGCCTCTGCCTCCCGGTCGCGTGAAGGGGTCCCAGAGTAACCCGGCGGCGATACCGACGTCGACGATTCGTCAGCCCTACCGTCAATTTAAGTTAGCCGTTCGGCTTGCTCTGCCCTGGTCGTCCCTCTAATGTTTGCGTGGCTAAGTACTCACGCATCCGCTGACGCAAGGGGCAGTCGTGGTCGGAATCGTCAAGCGGGTCTGGATTCCGCTGCTCATCCTCGTCGTGGTCGCCGTGGGCGGCGTCGTCGTCTACCGGATGCACGGGATCTTCGGCTCGGACAACGAGATCACCCGCTCGGGCGCCGGCCTGGCCCAGGATGCCGAGCCGTTCAACCCCAAGGTCGTGACCTACGAGGTCACCGGAACAGAAGGTGCTGTGGCGACCATCAACTATCTCGACCTCGATGCGACCCCCCAGCGGGTCGACGACGCACCGCTACCGTGGTCGATCACCCTGCGGACCACGAAACCCTCGGCCAGCGCCACCATCATCGCTCAGGGCGACGCCGGCACCATCAGTTGCCGCGTCATCGTCAATGACGAGGTCAAAGACGAACAGACGGCGACCGGGATCAACGCCCAGACCTCCTGCCTGGTGAAGTCGGCGTGAGCACCCACCGCACCGGCCGCGCCGGGATTCCCCGCTTCCTGCGTCTGTTCTGCGTCCCGGTGCTGTTGGGCTGGTTGGCGCTGACCGCCCTGCTCAACGTGATCGTGCCGCAATTGGAGGCGGTGGGCGCCGCCAACTCGACGTCGCTGACCCCCAACGACGCGCCCTCGCTGCAGGCCACCCAGCTGGTCGGAAAGCTGTTCGGGGAGTACGACTCGAACAGCTCGGCGATGATCGTGCTGGAGAGCGACAAGCCGCTGGGAGCCGAGGCCCACCGGTACTACGACGGGCTGGTCGCCGATCTGCGCAAGGACACCACGCACGTCCAGCACATCCAGGACCTCTGGGGCGATCCGCTGACGTCCTCGGGATCGCAGTCGGCCGACAATCTTTCGGCCTACGTGCAGCTCTACATCGCCGGCAACCAGGGTGAGACGCTGGCCAACGAATCCGTGGAGGCGGTCCGCGACATCGTCGCCGCCCATCCGCCGCCGGCGGGACTGAGGGTGTTCGTCACCGGCCCTGGACCACTGAACTCCGATCAGCAGCACGCCGGCGACAAGAGCCTGCAGCTCGTCACCGCGTTGACGTTCGTGGTCATCATCACGATGCTGCTCCTGGTCTACCGATCCATCGTCACGGTGCTCCTGGTGCTGGTGACCGTGGTGCTGGAGTTGGCGGTCGCGCGTGGTGTCGTCGCGTTCCTCGGCTACCACCACATCATCGAGTTGTCGACGTTCGCGGTGAATCTGTTGACGCTGTTGGCCATTGCCGCCGCCACGGACTACGCGATCTTCCTCGTCGGGCGCTACCACGAAGCACGCAACGGCGGTGAGGACCGCGAAACCGCTTTCTACACCATGTATCACGGCACCGCCCACGTCATCATGGGTTCGGGGCTGACGATCGCGGGCGCGACGCTGTGCCTGCACTTCACCCGTCTGCCGTACTTCCAGACCCTCGGGATCCCCTTGGCGATCGGCATGTTCGTGGTGACGATGGCGGCGCTCACGCTCGCGCCGGCGATCATCACCATCGCGTCCCGATTCGGTCTGCTGGAGCCCAAGCGCGGGCAGCGGACCCGAGGGTGGCGACGGATCGGTACCGCGGTCGTGCGGTGGCCGGGCCCGATCCTGGTGGCGTCGATCGCGGTGACGCTGGTCGGCCTCCTCGCGCTGCCGTCCTACACCACCAGCTACGACGACAAGAAGTACCTGCCCGCCACCGTGGAGGCCAACATCGGGTATCAGGTTGCCGCCAAACACTTTCCGCAGGCGCGGCTGAACCCCGAAGTGCTGATGCTGGTGTCCGACCACGACCTGCGCAACTCGACGGACATGCTCGTCGTGGACCGGGTGGCCAAGAGCGTCTTCCACCTGCCGGGGATCGCCCGGGTTCAGACGATCACCCGGCCGCTGGGCACGCCGATCGAAGGCAGCTCGATCCCGTACATCGTGGGTCAGCAGGGGGTGAATCAGAAGCTCACCCAGTCCTATGCCGAGGCCCGCACGGCCGACCTGCTCAAGCAGGCGGCGGACATCAACGACCAGATCAATGTCCTGCGCGAGCAGTTGACGCTGCAGCAGCAGAGCGCTGCAGCGCAGCAGGAGCAGACCGACGTGCTCAAGCAGACAGTGGCGGTGACCGATGAACTGCGGGACAAGATCGCCAACTTCGACGACTTCTTCCGGCCGCTGCGCAACTACTTCTACTGGGAACCGCACTGCTACGACATTCCGGTCTGCTACAGCCTGCGCTCCCTGTTCGACGCCCTCGACGGCATCGATCAGCTGTCCGGTCTGCTCGCGGAGACGACCATCAGCCTCGACAAGATCAACGCCTTGCAGCCCAAGCTGCTGGCGCTGATCCCGCCGCAGATCGCCAGCCAGGAACGCAATCGCGATCAGATCATGACGAACTACTCGACGCAGAAGGACCAGCAGGACCTGCAGGACCGGCAGCAGTCGGACCCGAACGCCATCGGCCGGGCGTTCAACGATTCGAAGATCGACGATTCGTTCTACCTGCCGCCCGAGGTCTTCGACAACGCCGACTTCAAGCGCGGCCTCAAGCAGTTCGTCTCCCCGGACGGTAAAGCGGTGCGGTTCATCATCTCTCACCAGGGAGATCCGGCGACGCCCGAGGGTATCTCGCACATCGACCAGATCAAGAACGCCGCGTTCGAAGCGATCAAGGGCACGCCGCTGGAGACCTCGAAGATCTATCTGGGCGGTACCGCGGCGACGTACAAGGACATGCGCGACGGATCCAACTACGACCTCGTCATCGCCGCGATCTCGGCGATCTGCCTGATCTTCATCATCATGCTGATCATCACCCGCGCGGCGATCGCATCGCTGGTGATCGTCGGGACGGTGGTGCTGTCGCTCGCGGCGTCCTTCGGTCTGGCAGTCCTGTTGTGGCAGCACATCATCGGCATCGAACTGCACTGGCTGGTGCTGGCCATGTCGGTGATCATCCTGCTGGCGGTGGGGTCCGACTACAACCTGCTGTTGGTGTCACGATTCAAAGAGGAACGCGACGCCGGGCTGAACACCGGCATCATCCGGGCCATCGCCGGCAGCGGCAGCGTCGTGACCTCGGCCGGCCTGGTGTTCGCCTTCACGATGATGTCGTTCGCGATCAGCGACCTCAAGGTGATGGCTCAGGTGGGTACCACCATCGGACTCGGCCTGCTGGTCGACACCCTGGTGATCCGTTCCTTCATGACGCCGTCGATCGCGGCGCTGATGGGCCGCTGGTTCTGGTGGCCGCAGAACGTCCGGGCCCGGCCAGCCCGGCGGCGGGCAGCGTCGACCTCAGCAGGTGGTCTCGGCTGAGGGGACACACTCGGAGGCCTCACCTGCCGATGGCGTCGGCGCGGCCGTAGCGGACGGCTCCGGGTCCGGACTGCTCGACGGGCTCGGCGAGGGTGACGGGCTGGGCTCCGGTGACGAACTCGGCGACGGACTCGGTTCGGGTGACGGCGAAGGACTCGGCGAGGGTGACGGGCTCGGCGAGGGTTGCGGCGTCGGCGTCGGCGTCGGCGACGGCGTCGGGCTGGGCTGCGGCGTCGGGGCGGGGAACGTTAACTGCGGCAACGGGATCCGTGGCCATGCCGGCGCGGGCAGCGGGGCGGGCGCGGCAGGCGCCGGAACAGGCGCCGCGGGGGCCGGTGCCGGCTGCGGAGCGGCCTGCTTGGCCACCACCTGCTGCTGCGGCGGCGGTGCAGCCGGCGCGGGTGCTGCTGCCGGTTGTGATGCGGGTGCCGCGGCCACCACGGTCTGGGTCACCGGGTCGGGAGGCGGCGGCGCGGCGGGCTGGGCCGCCGGCTCGAGGGCGTGCGTCGCGACGGGCGTGCTGATGTCCGACACGCCGGTCGCCACAGTGCCGTCCCCGCGGGCGATCTCGGCGGTCAGCACCACCCCGGCGACAGCGACGGCAGCCACGCATGCGGCGCCGGCGAGCCACACCGGCGAGCGCCGCCACCGGCTGTGCGCACGCTCCTGTGCAAAGGCCTCGTGGTCGAAATGCACCTCGGGCCGGGCAACGTCAGCGCGAGGCAGCGCGAATTCCGTGGCGGCCTCGTCGTCGGGCTCCTCGGCCGACCATGCCAGCGGCGTCGCGGCGGGCGCGAGCATGGTCGCCGCAGCCGGCGCCAGCGCGGTGGGCGCCTCGTACGCGGCGGACCGCACGGCGATCAGTTCCGCGCCGATCGCGGCAGCGGCCTGGGCATGCGGTGTGGTGATCACCGGGCAGCGCAGCGCTTCGGAAAGCCGTTGCGTGACAAGGGGTATGCGGGCCCCACCGCCGACAGTGACGACGGCCGCGAGGTGGGCGGGCGCGACACGGTGCCGGTGCAGCAGGTCGAGAAGCGCGACGACCAGCCGGTCGAGCGGACCGGCGATCACCGCCTGCAGCTCCGCCCTGGTGAGCCGGATCGTGGTGTGCGGACCGGCGAGCGCCGTCGCCGTCGCGTCGGACAACCGTTCCTTGGCGGCACGGCACTCGGCGCGCAGGTCGATCAGAGACGCCACGGCGGATGTCCCGGCCGGGTCGGCGTCGAGGCCGTCGACGACGTGCCGCAGCAGCGCCTGGTCGACGAGGTCGCCGGAGAACTCGTCGCAGCGCACGGTCTGCCCGATCACGGCGAGATCGTTGCCGGCGTCGGCCAACGTGATGTTCGTGCCGGAGGCGCCGAGGTCGCAGAGCACGACGACGCCGCGCGCAGGCACACCGACATCCGCGGCCGTGGCCGTGAGCGCGGCGGTCGCGTCGGAGACCACGTGCAGGTGCGGCGCCTGGGCGCGGAGCGCCGCGACGGTCGCGTCGGACCAGTGGGCCGGCACGGCGACGGCCGCGACGTCGGGCCGGCGCCGGGGTGCGGCACGCCGCGTCGCCGCTTCGATCGCGGCGGCGGCCAGCCGGTCCGCACGGTGGGCGGAGCCGTCGGCGGCGAGCATCGGCACCGGGTCGCCGACGCGGTCCACGAATCCGGTCACGGTGAGGCCGGGCCGCACCGCGACCGCCGCGGGCAGCATCAGCGCCCTGCCGTCGACGACGGTGACGAGGTTCGCCGTGCCCAGCGAGATCCCCAGAGAACTGCGCATACCTTCTAGTCGTTCGGCGCCGCCGAAACGTTAAGCGCGCGCCGAATACTCCGCGACCAGCGCTTCGGCGCTGCGCATCGCCGCCCGGCAGGCGCGCGTGGTGAACGGGTCGTTGAGCGGGTGCTCGGCGCGCCGCCGCCAGCGCTGGGCGGCGGCGAATGCGGCCCGCGGACCGTCGTCGACGGTGTCGGGTCCCAGCCCGAGCCGGCTCGCCGCGTCGGTCCCCGACCCACCGATCACGCGGCGCAGCGACGCCATCTCCTCGGGGTTCAGCGACGTCGGGCGCGAGCGCAGCGCGCTGAGCAGCCGCAGTTCCTCGAACGCATGGGTGTCGGCGAGCAGCGGCTCGATGTCGGCGAGGATCGCCGGGGTGGCGTAGATCGGGTGGCGCTGCACGATCTCGCGCAGGGACAGCAGCGCGGTGTGCGCCTTGAGCAGGTCGGAGCGCTGAGCGAACTGCTGGTCGATCACCTCGCGCAGGGCGACCAGGCCGCTGCGTTCGAGCAGCTCGTCGGCCAGCGCCACCGAATCGCTCACCCCGGCGCGCAGCACGGCGATCGAGATCCGGATCCCGAACATGCCGAAACGGTCCAGCAGGGCGGCCCGGGTGGCGGCGTCCACGGGCAGGGAGCTGTCCTCGCGGACGAACCGGTCGACCGACAGCATCGCCTTGGCGAGCTCGGCGGCGTCGACACCGGCCAGCTTCTCCAGCGCGACGAACTCGCTCTGCCGCAGCGTGCGGGCGGTCAGCGCCAGCAGGCCGGACACGGGCACGACGGCCTGGCAGATGCCGGTGCGGTCCATCTCGGCGGTGAACCGCTGGGCGACGTCCTTGGCCGAGATCATCGCGTCGATCCGGCCCGCACCGATCTCGTCGGCCCGCGACGCCACCCCGATCACCCCGAGCGCGCCGGCCGAGCCGCCGACCAGTTCGCCGATCTGCTTGAGCAGCGCGATGTCGGCGGCGTTGAGCGTGCGCAGCAGGAACACGACGGCGTCGACACGCGGCACCCCGTCGCCGGGCACCAGCAGCCGCAGCGTGCGGGCCGAGACGTCGCGCGACAGCGACGACGTGCCGGGCGTGTCGATGATCGTGGCGTCGGTCAGCTCGGCGGCCGGCCATTCGACGTCGAGGTCGATCACGTCGTCCGGATCGACCTGGGCCAGGTCGAAGGTCAGCCCCCGGTCGGCGGGGTCGCGGGTGATCGGCACGTTCGACCGGCGGCCGTCGCGGTGGTTGGCGGTCACCCGCGGGGTCGGGCCGTGCCGGAACCACGTGACGATGCGGGTGGCCTCGGTGGCGTCGGTGGGGGCGATGGTGTCGCCCACCAGGGCGTTGACCAGTGTCGACTTCCCGGCCTTCAGGGTGCCGGCCAGCGCGATGCGCATCGGCTCGTTGAGCCGGTGGCCGATGCCGGCCAGCTCGTGGTGCACGTCGGGGCGCTGCCGGTAGGTGGGGTCGGCCCGGTAGGCGGCGATGGTGCCGCCGAGGATCGCCCGCACGCGGTCGCTGGTGCTCAGTGCCGTCCCGTCCCGATAGCCCGACTTCTAGGCCCTCGAGCTTAGTGACCCCCGGCGGCGAGCTTGTCGGCGTGCTCGACGACCTGCTTGAGGATGTTGAGCTGACGTTCCAGCTCCTTGACCCGCCCGGCCCGCTCGGTCTCGGCGACCTTCGCTGCGGCGAGCGTGGCCTGCAGCGACTCGTTGAGCGAGCGGGTGGTCTGGTTGGCGATCTCGCGGTAATGGTCGCGCAGCTGACGCTGGATGCCCTTGAGGCGGTCGCGGGACTCCTTGCCGACGACGAACGCGACGTCGTCGACGAACCGGCGCACGTTGGTCTTGGCCTCGTTGCGCACCCGCAGCATCCGGTTCTCCATGTCCTCCTTGTAGGCCTTGCGCCCGAGCACCAGCCCGGCGCCCAGGGAGAGCGGGTTGAACATCCCCAGCCCGGCGAAGGACGTCAGCATGCCGAACATCAGCACGCCGCCATAGGAGCCGCGCATCCCGGTCACGATCTTGTGGCCGGTCTTGATCGGCTTGGCCTCGAGCTGGGCCAGCGACTTGAACTCGCCGAAGTCCGCGCCCAGGTCGCGAGCGTCGATGGCGGGCATGCGCACCGCGTCGAGGCCGGCCTCGGCAAAGGTGCGGGCCACCTCGGCGGCCAGGGCCTCGGCCCGCTGGTAGGCCCACACGAAGTTGTCGCCGACCGCGGTGGCGACCGCGTCCTCGAGTTCGGCGCCGATCTCGGCCCAGTGCAGCGTCGGGTCGCCGGTGTCGATGAACCGCTCGGTGTGAAAGGTGATGGTCCGAAATCGTTGCCGCAGATCGTGATCCACGTCAGAGGTGAGGTCGGCGATGCCGTCGTTGAGCACCTGCTGCCACAGCGCGGTCTGCTGCAGCGCGTCCTGCGCCTCCTGTTTGCGGGCCTCGAGGTCGGCGGTGAGGGCCTCCCGGGCGTGCGGGTCGTTGAGCGCCGAGAGCTCGGACTGCACCGCCAGCATCAGATGCTCGGCGGCGGCGCGGACGTCGGTGAGCACCTGGTCGCGCACCCGGTCCTTCTGCCGGCCGAGCACGTCCTCGGAGAGGAACTTCACGATCGCCGGGAAGTTCGACTCCTCGTTGAGTTCCTTGTCGTTGAGCTGCACGGCGTGGCTGCGCAGGATCGACGACGCCGGAATCATCGGCACCCCGAGGCCGGCGCGGCGCAGATGCGCGGCGTTGGCGTCGGTGATCTGCCGCCAGTGCGGATACAGATCGGTCTTGGTGGCCACGATGACCGCGACCGGGCACACCTCGAGGGCCTGCCGGATGAACGTCATCTCCGGTTCGGTGAACTCCTGGCTGGTGTCGCTGATCATCAGCATCGCGTCGGCGTCGGGCAGCAGACCCAGCGTGGCCGACAGGTGCGGCTGACCGTGACCGCCGACGCCCGGGGTGTCGATGAACGCGAGCCCGCCCTTGAGCAGGGGGCTTGGCGCGGTCACCTCGACGCGCAGCACCTCCCGGCCGCGGGCCTGCGGCGCGCGGCGCAGATCGTTGCGCAGGTCGGCGACCGGGATCTCGATCAGCTCGGGTTCCTCGCCGTCGGGCCGGGCGACCACGAGCCGCGCCGACGCCTGCTCCCCGTAGGACACCACGGTCGCGAGCACCGTGGACTCGTCGTCGCCGACGCGGGCGACCGGCATGTTGAGCAGCGAGTTGAGCAGTTGGCTCTTGCCCTGCTTGAGCTGGCCGGCGATCACCACCCGGATCTGCGGGTCGTCGACGCGGGCCCTCGCCCTGGCGAGTCGAGCCACCAGGTCGCCGCGCTGCTGGGTGTCGGCGATCGCACTGGTGTGGTCGATGAGCTCGACCAGCACGCGATTGGGTTGGGTCATCACGGCCCCTCTGCTCGGCGGCACTCTCGAAAGGTCAACGGTAAGCGCGCCACCGGCGGGGACCGATGCGGTCCCCGCCGGCGGCTGGTGGGCAGGTTCGGATCAGAACGCGTCGAGATCGGTCGCCGTGGTGTTGTGCGAGGCCAGATCGTTGTGCGAGGCCAGATCGGTGTGCGTCGACAGGCCGGTGTCGTTGCCCGAGAACAGCGACGTATCGGTGTGGTTGCCCGACCCGATCGCGGTCTCGTTGCCCGAGCCGATGTTGGACTCGTAGCTCGAGGAGTGGTCCTCGATCGAGGTGTCGTGCGAGGTCTCGGTCGAGCTGTGCACCGAGGTGTTGACCGAGTTGTCCTCGACGTTGTCGCTGCCGGAGTCGCCACCGATGGTGGTCTGTGTGCCGCTGTTGGCGTGGCTGTCGGAGACGATGATCGAGCCGGCATGACCGCCGTCGCCACCGGCGGAGTTGCCGCTGCCGATGCCGAGCAGGCTGCCGCCGCCGTGCGAGCCGCCGCCGTTGCCGCCGGAGAGGTCGTTGTCCTTGATCACGGCGCCGGAGTTGCCCGAGACCACGTCACCGCCCGCGTGCTGGCTGCTGTCCTCGATCTCGTTGCCGCGGCCCACCGCGACGTGCGAGCCCGACCCGGCCAGGATGTCGCCGTTGTTGACGTCGTTGTTGTCACCCAGCACCGCGCCGTCGCCGCTGACGATGTCGCCCTTGTTGTCTCCGTCGACCACCACGCCGCCGTTGGTGGCGGTGTTGGTGCTCTTGTCGCCGAACGTGATGTCACCGAAGCCGAGGTTGAACGCGCCGTTCTGGGCGTTGGCGCCGGCGTCCTGGACGGGGCTGGCGACGGGGACGTTGTTGCCGCTGAGCAGGTCGGTGTTCGTCTCCGGGGCGAACGTCGGCGCCCACGAGGTCTGCGGGGAGAACGGGGAGGCGAAGTTCGAGGCCAGCTGGTGGTGGTCGGCGACCGCGCGCTGCAGGCCGACGATCGGGTCGCCGCCGCCGAGGGCGTAGCCGGCCGGAGCCGCGGTGGCGGCGACAGAGGCCAGCTGCGCGGCGGTGACGTTCGGCAAACCCGCGTCGCGCAGGGCGCCGTCTGGGTCGATGACGAACGACGCGGCCGATGCCGGGCTGCGGAACAGGTCGAGGATGAAGTCGATCAGGGTCGTCATGGGAGTGCCTTTCTGGAGCTGGTGCGTGGGTCCCGCCGGCGCTTCCCGGCGATCTGGAGACCACGTTATGGAGTTCGCCGGGCCCCGGAAACGGGGACGGCGCCCACGGCTGGAGCATCCCCATGCGGGATATCGGGGTCCTTCCATTAGGGGATTAGGGGATCTTCGGGGGTACCTGGGGATCTACCGCGTCATGGCAGCTCAGAATGCAGAAAACCCGCGCGGACCGAGTCCGCGCGGGTCAGGTGCGACGCTTTCGCGTCAGTCGAAGAGGTCGAATCCGGACGGATGGTCCACCGGGTGGTCGAGGTCGTGCACATCGTCGGCCAGCGGCACCCAGTGGTCGTCCACGGACGGTTCGGTGATCGCGGGATGGTCGAACTCGACGTCGTTTACCTGCAGTGACGGCACCGGATCCGGCGCGGCCAGCGCGGCGGGCGGTTCGTCGAGATGGTCAACGATCGTCGGCACCGCGCTGTCGGTGTCGATCACCGACGCGACGGGGAGATGGTCGTCGAAAGCGTCGAATGCGGCGGTGGCCGCACCGCTGGCCCAGACGTTGGACGCCGACTCGGCGCCGAAGGCGTCCAGACCGTGCGCGGGGGCGGACATCGACAGCGACTCCGCGACCACGGGAATCAGATTCTGCACGTCCACGCTGGTCACATCGGTCAGGTGGGCGTCCGCGAGGGTCTGCGCGGGGTCGGCGGCGTAGCGGGCAGCCGCATCCGGATCGCGGACCAGCGACATCACGAAGTCCAGTAGTGAGTTCGCCACGATGACCCTTCCCCTCGGTATGTCCTCGATGCTATCGGCGCACCGCGTTCGGCGGATCGGTGCGAAGCCCAACCCCGCGCCGGGGCCGTTAGGGGATGACCCGTTAGGGGATCGGCCACACTAGGGGCGCCTGCACCGGGAGCGACGGTCCGGCCGTTAAGGTGGTGGACGGTCCGGCCGACCGGGCCGGCCGAAGAGGAGACCCACCACCATGACCGAACCACTGGGGTTGTCGATCGGGATGACGAACCTGGTGGCCGCACGTGTCGGCCGCCCGCCGGTGACGCGGCGCTCGATCCTGACCGTCTACCCCGACCGCGCGCCCGAGGTGGGGGTTCCCACCGACGCGACGCCGCCGGGCCTGGTGCTCAGCGGATTCGTCGACCGCGTGGGCGATCCGGTGCCGCTGGTCGCCGCCGACGGTTCGGCGCACCGCGGTGAGGTCGTGCTCGCCGAGGCTCTCGCCGCGATGGCGCGGGCGGTGGACGGCGGTTCACCGGTGGCGATCGCCGTGCCCGCGCACTGGGGACCCGGCACCATCGGGGCGCTGCGGGGCGCGCTGCGCTCGCGCCCGATCCTCGCGCCGAACGGCGTGCCCGCCGCGCTGATCCCTGATGCGTCGGCCGCCCTGGCGGCGCTGCAGGCGGCGCCCGGTCTGCCCGATCAGGGCGTGGTGGTGCTGGTCGATCTCGGCGGCAGCGGCACCAGCATCACACTCGCCGACGCCGGCGCGAACCTGGATCTCGTGGGGCAGACGGTGCGCTACCCGGACTTCTCCGGGGACGCGGTCGACCAGGCCCTGCTCGACCATGTGCTGGCCGGCATCGCCGAGGCCAACGACCCCGATCCGGCGGGCACCGCGGCGGTCGGTTCGCTGGCGCGCCTGCGTGAGGAGTGCCGTCAGGCCAAGGAACGGCTCTCCGAGCAGACCGCCACCGTGGTCCCCGCCGAGCTGCCCGGCTTCCGCTCGGACATCCGCGTCACTCGTCCGGAGCTCGAGCACCTGCTCAGCGACCCGCTGGGCGGGTTGCTCGCGGCGATCGACGACACGCTGCAGCGCGCCAACGTGCCGGTCACCAACGTCGCCGCGGTCGCCACTGTCGGCGGTGGAGCAGCGATTCCGATTGTGACGCAACGACTTTCGGAAAGACTTCGGGCGCCGGTCATCACGACGCCCGAGCCGGCGCTCAACGTCGCCGCGGGCGCGGCACTGGTGGCCAACCAGAGCCTGGACGCTCAGGCGGCAACGGGCCTGGCGCCCGCCGCCGGTGAGCCGACCGCGATGGCGCCCGCCGCGTGGGCCGCCGGCGCGGCGGGGCTGGCCGCCGGCCAGGCCGCCGACGACGGTGCCGCGTCGGCGACCTTCCGCGCGCTGGCCTGGTCGCAGGACGACGACCTGGACGCCGAGCCGGTGCCCTACACCGGCCCCGACTACGTCGCGTCGCCCGATCCCGCCCGCCCCGCAGTGGCGTTCGCCCCCGAGGACGAGCGCTATGACGAGCCCGCACCGCTGCCCTGGTACAAACGGCCGCCCGTGCTGTTCGGTATCGCCGCGGCTGCGGCCCTGCTGGCCGCCGGTGGTCTCGCCGTGACGCTGACCAGCAGCGAGGGCGATCAGACGCCGGTCACCGAGACGGCGACGCCGCCGGCGGCCGAGCCGTCGCCGGCCGAGCTGCCGCCGCCGGTCACCACGGTGACGATCGGTCCCGACGGCGTGGCGACGACGACCGTCAGCCAGCCGCCTCCGCCGCCGCCCCCGTCGGAGACGACGAGCCCGTCGTCGTCGACCACGACGACCGCGCCGACGACCACGACGACCACGGCCACCACGACGACGACCACCACCACCACCACCACCGCGCCGACCACGACGACGACGCGGCCCACCACGACGCGTCCGACGACGACGGCGCCGCCCACGACGACGGTGGCGCCGCCCACGACGACGGTGGCACCGCCCACCACGGTCGCACCGCCCGTGACGACCTCGGTGATCCTCCCGGGCGACGGCGCCTGACGGCGGCGATGACCAGTCCGGCGCCGCACCGGCCGACGGATCTGCCGCCGGCAGCGCGGGACGCGGTGGCCGCGGTCGACCGCGATCCCCGGGCCGCGGTGAAGCTCCTGGTCACCGGCGGTATAGGAACGGGCAAGTCGACGGTGTTGGCGGCGGTGCGGGCGACGCTGCGCAGGGACGGTCGCGCGGTGCTGTCGCGGCCGCCGCGCCCGGACGACGCCGACGGTTCCGCGGTGGTCGTCGACGACGCCGACCTGCTCGACGACGCGCACCTCGAGCAGCTCACCGACCTGGTCGCCGATCCGGCGGCGACCGTCGTGATCTCGGCCCAGCCGCTCGCCCACCACCGCGCGCTGCGGGGTCTGATCGTCGCGCTGCAGCGGGAGAATCCGGCAGTGACGCTGGGCCCGATCCTGCCGGTCGAGGTCGGCCGGATCGCCGCGGCCACCTTCGGGGAGGCCCCGGCGCCCGACCTGGTGCGACTGCTCATGGCGGCGACCGCGGGGCTGCCGTTCCTGCTGCGCCCGACGCTGTCGGTGGCCGGCGACGGCGCCCAGGCGGTGCGCCAGGCGGCACGCAATGCGCTGATCGAACGGCTCCGCCGTCTCGACGAACCACTGCTCGACACGCTGCTGGTCTCGTCCCTCACCTCGGGCCTCGGCCCCGACGACGTCGCCGCGGGCCTGCGGATGACCCCGGAGGCCGCGCTCGCCGCGGTGGACCAGGCCCGGGCCAGCGGGCTCCTCGAGCCGTCACACCCTGCGGGCTTCCTGCGCGAGGTGCACGACGGCATCGCCTCGATCGTCGGGGCGTCGCGACACCACGATCTCGAGGTGTCTCTGCTGGCCTCCCAGTTGGAGTCCTCGACGCTGACCGCCGACCTGGCGTTGCGGCTGGCCGAGCACGGTCTGCGCGACGAGCGGCTGGCGGCCGCCCTGACCGAGCTGGCCGGCCGCAGCACCGCCCAGCCTGCGCGCGCCGCCCGGCTGTACCGGGCGGCCGCCGACGCGGGTAGTTCGGCGCCCAGCGCGCAACTGGCCGACGCCCTGGCCTTGACGGGCGACTGCGCCACGGCGGCCCGGCTCGCCGACGGCATGCTCACGGCGGCCGATCCGGCCCAGCGCGCCGCCGCGGTGCGCATTGCGGCCAGCATCGCGCTACATGACGGCAGCGCCGCCCAGGCCCGTGACCTGTTCGCCTGGCTCGGCCAAGCGCCCGACGCCGTGGTCGGCGCCGCCGCCACCATCGCCGCCCTGGCGGCGGGCGACGTGGCCGCGACGCGGGCGAACCGGCAGACCGCCGATGCGGGGCCGCCGACGTCGACGGCGCGTGCGGCCCGGGCCGTCACCGAAGGCCTGCTGATGACGCTCGACCAGCCGTATCCGGTGGCGCTCGCCCGGTTGAGTCAGGCGATCGGAGCCGAACAGGATCGCTCCGTCGTCACTCCCGACACGCCGGCGGCCCTGGTCACCCTTGCCGCGCTGCACGGCGGCGACCCCGTGCGGGCGCGGTCGGTGATCGGACGGGCCGTCCGCGAGGGGGGCCGCGCCGGTGCCGCGGATGCGATCTTCGTCACGCACCGGCACCGGCTGCTGCTCGGGTGGGCGCTGATGCAGGACGGTCACCTGCCGGCGGCCGGCGCGGCCGTCGCCGCGGTGGCCGGCCAGCAGCTGCACCGGCGCGACGCGCTGTGGGCCTCGGCGCTGCAGACGGCGATCGCCCGTCGCGGCGGCGACACCGGAGCCATGCAGCAGCACTGGTATTCGGCGATGGAGGTGCTGGCCGAGTGCTCGACCGAGGTGTTCGCGCTGCTGCCGCTCGGCGAGCTGTGGGTGGCCGCGGCGCGGATGCGTCAGGTCGACCGGCTGAGCCACACCCTCGACGAGGCGTTCGGATTGCTGCGTGAGCTCGGCGATCCGGTGCTGTGGTCGGTGCCGCTGCACTGGGCCGGTGTGCACGCGGGCATCCTGGCCAATTCCCCCGACGACGTCGCCCCGCACGGGCAGGCGCTGACGGCGGCCGCGGCGCACAGCCCGTTCGCGAAAGCGCTGGCCACGGCGGGGCGCACCTGGCTGCGGGTGCTCGCCGGGCACGTCGATGTCGACGAGGTGGCCACGGCGGCGCGCATGCTCGCGCAGTTCGGCCACACCTCGGATGCCACCCGGCTGGCGGGCCAGGCCGCCCTGCAGACCGCCGACCCCCGCGTCTCGCAGGCCATGCTGCAACTCGCCCGTGATCTCAAGCAGGCGGTGTCCGCGCCCGAACTGCCCGAGGACCCGGTACCCGCCGAGCGGCCGGCGGCCCCGGCGCAGCGGCCGGGTCCGGCGCGCCCTGCGACCCAGCTGTCCGAGCGCGAACGGGAGGTCGCCGAGCTCCTGCTGCAGGGCCTGCCGTACCGGGACATCGGGGCACAGCTGTTCATCTCCGCCAAGACGGTCGAGCACCACGTGGCCCGGATCCGGCGCCGCCTCGGGGCCGAGTCGCGCTCGGAGATGTTGTCGATGCTGCGGGTCATGCTCGCGCCCGCCCCCTGACCGCCGCGTCAGGTTAGGACAGCCTGTGTAGCGGCGTATCCGCGCAGGGTGTCACTATGAGCTCACATCGAGCTAAAGTTACTTGTCAGTAACATGGTCTAAGTTACCCGCTGGTAACCAGAACCGGAGGATGCGCGTGGAAACCCAGATGCTCATCAGAATGATCGTCGGGGCGCTGATGATCGTGGTTGTCGGCTTGTTGGCCGTCAAGCGCGTGGCGTGGCTGACGAAGCTGATCCGGTCGGGCCAGCCCATGAGCGAGGCCAACAACCGCAAAGACCACCTTCAGAAGCGCATCACCACCCAGTTCGAAGAGGTGTTCGGCCAGACCCGGCTGCTGCGGTGGTCCGTCCCCGGTATCGCGCACTTCTTCACGATGTGGGGCTTCTTCGTCTTGGCGACCGTGTACCTGGAGGCCTTCGGCCTACTGGTCGTCCACGACTTCCACATCCCGATCGTCGGCCGCTGGGACGTGCTGGGCTTCCTACAGGACTTCTTCGCCGTCGCCGTGCTGGCCGGCATCATCACGTTCTCGATCATCCGCATCGTGCGCGAGCCCAAGAAGCACGGCCGCGACTCCCGGTTCTACGGTTCCCACACCGGCGGCGCCTGGCTGATCCTGTTCATGATCTTCAACGTCATCTGGACGTACGCGCTGGTGCGCGGCGCCGCCGTGGTGACCGGCAACCTGCCCTACGGCAACGGCGCGTTCTTCTCGCAGCTGATGGGCGCGATCCTGCGGCCGCTGGGCGTGCCCGCCAACGAGTGGATCGAGACGCTGGCCCTGCTCGGCCACATCGCGATCATGCTGGTGTTCCTGCTGATCGTGCTGCACTCCAAGCACCTGCACATCGGCCTGGCACCGATCAACGTCACGTTCAAGCGGATGCCCAACGGGCTCGGCCCGCTGCTGCCGGTCGAATCCAAGGGCGAGATCGTCGACTTCGAGGATCCCGCCGAGGACGCCGTGCTGGGCCGCGGCAAGATCGAGGACTTCACCTGGAAGGGCTACCTCGACATGACCACCTGCACCGAGTGCGGGCGTTGTCAGTCGCAGTGCCCGGCGTGGAACACCGGCAAGCCGCTGTCCCCGAAGCTCGTGATCATGAACCTTCGCGACCACATGTTCGCGAAGGCGCCGTACTTCCTCGACGGCAAGGAATCCCCGCTGCAGAACACGCCCGAAGGCGGTCTCGGCGAGGAGCTTCGCGGCGAGAAGGACAGCGAGGAGCACTCCCACGAGCACGTGCCCGAGTCGGGCTTCGAACGCATTCCTGCGGACTCGCCGCTGCAGGCGACCCGGCCGCTGGTCGGCACGCTGGAACAGGGCGGCGTCATCGACCCCGACGTGCTGTGGTCCTGCACGACGTGCGGTGCCTGCGTCGAGCAGTGCCCTGTCGACATCGAGCACATCGACCACATCGTCGACATGCGGCGCTACCAGGTGATGATGGAGTCCGAGTTCCCCGGGGAGCTCGGCGTGCTCTACAAGAACCTGGAGAACAAGGGCAACCCCTGGGGTCAGAACGCCAAGGACCGCACGAACTGGATCGACGAGGTCGACTTCGACGTCCCGGTCTACGGCAAGGACGTCGAGTCGTTCGCCGGCTACGAGTACCTGTTCTGGGTCGGCTGCGCCGGTGCGTTCGAGGACCGCGCGAAGAAGACCACCAAGGCCGTCGCCGAACTGCTGGCCACCGCCGGGGTGAAGTTCCTGGTGCTCGGCGAGGGCGAGACCTGCAACGGGGACTCCGCGCGCCGCTCGGGCAACGAGTTCCTGTTCCAGCAGCTGGCCGCGCAGAACGTCGAGACGCTCAACGACCTGTTCTCCGGTGTCGAGCGGGTGGACCGCAAGGTCGTGGTGACGTGCCCGCACTGCTTCAACACGCTGGGTCGGGAGTATCCGCAGGTCGGCGGCAATTACACGGTGCTGCACCACACCCAGCTGCTGAACCGGCTGGTCCGGGACAAGAAGCTGGTGCCCGTGAAGCCTGCTGACGGCGGGATGGACATCACCTATCACGACCCGTGCTACCTGGGCCGGCACAACAAGGAGTACTCGGCGCCGCGTGAGCTGATCGGTGCGTCGGGGGCCAAGCTGACCGAGATGCCGCGCCACGCCGACCGCGGCCTGTGCTGCGGCGCCGGTGGCGCCCGGATGTGGATGGAAGAGCACATCGGCAAGCGCGTCAACGTCGAGCGCTCCGAGGAGGCTGTGGACACCGGCGCGTCGGCGATCGCGACGGGCTGCCCGTTCTGCCGCGTGATGATGACCGACGGCGTCGACGACGTCACGTCTACCCGCAGCCTGGAGAAGGCGCCCGAGGTCCTCGACGTCGCCCAGCTGCTGCTCGGCTCGCTCGACAAGACCAGCGTCACGCTGCCCGAGAAGGGCACGGCGGCCAAGGAGGCCGAGGAGCGCGCCGCGCAGGTCGAGGCCGAGGCTCCGGCGGAGGTCGAAGAGGTCGCCGAGGCTTCTGAGGCCCCGGCGCCCGCCGAGGCCACGGCCGATACCGCGGCTGAGTCCAAGCCGGTCACCGGCCTGGGTCTGGCCGGCGGAGCCAAGCGGCCGGGCGCCAAGAAGGCGGCCGCACCCGCCGAGGACAAGCCCGCGGCCGTGGAGGCCAAGGGCCTGGGCATCGCGGGCGGAGCCAAGCGCCCCGGCGCCAAGAAGGCCGCCGCACCCGCTGCGGAGAGCACGCCTGCCGAGGCGCCCGCCAAGGCCGAGCCCGAGGTCAAGGGGCTGGGGATCGCCGGCGGGGCCAAGCGGCCCGGCGCGAAGAAGGCCGCTGCGGCAGCGCCGGCGGCACCCACAGCCGAGACCGCGCCTCCCGAGGCACCCGCCAAGGCCGAGCCCGAGGTCAAGGGACTGGGGATCGCGTCGGGAGCGCGGCGACCCGGCGCCAAGAAGGCACCGGCGTCCCCGAACGAGGGTGCGTCCACCGTCGTCCAGCCGGCGAACGTCGACCCGGACAAGGCCGAGGCCGGCACCGAGGCCCCGGACACCGCTGATTCGGACCGCGGCCTGGACGCCACGCCGGAACCCGAGGTGAAGGGCCTGGGCATCGCGCCCGGTGCGCGCCGTCCCGGCGCCAAGAAGGCACCCGCGTCGGCGCCGGCGTCCGCCCCGGAACCGGCCGCCGAGCCCGAGCCGGCCCCGGAGCCTGAGGCCGCCGCACCCGAGCCCGAGCCCGCCGCCCCGGCGACGAACGGCAACGGCGAGGCACGCGTGGTGGGTGACGAGCCGCCCGTGAAGGGCCTCGGCATCGCCAAGGGCGCCCGACGCCCCGGCCGCCGGTAAAGACGTCAGCGAGCGTGCATCCAGGGTCGTGATCAGCGCCGATCAACGACCCTGGGTGCACGCTCGATTCATATTTCGGTGGACGGCGATGCGACACTTGTCCACATGACGACCCATCAGGTGCCGTGGCAGGCGGGCAGCGGGCACGCGCGTCAGCGCGAGTTCACGCAGTCCAGCAAGCTGCAAGATGTTCTGTACGAGATCCGTGGCCCCGTACACGAGCACGCCGCGCGCCTGGAGTCCGAGGGGCACCGCATCCTCAAGCTCAACATCGGCAATCCCGCGCCGTTCGGCTTCGAGGCGCCCGACGTGATCATGCGCGACATCATCCAGGCACTCCCCTACGCCCAGGGCTACTCGGACTCCAAGGGCATCGTCAGCGCCCGGCGCGCGGTGTTCACCCGGTACGAGCTCGTCGAGGGCTTCCCGCGTTTCGACATCGATGACGTGTTCCTCGGCAACGGCGCCTCCGAGCTCATCCAGATGACCCTGCAGGCCCTGCTCGACAACGGCGATCAGGTGCTGATCCCCGCTCCGGACTATCCGCTGTGGACGGCGTGTACCTCGTTGGCGGGCGGCACCCCGGTGCACTACCTGTGCGACGAGACGCAGGGCTGGAATCCCGACGTCGCGGACCTGGAGTCCAAGATCACCGACCGCACCAAGGCGATCGTGGTCATCAACCCGAACAACCCGACCGGTGCGGTGTACAGCCGCGAGACGCTCGAGCAGATCGCCGAACTGGCGCGCAAGCACCAGCTCCTGCTGCTGTCCGACGAGATCTACGACAAGATCCTCTACGACGACGCGCAGCACATCTCGATGGCGTCCGTGGCGCCCGACGTGCTCACGCTGACGTTCAACGGGCTGTCGAAGGCCTACCGGGTCGCGGGTTACCGCTCGGGGTGGCTGGTGATCACCGGACCCAAAGAGCACGCGGGCAGTTTCATCGAGGGCATCAGCCTGCTGGCCAACATGCGGCTGTGCCCGAATGTGCCCGCCCAGCATGCGATTCAGGTCGCGCTCGGCGGCCACCAGAGCATCGACGACCTGGTCCTTCCGGGCGGCCGGCTGCTCGAGCAGCGCGATGTCGCATGGGAGAAGCTCAACCAGATCCCCGGCGTCTCCTGCGTGAAACCGCAAGGCGCGCTGTACGCGTTCCCGCGGCTGGATCCCGAGGTCTACGAGATCAACGACGACGAACAACTGGTGCTCGACCTGCTGCTGCAGGAGAAGATCCTCGTAGTGCAGGGAACCGGTTTCAATTGGCCCACACCGGATCACCTGCGGATCGTGACACTGCCGTGGGCGCGCGACCTGGCGGCTGCCATCGAACGCCTGGGCAACTTCCTGGTCAGCTATCGGCAGTAGGGGCATCCCGCGCCCGACCGCCTACTCTGTCCGAGTGGCGCACTCCCACTCGCACTCACACTCACTGAACGGACCGTCTCCGCTCGGGCCGTTGGCCGCGAAGATCGTCGTCGCGATCCTGGCTGCGTGCGCGGTCGCGGTCGCCATCGGCGCCGTGGTGCTGTGGCCCAGCGGCCAGAAGGCTGACATTCCGCTGCCGTTCCAGAACGCCGCAGGCGGCGCCGTCACCACCGAGGCCGGCCATGTGGTCTCGAGCAGCACCGCGACGTGCGGCAGTCCGTCGGCCGGAGCGGTACTCACCTCCGTTCCCGTGCCTGCGGTCGGCGAGGGGGCGCAGTGCGTGCAGACGCTGGTGGCGATCGACTCCGGACCGAATCAGGGGGCGACGACGCTGCTCGAGTTCAGCGGCGGCCCCGGGCAACCGCATCTCGCCGTCGGCGACGACATCCGGATCAGCCGGCAGGTCGACGATGTGGGCACCACCACGTACTCGTTCTACGACTTCGAGCGGACGTGGCCGCTGACCGTGTTGGCCGCGGTGTTCGCGGTGGTGATCGTGGCGGTCGCGCGATGGCGCGGGCTGCGCGCGCTGGTCGGCATCGTGATCGCGTTCGGCGTGCTCGTGGTGTTCCTACTGCCCGCCCTGCGCGACGGGGCGCCCGCAGTCCCGGTTGCGTTGGTCGCCTCCGCCGCCATCCTGTTCGCGGTCATCTACCTCGCCCACGGTGTGAGCCTGCGCACCAGCGCCGCACTGTTGGGCACGTTGACCTCGCTGCTGGTGGCGGCGCTGCTGTCCTGGGCGGCAATCGAATTCGCCCACCTGACCGGGCTGTCGGAGGATCAGAACAACGAGGTGGCCGTGTATCTGGGCAACGTGTCGATCACCGGGCTGCTACTCGCCGGCTTCATCATCGGCTCGCTCGGTGTGCTCAACGACGTCACGATCACCCAGGCATCGGCCGTCTTCGAACTCGCGGAGCTGGAGCCTGCGGGCCGGCGGGCGATCTTCGTCGGCGCGATGCGGGTGGGCCGTGACCACATCGCCAGCACGGTGTACACCCTGGTGCTGGCCTATGCGGGCAGCGCGCTGCCGCTGCTGCTGTTGTTCAGCGTCGCGAGCCGGTCACTGGGCGACGTACTGACCAGTGAGAGCGTGGCCATCGAGATCGCCCGCTCCGCGGTCGGTGGTATCGCCCTGGCGCTGTCGGTGCCGCTGACCACGGGCATCGCCGCGGTGCTCGCGACACCGCACCGTGAGGCGGGAGCCCGATCCGCTTAGGCGGGAATGGTTCTGACGTTCTGTCCCGTGGTCACGTACACGGTGCCGTCGGGGCCGACGACCGGCAGATACCGCGGGGGTGTGCCGTCGAGATCGAGCACTTTGGTCACCCCTGTCGTGGTGAGCGCGTACACACCGGCATCGCCGGGTGCGCGACTGGCGACGTAGGCCGTGCCGTCCGCGCCGAACACCAAGGCCTGCAACGGAAATGCTCCGTACTGGGTGACCACCGGATGGGTCAACGTCAACTCGACGCCGGTCAGCCCGGACGCGTCGAAGCCCACGATCCTGTTGCCGAGTGCGGGATCGTTACGCAGGATCAGGTATCCGCTGCCATCCGGGCCGAATTGAACGTTGGACGTGCTGTCCAGCGCCGGGCCGCGCATGGAAGGCGAGAAGGTGTCGTTGGACAACGTCAGCAGAATCTGTTCGGTGGCGGCGCCGCCGAGTTGCCGAACCTGGTTCAGCTGATAGGCCGTGCCGTCGGGGCCGAAGAACACCGGACCCGGCACCGTGCCCGCGGGCAGTTCGATGGTGCGGTCGATGGTGCCGTCGGCGTTCAGCACCGCGAGGTAGGTGGAGCCGTTCGCGGTGTAGGTCACGTAGCCGTGGTCGTCGGCTTGCTCCCCGGCGCCGAGGATTCGGTTGAAGGCGACGACCTGGGGCGGTGTTCCGGGCAGCGTGACGGTGTTCCTGCTGGTGCCGTCGGGACTGATCACGACCACGGGGGTGTTCTGCAGCGACGGATCGTTGATCACCGCGTAGATCGTGCCTTGGGGGGTGACCTGGAAGCTGCGCAGGCGGCCCTCGATGACCCTCGGGTCGGCGATGGCCTGCGCGGTGATCGCGAACAGGTAGGTGGTGCCGTCGACGCCGTTGTCCCTGGTGCCGGGATAGGTGTACGTCTCCAGGTACACACCGTCGCTCTTCACCACGACCTCGCCCGGCAGCCCGGTCAGGGTGCGCGTCGTGCTGCTGGCCCCGGTGAATGTGTAGAGCCGAGTGGTCTTGCCGCCGAACAGAGTACGAACCGCGACGGGGAGGTAGACGTAACCGTCGTCGCCGAGGATCGGTCCGCTGCCGTTTTGGTCGTAGGGCAGCACGATGGTCTTCGTGGCGCCGTCGGCGGCGATAGCACGCAGCGTTCGGGTACCGAACTGGGTGGAGATCAGGTAGGCGCTGCCGTCCGGTGCCAGCGTCACGCCGGTGTCGGGAGCGAAGGACCGCACGGTGTTCACGGGCGATATGCGCACCGTCCGGTAGTCGGCCGCGCCCGTGGGGCTGAAGATCGTCGGGATGTACGTGTCGATGTACAGGGCGCCGTTGGCGCCCACCGTCGGTCTGCCGCTGGGCGACCCGGTGAGCGTGGCGATCTTGGTGACCGCGCCCGCACTGTCGACCGACCACACGGTGGAGCGGGTGCCACGTTCGTTGGATGTCACGATCACCAGCGACCCGTCCGGCCGGGTGACGCCCTGGGAGTAGATGTTGGGGCTGCCGGCAAAGGCATCGGTGGTGCTGAGCACGGTGCCCGAACTGTCGACGATGCTGACCCGAATGCCTCCCGAGTCGGTGGTCACCTGGTAGACCGTGCCGTTGGCTCCGACGACGACGGGCCCGTTGGGCGAGCCGGGAAGCGGCGAGCTCGCCTCGCTCGGCTCGGCGGCCGCAGCCGACTGTGCGACGCTCGAGACGGCAGCGGTGGTCGCGGCAGCGGCCCGGTGCTCTTCGGCGTGGCGCCGCGCAGCGGCCAGCATGGTCGCCAGCAAGGGTGCTGCGGCAGGGGCATCGGGCTCATCGTCCTGGTGCGACGCGGCCCGCGGGGTGAAGAGGGATTTCAGCACGGCCTTGACGGTCGGCGCGGCGACCGCATCGTCAGAATCGTCCGTATTGACGTGCGCGACAGGAGGTGTCGCATCCGGGGCGTCGTCCGCGTCGTCCGTGGATTCGGACTCGTATCGGTCGGGCTCCGCCTCGGTCGTGGGCGACCGGTCAGCGCGCTTGCTGCCGAAGCCACGCTTCTTGATGGTCTGCGTCTCGGTGTCCTGCTCGTCTGACGTCGCCGCCGACGAAGTCTTCTCCGCGGTCTTGGTCGTCCGCTCGGTCGACGGCCGACCGGGGCTCTCCGAGGCGCCCGCCGACGCTGCGTCATCGGGCTGGGCCCACGCCACGGCTGGAACGGCCACCACCGCCGACCCGATCCCCAGTGCCACCGCCAACGCACCGACGCGACCGACGTACCTGTCCCACCCCATGCACACACCCTCCCCCTTGAGTTTCCAGCAAACCTACGGTGCGGCGACCGGGAAGGCAATCAGGGATTTCCCCGCGGATCAACGGGTGCTGACGCGAAACACCTCGACATCGTCGGTCAGTCCTTTGAAGCGCTGTGGCCCCAGCGCGTCGAAACGCAGTCCCGAGCCCGCCGACAGGTCGCGCACCGTGCGGCTCACCAAGACCTCGCCGGCACCTGCCATCGCGCCGATCCGTGCCCCGGTGTGCACCGCCAGTCCGCTCCACTCGGTTCCGCGCCGCTCGCATTCACCGGTGTGGATGCCGACGCGGATCGGGATGCCGCGGGTCGCCAGTTCAGGCACGAGTTCCAGGGCACACCTCGCCGCACTGGTGGGCCCCTCCAGGAGCGCGAAATAGCCATCGCCGGTGTGGCTGGTGAAGGTCGCGCCGTGGCGGGACAACAGGCGCTCCACGAGTTCATCGTGGGCGTCGAGCCGGTGGCGCCAACGCGCGTCGCCGTGGGCACTGAGCCGCTCGGTCGAACCCACGATGTCGGTGAACATCACGGTCTTGACCATGCGCTCATCAGCCGCCGAACCTGGGCTGCCACAGATGAATTCGAGGCCCTGTTCGGCGATGTCGTCGATGATGTCGAACGAGTTGTGGGGACCCGGCGCGAACTGCCGGAACTGAGCATGCGGAATCGCCGCCGCCAGAGCCGCCGCGGCTTCGACGGGTACCAGCCGGTCACCCGGGCGCGCGAGAACCATCGTCGGCGCCTGGATCGTCCCCAGCACGCCGCGAACGTCGACGTCGACGAATGCCTGCCACCACAGTTTCGCCATTGTCGGACTGGCGATCGATCGCTGCCGCTTCCCGAAGGCTTCTCGGACGCCGATGATTTCGGAGGCGTCGTTGTGGAAGAGATCCGCCAGGGCTCCGTCGCCCCAGTGCTGATCGATCTCGTCGAGCTGCCGGGCGATCTCCTCGGAGCTGAAACCCCACGGATGGTCTGGCGGGTCCTGCGAGAAGCGCGCCGCGGTGCCATAGAGGCAGAGCCGGTGGATCCGGTCCGGATACATCGCTGCGAACATGATCGCGATGGCGCCTCCGTCGCCGGTCCCGGACAGACTGGGGCGCTCTGCTCCCACCGCGTCGACGACCGCGCAGAGATCGGAAACACGCTCTTCGAGGGTCAGGACATGATCTGCCGGATCGGACAGACCGGTGCCCCGTCGGTCCCACATGACGAACTGCATCGACTCAGCGAAGCGATTGACGAGGCGGGCATACGGACTGGTCGGCTCATCGATGTTGTCGACGTCGTTGACCACCCAGCCCGGCGACCAGATCACCACAGGTCCCGAGTCACCGAACACGCGGTACGCCAGCCGCACGTCACCGTTGCGGGCGTACCGCACCCGGTTGTCCCCCATGTCACCATGGTGGCACCGGCGGGGCTCAGCGTTCCAGCAGTTCGAGCAGATACGCCCCGTAGCCGGACTTGAGCAGCTTGTGTGCGCGGGCGGCGAGTTCGTCGTCGTCGATGAACCCGACCCGCCACGCCACTTCCTCGGGCACGCTGATCTTCAGACCCTGACGGCGTTCGATCGTGCGCACGTAATCGCTGGCGTCCAACAGCGAATCGAACGTCCCGGTGTCCAGCCAGGCCGTTCCGCGCGCGAGCACCTCGACGCTGAGCCGGCCCTGCTCCAGATACCTCTGATTGATCTCGGTGATCTCGTACTCCCCGCGCGCCGACTTGCGCAGCGAGCGGGCGATGTCGACGACGTCGTTGTCGTAGAAGTACAGCCCGGGCACCGCGTAGTGCGACTTCGGCGCGGTCGGCTTCTCCTCCAGTGACAGGGCAGTGCCGTCCTCGGCGAACTCGACCACCCCGTAGGCCGACGGGTCGGCCACCCAGTACGCGAAAATGGCTCCGCCGCTGACGGTTTGGAACCGACGCAGACTGGTGCCCAGCCCCGGTCCGTAGAACACGTTGTCGCCCAACACGAGTGCGACGGAATCGTCGCCGACGTGGTCGGCGCAGATCACGAACGCCTGCGCCAGACCGTCGGGCTCGTCCTGCACGGCGTAGGTGAGGTTGATGCCGAAGTCGGAGCCGTCGCCCAGCAGGCGGCGAAACGCCGGGGCGTCGTGGCCGGTGGTGACCACCGCGATATCCCGGATGCCCGCCATCATCAGCGTGGACAGCGGGTAGTAGATCAGCGGCTTGTCATAGACGGGCAGCAACTGCTTGCTCGCGCCCATCGTGATCGGATACAACCGGGTACCCGAACCGCCGGCCAGGATGATGCCGCGCATCAGCCGGTCAGATCGGCTTCGGTCAGCTCGGTGGCCGCCAGCGCGGCGGCCAGATCATCGTGCCGGAACACCGACGTCACGTGATCGTGGACGACACGGAAGGCCGAGGCGGCCGACCCGGCTTCCCCGGCCTCCGAGACCGTCTTCTCCTCGACGACCACCACCCCGTCGTGCACGTAGATGCGGCCGGGCTCGATCGTGCGGCCCAGCCCCTGCGCCCACGCCCGCAGCGCCTCGTGGCCCTGCGCGGCGCCGTGAGCGTCACCGATCTCGATGTCGTCGCTGGACAGCGAGATCAGGGTGTCGACGTCGCCGGCGTTGAGCGCGTCGTGCCAGGCGAGGACGGTGGCCATCTCCGAAGTGGTCATGATCGAAAGCTACGCCCTCAGAACGGCGTGCGTTCCAGCCACCCGTCCCAGACCGCGGTGTCACCGTGCACCTCGATGTCCGCGTCGGCGACCGAGATGCGCCGGACGGTCGCCAGCAGCAGATCCTTGGCCGGGCCGCGCAGCGCGACGCTGCCCTTGCCGTGATCATGCGACCACCACAGGCCTTCCTCGTCGTGCACGATCATCCATTCGCCGGTCGGACCGAGTTCGGGATCGGTGGCATGCAGGTGGATGGACTGCCCACGCTCGAGCGCCGGCCCGTGCCGCCGGTCCACCGAGACGCGGTCGATCCACTCGCTCAGCGCGTCGGCGGCCAGGTCCGGCGACAGCTCGAACGGGACGCCCAGCGCCAGTGCGGCGTCGGCGCGGTGCACCGTCGCCTCGTGCAGCCGTCGCCGGATCCACCACCCCGCCGGGCGGGGGCCGACGAACGTCCACACCCGGGTCTCGGCGCCGACACGGTCGATCGCGTCGCTGATCAGTTCCGCACCGTGATAGAGCCAGTCCGCGGCGGCGTCGGGATCGTCGGGCGGTTTGCCGTCCCGGACGTCGCGCGGGTCCAGCGGCTGATTACGCCGTTCGAGGATGATCTGTGCGGCCCAACGGTTTCCGCGCCCGACATGGCGGAACAACTGTTTGAGGGTCCAGTCTCCACACGTCGGCACGGGAGTCGCGGGGTCTCCCGTTCGGATCAGGTCGCCGAAAGCTCGAGTCTGCTCGAGCAGAGCTGCTCGGAAGTCCACGAGTTCACGCTAGCGCGGCGCGCGCGGTCCCAAGCGTGATCGGCAATGTTGACCAGCCGCGCAATACGCGGGTGTCGCGTCGATCGCCTTCGCCGGCCAACCGAGCACCGGGGTAGCGCTCGAAGAAGGTGCGCAGTCCCACCTCTCCCTCGGCGCGCGCGAGTGCCGCACCCAGGCAGAAGTGCCGCCCGCCGGAGAACGACAGGTGCTTGCCGGCGTTGTCGCGTTCGATGTCGAAGCGGTGAGGATCGGTGAACACCTGCGGATCACGGTTGGCTCCGGCCAGGTGGATGACCACGAGTTCACCGCGTCCGATGCGGGTGCCGGCGATCTCGACGTCGCGGCGGGCGAAGCGGGCGCTCATCTGCACCGGCGAGTCGAGCCGCAGGACCTCTTCGACGGCAGTCGGCCACAGTTCGGGTCGGGCCGCGAGTGTCTCGAGGTGCTCGGGGGTGTCGAGCAGCATCCTGATGCCGTTGCCGAGCAGGTTCACCGTGGTCTCGAAGCCGGCGGCGAGCACCAGACCGGCGGTGGCCTGCAGTTCGCGTTCGGACAGCCGGGCGTTCTCCTCGGAGTCGTGGCTCGCCTGGATGAGTTGGCTCATCAGGTCGTCGCCGGGGTGACGCCGCAGGTATTCGAGATGTTCGCCCAGCCACGCGTTGAAACCCGCGATGCCCTCGTGTACCTGCTGGTACTGCCGCCAGGACAGCCCGATGTCGAGGCTGGGGGCGGCGAGCTCGCCGAAGCGCAGGATCTGCTGCCGGTCGGACTCCGGGACGCCGAGGATGTCGCTGATCACCGCGACGGGCAGCTGCGAGCAGTACTCGGCCACCACGTCGACCACGCCGGACCGGCTCTCCAGCTGGTCGAGCAGCTCGTCGGCGGTGTGCTGCACCCGGTCGCGCAGCGCGTTGACCGCACGGGTGGTGAACACCGAGGACACCAGCTTGCGGCACCGGGTGTGGTCGGGCGGCTCGATCGACAACAGCGACGGCGGCTCGATGGGGTGCAGTAGGCCGGGGTCGGTCTTCTCGTTGATCCAGCGCAACGGCGTCGGCAGCCCGGCACCCAGCGCCGAGACGCGGAAGTCGTCCGAACGCAGGATCTCGTTGGCGACGGCATGGTCGAACGTCATGTACACCGCGCGGCAGCGCACCACCGGCCCGCGCCCCCGCAGCTCGTCGGCGAACGCCGCGGGGTCGGCACGCACCGCCGGGTCGGCGATGAGCCGGGCCTGCGGGTCCCCGCCGCGCCGCGTCCCGATCGCCGACAGCGTGCGCACGATGCCGTGCAGGGCGAGCCAGCGGATCCGGTGCCGCATACGGTCCATCACTCGAGCTTAAGCAGCGGCCGCAGATCGTCCAACCGATCGAACAGATGCCAGATGTAGGACGACGAGCCGTTCTCCCGGTGGGCGTGCAGGTCGGCCAGCTCCGGGTCGTTGCGGTAGCTGTCGAAGGCCTCCTCGGACTCCCATTCGACGAGGATCAGCACCGTGCGGGGCTCGATGTCTCCGGTGACCGATTCGCGGAAGCGCCCCAGTGCCACCACCCGGCCGCCGTGTTTGGCGACCTCCTGCGGGGAGCGCTTCGAGTAGGCGCGGTACTCGTCGCGGTCGGCGACGTCGAAAAGGTTCAGCGCGTAGACGGTCACGCCCCGACGCTACGGCCCAGCGCGTAGACCCGCCAACCCGCCTGCTGCCACCGCTCGACATCGAGGCAATTGCGGCCGTCGACAACGACTTTCGTCCGTACGGTGGCCGCGAGGGCGTCGGGATCCATCTCGAGGAATTCGGCCCATTCGGTCAGCACCAGCACCGCGTCGGCCCGTTCGCAGGCCTCGGCGGCAGACGTCGAGTAGTTCAGCGTCGGGAAGAGTCGCCGGGAGTTGTCCATCGCCTTGGGGTCGTAGACGTTGACCGTGGCGCCGTTGAGCTGCAACAGGCCGGCGACGTTCAGCGCCGGAGAGTCTCGCACGTCGTCGGATTCGGGCTTGAACGCCGCGCCGAGGACGCCGACGTTCGCGCCCAGCAGGGAGCCGCCGCAGGCCCGGGTGGCGAGTTCGACCATCCGGGTGCGACGGCGCATGTTGATGCTGTCGACCTCCCGCAGGAACGTCAGCGCGTGGTTGGCGCCGAGCTCACCGGCGCGCGCCATGAACGCGCGGATGTCCTTGGGCAGGCAGCCGCCGCCGAAACCCAGTCCGGCATTGAGGAATCTGCGTCCGATGCGCGCGTCGTAGCCGAGTGCGTCGGCCAGCGTCGTCACGTCGGCGTCGACGGCCTCGCAGACCTCGGAGATGGCGTTGATGAACGAGATCTTGGTCGCCAGGAACGCATTCGCCGACACCTTGACCAGCTCTGCGGTCTGCAGGTCGGTCAGCAGGAACGGCACCCCGGCGTCGAGCAGCGGCGCGTACAGTGCGCGTACCGCGTCTTCGGCCAGTCGCGAATCACGTTGCACGCCAACGACGATCCGGTCCGGATGCAGGGTGTCGTGCACGGCGAAGCCTTCGCGCAGGAACTCGGGGTTCCACGCGACCTCCACGGTGACCCCCGCGGGGGCGAGCGCGGCGGCGCGGACGGCGATGTCGGCGGCGGTACCGACGGGCACGGTCGACTTGCCGACGATGACGGCAGGCCGCGTCAGGTGCGGGACCAGCGTGTCGATCACTGCGTGCACGTGACGAAGATCGGCGCCGTACTCGCCCTTCTTCTGCGGGGTCCCGACGCCGAGGAAGTGCACGTCGGCGAAGTCGGCGGCGTCGGCGTAGTCGGTGGTGAATCGCAGCCGGCCTGTCGCGAGGTTGCGCTGCAACATCTCTGGCAGCCCTGGCTCGTAGAACGGGACCTCGCCGGCGGCGAGCTTGGCGATCTTGCCCGGATCGATGTCGACCCCGATCACCTCGTGGCCCAGCTCGGCCATCCCGACCGCATGGGTGGCTCCGAGGTATCCCGTGCCGAAGACAGTGCATCGCATAGTGCCTCTCTAGGTACCCGCAATGAGCTGACGGGAACATGACACTGGACGCCAGACCAACGACAGGTGACGAACGCGCGTGACCGCGCCCGCGAACGTGCACTCAGGGCTGTGATCCGCGGCGTTTCACAGCCATAGGTGCACGCTCGAGGGGGCCCCGCCGGCGAAATTGGGATCGGTAGCGGCACGGATGCCCTGTACTGATGCGGTGAACACATCACCCCTGCTCCGCGCCGCCGTTCCCGCAGTCGCCCTGGCAGTCCTGCTGGCCGGGTGCAGCGCTGATCGCAACGATCAGCCGGAGGCCTCCGCGAGCCCGGTCACCTCGTCGGCAGTCCCTCAGCCCACTGCGGCACCGCAGACCACTGCGGCGCCGCAGACCACCGTAGCTCCGGCCACCACGGCCGTCCCCCAGCCCTCGGAGACGCCGCCGGCGACGCCGGTGGCCTGCGCCAATGACGACCTGGACGTGGCGGCGGGCGCCGTGTCGGAGGAGGGCGCCCTGCGCAGGGTGGACGTCACCTTCACGAACGTGTCGTCGGGGGTGTGTGTGCTGGTGAGTTATCCGGGCGCCGACCTGGTGACGGCCGCCGGCGGCGTCCTCGTTCATGTCGCGCGCCGGCCCGCGAACTCTGCGCCCCACCTGGAGCTGCAGCCGGGCGAGAAGGCCACCGCCGACGTGCAGGCCTCCGCGATCGACACCACCACCGGGGAGCCGTGCGGCCGCGTCGGCACCCTCGTCGTCACGGCACCCAACACCACCGAGTCACACCTGCTGCCGGTGAACCTGCCGATCTGCGACGCGACGATCAGCGCGGTCGGTTAACCGCCGGTCACGAGAAGGTCAGCGAGACTTCGCCCAGGCCGCTGATCGTCGCCGACGCGGTGTCGCCGGCGTGGACGAAAGCGGCAGTGGTGAAGGAACCGGACATCACGAACTGGCCGGGCAGCAGGTCGGTTCCGTAGGGCGCCAGCGCGTTGGCCAACCAGGCGACGGCTTCGGCCGGGTCACCCAGCACGGCGCTGCCGCGACCGCTGTCGATCTCGATGCCGTTGAGCGACAACGTGGCTGCCATCGCCGGCAGGTCGAGATCGTCGGTGTAGCGCACCCACGGTCCCAGCACCACGGCTGCGGAGCTCGCGTTGTCGGCGACGGTGTCGCACAGCGTGAGCTTCCAGTCGGCGATCCGGCTGTCGACGATCTCCAATGCCACGGCGACCGCTTCGGTCGCCGCCCGCACCTGGGCGGCGGTGATGCCCGGCCCCCGCAGCGGGGTGTGCAGCAGGAAAGCCACCTCCGGTTCGACGCGGGGGGCACAGAACCGGCCGCACCGCACGGTCGACCCGTCGGCTACCACCATGTCGTCGAGCAGGTAGCCGAAGTCCGGCTCGTCGACACCGAGCAGGGTCTGCATCGGCTCGGAGGTCAATCCGACCTTGTGGCCCAGGACTTTTCGACCCTGCTGCACGCGGTGCGCCAGGTTGACCTGCTGGATGGCGTAGGCGTCGCCGACTTCCATCTGCGGGTACTGCTGCGTCAGCTGGCCGATCGGGGTGGCATCGGCGTCGGCCACTGCCAGCAGACCGGCGGCGTGTTCGATCACATCGCGGCTCAGGGTCATCGCTGCTCGTTCTCCGCGATCATGCGCAGCGCGGTGTCGTAGAGAGCCTGGCCGTGGAGTGCGAAGAGGGCCACGAGATCGACGGTGTCGCCGCCGATCTCCTTGGCGATGAACAGTCCGTCGGCGCCGGCGAGCGCATAGGTGGCCAGCTGGCTCACCTGGTCCTCGGTGAGGGCGGGCCCGAGGTCCCGGATGCTGGTTTGCAGCGCCTCGAAGGCTCGCTGGCGCACCTGGACGAACATGGCCCTGGCCTTCGGCTCGACGGGTCGCCGCTCCAGGGCGAGCATCAGGCCCAGCCGCAGGAAGTCGGGTGAGTCCAGTACCGCTTTGGCGGTGCCCGTGGCGACCTCCATCAGCCGGTCCCGCGCGATCACGTCATCGGGGAGCTGCCAGACGGTCAGCCAGTTCCCGAAGCTGCGCTCGATGACCGCGGCGATCAGGTCGTCCTTGTCCTTGAAGTGCCAGTAGATGGAGCTGGCGGGCAGTCCGCACTTGGCGCTGACCGCGCCGATGCTGGTGCCCTCGTAGCCCCGTTCGGCGGCGATCTCGGTGGCCGCGTCGAGGATCCGCGTCCGCGAGAGTTCGCCGTCGGCTCGGCGTTGCCTGCGCTTGGGCTGGTCTGGCATGTGATCGTCCTCCACCTCTTGACTCCGTAGCGATCACTACACTACCGTAACGATCACTACGGAACAAGCTCCGGTCGGCGACGACCCGCGGACGAACAGTGAGACAGTCATGAACGATCCGTCGACGTACGACGTGGCCATCGTCGGGTACGGCCCCGTGGGCGCCACCGCGGCGAACCTGTTGGGGCGCAGCGGCCTCGACGTCGTGGTGATCGAGCGGGATCCCGACATCTACTTCCGGGCCCGCGCGATCTCCACCGACGAGGAGGTGGTGCGGATCTGGCAACAGGTCGGACTGGCCGACCGGCTCAACGCCGACATGCAGCCCGGCGCGGGCGCCACGTTCGTCGGCGCTGACGGCCGCCCGTTCGCCACGCTGCTGCCCACCGATCGGGGCAACGGCCATCCGCCCCAGCAGTTCATCTACCAGCCCGCAGTGGACACGGTGCTGCGCGAGGGAGTGGGCCGCTTTCCGAACGTCACCGTGCTTCTCGAGCACGAATGCCTGCGCGTGCTCCAGCGCCCCGACGGTGTCGAACTGATGCTGGCGGACCTGACCGACGATGCGTTCAGACGGATCCGCGCCCGGTACGTGATCGCCGCCGACGGCGGCTCCAGCGCACTGCGGGGGCAGCTGGGCATCGGCTTCGGCGGACGGACCTTCTCGCAACGCTGGATCGTCATCGACACCAAGGTGCTCCGGGAGTGGCCCGGCCACGACCGGCTGCGCTTCCACTGCAACCCGGCGCGCCCCGCCGTCGACTGCCCGACTCCGCTCGGGCACCATCGCTGGGAGTTCCCCGCCCGTGACGACGAGGACGAGAAGGTCCTACTCAGCGACGATTCGTTGTGGAAAGTACTTGGCGCGCATGGGGTCACGTCCGATGACGTCGAGATCATCGGCGCCGCGTGCTACAGCCATCACGTCCGGTTCGCCGAACGGTGGCGGGTGGGCCGGGTGTTCCTGGCCGGCGACGCCGCCCACGCGATGCCGCCGTGGATCGGTCAGGGCATGTGCGCAGGGGTACGCGATGTGGCCAACCTGTGTTGGAAGCTCGACGCCGTGATCACGGGCTCGCTGCCCGAGACGGTGCTGGACACCTACCAGGCCGAACGGTTGCCTCACGTCAAAGAGGTGACCCGGCGGGCCGTCAAGGTCGGGAAGCTCATCGTCGAACAGAACCCGGTGCGCGCCACGCTGCGCGACCGGGCCTTCCGCGCGGCCGTCAGGCTGCCCCACTTCACCACCTGGCTGCGCCGGCACCGCTGGCTCCCCGACGCGCGGTACCCGTCAGGTCTGATGGCGCACAACGGTATTCCCGCGACGGGCTGGTTGATCCCGCAACCCTGGGTGACCGACGACCACGGTCACCGGGTGCGTCTCGACGACGTGATCGGCGGCAGATGGACGGTCCTGCACACCGGTCCCGAGCAGCCCTGGCAGCAGTGGCGGGCGGCCGGCGTGCCGATCGTCGCGGTGGCCCCGCCGGGAACCTCGCCGGCCACCGGACGTGTCGTCGACGACGATGCCGCGCTGACCCGGTGGATGCAGGCCAAGAAGGCCTCCGTGGTGGCGGTCCGTCCGGATGGATTCGTCTACGCCGCCGGCGGGCAGGATCCGCTGCCCGCACCCCCCACAGGATTCACCGCAACCCCCCGAGTGAGGCAAGAAGCATGACCAGAACCGATTCCGAATACACGGTGCGTGCCCACGGCGCCGAGATCTTCCTGACCGACACCGGCGGCGACGGCCATCCGGTGGTGCTGCTGCACGGCGGCGGCCCCGGAGCGTCGGGGATGTCGAACTACTCGCGCAACGTCGACGCGCTGGCCGCGTCGTACCGCGTCCTCGTGCCCGACATGCCCGGTTACGGCCGCTCCTCCAAGCGCATCGACCACGACGACCCGTACGGCCATCTCGCGGACGCCCTGCGCGGCATGCTCGACGAGTTGCGCATCGGGCGCGCCCATCTGGTCGGCAACTCCCTGGGTGGCGCAGCGGCGCTGCGGCTGGCGCTGGACACCCCGCAGCGGGTGGGCAAGCTGGTGCTGATGGGACCCGGCGGCATCGGCATCACGCGTCGGCTCCCCACCGACGGCTTGAAGAGCTTGCTGAGCTACTACGGCGGCGACGGGCCGAGCCGTGAGAAGCTCGCCGCGTTCATCCGCACCTACCTGGTCCACGACGGGGCTGAGGTGCCCGACGACCTGATCGACCTGCGCTACCAGGCCTCCATCGATCCGCAGGTCGTGGCCGACCCACCGCTGCGCCGCCCGTCGGGCCCGCGCACCCTCTGGCGGATGGACCTCACCCGTGACCGGCGGCTCAGGAACCTCCCCAACCCGACCCTGGTGCTGTGGGGCCGCGACGACAAGGTCAACCGACCCGACGGCGGGCAGATGCTGCTGACGATGATGCCGAACGCCGAACTCGTCATGACCTCCCGCACCGGGCACTGGTTCCAGTGGGAACGCGCCGAGCTGTTCAATCAGCTCGTCGGCGACTTCCTCTCCTCCGAATCAGCCTGGGCCACAGCATGACCGCGATGAGTGCCGACATCTTCGGCAAGGTGCACCTGGGCTACCTCGTCATCGAGACCGAGAAGTTCTCCGACTGGCGCCGTTTCGGTCGCGACGCCATCGGCATGCACCTCGACGAGACCCTGCCCGGGCTGATGCGATTCCGCCTCGACGACCACGCCTGCCGCTTCCTCGTCCAGCGCGGACCCGCCGAGGACACCGTTGCGCTGGGCTGGGAGGTCGACGACCACGACACCTTCGAGGTCGTCGAGGCGCGCATCCGCGCGCACGATGTACCACTGACCGAGGGAACGGCCGAGGAGGCGGGGCTGCGCGGCGTCGAACGCTTCGTCCGCTTCCCCGGCCCCAACGGGCTGGCGCAGGAGATCTACGTGAACGCCGAACGTGGTTCGCAGACATTGCACTTGGGCGCCCCCGGAGGATTCGTGACCGGTGCGGACGGCATGGGCCACGTCGCGATCGCCACCAAGAAGCCGCACCAGATGCACGGTTACTACCGCCGGGTGTTCGACGCCCGGCTGTCGGACTACATCGACGAGACCATCAGCGGCCTGAAGTTCAAGATCCGCTTCCTGCGTGTCAACGAGCGCCATCACAGCGTGGCGATCGCAGCGGTGAACAGGTTGCCGCTCAACCCCATTCGCACCCGGATCCAGCACTGCAACATCCAGGTCGCCGAACTGGACGACATGGCGCTGGCGTATCGGCGGGTCAAAGACCTCGGCTTCGCGATGGCCCTGTCGATCGGGCAGCACACCAACGACAAGGAGTTGTCGTTCTACGCCGTCACCCCGTCGGGCTTCGAATGGGAGGTCGGGTGGAACCCGATCGTCGTCGACGAGACCACGTGGACGCCCACCACCCATCAGGGGATCAGCATCTGGGGGCACACTCCGGAGGGACACAACATCGTGACCATGCTCGAGCGGTTCACGGCCGGCGCGCGGTCGGTCTGGCGCGCCGAAGACAGCGTGCCGGCACTCGCGGGCGCCGGCATCGCGGACAGCTAACCGCGGCCACCGCCGGGCGCGCAGAAGATCAGGAAGCAGTTGTTACCGCCGCCGGAGGACCCGCTGCTGCCGCGCGACGAGCCGGAGTCGCCGAATCCGCCTGAGCCACGGCCGTAGTCGTTGTCACCGCGGCCCGAGGACGAGTTCGATCCGCTGCCTGAGCCGGGCCACTGCGGCGTCTGCGGCACCTGGGGTACCTGTGGCACCTGCGGCTGCTGTGTCTTCGGCGGGCTCCACGGCGGCGTCCACGGGGTCTCCGGCTCTTCGGGCTCGGGTGCCTGTTGCGGCTTGCTCGGCCACGTCCACGCCGGCTTCGGCGGCGACCACACGGGCCACTGCCGCTGCGGCACCACGATCACCGGCGGCGGCACGACGACCGGCGGCGCGACCACCGGAGCAGGTGCCGCCGGGGCGGGAGCCGGTGCCGCAGGCGCGGGGGCAGGGGCCGGAGCGGCGGGCGCCGGGGCGGGGGCCTGCTCGACGTACACAGTGCGCGGCGCCTGCTGCGGGGTCTGCTGTACCGCGACGGGAACGGGCGGCTTGATGGTCTCCGCCGAGGGGGCCGGAGGCGCCGGCACCTGTGCCGCCTGCTCGATCGGCTTCGGGGCGGGTGCCTGACTGCTCGGCACGATGGCCGCCTGGGCGGGGCTGGGCCGGGAGTCGACCGTGGGCCGGATGCTGACCGCGAGCGAAATGACCAGCGCGACAACGCCGATCACGAAGATCGACGTCAGTGCGCTCCCGACGAGCAGGAACGGTTTGCGCCCCTCCTCGATCTCGCGCATCTCGGTCGGCGCGAACTCGTCCACGACCTCGTCGGCGTCGACCGCGGCCAGTTGGGTGTCTGCGCCGGCGAGGCCCGCGTAGAGGGAGCCCGCCGTGGCGCCGTCCGGATCCTGCGAGTAGGCCAGGCCGACGGTGGTGGCCTCGAACGCGGGAGCAGTGGCCGAGGCGAGGGCCGCGCCGCGGGCCAGCGCCAGCTCGGCGTCGTCGGGTGCGCTGACCGGTAGGGCGACGAGGTGCTCGAGGTGGGCCTTGACCGAGCTGACGTCGACACCGGAGCCCACGACGAACAGGCCCTGCGGAGGTGCTTCCTGGGCGGCGACGGCGCCGGCCATCTCGGTCAGCACCGCCATCGCGTCGGCGCTGTGCAGCGTGCGGCTGAGCACCTTGACCACCGATCCGTCGTCGGTGCGCACCACCGACAGCGTCGCGGTGTCGCGGTCGACGAACAGCAGCGCGGTGGTGTCGTATCCGACGGCACGCCCGACGGCCTGCGCCAGGGATGAAGCGGCGTGGCTCTCGGCGACGAGCATGACGTCGTCGATGCCGTGAGCGGTGAGTGCATCACGAAGCGCCGAGGCCTCGGTGTGGTCACTCCACGTGACGCCGATGGATTTCAGGTGATGTCCGCCGGTCTCCGCGCTCTCCTTGGTGCCCTGGATCGCGGCGACAACCTGCTCGGCGACGTTTGCCGAGCCGTCGACGGAAGCGACGTTGAAGACGTCGTGGTCGACGGTGACACCGTCGGCCTTTTCGCCTTCGACCAGCACCATGCGGACCGTCGTAGGTGTCATCGACACACCCAGTACGATGTCCACTCCACCCCTCCAAATGTTTGCTGCAGCCTGGTGGTCATCCGCGCTCACCTGCGCACTGTGAGCCGACAACTAGTACTTCATCGGCGCGAACTGCTGCTGCGTTACATCGGTCGCTGTTAGCTGAACGCCGAGAAGACACGGCAGTTCGCGCCACTACTTATGACATTACTAGCCGTCGCGGGATTCCCGCTGTGACGGTTCTGCGAGGCTCAGCGGGATCGGATGAAGTTCTGGTAGGACCGCGACGGCGTGGGACCACGCTGACCCTGATACTTCGAGCCGGCCTTGTCGCTGCCGTAGGGGTGCTCGGCCGGGCTGGTCAGCCGCAGCAGGCACAGCTGCCCGATCTTCATGCCGGGCCACAGCGTGATCGGCAGATTCGCGACGTTGGACAGCTCGAGAGTGATGTGCCCGGTGAACCCGGGATCGATGAACCCGGCCGTCGAGTGCGTGAGCAGGCCGAGACGGCCGAGGGAGGACTTACCTTCGAGCCGCCCGGCCAGGTCGTCGGGCAGCGAGCAGCGTTCCAGGGTGGCCCCGAGGACGAACTCCCCCGGGTGCAGGACGAAGGGCTCCCCCTCTTTGGGCTCGACCAACGTGGTGAGGTCGTCCTGGCGCTGCGCAGGGTCGATATGGGTGTAGCGGGTGTTGTTGAACACCCGGAACAGGTTGTCGAGGCGGACGTCGACGCTGGACGGCTGGATCAGACTGTCGTCGAACGGGTCGACGCCGAGTCGGCCGGCGTCGATCTCGGCCCGAATGTCGCGGTCGGAGAGCAGCACGGGACGAGCGTAACGGCGGTGTCGGGGTCAGCGGTGCTCAGCCTGGCGCCGAGTGTGCGCTCAGGGCGCCTCGCGGGCTGTATTTCCGCCCTGAGTGCACACTCGGCGCGGTCGCGGACCGTGTTAGCCTTCTCGTTCGAAACATGCCGATGTAGTTCAATGGCAGAACATCAGCTTCCCAAGCTGAATACGCGGGTTCGATTCCCGTCATCGGCTCCATTGTGATGTTGCAAGACATCCGAATAGCTCTGAACCCTCGTTGGGGTTCAGGGCTTTTTTCGTGGGCGGCCGCAGGGGACGCCGCGGGGTTGGTAGTCCCNTTGTGATGTTGCAAGACATCCGAATAGCTCTGAACCCTCGTTGGGGTTCAGGGCTTTTTTCGTGGGCGGCCGCAGGGGACGCCGCGGGGTTGGTAGTCCCTGGTGGGGTCGATGGTGAGGTGGCGGATGAGCTCGCCGGTGGAGGCGTCGATGATTCTGACGTCGAGGTCGTGGATGAGCATCAGAACGCGGGTTCGGGCGTGGGCGCGGCCGATGCTGATGTGGTGCAGCTTGCCGTTGACGCGCAGGGTGAGGGTGCCGTAGGTGTCGACGCGGTCGGTGCGTACTCGTTGGTGGCTGTCGGTGCGTTCGCCGGGGGCGAGTTTGGGGCGGGCGGTGTAGGCGGTGGCGGGGGGGGCTTTGTGGGGCAGGGAGCAGTGCGGGCGTCGGTGGTTGTACTCGTCGACGAAGGCGTCGAGTTGGGTTTGTAGTTCGGTCATGGTGTGAGCGTGGGCAGCCGGTCGAGCAGGCGCTGCCCCTCGGCGCGCACGGTCGCGGGTTCGACACCGACAGCCTNGTGCCGTAGGTGTCGACGCGGTCGGTGCGTACTCGTTGGTGGCTGTCGGTGCGTTCGCCGGGGGCGAGTTTGGGGCGGGCGGTGTAGGCGGTGGCGGGGGTGGCTTTGTGGGGCAGGGAGCAGTGCGGGCGTCGGTGGTTGTACTCGTCGACGAAGGCGTCGAGTTGGGTTTGTAGTTCGGTCATGGTGTGAGCGTGGGGCTGGCGGGAGAGCCAGCGTTTGAGGGTTTGGTGGAAGCGTTCGATCTTGCCGCAGGTGGTGGGGTGGTTCGGGGTGGAGTTGATTTGGATGACGCCTCGTTGGTGTAGTTCGTGTTCCAGGGCGTTGCGGCCGCCTTTGCCGCCGGCGAGTCGGGTGGTGAACACCATGCCGTTGTCGGTCAGGGTGGAGTATGGGGTGCCATGGGCGGCAATGGCTTTGCGGAAGTCGTTGACGACGATGGGGCCGGTGACGCGGGGGTGGGCGGTCACGGAGATGGCGTAGCGGGAGTGGTCGTCGAGCCAGTCCAGTATTTCGACGTGGGTGCGGTCGGCGAGCCACCAGTGGGTGAAGTCGGCTTGCCATC
>NZ_JYNL01000022.1 GCF_001044235.1 Mycolicibacterium chlorophenolicum | reverse complement strand
AGCTGGACAGACCAGCGGATTCACGCTGCCCACCCACCGCAGCACAGCAAAATCAGTCTGACCGGACCTCAACAGGGTCGATCCACGGATTGAGGCTAAACCGGCGGCAGTCCCGATAGTATTGACATAGTCATCGACACTCACTCCGGCAGCCGGTGTGCTGACGTGATGGTGATCCGGCGCGCTGTGACGGGTTCAGCCTTGCCCTTTAAGTCGAGCATGACGACCTCGCCACCGTCCACGGACGCGATGCGCGCTACGGCCTCGGACATGACGATCTCTCCGCCCATCGCAGCGCCTTGCAGCCTCGACGCGGTGTTCACGACGTCGCCAATCGCGGTGAAGTCGCGGATCTCGCCTTCGCCGACGATCCCGACGTACGCCGGGCCGACGTCAAGACCGATGCCCACCTCCAGCTCCGGACCCCCGGGGGTGCCGTAGCCCTGTGCTCGCAGTATCGCCTGAGCGTCGTTCACCATTGCATCGACATAGCGCCCGTCGGACGTGAGTGGCGCAAAGTAGAGGCCCATGACGGCATCGCCGATGAGTTTGTCGACGATGCCGTGCTGGACGATCACCTGCGTCAGTTTCGAGTAGAAGCGATTGAGGGCCGCGACCACTTCGCTGGGTGGCAAGGTTTCCGCCAGCGCGGTTGAGTCGCGGACGTCGGCGAAGAGAACGCCGATTGGCAGCGTCACGCCACCTGTGGGCGCCTTCTCGAAACAGGCCTGACACCAGCGCGGGTTCTTTCGCGACGGACTTTTGCCCGCGCGCCGCATCAGCCAGCCGCCGAATCCCTTGTACGGGCTGCCACAGGCCTCACACCGCGGGGCAGACGGGAGCCTGGAGAGCACCCGTATCCCGCGACGCACCGCGGCGTGCCCGAAGTAATCGAAGAAGCGCGCCCATTCCTCCGCGTCGGCCTGCGCATCTTCGGGGCGGGGCGGCGTGCGCTTATGCGGCATCCCTCAATTTTCGCACCGCCTGCCATGCTGCTGCCCATTTCGAAGGAGTCGGGGCGGAAGAACTGCGAGGCGCTATCGTGATCGTCGAAGGGCCGCCGGATCACGTCGACGCGCTGGCATGCCTGGCCCTCGATATGGTCGGCGTAGTGGCGGATCTGAAGGTTTGCACGACCGGGCGGTGCTGTTTCGGATCGGTTCGGCGGCCCGGGCCGGTGGTGGCGGGCGCGGTCGCGCCTCACCCGGCGTTACCCCGACAAGCGGGGCGATTCGTAGGCGTGCCTACGCCGTACCCGTAGCCGCACCGGCAACGGTCACTTTCATTATGTTACGGGCGATTTGGCCAGTTTCGGCTAACCGTTTCGCCCGGTCGTCGAAGCGCCGTATAGGGACTCGCTATCCATGGTGTCGCTGCGCACGCGGCGGTGTCCCGTCGCGATCGACCTAGCCCGCGGCTAAGCGATCCGCCCTGGCGGCCCGGGCGCACCAAATCACCAACCCGAAGATCGCCGACACGCACCTGAAACCCCGTCAAGCGGGCGCTGAAGACGACGGTCGATGCTCGTCAAGGGGTGGCCGTGGGACTCAGGTCATCTCCGGGCATGTCGAATAGGCGTCCCCAGCTTGGCTAACAACGACAAGGCGCATGTCACCCCGGCGTCGCCCCGGCGTCCAGGGGCGATTTGGGTAGCCGTACCGAAGGCGTACCGCGACCGTACCGATAACACTAAATACGTTGTTCTGCAGTCGATTTGACGCCCCGGGAAGAAGTGTTTTCGCCTAGTCGTCACGGCCCTGTCTCAGGACTCATTATCCGTTGGTCGCGGGTTCGAGCCCCGCCCGCCCCACTCTTGTCGTGTATTGCTCGACTGATGCTTGACATTTCGGTTCCTGGTCATGGCTGACAGTGTTTCGGCTGATCCTTCACAGCGGTTTCGGTTGATCCTTGACACTTTCCCTGGGCGAGGGAGTCTGACCTGTTCCCGGGGTTCTCGGGCGGTGACCACTTCACTCGAGGACTTCATCGACGGCCGCAACGTGGACTGGCTCGAACAGGTCACCGACGCCGATACGGCAACTGAACTAATAGCCGCCTGCGGTCGGCTCGCACCGCCGCCCGGTGCAAGTCCGTTCATCAACGGGCATGTGCATTGCGGATGCGTCCGGCGAGAACAGTACCGCCGCAAGCGGGGCAATGCCGCCGCGCTTGCCCGCTTGCCTTCTGCGCTGCACGGGGCAAGCGGCGATCCCGTCGAAGTCAGATCTGGACATGAGGCCCGGTTCGCAGACGAGCGCGGCCCGACGAAACCGTTGATGGCTGGTTCGTCGGGCCGCGAGAATCGCTAGGCGACCGGTTGACCGGCTGCCAGGGCCTTGACGTCTGCTGTGTGCAGTGGCGTGCCGCCGATGCCCCAGTCGCCGCTGGCGACCTCCTCGACCACTACCCATGTCACCGGCCGCATGTTCTCGCCTTCAATCTGCACCATGGTGTCGGTGAGCCTTCTGATCATCTCCTGCTTCTCCGCCGCCGAGAACACACCCTCGATGACCTTCACGTTGACCAACGGCATGGTCATCTCCTTTCTTTCAGTCGACCGACAGGTTTGTCGGCCGTAGTTCATTGAATCGCCGGAATGTACTGAAGCGCGGTGTATTCGGCTCGAGTGGCAGCCGCAGCGCATTGGCGAGGTAGCTCACGGTGCGGTAATAGCCCGCGAGCATGAGCAACTCGATGATCGCTTCATCGGAGTAGTGCGTCGTCAGGGCGAACCACAGTGCGTCGTCGACCGTGCAGGTCTTGTGCAGGCTGTCGCAGAGCGCGATGAGCACGCTCTCCTCGTCACTCCAGTCACCGGACGCGCCGTCGCCGACGAGCGAGGCGATCTGGTGCACCGTCAGCTCGGCTTTCGCGGCATACACGCACGTGTGGACACCCCACTCGTATTCGGCTCCGCACTGAGCGGTCACCCGATTGATCACGATCTCCCGCTGCCGAAGGGTCAGGTGCCCGCGGTCGAGCAGTCCGGCGTTGAAAAGCTTGAAGAAGAGTCGGCGATCGCGGGCCAACGTGGTGAAGAGCACCAGCGGCTCGTTGCCGGCCATGATGTGGTCGACGGCGTCCTGGATATCGGGCGGCAGCGGAGCGGCCAACGGCGCCACCCGAGCGCTATGGGTTTTATAGCGTGTCATGGTTGCGACTTTACCCACGCATGCTACAAAATGTAAAGCATGGTTTCGCGGACATTTGGACGGCCTGCGCGAGGGTCGTCGACAGGGCGGCCGATCATGGTCGTGCTCGATGTGCTCGGACGGCGGGGTGCGCTGCGCATCCTGTGGGAACTGCGCGACGGCAGCCCGCTGACGTTTCGAGCCCTCCAAGACGCGTGTGAAAGCAATCCCGGGTCGCTGAACACGCGCCTCAAGGACCTCCGCGAACTGGGAGTCGTCGATCACGACGACGGCGGTTATCGACTCAACCGGGGCGGCCGAGAACTGCTGCAGACCCTGCACAGTTTGCAAGCCTGGTCCGACCGATGGGTAGGTTCGCGCAGCGGGAAAACCTAGTGCTGTTCTGGCGCGGGCTGATCGCGCGGCATCCGTTCCCGAGCATCCGCCCCGAGCACGCGCGCAGCGCGGGCGACGAGTTCACCCTCGCCCACGATCGCCAGCTCCAGCAGTTCGCTGCCGGCGCGCAAGGGCCGTAGTGCGACGCTGAGCCGCTGACCGATGCGGTGGTGCTCGCCCCAGATCGCCAGCCATTCCTCGAGCAGCTTCTTGGGCACCTCGGTCGGCACCAGGTGCTGGTGCTGCGTCGCCCCCTTGCCCATCGCGTTGGTCGTGGCGGTGCGATCCGACGACGCCAGCAACGCCGCGTCCTTGCGCCGACCGCCGACTCGGGTTTGCGCTGTGCGATAGGGGGATTCGACCAGCTGCACCAGGCCAGCGCTAGCATGCCGTCCTGGCGCGGCGCGGTCGCGAACTCCTCGGAGGCGACGCCGTCGACCTGGTGGCGGCCTAGGTCGCCGCGGAATCACACGCCATGGCTGAACCGATACGTCTAAAGCCTTCGCTCGCAATAAGATTCGTGCATACGGTCCCCGGCAGCTGTTCGCAGCGTCCTCTACAGGCAAACGGTCGTTTGCTATACACTTCACCAGTGACAGTGCGCCAGCGTCCTACCCGAAAGGCGCCACCCGGCACCGTAGTTGCCTACATCGTCCGGGTGTCCACTGACGAACAGGTGAGCAGTGGCGCTGGCCTCGATGCTCAGCGTGCGGCAATCGCGGCGGAAGTTGAGCGGCGGGGATGGACTGTCGTTGCCTGGCACTCCGACGAGGGAATCAGCGGGGGCAAAGGGGTGGAGCACCGTCCCGGCCTTGCCGCGGCCATCGACGCCGTGCAATCGGGTCAAGCCGCCGCGCTGCTCGCGGCTAAGCTTGACCGGATTTCTCACTCGGTGCTCGACACTGCATCGATGATGGAACAGGCCCGGCGGGGGTGCTGGGAATTGATTACGTGTGACCTCGCCATTGACACCAGCACGCCTGCGGGTGAGGCGACAGCTTCGATGATGGCGGTATTCAGTCAACTGGAACGCCGCCTGATCGCTCAGCGCACACGTGAGGCGCTCGCGGCCGGAGGGCTCAAGGGGTACGTCTTGGCCGCCCCTCTCGGCTTCCCCGAGAAGTTGTCGAGCAGATCGTTAACGCACGAGCCGGTGGCTATTCATTGAGAGCAATCGCTATGCGGCTCAATGCCAGCGGGGTGCCGACTGCCCAGGGAGGTGCGAGTTGGCACGCCTCCACGGTCAGAGCCGTTCTGGGAAGCCAAGATGCTGCCTTAGTTGCCTCGAACACAGCCGTCTAGATGACCCGTTACTCGCATGGTCTCGGCGCTTAGAGCTAATCTTCAGAAGTCGGAAGGGGAGGAACTTGACTGCACCGCCTGTGAAGCACGCGCTTGGCTTCGGTAGTGGCAAGATCATCGAGTATCCGGATGGCACAGCGGCATATGTAAAGACGATGGAGCTGACACACGCGTTTCGGGTGCACATCTCGGATGTAACCGGATTCTCGGTCACAAAAAACGGCAAGCTCCTCGAGCGGCGTCTCCATATCCTCGGCAACGGCTCGACGCTGGCTTTCGTGGACGTGAACCATGGCACTTCAGAACTAATCGAAAACTGGTTTCGGAGTCACCGCCTTTTTCATGGGAACGTTGCACGGTCGACGCCGACGCCAAGCGGGCCGCCGTCTCGCCCTGCAGAGTCGCCCATGATCGCCGACGAACTGCGTAAGCTCGCCGATCTTCACAGGGATGGCATCCTGTCGGATGATGAGTTCAACTCCCAGAAGGCGAAGCTCCTCTCGTAGTTTGTACGACGGTGCTCTATGGTCCTCCTTCGACACTCCGATCACGCCTCGACTTCGAGTGACAAACGCCCAGTTGACGAAGCGATCCGATCAACGTGAGGCGATCGTTGATCGCACTATGGCGACTGAGGCGGTGCGGCCTGAGACATTGAAACCTTGCTGAAATGATCTCATCCCGTCAAGCCCGCGAGGCCGCTGATGTTGAGACACGCATTCCTAATCGAAGTTCGCGTTGTTGCGACTTGTGCCAAATAGCGCGGAGCGTCGGACACCGTCGCTGTTGATAGGGTGGCACACCAGGGGGGAGCGCGAAGGGAATGAAAGTGGCAGAGCGCGTCATCCGGCAATTGGTGGACGACATCGATGGAACCGACATCTCCGACGGTGGCCAGACAGTGGAGTTCTCATTCCGCGGCATCGATTACCGCCTCGACTTGTCGGAAGAGAACCTCTCAAAGTTTGAACGCGCGATACGTCCCTTCGTTGATGCGGCAGAGAAGGCCTTGAACCCTGACAACAGCTCAGCTGCGCGGGCTTCACGGGCCGGTGCCGCTCAAGCGGGGCCAAAGAGGGCTTCTGACGCTGGAGGCCGGCCCCGGCGGTCTTCGACCAAGACACCATCGACCAGTAAGCGTTCTCGCAAGCCCCGCCAGACGAAGAAGTCAACGCCTACGTCAAAGGAGAAGCTGGCGCAGGTGCGCGTTGGGCTAATGAGAATGGACACCAAGTGAGCGCTCGGGGACGAATTCCACGGGCAGTTGTCGAAGCCTTCGAGGCTGCGCACGTCCCGAACGGCGACTGACAAAGGGCGGCCCAAAGCACCAGCGCATCATTTTCTTAAAGCGGCAAGCCGCGTGCTTGAGTACAGGGACACACGCGGCTCAAAGGGTAGCTATGCCACTAGTGGCGTCCCGTCCTCCGTCGGTGTGGTCGCCTCGGCGTCCGCTTCCCGCGATATGACTGCGCTAAGTTACTAACGCGACAACCAGTCATGCCAGCTTCGATCTGTGACCGGATGTCAACGACCTCTTCAAGATCGCATCCAATGTGGACCGTCGGTCCGCTAGCAGCGTTCTTCCCGAGGTTCGCCATGCCTCCGGAGCTTCCCTGAACTCCACGGATCGCCGCTGGTCAGCAGCAAAAGTTAGTTGATCGTCCGGTGCCTTTCGAGTGGTGCCCAGAATTTGCCCACATTTAATCGACGCGCTTGACCTCTCGTGCCTCGTCTTTGTGTAGGCGTCTTTCAAGCATCGGAAGCGGTAGCACTCCTCGGATTGGGGTGAAGTGATCTTCGGCAGTCCGGCCGAAGACGTCAGCGTCGAGCGCGGGGACCCGGTTCGGCTGGATTTTGAGGTCAGAAGTCCTCTGGCCGACAGTCAGATTTCAGGCGACTCCATCGTGAAGATTCGAGATCAGATGATGGAGATTGACGTGTCCGAGCCGATTGCCCGGCATCCTCTGCCCAATGTCGCGCACGTGTTGTCCTGGGCGACGCTTGACCAACAAATTAGTTACAAGCTGAGATGCGAAGCACGACGAACGGCTTCACGTGCTGAACTTCCAGGGGCCAGGCACATGGCAGTACGTTAACTATGGACACACGCGGAGCGCAGCCAGCCGGATCGCTGAGCACATCCGCGCGGCGGAGGTGCACGGCTGGGCACTGCTGGATGGGTGATTACCACCCGGCGTGGAACACGCGCAGAGACTGGAAAAAGTCGTGCCGAATGTTACGAGCTTCTATCACTGCGGTGTCCACTATCGAGAACGATTCCATAATATGGACTTCCAACTGGGACTAAAGATCGCGCGGGTGGCACTTGAAATAGCGAATACCGTCAGAGATTTAGAGATCCGGCGTAACTTACGTTCCACGGACAAGCGCCGGCAAAGACTGGCCGACCCGATAGCACGGCGCCGGCCTGACGGGAGGACGGTCCTCGTTACGAAGCGACTCGGATGGCTCCAGGCGCGTAAGCGATGTCGAGACTTGATGCAAGCGAGTCGAGATCGGAGTCGAACAGCTCAGCGTATACATCCAGCGTTACCTTCGCGCTTGTGTGTCCCAGCATCCGCTGGAGGGCAAGCACATTAGCGCCTGCGGACACGGCCAACGCGGCACACGAGTGTCGGAGATCGTGGATGGCCATCGGCTCGAGTGACGCCCGACGCAGCGCGCCTGCGAACCACCCGTCGCTTGAATGTGGGCGTCGCAGGTAACCCCCGGAGCGCGAAGGAAATACCAACTCACTGGGTGACTTACCTTCACATGTGCGACTCAGCTCATTCAGCACGAAGCAGGGAACCGGAACTGCTCTTGGCCTGCGCCCCTTAGTCGGCCCCACGTAGTGACTTCCATCGAACTCAACGGCGTTGGCAGAAATTGTCAGCCGGCGACGCAGGAATTCACGTCGCCCACTCGGAGAGCAATAGCCTCACTCCACCGCAACCCGCAAAACGCCAGTATTAGTACGAGGGTTCGATAACCGGCTGCTTGGTCTGCCAAGCGGTGCACCTCGGCCGCGGTCAAGTAAGTGTGGCGGCGTGACCCCCGCCGTGGCAAGTTCTCGACATCGCGTGCAGGGTTAGCAGTCAGCCGGCGCGCTTTGACAGCGTCGCCCAGTATGCCCGCTAGCACGGAATGAGCCCTCCGGACCGTCGTCGTTCCGGACCCATTGCCCACCAGATCCGCGATCCACGCCTCCACTTCATGAGTCGTCACATCAGCAATCCGACGCGTTCCCCAGGAGGGCGCAACCTTTGTGCGCCAGGACGATTCGAGTGTGCGGTAGTGAGAAGGTGCGGCCGACCGGTGCTTCTTTTGCAACCAGGTATCGGCGAGTTCGCTTACGGTCATTTGTCCTGCCGATGAGGGCACGAAGGCACCGGCGGCCTTATCGACCTCAATCTTTGCCGCGAAGAGCAGAGCATCGCGTTTAGTGGTGAAACCCCGCTTATCGGTTTGGCGTCGGTCCGGAGTGCGGTAGCGCACCCTCCATCGCCGTCCGCCTTTCGTTGTGTACCAATTCACTGTTGCCACTGTTGCCCCTTAGTTGATTCGACTCACTGAGGAAACACGCGGTACCGCCGTATTGTTTCGGCCTTGGCGACGGATGTCTTGGGGCAACCTTCACAGTGTGCCTCCGCCTATATCCGGCAGGATCGAAGCAGCTGCGCGGCGGGGCGGCGGTTCTGTGGCAAGCGCCGCTGAAGTCGGCTGAAGCAAGGAATCCCTTCGGGCGGGGCAACTATGTCGCCGTCAAGATTCACTGGCTGGTGCCGGGCGGCGCTGGTAGCGCCGCGCCAACCGCGGGCAGTCCGGGTGATGTTTGCGCCATTGCGGCTGAGGAGGGTGACCGCTTCGCCGTCGAAAATGGCGACGCCCCGCTGCCTGTAGTACTTCACTTCGATCGCGAAGTCGGCGTAGTTCCTGGGCGGCTTACCCGCGGTGACCAACATCGGCCGAATGTTGACCACGTTCATCAGAGCCTCCGAGTCTAGGCTCGAGGTCCAACGCGAACCGCTGGTCGAGTTTGCGGTCGTCAGTGCCATGCTGTCGCCAGAAGCAGAAGAGTGGAGGCCTGAGGACCTTAAGCGTGGTCCTAAATCTTGTTGGCTGATCGCTAAGCCATGGTGGGGTCTGGGGAGCTACCGTCATCACACCTGAAGGTAATTAGTTGATCTGGCGCTCACTTCTTATTGGTTACGCAATGGGCGCCATTGCACTCAGTGGAGCGGTCACGGCAAATGCTCAGCCCCAGCTGCCGTTCAAGAATGGCAACCAGGCTCGGGCTGCGGGATAGCCAGGATGTTCCGTCGAACTCGCCGCACTTCGCGCCTTCGCTGGATCGCGACGGCGATGGAACCGTTGGCGAGAGCAAACTGTCTGGCCTCGCCCGCCAAGTGGGCGACGCCTATACGTTTCTGTCGAATGTTGAACGTGAATGGCACCATCCCGCCGAGCGGCCATCGTGGCCGGCACCGTGTTCGCTATGGGGGCAGCGAGCATTGGGCATCGCCCAGGCCGGCTGGTCGAGTTAATCGACCTTTTCATCCGGCATGATCAGAACATGGCTCGCTAGGGGTGCAGCAGGCGGCGGTCAACTACGGGTACGCGATCTGCGGTACCTACCGCAAGACCCTGAGCAATGACCGCGTGCTGCTGAATGTGATGAGGAACAGCACGCACGACAACGTACGGTCGGCTCGGTGATGTATCTGTGCCCCGACATGGAGTACCTGCTCCGTCGTCGCAACCCCCAGGTCTATTGCTCTGCTGGCACCTCAACAAACTGGGGTCGGAAGTTCTTCTGGACAATTGGTCTCGGCGAAGAACGCGGGGACAAAGTGATCAATGAGCGAGCTCGACCAAAAAGCCGAACTTGCGGTTCGGGCTGCCGAGAGGCGACGACGACTATGGCCGCGTATTCAACTTGGGCAAGTGTTTGGGAGGCATCCACGGATGGCTGTGTCAACCCGATCTGGGACCACGATGACGGCCTGACTGGGACCCACCTGGCACCGGCTAATCACGCCCTTGGTCTCGGTGGTCACTGCCGAGTGGCGAGGGCTATAGGTATCTGCAG
>NZ_JYNL01000021.1 GCF_001044235.1 Mycolicibacterium chlorophenolicum | reverse complement strand
CAGCGGATTCACGCTGCCCACCCACCGCAGCACAGCAAAATCAGTCTGACCGGACCTCAACAGGGTCGATCCACGGATTGAGGCTAAGTCGATCTGTGCGGTGTGCATAGCCTCAGTGGTCTGCTCGGCTGGCGGGACAGCTCATTCATGCGGGCCAGTGCGTCCGATGCCGGATCGGCGTTGACGTCGCTGACGACCGCGACACACAGCAAGGTCGCAACAGCGACCGCACCAGCGAACGGGAGATCCGCCGGATCGGTTCAAGGATCACGACGTCGGATGTCCTTTCGTTGCGCAGGAACCAAGTACGGTCTCGATACGTAGATCACAGTTAGGGTTACGGACGTACGTGGCGGTTGTCCACACGGAGCCACTGCCGCACCGCACGGTAAGCGAAATCGGTCAACCTACTGCCAACGTACGTAGGTAGTAGATCTGAAAGTACTCGTCGTGCTTCTTGGGTTGCACGGCGGAAGAATCTAGGCGAGGAGACCGGTTATGGAGCGGCGGCTAGTGCGCAAGCTGGGACTGATGTTGGCCGCGACTGGCCTCGCCGGCGCACTAATGCTGAGCACCGGCTCCGCCGCGGCGGAGCCGCCCCTTCCCGGACCGCCGGCGCCGATCGATCCGATGGCAATGCCGGGATCCCCGCCAGAACCGTTCGTCCTCTCCCCCGATTCGATCCAGGGTCCGCTAAGTGATCCTTCACGGCCGGCGCCCCCGGCTGGGCTTGTTCGCGCCGCCGACGTTCAATCCCGTCAATGGCGCGATGGTCGGTGTGGCCAAGCCGATCATCATCAACTTTTAACGGCCGATCGCCGACCGCGCGCTGGCCGAGCAAGCCGTTCACATCTCCTCCAACCCGCCCGTGCCCGGGAAGTTCTACACGATGAATGACACCCAGCTTCGGTGGCGGCCCATCGACTTCTGGCCCGCCAACACAACGGTGAACATCGATGCCAGCGGGACCAAGTCGAGCTTCCGGACCGGCGATGCGCTCGTCGCAACCATCGATGACAGCACTCACCAGATGGAGATCATGCGCAACGGCAAGCTGGAGAAGACTTTTCCCGTCTCTCTCGGTAAGAAGGGTTACGAAACCCCGAACGGCACCTACTACGTGTTGGAGAAGTTCGCGTATATCGTCATGGACTCCTCGACGTACGGCGTCCCCATCGATTCGGCTGAAGGCTACAAGCTGAAGGTGCAGACGCAGTTCGCATCGACAACAGCGGCATATTCGTTCACAGCGCGCCCTGGTCAGTCAACGATCAAGGCAAGCGCAATGTCAGCCACGGGTGCCCCAATTTGAGTCCAGCCAACGCTCAATGGTTCTATGACAACTTCGGCAGTGGAGACCCGGTCGTCGTCAAGAACTCCATCGGCACCTACAACCAAAACGACGGCGCCCAAGACTGGCAGATCTAACGAAGGCACTCCCAGTAGGTGGTGCGACAGTCAGCAAGGCGCCTTTTTGCCCCCATCACGTACACCTGACGAAGTTCTCGACGTACCAGTCCACCGGGCCGCGGTTGACTCACTACTGGTCGTGGTTGTGATCAACGCCCGTTTCGTGGTGAAGCGACTCAGGCGAAGGAGCCTCGACAGGCGCCGGTGTCGCTGGCGTGCCGGCTGACTCGACGACCGGCTACGTAGCGGGTGGCGCCGCACGACCGTGATCGTCCGCGTGTCCGATCGTGGTGATCGGGTTTCACACCGCCGGCTCGTGATGACCGTGCCGCAGACCGGATGCGACGCCTACCGCCGATGCCAGCACCGACGCCGACGCCGACGCCGACGCCGACGCCGACGCCGACGAGAACGATCGCGTTGGCCGCCATAGGGCCTCTGGGCGAATCAGACAGGGACTTTCGTCGTACCTATCACCTACGTAGTTCCATGGGCATCGCCAGGGTAGAAGCGCATGCTTGAGGGCGGCCCGAACGGAAGGACCTCGAGATGAAAACACAGTACCTACCCTGGTACGCCTTGGCCTTGGCCGCCGCTTTCGTAACTGCGCTGGCCATCGGTGTTCCGCTGTCGACGTCGGCGCTGCTGCTCTTTGCGCTGGCATGCCCATTGATGATGATGTTCATGATGGGCGGAATGGGCGGCGGGCACGGTAACAACACTAAGCATGACCGGTCCGATACGCCGGAGCACCGCGACTCTGCGGGACGGTCATAAACCTCCACGTCCATCACCGATCAGGAGGTCTTGGCGATGGCAGATGCAGCCTACGGATTATGGCCGCTGGTGATCGTGAACACGTTGTTGTTCATGGCTTTTGGGCTGAGCTTCTTTCGTCCGAGAACGCATCGAGATTGGCGGGCGATGGGCGGCTACACCGCGTTCTTGGTGGCGTTGTTCACCGAGATGTACGGCGTCCCGTTGACCGTGTACCTGCTCGGCGGCTGGCTGGGATCGCGCTTCCCGCTCCTACGTGACACCCACGCCGGCGGGCACCTGTGGAACGACCTCATCGGCTGGACCGGCGACCCGCACCTGAGCCCCTTTCATCTGGCCAGCTACGCGGCGATCGGTGGCGGTTTCTGGCTGATCGCGGTCGCCTGGCGACACTTGCATGCGGCCGCCCAAGCCGATCGACTCGCCACAACCGGCCCGTATGCCTGGGTACGTCACCCGCAATACGACGGCTTCCTACTAGTCATGCTCGGCTTCTTGCTGCAGTGGCCGACGATTCCCACACTGATGATGTTCCCAGTGCTGGTTTACGTCTACGCGCGGCTGGCGCGCAGCGAAGAACGCGACGCGGCGGACCAATTCGGCCCCGCATGGAACGCGTACGCGGCACGCACTCCGGCATTCGTGCCGCACTTGCGATCTCGTCCCCAAACCGTGCCGGAAACCGCTCACTCCGGTGACAGCCGCACCGCCTGGCATCGCCCGACACCGCCGCCCCTGCCCACCGGCGCCTCGCCACCGCCCAGCACCGACGGCTCCCACGGAGGAGGTCGGTCATGAATCACACCACTGGGACCGACGCCATAACGAAGCTGCCGGTGGTCGAGGCCGCCGCCGCGGTGTTAACGGCCGGCGGTATCGAGAAGTCGTTTCGCCGCGGCACCTGGCCGATCTCGCACCACCGGCAGGTGCTGCGCGGCGTCGATCTGACGCTGCAGCCTGGCGAAGTGGTCGGTCTTGTTGGGGAGAACGGCTCAGGCAAGTCAACAATCATGAAGATCTTGGTTGGCGAGCTTGCCCCAGACGCGGGCACGGTGGTCCGCTCCGGCGTGCTGGGCTATTGCCCGCAGCAGCCGGTGGTGTATGAACGCCTGACCTGTGATGAGCACATTGAGCTGTTCGCGCGCGCCTACCGTATGACGCATGAGGGCGAACGGCGCGCGCGCCGAGATCTTTACGAGGCGTTGGGATTTGAACGATACGCCGGCACACGGGCGGATCGGTTGTCGGGCGGCACGCTGGCCAAGCTCAACCTGACATTGGCGATGCTGGCCGACCCGCAAGTGCTGCTGCTGGATGAGCCCTATGCCGGCTTCGATTGGGACACCTATCTGAAGTTCTGGGATCTGGTGGCCCGTCGTCGCGACGACGGACGGTCGGTGCTGATCATTAGCCACTTCGTCGCTGACGAGCACCGCTTCGATCGCATCGTCAAGCTGTGTGACGGGCGGCTATGCGAGGGACAGTACGGAGGGCAGGGGGTCCCCAGTGACGACCGCAGCCCATGAGCAGTGGCGGCCGACGCTGCTGCTGACCCGCAGCTTCATCGCCGACTATGTTCGCAACCCGGTGAACCTGATCATGCTGGTCCTGGTGCCGCTCGTGTTCGTGCTGGTCGCGGCCGGTTCGATCGCCGACGCGATGGAACTGTTACGGGGACGACCCGGCATCGCAACCCAAACGGCGACCGCCGGCTGGGCAGCTGGCTTCCTGTCGGGGCTCGCAATGTACTTCCAGATCCGCTCGGCGCGACGCGCGGACAAGCGGTTGCAACTGGTCGGCTTACCAGCGGCGCGGTTGCTCGCTGCCCGGGCCGGCACCGGTCTGCTCATGGCGGGACTCGTCTCGGGAGTGGCGCTCGCCGCGTTGGCCGTGCGTGTCGGTATCGACCATCCGGTCCGGGTGATCGTCGGTACGCTGATGTTCTCGGTCATCTACCTGGCGATCGGTGCGCTAGTAGGGATAGCGGTTGCCAATCCGGTCAACGGTGCGGTGATCATCTTGTTGATCTGGATGATCGACGTGTTCGTCGGGCCTGCCGGCAGCGGCGGCGATTACGTGTTCACTCGCTGGTTTCCCACTCACTTCGTCACGTTGTGGATGGTCGACACGCCCTCGCACCACGCTGGACGGCTCGGCGATCTCGGCCTCGCCTCGGTTTGGATGCTCGGCGCTCTTGCTGTGGCCGGCGCGTTGGTGGCGGCGGGTTCTCGCACCGCGCGACGGCGTCAGCGCACGGCCGGCCAGTTACCGACTGCGCTGAGGTTCGGTCTGGTCGATCTGCGGCGAAACGGCGTGCTGCTGGTGCTGCTAGTTATTGTGCCGGCGGCGTTCGTGCTGCTGGCGAAGGTGACCACGCCGGGGCGATCTCTAATGGTGTCGGTCACCGAGAACGGCGCCGTTTCAAACCAGTCGTTCTGGTTTCCCGAGGTACACGCCGGAGCGATGGCCCCGATCGGCATCGGTGCGCTGGCTGCACTGGTTGGGATGTTCGTAGTGGTCGATGCTGCCGGCGGGGACCGACGCCTGCGGCTGGCCGGCTACCGCACTGGCGTGGTGCTGGCTGCCCGATTGGGCGTGGTCGCCGTAGCCGCCATCGTCATCACGGCGGCCACCATGGGGGTTACCGCGACCGTCTTCGACGCCAGGCAGTGGCCGGGCTACATTGCCGCCAACCTGCTGATCGCCGCCATCTACGCCCTGATCGGTGTAGTCATCGGGCCACTGCTGGGCAAGGTCGCGGGGGTGTTCGTCGCATTCTTGATCCCTTTTCTCGATCTGGGAATCATCCAAAGTCCGATGCTCCGCCCTATACCTCAGGAGTGGGCCCAGTTTCTTCCCGGGTACGGCGTGACCAGGTTGCTATTCGATACCAGTCTCACCTCACGTTTCGACGAAACCTGGCCATTACTAACTGGGTTCGTCTGGCTGGGTGGGCTATTGATCGTGGCCTCAGTGGTCCTCACCCGCGGCGGGAAGTCGACCTGATGATCGCCGCCGCATGGCTGTTCGGCGTCGGTGGCGCGATCCTCGTCGGGATTGGCGGGTTCTTTCTGTTGGCCCGGCCTGCACTGCTGCCCGAGGACTTGCGCTATCTACGCCGCACCGCGGGCGAGATCGATGCTGCCGTACCGAGCCTGCGTGAGTGGCTGCGTCTGGTGTTCATCGTCCTCGGCGGATACGCAGTGGCTACCAGGACACTCACCATCTACCTGGCAGCCACCGACATTCGTAATGCCGAGTCGTCGGCAGTGGCGGTACTGGCGGTCGCCGGCGCATCGTCGAGTGGGGTCATGGCGTTGGTAAATTTCGCGCTGCACTCGACATTTCGGTGGCTGCTTTCCGCTGCGGCGGCACTCTGGATCGTGGCGACGCTGGTGGCGGTGGTGTCGTGACCTTCCGGGAGTGGGCCTGGCAGGTGCCTCGTCCCTGTAAGCACCCCGGCGTCCACGCCACGGGCTCTTTCCAACAAGTCCCGGAACACATGGGTCGGCGGGTGCACATGAATACCGCGCTTCGTCGGTCACCGAGTCGCCGGGCGTCATGGTGAAGGATCACCCTGTCACGTTCGAGCTGGTTCTCGGCCATCTACGGAAGCGAACGTTTGCGGTACTTTCGACGACTGACGAAGAGGGCAAACCGTGCTCAGCGGGAGTCAACTACCGCGTGTCTGAGCTCGGCGGTGCCATCTCCATCTTCGTTATGACCCGCCGGCACCTGAAGAAGGCGCGCAATGTCGTGCGGCATCCGCGGGTCTCGCTCGTGGTTCCGCTGCCGAGGCGGCTCCTGTGGTTCCTCCCACCAGCAACCCTCCAGTTGAGCGGACACGCGAAGATCCTCGACTGGACTGACGACGAAGGGCGGGATGCCTTCCGCCAGTTCTGGATAGGCCGCCGAATCCTCAAGGCTTACGAAGAGTCTTACCGCCGCGGCGAAACGCGAATCTGCTTCTTGAAGATCACACCAGATCCTGCGATCAACACCTACATGGTCGGCTCCAACATCTGGCAGCTCAGGAATCACATGGAATCAGGTGCGGCCAAAGTAATCGACCCGCGCGGGAACCCATGAGCAACGGGGCGGGTCGGCTTGATGATCATGCGGCGGGCTGATGCGCCGCACGCGGGAGGGCCAGTCGGCGCGCTGAATTGCACACCCTCGACGCCCACGCGGGCGGGCCCGGTTATGCAGCTGAGGTATCCGTCGCACTTCTGGTGACGTTGGCCCCTTGACAGATTGATACCCCATAGGGGTATATTGCTTCTTATACCCCTATGGGGTATTAGGGAGGAGGAGTCATGGATACGGCGACACCCGGGTATACAGCCTCGAAGGACGCACATCTCAAGCGACTGCGCAGAATCGAGGGGCAGGTCCGCGGCCTTGCGCGCATGGTCGACGAGGACGCCTACTGCATTGACGTGCTCACCCAGATATCGGCGGCAACCAAAGCGTTGGAGTCGGTGGCGTTGTCGCTTCTAGACGAACATCTGTCCCACTGCGTCCGTGACGCAATCCACCAGGGCGGCGACATGGCCGAGCAGAAGATCAATGAAGCCTCGGCAGCAATCGCGCGGCTCGTCCGCTCCTGAGCACACATCCGAAACCGCCCATCCCGCAAGCGAAAGTGGACAGAAATGACCCGACAGCTCATCGTCACCCTGCCCCTGGTCCCGTCCACCTCCTCGGGCTGCAGTTGCTGCGCACCGAGGTCCTCGGACACACGCCCACCAGCAACGCTCGAGGAGAACGCCATGAGCACCACCACAACCACCAAGTCCTACTCCGTGACCGGCATGACCTGCAGCCACTGCGTCGCCGCGGTGAGCGCAGAACTCGGTGCACTCGCCGGTGTCACCGACGTTCATGTCGATCTGGTTGCCGGCGGCATATCCACAGTGACGGTTTCCAGCGACACACCACTGACCACAGCGCAGATCACCTCCGCACTCGATGAGGCCGGCGACTACCGCCTATCCAACGATCAACCTCGCTAGCGCTTCGACCCTGCGCCGTACCCGAACCAAAGGACAGAGCATGAGCCTGCCGAATCACGTCGTCGGTGTCGATCAACCCCACAGCATCGAGTTGTCGATCGGCGGGATGACCTGTGCATCGTGTGCAGCCCGGATCGAAAAGAAACTGAACAAGATCGATGGGGTCGAGGCCAGCGTCAACTACGCGACCGAAAAGGCCAAGGTGGACTACCCCAACTCCGTCGATCCGGCAGTGTTGATCGCCGCGGTGGAAGCGACCGGCTACACCGCAACCGCCCCCGCGGCGCCGAACGACGCGGCCCCGACCGATTCCGGCCGGGACGCGGGCGAAGCCGACTCCTTGCGGAGCCGATTGCTGATCTCCCTGGTGCTGACGGTGCCCGTGATCGCGATGTCGATGATCCCCGCGCTGCAATTCACCAACTGGCAATGGCTCGCGCTGACCTTGGCCTCTCCCGTCGTGGTGTGGGGCGCCCTGCCGTTTCATCGCGCAGCCTGGGCCAACGCCCGTCACCGCGCCGCCACGATGGACACCCTGATCTCACTGGGCGTCAGCGCCGCGTACCTGTGGTCACTGTGGGCGCTGTTCATCGGACACGCCGGCATGCCGGGGATGAGGATGGCCTTCAGTCTGCTACCCGACGCGGGTTCCGAGACCGAGCACATCTACCTCGAAGTCGCCGCCGCGGTGACGGTGTTCATTCTGGCCGGCCGCTACTTCGAGGCGCGCGCCAAGACACGATCCGGTGCCGCGCTGCGGGCCCTGCTCGACATGGGCGCCAAAGACGTCGCCGTCGTGCGCAACGGTACCGAAATCCGCATTCCAACAGCAGAACTTAGCGTCGGAGACGTGTTCGTGGTGCGACCGGGTGAGAAGATCGCCACCGACGGGGTGGTGACCGACGGCGCATCAGCGGTCGACGCATCGATGCTCACCGGGGAATCCGTGCCCGTCGAGGTCCGTCCCGGCGACCACGTCACCGGTGCCACCGTCAACGCCGGTGGGCGACTGCTCGTCCGCGCCACCCGAATCGGCGCCGACACCCAACTCGCGCAGATGGCGCGCCTGGTCGAAGACGCCCAGAACGGCAAGGCATCGGTACAGCGCCTGGCCGACCGGGTCTCGGCGGTCTTCGTGCCCATCGTCCTGGCGCTGTCGGTGGCAACGCTGGCTGTCTGGCTGCTCACCGGCCATTCGGCGACAGTCGCGTTCACCGCGGCGGTCGCCGTCCTGATCATCGCCTGCCCGTGCGCGCTCGGTCTGGCCACCCCCACGGCCCTCATGGTCGGCACCGGCCGCGGCGCCCAACTGGGCATCCTGATCAAAGGGCCGCAGGTGCTCGAGTCCACCCGCCGGGTCGACACCATCGTGCTCGACAAGACCGGAACCGTCACCACCGGCCGCATGAGTCTCGTGGGGGTGTACCCGGGCGCAGGCCAGAACTCCGACGAGCTCCTCGAGTTCGCGGGAGCCTTGGAGAGCGCGTCTCAACACCCCATCGCCGAGGCGATCGCCGCTTCGGCCTCCGCCGGCGGCGCGTTGCCAGCGGTCGAAGACTTCTCCAACCACAACGGCTACGGCGTCAGCGGCGTCGTCGCCGGCCATGCGGTCCTGGTTGGACGGCTCAGCTGGCTTAATGACGACTGGTCGCTGACAGCCCCCGACGACCTCGCCTCCGCCGCCGAACACGCTGAGTCCCAGGGCCACACCCCAGTGTGGGTGGCGTGGGACGGGGCGGTGCGCGGCGTGATCGTCGTGGCCGACACGGTGAAGCGCACCTCCGCGGACGCCATCGGCCAATTCCGCAAGCTCGGCCTACGTCCGTTTCTGCTGACCGGCGACAATCGGCGCGCCGCCCTCGCAGTCGCCGCAGAGGTCGGTATCGACGCCGACGACGTGATCGCCGAGGTCCTCCCTGCCGGCAAAGTCGACACCATCAAAAGCCTGCAAGCGCAGGGGCGAACCGTCGCCATGGTCGGCGACGGCGTCAACGATGCCGCCGCACTGGTACAGGCCGATCTGGGCCTGGCGATGGGCACCGGATCCGACGTCGCCATCGAGGCATCCGACCTGACACTGGTACGTGGTGATCTGCGCGCAGCCGCCGACGCCATTCGATTGGCCCGGTCAACCCTGCGGACCATCAAGGGAAACCTGTTCTGGGCCTTCGCCTACAACGTCGCCGCACTTCCCTTAGCGGCGCTGGGCCTACTCAATCCGCTGATCGCCGGCGCCGCAATGGCCTTCAGCTCGGTCTTCGTGGTCAGCAACAGCCTGCGGCTTCGCCGGTTCACCAGCAGCGCATCCCCTGGGCAGACGGAAGACGTCCACGTTGCGACAGTGCCGCCAGGGGGCGACGAGTACCGCAGGGCCCACACCGCACCATAACCCCAGGCTGGGCACCTCACGCTCAGCAAATACGCCCGCGGCGCGGGACTCCCCCGCCGCGGGCTTGGGTGCTGGCGTCAGTTATCGGCGGACAGCCTCGCGCAGAATCGCCAATCGTTCGCGGTACTGCGTTTCGTCGATCTCGCCACTGGCGAATCTCGCCGCTAGCAGTTGTTCGGCTGTGGGCGCGTCACCGCGTGGCGCTTGTGAGCTGCCCGTCGTGTATCTGATCAGAGCGACGATACCGACGATGATCAAGCCCCAGAACAGCACCATCCCGACGCCCATCCCCGCGTATCCCCACCAACCCATGTCGTGGTCGTACCAAAACATCATGACCGTTCCTCCTCTTGATGTATCCGTGGCCGATCGGCCACAGTCTTACGGTTTGCGTCTCGTCCCGACAGAGTCAAGAGCACTGCGCTTCAAGGTCTTTGGGCCTCATTGCCGCTGACCGTGCGAAGGGCGCGGCACCGGGCTAGGGCGAGTAGTTCAGGCTCGTCATCATGCCGGCTTCCTGGTGATAGGTGTTGTGGCAGTGCATCATCCAGACGCCCGGGTTGTCGGCGGCGAGCGCCACCGTCAGCTCCTGCATCGGCAGAACGATGACGGTGTCCTTGCGTGGGCCCGGAGTCCCGTCCGGCTTGATCACTTGAAAGGTGTGGCCGTGCAGGTGCATGGGATGCCACATCATGGTGGTATTGGCGAAGGTCAACGTCGCCTTCTGGCCTTGCCTCACAGTCAGTGGGACGGTGTCTTCGAACGGTCTGCCGTTGATCGTCCAGTCGTAGGACGCCATGGAACCGGAAAGCCGGGCCGACAGAGCGACATCGGCCCTGCTGACATCCAATACCGCCTCGGGCGCGGCGGTGAACACGCCGACGGTGCCGACCCGGCGCTGCAGTTCGGGTGGCATGAACGTCGGATCGGGTGCGGCACCGGCACCGGTCGACAGTATGGCTCGCGCGAGCGCGTTCTTCCCTTCGGCCGAAGCGACAAAGGAGAACACGCCGTCACCGGTGGTGATGAGCACGTCATAGCGCTCACCCATGCCGATCAGAAGCGCGTCCACCTCGGTCGGCACCACAGGGAAGCCGTCGGTGTGGGTGACGGTCATCCGATGCCCGGCCAACGCGACCCGAAAAGCGGTATCGGACGCGGCGTTGATGATCCGCATCCTTATCCGCTGCCCAGGGCGAGCGGTGAGAGTGGTCGGTGCCGCCGGAATACGACCGTTCGCCAGGTAGAAGGGGTAGCTGACGTCACCCGCGTCGCCCCCGAGAAGCGGGCTCGCGCCCACGCCGCCGACACCGGGAACCCCTGGCATTCCAGGTGTTCCGCTCATGCCGGGCATGCCGGGCATGCCGGGCATGCCTGGCATGCCACCCGAGTGGCCGCCGACTCCCGAGATGGGACGCAGCCCCTCGTAGAGCTGCTGCGGACTGGAGCCGATGCCGTCGGTCCAGTCATCGAGCACCACGATCCACTCGGCGTCGTAGCCTCCCGGTTCGGCCGGATCGTCGATGATGACCGGCGCGTAGAGTCCGTAGTCGGCGTCGAGGCCGGTGTGCGGATGCGCCCAGTAGGTACCGGGATGAGGCGCAGAAAACCGGTAAGTGAAGTTCGAGGACGGGTCGATGTTCGGGGTCGCCGGCGTTGCCCCATCCATATCGTTGCGCAGCGCGATGCCATGCCAGTGCAGCGAAGACGGGTGGTTCAGACCGTTGGTGACGCTAATCGCCAGTTCGTCGCCGACGTTGGCGCGGATCAACGGTCCGGGAACAATGTTGTTGTACGCCAGTGTGCGGGCGACGGGTCCGCCCAGATCGATGTCCGCCGGCCCAGGTGTCAACGCCGCAGTGACAGTGCGCCCGGTGTGGGGCCGCGCGGCTTCGGCGGCGCCGATCGGATCCGTAGCCGGGTTGACACTTGTGGGCTTTCCGCACGCAGCCATGGCGGCGGTACTGGCAGCGAGGGTGGCCGCGAGAAACGTGCGTCGTGTCAATATCGTCGTGCCGACGCTCTGACCGTTCATGGTCGTTGCGGGGGGTTCGTCGTCGCGACGCAATCGGCGGCGGTGAGGCCGGGCAACGGAGCGTCGCGCTGGATTTCAATGTCCTGGCGGCGCTGCGGTGTCTTCCCCCCGAGCAGTGCCGCCAGCGCGGCGATCACGGCTCCCCAGAACGCAACCAGCATCATCATTGCCAGCAGGCAGCCAGCCCACCCCCACAGAGCGCCGGCTTCGTTCCACCACGTCATCGGGGTCACCTCCTTCGCGTTCCACACTCGTGCGGTCGAGTAGCGAATCGACGATGGTTTTATGAAGATTCGCTCAAGACCTGGGTCGCGGGTTCCTGAATCCCTTCGGGGCGGCACGATGAGGACATGGACAAGCCTGCGGCCACCCCTTCTGCGGGTTATCGAGCGTTGGTGGTCGACGACGAGGTACCGCTGGCCGAAGTCGTGGCGAGCTACCTCCGACGCGAGCAGTTTGACGTCAGCCTCGCCCACAGCGGAGCGGACGCCTTGGCGCAGGCCCGTGAGATCGACCCGGACGTGGTCATCTTGGACCTCGCGTTGCCGGGCATCGACGGCGTGGAGGTATGCCGCCAACTTCGCACGTTCTCCGATGCCTACGTGGTGATGCTGACCGCACGCGATACCGAAATGGACACCATCGTGGGCCTGTCGGTCGGTGCCGACGACTATGTCACCAAACCTTTCAGTCCCCGCGAACTGGTCGCGCGGATCCGCGCCATGTTGCGCCGGCCTCGCACCGTCGCAACGCCGACCAGTGCTGCGACCGCGGCCGACGAACCCCCGCCGCGGGCCTTCGGGCCGTTGTCCATCGACGTTGCGGGCCGACAGGTATTCATCGACGACGAACCAGTTCTGCTCACCCGCACCGAGTTCGACATCTTGGCCGCGTTATCGTCGCGACCGGCCGTGGTCTTCAGCCGCCGCCAACTCCTCGAGGCCGTCTGGGGAGACTCCTGGGGCGGAAACAAACATCTAGTCGACGTCCACATCGGACATCTGCGCCGCAAATTGTCGGATGACCCCGCCGGTCCCCGCTACGTGATCACCGTCCGCGGAGTCGGATACCGAATGGGAAGCGGCCAATGAGGACAGACACGAGCATTCAACCCAGGTCGCGGCGCAGTCCTGGAGTCGGGGCGCGACTCCTGCTGGCGCAAGCCTTGGTGCTCCTCGCCGGCGGCGCAACCACCGGGGTCGTCGCCGTCATCGTCGGTCCACCGCTGTTCCGAGAACACCTGAACCGCGCCGGACTTCCTCACTCATCCAATGAACAGTTCCACGCCGAGGAGGCCTACCGGTACGCCACCGCAATCTCCATCGCGGTGGCGATCGGCGTAGCCGCATTGACCGCCCTGTTTGTGACCTGGTACTTCAGCCGTCGCCTGCAGCACTCCATCGCCGAGGTCGCATCGGCCGCCACTGCAGTCGCCGACGGCCGCTATGACATCCGTGTGTCGCCGCTGCGCTTGGGGGAGGATTTCGCGAACCTGTCCCGCGCGTTCAATCGGATGTCCGAACGGCTCGAATCGGTCGAGACCACCCGGCGCCAACTCTTCGGTGACCTCGCCCACGAGATTAGGACACCCGTCTCGGTACTCAAGGCCTACATCGAGGCCGTCGAGGACGGAGTGAAAACCCTTGACCCCGAGACGGTTGCCGTGCTCAACGATCAAGCCAGCCGGCTGGTGCGCTTCTCCGATGACTTCGCCGCGCTCGCTCAAGCCGAGGAAGGTCCCGGCGCGGTCACACCGCAGTGGATCGACCCCCAGGCCGCGATCGTCACCACCGTGTCTGCCGCAGCCGACCGATACGCCCAGAAGGATGTCGCGCTGACCTTCGATGCCGCGAACCCGCTGCCCGAGGTGTGGGTAGACCCTCTGCGCCTCGCACAGGTGATCGGGAACCTTCTCGACAACGCTCTGCGCCACACCCCCGCGCGAGGCCGCGTCGAGGTCGACGCGGCGGCAAAGCCCGGCGAAGTGATCATCACCGTGCGCGACAATGGTGATGGCATCGCTGCCGAGCACCTCCCGCACGTGTTCGAACGCTTCTACCGCGCCGATGTGGCCCGCGATCGAAGCCACGGCGGCGCGGGGATCGGGTTGGCCATCGCCAAAGCACTCACCGAAGCCCACAGCGGCCGCATCACTGCGGCCAGCCGCGGACCAGGCCTGGGCAGCACCTTCACCATCGAGCTACCCGCACGCACGGACCGCCATGACCACTAATCGAACTCGACAACGCTGTCATGAAACATGACTCGCGCGACACGCAGCCATGCCCTGACTTCTACAACGAGGCCAGGATCTTGTTCATGGTGTCGATCTCCTGCTGCTGGCTGGTGACGATCGAGCGTGCCAACGCGACCGTATCGGGGAACTGGCCGTCCTTGATCTCATTCTGCGCCATAGTAATTGCACCCTCGTGATGCTTGACCATCTGCGTCAGGTACAACTTGGAGGCTTCCACCCCCTGGGCGTTTTGCAATGCGGCCATGTCCTCCTCGGACATCATGCCCTCCATCCCCGGCATATCACCCATACCGGGCATGCCCGGCATTCCAGGCATCATCGATTGAGTCGGCGTACCGGATTCGCTGGGCGCGGCACTGGCGCTGGGCATCCCACTGTGACCGGGCATGCCGTCCATCCCGGGCATCATCGGCATCGTGGACATGCCCCACTGCGTGAGCCAGGCCTGCATCTGTTCGATCTCGGGCCCCTGAGCAGCTTTGATCTGCTTGGCCAGGTCCACCACTCGCGGGTCGATTCCCTGCTTACCCAGCAGCATGTCGCTCATCTCGATGGCCTGTTGGTGATGCGGGATCATGTGCTGGGTGAACATGGCATCAGCCTGATTGTGGGCTTCGGTGGCCGATGTCGACGAGGGCGCCGACACCGACGACGACGAATCTCCCTGCGTAGTGCTGGTATCACTACATGCACCAACGGTGACCAGCGCCGCCAAGGTGGCCGCACCGACGGCCAGCGTCTTCCTCTTCATCACAACAAGTCCCTTCCTGGGTCTCACGGTCGATGCGGCTGCAGCGCGCCCAGTTGACGCGCGGGTATCCCGACCTGTCTTCGAGCATTCGCGGCGCCGGTATGGCCCGACTAGTCGTTCTATGAAGATTCGATAAAGAACGGCAACCGCCCTTGGCGTCGGGAGGTCCGCGGCGCAGCCTTGGCTGTGTTCGCCCCACAGGACCATTGAGAGGACCGCATGACCATCGCACTGTCGACAGCGCTGCACACGTCGTTCGCCGACGCCGTTGCGCGCACCCGAGCCGCCCTGACAGAGCAGGGTTTTGGCGTCCTGACCGAGATCGATATGAAGGCGACTCTCAAGGCGAAGCTGGGCGAGGACGTGGAGGAGTACCTCATTCTGGGTGCCTGCAACCCACCATTGGCTCACCGGGCAGTGAATGTGGACCGTCAAATCGGCCTGCTGCTGCCCTGCAACGTCGTTGTCCGAGCCGACCGTGCAGACGACACCTCTGTCATCGTCGAGGCGATGAACCCGCAGATACTGGTGGAGGTGACCGGCGAGCCGGCTTTGCGTGACATCGCCGACGAAGTGACGCGAAAGATGCAGGCCGCCATCGACTCACTGCAGACCGCGGCCACACCCGCCTAGTCCCTCACACCCCTGACAGCACCGGACAGAACAGCGACGGCACGCGGAGCGTCACGACGTGGCGCCCGCCTCTGCTGACGCCGGTACGGGAAGCTTCAATCTCTTCAGCATCAACGCATTGACGGCCACGATGAAGCTGGAACCTGACATGGAGAGGGCAGCGATCTCGGGCCGCAGCACCAAGCCGAGCGAAGGTACGAACACCCCAGCCGCGATGGGCAATGCGATCACGTTGTAGCCGACCGCCCAACCAAGGTTCTGCCGCATCTTTCGTAGCGTGCCCCGGCCGATCCGCAGCGCGATCGCGACATCGAGCGGGTCTGATCGCATCAACACCAGATCTGCGGTTTCGATGGCGACGTCGGTGCCTGCACCGATAGCCACGCCGAGATCAGCTTGGGCCAGCGCCGGTGCGTCGTTGACGCCGTCACCGACCATGGCGACCTTCTTGCCCTGTCGTTGCAGCTCAGCGATCTTGGCTGCCTTGTCACCGGGCAGCACCTCGGCGATCACCGTGTCGATTCCCAGTTGCGCGGCGATGCGATCGGCGGTGGCCTGGTTGTCGCCACTGAGCATGACCACCTCGACACCGAGGTCGTGCAGCGCGGACACCGCTTCGGCAGACGTCTCGCGCACGGCGTCTGCCAAGGCGATGACACCGACTCCCCGGCCGTCGACGCTTACCAAGACCGCCGTGCGTCCGCTGGCGGCGAGTTCGTCGCGGCGTTGCATCAACACGCCGAACTCGACGTCCTCCTCGACCATCAGCTTGCGATTGCCGACGGCAACGCGGCGCCCATCTACCGTCGCGACAGCTCCGTGACCGGGCACGTTACGGAAACCAGTCAGTGACGCCGAAGCGATCCCGTGCGCGGCCGCGTAACGCACGATCGCCCCCGCCAGCGGATGCTCGGACTCAGTTTCGACCGCAGCCACCATGGCGAGTACTTGATCCTCTGGAATGCCGTCGACGACGACGTCGGTCACTTCAGGCTCGCCCTTGGTCAACGTGCCGGTCTTGTCCATGACGACGGTATCGATGCGCGCCGACGTCTCCAGCGCGGTCGCATTCTTGAACAACACTCCCCGCTTGGCGCCCAACCCGGTGCCCACCATGATCGCGGTCGGAGTCGCGAGTCCCAGCGCATCGGGACAGGTGATGACCACGACGGTGATGGCGAACAGCAACGCGGTCTGGACACCGGCGCCGACCGCCCACCACACTAGGAAGGTGGCAGTGCCGCCGATCAGCGCCACCAGAACCAGCCAGAACGCTGCCCGGTCGGCGAACCGCTGCCCTGGGGCTTTGGAGTTCTGCGCTTCCTGAACCATCGCGACGATCTGAGCCAAGACCGTGTCGGAGCCGACCTTCGTAGCCAGGACCCGCAACGTGCCGGTGGTGTTGATCGAGGCGCCAATCACCTTCGAGTCCGGCGCCTTTGACACCGGCAGGCTTTCCCCGGTGACCATCGACTCGTCGACGTCTGACGTTCCCTCGGCCACCGTGCCGTCGACGGGAATCTTGGCACCTGGGCGGATGAGCAGGAGGTCACCCACTGCCACCTCGGCGGTGGGAGTTTCCACCGGCTCACCGTCGCGCAGCACAACTGCCACCGGGGGCGCCAGCTCGAGCAGGGTGCGAATTGCATCGTTCGCGCCACCGCGAGCTCGCATCTCGAACCAGTGGCCCAACAGGACGAACGCCGTCAGCACCGAGGCGGCCTCATAGAACACCTCACCGCCGCCGGTCAGCGTCACCCCGAGGCTGTAGAGCCAGCCTGCGCCGACCGCCACGGCAACGAGCACCATCATGTCCAAGGTGCGGGCCCGTAGCGCTCGCCAGGCACCGTCGAAGAAGATCCACGCCGAGTAGAAGACGACCGGCAGGCTCAGCAACAGGGTGAACACGTCATCGCGGAGCCCGAACGGCGCAGGCACGGTGAACCCGAACATGTCGCGGCCCATCGGCGACCACAGCATGATCGGGATCGACAACGCGAGCGCTACTAGGAATCGGTTGCGCATATCGCGGACCATGTGATCCATCGACATGCCGGCGTGTCCGCCGCCGTGACCCATCGCTTCTTGCGGAGTTCGTGCCGGCGCGGCCTCATGCGCATGCACCTCCCCGGCTGTCGGCGACGGAGCCGACGTTGGCTGCTCGTCCAGGGTGGCCGATGGGTGGTGATGGGGCTCGGACGGATCGCAGACGTGGTCCGGCACCGACCGCCCCGCGCAGTGGAAGCCGCAGTCACGTATCCACCCGGCCAGGTCAGCGACCGAGGTCGTCGTCGGGTCGTAAACAACTGTCGCCGTTTGATTTACCGCATTGGCTTCGACCGACGTCACGCCCGGACGTCTAAGCAGAGTGGCCTCCACCACCGCCGTCGAACTTGCCCAGTTCAATCCGTGTACGTCGAGAATCGTCGACTTCGTCATAGCGTCTCTCGTTCAGTGTTACCGGAGCGGCTCCGATGTCCTGCGACCTGCGCTGTCCTCGCCATCCCCATCCCGCATCCGTCAGGCTAGTCATCTCAATCACTCACCCTTCCGGTGATCGATAAGCCTGCAGTGCTGGTTCGACAAAGATTCGATGAAGATTGCGCGCAACACGCAACGAAAATTTCCTGTGGCCGAGACGAAAGCCAGCATGACGGCCCACATGGCCGCGCGGGCTAGGAGACTCAGGTGCGCTCGGCGACGTTCAGATGTGCTGCCCGCCGTGCTTCACCACTACAGCGAAACTCGCCCCCAGCCGGAGGATGTCCCAAAGTAGCCAGCATCGCCGCCGGTGCCTGCGGTGTCGCCTCTCTGTCATGAGCCCCCACGCCATCGAGACTACGCGCGCTGCCAGCCGCCGCAGCGTCGGGAAAGTTCGTAAACAACGTGTTGCGACACCGCCCGCTACGGCCACGTACCGCCGCCCAGCCTGCCCCCAGCCGACACACCAGCCACGCCCCTCCAGGTGAGGGCCAGACTCACCACGGCGTGGGCTGGTCGCCAAGCAGCGCTGCCTGCACCGCGGCGGATCCCAGCCGTGCCGCACCGCGTCGCGTTATGGCACCGATCGTTCGCGCCGCACGCCGCGACTATCGAAGCGCCGCAACGCATAGCGGCCACCGGGGCGCATCCGCTCCTTCTGTCGCTCTGGCGGCCGACCTTATCTGGGATGACGCCAGCCTCGGCATGTCGCTTTCGGGGTTGTCAAGACGCCCGTCCCTCAGCCGCGAACAAGTCGCCACATGCCCCACCATGCGACGGGAGCAAGAGCGAGGACTGTCCACATTCCAGGGACGTAGGCAGTGATTCCGCTGGGGTTCAGCCAGGGAAAGACGGCGAAGTGAGCGAGTTCAGTCAGACCCATGGAGGCGAAGAATGTCCAGGCCAGGTAACGACCTAGGGGGTGGTTGCGGCGCATCAGGATGGGTGTCAGCAGCCAAGCGCCAACCGACACCGCGACGAGCAGCAGGACTGGCAGGGATGTCGCGGAGGGTTTGGAGGTTCCGGTAACCGTCGCCAGAAACGCGAAGAACTCCATCTGCTTTTCTTCGACGCGGTGAAGTAGGAAGAGGCTCAACGCAATCCAGAATGGCATTCGGACATCTGCCCAGAGCCCGCCGGCGGGGAAGAACAGCCACAGCAGGAGGCCGCCGGCAAATCCGGCGGTGAAGATCGTCATTGTCAGTAGGTCGAAGGCCCACCATCCCAGGCCCAGCGTCACAGCGGTGATCCCCGTTGCGGCCGCGACAGCCCAGCGGGGTCGTTCCGGCAGGCGTTTGGTAAGCGGCGCCGTCGGTTTCATCTGTTGGTGAGGGCGGCGAGGTCGTCGGGAATGGGCATGGGTGTCATGAGGCCGGCCGTCACGCGGCCGGTGTTGCCGACGGGATAGCGGCCGGTCAGTGAGCCAGGGGCGGCGACCATCAGGCGTAGGACCTGGCCGATGGCTTCGCGGCGGTCGTGCTGGCCTAGCGCCAACCTCAGCATCGCGGCGTGGCTGCAGGTGTGTAGCCACGGATCCGGTTGCGAGACAATGTGTGCGCGCTCCAGATGTCGCCACCTGGCCGCGGGGCTGGTCGCATATTTCGCAGCGGTCATCTCACCTCGATAGACCCGCCGGGCACGCTCGCCAATTCGTGGCATCGAGTCGACTCCTGTCGTGCGGAAAGTGGTGGGCTATCGGTGGTTGGCCCTTATGGATGCGGTCGGGTCGTCGGCCAGTGGAGGTCCGGCGGGAGCGCAGCAGTCACATCCGTGGTCGTTTGGTGCAACATCTGCCGCGACCAATGGGGAGTTGAGTTTGGTGGCTGAGGGCGGCGTCGACCGTTGGGGACCACAGCAGGGGTCGTCGAGGGTGGGTGCCGGGCCGATGTCGATGGCATGAGTCGTTGATCGTGGCGACGACGTTGTCACGCCAGGGAGGGCGGCGATGCGCGCGGCGCGGATGGCGTTGAGGATGACCAGTACTTCGGCGGTTTCGTGGATCAGGACCACGGTGGCCAAGCCCAGGACACCGAATGCGGCTAGCGGTATCAGGACGGCGATGATGGCCAGCGAGAATGCGATGTTCTGCACCATGATTCCCCGGGCACGCCGCGAGTGGGCCAGTACCTGGGGTAGGTGGCGAAGGTCTTCACCCATCAGGGCGACGTCGGCGGTTTCGATGGCGACGTCGGTGCCCATGGCGCCCATGGCGATGCCGATGTCGGCGGTGGCCAGCGCGGGGGCGTCGTTGATGCCGTCGCCGACCATGGCGATGGGGCGGCCTTGTGCAATGGTTCGCAGTAGAGCTGCTTTGTCCTCGGGAAGCAGCTCGGAGTGCACGTTCGTGATGCCGGCCTCGGCGGCCACTGCTTCGGCGGTGCGGGCGTTGTCACCGGTGAGCATCGCCACCGTGAGGCCCAGGCGTGTAAGCAGCCGCACGGTGTCGGCGGCTTCGGGGCGAAGTTCATCGCGCACCGCGATGGCGGCGACCGGCTGTTCGTCTCGGGCCAGCACCACCACGGTCGCGCCGGCTGCCTGCAACCGCTCGATGTCGTCGGCGAGTGGTCCAGGCGTTACCCAGGAGGGCTTACCGAGGCGCAGCCGGTAGCCGTCGAGCTCACCATGCAGACCATGGCCGGGCACTGCGGTCACGTCGCTGGCGATCGGCGGATCACCGGCGGCAGTCAGAATCGCTTGTGCGAGTGGGTGTTCACTGCGTGTCTCCAACGCAGCTGCCCACCTCAAGGCATCATCGTCGCTGAAGTCGTCGGTGGTGATGACGTCGATGACGCGGGGCTGGTTGCGCGTGAGGGTGCCGGTCTTGTCCAGGGCGACGACCTTGATGCGGCCGAGTTCTTCGACTGCGGCGCCGCCCTTGATCAGGGCGCCATGGCGGCTGGCGGCCCCGATGGCCGCGACCACGGTCAGCGGGACGGCGATCGCCAGCGCGCACGGTGAGGCAGCCACCAGCACCACCAGCGCCCGCTCCAGCCACAGCATCGGGTCACCGAACACCGCGCCAACCGCGGCGATGGCCGCGGCCAACGCCATGATCGCCGGCACCAGCGGACGGGCGATCCTGTCGGCCAGTCGTTGACCGGCGCCTTTACGTTCTTGGGCTTCTTCGACGATGTGCACGATGCGCGCTAATGAGCTGTCGGCGGCCAGGGCGGTGACTTCCACCTCGATCGCTCCACCGCCGTTGATGGCACCGGCGAACACGTCGCTGCCGGGGCCGGCTTCGACGGGCAGCGACTCGCCCGTGATCGCCGACAGATCCAGGCTCGTCTGACCGGACCGAATGGTGCCATCAGTGGCGGCCCGTTCACCAGGCCGGATCACCATGACGTCACCGACGACGAGTTCGCCGGGGGCCACGGTTGTTTCGGTGCCGTGCCGTAGCACCGAGGCTTTCGGCGGCACAAGAGACAACAGGGAGCGAAGCCCGCGGCGGGTGCGGCTGACGGCGTAGTGCTCCAGCCCTTCGGCGATTGAGAACAGGATGCCGAGCAGTGCTGCCTCGGCGAATTGGCCCAGAGCGACTGCGCCGATCGCGGCGATCGTCATCAACGTGCCAACCCCGATGCGACCGTGTCGCAGGTTACGGGCCGCATCCGGCACGAACGTGATGGCGCCGGCGGCTACAGCCGCCAGCTCGACGGCTTCTACGACACCCTCATAGCCGCCGAACCGCCCCACGATCCAGCCCACGCTCAACAGGACCGCCGCGAGCACCGCGAACTGCAACTCTCTTACTTGCCAAAGCTTCTCGGGACCTGCGTCGAGTTCGGCGTCGTCGCGCGGCCCGCAGCACGCATCAGACACAATCGGATTCCTTCCCCGTAAGCGCGACCGCACTGGCGAGCACCGAGTCGGTCAGCTGGCGGCCACGCTCGGTCAGCTGGTACATCACCAACTTGCCCTGACGCCGCGAGGACACCAGCGACGCGTTCTTGAGTTGGCGCAGGTGGTGTGAGACCAAGCCCTGCGGCAGTCCGACCACCCAGGCCATGTCGCAAACGCACAGCTCGTCACCGGCGGCGAGTGCGGCCGCAATGGACAACCGGGTCGCATCGCTCAGGCCGCGCGCCGCCGCGGCGGCGGCTTGAATGGTGGCGGGGTCTGGAACCGTGGCCCGGATGGACTCCGCGCGCGGCAGGTCCAAACAGAGGAGATCGCAAGTGTCCACCGGCTCCGTCATATCCACATACTAAAGTACGTTGATATGTCCGTGGAAGGGCTTGCGCAATCCTGATCAACACGGGGCCGAGTCGGAGAATCTGCAGTGCCACCGCACGTCGCCGGGGCGCTGCCAGCGAGGCAGCCTTCTTCTTGTCGCCGCACGCGATGAGCCGGTCAGCAGCGATTCTTCGAGGCCGGGTCGGGGGTCGACGTCTGAGTGGCGCCGTTCGGCGTCGTGGTGGCCTCCGACGCACACCCGCCGCGTCCAGTGAATGGGTAGATCATTTGGCGCAGATAGCTGTTGGGGTAATCAGGCTTGGCAGCCATACCCAGCTGGGTGGAATCGAATCGTCGGGCGGGGTCATAGGAGAAGGTCCGCATGAGGTGATCCCACACCAGGGTGAACAGCCCGAAGTTGACGTCACCGATGCCGGCCCATTTGAGGTGGTGGAATCGGTGGCCTTCGTTGAGGGCCAGGACGTACTTGGCGGGGCCGATGCGGTACTCGGCGTTGGAGTGTTGCAGCAGCAGTTGAATCGCGACGGCCAGGGCGAGGGCTGATGCGACATCGACGGGCAGCCCGATCAGGATCAGGGGAACGACGCCGGCGGTCATCTCCACGGTTTGGTGCAGCGGGTGTTTCATCAGGCCGTTGAGGCCGTAGAAGCGGGTGACGCTGTGGTGCACCGCGTGGAAGCGCCACAGCACGCCGACCTTGTGGCTGGCCAGATGTACCACGGTAATGCCAAAGTCGGCGACCAGGATCGCGGTAAGAACCTGCGCGACGAATGGCCAACTGTGTGGCCACAACCGGGGCGCGGGGACGATGGCCGCGAGCAGCGGGATCGCGGCGACGCTGGCCAGAATGAGGGTCTCGTTGACCGCCACGTGGATGCGGTCCCGTGTGCCATCGGCTCGATCGTGGTTCCACTCCGGGTCATACGGAATGATCCGCTCCACCAGGAACCCCGTGGCGATCGCAACCGCCAGAATCGCGACCAGCCAAAATTTTGGGGCGCCCGCGGCGGCCACGGCGATGCCCGCGCCGTTGAGGCCGATCAGCATGAACGGCACGTAGCCGTAGCGGGCCACTGCCTGGAGCGCGGTGGTGGACGTCGAAGCCGTAGGGGAAGTTGTACTCATGCCTTGATCGTCGCGGTAGCCGCCGGGCCAGGGCTTGAATGATTCGGCTAGCTGCTGGGGTCGAGGTCCCAGGACACGTGCCGACTCAGCACCGAGGGCGGCAGACCGAACATCTCGCGGGTGGTGCGAGTGAGGTGGGCACTGTCAGCGAAGCCTGCACCGTGCGCGGCGCCAGTCAGGTCGTCCCCGCCTTGGACCAGGGTGATCGCAACCCTCAGCCGTGACCACAACACGTAGCGCCACAGCGGGATTCCGACCTGCGCGGTGAACAGGTGAGTGAAGCGGCTCGCCGAAAGGCCCACCCGTGCCGCGAGTTCGGCCCCCCTCACGGGGCCGGCTGCTACAAGAGCTGGCAGCAACCGCAATGCATGATCGACCGAGGAGTGTCGCGCCGGCACATCGTGTTCGAACGTGACGGGTGATAGGTCTGCCACCAGTTCGGCGACCACTGTGGCAAGCGGTCGGCGCGCAGTAGAGGCGAGCGCCGAGCTGATGGCCCATCCGGAGTCGATCGCGCGTAGGTGCGCAGCTCGTCCCGGCGCTGATTCGGGCTCCAGGAACACCACCGTGCCGTCCTGGGCGCCGGCCCGGATTCGATGGGCCGCGTCGGCAGGCACTACCACTTTCGTGCCCGTGTGTGACGCCCCCTGCTCATCGGTGACCGTCAATGGCGTAGCCGCCGTGATGATTTGCACGGCGTGGTGAGCGTGGGTATCGGTGGCGCCGATGGATCCGGCGAACGCCAGCACTCCGGGCCGGAGGAGCGCCGCACCGCCCCATCGCGGTTGGGCGTCGTCGTCTGCGGACCTACCCGGGTGCGGGTGGCTCATCGTTCGAGGTTTCCTTGCGTCGGTGTCGTCATGATCGCCGGACGCGACTCCTGAGAAACGGGCTTCGATGGCGTGTCGCTCCACATGGAACGGGTCACCGTTGTGTGCCGTCGCTCACGACGACAACCGCGCAGCGATGTGGCTTTCACGGGCACAGGCGCCATCAAGCCGACGGTCCCCCGGCCGGTGATCATCCGATGCGCGGAACGAAGCGTCCTACGCGGCTGACGTAATCGCGGTAGCGCTCGCTGTGCGTGCGATGCAGATACGGTTCCTCCACGAAGCGGACCTGCAACTCGATCGACGTCAGCAACAGGACGAAGCCAATGAGCGCCAATGGATTTGGTGCCATCAGCGCTACGCCGGCGCCGAATACCAGCATGGCGGTGAAGATGGGGTTGCGCACCCACCCAAACATCCCACCCTCGACGAGTCGGGTGGTTTCGCCGGCGTCGACGCCGATGCGCCACGAGTCACCCATCGACTCTTGCGCCCACAATGTCGCGGCGATACCCACCACCGCCGCCACCGTCCCGAGCGCCGCAAATAAGGGGGCGTCGAGCGTGACGACAGGCGACAGCAGACCGGCTACCTGGAGCATCGGCGCGAGCGCACCCGCCACAATTGCCACCACGAAGCCGGCACCGGCAAGCCACTCTAACGACCCCGGCCGTCCATGGAAGCCACGCATACCCGTGGACCCAGTGCGGCGCCACTGCCGATAGCTACGCCACCCGAACCCCAAAACGATAAACATTCCGTAGAACACCAGTGCCGCCGTTGCCATCCTGGCCCCTCCATTCATTTCGTAACCGTTGTGTGACAAACAGTGACTACTGCGCGACCGAAGACTCGCTTGCAGATCCGGCCCGTGTGTCGAATCGGTCGGCGCAATCCGTCGAGCAGAGACGGTAGGCTCGGCCGTCACGGCTTCGGGTGACAGTGGCGGACGCGGCGGTGACATGTAGCCGGCACACCGGGTCGAAGTGCTGCTGGTGTTCCCCGCCGATGTCCACTGCGAACAGTTCCATCGGGTTGGCCATGTTTCTGACGCTCACCAGCCCGAGTGCTGCGAGGGGAAGGCCGAGATCGGCGGCGGCCGTGGCGACGTCGCGACCGATAACGATCAGCCCAGGTGCGGCGAGTGCGGCCAACCTCGCCGCGGCGTTCACAGTCGTCCCGTAGACGTCGCCGCGCCGTCTCACCACCGTTCCCGCGCTGACCCCTGCACAAAGCATCGGAAAGCCCATGGCAAGCCCCGCTGCAACGCCCAATCGGTGCAGGAAGGCCAGCGCGGCAGGCGCGTCCGCACTGGCGACCATGACGGCATCACCCATCGTCTTGATCAGCTCGTCGCCGGGCCCCAGCGCTACATTGACCATGACTGCGAAGTGGGCGGCGACGTGATCGCCGTGGATCTCGATGAGTGCCGTGTCGCCAGACATGTCGGCGAACAAGATGGCCCCACTGGTGTCGGCATGGTCGAAAGTCGTTTCAGCACTTGCATTGGCCATCATCGTCCTGAGCTGTGTCACCGTCCGCGAACCCGGTAGGCCGGGCCGTGCGGTTCGGCGCAGTGACCGTCGTCAGTGTCGCCGCTTTCGTCATGAGTTCACAATACATAGTTATATGCGCATGTGTCTATGCGTAGGTAATGCGGCGCGGTGGAGGCGAACCATGAAGGCCGGGGATGCCAACCGCTAAGCAACCGCAGTTCTCGACACCGAGCCGACATGGCTCCCGGCCCAACGCCGCTGACACCTGTTGCTGCGCAGTCCATTCGGCGCTCTTCCCTTCAACCCCGGCAACCTTCCCGCACGCATTCTTCCCCGGCCGTAGAAACGGTCTTCGTCCAGCGGTCGCCCCGCCGAAGCGAACCGCGCGGCAAATTCCACCTCTGTAATTATGTGACTGCTGTTACTGACGGGGCTAATGTGAGTTATCTTTCCTACGTAGTAGGTACGTATTTGTGCCGCGCTCACGTTCGCGATTCAGCCCGCTATTGGCGCGTGGGAGTAGCTCGCCGCGCGGCGCACCGAGGAGAAGACATGGAATCACACGCCCGGGGCAAGGGTGAAGCACCTGCCGGCGCTGACCGTTCCGACCCGGCGATCCGCATTGCGAGACTCGCTCGACGGCTCCCCGCAGTTATCGCGACCGTTATCTTGCTTTTGCTCGCATGTGCACCGGTCGCGTCGGCCCAACCTGCTGCCGGTCCCTGGGACCCCCTCCTTCCAAAGCTGCCGAGCGCAGGCGCTCCCGGTGATCCGGTCGCCATCGCGAACGCATCGCTTCAGGCCACGGCTTTGGCGACGCAGACGGCGATGAATATGGGTCGCAACTTCCTCAGCAGCCTGGGAATCGTCAGTCCTGCCGCAGATCCGTCGACGAGCGTGCGCGGAAATCGCGTTAATGGTCCCCAAGCGATCGAGTACGTCATCCGCCGAGCGGGAACACAAATCGGTGTCCCCTACTCCTGGGGTGGGGGAAGCCTCACAGGCCCAACCCGCGGCGTCGACCAGGGAGCGGACACCGTCGGCTTTGACTGTTCAGGCCTTACGCGGTTCGCCTTCGCCGGCGTCGGAGTGCTGCTGCCGCGATGGTCCGGCGACCAGTACGACGCCGGCCGAAAGGTTCCTCCCTCTCAGGCTAAACGCGGCGACCTGTTGTTCTGGGGGCCCGGCGGAAGTCAACACGAAGCGATCTACTTGGGCGGAGGACAGATGATCGAGGCGCAACGAACTGGCGTTCCCATCAAAGTCTCACCAGTGCGCCACGCTGGGATGACACCGTACGTCGTACGGATTATCGAGAGCTGACCGAGATCGCCCAATCAGCAAGCGCGCCAAGCCGTTCACCTTCGCGCGTGACCGCATCACCCGACGAGACGGTAGCCAACGCGGACGGTGCGGAGGTAGCGCAGACGGGTCGAGTCACCATCGAGCTCGCGACGAAGATTGCGACATGCACGCCGAATGCAGGCCGAGGTCCGGAATGCCAAGTCCCCCATGACGCTTCTGAAGTCGCCGGCACGTCGCTGGTTCTCCCAGACTGTCGGGTAGTGCCCGCTCAATTACGAACTCCGTCCGCGTGAGCTGTAACGAATTTCCTCGCTGGTACACCTGTCGGGCCGACAGCATCGACCACTAGGTCGTCGATTTGCCGCCGCCGCGTACCGTCGGCCGGACCGTCCCTCGTCTCGGACATCACCTAGGTCCGCTGGTGGTGACTAAGCTGGGGCAAGCAGGATTTGCGCCAGGCGGGTGGTCGTTTCCACGCCATCGTCGTAGCCGCCTTCCCCGTTGAGCGAGTTCATGATCGCCAACGTGTAGCGCTGTCGAGGGCCGGCGAAACCGACGCTATTGACGACCCAGCCGCCCTGCTCTTGAGACCACCCGTTCTTGTTGCCGGGAGTCATGGCCGCGCCCGCTCCCCAGACTCCCCATTGTTGGTTGGCATCGAGGTGTTGCATCTCCGACACGATGGCCGCGGTTTCGGCCGCAGGCAAGCTCGTGAGGGTGTAGTTCATCAGCCGGTCGAGGTCCTCGCTCGTGGCCTTCTGAAAGCCCCAGTACGGGTGCGTGCTGCTGAACCCAGGCTGCGGTTGCAGGCTAGTGAGTCCGTACGTGGCGAAATTGCGGTTGAACGCCATGTTGTCCGGTCCGCTATAGCGTTCCCAAAGCGTATCCGCAGCGCCGCTGTCCGATGAGTGCATCATGTCGGCCATGAGTTGGCGGTCGGCCGGGGTCAAGGTGATCTGGCCGGCGCGTGCCCTAGTCAACAGATCGACCACCATCGCCAGCTTGATGGTGGATGCGGTCCACATCATCGTGTTGGCCACCTCGTTGCGGTGAGTCTCTCCGGTTGTCCGGTCGCGAAGCACATAGCCCACTACGCCGGGACGGGTGGCGAGGTAGGCGTCTGCCTGCGCGACGCGCTGTCCGATCTCAGCGGCGGCCATGGGCGTCGGCGCGAAGAGCAAGACGGTCATAGCGACAAGTCCGGAGACGACGGCTTTCACGTGCGTAGCTTGTCAGCCCCACGGACATCAGGGCCGACGGCACGCCGGGTAAGCACCGGCTCCTACTATCCGCCTACGTACATGCCCGCGGATGGCAAGTGTGCCGTCACGGGCTAGGTGTCGTGACCTGACAGGTTGTTGACGGCGTGCCTGCTTGAAACAGGGAGGGTGGGGACATCATCAGAAGAGAACTAGAACCGAGAAATGAGACCGGCAGGCCAGAGCCTCGCCGCCCACAGAGCCTCGCACCGCCAACCGAGGGCATAACAGATCTACGGTCTTCCTCCGTATATAGTCGGACACGCGATGCTCAACCGCGGGCACGGTCCGAGTCGGAGCTGCGGTAGACGGCTGCTCCGGCGCATCATAGACGTTCGGTGAAACTCAAGAAGGACGCATTCGAATGGCACCTCTCACACGCATTCTGCTGACCGTCTTCGCGGTCATCACCATGATCATCGGGGTTGGCGTCTATCTCTCGGCACAGGACAAGGACACACCCGGCTCCGCGCAAGCCCAGGGTGGAGACGTCGGTCAGCTGGTCCGGGAAAACAGTCGCCGCCTCACCAACGTGCCAAATAGCGATGTCACCTTCGTCGAGTTCCTCGACTTCGAATGCGAAGCGTGCCGCGCGGCCTTCCCGATGGTCGAACAGCTGCGCGCCGAGTACGGGGACCGCGTCAACTTCGTCATCCGCTACTTCCCCATTCAGTCGCACTTCAATGCAGAGCGGGCGGCGCGTGCGGTCGAGGCGGCCGCTCAGCAGGACAAGTTCGAGCCCATGTACAAGAAGATGTATGAGACGCAAAGTGAGTGGGGCGAACAGCAAACTCCGGCGGACTCCCGATTCCGCGGGTTCGCCGCCGAACTTGGGCTGGACATGGCGGCGTTCGACGCTGCCTACAACGACCCCGCCACACTCGATCGTGTCAATGTCGATGTGGCTGACGGTAAGGCCCTCGGTGTCCAGGGCACACCGACCTTCTTCCTCGACGGAACCGAAGTGGAGTTCAGGAGCTACGACGACTTGAAGACCGCAGTCGAACAGGCCTTGAACGGATAGCCGCGGTGATTGATGGCGGCCCCAGGGCGCAGCGGTTCGACACCTCGGCACGTGGATGGCGCCATCGGCGCTAACATGCCGGCGCCGCCTCGTCGACGGCGATGCCGGGGGTCGACATCGACCGCATCACGTCGATCTCGCGTTGCTGCGAGGAAATGATTCCCTGTGCGAAGTAGGTTGCGTAGCGGCTATGTCCCGCATCGACCTCGGTACGCGCCATCTTGATCGCCCCTGCGTGGTGCGCGATCATCAGTTCCAGATACAGGCGGTTGGCTGCGGCATCACCGGCGTTCTGCAACGCCGTGAGATCCGCGGACGAGACCATGCCGCACTGGTTCGGATGATGCTGCTGCGCGGCGGCCGGGCCCACACCCCACAGCGCCAGCCAGCCCCGCATCATCTCGATCTCGGATGCCTGCCGGCTGCTGATGGACACGGCTTGAGCGGCGACCTGTGGGTCGGCGTCTGACTTCGTCACCACGAGATCGGACATCTCGATGGCCTGAGCATGGTGAGGAATCATCTGCTGGAGAAAGGCGACATCGGCGTCGTTGTGAGTGACGGCGATGTCACGCCGCGATACGGGGGCGGTGTCACTGCACGCGCTCAGCCCCAGGACCAGGGCGATGCAGGCCGTTATGCCGACGGTGCGGTACCTCGTCATGAGCCGAGGCTAGCCGTGGTCGTCATCTGCTCGATCGCAGTCGAGCGGCGGCGCGGCACGATCTGCACCGCGATCACCGCCATCACCGCCACAAGCCCGCCGGCAGCGATGACTTGGCCTCCCAACCGCTGGTCGCTCAGCAAGTCTGCATGCCAGCTCAGTTTCAAGGAGCGGTAGAAGGCGCCACCGAGAACCTCACGCATGTTCATCACCACGACCCCAGCAATGACGAACTGCGACAGCGCGAACAACAGCATCGCGATCCGGCCCCGCTTGGGCATCAACCGTGGCACCGGCTCCACACCGCCAACAGCGGTGAAGAACAGTGCTCCACTGAGCAGGAAGTACCCGATCATCAGCATGTGCGAGGCGTGTTCGCTCACGGCGGCATCGAAGACGACCTTGAGGCAGAGCCCGTAGACGCCCACCACCAGAAGCGTGAGCGCCGTCCACGGATGAGCGATGAAACGCAACAATGATGAATTCAGCGCGCTGACAAGCCATTCGCGGGGACCAGGCACCCCGTTGGGATCGACTGCCTGCAATGCCTTCAGCGCGAGGGTCACCGGTGCGCCCTGCACGAGCAACACCGGCACCACTATCGTGAGCATCAATTGAGCGACGGCGTGCATGCTGAACGTTGCCGCCATGTACATGCCGNCACCGGTGCGCCCTGCACGAGCAACACCGGCACCACTATCGTGAGCATCAATTGAGCGACGGCGTGCATGCTGAACGTTGCCGCCATGTACATGCCGAGTCCTGATGAAGTGGCGAATAGCAAAGCGAGGCAACCGATCAGCCACGACACGGTGCGCCGCGTTGACCACGGGGCGCCGCGGCGAGACAGCCGATACACCGCAACAAGGTAGATACCGGCGATGACGAACGCCGCCGTGCCGAAGATCAGGTCGAATCGCCATTCCACGAACACCCGGGCGATCGTCGGCGGCTCGGCGAGATCGAAGCCGAGCGCAGCCTCAGCCGGAAGCGGTTCGCGCGTCGCGGGCGGCGGTGGCGTGCG
>NZ_JYNL01000020.1 GCF_001044235.1 Mycolicibacterium chlorophenolicum | reverse complement strand
GTGGTGCGTTCGGCGATTTTGGCGACCAGGTCATCGGCGATGGGGCCGACCGCGACGGCGGCGGAGATGGCCATGCAGCGTTCCCCGGCCGAGCCGAACCCGGCGTTGACCATGGCGTCGGCGGCCAGGTCGAGGTCGGCGTCGGGCAGGATCACGGCGTGGTTCTTCGCCCCGCCCAGGGCTTGGACGCGTTTGCCGGCGGCGGTGCCGGTGGCGTAGACGTACTGCGCGATGGGGGTCGACCCGACGAACGACACGCTCTTGATCTTCGGGTTGGTGAGGAGTTCGTCGACGGCGGTTTTGTCGCCGTGCAGGACGTTGAACACCCCGGCGGGCAGGCCGGCTTCTTTCCACAGGTGGGCGATCCACAGCGAGGCGGAGGGGGCTTTCTCGCTGGGTTTGAGGACGANTTGATCTTCGGGTTGGTGAGGAGTTCGTCGACGGCGGTTTTGTCGCCGTGCAGGACGTTGAACACCCCGGCGGGCAGGCCGGCTTCTTTCCACAGGTGGGCGATCCACAGCGAGGCGGAGGGGTCTTTCTCGCTGGGTTTGAGGACGACGGTGTTGCCGGTGGCGATGGCGAGGGGGAAGAACCACATCGGGACCATGGCGGGGAAGTTGAACGGGGAGATGATGGCGACCGGGCCCAGGGGTTGGCGCAGGGAGTAGACGTCGACTTTGGTGGAGGCGTTCTCGGTGTAGCCGCCCTTGAGCAGGTGGGGGATGCCGCAGGCGAACTCGACGACTTCCTGACCACGGCTCACTTCGCCGAGGGCGTCGGAGACGACTTTGCCGTGTTCGGCGGTGATGATCTCGGCNGGGGGATGCCGCAGGCGAACTCGACGACTTCCTGACCACGGCTCACTTCGCCGAGGGCGTCGGAGACGACTTTGCCGTGTTCGGCGGTGATGATCTCGGCCAGCTCACCTTTGCGCTCGTTCAAGAGTTCGCGGAATCGGAACAGGATCTGGGTGCGTTTGGCCAGCGAGGTGTCCCGCCAGGCGGGGAACGCCGCGGCGGCGGCGTCGATCACGTGGCGCGCGNGAGTTCGCGGAATCGGAACAGGATCTGGGTGCGTTTGGCCAGCGAGGTGTCCCGCCAGGCGGGGAACGCCGCGGCGGCGGCGTCGATCACGTGGCGCGCGTCAGCGACCGAGGCCAACGCGACCTGCCCGGTCACCACCCCGGTCGCCGGATTCGTCACCGGCGCAGAAGCACCACTGGTACCAGCAAAAACTTCGTCATTGACCCAATGGGCAATCTGCGCAGCCATACGTCCAGCCTCGCGCGCCCGCGAGCTCCTCGCCAGATGCAGAGTGTCAACGAATGGGGACTCCGCATTACACTGTGTCAATGTCGTTGACCGTCGGTGAGGTGATCGAACTGCCTGCGGTGCAGCGCGGTGCGCCCGAGGTGCTCAGCGCGCAACGATGGGACGAGCCGATCCGGTGGGTGCACAGCAGCGATCTGGCCGACCTGTCCAGTCTGCTCCAGGGTGGCGAGCTGGTCCTCACCACCGGCGCGGCGCTGGCCCGCTCACCGCGAAAGTACCTGCGGGGCCTGGCCGATGCGGGCGCCCTCGGCGTCGTCGTCGAGGTCGGTTCGCAGGTGGAGGAGCTGCCGGCCGGGGTCGGCGGCATCGCCGACGATCTCGACCTCGCCCTGATCGTTCTGCACCGTACGGTCCGGTTCGTCGACATCACCGAGGCCGTACACCGCCGCATCGTCGCCGAACAGTACGAGGAGGTCGCGTTCGACCGCCGCGTGCACGAGACCTTCACCGATCTCAGCATGAAACGGGCCTCGCTCAATGGGATCGTCGACGCGGCGGCGCGCATGCTCGACGAGCCCGTCGTCCTGGAGGACCTGTCGCATCAGGCGCTGGCGGCCTCCACCGGCATCGTTGCCGATCTGCTCGACGACTGGGAGCGCCGGTCCCGCCGCCACACCGGACGCGGGGAGAACGCCGAGCCGTGGACGGTCACCGGCGTCGGGCCGCGATCGCAGCAGTGGGGGCGGCTGGTGGTACCCCGGGCGCCTGCCGATGCCCTGCGCACCACGATGGTGCTCGAGCGCGCCGCGGCCGCGTTGGCCATGCACCGGATGATCGAACAGGACAGGACCGGTCTGCAGCAGCAGGCCCAGAGCGGCCTCATCGACGATGTGCTGCGCGGCCGCATCACCGACGAGCGCGACGCGGCGGCGCGGGCACAGGCGTTCGGGCTGCGTCGCTGCGCCCAGTACTTTCCGGCGGTGGTGCGCGCCGCTCGCGTGGCGCCGTCGGCCGATCCGGTCGCCGACCATCGCCGCAACATCGCCTTCCTGGACGCGGTGGCGCACACGGTGAAGGCGGCCGGCCACTCGGGCCTGTTCTCCCGGCGCGGTGATGCCGAGGTGGGAATGGTTCTGGCGCTCAAGGACTCGCGCTCCGTCGATCGCACGCTGGAGTCTCTGGGGAACCGGCTGCGCGAGGAGGTGCACCGGGTCGACGGGGTGACGACGTCGGTGCTGGCGCTCGGGCCGCCGGCCGAGCGGATCACCGACGCCGTCGCCGGGTTGGCCGAGGCGGCGCACATCGCCGAGGTCGCCTCGGCGCTGCGGCCGGGGGAGCGCCCTTACTTCCGGGCGTCGGACGTCCGGCTGCGCGGGCTTCTGTCCCTGCTGCGTGACGACCGGCGCGTGCAGCGGTTCGCCGAAACGGAGTTGAAGGCCGTGCTGTCCGACGATTCGGGGGCGATGCCGTCGGATCTCGCGGTGCTGCGGGAGTACCTGCGTCTCGCCGGCAACAAGGCCGCGCTGGCGCAGCGCCTGCACATGAGCAGGCCCGCACTCTACAAGCGCCTCGCCGCGATCCGCGACGCCTTGGGCGTCGACCTCGACGACGGGGAATCGATGACGTCGCTGCATGTCGCGGTGATGGTCGTGGACGCCGCTGCGGCGGAGCGCACCCGCTAGCCGGACGCCAGCGACCGCGACGGCCGCCAGGCCACGAACCCGATGATCAAGCCGGCGAACGGAATCGCGGCCAGCACCGTGCTCAGTGCCGCGCTGCCGCCGGTGACCAACGTGAAGTTCGACAGCACCAGCCACAGGCTGGCCAGCAGCCCGAGTACGGCCAGCGCGGGCGCGACGCGCGTCGACCACAGGCCGCCGGCCGCGCGGTCGCGGTGGCGCAGGAAGAACACCAGCACCGCGATGGAGGTGGTCAGCATGAGCACCACCATGCCGACCGTCGCGACACCGGCCATCGAGCCGAACACCCCGACCAGCGGGTCGATACCGAGGATCGCGAGGATGCCGACGATGACTGCGGCCGTGACGGTCTGGACGACCGAGGAGAACGACGGCGACAGGTGGTCGTCGTGCACCGCGGCGAGGCGGGCGGGCAGCAATCCCTTACCGGCCAACACGAACTGGTAGCGGGCGATCACGTTGTGGAACGACAGCACACAGGCGAACAGGCTGGTGAGCAGCAGGACGTTGACGATGTCCCGACCGACCGTGCCCAGGGTGGCGCCGGTGGTGTCCAGCAGCATGTTGCCGTCCCCGTCCAGGGTCTGCTGCGCCACCCCCGTCACCTGGTCGGGACCCAGGGCGACGACGAACGCCCACACGGTGATCGCGTAGAAGGCGCCGATGATGATCACGGCGGCGTAGGTCGCCCGCGGGATGGTCCGCTCCGGATCGCGCGCCTCGTCGCGGAACACCGCGGTGGCCTCGAATCCGATGAAGCCGGTCAGCGCGAACAGGATGGCGATCCCGATCGTGCCCTGGGTGAACACCGCCGGGTCGAACGACGCGAACGTGACACCGGCCGGCCAGGGCTCGGCGACCATCACCACGTCGAGGACCACCACGATGCCGATCTCGAGCGCCAGCGCGACGCCCAGCACCTTGGCGCTCACCTCGATGTGCCGGTAACCCAGGACCGCGACGATCGCCAGTACCGCGAAAGAGTAGACCGGCCAGGGGATCTGGGGACCGTGATAGTGCGCGGCGGTGTCGGCGATCGCCCAGCCGATGTAGCCGTAGATGCCGATCTGGATCGCGGTGTAGGCGATCAGCGCCACCACCGCGATGCCCTTGCCCATCCGCTCGCCGAGACCGACCGTGACATAGGAGAAGAAGGCGCCGGCCTCGGGGACATGGGGTGTCATCGTGACGAATCCGATGCTGAAGACCAGCAGCACCAGCGCCGCGATGACGAAGCCGACGGGCGCGCCGGCGCCGTTGCCCAGGCCCATCGCCAGCGGCATGTTGCCGCCGATCACGGTCAGCGGTGCGGCCGCGGCGACGACCATGAACACGATGCCGACGGGTCCGAGATGTCCGGTGAGGCGCCGGGTGTCCGGGGTGGTGGAGGTGGTCATGAGGTCTCCTGCAGTCGAGGGATCGAAAGTGCTTGGCAGAGCAGGGCGTGGTCGAGCGCGTGGGCGGTGACGCCGTTGCGGCCGGTCGTGGTCGTCGCGGCCACCATCGCGTTGACGATGGCCTCCTCGGTGGCCTCGATCGTCAGATCGAACAGCCGGGTCATCAGTTGCGGCGCCACCATGCGCACCGGCACCTCGGGGTACGCCGTGCCGGCGTCCTCGTCCCATGCGTAGGGCGGGATTCCGCGGTTGCCGGTCGAGAAGGCCAGCATCAGGTCGCCGCTGTACTGTTCACCGGTCCCCCCGAGCCGGCTGACCGCCAGCGCCGAGCGCTGCGCCAACCGCGTGCACTGGTGGGGGAGCAGCGGGGCGTCGGTCGCGACGATCACGATGATCGATCCCGACCCCGGCTCGTAGCGGTCGGGCAGCTCGGGCAGCGGCACCGCCGCGGGCCCGATCGTCTCTCCGACTCCGATTCCGTTGATGCGCAACCGTTCCCGGCGGCCGTGGTTGGCCTGCACGAGCACTCCCACGGTGTAGCGGCCCAGCGTGGTCTCGGTGATGCGCGACGAGGTGCCGATGCCGCCCTTGAAGCCGTGACAGATCATGCCGGTGCCGCCGCCGACGTTGCCCTCGGCGGGTCGTGCGGTCGACGCGTCCGCGAGCGCGGAGCGGATGTGCTCGGGCCTGATGTGAAATCCGTTGATGTCGTTGAGCAGGCCGTCATAGGTCTCCCCGACCACGGGCAGCGACCAGTAGAGACCCTCACCGCGGGCGCGCACCTGCGCGGCCACCAGCTCGTCGCGCACGACGCCGACGCTGTGGGTGTTGGTCAGGCCGATCGGCGTGGTGAGTTCGCCGGACTCCCGGATCCACTCCAGCCCGGTCAGCTCGCCGCTGCCGTTGAGGCGGTGTGAGCCGGCGAAGACCGGCTCGGTCCAGATGTCGTCGTGCGGGATGACGACGGTCACGCCCGTGTGCACGGCCGGCGGGCCCGCGGCGTCCAGCGTCGTGTGCCCGACGCGCACGCCGGGAACGTCGGTGATCGCGTTGGCGGCTCCGGTGGGGTGGTCCCCGATGACGATGCCCAGATCTCTGGCCCGCATGCTGCGCTCGTTTCCGTTTTTTTCTTTAGTGGAAAAGAACTATGCGCCCGTGTGCGGCGCCGCGCAAGGGGAGGAGCAGAATCGGTGCGGCACGGATTCTGCGCGCAGGAGGTGAGGACACCGTGGGGCGGCCCAACACGCAGGCGCAGCGACGCCGCGACATCATGGACGCGGCGATCTCGCTGATCGAGCGCCACGACCTGGCCGCGCTCAAGCTCGCCGACGTCGCCGCGGAGATCGGGCTGACCACGAATGCCGTCCGGTACTACTTCCGGGACATGGCGCAGCTGCTGTCCGAGCTCGCGCTGCGCTCCGACGTGCGCTTCTACGACGAGCGGCGCCGCCTCGGGGAGCAGACCGACGATCCGGCCGCGCAACTGGCGATGACGATCGCCGCCGGACTACCCACGGGCGCCGACGACGCGGAATGGCGGGCGATCTGGCGCGCGGTGCTCGCCGCGGGGTTCGAGCTCGACCAACGCCGCGACGTCCAGGGCATCTATCACCGGCAGGTCGGTCTCTACGCCGATCTGCTGGAGTCCGGCGCCGCGGCGGGAGCGTTCGCGCTGTCCGCACCCGCCCGCGACATCGCGATGACGCTGATGGCGATGGAGGACTACCTCGGCTACCGCATCGTCGCCCGGGACCCGCAGCTGGACCGCGCCACCGCGCTGCGGCTCATGCGCCAGTACGCCGAATCATCCACGGGTGCAACGCTTCCCGACGTCGACTGACGGGGTGACGCGTCAGCTCCGGTGGTAGGCCGATTCGATGCGGGACCGCATCGAATCGACCTGCTCGGGACCGGCGGGCGCCTTCTCGGCGATCGGAAGCACCGGTTCGTTTGTCAGCACGAACGTGGTGTTCCCGCGGTTCCAGATCTGCAGGGACGGGTCGTTCAGGTCGACGCCCTCGTAGTGCGGATGGATGAACAGCTTGCCCAGGTTCGCGTTGCGCACCGCGTCCTCGTTGCCCTTGTCCTGCGGTGAGTCGGCGAACCCGTCGTAGCGCCGCGCGACGTCCACGATGTGCCAGGGCGTGTCCGTCGGCGTCGCCAGCCCGGTCGTGCGGCTCGTCGGGTTGCCGACCTTCTCGCCGCCCGACGCGCGCAGGGGATTGCCGAACAAGACGAAGGTGAGGCGGTCCGGGCCGGGAACCGTCGGATCCTGCGCGTGCTGCCGCATCCATTCCGACGCCACCTGGGCGCCCTGGCTGTAGGCCAGCACGATGATGGTGCCCGGCGTCGCGCGGATCGCTTTGTCGATGTTGGCGATGCCGGTCGGAATGGACGCCTTCGTCAGATCGCGGGGGTAGTCGATCACGGTCATCGTGTAGGGCGGCCTGCTGAAGACGCCGCCGAACTCCTCGGGCATGCCGTTGCGCAGATGGAGGTCGGCGCCGGGCAACGCGAGAACCGTCGCCTCGGCCGGGATGCCCAGTCGGGTGAGGGCCTCTGCCGACAGGGTGGACGCCTGTCGCGACTGCGGCGCCGCCCACCGGTGGCCCAGACACCCGGAGCACAGCAGGAGAACCACCACGATTGCGAGGGCGGAGGCGCTGCGTTTCACGCTGCGATGCCGAGACGCGCGCACAATTCGAGGAATGATGCCGCGAAAGGATTCTCGGCGGTCTGCTCGCGCAGAAGCGGCCAGTCGAGCTGCTCGCGGACCGCGCGCACCACGGGGAACAGGGGTGCGAGATCGCAGTGATGTTCGTGCAGGGACCTCAGCTTCTGGAGCATCACCTGCGTGGGAGTCAGCACCGGCATCGACAGGGCGAGTACGTCCAGGGTGACCGCGTCGGCGATCATCGCCGCGTCGACGGGCACGCGGTTGATCTGATGCAGCACGTCGACGAGGTCGGGGCCGTCGATGCTGAGCGCGGCCTTGAACAACCAGTCCTCCGGCGGTCGACGGATGTCGAAGCCTGCCTTGGTCAGCGTGCTCGCGGCGGCCTCGACGTCGGGTTCGGCCACCACGAAGTCGACATCGTGCAACGGTTCGGGCGCTCCGTGCGCCCAGAGCGCGTAGCTGCCGGCCAGCGCGAAGTCCGGCCCGTCGGCCTTGAGCGCCGACGCGGCCCGGCGCAGCGCCTCGCGCAGATCATCATGGGTCATTCGCATCACCGTGGGTTTCGACTGCAGGGTGGGTAGTGGGTTACCCATGAAGCTGGTGACCTTCAACATCCTGCACGGGCGCACCGTGGGCGCCGGGGTGGATCTGGACCGCTTCGCCGACACGGTCGCGGGTCTGGATCCCGACATCCTGGCACTTCAGGAGGTGGATTCGGTTCAGGAACGGTCCGGACTGGCTGATCTCACGGCGCTGGCCGCCGAAGCGATGGGTGCGCGAAGTCACCGCTTCGTCGCGGCGATCGCGGGCACGCCGGGCGCCACGTGGATGGCGGCCACGGGCGAGGAGCAGCCCGGCACCGCGGCCTACGGCGTCGCGCTGCTGTCGCGGTACCCGGCATCGAACTGGCAGGTGGTGCGGTTGCCCCGCATCCCGTTCCACTTTCCGATGTACCTGCGGGCCCCCGGCCGGGTGCAGGTCATCCACGAGGAACCACGCGCCGCGGTGATCGGCCACTTCGACACCCCGCTCGGTGACCTGACCGTGGTGAACACCCACCTGTCGTTTGTTCCGGGCTGGAATCGCTATCAGCTGCGGCGGCTGCTGCGCGACGTGCGGGGGCTGCCGTGGCCCCGGGTCGTCACCGGGGATCTGAACATGTCGCCGGCGGCCGCGCGCCGTCACTCGGGCCTGCGCCCACTGGCTTCGGCGGCGACGTTTCCCGCCGACACACCCACCCAGCAGCTCGACCACGTCCTCACCGACGACCCCGGGCTGCAGGCCCGGGCCTGCCGGACACCGGCGGTGGCGATCTCCGATCACCGCCCGCTGGTGGTGGAGCTGCACCGGAACTGACCGCGCAGAAGAGGGACTTTCGTCCCATTCCACGGTGACCCAGTCCTCCGGACCTGCGACTTCGCCGACGATAGCGTCGAGGTACGAGGTGGTGTCCATGACCTGGACGCCACCGGTCAGGTGAGGAGGCATCCCATGTCCACCCAACCCGCACCGCTGGGCATCGTCGTCGGCGTCGACGGTTCCGCCGCGTCCCGCGTCGCGGTCGACTGGGCGGCGCGCGACGCCGCCAGCCGCCGCGTTCCGTTGACGCTGGTCCACGTGCTACCCGGCGCTGCCATGCAGTCCTGGATCCAGGTTCCGCTGCCGCCCGCCTATCTGGAGGACGAGCAGAAGGCGGCCACGGAGGTCCTGACGGACGCGGTCGGGGTGGCGAAAGCGGCCGCCGGCGACGAGCTGTTCTGCATCAACCAGAAGATCGTGTCGGGACAGGCCGTGCCCACCCTTGCCGACCTGAGCAAGGACGCCGAGATGATCGTCGTCGGCAGCCGTGGACTCGGGAAGTGGGAGCGGCGGCTACTGGGCTCGGTCAGTTCGGGTCTCGTTCAGCATGCGAGGTGCCCGGTCGCGGTGATCCACGACGAGGATCCGCTGATCCCGCATCCCGCACAGGCGCCCGTGGTCGTCGGGGTCGACGGGTCGCCGGCCAGCGAGCACGCCACCGCGATCGCCTTCGACGAGGCCTCGCGGCGCCGTGTCGACCTGGTCGCGGTGCACACCTGGAGCGACGCCGGATACGAACTGCCCGACGATGCGTGGACCGAGATTCAGCCCGAGGAGGACATGCTGCTGGCCGAGCGTCTCGCCGGCTGGCAGGAGCGCTACCCCGATGTGACGGTGCGCCGGGTGGTCCGCCGTGATCAGCCCGCGCGCCGCCTTCTCGAGGAGGCCGCCAAGGCCCAACTGCTGGTCGTGGGCAGTCACGGCCGGGGCGGATTCGCCGGCATGCTGCTCGGCTCGGTGGGTTCGCAGGTGGTGCAGTCCGCGCGGATGCCGGTGATCGTCGCCCGCGGTTCCTGACCTAACCGCGGGTCAGTGCCGCGTACCGGCTGAGGTGGTGGTCGGTCGAGCCGAACTCGAACTGCAGCGCGGTCAGCCGCTTGAAGTAGTGCCCGATGGCGAGCTCCTCGGTCATGCCCATACCGCCGTGCAGTTGGACCGCCTGCTGGCCGACGAAGCGTGCGGCCCTTCCGACGGTGGCCTTGGCCGCGGACACCGCTCGCGCCCGGACGGCGTCCTCGGCGTCGAGCCGCAGGATCGCGAGACAGACGGCGGCTGCGGACTGTTCGACCTCCATGTACATGTCCACCATGCGGTGCTGCAGCACCTGGAAGCTGCCGATGGGCTGACCGAACTGCTGGCGCTGCGTGCAGTACTCGACGGTGTCGGCGAGCACCTTGCGCATGGCGCCGACCGCTTCGGCGCACACCGCGGCCGCGCCGTCGTCACGCGCCCGGGCGAGGGACGGCCACGCCGTGCCCTCGCCGCCGAGCAGGGCGGACGCGGGCAGCCGCAGACGCTCCAGCGTGAGGTCCGACGCCCTCCGGTCGTCGATGGTGCGGTAGTGATGCATCTCGAGACCCGTTGTGGCCGAGGTGATGTCGACGGCGAACAGCGATATGCCGTCGGCGTGGTCCTGATCGCCGGAGGTGCGTGCGGTGACCAGCACACAGCCGGCCAGCGGCGTGCTCGCCGACACGATCTTCGATCCCGTGAGCACCCATTCGTCGCCGTCGCGCTCGGCGACGGTCGACACGTCCCGCCAGTTGCCTCCCGATGTCGGTTCCGTGGCGGCCAGCGTGACCACGGTGCTCCCGGACACGATCCCGTCGAGCAGTGCGGTGGCGACGTCACCGCCGGCGCGGCGCAGAAGTCCAGCGGCCACGACCGCGGTGTCGACGTACGGTTCCACCACCAGTGCGTGGCCCAGCGCCTCGGCGATGATCATCATCTCGACCGGGCCGCCGCCGATGCCGCCGCAGTCCTCGGGCAGCGCCGCACCGAGGATGCCGAGGTCCTCGGCGAACGCGCGCCAGATCTCCGGTTGCCAGCCGGTTCCGGTCTTGGCCGCCGCGCGGCTCTTCTCGAGGTCGTAGCGGGTGGCGAGGAATCGCGTCAATCCGCCGCGGAGCAGTTCCTGCTCGTCGTTGAGTGTGAAGTCCATCTGTCGTCCCCCTAGAGCCCCAGTGCTGCCTTGGCCAGGATGTTGCGCTGAATCTCGTTGCTGCCGGCGTAGATCGAGCCGGCGCGGTCGTTGAAGTACCGCAGCGGCGCCACCGCCTGCCACGGTTCGCCGCTGACGTATTCGTCTGCGGGCGGGTCGAAGTCGGCGATCGGACCGCCGGGACAGGTCGCATGCGGCTGATAGACCCGGCCCCGCGGTCCTGCGGCCTCCATCGCCAGCTCGGTGATCGACTGGCTGAGCTCGGTGCCGAGCACCTTGAGCATCGACGACTTGGCGCCGGGATTGCCGCCGGCGGCGACGACGGCAAGGACCTGGTACTCGAGGATCTCGAGGACCTCGGTGCGGATCCGCGCGTCGGCGAGCTTGCGGGCGAACGCCGGGTCGTCGAGCAGCCGTCCGCCGTCAGGCCCGGGTTGATCGGCTGCCGCCGAGGCGATCTCCTCGGCCATCACCTGCAGTGCCGGCGCCGCCGACCCACCGCCGCGCTCGAATTCCAACAGGTACTTCGCGACGGTCCAGCCGTCGTCGACCTCGCCGATGACGTTCGCCTTGGGCACGCGCACCTCGTCGAAGAACACCTGGTTCTGCACCTCTTCGCCCGACGTCATGACCAGCGGCCGGATCTCGACACCCGGTGACGTCAGGTCGATCAACACGAACGTGATGCCCCGCTGCTTCTTCTCGCCGCGTGTGGTGCGCACGAGGGCGAACATCCAATTCGCCTCGCGCGCATGGGTGGTCCAGATCTTGCTTCCGGTGCACACCAGGTCGTCGCCGTCGTCACGGGCCGCCATCGACAGCGCCGCGAGGTCCGAACCCGCCTCGGGTTCGGAGTAGCCCTGGCAGAAGAACACCTCGCCGGTCAGGATGCGCGGCAGGAAGAAGTTCTTCTGTTCCTCGGTGCCGAACCTGATGATCGCGTGGGCGACCATCTTGATGCCCATCGGCGACAGCGTGGGGGCGCCGGCCAGGGTCGACTCCCTACTGAAGATGTAGTGCTGGGTCAGGCTCCAGTCGCATCCGCCGTGTTCGACCGGCCACGCCGGGGCCGCCCAGCCCTTCTCGTGCAGGATCCGCTGCCACTCCATGCTGGCCTCGTGGTCGGCGTAGACGCTCGTCATCAGTCGGCCGGCGCGCCGCAGACCCGGGGTGAGCTTCTCCTCGAGGAAAGCGCGCACTTCGTCACGGAAAGCGAGGTCGGTCGGTGACCATTGCAGATCCATCGTTCTCCTTCTCAGCCGGACGCCCCACACAGAGTAAACCTAGTTAGTTAGGTGTGGAGACGGCCGGGTTTGCGCCGCGGTCTGCGGGGTGCCGCCGATGGTAGGTTTGTTGGTGTTGCCAAACCCTGTGACGGCAAATGTCTGCACGACGTCAGTGGCCCCTGGCAGCCCTTGTGCGTCGGCAGCCCTCGCACGGTCGGTGTACTGGCAAACTAAAGGCGGATAACCGTGGAAGCAGAAGTGGCGTGGGACGACGTCGTCGACGTCGTGTGTACCGACGCCGGCTACGCCGGCATGATCTGCGCCATCGCGACGTCCGAACACGGCGGTGACGTGATGGTGGCCGGTCAGCAGCGGCACACCCGGACGTGGTTCGACACGCTGCGCGGCGACGCCGCGACCACAGCCTACGTGGCCGAACTGGCCGGTGATATCGACGTCAAGCGGCTGACGGTCGAGGACGCCGCACTGCCCGTCCGCGCGGTACGGGCGCACCGGGAAGCGCCGACGAACCGGCGGCGCCGTACCATCCCGGCCTTCGACGGCGGGCGTCTGCGCCGGTGGGCCGCCGAGTGCATCGCCTCCCCGACGGGCTACCTCTACACCCGGGTCACCGACTGGCCCTCCGACACGGTCCAGTCGGCCGACGGCGACCTCCTCGAGGTGGCCGCGCTGGATGTCGGCGCCGCGCGCACCGACGCCGAACTCCTCGACGAACTGACTGCGCAGGCCCGCGCCCACCGGGTGCGTGTGCAGCCCGTGGACGCCGTCGCCCGCCTGGTGTTCGAGGACACCGTGGTGACCGGGGTGGTCTTCTCGACAACCGACGGGCCGCTCGCGATCCGGGCCCGTCACGGTGTGCTGATCTGCGGCGGCGCCCCCGGGGGGCCGGCCGGCCCCGTCTCCGCCGGGCTGCGGCCGGCGCTGGTCGGCAGGACCGCCAGCCGATTCGGCCGTGCCGAACTCCTCGCGCAGGAGTGACTCAGAACTGCACCGGAATGCGGCCCTTGGCCAGAAGTGACTCCATCGCGGCGCCGGCGATCGGGCGCGACAGCAGGAATCCCTGCGCGCGATGGCATCCGTGCCGCAGCAGCGTCAGCGCCGCGGCCTCGGTCTCCACGCCCTCGGCGACCAACTCCAGACCGAACGCCTCGGCCAACGCGATGATCGCCCGGACGATCGCCAGATCGCCTGGATCAGAACCCAATTCGCGAACGAAGCTGCGATCGATCTTGAGGGTGTCCACCGGCAGCGACTTCAACTGCGACAGGGCGCTGTAGCCGGTACCGAAGTCGTCGATCGCGACCTGGACGCCGGCGGCTTTGAGCCCCGCGAGGGTGATGCGGGTGGTCTCGATGTCCTGGACGACGACGCTCTCGGTGATCTCCAGACACACCGAGCCGCGAGCGAGGTCGAACTCGGCCATCGTGCCCGCGACCGTCTCCACGAAGCCGTCGGTCACCAGCTGCACCGGGGACACGTTGATCCGCATCACCGCGTCGGTGCCGACACCTCGGGAACGCCAGGCGGCGAACTCGGCGCACGCCGTGCGCATCACCCAGCGACCCAGTTCGCCTGCCATGTTGATCGACTCGGCGACCCCGATGAACGCGTCGGGAGCGAGCAGACCGCGCGTCGGGTGCTGCCACCGGACCAGGGCCTCGCACGCAACGATCTCGCCGGTGCGCATGTCGACCTCGGGCAGGTAGTGCAGAAGCAGGGCGCCGTTCTCGATGACGGTCTGCAGGTGCAGTTCGATGTCGTTGCGGAACTCGTTCTTCATCGACATGTCGTCGGTGAAGACGGCGACCTGGTTGCCGCCCGAGCCCTTCGCGGTCAGCACCGCCTGGTCGGCCCGGCGCAGCAGATCCGACGTGCTGTCGCGACCGGGGACGCCCAGCGCCACGCCGATGCTGACCGTCCGGGTCAGCATCTCGCCGTCGATCGACACCCGTTCGCGCAACACCGATTGCAACCGGTGCGCCAACGCCTCGGCGGCGTCGGCGTCCATCGGGGTGGTCGGCACCACCACGAACTCGTCGCCGCCGAGCCGGGCAATCAGATGCGGCCCCTCGGCGCCGCGGCGCAGGCGCTCGGCCAGCACCCGGATGAACCAGTCGCCGGCGGTGTGGCCCAGGTAGTCGTTGATCGCCTTGAGCCGGTCGAGGTCGAAGAACAACGCAGACACCGGGCCCGGCTGGCCCTCGGCGAGCCGCGCGTCCAGGTGGCTCAGCAGCGCGCGACGGTTGTACAGACCGGTCAGGTCGTCGTGTTCGGCCAGATACCGCAGCTGCTCCTCGGCGTCGACGCGGGCCTGGACCTGAGCCAACAGCGAGGCGATCGCCTTGAGCGCGTTGAGTTCGGCCTCCGTCCAGTCACGGTCGCCGAACTTGACGAAGCCCAACACACCCGAGGTCACCTCGCCGGAGAGCAGCGGGACGCACGCCATCGACGTGGCGGGGATCTGCCGACCCTCGTTGATGGTGCGCTGGTAGTCGTCGGTGGACGGCTCCGGCCGGAAGACGACGGGTTCCTTCTGATGCTCGGCGAGGGCGAACACCGGGTCGGCATCCTGGAAGTACACGATCGCGAGCGGATCGGGATCGGGAATCCCCGGACGCACCGGCCACTCGGCCACCAGCACGGACGCGTGCAGGGTGTGGTCGTTACGGCGCAGGAAGCTCACATCGACGCCGAAGTACTCGACGAGTTCGGCGAGGACACCCTGGCTGACGTCGACCGCGGTCGCCGCGGTCGCACCCATGAGCCGGGTCGCGACCGATGTGACCACCAGGTCCAGGCTCTCGGGCAAGCGACTCGCTCCGTATCCGCATCAGGTCATCGGTGATGAGTGTTCCCCCTCGCCGCGACGCCGACTCGTCACCGACGGGCTCGGTGCCCGGGAGAGCCTCAGGACCAAGGCCAGTGATTCCTCGGCGTGCGCGGATACCAACTTCCGGAAAGTGTATTGCAGGTCGACGAGCGCATCGGCGAAGCGGGGCGACAGCGCGGTGAACTCCTGCCGGTCGGTTGCATAGAGAAACACCGGGGAGACCGGCTGGACGCCCAGCCCCTGCTCCTGCGCCTCGATCCACACCGCCTCCACCGCCGATCCTGCGCGCGCGTAATCGGCCAGGGAACGGCCCTCGACCGTCACGACGCCGAGCGCCGCGGCGGCGGCCACCTTTGTGAAGCTGTCCTCGCCGAGCGCGCCACCGGCGTCCCAGCGCGCGAGGTGATCCATCACGTCGCCGCGGCGCAGGATGTCGAGCAGCACCACGTCGGCGTCGTCGAGCTCGAGGCTGCGCACGTCGATGCCGGTGTCCGGACGCGGATCCCCGGGCCACCGCAGTTCGTCGAACATCTGCGCGTGCAGCATCGGGGTCAGGTAGCGGATCCGATCCGCCGCCGAGAGAAGGGAGGCCGCTCCGCTGAGGTCCTGCGGATCGGTCAGCAGCCGTAGCCGTGCGCCCTCGGTCTCGGCGGCCGCGGTCAGCGCGGCGACGGTGCGGTCCTCGAGGGCGGTGCGGGTGCCCTGGTGCCTGTTGGTCTCCCGCCGCCGCATCGCGTCGAAGAGACCGGCCAGCCGCGGATCGTGGTCGCCGGCGGCCAGCGTCACGTCGGCACTCAGCGGGTACCGCTCGTCGCCCGCCCGGAACTCGACGTGGGCGCGGTGTCCGCGCGCCGCCGCGGCGACCCGCGCGTTGAACACCGCGGCCCCCACGGCGACAGCGCTCCCGCGGAACCCCACGTCCATGGCCGACGTGAGCGCCGGGTCGAGATGAATGCTCACCGCGTCCGGACGTTCCTCGATGCGCCAGGGCTGACTGTTGCCGCCCGAGGGTGCGCGCCCGGCGGCATCGGCGACGGCAGCGATCACGTCCTCGGCCGGCCGTGGGCCCCGGCCGGCCGGCGCCGCGTCCTGCGGGCGCCCCTGATCCTCGGGCTCGGTGATCCCGTCCAACAGCGCGGGAATGTCGATCCGGACCCGGCCCGACGGCAGCGGTTCGCCGAGTCCGATCCGGCGGACCGCTTCGGCGACCGACGCGGCGCCGACCGCCACCTCGGAGGACAGCTGCGGCCACGTCGTCAAGGTCGAACCGACCTCGACGAGCGAGGCCGCCATCCGGGACGGCAGGGTGGCCGCATCGATCACCCGCAGCACCCGGGGCACCTTCTCCTTGGTGCTCAGTCCCGCCAGCTGGGCGGCGTCGATGTCGCCCAGCAGTCCGTGCAGTACCGGTCGGGTGGGCTCGGCGTCGAACCGTTCGACGTCGAGCAGGCCACCGCTGCTGGTCGCCATCAGCACCGGAATGCCCCGTGCCCGCGCCGCGGTGCGCACCAGCACCTTTGCGTCGAGCGAGTCGCACTCCTCGACGAGGACGTCGAGCCCGTCGAGGAAGCCGTCGACGGTGTCGGCGGTGAGTCCGGCCGGTTCCACGGTGACAGGCAGATACGGGTCCAGTTCGGCCAGGCGCCGGGCGCACACCACCGCCTTGTTCACGCCCACGTCGAGCACGGTCGCCGGGACCCGGTTCAGGTTCGACAAGTCGATCTGATCGAAGTCGGCCAGGCGGAGTTCCCCGCACAGGCCCTGGGTGGCCAGCGTGTGGGCGATGGCGTGTCCGACGCTCAGGCCGACGACGCCGACGCGCAGGCGCGCGAGGACGTCGAGTTCGTCGGGTGCGATGAGGTTGCGATTGCGGTCGAGGCGCAGCAGACGGTACGCGCGGGGGCCCAGGACTGCGGCCACCGTGCGACGCCACGGGTAGTACGCCCACCGGGGCGGCTCCTCGGCGATGTCGGCGGCGACGGCCGGGCGCAGGGCAGCCAGCTCCGCGCGCTGCTGCGCCACGGTGTCGACGATCTCGGTCCCCGGGTCACGGCGCAGCTCGGCCAGCCGCGCGGCGTCGCCGGGGATCGTGGTGTCGAAGACGGTGGCGGTGTGGACGTCGGTCATCCCCGCTGCCACGCGCCGGCTCCGACGGCGAGCTCATCGGCGTCGGCAGCCGGCGGCATCATGCCGCGCTGGTCGGCGAGGAACGCGGCGAGCTGACGCGGATGAGCGTGATTGGCGAACGTCAGGCGGTCCCACCACGCCAGCCGCGTCTGGTACCGCACATCGGGATATGGGGTCGCCGGGATCTTGGTGGCCAGCACACCGCCCGAGGACAGCCATCGCTTCAGCACATACGACGCCGCGGTCGCCACGATGAACTGGATGCCGAGCAGATCCATCGCATGCAGCGGGGTGCGGGCGATGGCGTTCGTCAACCGGCGACTCTCCTCGACGTCGTCGGTCACCCACGCCGTCTTCATCTCCGCCACGCCGAACGGCAAGCGGTCGGCCACCATCTTGCGCACCGCGCTCTCGCCCGGCTGGCCCGCCCATTCCTCGATTGCGTGGCACTCGTCGACCGACTTATACGGACCTTTGGCACGCAGTCCGCCCACGACTCGGCCCGCTCGATTGACGCATGCGGCGAAAAGAGCGGTGTCGTCCCCGCGGCGCAACGCGTCGACGTCGATGGCGGTACCGATGCCTTGCTGTTGGTAGCTGTGAAATGCGCCGTCGATGTAATCGGCCCACAGCTCCCGCTCCACCGACGGGCGCGCGTAAACGATGGTGCATTCCGTGGCCGGGTCCCAATAGTGCGGGCTGGCGTCCAGGCGGGAGGTGTCGTCGTCAGCAAACGCGAACTGGGGGAAGGTCATTTTCGTCCATTCGTCGGGCAGCGCAATGGCGGGGGCGGGTACTGCGCGGGGCGTGCAATAACGTGCACATTGATGAGTATCTCGCCCTCACTCACAGGAATTCCAGCTAGCGAAGGCAACTCGACCGGGAATTCAGGTCTCCGGAACGGTAACGATCTGGTCACGATCTCGCTCGCGATCGCAATGGCAATCTCGGACTTCCCGGTTGATGCAGGTCATAAACGGGATGTGGTAGCCACGGCGAACTCGCAAGGCCCCGCGGCGGCGGTTCGGCCGCCGGTTCCATAAGCGTCCTGATCTTTGCTCCCGGCGCCCCCCGCGGGGGCCGCTCGGCCTGCGTGATCAGCGCTCGACGCCGTCGGCCCCATCGGTTACCCCCCGGTAACCTGCCGGTTCGGTCGGCGCGCGCTCGGGTCGGGCAATGCGGCGCCCGCGGAGCTGCCGCGGGCCGTCGCGGGCCGCCGTCGCGGTCGCCAGTCGTGCAGGAGCGCGCGCGTCGGGAAGACGCCCGGCAACGATTTGATCAATGGAATCAATGGGAAGTGGGTTTGCCAAATCTGCACAGGCGCGTGAATATCGCTGACGAATACGCGCCATTTCCGCGATAATGCGAGCGAATGAGAATGCAATTCGCGATCCGAGGCAGCGCTTATGTCGGCGGCGCGATCGGAGGGCGCGAGCAACGAAATGGCACAACCATTCCTGACGGTCGACTGCGGGAGGAACGACGGCATGATGTGTCACGTTCGCGCGCCGTGTTCGCCATCGGTGCGGACGCGAAGGACCGCTGTGGCACTGTGAGGACCGCACGTGACGGCGCGTCGAAGGAGACACTGGTGAAGAAATTCAACGATCTAACCGAGTTCGTGGCAGCCGAGGGCACCCAGCTCGGCCCCACCGAGTGGCTCGAGATCACGCAGGAGCGCGTCAACCTGTTCGCAGACGCCACCGACGACCATCAGTGGATCCACGTCGACCCCGAGCGGGCGGCCGGTGGACCTTTCGGCGGCACCATCGCGCACGGGCTGCTGACCCTGTCGCTGCTTCCTCACTTCACGCATCAGCTCTACACCGTGGACAACGTCGCGATGGCGATCAACTACGGATACAACAAGGTCCGGTTCATCACGCCGGTGCGGGTCGGAGCACGGTTGCGGGCGCGCGCCGTCATCTCGGCCGTCAGTCAGCTCGAGAACGCCGTGCAGGCCACGGTGAGCACGACCGTGGAGATCGAGGGATCGGAGAAGCCCGCGGCGATCGCCGAATCCATCGTGCGTTTCATCGGCTGACCCGTCGGGTCCGTCCGGTCACCGCTGAGTTGCCTTGGCGGCCTTCGCCAGACCGCCTCCGATGATGAGCCGCTGGATCTCGCTGGTGCCCTCGTAGAGCCGGAGTAGGCGCACGTCCCGATAGATGCGCTCCACCGGGACGTCGCGCATGTAGCCGGCGCCGCCGTGGATCTGAACGGCGAGATCGGCCACGCGGCCCACCATCTCGGTGCAGAACAGCTTCGCGGCCGAGGGGGCGAGCCTGCGGTCCTCGCCGGTGATCCACAGCCGGGCGGTGTCGCGCACCAGCGCGCGGCCCGCCATCACCCCGGTCTGCTGGTCGGCGAGCATCGCCTGCACCAACTGGAAATCCCCGATCGGTGTGCCGCCCTGCGTCGCGGTCGCGGCGTAGGCCACCGATTCGTCGAGGGCACGCTGGGCGGTGCCCACCGCGAGCGCCGCGATGTGCACCCGGCCGCGGGCCAGGGAGGTCAGCGCCGCCCGGTAGCCGATGTCCTCGGCGCCGCCGACCAGCGCGTTCTGACCGACGCGGACGTCGGTGAACGTGACATCGGCGGTCCAGGCGCCTTCCTGTCCCATCTTCTTGTCCTTGGCTCCCACGGCGACACCGGCCGTGTCGGCGGGGACCAGGAACACCGCGATGCCGGCGCCGTCGGCATCGGCCGGGCGGGTCCGGGCGAACGTCACGAACAGATCCGCCGTGGGCGCGTTGGTGATGTACTGCTTGCTGCCGTTGATGATCCACCCGTCGCCATCTCGAACCGCCTTGGTGCGCAACCCCGATGGATTCGATCCGGCGCCCGGTTCGGTCAGCGCGAACGATGCGACGACGTCACCGGTGGCGATGCGCTCCAGCCACGTGGACTTCTGTTCCTCGGTGCCGTAGCCGACGAGGACCTGTCCCGCGATGCCGTTGTTCGTGCCGAACATCGAGCGCAGAGCAAGCGAGGTGTAGCCGAGTTCCATCGCGAGTTCGACGTCCTGCGCGAGGTCCAGGCCGAGGCCGCCCCACTCCTGGGGGATGGCGTACCCGAACAGGCCCATCTTCTTGACCTGCTCACGCAGGTCGTCGGGCACGCGGTCGTCGGAGAGGATCTCCTGCTCGCGGGGGACGACGGCGGTGCGGACGAAGTGCCGGGTCTGCGCCAGGATCTCGCGGAAGTCCTCATCGCTGACTTCGGGGGTGCTCATCGCAGTGTCCTCCTCACAGGGGTGCTGACCGCAAATATCGTATATGAAATACGATGAGCCCCGATCAGGTCCCGACGAGGTGAGGATGGATGCAGTGGCACTACTGGCTGGTCAGACCGCGGTGGTCACCGGGGGAGCGCAGGGCTTGGGTCTCGCCATCGCGCAACGGTTCGTCGACGAGGGCGCCCGGGTGGTTCTCGGCGATGTGAACCTCGACGCGACCCAGGCGGCGGCCGACTCCCTCGGAGGCGACGACGTCGCACGCGCGGTGCGCTGCGACGTGACGGACTCCCGGGAGGTCGACGCGCTGGTCGCGGCCGCGACCGAGCACTTCGGCGGTCTGGACATCATGGTCAACAACGCAGGCATCACCCGGGACGCCACCATGCGCAAGATGACCGAGGAGCAGTTCGACCAGGTGATCGCGGTGCATCTGAAGGGCACGTGGAACGGCCTGCGGGCCGCGGCGGCGGTGATGCGGGAGAACAAGCGCGGGGCGATCGTGAACATGTCCTCCATCTCCGGCAAGGTCGGCATGGTCGGGCAGACGAACTACTCGGCCGCCAAGGCCGGCATCGTCGGGATGACGAAGGCGGCCGCCAAGGAACTCGCCTATCTCGGCGTGCGGGTCAACGCCATCCAGCCCGGGCTGATCCGTTCGGCGATGACCGAGGCCATGCCGCAACGCATTTGGGACTCCAAGGTGGCCGAGGTGCCGATGGGGCGCGCCGGGGAACCCGACGAGGTGGCCAAGGTCGCGCTGTTCCTGGCCTCCGACCTGTCCTCGTACATGACGGGCACCGTCCTCGAGATCACCGGCGGGCGCCACCTCTGATGCGGGAGGCGGTGATCTGCGAGCCGGTCCGCACGCCGATCGGTCGTTACGGCGGCATGTTCTGTGACCTGACCGCCGTCGACCTCGGCGTCGCCGCGCTGCAGGGGCTGCTCGAGCGGACCGGTGTGGCGCCCGAGGCCGTGCAGGACGTGATCGTCGGGCACTGCTACCCCAGCATGGAGGCGCCGGCCATCGGCCGGGTCATCGCGCTCGATGCCGGGTTGCCCGTCACGGTGCCCGGGATGCAGATCGACCGGCGTTGCGGCTCAGGACTGCAGGCGGTGATCCAGGCGTGCCTGCAGATCGGCAGTGGCGCACAGGAACTCGTGGTCGCCGGCGGCGCGGAGTCGATGAGCAACGTGGTGTTCCACTCGACCGAGATGCGCTGGGGACCCCCGCGCGGCGGCATCACCGTGCACGACGGACTGGCCCGCGGCCGGACCACCGCGGGCGGCAGACATCACCCGGTACCCGGCGGCATGCTCGAGACCGCGGAGAACCTGCGCCGCCGGTACGACATCTCGCGGGAGGAGCAGGATGCGCTCGCCGTGCGGTCGCATCAGCGGGCGGTCGCCGCCCAGAACGACGGCCTACTCGCCGAGACGATCGTTCCCGTGACGGTCCGCAGCCGCTCCGGCGAGAGCCTGGTCGACACCGACGAGCATCCGCGCGCCGACACCTCCGTCGAGAAGCTCGCTGCGCTGAAACCTGTTCTGCTGAAAGCTGATCCGCAGGCCACCGTCACCGCCGGAAACTCCAGCGGACAGAACGACGCGGCCTCGATGTGCCTGGTGACCACCCCGGAGAAGGCTGCGGAACTCAGACTCACCCCGCTGGTACGGCTCGTTTCGTGGGCGGTCGCCGGTGTGCCGCCCGAGGTGATGGGGATCGGACCGGTGCCGGCAACCCGGGCAGCGCTGCGCCACGCCGGCCTCGAACTCGCCGACATGGACCTCATCGAGCTGAACGAGGCGTTCGCGGCGCAGGCCCTCGCGTGCATGCGCGAATGGTCCTTCACGGCAGAGGATCTGGAGCGCACCAATGTGCACGGCTCGGGCATCTCGCTCGGGCATCCCGTCGGCGCGACAGGAGGCCGGATGCTCGCCACACTCGCGCGGGAACTGCACCGTCGGCGGGGCCGCTACGGACTGGAGACCATGTGCATCGGCGGCGGTCAGGGACTGGCCGCGATCTTCGAAAGGGTGGACGCATGACCAAACTCGCTCAGACGCTCGGGCTCACCGAGTTCCAGACCGAGATCATCGCCACCGTGCGGCAGTTCGTCGACAAGGAGATCATTCCGGCCGCACAGGAGCTCGAACACACCGACACCTATCCGCAGGCCATCGTCGACGCCATGCGCGAGATGGGGCTGTTCGGCCTGATGATCCCCGAGGAGTACGGCGGACTCGGCGAATCCCTGCTGACCTATGCGCTGTGCGTGGAGGAGTTGGCGCGCGGCTGGATGAGTGTCTCGGGCGTCATCAACACCCATTTCATCGTCGCCTACATGATCCGTCAGCACGGCACCGACGAGCAGAAGCGCCATCACCTGCCGCGGATGGCCACCGGCGAGACCCGGGGCGCGTTCTCGATGTCCGAGCCCGAGCTGGGTTCCGACGTCGCGGCCATCCGCACCCGGGCCACGGACAACGGCGACGGCACCTACACCATCGACGGCCAGAAGATGTGGCTGACCAACGGCGGGAGTTCCACCCTGGTCGCCACGCTGGTGCGCACCGACCTGGGCGCGGACAAGCCCCATCGCAACCTGACCGCCTTCCTGATCGAGAAGCCCACGGGCTTCGGGGAAGTGGCGCCCGGGCTGACCATTCCGGGCAAGCTCGCCAAACTCGGGTACAAGGGCGTCGACACGACCGAGATGGTCTTCGACGGGTACCGGGCCGCGGCGGCCGACATCCTCGGTGCCGCGCCGGGACAGGGCTTCGCCCAGATGATGGACGGCGTCGAAGTGGGTCGGGTGAACGTCGCCGCCCGGGCCTGCGGAGTCGGCATCCGGGCCTTCGAGCTGGCCGCGCGTTATGCCCAGCAGCGCAGTACCTTCGGCAAGCCGATCGCCGAGCACCAGGCCATCGCGTTCCAACTGGCCGAGATGGCCACGAAAGTCGAGGCGGCTCATCTGATGATGGTCAACGCCGCCCGGCTCAAGGACTCCGGGGAGCGCAACGACGTCGCCGCCGGAATGGCGAAGTACTTCGCCAGCGAGGTGTGCGCGGAGGTGACGCAGCAGAGCTTCCGGATCCACGGCGGATACGGCTACTCCAAGGAGTACGAGATCGAACGGCTGATGCGCGACGCCCCGTTCCTGTTGATCGGCGAGGGAACCAGCGAGATCCAGAAGAACATCATCAGCAAGCGGCTCCTCGCCGACTACCGGGTGTAGTTCGGTGAGCACCTTCGATTTCGCGGTCAGGCCGCAGCTCGCCGAGGACGTGGCCCGGATCGTGCGTCAGCGGGTCTTCGATGGAACCTACGCCGCCGGCGCGTATGTGCGGCTCGACCAGCTCGCGGCCGAACTCGGCGTCAGCGTGACCCCGGTGCGCGAGGCGCTGTTCGAACTCAAGGCCGAAGGGCTGCTGGATCAGCAGCCCCGTCGGGGTTTCGTGATCCGGCCGGTGACGGTGCGTGACGTCACCGACGTCGCGCAGGTGCAGGCCCACATCGGCGGCGAACTCGCGGCGCGCGCCGCGGCCGCGATCACCGATGCCGCGCTCGACGAGCTGACCGCCATCCAGGGCGAGTTGGAGGCCGCCTACGCCGCCGGCGACGGGGAACGGGCCGTGCGGTTGAACCACGACTTCCACCGGGCGATCAACGTCGCCGCCGACTCGCCGAAACTCGCGCAGCTGATGTCGCAGATCACCCGGTACGCGCCCGAGGCGGTGTTCCCGACGATCGACGGCTGGCCCGAGGAGTCCAATCGGCACCACCGCCGGCTGCTGGATGCCCTGGCGGCTCGGGACGAGGACGGGGCCCGCTCCGCGATGTCGGAGCATCTGGCCGCGGGCGCGGCTCCGCTGATCGAGCACCTCACCCGGCGCGGCGTGATCGCCTGACCTCGGCCCCACTGCAGCCGGCGCTACAGTATCTGCTACTTTTGTAACGTCCGTCGGATGCGTCCGCCTGCCCAGACCCGAGGTCGAAACATGCCCACTCCTGTCATCGTCGGCGCCGCCAGGACGGCCATCGGCCGATCCTTCAAAGGCACGCTGGTCAACACCCCGCCCGAAACCCTGATCACCACGGTGCTGCCCGAGGTGGTACGGCGCTCCGGCGTTGACCCTGCGGATGTCGACGACATCATCTTCGCTGAATCCCATTACGGCGGAGGCGATCTCGCTCGCTACGCGGCAGCCGCGACCGGCCTCGAGCATGTGCCGGGACAGTCGGTGAACCGGCACTGTGCGGGCAGCCTCACGGCGATCGGCAACGCGTCGGCGCAGATCGGCTCCGGGATGGAGCGGGTGCTGATCGCCGGCGGCGTGCAGTCACTGTCGATGACGCCTCTGGTGAACTGGCGCATCCCCGGCCCCGAGCTGAGGTTCGAGGAGCGCTGGATGCCGCCGACGCACGTCGAGACACCCGACGCGCCTTCCAAGGACATGTCGATCACGGTCGGCTGGAACACCGCACAGGCCGTCGGCATCACCCGCGAGGAGATGGACGCTTGGGCGGCGCGCTCGCACCAGCGCGCCGTCGCGGCCATCGACGCCGGCAAATTCGTCGAGGAGATCATCCCGCTGAAGGTGACGCAGTTCGACGGCTCGGTGACCGACTTCAGCGTCGACGAGCATCCGCGCCGCGACACGACCGTCGAGAAACTGGCCGGGCTCAAGGTGCTCCATCCCGAGATCGAGGGATTCTCGATCACCGCCGGCAACAGCAGCGGCACCAACGACGCCGCCGCCGGCGTCGCGCTGGTCGAGGCGGACTACGCCGCGGCGAACGGCCTCACCGTGATGGCGACCGTCCGAGCCTGGGCCGCTGCGGGTGTCGCCCCGAGAGACTGCGGACTCGGCGCGCTGAGATCGATCGACAAGGTGCTCGACCGGGCGGGCCTGAAGGCCTCCGACGTGGCGCTGTGGGAGATCAACGAGGCGTTCGCATCGGTGCCGATCGCGGCGTGCCGCGAGTTCGGCCTGGACGAGGAGTTGGTCAACTTCTCGGGCAGCGGCTGCAGCCTCGGCCATCCGATCGCCGCCTCCGGCGCCCGGATGGTCACTACGCTGATCTACGAACTGCAGCGCCGCGGCGGTGGCATCGGAGTCGCCGCGATGTGCGCCGGCGGCGGGCAGGGCGGCGCCGTCGTCGTCGAGGTCTGACCTCGGGGCGACACCACACGAAAGGTCAAGGGAGACAGTGGCAGACGAGGTTCTCACCGAACGCCGCGAGCGCGTTCTGATCATCACCATCAATCGGCCCGAGGCGCGCAACGCGTTCAACCTCGCGGTGGCGAGGGGACTGGCCGATGCGATGGACGAACTCGACGAGAGCCCCGAGCTGTCGGTGTCGATCATCACCGGCGCGGGCGGCAACTTCTGTGCGGGGATGGATCTGAAGGCGTTCATGGCCGGGGAGGTGCCCGCGATCCCCGGCCGGGGCATCGGCTTCACCGAGCGGCCGCCGCGCAAACCCGTGATCGCCGCGGTCGAGGGTTACGCGCTGGCGGGCGGCACCGAGATCGTGCTGGCCACCGACCTCGTGGTGGCGGCCAGGAACGCGAAGTTCGGCATCCCGGAGGTCAAGCGCGGTCTGGTGGCCGCGGGTGGCGGACTGCTGCGGCTGCCGCACCGCATCCCGTACCAGAAGGCACTGGAACTCGCCCTGACCGGAGACAGCTTCACCGCTGAGGAGGCCGCGCAGTGGGGCTTCGTCAACGTGCTCACCGAACCCGGCGAGGCTCTCGACGGCGCCCTGGCGCTCGCCGATCGCATCACCGCGAACGGCCCGCTCGCGGTGGCGGTCACCAAGGAGATCATCATGAAATCCGCGGACTGGAGCGAGAGCGAGATGTGGCGCAAACAGGGCCAACTCATCGCCCCCGTGTTTTCCTCGAAGGACGCGATGGAGGGGGCGACGGCGTTCGCCGAGAAGCGCAAGCCGAACTGGACCGGCACCTGACCGGTCCGTTCAGCGCGGGTCGATCAGATTCCGCAGCCGCTCCGCCGGGACCACCGCGGCCCCGCCCGATCTGACCCGGTCGGCCAGTGTCCGGTCCGAGGTGGCGACCACGACGTCGTCGGGGCGCGCCTGCGTACCGATCAGCCGGACGATCTCGTCGTCCGCGGAGTTCGGGCCTGCCGCCGGAGCATGCACGATGGTGACGACGTCCGATTCGATCGGGGGGACGGGCGGCTGCTCGAAGACCACCGTGACGTCCACCTGCTCGGCCAGCGACCACCGCTCGAGGCGATGGACCAGATCCGTCATCGCCCGGTGCCGGTCGCGCCACCACCCGTCAGGCCGCGTGCCGATCACGTTCATGGCATCGACAATCCAGCGCACCCCCTCCAGGCTATCCGGACAGTCCACGCCCCGAGGCCCACCGGCGTGCTGCGTGAGGCCATCTCCTATCCGCGGGGGCGGATCCACCTCGCGCACGCCGACATCGCCCGGCAGATCGCGTCGCTCGGGGAGGGCGAGCCGGTTCGGCTGGACGCGGTCCGACGCGGCATCCACCGTCGGGACCACTGCGTTTGACAGATCCGCCGGTCCGTGTTGCTGGCCGCAGCGGCGACCGAATCTCCCGAAAAACCCGACCTGTCGATTTGCTCCCGGATTTCGGGGGGTCAGCTAACCTTGCCGCAGGTAGAGATATTACGTAGTAGTCAATATCAAGGCCGCGTCGGGGGAGAAGCTGTGAGCGGCCTGGCAAAATTTGTGTCCCAACCGAGATCTGCCCAAACTGCTGACAGCCTGTGTAGGGCACGGTAACTTCCACAGAGAAACGTCGGCGTAGTAAGTTTCGTTTGCTGCAATTGCGGAGCCGCCCCGTGGCTCATAGTCTATGACCTGCTAGCGCTACCATCTCGCCACCACTTGACAGGGGGATCGGCTCATGACGCTTCCAACTCTTTACTTCTCTCGGCCAGCCTCCGTGTTGCCTGAGAAGGCAATGGACAACGACGAGGTGCTCAGCATCGTTCGCGAGCAGTTCACAGGGCCCGCATCGGAGTGGGACGGCGTCGAGCAAACCATCCGATACGTCTTCGACCGGTGCAACACCAAGACGCGCTACCTGGACCAGAGCACCACCCTGTCCCCGGGCGAGTTTGCGTCCCAGGCCGCGATCGCCTGCCTCGAGCAGAACGGGGTGGCGGCGAGCGACCTCGACCTCCTCGTCTACGGCGGGATCGCCCGGGACAACTTCGAGCCCGCCACCGCGGCCGAGGTGGCAGGCCGGATCGGCGCCCGACCGCTGCATGCGACCGACGTGACGTGCGCGTGCGCCGGGCTGATCGAAGCGATGCACACCGTGGCGGGCTACTTCGCGCTGCACCCGGAGATGAAGACGGCGCTCATCTGCTCCGGCGAGCTCACCCGCGACCGCATCACCTACGACATGGGGTCGCTCCAGGATGTCGCGGTGTTCGCCGCCGGCCTGACCCTGGGCAACGCCGCGACCGCGCTGCTGGTGTCGCGGGAGCCGCTGGCCGGCGGGAGCGCGCGCCTGGAGGGCATCTTCCACAAGACGCTGTGCGAGCACTACGGACTGTGCAAGACCCCGGTCGACGGGCATTTCACGTCGAAGTCGAAGGAACTGTTCGCGCTCTCGGTGCACGTGCCGCCCGCGATCCGGGAGATGCTCGGTGATCTCGGATGGTCCTCGGAGGAGGTCGACCACTACGCCTTCCACCAGCCCAGCGAGGCCGTGCTCGAGCGGGTGTTCACCGAGCTGGGCGCCCGCCCGCAGGCCTGCGTCCACACGCACTCGCTGTTCGGCAACACCGCCAGCACCGCCTGGGCGCTCGCGCTCGAGTACCGACTCGAACACGGCACCGTGGAGCCCGGGGACAAGATCGTGATGGCAAGTGCCGCAGCCGGTTTCACCATCGTCGGTGCTGCCGCTGTCTGGGAGGGCTGAATGGGGCGCTACCTCCGCGTCTACCGGGTCATCAACAAGACGTTCGGTCTGTGGCTGCGGCCGCTGGGCACGTTCCTCATCCTGCAGGTACGGGCAGGCCTCTCCGCGGTGACGATGGGACTGGACCGGATCGTCTTCCCGAAGTACCGCGAGGAGCCCCTCGACCGACCCATCTTCATCATCGGCAACCCCCGCAGCGGCACCACGTTCCTGCACCGCTTCCTGCTGGGCACCGGCGACCTGGCCGCGTTCGAGCTGTGGGAGATGCTGTTCCCGGCGATCACCGCCCGCAAGCTGCTGGGCCGTATCGTGCCCCGGCTCGACCGGCTCTCACCCGCGCGCTACCACCCGTCCGATGTGCACGACACCAGCCTGCGCGGTATCGAGACCGACGATCCGGCATGGTTCTTCCACACCCTCGACGGGCCGTTCGCCTGGGCCTACTTCCTGGCCTGGCAGGACACCTGGGGCAGCGATCTGTCCCGGCGCTGCTTCGGCATCGACGGTGTCAGTGAGCAGGAGAAGGAGCGCTTCTTCCGTTACTACGAAGAGCTCTGGCGAAGGAATCTGTACTACAAGAAAGATCGCCGCATCCTCGCCAAGACGAGCATGCTGACGTTCCGCCTCGACGAGGTGCTGCAGCGCTATCCGGACTGCAAGCTGGTCTACATCGTCCGGGATCCGGTCGAGGTCATCCCGTCGGGCATGTCCCTGATCGCGAGCGTGCTCGAGAACGGCTACGACGCGTTCAACCGCACCAGCGCCGAGGACCAGGAGCGGTGGGTGGAGAACCTCTACCAGGCCTCTTGTGCCATGCTGCGGGTGTTCTACGACGCGTACGTCTCCGGCGCGATACCCGAGAAGAACCTCTGCGTGGTGCGCTATCCCGACCTGATCCAGAACCTGGAGCCGACCATCGCGCGGATCTGCGAGTTCGCCGAGATCGAGCCCACCGCAGCGTTTCTCGACGAGGTGCGCGCGCAGGCCGAGAAGCAGCGCTCGTACAAGAGCAAGCACCAGCACGCACCGGATCGTTTCGGCCTGAGCGCCGAGCGGATCCAAAAGGATCTGGCCTACGTCTACGACGCCTTCGACCTGCCGCGGCGGGTCGGCTGAGACCACCGATGGGCGACCGGAGTGTGGACGGCGCCCAGCAAAAATGTGAAGGTTTTCTGGATGACGTCGGAAACAGGCTGTGGAGGCTGTCCCGACTTGTATAGTTTCGCTCACATGTCGCTGGTAGCCCCTGGGGGATTGCAATGAATGCTGGTTCGTATGTCGGTCGCATCGGTGGACTGGCTGTCGCCCTCGGAGTAGGTGCGGCGGTGTTCACCGGCCACGGAGTCGCCTATGCCTCCACCGACACGGATTCATCCGCCTCGGGCGGCGCCTCCGGAGCGACCGGCGCCACCGGCACGACGTCCACCTCCGAGTCGTCCACCATCTCCGGCACGCAGTCGACCGGAAAGTCCGGTACCGACACGTCGGCGTCCGACAAGGGCTCAAGCGACAAGCCCGACGCCACCGACGACACCAGCACCGGCACCGGCAAGAAGGACCGCCACACCCTCTGGTCGGACCTGTTCGGCGGTCACAAGCCCAAGCCGGGCACCGACACCGACGACCCCGACGCCACCCCCTCCGACGGGACGGACGAGACCCCGTCCGGCGGCACCGACGAGACCCCGCAGCAGGGCGCCGACGATCCGGCCGAGGCGGTCAAGACCCCGCCGAAGAAGCCGCGGTGGTCGTGGAAGCCCGCCGAGGAGTCGACGTCCACGTCGACCGACGACACCAGCACCGTCGACACGACCCCGACCAAGAAGCCGCTGAAGTCCTTGCTGGCCAGCATCGCCGTCGATGCCCCGGATACCACCAAGCCGGCCTCCACCCTGGTGGAGGTGTCGACGGCTGCCCAGACCCCCGAGACGACCACGGCGGAGGTCCCGACGGCCACCGCGCAGGAAGCGTCCACGACCCCGGTGTCGCAGGGCCCGCTGGCCACGCTGTTCAAGCGGTTGCTCGACGTCTTCAGCGGCAACGCGCCGACGTCGCCTGCGGCGAACTCGCCGTTCGCCTGGGTCGCGGCCGCGGCATCGCGCCGTGAGCTCGCCGCCGCGCAGACCGACGACCCGACGATGTACTGGAACGGCTACGAGGTCGTTCCCGTCGGCGAGCCGACCATCGGGCAGTTCTACGGCAAGTACACGATGGTTCCTGCTTTTCCCGGCATCGTCCAGGGCAAGCAGGACTTCCAGCTGGTCGACCCGAGCAACGGCACCACGGTCGCCACCATCCACGGGCTGGTGACCTACAACAATGACGTCGGCTCCGGTAACCGGCTGCTGCAGATCATGGTCGACAGCGTCGACTTCGAGGTCGACGGCGCCGAGTTCGGCACGGATCTCAAGGACATCCCGCGGCCCGGGTCGGTGTTCGCCAGTGTGAGCAACGGCAAGTACGGCAACGTCTACTCCGCTCTGGACAACCCCGGCGGCAAGGACGTCGTCACCTACAAGTTCGTGACGTCCAGCTTCTCGCTGCCGCTCAACCCCGACCCGTTCCGGATCAACTTCAGCTCGGCCAACTTCCTCTACGACAACGTCGGGGTGAACCGGCCGCTGCACACCCAGGACGGCTACTACATCAAGCCGATCAACCCGACCACCCCGTGGACGGCGTACGCCGCCTATCAGCCGCTGTTCAACGCCATCCAGGGGTCGAACACCTTCGGCGTCTACGACGAGCAGACGAACCAACTCGTCGGCACCTTCGACGGCGTCGTCACGGTCACGTCCGACTTCTGGGGTACCACCAGCGAGGCCATCCTCGTCACCAACGCCGAGGGCGACAAGGTGGGTGTCGGGGCCGGCCAGATCCCGCCGGAAGGCACCATCTACAACATCATCTACTGGACCGAGGACCCGGGCGACTACCTTCTCTACTACGCCAAGCCGGACGCGCGGCCGAACTCGAACGTGATCAAGACGATCCTGGTCGATACAAAGAGGTCGGGCAGGGTGGACACCCTGGATCTGCAGTTCCGCTTCGACGCGGCCGCGCCGCCGGTCCGGACGTCGCTGGACGTTCCGGGTCGCAACGGCACCGGCTACAGCCTCAAGCCCGTCGGCGAGCTGCAGTACTCCGGGGTCAACGGCCTCCCGCCACGCGAGGCCATCGTCCAGGGCTATCAGCAATACGAGGTCTACGACTCGGCCGGCAAGTACCTCGGCAAGGTCAATGCCGACGTGACCAAGCAGTGGAATCTCGCCGGCAACAGCTCCGAGGCCGTGCTGGTCACCGGCATCGTCGATGTGGCGGAAGATTCGGGCGTCGGTCCGGAGGCGGGCAAGGTCCCGCCGGTCGGATCGGTGTTCAACTTCAGCTACACCGGCACCACCGGGTTCGGCGAGGCGTACTACGCGCTGCCCACCGACTCGGGCAGGAGCAAGATCTCCTTCCAATACGTCACCCCGTTCGGCGGAATCCCGGCGTTCAAGAACTACGACGCGGCCAAGGAGCTCGGCGACTACAACTACTACAGCCCGTTCGACGGCAACCAGAACTTCAACCTGCTCAGCGCATCCGGCGCCGAGTCCGGTGCGCTGCTCGGCGCCAGCCAGCCGCTGTGCGTGCTCGACGGGTCGACCTGCGAGGTCTGAGCCTGACGTTCTGCTCGACAACAGCGGTGCGATCGCCTGAATCAGGCGGTCGCACCGCTGTTTTCGCGGCTCACTGCCCGCTGATGGCCTGTTCCCGGGCCCAGCGGTAGTCGGCCTTGCCGGCCGGGCTGCGTTCGATCACGGGCCGGAACACCACCGCCTTGGGCAGTTTGTAGCGCGCGATCACCTGTGCCGCATGCTCGACGAGCTCCTCGGCCGATGCGTCCCTGCCCTCGGCGAGCGCGACCACCGCGACCACCTCCTGACCCCAACGCTCGCTGGGCCGCCCGGCCACCACGACGTCGGCGACGGCGGGATGCGACGCGACCGCCGACTCCACCTCCTCGGCGAAGATCTTCTCGCCGCCCGAATTGATCGTCACCGAGTCGCGGCCGAGCAACTCGATCGCGCCGTCGGCGAGGTGGCGGGCGCGGTCGCCGGGGACCGAATGCCGGACACCGTCGATGACCGGGAACGTCGCGGCGGTCTTCACCGGGTCACCCTTGTAGCCCAGCGGAACGTATCCGCGCTGCGCGAGCCAGCCCATCCCGTCGTGGCCCGGTTCCAGCAGGGCGCTGAGATCCTCTGCGGCGACCGAGGTGTCGGGCCCGGCGGTGAACGTGCCCGTCGACACCGCACCCTGACCCGACATGTGGGTCATCTGCGCACCGGTCTCCGAGGAACCGACCCCGTCGACGACCATCAGGTTCGGCTTCGCGTCGATCAGCCGCTGTTTGGCGGTCGGCGTGAGTTGCGCTCCGCCGTTGGCCACCACCGCCAGCGACGACAGATCGGCCCCGGTGCGCTCGAACGCATCGGCCAGCGGCCGGGCCATCGCATCGCCGACGACGGTGACCGCCAGGACCTTCTCCCGCTCGACCGTGCGCACGACGTCGTCGACGTCGAGGTGGTCGGTCACCGCGGAGAACACCACGGACTGCCCGGTCGTCATGGCCGTCAGGACGGCCCACTGCGCGGCACCGTGCATCAGCGGCGGCAGCACCATCAGCGTGGTGCCGGGGGATTCCGCGCACCGGGTGGCGATGTCGTCGTAGGAGCGGGCGGCCTCGCCGGTGTAGAGGCTGCGGCCGCCGAACGAGGTCATGAAGATGTCGTGCTGGCGCCACAGCACACCCTTGGGCATGCCGGTCGTGCCGCCGGTGTACAGCACGTAGAGATCGTCGGGCGAGGGCTCGACCGGAGGCGGATCGGCTGGCCCTTCCCCGACGATCGACTCGTAATCGACTGCACCGGGCAACAATTCGTTGCCCGAGTCGTCCGCGATCTGGATGAGCACGCGCAGCGCCGGAAGATCGGGGAGCACCTCGGCCAGCCGCGGGGCGAACGCGGAATGGTAGAGCAGTGCGGAGGCGCCCGAATCCGACAGCAGGTAGTGCAGCTCGCTCTTGACGTAGCGGTAGTTGACGTTGAACGGGGCGACGCGGGCGCGCCACGCGCCCAGCATCCCCTCCACGTACTCCGGGCCGTTGTGCGCGTAGATGCCGAGCAGATCCTGGCCCACCTCGTGCCCGGGCAGCCCGCTGCGCTCGGTGTGGCACCCCAGCCCCTGGGCGTGCAGGAACGCCCCGAACCGGTTCGACCGCTCGACGATCTGCGCATAGGTCAGACGCCGCTCGCCCTGGATGATGAACTCGCGGTCACCGATGACCCGGACGACCGCGTCGGCGGCGCCGGGAACGGTGAACTCATTCGGCTGTGGCATGCGTTGGACTCTAGACCGGCCCGGTATCCGGAGTGAACACCTGCGGCCGAGTTGTATGGTCAGTGCGGGCCGTCCCCGGTTGGAGGTGTCGTGATGACCCGTACCGCCCGCGACGTGGTGGAGCAGTACAACCTCGTGGTCTGGAATCAGCGCGACGTCGCGCTGGCGGGGGAGCTCCTCGGCGAGACGGTGATTCGGCACGAGGTGGGTGCGGCCGTCACGCTGACGCACGACCAGGCGGTCGCGCGCGTCGTCGACCATCTCGCGATGTTCGAGACGATCCGCTTCGACCTGCACCTGGTGGTGGCCGGCGACGACGGCGAGCATGTCGCGGTCGTCTACCAGTCACCCATGCGGCTGACGGACGGCACCGAGACCACCATCGGGAGTATGGAGATCTTCCGCGTCGTCGATGGCAGGATCACCGAGGTCTGGAACTGCGGCTACAAGCAAGGAGTCTGGGCGTGACGGATACGAGCGACGCGACCCCGGGAGGTCGTCGGGTGCTCGACGAGCTGGGGTTCTATCTGCTGGCCGGCGCCGGCGGCGACGGTCCCGCCGGGCTGATGGACGAGGCGCGTCGCGGCGAGGAACTCGGCTTCGGCACGGGGTTCATCTCCGAGCGCTGGAACGTCAAGGAGGCCTCGTCGCTGACCGGCGCCGCGCTGGCGGTCACCTCGCGGATGCGGATCGCCACCGCCGCCACCAACCACAACACCCGGCATCCGCTGATCACCGGGTCGTGGGCGACCACGATGCACCGGCTCTCGGGGGGGCGGTTCACCCTCGGGATCGGGCGGGGCATCGCAGCGATGTACGACGCGTTCGGTGTGCCGGCCGTGACGACCGCGCAGATGGAGGACTTCGCGCAGGTCATGCGCAGGCTGTGGCACGGTGAACTGATCTTCGGCCACGACGGCCCGATCGGCCAGTACAACCTGCTCTTCCTGGACCCCGACTTCCGCGAGGACATCCGGCTCGCGATCGTCGCGTTCGGCCCCCAGACGCTGGCGCTGGGCGGTCGGGTGTTCGACGACGTCATCCTGCACACCTACTTCACCCCCGAGACGCTGCAGCGCGCCGTCACCACTGTGAAGGACGCCGCCGAGCAGGCGGGCCGCGACCCGGCCGACGTCCGGGTGTGGTCGTGCTTCGCGACGGTGGGGGACCACCTGCCCGAGGAGCTGCGGCTGAAGAAGACGGTGGCTCGGCTGGCCACCTATCTGCAGGGCTACGGTGACCTGCTGGTCCGCACCAACGGCTGGGATCCTGCTGTGCTGCAACGCTTCCGGGACGATCCCGTGGTGCAGTCGGTCCCGGGCGGCATCGACCACAAGGCCACCGCCGATCAGATCGAGCACATCGCGACACTGATCCCCGACGAGTGGCTGGAACCCGCGGCGACGGGCTCTGCGCAGCAGTGCGTCGACCGGCTGCGTCAGGAGTTCGACTACGGCGCGGACGCGGTGATCATGCACGGCGCCACGCCCGACGAACTCGAACCGATCGTGGCCGCCTACCGCGCGTCCGACCGTTGACCGCAGCCGGGGTGAAGGTCGACGCGGCCGTCGTCGGGCAGCTCGCGCAGGTACCCGAGGGCGCCCGTGCCCTCGAGCGGCGCGGCTACGACGGATGCTGGACCGCCGAGATCGACCACGATCCGTTCCTGCCGCTGACGCTGGCCGCCGAACACACCAGTCGTATTCAACTGGGCACCAGCATCGCGGTGGCGTTCGCGCGTAACCCGATGACCGTGGCGCAGATCGGATGGGACCTGCAGGACTATTCGCAGGGTCGGTTCCTGCTGGGGCTCGGTTCCCAGATCAAGCCGCACATCGAGCGACGGTTCAGCATGCCGTGGGACCGTCCGGTGGCGCGGATGCGCGAGTTCGTCGCGGCGATGCGGGCGATCTGGACCTGCTGGCGCGACGACAGTCCGCTGCGCTTCGAGGGCGACTTCTACACGCACACGCTGATGACACCGATGTTCACTCCGCCGGCACACGGTCACGGCGACCCGGCGGTATTCCTCGCCGCGGTGGGTGACCGGATGACCGAGATGTGCGGCGAAGTCGCCGACGGGCTTCTGGCGCATGCCTTCTCGACGGAACGCTATCTGCGCGAGGTGACGATCCCGACGCTGACCCGCGGATTGGAGCGGGCGGGCCGGCAGCGTGCCGACATCGAGGTGGCCAGCCCGTTGTTCGTGGTGACCGGTCACGACGAGGCTGAACTGGCCGCGGCGGCCGTCGGCACCCGCACGCAGATCGCGTTCTACGCGTCCACCCCGGCCTACCGGGGTGTGCTCGAACTGCACGGCTGGGGTGACCTGCAGACCGAGTTGCACCGGCTGTCCCGGGCGGGCGACTGGGATGTCATGGGATCGCTGATCGACGACACGATGCTCGAGACGTTCGCGGTGGTGGCGCCGGTCGACGACGTGGCCGGCAAGATCCTGGACCGGTGTGCCGGGGCGATCGACCGCGTGCTGGTCGGGTTCCCGGCGACCGTGAGCGAGGCCGAGATCGCCGAGCTGACGGCGACCCTGCACCGCGGCACCCCGTGACCGGAGCGTCGAGATCGACGAAATGGGGTGCGCGTCTCGCGTTTTCCCCCCGAACGTCGGTTCGGGCGTCAGCAGCAGCGGGCGCCGGGGTTGGCGTCCGCGGCGGCGTGCCGATGCCGCCAGTACTCGCGCTCCGACATCACCGGGGCGCCCGGATGCGCGCGTTCCCGATGTTCCACATACCGCCGGTAGTGGTCGTCTCCCATCAAGGACCCGACGTACCAGCCGATCTGGCCGAATGCCCGGCGTGCTCCCGCGGTAACCCGTCCCACTGCTTCTGCACCTCCTTCTCGGCGGCGGTGACGAACATGCCCGACGGGGCGAACATCCGCGACGGGACGGGCTCGTCCTCTGTCAGCGGGGCACCCTGGCCGCGAATCGCCTTGATGGCCATCGCGACACCGGCGGCGAAGACGATCAGCGTGAGTGCTGCGAAGACGATCGACAGCGTGCCCTGGATGAACGTGTTGCGGATGACGGCGTCGAGCTGGCCGGGGTTCTTGGCGGCCCCGAACGCGGTCTCACCGGCGTCCCTGGCGTTGCGGTAGGAGAAGTGCTGCGTCCAGTACCCGACCTTCGGGTCGCCGGAGAAGATCTTCTGCCAGGACGCCGTCATGGTCACGATGAGATCCCACGTCAGCGGAATGCCGGGAATCCAGGCCCATTTCAGCAGGCCGCGCTTGATGACCACCACGGTGACCACGGTGAGCGCGATCGCGGCCAGCAGCTGGTTGGCGATGCCGAACAGCGGGAACAGGGTGTTGATCCCGCCCAGCGGATCGGTGACTCCCATCAGCAGGATGCTGCCCCATGCGGCGACGACGACCAGGCTGCACACCCACGCGCCGACGCGCCAGCTCGGATTGCGCAGCTTCTTCAGCGGTCCGCCCAGGTTGCCCAGTGCGTCGGACAGCATGAATCGCGCCACGCGCGTCCCGGCATCGACGGTGGTGAGGATGAACAGCGCCTCGAACATGATCGCGAAGTGGTACCAGAACGCCTTGAGCCCGGTGCCCCCGAACACCTGGTGCAGCACTTCGGACATGCCGAAGGCGAGCGTGGGCGCTCCGCCGGTGCGCGAGACGATGGTTTCCTCCCCGACACTGCGGGCCGCCTCGTCGATGTCCTGCGGGCTGATCGGCGCCCCGGACAGCCCGAGCCCGTTGACGTAGTCGGCGGCGCTCTGCGCGGTGGTCCCGGTCGAAGCCGAGGGGGCATTCATCGTGAAGTAGAGGTGCTGATTGATGATCGCCGCGGTGATCAGCGCCATGATCGCCACGAACGACTCGGTCAGCATGCCGCCGTACCCGATCAGCCGCATCTGGCTTTCCTTCTCGAGCAGCTTCGGCGTGGTGCCCGAGGAGATCAGGGCGTGGAAGCCCGACAGCGCGCCACAGGCGATCGTGATGAACAGGAACGGGAACAGGGAGCCGGCGAAGACGGGACCGGTGCCGCTGGCAGCGAAGGAGGAGATGGCCGGGGCCTCCATGACCGGGCGGGCGATCAGGATCCCGATGGCCAGCAGCGCGATGGTGCCCACCTTCATGAAGGTGGACAGGTAGTCGCGCGGGGCGAGGAGCAACCACACCGGCAACACCGAGGCCGCGAGGCCGTAGAGGATGATGCACCACGACAGGGTCACCTTCGACAGCGTGAACCAGTCCACGCCCCACGAGGTTTCGGCCACCCAGCCGCCTGACACGACAGCCAGCAGCAACAGCGCCACGCCGATCACCGAGACCTCGGAGACCCGGCCGGGCCGCAGGAACCTCAGGTACAGACCCATGAAGATCGCGATCGGGATCGTCATCGCGATCGAGAAGACGCCCCAGGGGCTCTCGGACAGGGCGCCCACCACCACCAGCGCGAGCACGGCCAGCAGGATGACCATGATCACCAGCACGCCGACGATCGCGGCGATGCCGCCGACCACGCCGAGTTCGTCGCGCGCCATCTGGCCCAGCGAGCGGCCCCGGCGGCGCACCGAGATCGACAGCACGAGGTAGTCCTGGACGCAGCCGGCCACGACGGCGCCGATGATGATCCAGATCGCCCCGGGCAGGTAGCCCATCTGCGTCGCCAGCACCGGACCGACCAGCGGGCCCGCTCCGGCGATCGCGGCGAAGTGATGTCCGTAGAGCACCCGCCGATCGGTCGGCATGTAGTCGGTGCCGTTCTCGAAAACCTCGGCGGGCGTGGCGATGTCGTCGCGCGGTCGCACCACCTTCATCTCGATCAGCCGGGCGTAGAACCGGAAGCCGATGACATAGGTGCAGATCGCGGCGATCACGAACCACACCGCGTTCACGGTCTCCCCGCGGAAGAACGCGATCATGGCCCACGCCAGCGCCCCGAGCACCGCGACGACAGCGAAGATGATCTTGTGTTTCGTCGTGATCGGCGACCGGTCGATGATCGCGACGGGCGGCAGATCCTTGTCGGTCTTCACGTAGGTGATGTCACCGACGGATTCTTCGATGCGCCCTGACGGTGCGGCAGTGGGTGTGGCCATGATCCTCCGAGTCCCTCCCTCGTCGGCTCGACGCGCGTGCCTCGTGTCGATACTCGCACCGGACAATCCGGTCCCGGCGCGGAACCCCCGTTTCCAGACTCAGGTGGCCCGGTCGTAGTGTGCGCGCACGGTGTCGACGGTGTCGGCCTCGGCGGCGGTCTTGTCGTCGCGGTAGCGCAGGACCCGGGCGAAACGCAGCGCCATGCCGGCGGGGTAGCGCGTCGAGGTCTGGATGCCGTCGTAGGCGATCTCGACGACCTGCTCGGGGCGCACCTTCACGACATAACCGTTGGTGGGCCCGTCGGCCAGGTCGAGGAACCGCTGCGTCTGCCAGTCCAGCATCTCGTCGGTCATCCCTTTGAACGTCTTGCCGAGCATCTTCAGCTCGCCGGTCGCGGGGTCGCGCGCACCGAGATGGATGTTCGAGAGCTTCCCTGTGCGCCGCCCCGAACCCCACTCGACGGCCAGCACCACCAGGTCGAGGGTGTGCACCGGCTTGACCTTCAGCCAGCCCGCGCCTCGGCGTCCCGCCTCGTACGGTGCGTCGGCCGACTTGGCCATCACCCCCTCGTGACCCGCCGCGAGTGTCACGTCGAGGAAGTGTTGAGCCTCGTCGGCGTCGGTGGTGACCAGCCGGTCGACCCGTTGGTCGCCGGGCACGATCGCGGCCAGCGCCGCGCTGCGCTCGTGTGCCGGACGGTCGAGGAGGTCGGCGCCGTCGACGTGGAGCAGATCGAAGAAGAACACCGACAGGCGTTGATCGCCCGGACCGGCGCCGCCGCGGCGGCCGAACCGCGACGCGGTGACCTGGAACCGGTGCGGGCGCCCGTCCGGCTTGAGCGCGATCGCCTCGGCGTCGGCGATCAGGGTCTCAATCGGGAGTGCCAGCGTCGCATCGACCACCTCCGGGAGCCGCGCGGTGACATCGTCGAGGCTGCGGGTGAAGATCGACACCGATTCCCCGGCGCGGTGGATCTGCACGCGCGCGCCGTCCAGTTTGGCTTCGAAGACAGCGCTGCCGCCGAGACGCTGCAATGCGTCGGCGACGTCGGTGGCACTCTGGGCGAGCATCGGTCCGACCGGCTTGCCGACCCGCAGCGTGAACTGCGCCAGCGCCTCCTGCCCGCCGGTCAGCGCCGCGGCGGCCACCGCGGGCAGATCGCCGCCGAGCATGGCGGCCCGTCGTACCTCGGCGGGCGGCAGGCCGGCGGCGGCGGCGACCGCGTCGGCCATCACCCCGACCAGCGCTCCCTGCCGGAGTTCACCGCCGAGCAGCCTGCGCAGGAACGTCTGCTCGACGTCGGTGGCGGCCGCGAAGAGTTGGCCCAGCAGCTCGGCGCGTCGGGCCTGCGACCCCTTGCCTGCGGTCGCCCCGATCTCGGTGAACACGCCTTCGACCTCGCCGACGGTGAGCCGGGGTTCCGTGCCGGGTGCGGGCAGCGAGCGCAGTGCGGCCCAGCCCACGCCGATCTGTCGCTGAGTCAGCTCACCCGAGAGCCAGGACACCACCACGGCCACCGCGTCGGGGCCCTCGGCGGCCGCATCGCGCAGCAGCTCACCGAGGCGGGCGGTCTTCGCCAGTCGCGAGGACGACGCGGCCACGTCCGCCGACGCGCGGGCGACCTCTACCAGGAGCACGGGGTCAGACTGGCACGGCCCACCGACATCCGGCTCACGTGACCTTGAAGGTGATGGAGTGCCAGCCCGTCGCCCCGTCGGGGACCGGGTCGGCGCGATCCGGGGTCTGGGTGTAACCGGTGTTGTCGGTCGCCCGGACCGTGATCTTGTGGAAGCCCGGGCCGGCGGCCTGCCAGTCGAAGCTCCACAGCCGCCAGGTGTCGTTCGAGTAGGAGGCGCCGAGCGTGGCCTGCTGCCAGTCGCCGTCGTCGATCTGCACCTCCACCGTGCGCACGCCCCGGTGCTGAGCCCACGCGACCCCGCCGAACGTGACCGGGCCTGCGGGGACGTCCTGACCGGCGCGCGGGACGTCGATGCGCGACTCGGTCTTGATGGGACCGCGCGGCGCCCAGCCCAGTTTGGTCCAGTACGCCTCGGCACGGTCGAAGCGGGTGAGTTCGAGGTCGACGAGCCATTTGGTCGCCGACACATAGCCGTACAGACCCGGCACCACCAGCCGGGCCGGGTAGCCGTGCTCGATCGGCAGGGGCTGGCCGTTCATGCCGATCGCCAGCAGCGCGTCGCCGGAGGTGAGTGCCTCGACCGGCGTGCCCGCGGTCCAACCGTCGACCGACGTCGACAACACCATGTCGGAGCCGGCGTCCACCCCGGCCTCGGCGAGCAGGTCGGCGACGCGGTAGCCGGTCCACACGGCATTCGAGATCAGTTCGCCACCAACGGGATTGGAGACGCAGGTCAGCGTGACCACGCGTTCGACCGGGTCGAAGCGGTCCAGGTCGGAGAAGCGCAGGGTCACCTCGCGGTCGACCATGCCGTGAATGCGCAGTTGCCACGCCTCGCGGCTGAGCTGCGGGACGGTCAGCGCGGTGTCGATGCGGTAGAAGTCCTCGTTGCTCGTCACGAATGACGGCAGCGCAACGTCTTTCGGCTGCACCGTGTCGGGGATCGGGGCGGCGGGCTGGGAAACGCGGGGCAGCGCGAACGCGCTGCGGTCACCGGAGACCGAGGACGCCAGGCGGGTGATCACCACACCGGCGACGCCGCTGACCGCGCCCGCGGCGAGCAGTCCCAGCGTGACCAGCGAGCGGCGCCGGCCCGCGTCGGGGGAGTCTTCGGCGGCCTCGCGGTCCCGCAAACGGCGCGAGATCACCAGCCGCAGTGCGGCGATCCCGCACACGACGCCCACCAGTGTGGGAATGGTGTCGACGGCGGTCGCCCCGGCGCGCGACAGCACTGCCGCGCAGCCCAGCGCGCCTGCGGCGACGATCATCGCGCTGCCCAGCGGGCGTCGCGGGCCTTCCAGGATCCCCGCGACGGCGGCCAGCGCGGCGATGACGAGCAGCACGGCGACCGAGAGCACCAGTTTGTCTGCGGTGCCGAAGGTCTGGATGGCCCATTCCTTGACCGGTCCGGGCGTCAACTGGATCACCGCGGAGCCGACGGCCGTCCGCACGTCGGCCTGCGGGCCGAACGCCGCGCCGACCAACTGCGCCACTCCGACGGCGACGGCGGCCGCGGCGACGCCGCCCGCAGCCCGGGCACCCAGAGTGGTCATGGCGCCAAACTACCGGCGCAGCGAACCCGAAACCCTTACCGATTCGTGTCATCCGCTAGGTTGCTTTACAGATTGACCACGAAATGCAACGTTGGTCGACGGGAAGGGAGCGAGATGGAGATCGAGGGCAAGAAGGCCGTCGTCGTCGGAGGCGCGTCCGGATTCGGCCGCGCGACGGCCGAGGCGCTGGCCAAGCGTGGCGCGAGCGTGGCGGTGCTGGACCGCCCGCAGTCCAGGGGGGCCGAGGTCGCCGACGAGATCGGCGGCACCTTCCACGCCGTCGACGTCACCGACTTCGACGGCACCGAGACGGTTCTCGATCAGGCGGTCCAGGGGCTCGGCGGCCTGCACATCGCCGTGACGACCGCAGGTGGCGGCCTCGCGGAGCGCACCGTGAAGAAGGACGGTCCGCACAGCCTGGAGTCGTTCCGCAAGAGCATCGACCTCAATCTGATCGGCACCTTCAACATCAGCCGCCTCGCCGCCTGGCACATGTCGAGCAACGAGCCCGTCGACGACGAGGCCGAAGAGCGCGGGGTCATCATCAACACCGCCTCGATCGCCGCCTTCGAAGGGCAGATCGGGCAGGTCGCCTACACCGCGTCCAAGGCGGCGATCGCCGGGATGTGCCTGACGATGGCACGCGATCTGGGCAGCCTCGGGATCCGGGCGCTCGCGATCGCGCCCAGCCTGTTCGCCACCGGGCTGACCGAGGGCATCCCCGACGAGTTCGCCACCGTGCTGACCAAGGACGCCGCGTTCCCCAAGCGCCTCGGCAAGCCCGAGGAGTACGCCAAACTCGCCGTCGCGATCGTCGAGAACCCCATGCTCAACGGGCAGTGCCTGCGGCTGGACGCGGGCCAGCGTTTCGCCCCCAAGTAGACGGGTGATTTCGGCGTCATCGGTCGCGCTGAGAGCGACCAACGACACCGAAATCACTAAGGTCGAGGGGTGGCTACCGTCGCTGATCACGTCATCACCGCCCTGCACACCAGCGGCGTCCGGCGCGTCTACGGGCTGCCGGGCGACAGCCTCAACGGCTTCACCGACGCGCTGCGCCGCTCCGGGGAGTTGACCTGGGAGCACGTGCGACACGAGGAGACCGCCGCGTTCGCGGCGGCCGCCGACGCCGCGCTGACCGGAGAACTGGCGGTCTGCGCCGGCAGCTGCGGGCCGGGCAATCTGCATCTCATCAACGGCCTGTTCGACGCGCAGCGCAGCCGGGTGCCGGTGCTCGCGATCGCCGCGCACATCCCGCGCACCGAGATCGGGTCCGAGTACTTCCAGGAGACCCACCCGCAGGAGTTGTTCCGGGACTGCAGCGTGTACTGCGAACTGGTCAGCACTCCGGAGATGCTGCCGCGGATCCTGCACATGGCCATGCGGGCGGCGGTCGAGGAGCGTGGCGTGGCCGTCGTGGTCATCCCCGGCGAGATCTTCCTACAGAAGGCCCCTGCGACGGCCTGGGAGTCCCGACCGGTGCGCGCCGCCGCGACAGTGGCACGCCCCGACGACGAGTCGCTGCGGCAGGCGGCGGCGATCCTGGACGCGTCGCAGGCCGTCACCATCCTCGCGGGCGCGGGCGTCGCCGGTGCGCACGACGAACTGGTCGCGCTCGCCGACGCCCTCAAGGCCCCCGTCGTGCACGCGTTGCGGGGCAAGGAATTCATCGAATACGACAACCCCTTCGACGTCGGGATGACGGGACTGCTCGGTTTCGCGTCGGGATACAAGGCGATCAAGGAATGCGACACGCTGCTGATGCTGGGGACCGACTTCCCCTATCAGCAGTTCTTTCCCGACCATGCGCGGGTGATCCAGGTCGACATCCGCGGTCGCCACCTCGGCCGGCGGACCCCGGTGGACCTCGGTCTGGTCGGCACCGTCGCCGACACCCTGCCGCCGCTGAGGGCCCTGCTGCGGCCCAAGGCCGACACCGCCCACCTGGAGCGGTCGCTGCGGCACTACCGCAGGACCCGCAAGACGCTCGACGAGCTCGCCATCAACGACCGCGACCGCACCCCGATCCGGCCGGAATACGTTGCGGGACTGGTCAATCAGCTCGCCGCCGATGACGCGGTGTTCACCGTCGACGTGGGATCGCCGGTGGTGTGGGCGGCGCGCTACCTGCGCATGAACGGGCGCCGGCGCCTGATCGGTTCGTTCAACCACGGCACCATGGCGTGCGCGCTGCCGCACGCGATCGGCGCGCAGACCGCGGCGCGCGACCGGCAGGTGGTCGCGCTGGCCGGTGACGGGGGCCTGACGATGCTGTTCGGCGAGCTGATCACGCTCGTCCAGAACCGGCTGCCGGTCAAGCTCGTCGTGTTCAACAACTCCTCGCTGAACTTCGTCGAACTGGAGATGAAAGCCGCCGGAATCGTCAACTACGGCACCGACCTGGTCAACCCGAACTTCGCCGACGTGGCCCAGGCGATGGGGATCTTCGGCCGGCGCGTCGAACAGCCGGCGGACCTGGAACAGGCGCTCGCCGACGCGTTCGCCGTCGACGGACCGGCAGTCGTCGACGTCGTGACCGCGCGTCAGGAACTGTCCATCCCGCCCGCCATCACCGCCGAGCAGGCCAAGGGCTTCTCCCTCTACGCGATCCGCACCATCCTCGCCGGGCGCTCCGACGAGCTGCTCGACCTCGTCACCACCAACGTGGCCCGCCGCATCCTCGACTGATCGTCACTGTCGTCGGCGCCCACCTGACACTATGGCGGACATGCCAGTCGAGGTGATGCTGACCGACGCCGACACCGAGGCGCTGCAGTCCTGGATCCGGCGGATCGGGCTCGGATCGACCGTCTCCGACGTCACGCCGCTCACCGGCGGGTCGCAGAACATCGTGGTGCAGTTGTCGGTCGACGGCCGGCCGATGGTGCTGCGCCGCCCGCCGGAGCATCCCCGACCCACCAGTGACAACACGATGCGCCGGGAGATCGCGGTGCTGACGACCCTCGCCGGTTCCCCGGTTCCGCACCCCGAGTTGATCGCCGGCTGCGACGATCTCGACGTCCTCGGTGTCGTCTTCTATCTGATGGAGGCCATCGACGGATTCAACCCCGGCACCGACGTCGACGACGCATATGTGCGCGATCCGAGGATGCGCCACGATGTCGGCCTCTCCTACGCGGCGAGCCTCGCCGCGCTGAGCACGGTGCCGTGGCAGGGCAGCGCGCTCGCGCAGCTCAAACGTCCGGGTTCCTTTCTCGCGCGGCAGGTTCCGCAGTTCATGCGCCTCCTCGAGAGCTATCGCCATGACGGCTACGCGCCGGAGTCGTTCCCGTCGGTCGCCGGTCTCGCCGAATGGCTCGAGGCCCACCGCCCGCCGGACGCCGACCCGGCGATCATGCACGGCGACTGCCACCTCAACAACGTGCTGCTGCGCCGCGACGTTGCGGAGGTGGCGGCGTTCATCGACTGGGAGATGTGCACCATCGGCGACCCCCTGCTCGATCTGGGCTGGATGCTGGTGTGCTGGCCCGACGGGCCGAACCCGATCGATGCGGGCGCGGCGCTCGCCTCTCTCGGCGGGTTGCCCACCCGGACAGAGTTACTCGCCGCCTACCGGGACGCCGGCGGGCGATCCACCGAGCGGCTCGACTGGTACGTGGCCATGGCCTGCTTCAAGCTCGGCATCGTCATCGAGGGCACGTGGTCGCGGTACCTGGCCGGGCAGGCCAGCGCGGAGGCCGGCGAGCGGCTGCACGCCTCGGCGGAGAACCTGATCGAGCTCGGAACGCGGGTTGCGCACGGCGACAACGTGTTCCTTTAGACCTCAGCGGTAGGTGTCCCACCCCAGCTTGATCGCCAAGGCCAGACCGGCGAGTCCGATCGCCACCCGCATCGGGCCGGCGGGCGCGTGGCGCACCACGACCGGTCCCAGTCGGGATCCGAGCAGGCAGCCGAGGCCGAGCGCCGCGACCGCCGCCCACTGCACCGGCGCGACGATCGCGAACACCACGGCGGCGCTGCAGTTCGAGGCCCCCAGCACGACGTTCTTGGTGGCGTTGGCGTGCGCCAACGTCGTTGTGCCCGAACGCAACAGCAACGCCAGCAGCAACACACCGGCGGCCGCACCGAAGTAGCCGCCGTAGACGCAGATCGCCGCGATCGCCGCCGTCTCGGCCAGCAGACCGGCCAGCTCGCGTCTGCGGCCCCGCTCGACGTCGGCGCGAGGCCGCACCGGCAGCAGTATCGCCACGGCCGCCACACCGAGCAGCACCGGCACCGCCCTTTCGAAACCCTCGGCCGGGGTGGAGAGCAGCAGCGCCGCCCCGGCCACGCCGCCGAGAATCGCGAACGGCACGATCCGGGCGAGCCGACGGCCCTGCCCCGCCAATTCGGGTCGCGAGCCCAAGACCGACCCGATGCCGTTGAACACCAGGGCGACCGTGTTGGTGACGTTGGCGGTGACGGGCGGCAGGCCCACCACGAGCAGAGCCGGGTAGGTCGCCACCGAGGCCAGCCCCGCGATGCTCCCGGTCAGACCCCCGAGGATGCCGGCCGCGACGAGCAGCACCGTCTGCGACCACGACACCGGGCTCATTGTGCCAACCGCGGACGGTACCGGCAGCACCACACCCTCCGAGGCGAATGTGGTTGCAGCGGCGGCGCGGGCGGGGCTAGCATCGTCGACGTGCCGAGGCGACTCGTAGTAGCAACCCGCAGCGGGGTCTGATCCAGACCGACCCCTCGCTGTGGGTCGTTGCTCGTTCGTCGGTCGCTTTCCCCTTCATCTCGAGGCCGGCACCCATGAACTCCTCCATCGCCACCACACCCCTGTCGTCGTTCGCCGCATGCGTGGACGGCCGTGTGCCGCGCCCGTTGCGTGCGGACGCCGAGACGAAGACCTTCGATGCGTTCGTCGGGGAGTACGCGCCGCACGCCGGGCCCGTGCGCCTCGGGCAGTGGTCGTGCGTCGACGGCGACCGTCCCGCGGGCCGGCTGGGCCCGCAGGCACGCACCTATCAGGCCACGCTGGCACTGGGGGACAGCATCGGCACGGCGCGGGCCGCCGCGTGCGGTCCGGTGGCCGCGCTGACCGCGATGCTCCACGACCGCGGGATCGCCGTCGAGGTGACGGCCTTCCACCAGCTGCGCGCCGGCGGGCAGACCGCGACGTTCCTGTGCGGCAGCGGGGCCGGGCGTGCGGAGTGGGCGCTGGGCTGGTCGGACGACCCGGTCCAGTCGGCGTTGCGGGCGGTGGTCGCCTGCGCCAACCGCCTGCTGGCCTGAGGTCCGTCAGCGCAAGGGGCGCAACACGATCGGCATACCGTCCAGCGGCACCGGCATCCCGCCGTAGTCGTAGCGCGGGGTGTAGCCGGCCTTGGGCAGTTCGAGCCGGTAGCGGCGCAGCAGCCGGTGCATGACCGTCTTGATCTCCAGCTGACCGAACACCATGCCGATGCACTTGTGCGCTCCGCCGCCGAACGGGGCGAACGCGTAACGGTGCCTCTTGTGTTCGTTGCGCGGCTCGGCGAAGCGCTCCGGGTCGAACTTCTCCGGATCGGTCCACAGCTCGGGCAGCCGGTGGTTGATCGACGGCCACGTCACCACCGCGGTGTCGGCCGGGATGTAGTAGCCGAGCAGCTCGGTGTCGCGCACCGTCTGGCGGAAGTTGAACGGCAGCGGCGTCATCATCCGCAGCGACTCGTTCACCACGAGGTCGTAGGTCTCGAGCTTGTCCAGCGCCTCGATGTCGAGCGGCCCGTCGCCGATCCGCTCCGACTCCTCGCGCAGCCGGTCCTGCCACTGCGGATTGGCCGCCAGGTGGTAGGCCATCGTCGTCATCGTGGAGGTCGACGTGTCGTGGGCCGCCATCATCAGGAAGATCATGTGGCTGACGATCTGGTCGTCGGTGAAGCTGCCGCCGTCCTCATCGGCCGAGTGGCACAGCACGCTGAACATGTCGGTGCTCTCCGAGCGGCGCTTCTCACCGATCCGGCTGGAGAAGTAGTGCTCGAGCGTCTCGCGGGCCTTGATGCCCCGCCACCAGGTCAGCGGCGGCACCGGCTTGCGGACGATGGCGTTGCCCGCCCGGGTGGTCGTGGTGAACGCCTGATTGATGGTGGTCACCAGTTCGCGGTCGGTGCCCGCCGGGTGACCCATGAACACCTCGGAGGCGATGTCGAGGGTCAGTTCCTTGATCGCCGGATAGAAGAGGAACCGCGGATCGTTGGGCACCCAGTCGTTGGCGAGCACGCGGGTCGCGACCGAGTCGACGTGCGGCACGTAGCCGGACAGCCGGCTACGGGTGAACGCCTCCTGCATGATGCGACGGTGGAACAGGTGCTCGTCGAAGTCGAGCAGCATCAGGCCGCCGTCGAAGAACGGGCCGATGATGGGATCCCAGGCGCGCTGGGAGAAGTCCTTGTTCCGGTTGGTGAAGACGGCCTGGGTGGCGTCGGGGCCCAGCGCCATCACCGCCGACAGCGCGGGCGACTGCGAGTAATAGATGGGCCCGTGCTTGCGGTACTGCTCGAGGATGAAGTCGGGACCGCCGCGGAACGTCTCGATCATGTGCCCGATCACCGGCAACCCGGCGTCACCCTTGATCGCCTTGAGTCCGCTGCCCGCCGGCGGCTCGGCGAACACGAACTGGTCCCACTCGGTGTTCTTGAGGCGCTTCTCCACCGCGCCCATGCCGGGAATGGTCACCGGTGTGGGCTTCAATCGCCGTTTGGCCTGGTCAAGCCAGTAGTCGGTGGCGCTGATCGTCGGCATCTTCACACTCCTGACTGAGGGTGACTGTGGTCGATGTCACTGGCGACCATCCTGGTCGAGACTCTTGACGCCTGTCAAGTTTCACGGAGTTTGTGTCCCGCGCGCCGCGATGCCAAGGTTGACTGCCATGACAGCCGATCCCGCCACCACCGATCCGCGGCGCAGCCGCGGCGATCGGCAGCGGGACGCCATCATCACCGCGGTGCGTGACCTGCTGCAGGAGCGCTCGTTCGCCGACCTGTCGGTGAGCACGATCAGCGAGCGCGCGGGCGTGGCGCGCTCGGGCTTCTACTTCTACTTCGATTCCAAGTACGCGGTGCTCGCCGTGATCGTCGCCGAGGCGATGGCCGAACTCGACCAGCTCACCCACGACTTCGCCCCGCGTGAGGCGGGGGAGACGCCGTCGGCGTTCGCCACCCGGATGGTGGGTTACGCGGCCGCGGTGTTCGCCTCGAACGACCCGATCATGGGCGCCTGCAATCTCGCGCGCAGCACCGACGCGCAGATCCGCGAGATCATGGACGACTTCCAGGACACCGTCGTCAACAAGATCGTGGGACTGGTCGGGCAGGACCAGGGCGCGCGTCCGATCTCCGACGACCTACCGGCGCTGGTCCGCACCCTCACGGCGGTCACGTCGATGACGCTGGCGCGCGACAGCGCGTTCGTGGGCCGCGAGGTCGACCCGGCGCGGGCCACCGAGATCGCCGAGCGGCTGTGGCTGTACGGACTCTGGGGCGGCGCCGACCTGCGCGGCGAGTGAGCGAGATCGGTGCGCTGGACGGCCGGTAGTGTCCCTGTCATGGGTTCTGGCGACGGGCGCGGTGCCTATTTCACTGACAAGCGGTGCTTCCTCACCGGTGCGGCCAGCGGGATCGGACGTGCGACGGCGCTGAAGCTGGCGGCTCAGGGTGCCGAACTGTATCTGACCGACCGCGACGCCGAGGGGCTGTCGGCCACCGTGGCCGACGCGCAGGCGCTGGGCGCCGCGGTGCCGGCCCACCGTGCGCTCGACATCACCGACTACGACGCGGTCGCCGGATTCGCCGCGGACATCCACACCCGGCACGGATCGATGGACGTGGTGATGAACATCGCGGGGATCTCGACCTGGGGCACCGTCGATCAGCTCACCCATCACCACTGGAAGTCGATGATCGACGTCAACCTGATGGGCCCCATCCACGTCATCGAGACGTTCCTGCCGCCGATGGTGGCCGCCGGGCGCGGCGGACACCTGGTCAACGTGTCGTCGGCGGCCGGCCTGGTGGCGCTGCCGTGGCACGCCGCCTATTCGGCGAGCAAGTACGGCCTGCGCGGTCTGTCCGAGGTCCTGCGTTTCGACCTGGCCCGGCACGACATCGGCGTGTCGGTGGTGGTGCCCGGCGCGGTGAAAACCCCACTGGTGCAATCGGTTCACATCGCCGGGGTGGACCGCGAGGACCCGCGGGTGCAGTGGTGGACGGATCGCTTCGGCGGGCATGCCGTGTCGCCGGAGACCGCTGCGGACAAGATCTTGCGCGGCGTGGTGCGCAACAACTTTCTCGTGTACACCTCCGCCGACATCCGTGCGCTCTACTTCGCCAAGCGCACCTTCTGGCGGCCCTACGCGATGGCGATGGAGCGGGTGAACGTCGTCTTCACCCGGGCCTTACGGCCGCACCCGCGCCAGCGCTGAGTGTCATCGCCTGCCCCAGTCCCACGGCGGAGTGGTCAGCAGTTCCTGGCCGCACACCTTCGTCTCACCCCAGTCCTTGACGAGCTCGATCTCCCACGCGTCGCCGTCGGAGCCGATCGGCGTCGCGCCGATCCGCTCGCGCAACGCCGCCGAATGCGTGACCACCACGACCTGGGTCACGGCGGCGGCCGCGGTGATGAGGTCGGCCAGCGGGGCGACCAGGTCGGGGTGCAGCGATGTCTCCGGCTCGTTCAACACCATCAGCGACGGGGGCTGCGGGCTCAGCAGCGCGGCCGTCCACAGCAGGAAACGCAGTGTGCCATCGGAGATCTCGGCGCTGCGCAGCGGCCGGAGCATGCCGCGCTGGTGCAGGTTGAGATCGAACAGGCCGTCGGTGACCGACACCGAGACCGAGGCGCCGTCGAACGCGCTGGCCACCGCGCGGTGCAGATCCTCGGTGCCGGTCTCCAGGATCGTCTGCACCGCGGCGGCGAGGTCGGCGCCGTCGTCGGCGAGCACCGGTGTCCGCGTACCGACGTGCGGCCGGCGCGCCGGAGCGTGGGCGTCGGCGCGGAAGCCGTCGTAGAAGCGCCAGTCACGCAGCCGTTCCCGCACCATCACCAGTTCCGGTGCGGCCCCCGCCCAGTCGGCCAGCACGCTGCGGTGCGCGGGCAGGTTGCGGGAGAGCTCGTCGAATCCGCGGCTGCCGTCCGAGGCCACCTCGACCAGCCCCCGCACCCGGCGCACCAGGGTGGTGGTCGGCCGCGCCACCGGCCCGGCGAAGATCAGTTCCCGTTTGACCTCAGGGTCGCGGGCGAACGCCGTCTCGACTGCCTGAGGAAGTCCGAAGTCCACGAGATAACCGAAATCATCAGCGGCATACCCTAATTCGATGGATACCGGACGGGTGCGCCGGCCGCCCTGAGCGGTCCCGGTGCGGCGCGCCCCGGCGAGCTGCTCGGGGCCGGCCCACAGCGCGGACTCGACACCGCCCTCGCGGGCGAAGGACCCGATCACCTCACCGCGACCGCAGTCGGCGAGCAGGCGCAGCGCGCGGTAGAGCGAGGACTTGCCGGTGCCGTTGGCTCCGGTGACGACGGTCAGCCGGCGCAGAGGCACCACGAGATCCCGGAGCGAGCGGTACCCGCGCACCGCGACTGTCTGCAGCATCGAAACGTGACGCTAGCTCTCGGTACCGACAGCGGCGACGGGGCGCTCGGTCATCGCCAGGTCCAGCCGGACCCCGAGCAGTCGCACCGGCCGGCTGAGATCGAACTCGCCGAGCAGGTCCAACGCGGTGCCCACGACGATCTCGGGGTCGGTGCCGGGCGCCGGCAGCGTGCGGATCTTGGTGCGGGTGAAGAAGGTGGCGGTGCGCACCGTGACCGCGACGCGGGTCACCACCCGGTGCTCGTCGACGATCTCGGTCAGCGTGCGGCGCGCGAGATCGGTGACCGCGGTCGCCATGTCGGCCCGGTCGGTCAGATCCTCGGGGAACGTGACGACGTGGCTGCGGGAACGGGGCACCCACGGCGCCGCGCTGACCGTTGTGTCGCCACCGCCTTTGGCCAGCAGCAGGATCCACAGCCCGGTGGTGGGACCGAACGTGGCCGTGAGCGCAGACGCGTCGGTGGCCGCGAGGTCGGCGACGGTCGAGATGCCCATGGCGGAGAGCTTCTTCGCGGTCTTGGGGCCGACGCCCCACAGCGCGTCGACGGGCCGGTCACCCATCATGGTCATCCAGTTGTCGTCGGTCAGCGCCGCGATGCCGGCCGGCTTGCCGAAGCCGGTGGCGACTTTGGCGCGCTGCTTGTTGTCGCTGATACCGACCGAGCACGTCAGGCCCGTCTGCGCGGCGATCGTCTGCTGGATGCGGCGCGCCAGGTCGAACGGATCCTCGGTCGGACCGGCGCCCACGTACGCCTCGTCCCAGCCCCAGACCTCGACGGGATGGCCGAGGTCGCGTAGCGCCTGCATCACCTGCTCCGAGGCGGCGTCGTAGGCGTCGGGATCCGACGGCAGGAACGTGGCGTCGGGACACCGCTTCGCCGCCGCCCGCAGCGGCATACCGGCACGCACGCCGAAAGCGCGGGCCTCGTAGGACGCGCACGTGACCACCTTGCGGGCTTCGGTGGGATCACCGCTCCCGCCGACGATGACGGGCAGTCCGACAAGGTCGGGCCGGCGCCGCAGTTCGACCGACGCCAGGAACTGATCCAGATCGACGTGCAGGATCCACTGCGCCGGCGAACTCATGTCCCGCAGAGTTTGCCGACCAGCGTGTCCCATGCGTCGCCGAGGTCGCCCAGGGTGCGTCCGCGTTCGGTGGTCTCGTGGCGGACGTAGTCGGCGTCGAGCAGGGCCAGCAGCGCGGTGGTCTGCGCATCCAGATCGCCGCTCGTGTGTGCCTGGTCCAACAGCATCCGAACGTGGCTGTGGTGCAGCATCATCGGGGCGTTGTACCGCATCTGCGGATCTCGGCCCACATCGGAGAGCAGCGCGTGGTGGGTGTCGACGAACGCGAGGCGTTCGCGGCCGTAGGCCCGCAGCCGGTCGGCCGGCGCAGCGCCGGGGCCCAGCGGCGGCGGCCCGAACAGGAACGCCTGCTGCAGGGCCTTCTCGTCCTCGTCGAGCAGCACGATCATCAGCCCGGCGCGGCTGCCGAACCGGCGGAACAACGTGCCCTTGCCGACGCCTGCGGCGGCCGCGATGTCATCGGTGGTGACCGCCTCGGCGCCGTGTTCGGAGACCAGCCGGCGCGCCGCGTCCAGAAGCAGTGCCCGGTTACGCGCAGCGTCTCCCCGCTCCGGGGGTCCGGGCTCGCTGACGGACAGGGTCGTCAGGCCGTCGGAGACGCTCACCTGGCAACTTTAACTCAGCCGGAATTAATCGGACTGCGGTCCGGTTAAACTCTGCGAGTATCGACCGCGACGACGGAAGGGAACGAAGTGGCAGACAGCACGGTATTGGTTCTGGTGGGAAGTCTGCGAGAGGCGTCGGTGAACCGCCAGCTCGCCGACCTGGCGGCCGAAACGGCCCCCGCGGGGGTGACCTTCGAGCGCTTCGACCGGTTGGGCGAGTTGCCCTTCTACAACGAGGACATCGACAACGAGTCGGTCCCCGAGGTGGTGGCGGCGCTGCGCGACGCCGCAGCCCGCGCCGACGCGGCGCTGGTCGTCACCCCGGAGTACAACGGCAGCATCCCCGGCGTGCTGAAGAACGCGATCGACTGGTTGTCCCGGCCGTACGGCAACAGCGCCCTCAAGGACAAGCCTCTGGCCGTCATCGGCGCCGCGCTGGGCCAGTACGGCGGCGTGTGGGCGCACGACGAGACCCGCAAGTCGTTCGGCATCGCCGGGCCCCGGGTGGTCGAGGACCTCGAGCTGTCGCTGCCGACCCAGACGCTCGACGGAAAGCACCCGCGCGAGAGCGCCGAGGTCGCGGCCAAGCTGCGCGACATCGTCGGCAAGTTGGTCGCCGAAATCGGCTGACCCACACCTCAACGGCACCGCCCGGCTTTGCTTCTGAGCAATGCCGGGCTTTGTCGTTTGCTGGGCGTGAGAAGGCGCGGCGCCGGCGACGCCGGTGTTGTCAGTGGGTCCTGGTAGACCTGAGACATGGATGCGCGAGGGCCCTGATGTGATCTGCGACACGCCGAAATCGTCGCGACACACCGCGTTGACCAGGCAAAATTCCAAACGTGTTATTAAGGCCATCTTGTGTGTGCTCTACTAACGAGGCACAACATCTAGTGCTCTAGGGTGGAGGGCGACGAAAAGCGCGATCTGCGCTCGGCGGAGGTTCCGGGGGAAGTTCCTTCCTCGGATCGGCGTTGAGGGCAGGGAGGGTGGATCGCCCGGCCAGCTGATCGTCGGATGAGGTGTGCAGTGACCACGAGAACGCCCGTTGTTGATGAAAACTTTCGCTGAGGGAGCCCGCAGATGACTGTCACCGTGTACACCAAGCCGGCCTGCGTTCAGTGCAACGCCACCTACAAGGCGCTCGACAAGGCGGGCGTGACCTACGACGTCGTCGACATCAGCGTGGATTCCGAGGCGCGCGACTACGTGATGGCGCTCGGTTACCTGCAGGCACCCGTCGTGGTGGCCGGCAATGACCACTGGTCGGGGTTCCGCCCGGACCGCATCAAGACCTTGGCCGGCGCGTCCGCCGTCACCGCCTAGGCCCATCTGACGATTCATCCGATGCATCGACCGAGAGGAGTGGACGTGAGCAACCTGGTCTACTTCTCCAGCGTGTCGGAGAACACGCATCGGTTCGTACAAAAGCTCGAGCTGCCTGCCGTCCGGATTCCCCTCAAGGAACAGATCCAGGTCGACGAGCCGTATGTGCTCATCCTCCCCACCTATGGAGGAGGGCACGCCAACGGTCCCGATCCCGATCGCGGGGGATACGTCCCCAAGCAGGTGATCGCTTTCCTCAACAACGAACACAACCGGTCGTTGATCCGCGGTGTCATCGCCGCGGGCAACACCAATTTCGGCGCCGAATTCGGCTACGCGGGGGACGTCGTCTCCCGCAAGTGCGGCGTCCCGTACCTGTACCGCTTCGAACTGATGGGCACCACGGACGACGTCTTCGCCGTCCGCGCGGGCCTGAACGATTTTTGGGCCCAATCCCGGAAGGACCAGACGTGCCACCAACCGTCACAGCTGCAGAACCTGTAACCACCGGCGTACACGCGCTCCCGGGCGAGATGGATTATCACGCCCTGAACGCGATGCTGAATCTGTATGACGCCGACGGCAGGATCCAGTTCGACAAGGATGTGCAGGCCGCGCGGGAGTACTTCCTGCAGCACGTCAATCAGAACACGGTGTTCTTTCACAGCCAGGATGAGAAGCTCGACTACCTGATCGAGAAGGAGTACTACGAGCGCGAAGTGCTCGACCAGTACTCCCGCAACTTCGTCAAGACGCTGCTGGATCGCGCGTATGCCAAGAAGTTCCGGTTCCCGACCTTCCTCGGCGCGTTCAAGTACTACACCTCGTACACGCTCAAGACGTTCGACGGGAAGCGCTACCTGGAGCGCTTCGAGGACCGCGTGGTGATGGTGGCGCTCACATTGGCCTCCGGCGACACGACTCTGGCCGAGAAGCTCGTCGACGAGATCATGGACGGCCGCTTCCAGCCGGCCACCCCGACGTTCCTCAACTCGGGCAAGAAGCAGCGCGGTGAACCGGTGTCGTGCTTCCTGCTGCGCATCGAGGACAACATGGAGTCCATCGGGCGCTCGATCAACTCGGCACTGCAGCTGTCCAAGCGCGGTGGCGGAGTCGCCCTGCTGCTGAGCAACATTCGCGAGCACGGCGCGCCGATCAAGAACATCGAGAACCAGAGCTCCGGCGTCATCCCGATCATGAAGCTGCTCGAGGACTCGTTCTCCTACGCCAACCAGCTGGGCGCGCGTCAGGGTGCCGGCGCGGTGTACCTGCACGCGCACCACCCGGACATCTACCGGTTCCTCGACACCAAGCGCGAGAACGCCGACGAGAAGATCCGCATCAAGACGCTGAGCCTCGGTGTGGTGATCCCGGACATCACGTTCGAGCTGGCCAAGAAGAACGAGGACATGTACCTGTTCTCGCCGTACGACGTCGAGCGCGTCTACGGGGTGCCGTTCGCCGACATCTCGGTGACCGAGAAGTACTACGAGATGGTCGACGACGCGCGCATCCGCAAGACGAAGATCAAGGCGCGTGAGTTCTTCCAGACGCTGGCCGAGCTGCAGTTCGAGTCGGGTTACCCGTACATCATGTACGAGGACACGGTGAACCGGGCCAACCCGATCGAAGGCAAGATCACCCACAGCAACCTGTGCTCGGAGATCCTGCAGGTGTCGACCCCGTCGCTGTTCAACGAGGACCTGAGCTACGCCAGGGTGGGCAAGGACATCTCCTGCAACCTCGGCTCACTGAACATCGCCAAGGCGATGGATTCGCCGGACTTCGCGCAGACCATCGAGGTGGCCATCCGGGCGCTGACCGCAGTGAGCGATCAGACCCACATCTGGTCGGTGCCCTCGATCGAGCAGGGCAACAACGAGTCTCACGCGATCGGGCTCGGGCAGATGAACCTGCACGGCTACCTCGCCCGTGAGCGGATCTTCTACGGCTCCGAAGAAGGCGTCGACTTCACCAACATCTACTTCTACACCGTGCTCTACCACGCGCTGCGCGCGTCGAATCGCATTGCGATCGAACGGGGCTCGGCGTTCGGCGGGTTCGAACGCTCGAAGTACGCGTCGGGGGAGTTCTTCGACAAGTACACCGATCAGGTGTGGGAGCCCAAAACGGAAGCTGTTCGCACCCTGTTTTCGAACGCGGGCATCCGGATCCCGAACCAGGACGACTGGAAGCGGCTGAAGGAGTCGGTGCAGGAGCACGGCATCTACAACCAGAACCTGCAGGCGGTTCCGCCGACGGGATCGATCAGCTACATCAATCACTCGACGAGCTCGATCCACCCGGTGGCCAGCAAGATCGAGATCCGCAAGGAAGGCAAGATCGGCCGCGTCTACTACCCGGCGCCGTACCTGACCAACGACAACCTGGAGTACTACCAGGACGCGTACGAGATCGGTTACGAGAAGATCATCGACACCTACGCCGCGGCCACCCAGCACGTGGACCAGGGGCTGAGCCTGACGCTGTTCTTCAAGGACACCGCGACCACCCGCGACTTCAACAAGGCGCAGATCTACGCGTGGCGCAAGGGCATCAAGACGCTGTACTACATCCGGCTGCGTCAGATGGCTTTGGAGGGAACCGAAGTCGAGGGTTGCGTCAGCTGCATGCTGTGAGGTGAATCGTTCAGCGCCGTCGGCGGTTTTCCGTCGGCGGCGTTGTGCATTCGCGGCTAGCGCCTCTTCCAGTGTGCGATTCCGTACGGCTGCCGCGGCGATTCGCGTACGACACCGCACGGTCGGCGCGGTGCGGAGTCAGCTGTCGCGAAGCTGTTCCGTACGCAGCGCCTTGAGGCGCCGCTCCTCACGCAGCACGTTCTGATAGCTCTCGCGTTCGGCGACCAGCCAGTCGGGCTTCTCCTCGAGCAGCGCCGCGATCTGTTCGGTGGTCAGCGCCTCGGTGATCCCCCCGCGGGCCAGGCCCGCGATCGAGACGCCGAGCTTGGCGGCCACCAGATTCTTCGGATGCGGCCCGTTCTTGCGGAGATCCTGCAGCCACTGCGGCGGGTCGGCCTGCAGCGCGGCGAGCTCCTCCCGGGTGATCGCGTTCTGCTGGAAGTCCGCCGGCGTCGCGGGCAGGTAGACGTCCAGCTTCTTCGCCGCCGTGGCGGGTTTCATGGACTGCGCGTTCGGCCTGCTCATGGGCAGAGCTTATCGATAGCCTGAGGCAGTGAACGCGCCCTCGCTCACCGTCGGTTACGTCCCCGGGGTGACACCTGCGAAATGGGCGCGCAACTGGTCGCAGCGACACCCGCAGATTCCGCTGCACTTGCGCCCCGTCGCCGCCGCGGACGCGGCCGCCGCGGTGCGCGACGGCACCGTCGACGTCGTGGTGCTGCGGCTGCCGTCCGACACGACCGGGCTCGCGGTCATCCCGCTCTACGATGAGACCACGGTGGCCGTCGTGCCGAACGACCACCTTCTCACCGTGCCCGACGAGATCACCGCCGCCGATCTCGACGGCGAGCCGCGCCTGCTTCCTCGCGACGACGTCGTCGACTGGACCGGCGCCCCCGGCGCCCCGGTCGATCACCGGCCCGAAACCACCGGCGAGGCAATCGAATTGGTCGCTGCCGGCGTCGGGGTGCTGATCGTGCCGCAGTCGCTGGCGCGGCTGCATCACCGCAAGGACGTCACCTACCGGCCGATCACCGATGCGCCGCCGTGCCCGGTGGCTCTTGCCGTCGCGGAGGGCCCGCAGCCGGCGCTCATCGAGGACTTCATCGGCATCGTGCGCGGCCGCCGACCCGGGTCGTCGCGGGGGCAGACACCGCCGCCGCCGAAGCGCACCGCCCGCGAGAAGACCCTCGCCAAACAGGCCGCCCGCGCCGCCGCGGGCAAGGTGGCCCGTAAGCCGGGGCGGCCCCGCGGTCGCTGACGTCCTCTGGTGTGCGATCAGATCGTCCTGCGGGCCGGAACGCGATCTGCCCGCACACCAGGCGCTCAGATCGTCAGCGTGCCGTCCTCGTTGATCGTCCATTGCGGATTCAGCGCCACCTCCCAGACGTGACCGTCCGGGTCGGCGAAGTAGCCCGAATAGCCGCCCCAGAACACCCGCTCGGCGGATTTGAGGATGGTCGCGCCCGCGTCGGCGGCCTGCGCCAGGACCGCGTCGACGTCGGCCTCGGAACGTTCGTTGATCGCGATCGTGATGCCGCTGAAGCGGCCGTCGACCGGGTGGTGGGCATCCTCGGCGAGGTCCTCGCGGCCGAACAGCGCCAGCGCGATGCCGGGCAGCTGATAGAACACCACGCCCTCGGGCGCATCGCGGGGCTGCCAGCCCAGGCCTTCCTCGTAGAAGCGTCGAGCACGGGCGAGATCGTCGACACCGAGCGTGATCAGGCTGATGCGTTGCTCCATGGGATCAGGTCTACCCGCAGGCACCGACAGGTCAGCTGACGTGGTCCGACCAGAACGCCACGGTCGGCGTCGCGACCGGCCGCGCATCGGGCCGCTGGCCCCTGTCGACGTAGTCGAGCAGGTCGGCGGCGCAGACGCTGATGTCGGTCTGATAGATCGACAGCACCGGGTGTCCCGGCACTCCGGCCGGCAGATAGTGGTGCGAGCACAGCGGGACCATGCGGGGAACGCGGTCCAGTCGGTACTTCGCCGTGCGGAGCGCGTCACGCATCCGGGCCGGGCGGGCGCCCCAGCCGTCGTCCCAGAAGTCGCGCCACTCCACCGCGAACAGGATGCCGTCGACCGGCAGCTGCAGCCGCGTGGCCAGACTCCTGCGGCCGGTGCCGCGCCAGTCCGGCCAGGTGCCACCGACAGGTAGCCCCGCGGCGAGGAACGCCCGATGATCGTCGGCGAACGCGAAACCGAACTCGGCTTCGATGCCGGTGAGCTCGGCCTCGGACAGCCCGGGCTCGATCGCGACGGTGCCGAGCGCGGCCAGGTGCTCCGCAGCGGTGCTGCCCAGTCGCGACATGCCTGTCACGGTAGGGGAGCGCGGAAACCACACCGCCGGGTGTGAACTGGAACTCCACACCCGGCGGGGCGCCGACGATGCGGCGGGGTGGTTCCTAATAGGTGTGCTGCGGGCCCTGCGCCTTCTTGTACAGCGACTTGAGCATCCGGTCGCGGAAGTAGGCGTTGTCGATCAGCTTGATCCCGGTGTTGGCGACCGCCGGAATGCCAGCGAGCTTGTGGAAGTACCTGCCGCGCTTGTACTCCCGGCCCCACGCGGCCTCCATCCGCTGACCGTAGTTCGTGAAGTCGTCGGGCCCGCCGTTGGTCAGAGCGGCGATCGCGCACTCACCGGCGGCCAGGCCGGACTCGAGCGCCTTGGAGATCCCCGCGCCCGACGCCGGCTTGCCCGCTCCGAGCGAGTCGCCGGTGAACAGCACGCCGGGGCGCCAGGCCGGCCAGGCGGTGAAGCCCATCGGCAGCCGCCAGGCACGCACGCTCTTGTTCTTCTTCAGCTCCTCGATGGGCGGCAGATCCCACTCGCGCGGCAGCGTGCGCAGGAAGTCGCCGAGGAACTGGGTGGCGTTGATCGACTGCCAGTTCTTGTAGCTGTTCACATAGCCCAGGCCGATGTTGAACACGCCCTGGCCCATCGGGAACACCCACCCGTAGCCGGGCAGCTGATCGCCCTGGAATTGCAGCTTCAGATAGATGTCCAGGCTGTCGGAGTCGGCCCGGTTGGCCGGCATCTCCGAGCGGATCGCGATCGCCGAGTAGCCGTTGTACTCCGAGTCGATCTCGAGCGCCCGCTTGATGGGGGAGTAGGCGCCGTCGGCCGCGATCACCGCGTCTCCGTAGACCTTCTCGCCGCCCTTGAGCACCACGCCGATCACCCGGCCGTTGGCATCGAGCTCGGGGCCCGCGACCTCGGCGCCCTGACGGACCTCGGCGCCGGCGGACTCGGCGTGCTTGAGCAGCAGGGTGTCGAGGTGCTCGCGGCTGACCGTGTGGCCGTGATCGGGCATGCCGGGCCGCTTCGGGAACGACAGCTCCCAGCGGCTGGGGCTGAACACCGTGACCCTGTTGACCCGGTGGAAGGTGTCGACCTCGTCGGCCAGGCCCATCTTCTGCAGGTAGCTGACCGCGCGCGCGGTCAGGCCGTCACCGCACGGCTTGGCTCGCGGGAACTGTGCCTTGTCCAGGACCACCACTTTCGCGCCGGTCTGCGCGGCCTGCCATGCGGCGGCCGATCCCGACGGCCCCCCGCCTGCGATGACCAGGTCGTATCGCTGCGTCATATCTCTCGTCTCGTTGAGCGGCTGTCGCACGAGATAGTACCGAAAGTCCCTGGACGCATCGCGGCGGACGAGCTGACGTCACCAGTTGGTCCCAGACCCGGGCCGGCGCGGTCTGGGCAGGTCAGCGACGCCCGAGCGGGTACAGTGATCGCGTGCGACGAGGGTCGAGGGCACGTCCTGCCGACGAGTCGGGCGTCAAGGTGGACGCCCGCAGTGAGCGCTGGCGCGAACACCGCAAGAAGGTGCGCTCGGAGATCGTCGACGCCGCCTACCGCGCCATCGACCGGCAGGGTCCCGAGGTCTCGCTGCGCGAGATCGCCGAGGAGGCCGGCACCGCCAAGCCCAAGATCTACCGGCACTTCACCGACAAGTCCGACCTGTTCCAGGCGATCGGTCAGCGCATGCGGGACATGCTGTGGTCGGCCATCTTCCCGTCGATCGACATTTCGACCGATCCGGCGCACACCATCATCCGCCGCGCCGTGGAGCAGTACGTCCGTCTGGTCGACGAGCACCCCAATGTGGTGCGTTTCCTGATGCAGGGCCGGTTCGCCGAGCAGAGCGAGTCGACGATCCGCGCCGTCAACGAGGGCCGGGACATCACGCTGGCGATGGCGGACATGTTCAGCAACGAGCTGCGCGAGATGGAGCTCGACGGGGCGGCCTTCGAGCTGGCCGCGTTCGCGACGTTCGGGGCGGCGGCGTCGGCCACCGACTGGTGGCTGGGCTCCAACCACGAGACCCCGCGCCGGCTGCCCACCGAGCGGTTCGTCGACTACCTGACCACCATCATGATGGGCTCGATCAACGGCACGTGCGAGGTGCTGGGCATCCGCATCGATCCGGACCTGCCGTTGCACGAAGGCGTGACGCGGCGCGACAAGGTCGCCTGAGCGCCGGCGATCCGCCCGCCCGCAGCACGAAGGCGTCGAGCGGCTGTGGCCGATCACGCAGCCGCAGTGTGCGCCGCGGCGTGTCCTCCATCAGGTGGTCGGCCACTCCAGCGGCCACGACCAGTTCGCCGCCCGCCGCGTGCCCCTGCATTCGGGCGGCGACGTTGACGGGGTCGCCGAGCGCGGTGAAGTCGACGACCTGTCCACCGACGTTGCCGACGAACGCGGTGCCCGCATTGACCGCCACGCCGACCTGCAGCCACGGCGCACCGTCGCCGTCTCTGACCGCGGCGAGCAGGTCGAGCCCCGCCCGGACCGCGCGGTCACGGTAGTGGGGGCCGCTGATACCCCGGACGAAGAACGCCATCACCTCGTCGCCGATCAGCTTGTCGATCACCGCGTCGTGACGGAGCAGCGTGTGGGTCGCGGCGACGTAGAACCTGTTGAGCAGCGAGGCGAAGTCGGTCGCGGCCGCGGCCCGACCCAGTGCGGTCGAGCCGCGCACATCGGCGAACAGCACCGCGACATCCACCTCGGCGCCCCCGGCCGGCAGCGCATCACAACAGCGGCTGCACAGGTTCGGGTTCTTCCGGGACGGGCTGAATCCGGCGACGGACAGCACCCGCCCGGCCACCCCGCCGAAAGGGTTGTTGCACAGCTTGCATCGGGGCGCTGACGGTAGGTAGCGAAACAACCGCCGAGCCCGGACCAGTGACGCGTGACCGTCGGTGAGCACCGCATCCCAGGGGTTCTCCCGCGCGGTCGAGAAGGTGGCGCGGGGCTCGATGATCGTGGTCATGCGGCGATGTTCGCGTACGGGTGCGCGACACACATGAGGCAATCGCCTCATGCCGTCGTTCCGGTCCGCCCGCACGATCAGGGGCGTGCGAATGACGACCCGGGTGCACAATGAGCGCGTGCACCCGTCGGGGATCGGCTCGGACAGGGGACTGCGCAGGGCGGAACTGCTGGCCGCGATCTCCCTGGCGATCGATCTCGGCCTCGGCCAACCCATGGAACACATGCTGCGGTCCTCGCTGATCGCGACCCGGATCGCCGAGCGCATGGGGCTCGACGCGCAGCGCCGCGCCACCGTCTACTACGCCAACCTGGTCGGGTGGATCGGGTGTCACGCCGACTCTCACGAGCTGGCTGCTCTCTTCGGTGACGACATCGCCTTCCGGGCGGACACCTACGGCGTGGACATGGCCGGGTTGCCGTTCCTGCGCCTGATGGCGAGCCACGTCGGGCGGGACTCGCCGGGATGGGAGCGCGGGGTGCGCACCGCCGCATTCCTCATGACGGCCCGCCACCAGGTCGGCGAGCTGATTAACTCGCACTGCAGTTCCGCAGGAGTGCTGTCCGATCGGATGGGTCTGGATCCCCAGGTCGGACGGGCCCTGGCGCACATCTTCGAGCGGTGGGACGGCCGCGGGATGCCCAATGGTGTTCGTGGACAGGAAATTCCGGACGAAGTCCATATCGTGCGGCTGGCCGACGTGGCCGAAGTGCATCTGCGGGCCGGTGGCGTGTCACACGCCGTCGAGGTCGCACGGGCCCGGCGCGCAACGCAATTCAGCCCGGAGGTGGCCGACGTGTTCGTCCGCGATGCCGCAGCGATCGTCGACGGGCTTCTCGACATCGACGTCTGGACCGCCGCGCTGGCGCAGGCACCCGATCGTCATCGCACCCTGGATGCCGACGAAACCGATGACATGCTCCGCGCTGTCGCCGACTTCGTCGACCTCAAATGCCCGTGCTCGCCCGGGTATTCGCGTGGGATCGCCGACGTGGCCGCCGAGGCCGCCCGGCGACTGCGCATGCCGACGGTCGACGTGTCACGCCTGTACCGGGCCGGCCTGGTGCACGGGCTCGGCCGGTTGGGCGTGTCGAACCAGATCTGGAACAAGAAGGGGCCGCTCACCACGGCCGAGTCGGAGCGGCTCGAGTTGTACCCGTATCTGACCGGGCGGATCCTCAGCCGGGTCGGTGGTCTGGAGTCGGTGGTGTCCATCGCCACCAAGGGCGAGGAGCGCATCGACGGATCCGGTTTTCCCCGCGGGCTCGTCGGGGCCGAGCTGTCGGCCGCCGACCGCCTGCTCGCGGCGTCGGTCGCCTACCACCAGCTGCTCGAGCCGCACCGCGACCGACCTTCCCTCGACGGCCCCGGCGCCGCGCGGACGATGCGGGAACACGCCCGCGCCGGGCGCCTCGACAACGACTCCGTCGAGGCCGTCCTGGCGGCGGCCGGACACCAGGCTCCGCGGCGTACATCGCGCGACGGGAGCCTCACCCCGCGGGAGGTCGATGTGCTGCGGCTCGTGGCGCAGGGCCGGTCGAACCGCGAGATCGCGGCCGCGCTGCACATCGCGGAGAAGACGGCGCGCAACCACGTCGAGCGGGTCTACGCGAAACTCAACGTGAACAACCGAACGCAGGCCAGTCTCGCGGCGATCGACCGCGGTCTTGCCCCGTTCGTCGCCGACGCGCGGTAACGATCCTCGTACTTTTCTGCGGGAGAACGATTTTCGGAATTCCCCTGCGTGGTCGCGCAGATTGGGGCAAACGCCCCATGCGGATCTTCGCGCTGCAGCCGACGATCAAGGCGACCGGGCTCACTCACGAAGGGGTTTTCCTCATGACCGACAGCACATTTCACCTCCAGACGCGACGCGGCGGCCGGGTCGACGCCGTCGACGTCACCTACCGGTCCGGCGGGCGGCAGATCCTCGCCGAGCTGTCCCTGACCGTGGAGCCGGGCGAGTTGCTCGCCATCGCGGGCGGCAGTGGGGCCGGCAAGACCACGCTGCTGGACGTTCTGGCCGGACAACGGCGACCATCGGGCGGGCAGATCCGCTTCGACGGCCTGCCGCCCGGGGCGTGCGGGGCCGATGGCGTCGGATATGTCCCTCAGGACGACATCATTCATCTCGAGATGCCGTTGCGGCGCACGCTGCGCTACGCGGCGAAGCTGCGGCTGCCGGCCGGTACTTCTGCCGAGGAGGCCGACCGCGTGGTGGAACAGACGATGTCCGACCTCAATCTGGCTGACAGGGCCGACGTTCCGATTCGCCTGTTGTCCGGCGGTCAGCGCAAGCGAGCCAGCATCGCCGTCGAGTTGCTGACCCGGCCGCGCCTGTTCTTCCTCGACGAGCCGACGTCGGGACTCGATCCCGCGACATCGGTAGAGGTGATGCGCCTACTGCGCCGACTGACTGATCGCGGTGTCACCACAGTCGTGACGACGCACGAACCGGCCAGCATCGACATGTGCGACCGTGTCGTCTTTCTCGCTCCGAACGGCCACCTCGCCTTCATCGGTACCCCCGCAGAGGCGCGGCGTCACTTCGGCGTGACGGACCTCGCCCAGGTCTATGAGCGGCTCGCAGCGGAGGACACCCCCGCCGTCTGGGCCCGGCGATTCGCGCAGCGACTGGCCACTGCCGTCAGGAGCGAGCCTGCGTCGGCACCGGTGGCATTGCCGGACCGTCGGCGTACCGGTGCGGTCCGGCAGTGGTGGCTGTTGACGCGGCGCAACGTCGACGTCCTGCTGCGCAACCGTCTCACCTTGGCGATCCTGCTCGGCTCCCCGGTTCTGGTCACCGCGATGATGGCGACACTGTTCACCCGCGACGCCTTCGACGTCCGCGCCGCAGGCGTGGCCCCGGCGCAGATCGTGTTCTGGATCGCCTTCGACGGCTTCTTCTTCGGCCTGACCTACGGTCTGCTGCAGATCGTCGGCGAGATGGCTGTCTTCCGGCGGGAGCGCGTGTCCGGTCTCCGGGTCGGCGCCTACGTGTTGTCGAAAGTGGCGACGCTGCTCCCCGTGTTGGCCGCGGTGTGCGTGGTGCTGCTCGGAGTGCTGCGCCTGCTGGGCAGGCTGCCCGCTGCCGGCTGGCACGTCTACGCCCTGCTGTTCCTCACGATGGTGCTCGAGGCGACGTCAGCGCTTGCGCTGGGGTTGTTGGCGTCGGCCGCCGTCTCCAACGCCGCCCAGGCCGCCCTGGCCCTGCCGATGCTGTGCTTCCCGCAGGTGCTCTTCGGCGGGGCGATCGTTCCCGTCGACGCCATGGCGGGCCCCGGCCGGTTGATCAGCATCGTGCTGTCCAACCGCCATGCCTTCGAAGCCCTGGGCCGACACCTCGGGCTCGACAGGTACACCGCGTCCGTGCCGGCCATGGCCGCCTACCGTGACACCTTCACCGGTGGCGCCGGTCACAGCATCGGCGCGCTGGCCGTGCTCACGGTCGGGCTCACCGCGGCCACCGTGTGGGTGCTGGCCCGACGATCCGCACCCGCCACGGGGAGGTCCGGCGGCGTCGGGATGCCCGCGGAGACGGCCGGCCGCGTACGAGGCGACACGCCAACACAAGATGTGGCATCGTCACCCGTTTTCGCACCCAACAAGTTGTAGTGTCGGTGGTGGCCTGTAGAACAGCTCACACAGGTGAAAATCCGGCGAAATGGGGTCCTGGTGTCCGAGGGAATGAAGCTGATCGACCGCGTCTCCGCGATCAACTGGAACCGCCTGCAGGACGAGAAGGACGCCGAGGTGTGGGAACGCCTCACCGGTAATTTCTGGCTGCCCGAGAAGGTGCCGGTCTCCAACGACATCCCGTCGTGGAACACGCTGACCGCCCACGAGAAGCAGCTCACGATGCGGGTCTTCACCGGCCTGACGCTGCTCGACACCATCCAGGGCACCGTCGGCGCCGTCAGCCTGATCCCCGACGCGCTGACCCCGCACGAGGAGGCGGTGTACACCAACATCGCGTTCATGGAGTCGGTGCACGCGCGCAGCTACAGCAACATCTTCTCCACGCTGTGCTCGACCGCCGACATCGACGACGCGTTCCGCTGGTCGGAGGAGAACCCGAACCTGCAGCGCAAGGCCGAGATCGTCATGCAGTACTACAAGGGTGACGAGCCGCTCAAGCGCAAGGTGGCCTCCACGCTGCTGGAGAGCTTCCTGTTCTACTCCGGTTTCTACCTGCCGATGTACTGGAGCAGCCGGGCCAAGCTGACCAACACCGCGGACATGATCCGGCTGATCATCCGTGACGAGGCCGTGCACGGCTACTACATCGGCTACAAGTTCCAGCGCGGGCTGGCGCTGACCGACGACGCCACCCGCCAGGAGCTCAAGGACTACACCTACGAGCTGCTGTTCGAGCTCTACGACAACGAGGTCGAGTACACCCAGGACCTCTACGACGAGGTCGGGCTGACCGAGGACGTCAAGAAGTTCCTGCGCTACAACGCCAACAAGGCGCTGATGAACCTCGGTTACGAGGCGCTGTTCCCGCGCGACGAGACCGACGTCAACCCGGCGATCCTGTCGGCGCTGAGCCCGAACGCCGACGAGAACCACGACTTCTTCTCCGGCTCGGGTTCCAGCTACGTGATCGGCAAGGCGGTCAACACCGAAGACGAGGACTGGGACTTCTAGCCATGACCGAGCCCGCGAGCGGTGCCGAAGCCGAGGACGGCGAACCACTCGCGGCGCCCAAGCCGTCGACGTGGCGGACACTCGTCAACGCCCTGAGCCCGAAGACGGTGTGGGCGATGGCCGACGGGTACCCGGTCGTGCTGAAGCAGTTCATCCAGTTCTGCCTGATCATCATCTACCCCGGCTGGGTGCTCGGGATACTGGGGTGTCTGGCCGTGTACGGGCTGTTCTACGTCACCGTGTATCCGGTTCTCTGGGTGCTGTTCTGGCCGATGAGGGCGTGGATGAAGAAGAATCGGCCCGAGGAGTACGCGCAGAGCCAGCGCAAGAAGTAGGCCCGCTACCCCTCAGGGAGACTGCGTCGCAGCGACCTTGTCGGCCCAGGCCGAGCGCGCCCCGGAGTCGCCGATCCGATACACCTGGGCCGAGGTGGCGACGGCTGCGACGACGACGATGCCGACAACGGCCCATCGGAGCGCCGGCTTGAGCGGTTGGTTGCGGTTCTCGCGAAGATGCATGAACGCCAGCAGCGCCGCGGCGACGAGCAGGCCCACTGAGAAGTAGAGCATGGTGTCACCGAGTTCGGTGTGCGCCTGCAGCACTGCGGTGGGTTCGGTGCGCTGCTCCAGCCACTCGCCGGCATCGGTCGTCAGCGGGGTCAGGAGCGTGGTCGCGGCGGCAAGGAGCACGACCAGCCATGTGAAGTGGCGCCGCGCGGCCGGCCACAGCGCGCACACGATCGCGAGCACGGCGGTCGCCGGCGCGAGCACCACGATGAAGTGCACGAGCAGGATATGAGCGGGAAGTCCCTGGAACGTGGACAAGGCGAGCCCTTTCTGGTGAAAGTGGTTGTTGGGAAGGGATGTCGAGCTAGGAGCGCGTGGTCAGGGACAGCGCGAGGCGTGGGCAGCGGTTCACGGCCATCCGTGCCTCGGCCAGGTCGCCGCGCGGTATCACCGGCTCGCGGGACCCGTCACGCGCCAGGGGGTAGCCCCAGTCGTCGCGGTCGAACACCCCGGGCAGCAGCTCGGTGCACAGGCCCCGGCCATCGCATCGGGTCCAGTCGATGTGCAACCTGCGCGGTGCCGCCGGGCGTTTCACGCGATCCCCACAGCGCGTCGGGCACCGCGACGGTCGGCGCTGCGGGCGGTGACCAGTGCGGCGCTGCAGCGGCCGGCGCGATGGTGGGCGATGTCGTCGGCGAAGGCGTTCAGCGCGCTGCGCACCATGCGGACAGTGCCGTCCGGGTGGCGGCACGCGCCGCGGCCATCGACGAGGCCGAGCATCCGGTGCAGCTCACGGATCTGTCCGTCGTCGACCCGGCCGTAGGCGAGCTCGTCGCACAGCTCGGCCAGCCGGGGAAGGCCGTTGCGGCACGGACCGCACTGTCGGGCACCGTGATCGGCGAGGTAGGCGACGATGCCCGCGGTGTGGGCGAGGCCGCACTGGTCGGCGGCGAGCACATGGACGATGCCCGCGCCGGGGGTGGCCCCGCACGCTCGCAGGCCCGCACGGGACAGGCGGGCATCGGTGAGGTTCGCCGCCGGGATCCAGCTGCCGTGGTAGCCGCCGGTCAGCACCGCTCGGGCGGTCCGCAGGTCGGTGAGGCCGCCTGCGGCGAGGACGTCCGCCAGCGGGGTTCCGGTGGGCAGTTCGAGGACACCGCGTCGGGGTAGCGCTCCCGACAGTGTGATCAGCATGGTGCCGGGATCTTCCGGGTCGCCGACCGATCGGAACCACTGCGGACCGTAGCGGGCGATCAACGCGACATGGGCCAGTGTTTCGACATTGTTGACCAGCGTGGGGCGTCCCCGCACCCCGGAGATCGACGTCGGGACCGTGCGGTCGCGGGGCAGCGCCGGACCGCCTTCGATGCGCCGGACCACCGCGGACTCCTCGCCGGCGACGAACGTGTCGGAGGCCTCGACGAGGGTCACCCGGCGCGGGTCCACTCCGGCGGCGACCCGTTCGTCGAGGGTCTTCCGTACGGCCGGCGAAATGCGTTCCGGCACATAGAGGTAGACCCTGTCCGCGCCGACCGTCGATGCGCACACCTGCAGACCGTCCAGCACCAGATGGGGTGCCCGGGTCAGGAGCATGGCGTCCTTCTGGCTGAGTGGCTCGCCCTCGGCGCCGTTACCGATCACCACGGCGCCGCGTCCAGTGACCGAGGCGATCTTGCGGCCGGTGGGAAACCCTGCTCCGCCCCGCCCCGTCAGACCCGCTGCGTGCAGTGACGCGACCACCTGCTCCGCCGAGTGGGTGGGGAGGGCGCCGAATCGCGTGTGATGCTCGGTCAGGCCGCTCCCGCCGGCAGCGAAGAGGCGTTGTGCACCAGGAGGATTCGTGCGCGACGGTGAGAGGGCGGTCATCGGCGGGCCTCTGTTCGGGTATCGGCGTATTCGACGTAGTCGGCCCGCAGTCGCCACATCAGCGCGCCCGCGACGACGACCGCGCAACCGCCTGCCAGAGCCAGGAACCAGGCGCGTTGGGCGTCGGTGCCCGAGCCGAGCGCGTGCACCAGCGCGACCGGCCACAGCGCGTAGGCGAGCCAGTGGATGGCGCGGAACGCGCGCAGACCGAGGCGGTGACGCAACAGGCTGCTGACCGTCACCACGACGAGGACGTCACAGGCGAGGGTGCCCAGGCCGAGCCAGACGGGCCGGTACGCGGCGAGGAACGGAACGACGAAGTCGACCAGGCGCAGTTGGGCGTACGGGTCGAAGAACAGCAGGGTCAGATGCAGAGCGACCAGCCCGGTCCCGGCCAGCGCGGCGAACCGGTGAACGTCGGCGACGGCGAAGCGGGGGAGCGCGACGACGCGGCGCCCGGAACGGGTGGCGATGCCCAGCGCCTGCGAGATCGTCAGGAACACCAGGGCGGTGATCCCGGTACCGCGCCCCAGCGCCCACAGTGCCTCACTGGTCATCGCCGAGCCTCCGCAGCAGTGCGCGGCCACGTACCGATGGTGTGCTCGACGCACTCGCTGTCCACCAGTCGCGCCGACATTCCCAGCGCCGCAATCCATGTCAGCGCCGCCCACCCGCGCACGATCGCCGCTGTCGAAACGGTGTTCGCGGCCCAACAGGTCTGCGCCGCGACGGACACCGTGCGCCACAACGGATCCGCGGACCGGCCCGTGCGCGGATCCAGGATGTGATGCAGCACTGCGCCATTGCACCGCCAGGTGCGCCGAAGGGTGCTGGAGGTGGCCAGTGCGGTGCCGGACGGCAACGCGACCGCACTGTCCGGATCCCCGTCGACGTCGTGCACCAGGACCTGCCAGCCGCCGTCGGGCGCCGGCCCCGCGGTGGCGATGTCACCGCCGAGGTTGATCAGCACCCCGCTGCCCGTGACCTGGTGGACCCGGTCCGCGCACCGATCGGCCGCGACGGCCTTCGCGGTGGCGCCCAGGTCGAGCAGCACCCCGGGCGGAACGGTGACGACCCGACCGTCGAGGGCGACCATCGACCAGCACGCCGGGGTGATGGTCGACAGCGCGGCACGGCCGTCGCCCTCGAGTGCGACCACCGCGGCGCCCACGGTGGGATCGACGTCGCCGTCGGTCTCCCGTGCCGCGGTCAAGGCGGCCTCCAGCAGGACGGCCAGCGTCTCGCTGATCCTGGTCGGCCGGCCATCAGAGGTGGCGAGCGCCATGACCTCGGAATCCGGCCGGAACCGGGACGCCGCACGTTCGACGGCGTCGAGTTCGGCGTCGACCTCGAACCGGGCGCGGCGCAGCGACGGCGGTTCGGTCACGACGATGTGCATGTCGGTGCTCCAGCGCTGCCATCGGCTGTGCGCGAGGTCCGGGGCGTCGAGGGTCATGAGCCGCGTGACACCGTCACATGCGGTGAGAAGCTCGGCGACAGCTTGGGTGCCGGAGTGAGGGTGCGCCGCCGGGTCGTCGGGGGCGTCGACGTTTCGCGGGTCTGCGTGGTCTGCTCGGGGGCCGGCGCCGAATCGGACGTCTGCACCGGGGTGGGCTGGTAGGTCTCGCGCGGGGTGTACACGGGTGCCGGTGTCCACCGGGTGGTGGCCGGCGCCCGCTCGACCGTGGGATCGGGAGGCGGGACGGGGACCACCGGTGTGTCGGCGGTCGTGGTCGCCGGCACCGGCAGGTCGAGTGGGGGCGGGGGACCGCTGTCCGCGGGCACGGGGTCGACGACGACCTGGGCGGCGGGGGCCGCCGGTGCGGTGGTGTCGGCATAGGCCAGCGTGGAGGTGCCCGCGACGGCGGCGACGCCGAGGCCGGCCAGCGCCCACGAGGCGGCTCTGGCGCGGCGCACTCCGGAACGGGGTGATTCCATGACGCCGATGCTGGCAGTCGATTCTTCGAGCCTTCGAAGAACTGCCGTGGGACGCTCGTCGAGTGCCCGACCGCACTGCGAAGCCGAGGCTGCTGATCGTCGAGGACGACCGCGCCTTGAGTTCGATGCTGGACGGGCTGTTCACCGACGAGGGGTACGAGGTCGAGGTCGCACACGACGCTCAACGGGGCCTGCACGCCGCACTCACGCGGCGGCACGACGCGATCATCGTCGATCGCGGGCTCCCGGTCATGGACGGCCTCGACCTCGTCGTCGCGCTTCGATCGCGGGGAACGGCCACCCCGATCCTGATGCTGACTGCGCGCGGTGCGCTGTCCGACCGGGTCGATGGTCTCGACGCGGGCGCGCAGGACTACCTCATCAAACCCTTCGAGGTCCCGGAGCTGCTGGCCCGCATCCGCGCTCTGGTGCGACGGCCGAACGGCGACTCGACCCTGCGGGCCGCCGGTCTGTCGCTGGACCGGGTGACCCGGACCGTGAGCGGGCCCGCGGTGGCAGGGGAGGTCGAACTCTCCGAGCGGGAGGCGGCGCTGCTCAGTGTCCTGATGACCGCCCCCGGGCGTACCTACACCCGCGGCCAGCTGCTCAGCTCCGCCTTCGACGGGGTCGACAATCCCGGCGTGGTCGACACCTACGTGCACTACCTCCGTCGCAAGCTGGGGCGCGGCATCGTGCGCACCGTGCACGGCACGGGATACCGCCTGGGGGCCGCCGGATGACGTCGAGCAGCGATCTGGCCGTCGTTCGGCGCGCGGGTCGGATCGCCGCCCTGCAGGCGTCCCTGGCCCTGACCGCGGTGCTGCTGCTCGTCGGGGCGGTCATCTTCCTCGTCGACGGGCAGGTGCAGAAGCAACAGATCGCCGACCAGTTGACCTCGGTCGTCGGGACGGCCGACGACGTGACCGATCCGCCGCCGGGCATGCAACTCGTGCTCCGGGATCTGGCCGGCGAGACGTCCGCCAGCGCCGACGGGCTGCCGACCGCGGAGCTGCTCGGGCGGGAACCCGGCTTCTCTGACATCCGCATCGGTGACGAGTCGTACCGGGTGCTGGTCGCCGACCGGCCCGAGGGCAGGGTGGTGGCGCTGCTGGCGCTGAAATCCTATGAGGCGAGCCGCAACCGGCTGCTGCTGGCGTTGGGCGCAGCCGAACTGGCCGGCATCCTGGCCTCGGTCGGTGTGGTCGTCCTGCTCACGCGGCGCTCGCTCCGTCCCCTCACCGAAGCCCTGGCCCTCCAGCGACGGTTCGTCGCCGACGCCTCCCACGAATTGCGCGCCCCACTCACCGTGCTGCACACCAGGATTCAACTGTTGGCCCGGCGCTTCGACGACGGCGACGCCCACCGCGCCAAGGAACAGATCGAGGCGCTGGCCGCCGACACCCGGGTGCTCGGTGAGGTGATCGAGGATCTGCTGGCGTCGGCTTCGATGGCCAGCAAGGGTGTGCCGCGTGACCGCGTCGACGTCGCCGACCTCGCCGAGGACGTCCGCGCCAGCATGTCCGAGCACGCCGCGTCCGCCGGTGTGACCTTGGCGGTGAACCGCGACGCCGACGCGGCAACGGCGTTCGTCGTTCTCGGGTCGGCTGCCGCGCTGCGTCGCGCGCTCACGTCGCTGGTCGACAACGCTCTCGCCCACGAACACGCGGGCGGCTCCATCGAGATCTGTCTGCGCCGGCGCGGACCGAACGTCGTCATCGACGTGCGCGACGACGGCGTGGGCGTCGACCCCGACGCGATGGAGGGCCTGTTCGCCCGGTTCTCCCACGGGCACGCCCACACGGCGGCCGGCGGCCGCGAACGCTACGGCATCGGACTGGCGCTGGTCCGCGAGATCGCCGTCGCCCACCACGGCGACATCTCCGTCGCGCAGACCCCGGGCGGCGGAGCGACGTTCACGCTGACGCTCGCGGCGGCACCGCCGGGCTGAGGAGGTGGCTCGTGGTCAGGGCTCGCCGACCGGGATGGCGGCGTCGATCCTGGTCCCCGCCCCCGGCTCGCTCGTCACCGTGAGCGCCCCCGAGAGCGCCTCCACGCGGTCGCGCAGGCCGACCAGACCCGAACCGGCGCCCGCGGTGGCACCACCGACTCCGTCGTCGGTGACCGACAGGTGCAGGGTGTCTTTGTCCAGGCCGACCTCGACGGTCACCACGTCCGCCTCGGCGTACTTGGCGGCATTCGTCAACGCTTCTGCCACAACGTAATACGCGGCTACCTCGACCGACTCCGGCAGCCGGCGGTCCACCCCGACCGTCAACTCGACCGGCACCGAGGAACGTCGCGCCAGCGCCTTCAGCGCCGACGGCAGGCCGCCCTTGGACAGCACCGCCGGGTGCATCCCGCGGGAGAGCTCCTGCAGATCCGAGTAGAGACCGGCCAGACCGGCCACCGCGTTCGACAGTTGGGCCCGCAGCGGCTCGTCGGCGGCCGCCTCGATCTGGCGCAACTCGAGGCTGAGCGAGACGATGCGCTGTTGCGCGCCGTCGTGCAGGTCTCTCTCGAAGCCGCGGCGCGCCTCGTCCGCGGCGGCGACCAGGCGGGCCCGCGACGCCGTCAGTGCGGCCCGCGTCTGCGCGTTGGCGATCGCCGTGGAGATCAGATCCGCGAAGTCGCCGATGTGGGCGTCGAGATCCTCGGAGATCGCCTCGGAGTCAAGGCAACCCACCAGCAGGGCGCCCAGCACCGCGCCGTCGACGATCAGCGGCACGCCCGTCGCCGAGCGCACCCCCAGGCCGCGCAGCCTCGTCGCGATCGGGCCGGTCGCCACCGCGTAGTCCTCGATCCGGGCGGGCGCGCCACGCTGCCGGATCCTGGTGCTCACGCTGTCGCCGGCCAGTGACAGCCGCTCGCCGGGCGTCAGGCTGGGCTTGCCGGGCCGATCGCGTGCCGCCAGCACCTCCGCGGTGCCGTCGCCGTCGAAACGCAGCAGCGTCACCTGGTCGACCTCGAGGCTGTGCGCGAGCTCCTCGACAGCGGCGGAGAACACCTCCGAGAGCTCGGCGCCGCCGGCGACCAGCGTGGCCACCCGACGCAGAGCCGCCTGCTGGGCGGCCAGCGCGTCGGCCTGCCGCCTGCGCTGCTCGGCCTCGGCGGCGCGCAGCCGCGCCTGCCCCACCAGGGCGTTGGTCAGCAGCGCCAGCGTCAGGAAGATCGCGAGCGCCGGGGCCAGACTGTCGCGGCCCTCCAGATGCAGATAGGCGTACACCGCGGCACTGGCCAGCGACGTGGCGATCGCCAGCCCGAAGCCCCATCCCGCCGACACGACGAGCACGCCCAGCAGCAGCAGCGCACCGAACGCGTTCTCGGGTGCGATCCGCTTGAGTGCGAACACGGCGAGCACCTCGGCGACGAGGAAGGCGCCGGCCACGGCGATCCCGACACCAAGCGGCCGGGCGGTGGGCCGCACGACCAGGGCCAGGAGCCGGGTCGGAAGCGAACGCCAGGTCACCGGGTGATGGTAATCGCAAGGTTTCCCGTTAACAGGAATGCCATCGGGCGGTCGGCCGGGCATGCTCGAAGCATGACTGGAGTGCGCTGCCTGATCGTCGACGACAGCCCCGGCTTCCGCGACGCCGCGCGCGACATGCTGGAGCGCGCGGACTTCGTCGTGGTCGGCACCGCAGCCGATGCGGAGGAAGCAGAGCAGCAGGCCCGCGCCCTGCGGCCGGATCTGGCGCTGGTGGACGTCGATCTGGGCGCCGACAGCGGTTTCGACGTCGCCGAGCGGTTGGCCGAGGTGCCGGTGATCCTGACGTCCACCCACGACGAGCAGGATTTCGCCGACCTGATCGCGGCCAGCCCCGCCCTGGGATTCCTGCCGAAGTTCGCGCTGTCGCCGGTGGCGATCAACCGGTTGCTGGCCGACCGAGACGTCAGCGGCCCTCGAGGAACATGATCACCGCGCGCACCCGACGGTGATCGTCGCCCGTCTCGGGCAGGTTCAGCTTCGTCAGGATGCTGCGCACGTGCTTTTCCACCGTGCCCTCGGTGACCCACAGCCGCCGTCCGATGCCGCCGTTGGACAGGCCCTCGGCCATCAACGTGAGCACCTCCCGCTCCCGGGCGCTCAGCGCGGCCAGCGGATCGTCACGTTTGCGCGCCCCGACCAGTTCGGCCACCAGCGCCGGGTCGACGACCGAGGCGCCGTTGGCCACCCGCTGCAGCGTGTCGACGAAGTCGTCGACGTCGGTGACGCGCGTCTTGAGCAGATAGCCGATGGCGTGGCCGCCGGCGAGCAACTCCATCGCGTGGTCCACGTCGACGTGCGCGGAGAGCACGACGATCGCGATCTGCGGGGACTCGCGGCGGATCACCTGGGCGGCGTCGAGCCCCTCGGTGCTGTGGGTAGGCGGCATGCGGATGTCGGTGAGAACGAGGTCCGGCTGGTCGGTGCGCACCAGGTCCAGCAGCGCCGACGCATCGCCGGCCTGACCGGCGACCTCCCACCCCGCGCGCTGCAGCAGACTGGCCAGCCCTTCCCGCAGCAGCACATCGTCGTCGGCCACCACCACCCGAAGAGCGCCCATGGTCTGACATTGTGACATCGCAGGGGCCGGGCGCGACTCGTCGAGCGGGGATGGGGGCTAGCGGTAAGAGAGGACTCCGGTCAGCAGAGAAGCGATCGACGCGGATCGCTGTGAGACTGAGGCGGTGAACGAATCCGTCGGGCGTCCGGTGTCACGGGTCGAGGGGGCCGACAAGGTGACCGGGCGGGCCCGCTACACCGCCGACACCCCGGTCGACGGCGTCACCTTCGCCGCGCTGGTGCAATCGGAGATCCCGCACGGCAGCGTCACCGCCGAATCGGTGGCCGCGGCGGCGGCGCTCGCCGCTACGGCACCGGGCGTGCTGCACGTGCTCACACCACTGAATTGTCCTGCGTTGCACGTTCTTCCGGAGGAACTCACCTGGGATCTCCCGTTGGAGCGCCGGCCGCCGCTGTCCGATCTGTCCGTCCAGCACGTCGGCCAGCACCTCGCGATGGTGGTGGCCGACACCCCGGAGAACGCGGCTCACGCCGCCTCCCTGATGTCCTTCGACTACGAGCGCGCGCCCGCTTCGCTGTCCGCGGCGCAGGTGCAGGCCGATCCGCCTGTCGCCGACGACGGACACGGCGCGGTCCGCCACGGCGCCTACCGGCCCGACCATTTCGTCAAGCTGACCGAGGAGAAGCTGCAGGACCGGCGCGGCCCCGAGGTCGAACCGCAGGGCATCAGGGTCGAGGCCACCTACACGACCCCGGAGAACGCCCACTATCCGATCGAGCTGTCGGCGACCATCGCGCAGTGGGACGGCGACACGCTCGTCGTACACGACAGCACCCGGTGGATCACCGGTGAGCGACGCGCACTGGCGGCCTGGCTCGGAATCCCCGAAGACCGGATCCGGATCCTGTCACCGCTCGTCGGAGGGGCGTTCGGTTCCAAGAGCTTCCTGTGGATGCACGTGGTGCTGTGCGCGGTGGCGGCGCGTGCGGTGCGCCGTCCGGTCAAGCTCGTCCTGACCCGCAATCAGATGTTCACCTCCACCGGTCACCGTCCGCCCACCGAGCAGCGGATCTCCCTGGTCGCCGACGACACGGGCGCCCTCGCCAGCACCGAACACCACACCCTGACCGAGACGTCGACCGTCGCGCACTTCTGCGAACCGACCGGGTTGTCGACACGCTTCCTGTACCGCTCGCCGCGGCTGGAGGTGTCGCACACCGTCGCCCGGATCAACGCGCCCACCCCCTGTTTCATGCGGGGACCGGGGGAGGCCCCGGGGCTGTTCGCACTCGAAGTGGCCATGGACGAACTCGCCGAGGCCACGAATCGCGACCCGCTGCAGCTGCGGCTGGCCCACGTGACCGACCACGATCAGACCAACGGGCGGCCGTGGTCGGCCGCCGACCTGGCCGGGTGCTACCTGGCCGGGGCACGCCGATTCGGCTGGGAGAACCGCCCGATGATGCCACGGACGTTGTCCCGCAACGGTGTCCAGGTCGGCTGGGGCATGGCCACGGCGACCTACCCGGGCCGCAGGATGCCCGCCGGCTGCCGGGTGCAGACCCTGCGCGACGGCCGTGTGCGGTTCAGTGCGGCGACACACGAGATCGGCACCGGTGTCCGGACGGTGATGGCACAGGTCGCCTCCGACGCCTCCGGGCTGCCCCTGGACCGGGTCAGCTTCGACTCCGGGGACTCGGCGTTCCCCGACGCCCCGTACAGCGGCGCCTCCCAGACCACCGCGACCGTCGGCTCCGCGGTCTTCGCCGCGGCGCGGGAGTGGAAGCGCCGGCTGGGCGGCAGAACCCTTGCTGCCGAGGGTGTTTCCGCCGAGCTCGCCGACGAGCTGAGTTTCACCGTCACCAGCGACGGGGCCCCCGACGGCGACGCGGCGTCCCAGTCGTTCGGCGCGCACTTCTGCGAAGTGGAGGTCGACGAAGCGTTGGGCCGCGCCACGGTCACCCGCTGGGTGGCCGTGATGGACTGCGGCCGGGTGCTCAACCCGAAGCTGGCGGCCAACCAGGTGATGGGCGGCATCACGTTCGGTGTGGGCATGGCCCTGCTCGAACAGGTGCCCCACGATCCCCACACCGCCCAGCCGCTCGGCGAGTACTACGTGCCGACGCACGCCGACCGGCCGCATTTCGACATCAGCTTCCTCGAGCGGCCGGATTACGCGCTCGACCCGATCGGCGTGCGGGGGATCGGTGAGATCGGCACCTGCGGGGTGAGCGCAGCCATCGCCAACGCCATCCACCACGCCACCGGAAAACGCCTGCGCGCGTTGCCCATCACGCTCGAGGCTCTGCTGGAGCCGTCCGGGCCCGAACAGGAAGGTGTGCTGCGCCCATGACGTCACCCACCCACCGCGTACGGCTCACCGTCAACGGCGACCGGCGCGAGCTCGACACCGATGTCCGCTCGACACTGCTCGACCTGTTGCGGGAACGGCTCGGGCTGACCGGCACCAAGAAGGGATGCGACCACGGTCTGTGCGGGGCATGCACCGTCGAGGTCGGCGGCCGGCGGGTGCTGAGCTGCCTGACGCTGGCGGTGTCGGTCGACGACGCCGAGGTCCGCACCGTGGAAGGGCTCGCCGACGGCGACGAGCTCGATCCGCTGCAGCGCGCCTTCATCGAGCACGACGGCTTCCAGTGCGGGTACTGCACACCGGGGCAGCTCTGCTCGTCGCGGGCGCTGCTCCGCGAATACGCCGAGGGCGACCTGTCCGCGGCCTCGTTCGAGGGCAGCCCCGACGACGTCGTGCACGGCCCGCCCCGGCTGACCGAAGCCGAGATCCGGGAACGCATGGCGGGCAACATCTGCCGGTGCGGCGCGTACGCGAACATCGTCGCCGCGATCGCCAGCGCACACGAGGCGTCATGTTGACCTTCGCCTACCGCCGCGCCACCAGCATCGACGACGCGCTCAGCGCGGCGGCCCACGGCGCCCGCTACTACGCGGGCGGCACCAACCTGCTCGACCTGATGAAGACCGGGGTGGAGACACCGTCGGCGCTCGTCGACATCGGCGACCTCGACCTGGCGTCGGTGCACGCAACGGCCTCCGGCGGCCTGCTGATCGGCGCCGGGGTGTCCAACAGCGCCGCGGCCAACCATCCGCTGGTGCGCGCGGCGTATCCGGTTCTGTCCCAAGCGATTCTGTCGGGGGCGACCACACAGATCCGCAACATGGCCACCGTCGGCGGGAACCTGGTGCAACGCACCCGCTGCCCCTACTTCATGGACCCCGCATTCGGTGCGTGCAACAAGCGGTCTCCCGGTTCAGGCTGCGCGGCGCTGGCCGGATTCAACCGCGAGCACGCGCTGTTCGGCGCCAGCACCGACTGCGTCGCCGTGCACCCCTCCGACATGGCCGTCGCCTTGGCGGCGGTCGACGCCGTCGTGCACGTCGCCGGTCCGTCGGGGCCGCGGTCGATCCCGATCGGCGACTTCTTCACACTGCCGGGCGAGCATCCCGAACAGGACAACAGCCTCGCGCCGGGCGAGCTGATCACCGGCGTCGAGCTCCCGCCGTCCCCCTACGGCGCGCGCAGCTGGTACCTCAAGGTCCGCGACCGGCACAGCTACGCCTTCGCGCTGGTCTCGGTGGCCGTCGGCCTGGACATCAGGGACGGCGTGATCCGATCCGCGTCCGTGGTGCTCGGCGGCGTCGCGGCCACACCGTGGCGGGTGGCCGCCGCCGAAGCCGAACTCGTCGGCAGAACCGCCGACACCGAGGCCTTCCGGTCGGCCGCGCGGATCGCCGTCGCCGGCGCAGAACCGTTGACCCAGAACGGGTTCAAGGTCCTGCTGGCGCGCAACAGCGTGGAGCGTGCGCTGAGCCGCGCAGCCGGGCGCGGCTAGCTCCGCTCGTGACTGTCCTCCATCACCGTGCGGCCGATCTCGGCGTAGGTGTCGGGCCGGGAGAAGCGCAGCCACAACGCGTAGGCGATACCGACCAAGAACACCGCGGCGATCAGGTACGGGGCGCTCTTGAACACCAGTGAGTTGGCCGCGTAGCCGGCCGCGAACGCGCGGTTGTCCCACAGCAGCCAGACCACGTAGCCCATCGCCACGGCGCCGATCAGCGGGCAGATCAGCGTGGTGATGATGTTGCCGCGGTGCGTCTTGCGGACCCAGAAGAACCAGATCACCGCGATGGAGCAGATCGCCTGCACGAGCAGGATCGCCGCGGTCCCGATGAGCGCCAGCAGGCCGTAGATGTTGGTGTAGGGCACCAGGGTCGGGGTGTCGACGGGCAGGCCATTGGCGTCGGGCACCTGCACGGCGGTGAAGACGAAGAACAGCAGCACGATCACCATCGTGATCACGCTCTGCACCGCCGAGGCGATGTAGGGCGAACCGTGCTTGGGGTGGGCCGCGCCCAGCGTGGATTTGACCTTGGCGGCCGGGATCTCACGACCGAGTGCGAACAGGTAGCGCGAGGCCGCGTTGTGGAACGCCAGCGCGCACGCGAAGGAGCCGATCACCAGCAGGATCTTGTAGACGTCGAGCAGGAACCCGCCGAGGTTGGCGTCGACCAGGTTGAAGAACAGATCCAGCGGCGAGGAGCTGATGGACGCCTCCACCGAGGTCTTCGCGCCGTTGCCGGCCAGCACCATCGCGGAGATGAACGTGTAGAACAGGCCGAGCCCGATGACGGCGATCAGCGTCGCGCGGGGGATGATCTTCTTCGGGTTGCGGGATTCCTCGCCGTACACCGCGGTCGTCTCGAATCCGACCCAGGACCAGAAGGCGAAGAACAGACCGACCGCCATGGACCCGGCGGCAGCCGCGGTTCCGAAGGCGCCCTCGGGCAGGCTCTCGAAGGCGTTGTTGAGCAGCACCGTCTGATCGAGCATGAAGCCGTCGGGACCGCCGCCCTTGGCGATGACCGTGAAGGCCAGCGCGAGCAGGATCAGCACCTCCGACACCAGCGTCACGCCCAGGATCGCGGCGGTCAGGCTGATGTGGAAGTGGCACAGCACGCCGATGACGACGATGGCGGCTATCGCGAACACCAGCCACGGGATGTTCACTCCGACAATGGTGTTCACCGCGTCGTTGGCGAAATACGCGCAGCCGCCGATCAGTGATCCCTCGAACACCACATAGGCGAAGGTGGCCAGGAAGCCACTGGCCATGCCCCACACCTGGCCGAGGCCGTGGGAGATGAATCCGTAGAACGCGCCCGTCGTGGTGATGTGCCTGGCCATCGCCACGTACCCGAGCGCGAACAGGGTCAGGGCGATCGTCGCGAACAGGAAGCCCGCCGGGGCGCCCAGTCCGTTGCCGAAACCGACCGCGATCGGCACGTTTCCGGTCATCGCCGTGATCGGCGCGGCGTTGGCGACCGCCATGAAGATGACGGCGACCATGCCGATGGCGCCCTTCTTCAATCCTGCGGGCGCAGCGGACTCGACTGCTGCGGATTCAGTGGCCATGGGGTCTCCTGACGGGCGAATCAGTGCTGAATCGGCCCGCCCACCGGCGGACCGTTCAGAAGCGTCGCACTGTATAGACCACCCGACAACCGGAGAAATCCAGTGTTTACATGGCTCCCAGCGATTTCACAGCTGTGGTCGCGGGGATGAATGCCCGGCGAACACTGAGGCCGGTTCGGCACCGTTCGGGGGCGCAACGGCCCACACTGGGGAGATGGCCGCCACGTCGTTGCTGAGCTCGATCCTGAACTGGCTGCGTGCCGGTTATCCCAGCGGCGTGCCGGGTCCGGACCGGGTGCCGTTGCTGGCGCTGCTGCGGGCCACGCCGCTGACCGAGGACCAACTCCGCGAGGTCATCGCGCACATCAGCGCGGAGGATGTCTCACCGGCTGTTCACGGGGCCATCGACAGCGACGAGATCGCCGCCTTCATCGCCGATGTGACGCACCACGACGCCGGACCGGAGAACGTCGCGCGGGTCGCTGCGCGGTTGGCCGCGGCCGGATGGCCGCTCGCCGGTGTGGATCTCGGCGAGCAGCCGGCCGACGGGGATTAGCGCAGCGTGGCGGTGTCGATCACGAAGCGGTAGCGCACGTCGCTGGCGAGCACCCGCTCGTACGCCTCGTTGATGTAGTCGGGCTGGATGACCTCGATCTCCGGGGTCACGTCGTGCTCGGCGCAGAAGTCGAGCATCTCCTGGGTTTCGGCGATGCCGCCGATCAGCGACCCGGACAGCCGGCGCCGACCGAAGATGAGTGCGGGCGCGGGCACCTCCATGGGGCGCTCGGGCATGCCGAGCTCCACCAGCGTGCCGTCGAGGGCCAGCAGGCCCAGGTAGTCACCCATGTCGAGGTTGGCCGACACGGTGTTGAGGATCAGGTCGAACTTGCCCTTGAGCTTCGTGAAGGTGTCGCGGTCACTGGTGGCGTAGTACTCGGACGCACCGAGGCGCAGACCGTCCTCCATCTTCTTCAGCGACTGGCTGAGCACCGTGACGTGGGCGCCCATCGCGACCGCGATCTTGACGGCGAGATGACCCAGACCGCCCAGACCGATCACCGCTACCTCGGTGCCCGGGCCGGCGTTCCAGTGCCGCAGCGGGGAGTAGGTGGTGATGCCGGCGCACAGCAGCGGGGCCGCCTTGTCCAGCGGGATGGACTCCGGAATGGTCAGCACGTAGTTCTCGTCGACGACGATCGCGCCGCTGTATCCGCCCTGGGTGGGCTGCCCGTCGAAGCCGACGGCGTTGTAGGTGCCCACCATGCCCGGGTTGTTGCAGTACTGCTCCTCGCCGGCCAGGCAGAACTCGCACTCGCGGCAGGAGTCCACGAAACATCCGACGCCCACGCGGTCGCCGACCGCGAACTTGGTCACCTCGGATCCGACCTCGGTGACGATCCCGGCGATCTCGTGACCGGGCACGACCGGGTAGGCCGCCTGGCCCCACTCATCGCGCACGGTGTGGATGTCGGAGTGGCAGATGCCGGCGAAATGGATGTCGAAGGCCACATCGTGGGGTCCGACCTCGCGGCGCGTGATCGTGGTCTTCGTCAACGGCTCGCCGGCCGCGGGGGCCGCGTATGCGGAAACGGTGCTCAATGTCTCATCCTCTTCTCGTCTTTGGTGCAGGCGTGCGCCCCGAACCGGGGCGTGCCGAAACCTGGGCCGCGATCGCACGACCTCACGAACCAACACCCAGCGTGCCCCGCTTCATCCGTCGGCAAGCGCTCCCGTGAGAAGGATCACCGTGCTCCGGCGGTCAGAACCTCCGTGGTCCGATCGTGCAGCGCGTCGGGGTCGGGCACGCCGAGCACCCGCAGACACGCGTCGGCGACGTGGCGGGGCAGCTGGTCGCGGCGTTCTCCCTCGGGGGTCGACCACATGTTCACCAGCGATTCGACCAGCCGGAACGGGAGGTCGGCGGCCGCCGGGTCGACACCGGTGCCCCGCGAGATCGGCAGGCTCAGCTTCAGGTAGTGCCTGCGCAGGCGTTCGCGGTCGGAGTAGAACGGCTCGAGCCGGGCATCGCGCAACTCGGGCAGCAGGTAGAGCGCCCCCAGGTTCCAACGACCGCTGAGCAACTGTGTGCCGTCGAAGACCGCCAGCGCGTGCAACTGCTGCGCCTCGCTCATCGCCGGGCGCGCGGCGCGCAGGGCGGGGATGAAGGACAGGGTGGGCGACACCGTCTGGCTCAGCAGCGCGCAGAGGATGTCGTCCTTGGTCTTGAAGTAGTGGTAGAGCGACGCCTGACGGATGCCGACCGTCTCGGCGATGTGCCGGGTCGAGGTTCCCGCATAGCCCTGCGTGGTGAACAATTCGCCTGCGGCATCGAGGATTTCGTCTCGGGCGGTGGTGCCGGGACGTCGCTGGGCGTGCAGACGTGGCCGTCCGGCCCGGGTCAGCGGCATGGTCCCATCGTGGCTCATCGTCGATCCAAAGGGTATCGCCGACCATATCTGTCACACGATAGAAACGTCGGACACCCATCGGTTACCTCGGCAGCCGATTGGTTACGCCAGCGACACCCACAGGGCTCGACGCACGGGAAAACTGTCGATCGACAGGCCGGTGGCACATCGACGAGCCGCGGCAACACATTTCCCGACGAATCCTGGAGTGGTCGATTTGGGCAGCACCGCATCCACCGTCGCCGTGCCGGCGACGAGTCCGGGGATGCCGCCGAACCACGACCCGGTCGCCACGGTCGCCGATCTGCGGGTGACGTTCTCCCGCAACGGACGTGACATCCACGCCCTGCGTGGCGTGTCGCTGGCCATCGCGCCGGGCGAGATCGTGGGCCTGGTCGGCGAATCCGGCTCCGGCAAGAGCGTGCTGGGCTTCAGCCTGCTCGGCCTGCTGGCCGACGGCGCACGGATCCGCGGCAGCGTGCGCGTCGCCGGCTCGGACATGGTGCCCTCGATGCCCGGGTTCGACGCCAGGAACCTGCGGAAGGTGCGCCGACTGGATCTCGGTGCCGTGTTCCAGGATCCGATGACGTCGCTGAACCCGACCATGCGCATCGGCAGGCAGGTCGAGGAGGCCGCGGGCAGCGCCGAGGAGGCGCTGCGGCTGCTCACCGCCGTCGGCATCCCCGATCCGAAGGCGCGGATGCGCGCCTACCCGCACGAGTTGTCCGGCGGCCTGCGTCAGCGCGTGATGATCGCGATCGCGATCGCCGGCGACCCCGAGTTGATCATCGCCGACGAACCGACGACAGCCCTCGACGTGACCGTGCAGGCACAGGTTCTCCGGCTGCTCGAGCGGCTGCGCGACGAGATCGGCTGCAGCATCGTGCTGATCACCCACGACCTCGGCGTCGCCGCCCAGATCGCCGACCGGATCGCCGTGCTCTACGCCGGACGGATCGCCGAGATCGGGCCCACCGCAGCACTTCTCGAGAGTCCCGCTCATCCCTACACCCACGGTCTGCTTCGATCCCGGCTGACCTTGCAGACCCGACGGGACCGGCAGCTGGCCGCCCTGAGCGGCTCGGTGCCGAGCGCCGCCGCACCGCTGCCGGGCTGCGCGTTCGTGCCGCGGTGCGCGCTGGCCGACGACGACTGCACGAAGACACCGCCCGACCCTGTCGCGGTGGCTCCGCAGCGGGTGAGTGCGTGCCTGCGTCCCGCAGCCCGCGTCGCCGAACTCGACGCCGTGGCAGCCCCCGATGAACCGCCATCGGCGCCGGCCCACCAGCAGGGGGAGACCTCGCAGCCCGTCGTCGACCTGCGTGAGGTCACCAAGACGTTCACGGTGGCGCGCCGCTGGCTCGACCGCACCGACAGCGGCGGGAAACTGCATGCGCTGCGGGGCGTTTCGGTCCAGGTCGGGCACGGCGAATCGGTGGCGCTGGTGGGGGAGAGCGGCTCGGGGAAGTCGACGTTGCTGCGGGTGATCGCGGGTCTGGAGAAGGCCACCTCCGGGCAGGTGACCGTGAGCGGGGACCAGCGGCCGCAGATGGTGTTCCAGGACGCCGGTGCGTCATTGACGCCCTGGCTGTCGGTCGGGGAGATCATCGGTGAACGGATCAGGGGCGGTACGCGTCGGGAGCGGCCCACCGCGGTGGCCGAGGTCCTCGAGCGGGTGGGGCTGGCTCCCGACATCGTCAAGGCGCGGGCCGGTCAACTCTCCGGCGGTCAGCGTCAGCGGGTGGCACTGGCCCGGGCCACCGTGATTCCGCCGGCGGTGCTGCTGTGCGACGAGCCGACCAGTGCGCTCGACGTCTCACTGGCCGCGTCGGTGCTCAACCTGATCGGACAGCTCAGGCGCTCCCTGCACATGTCGGTGGTGTTCGTCACCCACGATCTGGCCGTGGCCCGTGTCGTGGCCGACCGCATCGCGGTGATGTACCTGGGCCGCATCGTCGAGATCGGCCCCGCCGACCAGGTGATCACCCAGCCCACCCACCCCTACACCCAGGCGCTCGTCGACTCGATCCCCGATCTGGGTCGCGAATTGCGTTCTCTGGCAGGAGAACCCGCGAGCCCGCTGGCGCCGCCGCCGGGATGCGCGTTCCATCCGCGCTGCCCCGTCGCGATCGACGCCTGCGCCGACCCCCGCCTCGACGTCCGGCTGGAGGGCCGCCCCGGCGGCGAACACCGCGTCGCCTGCATCGAGAGGCGGGCCCACTGATGGCGGTCGCGCTCCCCGCGTCGGGCCTGATCCGGGGCCGTCAGCGACGACTGCTGACACTGCCGGGGTCGAACTCGACGCTGCTCAACGGGATCGGCTTCGCGACGATCCTCGTCGTCACCGCGGTGGTCATCGCCGTACCGGTGCTCGCACCGCATGACCCACTGCTGCCCGTCGGGGTACCGCTGCAGGCGCCCGGGAAGAACGGATTCCTGCTGGGCACCGACAGCATCGGCCGCGACATCCTGTCGCGGGTGCTCTACGGCGCCCGCTCGAGCTGGTTCGCCGCACTGGTCGTGGTGGCGGTCGGACTGTTCATCGGGGGCCTGGTCGGGGTGATCGCGGGCGCGACCGGCGGCTGGGTGGACACCGTCCTGATGCGCATCACCGATGCCTTCCTGTCGCTGCCCGCTCCGGTCCTCGCGATCGCCGTGGTCGCCGCGCTGGGCCCGGGTTTCGTGCACACGCTGATCGCGGTGTCGATCGTCTGGTGGCCGTTCTACGCCCGGCTGGTGCGCGGCGAGATCGCCCGGCTGGCTGCGCGCCCACACGTCGAGGCCGCGAAGCTGGCCGGCGTCGGACCGTGGCGGCTCGCCCGGCGGCATCTGGTGCCCGGAGCGGTGCCCAACGCTCTCGTCGCCGCCAGCCTCGACATCGGCACGCTGATCCTCACCCTGGCGTCACTGTCGTTCCTCGGCCTCGGCCAGGCCGCGCCGGCACCCGAACTCGGCGCCGACTCGGCACGCAATCTCAGTTACTTCCTGCAGCAGTGGTGGATCCCGGTGATGCCCGGTCTCGGGGTGCTGGTGCTGGCGCTGGTCGGCAACATCGCCGGGGACTGCCTGCGCAACCTCATGAAGGGCCGTGCATGAAGACCTTCGTGGTGACCCGGCTGTGCGCGATGGTGGCCATCCTGGTGGCGCTGACCGCGGTGATGTTCCTGCTGCAGCACATCTCGCCGCTCGATCCCGTCAAGGCGCAGCTGGGCGCGCAGGCCTCGGCGGAAGCCGTCGCGGCGCGCCGGGACGCCCTGGGCCTCAACGAACCGGTGCCCGTGCAGTTCTGGAACTATCTGACCGGCGCGGCCACGGGTGACCTCGGTACGTCCTACCGGACCCGGCACGCGGTGCTGTCCGACCTGGGCGACTTCGTCCCCGCCACAGCCGAACTCGCCCTCTACGGGCTGACGATCGCCGTCGCGCTCGCGGCACTGCTCGCGTTCAGCACCACGCTCAAGTGGCCCGGAGCAGGGGTGCTGCGCGCCGTGCTGTTCACCGGGTCCTCGGCGCCGATGTTCCTGCTCGGCATCCTCGGCCTGCTGGTGTTCTACAAGACCCTGGGCTGGGTGCCCGCCAACGGACGCATCGCGGTCGCCAACACGCCCGACGGGCCGACCGGTCTGCTCACCGTCGACGGGCTGCTGCACGGCAGGCCCGACGTCACCATCGACGCGTTGCACCACCTGATCCTGCCGGCGCTGGTGATCGCGCTGGGCCCCGCCGTCGCGATCGGCCGGGTGCTGCGGAGCAGCCTGCTCGGCGAGGTCGACAGCGACTACGCCCGCACCGCCCGCGCCAAGGGGCTCTCCGAACCCGCGATCATGGCCCGGCACGTGCTCCGCAACTGCGTGGGCGCCGCACTGTCGATGACCGGTCTGCAAGTGGGGCTGATGTTCTCGGGTGTTCTGGTGGTCGAGCAGGTCTTCGGCTGGCCCGGCATCGGCCAGTACATCGCCCAGAGCATCCCGGTCGCCGACTTCCCCGCCATCGCCGGGGTCACGCTGATGCTCGGCGCCCTCTATGTCTTCGTCAACACGGTCGTGGACCTGCTTCAGGCCGCCGCCGACCCGCGCATCGCAATCACAGGAGGATAGGTGCCGAAACAGCCACTCATCGTGGGCAATCCCGTTCTGGTCGTCGTCGACATCCAGGAGGGCGGCGGCATGTCCGCCGACGACGCCGGCATCCCCGTGATGCCCGGCCACGGAGATCGTGTCGCCCGGGCGGAACGGTTGGTCGCCGCGGCCCGCCGTGCCGGGATCCCGATCGTGTTCTTCCAGGAAGTGCACCGTCCCAGTGGCATCGACTTCGGCCGGGAGCTCGACGGTGTGGAAGGCGAACACTGCGTGGAGGGCAGGCCCGGCACCGACCTCGAGCCGACCCTGCGACCGATCCTCGACGGCCCCAACCACGAGTTCCACATCGTCAAGCGGCGCTACTCCGGCTTCATCGGCACGGAGTTCGAGATCGTGCTGTCCGGATTGAAAGCCGACACGCTGATCCTGATCGGCGGGTTGACCGACGTCTGCGTGCACTACACCTTCGCCGACGCGCACCAGCGCGACTTCTACGTCCGGGTGGTGACCGACTGCGTGGGCGGCTCCTCGCAGTACCGCCACGATGCCGCGCTGGACGCGATGGAGTACCTGCAGGCCGGTGCGCAGCGCAGCACCGACGAGATCCTCGACGCGTTCGCGTCGCTGACGTCCCCCGACGCCGTCCTCGAAGGAGCGCTCCGATGATCCGTCGCCTGAAAGCGGTGTCGGCGCTCGCCGCCGCGGCCGCGTTGATACTGAGCGGCTGCGGCGGCTCGGACTCGGGCAGCAGCACCCCCAGTGCGGCCCCCACCGACAAGGTGCTGCACCTTTCCTTCCTGCAGGACCCGGGCCAGCCGCCGGACCCCGACATCTTCTACGCCGGTCAGGGCCTGCTGTTGACGACCAACACCTACGAGGGTCTGCTGCAGTACAAGGCCGGCACCGACAAACCGGAACTGGAACCGCTTCTCGCGACCGAGTGGACCGCATCTCCGGACAACAAAGTGTTCACCTTCAAGCTCCGCGAGGGCGTCACGTTCCACGACGGCACCCCGTTCACCTCGGCGGCGGTCAAGGCGTCCTTCGACCGCAGGCTCGCCGTCGACCAGGGGCCCGCCTACATGGTCAAGGACGTGGAATCGGTGACCACGCAGGGCGACTACGGCGTCACGATCACGCTCAAGGCACCGAACTCGGCGTTCCTGGACTACCTGGCGTGCCCGTACGGACCGCGGATGCTCAGCCCTGAGGGTCTGCGCAAGAACGCGGGCAGCGACAACGCGCAGGGGTATCTCACCAACCACGACCTGGGCACCGGGCCGTACGTCCTCACGGCCGCCGACGTCGGATCGCGATATGCGCTCGAGGCCTACCCCGGGTACTGGGGCACCAAGCCGTATTTCGAGAAGGTGGAGATCCCCGTCATCACGGACGTGTCGGCGCAGCAGTTGCAGTTCAACAACGGTCAGCTCGCCGCGATCCTGCACGACCTGCCGTCGTCGGCGGTGCAGTCGTATCTGGACAACAAGGCCTACGCGAACTACTCGCTGCCGACGATGATGTCGAACTACCTCTACGTCAACCCGCACAAGGGCATGCTGACCGACGCCAAGAACCGCACGGCGCTGTTGCAGGCCGTCAACGTCGACGAACTGGTCAAGCAGACCTACTTCGGGCGCGGCGATGTGGCCGGGCAGATCTACCCCACCAACATGATGGGAGAGCAGTACGCCAAACAGGAAGTGCCGCATGACCCGTCGGTGCTCGCCGGCATCGCGGGCGGCCTGCCCGCCGACCAGAAGGCCATCACTGTCGGCTACGACTCGAGCAACCCGGACAACCAGTTGATCAGCAACCTGATCCAGACCCAGTTGGCCGCGGCCGGTCTGACCGCCAAGGTGCAGGCCTACCCGACGTCGGAGATCTACGGCTGGATCGGCACCGACGGCCAGGCCGCACCCGAGGTCTTCACGGCGTTGGCCTGGCCCGACGCGCCGTCCCCGTACACGTGGGGGCACATCTCCTGGGATCCCGACGGCGGCCTCAACTACCTGGGCTGCTCGGCGCCACCGGTGACCGACGCGCTGGCCCGTGGTCTGCCCACCGGGTCCGACGCCGACTTCTCGGCCGCCGGCCTGGAAGCGGTCAAGACGGGGTGCTGGCTCAACGTGGCCGACGTCAAGGACTTCATGGTCGCCCAGCCGTGGCTGAAGGGCATCGAGGCCGCCCATGTCGTGACCAACCCCAATTCGCTGCGGCTGGCGGCGTTGTCGGTCGGCTGATGGCGACGCTGGTCCGCCGCAGCGGCGTGCGACGCATCGTCCTGCTGACGCTGGGATGGGAGGACCTGCCGAAGAACGTGTCGGTCTACGGGCTTCCGCCCGAGGAGCGGTTCCGGTGCCCGGTGCCCGGGGTGCTGTTGCAGACCGACGGCGGCTGGGTGCTGCTGGACACCGGCTTCAACACCGCGCTGATCCGGGACCCGTATCTGCGGCGGCGGTACTTCCCGTCCGCGGAGTACCAACCGGTGCTGCCGGGTCCCGGTGAGCCCATCGAGGAGTCCCTGTCCGAGATCGGGATCGACGTCGACGACATCGGGCTGGTCGCGGTGTCACATCTGCACGTCGACCACGCCGGCGGCCTGAAGCTGTTCGCCGGCCGGGTGCCGGTGCACGCCCAGCGGCGCGAACTCGACTACGGTCTGTCCAATCATCCGGAGCCGCAGCGGCATTCCATCTTCCGGGTGGACTTCGACGATCCCGCTATCGACTGGCGGCTCGCCGACGGAGAGGCCGAGATCGCGCCGGGTATCACCGCGATCCCGACGTACGGGCACACGCCGGGCCATCAGAGCTTCCTGGTCGAACTCGACGAGTCCGTCGGCGGGGGCGGATACGTCTTCGCCTTCGACGCGGCCGATCTGACCGAGAACATCGAGGGGGAACTGCCGATCGGCGGTTTCATCGACGTCGACCCGCAGGACACCGTCGAACCGATCCGCCGGCTCAAGAGGCTGGCCCGGGACAAGGGCTACCCGCTGATTCCCGGCCACGACCCGCACGTGTGGCCGGAGATGACGCAGCACTTCCGCGAGCGGTTCGCGCACTGATGGATCTGGTGCTGCGCGCCGAGCGGGTCCTTCTCGGTGGCGAGATCCGGCCCGCCGCGGTCGCTGTCGCGCAGGGGACCGTCGTCGACATCGGACCACCGGATGCGGCGTACGCCGCGCAGGACGACGTGTGGGTGCCGGCGGGCGCGGTCCTGCTGCCCGGGTTCGTCGACACCCACGTGCACATCAACGCACCCGGCACCGACTGGGAGGGCTTCGCCACCGCAACCGAGGCCGCGGCCCGCGCGGGTATCACCACCGTGGTGGACATGCCGCTGGACTCGGTCCCGGTGACCACCACCGTCGAGGCGCTGCGGATCAAACAGGCTGCCGCGCAGAGTGACTCCTGTGTCGACGTGGCGTTCTGGGGTGGTGTGGTACCCGGCAACCTCGGCGCCCTGCACCCGTTGGCCGAGGCGGGGGTGCGGGGCTTCAAGTGCTTCCTGGCCGACTCCGGCAACCCCGACTTCCCGCACCTGTCGCCGGCGCAGTTCCGCGCGGCGGCCGCCGAGGTCGCCGCACTCGACGCGGTGCTTCTCGTGCACGCCGAAAGCCACGCCGTCCTCGCGGCCAGCCCGTCACCGAGCGGAGCCGGCTACGCATCGTTTCTGGCGTCGCGTCCCGACTCCGCCGAGGTCGACGCCGTCGCGCTGGCCCTCGACACCGCACGCAGCACCGGAGTGCGCCTCCACCTCGTGCACGTGTCGAGTGGGCAGACGCTCGAGCTGATCGCCGACGCCAAGGCGGCCGGCGTCGCGGTGACGGCGGAGACCTGCCCGCACTACCTCACCTTCGCCGCCGAGACCATCCCCGACGGCGCCACCCAGTTCGCCGCGTGCCCACCGATCCGGGCCTGTGCCAACCGCGATCAGCTGTGGAGCGCGCTCGCGGACGGCACGCTGGACATGATCGTCTCCGACCACTCGCCGTGCACACCGGAACTCAAGGGCGACGGCGACTTCCGAGACGTCTTCGCCGGCATCAGCTCCCTCCAGCTGAGCCCGCGCGCGGCCTGGACGCAGGCCGCCGAACGCGGCTTCGGCCTCGCCGACCTCAGCCGGTGGATGTCCGAGCGGCCCGCCCGGCTGGCCGGGTTCACCGACCGCGGCCACATCTCCGTCGGCGCGCGCGCCGATCTGTGTGCCTTCGACCCGGACACGGCCGACACCGTCCACGCGGCCGAGCTGCGTCACCGCCACCCGGTGAGCCCCTACGACGGGTCGACGCTGCGCGGAGGGGTGCTGGCGACGTGGGTCGCCGGCGACGCGGTCTACCGGTCCGCCGGGGTCGCGGCATGAGAATCCTGGTGCTCAACCCCAACACGTCACCGACGATGACGGCCGAGATCGCCGCCGCCGCGACCGCGGCTGCGCATCCCGGAACCGACATCGTCTGCTCCGCACCACGATTCGGTTCGACCGCGATCGACTCGGCCGCCGAGAGCTACCTGTCGGCCGTCGGGATGATGGACGCCGTCGCGACTCTGCTCGGCGACGGCGCCTTCGACTACGACGCGGTGGTGCTCGCCGGCTTCGGGGAGCACGGCCGCGACGCACTGGCCGAGATGCTCACCGTCCCCGTGTTCGACATCGCCGAGTGCGCCGCGCACGTCGCCGCACTGATCGGACGGCGGTTCTCGGTGGTGACGACGCTGGCCCGCTCCATCGCGCCGATCGAGGACCGGCTGCTGCTGGCCGGTCTCGACGCGCACTGCGCGTCCGTGCGGGCCTGTGGACTCGGCACCGCCGAGGTGGACGCCGACCCGGCCGGCGCCGTCCGGGCCATCGTCGAGGAGGCGGCCCGCGCGGTCACCGAGGACGGCGCCGACGTGATCTGCCTGGGCTGTGCCGGCATGGCCGGGGTGACGACCGCGATCTCGGACGAGGTGGGCGTGCCCGCCGTCGACGGCGTCGCGGCCGCCGTCGCCCTGGCGCAGGCGGTGGTGGGCCTCGGGTTGTCGACCAGCAAGGCGGGCGTCTACGCGCCCGGGCCGGACAACCCACGCAGTCATTGGCCGCTGTCGCGCGCACTGGGGATCAGCTCGTGATCGGCCCCGGCGCCGTGGATCTCGCGTCGCGTCGGCTCGGGGGCAGTGTCGTGGCCGCCAGCGACGAATCCTTCGGCGTCAAGGAACGCCTCATCGACCCGTCCGAGCCGGCGTTCGTCCCCGGCACCTACGATCTGCGCGGCGAAGTGGTCGACGGCTGGGAGACCCGCAGGCATGCCGGCCCGGACGGCGACTGGGTGATCGTCCGACTGGGCGCACCGGGGCGGCTGCGCACCGTGGACGTCGACACCCGGTTCTTCTCCGGCAATCATCCGACCAGCTGCCGCGTCGACGCGTGCGTGCTCGGCCTCACCGACGACCCGACGGATCCCGGCACCGGCTGGGTGGAGCTGACACCGTGGACCGTACTGCACCCGGATTCGTCCAATCCGCTGACGATCGCCGACCCCAGGCGGTGGACCCACCTGCGGCTGCGGCTGGGATCCGACGGCGGGGTGGCCCGTCTGCGCGCCTACGGCGAGGTGATTCCGGATCCGCTGTCCTGGACCGACGTCAGCGTCGAGGTGTCCGGGGTCGAACAGGGTGGCCGGGTCGAATGGTGCAGCGACAGCCACTATTCCGATGCGCACGCGCTCATCCGGCCCGACCGGCCCCGCAACATGGGAGACGGCTGGGAGACGCGCAGGCGGCGCGACATCGGCCCCGAGACCCATGACGCGGTGATGGTGTCGTTCGCCGCGCCCGCACATCTGCGCCGGCTCGAGATCGACACCTCCTATTTCGTGTTCAACGCCTCGCGGGAGATCTCGGTGCTGGGCAGTAGGCACTGTCCCGACGGCGAGAACGGTTGGGCGCTGGTGCCGTTCGACATCCCCGTGCTGGCCCGCACACCACTGGCCGCCGACGCGCGGCACACCTTCACCGTCGACGTGCCCGAGATCTGTGCCCTGCGGGTGCAGGCCTACCCCGACGGTGGACTCGCCCGGGTGCGCGCCATCGGCACGCCCACGCCGGACGGTATGCGCCGCCTGCAGAAGCGGTGGGAGGAGACCAGTGAATGAGTGAGGTGTCGATCGCCCGGTGCCGGGGACTGTGGCGCCGCACGCTGCTCGTCTGCGCCGACGGCGCGCGGGACACGGGCACCGACGTGGTGTGGCTGCAGGGCCTGACGCGCTACGTCGATTCACGCGGCTTCGCGGGCACGCTGACCCAGAACGGCGACGTCTTCTCGTGGCATCGCGATGTAGACGTCGAGCCCGGCGAGCTTCCCGACGAGGGCCGGATGCGCTGGGAGGCAGACACACTGGTGGAGACCGGGGTGCACGAGACCTACGAGGAGCACTGGGTCCGCGAGTGCGGGGCCACCGAACCGGCCGGGGCGCTGCTGTTGTCCACTGGTTCCGGGGCGCCCGCGGTGCTGGTGCGCGTCGGGGGCCTGGTCGGCTGGGCCACCGCGGCGGGGGCGCGCATCGAGCACGTGCAGCACGGGGACTGGCAGGTTCACGACGACATCCACGGTGCGCACGTCATCGCCGACGGGCAGCGCTGGAGGGTCGTCACACGAGAAGGGGACGTCGAATCGTGAGCAGCGCAGCACCATCTCAGGCATCGCGGTCCTTCACCGAGGTGCCGGTCGTCGACATCAGCGGGCTGTTCTCCGACGAGCACGCCGACCGTGAGCGGGTGGCCGCCGCGATCGGGGTGGCGGCGCGCGACGTGGGCTTCTTCTACATCAGCGGGTCCGGGATCGACGAGACACTCTTCGACGGGTTGTTGGCCGCGGCGAAGCAGTTCTTCGCACTCCCGCTCGAGGAGAAGATGCGCACCTACATCGGGCTGTCCCGGTGTCACCGGGGTTATGTGCCGGTGGGCGAGGAGGGCGTCGAATCGGGAGCGATCGGCGATCTCAAGGAGGCGTTCGACACCGCGTTGGATCTACCCGTCGATGATCCCGACCATGCGGCGGGCAATCCGATGCTGGGACCGAACACGTGGCCGGATCTTCCCGGTTTCGCCGACGCGGTGACCGCCTACTACGACGCGGCGCTGGCCGTCGGGCACCGACTGCTGTGGGCGTTCGCGGTCGCGCTGGGCGAGGACCCCGACGTCTTCTCGCGCCACGCCACCAAGACGCCGAGTCAACTGCGCCTGGTGCACTACCCGTACAACCCCGACGCACACGACGCGCAGGGGATCGGGGCGCACACCGACTACGAGTGCTTCACGTTGCTCAAACCGACGGCCCCGGGCCTGGAAGTCCTCAACGGCGCGGGGGAGTGGATCGACGTCCCGCCGATCGAGGGCACCTTCGTGGTCAACATCGGTGACCTGCTGGAGCTGTGGACGAACGGCGAGTTCGTCGCGACCAGTCACCGCGTCCGCAAGGTCGCCGAGGAGCGCTATTCGTTCCCGCTGTTCTTCAACGTCGACTACCACACCGAGGTCAGCCCGCTGCCGCAGTTCGTCACGCCGGGTGCCCCGGCGCGGCCGTCGCTGCGCGCCGGCGAACACCTCTTCGCCCAGACCGCACAGACATTCGCGTATCTGCGACGGCGCATCGACACCGGCGAACTGGTGCTGCCGGACGGGGCGCTGCAGCCCAACCAGTTCGGGCAGCAGGCGCGCCATGCCGACCGGATCAGTTGATCGGCGCGTTGACCAGTCGCAGGTCGGCGACGATGCCGCGGGCGGCGACGATGCCCTCGCCGGTCTGCCAGATCTCGTTGTTCACCGCGAAGACCCGGTTGTCCCGGTTGGCCGACAGCCGCTTCCAGGCGTCGCTGCCCATCACCTTCGGCGCCCGCTCGCGCGCCTCGGCGGTGGCGAACGACACGTAGATCAGGTCGCCCTCGGCGGCGGTGAAGTCCGGCGAATTCGCGAGGTCCTCGTCGGTGATGCCCACCTCGACATAGGGCTTGTCGCCGAACCGTTGCGCCGGCGGCCGGTCCACCCCGACGTCGGCGAGCACGCTGCCCGCGAAGTTGTCGGTGCCGAACACCCGCATCGTGGTGTCGGTGAACTGCACCACCGAGGCCTGGAAATGCGCGGCGTCGTGGTCGGCGCCGGTCTTGTCGGCGGCCCGCTCGAAGTCGTCGATGAGCCGGTTGGCGGCGTCGAGCCGGCCGGTGGCCGCACCGACCGTGCGCAGGTCGTCCTTCCACGCGACACCGGGCGCTCCGCTGAACACCGTGGGAGCGATCGCTGTGAGCGCGGGGTGGTCCTCGGGCGTGAGCGCGACCGAGCCCAGGATCAGATCGGGTTGTGCGGACCGGATGGCGTCGAGATCGGGATCGCTGCGCGTGCCGGCCGCGGGCAGGTCGTGGACCGCGGCGCCCAGATACGACGGCTGGTCCGGCGAGCCGTCGGGCAGCGCGGCGGCGACGACGCGCGACTGCAGGCCCAGCGCGCACAGCGCGTCGAGTTGGTCGCCGGCGAGCGCCACGATGCGCTGTGGGTCGGCGCGCACCACGGTGGTCTCGGGGATCGGCGGGGTGATGGCGTGCCCGGTCGCGTTGCGCACCTCGCGGTCGGGGGGACCGTCGTCGAGCGGCGCAGGGTCCGGGGCACACGATTCGTCGGGCCGCCGGTCGTTACCGAGCACCCCGGCGCTCGCGACGCGGGTGGTGCTGGTGATGATCGAACCCTGGGTCGCCGTGCTGGGTTCGCCCGACGAGCCGCACCCGGCCAGGATCAGCGCCACGCCGAGCGCTCCTGCTGCCCCCGCCGCCCGCACCGACACGTCGCAGACGGTAACACCCACCGCCGTCGGCGCTGCTCAGGCCACGCGTCGGCCGAAAAAGGAACGCAATTACGACGGTTTGTAGGACCACCGCCACCTCTGTCAGGTTCGGGAGTTACGATTCATGTCAAACATCCTCGGGAAGCCCTCTGTGACGTCCCGGTCCGTAAGGAAGGTTGGAGGACCAGTTGGTAGCCGAAGCGCCCCCAATCGGAGAACTCGAGGCACGGCGTCCGTTCCCGTCGCGGATCGGGCCCAAGGGCAACCTGATCTACAAGCTCATCACGACGACCGATCACAAGCTGATCGGCATCATGTACTGCGTCGCGTGCTTCGCGTTCTTCCTCATCGGCGGTTTGATGGCGCTGTTCATCCGCACCGAGCTCGCGGTGCCGGGTCTGCAGTTCCTGTCCAACGAGCAGTACAACCAGCTGTTCACCATGCACGGCACGGNTCATGTACTGCGTCGCGTGCTTCGCGTTCTTCCTCGTCGGCGGTTTGATGGCGCTGTTCATCCGCACCGAGCTCGCGGTGCCGGGTCTGCAGTTCCTGTCCAACGAGCAGTACAACCAGCTGTTCACCATGCACGGCACGGTGATGCTGTTGTTCTATGCGACCCCGATCGTGTTCGGGTTCGCGAACCTGGTGCTGCCGCTGCAGATCGGTGCGCCCGACGTGGCGTTCCCGCGGCTCAACGCGTTCTCGTTCTGGCTCTTCCTGTTCGGCGCGCTGATCGCCACCGCCGGCTTCATCACCCCCGGCGGTGCCGCGGACTTCGGCTGGACGGCCTACTCGCCGCTGACCGACGCGATCCACTCGCCCGGTGCGGGCGGTGACCTGTGGATCATGGGTCTGGCCGTCGGCGGTCTGGGCACCATCCTGGGCGCGGTCAACATGATCACCACCGTGGTGTGCATGCGGGCCCCGGGCATGACGATGTTCCGGATGCCGATCTTCACCTGGAACATCCTGGTGACCTCGATCTTGGTGCTGCTGGCCTTCCCGCTGCTGACCGCCGCGCTGTTCGGCCTGGCCGCGGACCGGCATCTCGGGGCGCACGTGTACGACCCGGCCAACGGCGGTGTGCTGCTGTGGCAGCACCTGTTCTGGTTCTTCGGGCATCCCGAGGTGTACATCATCGCGCTGCCGTTCTTCGGCATCGTCAGCGAGATCTTCCCGGTGTTCAGCCGCAAGCCGATCTTCGGCTACACGACGCTGATCTACGCGACGCTGGGCATCGCGGCGCTGTCGGTGGCGGTGTGGGCGCACCACATGTACGCCACCGGTGCGGTGCTGCTGCCGTTCTTCTCGTTCATGACGTTCCTGATCGCGGTCCCGACGGGCATCAAGTTCTTCAACTGGATAGGCACGATGTGGAANACGACGCTGATCTACGCGACGCTGGGCATCGCGGCGCTGTCGGTGGCGGTGTGGGCGCACCACATGTACGCCACCGGTGCGGTGCTGCTGCCGTTCTTCTCGTTCATGACGTTCCTGATCGCGGTCCCGACGGGCATCAAGTTCTTCAACTGGATCGGCACGATGTGGAAGGGGCAGTTGACCTTCGAGACCCCGATGCTGTTCTCCGTCGGGTTCATCGTGACGTTCCTGCTCGGCGGCCTGTCGGGCGTGCTGCTGGCCAGCCCGCCGCTGGACNGTTGACCTTCGAGACCCCGATGCTGTTCTCCGTCGGGTTCATCGTGACGTTCCTGCTCGGCGGCCTGTCGGGCGTGCTGCTGGCCAGCCCGCCGCTGGACTTCCACGTCACCGACAGCTACTTCGTCATCGCGCACTTCCACTACGTGCTGTTCGGCACCATCGTGTTCGCCACCTACGCGGGCATCTACTTCTGGTTCCCGAAGATGACGGGCCGGCTGCTCGACGAGCGGTTGGGCAAGGTGCACTTCTGGTTGACATTCATCGGGTTCCACACCACGTTCCTGGTGCAGCACTGGCTCGGTGACGAGGGCATGCCGCGTCGCTACGCCGACTACCTGCCCAGCGACGGGTTCACCACGCTGAACATCATCTCGACCATCGGCGCGTTCATCCTCGGCCTGTCGACGCTGCCCTTCCTGTGGAACATCTTCAAGAGCTGGCGGTACGGCGAGCCGGTGATGGTCGACGATCCGTGGGGTTACGGCAACTCGCTGGAGTGGGCGACGTCGTGCCCGCCGCCGCGGCACAACTTCACCGAGCTGCCCCGGATCCGTTCGGAGCGGCCCGCGTTCGAGCTGCACTACCCCCACATGGTGGAGCGGATGCGGCGTGAAGCGCACGTCGGGCGCGCCCACGGTCCCGAGGACGGCGACGTGACGCGGCTGGACGACGCCGAAGTCCGCACCTGACCGCACGTACGCCAGAGGCACTCGGGGGTGAGCGCATCGGAAGCGTAACGGCCGGTTCGTCGCGTAATCGTTCGTCGCTGCTGATCACGGTGACGGGTCGCGACCAGCCGGGTGTGACGTCGGCGCTGTTCGAGGTGCTGTCCCGGCATCGGGTGGACCTCCTCAACGTCGAACAGGTCGTGATCCGCGGGCGGCTGACGCTCGGAGTGCTCGTCGCCGCCGCCGCCGAGGTGGCCGCCGGACCGGATCTGCGCGACGAGGTCCAGACCGCGATCCACCGGCTCGGTCTCGAGGTGACGATCGAGGGCAGCGACGGATTGCCGGTGCTGCGGGAACCGTCGACACACACCATCGTGGTGCTGGGCCGGCCGATCACCGCGGAGGCGTTCGGCGTGGTGGCGCGCGAGGCGGCCGCTCTGGGCGTCAACATCGACTTCATCCGTGGCGTCTCGGACTATCCGGTCACCGGGCTCGAACTGCGGGTGTCGGTGCCGCCGGGCAGTTACCGCGATCTGCAGGCGACGCTGGCGCGCGTGGCGGTCCAGGAGAGCGTGGACATCGCGGTCGAGGACTACAGCCTGTCCCGGCGTGCCAAGCGGCTCATCGTGTTCGACGTGGACTCCACCCTGATCCAGGGCGAGGTGATCGAGATGCTGGCCGCGCACGCCGGCGCCGAGGCGGCGGTCGCCGAGGTCACCGAGGCGGCGATGCGTGGCGAGCTCGACTTCGCCGAGTCGCTGCACCGGCGGGTCGCGACGTTGGAAGGGTTGCCCGCCGAGGTTCTCGACGAGGTGGCCGAGCAGATCGAACTCACCGCGGGCGCGCGCACCACGCTCCGGACGCTGCGTCGCCTCGGCTACTACTGCGGCATCGTCTCCGGGGGCTTCCGGCAGGTCATCGAGCCGCTGGCGCACGAGCTGATGATGGACTTCGTCGCCGCGAACGAGCTCGAGATAGTCGACGGCAAGCTGACCGGACGGGTGATCGGCGACGTCGTCGACCGGCCCGGAAAAGCCAAGGCGCTGCGCAACTTCGCTCAGCAGGTCGGGGTGCCGATGGAACAGACGGTCGCCGTCGGTGACGGCGCGAACGACATCGACATGCTCACCGCCGCGGGACTCGGCGTGGCCTTCAACGCCAAACCCGCGCTGCGCGAAGTCGCGGACGCGTCGCTGAGCCACCCGTATCTGGACACAGTGCTGTTCATCCTCGGCATCACCCGCGGGGAGATCGAGGCGGCCGACGCGCTCGACGGCGTGGTCCGCCGCGTCGAGATCCCGGACTGACTCAGACCACGATCGCGGTCGGCTCCACCGACGTCGATCCGGTGACGGCGCGCCACGCGCGGGCCAGCAGCTCGATCGAGGTGACGAGCTGGTCGTCGGGCAGCGTGTAGGGCACCCGGATGAACCGCTCCAGCGTGCCGTCCACGCCGAAACGCGGACCCGGCGGGATCTCCAGACCCATCCGCGACGCGGCCGCCGACAGCGCCGAGCTCATCGGCGCGGGCAGCCGCACCCACAGTGACATCCCGCCCTTGCCGGGCGAGGGCCGCCAGTCGGGCAGGTGCTCGGCGAGCAGGTCGAGCAGCAGCGCGCGTCGGGCACGCAGGATCTCCCGACGCTCGGGGAGCACATCGGCCTCGGCCGCCAAAAGCCGTGCGGCGGCCAGCTGTTCGAAGACGGGTGTTCCCATGTCGATCGCGGGCCGCAGCGCGGCGACCGTGGCGAGGGTGTTTCGCTCGGCGCGGATCCAGCCGATGCGCAGTCCGCCCCAGAACGACTTCGACATCGACCCGACGGTCAGCACCAGATCCCGGCGCGCGGTCATCGACGCGGCGAACGGGGCCGGCACCTCCTCGTCGAGCCACATATCGGTGATCGTCTCGTCGATGATGGTTCGGGTGCGGGTCTCGCCGATGATGTGGGCCAGCCGGCGCCGCCCCGGGGGCGGCAGCGTCATCCCGGTCGGATTGTGGTTGTCGGGGATCAGATACGCCAGGCTCGGCGCCAGCTGACGGATCGCGGCGTCGATGGCGTCGAGTTCCCAGCCGTCGGGGGTCATCGCGACCGGAACCGGCCGCAGACCGCGGACCGCCATCGCGGCCAGGCCGCCGTGGTACGTGGGCTGCTCGACGAGTACCCGGTCGTCGGGTTGGGTGTAGGTGGCCAGGATCAGCCCGATCGCGTGCAACGCCCCGGTGGTCACCAGGATCTCGTCGGGTTCGGTGGGAAGGCCTCGGGCGCAATACCTTTCGGCGATGGCTTCACGAAGCGGCGGAACGCCGCGCAACTCGATGCCGATGTCGCGCAGGTACGGCGTGACCTGTTCGGCCGCTTCGGCGAACGCCTGCGACACCACGGCCGCGGGCGCGGCGAGCGTGGCTGCGGCCAGATTGGCCGTCGGGATGGCCGGCGCGACGGAAGCCGGCGAGGACAGGGGGAGAGCGGTCGTACTGCGGGCGCCCTGTCGGGCGTGCAGGTATCCGTCCTCGCGCAACTGGGCGTAGGCCGCGGTGACAGTGGTGCGGGAGACGCGCAGCGCCTCGGCCAGCGCGCGCTCACTGGGCAGCCGCGCGCCCACCGGCACCCGGCCGTCCACGATGAGCAGGCGGATCGCGTCGGCCAGGCCGTGGTAGGCGGGTCCGCTGCGACTGGACGTGCGCCAGTTGCCCAATTCGCGGGCCAAGAGGTCCACATCGAGCGATCTGGCCGTCAGCACGGTAGTCATTGAGGCCAGTATCCACCAACTGGCTATTGATGGGCAATCCAGTCACGCAAGATCATGGCGATATGAACCACTGGATATCTCGACTGGCTCACCGGCTGGCCGATCTGTACTACTCGCCCTCGATCGGAAGCGCGATCGACGAACGCGACGCCGATGCCCGCCGCATGCGCAGCGACCTGGACGCCATCCGCATGCACTTCCCCGATCACGCCTGACGGATGGCCCGGGTGAGCACTGCCGCCGCGCGCGGCGCCGCGCTGCTGGCCGGCCTCGTCGGCTATGGCACGTCCATGGCGATGATGGTTCGCGCCGGCCTGGGACTGGACCCCTGGGACGTCTTCCATCAGGGACTGGCGCTGCGCACTCCGCTCAGCATCGGCGCCGCGTCGGCGGTGGTCGGCGTCGCGGTACTACTGGCGTGGATCCCGCTGCGCAACCGGCCGGGCATCGGCACCGTCGCCAACGTCGTCGTCATCGCCGTGACCGTCGACGTCGCCCTGTGGCTCATCCCCGCACCGGAGTCCCTCCCGGTCCGCGCGGCACTGATGGCGGCCGCGGTGGTCTCCAACGCCGTCAGCACGGTTCTCTACATCGGCGCGGGCCTCGGCCCGGGTCCGCGTGACGGGCTGATGACCGGACTCGTGATGCGCACCGGGCGCTCGGTTCGCCTGGTGCGCACCACGATCGAGGTCACGGTGCTCACCGTGGGCTGGGTGCTCGGCGGCACCGTCGGCATCGGCACGGTCGTCTACGCGCTCGGCATCGGGCCGCTGGTCCAGCTGTTCGTACGCCTCACCCCGCGGCGCATCCTCGCCGTCAGCGGCTGGGCCCGGGTCCGTCCCGAGGTGCCGGACGCCATCCGGCCGGACGATTCCGGGCTGACTACGATAAGCGGGTGCCAGCCGACCCCGACGATGACGTCCACGAAGCCGACGAAGACCTGCTGATCGACTTCGCGAAGGTCACGTTGCGCCGCAACGGCCGGCTGCTCGTCGGCCCGGTGACCTGGTCGGTGGAGCTCGACGAGCGGTGGGTCGTCGTCGGCCCCAACGGCGCGGGCAAGACCTCCCTGCTCCGGATCGCCGCGGCGATGGAGCATCCGTCGTCGGGCACCGCCTACGTTCTCGGGGAGCGCCTCGGCCGGGTCGACATGTCCGAACTGCGTGCGCGCATCGGGCTGAGCAGCGCGGCGCTGGCCCAACGCGTGCCCGACGACGAGATCGTGCGGGACCTGGTGGTGTCGGCCGGCTACTCGGTGTTGGGCCGCTGGCGCGAGAAGTACGACGACGTGGACTACGAACGCGCGCTCGACATGCTGGAGAGCGTCGGCGGCGAGCATCTGGCCGACCGCACCTACGGCACGCTGTCGGAGGGGGAGCGCAAGCGGGTGCTGATCGCGCGGTCGCTGATGACCGACCCCGAACTGCTGCTGCTCGACGAACCCGCCGCCGGACTCGACCTCGGCGGACGCGAGGAACTGGTGGCCCGGCTCAGCGATCTGGCGCTGGACCCCGACGCGCCGGCGATGGTGCTGGTGACCCACCACGTCGAGGAGATCCCGCCCGGCTTCTCGCACTGCCTGATCCTCTCCGAGGGCGCGGTGGTTGACGCCGGTCTGCTCACCGATGTGCTGACCGCGGAGAACCTGTCGACGGCGTTCGGACAGTCCATCGCCCTGGACATCATCGACGGCCGCTACTTCGCGCGCCGCACGCGCACCCGCGCGGCACACAGGAGGCGTTTGTGACGGCCACCGATCCGCTGGTCCCGCGACCGGCCGCCACCGTGATGCTGGTGCGCGACACCGACGAGGGCATCAAGATCTTCCTGATGCGCAGGCATTCGGCGATGGACTTCGTCGCCGGGGTCATGGTGTTTCCCGGCGGCGGGGTCGACGACCGTGACCGCAACGCCGACATCGCCTGGCACGGGCCCGACCGCAGCTGGTGGGCCGGCCGGTTCGGCACCGACGAGGAGCTCGCCGAGGCGCTGGTGTGCGCCGCGGCGCGGGAGACGTTCGAGGAGTCCGGCGTGTTGTTCGCCGGCGCTGCCGACGACCCGGACCTGCTGGTCGACGACGCGTCGGTGTACCGGGAGCAGCGGGCCGCGCTGGAGAACAAGTCGCTGTCGTTCGGCGAGTTCCTGCGGGCGGAGAAGCTGGTCCTGCGCGCGGACCTGCTGCGGCCGTGGGCGAACTGGGTGACCCCGAAGGAGGAGCGCACCCGTCGCTACGACACGTACTTCTTCGTCGCGGCGCTGCCGCAGGGTCAGCGCGCCGACGGCGACAACACCGAGACCGACAAGGCCGGCTGGGTCACGCCGCAGGCCGCCCTGGACGACTTCGCCGAGGGGCGCAGCTTCCTGCTGCCGCCCACGTGGACCCAGCTCGACGCACTCAACGGGCGCACCGTCGCCGAGGTGCTGGCCGTCGAACGCCGCATCGTCGCGATCGAGCCGTCGCTGGCCGCCGAGACCGGCGGCAACTGGGAGATCGAGTTCTTCAACAGCGAGCGCTACAACGCGGCCCGCAATCGAAGGGCGCCGCAGGGCTACACCGACGGGGCGCCGCTGTCGTGACGGAATTCGTCAGCGTCCACCTCGCCGCAGGCGAGGACGACGCGCGGATCGCGACGCTGCTCCTGTCGCGGCCACCCACCAACGCGTTGACCCGCCAGGTGTGTCGCGAGATCACCGAGGCGGCGGCCGAGCTGGCGCGCCGGGACGACCTGACCGCGGTCATCCTGTTCGGCGGTCACGAGATCTTCTCCGCCGGCGAGGACATGCCCGAGCTCGAGACGCTGAACGCCGACGAGGCCGAGGCGGCCGCCCAGGTGTACCGGGAGGCCGTCGACGCGCTCGCGGCGGTGCCGAGGCCCATGGTGGCCGCGATCACCGGGTATGCGCTGGGCGCGGGCATGACGCTGGCGCTGGCCGCCGACTGGCGTATCAGCGGCGACAACGCGAAGTTCGGCGCGACGCAGATCCTGGCCGGTCGCGCGCCCGCAGGGGAGGCGGCGACGCGCCTTTCTGCGGCGATCGGCGTGAGCAAGGCCAAGGACCTGGTGTTCAGCGGCCGTTTCGTCGACGCCCGGGAGGCTCAGCAGCTCGGCCTCGTCGACGAGCTCGTCGCGCCCGACGCCGTCTACGACGCCGCGCTGGCCTGGACACGTCGGTTCGTGGACTACCCGCCGGAGGTCCTGGCGGCCGCAAAAGCCGCGTTCGATCACAGACGTTAGGCTGCCCTGCATGACGGAAACGAAGGAATCCGGCGCCCACCCCGACGTCGCCGATCCGGCGCCCACGCCACAGGTCGCCGATCCGGCTCCGCAGCCGCGCGCGACCAAGGAGCAGGTCGAAGCCGCGATGCACGACTCCAAGCTCGCCCAGGTGCTCTACCACGACTGGGAGGCCGAGACCTACGACGAGAAGTGGTCGATCTCCTACGACCAGCGGTGCGTCGACTACGCCCGCGGCCGCTTCGACGCCGCGGTGCCCGACGAGGTCCAGCGCGAACTGCCCTACGACCGCGCGCTGGAACTGGGCTGCGGAACCGGCTTCTTCCTGCTCAACCTGATCCAGGCGGGGGTGGCGCGCCGCGGGTCGGTGACGGACCTTTCGCCGGGCATGGTGAAGGTGGCCACCCGCAATGGGCAGGGTCTCGGCCTGGACGTCGACGGCCGGGTCGCCGATGCCGAGGGCATCCCGTACGACGACAACACCTTCGATCTGGTGGTCGGCCACGCGGTGCTGCACCACATCCCCGATGTGGAACTGTCGCTGCGCGAGGTCGTGCGGGTCCTCAAGCCGGGCGGCAGGTTCGTCTTCGCCGGCGAGCCGACCACGGTCGGCAACCGCTACGCCCGCGAGCTCTCGACGCTGACCTGGCGGGTCGCGACCAACGTGACCAAGCTGCCGATGCTCTCGCAGTGGCGCCGCCCGCAGGCCGAACTCGACGAATCCTCGCGCGCGGCAGCGCTGGAGGCCGTCGTCGACCTGCACACCTTCGATCCCGCCGATCTCGAGCGGATGGCCGCAAACGCCGGAGCGGTCGAGATCCGCACGGCCAGTGAGGAATTCACTGCCGCGATGCTGGGCTGGCCGATCCGGACGTTCGAGGCCGCGGTGCCGCCGGGCCGGCTCGGTTGGGGCTGGGCCAAATTCGCGTTCAACAGCTGGACCACGCTGTCGTGGGTGGACGCCACCGTATGGCGGCGCGTGGTGCCGAAGGGCTGGTTCTACAACGTCATGGTGACCGGGGTCAAGCCGGGCGGTACGCCGTCGTAGCCTTCGGCCTCGACGATGTGAGCTTTCTGGGCAGCGACGCCGGGCGGCTCGCCCTGGCCGAGGTCGGCCGGCTCGACCTCGGCACCACCACCCTGGTCAACGACATCGGTTCAGTACGAACGCGATTCGGTGACCGCGCCGCGGTCCTGGTGGAGACCGTGCAGCTGCGGCGGCGGGCGGCGGCGAAGTTCGCCGACGCGTCGGAGTGGTTGTTCACCGACGAGGCGCTGCAGCAGGCCACCGCGGGGCCGGTGGCCGCGCACCGCGCGCGACGGCTGGCCGGGGCGACGGTGCACGACGCCACCTGCTCGATCGGTTCTGAGCTTGCGGCCCTGCGGGATACGGCCTCCCACGTGGTGGGCAGCGACGTCGATCCGGTACGGCTGGCGATGGCGCGGCACAACCTGGGTTCGGGTCCGGGCGCCGAGGTGGCGCTCTGCCGGGCCGATGCGCTGCGCCCTGTCACCCGAGACGCCGTGGTGGTGGTGGACCCGGCGCGGCGCAGCGGGGCCAGGCGCCGGTTCGACCCACGGGCCTACCAGCCCCCGCTCGACGAGCTGCTGGCCGTGCTGGCCGACCGCGATCACGTCGTGAAGTGCGCTCCCGGAATCGATTTCGCGATGATGACCGAGATGGGTTTCGACGGGGAGATCGAGGTCACCTCTCTGGCGGGCGGCGTGCGCGAAGCCTGCCTGTGGTCGGCCGGACTGACCGCGGCCGGAGTTCGCCGGCGCGCGACGGTGCTCGACACCGGCGAGCAGCTCACCGACACCGAGCCCGACGACTGCGGGGTGGCGCCGGCCGGGCGCTGGCTGGTCGACCCGGACGGCGCCGTGGTCCGTGCCGGCCTGGTGCGTCACTACGCGGCACGCCACGGTCTGTGGCAGATCGACCCCGACATCGCCTACCTGTCCGGCGACCGACTGCCCGACGGGGTGCGCGGATTCGAAGTGCTCGAGCAGCTGCCCTACAGCGAACGTCACCTGCGGCAGGCGCTTTCGGCGCGGGCGGTGGGGGCCGTCGAGATCCTGGTCCGCGGCGTCGACGTCGACCCCGACGCGTTGCGCTCCCGGATGCGGCTGCGCGGCGACGACCGCGCCTCGGTCGTCATCACCCGCCTCGGTTCCGGGGCGGCAAGCCGGGCAACGGCATTCATATGTCGTCCGTCACGGTGATCGCTCACGTACCCTGGCGGACATCCGACCATGCGCCGTCGCACCCGTGGCGCCGAATCCTGAGGACTCCGACGATGCGCAAACTCGCCGCTGCTTTCCTGGCTGCCGGTGTGCTGGCCGGCTGGGGAGCCACGCCTGCCGCCGCCGCTCAGCCGGCGTGCGCCGACCTCGGCGGCACGGTGGACGCCGAGCAGGTCTGTCACGTCCACGTCGAGAACCCGACCTACACCCTCGACTACACCTTCCCGGCCGACTACCCCGACCAGCAGGCGCTGATCGCGTATCTGACCCAGACCCGCGACGGCTTCGTCAACGTGGCGGAGATGCCGGGTTCGTGGAATCTGCCCTACGTGCTCGACGGCAAGGGGACCGGCTACCGAACCGGGCCCGATGACGGCGGCACCCGCAGTGTGGTGTTCGAGGTGTACGAGAACGTCGGCGGCGCGCACCCCCAGACCTGGTACAAGGCATTCAACTGGGATGTCGTCAAGAAAGCGCCGATCACCTTCGACTCGCTGTTCAAGCCCGGCACCCGGCCGCTGGACGTGATCTTCCCGATCGTCCAGTCCGAGGTGTCGCGCCAGCTCGGCGTCGACGCCCCGATCGCCGCGGCCGACGGGCTCGACCCGTCGAAGTACCAGGAGTTCGCCCTGACCGACGACTCGATCATCTTCTTCTTCGGCCAGGGCGAGGTCATGGGCGGCGCCGGGGGCGCGCTGCAGGCGACCGTGCCGCGCTCGGCCGTCGCGTCGATGCTCGCCTAGGCAGGCGCGAAGCCGTAGACCCGGCCGTCGCTGGTCGCGGTGACGACTCTGCGGTCATGGCCGACCGACACCCCGACCGGCCATCCGGTGGCGCCCGGCAGTCGGTAGGTGTTCACGGTGTGGCCGTCACCGAGGGCGAACACCGTCAGCGCCATCCCGTCGCCGTCGGCGGCCACGGTGTAGCCGACGCCGGCCAGGCTCGCCGTGGACAGCGGCGCCACATCGTCGCGGCTCCACACTTTCTCGGGTCCGTCGCCGGTGTCGCGGATCGCGGTCAGCCGGGCACCCGGACCGCCGCCGGCCACGATCAGTCCGTCGGGGGTCACCGACGGCGGCGTCTGGGCCAGATAGTCCAGCGGCATCGACCACTTCGCGGAGCCGTCGTCGGTGTTGATCGCCCAGAGCCGCTCGTCGCGGCCGTTGACGTACGCCGTGGCGCCGTCCGCGGAGAGCACGGGGCTGGCCAGCGGGCCGCGCCCCACGGCGTCGCTGGTCCATTCGCGGGTGATCAGCGGCGTCTGACCGGGCCGGTAGCGCAGGCCGACCAACTCGGGCGCCTCGGCGCCGGGTTCCCACAGCGTCAGCACGATGACCTTCGACGCGTCGGAGTACGCCGGTGCGGCGGCGACGGGGCACCCCGGCCCGCCCAGCCGGCAGTCCTGCAGGCCGCGTTCGGAATCCCGCGGATTCACGCCGGCCACCAGATCCATCGCGCTGCCGGCCACGGTGCCGCGGTGCGCGTCGAACACCAGCACCTGGCCCAGGTGCGTGACGACCAGCAGCATGCCCGGATCCAGGAACCGCATCGTCATCGGCATGCCGATCACGGGTTGCCGCCACCGGATCCACTGGGTCACCGGGTAGGACATCACCGCGCCCGGCTGACCGATGTACAGATTGTCGAACCCATCGAACAGCGGACTTGCGAGCCCGCCTCCCGGGTAGAGCCGCGTGCACCAGCGTTGCCGCGCGCGATTATTGGTCTCCCACACCATCAGCGAACATCCGCCGGCGGTCTGCCCGTTGACTGCGAGGTAGTTGCCCGAACCGAGCGCGGCCTGCGCGGCGAGGTCGCCCTTGACCGACCGCACCCAGTCCAGGCGCAGCGTGTCGGCGCCCGAGACAGGGGAGGAACTGCTGTTGGCGGCATCGGCGTACTGGGCGGCCCACCCCGACGCGGCGCGGGACTGCACCCAGGAGTCGGTGCTCCCGCAGCCGGCCAGTGCGCCCGCGATCAGCACGGTGGTGGCCAGCACGATGATTCGCCGGAGCACGGGGTCCCTTCTGGTCGCGGTGTACGTCGAGCCCACGTGAGGGTAACCGCTCCGCACCCCTGCGCTCGCGTAGGCTTTCCGGCCATGACGACGATGTGGGGCGCGCCGCTGCACAAGCGCTGGCGCGGGTCGCGCCTGCGTGATCCGCGGCAGGCGAACTTCCTCACGCTGGCATCGCTGCGATGGGTGCTGGCCAACCGGGCGTACACCCCGTGGTACCTGGTGCGCTACTGGCGGCTGCTGAAGTTCAAGCTCGCCAATCCGCACATCATCACCCGCGGCATGGTGTTCCTGGGCAAGGGCGTCGAGATCCAGGCCACCCCGGAGCTGAGCCAGATGGAGATCGGCCGCTGGGTGCACATCGGCGACAAGAACACCATTCGCTGTCACGAGGGCTCGCTGCGGATCGGCGACAAGGTGGTCCTCGGCCGCGACAACGTCATCAACACCTATCTCGACATCGAGCTGGGCGATTCGGTGCTGATGGCCGACTGGTGCTACATCTGCGATTTCGACCACCGGATGGACAACATCGAGCTGCCGATCAAGGACCAGGGCATCATCAAGGGCCCCGTGCGGATCGGTCCCGACACGTGGGTGGGGGTGAAGGTCAGCGTGCTGCGCAACACCACGATCGGGCGCGGCTGTGTGCTCGGTTCGCACGCGGTGGTGCGCGGGGACATCCCGGACTTCTCGATCGCGGTCGGCGCCCCGGCCAAGGTGGTCAAGAACCGCAAGGTGTCCTGGGAGACCTCGGCGGCCAAGCGCGCGGAACTGGCCGCCGCGCTGGCCGACATCGAACGCAAGAAGGCATCCCGCTAGAGGTCAGACGTCGGGCAGCGCCCGCTCCGCGATCGGCCTGCGGGGCTGCGGTCTGCGCTCGGCCCGTTTCGCGCCGAGGTATACCTGCGCGGTCTCGCCGGCGACGGTGTGCCAGGCGAAGTCGGAGGTGAGCCGCTCACGCGCGGCGGTCGCGGCACGCTGTGCGGCTGCGGGCGCGTCGAGCACGGCGCGCACCGCGGCCGCCAGGGCGGCCACATCGCCGGGCGGGAACGACCGGCCGGTCGCCCCGTCTATCACGGCTTCGCCGAGACCTCCCGCGGTGGACGCGACCAGCGGCGCACCGGCGGCAGCGGCCTCGAGCGCGACGATGCCGAACGGCTCGTAGCGCGACGGCAGCACGGCGACGTCGGCCCGGTGCAGCAGCGCCAGCAGCTGCGCGTGATCGACGAGGCCGACGAAGTTCGTCGCCTTGAGCACCTTGTGCTTGCGGGCCTGCGCGGTGAGGAACGCCAGTTGCGTGCCGTCGCCGGCGATGGTCAGCGTCGTTCCCGGGTGGGTGCGCCGGATGCGCGGCAGCGCCGCGATGGCGTCGTGCACGCCTTTCTCGTATTCGAGGCGGCCGAAGTACAGCAGCTCGGCGGGACCGGGATGTTCCCGGCGGGGCGCGAACGGCCAACCGGCGAGATCGATTCCGTTGCGGATCACGCAGATCTCGGAAAGCCCCGGGCCGAACAGCGCGGTGATCTCGTCGCGCATCGACGCCGAACAGGTGATCAGCGAATCGGATTCGTGCACCAGCCAGGACTCCAGCGCGTGCACCTGGCGGCTGACCGTGCCCGACACCCATCCCGAGTGCCGGCCCGCTTCGGTCGCATGGATGGTGGAAACCAGTGGCACGTCGAAGAACTGGGCCAGCGCCACGGCGGGGTGGGCGACCAGCCAGTCGTGCGCGTGCACCACGTCGGGCCGCCAGTCGCCGAGCATCAGGCCGGCCCGGACCATCGCGTGTCCCATGGCCAGCGTCCACGCCATCATGTCGGTGCCGAAGGCGAATTCGTGCGGATCCTCGGCGGCCGCGATCACCCGCACCCCGTCGCTGACCTCGTCGGTGGTGGGGTGCGTCGCCGGGTCGGTTCCGGTGGGCCTGCGGCTGAGCACCACGACGTCGTGGCCCGCCGCGGCAAGTTCGGTCGCCAGGTGGTGCACGTGGCGGCCCAGCCCACCGATGACCACCGGCGGGTATTCCCAGGACACCAGAAGGACTTTCATCGTCACGCGCTCGGCAGTCTCCGCGCGTCCAGCGCGCCGAACAATCCGTCGGCGCGGTTCCAGCCCTGTGCGAGGCGCTGCGCCTGCTCCACCCTGCCGGACGCCAACGCGTCGGCGATCTCGCGGGTGGCGTGCGCGTGCAGGTGCGCCCGGTAGCGCGCGTAGTCGGCCGCCGAGTCCTTGCTGACCATGAACGGCCAGTCGCTGGACACGGTCAGCAGCGTCTCGCGCAGGATCTGGTCGGCGACGAACATCCGCGGTCCCGGCGCACCCAGTGCGGCCGCGTGGGCGAGTGCCTTGTCCACCGTGCTCAGCGCCGTGTCGACGACCTCGGTGTTCAGCCGGACCAGATCCGCCACCTGATCGCCTGCCCACACCTGCCAGTCCTTACCGGAACCCCATGAGCTGGGCGGCAATTCGACCGGGGCGCCGACGTAGCCGTCGGCGATCGCGTCGGTGAGTGTGCCGACCCGCACACCCGCCTCGGGCAGCGCCCGCAGCACCTTCTCCAGCCAGAGTGGGCCCTCGTACCACCAGTGGCCGAACAACTCGGTGTCGAAGGCGGCGATGACGTGCGCGGGCCGCCCGATCCGGGCGCTCTCGCTGATCAGGCGTTCCCGCACTGTGGCGACGAAGTCTTCGACGTGGCCGTCGACGGCGGCCGCGGCCCGCGCGGGATCGTAGGGTGCCTTGGCGTCCGAGGGCACGTTACGACCGGTCACCCGAGCCGGTTTGAGGCCCGTCGCATGGTCGTAGGTGTGGAAGTCGCGGTACGCGGCATGGCCGGGATAGCCGGATTTCGGGGACCACACCCGGTAGCTGACGGCCAGATCGCGGCCGAACGCGACGACGTCGGAGTCGCCGACCGGGCGGCCGAGCGCGGTGTCGCCGTGCAGCGACGGGCCGTCGACCATGAAGTGGCCCACCCCGGCGGCGGCGTACTCGGTCTCCATTCCCGGCGCGTAGGCACACTCCGGCGCCCAGATCCCGGCGGGGCGGTGCGCGAAGCGCTGCTGGGCGTCCGCCAGACCCTCGCGCAGCGCGAACTCGCGCAGCCGAGGGTTGAGCAACGGCTGGAAGGGGTGCGCGAGCGGACCGCCGAGCAGCTCGATCACGCGGCCGTCGATGAGCTCCCGCAGCACCGGGCTGCCACCGTGCCGCCACAGCGTCTCGAACTCGGCGAGCTCGCGATCGGCCTCGGCCAGCTCGCGGGAACCGAAGCGGCGCAACGCTTCTGGCTCCGACGCCGGGGACGGACCGGACGCCGTTCGGGCGGTCGCGGCTTCACCGGCGCGCAGCCGCCAGTTGGCCAGCCAGTGGTGCATGCCCTGCAGGCAGTAGGGATCGTCGAGCTGGGCGGCCACCACCGGGGTGACGCCGAGGGTGACCAGGTGCTGCCGATCCTCGTCGGCCAGGGTCCGCAGCACCCGCACCAGCGGCAGATACGCCGCCGACCAGGACTGGTAGAGCCATTCCTCGCCGACCGGCCAGCGGCCGTGGTGGGCCAGCCACGGCAGATGGGTGTGCAGGACGAAGGTGAACAGCCCGGGTACGGGGTCTGACGTGGGAACCGTCACGGCCGCACCGCGATCGCGACCAGGTCGAGACTGGCGTCGATGTCCCGGCCGTCGGTGAGCTCGAAGTCGTCGACGGTGACCGATTCGACGTCGGCGAGCAGCTCGGCCGGCCACGGCGCATCGGCGAGGGCGCGGGCGATCTGCGCGTCGATGATCGAGCCACCATGCCGCGCGTCCAGCTCGGCGAGCCGGGACCCGTGGTACACCCCGAGCATCGAGTCCGCTCGCAGCCCGGCGTCGACGAGCAGCTCGGTCAGCTCCGCGGCGTTGAGTTCCCGGGTGTGGAACGGGTTGACCGGGGTGTCGAGACCGGGGGAGAAGGTGATCCGGTTGGGGGTCGACATCAGCAGCAGCCCACCCGGGCGCAGCACCCGGCGGCACTCGGCGACGAACTGGCCCTGGTCCCAGAGATGCTCGATCACTTGGAAATTGACCACCACATCCACCGACTCGTCGGCCAGCGGCAAGGCGGCGAGGTTGCCGTGACGCATGTCCACGCGCGGATAGCGGGCCCGGACGTGCGCCACCGCCGACTCGTCGTAGTCCAGGCCGATCACCCCGCGCGCGACATCGGCGATCAGATCGGCACCATAGCCCTCGCCGCAGCCCGCCTCGAGCACGTCCCGGTCGCGGCACCGGTCCAGCAGGCGGCGGTAGACCACCTCGTGCCTGCGGAACCAGTAGTTCTCCTCGGCGACACCGGGGACGGTCCGCTCACCCGTCAGCGCCATGGGGGCGTCAGCCGGCTGCGTCCCAACCGCTGAATGGGTCACGTGTGCGCTCATCGGAGGCAGGCTAACCCGTAACCGACCGATGACGAACTGTTCATAGGACCCCGGCGGGCGAGAACGCAAACTTCGACCAGCTATGGTGTTTTTGCGAACCGCCTTAAGTTACCCGCTGGTAACCTGGGGGTGAGAGCTCCAAACGTGATAAGGCGGGCCGGTCACCGGCCCCTTCGAGAAGGACGAACTGCAGTCATGACGAACATCGTGGTTCTGATCAAACAGGTTCCCGACACATGGTCCGAGCGCAAGCTGTCCGAGGGTGACTGGACCCTCGATCGCGAGGCCGCCGACGCCGTGCTCGACGAGATCAACGAACGCGCCGTCGAGGAGGCGCTGCTAATCAAGGAGCGTGAGGGCGGCGACAGCACCGTCACCGTGCTGACGGCCGGCCCGGAGCGGGCCACCGAGGCGATCCGCAAGGCGCTGTCGATGGGTGCCGACAAGGCTGTGCACCTGGTCGACGAGGGTCTGCACGGTTCGGACATGGTGCAGACGGGCTGGGCGCTGGCCCGTGCCCTGGGCACCATCGAGGGCACCGAGCTGGTCATCGCCGGTAACGAGGCCACCGACGGCACCGGTGGCGCCGTGCCGGCGATCATCGCCGAGTACCTCGGCCTGCCGCAGTTGACGCACGTGCGCAAGCTCACGGTGGAGAACGGCAAGGTCACCGGCGAGCGCGAGACCGACGACGGCGTGTTCACCCTCGAGGCGACGCTGCCCGCCGTGGTCAGCGTCAACGAGAAGATCAACGAGCCCCGCTTCCCGTCCTTCAAGGGCATCATGGCCGCGAAGAAGAAGGAAGTGACCAAGCTGACGCTCGCCGAGATCGGTGTGGAGGCCGACGAGGTCGGTGTCGCCAACGCCGGTTCCAAGGTGCTGTCGTCCACCCCGAAGCCGCCCAAGACCGCGGGCGAGAAGGTCACCGACGAGGGCGAGGGCGGCACCAAGATCGCCGAGTACCTGGTCGCACAGAAAATTGTGTAGGTAGATCGTCCCAATTCTCATCCACCCCTAGAACTCAAGAGGCAACGAAACCCATGGCTGAAGTACTCGTGCTCGTGGAGCACGCTGAAGGTGCGCTGAAGAAGGTCACCGCCGAACTGATCACCGCCGCGCGTGCGCTCGGTGAGCCCTCCGCGGTCGTGGTGGGCAAGCCCGGCACCGCCGAGCCGCTCGTTGAGGGGCTCAAGGCAGCCGGCGTCGCGAAGATCTACGTCGCCGAGTCCGACGACGCCGAGAACTACCTGATCACGCCGTTCGTCGACGTGCTCGCCTCGCTGGCCGAGTCCGCGTCGCCCGCGGCGATCGTCCTGGCCTCCAGCGCCGACGGCAAGGAGATCGCCGGCCGGCTGGCCGCGCGCATCGGCGCGGGCATCCTCAGTGACGTCGTCGAGGTCCGCGAGGGCGGCAAGGCGATCCACTCGATCTTCGGCGGTGCCTACACCGTCGAGGCCGAGGCCGTCGGTGACACCCCGGTGATCACCGTGCGCCCCGGTGCGATCGAGGCCGAGTCGTCCGAGGGCGCCGGCGAGGTCGTCACCGTCGAGGTGCCGGCGCCGGCCGAGAACGCCACCAAGATCACCAAGCGCGAGCCCGCGGTCGCGGGTGACCGCCCCGAGCTCACCGAGGCGACCGTCGTCGTGTCCGGTGGCCGTGGTGTGGGCAGCGCGGAGAACTTCGGTGTCGTCGAGCAGTTGGCCGACTCGCTCGGGGGCGCGGTCGGCGCCTCCCGCGCGGCGGTGGACTCGGGCTACTACCCGGGCCAGTTCCAGGTCGGCCAGACCGGCAAGACCGTCTCGCCGCAGCTCTACATCGCGCTGGGAATCTCCGGGGCGATCCAGCACCGCGCCGGCATGCAGACGTCCAAGACGATCATCGCGGTCAACAAGGACGAAGAGGCGCCGATCTTCGAGATCGCCGACCTCGGCATCGTCGGTGACCTGTTCAAGGTCACCCCGCAGCTGACCGACGCGATCAAGGCCCGCAAGGGCTGATCGCCGCAAGGCACCCGCGTCAGGCCCTCGTCCCCACCGGGACGGGGGCCTTTCGCCTTTCCGGGCCGGGCACCCGCCCCCGAACCGTCACCCACCGCTCACGAACACGTCACGCACCGATTGCCGTCGCGCTGATCGCCTGCGCGACCGTGCTGGCTATGAGCACTGCTTCTGTACTCATCGCCAGCGATCCCGACAGCTCCGCAGCCACCCACCCCCGCTACTCGCTCCTGCTGTGCACCGACGCCGACTCCATCGAGGCCGCGCAACGGCTGCGCCACGACGTGTTCACCGCCGAACCCGGGTTCACGCTGGCCGACACCGGCCACGCCGGCCTGGACGCCGACCGTTTCGACGAGTACTGCGACCATCTGCTGGTCCGCGACGATCACACCGGCCAGCTCGTCGGGTGCTACCGGATGCTGCCCCCGCCCGGGGCGATCGCCGCCGGAGGCCTCTACACGGCCACCGAGTTCGACGTCTCGGCACTCGACCCGCTGCGTCCCTCGCTGGTCGAGATGGGCCGCGCGGTGGTCCGTGCCGGGCACCGCAACGGCGCGGTCGTGCTGATGATGTGGGCGGGCATCCTGGCCTACCTGGACCGCTGCGGCTATGACTACGTGACCGGCTGCGTGTCGGTTCCGGTCGCCGACCCCTCCGGCGTCGAACCGGCCGGAAGCCACCTGCGGGGCGTGCGGGACTTCGTCATGCGCCGCCACCGGGCGCCGCACGAGTTGACCGTGCGGCCCTACCGGCCCGTGGTGGTCGCCGGCCGCTCGCTGGACGACATCGACCCCCCGGCCCGGGTGTCGGTGCCGCCGCTGATGCGCGGATACCTGAGGCTGGGCGCCCAGGTCTGCGGAGAACCCGCCCACGATCCCGACTTCGGGGTCGGTGACTTCCCGGCGCTGCTGGACAAGCGTCGCGCCGACATCCGCTACCTGACGCGGCTGCGCTCGGCCGGCGCCGCCGCCACCGCGGTGGACGCGTGATGAGCACGCGCACCCACGCCTGGCTGCCGGCAGCCTCCTGCGGCCCGGGCTGCATCGCGGCGGGCGCGGCAGCCGCAGGCCGGCGTCCCGTGGTGATGCTGCGGGTCGCGCTACGGGCCACCCTGACGATTCTGCTGCTGCCGACGCTGCCGCTGCTGGCGGTGCCGCTGCCGGGTCGCTCGCACCTGCAGCGGCGGTACTGCCGCGTGGTGCTGCGCTGCCTGGGCATCAGGATCACCGTCTCCGGCGGCCCGGTCCGCAACCTCCCCGGTGTCCTGGTGGTCAGCGGGCACGTGTCCTGGGTGGACATCTTCGCCATCGGCGCCGTCATGCCGGGCGCCTTCGTCGCCAAGGCGGAGATGGTCGGTTGGCCCGGGCTGGGCACGCTGGCCCGGATGATGAAGGTCATCCCGATCGACCGGGACGATCTGCGCCGGCTGCCCGAGGTGGTGCGCGCCGTCGCCGACCGGTTGCGTGCCGGGCGCACCGTGGTCGCGTTCCCCGAGGGCACGACGTGGTGCGGGCTGGCGTACGGACCCTTCCGGCCGGCCATGTTCCAGGCCGCGATCGACGCCGGCCGCCCGGTGCAGCCGCTGCGGCTGAGCTACCACCACCGCGACGGCAGCAGGTCGACGGTGGCGTCCTACATCGGCGACGACAGCCTGCTCACGTCGATCCGCCGGCTCGTCACCGCGCGGCGCACCGTCGTCCACGTCCGGGTCGAATCGCTGCAGCTGCCCGGCGAGGATCGCCGGGACCTGGCCGCGCGCTGCGAGGCCGCGGTGCGCGGCACCCCGTCACCCAACGCCGCGTGGGCGGCGCCGGCGTGCGGTGACGGTCACGCGCTGGTCGCCTGAGCAGGGCTGCCCGCAGGTGGCGGCTATTGTGGATCGTTGTGACTGCGCCCGCGGTGTACCTCGACCACGCTGCCACCACCCCGATGCGCCCGACGGCCATCGAGGCGATGACAGCGGTGTTGTCGACGGTCGGGAACGCCTCCTCGCTGCACGGATCCGGCCGGCTGGCCCGCCGCCGGCTCGAGGAGTCCCGGGAGACGCTGGCTCAGCTGCTCGGCGCGCGGCCGTCGGAGGTGATCTTCACCGCCGGAGGCACCGAGAGCGACAACCTCGCCGTCAAGGGGATCTTTTGGGCTAGGCGTGACGCCGAGCCCGGCCGCCGCCGCATCGTCACGACGCCGGTCGAGCATCACGCGGTGCTCGACGCCGTCGAGTGGCTGGTCGAGCACGAAGGCGCCGAGGTCACCTGGATCCCGGTCGACCGCGACGGGGTGGTGACACCGGCCGCGCTGCGGGCCGCGATCGGTGATCCCGCCGACGTCGCCCTGATCTCGGTGATGTGGGCCAACAACGAGGTCGGCACCATCATGCCCATCGCGGAACTCGCGCAGGTCGCCGCCGGCTTCGACATCCCGATGCACAGCGACGCGGTGCAGGCCGTCGGGCAGGTGCCCGTCGACTTCGCCGCCAGCGGCCTGTCGGCGATGAGCGTCACCGCGCACAAGTTCGGCGGACCCGCCGGCGTGGGCGCCCTGCTGCTGCGCCGCGACACCGCCTGCGTGCCCCAGTTGCACGGCGGCGGGCAGGAGCGCGATGTGCGCTCCGGCACCCAGGATGTCGCGGGCGTCGTGGCCATGGCCGCGGCGGCGCGCGACGCGGTCGAGACCATGGACGCCACCGCGGCGCGGGTGCGCGCACTGCGTGACCGGTTGATCGACGGCGTGCTGGGCACCATCGACGACGTGTATCTCAACGGCGCGGCCGGAGTCGGCCGGCTGCCCGGCAACACGCACTTCACCTTCCGCGGCTGTGAAGGTGACTCCCTGCTGATGTTGTTGGACGCCAAGGGAATCGAGTGCTCGACCGGATCGGCGTGCACCGCCGGTGTGGCCCAGCCCTCGCATGTGCTGACCGCCATGGGCGCCGATCCGGCCAGTGCGCGCGGATCGTTGCGGTTCTCGTTGGGGCACACCAGCACCGAAGCCGACGTCGACGCCGCGCTGGCGGTGCTGCCCGCGGCGGTGGAGCGCGCGCGCCAGGCGGCGCTGGCGAGCTCGGGAGGACGGCCGTAGTCATGCGGGTGCTGGTCGCGATGAGCGGTGGCGTCGATTCGTCGGTGGCCGCCGCGCGGATGGTCGACGCCGGACACGACGTCACCGGCGTGCACCTGGCGCTGTCGTCCGCGCCGGGCACCCTGCGCACCGGATCGCGGGGATGCTGCTCGAAGGAGGACGCCGGCGACGCCCGCCGGGTCGCTGACGTGCTCGACATCCCGTTCTACGTCTGGGATTTCGCGGACCGCTTCAAGGAGGACGTCATCGACGACTTCGTCGCCTCCTACGCGCGCGGGGAGACTCCGAATCCGTGCGTGCGCTGCAACGAGCGGATCAAGTTCTCCGCGTTGGCATCCCGGGCGCTGGCGCTCGGCTTCGACGCGCTGGCCACCGGTCACTACGCGCGGTTGTCGGACGGTCGGCTGCGCCGCGCGGTCGATCACGACAAGGACCAGTCCTACGTGCTGGCGGTGCTGACCGCCGAGCAGCTGCGGCACGCGGTGTTCCCGATCGGGGACACCCCCAAGGCGCAGATCCGCGAGGAGGCCGCCCGCCGCGGACTGTCGGTCGCCACCAAGGCCGACAGCCACGACATCTGCTTCATCCCCTCCGGGGACACCCGGGCATTCCTGGGCGCCCGCATCGGCGTGCGCCCCGGGGCCGTCGTCGACGCGGCCGGCACCGTGCTCGCTGAGCACGACGGCGTGCACGGTTTCACGATCGGCCAGCGCAAGGGACTCGGCATCCCGGGACCCGGCCCGGAGGGCCGGCCCCGCTACGTGACCGGGATCGACGCCGACACCGGCACCGTCCACGTCGGTGACCTCGCCGACCTGGAGGTCACCACGCTGGTCGGTGACAAGCCGGTGTTCACCTCCGGGACGGCGCCCGACGGTCCGGTGGAATGCGTCGTGCAGGTCCGCGCCCACGGCGGCACCGCCGACGCCGTCGCCACGGTCCGTGACGGGTCGGTCGCCGTCGACCTGCGCGTCCCGCTGCGCGGCGTCGCGCCCGGGCAGACGCTGGTGCTCTACCGTCCCGATCCCGACGGTGACGAGGTGCTCGGGAGCGCCACCATCACCGGGGCGCACTGACGCCACGCGCTCATCAGCCGAGTGCGAAGGCGCGGGGTGGCCCTGACAGCGCCGACTTCGCCTCCGCGCCGATCGGGTCGAGCACCTCGATCTCGCCCGCCTCCAGCCCGTCGAGTGCGAGCCGCACGAGATCGGCCGGGTCGATCACCCGGCCGTCGGGGAATTCGATGCCCTGGCGGCGCGCGAAGTCGTAGAGCGTCGGCGTGCCCACGAGTCCCGGCACCAGAGCGGTCACGAGCGTGCCCTGCTCGGCCAGTTCGACGCGGACGCCGTTGGTCAAGCCCCACTGCGCGGACTTCGCGGCTGCATACGCGGTGTTGCCCGGCACGGTCGACCACGCGGCCGCCGACAGCACGTTGAGGATGGCACCGCCGCCGTTGCGCGCCAACACCGGCGCGAACGCCCGGATCATCGCCAGAGTGCCGAAGTAATTCGACTCCATGGTCGACCGGATCGCGTCGGGATCACCGTCGACCAGACTGCCGCCCGCGGTGTCGGCGGCGTTGTTGATCAGCAGGTCGACGTCCGATGCGCGTGCCGCTGCTGCCGCCACGGATGCCTGGTCGGTGATGTCCAGGCGCATGACCTCCGCGCCGGGGATGTCGATCAGCTCAGGTGTGCGCGCGGTCGCGTAGACCGTCGCTCCGCGGGCGAGCAGCTCGATCGCGAAGGAGCGTCCGATTCCGCGGTTCGCCCCGGTGACCAGAGCGGTGGCACCGTGCACGTTCATCTGTCCTCCATAGGGGTGTACGAACATGACCACTCGGTCATGTTCATCCCACGCTGACACAAGGTGACCGGTCGGTCAAGTTGGTAGTCTCGTCGCATGCCGTCGAGTCCTCGCCCCCTTCGCGCGGACGCGGCTCGCAACCGTCGGCAACTTCTCGACGCCGCAGAGACGGTCTTCGCCGAGCGCGGGCTCGCCGCCTCCGTTGCTGACATCGCCGCGCGAGCCGGGGTGGCGAAAGGAACGGTGTTTCGTCATTTCGCCACGAAGGAAGACCTCATCGCCTCCATCGTGTGCGAGCACATCACCGCGTTGACCGATGCCGCGAAGGGTCTCGCCGGTGCGCCGGATCCGGGTGCGGCACTGAGGGATTTCCTCGTGATCGCCGCCGACCAACGACGGCAACACGATCTGACGTTCCTGCAGACGGCCAGTGACGGTGATCCCGCAGTGGGGCGGGCGCGAGATGATCTGCACTGTGCCCTCGGGGTACTCGTCGACCGGGCCCGCGACGCCGGCGTGCTCCGGCCCGACATCACCGAGACGGACGTCTTCCTGCTGATGTGCGCGCCCGTGCACGTCACGGACAATCTCGCCGATCCACCGCCGATGCTGTGGCGGCGCTACCTCGCCATCATCTTCGATGGGTTGCGCCCCGAGGGTGCGCATCCGCTGCCCGAGCCGCCACCGACACTGCCGTGACCGCTGTCGCACGGTCGCGCCACCGGTCGAATCGCATTGACAGCTGACCACATCGGCACGAGGGTGTCGAGGTGAACCATGCCGAGGTGCTGATCACCGCATTGCTGATGGCCGTGGCCGCGCTGGGGGCACTGGCATGCCGCCTGTCGGTGCCCTATCCGATTCCGCTGGTGATCGGTGGGGCGCTGGCGGGTTTCATCCCCGGCTTGCCGGAGATCCGCCTCGAACCCGACCTCGTTCTGGCGCTCTTCCTGCCCCCGCTGCTGTACAAGTCGGCGATCTACGCGAACTTCGGCGACTTCCGCACCGGCCTGCGCAGCCTCACCCTCAGTGCGGTCGCCCTGGTCGTCGTCACGATGGTGGGGGTGGCGTGCGCCGCGCACGCCGTCGTTCCCGAAATGCCCTGGGAAGCGGCCTTCGTGCTCGGCGCGATCGTGTCGCCCACCGATCCGGTGGCCGCGGCCACCATCATGCGTCGCCTGGGCGCCCCGCGCAGACTCATCAGCAGCATCGAGGGCGAAGGGCTGTTCAACGATGCGACCGCGCTGGTCGCCTTCCGGGTCGCGGTGGCCGCCACCGTCGCGGGCAGTTTCTCGCTGGCCGACGCCGGGTTGAGCTTCGTGTTCGGAGCGCTCGGCGGCATCGCGATCGGCCTGGTGGTGGGCTGGTTGTCGGGATGGGTCCGCGCCCGCATCTACGACGCCCAGATCAGCGTCACGATCTCGTTGCTCACCGGCTACGCCGCGTTCCTGCCCGCCGAGGCGGCGGGCGCCTCGGCCGTCCTGGCGGTCGTCACCGCCGGGATCGTCATGGCGATCCGCAGCCCCGATGTCCTCGACGCCCGCCCCCGGCTGCAGGGCTACTTCGTCTGGGACATCATCGACTTCCTGATCAACGCAACGCTTTTCGCGCTGATCGGCCTGCAACTGCACACCATCGTGTCGGGCCTGCACGAGTACCGCTTCACCGCCCTGGTGGCCTACGCGGCCGCGGTGACCGGGACCCTGGTCGCCGTCCGCATCGCCTGGTTCTTCTCGGTGCCCTATCTGATCAGGCTGCTCGACCGCAGGCCCCGGCAGCGTCGCCGACGCGCCCCGGCGTCGTGGCGGCTCGTCATGGGGTGGAGCGGGATGCGGGGCGCGGTCTCGCTCGCCGTGGCGTTGGCACTGCCGCTGCAGACCGCCGACGGTGCGCCGTTTCCGCACCGCGAGTTGATTCTCTTCCTCACCTTCGTGGTCATCTTCTTCACACTCGTGGTGCAGGGGCTGACCCTGCCGGCGCTGATCAACCGATTGGACCGCAGCTCGGACCCGGAGGACGCCGAAGAAGACCGGGCGCGGCTGACCGCGGCGCGGGCGGCCCTGGACCGGATCGACGAGCTCGCCGACGAACAGTGGACGCGCACCGACACCGCGGAGCGCATGCGTGGTCTCTACGAGTACCGGGCACAGCGGTTCGAGGCCCGGGTGGCCGGTGACGAGGTCGGCGACTACGAGGAGCGGTCGCGGGCATACCAGGACATGGTGCGAGCGGTGCTGCAGGCTCAGCGGAATGCGCTGATGACGATGCGGCGCGAAGGATCGCTGTCGAACGAGGCCTTCAACCGCATCCTGTACGACATCGACCTCGAGGAGTCCCGCCTCGAGGCATGACCGCCGGCCGACGAACCTAGCCCGGCACGTTGTCGGCGATGTTGGTCATCACCAGGTCGGGCACCGACTCGGGGAACGAGCAGAACGTCACCTCGATCATGACCGCGGACTTCACCCGGTAGTCGCGTCCGCACGCGCCGGGGCGGATGGACACCGCATCGGTCTTCGCGCTCACCTCGCCGACCAGCACGGGCCCCTGATCCGTGTCGCCGCACTCGTCGATGCGGCGGGTCAGGCCGGTCAGGGCGCCCACCGCCGTGGCGGGGTCGACGTAGCCCGCGGCAGCCTGGGAGATCAGCGCCCCGCGCGCCGGATTCTGGTGGATGGTCTTGTGGAACTCCTCGACCGCCGAGCCGAACACCTGGGTCTCGGCGAACAGCCACTCGCACTGTGCGGGCACGTCACGCACCACCTGCTCGGGCAGGAACCCGGTGTTCATCGGAATGTCCACCGGCACTTTGCTTTCCGTGCCGGGAATGGCGGTGAGATCCGGGCCGGAACCGGTGATCGCCTGCATCTGGGAACGGTCGAGCAGGACGGCGTCGACGTCGACGGGCGAGCGGGAATCCTCGTCGAGGCCGGGCACCGGCCGGGTCGCGGTCCCGGCCACGGTCTGCGCACACCCCGACATCAGGATCGCCACGGCGCACAGGAGCACGCGGCCCGTCATGCTTCGAGGGTAGTGCGTCGCCTATCGTCGGGCGAGTGACTGCATTCGCGACCGCCACCGGGGTCGGATCATGGCCGGGGACCTCGGCCCATGACGCGGCCGAGGTGGTGGTGGGGGAGTTGCACCGGCTGCCCCATCTCGTCGAGCTTCCCGGCCGCGGCGTAGGCGCGGACCTGATCGGGCGTGCGGGCGCGCTGCTGGTCGACATCGCGATCGACACGATCCCGCGCGGCTACCGCATCGCGGCGGGGCGCAGCGGGGTCACCCGACGGGCGGCCAGCCTGCTCGACGAGGACATCGACGCGCTGGAGGAGGCCTGGGAGAAGGCCGGTCTGCGCGGCGGCGAACGCGTGGTCAAGGTGCAGGCGCCCGGGCCGATCACGCTGGCGGCGCATCTCGAACTCGGCGGCGGGCACCGCGCGATCACCGACGCCGGCGCCGTCCGGGACCTGACCGTGTCCCTGGCCGAGGGGGTGGCCGCGCACCGTGCGCAGCTGCAGCGGCGCCTGCAGACACCGGTGGTCGTCCAGTTCGACGAGCCGTCCCTGCCGGCAGCGCTGGCGGGACGGTTGTCGGGAGTGACGAGTCTGAGCCCGGTCCACCCGGTCGACGAGTCGGTGGTCATCGGGCTGCTCGACGACTGCGTGGCCGCGGTGGGCGGTGAGGTGGCCCTGCACAGCTGCGCCGCCGGCCTGCCGTGGAAACTGTTGCAGCGCAGCACGATCGGTGCGGTGTCGGTCGACGCTCAGACGCTCACCGCGGCCGACCTCGACGGGGTCGGCGAGTTCCTGGAATCCGGGCGGACCGTTCTGCTCGGTGCCGTCCCGGCCGCCACGCCGGTGGCAAGGCCGTCGGTCGAGGAGGTCGCGACGACGGTGGCCGCGGTGACCGACCGCCTGGGGTTCTCCCGGGCGGTGCTGCGTGACCGCGTCGGGGTGACCCCGACCTGCGGGCTGGCCGGCGCCACCCCGGCCTGGGCGCGCCGGGCCGTCGAAGTGGCGCAGAAGGTCGCCGACGCATTCGCCCAGGATCCCGACGCGATCGGGTGACCGGTCAGGCGTTCTTGAGGTCCTTGCGCAGGATCTTGCCCGACGCGGATTTCGGTACGGCGTCGATGAATTGGACCTGGCGCACCTTCTTGTAGGGCGCCACCTGGCCGGCGACGAACTCGATGACCTCGGCCTCGGTGAGCTCGGCGCCGGACTGCTTGACCACGTAGGCCTTGGGCACCTCCTCGCCCTCCTCGTTGGGAACACCGATCACCGCGGCGTCGGCGATTCCGGGGTGGCTGAGGAGCACGGCCTCGAGCTCGGCGGGCGGCACCTGGTAGCCCTTGTACTTGATCAGCTCCTTGAGCCGATCGACGATGTACACACAGCCGTGCGCATCGACCTGCGCGAGATCGCCGGTGTGCAACCAGCCGTCGTCGTCGATGGTGGACCGGGTGGCCTCGTCGTTGTTCAGGTAGCCGGCCATCACGTTGGGTCCCTTGAACCACAGCTCGCCGGTCCTGCTCAGCCCCTCCTCCGGCGGCGTGATGTCCTCGCCGGTGTCCGGGTCGACGATCTTGGACACGGCGTTGGACACCGTCCAGCCGACCGAGCTCAGCGGCGCGTCGATCTTCATGTCGTGCTTACCGGCGTCGAACGGGGTGATGTGGCTGACCGGGCTCAGCTCACTCATGCCGTACCCCTGCACCACCCGGCAGTCGAGCCGTTCGGCGACCGCACGGCCCAGATCCGCGTCGAGGGGGGCGGCACCCGACATCACGACCTTGAGCGAGGACAGGTCGTGCTCGTCGACGAGGGGATGCTTGGCGAGCGCGACGGCGACCGGCGGCGCGATGAACGCGATCGTGCAGCGGTGCTCGGCGATGTTGCCGAGGAACTGGCCGAGGTCGAAGCTCGGCATGATCACCAGCCGCGCCCGGGCGTGCAGCGCGGCGTTGAGCAGCACCGTCATCCCGTAGATGTGGAAGAAGGGCAGCACGGCCAGCACCACGTCGTCGGGCACCATGCCGTGCAGCGGCCGGATCTGCGCGACGTTGGCGACCAGGTTGCGGTGCGTGAGCATCACGCCCTTGGGGTTGCCGGTCGTCCCGGAGCTGTAGGGCAGCGCGGCCAGATGCGACGACGGCGCGAACGTCACCTCCGGCGCAGGCGCTTTCGCCTCGAGAAGCTCCGCCGCGTTGGGGTGCCCGTCGGCGGCGCGGCCCGGGCCGTCGAGCACGACGAGGTTGTCGTCGGGCAGCCCGACCAGCTTCGCGGCTTCGGCGGCCTGGGGCGCCAGGGCGGCGACGGTGATCAGCATGACCGCGCGCGAATCGGTCAGCTGCTTGGCGATGTCCTTGGCGGTGAACAACGCGTTGATCGTCGTCGCGGTCGCGCCGGCGCGCAGGATGCCGTGAAAGGCCACCGCGAACGCGGAGCTGTTGGGGGCGAGCAACCCGACCACGTCGCCGACACCGAGCCCGCGGGCCGCCAGCGCACCGGCGAAGGTGTTGATGCGCGCGATCATCTCGCGGTAGGTGGTCTGCCGGCCGGTGGCGGAGTCGACCAGCGCTACCCGGTCCAGGTCGGCGTCCTTGGCACCGGAGAAGCCGGAGAACAGGTAGTCGTAGACGCTGGCGGTGGGGATGTCGACTTCGGGGAAGGGGCTCGAGAAGCTCATGGTGTCTCCGATCGAATCATGTCCGGGCCGGACCCGGACTGCCGTTGGTCGAGCTGGCGGAGCAGTTTCTTGGGCGCCACCATCCGGTAGGAGGCGTCCAACAGTTCGCGGACCTCGGTCCAGTCCACGACGGTGGCGGTGAGGTCCAGCCCGAGCCACCCGAACGGGCCGAGGTAGGCCGGGAAGAAGTAGCGGCGATCCTGCACGAGTGCCCGGCGGTCGCTGTCGTCGACCTTGATCAGCAGTGCGTGCGGGTAGGGCACGTGGACGCCCTTCGCCTCGCCCTTCTCTGAGCCGCCGTAGACGGCGAACATCTTCGGCGCGCAGAACACCGGTCGGCCCCAGGAGATCTTCTCGACGGCGCCGGGGAAGGCCAGCGCGATCGCGCGCACGTCCGCCAGACCGGGATCGTGTTCGGAGAACATGACCGGATGCGGCATGCCTGCAGCGTAGCCAGTCGGTCGGACCGGTCTTCCGGATCGTCGTGTCGGTGCGCTTCGATAACCTGCCAGGGTGAGTCCCGAGGCGAGCCCCGACGCGGAGGCACTACTGGCCGAGCAGGCCGGCGACGGCCTGGATGCCGACCTGCGCCGCAGCTGGCAGGAACTCGCCGACGAGGTGCGTGAGCATCAGTTCCGCTACTACGTGCGCGACGCCCCGGTGATCTCCGACGCGGAGTTCGACACGCTGCTGCGCCGGCTGCAGACACTCGAGGACGAGCACCCCGAGTTGCGCACACCCGACTCGCCGACGCAGCTGGTGGGCGGCGCCGGGTTCGCCACCGATTTCACGCCGGCCGAGCACCTCGAGCGAATGCTCAGCCTGGACAACGTCTTCGACCCCGAGGAGTTGGGCGCCTGGGCCGCGCGCATCGCGGGCGAGATCGGCCCGGACGCCGAGTATCTGTGTGAACTGAAGATCGACGGCGTGGCGCTGGCGCTGGTGTACCGCGACGGACGGCTGGTCCGCGCCGCCACCCGCGGTGACGGCCGCACCGGCGAGGACGTCACGCTGAACGCCCGCACCATCGAGGACGTGCCCGAAAAGCTGAGCGGCACAGAGGAATTCCCGCTGCCCTCGGTGCTCGAGGTGCGCGGCGAGGTGTTCTTCCGGTTGGCCGATTTCGAGGAGCTCAACGCGGGTCTGGTCGCCGAGGGAAAGCCTCCGTTCGCCAATCCCCGGAACAGTGCCGCCGGGTCGCTGCGACAGAAGAACCCGGCGGTGACCGCGCGGCGCCGGTTGCGGATGATCTGCCACGGGCTCGGCCATGCCGAGGGCTTCGCGCCGGCCAGCCTGCACGACGCCTACCGGGCGCTCGGGGCATGGGGGCTGCCGGTGTCGAACCACACCGCCAAGGTCACGGGCCTCGGTGCGGTGACCGAACGCATCGCGTACTGGGGTGAGCACCGACACGACGTCGAGCACGAGATCGACGGTGTGGTGGTCAAGGTCGACGAGATGGCGCTGCAGCGGCGGCTCGGCGCGACATCGCGCGCGCCGCGGTGGGCGGTCGCCTACAAGTACCCGCCCGAGGAGGCCACCACCACGCTGCTCGACATCCGGGTCAACGTGGGCCGGACCGGGCGGGTGACGCCGTTCGCCTACATGGAGCCGGTCAAGGTCGCGGGCTCCACGGTGGGTCTGGCGACGCTGCACAACGCCTCGGAGGTCAAACGCAAAGGTGTGCTGATCGGCGACACCGTGGTGATCCGCAAGGCCGGCGACGTCATCCCCGAGGTGCTCGGCCCGGTGGTCGACCTGCGGGACGGCAGCGAGCGCGAGTTCGTGATGCCGACGCACTGCCCGGAGTGCGGCACCGAACTGGCGCCGGCCAAGGAGGGTGACGCCGACATCCGCTGCCCCAATTCGCGCACCTGCCCGGCGCAGCTGCGAGAGCGGGTGTTCCACGTCGCGGGCCGCGGGGCGTTCGACATCGAGGGGCTGGGCTACGAGGCGGCGATCGCGCTGCTACAGGCCGGCGTCATCACCGACGAGGGCGACCTGTTCACGCTCACCGCCGACGATCTGCTGCGCACCGACCTCTTCACCACGCAGAAGGGCGAGGTGTCGGCCAACGGCAAGCGGCTGCTGGCCAACCTCGGCAAGGCCAAGGCGCAACCGCTGTGGCGGGTGCTCGTCGCGCTGTCCATCCGCCACGTCGGCCCGACGGCGGCGCGCGCCCTGGCCACCGAGTTCGGCAGCCTGGAGGCCATCATGGCGGCCTCCGAGGAACAGCTCGCCGCCACCGAAGGCGTCGGCCCGACGATCGCGGCCGCGGTCACCGACTGGTTCACCGTCGACTGGCACCGCGCGATCGTCGACAAGTGGCGGGCGGCCGGGGTCCGGATGGCCGACGAACGCGACGCCAGCATCGAACGCACGCTGGAGGGCATGTCGATCGTCGTCACCGGGTCGCTGACCGGGTTCAGCCGCGACGACGCGAAGGAGGCGATCATCGCGCGCGGCGGCAAGGCGGCCAGCTCGGTGTCGAAGAAGACCGCGTACGTGGTCGCCGGTGACGCGCCGGGCTCCAAGTACGACAAGGCGATCGAACTCGGCGTCCCGGTGCTCGACGAGGACGGGTTCCGCCGTCTGCTCGAGGGCGGCCCCGACGCGGTCTAGCGCAGGATCGTCGCGATGATGCCGGCCAGGTAGCCCAGCCGCGCGACCTCGCTCGGGCGGAAGTCGGGTCCGCCGGGCCGGCCGAGCACCACCGCGGTGCGGGTGTCGCCCAGGGGGGCGGCCGCCAGGGTGGTGTCCATGTCCCGCCACACCGCGGGCACCCAGTCGGCGCGGGCGTCGAGCGCCTCGGCGTGCTCGATCGGCAGCCACGGCGTCTCGGCGGCCTGCGTCTCGGGCGCGCCGGAACTGCCGACCAGCCGCTGCGGGCCCGCATCGGTCAGCCGGGCCACCACACACCACCCGACGCGCAGCACCTTCGGTGCCTCGTCGACGAGGACCTGCAGCCGCCGCTGTTTCCCGTCGGCGGCGGCGACGTGATCGATCAACTCGAGTTCTCGGTGCGCCTCGAGCAGCCCGGTGTGCGGCCGGATGCTGTCGACGTAGACGCCCTTCAGCTTCTCGGCGGCGGTGATCAGCATGTCGGGCATCGCGCCCGGCGGAAGCTCCACGACCAGGTCGTCGACGGCGTAGCCCGCGGCGCGCTCGACCACGTCGAGGGACAGGATGTCGGCGCCCACCGAGCCGAGCGCCACCGCCAGGGAGCCCAGGCTGCCGGGCCTGTCCTCCAGCTGGACGCGCAGCAGATACGACGGCACGCGCAACACTGTGTCACGGGGGACGGGGAGGCGGCGACTCGGGCGGAATCGGCGGCTCGGGGGAACTCGATGGCTTGAACTAGGCTTCGTGGTCGTGTCCCAGATCTCCCGAGACGAGGTTGCGCACCTCGCGCGGCTGGCCCGCCTCGCCCTGACCGACGGCGAACTCGACAGTTTCGCCGGCCAGCTCGACGCCATCCTCGGCCACGTCAGCCAGATCCAGGCCGTCGACGTCACCGGCGTCGCGGCCACCGACAACCCGCTGAAGAGTGTCAACGTGTTCCGTCCCGACGAGCCGCAGCCGTGCCTCACCCAGGACGAGGCGCTGGCGCAGGCGCCCAACGCCGTCGACGGCCGCTTCGCGGTCCCGCGGATCCTGGGGGAGCCCGAATGAGCGAGACGGAACTGGTCAGGCTCGACGCCGCGACGCTGGGCGAGAAGATCGCGGCCGGCGAGGTGTCCTCGACCGAGGTGACCCAGGCCTGCCTGGACCAGATCGCCGCCACCGACGGCGACTACCACGCGTTCCTGCACGTCGCGGGGGAGCAGGCCCTGGCGGCCGCGGCCGATGTCGACAAGGCCATTCACAAGGCCAAAGCCGACGGTGAACCCCTGGCTTCGCCGCTGGCCGGCGTCCCGCTGGCGCTCAAGGACGTGTTCACCGCGACCGACATGCCGACCACCTGCGGGTCGAAGATCCTTGAGGGCTGGACGTCGCCGTACGACGCCACGGTGACGGCACGGCTGCGCGCGGCCGGTATCCCGATCCTGGGCAAGACCAACATGGACGAGTTCGCGATGGGCTCGTCGACGGAGAACTCCGCCTATGGACCCACCCGCAACCCGTGGGACACCGAGCGGGTGCCGGGCGGATCCGGCGGTGGCAGCGCGGCCGCGCTGGCCGCATTCCAGGCGCCGCTGGCGATCGGCTCCGACACCGGTGGGTCGATTCGGCAGCCGGCCGCGCTGACGGCCACCGTCGGCGTCAAGCCCACCTACGGCACGGTGTCGCGGTACGGGCTGATCGCGTGCGCGTCCTCACTCGACCAGGGTGGCCCCTGCGCCCGCACGGTCCTGGACACCGCGCTGCTGCACGAGGTCATCGCGGGGCACGACCCACGCGACTCGACATCGGTCGACGCCCCTGTCCCCGACGTCGTCGCCGCGGCCCGCGCCGGCGCGGCCGGTGACCTCACCGGGGTGCGGATCGGCGTGGTCAAGCAGCTGCGCAGCGGCGAGGGCTATCAGCCCGGCGTACTGGCGTCGTTCACCGCCGCCGTCGATCAGCTGAGCGCGCTGGGCGCCGAGATCAGCGAGGTGGACTGCCCGCACTTCGACTACGCGCTGCCCGCCTACTACCTGATCCTGCCGTCGGAGGTGTCGTCGAACCTGGCGAAGTTCGACGGCATGCGCTACGGCGTGCGCGTCGGTGACGACGGCAGCCACAGCGCCGAGGAGGTGATGGCGATGACGCGGGCCGCGGGGTTCGGCCCAGAGGTCAAGCGCCGGATCATGATCGGTGCGTATGCGCTGTCGGCCGGCTATTACGACGCGTATTACAACCAGGCGCAGAAGGTGCGCACCTTGATCGCCCGCGACCTCGAGGAGGCCTACCGCAGCGTCGACGTGCTCGTCTCGCCGGCCACCCCGTCGACCGCGTTCCGGCTCGGCGAGAAGGTCGACGATCCGCTGGCGATGTACCTGTTCGACCTGTGCACGCTGCCGCTGAATCTGGCCGGGCACTGCGGGATGTCGGTGCCGTCGGGTCTGTCGGCCGACGACAATCTGCCGGTGGGACTGCAGATCATGGCGCCGGCGCTGGCCGATGACCGGCTCTATCGGGTGGGGGCCGCCTATGAAGTTGCCCGAGGTCCTCTGCCAACTGCGCTGTGAAAGGGGAGGATGGTCACCATGCGCATCGGAGTACTGACCGGCGGTGGTGACTGCCCTGGCCTGAACGCGGTGATCAGAGCGGTGGTGCGCACGTGCGACGTGCGGTACGGCTCGTCGGTGGTCGGTTTCCAGGACGGCTGGCGGGGCCTGCTCGAGGATCGGCGCATCCAGCTCAAGAACGACGACCGCAACGACCGCCTGCTCGCCAAGGGCGGCACCATGCTGGGCACCGCGCGGGTGAACCCCGACAAGCTGCGGGCCGGGTTGGACCAGATCAAGCAGACGCTCGAGGACAACGGCATCGACGTGCTGATCCCGATCGGCGGAGAGGGCACGCTGACCGCGGCGCACTGGCTGTCGGAGGAGAACGTGCCGGTGGTCGGGGTGCCGAAGACCATCGACAACGACATCGACTGCACCGACGTCACTTTCGGGCATGACACCGCGTTGCATGTGGCCACCGACGCCATCGACCGGCTGCACAGCACGGCCGAGTCGCATCAGCGGGTGATGCTCGTCGAGGTGATGGGCAGGCACGCGGGCTGGATCGCGCTGAACGCCGGGCTCGCCTCCGGTGCGCACATGACGTTGATCCCCGAGCAGCCCTTCGACGTCGAAGAGGTGTGCCGGCTCGTCAAACAGCGCTTCGTGCGCGGGGATTCGCATTTCATCTGTGTGGTCGCCGAGGGTGCGAAGCCCGCCGAGGGGTCGATGTCGCTGAAGAAGGGCGGCACCGACGAGTTCGGTCACGAGCGATTCACCGGCGTCGCCCAGCAGCTCGCCGTCGAGGTCGAGAAGCGGATCAACAAGGAGGTCCGGGTCACCGTGCTCGGCCACGTGCAGCGCGGCGGCACCCCGACGCCGTACGACCGGGTGCTGGCCACCCGGTTCGGCGTGAATGCCGCCGACGCGGCGCATGCCGGCGAATACGGGATGATGGTGTCGCTGCGCGGGCAGGACATCGGCCGCGTGCCTTTGGCCGACGCGGTCCGCCAGCTCAAGCTGGTGCCGCAGAGCCGCTACGACGACGCCGCGGAGTTCTTCGGCTGAGTTTTCCCGGCGAGATGGGCCCACGCGTCAGCTGGGGAACGCAAACTCGTGTGAATCGCCGCGAAAGCATGCGAGTTCGTGTCTGCTCGCGAGGAAAAAGTGACCCACTAGGATCAGTGCCATGTCTGTCGACACCGCCGAGCTGCTGGACTACGACCAGGTGATCGCCGCCTACGAGCCGGTCCTGGGCCTCGAGGTGCACGTCGAACTGTCGACGCAGACCAAGATGTTCTGCGGATGCGCCAACCGGTTCGGCGGCGAACCCAACACGCAGGTGTGCCCGGTCTGCCTGGGGTTGCCCGGCTCGCTGCCGGTGCTCAATCAGACCGCGGTCGAGTCCGCGATCCGCATCGGGCTGGCGCTCAACTGCGACATCGCACCGTGGGGCCGGTTCGCCCGGAAGAACTACTTCTACCCGGACCAGCCGAAGAACTACCAGATCTCCCAGTACGACGAGCCGATCGCGATCAACGGCCACCTCGACGTCCCCCTTGACGACGGCACCACGTGGCGAATCGAGATCGAGCGCGCGCACATGGAGGAGGACACCGGCAAGCTGACCCACCTGGGAAGTGACACCGGTCGCATCGCGGGGGCGACGACGTCGCTCGCCGACTACAACCGCTCCGGCGTCCCGCTGATCGAGATCGTCACCAAACCGATCGAGGGCGCCGGGGCGCGCGCCCCCGAGATCGCCCGGGCGTACGTGACCGCGCTGCGAGACCTGTTGCGCGCGTTGGACGTCTCGGACGTGCGGATGGACCAGGGTTCGATGCGGTGCGATTCGAACGTCTCCCTCAAGCCCGTCGGGCAGGCCGAATTCGGCACGCGCACCGAGACCAAGAACGTCAACTCGCTCAAGAGCGTGGAAGTCGCGGTCCGCTACGAGATGCGCAGGCAGGCCGCGGTTCTCGAGTCCGGCGGCGTCGTGCACCAGGAGACCCGGCACTTCCACGAGGACGGCTACACCTCACCGGGGCGCAGCAAGGAGACCGCGCAGGACTACCGCTACTTTCCCGAACCGGACCTCGAACCCGTCGCGCCCAGCGCCGACCTCGTCGAGCGGTTGCGCGCCACCATCCCGGAACTTCCGTGGTTGTCCCGCAATCGGATTCAGCAGGAGTGGGGCATCTCCGATGAGGTGATGCGCGACCTGGTCAACATCGGCGCGCTCGATCTGATCGCGGCCACCGTCGACCACGGCGCGTCCAGTGACGCCGCGCGCGCCTGGTGGGGCAACTTCCTGGTGCAGAAGGCGAACGAAGCGGGCGTCGAGCTGGCCGACCTGTCCATCACACCGGCCCAGGTGGCCGCGGTGGTCAAGCTCGTCGACGACGGCAAGCTGTCGAACAAGCTGGCCCGTCAGGTCGTCGAGGGGGTGCTCGCCGGGGAGGGTGAGCCCGACGAGGTGATGACGGCCCGCGGGCTCGCGGTGGTGCGCGACGACTCGCTGATCCAGGCCGCCGTCGACGAAGCGCTGGCCGCCAACCCCGACATCACCGAGAAGATCCGCGGCGGCAAGGTCCAGGCCGCCGGTGCGATCGTCGGTGCGGTGATGAAGGCGACCAAGGGTCAGGCGGACGCTGCGCGCGTGCGTGAACTGGTCATGGCCGCCTGCAGTTGACGCGTTCATGAAGCGCGCCCAGGACCTGGTTCTGCGCCTGCTGTCGCACCCGCTGCGGCTGTTGTCGCTGCGCTCGATCGTGATCCTGGCCCAAGTCGGCGTCATCATCCTGGTGCTGACGCTCGGGGTCTGGGTGTGGGTCGGCGTCACCAACGACCAGTACGACCAGTTGGACCGCCGCCTGGACTCGCTGTCCAGCCTGGGCGATGTGAACACACTGCTGCGCAGCGCGCAGGAGGGGATCGGCCCCGAACCCGCCGAGGGCGGACTGGTGCGCACGGCGCGCATCGGCACCGTCGCGGTGTCCATCCCCGCCGACATCGTGCTGCCCGAACTGCCCAGCGGCTACGCCGACGCGACCATCGGCGGTGTCGAGTACCGCGTCCGGACGATCACGACCGGCACCGCGTCGATCGCGCTCGGCGCGCCGCTGGCCGACACCCAGGCCCGCATCGACTCCCTGCACTGGCGGGTGTTCTGGATCTGCGCCGGGGTGATCGTCACGACGCTGCTCGTCGGCTGGGTGATCGCCCTGATCATGGTCAACCCGTTCCGGCTGCTGGCCCAGCAGGCGCGTGCGATCAACGCCCAGTCCAACCCCGACGAGGTGCAGGTGCGCGGCGTGTGGGAGGCCGTGGAGATCTCCGAGGCGGTGGAGGGCATGCTCGCCCGCATCGGCGACGAGCAGCAGCGCACCCGGGCGGCGCTCGAATCGGCGCGGGACTTCGCCGCCGTCGCCTCCCATGAGCTGCGGACGCCGCTGACCGCGATGCGCACCAACCTCGAGGTGCTGATGACGCTGGATCTGGGTCCCGAACAGCGCGCCGAGGTCATCGGCGACGTGATGCGCACCCAATCCCGGATCGAGGCGACGCTGGCCGCTCTCGAGCGGCTGGCGCAGGGCGAACTGACCACGGTGGCCGATTTCGTGCCGCTCGACGTGGCCGAGTTGCTCGACCGCGCCGCTCACGACGCCATGCACAACTACCCCGGTCTGGAGGTGTCGCTGGCCTCGTCGACGACCGTGCTGATGCTGGGGATGCCGGCGGGCCTGCGCCTGGTCATCGACAACGCCATCGCCAACGCGGTCAAGCACGGCGGTGCGACGCGGGTGCAGCTCAGCGTGATCAGCTCGGCCGATGGGGTGGAGATCGCCGTCGACGACAACGGCACCGGGGTGCCGGCCGAGGAACGCGAGGCGGTGTTCCAGCGCTTCCACCGCGGCTCCACCGCATCGCGGTCGGGCTCCGGCCTGGGCCTGGCGCTGGTCGCCCAGCAGGCCGAGATCCACGGCGGCACAGCGGCTCTGGAGGTCAGCCCGCTGGGCGGCACCCGGCTGATCCTGCGCCTGCCCGGCTCGGGGCCGAGCTAGATCAGGTCTTCTCGTCGTTGGCCCGCGGGAAGCCGCCGCCCTGCGGGAACAGCGGGAACACCACGTCGTCGAGTTTCTCGGCGTCCCCGGAGGTCTTGTTCACCGTCGCACCCCAGATGTTGCCGTCGGGGGCGACCTGCAGCGCCCAGGCGTGGCCGTGCTGGTCCTGACGGACCACCTCCGGCTCCCCGGTGACCGCGCCGGTGTCGGGCGCCATCCGCACCGCCACGGTCTGCTTGGTGTTGACGAGGTTGACCAGCACGGTGCCGTCGAGCGCCGCGCAGCCGGCCACCCCGGGTCGGTCCGGCCACGTCCACACCGTCGACACCTTCGAGTCCTTGGTGATGCGCTGCAACCGGTCGGCGGTCGGCGTCCGGTCGGTGACGTAGAGCGACTCGTCGGACGGATCGATGCACATGCCGCCACCGGGTCCCAGGCCCGACAGCGCCGTGGTCGTCGGTGCCTGGTTGACCGTCGTGGGCTGCTCGATGCGCAGCAGCTTGCCCGCCATAGACCCAGGGTCGGCGGCCAGGGCCGGATCGCCCGCGTCACCGGTCTGCACCATCAGCGTGGTCGGACTGGTGAAGACCAGCGCGCCGGTGTTGCCCGTGGCGCCCTTGGGGATGCCGGTCAGGATCGGCTTGGGGACGTCGCCGTCGGCGATCCGGATCACCCGGTTGTCGCTCGGGGTACTGACGTAGGCGTACATCAGCCGGTCCTGCGCGTAGGTCGGGGACAGCACGATGTCCATCAGGCCGCCGTCACCGCTGCCGTCGACCGGGAGCGTCAACTTGACGAACGGTTCGGCCTTGGTGGCGACCTGCTTGACCACGCCGGTGACCCGCTCGGCCACCAGCGCGGACTGGCTGTCGGGCAGCATGATCAGCCCGCTGGTGCTGTCCAGGCAGCCCTGCATCACGCCGGGTGCCGGGCACTGCTTGGGGAACGGCTGGGCCGGCAGCGGAGGTGGCGGCGGCGGCGTGGACGTCGGCCCCGGCGCCATCTGCGGTTCGGTCGTGAACGGCTGCGACTGCGCCGAATCGAACCGCGCACAGCCGGCGCTGCCGAGCGTCGCCGCGCACAGCAGGACCGCGGCTGCCCGCAACGACCGGCGCTGACTCATGCGAGCCAGATTACGGATCGTTTCGGAGTGCTCGCCACGCGTCCCGGCCCGACCTGCCCCGAAGCGGCAAAACACATGGTCGGGCGCGCCGCGCCAATTCCCGGCGACGGCCGCAGCTGCACTTACCCTGGCAGTCGTGACGAGTCCCCATGACCCACGACCCTGGCAGCGGCCCGACGAATCGGCCGGCCGGCCCGCGTCGGCGCGGCTGGTGGACCCCGAGGACGACCTGCCGTCGGCGCAGTACGGCGGCGACTTCGAGACGACGGCGATCCCGCGCTACGACTCGGCCAAGCCGGCCGACCAGCAGCCGTTCGCCCTGTTGAACGACGCAGAGCCGCTGCCGTACGTGCAGCCCGGCACCGGCCTGGCGCCCGGCTCGTACGGGTCGACCGCGGCGCCCACCGAGGTCGGTGTGCTCGACGAGCACCGGGAGCGGGACCGCAGAGGCACCCAGGACCTGGGCCTGCTGGTCCTGAGGGTCGCGGTGGGGCTGCTGCTGGTCGCGCACGGCCTGCAGAAGATGTTCGGCATCTGGGGCGGATCGGGGCTCGGCGGGTTCCGGGACTACCTGGCCGGCGTCGGGTTCCAGTACGCCGACATCCTGAGCTACGTGGCCGCCGGCGGGCAGATCGTGGCGGGGGTGCTGCTGGTGCTGGGGCTGTTCACCCCGGTGGCGGCGGCCGGCGCGCTGGCCTACCTGATCAACGCGGTGCTGGCCGAGGCCATCGACGCGCACAACGAGGCGCGGCTGTCGGCCTTCCTGACCGACGGCCACGAGTACGAGGTCATCCTGGTGGCCGTCGTGGCGGCGATCATCCTGATCGGCCCCGGGCGCTACGGCCTGGACGCCGGCCGTGGCTGGGCCCGGCGGCCGTTCCTCGGGTCCTTCGCCGCGCTGGTCCTCGGCGTCGGGGCGGGCGTCGCGATCTGGGTGCTGCTCAACGGCGCCAACCCGCTGTCCTGAGCGTCACTCGTACGGATTGGGCACCCGGCCGCCGCTGGCGGCCGTCAGCACCGGAAGCGTCGCGAACGTGACGGCCGGCAGCGACACCTCGGTGCCGTCGCCGCGCCGAGCCTGAGCCCACGCCTTGCGGCCGAACCGCAGCCCGGCGATGTCCTCCCAGCGCAGCGTCTGACTGCCCAGCAGCGTGCGCGCGGTGACGGTGTCGCGGTCGGCGACGGTGCGGTACCGCGCGATCGCCACCGACAGCAGCACCGGGATCACCAGCAGCGCGACGAACCACACCGGCCCGGCGAACACCACCGACAGCAGGGCGAGCGTCAGCAGGACCACGGCGAGATGTGCCATGGGGGAGATCCGGATCACGACCGGGGCGGGAGACGACGCGGCGGAGGAACCCATGGCTCCATCATCCCACCGCTGTGACCGGGGACTTGGGCGCCGACGGCGAATTTGACCGCAGTCCAGTTCGGGGGCTACCGTCATCTGCTATGCAGACCCCGGGCTCGCTCGTAGTAATTGGGTTGCGCGTTGATGCCGCGCTAGCCCTGGTCCGGGCATAGCACCACCGCATCGACGCGCAACCCTCGTACAGCCGCCCGGCTGACGGGGGTTTTTTGTTGCCCCAGCACCGATTTGAGAAGATCTACCAGAGTCGACAGGACAAGAGGACACCGTGAGCGCACCCACCAAGCGACCACCTGAGCAGTCGGCGACCCCGGCGAACGGGAGTCAGACCGCCACCCCGGCCGCCCCGCAGCCGAAAACGGTTGCCCCGCACCAGCTCACCGGCGCACAAGCCGTCATCCGCTCGCTCGAGGAACTCGACGTCGACGTGATCTTCGGCATCCCCGGCGGCGCCGTGCTGCCGGTCTACGATCCGCTGTTCGACTCGGTGAAGCTGCGCCACGTCCTGGTCCGGCACGAGCAGGGCGGTGGCCACGCCGCCAGCGGCTACGCGCACGCCACCGGACGGGTCGGTGTCTGCATGGCGACCTCGGGTCCGGGCGCGACCAACCTGGTGACCCCGCTGGCCGACGCCTACATGGACTCGATCCCGGTGGTCGCGATCACCGGTCAGGTCGGGCGCGGGCTGATCGGCACCGACGCGTTCCAGGAAGCCGACATCTCCGGCATCACGATGCCGATCACCAAGCACAACTTCCTGGTCCGCAACGGCGACGACATCGCCCGCGTCATCGCCGAGGCGTTCCACATCGCCTCCAGCGGACGCCCCGGGCCGGTGCTGGTCGACATCCCCAAGGACGTGCTGCAGGGCCAGTGCACCTTCAGCTGGCCGCCGAAGTTCGAACTGCCCGGCTACAAGCCGAACACCAAGCCGCACAACCGGCAGATCCGCGAGGCGGCGAAGCTGATCACGGCCGCCCGCAAGCCGGTGCTCTACGTCGGTGGCGGTGTGATCCGCGGTGAGGCGTCCGAGCAGCTGCTGGATCTCGCCGAGCTGACCGGCATCCCGGTGGTCACCACGCTGATGGCACGGGGCGCCTTCCCCGACAGCCACCCGCAGAATCTCGGCATGCCCGGCATGCACGGCACCGTGGCCGCGGTGGCCGCACTGCAGCGCAGCGATCTGCTGATCGCGCTCGGCACCCGGTTCGACGACCGGGTGACCGGCAAGCTGGATTCCTTCGCGCCCGACGCCAAGGTGATCCACGCCGACATCGACCCCGCCGAGATCGGCAAGAACCGGCACGCCGACGTGCCGATCGTGGGCGACGTCAAGGCGGTGATCACCGACCTGATCGAGGCCTTGCGCCGCGACGGCGGGCTCGGCACGACCACCCTCGACACCTGGTGGGAGTACCTGCGGGGCCTCCAGTCGACCTACCCGCTGAGCTACGGCCCGCAGAGCGACGGCAGCCTCTCACCGGAGTACGTCATCGAGACCCTCGGCAAGATCGCCGGCTCGGACGCGATCTACGTCGCGGGCGTGGGTCAGCACCAGATGTGGGCCGCGCAGTTCATCAAGTACGAGAAGCCCAAGACCTGGCTCAACTCCGGGGGTCTCGGCACGATGGGCTATGCGGTGCCCGCGGCGATGGGCGCGAAGATGGGCTGCCCCGACACCGAGGTGTGGGCCATCGACGGCGACGGCTGCTTCCAGATGACCAACCAGGAACTGGCCACCTGTGCGATCGAGGGCGTGCCGATCAAGGTCGCGCTGATCAACAACGGCAACCTGGGCATGGTCCGGCAGTGGCAGACGCTGTTCTACGAAGAGCGCTACAGCCAGACCGATCTGGCCACGCACACCCGACGCATCCCGGACTTCGTCAAGCTGTCCGAGGCGCTGGGGTGTGTCGGATTGCGCTGTGAGCGTGCCGAAGACGTCGCCGAGGTGATCGATCAGGCGCGCGCGATCAACGACCGCCCGGTCGTCATCGAGTTCGTGGTCGGGGCCGACGCCCAGGTCTGGCCGATGGTGGCCGCGGGCACCAGCAACGACGAGATCCAGCACGCCCGCGGCATCCGTCCGCTGTTCGACAACGAAGAGGGACACGCCTGATGAGCACCATCCATACCCTGTCGGTGCTCGTCGAGGACAAGCCCGGCGTCCTGGCCCGCGTGGCCTCGCTGTTCTCGCGGCGCGGCTACAACATCTGCTCGCTGGCCGTCGGCGCGACCGAGCAGAAGGACCTGTCCCGGATGACGATCGTGGTCGACGTCGAGGACTCGCCGCTCGAGCAGATCACCAAGCAGCTCAACAAGCTCGTGAACGTGATCAAGATCGTCGAGCAGGACGACGACAACGCCGTGTCGCGCGAGATCGCCCTGATCAAGGTGCGCGCTGACGCGACGACCCGCGGTCAGGTCATCGAGGCCGTGAACCTGTTCCGCGCCAAGGTCGTCGACGTGTCGAACGAGTCGCTGACCGTCGAGGCCACCGGAACCCCGGGCAAGCTCGAGGCGCTGCTGCGCGTGCTGGAGCCCTACGGGATCCGTGAGATCGTCCAGTCCGGTGTGGTGTCGCTGTCGCGTGGCCCCCGCGGAATCGGCACCAAGTAAAACCGTCACCAACAGTAGAAAGAAGATTCACGACAATGGCAGTTGAGATGTTCTATGACGACGACGCGGACCTGTCGATCATCCAGGGCCGCAAGGTCGGCGTCATCGGCTACGGCAGCCAGGGGCATGCGCACTCGTTGAGCCTGCGCGACTCCGGCGTTCAGGTGAAGGTGGGCCTCAAGGAGGGCTCCAAGTCGCGCGAGAAGGTCACCGAGCAGGGCCTCGACGTCGACACCCCCGCCGAGGTCGCCAAGTGGGCCGACGTGATCATGCTGCTGGCGCCCGACACCGCGCAGGCCGAGATCTTCACCAATGACATCGAGCCCAATCTCGAGGACGGCAACGCGCTGTTCTTCGGCCACGGCCTCAACATCCACTTCGGTCTGATCAAGCCGCCGGCCAGCGTGACCATCGGCATGGTGGCGCCCAAGGGCCCCGGACACCTGGTGCGCCGGCAGTTCGTCGACGGCAAGGGCGTGCCCTGCCTGGTCGCGGTCGAGCAGGACCCCAAGGGTGAGGGCCTGGCCCTGGCCCTGTCCTACGCCAAGGCGATCGGCGGTGCCCGCGCCGGCGTCATCAAGACCACGTTCAAGGACGAGACCGAGACCGACCTGTTCGGTGAGCAGGCCGTGTTGTGCGGCGGCACCGAGGAACTCGTCAAGACCGGCTTCGAGGTCATGGTCGAGGCCGGCTACGCCCCCGAGCTCGCGTACTTCGAGGTGCTGCACGAGCTCAAGCTGATCGTCGACCTGATGTACGAGGGCGGTATCGCCCGGATGAACTACTCGGTGTCCGACACCGCGGAGTTCGGCGGCTACCTGTCCGGGCCGCGGGTGATCGACGCCGACACCAAGAAGCGGATGAAGGACATCCTGGCCGACATCCAGGACGGCACCTTCGTCAAGCGGCTCGTGGCCAACGTCGAGGGAGGCAACAAGGAGCTCGAGCAGCTGCGCAAGGAGAACGCCGAGCACCCCATCGAGGTCACCGGCAAGAAGCTGCGCGACCTGATGAGCTGGGTGGACCGGCCGATCACCGAAACGGCCTGATCCCTTGTGATTTCGGCGTGGTCAGTCGCGGATAGCGCGACCGGCCACGCCGAAATCGCTCTCAGGACAGGCGGTCGGCGACGCCGACGACGCGGCGGGCCAGGTGGTCGAGCGCGTCCAGCGTCGCGTCCTCGAGCTCGTTGCGATTCTCCGGGCCGGTGACATGGCCGACGCCGTAGGGGTTCCCGTCGGCGAACTTCACCCCGTCGGTGTAACCCGGCGGCACGATGATCCCGCCGAAGTGCATCAGCGTGATGTACAGCGTGATCAGCGTGGTCTCCTGTCCGCCGTGGGCGGTCTGCGACGACGTGAACCCCGCGTACACCTTGTCGGCGAGCTTGCCCTGGGCCCACAGCCCGCCCAGCGAATCGATGAACGCGCGAAACTGCGACGCGGTGTTGCCGAACCGGGTGGGCGAGCCGAAGATCACCGCGTCGGCCCACACGATGTCGTCCCCGGTGGCGGCCGGAAGATCTTTGGTGGCTTCGTAATTGGCCGACCACGCGGAGTTGCCCGCGAACGACTCGGGGTCGCGGGTCTCGGCGATGTGGCGCAACCGCACGTCGGCGCCTGCCGACTCCGCGGTGGCGGCGACACGGTTCGCCATCGCGGTGCCGTGGCCGGTGGCCGAGTAATAGATCACTGCGAGCTTCGTCATACCGGGCAGCCTACGGATCCGCGCGGCAGAAGCTACGGCGAAAGGCGCGGCATGGTGGTGATGCCGAATTCGCGCCGCAGCACCGTGCGCGCCGCGTAGTAGCCCGACATGCCGTGCACCCCGGTGCCCGGCGGCGTGGCCGACGAGCACAGGTACGCCCTCGGGATCGGCGTCGTCCACGGGTTCAGCCGCCACGTGGGGCCGATCATGGCGGCGAACAGCGTCGCCCCGCCGACGATGATGTCGCCGCCGACGTAGTTCGCGTTGTGGTCGGCCATCCGGGCGGCGGGCACGCACCGGGCGGCCAGCACCAGATCCCGGAATCCCGGCGCGGCACGTTCGAACTGGGCGGTCACGGTCTCGGTGAGGTCGGCCGGTGAGTTGGCCGGGACGTGGGAGTAGGTCCACAGCGGTCGACGGCCCTGCTCGTCGATGCGCGAGGGGTCGGCCAGGTGCGGCAGGGCGGCCAACGTCATCGGCCACGCGGCGTGCCGGCCCGCGGCGATCTCCCGCTCGGCGAGCGCCATCTGCGCGCGCGTCCCGCCCATGTGCACCGTCGGCGCCCGGCCGACCCGCGGATCACGCCACGGGATGTCACCGGAGAGGACGAAGTCGACCTTGCACACCCCGGGGCCGAACCTGTACCGCTGCAACGCCTTCGCGTACCGCGACGGCACCCGGTCGCCGTAGATGTCGAGCAGCGCGGTCGGCGCGGTGTCCCAGATGACCACACCGTCGGGCGGGGTGGTGACGGGTTCGCCGAGCACCAGTTCGCCGCCGTGGGCCCGCACGTCGGCGAGCAGCGCGTCGGCGATCGTCTGGGTGCCACCCACCGGCACCGGCCAGCCGGCGGTGTGGGCCACGGTGCCGAGCATCAAGCCGGCGCCGCTGTTGACGGGGGAGGGCATGCGCGAAATGGCGTGCACGCCAACACCGGTGAACAGGGCCTGGGCATCGTCGCCGCGCAGCAGACCCCACGCCGGGCTGCCCATCGCGAGGACCCGCAGACCGGTGCGGACGGTGGTGACGAGATCGGGAGGGAGCGAGCGCTTGTCGCCGAGGAAGAAGCCGAGCACCCCGTCGACGTGGTCGGTGAGCGGACCGAACAGCCGCCGCCACGACGAACCGTCCTCCAATTCGTCGCACGTGCGGTCCAGCGAGCGGTAGGCGACCGCCGCCGCGCGGTCCGGCAGCGGATTGGCGTAGGACACCTCCGGGGTGACCAGTTCGACACCGCGGGCGGCGAGGTCGAACTCGGCGAAGAACGGGGAGACCATCCCCAGCGGGTGCACCGCAGAGCAGACGTCGTGCAGCACGCCGGGATAGTCGGGGTCGGCCTGGCTGCGCGCGCCGCCGCCGAACGTCGACTGGGCTTCGATGACCCGCACGGACAGCCCGGCGCGCGCACAGATCACGGCGGCCGCCAAGCCGTTGGGGCCGCTTCCGACGACGGTGACGTCCACCCCGCCATTAGAGCCCATTACGCTGAAGCCTCGTGAGTCTGCCCGTGGTACTGATCGCCGACAAGCTGGCCCCATCGACCGTCGAGGCCCTGGGGGACCAGGTCGAGGTTCGCTGGGTCGACGGCCCCGACCGGGAGAAGCTCCTGGCCGCGGTCGCCGACGCCGACGCCCTGCTGGTGCGCTCGGCCACCACCGTCGACGCCGAGGTGTTCGCCGCGGCGCCGAAGCTCAAGATCGTCGCCCGCGCCGGTGTGGGCCTGGACAACGTCGACGTCGACGCCGCCACCACCCGCGGTGTGCTGGTCGTCAACGCGCCGACGTCGAACATCCACAGCGCCGCCGAGCACGCGCTGGCGCTGCTGCTGTCCGCCGCGCGGCAGATCCCGGCCGCCGACGCGACCCTGCGTGAACACACCTGGAAGCGGTCGTCGTTCTCCGGCACCGAGATCTTCGGCAAGACCGTCGGCGTGGTCGGCCTCGGGCGCATCGGCCAGCTGGTGGCCCAGCGGCTGGCCGCCTTCGGCGCGCACATCACCGCCTACGACCCGTACGTCTCGCACGCCCGCGCCGCCCAGCTGGGCATCGAGCTGCTGACCCTCGACGAACTGCTCGCCCGCGCGGACTTCATCTCGGTGCACCTGCCCAAGACCAAGGAGACCGCGGGCCTGATCGGCAAGGACGCCCTGGCCAAGACCAAGCCCGGCGTGATCATCGTCAACGCCGCCCGCGGCGGGCTGATCGACGAGCAGGCCCTCGCCGACGCGATCACCGGGGGCCATGTGCGGGCGGCCGGCCTCGACGTCTTCGCCACCGAGCCGTGCACCGACAGCCCGCTGTTCGAACTTCCCCAGGTCGTGGTGACCCCGCACCTCGGGGCATCGACGGCCGAGGCGCAGGACCGGGCGGGCACCGACGTGGCCGCCAGCGTGCGACTCGCACTCGCCGGGGAGTTCGTGCCCGACGCGGTGAACGTCGGCGGCGGTGTGGTCGGCGAAGAGGTCGCGCCCTGGCTCGATCTGGTGCGCAAACTCGGCTTGCTCGCCGGGGCCCTGTCGCCCGAACTGCCGACCAACCTGTGCGTGCAGGTGCGCGGGGAATTGGCCTCCGAGGAGGTCGAGGTGCTGCGGCTCTCGGCGCTGCGCGGCCTGTTCTCCGCGGTGATCGAGGACCCCGTGACGTTCGTCAACGCGCCGGCGCTGGCCGCCGAGCGCGGCGTCGAGGCCTCGATCGACACCGAGACCGAGAGCCCGAATCACCGCAGTGTGGTCGACGTGCGCGCCGTCTCGGCCGACGGGTCGACGGTCAACGTGGCCGGCGCGCTGTCGGGCCCGCAGATGGTCGAGAAGATCGTCCAGATCAACGGCCGCAACCTCGACCTGCGCGCCGAGGGCGTCAACCTGATCATCAACTACGACGACCGGCCCGGCGCGCTGGGCAAGATCGGCACGCTGCTCGGCGGCGCGGCGGTCAACATCCTGGCCGCGCAGCTCAGCCAGGACGCCGAAGGGGGCGGGGCGACGATCATGCTCCGCCTGGATCGGCAGGTGCCCGAGGACGTGCTGGCCGCCATCGGCAGCGACGTCGACGCGACGACGCTGGAAGTGGTGGATCTGTCATGACGTCCCCGGTGAAGCTCGCGGTGATCGGTGGCGACGGGATCGGCCCCGAAGTCATCGGGCAGGCGCTGACGGTCCTCGACGCCGTGTTCCCCGGTGTCGAGAAGACCGAATACGAGCTCGGCGCGCGGCAGTACCACAAGACCGGCGAGGTCCTGCCCGACTCGGTGCTCGAGGAGCTCAAGGGGCACGACGCGATCCTGCTCGGCGCGATCGGCGATCCGTCGGTGCCCAGCGGCGTGCTCGAGCGCGGTCTGCTGCTGCGGATCCGCTTCGAGCTCGACCACCACATCAACCTGCGTCCGGGCCGGCTCTACCCGGGGGTGCGCAGCCCGCTGGCCGGTGACCCCGAGATCGACTTCGTCGTCGTGCGGGAGGGCACCGAGGGGCCCTACACCGGCAACGGCGGCGCGATCCGCGTCGACACCCCCCACGAGATCGCCACCGAGGTCAGCGTCAACACCGCCTACGGCGTGCGCCGCGTGGTCCACGACGCGTTCCACCGCGCCCAGGCCCGCCGCAAGCATCTGACGCTGGTGCACAAGAACAACGTGCTGACCTACGCAGGCTCGCTGTGGTGGCGCACGGTGCAGAGCGTGGCCGCGGAGTACCCCGACGTCGAGGTGGCCTACCAGCACGTCGACGCGGCGACCATCCACCTGGTCACCGACCCGGGCCGGTTCGACGTCATCGTCACCGACAACCTGTTCGGCGACATCATCACCGACCTCGCTGCCGCGGTGTGCGGCGGCATCGGGCTGGCGGCCAGCGGCAACATCGATGCCACGCTGACCAATCCGTCGATGTTCGAGCCGGTGCACGGCAGCGCGCCCGACATCGCCGGGCAGGGCATCGCCGATCCGACGGCGGCCATCATGAGTGTGTCGCTGCTGCTCGCCCACCTCGGCGAGCTCGACGCGGCCGCCCGCGTCGACACGGCGGTCGCCGAACACCTCGCCACGCGCGGTGACAAGCGGCTCACGACCGCCCAGGTCGCCGAGCGCATCATCGGGAAGCTGTAGCCATAGCCGGATTCGCGACGCTGACGCGCCAGTGTTGGCTGTTCGCGATCGGCTCGTCGTTCTTCGCGCTCGCCACCGTGCCCGGCTTTCCCTCGTGGGCAGGTGCCGGCGCGGCCGATGCGCTCTGCTTCGCCGGGTCGTGGTTCTTCACCACCGCGGCCTGGATGCAGCTGCGGCTGGCCGACCCGGATGCGCGCGCCGAATGGTCCTCGGCAGCACTGCAATTCGTGGGGACGCTGCTGTTCAACCTCAGCACCGGGGCCGCGGTGTGGGCGCACGCCGTTACCGCCGAGCGGCGCTACGTGTGGGTTCCCGACGCCACCGGGTCGACGGCGTTCCTGCTCAGCGGTGTCCTGGGCATGATCGCCGTCAGCGCCACGGCGGGCCTGATCGACCTGCGCTCGCGCGACTGGCTGGCCGGCGCGGTGAACCTGCTGGGGTGCATCGCGTTCGCGGTGTCCGCGGTGGCCGCGTTCGTCCGCAAGACCGGGGTCACCGAAGACGAGTGGCTGGCCAACGTCGGCACGTTCCTCGGCGCGCTGTGCTTCCTGGTGGCCGCGCTTGCGCTGCTGCCGCGCGCCGCTCAGTCGCGGTGAGCGCGAGTGGTGCCGGGCACCGCCGGGATCGCCAGCAGCGGGAACAGCGCGCACACCGCGAAGGCCGCCGGGTAACCCGCGACCCCGATCAGCGCGCCGAACAGCGGGGGAGTGACCCCGGCGGTGAGGAGCTGGGTGGTGTTCTGGGTGCCCAGGGCCCGTCCGCTCCAGAACGGTCCGGCGATCTCGGCGATCGCCGTGAAGGCCAGCCCGTTGTCCGACACCGTCACCACCGAGGCGACCATCATCAGCGCGATGCTCACCGGTGAGTCCAGCCAATCGGTCAGCGCCAGCAGGGCCATCGCCGCGGCGGCGGCCACGGCGATGCTGCGGACGGGGCGCATCCGCGAGCTCAGCACGTCACCGGAGCGCTTGAGCACGGCATCCGACCACCGGCCCGCGCCGATCCGCCCGCCGGCGCCGAGGATCTGGGCGACGGTCACCAGCGCCCCCGCCGAGCCGGCGGACCACCCGCGGTCGGTGATCAGCCACGCGAGGGTGAACGTCCACACCATCGCCTGGGGTGCCACGAGCAGCAGGGACGTCAGGTGGATGCGCACCAGCAGTGACGAGGCGCGGTAGGGGTTGGCCAAGTCGGCGTCGTCGGCTTCGGCCCGGGCGGGCCGCGGCGGGTCGAGCACGGCCACGGCGCACACCACCGCCGAGACCGCGCAGACGATGGCCGGGAAGGCCAGGGCGCTCGACACTCCACCCGTCTCGGCCAGCCGCGGGATCACCAGCGCGCCCAGGCCGACCCCCAGCGGCTGGGCGGTCTGCCGGATCCCCATCACCAGGCCGCGCTTCTCGGCGTCGAACCACCCCACCACGAGGCGGCCGCTCGCGGTGTTGCTGCTCGCCGCCGCCATGCCGCCGAGGAACAGGAAGATCCCCACAGCCACCAGGGAGTCCGCCGATGCGGCGCCGAATGCCGCGGCCGCGGTCAACGCCGACCCCAGCGTCAGCACCACCCGCTCGCCGACCCGGTCGACGACGTACCCCCACGCGATCAGCGTCACCACCATGCCGAGGCTGGGCAGCGCCGACATCAGGCCGGCCTGGGCGAGGTCCAGCCCGCGCTCGCGGTGCAGCGTGGGGATGAGGAAGGCCACACCGTTGATGAACACGTTGGCGCACAACGTCGCGCCGAGGGCGACGACCAGCATCGACCATCGCCGCCCGGTGCCGATCGCCGACGTGTTCACAAGGCCATGGTTCCACATGCGTCTCAAAATGCTGAACTACTTTCCCATATAGTGAGATGTGCTGCCGGACTCCGGCGTCGGCGCGGCGGGGCGTAGGCCGGGCACTAGGCTGAGGCCCATGCGTCTTGGTCGAATCGCCAGCCCCGACGGGGTCGCCTTCGTCGCCATCGAGGGTCCGTCCGAGAATCCCGCCGAGGCGGTCGCGCGGGAGATCGCCGAACACCCGTTCGGCTCACCGACCTTCACCGGACGGCAGTGGCCGCTGGCCGACGTTCGACTGCTGGCCCCGATCCTGGCGAGCAAGGTCGTCTGCATGGGCAAGAACTACGCCGCACACATCGAGGAGATGGGCGGCGGCACGTTCGAGGATCCGATCATCTTCCTCAAGCCGAACACCGCGATCATCGGGCCCAACACCGCGATCCAACTGCCCGCCGATGCCCACCCGGTGCACTTCGAGGGTGAGCTCGCCGCGGTGATCGGCAGGCCCTGCAAGGACGTGCCTGCCGCCCGTGCCGCCGAGAACATCCTCGGGTACACCATCGCCAACGACGTCTCCGCCCGCGATCAGCAGGCCAAGGACGGCCAGTGGATGCGCGCCAAGGGCCACGACACGTTCTGTCCGGTCGGTCCGTGGATCGTCACCGACGTCGACCCCGCCGATCTGGAGATCCGGACCGAGGTCAACGGAGAGGTCAAGCAGCGCAGCCGAACGTCGTTGATGATCCACGACATCGGCGCGATCATCGAATGGATCTCCGCGGTGATGACCTTGCTGCCCGGGGACCTCATCCTGACCGGAACCCCTGAGGGCGTCGGGCCCCTCGAGCACGGCGACACGGTCAGCGTCAGCATCGAAGGCATCGGAACACTCACCAATCCCGTTGTGCGCAAAGGAAAGTCGTGACCAGTCTCACTCAGGCCGTTCGGGTCAGATTCTGCCCCTCGCCGACCGGTACGCCGCATGTCGGGCTGATCCGTACCGCGCTGTTCAACTGGGCGTACGCCCGGCACACCGGGGGCACCTTCGTGTTCCGGATCGAGGACACCGATTCCGCGCGCGACAGCGAGCAGAGTTACCAGGCGCTGCTCGACGCGCTGCGATGGCTCGGACTCGACTGGGACGAGGGACCAGAAGTCGGCGGACCCTATGAGCCCTACCGGCAGTCGGGTCGACGCGAGCTCTACGCCGACGTGCTGAACCGGCTGATCGACGCCGGCGACGCCTATGAGGCCTTCTCCACCGCCGAGGAGGTGGAAGCCCGTCATCTGGCCGCCGGTCGCAACCCCAAGCTCGGCTACGACAACCACGACCGCGACCTCACCGACGAGCAGCGGGCGGCTTTCCGCGCCGAGGGCCGCCGGCCGGTGGTGCGGCTGCGCATGCCCGACACCGACATGACGTGGGACGACCTGGTCCGCGGACCGACGACGTTCCCGGCCGGCTCGATCCCGGACTTCGCGCTGACCCGCGGCAACGGAGAACCCTTGTACACGTTGGTCAATCCGGTCGACGACGCGCTGATGAAGATCACGCATGTGCTGAGGGGCGAAGACCTGCTGCCGTCCACACCGCGCCAGCTCGCGCTCTATGCGGCCCTGGAGCGGCTCGGCGTCGCCGACGGCACACCCCGGTTCGCGCACCTGCCGCCGGTGCTCGGCGACGGGAACAAGAAGCTGTCCAAGCGTGATCCGCAGTCCAACCTGTTCCTGCACCGCGATCGCGGCTTCATCCCCGAGGGCCTGCTCAACTACCTTGCGCTGCTGGGTTGGTCGATCGCCGACGACCGGGACGTGTTCAGCCTCGAGGAGATGGTCGCGGCGTTCGACGTGGTCGACGTCAACTCCAACCCCGCACGGTTCGACCAGAAGAAGGCCGACGCGCTCAACGCCGAGCACATCCGGTTGCTCGAGCCGGCGGAGTTCACCCGCCGTCTCGCTGGGTTCTTCGCCGAGCACGGTCACGACACCGGTCTGGGCGAGGCGCAGTTCGCCGAAGCCGCGGGGCTGGTGCAGACGCGCATCGTCGTGCTGGGCGACGCCTGGGATCTGCTCAAGTTCCTCGACGACGGCGCGTTCGGTCTGGACGAGAAGTCCGCCGGCAAGGAATTGCGGCCCGAGGCCGTGCCGGTGCTCGACGCGGCGATCGCCGCGCTGGAGGCAGTCGGCGAGTGGAATCACACCGCGCTGGAGGACGCGCTGAAACGGGCGCTGATCGACGGTCTCGAACTCAAGCCCCGCAAGGCCTTCGGTCCGGTGCGGGTGGCCGTCACCGGGTCCTCGGTGAGCCCGCCGCTGTACGAGTCGCTGGAGCTGCTGGGCCGCGAGCGCACGCTGGCCCGGCTGCGGGCGGGCCGGGACCACGCCGCGGCGGGGGTGGACCCGGGGGTGTGAAAGCACCCCGAGATCTTTGGTAGTCTGCTCGTCGGCCCGCCAGAAGCCCGCCGCAGCGCCACTGCGGTGAGCTGGGTCAGGAAAAGTGCCTATGACCTGCAGTGATAGGCAGCCAATGGGGTATGGTGTAATTGGCAACACAGCTGATTCTGGTTCAGCCATTCTAGGTTCGAGTCCTGGTACCCCAGCCAACGATCGGATTAGGCCAGCTTTGTTCCCTGAGCTATGCTGTCCCTCCGAAACATGTTCTAGCCCCCGTCGTCTAGCGGCCTAGGACGCCGCCCTCTCACGGCGGTAGCGTGGGTTCGAATCCCATCGGGGGTACCACCGCTCCGGATCCCGGCGATCCGGAGCTTTGTGGTTTCTAGAGTCTGCGTGTCAGCGCATCGGCCGCCGCCACCAGGTCGGCGGCCCAGCGCGCACCCGGCCGCCGGCCCATCCGGTCGATCGGCCCGGAGACCGACACCGCGGCGATGACGGCTCCGCGCCCGTCGCGCACCGGCGCCGACACGCTGGCGACGCCCGGTTCGCGCTCGGCCACGCTCTGCGCCCATCCCCGCCGGCGCACCTCCGCCAGAGTGCGGTCGGTGAACGCCGCGCCGGGAAGCACGCTCTGCTGGGTGGCTGCGTCGGCGTAGGCGAGCAGCACCTTGGCCCCCGATCCCGCGGTCATCGGCAGACGCGTTCCGATCGGGACCGTATCGCGAAGACCGGCAGGCGGTTCCAGTGCCGCGACGCAGATTCGCGCGGTGCCGTCGCGGCGGTAGAGCTGCACGCTCTCCCCGGTCAGTTCCCGCAGGCGCGGCAGTACCGCGGCCCCGGCCGCCAGCAGCGGATCGCGGACGTGGCTGGCCAGCTCGGCGAGCGCGGGGCCGAGGCACCACTGCCCGTCGCCGTCGCGCGAGAGCATCCGGTGCGTCTCCAGTCCGACGGCCAGCCGGTGGGCGGTGGCGCGGGGCAGCGCCGTGCGCTCGCACAGATCGGCCAGCCCGCACGGTGACTCGGCCACCGCGTGCAGCACCGCCACCGCTTTGTCCAGCACGCCGATGCCGCTATCCTGTCTCACAAGGAGATACTAGCTTCCCAGAATGTGAGATGGTCAAGATGGACAACGCGCACAGCCCGCGCACCATGGCCGAGAAGGTGTGGAGCGATCACGTCGTCGTCGAGGGTGCCGGCACCGGCGACGCCCGAGAACCCGACCTGATCTACATCGACCTGCACCTCGTGCACGAGGTCACCAGCCCGCAGGCGTTCGACGGTCTGCGGCTGGCGGGGCGTCCGGTACGGCGGCCCGATCTGACCATCGCCACCGAGGATCACAATGTGCCCACGGTCGACATCGACAAGCCGATCGCCGACCCGGTGTCGCGCACCCAGGTGGAGACGTTGCGCCGCAACTGCGAAGAATTCGGCATCCGACTGCATCCGATGGGCGATGCCGAGCAGGGCATCGTGCACATCATCGGGCCGCAGTTGGGTCTGACGCAGCCCGGCATGACCATCGTCTGCGGCGACAGCCACACGTCCACGCACGGCGCGTTCGGGGCGCTGGCGATGGGCATCGGCACGTCGGAGGTCGAACACGTCCTCGCCACCCAGACGCTTCCGCTGCGGCCGTTCAGGACGATGGCGGTCAACGTCGACGGCGAACTGCCACCGGGCGTCAGCGCCAAGGACATCATCCTGGCCGTGATCGCCCAGATCGGCACCGGCGGTGGACAGGGTCACGTCATCGAATACCGGGGCAGAGCCATCGAATCGCTGTCGATGGAGGGCCGGATGACGATCTGCAACATGAGCATCGAGGCGGGCGCCCGCGCCGGCATGGTGGCTCCCGACGACACCACCTTCGAGTTCCTCAAGGGCCGCCCGCACGCCCCGACCGGTGCCGCGTGGGACGAAGCCGTCGCCGCGTGGCGTCAGCTGCGCACCGACGAGGGCGCGCATTTCGACACCGAGGTGCACATCGACGCCTCGACGCTCAGCCCGTTCGTGACCTGGGGGACCAACCCCGGTCAGGGCGTGCCGCTGGGCGGGTCCGTACCCGACCCCGAGGAGATGTTCGACGAGGCGCAGCGCCAGACCGCCGAAAAGGCTTTGGCGTACATGGGCCTTCAGGCGGGTACCCCGATGCGCGACATCGCGGTCGACGCGGTGTTCGTCGGATCGTGCACCAACGGCAGGATCGAGGATCTGCGGGTGGTCGCCGACGTGCTGCGCGGCCGCACCGTCGCCGACGGGGTCCGCATGCTGATCGTTCCCGGATCCATGCGGGTGCGCGCTCAGGCCGAATCCGAAGGCCTGGGCGAGATCTTCACCGCGGCGGGCGCGGAGTGGCGGCAGGCCGGGTGCTCGATGTGCCTGGGCATGAATCCCGACCAGCTCGCCCCGGGGGAGCGGTGCGCCTCGACGTCCAACCGCAATTTCGAGGGACGGCAGGGCAAGGGCGGCCGCACCCATCTGGTGTCGCCCGCGGTCGCCGCGGCGACCGCCGTGCGCGGCACTCTGTCCTCCCCGGCCGACCTCATTCCCGCGACGAGCCACGGAAAGTAGAACTGCGATGGAAGCCTTCACGACCCATACCGGAATCGGCGTGCCGCTGCGCCGCACCAACGTCGACACCGATCAGATCATCCCGGCGGTCTATCTGAAGCGGGTGACGCGCACAGGATTCGAGGACGGATTGTTCGCGGCCTGGCGCAACGATCCGGCTTTCGTGCTCAATCAACCGCCCTTCGACCGGGGTTCGGTTCTGGTGGCGGGGCCCGATTTCGGCACCGGGTCGTCACGCGAACATGCGGTGTGGGCGCTCATGGACTTCGGTTTCCGGGTGGTCATCTCGTCCCGATTCGCCGATATTTTCCGGGGAAACGCGGGTAAGGCCGGTCTTCTGGCGGCCGAAGTGGCACAGGACGACGTGGAATTGTTGTGGAAAATCATCGAGCAGCATCCCGGGACGGAAATCACTGTCAATCTTCAAGATCGGACCGTCACCGCGGGAACGACTGTGGTGCCGTTCAACATTGACGACTACACCGCGTGGCGGCTGCTCGAAGGACTCGACGATATAGGCCTTACGCTGCGGAAAGCCGCCGAAATCGAGGAATTCGAAACGCGTCGGCCCGAGTGGAAACCACGTACCCTGCCGGCCTGATTCGGCGCTGAAATAGGCGAAATCGCCCCGCTGCAATCCGCTTTTGGGCCCGTCCGGCAGGACCCGAAGGGGGCCAACCGGATTGAAAAAAGTTCGCTGGCGCGCCCTGAAATTGCGCGTGGCTCTTGGAAATCAGCAGGGATTGGGTTTACCGTGTCCTCTAGTCGGTCCAAGGAGGACCACTGGTTCCCGGAGGTTTTGCATGAACAAAGCAGAGCTCATCGACGTACTCACGGAGAAATTGGGCTCGGATCGTCGGCAGGCGACCGCAGCGGTGGAGAACGTCGTCGACACCATCGTGCGCGCGGTGCACAAGGGTGACAGCGTCACCATCACCGGCTTCGGTGTCTTCGAGCAGCGGCGCCGCGCCGCTCGCGTCGCCCGTAATCCGCGCACCGGCGAGACGGTCAAGGTCAAGCCGACGTCTGTGCCTGCGTTCCGTCCCGGCGCTCAGTTCAAAGCCGTTGTCTCCGGCGCGCAGAAGCTTCCGGCCGAAGGCCCGGCAGTGAAGCGCGGTGTCACCGCGGGCAGCACTGCGCGCAAGGCGGCCAAGAAGGCTCCGGCCAAGAAGGCTGCGCCGGCGAAGAAGGCCGCGCCCGCCAAGAAGGCTCCGGCCAAGAAGGCTGCTCCGGCGAAGAAGGCTGCGCCGGCCAAGAAGGCTGCGCCGGCCAAGAAGGCTGCTCCGGCGAAGAAGGCTGCGCCGGCGAAGAAGGCTCCGGCCAAGAAGGCCGCGACCAAGGCTCCGGCCAAGAAGGCTGCTCCGGCCAAGAAGGCCGCGCCCGCCAAGAAGGCCGCGACCAAGGCTCCGGCCAAGAAGGCCGCGCCCGCCAAGAAGGCGCCCGCCAAGAAGGCTCCGGCCAAGCGCGGTCGCAAGTAGTCCGTTTCACCGAACACGCCGCGGGTCTGGTACCCGCGGCGTTTTCGTGTGTCCGGACATGCGCTGGGGCCGCCCCGAATTCTGGTGCGGCGGTACTACTTCGCGGCCAGTGGTGAGCTGATGTGATCGGCGCACGCGAGCCGTCCGCCCACCAGCGTCAGCACCCAGGTGCTGCCCTTGCGATTGCGTGACTTGTCCGGCCGCACGCCGTCCCGCTCGCACCACCAGGCGATGAGGTCGGGAATGACCTCCCCCTGCGTGCAGATCACGGGGTGCGCGGCGGTCGCGGCGATCTCGAGCACCCGCTGCCGCGCCTTCTTGCGGTTGTCGGCGTACGCCTCTGCGGTCAACGCGGACTCGGTCCGGATCGGCACGCCGAGCTCCTCGGCCAGCGGGTCCAGCGTCTGGTGGCAGCGCACGCGGTCGGCGGCGAACAGGTCACCGGCGCCGAACGCGAGGAGTTGGCTCACCAGCGCCTCGGCCTGAGCGCGGCCGTGCTTGTCCAGCGGGCGCTTTCGGTCGTCACCGGTGTACCGGGACTTGCTGCCCGCGGTGGCGTGCCGCACGATCAGGACCGTCGTGGTGTCGGCGGGCAGCGCGGTGAAGCGGCGCAGCACCTTGCGGTCGAGCGCGTACTCCAGCTGCGCCATCGCCTGCTCGACCGGCAACCACTTCAGTTCGTCCACTTCTTCGTTGGGGGTGAACTCGCCGCCGACACAGCGGGCCACCCAGTACCGCACCTTCTTGGGGACGCCGTCGACCGAGTAGCTCACCGAGGGCAGGCGGCGACCGAGGTGGGCGCGGAAGCCGGTCTCCTCGGCGATCTCCCGCGCCGCGGCGACCGGCGCCGTCTCACCCGGGTCGAGCTTGCCCTTGGGCAGCGACCAGTCGTCGTAGCGGGGACGGTGCACGACGGCGATCTCCGGTGTGCCCGTTCCCTCCTGCGGGCGCCACAGCACAGCCCCCGCGGCGAGGATCGGTTCGGTGTTCACCACCGCCGCACCCGCCTGCTCTGCGAAGAGAGGGAACTATGGATGGCGGTGGCTTTCCATCATCGACACCTGATGGTCGCGCACGGTCTGTCCCTCCTGAGGCAATGCCGTCCAGTGCCCGTCGGCGCCGAGCTCCCAACAGCGCGTGCCCGGATCGAGCGCCGATTCGAAGATGTCGTTGAGTTGTGCGGTCAGCCGTGGATCCTTGACCTGAGCCATGACCTCCACGCGCCGGTCGAGATTACGATGCATCATGTCGGCACTGCCGATCCAGTATTCGTCGATGGCGCGGAAGTGAATGATCCGTGAATGTTCGAGGAATCGACCGAGGATCGAGCGCACGGTGATGTTCTCGGAGAACCCCTCACCGCCCGGGCGCAGCGCGCAGATCCCGCGCACCACCACCTCGACGCGGACGCCGGCCTGCGACGCCCGGTACAGCGCGTCGATGACCTGTTCGTCGACCAACGCGTTGGCCTTCAGGCGGATCCGGCCCTCCGCGCCGTCGCGGGTGGCGGCGATCTCCCGGTCGATCCGTTCGACGATGCCCCGGCGCACGCCGTAGGGGGCGACGAGCAGATTGCGGTAGGACTCCTTGCGGGAGTAGCCCGTCAGCGAGTTGAACAGATCGGTGAGGTCGGCACCGATGTCGGGCGCGGCGGTGAGCAGGCCCACGTCCTCGTACAGCCGCGCGGTCTTCGGGTTGTAGTTGCCGGTGCCGATGTGGCAGTAACGCCGGATCGTCGACCCCTCCCGGCGCACCACCAGACAGGTCTTGCAGTGCGTCTTCAAGCCGATGAGGCCGTAGACCACATGCACGCCCGCCTGTTCCAGTGCACGGGCCCACTTGATGTTGGCCTGCTCGTCGAACCTGGCCTTGATCTCCACGAGCGCGACGACCTGCTTGCCGGCCTCGGCCGCGTCGATCAACGCGTTGACGATCGGTGAGTCGCCCGAGGTGCGGTACAGCGTCTGCTTGATGGCCAGCACGTTGGGGTCGGCCGCTGCCTGCTCGATGAAGCGCTGCACCGTGGTGGAGAACGAGTCGTAGGGATGGTGGACGAGGACGTCACCGTCGCGCAGCGTCGAGAAGATGCTCTTGGGGGTCTCGCGCTCACCGAAGGCGGGCGGTGTGGCCGGCACGAACGGCGGATCCTTCAGCGCGGGCCGGTCCACGCCGTAGACCTGCCACAGCGACGAGAGATCCAGCAGCCCGGGAACTTCCACGACGTCGCCGGGCGCGACGTCGAGTTCACGCAGCAGCAGTTCCAGCATGCCCTCGGTCATGTCGTCGGAGACTTCCAGCCGCACCGGGGAGCCGAACCGGCGCCGGGCCAGCTCGCGTTCGAGTGCCTTGAGCAGATCCTCGTCGCGATCCTCCTCGACTTCGAAGTCGGCGTTGCGGGTGATCCGGAAGGCGTGGTGCTCGACGATTTCCAGGCCGGGGAACAGGACCGGAAGGAACGCGGCGATGAAATCCTCCATCGGCAAGAAGCGCGCGACGTCGTTGCTGCCCTCCCGTGGGGGCAGCTCGACGAAGCGGTCCACGTTGTCGGGCACTTTGATTCGGGCGAAGTGCTGACCGCCGTCGGGGTGCTTGACGGTGATGGCCAGGTTGAGGCTCAGACCGCTGACGAACGGGAACGGGTGGGCCGGGTCGACGGCCAGGGGAGTCAGGACGGGGAACACCTGCTCGTGGAAGTACGTGGAGAGCCGGCCGCGTTCGGCATCGTCGAGTTCGGCCCACGTGACCAGGACGATGCCCTCGTCGGCCAGCGCCGGGCGCACCGCGTCGAGGAACACGTGCGCGTGCCGGCTCGCGAGTTGTTGCGTGCGCTCGCTGATCCGCCGGAGTTGTTCGCGCGGCGACAGGCCGTCGGCCGAGCGGACCGACAGCCCCATCTCGTCGCGCCGTTTGAGGCCCGCGACGCGCACCATGTAGAACTCGTCGAGATTGGAGGCGAAGATCGCCAGGAACTTCGCGCGTTCCAGCAGCGGCAGTGACGGGTCGGCCGCCAGGGCGAGCACCCGGGCGTTGAAGTCGAGCCAACTCAGCTCACGGTTGAGATAGCGGTCCTCGGGCAGCGGGTTGTCGACCGTCGGCGAGGTCGCAGCCGGGGGAGCCTCGGGCGCCGCGTCGGACGCGTCCACGGTCGTCGTGGTGTCGGCGTCGTCCGGTCGAGTCTGCGCTTCGGTCATGCCCCGATGATTCCCTATCGACGGGTGCTGCGGCTAGCAGTCCGGCGGCCACTCAGCGCAGCGCGCCGATCGCCTCCGAGGTCGCCGGGCCGACTCCGAGGTCCTGGGCGGCCCTCAGGTCCTCGGCGGTGTCGATGTCGCAGCGCAGTCCGGACCACTCGCCGGTCAATTCGACGGCGCCCGAACGGCGGTGCCGCGCGGCCGAATCTGCGCCGAACAGCGGCGCCAACGGCACTCCGAAGGACAGCAGTGCCGCCGTCCCGCTGCCGTGCCGGTCGGCGACGAAGCTGCGCGGGTGCTGCCGCGCCACCGCGATCGCCTCGGCGAGTTCCTCGCTGCGAAGCGCCGGTAGATCTCCCTGCAGCGCAACGACATTGGCGGTGTCGCGGCGGGCCATCGTCTCCGCTGCGGTCAGCGCGTTGTTCAGCGGGTCGGGGTGGCCCTCGGGGGTCGGGTCGGCGAGTGTCAGCGCCCCGAGCCGGCCGGCCGCCGCCGCGGCGTGGGTGTCGGGGGTCACCACGATCACCGACCGCACCGCATCGACGGCCGCCGCGGCGGCGATCGTGTCGACGAGCATCGCCAGCACGACGCCGCCCCGCGTCGCCGCGGAGAACGCCGGTGCCAACCGTGTCTTGGCCGCGGTGAGACGCTTCACCGCGATCACCAGGGTGACGTCGGCGTCCGGGGGCCGCGGTCGGGCGGCCGCGAAGGTGTCCATGCCGCTCACGAGCGTCATCCTGCCAGTCCGTTATTCCCGACTAGTGTGAAGCCGTGGTCGAGGCGGCGGTGATGGGTGCAGGGGCGTGGGGCACAGCGCTGGCCAAGGTGCTGGCCGACGCCGGTAACGATGTCACCCTGTGGGCACGCCGACCGGAGTTGGCCGACGAGATCAACCGGACCCACCGCAATCCCGGGTACCTCGACGTCGCGCTGCCCGACTCCATCCGGGCCACCAGCGACGGTGCCGAGGCGCTGGACGGCGCCTGCACGGTGCTGCTGGCCGTGCCGTCGCAGACCCTGCGGGCCAACCTGACCGAATGGAAGGCCGCTGTGGGGCCCGACACCACGCTGGTCAGCCTCGCCAAGGGCATCGAACTCGACACGCTGATGCGGATGAGCCAGGTCATCGTGCAGGTGACCGGCGCCGACCCGTCCCGCGTGGCGGTCGTCTCGGGGCCGAACCTCGCCAGCGAGATCGCCGCCGAGCAGCCCGCCGCCACCGTGATCGCCTGCAGCGACTCCGGGCGCGCCGTGGCCCTGCAGCGGGCACTGGCCACCGGCTACTTCCGGCCGTACACGAATGCCGACGTGATCGGCGCGGAGATCGGCGGCGCATGCAAGAACGTCATCGCGCTCGCTTCCGGGATGGCGGCGGGCGTGGGCCTCGGTGAGAACACTGCCGCCGCGATCATCACCCGCGGACTCGCCGAGATCATGCGACTGGGAATCGCGTTGGGCGCCAAGCCGGCAACGCTGGCCGGCCTTGCGGGTATCGGCGACCTCGTGGCGACCTGCATGTCACCGCACTCCCGCAACCGGTCTTTCGGGGAACGTCTCGGGCAGGGCGGCACGATGGCCGCCGCGCTGGCGGCCACCGGCGGGCACGTCGCCGAGGGCGTCACCTCGTGCACGTCGGTGCTGGCGCTGTCGACGAGTTACGACGTCGAGATGCCGTTGACTGAGGCGGTTCACGGGGTGTGTCACAAGGGTCTGTCCGTCGACGATGCGGTGGCGCTGCTGCTGGGCCGCACCACCAAGCCGGAGTGAGCAGGTGAGCAGCTCGTACGGGGATTCCACCCGCAGCCTCAAAGCTGTTGCCTCCGAAGTGGTTCCCGGAGCGCCATTGGGGCCGGTGCCGGTTCCCGCTGCGGCGTATCATCTTCCGGCCGACGAGGACGACGCGCTGGACAGCTACGGGCGCAGGCACAATCCGACCTGGCGACATCTGGAGGCGGCCCTGGCCCAGCTCGAAGGAGCCACGGCCGCAACGGTGTTCGGATCCGGGATGGCCGCGATCACGTCGCTGCTGAGGGTGGTCGCCGAACCGGGGACGACGCTCGTCGTACCGGCCGACGGGTACTACCAGGTCCGTGCCTACGCCACCGAGTACCTGGCGCCGCGCGGGGTGACCGTGGTGCAGGCGCGTTGCGCCGACATGTGCGAGGCCGCCCGCGACGCCGATGTGGTGCTGGCGGAGACCCCGTCGAACCCGGGTCTGGACGTGGTCGACCTGCACCGGCTGTCGATGCTGTGCCGGCCGCGCGGCGCCGTACTGATCGTCGACAACACCACCGCCACACCGCTGGGGCAGCAGCCGCTGTCGCTGGGCGCCGACTTCGTCGTCGGCAGCGCCACCAAGGCGCTGGCGGGCCACCACGACCTGCTCGCCGGCTACGTCGCGGGCAACCGCGCCGACGTGCTGGACCGCCTCGAGCGGGAGCGGCTGCTGTCCGGACCCATCCTCGGGGCCTTCGAGGCGTGGCTGGCGCTGCGGGGCCTCGCGACGTTCGGGTTGCGGTTCGAGCGGCAGTGCCAGAACGCCGCCGCGGTCGCGCTGATGCTGCGCTCGCACCCGGCCGTCACCGCGGTGCGCTACCCGGGCCTGCCCGACGACCCGTCCCACACCGTCGCGGCGCAGCAGATGCGCCGCTTCGGCGGCATCGTGGCCGTCGAGCTGGCCGACGCCGACGCCGTCCACGCGCTCGTCAGCCGCAGCGCGCTGCTGGTCGGCGCCACCAGCTTCGGGGGCGTGCACAGCTCCGTCGACCGCAGGGCGCGGTGGGGCGACGCCGTACCGGCGGGCTTCGCCCGCATCTCGTGCGGCATCGAGGACACCGAAGACCTGGTCAGCGATATCGAGTCGGCTCTCGGTGGGGTCGGCCGGTAGCCTCTCTAGGTTGTGACTGCCCGCACCCGCGTTGCCGTCGTCTACGGCGGACGGAGTTCCGAACACGCGATCTCGTGTGTTTCCGCAGGCAGCATCCTGCGTAACCTCGATCCGCAGCGGTTCGAGGTGGTCGCGGTCGGCATCACCCCGCAGGGGGCGTGGGTGCTCACCGACGGCCGGCCGGAGACGCTGGCCATCACCGACGGCACGCTGCCCAGCGTCACCGGGTCCTCCGGCACCGAGCTCGCGCTGTCCGCTGACCCGGCCCGGCGTGGCCAGCTGCTCTCGCTGGGCGACGCGGCCGGCGACGTCCTGGCCTCGGTCGACGTCGTCTTCCCGGTGCTGCACGGGCCCTACGGCGAGGACGGCACCATCCAGGGTCTGCTGGAACTCGCCGGGGTGCCGTATGTGGGCGCCGGCGTGCTGGCCAGCGCGGTCGGGATGGACAAGGAATTCACCAAGAAGCTGCTCGCGGTGGCCGGACTGCCGATCGGCGATCAGGTGGTGCTGCGGCCCGGCACCGCCACGGTGTCGCTGGAGGACCGGGAGCGGCTGGGCCTGCCCGTCTTCGTCAAACCGGCGCGCGGCGGCTCGTCGATCGGTGTCAGCCGGGTCACCAGCTGGGACCTGCTGCCCAGGGCGATCGACGCCGCCCGCCGGCACGACCCCAAGGTCATCGTGGAGGCGGCCGTCCCCGGCCGTGAGCTCGAGTGCGGCGTCCTGGAGTTCCCCGACGGCCGCCTCGAGGCCAGCACGGCCGGCGAGATCCGGGTGGCCGGTGTCCGGGGCCGCGAGGACGGCTTCTACGACTTCGAGACGAAGTACCTCGACGACGCCGCCGAGCTCGACGTGCCCGCCAAGATCGACGACGCCGTCGCCGAGGAGATCCGCGGACTGTCGATCCGGGCTTTCCAGGCCATCGACTGCCAGGGGCTGGCACGTGTCGACTTCTTCCTGACCGACAACGGACCCGTCATCAACGAGATCAACACGATGCCCGGGTTCACGACGATCTCGATGTACCCGCGGATGTGGGCGGCCAGCGGCGTCGACTACCCGACGCTGCTCGCGACGATGGTCGAGACGGCCGTCGCCCGAGGCACCGGCCTGCGTTAGCCCAGCGGGGCCGGGTCCGGCGCCGTGGCCGGGAGCTTCGCGGCGAGCGTCGTCGAGATCGTCTGAATGGCGTCCGGCCCGGAGCCCGGCGGCAACGTCAGCGCCACATAGACCGGCCGGTCCACCGCGAACCACGTGGCCCGGTCGCCACCCGCACTGTCCTGCACCCGGAACCACGACACCGCGTCGACGACCTGCAGCGGTGCCCCGACGACGAAGTCGGCCGGCCGCTGCACCCCGCAGCGCAGGATGAGCGGCTCGCCGCCGCCCTCGGGCTGCCACGCCGCGGCCCCCGCCGGCGCGGGGTCGACGAGCGGGGCGCGCCGGAAGTCACCGAGCCGGTCGGGGAGCGCGGCGACGAGGGTGGCGCACTCGGTGCTGTCGGCCCGGGGCGCCGGCACCGCCGACACCGCCACGGGGGTGGGCCCGGGTGTGCGTTGGAGGACCGCCGCGACCACGAGGACCGCCACCACGGCGCCGACGGCGAGCACGATCGCCGCGACGAGGACGGCCCGCGGCGGGCCGTCGCCGGTGTCGCTGTTCACCCGGGCAACTCTAGGGCTGCGCCGCCTCGGCGATCGGGCAGGTCAGTGTGCGGGTGATGCCCGAGACCTGCTGCACGCTGGGGACCACGGTGGCGCGCAGCTCGGCCAGGCTCTCGGCGCCGGCCCGCACCACGACGTCGTAGGGGCCGGTCACGTACTCCGACGACAGCACGCCGGGAAGCCCGGCGAGCTGCTTGGCGACGACTTCGGCGCGACCGACCTCGGTCTGGATGAGCACGAAAGCCTCGACCACGCCGCAATCCCTCCGTCTGGCTGCATAGACTCCACGCCGCAGGGACCAAACGTACCGCAGGTGAGCCGAGCGTTCAGGCCACGGACGTGATGCGAGGAGTGACACCGATGGCGGACGGCACGCTGGCGCAGGCGGGCGAGTTCGCCGTCATCGACCGTCTGGTGGCCGGGCGGCGACAGCCCCCGTTCGTCGTCGTCGGGCCGGGCGACGACGCCGCCGTCGTCACGTCCGGGGACGGCCGGGTGGCGGTGAGCACCGACATGCTGGTCGAGGGGCGGCACTTCCGGCTGGACTGGTCGGCGCCGCGGGACGTGGGCCGAAAGGCCATCGCGCAGAACGCCGCCGACATCGAGGCGATGGGTGGCAGCGCGACCGCGTTCGTGGTCGCGTTCGGCGCCCCCGCGGACACCGCGACCACGCGGGCCGTGGAACTGGCCGACGGGATGTGGCAGGAGGCGTCGCGGCTGGGCGCCGGCATCGTCGGCGGCGACATGGTGGCGGCACCGCAGTGGGTGATCTCGGTGACCGTGCTCGGGGACCTCGGCGGCCGCCCGCCGGTGCTGCGCAGCGGAGCCCGGCCCGGCGACGTGGTCGCGGTCGCCGGTGAGCTCGGCCGGTCTGCCGCGGGATACATGTTGTGGCGCAACGAAATTCACGAGTTCGAGGCGATACGGCGGCGCCATCTGGTGCCGGAGCCGCCCTATGGGCAGGGCGCGATCGCCGCACGAGCCGGCGCGACCGCGATGACCGACGTCTCCGACGGTCTGCTCGCCGACCTCGGACACATCGCGGAGGCGTCGGCCGTGCACATCGACCTGGCCCTCGACGAGCTGGCGACCGATCTGGACGCCGTCGCCCCCGCCGCGGCCGTCGCCGGCGTCGACGCCCGGCAGTGCGTCCTCGGCGGTGGCGAAGATCACGCGCTGGTGGCCACCTTCGCCGCGGAGCCGCCGCCGGGCTGGCGGATCATCGGCCGGGTACACGAGGTCGGCGCGGCCCCGGTCACCGTCGACGGCGCCGCCTGGACCGGCAGCACGGGCTGGAAGTCGTACTGAGCCGGCGGGCCGCTAAGTTGGCCTGTCGTGACGGCACGCGCTCTCAAGGAACTGGTCGACGAATCGTGGGCGGTCGCGCTCGCCCCCGTGGAGGAACAGGTCGCGAAGATGGGGGAGTTCCTGCGTGCCGAGCTGGCCGCCGGGCACCGGTATCTGCCGACCGGTGCGCACGTGTTGCGCGCGTTCACGTTCCCCCTCGACGCGGTGCGGGTGCTGATCGTCGGCCAGGACCCCTACCCGACGCCCGGGCATGCGGTGGGCCTGAGTTTCTCGGTGGGCGCCGATGTCCGCCCGCTGCCGCGCAGCCTGGCGAACATCTACACCGAATATCAGCAGGACCTCGGCTATCCGGCCCCCGCCAACGGCGACCTCACCCCGTGGTCGGAACAGGGCGTGATGCTGTTGAACAGAGTGCTGACCGTGCGCCCGGGGACACCGGCGTCGCATCGGGGCAAGGGCTGGGAGGCGGTCACCGAGTGCGCGATCCGGGCCCTGGTGGAGCGGCGCCAACCGCTGGTGGCCGTGCTGTGGGGACGCGACGCCGCGACACTGAAGCCGATGCTCGGCGACACGGCGATCATCGAATCGGCGCACCCGTCGCCGCTGTCCGCATCGCGGGGGTTCTTCGGATCACGGCCGTTCAGCCGCGCCAACGAACTGCTCGTGCAGAGGGGAGCAGAGCCGGTGGACTGGCGGCTGCCCTAGCGTCGCGGAACGGCGATCAGCCGCGGGAGACCTTGCCTGCCTTGAGGCAGGAGGTGCACACGTTCACGCGCTGCTTGTTGCCGCCCGGGCGGGCGACCGCACGCACGGACTGGATGTTCGGGTTCCACCGGCGGCTGGTCCGGCGATGGGAGTGCGACACCGACTTGCCGAAGCCGGGGCCTTTCCCGCAGATATCGCACACGGCAGCCATAGTGAGAACTCCTCGTAAGTCAGTGCTTGGGGGCCAACGACCGGACGGGTGACCCGACAACCCGACCAGAATACCGGGCGGCCCCGGGAACGCCAAAACGGTTCCGCCAGGTTATCAACAGCCCTGACCACGTCGTCTTTCGGTGGTGTCCGGCCCAGTGGCTAGGCTGACGCCGACGGCGAAGCGGCGCGGTGAGGGCATGCGGAGGTGAGGATGTCAGCTCGGCGGCTCGATGCGTCGGCGCTGCGGCGCTGGGCCCATGCGGCGGTATCGGAGCTGATCAGGCACACCGACGAGATCAACGCGCTGAACGTCTTCCCCGTCGCCGACGCCGACACGGGCACCAACATGCTCTTCACGATGCGGGCGGCCTGGGCGCAGGCGGATTCCCGCGCCGACCTCGACGACGTCACCGCGGTGGCGGCTGCGCTGGCCGACGGCGCGCTGCGGGGGGCGCGCGGGAACTCCGGGGTGATCCTGTCGCAGATCCTGCGCGCGCTCGCGGATGTGACGGCGGCCGCCGCCGAGGACCGGGTGATCGCCGACATCGACGGCGCGCTGTTGGCCGCGGCGCTGCGCCACGCGGTCACGTTGGTGGTCACATCGATGGGTGAGGCCGTCCCCGGAACCATCACCTCGGTTCTGCAGGCCGCCGCCGCGGCGGCCGAGGACGCGGCTGCCGAGCAGGCCGACCTCACCGAGGTGGTCGCGCTCAGCGCGCAGGGCGCGCTGGCGGCGCTGGACCGCACCCCCAGCCAACTCGAGGTGCTCGCCGACGCCGGGGTGGTCGACGCCGGTGGCCGCGGTCTGCTGGTGCTGCTCGATGCGCTGACCACCACGCTGGCGGGGCACGCCCCGGTTCGGCCCCGCTACCGGCCTGAACCCGCCGACTCCGCGACGCCGGCGGCGCCGCCGCCGGGGGCCCCGCAGTTCGAGGTGATGTATCTGCTCAGCGGCTGTGACGCCGACGGCGTGGACAGGCTCCGCGCCCGCCTCGACGACCTCGGCGAGTCCGTCGCGATCGCGGCGTCCGGCGCCGGGGACTCGGACCGGTACTCGGTGCACGTCCATGTCGACGACGCCGGCGCCGCGGTCGAGGCCGCGCTCGAGGTCGGCACCCCCAGCCGCATCCAGATCACGTCGCTGAGCAGCGGGGCCGACCGGCATCCGGCCGGTGGGTGGGTGCGCGAACGTGCGGTGCTGGCCGTCGTGGACGGCGACGGCGCCGAGAACCTGTTCACCGGCGAGGGGGCACAGGTCCTGCGGGCCGGGCCCGGTCTGCCGGTCAGTGCCCATCAGCTGCTGCATGCGCTGGTCAACACGGGCGCCGAGCAGGTCATGGTGCTGCCGAACGGCTACGTCGCCGCCGAGGAGTTGCTCGCCGGCTGGGCGGTCGCCTCGGACTGGGGCATCAACATGGTGCCGGTGCCGGCCGGGTCGATGGTGCAGGGCCTCGCGGCGCTCGCGGTGCACGACCCCGCGCACCGGGTGGTCGACGACGGCTACACGATGGCCCGCGCGGCCGCGGCCGCGCGCTACGGGTCGGTGCGGGTGGCCGCCGAGGAAGCGCTGACGTGGGCGGGCACCTGCAAGCCCGGCGACGGTCTCGGCATCGCCGGGGACGAGGTCGTCATCGTCGCCGACGACGTGGTCACCGCCGGCGCCGGACTGATCGACCTGCTCCTGGCGGCCGGTGGTGAATTGGTGACGGTGCTGACCGGTCGGGGTGTCGGAACGGCGGTCGCCGAGGCCCTCCTCGACCATGTGCGGCGGACGCATCCGGGTACCGAGATGGTGACCTTCGACACCGGCCACCACGGCGACGCCCTGCTGATCGGGGTGGAGTGACGTGGCGTCGCTGAACGACCGCCTGGATTTCGTGATCGGCAGCAAGTCCGCCGTGAAGCTGGAGGAGAACCTCGGCATCACCACGGTCGGGGAGCTGCTGCGGTACTACCCCCGCAAGTACAGCGACTCGATGAGCGTGCGGGGGGAGGGGGAGGACCTCGACCTCGAGGAAGGCGAACACGTCACGTTCGTCGACGTCATCACCAAGGCCGAGGCCAGATGGACCAACCGCCAACCGCGGCGGGAGTACCTGGTGGTCACGCTGGGGCACCGGCGGCCCAAGGTGACCGCCACGTTCTTCAACGCCAAGTACCTGAAGAAGACGCTCGTCGAGGGCGCGAAGGTGATGCTGTCGGGCGAGGTCGGCTACTTCCGGGACGTCATGCAGTTGACGCACCCGGCGTTCATGGTGCTGACCTCCGACGGCAAGAGCGTCGGGACGAAATCGCTGACGGCGATCGCCGATTCGACCGGCGCCACCGGTGACGAGCTGCTGGCCGAGTTCGAGAAGGACTACTTCCCGATCTATCCCGCCACCTCGAAGGTGCAGACCTGGGAGATCTACGCGTGCATCCGGCAGATGCTGGCGGTGCTCGACCCTGTCGCCGAGCCGTTGCCGACATCGTTTGTGCGCGAACAGGATCTGCTGTCCGAGGACGCCGCGCTGCGCTCGGTCCACGTGTCCGAACACGAGCGCGACCGGGCCCGGGCCATCGAACGGCTCACCTACGACGAGGCGATCGGCCTGCAGTGGGGGTTGGTGGTCCGCAGGCACACCCAACTCAGCGGTACCGGCCCGGTCGCCGCGCGGCGCGATGACGGACTGAGGGCGGCGATGACGGCCCAGCTGCCGTTCGCGCTGACCCAGGGCCAGCACGAGGTGCTCGAGGTGATCTCGGGTGAGATCGCCGCCACCCGCCCGATGAACCGCATGCTGCAGGGCGAGGTCGGGTCCGGGAAAACGGTGGTGTCGCTGCTGGCGATGCTGCAGATGATCGACGCCGGATACCAGTGCGCGTTGCTCGCGCCCACCGAAGTCCTTGCCGCCCAACACGCCCAGTCGATCCGCGCCATGATGGGTCCGTTGGCGATGGCGGGTCAGCTCGGCGGCGGGGAGCACGCCACCAGGGTGGCGCTGCTGACCGGCTCGATGTCGGCGCAGCAGAAGCGCGACGTGCGCCGCGAGGTGGCCTCAGGCGAGGCGGGGATCGTGATCGGCACGCACGCGCTGCTGCAGGACGCCGTGGAGTTCGACCGGCTCGGCATGGTGGTCGTCGACGAGCAGCACCGGTTCGGCGTCGAGCAGCGGGATCGCCTGCGCGGCAAGGCTCCTGAGGGCATCACGCCCCATCTTCTGGTGATGACCGCGACGCCGATTCCCCGGACGGTGGCCCTGGCCGTCTACGGCGATCTCGAGATCTCCACCCTGCGGGAACTGCCCCGCGGCCGCCAGCCCATCACCACGAACACGATCTTCGTCACCGACAAGCCGGCCTGGCTCGACCGGGCGTGGGCGCGGATCGCCGAGGAGGTGCGGGCCGGGCGGCAGGCCTACGTCGTCGCCTCCCGCATCGACGAGGACGACAAGCCCGCCAAGGGAAAGAAGGACAAACAGCAGGCCGGGCCGCCACCGGTCACGGTCGTCGAGATGTACCAGCGGCTGCAGCACGGTCCGCTGGCAGGCGTGCGGCTGGGGCTCATGCACGGCCGGCTCTCGGGCGACGAGAAGGACGCCGTGATGGCGGCGTTCCGGGCCGGGGAGATCGACGTGCTGGTCTGCACGACGGTGATCGAGGTCGGCGTCGACGTACCCAACGCCACCGTGATGGTGGTGATGGACGCCGACCGCTTCGGCATCAGTCAGCTGCATCAGCTGCGGGGCCGGATCGGGCGTGGGCAGCACCCGAGTCTGTGCCTGCTGGCCACGCGGCTGCCGGAGAACTCCAAGGCCGGACAGCGGCTCACGGCAGTGGCCGGCACGCTGGACGGTTTCGCGCTCGCCGACCTCGATCTACGTGAACGCAGCGAGGGAGATGTGTTGGGGCAGAACCAATCCGGTCGCCCGATCACCCTGAGGTTTCTGTCGCTGGCCGAACACGCCGACATCATCTACGCGGCCAGGGAGCTCTGCGAAGCGGTCTACGCGTCGGACCCCTCGGATCCGGGCATGCTGGCGCTCTCGGCGCCGTTCACCGCCGATGACCGCGTGCAGTATCTGGACAAGTCGTGACCCGCAGGCAGCAGCTGTGGCTGATGATCGCCGCGGTGCTGGCGATCGTGGTGGCGGTCCAGGTCACGTCGTCGGCGCAGGGCCCGTCGCGTTTCATCGCCCAGGCCGACATCCCCACGGTCGCACCCGGAGTCGACGTGCTCGCCGGCGTCGCCGAGATCCCGGCGCGCGTCCGCAGCCACGACTACCGCCGCGACGCGTTCGGCGAGTCCTGGACCGACGACACCACCGCGCCCGGCGGCCACAACGGGTGCGACACCCGTAACGACATCCTCAACCGCGACCTCGCGGACAAGACCTACGTGGCGATCAAGCGGTGCCCCGTCGCCGTGGCCACCGGCACCCTGCTCGACCCGTACACCAGCGAGGTGGTGCCGTTCACGCGCGGCAACCAGATCGGCGCGGCGGTGCAGATCGACCATCTCGTGCCGCTGGCGCTGGCGTGGGATCTGGGCGCGCGCACCTGGAACGACGAGCTGCGCACCCGGTTCGCCAACGATCCGGCCAATCTGCTCGCCGTCGACGGACAGGCCAACCAGGACAAGGGCGACAAGGAGCCGGCGCTGTGGATGCCGCCCAACGCGGCGTTCCACTGTCAGTACGCGATGCAGTACATCGCCGTGCTGCGGGGTTACGGCCTCCCGGTCGACGCGCCGTCGGTGCCGGTGCTGCGCGAGGCCGCCGACACCTGCCCGCGGGGCTGAGGCTACGAGCCCTGCATCATGCCGGGTCCCATCATGCCGGGCCCCATTCCGCCCCGGTTGAACTGGCCGGGTCCGGTCACCGACGGATCCCACGGGCCGTTGGTGGTCGAGCCGCCCATCCCCGGGGACCAGTCGCACTCGCCCGAATTCCACGAGAACGGTCCCCAGCAGCCGGGATCCCACGGCTGCTGGGCGGTGAAGGTCTGCGGCGCCGAGACGGGCAGCAGCGCTGCGCCGACCGCCGTCGCCGCGGCCGCCAACGCGGTGATGAGTACACGCTTGGACATGGTGGACACCTCTCGCCGAGGACAGCGTGCATCCATTGCACCGCGTCGGCTCCGCCCGCGCTAGAGGCTTTCGCCCTTACGCCGCACGGCTAGTTCTCGCCACCGCGGCAACGATGACGTCGACGATGACGAAGGCCGCCAGCGTCCATCCGAGCAGCGGCAGGAACCAGCCCACGGCCACCGCGGTGACGCCGACAGCGGCGATCGCCACCGGAGGGAGCGCTCTGATGCCTCCCCGCGCCGGTGGTCGGCCGACCGCCCAGTTCGATCCCCGCGTCGGCCTGCGCTGCCACCACATCCGGTATCCGCGCACGATGACCGTCACCAGTCCGATCGCGACAGCGAGCAGCGCGAGTTGGTTGAGCAGACCGAACAGGAATCCCATGTGCGCGCGGATGCCCCAGTCGGCCAGCTTCGCGATCACCGAGTAGTCGCGCCAGTAGTCGACGGCGCTCGTCACCGTCAGATCCGTCGGGTTCACCGCGGCGGCGTTCGTGGTCCAACGGAACGGCTCGTCGATCTCGGTGACGCTCGCCGTCGCACCGGGTTCGGCGGGTGCGGTGATCTCGACGGGCATCCGCACGCCGTGCCGTGCTGCGGCGTCGAGCACACCGTCGTAGTCGAGAGCGGCCGGGTCGGTCACCGCCCCCTCGGCTCCGTGATGCCCGGCGTGGGACTGCGCCGGTGCGGTGACCAGTTGCGGCCGTTGCCAATTCAAGGCCGACCGGATCTCGGTGGCGTGCGCACCGGCGTACGTCGACCACGTGATGCCCGTCGCCGAGAGGAACAGCAACCCGGCCAGCAGCCAGATACCGCTGGCGCCATGCCAATTCATCGTGCGGGAACGTCCCGACCCGCTGCGGTCCACGGTGAGGATCCGGGCCGTGCGGCCGCGGCGCAATGGCGCAACTTCGCCACCGGGTTCGCGTTGATCGAGCCGCAGCTGACCGGCATCAAGGCTGCCGTCNTCGCTGTAGATCCGGCCCGGCTCACCGAGATTGAGGTGCCGGTGCAGCCCGTCGAGCCAGGTGCTCAGCGGGAGGTAGCCCAACCACGTCACCTCCTCCCCGAGGACGTCGCCGGTGCGGGGATCGACGAACACGGTGCGGGACCGGTCTTCTTCCAGCGCCGGGTCGTGAAACGAGACGCGGGTGGTGTCGCCGGGCGCGGCGGCCGGCCGGACGGTCGTCACCGCAAGATCCGGGCGGACGGTGCGGGCGCGCGCGACCTGATCGCCCAACGGCAACGCAGGTCCGTGCGGCTCGACGGACAGGATGTCGCGGTAGACGACCCGCTCCAAGCTCGGCGCCAGGGCGTACAGGCCACCGGTGACGGCAGCCACGAGCAGGAACGGCGCGACGAGCACGCCCGCGTAGAAGTGCAGACGGACCACGAACGGGCGCCATCGTCGGCGCGTGGGCGATGTCGGTGGGGCGGGGGACAGGGGTTCGACGGTGTCGTCGGACAGGGTCATGGAAAGCCTTCGTGTCAGCGGAGAAAGAGGGTTCGCCGGCGCGGCACGGAGCGCGCGCAGCGGCACACGACGACCCCAGCGCAGGCGCTGCGGGTCGATCAGGGGAGAAAAAGAAGTGCTAGGCCACCGCAGGCGGGGCGCGCATGCCCAGACCGAAGCTCAGAACCGGTTGGCGCACCGCCACATCGGGGCGGGGCCGGATGACCGGGGACGACGCCCGAGGCGCGCGCAGCGTGAACAGCCGCAGCCAGCAGAGCACCGACACACAGACGGCGTAGAGGTATTCGACGGACGTGATCGCCGCACCGAGAAGCGCAGCGGCGCCGAGGTGCGCGGCGGGCATGAACCAGGACGGGCCGGCCGCGCTGTGGTGTTGGTGGGCGCCGACCATCAGGGTCACGTGTCCGGCGAGTTGCGCTCCGGCCAGCGCCGCGGCGATGGCGGTGTACCCGGTGAGACCGTCGCACCGCACGCGCGCGACGAGCGCGCCGGCGGTGACGCACATCAGCAGCGCGACGATCAGAGCCGGGCCGCGGGGAACGCCGCCGCCGGCCGCGATGTGCGCTCCGGTCGTCATCGCCGCCGAGGACACCCCGACCAGGGCGCCGCGCACCGAACGAGCGCGCGTCCGCGGCGTGTCCACGCCACGCACCTTAACCGGCTAGCTCCCGGTGTAGGTGTCCGGATCGGGACGGAACCGGGTGCCGTCGTCGAGGCCGTTCAACGAGCTCATCTGGTCGTCGCTGAGCTCGAAACCGAAGACGTCGAAGTTGGCGACGATCCGCTCGGGTGACGACGAGCGCGGAATGACCACGTTGCCCAGCTGCAGGCTCCAGCGGATCAGCACCTGTGCCGGCGTCCGGCTGTGCGCCTCGGCGACGGCGGTCACGGCCGGGTGGTCGAGCAGGTTGCCCACCCCCAGCGGGCCGTAGGCCTCGGTGGCGATGCCGTGTTCGGCGTTGACGGCGCGCAACTCCGCCTGGTTGAGCCGCGGGTGCAGTTCGATCTGGTTCACCGCGGGGGTGAAGAACGACAGGCTGATGATGTCGTCGAGGTGGTGGGCGTGGAAGTTGCAGACCCCGATCGATCGGGTGTCGCCGACCTCTTTGGCCTTCATCAGACCGCCCCAGCTGTCGATGTACTTGCCGCCCTCGCCGACCGGCCAGTGGATGAGGTACAGGTCGACGTAGTCGAGACCCAACCGCTGCAGGCTCGCCTTCAGGGCGTCTTGCGAGGACTGGAAGCCGAACTCCTCGGGCGAGAGCTTCGTGGTGACGAAGACGTCCTCGCGGGGCACACCCGACGTCGCGATCGCCCGACCGACCGCCGCCTCGTTGCCGTACGCCGCGGCGGTGTCGATGAGCCGGTAGCCCGCCTCGAGCGCGGCCAGCACGGCCTGCTCGGTCTCGGAATCCGACAACTCGCCCACACCGAGGCCGAGTGTCGGCATCGTGTTGTCGTCGTTGAGCGTGACGGTGGGGATTGCGGCCGCCGAAGTCATGACACCTTCTTTGCTGAAGTGGATGCTCGTTCACCGGGCACAGGCACGCGAGGCCGGTGCCGTCGGCTTCGATGACTATATTGCCGCAGGGAGACCGCGCCTAATCAGCGCCATGCCGCGTCGCCGGTCGCGGATCACGGCTCAGCCGAGAAAAGGAGCACCCATGACCTCCAGTGTGACCAGCGAGCGATCCGCCACCGCGGCTGCGCGTCCGGCCCGCCGCCGCGACGCCGTGGCGAACGCGGTGGCCGGTGTCACGCTGCGCGGGCTGCCCCGCATCCCGCAGCCGGTCAAGCGTGCGCTGCTCGGTGGCCGCTCGATCACCCTGGACGGCAACACCCTCGACACCACGCTGCATCTGATGCTCGCGGGTCAGCAGGCCCTCGGCCTCGACGGCCTGGTGGCCGACGACGACGTCGACGCCGCCCGCGCCCAGCTCGAACAGCTGGCGGCCAGCTTCCACCGGCGCATCCCGGTGCCCGAGGTGACCGACCTGACGGTGTCCGGCGCGGTCGGCCCGATCCGGGCCCGGCACTACCGCACGACCGAGCCGAACGCGCCGCTGCTGGTCTTCTATCACGGCGGCGGTCACGTGATCGGCAGCCTCGACACCCACGACGACCTGTGCCGTGAGATCTGTCGCTCGGGTGCGGTGCACGTGCTGTCCGTCGACTACCGGCTCGCCCCCGAGCACAAGGCGCCGGCGGGTGCCGACGACGCCTTCGCCGCCTATCTGTGGGCCCGGGACAATGCGGCCGCGCTCGGCGCCGACCCGCGGCGGGTGGCCGTCGGCGGGGACAGCGCCGGCGGCAATCTGTCGGCCGTGGTGTCGCTGCGGGCGCGCGCCGAGAACGTGCCGGCACCGGCGCTGCAGCTGCTGCTCTATCCCGTCACCGACCACGGCGCGTCGACGCGGTCGAGAACACTGTTCGCCAACGGCTTCTTCCTCACCCAGCGCGACATGGACTGGTTCACCGCCCGGTTCCTCGGCGACGCGCCGGTCGACGGCACCCACCCGGACGTGTCCCCGCTGCTGGCCGCCGACCACTCGGGTCTGGCCCCCGCATTGGTGGTCACCGCGGGCTTCGACCCGCTGCGCGACGAGGGCCGTCACTACGCCGACGCGCTGCGCGCGGCGGGCACCCCGGTCGACTACCGCGAGTACGGCTCGGTGGTGCACGGCTTCGCGAACTTCTTCCCGCTCGGGGGCGCCAGCGCCACCGCCACCGCGGATGTGATCTCGGCGATGCGGGCACATCTGAGCCGCGTTGGCTGAGGAGCATCGCGCGGCGCCGGTACTCTGTGTCCCGTGGCCACCAAACCCAAGAAGAACGCGCGGTACGACCTGAAGGCAGCCGACCGCAAGCGCAACCTGCTCGTGCAGATCGGTCTGACCTCGGTCGTGGTGATCTTCGCGGTCGCCTTGGTGCTCTACATCGTGATGTCGGCCGATGACCAGCCCACCGCGGGCGAGACCAAGTCCATCCGCGTCGCCTCCTCGAGTGTGATCAAGAAGGAAGGCACCGACGAGCCCAAGGCCGTCGTGTCGATGTACGAGGACTTCCTGTGCCCCCACTGCGGCGCCTTCGAGCAGCAGTTCGGGCCTACGATCAACAAGCTGGTCGACGCCGGCGTCATCGCCGCCGACTACTACATGGTCAGCATCCTGGACCGTCCGCAGAACCAGAACTACTCGTCGCGCGCCGGTGGCGCGGCCTACTGCGTGGCCGAGGAGTCCAACGACGCGTTCCGCAGATTCCACGCCGCGCTCTACGCCCAGCAGCCCAGCGAGACCGGAACCAGCTATCCGGACAACGCCCGGCTGGTGGAGGTGGCCCGGCAGGCCGGCGCCGCCGGGACCGTGCCCGAGTGCATCAACAAGGGCCGCTTCGTCGACATGGTGAAGGGGCTCGCCGGTGCCACCGGCATCAAGGCGACGCCCACCATCCGCATCAACGGCGAGGACTACCAATACAGCACCCCCGACGAGCTGGTCGCCAAGCTCCGCACGATCGTGGGTGACGTGCCGGGCCTCGAGGCCGCTCCGCCTGCTCCCGCGCCGGTGCCCGCGTCATGACCGTCACCGCGACCGGACCCGTCGAGCAGACCGATCCGTCGGCCGGCGAGCCGGGCGGTGTCGCGGTACCGCGCCGCAGTGCGTGGTGGGTTCTCATCGCCGGGGTCATCGGTCTCACCGCGGCGATGACGCTGACGATCGAGAAGATCGAGATCCTCATCAACCCCGACTACGTGCCCACCTGCAGCATCAACCCGGTGCTGTCCTGCGGCTCGGTGATGATCACCCCGCAGGCCTCGGTGTTCGGCTTCCCGAACCCGCTGATCGGCATCGTGTCCTTCGCCGTGGTCGTGGTCACCGGCGTGCTGGCCGTCGCCAAGGTGGCGCTGCCCCGCTGGTATTGGGCGGGGCTGGCGGTCGGCTCGCTGCTGGGCACGGTGTTCGTGCACTGGCTGATCTTCCAGAGCCTCTACCGCATCGGGGCGCTCTGCCCGTACTGCATGGTGGTGTGGAGCGTGACGGTCCCGCTACTGGTGGTCGCCACCTCGCTCGCGCTGCAGCCGCAGCGCAGCGGCAACGCCGTCGTCCGCGCGATCCACACCTGGCGCTGGTCGCTGGTGGCGCTGTGGTTCACCGCGGTCATCCTGTTGATCCTCGAGCGGTTCTGGAACTACTGGTCGACACTGATCTGATCGGCGTCGCGGCCGGTTAAGGTGAACCGTGGCCGGTCAGATTTCCAAAGTCCTCGTTGCCAACCGCGGTGAGATCGCCATCCGGGCGTTCCGCGCCGCGTACGAAATGGGCATCGCCACCGTCGCGGTGTACCCGCACGAGGACCGCAATTCGCTGCACCGGTTGAAGGCCGACGAGTCCTATCAGATCGGTGACGTGGGCCATCCCGTCCGGGCCTATCTGTCCGTCGACGAGATCATGCGGGTGGCGCTCGCGGCCGGCGCCGACGCCGTCTACCCCGGTTACGGCTTCCTTTCCGAGAACCCCGAACTCGCCGCGGCCTGCGCCGCGAACGGCATCACGTTCGTCGGGCCCAGCGCCGCGGTCCTGGAGCTGACCGGCAACAAGGCGCGCGCGATCGAGGCCGCCCGCGCCGCGGGCCTGCCGGTGCTGACCTCCTCGGCGCCGTCGGCGTCGGTCGACGAGCTGGTCGACGCCGCGCGGGACATGGAGTTCCCGCTGTTCGTCAAAGCCGTCTCCGGCGGAGGCGGGCGCGGCATGCGCCGGGTCACCGATCCTGCCGCGCTGGCCGAGGCGGTGGAAGCCGCCAGCCGGGAAGCGGAGTCGGCGTTCGGCGATCCGACCGTGTACCTCGAGCAGGCGGTGCTCAACCCGCGCCACATCGAGGTGCAGATCCTCGCCGACACCGACGGCCACGTCATGCACCTGTTCGAGAGGGACTGCAGCGTGCAGCGCCGCCACCAGAAGGTGATCGAGCTGGCGCCGGCGCCGAACATGCCCGCCGATCTGCGGCAGCGCATCTGCGACGACGCGGTCTCCTTCGCCCGCGAGATCGGCTACTCCTGCGCCGGTACCGTCGAATTCCTGCTCGACGAACGCGGCCATCACGTGTTCATCGAGTGCAACCCGCGCATCCAGGTCGAGCACACGGTCACCGAGGAGATCACCGATGTGGACCTGGTGGCCAGCCAGCTGCGCATCGCCTCGGGCGAGACGCTCGCCGACCTCGGGTTGAGCCAGGACATGCTCACCGCGCCAAGGGGTTTCGCACTGCAGTGCCGAATCACCACCGAGGATCCGGCCAACGGTTTCCGGCCCGACTCCGGCAGGATCACCGCCTATCGGTCACCGGGCGGGGCGGGCATCCGCCTCGACGGCGGCGCACATCTGGGCGCCGACATCGGTGCGCACTTCGACTCCATGCTCGTCAAATTGACCTGCCGCGGAAGGGATTTCGAGACCGCGGTAGCCCGGGCGCACCGGGCGCTGGCCGAGTTCCGGGTCCGCGGGGTGTCGACCAACATCCCGTTCCTGCAGGCGGTGATCGACGATCCCGACTTCCGCGCGGGGCGGGTCAACACCTCGTTCATCGACGACCGGCCCTATCTGCTGACCGCGCGGTCGCCCGCCGACCGCGGCACCAAGATCCTGAACTATCTCGCCGACGTGACGGTCAACCAACCGCACGGGCCCAGGACCTCGACGGTCTACCCGCACGACAAGCTGCCGCAGATCGACCTCGACACAATGCCGCCGCGCGGCAGCAAACACCTGCTCACCGAGGTCGGACCGGAGGCGTTCGCCCGGTGGATGCGCGAATCGAAATCGGTCGGCATCACCGATACCACGTTCCGCGACGCCCACCAGTCGCTGCTGGCCACCCGCATCCGCACCTCCGGGCTGTTGATGGTGGCGCCCTACATCGCGCGGCTGACCCCCCAGTTGCTCTCGATCGAATGCTGGGGTGGCGCGACCTACGATGTGGCACTGCGCTTCCTGAAAGAAGACCCGTGGGAACGGCTGGCCGCGCTGCGCGAGGCCGTGCCCAACATCTGCCTGCAGATGCTGCTGCGCGGTCGCAACACGGTGGGCTACACGCCCTACCCCGAATCGGTGACGCACGCCTTCGTCCAGGAGGCGACGGCGACCGGGATCGACATCTACCGGATCTTCGACGCGCTCAACAACGTCGACTCGATGCGGCCCGCGATCGACGCGGTGCGCGAAACCGGAACGGCCGTCGCCGAAGTCGCGATGAGCTACACCGGGGACCTGTCGGATCCGGGGGAGAACCTCTACACGCTCGACTATTACCTCAAGCTGGCCGAGCAGATCGTCGACGCCGGTGCTCACGTGCTCGCGATCAAGGACATGGCCGGGCTGCTGCGCCCGCAGGCCGCGGCGGCACTGGTCGGCGCGCTGCGCAGCCGGTTCGACCTGCCGGTGCACGTGCACACCCACGACACCCCGGGCGGGCAGCTGGCCACCTACCTGGCGGCCTGGCAGGCCGGGGCCAGCGCCGTCGACGGGGCGTCGGCACCCCTTGCGGGCACCACCAGCCAGCCGGCGTTGAGCTCCATCGTCGCGGCCACCGCGCACACCGAGTACGACAGCGGCCTGTCGCTGTCGGCGGTGTGCGATCTGGAGCCCTACTGGGAAGCGCTGCGAAAGGTGTACGCGCCCTTCGACGTTGCCAAATCCGGCCCCACCACGCCGACCGGGCGGGTGTACACCCACGAGATCCCCGGCGGACAGTTGTCGAACCTGCGTCAGCAGGCCATCGCTCTCGGGCTCGGGGACCGCTTCGAGGAGATCGAGGCCGCCTACGCCGGCGCCGACCGGATCCTCGGCCGGCTGGTCAAGGTGACCCCGTCGTCGAAGGTGGTCGGCGATCTCGCGCTGGCACTTGTGGGCGCCGGCATCACCGCCGACGAGTTCGCTGCCGAGCCGGACAAGTTCGACATCCCCGACTCGGTCATCGGGTTCCTGCGCGGTGAGCTGGGCGACCCGCCCGGCGGGTGGCCGGAACCGCTGCGCACCAAGGCGCTGGCCGGCCGCGCCCCGGCCAAGCCGCCGACCCCGCTCAGCGAGGACGACGAGCAGGCCCTCACGCAGGTCGGGCCCACCCGGCAGGCGACGTTGAACCGGCTGCTGTTCCCCGGCCCGACCAAGGAGTACGAGGCGCACCGCGAGGTGTACGGCGACACCTCCAGCCTGTCGGCCAACCAGTTCTTCTACGGATTGCGTCACGGCGACGAGCACCGGGTCACCCTCGAGCGGGGCGTGGAGTTGCTGATCGGGCTGGAGGCGATCTCGGATCCCGACGAGCGCGGGATGCGCACCGTCATGTGCATCATCAACGGCCAGCTGCGCCCGGTCGTGGTCCGCGACCGCAGCATCGCCAGCGACGTCCCCGTCGCCGAGAAGGCCGACCGGACGAATCCCGACCACATCGCGGCGCCGTTCGCCGGGGTGGTCACCGTCAACGTCGCCGAGGGCGACACCGTCGACGCCGGCCAGACGATCGCGACGATCGAGGCGATGAAGATGGAAGCCGCCATCACCGCGCCCAAGGCGGGCGCAGTGACCCGGGTGGCCGTGGCGGCGACCGCGCAGGTGGAGGGCGGGGACCTGCTGGTGGTGGTCCACTGAGCCGGATCATCGCCGGTGAGTTCGGGGGGCGCCGTCTCGCGGTGCCTCAGCGCGGCACCCGCCCGACCACCGACCGGGTCCGGGAGTCGTTGTTCAACCTGCTGACGGTGCGCCTCGACTTCGCCGGCATCGACGTCGTCGACCTCTATGCCGGATCCGGGGCGCTCGGTCTGGAGGCGCTGTCGCGGGGAGCACGGTCGGCGCTGTTCGTCGAATCCGATGCGCGGGCCGCCGCGGTGATCGACCGCAACATCGCCTCCCTGGGCGCGCGGGGAGCACGCGTGCGGCGCGCACCGGTGGCCACCGTCCTCGCCGGAGCGGCCGGCGCACCGGCGGACCTGGTGCTCGCCGACCCGCCGTATGCGGTCACCACCGGGGAGGTGACGGATCTCGTTGTCGCGCTGGCCGACCACGGCTGGGTGACCGGTGGATCGGTCGTCGTCGTCGAGCGGCCCACGTCCGTTCCGGAGATCGTCTGGCCCGACGGGTGGAGCGCGTGGAAGTCCCGGCGCTACGGCGACACCCGCGTCGAGCTCGCCCAACGTGCCTGACGTCTGCGGCACCGGTTGCCGCTGCTAGCGTCGACCCCCATGAGCGGAGCGGTGTGTCCGGGATCCTTCGATCCGGTGACGCTGGGGCACATCGACATCTTCGAACGCGCTGCCGCCCAGTTCGACGAGGTCGTCGTCGCGATTCTGGTCAACCCGGCCAAGAAGGGCATGTTCGATCTCGACGAGCGCATCGAGATGATCGTCGAGTCCACCGGTCATCTGCCGAACCTGCGCGTCGAGTCCGGCCAGGGCCTGGTCGTGGACTTCGTCAAGAGCCGCGGCCTGACCGCCATCGTGAAGGGTCTGCGCACCGGCACCGATTTCGAGTACGAGCTGCAGATGGCGCAGATGAACAAGCACATCGCCGGTGTCGACACCTTCTTCGTCGCCACCACCCCGCAGTATTCGTTCGTGTCGTCGTCGCTGGCCAAGGAGGTCGCCATGCTGGGCGGCGACGTCTCCGAGTTGCTGCCGGCCGCCGTCAACGCCCGGCTGCAGGCCAAGCTGCGCGGTTGAGCCGCCCGTCGGCGGGTAGGTAACACGCAGGCGCGACAGCCCCCGCGCCGCCCATCCACCCATCCGCCTGACGGAGGTACCCGCCGTGGTTGAGACATTCGTGCAATCGACCGACGACGTCATCGCGTTCCTGCGTGACCAGCACAATCTGATCAAGGACCTGTTCGAGGAGGTGCTGGGAGCCTCGGGGACCAAGGCCCGCGAGCAGGCGTTCGTCGAACTGCGCCAACTCCTCGCGGTGCACGAGACGGCCGAGGAGATGGTGGTGCACCCGCGGGCCCGCAACGACGGCGCCGCCGGCGACGACATCGTCGACGCGCGCCTGCGCGAGGAGCACGAGGCGAAGGTGCAGCTGACCAAGCTGGAGTCGATGGACGTCGGCTCCGACGCGTTCATCACCGAGCTGACCGCGTTCCGAGAGGCCGTACTCGAGCATGCCGAACGCGAGGAGACCGAGGAGTTCACCAAGCTCGAGCGCGATCTCGACGAGAGCGAGCTCAGGGGCCTCGCCGCCGCGGTGAGGGCGGCCGAGGCGATCGCCCCCACTCGGCCGCATCCCGGGGTCGAGTCGGCCAAGCTGAATTTCGCCGTCGGGCCGTTCGCCTCCATGCTGGACCGCGCCCGCGACGTCATCAGCGCCGCGCTGCGCTGACCCCACGGCACGCGAGCGCGACACACCGGCGCGGAAACTCAGTCACAGGCGTAACACCAGGCACACTGGTCACTAACAACTACGCCTGAAGGGGTGCCGCCGTGTACCGAGTTTTTGAAGCGCTCGACGAACTGGGCGCGATCGTCGAAGAAGCCCGCGGCGTGCCGATGACGGCCGGCTGCGTCGTTCCCCGCGGCGATGTCCTGGAGCTCATCGACGACATCAAGGACGCGATCCCCGGCGAGCTCGACGACGCCCAGGACGTGCTCGACGCGCGGGACACCCTGCTGCGCGAAGCCAAGGACCACGCCGAATCCACCGTGTCGACGGCCAACGCGGAGGCCGACTCGATGGTCAACCACGCCCGCGCCGAGGCCGACCGGCTGCTCGCCGATGCCAAGGCCCAGGCCGACCGCATGGTCGCCGAGGCCCGCCAGCACAGCGAACGCATGGTCGGCGAGGCCCGCGAAGAGGCGGCCCGCATCTCCGCGACCGCCAAGCGCGAGTACGAGGCCAGCACCGGACGCGCCAAGTCCGAGGCCGACCGGTTGCTCGAGAGCGGCAACCTCGCCTACGAGAAGGCCGTGCAGGAGGGCATCAAGGAGCAGCAGCGGCTGGTGTCGCAGACCGAGATCGTCGCGACCGCCACCGCCGAGGCCACCCGGATGATCGACTCGGCACACGCCGAGGCCGACCGGCTCCGCGGCGAGTGCGACATCTACGTCGACAGCAAACTCGCCGAGTTCGAGGACTTCCTCAACGGCACCATCCGCTCGGTCGGCCGCGGCCGTCACCAGCTGCGGACCGCCGCCGGCACCCACGACTACGCCGCCCGCTAGCGACCCGCGGCGGCACAGGCGGCGCACAGGTGCCGCCGGGTCCGCCGTACGATACGACCATGGCGACGCGCGTTAACGCCGCGGCGCGCCGGGGGTCACGATCGCCGCTGGTCATCGACATCTCCCGGCTCGGCCGGCGGCCCGGCTCGATGATCACCGTCGACGACACCGTGCCCAGTCCGGCGCGGATCGGGCTGGACTTGATTGCGGTGCCCGAGGGTGCGCCGATGCACCTCGAGCTCCGGCTGGAATCGGTGTCGGAAGGCGTGCTCGTCACGGGCAGCGTGTCGGCGCCCACCGAAGGCGAGTGCGCGCGGTGCCTGCGGCCGGTGACCGGTGACGTCGAGGTCGACCTGACCGAGCTGTTCGCCTACCCCGACAGCACGACCGAGGCGACGACCGACGAGGACGAGGTGCCCCGCGTCGGCCGCGACGGCGGCACCGACACCGTCGACCTGGAGCAGCCGATCATCGACGCCATCGGGCTGGCGCTGCCGTTCTCGCCGGTGTGCACCCCCGACTGCGCCGGACTGTGTCCCGAGTGCGGCGTCCGGATGGCCGACGCCGAGCCCGGACACCAGCACGAGCAGATCGATCCCCGGTGGGCCAAACTCGCGCAGCTCCGCGAGCAGCCCGGAGACGAGTCGTGACGGGCGACCGCCAGCCCCTCCTCGAGGCGCTCGGCATCGAGCTGCCCGCAGAACTGCTCACCATCGCGCTCACCCACCGCAGCTACTCGTACGAGAACGGCGGCCTGCCCACCAACGAACGCCTCGAATTCCTCGGGGACTCGGTGCTCGGGCTGACGATCACCGAGGAGCTCTACCACCGTCATCCGGAACGCTCCGAAGGCGACCTGGCGAAGCTGCGCGCGAGCATCGTCAACACCCAGGCGCTCGCCGATGTCGGGCGGCGGCTCTCGGACAAGGGCCTGGGCAGCTATCTGCTGCTGGGCAAGGGCGAGGAGAACTCCGGCGGCGCCGACAAGTCCAGCATCCTCGCCGACGGTGTCGAATCCCTGCTCGGCGCCATCTATCTCGAGCACGGCGCCGCGGCGGCGCGGGAGGTGATCCTCCGGCTGTTCGGCGAATTGCTGGACACCGCACCGACTCTCGGCGCCGGCCTGGACTGGAAGAGCAGCCTGCAGGAGCTGACGGCGTCGCGCGGGCTGGGCGCGCCGGTGTACAACGTGACCTCCACCGGGCCCGACCACGACAAGGAGTTCACCGCCACCGTGGTGATCGCCGAGCGCGAGTACGGCACCGGTGTGGGCAAGACGAAGAAGGAAGCCGAACTCAAGGCCGCAGCGGCGGCATGGAATTCCCTGACCGAAGAGCGGGATGCCTGAACTCCCCGAGGTCGAGGTCGTCCGGCGTGGGCTGCACCGGTACGTCGCGGGCCGGACCATCACCGCGGTGCGGGTGCACCACCCGCGCGCGGTGCGCCGCCACGAAGCCGGCCCGGCGGATCTGACCGCCCGGCTCCTCGACATGACGATCACCGGAACGGGCCGGCGCGGAAAATACCTGTGGCTCAAGCTGTCCGACGAGTCGGCCCTGGTGGTGCACCTCGGGATGAGCGGGCAGATGCTGCTCGGCCCGGTGCCGAACGAGAACCATCTGCGCATCGCCGCGCTGCTCGACGACGGCACCACGCTGAGCTTCGTCGACCAGAGGACGTTCGGCGGATGGATGATCACCGACACGGTCACGGTCGACGGCGACGAGGTGCCGGTGCCCGTCGCGCACATCGCCCGCGATCCGCTCGACCCGCACTTCGATCGCGACGGTGTGGTTGCGGTGTTGCGGCGCAAGCACTCCGAGATCAAACGCCAGCTGCTGGACCAGACGGTGGTGTCGGGCATCGGCAACATCTACGCCGACGAGGCGCTGTGGCGGGCCAAGGTCAACGGGGCCCGGCTGGCGTCGGGGCTGTCGAAGGCCAAGCTGGGTGAGCTGCTCGACGCCGCCGCCGCGGTGATGACCGACGCGCTGGGCCAGGGCGGCACGTCGTTCGACTCGCTGTATGTGAACGTCAACGGCGAGTCCGGCTACTTCGACCGGTCGCTGGACGCGTACGGCCGCGAGGGCCAACCGTGCCGGCGCTGCGGGGCGATCATGCGGCGGGACAAGTTCATGAACCGCTCCTCGTTCCACTGCCCGCACTGCCAGCCACGGCCCCGCGCGCGCTGAGGCCGGTCGGCCCTCGCGGAAGCGCATTCCCGGCTGTGGGGCGGGCGCGATCACAACCAGGAATGCGCTTCCGCGCGAGGTTGTAGAAATAGGGCATGACCGAACTCTGGGTGGAGCGCACAGGCGTGCGGCGCTACACGGGACGCAGCACGCGCGGCGCGGAAGTCCTCATCGGCTCCGAAGACGACGAGGGGGTGTTCACCCCGGGTGAGCTGATGAAGATCGCCCTGGCCGGGTGCAGCGGCCTGAGCAGTGATCAGCCGCTGCGCCGCCGCCTGGGCGACGACTACCGCGCCACGATCCGGGTCGCCGGGGCCGCCGACCGCGAGCAGGAGCGCTATCCGCTGCTCGAGGAGTCGCTCGAACTGGATCTGTCGGGCCTGTCGCCCGAGGAGCTCACCCGGCTGCGGACCGTGGTCGAGCGCGCCATCGACCAGGTGTGCACGGTGGGACGCACGTTGAAGAATGGTACTGAAGTGACATTTGAGGTGAAAGATGTTGGGGGAGAGTGACGTCCGACTCACCGCGTGGGTGCACGGCCATGTGCAGGGAGTGGGTTTCCGCTGGTGGACACGGTCGCGGGCGCTCGAGCTCGGGCTGACGGGCTTCGCGGCGAACAAACCGGACGGCCGCGTGCAGGTGGTCGCGCAGGGCCCCCGCGATGCCTGCGAAAAGCTGCTTGACCTGCTCGAAGGCGGGAAAACCCCGGGTCACGTCGACACGGTCGTCGCCGACTGGTCCGCCGCGGCCGACGCGCTCTCGGGCTTCACCGAGCGCTGAGCCTCCCGGCGGTAGGGTAACGCGTCATGCATCTGAAGAGTCTGACGCTGAAGGGCTTCAAGTCCTTCGCCTCGCCGACGACTCTTCGCTTCGAGCCCGGCATCACCTGCGTCGTGGGCCCCAACGGCTCGGGCAAGTCCAACGTCGTCGACGCGCTCACCTGGGTGATGGGCGAGCAGGGCGCCAAGACGCTGCGCGGCGGCAAGATGGAGGACGTCATCTTCGCCGGGACGTCGTCGCGGGCGCCGCTCGGCCGCGCCGAGGTGACGCTGACGATCGACAACTCCGACAACGCGCTGCCGATCGAGTACTCCGAGGTGTCGATCACCCGGCGGATGTTCCGCGACGGCGCCGGCGAGTACGAGATCAACGGCAGCAGTTGCCGTTTGATGGACGTGCAGGAGCTGCTGTCCGACTCCGGCATCGGCCGCGAGATGCACGTGATCGTCGGCCAGGGCAAGCTCTCGGAGATCCTCGAGTCGCGCCCGGAGGACCGGCGGGCGTTCATCGAGGAGGCCGCGGGCGTTCTCAAGCACCGCAAGCGCAAGGAAAAGGCGGTCCGCAAGCTCGACTCGATGGCGGCCAACCTGGCGCGGCTCACCGACCTGACGACCGAACTGCGCCGCCAGCTCAAGCCACTGGGCCGCCAGGCCGAGATGGCCCGCCGCGCCCAGACCATCCAGGCCGACCTGAGGGACGCGCGGCTGCGGCTGGCCGCCGACGACCTGGTGACGCGCAAGGCCGAGTTCGACGACACCGATCAGGCCGAGACGACGCTGCGCCGCGAACACGACGAGCTGACCCGCCGGCTCGAGACGCGCACCCTCGAACTCGACGCGCACGAAGCCGCGGTGACCGAACTCAGCGAGCGGGCCGACGCGGCGCAGCAGCGGTGGTTCCGGCTCTCCGCGCTCGCGGAACGCGTGAGCGCGACCGTGCGCATCGCCAGCGAACGCGCCCAGCACCTCGACGCCGAGCCGGCGTCGTCCAGCGGCCCCGATCCCGACGCCCTCGAGGCGCAGGCCGACGAGGTGGCCGAACAGGAACGGCTGCTGCTCGAGGAACTCGAGGAGTCGCGGGCCCGACTCGAGTCCGCCCGCGCCGAACTCGCCGATCGCGAGCAGGTCGCCGCCGAGGCCGAACGCGCCCACATGGCGGCCGCCCGGGCCGAGGCCGACCGCCGGGAGGGCCTGGCGCGGCTGAACGGGCAGGTCGACACGATGCGCACTCGCGTCGAGTCGATCGACGAGACGGTGGCGCGCCTGAGCGCGGGCATCGACGAGGCGGCCGCGCGCGCTCAGCAGACCCAGGCGGAGTTCGAGACGGTGCAGGCCCGCGTCGCGGAGCTCGACGCGGGCGAGGTCGGCCTCGACGAGCACCACGACCGGACCGTCGCCGCGCTGCGGTTGGCCGACGAACGCGTCGCCGAACTGCAGGCCGCCGAACGTGCCGGGGAACGGCAGGTCGCGTCGCTGCAGGCCCGCATCGACGCACTGTCCGTCGGCCTCGACCGCAAGGACGGTGCCGCCTGGCTGCAGCAGAACCGTAGCGGCGCAGGCCTTTTCGGCTCGGTCGCCGCCCTGGTCAAGGTGCGGCCCGGCCACGAGGCGGCGATCGCGGCCGTGCTAGGCGCGGCCGCGGATGCGCTGGCCGCCGAGGATGTCGGGGCCGCTCGCGACGCACTGAATGCGCTCAAGGAGTCCGACGGTGGACGGGCCGCGTTGGTGCTGGGGGACTGGCCGACGGCGCCCGCCGGTACGACGGCGACGTTGCCTGCCGGTGCGGTGTGGGCGCTCGACGTGGTCGACCCCGCCCCGCGCCTGCGGGGTGCGGTGACCGCGATGCTGGCCGGTGTCGCGGTCGTCGATGACCTCGCCTCAGCCTTGGAATGCGTTGCCGCACAGCCGGATCTACGAGCCGTCACCGCCGACGGGGATCTCGTCGGGGCGGGATGGGTGAGCGGTGGCTCGGATCGCAAGCCGAGCACGCTGGAGATCCAGTCCGAGGTCGACAAGGCGCGCACCGAGTTGGTCGCCGCCGAGCGGCAGACCGCCGAACTCTCAGCGGCGCTGGCCGGCGCGCTGGCCGAGCAGGCCAGCCGTCAGGACGCCGCCGAACAGGCGCTGGCCGCGCTCAACGAATCCGACTCGGCCATCTCGGCGATCTACGAGCAGCTCGGTCGGCTGGGTCAGGACGCCCGCGCCGCCGACGACGAGTGGCAGCGGCTGATCACGCAGCGCAACGAACTCGAGGCCGGGCGTAACCGCACGGTCGCCGAACTCAGTGAGCTCGAGGCGAGGCTGCACAACGCTCAGCAGGAGCCGATGTTCGAGGCCGAGCCCGTCGGCCGGCAGGAGTCGACCGCCGCGGCCGAGGCCGCCCGTGCCGCCGAGGTCGAGGCCCGGCTGTCCGTGCGCACCGCGGAGGAACGCGCGAATGCCGTTCGCGGACGGGCGGATTCGCTGCGTCGCGCGGCGGCGGCCGAACGGGAGGCCCGGATCCGGGCCCGGCAGGCCCGCGAGGCGCGGGTGCGCGCCGCGGCGGTGGCCGAGGCAGTGGCCGAGTCCGGTCGACTGGTCGCGCAGCGGCTCAGCGTCGCGGTGGCCGTCGGATCGCGGATCCGTGACGAGATCGCCGCCGAGCGTCAGGTCCGGGCTGCGGAGTTGACCAGGGCCCGCGAGGAGGTCACCGAGCTCACCACCCGAATCACGGCCCTCACCGACGCCCTGCACCGCGACGAGGTCGCCAAGGCGCAGGCGGCGATGCGGATCGAGCAGCTCGAGCAGCAGGTGCTCGAGCAGTTCGGGATGGCGGTGGCCGACCTCGTGGCCGAGTACGGACCTGACGTGCCGCTGCCGCCGTCGGATCTGGAGATGGCCGAATACGAGCAGGCGCGCGAACGCGGGGAGCAGGTGACCGCGCCCGCGCCGATGCCCTACGACCGGCCCACCCAGGAGCGGCGCGCCAAGCGGGCCGAGCGCGAGCTGGCAGAGCTGGGCCGGGTCAACCCCCTCGCGCTCGAGGAGTTCGCAGCGCTGGAGGAGCGCTACAACTTCCTGTCCACCCAGCTCGAGGACGTCAAGGCCGCCCGCAAGGACCTGCTCGACGTGGTCGCCGACGTCGACGCGCGCATCCTGCAGGTCTTCTCCGAAGCCTATGCCGACGTCGAACGTGAGTTCTCGCAGGTCTTTTCGACGTTGTTCCCCGGCGGTGAGGGCCGGTTGCTGCTGACCGACCCCAGCGACATGCTGACCACCGGCATCGAGGTCGAGGCCCGGCCGCCGGGCAAGAAGATCAAGCGCCTGTCGCTGCTGTCCGGTGGTGAGAAGTCCCTGACGGCCGTGGCGATGCTGGTCGCGATCTTCCGCGCCCGCCCGTCGCCGTTCTACGTGATGGACGAGGTGGAGGCCGCCCTCGACGACGTCAACCTGCGCAGGCTGATCAGCCTGTTCGAGCAGTTGCGCGAGGTGTCGCAGTTGATCGTGATCACCCACCAGAAGCCCACCATGGAGATCGCCGACGCGCTCTACGGCGTGACCATGCGCGGCGACGGCATCACCACCGTGATCTCCCAGCGGATGCGCGGACAGGAACTGGTCGCCAGCCCGTCCTGACCCGCGTCAGGTGGTGGCGACGACGCCGCCTGCGCGCAGCGCGTCGAGGTCCTGCGCACCGCACCCGTGCAGGCAGATGACCAACTCTTCGAGGAACACTTCCAGCCAATCCACCACGGCGGCAACGGATTCGATGGCCGGCGCCAGCAGCGGCCGGGCGATCGCGACCACCTGCGCGCCCATCGCCAGGGCTTTCGCGGCGTCCATCCCGGTGCGGATGCCGCCCGAGGCCACCAGCGGCATGTCCGGCAGGATCGCGCGCACCTCGGTCAGCGCCTGCGCGGTCGGGATGCCCCATTCGGCCAGCGCGGGGTGGCGCACCTCGCCGTAGCGCACGAACTGCTCGATCCGCGCCCACGACGTGCCGCCCGCGCCCGCCACGTCCACCGCCGCGACCGGGCAGCCGACCAGCTCGGCGGCCGCCACCGCGCCGATACCGTGGCCGACCTCCTTGAGCATCACCGGATATCCGAGCGCGTCGACCAATTCGGACAGCCGGTGCAGCGAGCCGGAGAAATCGGTGTCCCCGCGATGTTGCATCGCCTCCTGGAGCGGATTGGTGTGCACCGCCACCGCGTCCGCGCCGACGCGGCCCAGCGCGGTGGCGAGCCCGGGCACGATCGCCGGCGACACCTGCGCCAGCCCGATGTTGCCGATGACCAGGACATCGGGGGCGATCTCGCGGACCGCGAAGCTCGCCGCGGCGGCGTCGTCGTCGATCATCACGCGCTGCGAGCCCAGCATCATCCCCAGACCCAGTTGCTGGGCCGCGGCGGCCAGGTTCCGGTTGATGATCCCCGACAGCTGCGCACCGCCGGTCATCGCGCCGATCAGCACCGGCGCCCGCAGCGTGCTGCCGAGGAACTCGGTACTCAGATCGATGCGCCGCAGATCGGTCTGGGTGAGCGCGTTGTAGGGGAGCCGGTAGCGCTCGAAACCGGTGGTCACCGTCTGATAGTCGACGGCCTCGGTCAGGCACACGTCGATGTGGCGCCGCTTGCGGTGCTGCAGGGCCGAGCCGGGGTCGAAGCTCACCGGCTGTGACTCGCTAGAGGCCCCTGAGACAATGGCCGGGTGAGTGAGGGTCTCTGGATCGCCATCGCGGTCATCGCCGTCCTGCTGGTCGTTGCACTCGTCGTCGGGCTGGTGCGGTACCGCCGGCGCCGCATCAGCCTGTCGGCTCCAGACACTGCCACTCCTGTCGATCGGTCCGGCGGGTACAAGGCCTCGTCAGGCATCACGTTCTCGGCGTCGGCGCCCACCCAGGCACCCCCGGCGGCGCCGCCGCGCCCGCCGAAGACGCCCGAGCGCATCGACACCACCGGATTGCCCGCCGTCGGCGATGATGCCACCATCCCGCGCGACGCTCCGAAGCGTCCCATCGCCGACGTCAGGCTGCCCGACACCCTTCCCACACCGACGGTCGACAAACCTGCGCCGCCGGACGTGCAGGCCCCCGCGGCGCCCGAAGCCCCCGCAGCACCTGAAGCCCCCGCAGCGCCCGAAGCCCCGCCGGCCCCGGAGCCGCCGGCAGCGCCGGCAGCGCCCGACATCGACGCCATCGCGCCCACCGAGGGCCGGCTCGACCGGCTGCGGGGCCGCCTGGCGAAATCGCAGAACACGCTGGGCCGCAGCATGCTGGGCCTGCTCGGCGGCGGCGATCTCGACGAGGAGTCCTGGGAGGAGATCGAGGACACCCTGCTGATCGCCGACCTCGGCCCGGTCGTGACGGAGTCGGTGGTCGCCGCGCTGCGCGTCCGGATGGCCAGCAGCACGGTGCGCACCGAGGCCGACGCCCGCGCCGTGCTGCGTGACGTGTTGATCGCCGAGTTGCAGACCGACCTGGACCGCTCGATCAAGGCGCTCCCGCACGAGGACAAGCCCTCGGTGCTGCTCGTCGTCGGCGTCAACGGCACCGGCAAGACCACGACGGTCGGCAAGCTGGCCCGCGTCCTGGTCGCCGACGGCCGCCGCGTCGTCCTCGGCGCCGCCGACACCTTCCGGGCCGCGGCCGCCGATCAGCTGCAGACCTGGGCGTCGCGCGTCGGCGCCCAGGTGGTGCGCGGCGCCGAGGGCGCCGATCCCGCCTCGGTGGCCTTCGACGCCGTCGACACCGGCGTCGCCTCCGGGGCCGACGTCGTCGTGATCGACACCGCGGGCCGGCTGCACACCAAGACCGGCCTGATGGACGAGCTCGGCAAGGTCAAGCGGGTGGTGAGCAAACGGGCGGCCGTCGACGAGGTACTGCTCGTGCTCGACGCCACCATCGGTCAGAACAGCCTCCCGCAGGCCCGGGTTTTCGCCGAGGTCGTCGACATCACCGGGGTCGTGCTGACCAAGCTCGACGGCACCGCCAAGGGCGGCATCGTGTTCCGCGTCCAGCAGGAACTCGGGGTGCCCGTGAAGCTCGTCGGCCTCGGCGAGGGACCCGACGATCTCGCGCCGTTCGAGCCCGCGGCGTTCGTCGACGCGTTGCTCGGCTAGCGTCCCGCGCCGCCTCCTGTTCGCTGCGAATCCCATGATGTAACAGCAGCGAAACGTCACCGGGTGATCCGTTCACACGAGCGAAACACCAGTGCGTCATCGGCGAAACAACCACTGCGCATTGTCATGCCCAGGTCAACGGTCGTCACCGGCGCGGCTGTGGCATGTCGAAGGAGGAATCTGCGAGTGGACCAATTCCCGACGATGGGTATACCGGACACCGGTGATACCGCGTGGATGCTGGCAAGCGCCGCGCTGGTGTTGCTGATGACACCCGGCCTGGCGTTTTTCTACGGCGGCATGGTGCGGGCCAAGAGCGTGCTCAACATGATCATGATGAGCATCTCGGCCATGGGTGTCGTCACCGTGCTGTGGGTGCTTTACGGCTACTCGCTGGCCTTCGGCAACGACGTCAACAATCTGTTCGGTGACCCGACCCAGTTCTTCGGTCTCAAGGGTCTGATCGGCGGCAACGCCGCGGCCGCGGTCGTCGCCGATCCGGCGGCGGGAGTCGAGGCCGTCGACGCCGTCAACATCCCGCTGGTCGGCACGCTGCCGGCGACGGTCTTCGTGGCGTTCCAGCTGATGTTCGCGATCATCACCGTCGCGCTGATCTCCGGTGCGGTCGCCGACCGCATCAAGTTCGGCGGCTGGCTGCTGTTCACCGCGCTGTGGGTGACCGTCGTGTACTTCCCGGTCGCGCACTGGGTGTTCTCGTTCGACGGCGTGACCGCCGAGACCGGCGGCTGGATCGCCAACAAGCTCGCCGCGGTCGACTTCGCCGGTGGCACCGCCGTGCACATCAACGCCGGTACCGCGGGCCTAGTGCTCGCGATCATCCTCGGCAAGCGCCGCGGCTGGCCGGGCACGCCGATGCGGCCGCACAACCTGCCGTTCGTGATGCTCGGCGCCGGCCTGCTGTGGTTCGGCTGGTACGGCTTCAACGCCGGGTCGGCGACCTCGTCGGGCGGGCTGGCCGGTTCGACGTTCGTCACCACCACGGTGGCGACCGCTGCGGCGATGCTGGCGTGGCTGCTCACCGAGCGGTTCCGTGACGGCAAGGCCACTTCGCTGGGTGCCGCCTCGGGCATCGTGGCCGGCCTGGTCGCGATCACCCCGTCGTGCTCGTCGGTGAACGTGGTCGGCGCGCTCGTGATCGGCGTCGTCGCGGGTGCCCTGTGCGCCCTGGCGGTCGGCCTGAAATACAAACTGGGATACGACGACTCGCTCGACGTGGTCGGTGTGCACCTGGTCGGCGGCATCGTCGGCACGCTGCTCGTCGGTCTGGTGGCAGCACCGGAGACCGGCGCGGGTGTGGCCGGCCTGTTCTACGGCGGCGGGGTCGACCAGTTGTGGCGCCAGGCCGTCGGTGCGGGCGCGGTTCTGCTCTACTCGGCCATCGGTACAGCTATCTTGGCCTTGATAGTGAAGTACACCGTCGGACTGCGGCTCAACGAGGAGGATGAATCCACCGGCGCTGATGAATCGGAGCACGCGGAAACCGCCTACGACTTCGCCTCGGTCGGCGCGGGCTCGGCACTCGGTCGTCACCCCGGCGTGGAGGGATAAGGGATATGAAGCTGATTACTGCGATCGTCAAGCCGTTCACGCTCGAAGACGTCAAGACCGGACTGGAGCAGACGGGCATCCTCGGGATGACCGTCAGCGAGGTTCAGGGTTACGGTCGTCAGAAGGGACACACCGAGGTGTACCGCGGCGCGGAATACTCGGTGGATTTCGTGCCGAAGGTCCGTGTCGAGGTCGTCGTCGACGATGCCGCCGTCGACAAGGTCGTCGATGTCATCGTCCAGGCCGCCCGCACCGGCAAGATCGGTGACGGCAAGGTGTGGGTCAGCCCCGTCGAGACCGTGGTCCGGGTGCGCACCGGTGAGCGCGGAGCCGACGCCCTTTGACCGGCGCCGTCTAGAAGCAGAGTCGTCTCCCGGCACTCGGGCCGTGTGAGCGCTGGATCGTCAAGTGCCGGGAGGACAACTCGTGAGCGAACGCAAACCCCGATCCGCCGCCGGCGCTCCCCGATGGGAGCGTCCGGCGGCGGGCTCTTCCCGCCCCGCAACGGATCTCACCGCTGCCGTCGAGCAGCTGCGGTCCGGCGGGGCCCGCCTGGACTCGGCCGCGCTGCGTGATGCGCTGCTCGACCTCTACGACTTCTGGCTCACCACCAAGGCGACCGACATCGGCATCACGGCGACCAGTGGGTTCGCCATCGTGGCCACCGGTGGCCTCGGCCGCGGCGAGGTGCTGCCGTACTCCGACCTCGATCTGATGCTGCTGCACGACAACATGCCGGACGACATCGTCGGTGAGGTCGCCGAACTGCTGTGGTATCCGTTGTGGGACGCCAACATTCGACTCGACCACAGCGTGCGCACGGTACCCGAGGCGCTGCGCGTGGCCGGCGAGGACATCTCCGCCGGCCTGGCGATGCTCGAGGCCCGCCACATCGCCGGGGACGCCGATCTGTCCTCGCTGCTGATCGGCGGGGCGCGCAGGCAGTGGCGCACCGGAATCGCCTCGCGGTTCGACGAACTCGTCGAGCACACCCGCGCCCGGTGGCAGCGCAGCGGACAGATCGCGCACCGCGCCGAACCGGATCTCAAATGCGGCCGCGGCGGCCTGCGCGACGTGCAGCTGCTCAACGCGCTGGCGATCGCGCAGCTGGCCGACGTGTACCCGAGCCGGTCCCTGGCTTCGCCCACCGAGACGCTGGGCGAAGCGCATCTCGCACTTCTCAACGTGCGCACCGAATTGCACCGGGTCGCCGGCCGCGGCCGGGAGCTGCTGCTCGCTCAGCACGCCGACGAGATCGGGGCGTCGCTGCGGATCGGGGACCGGTTCGATCTGGCCCGCATGCTCTCCGACGCAGCACGGACCGTCAGCTACTACGTCGACGCCGGCATCCGGACCGCGGGCAACGCGCTGCCGCGCCGCGGGCTCGCCGCGCTACGCAGACCGGTGCGCCGCCCCCTCGACGAAGGGGTCATCGAGTTCAACGGCGAGGTCATCCTGGCCCGTGACGCCCGGCCCGAGCGGGATCCCGGGCTGATCCTGCGGGTGGCGGCCGCATCGGCGACCACCGGGCTGCCGATGGCCGCATCCACGCTGAGCCGGCTGGTCGAGACCGCCCCCGAACTGCGCACCCCGTGGCCGCGTCAGGCGCTGAAGGATCTCCTGGTGATGCTCGCCGCGGGGCCGTCGGCCGTCGGCACCATCGAGGCCCTGGACCGCACCGGGCTGTGGGGCCGGTTGTTCCCGGAGTGGGGCGCCGTCCGGGACCTGCCGCCGCGCGATGTCGTCCACATCTGGACCGTGGATCGTCACCTCGTCGAAACCGTCTCCCGCGCAAGCGCATTCACGACCCGGGTGTCGCGTCCCGATCTGCTGGTGCTCGGCGCGCTGGTGCACGACATCGGCAAGGGCCGCGGCGGGGACCACAGCGTGATCGGCGCCGAACTGGCCCACCAGATCGGCAGCAGGCTGGGCCTGTGGCCGTCCGACATCACGATCCTGGCCACGGTGGTGCGTCACCACCTGCTGCTCCCGCACACCGCGACCCGGCGCGACCTGCAGGATCCGGCGACGATCGCCGGCGTCGTCGAGGCCCTCGGCGGTGACCTGGTGGTGCTCGAACTGCTGCACGTGCTGGCGGAGGCCGACTCGCTGGCCACCGGGCCCGGGGTGTGGGGAGACTGGAAGGCCTCGCTGATCGGCGACCTGGTCAGGCGCTGCCGGCTGGTGATGGCGGGGGAGCCGCTCCCGCAGCCGGATCCCGTTGAGCCACGGTTCATCTCGCTGGCCGCCGAGCCCGGCGTGCACGTCGAGCTGACCCCGGCCGACAGCCCGCACATCTACCACGTCACGATGATCGCGCCGGATCGCCGCGGGCTGCTGTCCAAGGCGGCCGGAGTGCTCGCGCTCAATTCGCTGCGGGTGCACTCGGCGTCGGTCAACGGTCACGAGGGTGCAGCGATCAACACCTTCGTGGTGTCGCCGCACTTCGGGACGCCGCCGGCGGCCGAACTGCTGCGCCAGCAACTGATCCTGGCCCTCGACGGGGACCTGGACGTGGTCGGCACGCTGGAGAAGAAGGGTGCCGACGCCGCGCCGGCGGGGCGCGCCGGCGAGGTGCGGGCCGCGGTCCCGATCCACGCCCCCGCGGCGCCTCCACGGGTGCTGTGGCACGACGGCGACGCCCCCGGCCGCGCGGTGGTCGAGGTCCGCACCACCGATCGGACCGGCCTGCTGACGATGTTGACCGCGGTGTTCGAGCGTGCCGGTGCGGATATCGCCTGGGCGAAGGTCACCACGCTGGGATCCTCGGTCGTCGACGCCTTCGGCATCGTGCTGCCCGCCGGCGGGGACGGCGCGATCCGGCAGACCCTGGAACGGGACCTGTTCGCGGTGCTGCCCGCACCCCCGGCGCCGGTCGAAGAAGCCAGCTAGCCGGCGGGGGTGACCGACACCCACGTGCCGTTGACGGCCGCGGTGCCGGTGAACGCGTCGACGAGATCCGGGTCGTGCAAGGCGTTGACGTTGGCGCCGGCCAAGGTGCGTGCGTGGCGCCACCCGGTGTCGCGATGGCCCCAACCATGCGGTATCGCAATGGTTCCGGGGCGGATGTCCGTGGTGATGTCCAGTGGCACCTCGATGCTGCCGACAGCGGAGGAGACGCACACGGTGTCGCCGTCGACCAGACCGCGCGACGCCGCGTCGTCCGGGTGCATCAGGGCCGTGCACCGGTTGCTTCCGCCCGTCATCGACGGGACGTTGTGCAGCCACGAGTTGTTGCTCCTGAGCTGCCGTCGGCCGATCAACTGCAGATCGTAGCCGTCGGACACCCCGCGGTCCGCGTCGCGCAGGTGCGCGCGGGCAGCGGCGACGAACTCGGTGGGCGCCAGATGGACCCGCCGGTCCTCGGTGGCGATCACCTCGCGTAGCCGAGGGCGCAGCGGACCGAGATCGACACCGCCCGGGCTGCTGCGGATCTGCCGCATGGTGATGCCGTTGCGGCCCTTGCGAAGTCGTCCGTGCGGCCCGGTGGCCACGGCCAGTGCCGCCAGTCGCAACGGGTTGATCGCCGAGACCAGTCGCGACCGCAGCGGGCCGGGCAGTGATCGCAGCGGCCGCGGCAGCAACTCGAGCGCCAAGCGCGTCAGGATCTCCCAGTCCTCGAGGCCGCTGGACGGCGGGTCGAACGAACGGTGTTGATAGCGAACGGTATTGCGCACCTGGAACACCGGCGTGAGCAGGCTGACGTCGTCGCGCTCCAGCGGCGACACTGGCGGCAGGATGAAGTCGGCGTGCCGCGTGGTCTCCGTGACGTACATGTCGACCGCCACGTACAGGTCGAGCGACGCCAGCGCCTCGTCGAGCCGGCCGCGCTGGGGGATCGACGAGACCGGGTTGCCGGCGTAGGTGATCATCGCCCGGATCTGGCCGGGGCCAGGGCTGAGGATCTCATCGGCCATGACGACGGCGGGCAGCTCCGAGCGGAACGACCCGTAGCGGCCCGACCGGTCGGTGTAGCGGCCCGGCCGGAACGGTATCCGTTTGGCGAGCCTCGGCACATCGGCCACGGGCGTGGTGAACATGGTGCCGCCCGCGCGGTCCAGGTTCCCCGTGACGGTGTTGAGGACCATCACCAGCCAGCTCACCAGTGTGCCCGTCGGCTGCTGGCAGATGCCGATCCGCGCGTAGATCGCCGCGGACTCGGCCGCGGCGTGCTCGCGGGCCAGCGTGCGGATGGTCTCTGCGGAGACTCCCGCGCGGGGGGCCATCGCCTCCGGGGTGGCGTCGGCGATGAGATCGGCGAGCTCGGCGATCCCGGTCGTCTGGGCGGCGATGGCGCGGGTGTCGCAGAGCTTTTCGGCGAGCAGGACGTGCAGCATGCCCAGCAGCAGGAACAGGTCTCCACCGGGGCGGACCGCGACGTGCTGGTCGGCCAGGCGGGCGGTCTCCGTGCGGCGTGGGTCGACGACGACGACGGTGCCACCGCGTTCCCGGATCGCCCGGATCCGTCGCTTCGCGCCGGGCATGATCGACAGCGATCCGTTGGAGACCGCGGGATTGGCCCCGAGAATCACCAGCCGCTGGGTGCGGTCGATGTCGGTGACAGGGATCAGTGCGTTGGATCCGAACACCTTCCACGCCGCGAACTCGTGCGGCATCTGGTCGATCGACGACGCGGTGAAGAAGTTCGGGGTGCGCAGCGCCCGGCTCAGCAAGAACCCGTAGGCCGCCCCGGAGCTGTGGGCCGCCGGGTTGCCCAGGTACATGCCCAGCGAGTTGGTGCCGGTCCTCGCGCGCACCGCGCGCAGCCGCTGCCCGATCTCGGCGAACGCCGCGTCCCAGCCGATCGGCTCGAAGCGGTCTCCGACGCGGCGCAGCGGAGTGCGCACCCGGTCGGGATCGTGGTGCAGTCCGCCCATCGCGGTGGCCTTGGGGCAGATGTAGCCGTGCGACAGCACGTCGTCGGGATTGCCCTCGATGCGGGTGACCTGCCCGTCGGTGACCGTGACATGCAGGCCGCAGTGGGCCTCGCACAGCGTGCACTGGCTGATGTGGGTGGTGGAACCCCGGGAGGGCCCGGAGTCCGGGCGCGAGGTGGTGAGAGGGACGTCGATCGCTGTCACGGAGCCTCCGCGGGATTGTCGGGTGGCCCTCACGGTATCGGCTGGCCGTCGCATGCGACCAGAGGTCAGCGCGGTTCTCTCCCCGCCACCGGGACCGTTAGGCTGACGAGGTGTTCGAATCCCTGTCCGACCGGTTGACCGGTGCGCTGACGGGCTTGCGAGGCAAGGGCCGGCTGACCGATGCCGACATCGATGCCACCGCCCGCGAGATCCGGTTGGCGCTGCTGGAAGCCGATGTCTCCCTGCCCGTGGTGCGCCAGTTCGTCGCGCACATCAAGGATCGCGCCAAGGGCGCCGAGGTGTCGGGTGCGCTCAACCCCGCCCAGCAGGTCGTCAAGATCGTCAACGAGGAACTCATCACCATCCTCGGTGGCGAGACGCGGCAGCTGGCGTTCGCGCGCACGCCTCCGACGGTCATCATGCTGGCCGGCCTGCAGGGCTCCGGTAAGACCACGCTGGCCGGCAAGCTCGCGAAGTGGCTGAAGGGTCAGGGCCACACCCCGCTGCTGGTGGCGTGCGACCTGCAACGCCCCGGCGCGGTCAACCAGCTGCAGATCGTCGGCGAGCGCGCCGGTGTGCACGTCTTCGCGCCGCACCCGGGCACCGCGCCGGGCGCCGACGAGGTCAAGGGCACCGCCGATCCGGTCGCGGTGGCCGCTGCCGGCCTGGCCGAGGCGAAGTCCAAGCACTACGACGTCGTGATCGTCGACACCGCCGGCCGGCTGGGTATCGACGAGGAACTGATGAGCCAGGCCGCGGCGATCCGCGACGCCGTCTCGCCCGACGAGACCCTGTTCGTGCTCGACGCGATGATCGGTCAGGACGCCGTCACCACGGCCGACGCGTTCCGCGAGGGCGTCGGTTTCACCGGGGTCGTGCTCACCAAGCTCGACGGTGACGCCCGCGGCGGTGCCGCGCTGTCGGTGCGCGAAGTCACCGGCGTGCCCATCCTGTTCGCGTCCAGCGGTGAGAAGCTCGAGGACTTCGACGTCTTCCACCCCGACCGGATGGCCAGCCGGATCCTCGGCATGGGCGACGTGCTCAGTCTGATCGAGGCTGCCGAACAGCATTTCGACGCCGAACAGGCCGAGGCGACGGCCGCCAAGATCGGTAGCGGTGAGCTCACGCTGGAGGACTTCCTCGAGCAGATGCTGATGATCCGCAAGATGGGCCCGATCGGGAACCTGCTCGGCATGCTGCCCGGCGCCGGCCAGATGAAGGACGCCCTGGCCGCGGTCGACGACAGCCAACTCGATCGCGTGCAGGCCATCATCCGCGGCATGACGCCGGCCGAGCGTGCCGACCCGAAGATCATCAACGCCTCCCGCCGGCTGCGCATCGCCAACGGCTCCGGGGTGACCGTCTCGGAGGTCAACCAGCTCGTCGACCGGTTCTTCGACGCCCGCAAGATGATGTCGCAGATGGCCGGTCAGATGGGAATGCCGTTCGGCCGCAAGAACTCTCGTAAGGCGGCCAAGGGCAAGAACAAGCAGGCGGGCAAGAAGGGGCGCAAAGGTCCCACGCCGCCGAAGAACCGCAATCCGCTGGGCGCCGGGATGCCGGGGATGCCCCCCGGGTTCCCCGACCTGTCGAACATGCCCAAGGGCCTCGACGAGCTGCCGCCGGGCCTGGCCGACATCGATCTGTCGAAGCTGAAGTTCCCCAAGAACTGATGGCGGCGCCGCTGCATGTGCGCGGTCGCGGTCTGCCCGACGGCGAACCGGTCGAGTGGTGGGTGGTCGACGGCCGGCTCAGCGCCGAGCCCGCGCAGGGCGCCGAGACCGTGTGGGACGGCGGGTGGATCCTGCCCGGCCTGGTCGACGCGCACTGCCATGTCGGCCTCGGCCAGCACGGCGAGATCCCGATGGACGAGACCATCGCGCAGGCCGAGACCGAGCGCGCCGTCGGTGCGCTGCTGCTGCGCGACGCCGGCTCCCCGACCGACACCCGCGGTTTCGACGATCGCGCCGACATGCCGCGCATCATCCGGGCGGGCCGCCACCTCGCCCGGCCCAAGCGCTACCAGCGCGGCTTCGCGATCGAACTCGAGGACGAATGGCAGCTTCCCGACGCGATCGCCCGGCAGGCCCGCTGGGGGGACGGCTGGGTCAAGCTGGTGGGGGACTGGATCGACCGCGACCTCGGGGATCTGGCGCCGCTGTGGTCCGACGACGTGCTCGAGGCCGCGATCGACGCGGCACACGCCAACGGGGCGCGCGTCACCGCGCACGTGTTCAGCGAGGACGCGCTGCCGGGCCTGATCCGGGCCGGCATCGACTGCATCGAACACGGCACCGGGCTCACCGACGACACCGTGGACCTGATGGTCGAGTACGGCACCGCGCTGGTACCGACGCTGATCAACATCGAGAACTTCCCCGGGATCGCCGCGGCCGCCGAGAAGTATCCGCGCTACCAGCAGCACATGCGGGCCCTGTACCAGAGCTGCGGGCCCCGGATCGCCGCCGCCCGCGAGGCCGGTGTGCCGATCTATGCCGGTTCCGACGCCGGCAGTACCGTCGCGCACGGCCGCATCGCCGACGAGGTGGAGGCGCTCAAGGGTATCGGCATGACGCCGACCGAGGCGCTGGGCGCGGCCTGCTGGGACGCCCGCGAGTGGCTGCGCCGCCCTGGTCTCGAGCACGGCGCGTCGGCCGATCTGGTGTGCTACGCCGACGATCCCCGGTCCGGACCCGATGTGCTCGCCGCACCGTCGCGCATCATCCTGCGCGGCGTCGTCTACTGACCGCGAGTGTGCCGCCATGATCGTGGCTGCGGCCGATCCGCGACCGTGTGTGCACGTTCGGCGACCGTGCGTCTCAGGGCTGGCGGAAGCCCCAGTCGAACAGGTCGATGGCCTGGCCGTACAGGTCGCCGCTGCCGTACATCTGCACGACCACCAGCCGTCGGCTGCCGCGCTGGGCGGCCCCGATATAGGTCTTGCGCGCCAGATTGGTGTATCCGGTCTTGCCGGCCAGATCCCCGGGATAGCGGGTCAGCAGCTCGTTCTGGTTGTGCAGGGTCTTACCCGGGAACGGCGCCGTCGGCGCACGCATGATCGCGGCGATCAGCGGATACTGCAGCGCCGCACGCAGGATCACCGCGAGGTCGTGCGGCGAGGTGATCGACTCCCAGCCGGGGCCGTCCAGCCCGGACGGTGACGACGCCTTCGTCGCCCGCGCGCCGACGAGGGCCGCTTTGCGATTCATCGCGGCGACCGCGACCGCCGAGCCGCCGAGCATGTCGGCGAGCATGTTCGCGGCATCGTTGCCCGACACCATCAGCAGCGCCGAGAGCAGCTGCTGGGTGGTGTAGGCCTGCCCCGGCTGCAAACCGACACAGGAACATTCGACCTCGGTGTGCGAGGTGTTGGCCCTGGCGAAGTTGTCCGGCCGGAGGTGGTCGAGCACCACCATCGCCAGCAGCACCTTGATCGTGCTGGCCGGGGCGTAGCGGCCGTACGGGTCGCGGCTGGCCAGCACCCGGCCGGTGTCCAAGTCGGCGACCAGCCAGGCCTGCGCGGGTCCTTGCGGAAGCGCTTGTGCCGCAGCGGGTTCGACGTCAGGTTGCGCGGCGGAGAGCGGAACGGGCGCGACCAGCGTCACGCACAGGGCGAGCGTCAGCCCCGCGAATCCTCGTCGCACGGGTCGCGACGCTAGTCGGGCGAGGACTCGCCCCGCGCGCGATCAGGTCTCCATCCGGTAGCGATTTCGGCGTGGTTTCCGTCGATGAGCGCCGACGAGCACGCCGAAATCGCTCAGAGCGCGCTGACGCCGGTGTTGGGGCCCAGCGCGAAGCCCCAGTCCAGCAGGGCGGCGGCCTGATCCCAGTACGTCGGACCGCCCTCTCGGACCAGACCGTGCATCAGCGCCACCACCAGGTGCCGGCCGCCGCGCTCGGCGCCGCCGACGAACGTCTTCTGCGCGAGATCGGTGTATCCGGTCTTGCCGCCGAACGTGCCGGGGTAGCGGTGCAGCAGTTCGTCCTGATTCACCAGCACGACGTCACCGGCCCGGGTCGGGAACACCGCCGTGGGTTGCGCGGTGATCTGGGCGAACACCGGATTGGCCATCGCGGCCCGGAAGATCACCGCCAGATCGTGCGGGGTGGACCAGATGTCGATGCCGGGCCCGTCGATGCCCGAGGGCGATCCCGCGGTCGTGCCGAGCGCGCCCACGGAGGCGGCCTTCGCGTTCATCTTGGCGGCGGCGGCCTCCCGGCCGCCCAGCATCGTGGCCAGCGTGTTGGCGGCGTCGTTGCCCGACACCAGCAGCAGCGCCTCGAGCAGCTGGCGGGCGGTGTAGGTCATGCCCGGGGTGACGCCGGCGCAGTTGCACTCCACCCGGGTGTCGGCCTCGTTGGCCACGACCGTGGCGTCGAGGGGGAGTTCGTCGAGAACGGTCAGCGCCAGCAGCACCTTGATGGTGCTCGCCGGGGCGAACCGCGCGTTCTCGTTGCGGCCCGCCAGCACCGCGCCGGTGTCCATGTCGGCCAGGATCCACGCCTCGGCCGGACCCTCGGGAATCGGAACGCTGCCGGCGGGCTGGCTGATCCCGGACACGGGAACCGCGGCGGCGTGGGGCATGGCCGGTCCCGCGACCAGACACAGCGTCGCCGCCCACACTGCGAGAAGCCTCGTCATGACGGCTGAGCCTAACGGCGGCCAGCGATCGTGTTCAATCGAGGAATGTTGAGCCTCGAGCAGATCTCCGACCGGCTGGAGATCCAGCAGCTGCTGATCGACTACTCCACCGCGATCGACCAGAAGCGCTTCGACGACCTCGACGCGGTGTTCACCCCGGACGCCTACATCGACTACAGCGTCACCGGCGGTATCGAAGGGCGGTTCCCCGAGGTCAAGGCCTGGCTGAAGGACGTGCTGCCCAACTTCCCGGCCTACTACCACATGCTCGGAAACGTCGACATCCGTATCTCCGGCGACACCGCGACGTCGCGCGCGATCTGTTTCAACCCGATGGTGATGGGCGGCGAGGCGGCCCAGATCTATTTCGTCGGCATCTGGTACGTCGACGAGTTCGTCCGCACCGAACAGGGGTGGCGGATGAGCAAGCGGGTCGAGGAGAAGTGCTTCGACAAGCTGCTCTGACGAAGTCAGCGCGCCAGCCGCCGGCCCACCGCCGCGGCGACCCTCTTGACCCGGTCGGACAGGTACACCGAGACCGCGAGGTTGAAGACGTCCTCGCGCAGCCGGGTCAGCGTGGACGCGGTGATCACCCAGCGGCCGTCGACCTTCTCGTAGGTCTCGCGGTAGTGCCCGTACCCGCGCAGGTTGATCCCCGGCGCCAGCCGCACGACGTCCTCCAGCGCCCAGATGCCGCGCGCCGTGGTGGCCGAGGTCAGCTCCAGTTCGGGGGCGTGCACCTGGTGCACGGTGGCGCGATCGCCCAGGCTGGCGCGGGTGAAGGCGACGAAGTCGTCGGCGCCGACGATCACCTTGCCGCCCGCCTGCGAGGTGTCGCTGTGGAAGTCGTCGGCGAACAGCGACCGCCAGGCCGGCCAGTCCTTGGTGTCGAGGTGGCGGCAGTACCGGGCCTTGAGCTGTTTGAGTGACTCGATCTCGAGCAGCGCCGTCACGTCGTCCATGGTGAGAACGTCGCACGGATTTCTGTCCGCGGCCAGGGCTCTGGCACAATGGGCGGCTGTCTGCCCTGGGACTCCGGCCCCGCGGCGGTCACACACGTAAGGCAAAACCGGATCGGGCAATCCGCCCGCATCGCCGAATTGCAGCGTGGCAACGCAACAGGAGTAGTAGTTCATGGCTGTCAAGATCAAGCTGACCCGTCTGGGCAAGATCCGCAATCCCCAGTACCGCATCGCTGTCGCCGACTCGCGCACCCGCCGCGACGGTCGCTCCATCGAGGTCATCGGCCGGTACCACCCGAAGGAAGAGCCGAGCCTCATCGAGATCGACTCCGAGCGCGCCCAGTACTGGCTGGGTGTGGGCGCCCAGCCGACCGAGCCCGTGCTGCAGCTGCTCAAGATCACCGGTGACTGGCAGAAGTTCAAGGGCCTGCCGGGTGCCGAGGGCACGCTGAAGGTCAAGGAGCCCAAGCCGTCCAAGCTGGACCTGTTCAACGCGGCGCTGGCCGAGGCCGACGGCGGTCCGTCCGGCGAGGCCACGCAGCCCAAGAAGAAGAAGGCCCCGGCAGCGAAGAAGGCCGAGGAGGCCACCGACGTCGAGGCGACGGCTGATCCGTCGGGCGCCAAGGACGCGTCGGAGCCGGCTGCCGAAGGTGCCGACGCGACCGTCGCCGGCGCCACTGAGAGCTGACGTCCGTGAGCACAGTCGTCGTCGACGCTGTCGAGCATCTGGTCCGCGGCATCGTCGACAATCCCGATGATGTCCGCGTCGACATGGTGACCAACCGCCGCGGCCGCACGGTCGAGGTGCACGTCCATCCCGATGACCTGGGCAAGGTGATCGGTCGGGGCGGCCGCACCGCGACCGCGCTGCGCACCCTGGTGGCGGGGATCGGCGGCCGCGGTATCCGCGTCGACGTGGTGGACACCGACCAGTAGATGGACCTGGTGGTCGGTCGCGTCGTCAAGGCGCACGGCGTCACCGGCGAGGTCGCCGTCGACGTACGCACCGACGACCCCGAGGGCCGGTTCGCCCCCGGTGTGGTGTTGCGCGGCCGGCCGTCGCGCGGTGGAACCGAACGTGAGTTCGTCGTCGAGTCGGTGCGCGCCCACGGCGGCAGGCTGCTGATGCGGTTGCAGGGAGTCGCCGACCGCGACACCGCCGACGGACTGCGCGGCACGTTGTTTCTCATCGACGCCGCCGAGCTTCCGCCGATCGAGGATCCCGACGAGTACTACGACCATCAGCTCGAGGGGCTGCAGGTCTCCACGGTCGACGGCGCGGGAATCGGGACCGTCGCCGAGGTGCTGCACACCGCGGCAGGCGAACTGCTGGCCATCAAGCGTGCTGACGGCGCGGAGGTGTTGGTGCCGTTCGTGTCCGCCATCGTGGTCTCGGTGTCGCTGGCCGACGGCGCCATCGTGATCGATCCGCCCGAGGGTCTGCTGGACCTGGACGGCTGAGCGGCGCACCGCCATGCGTATAGACGTCGTCTCGATCTTCCCGCAGTTCCTCGATCCGCTGCGACAGTCGTTGCCCGGCAAGGCGATCGAGACGGGCATCGTGGAGCTCGCCGTGCACGACCTGCGCCGGTGGACCCACGACGTGCACCGCTCCGTCGACGACTCGCCGTACGGCGGTGGCCCGGGCATGGTGATGAAGGCGCCGGTGTGGGGCGAGGCGCTCGACGAGATCTGTTCGCCGGAAACCCTTCTCGTGGTACCGACGCCGGCGGGACGGCTCTTCACCCAGGCGGCCGCGCAGCGCTGGACCGGCGAGGCGCATCTGGTCTTCGCCTGCGGCCGGTACGAGGGTATCGACCAGCGCGTTATCGACGACGCGGCGCGGCGGATGCGCGTCGAGGAGGTCTCGATCGGGGACTATGTGCTGCCCGGCGGCGAATCCGCAGCCGTGGTGATGATCGAGGCGGTGCTGCGGCTGCTGCCCGACGTGCTCGGCAATCCCGCGTCACACCAAGACGATTCGCACTCCGCGTCGGTCGGGGGACTGCTGGAGGGGCCCAGCTACACCCGCCCCGCCACGTGGCGGGACCTGGACGTGCCCCCGGTTCTGCTCTCCGGTGACCACGCCCGCATCGAGGCCTGGCGGCGCGAGCAGAGTCTCGCGCGCACCCGGGAGCGGCGTCCCGACCTGCTGCCCCCGGACGCCTAGATCGTCCCGCCGGGGAACGTCGTCTTGACGAACTGGGTCAGATCCTCACGGGCGGCCGCTTCGCTGGTGGGGTCGAGCGAGCCGGCGGCCATCACGTAGCGGTGATCGGCGCCGATCACGCCCGTGGTCACGTGCAGCTGGTTGCCGCCGTTCCAGCAGCAGAACCAGCCCTGCTTGACCGCGACCGGCTCGGCATAGAGTCCGTCGGGAATGCCGAACCGCTGCGGATACCCGTCGGTGCCCGTCGGCGTGGACTGCGCCAGATTGCTGATGATCACGTCGGCCTGCTCGGGCGGCAGTCCGCCGCTGCCGTCGAGCAGCATGTCGTAGTAGCGGACCAGATCGCTTGCCGTGCTCTGCGTGACGTCCCAGTGCCCGTTGTAGGGCGCCGTCGTGCCCGTCAGCCCGTAGCGCGCCTTCACGCGGCTGATGATCGCGTTGCCGCCGCTGCGGTCCCAGAAGTTCTGCGCCGCACTGTCATCGGAGGACCGCAGCATCACCTCCAGCGATCTGCGGTCGGCCGGAGACAGTTGGGTCGTGCCCTGGGCCACCTGCAGCAGCAGGTCGTCGGCGATGAACAGCTTCACCACCGAGGCGATCGGGAAAGGCCGGTTGTCGCCGTTGGACACGGTCAGACCGGTGGTGCGGTCCATCACCACGGCCTTGATGTCGGCCCCGGAGTCCGCCGCGTCCGCGGTCGCCTGCCGCACCCGGGCGTCGAGGCCCGCGAACCCCGGGCCGGGCGGACCGGGCGGGGCGGCGGGCAGTGGCACCGCATTGCTCTGCGGGGCGACGGCCGACGACTGCGGAACGGGAGGGGGAGGCGGCGCCGGCTCGGAGGGCGGCGCGTCGCAGCCCGCCATCAGCAGCGCCGCGCACAGAGCGGCAGCCAGCCGGGCCGTCGGGCGCACTGCCATCAGATCCGCCCGTCCGGGAACATCGCGCGCACAGCGTCGGTGATCGTCTTGCGGGCGGTGGCGGCGTCGGTGGGCTGCATCGACGCAATCGCCATCACATAGCGGCGATCGGGGCCGACGACGCCGGTGGACAAGTGCATCCAGTCGGAGCCGACGCAGCACATCCAGCCCTGCTTGACCGCGACCGGATCGCCGGGAAGGCCCTCGGGGATGCCGAACCGCTGCGGGTACACCCCGCCGGGCACCATGCCGTCGGGTGCGGTGGGCGTGGAGGCCGCCAGATTCGACAGGATGATGCTCGCCTGCTCGCCGGGCAGCCCGCCGGTGCCCGCCAGCAGCTTGTCGTAGTACCGCACCAGATCGGTGACGGTGCTGATCGTGTTGAACCAGCGTCCGTTGCTCGGCGGCCGGGTCGCGGTCAGGCCGTAGCGGCCCACCACCCGGTTGATGATCGCGCTGCCACCGCTGCGGTTCCAGAAGACCTCGGCCGCACTGTCATCGGAGGACCGCAGCATGACGTCGAGCATTTTGCGGTCGTCCGGCGACAGCGTCGTCTGGCCCTTCGCGACCTGCAGCAGCAGGTCGTCGGCGATGAACAGCTTCACCACCGACGCGATCGCGATGGTGCGGACGTCACCGTTGGTGACGAGTTCGCCGGTGTTGCGGTCGAGCACCGCCGCGGTGATGTCGGCCCCTTCGTCGGCGGCCGCCGCGGTGGCCTGGCGTTCGCGGTCGGCCAGGCCGAGGAAGGAGGCCGACGGCTGGTCGGGCGGCTGGTCGGGCAGGGGCGCCGCGGTGCCCAGCGGGGCGACCACGGTGAGCTGCGGCCCGTCCGGGTTCGGCGGCGCGCCGTACACCTGGGCCTCGCAGCCGCCCAGGGCCACGGTGGCAAGGCTGAGGGCAGCGGTGGTCCTGACCAGCCGCCACGGCCGCGATCGCATCGCTCGTCCCTCCCGAGTGTGTGAGCCTGCCCTGGTGCAAGAAACGGGCGCTGCCCTGGCGCGTCCGTGCGACCAGGGTAACGGCTGTGTACCCGGTGTGCGCCGGTTGGGAGGGCGGCGTCAGGGCGGCGTCAGGGGATTGCCACCGGCCCCGACGCCGATTTCAGAGATCCGGGTCCCGTCTGGCACAATTGGGCAGTTGTCTGTGCACGGCAGGGAACTGCCGCTCCGCTGCACGACCCGCCCCAGACGCCCGAAACACCATCGGCTCTGCGCGCGTCACCCCCGACGCCGCCAGCAGCCGCCGACACCGAGGAAGTGTGAGCGATGAACACCCTGGATTTCGTCGACCAGACGTCGTTGCGTGACGACGTCCCGGACTTCGGTCCCGGTGACACCGTCAACGTCCACGTGAAGGTCATCGAGGGCTCCAAGGAGCGCATCCAGGTCTTCAAGGGCGTCGTGATCCGCCGCCAGGGCGGCGGCATCCGCGAGACGTTCACCGTCCGCAAGGAGAGCTACGGCGTCGGCGTCGAGCGCACGTTCCCGGTGCACTCGCCCAACATCGACCACATCGACGTCGTCACCCGCGGCGATGTGCGCCGCGCGAAGCTGTACTACCTGCGCGAGCTGCGCGGCAAGAAGGCGAAGATCAAGGAGAAGCGCTGACCCCGCTTCTGCGGACCGGGTTCGGCGCGGCGCTGACTACGCTGATCCCGTGACCGGACCGAGGGACACCCCCGACACCGACGATCCGTCGGCGGAGCAGACGCTCGAATCGCCGCAGCCCGCCGACCCGTCGCCCGCCGACGAGGACCAGCCGGAGAAGAAGAAGCGCGGCGCATTGCGCGAGGCCGCGATCCTGGTCACCGTCGCGGTGGTCCTCTACTACGTGATGCTGACGTTCATCGCGCGGCCGTACCTGATCCCGTCCGAGTCGATGGAACCGACCCTGCACGGGTGCAACGGATGCGTGGGCGACCGGATCATGGTCGACAAGCTCACCTACCGGTTCTCCCAGCCCGAGCCCGGCGACGTGATCGTGTTCAAGGGTCCGCCGAACTGGAGCATCGGCTACAAGTCGATCCGTTCCGACAATCCCGCGGTCCGGGCGGTGCAGAACGCGCTCTCGTTCGTCGGCTTCGTTCCTCCCGACGAGAACGACCTGGTCAAACGCGTCATCGCGGTCGGCGGACAGACCGTCGAATGCCGCGTGCCGACCGGATTGACCGTCGACGGCAAGCCCCTGAAAGAGCCCTACCTCGATCCGAACACGATGAACGCGGACCCGGCGGTCTACCCGTGCCTCGGCAACGAGTTCGGCCCGGTCACCGTGCCCGAAGGCCGGCTGTGGGTGATGGGCGACAACCGCACCCACTCGGCCGATTCGCGGGCGCACTGCTCGAACCTGCCCGCCGACGTGCAACGGGGCCTGATCTGCACCGGCGACGCGGTCGCCGGCACCATCCCGGTGGACAACGTCATCGGCAAGGCCCGCTTCATCGCCTGGCCGCCGTCGCGGTGGGGCGGCGTGAGCTCGGTGGACCCGCAGAGCTAACGGAAGAGCCCACACAGGTGCCGGCGTGGCCTCCCAGGATGGTGATCCGCAGATCGTCAGGTCTGCGCACGCTGGAATCCGCTCTCTATCGCGCTGGGCTGGGCCCGGTCGCCGGTGTCGACGAGGTGGGCCGCGGAGCATGTGCCGGGCCTCTGGTGGTCGCGGCGTGCGTGCTGGGTCCGAACCGGATGGAGAGCCTCGCCGCGCTCGACGACTCGAAGAAGTTGGGGGAGGCGGAACGGGAACGACTGTTTCCGCTGATCAAACGCTACGCGCTGGCATACCACGTGGTGTTCATCCCGTCGGCGGAGGTGGATCGTCGCGGGGTGCACGTGGCCAACATCGAGGGCATGCGGCGGGCCGTCGCCGGGCTGCCGATCCGCCCCGGCTACGTGCTGTCCGACGGTTTCCGGGTGCCCGGGCTGCCGACACCGTCGCTGCCGGTGATCGGCGGTGACGCCGCGGCCGCGTGCATCGCCGCAGCCAGTGTGCTGGCGAAGGTGAGTCGCGACCGGCTGATGGTGGCGATGGACAACGAGCACCCCGGATACGGGTTCGCCGAGCACAAGGGCTACAGCACCCGCGCGCACAGCGCCGCCCTGGCCCGCCTCGGACCGTCGCGTCAGCACCGGTATTCGTTCATCAATGTGCGGCGGCTGGTTTTCCGGGAACCCGGGGAGCATGGCGACGACGAGTACGCGAAGATGAGGGCACTGGGCCCCATGGGCACTGAAGACTCGGAAGTCTCTGAAGACTCTGACATCTATGAACTACGTGAAGGACAGCTGAGCCGATGAGTGCCGAAGATCTCGAGAAGTACGAAACCGAGATGGAGCTCTCGCTCTACCGCGAATACAAGGACATCGTCGGGCAGTTCAGCTACGTCGTGGAGACGGAGCGGCGGTTCTACCTCGCCAACAGCGTCGAGATGGTGCCGCGCAACGCCGAGGGCGAGGTCTATTTCGAGCTGCGCCTCGGCGATGCGTGGGTGTGGGACATGTACCGTCCGGCCCGGTTCGTCAAGCAGGTCCGGGTCATCACGTTCAAGGACGTCAACATCGAAGAGGTCGACAAACCCGAGCTGCGGCTGCCCGAGTAGGGCACGCCTGACAGACTGGTGCCGTGCGCTCCTCACCGCAGTGCTGGCTCACCGACATGGACGGCGTGCTCGTCCGCGAGGAACACGCGCTGCCCGGCGCCGCGGAGTTCCTCCAGCGCCTCGTCGACCGTGAACGTCCGTTCCTGGTGCTCACCAACAACTCGATCTTCACGCCGCGCGACCTCGCGGCACGGCTGGCCCGCTCCGGGCTCATCGTCCCGGAGGCCGCGATCTGGACCTCGGCGCTGGCCACCGCGACGTTCCTGGCCGACCAACTGCCCGGCGGGTCGGCGTACGTGATCGGGGAGGCCGGGCTCACCACCGCGCTGCACGAGGCGGGCTACACGCTGACCGACGTCGCGCCGGACTTCGTGGTGCTCGGCGAGACCCGCACGTACTCGTTCGAGGCGATCACCAAGGCCGTGCGGCTCATCCTGGGTGGTGCTCGCTTCATCGCCACCAACCCCGACGTCAGCGGACCGTCTGCTGAGGGTCCGCTGCCGGCCACCGGCTCGGTCGCGGCGATGATCACCAAGGCTACCGGCCGGGAGCCCTATTTCGTGGGCAAGCCGAACCCGATGATGTTCCGCAGCGCGCTGAATCAGATCGAGGCGCATTCGGAGAGCACCGTGATGGTGGGCGACCGGATGGACACCGATGTCGTCGCCGGCATCGAGGCCGGTCTGGAGACGATCCTGGTGCTCACCGGCTCGACCACGATCGAGGACGTCGAACGGTACCCGTTCCGGCCCAGCCGGGTCCTGCCGTCGATCGCCGAGGCCATCGACCTCATCTGATCACCGTCGAGGGACGGCCCTGCGCGCTCCCTACACTGAGCGCCGTGACTGTGACCGCTGACCCGACCCGCCCGCTCGCCGGGGTCCGGATCGTCGAGATCTCCAGCTTCGTGGCGGTGCCGCTGGCCGGTATGACGTTGGCGCAGCTGGGCGCAGAGGTGGTGCGCATCGACCCGATCGGCGGCGCCGCCGACTACCGGCGCTGGCCGCTGACCGAGTCCGGCGACAGCATCTACTGGGCGGGGCTGAACAAGGGCAAGCGCTCACTGGCGGTCGACATGCGTTCCGCTGCGGGCCAGGACCTGGTCGCACGGTTGATCGCCGACAGCGGGGTGTTCATCACCAACGTCACCGGGCGGCCCTGGCACGCCTACGAGACCCTGCGTGGGCTGCGGCCCGATGTGGTCGCCGTCGAGGTGTCCGGACGCGCCGACGGCGGCACGGGCGTGGACTACACCGTCAACGCCGGCATCGGTTTCCCGCTCGTCACCGGACCGCCCGGGTCCACCGCACCCGTCAACCACGTCCTTCCGGCGTGGGACGTCAGCTGCGGCCTCTACACGGCCCTGTCGGTGGTGACCGCGCTGCGTCACCGCGACGCCACCGGCGACGGGCAGCACGTGCTCATCCCGCTGGAGAACGTGGCGCTGGCCACCACGAGCAACCTGAGCCTTCTCACCGAAGCGATGGTCACCGGGACGTCGAGAGCGCGGATCGGCAACGCCGTCTACGGCACCTACGGGCAGGACTTCACCGGCAGCGACGGCGCTGCATTCATGGTGGTGGCGCTCACCGGCCGGCACTTCCGCGATCTGACCACGCTGACCAGGACGGTCGACGCCGTTGCCGCGCTGGAGGATTCGCTGGGCGCCGACTTCTCCGACGAGGGTCAGCGCTATCTTCACCGCGACGCGCTGAACGGTCTGTTCGCCGACTGGTTCGGCCGCCACACCGGCGACGAGATCGCCGCCGCGCTGTCGGACACCTCGGTGCTGTGGGAGCGCTACCGCACGTTCGCCGAGACCGCCGCCGGGGACCGGGTCACCGCCAACGCCCTGTTCACCGACCTCGACCAGCCGCGCGTCGGCCGTCACCTCGCGGCCGGGCTGCCGATGGCGATCGACGGAACCTATCCGGCGGCGGTCCCCGCGCCCGCGCTCGGCGACGACACCGCCGCGGTGCTCGACGAGTGGCTGGCCCTGGACGAGGCCCGCGTCGCGGAACTGCGCGCTGCGGGGACCGTCGCATGAGCGTGCTGCTCGAACTGCTCGACGTCGCGGCCGTCGGTGAGGACACCTGGCGCGGACGGGCCAGCGGCCCGGAGGGCAAGCGGGCCTACGGCGGTCAGCTCGTGGCGCAGAGTCTGGCCGCGGCCGCCCGCACCGTCGAGCCGGCCAAGGCGCCGACCGCGCTGCACCTGCAGTTCCTGCGCGGCGGCGACGCCGGCGACACCGTCGACTACAGGGTGACGCGGGTCTTCGACGGCCGCACCGCCGCCTCCCGGCGGGTGGACGCCACCCAGCAGGGGCGGCTGCTGACCACCGCGACCGTCTCGTTCGCCGCACCGCTGCCCGGTCCGGAGCACGGCAGGCGCGAGGTCCTCGGCGATCCGGATGCCTTGCCGCGCACGGGCCCTGCCGGGCCGGCGCCGTCGATGCCGCTCGGCGAACTCGACATCCGGCTGACCGACGAGGGTGCGGGCGAGGGGTTCGTCCGTCGGCTCTGGTGGCGGGCCGCCGTCGATCTCGGGGACGACCCGCTGGTGCACACCCTGGTCGCCGCCTACGTCACCGACGTCTACCTGATCGACCCGGCGCTGCAGGTGCACGGGCACTCGATGCGGTCACGCACGCACCGCAGCGGAACCACCGATTCGTCGATGTGGTTTCACCGGACGCTGCGCGCCGACGACTGGAACCTGCTGGAGTGCCGCTCGCCGGCGGGCGGCCGCGGCCGAGGTGTGGTGACCGCCAGCCTGATCGGACGTGACGGCGTCGTCGCCGCCACGCTCGTGCAGGAGGGGCTCATCGCAGAGCGGGAGCCTGCGCCGGATCCCGCGGGCTGAGTCGACGGTCGCGCATCCGCGCTCGCACCTGCGTCACCACCGCGCTCAGCGCGATGCCGATCACCACCGACGCCACCACCCCGTAGAGCTTGTGGCTGCCGAACAGCGGATACACCTGGAAATGCGTCAGATAGGTGTAGAGGGAGGCTTCGGCGATCGCGCCGGCCGCCACCGCCACCACGGCCGGGCACCGCATCGTGGGCAGCCAGATCAGCAGCACCAGACCCGTCGTCACCAGCGCCTCACGCACGGAGTTGCCGAAGTAGCCGTGCACGCCGACGATCAGCACCACCGTGACGATCACCCGCTGCAGGGCGGTGCTCGCCTTGGCCGCCGCCCAGCCCACCGCGAAGAACCAGAACGCCAGCATGGTGAACCACGCGTCGTGGCCCAGCCCCAGCCCCACCACGTCGTAGCGCAGCGCCATACCCACGGCCAGGAACGCCGCCGCGACCGCGAAGGGTGCGCGCCGTTCCAGCCGATCGACCACGGGCAACCAGAACAGCAGCGCCAACGCGACCAACGTCCAGACCAACACCTCGACGAACCACAGCCGGCCCGCCGTCATGCTGTCGTGCGGACCGAGGAACTTGTTGGCCAGCAACAGATTCGACAGGTGGTAGTCGTCGGTCACCACGAGGGCGAACGCGACCCACACCACCGCGGGCAGCGCGATCCACCCGATGGTGGTGCGGAGGTGCCGGATCCGCTCCGGGCGGGGGAGAGGGGTCAGGCAGAACCGCGCGAAGTTGTATCCGGCGATCCCGAGCAGAATGTGCGCTCCGCCCCACACCTCGTACAGTTCGGCGTGCGAGCCGACCACGAGCACGATGGCCAGCGCGCGCAACGCCACGCTCGTCTCCACCGTGGTGCCCCAGGATCGCCACCACCGGGGTCGCGGCGCAGGCCGGCGTTCCAGGTCGCGGATCGGCAGGCGCGGCCAATCGGCCGGCAGGTGACCCAGTGCCCGCTCGAGGCGCACCGACATCGTGACGTAGGACAGCGAATTGCCGCCGAGATCGACGAAGGTGGCGTCGTCACGCACGTCGGCGGGGTCGAGATGCAGGACGTCGGCAAAGAGATCGGTCAGCCCCGAGCCGTCGTCCGCCGGATCGTCCCCGGCGGCCAGGGCGCGCGCGGCCGGATAGTCCGGCTTGCCCGACGGCAGCAGCGGCAGTTCGGTCACCACGGCCGCCACGACGGCGGTGACGGGCAGCCCGGTGGACTGGGCGACCCGCCGACGCACGTCCTCGGGGTCGTGATCGCCGGCGGCGACCACCGCCAGGCGGTCACCGGCCTCGGTGCACAGCGCCCGCACGCCGTCGTCGGCGAGGCCGGTCTCCAGGCGCTGGAGATCGATGCGCAGCCCGAACATCTTGACGAACCGGCTGGTGCGACCGATGACCTCGTACAGGTCCGGCCCGCACCGGCGGCCCACATCCCCGGTGCGCAGCGCGTCCACGGTGGCGCCGAGCGCCAGGTCCCCGGCCTGCTCGGCGTACCCCATCATGACGTTCGGGCCGCGGTAGACCAGTTCCCCGGTGTCGTCGTCGGGCCAGCCGTCGAGGGGCTCGATGGTGAAGGAGCCGCCCGGGATGGGACGGCCGATGGCGTGGGGGTGGGAGTGAGCGAGATCCGCGGGCAGGTAGGCCATCCGGGCGGTCGCCTCGGTGGCGCCGTACATCACCACCAGATCCCAGCCCCGTCGTCCACCCATCGCAGCGAACCGGCGCACCCGCTCGGGCGGCATCCGTCCGCCGGCCTGGGTGACGTAGCGCAGATGCGGCAGACGCATCTCGGCGAAGCCGACCCGGTCGAGCAGTTCGAACGTGTAGGGCACACCGGCGAAGGTGGTGCCGCGGCGGCGGTCGAAGAGCTCCCAGAATGCCGGTTCGGCGACGGAGAGGTCCGTGAGGATCAGCGCGGCGCCGACGAGCAGGTGACTGTGGATCACCGAGAGGCCGTAGCAGTACGACAGTGGCAACGTGGTTGCGGCGCGGTCTGTTTCGCGGATTTCGAGATACTCGGCGATCGCGCGGGCGTTGGCGGCGAGATTGGCGTGGGACAGTCGCACCAGTTTGGGCGATCCGGTACTGCCCGACGTCGACATGAGCAGAGCGAGGTCGTCGTGCAACGCGTGTGGGCCGGTGTCGCCGCGGCGCACGCCGTGTCGGTCGACGACGATGCCGGGCCGGTAGGTGGCGATCAGGGAGTCGGCGTCGGCGCCCTCGGGTGCCGGAAGAACGACGTGGCCGGCCGCGAGCGCGGCGAGGTAGTGGATCAGCGCGTCGAGATCGTTGCGCGCCTCGAGCAGGACGAGGGTGCGCTGCCCGCCGAGCTCGCCGGCGCACGCCTGCACTCGGTCGGCGAGGTCCCGATAGGTCAACCGGGTGGTGTCGGTGAGCACCGCGGTGCGGTCCGCGAAACGGCGCAGATGGTCGAGAAGCCGCCGCATGAGGGTGACCTTACCTGCCGCCGCAGGGGCGGCCGGTGGGGCGGCCGGAGCGTCACATCCGGTTGTACTTGCTCCGGACGAAGCTGTACGCGCCGAACGCGGCGATGCCCAAGGCGGCCAGGATCAGCAGGAACTTGCCGAACGGCGCCTGGCCGAGCGTCTTGACCGCGGCGTCGAGGCCACTGGCCTTGGCCGGATCGGCCTGCAGCGTCGCGATGATGACCAGCAACCCGGCGCCGCCGAGCACCAGCCCCTTGGCCGTGTAGCCCGCGACCCCGGTGGCGGTGATCCACCGGCCGCCGGAGACGGTCAGTTCGTCGAGGAACTTCTGCGACACGCCTTTGTACACGTGGTAGCCGCCGACCGCGATGACACCGATCCCGATGGCGATGAGCAGCACCTTGCCCCACCCCGACTGCATCAGCTGTGCCGACATCCCCGAGTTCTGCTGGCTGCTGGATTGACCGCTGCCCATGGCGAACCGGGCCGCGGACAGGGCGATCGCGAAGTTGACCACGGCGAGCGCCAGCGACTTGCCCCGTTTCCACGCCGGGTTGTCGCCCTGGCCGGACCGCTCCTTGGGCTTGGCGCCCATCACCGCCTCGGCGATCCGCCACAGGCCCAGGGCGACGAGCCCGACCGCGGCGATCCACAGCACGACCTTGCCGCCGGTCTGGCCGGCGAGGGTGGCGAGCGCGCCGGACTGGTCGGCATTGCCCCCGGCGCCGGTGAACGCCAACTGGGCGATGATGAACGCGATCAGCAGGTGCAGCACGCCGCTGGCGGCGAAGCCGGCGCGGGCGGCGTATTCGAAAGTGTCGCTTCCGGTCGCGCGGTGCGCGACGCCGTGCAGGGATTGCGGAGCTCCGGTGGCCATGTCGTCCTCTCGGTCGAACGCTGGCCCGGTATACCCCGGATTTGACGCTGCCGAAACCGCCGGCCGCGCGATCTGGGGATGAATGCGGCATTGGGGATGACGGCGCCGCCGGGGCCGGGTTCTGTCAGGGGTCCGCGCGAGGGTGGCGCCATGACGAACACACACAGCCGCGCCGAGATCGGGGCGGTGGGCGAGCAACTCGCGGTCGATCATCTGCGCGGGCTCGGACTGCAGATCGTGGAGCGCAATTGGCGGTGCCGGTACGGCGAACTCGACGTCGTCGCAGCCGACGACGGGGTGCTGGTGTTCGTCGAGGTGAAGACGCGCACCAGTGACCAGTTCGGTGGCGCGGTGGCGGCGGTGACACCGGCCAAGGTGCGGCGGTTGCGCCGGCTGGCCGGGCTGTGGCTGGGGGAGCACCGCGGCGCCTGGGCGGCGGTGCGCATCGACGTCGTCGCGATCACGATCGGGCGCAGCCGCACCCCGGAGATCACCCACCTGCAGGGGGTGGGGTGATGGCACTGGGCAGGGGGTTCTCGGTGGCGGTACGCGGGGTGGAGGGCCTGATCGTCGAGATCGAGGCAGACATCTCCAACGGCCTCCCCGGTGTGCACCTGGTGGGCTTGGCCGACGCAGCGCTGCGGGAGTCGCGAGACCGGGTCCGTGCGGCGATCACCAACTGCGGTTTCGACTGGCCCCAGACCCGGCTGACGCTGGCGCTCTCGCCGGCGACGCTGCCCAAGATGGGGTCGCTCTACGACTTGGCGCTCGCCGCCGTGGTGCTGGCCGCGCACGGCAAGAAAGCGTGGGCGAAACTCGAGAAGACCGTGCTGCTGGGCGAACTCGCGCTCGACGGGCGGGTGCGGCCGGTCAAGGGCGTGCTGCCGGCCGTCCTGGCCGCGCAGCGGCACGGCTGGCCGACGGTCGTGGTGCCGTTCGAGAACCTCGCCGAGGCCAGTCTGGTCGACGGTGTCGAGGTGTGGGGAGCGCGGACGCTGGGCCAGGTGCACGCGTGGCTGGCCGGCAAGGGCGATCTGCACGCGCGCATCGACGATCCGCAGCAGGCGCCGGAGGTCGCCGTCGACCTGGCCGACGTGGTCGGCCAGCCGCAGGCACGCACCGCGGTCGAGGTGGCGGCGGCGGGTGGGCACAACCTGGTGATGACCGGCCCGCCGGGGGTCGGCAAAACCATGCTGGCCCAACGCCTCCCGGGACTGCTGCCGCCGCTGTCGCGTGACGAGGCGCTCGAGGTCACCGCGATCCATTCCGTCGCGGGGCTGCTGACCGGCGATGCACCGTTGATCACCCGGCCGCCGTTCGTGGCGCCGCACCACACCTCCAGTGTGGCGGCGCTGGTCGGTGGCGGTTCTGGGATGGCGCGACCGGGTGCGGTCAGCCAGGCCCACCGCGGGGTGTTGTTCCTCGACGAGTTCGCCGAGATCAGTCACGCCGCGCTGGAGGCGCTGCGAACTCCGCTGGAAGACGGCGTGATCCGGCTCGCCCGCCGCGACGGGGTGGCCTGCTACCCGTGCCGGCTGCAACTCGTGCTCGCCGCGAACCTGTGCCCCTGCGCACCGCCCGACCCGCGCGACTGCGTCTGCGCGTCGGCCGACAGGCGGCGTTACCGCACCAAGCTGTCGGGGCCGCTGCTCGACCGGGTCGACCTGCGTGTCGAGATGCACGCCTCGCGCGCCGGCAGCTTCGCCGAGGAGGGGGGCGAGTCCACCGCGGTGGTCCGGGAACGGGTGTGGGCGGCCAGAGAGGCCGCGCGGGAGCGCTGGCGACCCCACGGCGTGAGCACCAACGCCGAGGTGAGCGGCGCGCTGCTGCGCCGGTCTTTCCGGCTCGGCGGCGACGCGATGAAGCCGCTTCGGACCGCAGTCGATCGGGGAGCGTTGAGCATCCGCGGCATGGACCGCACACTGCGTGTCGCGTGGTCGCTGTGTGATCTCGCGGGCGGGGTGTCACCGACGCGGGACCAGGTGACGCGGGCGCTGGCCTACCGGCAGGCGGGGGAGCGGTCATGACCGAGGAGGAGCGGCGTGCGTGGGCCTATCTGTCGCGGGTGGCCGAGCCGCCGAATCCGCGGGTGACCGCGCTGGCGACGACGCTGGGGCCGGTGGAGGCCGCTGAGCGCATCCGTCGGCGCGCTCTGACGGATGCGCCGCTGTTGAACGCGACCGAAGCCCGGCACGAGATGGACTGTGCCGGGGAGGATCTCGAGATCCTCGACCGGATGGGTGGTCGGCTGATCGTCGAGGGTGACGAGGATTGGCCGTATACGGCGTTCCGCAGCTTCGCCGGAGTCGAGAAGTTCTCCAGACCGCAGGCGTACGCCCCGCTGGCGCTGTGGGTGGTGGGGCCGTCGTCGTTGTCCGAGGTGTCCGAGCGGGCGGCGGCCATCGTCGGCACCAGGGCGGCGACGGAGTACGGCGAATTCGCGACCGCCGATCTGGTGGCCGGTCTGGCCGAACGTGACGTCGCGATCGTCTCCGGCGGTGCGTACGGTATCGACGGTTCCGCGCACCGAGCGGCACTGGGCTGCGACGGCATCACGGTCGCGGTGCTCGCCTGCGGTCTGGATGTTCCGTATCCGTCGGGTCATTCGGCTCTGCTGCACAGGGTTTCGCGGCACGGGTTGCTCGTCAGCGAGTATCCGCCCGGGATGCGGCCGACCCGGCGTCAGTTCCTCGCCCGCAACCGGTTGGTCGCCGCGGTGACGGGCGCGACCGTGGTGGTCGAGGCGGGCGTGCGCAGCGGTGCGGCCAACACCGCGGCGTGGGCCCGGGCGCTCGGCCGCAATGTGTGTGCGGTCCCCGGCCCGATCACCTCGGCGTCGTCGGTGGGCTGCCACGCGCTGATCAGGAATGAGGCGCAGCTGGTCACCCGTGCCGAGGAGATTCTGGAACTGGTGGGTCGGGCGGGGGAACTCGCCACCGACCCGCCGCGGCCCAGGTCGGACCTCGACGACCTGACCGCCGACGAACTCGCGGTGTACGAGGCGCTGCCCGGCCGGGGATCCCGCTCGGTCGACGAGATCGCCGTGGTCGCCGGGATTCCGGTGGCCGACGTCGTCGGGCCGCTGACCATGCTGGACATCAAGGGGTTGGTGACGCAGGACAACGGTGAGTGGAAGCTGTTGCGGTGCAAAGCCTCTACTCGTCGGTGAGGCTGCGCACCACGCCGAGACACTCGACGCGGCCCGGTTCTAGCGGCCGCGATCGAGTGTCGTGACGGCGGCTTGGATAGCGGCGACCCGTTCGAGGTTGACTCCCCACGGATGGTCCACGCCGACCTTTTCGTCGAGATCCCAAAGCACGCAGTGCTCCCCGGACTCCGCGACCAGTGACCATGCGATGACCGTTCTGCCGAGTTGCACGTCGATGGGATCATCGGCTCCGGCGATGTCGGCGGGCGCGCTGCCTTCGGGATGGTGATGGAGATAGCGACCGTACGCTTGTTCGCAGAACCTGGAATATCGAGCGGTACAGAGAATGAAACCGTGCCACGCTTCGTCCACCGCTCGCGACGGCATCCCGATCACCTGGCCGTCCCGCAGTGCCGGTGCGCAGCAGCGGAGCCATTGCCTTAGGCCGGTTTCGATGAGGGCCCGCGGCTGCCAGGGGCATGTTCTGAATACGGCGGAGGGAAGCTCGAGGCTTGCCGCCGCGCTGTTTGCCTGATCCGTGGGGTCTTGGCGCTTGCGCCGCACATCGCCACTCTATGCGTCACATGCGAAGCGGCGTAGCCTCTTCTCATGATGACCGCGATCGTGGTGGTCGGAGTAGCGCTCACGACAATCCTCGTGGTTGCTGCTGTCATTCGCAGGACGAGAACGGCCAGTTCCATCTGGGACGACGATGGTCAGAGCCTCCGGGACTTGAAAGCGTTGCAGAAGTCGAAGAAGGCCAGAGGCCGAAGGTACGGGGCGTCGGGAGCAGCGGGCTCTGTGGGCCTCTGGGGCATCGGCGGATACGGCGACGGAGGTGCAGACCTCGGTGGTGGGGGAAGCTGCGGCGGAGCGGGCTGCGGCGGCGGAGGCTGCGGCGGCGGAGGCTGCGGCGGCGGATGAGCCGCCCGCATTCGAAGCTCGTCGCAGTACGCAACGTGCGGTGCGTCAGGCGGCGAGAAGTGCTGCGGCGCAGAGCCTCGGTTCCTCGATAGGCGTGGACACCAGGTGGGGACATGGTCTGCTTCATGGCGTCGCTGTGCCACGGTGCGTGCCCTGCAGAGTCCACGCCGAACTCACCGGCGATCTGAATCGGATGAGCGGCGCCTTTGCCAGAAAACGATTCTCCGAGAGCCCTGTTCGCGATTGCCCTGACAGTTCCGCGGTTCTTCGAGATCATTTCGTTGGTGCGCGGCGCGTTTTGGAGCCGGTCACGAATTTGGGATCGGTAGCAGTGTGCCGAACCAAGACTCGACGCCATCAACGCCACAGGGTGGCGTGCGTCGAAAGGAAGTACCAGTGGGACGAACAAGAATCACGGCGGTCGCTTCAGCCGCGGTGTTGTCCGGCGGGTTCACCCTCGCAGGGTTCGGCGTGGTGACGATGGGCCCGCTCGCCTCTGTCGCCCAGGCCGGCCCGACCTGCTCACCAGGGGAGGCGACGACTCCTGAGTGCGCACCGCCAGAGGGTATGCCGGCCTGTAACGCCTTCGGTCAGTGCGGTCAGATATGGTGCCCGGCGTCCGGGATGACCCCGGTGGCGGGCTGGGATCTGTCCCGGTGCCACACGTTCTACTTCGACCCCAACTCACCGGCGACCAAGCCCGTCATGATCTCGGGTAACCCTCCGGGGCCGCCGCCGCCTCCGCCGCCTCCGTGCATTCCGCTGGTCAACTGCTTGCCGGGATTGTGACGCACCCCTGACCGGCAAGAGTTAGTCCGGTGAACGACGCTCACGAGCGGTTCGCTGCAGAGGTGCTTGCGGTCGTCGACCGTATTCCGCCGGGACGCGTGATGACCTATGGCGATATCGCCGAGTACCTGGAGCGGGGCGGGCCGCGCGGCGTGGGAGGTGTCATGGCACTCGATGGCGCGGCGGTGACCTGGTGGCGCGTGGTCCGCGTGAACGGGACGCTGCCGGCACACCTGATGGTCGAGGCGCAGACGCAGTGGCACCACGAGGGCACACCGTTGCGGCGTGGGATCGTCGATGTCGCCGCGGCGCGCTGGTGGCCGGATGCCTGCCGGCGCGGCTCCTCGACGGTCACACCTGGTTGAGGGCATCCACCACCGATCGGAACATCGTCGCCTTGATGGCGCCGAGCGTCCCGGGATCCTTACCCTGCAGTGGGCGCAGCGTTTCGATTGCGGCGCTGGCGACTTCGGCCTCGTTTGCGGTGGCGTCGACGACGCCGTAGCTGTGGGCGTCGGCGCCGCCGAAGCGGCGGCCGGTCGTCATCGACGCGACCGCGGCCTGCGGGGTCAGCTTGGCCTGGATCAGCGCCGCCATGCCGGGGTGGAACGGGATCCGGATGTCGACCTCCGGCAGGCAGAAGAACCCGCGGTCGGACCGCATCACCCGGAAGTCGTGGGCCAGCGCCAGCATGGCCCCCGCACCGAACGCGTGCCCGACGACCGCAGCGGCGGTCGGCACCGGCAGCGTCAGCACGCGCGCCAGCAGGCGGTGGACCCGGCCGATGTACCAGGAGCCCTGATCGCTGTGCGCGCCCAACCAGTCCAGGTCCAGCCCGTTCGAGTAGAACTTCGTGCCCGCGGTGGTCACCAGGCCCGCCGCGCCGTCGGCGAGGCACTGATCGATGGCGGCGTCGATGTCGTCCAGAAATGTTGGGGAGAAGCGGTTCTCGTCCTCGCCGAGGCGCAGGATCGCGATCTTGTCGTCGAAGTGGATGGATACGGTCACGGGCGTCGTCCTTGTCGTCGGTGTTCAGGTGGTGGTCCCACGTCCAGTACGGCCCTTACGGCGGCGTGCAGATGCTCGCGCGCGGTCGGGTTGCGGAGTCGACCGCGCTGCAGCACCAGCGCCGTCGGCAGATCGACGATGCACGCGGTGATCACATCGACGGCTGCGGCATCCTTGCGGTCCCACATCGCGACGGCCAGTCGCACCATCAGCGCGATGAGCAGCCGATCGAGGTCGCGCAGTTCGGCGGCGATGTCGTCGGGAGGAGCGTCGGCCAACACGTCGTCGCGGCGCACGCTCCACAGCAGGGCGGCGGCCTCCGGGCTCTGCTCGGCGAACGCCACCGGCGCGTCGGCGGCGGCCGCGACGGCCTCGGCCGCGCCGGCACCCGCGAGCGCCCTGTCGACGAGCGCGGTTTGCACCGCCAGGAATCGCCGACCGGCCCGCAGCCAGGCCTGTCCCATCAGGCCGCCCCTGGACGTGAAGGTGTGGTACAGCGCCCCGTTCGAGACACCGACCGCAGCGCTGATCGCGCGGATCGACACCGCCTGCGGTCCGGCCCGGGCGACGAGTGCTTCGACCGCGTCGAGCACCGCGTCCGGGTCGTGTACACGGGGCCGGGGCATGCCTCACCGTAACAGAGCACATGCTCTGTTACTCGACTCCGGTGCCCCACCACGGGCGACCCTGCGTCGGCCGCCGCGCTCGTATAGTCGGTCCGGGACACAGGCGCGCCGCGGCGCGCGAAGCGAAAGGCGGCCACGTGGCAGGACGTCCGGTGCACACCTTCGAGGTCGTGCGGACCGAGCAACTCACCCCCCACGTCGTACGGGTCATCCTCGGCGGCAACGGTTTCGACACGTTCACGCCGAACGACTACACCGACGCGTACGTCAAGCTGGTGTTCGTCGCCGACGACCTGGACGTCAGCACGCTCGAGCAACCCCTGACGCTGGACAGCTTCACCGCGCTGCCGCCCCAGCAGCGGCCAACCGTAAGGACCTACACGGTGCGCCGCGTCGACCTCGCGCGGCGCGAGATCGCCATCGACTTCGTCGTGCACGGCGAACATGGCGTGGCCGGCCCCTGGGCCGCGAGCGCACAACCCGGACAGCGGCTCTTCCTGATGGGGCCCAGCGGTGCCTACGCGCCCGATCCGGCGGCCGACTGGTACCTGTTCGCCGGTGACGAGGCGGCGCTGCCCGCCATCGGTGCGGCGCTGGAAGCGTTGCCCGCCAACGCGATCGGCTACGCCTTCATCGAGGTGGCCGGGCCCGAGGACGAGATCGAGCTCACCGTCCCGCCCGGTGTCCAGCTTCGGTGGATCTACCGCGGCGGGCGCGCCGACCTGGTGCCCGAGGACACCGCCGGGGACCACGCGCCGCTGATCGGCGCAGTCAAGGAAGCGCTGTGGCTGCCCGGGCAGGTGCAGGTGTTCATCCACGGCGAAGCCCAGGCCGTGATGCACAACCTGCGCCCCTACGTCCGCAAGGAACGCGGCGTCGACGCCCGGTGGGCGTCGTCGGTCTCCGGGTACTGGCGGCGCGGCCGCACCGAGGAGACGTTCCGCGAGTGGAAGCGCGAACTGGCCGCCGCCGAATCCTGACCCTGGCAGGCTTGCGGCATGACCTTCGGTAACTACCAGCTCGAGATCTACCTGCAGGGCCTGTCCGGCGTGATGCCGACGCTGCCCATGGATTACGCCGGCTGGGAGGCCAAGGCCGAGGTCGCGATGCCACCGGGGATCTGGTCCTACGTCGCCGGCGGCGCCGGTGACGAACGCACGCAGCGGGCCAACCGCACCGCGTTCGACCGCTGGGGACTGATGCCGCGGATGCTGGTCGGTGCCAGCGAGCGCGATCTGTCCGTCGAGTTGTTCGGCCTGAAGTTGGCCTCCCCGCTGTTCATGGCGCCCGTCGGCGTGATCGGGATCTGCGCCCAGGACGGCCACGGCGATCTGGCCGCCGCGAGGGCGGCGGCGCGGACCGGGGTGCCGATGGCGGTGTCGACGCTGACCGAGGATCCGCTCGAGGACGTCGCCGCCGAGTTCGGCGAGACGCCGGGCTTCTTCCAGCTCTACACCCCGACCGACCGGGATCTCGCCGCCAGCCTGGTCCATCGCGCCGAGAAGGCCGGCTACAAGGCCATCATCGTCACGCTGGACACCTGGATCCCCGGCTGGCGTCCCCGCGATCTGTCGACGTCGAACTTCCCCCAGCTGCGCGGCCGCTGTCTGGCCAACTACACCAGCGACCCGGTGTTCCGCGCCGGCCTGGCCCAGCCGCCCGAAGAGAACATGCAGGGCGCGGTGCTCAAGTGGGTGCAGCTGTTCGGCAACCCGCTCACCTGGGACGACCTGCCGTGGCTGCGCTCGCTGACCGATCTTCCGTTGGTGCTCAAGGGGATCTGCCACCCCGACGACGTACGCCGGGCCAAAGACGGCGGGGTAGACGGCATCTACTGCTCGACCCACGGTGGCCGGCAGGCCAACGGCGGGCTGCCCGCCATCGACTGCCTGCCCGACGTCGTCGCGGCGGCCGACGGATTGCCCGTTCTGTTCGACTCGGGGATCCGCAGCGGCACCGACATCGTCAAGGCGCTCGCCCTGGGCGCCACCGCCGTCGGCGTCGGCCGGCCGTACGCCTACGGGCTGGCCATCGGCGGCGAGGACGGCCTGGTGCACGTGCTGCGGTCGCTGTTGGCCGAGACGGACTTGACCATGGCCGTCGACGGCTATCCCACGCTGGCAGATCTCACTCCGGACACGCTGCGGCGCGTCCTGTAGAGCCGCGCCGCCGCCGATGCGACGGTACCGGCGTGGAGGCGATCCTCGAGGAGTTCGACCAGTACCTCGCGCTGGAGCGTGGCCGCTCCGCGCACACCCGCCGCGCCTACCTGGGCGACCTGCGCTCGCTGTTCGAGTTCCTGGCCCAGCGCCACCCCGACGCGGGACTGCGCGCCCTGACCCTGCCGGTGCTGCGATCGTGGCTGGCCGCGCAGGCCTCGGCCGGTGCGGCGCGCACGACGCTGGCCCGACGCGCCTCGGCGGTCAAGACGTTCACCGCCTGGGCGCTGCGCCGCGGACTGATCGCCGAGGACCCGTCGGTCCGGCTGCAGGCGCCCAAGGCGCGCCGCACCCTGCCATCGGTGCTGCGCCAGGACCAGGCGATCGACGCGATGGACGCCGCGGCCTCCGGGGCCGCCCAGGGCGACCCGCTGGCCATCCGGGACCGGCTGATCGTCGAGATGCTCTACGCGACGGGGATCCGCGTCAGCGAGTTGTGCGGCCTCGACGTCGACGACGTCGACACCTCCCGGCGGGTGCTGCGGGTGCTCGGCAAGGGCAACCGGCAGCGCACGGTGCCCTTCGGCCTGCCTGCCCACGGTGCCCTGACGTCATGGCTGACCGAGGGCCGTCCCAAGCTGGCCACCGCGGCGTCGGGCGCGGCGCTGCTGCTCGGCGCGCGGGGCGGGCGGCTCGACGCGCGGCAGGCGCGCACCGTCGTGCACCAGACCATGGCCGCCGTCACCGGCGCGCCCGACATCGGCCCGCACGGGCTGCGCCACAGCGCGGCCACCCATCTCCTCGAGGGCGGCGCCGACCTGCGCGTCGTGCAGGAACTGCTGGGCCACTCCACGCTGGCCACCACGCAGCTCTACACCCACGTCACGGTCGCCCGGCTGCGCGCGGTGCACGACCAGGCCCACCCGCGGGCCTGAACCGCGGGGGCGTTGTGCCCGCCGGATCGCGCGGACGGACGGCACCACCGGCCTTCAGACCTCCGAGCTACCGCCCGACGCCCATTGCTCCGACCATGCCTGGAGGCTGTTGAGGGTTTTCATCAGGCTGCGGCCACTGTCGCTGAGGCGATAACCGCCGTCCTCGTGATGGACGGTTCCGAGCTCGCGCAGATCTTTCAGTCGCGCGTTCAGTGAGCCGGGATTGGTTTCACATGCCTCTTGGAGGGCGCGAAAAGTCAACGCGCCGTTACGCAATTCCCACAGCACACGGAGCGCGCCACGGCGACCCAGGACGTCCAGGACGACCATGATCGGCCGCCCGGTCGACGAGCCACGAACGGGTCGACCCTTTTTGGGGACATTCATGCTTTACATTTTGTAGCAGGCGTGGGTATGGTCGCAACCATGTCACGCTACAAAAATCATAGCGCTCGGATCAGTCCGGCGCCCGCTCCGCTGGCGGCGGACATCCAGGACTCCATCGATGCCGTGATGCGCGGCAACGACCCGCTGGCTCTCTTCACGACAGTGGCTCGCGATCGTCGATTGTTTTTCAAGCTGTTCAACTCTGGGCTTCTCGATCGGGGTCATCTCACCCTCCGGCAGCGCGAGATCGTGATCCAGCGCGTGACCGCCCAGTGCGGCGCCGAGTACGAGTGGGGCGTGCACCTCGCGGCGTATGCCACCGCGGCGGGCCTGGGAGCACGGCACATCGCATCGCTGACCGGAAACGGAGCGAGCGATGATCACTGGCTCGATGAGGAACGTGTCCTCATCCGACTCTGCGACAGCTTGCAGCGCTCCTGCACGGTCGACGATGACCTCTGGAAGAGCCTCGCCGAGCACTTCTCAGAAGAGACCATCATCGAATTGCTCATGCTCGCAGGCTATTACCGCATGATCAGCTACCTCGTCAATGGGCTTCGGCTACCGCTCGAACCCGGTACCCCACGCTTCCCTGACGTCCACGATCTTGGCCGGCAATTCCGTCGGCCAACAGCAGAGTAGAGAAGGAGAAAATGATGCCGTTCATCAACGTGAAGATCATCGAGGGAGTGTTCTCGGCGGCCCAGAAGCAGGACATCGTCCGGAAAGTCACCGATGCCATGGTCGAGATCGAGGGCGAGAACATGCGGCCCGTTACCTGGGTCGTGGTGGAGGAGGTCGCCAGTGGCGACTGGGGCGTCGGTGGCACCCCGCTGCACACGGCCGACGTCAAGGCGATCGCCGCGGCTCAACCCGTCGCATCGTGACCATCACCTCCCGGCGGACGGCCATCGGACCGTTCGCCGGGAGGCGACCGTGGGCGATTTCGCATCCCTCACCCCGCCAGCGGCTTGAGCCGGATCGGCGTCGTCACCACCAGAGCCAGCGGGTCGACGTAATCGGCGCGGGCCGCCGCACCCCACATCGCACCCCAGTGCAGGCAGGCCGGCGCGGTGCAGCCCGGATGCCCTGGCTGCAGCGCCCCGATCACCGTGCCCGCGCCGACGAGCTGGCCGGGACGCACCGACGCGCGCACCGGCTCGTAGCTGGTGCGCAGGCCGCCCGGATGGGCCACCGAGACCAGCGGCCGGCCCGCGAGCTCACCGGCGAAGACCACGGTGCCCGCGGCCGCGGCGAGCACGGGCTGGCCGGCGGCACCGGCGAGGTCGACCCCGCGATGCCCGCGCTGCCAGTTCGGCGACGGCGCGTCGAAGGCCCGCACCACCGCCGGTCGCGGCCGCAGCGGCCACTCCAGCCGGGCGCCGTCGGCCCCCACCGGCGCCGCCCACGTCACCGCGAGGACCAGGAGAACCGCCAGCACACGCATCCCGCCAGTGCACCGCGCGGCCGCCGCGTCGGCCAGCCCCGATTCCGACGGCTGGGGATGGCTGGTCGCGGTGGTCAAACCACCCCTGGGCAGCGTGTAAACTTCCTAGCGCAGCTCGCTTGCGCGGGCTGACTTCGCGCGTCTGCACGAGCCCCCCGGGTTCGTCACCTGTATGCCGGCGGTCCCGTTCTAGTGATCGGGTCCGGCATCGAAGCAGTCGCCAGGGTCCGGCTCACCCGATGCCGGACGACAACCGACAACTGAAGGTATCTGACAACCATGGCTGTTGTGACCATGAAGCAGCTGCTCGACAGCGGCACCCACTTCGGGCATCAGACCCGGCGCTGGAATCCCAAGATGAAGCGGTTCATCTTCACCGACCGCAATGGCATCTACATCATCGATCTGCAGCAGACGCTGACCTACATCGACAAGGCGTACGAGTTCGTCAAGGAGACCGTCGCGCACGGCGGCTCCATCATGTTCGTCGGCACCAAGAAGCAGGCGCAGGAATCCATCGCCGAGGAGGCGACCCGCGTCGGCATGCCGTACGTGAACCAGCGCTGGCTCGGCGGCATGCTCACCAACTTCTCCACCGTGCACAAGCGGCTGCAGCGCCTCAAGGAGCTCGAGGCGATGGAGCAGACCGGCGGGTTCGAGGGTCGCACCAAGAAGGAAATCCTGATGCTGACCCGCGAGAAGAACAAGCTCGAGCGATCGCTCGGCGGTATCCGCGACATGCAGAAGATCCCGTCGGCGATCTGGGTGGTCGACACCAACAAAGAGCACCTCGCGGTCGCCGAGGCCCGCAAGCTGAACATCCCGATCATCGCGATCCTCGACACCAACTGCGACCCGGACCTCGTCGACTACCCGATCCCGGGCAACGACGACGCGATCCGCTCGGCCGCCCTGCTGACCAAGGTGGTGGCCTCCGCGGTCGCCGAGGGCCTGCAGGCCCGCGCCGGCGCCGGTTCCGGTGGCGACAAGTCCGATGCCGAGGCCGCGGAGCCGCTGGCCGAGTGGGAGCAGGAGCTGCTGGCCGGTGCCACGGCGTCGCCGACCGCGGCAGGTGCCGCGCCGGGAACGCCCGAGGCCGACATCCAGACCGAACCCACCCCCGCCCCGAATCCCTAGGACACATCAATGGCTAACTACACCGCTGCCGACGTCAAGCGCCTGCGGGAGCTGACCGGCGCCGGAATGATGGACAGCAAGAACGCGCTCGTCGACGCCGACGGCGACTTCGACAAGGCCGTCGAACTCCTGCGCATCAAGGGTGCCAAGGACGTCGGCAAGCGCGCCGAGCGCGCCACCGCCGAGGGCCTGGTGGCCGCCAAGGACGGCGCGCTGATCGAGCTCAACTCCGAGACCGACTTCGTCGCCAAGAACGCCGAGTTCCAGGCCGCCGCCGACCAGATCGTGGCCGCCGCGGCCGCGGCCAAGGCGACCGACGTCGACGCCCTCAAGGCCGCCAAGGCCGGTGACACCACGGTCGAGCAGGTCATCGCCGACCTGTCGGCCAAGATCGGCGAGAAGCTCGAGCTGCGCCGCGTCGCCTACTTCGACGGCACGGTCGAGACCTACCTGCACAAGCGTGCCGCGGACCTCCCGCCGGCCGTCGGTGTGCTGGTCGAGTACACCGGTGACGACAAGTCGGCCGCGCACGCGGTCGCGCTGCAGATCGCCGCGCTGAAGGCCAAGTACCTCACCCGTGAGGACGTGCCCGAGGACATCGTCGCCAACGAGCGTCGCATCGCCGAGGAGACGGCCCGCAACGAGAACAAGCCCGAGCAGGCGCTGCCCAAGATCGTCGAGGGTCGCGTCACCGGTTTCTACAAGGACGTCGTGCTGCTCGACCAGCCGTCGGTGTCCGACAACAAGAAGACCGTCAAGGCGCTGCTCGACGAGGCCGGCGTGACCGTGACCCGGTTCGTCCGGTTCGAGGTCGGTCAGGCCTGACCCCAGCTCCGCAACGCGGCCCCCGGAACCTCGGTTCCGGGGGCCGTCTGCGTAGCAGATGGACAATCGCGGGGCGCGTCGGATGTTTTTGCCAGATCCGCGCGCCCGGGATCGACAATCGTCGATCGCGACAATAATTCCGTGTTCCGAGGTTTGCGCGACAGGGCGCTACAACGGACCGACGCTTTTGCCGGATCTCCGACCGGGTGCGACTAGCAAACTCTTGACCGGTCGCCCACATCGTTCCGTTACGACGTCACAGCGTCAAATGCCGACAGATGCCGCGGCGCGGAGTTAACCTTCTGTCGTGGAGGCAGCCGAGATAGCGACTGGTCAACAATGACCGGCATCGTCGACTCTCCGCGTCCGGCAAAGGCACCTCTGCGTCCGGTCGGACGCGATCCGATGCCGCCTCTCGAGCTGGTGCACCCGTCGCGCCGCAAAGGTCGCGGATCGCTTGTCCTCGCAGCGATCGACCTGTCGACGGCGTCGCTGGCGGTCGCGATCGGCATGACGTGGGCCAACCACAGCGCCGACCGTCTCCCGCCGAGCTGGATGATGTGCTTCTTCGCGCCGACGGTGGTCGCGTTGTTCGCGATCCGTGGTCTCTACAAGCGCTCGCTGAACCGGTCTTTCCTCGACGAGCTGCCCAAGATCGAGGCCCTGACCTCGGTCGCGGCCATGCTGCTGCTCAGCGGCCTGGTGCTGAACCCTGACGTGGACGGCTCAAACCGGGGCCCGGCCGTCGCCAAGGTATGGATGGTTGCGGCGGTTCTGATCCCGCTCGGCCGCCTGGTGTGGTTCCTGATCCGCAACCACCAGTTCCGCCGCGACCGGCTGATCTCGCCGACCCTCATCGTCGGCAACGGTAGGATCGCGGCGCAGGTCGTGGAGCGGCTCGAGGTCACCCCGCAGTACGGGTTGCGGCCGGTCGGGCTGATCGACGACGACGTGCCCTCGATGGGCCTGGACCGCGACAAGCCGTCGAGCATCCCGTATCTGGGCAAGCTCGACGGCCTCGAGGACGTCATCACCCAGACCGGCGCGCAGTGTCTCATCGTCGCGTTCTCCCGGACCCGCGACGACGCCATGACCGCCGCGGTGAAGGTCGCGCACAAGCGCGGGATGGCGGTGTGGATCGTGCCGCGGATCTTCGACACGATCGGCGTGCACGCCCACATCGACCACATCGGCGGCCTGCCGCTGATCGCGGTCCCGAGCACCGATCCGCGCGGCTGGCAGTTCGCGGTCAAGCACGTCTCCGACCGGATGTTCGCGGCGCTGGGCCTGCTGCTGATCTCGCCGCTGTTCCTCACGCTGATGCTGCTGGTCCGGCTGAGCTCTCCGGGGCCGATCTTCTTCGGTCAACCGCGGATCGGCCGCGACGGCCGCGTCTTCCAGTGCCTGAAGTTCCGCTCGATGCGCCCGCCGAGCGAGGCTGACGCCGCGTTCCAGCGCAGTGCCGACCGCGCGCCCGGCGGCGTCGAGGGGGAGGACCGCCGGACCCGGATCGGCAAGATCCTGCGGGCCACGTCTCTGGATGAACTGCCCCAGCTGATCAACGTGATCCGCGGTGAGATGAGCCTGGTGGGTCCGCGGCCGGAGCGCCCGGAGTACGTCGACCTGTTCAACGTCCAGATCGCCCGCTACGGCGACCGGCACCGCGTGAAAGCGGGGATCACGGGCTGGGCCCAGGTGCACGGCCTGCGTGGCCAGACGTCGATCGCCGACCGCGCGGAATGGGACAACTTCTACATCGAGAACTGGTCGCTGTGGCTCGACTGGAAGATCCTGGCCATGACCGTGGGTGCGGTGCTGCGCCGCGCTGAGTGAGGAGCCCCGGCCCGCGCCTCCACCCCGGTACGCTTTGGTACCGTCGCGGCCATGGACCGTGTTGATGCTTTCGGCGACGACGCCCTCGGCGACCTGGACGCGGTGGGTGCCGTGGAGGCGCTGCGGGGCGGGTCGGTGTCGGCCACCGAACTCGTCGACGCCGCCATCGCCCGCGCCGAGGCGGTGAACCCGGCACTGAACGGCCTGGCCTACGAGGCGTTCGAGCGCGCGCGGGCCCGGGCCCGGCAGGCAACGCCCTACGGCGGCTACTTCGACGGGGTGCCGTCGTTCATCAAAGACAACGTCGCGGTGGCCGGGATGCCGACCCGGGAGGGCGCCGACGCCTGGGAGGCGCGACCCGCCCCCGCTGACGGCGACTTCGCCCGCGCCTACCTGGCCACCGGACTGGTGCCGTTGGGCAAGACGCAACTCTCCGAGTTCGGCTTCAGCGCCTCGGCCGAACATCCCCGGCTGGGCCCGGTGCGCAACCCGTGGAACGTCGAGCACACGGCCGGTGCGTCGTCTTCCGGTTCGGGCGCGTTCGTCGCCGCCGGCGTCGTGCCGATCGCCCACGCCAACGACGGCGGTGGCTCGATCCGGATCCCCGCGGCGTGCAACGGCCTGGTCGGCCTCAAACCCTCGCGCGGACGCCTGCCCCTGGACAAGAACGTGCGCCAGATGCCGCTGCGCATCGTGCACAACGGCGTCCTCACGCGCTCGGTCCGCGACACCGCGGCGTTCTACCGGGAGATGGAACGCATCGTCGCGGGCCCGAAGCTGCCGCCGGTGGGCGACGTCACCGGTCCTGGCGCCGAACGCCTGCACGTCGCGGTGTGCACCCGGTCGATCGCGCGGGACTCGGCGCCGGAGATCGTCGAACTGACCCTCAAGACCGCCACGCTGCTCGAGGAACTCGGGCACCGGGTGAGCGTGATCGACAACCCGATCCCTGCGCGATTCATCGACGACTTCCTGCTCTACTGGTCGTTTCTGGCCTTTGCGTTGGTCCGCGGCGGGCAGCGCATGTTCGGGGAGACGTTCGACCGCAGCAGGCTGGACAACCTCACGCTTGGCCTCGAGCGGCACGCCGCCCGCAACCTGGTCCGCCTGCCGACAGCGCTCGCCCGGTTGGCGCGCACCCGCCGGATCACCTCCCGGCTGCACGGGACCTACGACGTCCTGCTCACTCCGACGCTCGCCGACGTCACACCGCGCATCGGGCACCTCGATCCGACGGCCGACTACCAGCAGGTGATCGACCGGCTCATCGAATGGGTGGCGTTCACGCCGCTGCAGAACGTGACGGGAGAACCGGCGATCTCGTTGCCGCTGGCCCATTCTGCGTCGGGGCTGCCGGTCGGCATGATGTTCTCGGCGCCGCTCGGCCACGACGCCCGGCTCCTCGCGCTGGCCTACGAGCTCGAGCAGGCGCGACCCTGGCGCACGATCTCGGACTGACCGCCGACGAAATCCGTTGTGCGCCCGACACCGTGACGTAACGGGACCCGCGGTGAGTTAACACCGCCGACATTGCCGGTGGCTGCGGCCGTTACGTTGTGCTCGCAGCATCGCTTCTCGTGGAGACCAGTCAGGTCGGCGACGCGCCCACGGTGGTCCGATCACCGCAGATCCCCGTCGGGTCGCAGAACACGGTTCTGTGCCTCGTCCGGTTCGCCCTGGCCAACATCAGGCGGCGGCCCGAACGGTTCGTGCTGTCGGTGCTGGGCATCGCGCTGGCGATCGCCTGCGTCACCGTGGTGCGCACCGTATCGGCGAGTTTCGCGATCACCGGCGAGAATTCGGTCACCGACGTGCTCGCAGGCGGGGCGCTGTGGGTGGTGCCCGCCGCCGGGGTGCACTACGACCCGGACGTCGAGGCGCTGGTCGCCGACGGCCCCGCACCCGACATCTCCGCCCCGCCGGGCTGGGGGGCCAGCCGCGTCCTGTCCGGGGTGACGCAGGTGAACGGCCAGTCGGTGTCGCTGCGCGGCAGCGACGCTGTCGCCGCGGGCGAGGCGTCGGTGGGCTCGGGACTGGGCGAGCGGCTCGGTCTCGGTGCCGGTGACCGCGTCACCGTCGGCGGACAGAGCCTGCAGGTCACGATCGACGGCACCGGCGAATCCCTGACCGTACCGACGGGAGTGGCCGAAAGCGTTGTGGGGCAGAATGGTTGGTGGATCGTATCGGCGCCCGCCGGGTCGGCGCAGCGCCGCGATCTCGCGCAGATCTTCTCAGCCGCGGTCAGCCTGCCGTCCACCCCGGATCCGGCTCAACGACCCGACCCTGCCGGCGCCGGGCTCATCTACGACACCGTCGGAGGATCCGGCCCGCTGACCTTCGAGCAGAAGTTCTCGGCGCTCTTCTCGGGCAAGGTGACGGGATCGACACTCGGTCTGATCTCCACCATCGGACTCGCCCTCGGCTTCGTGATCGCGGTGTCGTCCTTCCTCGCGGCGGTCACCGAGCGGCGGCGCGAATTCGGCATCATGTCGAGCATCGGACTGGCCGACGAGGTCCTGTACTTCTTCCTGGTCGAATCGGCGATCGTGTTCCTGGCCGCCTACGTCGTCGGCATCGCTGCCGCCGGAATCGCTGTGGCCCTGGTGATTCCGGGGATCGCGACCCCGACGGCGTGGCTGCAGGGTGTCGCGATGACCGCGATGTTCCTGCCCGCGATGGCGATCGTCGGCGCTCTGGTGCCGGTGCACCGGTTGCTGCAGCAGCGGCCCGTCGCTCTGCTGGGTGCGCGATGATCGGCAACGGCCTGTCCTACGGCTGGCTGGCGGCGCGGCGGCGGATCAGCGAGATGGTGCTGCCGGCCGTCACCACCGCCACGGGTGCGTATCTCGTCGTGCTGGTGTTCGGCATGTCCGACGGAATCCGCACCCAGTCGGCCGCATTGGGCCACGCCGACGAGATCAGTCGCGCGGTGGTGTTGATCGCGGTGACCGTGCTCCTGGTCGGCGTCGCCGAGGTGGCGGTGGCGACCACCCGGACCGTGGCGCACCGCACCCGCGAGTTGGGGGTGCTGGGCGCCAACGGCATCCCTCGCGCGCCCGTCGTCGCCGCGCTGCTCGTCGAACCCGTGATCGCCGCACTGGCAGGAGCTCTGATCGGGGCCCTGCTCGCCGTGCTGACCGGTGTCGTGCTCGCCGCGGCCGGAGTCGTCGGCACCGGGGTGTCGACGGTGGGGCTGGCGGTCGGGGCCGGGGTGGCCGTCGCGGTCAGCATCGTGGCCGCGCTGGCCACCAGCGTCGTGCCCACCTGGAAGGCCGCCTCCCGTCCGCCCATCCGATCGCTGACCGAAGGAAGCTGACATGACCGCACCCGCCCCCGTGATCGAGATCTCGGACGTGTGGAAGCTGCACAAGCTCGGCGACGAGGTGGTCAAGGCGTTGATGGCCGCCGAATTGACGGTGATGCCCGGCGAATTCGTGTGCCTGATGGGGCCCAGCGGCAGCGGCAAGTCCACCCTGCTCAACATCATCGGTGGGCTGGACCGGCCGACCAAGGGCACCGTCCGGGTCGCCGGCAAGGACACCGCCGCGCTGACCGAGAGCCAGTTCGCGGCGCTGCGGCACGACACCGTGGGCTTCATCTTCCAGAGCTACAACCTGATCCCGTTCCTGTCGGCCGTCGAGAACGTCGAGCTCCCACTGATGTTCGAGCCCTACGACCGTGCCGCGCTGCGCCGGCGGGCCATCGAGCTCCTCGAACTGGTCGGCCTCGGCCACCGCATCGATCACCAACCCACCAAGATGTCGGGCGGCGAGCAGCAGCGCACCGCGATCGCGCGGTCGCTGATCAGCAACCCGACGCTGGTACTGGCCGACGAACCGACGGCCAATCTGGATCACCGCACGGGGGAGACGGTGGTGCGGATGTTGCGTGATCTGTGCTCGACCATGGGCGTCACCGTGGTCGCCAGCACCCACGACCCCACGGTGGCCGACGAAGCGAGCCGTGTCGTCCGGATGAAAGACGGACAGATCGTCAACTGACACAACAGATGTGGGAGAAGGCATGACACAGACAGAGCCCGCGCCGCCTGCCGGTCGCGACACGCTCATGACCACCGAGCTGGTCCCCGAGCAGATCCTGCCCAAGGTGATGACCACCTTCGGTCTGACCGCGGCATACGTCTTCATCATCTGCTGGGTCACCGGTTCGTCGGTGATGGCGGCCGGTGGCTGGACGGCGATCCCCATGTGGGTGCTCGGCATCCTCACGTTCCTGATCCCCGCCGGCATGGCCGTCGTCGAGCTCGGCAATCTGTGGCCGGGGCAGGGCGGGGTGTACATCTGGGCGACCCGCACGATGGGGGAGACGTGGGGCTTCATCGGCGGCTACCTGTCCTGGGTGCCGGTGATCCTCAACGCCGCGTCCTCGCCCGCGGTGGTGCTGCAGTTCCTGTTGCTGGCCTTCCACGCCGAGCTCGGCCTGACCACGAGCATCATCCTGCAGCTGGTGATCCTGTGGACGGTGATCGGTCTCGCGTTGGCGAAACTGGCTGCGAGCCAACGCATCATGAACATCGTCTTCGTCGTGTACGGGCTGCTGACGCTGACGATCTTCATCTCCGGCCTGCTGTTCGCGGTCAAGAACGGGTCGGCGACCCCGTTCAGCTGGGCCGAGGCCACCATCCCCAACTTCGCCGTCGCCGGCTTCCTCTACGGCACCGTGCTGCTGTACCTGCTCGGCGTCGAGACGCCCTACAACATGGGCGCGGAGTTCCTCTCGGTGCGCAAGAGCGGTCCGAAGATGATCCTGTGGGGGTCGGCCGCGCTCGTCGCCATCTACCTGCTGACCACCCTCGGCACCATGATGGCGCTGCCCACCGACCAGATCGACCCCGTCACCGGTGTCATCGGCATGCTCGACGTCGCGGGCTTCCCCGGCTTGATGGAGGTGTGCGCCATCGTGCTGGCGTTCATCATCATCGTCGCGTTGATGACCTATCAGGTGGCCTACTCCCGACTCATCTTCGTCTCGGGTCTCGAGCGGCACCTGCCGCGCCTGTTCACCCATCTGAACCCGCGCACCCGCAACCCGGTGACCGCCATCCTGATCCAGGGCGTCATCTCGTCGCTGATCCTGGTCGGGCTCTACTCGCAGAGCAGCATGGCCAACGTCACGATCTACCTGCAGGGCGGGCTGTCGACGGTGTGGCTGCTGTCCGGGTTCTTCTTCCTGTTCCCGGTGATCATCGCCCGCCGCAAGTACGCCGACCGCTACGCCGACGAACAGTTCTGGCGCATCCCGGGCGGGATGACCGGCGTGTGGATCACCGTTGCCGTCGGCACTGTCGGCACCATCGGCGGCGTGTACTACTCGTTCGTCACGCCGTGGATCGACGTGCCCACCGCGACGTGGATGACGTGGGTCGGCGGCATCAGCCTCGGCATGTTCGCGCTCGGCCTGACCGTCTACATCTTCGGGCGCCGCTCGGCGCACAAGGTCTCCCAGGAAGACGCGCTGGCCCACCTGGCCGTCTTCGATCTCACCGGCAGCGACAAGGAAGCAGAGGGAACCGACAAGTGACGATGGAGGACACCCGCACACCCGGTGCGGAAGCGGCCGGCATGTCCGGCCAGTACCCCCTCGACCCGCTCACCGGGGCCGAGATCGAAGCCGCCGCGGCCGTGATCATGGCGAGCGAATTCGCCACCCCCACTATGAAGTTCGTGATGATCTATCTGGCCGAGCCGGCGAAGACGGCGTCGCTCACGTTCGTCGGGGCGGATGTTGCGCGGTGTGCTTTCGCGACGATGTACGACGCCGCGGCCAAGATGATCTACGAGGCCGTCGTGGACCTCGGGGCGCGCGTGATCGAGTCGTGGACGCCCATTCCCGGCCGCTTCCCCTCCTACCTCGTCGAGCACATGACGGGGGTGGAGGAGAAGGTCCGGGAGGATCCGCGGTGGCAGGAGGCGATGCGCAGACGGGGCGTCACCGATTTCAGCCTGGCGATGATCGACCCGTGGCCGGCCGGCTACTACGGCGGTCAGGACCACTACGACAACTCGCCGCTGATCTGCCGGCCGCTGACGTTCATGCGGGCGGCACCGTCGGAGCACGGGTACGCCCGTCCCGTCGAAGGCCTGATCGTCACCTTCGACCTCGACGCCATGGTGGTGATCGACGTCGAGGACCACGGCGTGGTGCCGCTGCCGCCGACCGCGGGCAACTACTCCGAGGAGTTCATGTTCGACCCGAACAACCGGCCGGCGTTCACCGAGTTCCGTCCCGACGTCAAGCCGATCGAGATCACCCAGCCCGACGGGCCCAGCTTCACCGTCGACGGATGGAACGTGACGTGGCAGAAGTGGTCCCTGCGCATCGGGTTCAATCCGCGCGAAGGTGTCACGGTGCACGAGGTGACCTACACCGACCGCGGGCAGACCCGTCCGATCCTGTACCGGGGCTCGCTGTCGGAGATGGTGGTGCCCTACGGCGACACGTCGCCCACGCACTGGAACAAGAACGTCTTCGACATGGGTGAGGTGGGCATGGGCTTCTCGGCCAACCCGCTGACCCTGGGATGTGACTGTCTGGGCGAGATTCACTACTTCGACGGCACGGTGAACGACTCCAGTGGCAACGCGGTGACCATCCCGAACGCGATCTGCATGCACGAGGAGGACTACGGGATCTCCTGGAAGCACACCGACTTCCGCACCGAGGAAGTGGAGGTCCGGCGATCGCGCCGGCTGGTCATCTCGATGATCTGCACCGTCGGCAACTACGAGTACGGCTTCTTCTGGTACTTCTACAACGACGCCTCGATCGAGGTGGAGGTGAAGCTGTCGGGGGTGTTGACGACCGGGGCGGTTCTCGACGGGGAGTCGCCACGCTGGGGCAAGTTGGTGGCGCCGGGCATCTACGGCCCGAACCATCAGCACTTCTTCAACTTCCGGCTCGACATGAGCGTCGACGGGCCGAACAACAGCGTGTACGAGGTGGATTCGATTCCCGAACCGGATCCGGCGCTCAACCCGCACCGCAACGCGTGGATCGTGCAGGACACGCTGGTGGGGTCCGAAGCCGAAGGGGCGCGGGACTGGAACTGGTCGACCGGCCGGTACTGGAAGGTGACGAACCCGTCGAAGGTGAACGAACTGGGTAGCCCGGTGGCCTACAAGCTGGTGCCCAAGGACATCGTGCCGGTGATGGTGCAGGAGGGTTCCCACATCTACGACCGCGCCCGGTTCGTGCAGCACAACCTGTGGGTGACCCGGTACGACCCGAAGGAGATGTTCGCCGCCGGCGACTACATGTACCAGTCGGCCGACATGCAGGGTCTGCCGGAGTTCGTCGCCGACGACGCCCCGCTGGAGGACACCGACGTCGTGCTCTGGTACACGCTGGGGGCACACCATGTCGTGCGTCCGGAGGACTGGCCGGTGATGCCGTGCGCCTACACCGGCTTCCACCTCAAACCGATCGGCTTCTTCGACGGCAACCCGGCGCTGGACCTTCCGCCGTCACCGCCGAAGGCCTGCCATGCGAACCATGCCGGGCTGCCGGTCGCGGAACGCGCGAAGGAGTCCTGAGAACTTCTGGCGCCACCGGGCTGACCGTTCACCCGACTCACAGTTTCAGCGACATGTATTTGCATTGCTAAATACACGTGTCACTGCGCGTTTTCGCGGCGAGAAAAGACTCTTGACTTTCCTGGTCCCACATAGGGAGAGTAGGCGTCAGCAGCCAAAAAGCCTGTTTCTTGTGCTGCTGGAACTGTGAGGTGCCACCATGGGAGCAATCCGCTCGCCGAACCGCCCAGAACGATGAAAAGTTTGCCATTGATATTGATGGCGAACTTAGGTGAGGGAATCCTGGCACCGCTCGAGGGGGAATGAAAATGGTGTACGCAACAGACACTCGTCGGACCGCGATATCGGTCGCCGTCATCGACTCGAACGTCATCGCCCACGCCGGCGTCAAGCCTCTTGTGGCCAAGTCGGGAAACCGAATACGGATCGGCGAGTGCTACGGCAGTCCCGACCAGTTCTTCGCCGCCCACCCGGAGCGCGCGGGCACCGTCGACGTCGTGTTGTTCGACGTGGACGTCGACCGGCAAGGGCCGGACTTCGAGTCGCTGGCCAAGATCACCGGCAGCGGTCATCGGGTCGTGGTGTACACCGAGTTGGCCAACGACGAAGTCATCCTCACGAGCCTCGACCTCGGGGCGGCCAGTTACGTGATCAAGTCCGAGGCCTGTCAGTACCTGATCGAGGCGCTCAACTCCGCGCATCGACAACTTCCCTATGTCGCGCCGCGGATGGGTCGGGCGTTGCTCAACCACAAGCGGCTGGGCCGGCCGGGACTGAGTCACCGCGAGCGTGAGGTCCTCGTCGCCTGGTTCCGGAACGGCAGCATCGAGGGCGTCGCCGAAGCGCTGCGCATCGAGCCATCGACGGTGCGGACGCACCTGCAGCGAGTGCGCGCCAAGTACGCGTCGGTGGGGAGGGCGGCGCCGACAAAGGCCGCCCTGATCGCCCGCGCGCTCCAGGACGGCCTGCTGAGGGTCGGCGACCTGTAACCGGGAGGGGGCCCGATGAGGATCGTGGTGACGGGAGGCGCCGGGTACATCGGGGCGCACGTGGTGCTGGCGTTGCGGCGCGACGGGCATGACGTGGCAGTGATCGACGACCTGTCGACGGGGACACCGGACCGGTTGACCGATGACACCCCGTTGTTCGTCTGTTCGGTGCTCGACACCGAGCGGGTGGCCGAGAACCTGCGCGCGCACGGGTGCGAACTCGTCGTTCACGTCGCGGCGAAGAAGGCCGTCGAGCAATCCGTCGCCGAACCGCTGATGTACTACCGGGAGAACGTCATCGGTATGCACAGCGTGCTGTCCGCGATGGCGCAGGCGGGCGTCGGCAAGATCCTGTTCTCGTCCAGTGCGGCCGTCTACGGGGCGCCGACGGGTGACCTGGTGGACGAGCAGGCGGTCACGGCGCCGGCATCGCCGTACGGCTGGACCAAGCTGATGTGCGAGCAGATGATCCGGGATGTGGCCGCCGCGACCGCGCTCGACTGGGTCGCACTGCGGTACTTCAACGTGGCGGGCGCCGCCGACCCCGCTCTGGCCGACCGGGGAGAGAACAATCTGATCCCGAGGGTGTTCCGGGCGATCTGTTCCGGCGTCCCGCCGCAGATCTTCGGCGATGAGTATCCGACCCGCGACGGCACGTGCATCCGTGACTACATCCACGTCGCCGACGTCGCCGACGCGCACGCCGCGGCGGTTCGGGGGATGAGTTCCGGTGCTCCATCGGCGATCTACAACATCGGCACCGGGTCGGGGACGAGCGTGCTGGAGGTGATGCACACCGCACGGCGCATCACCGGACGGGATTTCGACTGGGATGTGCGGCCGCCTCGGGCCGGCGATTCCCCGGCGGTGGTGGCGGACGCCGCGAAGATCCGGGCCGGATTGGGTTGGCAATCCCGGCACGACCTCGATGACATCGTCGGCAGTGCGTGGCAGTCCTGGTCGAGCAGGAGCGAGATCCCCGTTGCCCGGTGACGGGCAGCTTCTTCGCGGAGTTCAGCCGAGCTCGGACAGGATGCGGCGCAGCTCGCGCTGATCGGTGTCGGAGAGGTCGCCGAGCACCCGCTGTTCGGCGGCGCGGATCCCGTCGTTGGTGCTGGCGAGCAGGGCCCGGCCCTCGCGGGTCAGTTCGGCCGGTAGGGACCGGCCCGACGGGACGGTCGCCGGCCGGGACACCAGGCCACGTTCCTGCAGGCCGCGCACCACGATGTTCATCGCCTGCGGTGACACCATCACGTCGCGGGCCAGCTCGGCGTTGGACTGGCCCGGCCGGCGTGACAGCAGACGCAGGCAGATGTACTGGGGGAAGGTCAGATCGAGCGGCTCGAGCACCGCGGTGGTCACGTCGGCGCGCAGAGCCGAGGACAGCCGGTGCAGCAGGTAGCCCAGCGGCGCGTCGTCGCGGTCACTCATGTCAAGCATCTTGACGCATATCAATCTAGTTGATACCAAGGTGTGTATGACGGATCCGACCGGTGAGATGTTCGATGCCGCGTACCGCGGCGAGGCGCAGGAGATGGGGGCGGGCAGTCGCCCACCGTGGAGCATCGACGAACCCCAGCCCGAGATCCGTGCGCTGATCGACGCGGGCGCGTTCCACGGCGATGTGCTCGACGCCGGCTGCGGCGAGGCCGCGACCTCGATGTACCTCGCCGAACGCGGCTTCACCACGGTGGGTCTCGACCAGTCGCCGACGGCCATCGCGCTCGCTCGCGAGGAGGCGGCCCGCCGCGGCCTGGCCACCGCGTCGTTCGACGTCGCCGACATCAGTTCGTTCACCGGCTACGACGGCCGCTTCGGCACGATCGTCGATTCCACGCTGTTCCACTCCATGCCGGTGGAACTGCGCGAGGGCTACCAGCGCTCGATCGTCCGCGCGGCGGCGCCCGGCGCGTCCTACTACGTACTGGTCTTCGACCGCACCGCGATGCCCGCGGACGGACCGGTCAGTCAACGCCGTCACCGCCGACGAGCTCCGCGACGTCGTCGCCCGGCACTGGACCGTCGACGAGATCCGGCCCGCACGCATCCATGCCAACGTGCCGCCGAGCTTCGCGGAGCACTTCGAGGCGTTCGCCGGCGCCGACATCCGCGACGAGGACACGGGTCGCAAATCGATAGCCGCCTGGCTGCTGAGCGCGCACCGGGAGTGACGCGCGCCGACCCCAAACGTGGTTTCGCGCCTGGGATGAGGCAGGATTAGGGCAGCCGTCCGCGGCACTCGCGGGGACGGCGAATCTATGCGAGACCCCGAAGGAGTCGGATGGCGGAAGGCACCAGCAGCAACGGGGAGAACGCGTCGTCGATCCGGCCCGCCTACACCCGCGTGCTGCTCAAACTCGGCGGGGAGATGTTTGGTGGGGGCCAGGTCGGTCTGGACCCCGACGTCGTCGCCCTGGTGGCACGCCAGATCGCCGAGGTGGTGCGCAGCGGCGTCCAGGTGGCCGTCGTCATCGGCGGCGGCAACTTCTTCCGCGGCGCCCAACTGCAGCAGCGCGGTATGGAGCGCACCCGCTCGGATTACATGGGCATGCTCGGCACGGTCATGAACAGCCTTGCGCTGCAAGACTTCCTGGAGAAGGAGGGCATTCAGACGCGCGTCCAGACCGCCATCACGATGGGTCAGGTGGCCGAGCCGTACATCCCGTTGCGCGCCCAGCGGCATCTGGAGAAGGGGCGCGTGGTCATCTTCGGCGCCGGCATGGGTCTGCCGTATTTCTCCACCGACACCACCGCCGCTCAGCGCGCGCTGGAGATCGGGGCGGAGGTGGTGTTGATGGCCAAGGCCGTCGACGGTGTCTTCACCGCCGACCCGCGCCTCGAGCCCGACGCCGAACTGCTCACCGCGATCAGTCACCGCGAGGTCATCGACCGCGGCCTCAAGGTGGCCGATGCCACCGCGTTCAGCCTCTGCATGGACAACGGAATGCCGATCCTGGTGTTCAACCTGCTCACGGATGGCAATATCGCCCGTGCCGTGGCAGGTGAGAAGATCGGCACACTGGTCACCACCTGAGGGCAACCGCGGGGGAGCCGGCGACAGTGACGGGAGAGGGCATGCGAGCGAAGCGACGGGAGAAGACCTAGGTGATCGACGAGACGCTCTTCGATGCCGAGGAGAAGATGGAGAAGGCCGTGTCGGTGGCGCGGGACGACCTGGCGTCGATTCGCACCGGGCGCGCCAACCCCGGCATGTTCAACCGCATCCACGTCGACTACTACGGTGCCGCCACCCCCATCACCCAGCTGTCCAGCATCAACGTCCCCGAGGCGCGGATGGTGGTGATCAAGCCCTATGAGGCCAACCAGCTGCGCAACATCGAGGACGCGATCCGCAATTCGGACCTGGGGGTCAACCCGACCAACGACGGCAACATCATCCGGGTGTCGATCCCGCAGCTGACCGAAGAACGGCGGCGCGACCTGGTCAAGCAGGCCAAGTCAAAGGGTGAGGACGCGAAGGTGTCGGTGCGCAACATCCGCCGCAAGGCGATGGAGGAGCTGACCCGCATCAAGAAGGACGGCGAAGCGGGCGAGGACGAGGTCACTCGGGCGGAGAAGGATCTCGACAAGACCACCGCGCAGTACACGACGCAGATCGACGACTTGGTCAAGCACAAGGAAGGCGAACTGCTGGAGGTCTGAGGATGACCGACCAGCAATCGACTCCCGTGCCAGACAAACCGGTCGGCGAACCGCCGACGGAGAAGAAATCCCGCGCCGGCCGCAACCTGCCCGCCGCCATCGGCGTCGGTGTGGTGCTCGGCGCCATGGCGATCGGCATCCTGCTGTTCGCGCCGATCTGGTGGCTTCCGCTGCTGGCGGCGGCCATGGCGATCGCCACCCACGAGGTGATTCGGCGGCTCGGCGAGCACGGCTACGCGCTGCCCACCATCCCGCTGCTGGTCGGCGGCCAGGCGATGATCTGGCTGACGTGGCCGTTCGGGACGGCGGGACTGCTCGGCGCCTACGGCGGCACCGTCGTGGTCTGCATGGTGTGGCGGCTGCTCGGTCAGGGGCTGACCCGCCAGCCGGTGAACTATCTGCGCGACATCGCCGCGACCGTCCTGCTGGCGACCTGGGTGCCGATGTTCGGGGCGTTCACCGCGCTGCTCATCTTCGCCGACCACGGCGGCGTGCGGGTGTTCACGGTGATCGCGACGGTCGTCTTCGCCGACATCGGGGGGTATGTCGCCGGGGTGCTGTTCGGCAAGCACCTGATGGCCCCCGCCATCAGCCCCAAGAAATCGTGGGAGGGCCTGGGCGGATCGCTGGTCTTCGGTGTCACCGCCGCCGTGCTCTCGGTCACGTTCCTGCTCGACAAGCCGGGGTGGGTCGGCGTGCCGCTCGGCCTGATGCTGGTGATCACCGGAGTGTGCGGTGACCTGGTGGAATCCCAGGTCAAGCGCGATCTGGGCATCAAAGACATGGGCACGCTGCTGCCCGGCCACGGCGGTCTGATGGACCGCATCGACGCCATGCTGCCCTCGGCTGTCGCCGGATGGATCGTGCTCACCCTGCTGGCCTGAGATACTGGCGGTACTCATGCCTGAATCCTCCGGGGCCAAGCCTGCCGTGCCCCTCGTCTTCGATGCCCCGCGCCGCGCGATGCCGCCGCGGCATTTCGCCGATCTCGACGACGCCGGCCGCGCCGCTGCCGTCGCCGAACTCGGCCTGCCCGCGTTTCGCGGCAAGCAGCTGGCCAACCAGTACTACGGGCGGTTGATCGCCGATCCCACGCAGATGACCGACCTGCCCGCCGCGGTGCGCGAGCAGGTGGGTCAGGCGTTGTTCCCGACGCTGTTCGGGGCTGCCCGCGAGATCGAGTGCGACGCCGGCGAGACCCGCAAGGTGCTGTGGCGCGCGATGGACCAGACGTCGTTCGAGTCGGTGCTGATGCGGTACCCGGACCGCAACACGGTGTGCATCTCCTCCCAGGCCGGCTGCGGGATGGCCTGCCCGTTCTGTGCGACGGGTCAGGCCGGGTTGACGCGCAACCTGTCGACCGCCGAGATCCTCGAGCAGGTCCGCTCCGCGGCGGCCGAACTGCGCGACCGCGACGGGTCGCGGCTGTCCAACATCGTGTTCATGGGCATGGGGGAGCCGCTCGCCAACTACAACCGCGTGGTGGCCGCGGTGCGGCGGATCACGGCGGCGCCGCCGGCGGGCTTCGGCATCTCCGCCCGCTCGGTGACGGTGTCGACGGTGGGGTTGGCGCCGGCGATCCGCAAGCTGGCCGACGAGAAGCTCAATGTGACCCTCGCCCTGTCGCTGCACGCGCCCGACGACGAACTGCGCGACACGCTCGTCCCGGTGAACAACCGGTGGAAGGTCAGCGAGGCGCTCGACGCGGCGCGGTACTACGCCGACGCGACGGGCCGGCGCGTGTCGATCGAATACGCGCTCATCCGTGACGTCAACGACCAGCCGTGGCGGGCCGACCTGCTCGGCAAGAAGCTGCACGGCGCGCTGGGGCCGCTGGCGCACGTCAACGTCATCCCGCTGAACCCGACACCGGGCAGCGAGTGGGACGCCAGTCCCAAACCGGCCGAGCGGGAGTTCGTCCGCCGGGTGCGCGAGCGCGGCGTGTCCTGCACCGTGCGTGACACCCGTGGGCGCGAAATCGCCGCCGCCTGTGGGCAATTGGCCGCGCAGGGCTGAGTTCCTCCTCGCCCGTCAGCTGTTTCTGATGCCCACGCAGTGGCGCAGCTGGGCGAGGAACTGGTCGGCGTCGTCGCTGCGCACGATGTAGTGCGATACGGCCACGCGCACCGCGGTCGCGGCCTTGACCGCGCCGTTCGGGCCGGGCAGCAGCTTCTCGAGCTGCCCGCGCATCGCCGGGATGATGTGGGCCAGCCGGCCGATCACCACCTCGGGTTCGATGTCGACCAGTCGCACCCCGGAGTAGGACTGCTGGTAGTCGACGATGAACCGCATCGCGGCGTCCACCCGGTCGTTGCCCCGCAGCCCGGCGGTGGCCTTGGCGATCCCCGTCTCGAACATGTCGCGCTCGTAGATGCCGAAGGCGGTCAACAATTCCTGTTTGTCGGCGAACCAGCGGTACAGCGTCGGGCGGGACACCCCGGCCTGCAGCGCGACCTCCGACAGGCTCAGTTTGGTCTGTCCGCTGCGGCCGAGCACCTCTGCGGTCGCCACCAGGATCCGGTGCCGCGTCGAGGTGTCCTCGCCGTCGGAGCGGTCGCGTGCGGGGTGGTTCACGGGCTCGTCTTTCGCTCGGTTCGCCGTCGATCCTAAGCGTTCGGTCACAGAGATCTCCTCAGCGCAGCGACGGTGTCGAGGTCCTCGAGCGCGGCCAGCGCGTGCTCGAGACCGCGCAGCGCGACGTCCTCGGCCTGCATCCCGCCCAGGCCGGCGGTGATGAGCGCCGCGACGTAGGGGTAGAGCGCACCCTGGCGGTAGCGCTCCCACAGGTCGTCGCGATCCAGGTCGGGCCCGCCCGCGGCGGCCAGTGCCCGGCGGTAGACGTCGAGCAGATCGCGCTCGGCGTTGCGCCGGTCCTCGGTGGCCATGCCGGTCACCAGGGTGTAGGCCAGTTCCCGGCCCGGGTGTCCACGGCGCACCGCCTGCCAGTCCAGCAGGCCGGCCCGCCCGTCGCGGAAGTACAGGTTCCCCGGATGGGCATCGCCGTGCATGACGGTGTGGGGCGGACGGTCGATCAGCGCGGCGACCGCCCGGTAGTTCTCGTCGATGAACCGGCCGCGCGCGACCGGAAGACGCCCGGCCAGCCGCCTCGCCGACCTTCGCAGCAGCGGACCCGTCAGCGCCGCGGCGCTGTCACCGGAGGCGGTGTACGACCACGCGGGCGGGCGCTCCCAGAACGTCGCATGCAGCGAGGCGAGCAGTTCGACGACCAGCGCCGCGCGGTCGGGGTCGATCGGATGCAGCGTGTCCGGGAACACGCACGGCACCGCGGCGAGGTCCTCGAGGACGAGCACGAAGCGCCCGGTCCAGGAGTCGAACCGGGCGCCGTACATGCGCGGGACGCCGGTCAGCCCCGGTGCCAGGTCGCGGTAGAACCGCACCTCGGTGTCCGCGAGGTTGCCGAGTTCACCGAGCATCCGGGTGGCGACGGTTTCGGCCGCCATCTTGACGAAGACCGACGGCGGTACGCCCTCGCCGGTCAGCGCGAGCCGGGCCCGCGACGAGGTCCCACTGTCGCCGTCGATCACCGTCACCGAGGTGACGGTCCTGTCCATCAGGACGGACAGTGTGTCGGCGTCGACGTCGTCGAGGCTGCGGGGCAGCGGGCGCCACCGGCCGGCCACCGCGTCGGTGCCGATCCGACGCGCACCCCGGCCCAGGTGTACGAGTACGTCCCCGACGGACACGCACGCCTCCTAGGCTTGGACCCGGTAGTCACAACAGGCTTACAAGCCAAGCGCGATTTGTAAAGCGAGGATCATGGCGGGTCCGCTGGAGGGCATCAGGGTCGTCGAACTGGGCGTGTGGGTGGCCGGGCCGGCGGCGGGCGGGATCCTCGCCGACTGGGGTGCCGACGTCGTGAAGATCGAGCCGCCGACGGGCGACCCCGCGCGCAGCTTCGGCCGGATGATGGGCATCGAGGAGTCGAGCCCCCCGTTCGAGATGGACAACCGCGGCAAGCGCAGCGTCGTGCTGGACGTGACCACCGACGACGGTCGGGCCGCCGCGTTCGCCCTGATCGAGGACGCCGACGTGTTCCTCACCAACGTCCGGCCGGCCGCCCTGCGCCGGATCGGATTGGCCTTCGAGGATGTCGCACACCGCAATTCGCGGCTGGTCTACGGGCTGATCACCGGATACGGCGAGAGCGGACCGGACGCCGACCGCGCGGCCTACGACGTCGCGGCGTTCTGGGCGCGCGCCGGTCTGGCGCACCTGTTGACCCGGCCCGGCGACACGCCGCCCTTCCAGCGCGGCGGGATGGGTGACCACACCGCGGGGATGACGCTCGCGGGGGCGGTGTGCGCGGCCCTGGTTGCGCGCAACCGAACGGGCGCAGGGCAACTCGTCACCACGTCGCTGTACCGGCAGGGTGCCTACACCGTGAGCTTCGACCTCACCACGTTCCTGCTCACCGGGCACACGATCGCGATCGGGCAACGCGAGACGATGGGCAACCCCTGCATGAACAACTACGCCGCCGGTGACGGACGCCGGTTCTGGATCGTCGGACTGCAGGCCGGACGGCACTGGCCTCCGCTGTGCCGTGCGGTCGGACGGCCCGAGTGGCTGACCGACGAGCGCTACGCGAGCGCCCAGGACCGCGCGGCGCACGCACCCGAGCTGATCGCTGCACTCGACGAGATCTTCGCGACCCGCTCGCTCGACGAGTGGGCGGACGCCTTCGCGGCGGAACCCGAACTGTTCTGGTCGCCGATCAACACGCTCGAGGACGTGGTCGCCGACGACCAGTTCCACGCCGCCGGCGGCATCGTCTACGTGCCCGACGCGCATGACCCCGGGGCGTCGGTCCCGATGGTGGCCACCCCGGCGGACTTTCACGGCACGCCAATCGAGATCCGCTGCACCGCACCGCAACTGGGTGAGCACACAGAGGAGGTGCTCGCCCGCCTCAGCCGGTCATGACGTCGTGCGCCGCCGGACCAGCACCGACTGCTGGATCGCGCCGACCGGCCCCAGCTCGTCGAACAGGGTGCCGATCGTCGTACCGATGCCGTCGGGACCGTAGCTGGTCTCGGCGCGGATACCGGTCCACTCGCCCTGCGGGACGCGATGCACGTGTACCGCGAGATCGGAGTTGAGGAACGTCCAGCGACGGATGTCGAGCTTCGTGCCGATGCCGTTGGCGTTGTCGGCGACGGCGAACAGACGCTCGAGCGGCGTCATCGCCTCACCGTCGACGAGGCCGACCTCAGGCCGGATCCACGACTCGCCGGGCTGCTCGCCGCGGGGCGTGGTGAGCCAGCGCCAGTCGACGCTGTGCAGATAGTTGAGGTCCCAGTCCTTGCGCATGTCCCGGCTGACCGCCTCGCAGCGCGGCCGCAGAGGCGGTGCCGAGGCGCCGGCCACCTCGACGGTGTCCTGGGTCTGGAAGCGCCATCCGCTCGCGCGGGCCACCGGCCGCGGCGCACCGTCCGGGCCCGGCGCCAGCATCTCGGCGCTGACCAGCTCGATCTGCCTGCCGGCGCGATCCCGTCGCGCCCGCACCCACAGGTCGCCGTCGGCGGGCACCGGCCCCAGCAGGTCGATCAGCACCCGGCTCAGCCGGGTGTCGTCGCGGCGCTCGCAACGCTGCAGGCCGCGCACCAGCAGCGCCGACACGGGCCCACCGTGCTGGATGGTCGCCGTCCAGGTGCCGCGGACGAAATCGCTCGCGCGGAAGCGCTCGCCGCGCTCGTCGCTGTCGAGCAGCTCGAAGTACGAGTCCGCCATCAGACCGTGATCGCGTCGAGGCGCGAATCCGAGGTTCCGCGCAGGGTTTCCGGATATGCGCTCACCGACGACAGCAGGAACAAGGTCTGCCCCTCGGGGCCGCCCAGCGCGCAGGCGATGGCCGCCCGGTCGCCGAGGGCGATCCGCTCGGTCACGATGTAGGAGTCCGTGCCGAGCGGCTCGATCCGGGCGAACTGGTGTGCCAGCGTCAACGCCACCCACACCCCGCCCTCGGCGTCGAGGCAGATACCGTCCGGTGGTCCGTCCAGGCCCTCGGCGAAAACCCTTCGCTCGCCCAGCGTTCCGTCCTCAGCCACAGTGAAGGCGGTCAGCCGGCGTCCGGTGGATTCGGCGACGATCAGCGTCGTCCCGTCCTCGGTCAGCGCGATCCCGTTGGGGAACTCGAGGGCGTCGGCGACCACCGTGGCGCGCTGATCCCTCGGCGCGTCGGGGTCGATCCGCACGAGCTCCCCGCCCTCGCGGGCCTGGGAGCCGACGTACGCGCAGCCGTGCCTGTCGATCACCATGTCACCGAGGTCGGCGGGCACCACCGCCGACACGTCGGCGACGACCGTGACCGTCTCCCCGTCGTAACCGAGGATCTGCCGACGGGCGGCGGACACGATCAGCAGCGTTCCGTCGGGGCGGAAGCCGAGGCCGGACGGTGCGTGCCCCGGCAGCGGCAGCGTGCTCTGTTCACCGCCGAGCGTCACGGTGTGCACCGCTTCGCCGAGCATGTCGGAGAACCACACCAGGCCCTCGAACCAGCGTGGGCCCTCGCCGAAGCAGAAGCCGTTGGCCAACGGGGTCAGCGACATTCGGCGGCAGCCTCCGCTGCTTTACAAAACACTCGACAAGTGTCACGCTCGCTGAGTGCAGCTGTCAACTACCTGCAGCCCCCGGGTGCTGACGTGACCATGAAGAAGTACCACAGCCACACGCTGCTCTACCTGCACGAGACGATCGATCTGGGCGCTGCGGGCAGCGACGAGTTCGTCGCGCAGTTCAGCGGCCTCTACCACCCGATGATGACCGAACTCGGCGCGCGACTGTTCGCGATGTGGGAGACGACCCCCTACAACGGGCACTGGCCGCAGGCGACGCTGATCTGGGAGCTCGACGCGTTCGCCGACTACGCACGCATCGGGCGGGCCCAGGCGCGCGGTGGGAGCCATGAGGCTGCGGCCGCGGCGTGGGCGGGCTATCTGCGCGACGTCGGCGCCCGCGGCGAGGGCCGCATCATGTACGCCGGTCGCAGCAACAGGACGCTGGCCCAGCTGACCGAGGCGAAGGTGACGGCCGGCCTGGTGATCCAGGAGATCATGCAGACCAAACCCGGCCGGCAGGACGATTACATCCGGGAACTGGAACGGCTCTATGTGCCGTGGTCCGAGGCCACCGGCAAGCGCTGGCTCGGCTCGTTCATCACCACGTTCCGGTTCAACGAGGTCATCCACTACTGGGCCCTCGACGGGGACTGGGCCTGCTTCGAGAACCACTACCCGTCGTGGAAGGACAGCCCGCCCGCCGAGATCGTCACGTGGATGAGCGTCGCCCCCGCACTGCGTGACGGCTGGGAGGACTCCATCCTGGCCGCCCTGCCACCGTCGCCGCTGCGATGAGCTTTCGCTACGACCCGTTCGACCCCGCGGTGATGGCCGACCCGCCGGCGTACTACCGGGTCCTGCGCGAGCAGTACCCGGTGTACTACCTCGAGCAGTGGGACACCTACGCGTTGTCGCGGTTCGCCGACATCTGGAAGGTGTTGGAGGTCAACGACGGAACGTTCGTCGCCTCGGAGGGCACGTTGCCCTCGGCCGCGGTGCTCGCCGCTCACAACGACGGGCCGGTGCCCGACCCGCCGCTGCATCCGTTGCCGTTCCACGCCAATTTCGACGCGCCCCTCTACGACGAGGTGCGGCGCGCCACCGCCACTCCCTTTCGGCCCAGGAAGATCGCCGCGCTCGCCACGCGGATCCGCGAGCTGGCCAACGAGCGGCTCGACGTCCTGTTGCCGCGCGGGCACTTCGACCTCACCGCCGAGTACGCCGGCATCGTCGCCGCTTCGGTGGTGTGCGACCTGGTCGGCCTGCCCACCGATCTCGCCGGGGACGTACTGGCGACCGTCAACGCCGGCAGCCTGGCCGAGCCCGGCTCCGGTGTCGAGGTGGCCGACGCCCGGCCCGGATACCTGGATCACCTGATCCCGGTGGTGGCGCGCCGGCGCGCGGGCGAGGGGGACGAGGTGCCCATCGCCGACAACCTGCTGGGCTACCGGTTGCCGGACGGGGCCGCCCTGACCGACCACGAAGCGGCCGTCCAGATGCTCGGCGTCTTCATCGGCGGCACCGAGACGGTGCCCAAGATCGTGGCGCACGGCCTGTGGGAGTTGAGCTCCCGGCCCGACCAGCTGGCCGCGGTGACGGAGGACGTTGCGGCCACCGTGCCGATCGCGCGGGAGGAGATGATCCGCTATTGCGCGCCCGCGCAGTGGTTCGCGCGGACGCTGCGCCGGCCGTTCACCCTGCACGGCATCACGATCCGGCCCGGGCAGCGGATCATCTCGCTGATCGCCTCGGCCAACCGGGACGAGCGGGAGTACCCGGCCCCCGACGACTTTGTTTGGAACAGGCCCATCGAGCGGCTGCTGGCCTTCGGCCGTGGGCAGCACTTCTGCCTCGGCTCCCATCTGGCGCGCCTCGAGATCACCATCATGGTGACCGAATGGCTCAGGCGCGTACCCGAATTCCACGTCGATGCCGCCCGGGCGTCGCGACCACCGTCGAGCTTCCAGTGGGGCTGGAACAGCATCCCCGTCGAGGTCGGCTGACATGTGGTGCTACCGCCTGACCGCGCCCTATCGGTTCGAGAGAACCGAGCGGCCGCAACCGTCGCCGGAATCGCTGGCCGAGGGCCAGGTGCTGCTGCGCTTTCTCGCCGGCGGCATCTGCGGCAGCGACCTGCCCGCGTTCCGGGGGGCGCAGGGCAGGCTGGCGGGCGACACCGGCGCGCATGCCGCCGAGATGGACGGGTTCCCGGTTCACGAGGTCGCCGGCGAGGTCCTCGCGAGCAGACACGCCGCGCACCGGCCCGGTGACCGGGTGGTCGGGTGGGCCTCGGGTTTCGACGGGCTGATGGAGCAGGTCGTCGCCGACGGCGAGGGGCTGGTCTCCTACGATCCGGCGCTGCGGCCCGAGCACGCGGTGGCGCTGCAACCGCTGGCCTGCGTGCTCTACGCCGTCGAGCAGCTTCCCGACCTGACCGGCCGCCGAGTGGCGGTGCTGGGCCAGGGCTCCATCGGCCTGCTGTTCTCCTACGTCGCGAAAACCGAAGGGGCAGCGCACGTCACCGGCGTCGATCCGCTGGATCGCGACGACGTCGGGCCGTCGTTCGGGGTCGACAGCGTCGTCAGGGCCACCAGCGACCGGTGGGTGCGGCATCTGCGCCCGGAGGCCAGGCCGGACATCGTGATCGAGGCGGTCGGGCATCAGGTGGCGACGCTGTCCCACGCCGTGGAGGCGGCGGCGTCCGGGGGGACGGTGTTCTACTTCGGTGTGCCCGACGACGACGCCTATCCGATCAGCATGCGCACCATGCTCCGGAACAACCTGACCCTCAAGGCCGGAGTGACCCTGGAGCGCCGCCGTGTCCTGCACCGCGCCGACTCCTTCGCCCGCGAGCATCCCGGCCTGCTGGACCGCTATCTGACCCACACCTTCGGAATCGGCGATGTACAGGAGGCTTTCGAGGTGGCGAGCAGACCCGTGCCCGGGCGCATCAAGATCGCGATCGTGGCGTGACGGCGAGCAGACTGCAGCAGGCGCTGGCCACCAAGCCCCAGGTGTGGGGTGGCTGGATCACCGGGCCCACCGCGCTGGGCCCGGAGGCGTTCGCCTGCGCCGGATACGACTATGTGGGTTTCGACGTCCAGCACGGCTATCTCAGCGACGTCGACGTCGCGGTGATGCTGCGTCGCCTGCAGCACACGGCTGTCGCGACGGTGGTGCGCCTACCCGGCGCCGACGCCGCCCCCATCGGCCGGGTGCTCGACGCGGGCGCCGACGGTGTGGTGATCGCGATGGTCGAGACGGCCGAGCAGGCCGGGCAGGCGGTGGCCGCGACGCGCTACGCCCCGGACGGGATCCGCAGCTACGGTCCGTTGCGAGCCGACCTCGGGGTCGATCCGGATGTCCTGCAGTCGCGCGTGTCGGTGTTCGCGATGATCGAGACGGCCCGCGGTCTCGCCGCGGCCGACGAGATATGCGCGGTGCCGGGCCTGACCGGGATCTACGTCGGCCCTGCGGATCTCGCGATCTCGATGGGCCACCACCCGGCGCGCGCCTGGACGCAACCGGAGGTCACGGACGCCGTCGCCGCGATCCGGCGCGCGGCAGCGGCAGCGGGTCTGGTCGCGGGAATCCATGCCGGCAGCGGCGATCAGGGGAGAGTTTTGGCGCACAAAGGCTTTCGGATGATCACACTCGCTTCCGAAACGCAGGCGCTGAGCCGCGGCGCCGCGGCGCACCTCGCCGAGGCCACCGGGACCCCGTGATGCCCGTCGCACTCGTCACCGGTGCCGCACGCGGGCAGGGCGCAGCGATCACGGCGCGGCTTCTCGACGACGGCTACCACGTCGCCGCGTGCGACGTACGCACGATCGACGTGCGCCACGACCGTGCCCTCGCCCTGCACCTCGACGTGACGTCGGGCGATCAGTGGGCGGCGGCGGTCGCGGCCACAGTCGGAGAGTTCGGCGGACTCACCACGCTGGTCAACAATGCCGGTGTGCTGCATCGCCGTCCGCTCGCCGACGAGACGGCCGACGGATTCGAGGGCAGCTGGCGGGTGAATTGTCTCGGGCCGTTCCTGGGCATCCGCGCCGCGCTGCCGCATCTGCGGGACGCCGCGGGTGCCTCCGTGGTCAACACGTGCAGCACCGGCGCGATCAGGCCGTTCCCGAACCACGCGGCCTACGGGTCGTCGAAATGGGCACTGAGGGGGCTGACGCAGGTCGCCGCCGTGGAGTTGGCGCCCGACGGGATCCGGGTGAACGCCGTCTTCCCCGGGCCGGTCGAGACACCGATGCTCGACGCGGACACACAGTCCCGGTTGGCCGCGCACGCGCTGCTGGGCCGCATCGGCAGGCCCGTCGAGATCGCCGACGCGGTGGCGTTCCTGGCGTCGGAGCACGCGTCGTTCATCACCGGATCGGAGCTCATCGTCGACGGTGGGCAATCCCTGACGATCGGATGAGGCGGTCATGACGACATCGCCCTCGGTGGGGATCATCGGCGCCGGCCCGGGCGGACTGGCGCTCGGAATCTTCCTGCGCAAGGCGGGCTTTGACGACGTCACGATCTTCGACCGCGAAAGCGGCGTCGGCGGCACCTGGCGGATCAACACCTATCCCGGCCTGGCCTGTGATGTGAAGTCGCACCTGTACTCCTATTCGTTCGACCTGAACCCGCGGTGGTCGCGGATGTGGTCGGGTCAGCGGGAGATCCTCGAGTACTTCGAGCGCTGCGCGCACCGCCACCGCCTCGGCCCACTCCTGACGCTCGACACCGAGATCGTGTCGGCGCACTGGCAGGCTGATGCGCATCGCTGGCGTCTGCGCACCACCGACGGCGACGAGTACTTCTTCGACATCGTGGTGTCGGCGGTCGGGCTGTTCAGCCGGCCCGTCATGCCCGACCTCGTCGAGGAGGAGCCGTTCACCGGGGCCATCTTCCACACGGCGCGGTGGGATCACTCCGTGGATCTGCGGGGCGCGAAGGTGGCCGTGCTCGGCACCGGATCGACCGCGGCGCAACTGATCCCCGAGATCGCGAAGGTGGCCGACACGGTCTACTCGGTGCAGCGATCGCCGACCTGGGTGCTGCCCAAACCCGACCGGGAGTACAGCCGGCGGGAGAAGTGGGTGTTCGCCCATGTGCCGCTGGCCGCCAGGGTCTACCGCAACCGACTGTGGTGGCGCAGCGAGGCCAACATCTCGGTCATCGAGCACGGCAGCGACAAGACCCGGGAGTTCACCGCCCTTGCGCTGCAGTCTCTCCGGGCCGCCATCGCCGACGACGACCTGCGGCGTCGGTTGACGCCCGACCACCCGATGGGCTGCAAGCGGTTGGTGTTCGCCACCGACTACCTGCGCACGCTCGGTCAGCCGCACGTCGAGGTGGTCTCCAGCCCCGCCCGGGCCCTGCGGTCGCGATCGTTGGTGACCGCCGACGGCACCGAACTCGACATCGACGCGGTGGTGTGCGCGACCGGTTACGCCGCGGCGGACTACCTGGGACAGCTGGAGGTCCGCGGGGTGGACGGGGCCACCCTGAGCCAGACCTGGGGCGACGGAGCCTTCGCCTATCTGGGCATGACCGTGCCCGGCTATCCGAATTTCTTCATGCTGTACGGCCCCAACACCAATGTCGGTTCCAACAGCGTGATCTTCATGCTGGAGGCGCAGGCCCGCTACATCGTGCGTGCCCTGAGGTATCTGCGCCGCAGGAAGAAGTCCCTCATCGAGGTGCGTCCCGAGGTGATGAGCGACTTCCTCGCGCGGATCGACACGTGGATGACCGGCACGGTCTGGCTGACGCGGTGCAGCAACTACTTCCGCGCCGCGAACGGCCGGGTGGTCACGCAGTGGCCGCGCAGCGCCCGGCACTTCTGGGCGCTCACGCGCCGCTTCCGGCCGGGGGACTACCGTTTCGACGCAGACGAACGGGAGGTGGACCGATGACGATCACCGAACGGCTCGACCCGGCCCTGCGGCATCTGGCCGACGCCCGCGCAGATCTGTCGCCTGCCGTGCTCGGCGCGGTCCGCGATTCACTGAACCAGCGCCGCGGCGAGGCCGCCAGGACACTGGACACGATCGGGGTGGAGATCGAGCAGCGCACGGTGCCCAGCGGATCGGGTGACAGCATCGAGGTCCGGATCTATCGTGGCGGTCCGCCGCCGTCGCCGGCCGTGATCTACTGCCACGCGGGCGCGTTCGTGCTCGGCAACCTGGATACCGATCACCGGCAGTGCATCGAGTACGCGCGCCGGGGCCGCTGCACGGTGATCTCGGCGGACTACCGCCTGGCACCCGAGCATCCCTTCCCGGCCGCCCTGGACGACGTGGCCGCGGTGCTGGAGTGGACGGTGAGGTGCAGTGCCGAGCTCGGCATCGATGCCGGTGCGGTGGCCGTGGCGGGCAGCAGTGCCGGGGGAGCGCTGGCGGCGGGCGTGGCTGCGAGGGCTGTGGCGGGGGACGCCGCACCCGTGGTGTTCCAGATGCTGCACCAGCCGGTGCTCGACGACCGGCCGAGCCCGTCCAAGGAAGAGTGCTCCACGACACCGGGTTTCGACTCCGAGGCGGTGCGCTGGATGTGGGAGCACTACCTGGCGGGTGCGCCGGTCACCCCCGAGGCCGCGCCGGGGCGGCGGTCCGATCTCACCGGACTGCCTGGCGCGCTGATCACGTGCTCGGAGCTCGACCCCCTGCGCGACGAGGCGATCGATTACGCGTTGCGACTGCAGTGGGCGGGCGTGTCCACCGAACTCCATCTCTTCCCGGGCACCTGCCACGGTTTCGACGCGCTGGTCCCTGAATGGGAGACCAGTGCGCGGCTGTTCGAGATGCAGGGCGCCGCGCTGAGGCGGGCCCTGCTGCGCTGACGTGCGTGCGTCAGCCGCTGAACGAGAACCGTTCGCGCAATCGCGCCATCACCTCGCTGCGTCCCTGGTCGGCGAGCGGCAGGCGTTCGTCGTAGCGCGGGGCGGCGCCGTGATCGTCAGTGGGATCGGTGTTCGCAGTGTCGGAGTTCTCGGGTTGGTTCATGGTGATCCCTGCATGAGGACGTCACCGGGGTTGGTCGGCTCGAAGTTCGCTACTTCTGGAGGCAGCGGCTACCCGCGGCTACCACCATGTCGACCCAGCTGCATCATCAGCTGCTGTCGATCCTAGACCTCTTCATCAGGCCACCGCGAGTGTGCGCAAACTGTGTACGGAGAGCGGCGTGTCGAGCGCAGACACGCACGCTCGCCGAAGAGGGGAAGGGGCTACAACGCCGGGATGACCTCGCCGGCGAGCAAGTCCAGTGTCTCGTCCGAGCAGCGGTCGTGGGTGAACAGCACGATCTGGCCGAACCCCATCCCGATCAGCTCACGCAACCGGTCCGCCACGGCGGCGGGGGTTCCGATCAGCCCCGCCTCGTGCAGCCCGAATCCCGGCCCGCCGAAACGCTTCTCGGCGGCGTCGCGCACCGCGGGCAGCGCCGCGTCATCGCGTGCCAGCGCCGCCACCGCTTCGATCGACATCACGATGGACGCCGGGTCCCGGCCCACGGCCTCGCACGCCGACCGAAGGGCGGCGATCGCGTTCTCGAGGTCGCCGAGCGCGTAGGTCGGGACGTTCCACACGTCGGCGTAGCGGGCCACCAGCGGCAGGGTGTACTTCGCGCCCACCCCGCCGACCACGATCGGGGGTCGCGGACGCTGCACCGGACCCGGCTTGACCGGCATGTCGGAGACCGTGAAGTGGTTGCCCGCGTGCGTGATTCGCTCTTCGTCGAAAGCCTGGTGCAGGATCTCCAATGTCTCGCCGAGCCGCCCCGAGCGCTGGGCGAACGTCCCCCAGTCGAAGCCGCCCCGCCGGTGCTCGTCGTCGAGGGAGCCGCTGCCGACACCGAGCGTGAGCCGGCCCCCGGAGATCTGGTCGAGCGTGGTGGCCATCTTCGCGAGCATCACGGGGTGGCGGAACTGGTTGCACAGCACCATGTGTCCGATCCGGATCCGCTCGGTGTTGCTCAACAGTGCGGTCGCCAGCGTCCACGCCTCCAGAGACGGCAGGTCGGGCATGCCGGGCGCGTAGAGATGGTCGTAGAGCCAGAGCGATTCGATGCCGAGCTCGTCGCAGCGTCGCGTGCGCCGCAGCACCTCCTGGTAGGTGAAGCCCATGTGGGGCAGGTACACGCCGATCTCGGGCCTGCTCATGGACCTCCCTGTCGCTGTACATTCCGCCTCCGCCATGGTAACGACATTCTCACAGAAGAAGAAGGCGGTTCTAGCCGCCATGACAGGGAGGCCGGCGTGCAGTTCGCGATCACCCATCCGATGCACACTCACCCCTACACCCCCGAACTGGTCACCGGGTCGGGCATCGCGACGGTCGCCGCCGCGGCCGAGGCAGCCGGCTTCGACGGGTTCGGGTTCACCGACCATCCGGCGCCCACCACACGATGGCTCACGGCGGGTGGCCACGACACGTTGGACCCCTTCGTCGCGATGGGTTTCGCCGCCGCGCACACCACGACGCTGAGACTGATCCCGAACATCGTCGTGCTGCCCTACCGGAACCCCTTCGTCGTCGCGAAAGCCGGTGCGACGCTCGACCTGGTCTCCGGCGGCCGCTTCGTCCTCGCGGTCGGGGTGGGTTACCTCAGGCGCGAATTCGCCGCGCTCGGCGTGGATTTCGACGAGCGCGCCGCTCTGTTCGAGGAGTCGCTCGACGTGATCCGGCAGATCTGGACCCGCGACGACGTCAGCGTCGAGGGCAGGCACTTCACCGCCGACGGCATCACCGCGCACCCCCGTCCCCTCACGGCGCCGCATCCGCCGATCTGGATCGGGGGCAACACCTCGGCGGCGCGGGCGCGGGTGGCCGCCCACGGGCAGGGCTGGTGCCCGTTCCGAGCGCCCGCCGCGCTCGCGAAGACCGCCCGCACCGCCGCGCTCGACACCGTGGATCGGCTGGTCGCGGGGGTCGCCGATCTGCGTCGTCGCCTCGAGGACGCGGGACGCGATCCGTTCGACGTGGACATCGCCTTCACCAACGACGCCGGCGGCGATCCCGGTGACGACGCCTTCAACGCGGACGCGTTCCTGGCCGGCGCCTCCGACCTGGAGAGGGCCGGCGTGACGTGGATCCAGGTGACGGTGCCCGGCGACAGCCTGGCCCGCGCCGTCGATGCCGTCGAACGGTTCGGCGCCGAGGTCATCGCGGCGCGCTGAGTCTCAGATTCGAACCAGGGTCTTGCCGATGTTGGCGCCGGTGAACAAACCGTTGAGCGCGTCGACGCAGGACTCGATGCCGTCGAAGATGTGTTCGCGGTGCACGAGCAGGCCCTCTGTGTCCCACCGGCGCAGCGCGGCGAACGCCTCGTCGAACCGGCCCCATTCGTCGAGGGCGTTGAACCCCTGCATCAGAGCGGTCTTGGCGAGCAGGTTGACGTAGTTGGCGGGGCCGGGATGCTCACCGGTCAGGTAACTGGAGATGACCCCGCACAGCACCACCCGCGCCTTGTGAGCCAGCCTGCCGAGCACTGCGTCGAGGATCGGTCCGCCGACGTTGTCGAAGTACACGTCGACCCCGCGGGGGCAGTGCTTCTTCAGCGCCGCCGGTAGATCCTCACCGCGGTAGTCGATGCACGCGTCGAATCCGAAGTCCTCCACCACGGCCCGGCATTTGTGCGGCCCGCCCGCGATGCCCACCACCCGTGCACCCGCGATCCGGGCGATCTGGCCCGCCACCGAACCCGTCGCCCCGGCGGCAGCCGACACCACGACCGTCTCACCCGGCTGCGGCCGGCCGATGCCGGTCATCCCGAAGTACGCGGTGGCGCCGGTCGGGCCGTAGATCGACATCACCGCGCGCTGATCGACCTGGTCCCCGGGGCCGGGGACCGGCGTGGTGAACAGGTCGTCCCGGACGATGGTGTACTCCTGGAAGCCGGTCAGGGTGGTCACCACATCACCGACACTGTATGCGTCGCAACGGGTTTCGATCACTTCGCCGATGCCGGCGGCGCGGATCACCTCGCCGATCTGCACCGGCGGCAGGTAGCTCGGCTGGTCGTCCAGCCACGTCCTGGCCGCCGCGTCGATGCCCACGTACGTGGTGCGCACCAGCGCCTCCCCGGCAGCCGGTTCCGGCGCCGTCGACGTCACGAGTTCGGTGTCCCCGGGCGCGACCAGTCCGTTCGGACGGCGGCGCAACACGATCTGGCGGTTGGTCAGAGTCGGCACACGGGCGAACCTACGCCACGGCGTCGTCGCCGCGGACCCGCTTCGGCTACAGGCGCCACAGTGCCTCCTGGGTGGTGGTGGCCACCAGCACGCCGTCGAGGTCGAACAGCGAGCCGAGTACCAGTCCGCGGGAGTCGCTGTGGTTGCGCTGCTCCACCTCGTAGCGGTGCCAGGCGTGCGGGATGAATCGACGGTGGAACCACACCGAGTGGTCCAGGCTGGCGGCGTAGGCGGCGCCGGGCGTCAGCGGCGCACCCGCGGGCCGGGCCACCGGAACCGGGCCGAAGTCGGACATGAACGTCAGCGTGCACGCCTGGATCAGCGGATCGTCCTCGATCTCGGCCCGGGTGCGGATCCAGAACGGCGGCAGCGCGAACACCGACTCGTCGCCCGGGCGGGTGCGGATCTCGAACCTGTCCGCGTACTCGATGCCCGGCGCCTTGGCGCGGGCATCCTCGAGGGACAGTGACGGCACGGCGTGCGGCTGCTGGTCCGCTCCCGGTTCGGCCACGTGGAACGACGCGATCATCTCGAGGATGACCGCGCCGTGCTGGACCGCGGTGACGCGGCGGGTGTCGAAGGACCGGCCGTCCCGGGTGCGCTCGACCCGGAACTCGACGTCCTCGCCGTACCGGCCGCCGCGGACGAAGTACAGATGCAGCGACTGTGGGAGCTTTCCCGGGTCCACGGTGGCCCCCGCGGCGCCGAGGGCCTGCGCCGCGATCAGACCGCCGAACAGGCGGGAGCCGGGACCCGCTGCCGGCTGCGTCGTGACGAACGTGTCGTCGCTGCGGCGGTCGAAATCCAGCAGCTGCGCGATCCAGCTAGCGGGCGGCGAAATGCTTCTGCCCGTCGGAAGCCATCCGGCCGAACCCGGCCTTGACGATCGGAGCGAGCACCGTGAACGGCAGGCGCATGGCCCCGACCGGTTCGATGGCGACCAGCCACGTGAACTTCGTGCCGGTGCCGTCCGGTTCGACGCGGTAGTCCTCGGCGAAACGCCGGAACAGCGGGGCGTTCGCCTCGTAGACGTAGAAGCTGTAGCCCGAGCCCTCGTCCCAGCGGAAGAACCGCTCGTGCACCTGCGCGGGCCCGAGGGCCACCGTCCGGGTGGTGCCGACGCCGAACGGCCGGGGTGAGGTCCAGGTCAGCGACGTCACCGTCGGCCCCCACTCGGACAGCGACGCGTCGGACTGCAGCGACTCCCAGACCTGCGCGGGGGCGGCGTCGTAGTGCTTCTCGTAGCGGAACACATGCGGCGCCGACTCCAGGAAATCGGCGTCGGCGGCTTCCAGCGCGAACCATCGTGGCATGGCGCTGACTCTAGAGCGCGGCCGCCGGCAGCTCCATCACCGAGGTGGACCAACGCGAGGTCGAGCGGGCAGGTGCGCGATGACGTCTGCACGTGACTCGTCGAAGCTGAGCATCCCGGCGATCGGCGAACTCTCCGGCAGAGGCTTCTCGTAGCTCCACGCCACGTCGTCGACCACCACATCGCCGACCACGGCGCCCCAGTAGGTCGCATGGCCCTTGTAGTTGCAGTAGCTCGTCGTCGCGGACCGGCGCAGCACGTCGGTGCGGACCAGGCTGGGCCGCACGTACAGGCGCGGCGCCAGCGAGGTCTCGAAGACGATCACGGTGTCGTCGGTGTCGACGAGCGGGACGCCTGCGAGCTCGACCCGGAGCCGGCGGGTGGTGGGCCGGCAGTCCACCCGGTGGTACGGGTTGGGCGGGTAGTGCACCAGGGTGCGGCCTTCCTCGATCCACGTGTCCACCGCGGTCCAGGGCACGACGACGAATCCCGGTGCCTCCGGTACCGGGTCGGCGCGCAGGTCCCCGACGTCCTCGACGCGGAAGGCGTAGTGCAGCGGTTGGCCGCGGCGGTGCACCATCAGCGCGCGCTCGGTGTCGATCACGGTGTGATCGTTGCGGATTGCCTGCACCCGCCGGGGATGCGGCTCGATGTAGACGAGGTCCCCGGACAGCGGGGGGACGAAGCGGCCCGCGCGGTCCGCGGTGAGAGGACCGCGGCCGGCGACCAGGCTCATGGTCGGCAGTGTACAAATGCCCATCGCGGGGTGCGCAGAACAGGTGAAATGGGTACCAGGGTGTCGACGAACGGGGTGATCGATGAAGCGGCTCAACGGCGTGGACGCCATGATGTTGTACAGCGAGACACCGGAGATCCACATGCACACGCTGAAGATCGGCGTGCTCGACGTGTCCGGTATCGACGGGTTCGACTTCGACATGTTCCGCACCCTGGCGCTGCCGCGCCTGCACGCGCTGGCGCCGCTGCGCTGTCAACTCGTCGACATCCCTCTCAAGTTGCACCATCCGATGTGGGTGCAGAACGCCGAGATCGACCTGGACTACCACCTGCGCCGGGCACGGGTGCGGGCCCCGGGCGGACGTCGCGAACTCGACGAGTTGATCGGCGAGATCGCGAGCACACCCCTGGATCGCAGTCGCCCGCTGTGGGAGATGTATGTCGCAGAAGGGTTGGCGGACAACCGGATCGCGGTCATCCACAAAGTGCACCACGTGCTCGCCGACGGGATGGCGTCGGCGAACCAGATGGCGATGGCGATCGGTCCGCGCGACCCGGAGGTCGGGGGAGCGCTCGCTGAGGCGCCCCCGGATTCGCAGGCGCCGATCAACCTGCTCAAGGCCGCCGGCCGCGACCACCTGAGGGGATTGAGCCGGCTGCCCCGGCTGCTGCGCGACACCGCCGCCGGGGTCACGCGGGTCCGCCGCAGCGCACGCGAGCGCGGCCCGAATCCCGACCTGGCCCGCAATTTCGCCCCGCCGCCGACGTTCATCAACCACGTGGTCTCGCCCGGCCGGCGGTTCGCCACCGCGCCGCTGGCGCTGGCCGACGTCAAGGAGACCGCGCAGCACCTCGGCGTCACGCTCAACGACATCGTGCTCGCGACGGCGGCGGGGGCGCTGCGCCGTCTGCAGTTGCGGTACGACGGGGCCGCCGACGCGCCGCTCATCGCCGGGGTCCCGGTCAGCGTCGACACCTCACCGCAGCGGTTGATGGGCAACGAGTTCACCTACATGACCCCGTCGCTGCCCGTCCACGTCGACGATCCGCTCGAACGGGTCCGGCTCACCGCACTGGCGACCGCGATCGCCAAGGAGAACCACCAGATGCTCGGGCCGACCCTGCTGCCGTCCTGGCTGTCGTATCTGCCGCCGGCGGCGACGCCGCGCATCTTCCGTCAGCAGGCGCGGCGGGTCGAGTCCGCGATGGTGATGAACCTGACCATCTCGAACGTGAAGGGTCCCCGCGAGCGCGGGTTGATCCACGGCGCGACGGTCAACGAGATCTACTCGGTCGGCCCGATCGTCGCGGGCAGCGGGATGAACATCACGGTGTGGAGCTACGTCGACCAGCTGGCCGTCTCGGTGCTCACCGACGACCGCACGCTGGAGGATCCGCACGAGGCGACCGACGCGCTGATCGAGTCGTTCGTCGACATCCGCCGCGCGGCGGGGCTGTCCGGCGATCTCACGCCGGTCGGCAGCGCCCTCCCGCCGGCTGTGGCGGTCTGACGCAGAAGTCTTGGCCGAGGGCGTCTTTCGCAATCGCTGCGCCAACGCGCCTTTACAAAACATGCAAGAAGTGTCACCCTGGGTGCGATGAGCGCGCGCACGTTCGAGGTGACGTCCGACAGCTGCTGCCGGCACCGGCTGCTGGTCCTGGGCAGTGGCACCGGTGACATCGGCGACCTCGTCGAGGCGGCGGGTGGCTTCCTGTGCGACCGCGCCCGCGCCGGGTGGGACGTGACCGTGATCGCGGCGGGCTGCGAGGCATCCCGATCGCTGGCCATCCTCGGCGTCACCGGCACGACGGAGTCCGTCGACATCGCGACCGCGCTGCGGGCGTTGCCGCCGGGGGCGGCGGTGGCGGTCGCGCCGGATCTGCTGAGCCACGACGCCCGGTTACGTCACGAACTCGCGCGCATCGCACGCGGCGGCGTGATCGAGATCCTGGTGTGGGGCACGCCGGCCCAGGGCGAGCCCGGACGGGGACTGGAACCGGTCACGCATGCGGTCAGTGGCGCGGCGCGGGCGTTCAAGGGCCACGCGTTGACGGCCGAGGGCCGGGCGCGCGGTCATGACGCCGAGAGGCTGTACCGGGTGCGGCCCGCGGCGTTGCGCCCGCTCTCCCCGGTGTGAGTCGCTAGCGGGTGTCGCTGTTGCGGCCGAGGTAGACGCTGCGGGCCACGAATCCGAGCAGCAGGGCCGCGCCGGCGATCAGGAACCAGTCCTCGACGTGGCCCTGGTGGTTGCCGTGCGTCATCAGGAGCAGGAACACCGCGGCGATGACCCCGCCGACCTGCTGCAGCCGCCGGTTCTCCTTGGACCAGCCCCACTGTGCGGACGGCACGTCCTCGACGTCGACACCCGTGTGTCGCTCCACCTCGGTGCTTGCCACAGCTGCTCCTCCGGTCTCGGTTGTTGAGGCCATTCTGACACAGCCGTAGGCTGGCCGGTCATGGCAGCGCAGCAGGCCGACGGACGGTTCACCGGCAGGGTGGTCTTCGTGACGGGCGCCGCGCGGGGGCAGGGCCGCGAGCACGCCGTCCGGTTCGCCGAGGAGGGCGCGGACGTCATCGCCGTCGACCTGTGCGAGCAACTCGACAGCGTGGCGTACCCGATGGCCACGCCCGAGGACCTCGAGGAAACGGTGCGCCTGGTCGAGAAGACGGGCCGTCGCATCGTCGCCGAGCGCGCGGACGTCCGTGACCGTGACGCGCTCGCCGGGGTCGTGGACCGGGGAGTCGCCGAATTCGGGCGGCTGGACTTCGTGCTCGCCAACGCGGGCATCCTGCCCGCGGCCGGCGCGCAGGGCCGTGACATCACCGCCTACACCGACGCGGTGGCCGTCCTGCTCAACGGCGTCTACTTCACCGTCGACGCCGCGCTGCCGGCGCTGCTGCGCAACCCCGACGGCGGCGCGATCGTGCTCACCAGTTCGGCGGCCGGATTCAAGTCCGTCAGCACCGATTTCGACAGCATGACCCACGGCGCGGCCGGCTACACCGCCGCCAAGCACGGCGTCGTCGGCCTGATGCGGCACTTCGCCACGTCGCTGGCCGCCCGCAACATCCGGGTCAACTCGGTGCATCCCGGCGGCGTCGCGACCCCGATGGTGATCAACGAGGCGATGGGCGGCTTCGTCGCCGAGCACCCGTCGTTCGGTGAGTCGCAGCGGCCGCTGATGACGCTGCCGATGATGGAGCCGGGCAGCGTGACCGACGCGGTGATGTTCCTGTGCGCGCCGACGGGCCGCTACATCACCGGGGTGGCGCTGCCGGTCGACGCCGGGCTGCTGCTCAAGTGAGCCGGCGTCAACTCAGGTTGCTGTAGCGGCGCAGCGCCTCGGCGCGTTCGTGGCCGTGGTCGACGATCGGCTCCGGGTAGCCCTCGGGCCGGTCACCGTCGAGTTTGTGGACGTCGGGCACATCGGCCAGTTCGGGCACCCAGCGCCGGATGTAGTCACCGGACGGATCGAACTTGGTGCCCTGGGTGGTGGGGTTGAAGACCCGGAAGTAGGGCGCCGCGTCGGTCCCGCAGCCCGCCGCCCACTGCCAGCCGTGCTGATTGTTGGCCATGTCCCCGTCGACGAGTTGGTCGAGGAACCAGCGCGCGCCCCACTGCCACGGCAGGTGCAGATCCTTGACCAGGAACGAAGCCACGATCATGCGCACCCGGTTGTGCATGAACCCCGTCTCGGCGAGCTGACGCATGCCGGCGTCGACGATCGGGAAGCCCGTCCGGCCCGCCTTCCACGCCTCGAACGCCTTCTCGGCGTCCTTTCCCTCGTCGACCTCGATCGCGTCGAACGCGCTGTTGAAGTTCCACCACACGCTGCGCGGCCACGCGTGCAGCACCGAGGCGTAGAAGTCGCGGAAACACAGTTCGCGAAGGTAGGCCGACGCTCCGTTGCCGCGGCCGAGGTCGGCGGCCATCGTGCGCGGGTGGATCGCGCCGAACTTCAGGTGCGCCGACATCCTGCTCGTCGCGGCCAGGTCCGGCCGGTTGCGGTCGTCGGCGTAGCCGGTCACCCCGTCGTCGAGGAATTGCTTCCACTGTTTCCGCGCCGCCTGCTCACCGGCGGGCACATCGAGCTCGACGTCGAGGTCGGGAACGTCGACGAGCTTCGCCCCCTTCACGTCGGACGGGTCGACCCAGCGGGCGCAGTCGGGCCCGGATTCCGCCGGGGGCCGCCAGCCGTGTTTGCGCCACGCGGAGAAGAACGGGGTGAACACCTTGTAGGGGCTGCCGTCGGGCTTGGTGACCCGGCCGGGGGAGACGAGGTAGGGGGAGCCGGTCGCGACCAGATCGATGTCGCCGAGCGCGTCGCGCACCCGGTCGTCGCGGCGCCGGCCGAACGGCGTGAAGTCGTCGGACACGTGCACGGCGCTGGCGTCGACGGCCTTGGCCAGCTTCGGAATTCGGGCCGCCGGATCACCGCGGGTGATCAGCAGACGGCCGTCGAGGCGCTCCTGGAGGTCCCGCAGCGCGTCGTAGAGGTAGCGCAGTCGGCGCGGTCCTGACGAGGCCTCGAGCCGGGGGTCGAGCACATAGCAGGCGAGGACCTCGCCGTCGGCGTCGTCGTCGCGGGCGGCGGCCAGCAGCGCGGGCAGATCGGCGAGCCGCAGATCACGGCGGAACCACATCACGGCGGTCATGGCATAGATGCTGCCCCGGAATCCGGGTCGAGAAACAGGTGCAAATCGGACGGAACGATGACGGCGCCGCAGTGCCGACGAGGATCCCCCGCCCGGTCGGGGGGAATAGGCGGGGGATCCTCTGTCCTGGGGGCCGTCAGGCCGCCGGCGGCATCAGCACCGTGTCGATCAGGTACACGGTCGCGTTGGCGGTCTTCACGCCACCGCACACCACCGATGCGTTGTTGACCATCAGGTGATCGGGGGTGCCCGTGACCGTCAGATCGGCGCCCTGGACCGTCTTGTGGGTGCCCACGACCTTCGACGGATCCGCCTGACCCGGAACCACGTGATAGGTCAGGATGTTCGTCAGCAGCGGCGCGTCGGTCTTGAGCTTGTCGATCGTCGCCGGATCGATCTTGGCGAACGCCTCGTCGGTCGGGGCGAATACGGTGAACTCACCGCCGTTGAGCGTGTCGACGAGGTTGACCTGCGGGTTGAGCTGACCCGAGACGGCTGCGGTGAGCGTCTTGAGCAGCGGGTTGTTCGACGCCGCCTCGGCGACCGGCGCCATCGACATGCCCTGCACCGAACCGGGTCCGGTGGGCACCTCTGCCGCATAGGCAGCGCATCCCGGGCCGGCGGGCTGCGCGCCCGCGATCGGGGCGGTGGCCAGGATCATGCCGGCGGCGGTCGCCGCGGCGAAGCCGATGCCGGCTACGCGTCGTGCTTTGTCCATCATGATGTCGATCTCCTCAAAGGTGTTGATTGACAGTACTTTTGGTGAATCGATACGGCTGCGATCAGGCGGCCGGGGGCATCAGGACGGTGTCGATCATGTACACCGTGGCGTTGGCGGTCTTCACGCCACCGCACACCAGTCCGGCGTCGTTGACCTTCAGGTCGTTCCCGGCGCCGGTCACCGTCAGGTTCGCGCCCTGCACGGTCTTGTGCTCACCGGCGACGGCATCGGGCGCAGCCTGGCCCGGCACGACGTGGTAGGTCAGGATGCTGGTCAGCAGGTTGGAGTCGGTCTTCAGCTTCTCGATGGTCGCCGGGTCGATCTTGGCGAAGGCGTCATCGGTCGGGGCGAACACGGTGAACTCACCGCCGTTGAGCGTGTCGACGAGGTTGACGTTCGGGTTCAGCTGGCCCGAGAGCGCCTGGGTCAGCGTCTTGAGCATCGGGTTGTTCGCGGCGGCCTCGGTCACCGGAGCGGTCGACATCCCGGCCACGGAACCCGGGCCCGACGGCACCTGCTCGGCGTAGGCGGCACAGCCCGAGCCGATGAGGTTGGCGGCCGGGTCAGCCGCGGGGCTGGCCGGAGCGGACGAGGTAGCGGTCGCGGACTCCACGGCCGAGGAGGCTGCGCTGGTCGCCGACGAGGCCGTGCTGGATGCCTCTTCGCTGGAACACGCGGAGGCTCCGAAGATCGCCAGAGCGGCGAGGCTCGCGGCGGCGGCGGACTTGCGGTGAACTGTGAGCATCACTTCATCCCTTCGTGGGCGGGCCTCTGTGCCCGTCCTTGGCTGACACACGTGATTCACCGCCATTCGCTTTTCGGATCGGTCCGGGGGCTTCACGTCACACTTGTGTCACAGTCACCTCACAGATGCCGGCGCGGCACAATGAACGCGTGACGCGACGCGTACTGATCCTCGGAAGCACGGGGTCGATCGGCACCCAGGCCCTCGAGGTGATCGCGGCCAACCCCGACGAGTTCGAGGTCGTCGGGCTGGCCGCCGGCGGCGGCAACACCGATCTGCTCGCCGCGCAGCGCGCGCAGACGGGCGTGACGAACATCGCGGTCGCCGAACCGCGGGCGGCCGAGAAGCTCGGCGACGTCCCGTACTCCGGACCCGACGCGGTGACGCGGTTGGTCACCGAGACCGAGGCCGACGTGGTGCTCAACGCCCTGGTCGGTGCGCTGGGCTTGCAGCCCACGCTGGCGGCGCTGGCCACCGGTGCCCGGCTGGCGCTCGCCAACAAGGAGTCGCTGGTCGCCGGCGGACCGCTGGTGGTCAAGGCGGCCGCACCCGGCCAGATCGTGCCGGTCGACTCCGAGCACTCCGCGCTGGCGCAGTGCCTGCGCGGCGGCACCGCCGACGAGGTCGCCGCGCTGGTGCTCACCGCCTCGGGCGGCCCCTTCCGCGGGTGGACCGCCGAGCAGCTCGAACACGTCACGCCCGAGCAGGCGGGGGCCCATCCGACATGGTCCATGGGGCCGATGAACACGCTGAACTCGGCGTCGCTGGTCAACAAAGGCCTGGAGCTGATCGAGACGCACCTGCTGTTCGGGGTCGACTACGACCGCATCCAGGTCGTCGTGCACCCGCAGTCGATCGTCCATTCGATGGTCACCTTCACCGACGGGTCGACGCTGGCGCAGGCCAGCCCGCCGGACATGAAGCTGCCGATCGCGCTGGCGCTGGGCTGGCCGTCACGGGTCGCCGGGGCCGCCCTGGGGTGCGACTTCACCACGGCGTCGACCTGGGACTTCGAACCTCTCGACGACACCGTGTTCCCCGCGGTCACGCTCGCCCGAGAAGCCGGTGTGGGCGGCGGCTGCCTCCCCGCGGTCTACAACGCCGCCAACGAGGAGGCGGCCGCGGCGTTCCTGGCCGGCCGGATCGGATTCCCCGCGATCGTGCGCACTGTCGAGCACGTGCTGCGCGCTGCTGACCAGTGGGCCGCCGAACCCGCTACCGTGGATGACGTCCTCGACGCACAGGACTGGGCGCGCGACCGCGCCCGGCGTGCCGTCGAGCACGAGTTCGCAGGTACCCGGGACTAGCAGGAGTAGAGGGCCCACCAGATGATGTTCGCGATCGGCATCGTGCTCTTCGCACTCGCCATCCTGCTGTCGGTGGCGCTGCACGAGTGCGGCCACATGTGGGTCGCGCGCGCGACCGGGATGAAGGTGCGGCGCTATTTCGTCGGGTTCGGTCCGACCCTGTGGTCGACATATCGGCGCAATCGGCTGGGCTCGACCGAGTACGGCGTCAAGGCCGTCCCGCTCGGCGGGTTCTGCGACATCGCGGGTATGACGTCGGTCGAGGAACTCGATCCCGAGGACCGGCCCTACGCGATGTACCGGCAGAAGACGTGGAAGCGCGTGGCGGTGCTGGCCGCGGGACCCGGGATGAACTTCGTCATCGGCCTGGTGCTGATCTACGCGATCGCGATCATCTGGGGCCTGCCCAACCTGCACCAGCCGACCAACGCGATGGTGGGGGAGACGTCGTGTGTGAAAGACGAAGTCACGCAGGGCACCCTGGGCGAATGTGTGACGGCCAGCCCGGCCGCGGCCGCCGGCATCCGCGCCGGTGACGTCGTGGTGAAGGTCGGCGACACCCCGGTGGCGAACTTCGACGAGATGTCCTCAGCCGTGCGCAAACTCAACGGGCCGACCCCGATCACCGTGCAGCGCGACGAGAACGGGCAGACCCGTGAGTTCGTCACGACGGTCAACGTCACCCCGAGCCAGCGCTACATCGCGGGCGGCGACGGCGCCGAACCGGCGCCCGCCAACGTCGGCACCATCGGCGTGACCGCCGCCAGTTTCGGCCCGACGCAATACAACCCGCTGTCCGCCGTGCCGGCGACGTTCGCCTTCACCGGCGACCTCGCGGTCGAACTGGGCAAGTCGCTGGCCAAGATCCCCACCAAGGTCGGCGCGCTGGTGCAGTCGATCGGCGGCGGGGAGCGGGACCCGGAGACCCCGATCAGCGTGGTCGGCGCCAGCATCATCGGCGGCGACACCGTCGAAGCGGGGCTGTGGGTGGCCTTCTGGTTCTTCCTCGCCCAGCTGAACTTCGTGCTCGGCGCGGTCAACCTGGTCCCGCTGCTGCCGTTCGACGGCGGCCACATCGCGATCGCGGTGTTCGAGAAACTGCGCAACATGTTCCGGACCGCGCGCGGCAAGGTCGCCGCCGCCCCGGTGAACTATCTCAAGCTGATGCCGGCCACCTACGTGGTGCTGGTGTTGGTGGTCGGCTACATGCTGCTGACCGTGACCGCCGACCTGGTCAATCCGATCAGGTTGTTCCAATAGGGTCCGCTCGGTTCCACTAAGGAAAGCTCTGATGACTTCCATCGGTTTAGGAATGCCGGCCGCTCCGGCGCCCGTACTGGCCCCGCGCCGCAAGACCCGTCAGTTGATGGTGCGCGACGTCGGTGTGGGCAGTGATCACCCGATCTCGGTGCAGTCCATGTGCACCACCAAGACCCACGACATCAATGCCACGCTGCAGCAGATCGCCGAGCTGACCGCGTCGGGCTGCGACATCGTCCGGGTGGCGTGTCCGCGTCAGGAGGACGCCGACGCGCTCCCGGCCATCGCCAAGAAGTCGCAGATCCCGGTGATCGCCGACATCCACTTCCAGCCCAAGTACATCTTCGCCGCGATCGACGCGGGATGTGCTGCGGTGCGCGTGAACCCGGGCAACATCAAGGAGTTCGACGGCCGCGTCGCCGAGGTCGCCAAGGCCGCCGGCGACGCCGGCATCCCGATCCGCATCGGCGTGAACGCCGGCTCGCTGGACAAGCGGTTCCTCGAGAAGTACGGCAAGGCCACCCCCGAGGCGCTCGTGGAGTCCGCGCTGTGGGAGGCGTCGCTGTTCGAGGAGCACGGCTTCGGCGACATCAAGATCAGCGTCAAGCACAACGACCCCGTCGTGATGGTCGCCGCGTACGAGCAACTCGCGGCCCAGTGCGACTACCCGCTGCACCTCGGGGTCACCGAGGCCGGGCCCGCCTTCCAGGGCACCATCAAGTCGGCGGTCGCGTTCGGTGCGCTGCTGTCCAAGGGCATCGGCGACACGATCCGCGTCTCGCTGTCGGCGCCGCCGGTCGAGGAGGTCAAGGTCGGCAACCAGATCCTGGAGTCGCTGAACCTGCGGCCCCGGGGTCTGGAGATCGTGTCGTGCCCGTCGTGCGGTCGCGCGCAGGTCGACGTCTACACCCTGGCCAACGAGGTGACCGCGGGCCTGGAGGGCATGGACGTGCCGCTGCGGGTCGCGGTGATGGGCTGCGTGGTCAACGGTCCCGGTGAGGCGCGGGAAGCCGACCTCGGGGTGGCCTCCGGCAACGGCAAGGGCCAGATCTTCGTCAAGGGCGAGGTGATCAAGACCGTGCCCGAGGCCCAGATCGTCGAGACGCTGATCGAGGAGGCCATGCGGCTGGCCGAGCAGATGGACACGGCGAAAGGTTCCGGGGATGCCAGCGGTTCGCCGGTTGTGACCGTAAGCTGAGCCAGGACCCCGTGCACGGGGTCTGATGCCAAGGGTCGTCGCAGAAAGAGTCCAGATGTCGGCTCCTCCGCTTTTTCGCCTCGTTGACGAGCGAAGGGTGTCGGTGGTGCGCGACATCCGCGACATGACCGCCGTCCGTCAGGTCCTCGACGACGACCCGGTGGCCTCCTGCATGGTCGCCTCCCGCGTCGCCGAGCACGGCATCGAGCCGTCGGCCATCGGCGGCGAACTGTGGACGCGGCGACGTGCCAGCGAATCCCTCTGCTACGCCGGGGCCAATCTGATCCCGTTGCGTGGCGCCGCCGGTGACCTGAATGCGTTCGCCGACAAGGCGATGAGCACGTCACGGCGGTGCTCGTCGCTGGTGGGCCGCGCCGAGCTCGTGCTGCCGATGTGGCAGCGGCTGGAGCCGGTGTGGGGGCCGGCCCGCGACGTGCGCGCCCACCAACCGCTGATGGCGCTCGGCACCGCACCCGCCTGTGCCGTCGACCCGGCGGTGCGGCAGGTGCGGATGGAGGAACTCGACGCCTACCTCGTCGCGGCGATCGACATGTTCATCGGCGAGGTCGGGATCGACCCCCGGATCGGCGACGGCGGCCGGGGCTACCGCCGCCGGGTCGCCGGGCTGATCGCGGCGGGGCGGGCGTGGGCCCGGTTCGACCGCGGACAGGTGGTGTTCAAGGCCGAGATCGGTTCGCAGTCTCCGGCGGTGGGCCAGATCCAGGGCGTCTGGGTGCATCCCGACTTCCGGGGCCGGGGCATGGGCACCGCGGGCACCGCGACCGTCGCCGCGGCCGTCGTGGGCAGCGGTCGCATCGCGAGCCTGTACGTCAACAGCTTCAACACCGTTGCCCGCGCCACCTACGCGCGCATCGGGTTCACCGAGATCGCCTCGTTCGCGACGGTGCTGCTCGATTGACGGCCGAACAGGATGCGGCGGTGCAGCGCAAGGTCGTCGCCGACGCGATGGTGGCCGCGCTGGAACGGCGGCACGAGGTGCTCGACGCGGTCGTGGCCTCCGAGGACTACGACGCGGCGATCGAGGCGCTCGCCGATCTGCTCGACACGTCGGCCGACGCGGCCGAGGCGGTGCTGAGGCTGTCGTTCGATCGCCTGACCCGGGTGTCACGGCGCCGGATCGCCGCGGAGTTGGACACGCTGACCAGTCAGCTCGCCACCCCCGCCGCGGCTGAGCAGACGCCGGGCTCGTCGCGGCGGCTGCGCCTGCGGCCGTTCAGTCCCGACACCGACCGCGACATCTTCGCCGCCCGCACCCGCGACATGCGTTCGGCCGGCGACGGCACCGACGCCCCGCCACGCGACCTCGGCGACGAGATCCGCGACGCCGTCAGCCGGGTCGCCGCCGAGGAGGCGGCGTGGCTGGTCGCCGAGGTCGGTGCCGCCAAGGTGGGCATGGTGTTCGGCGAGCTGTCCGGCGGCGAGGTCGACGTGCGCATCTGGATTCACCCGGAGCACCGCAAGCAGGGCTACGGCACCGCGGCGCTGCGCACCTCGCGCTCGGAGATGGCAGCCTATTTCCCGGCGGCGCCGCTGGTGGTACGCGCCCCCGCCGCCGGCGCATAACACTTTCCCGCCCGCCGAGATCGACGACAAGCTGGCTTTTTCTCGCACGTTCACGCCCAAACGTCGGTTCCGGCGCCGCGGTGCGGTGCGCCTCCGTCGAAACCGGATCGTTACTTCTTAACATCTGTCCCAATGGCAACAAGAGTCTCATCCGTATCGACCGCGGCGTCGCTCGTCGCGGTCGTCGTCCTGGTCCTGTCGCTCGGAGCCTGCACGCCACGGCCCAACGGTCCCGAGCCCACCGCCGAAGAGTTCTTCGCCGCGCTGGCCACCGGGGACACCGGGGCCGCCGCCGCGCTGGCCGACCGTCCCGACGACGCCCGCGCCGCGCTCAACGAGGCCTGGGCCGGTCTGCAGGCCACGGGCCTGGACGCGCAGATCCTCAACTCCAAGTACGCCGAGGACACCGGCAGCATCGCCTACCGCTACACCTGGCATCTGCCCAAGGACCGCACCTGGACCTACGACGGGCAGCTGAACATGGTCCGCGAGGAGGGCCGCTGGCAGGTGCGCTGGAGCGCGACCGGTCTGCACCCGCGGCTGGGGGAGAACCAGACGCTGGCGCTGCGCGCCGACGCCCCTCCCCGCGCCTCGGTCAACGAACGCAGCGGCACCACCGTGCTGGTGCCCGGATACCGCTACGCGTTCGCGCTCGACGCGAAGGCCGCCGGCGAGAACCTGATGCCGACGGCGCGCACCGTGGCCGACGCTCTGCGCCGCTTCGACAACACACTCGACCCGCAGCGGCTCGCCGAGCAGGCCAGCTCGACCAAGGGCCCGCTGAACCTGATGACGCTGCGCCAAGCCGACCGCGACGCGGTGGTCGGCGCCCTGGGCGCGCTGCCCGGTGTGGTCATCACCCCGCAACCCGAGATGGTCCCCACCGACGAACACTTCGCGCCGGCGCTCGTCGACGAGGTCAGGAAGACCGTCTCCGACGAGCTCGACGGATCCCCGGGCTGGCGCGTCGTGACCGTCAACCAGAACGGCGTCGACGTCGACGTCCTCAACGAGGTGCCCGGCACGCCCGCGCCGTCTGTCAGCATCAGCCTGGACCGCGCCGTCCAGGACGCCGCGCAGAACGCCGTCGATGTCACCGGTAAGCAGGCCATGATCGTCGTGATCAAACCGTCGACCGGCGAGATCCTGGCCGTGGCGCAGAACGCGGCCGCCGACCGCGACGGGCCGATCGCCACGATGGGCCTCTACCCACCCGGATCGACGTTCAAGATCGTGACGGCCGGCGCGGCCATCGAACGCGACATGGCCACCCCCAACACCCTGCTGGGTTGCCCGGGCCACCTCGACATCGGGCAGCGGACCGTGCCCAACTACGGCGGATTCGACCTCGGTACGGTGCCGATGTCACGGGCGTTCGCCAGCTCCTGCAACACCACCTTCGCGGAACTGGCCAGCAGGATGCCGCCGCGGGGACTGACCCAGGCCGCGTCGCAGTACGGTATCGGCCCGGACTACGACATCGCCGGGATCTCGACCGTCAGCGGTTCGGTGCCGCCGACGGTGAACCTCACCGAGCGCACCGAGGACGGCTTCGGTCAGGGCAAGGTGCTGGTCAGCCCGTTCGGGATGGCGCTGGCGGCCGCGACCGTCGCCGCCGGCCAGACCCCGGTGCCGCGCCTGATCGAGGGCCGCGACACCGAGATCACCGGCGACCGCCAGCCGATCCCGCCCAGCGTGGTCGACAACCTGCGGCCGATGATGCGCCTGGTGGTGACCAACGGCACCGCGAAGGACCTGCAGGGGGCCGGGGACGTGCGCGGGAAGACCGGCGAGGCGGAGTTCGCGGGCGGTTCGCACTCGTGGTTCGCCGGCTATCGCGGCGACATGGCCTTCTCCGCCCTGATCGTCGGCGGCGGCAGCTCCGAGTACGCGGTGCGCATGCTCAAGGGCATGCTCGATTCGCTGCCGCCCGACTACCAGGCCTGACGGCGGACTCCAGCGGTACCGTGGAACGGTCATGACCGATATCAATCACGGCAGGCTGCCCGCCGAGATACCCGTGCCGGAGATGCGGATCTCCGACGCCGACCGCAACGGGACCCTGCGCCGGCTGCACAACGCCGTCGCGCTCGGCCTGATCGACATCCAGGAGTTCGAGGAACGCTCGGCGATGGTGTCGCGGGCGCGGCTGCCGTCGGATCTCGACGCGCTCGTCGGCGACCTGCCCGGCCCGGGCGCGATCGTCGCGTCCGCGGCCGACCGGGTGGAACTGCGCGGTGTGATGGGTTCGCTCAAGCGGCAGGGCGCGTGGGTGGTGCCCACCCGGCTGGCCCTCTACCGGCGGATGGGATCGGTGGACCTCGACCTGACCCGCGCCCGGTTCGCCGGTCCGATCGTGATCATCGAGCTCGACATGAAGTTCGGCGGCCTGGACCTGCGGCTCCCCGACGGCGCCAGCGCGTCGATCGACGACGTCGAGGTCACCGTGGGCAGCGCCACCGACCATCGCAGAGATGCTCCGGCAGAAGGCAATCCGCACGTCGTGCTGACCGGCAAGGTGGTGTGCGGCTCGGTCGACATCCGCGGTCCGCAGAAGTCGTGGCGGGTGGGGCTGCCCCGGCGGGGCCACTGACCTAAGGGCTGTCGAGCACGGCGAAGCTCAGCGTGGCCCGTGCGGCCAGCCGGTCGCGCGCGACGTCGACGACGTCGACCGCGATGACCGACAGTCGACGGCCCGCACGCACCACCGTCGCCTCGGCGCGGGCGGGGCCATCGAGGACCGGTGCCAGGAAGTGCACCGTCATGTCGGCCGTCGTGACATCCCGTCCGGGCCCGACCCGGCGGTCGGCCAGCCGGCCCGCCGCGACGTCGATCAGCGTCGCCACGAGGCCGCCCTGCAGCGCGCCACGGCGGTTGGTCAGATCGGGACGGTTGTCCAACTCGATGACCATCCGGTCGTCGGACTCCTCGATGTCACGGAAGTTCAGTTGCGCGAACAGGTGTCCCGGGGTGACCTCCATGGCCGAACGCTAGCATTGCGTCATGTCTGTACGGACCGCCCTTCGGCCCGGCACGGTGTCGCCGACACGGCCGGTGCCTGCGTCGATTCCCCGTCCCGAGTACGTGGGCAGGCCGACCGCGCAGGAGGGCTCGGAGCCGTGGGTGCAGACCCCGGAGGTGATCGAGAAGATGCGGGTGGCCGGCCGGATCGCCGCCGGCGCGCTCGCCGAGGCGGGCGCAGCGGTCGCCCCCGGCGTCACCACCGACGAACTCGACCGGATCGCCCACGAGTACATGGTCGATCACGGTGCCTACCCGTCGACGCTGGGTTACAAGGGCTACCCGAAGTCGTGCTGCACGTCGCTGAACGAGATCATCTGCCACGGCATCCCGGACTCGACGGTCATCGAGGACGGCGACATCGTGAACATCGACGTGACCGCGTACATCGACGGCGTGCACGGCGACACCAACGCGACCTTCCTGGCGGGCGACGTCACCGAGGAACACCGGCTGCTCGTCGAACGCACCCATGAGGCCACCATGCGGGCGATCAAGGCGGTCAAGCCGGGCCGCGCCCTCTCGGTGGTCGGACGGGTCATCGAGGCGTACGCGAACCGGTTCGGCTACAACGTCGTTCGCGACTTCACCGGTCACGGCATCGGCACCACGTTCCACAACGGCCTGGTGGTGCTGCATTACGACCAGCCGTCGGTGCAGACCGTGATCGAACCCGGGATGACGTTCACGATCGAGCCGATGATCAATCTGGGCAGCCTGGACTACGAGATCTGGGACGACGACTGGACCGTGGCGACCCGGGACAAGAAGTGGACCGCCCAGTTCGAGCACACGCTGGTGGTCACCGACTCCGGCGCGGAGATCCTCACCGCGGCCTGAGACGTCGGTAGCCTGAAGCCATGATCCGGCGGGCCGCCTTCGCGACGGTCGCCCTGATGCTCCTCGCCGGGTGCGCGCCGACGGTGGCCGGCACCGCCACCTGGCCCGGCGCGCGGTTGGACCGGGCGCTGCTGACCGCCGCCGACTTCCCGCCCGGCGTGCACTACGAACGCATCGCCAAGGACCCCGGCATGGCCGACGGTGCGGGTGGTCCGCCCCCGATGCTGTCGAAACCCGAGGGCTGCACCGACGGGCTCACCCGTGACATCGCCGCCACCGCCCAGCGCGGGCCCGGCAGTGCCGCCGAGTACGTGGCCGCCTACGACGGCGCCCGCATGGTGATCACGGTGCTGACCTGGCCGCTGGACCTCGACCGGCTGGCGGCGACCGCGGCGCGGTGCGCGGAGTTCCAGACGTTCTTCGCGCCCACCGACCCCGGCATCCCGATGACCACCACCAGGCTGACGACGCCGCGGCCCGACGCATTGGTCTACGAGCAGACCATGCACCTGGCCGGCGCGGACAGCACGGTGTACTTCTCCTTCGAAAACCTCGGTGCCACGGCCGTGTTCGGCATCGCCTTCCCGACGAACGACCCGTCGATTCCGGTCAAAGGCACGCTGCCGCAGACCTTTCTGGACGTCGTGTCCCGGCAGGCCGAACGCGCGCAGGCGGCGTGAGGGCGCCGCACGAGCGGCAAAACCCGCCCGCCGACTCCCGTCCGGCCTGTAGCGTGGCGCAATGCCCTCTCCCATGATCACCGTCGACGGCATCGGCGTACCCGTCGAGGTCGCCGGTCCGGAGAAGGGTTCGGTCGTGGTGCTGCTGGGTGCGGCGCAGAAGACGCCCGCCGCCTACGAAGCCGTGTGCCAGCGGCTGCACACCGCCTCGCTGCGCACCGTTGTCATCGGCCCCGATCCGCGACTCACCGCCAAGTCGGTGATCGGCATTCTGGACGCGCTCGAAGTCCGGTGGGCGCTGCTGGTGGGGGACCGGTTCGGCGGGGAACTGGCCTGGGAACTGGCCGCCACCCGGCTCGATCGGTTCATCGGTCTGGTCGTCATCGACCGCGGTCACCCGCGGGTGGCCGATCTGTCGGGCGTGGTCCGTGACGAGCACTGCCCGCCGGTGGAGTTGAACACGACCGCTCTGGTGAGCTCGAGCGCCGCGCGGGCGGTCGCGAAGGCGAGCCAGCGCTTCGTCTACGGCGAGTACCGGATCGTCGACCTGCTGGGGCGCCGTCAGGCCGCCGACTCGACGGCCCAGTTGGCGGCCGAGATCGTGATGCGCACCAGCACCTGGTGAGCGGACGTCAGGCCGGGGCGTCGTCGCCGCCGGCCGACTCGCCCGGCGTCCACGCCGGCGGGATGCCGGGCTGGCCGGGGAACAGGAAGTCGACGAAAGCCTGTGCGGTGGGCTGAGGCTCGTGGTTGGCCAGGCCCGGACGTTCGTTGGCCTCGATGAACACATACTCCGGCCGGGTGACGTCGGGGACGAGCAGATCGATGCCCGTCACCGGGATACCGATCGCGTCGGCGGACGCCACCGCGACCCGGCACAGGTCCGGGTGCACGGTCGAGGTCACGTCGTGGATGGTGCCGCCCTGATGCAGATTGGCCGTCCGGCGCACCCGCAGTCGCTCGCCCTCGGGCAGGACGTCGTCGAACGCGTAACCGGCTTCGCGCACCGTGGTCTCGGTGACGACGTCGATCGGGATGCGTGACTCGCCACCGGTGGCGGCGGCGCGCCGCCGGCTCTGCGCCTCGATCAGTTCGGCGATGGTGTGCCGGCCGGTGCCGGTCACCTCGGCGGGCATCCGCAGCGCGGCGGCGACCACCTTCTTGTCGATCACCACCAGGCGCAGGTCGTCCCCCTCGGCGCGCTGCTCGATGAGCACCTCGGGATGCTGCTCGCGGGCCCGGGCGAGCGCCGCGTCGAGTTCCTCGGGGCCGTCCACCCCCACGGTGATGCCCTTGCCCTGTTCGCCGCGGGTGGGTTTGACCACCACGTCGCCCACCTCGGCGAGGAACTCGTGGTCGGCCTCGTCGAACGTGGCCAGCCGGCCCTTCGGGACGATGATCCCGGCCTCGGAGACGATGCGCCGCGTCAGGCGTTTGTCGTCGCAGCGGCTCATCGCCACCGCAGACGTGTACTCGGACAACGATTCCCGTGTGACGACGCTGCGCCCACCGTGCGACAACCGCATCTCGCCGGCCTCGGCGTCGAGCACCTCGACCCAGATGCCGCGGCGCATCGCCTCGTCGGCGATGATCCGTGCGTAGGGGTTCAGGTCGTCGACGGTCTCGGGCGGGTGGGTGAACAACGGCTCATTGATGGCGTTCTTGCGCTTGACCGCCATCACCGGCACCCGGCTGAAGCCGAGCTTCTCGTACAGCGCGATCGCCGCGTTGTTGTCGTGGGTGACCGACAGATCCATGTACGCGCGCCCGCGTTCGCGGTACAGCGACGCCAGGCTGCGGGTCAGCGCGGCGCCCACGCCGGGCAGCGTGGCCGCCGGGTCCACCGCGAGCGTCCACAGGCTCGACCCGTTCTCCGGATCGGCGAACAGAGTGGCGTGGTCGACGCCGGTGACGGTGCCCAGCACGGTGCCGTCGTCACCGACGGCGACCAGATAGTCGACCGAGTGCTGGTTCTGATGGTTGTCCCACAGCACATCGGTGGGCGCGGGCACCATGCCGCACCGAACGTAGACGCGGTTCATCGCGTCGGCGTCCTCGCGCGTCTGCAGCGCACGGACGGTGAAGCCGCTGTGCGGGGGGCCGGGATCCTCGGCGTCGGTGAACCGCAGCCGGTAGGTGTGGCTGGGGTCGATGAACAGCTCGGCGGGCGCCTTGGAGACCAGCACGTGCGGTTCGCGGGCGTAGATGCAGATGTCGCGGCGACCGTGCGCCTCCTCGCGCAGCACCTCCGCCAGCCGCTCCGGGTCGCTGAACGTCTGGCCGAAAATCAGCCTGCCCCAGCCCAGTTCGAGCACCACATCGTCGGCCATCGCGTCGACCATGTCGGGCGGGGAGGCCTCGTGCAGGGCCATCGTGATGGCCTCGGAGTGCTCGCCGGCCTGGTCGGCCCTCGGGTCGACACCCCTCACGCGGCGGGCCCGGTGATTCCGTGCTTCTGCAGCCACAACTCGAGCAGCGCGATCTGCCACAGTTCGTTGCCGCGCAGCGGTGTGAGTCTGCCGTTGGGGTCGGCCAGCAGCCGCTCCACAGCCTCGGGGCGGAACAGCCCGCGCTCCTTGGCCGCCGGGGCGTACAGCGCATCGCGGACCAGATCGAGGTAGGGCCCTTCGAGGTGGGTCAGCGCCGGCACCGGGAAGTAACCTTTGGGCCGGTCGATCACCTCGGCCGGAATCACCTGGCGCGCTGCCTGTTTGAGCACACCCTTGCCTTCGTGGGCGGTCTTGAGCTGCGGGGGGCAGGTGGCGGCGAGTTCGACCAGGTCGTGATCGAGGAACGGCACCCGGCCTTCGAGCCCCCAGGCCATCGTCATGTTGTCGACCCGTTTGACCGGATCGTCGACCAGCATCACCGTGGTGTCAAGTCGCAGCGCGCGGTCCACGCCGGTCTGCGCGCCTGCCCGGGCGAAGTGCTCGGTGATGAACGCTTCACTCGGGTCGTCGGCGGCGAGGTAGTTCCGCGACACCAGTTCGGCATAGCCGGCCTGGTCGCGGTCGAAGAACGCGGCGCGGTAGCTGGCGACGGACCCCTCCAGCGACGCCGCAGCGGGCTCGCCCATCGGGGGATACCAGTGGTAACCGGCGAACACCTCGTCGGCGCCCTGACCCGACTGGACGACCTTGACGTGCTTGGCCACCTCCTGGCTGAGCAGGTAGAAGGCCACGCAGTCGTGGCTGACCATGGGCTCGCTCATCGCCCCGATCGCGCCGTCGAGGGCGGGCAGCATCCGGGCGGTGTCGATGCGGATCTGGTGGTGGTCGGTGCCGAACCGCTCGGCGACGATGTCGGAGTACCGGAACTCGTCACCGGCCACCCCGTTGACCGACTCGAAGCCGATCGAGAACGTCGCCAGCCCGTGCTGACCCGCCTCGGCCAGCAGCCCGACGATCAGGCTCGAGTCGACGCCGCCGGAGAGCAGGCAGCCGACCGGCACGTCGGCGACCAGCCTGCGTTTGACCGCCACCCGCAGCGACTCCAGAACCGCGTCCTCCCAGTCCTTCTCGGACCAGTCGGCGCGGTCATCGCGGCGGGTGAAGTCGGGCTCCCAGTACGTGGTGATGGTGCGGGTGCCGTCGGGTTCGATCGCCATCAGCGAGGCCGGCGGCAGCTTGCTGACGCCGCGCAGGATGGTGCGCGGCGAGGGCACCACCGAGTGGAAGGTCATGTAGTGGTGCAGCGCGACGGGGTCGATGCGGGTGTCGATGTCGCCGCCCGCCAGCAGCGCCGGCAACGAGGACGCGAACCGCACGCGGTCATCGGTCTCGGACAGATACAGCGGCTTGATGCCGAGGCGGTCGCGCCCGAGCAGTACCCGGCCGCTGTCGCGCTCGACGATCGCGAACGCGAACATCCCCTTGAGGCGGTCGACGAAGCGGTCACCCCACCGGTGGTAGGCCTTGATCAGGACCTCGGTGTCGCTGTGCGAGAAGAAGCGGTAGCCGTGGCCGGACAGTTCGTCGCGCAACTGCTCGTAGTTGTAGATGCAGCCGTTCCAGGCGATCGACAGTCCCAGTTCGGCGTCCACCATCGGTTGCGCGCCGGCCTCGGAGAGATCGATGATCTTGAGCCGGCGGTGGCCGAGAGCGACGCGGCCCTGGGACCACACCCCCGCCGCATCGGGGCCGCGAGGCACCATGACCTCGGCCATCGCGGTGACGGCTGGCACGTCCGGGCTTTGTCCGTCGAGGCGTACCTCGCCGGTGGCTCCACACACCTGTTCGACCCTACTCTGCTTCGGCGTTCCGATCAGTCCATGCAGCCGCGCTCCGACGCCCGGCGATGGGGATGTTTACCCCCGGTCCGGGCGGTCAAACGCGATCAGAGCATCAAGATCGAGATCCGCGTCACAGCGAGCTCAGGAGACCCCTCGCAGCTCGTCGTCCGAGAGCGTGACCTGCTTGATCGGGCCGGTGAACCAGTTCTTCACCGACACGTGCCAGTAGATGTAGAGCAGGATCAGCACGCCGCCGACCAGGAGCGGGGTGTAGTTGACGAACTTCCATTCGAAGCTGGGGTCCCATGGTGCGCCGCCGATCGACGTCGGGAACATCGCGATGATCGACGTGACGATGATCTCGATCAGGGCCAGCGGCGCCATCCACCGGTGGTGCCCGCGGAGGTTCCACCGGCCCAGCGGGAACGAGTCGCCGGCCTTCCACCGGAAGTAGATCGGCACCGCGAAGCACAGGTACAGGCCGACCACGCCGATCGAGACGACGGCGAAGAACGCGACGGGGACGGGCGCGCCGTTGATGTCCACCTCGACCAGGGCGGGCAGCGTGATGATCGCCGCGATGGTCGCGGTGACCATCACCGCGTTGGCCGGCACTCGTCTCGCGCTGAGCTTCGACCACAGCTGATGGCCGGGCACCGCGCGGTCACGGCTGAACGCGAACAGCATGCGCGACGCACTGGTCTGGCACGCGGTGGTGCAGAACAGTTGGCCGGCGGTGGAGACGAGCAGCACGATGCCGACCCACTTGGAGTCCATCGCCTGGGTGAAGATCGTGGCGACGGCACCGCCGCCCGCGGTCACGCCGTCCACGTCCTGGACGGCGAACAGGAAGGTCAGCAGCAGGATCCAGCCGCCGATGGCGGAGTAGAGGATCGAGCGCCAGATGCCTTTGGCGGCGCCGTCGGCGGCGCTCTTGGTCTCTTCGGACAGGTGGGCCGATGCGTCGTACCCGGTGATCGTGTACTGCGTCAGGATCGCCGACATCGGGAGGACGAACAGCAGGAACGTCAGGCCCGACGTGGAACCGCCGAAGAAGCCCGTGTTGTTGACGGTGGTGGCGAACACCGTGGAGAAGCTGGCGTGCTGTTCGGGGATCAGCCACAGGATGGCGACGACCGCCAGGGCCCCGGCCACGTGCCACCACACCGAGATGTTGTTGATGACGGCGAGCAGGTGCGACGAGAAGATGTTGATCGTCGCCACGACGACCAGGATGACCAGGAACATGATGAAGGTGCGGGTCAGGCTGTAGCCGGCCAGCCAGGACTCGCTGAAGGTGCCCAGGGTCAGGTCCAGGAACGTCGCACTGCCGTAGGCCACCGACGCCAGGATGGCGATCAGCCCGATCAGGTTCAGCCAGCCGGTGTAGAAACCCGCCTTCGGGCCGCCCAGTTTGGCTGCCCACCAATAGATCCCGCCCGAGGTGGGATAGGCGGACACCAGCTCGGACATGCACAGCCCGATGAGGAGGATGAAGACCGACACGATCGGCCAGCCCCACGCGATGGCGGCCGGACCGCCGTTGTTCCAGCCCAGGCCGAACGACGTGAAGCAGCCGGCCAGGATCGAGATGATCGAGAACGAGATCGCGAAGTTGCTGAATCCCGACCAGGACCGCGACAGTTCCTGGGTGTAACCCAGGCTCGCGAGGTGTCTCTCGTCGTCGTCTAGGTGTTCGTGGCCCTCGGGCACGGGAGACCTCCTGTGTGTGAAGAACAGCGCGACGGCCGGCGCCGGGCACCACAAGGGAGAATAGATCGCTATTGGTCTGGCGTCCTACCTTTGAACGTGGCAGTTTGGTGCGGGTGTGGGACGCCGGCGCACGGAAACGACCGCGAGGAATGGGGCACTGATGGGCACACGGGGCATGCTGTCGCGATCTGAGCTGGAGAAGCTGGTCGAGGCGGGGGACATCGACACGGTGATCGTCGCGTTCTGCGACATGCAGGGCCGGCTGACCGGCAAGCGCCTCTCGGCGCGGCTGTTCGTCGAGGACACCGCCGACCACGGCGCGGAAGCCTGCAACTACCTGCTGGCCGTCGACGTCGACAACAACACCGTCGACGGGTACGCGATCTCCAGCTGGGAGACCGGCTACGGCGACATGGTGATGACCCCCGATTTCGCCACGCTGCGGCTGGTGCCGTGGCTGCCCGGCACCGCGCTGGTGATGGCCGACCTCTCGTGGACCGACGGCCGGCCGGTGACCCAGGCGCCGCGCAGCATCCTCAACCGTCAGATCGACCGGCTCTCCGAGCGCGGCCTGGTGCCCTACGCCGCCACCGAACTCGAGTTCATGGTCTTCGACGACACCTTTCGCGGGGCTTGGGCGGCCGGCTACAAGGGCCTCACCCCGGCCACCGATTACAACATCGATTACGCGATGCTGGCCTCGACCCGGATGGAGCCGCTGCTGCGCGACATCCGGCTCGGCATGGACGGCGCGGGCATGTACTGCGAAGGCGTCAAGGGGGAGTGCAACCTCGGCCAGCAGGAGATCGGATTCCGCTACGACCACGCGCGCACCACGTGTGACAACCACACGATCTACCGCAACGGCGCCAAGGAGATCGCCGATCAGCACGGCAAGAGCCTGACGTTCATGGCGAAATTCGATGAGCGCGAAGGCAACAGCTGCCACATCCACATCTCGCTGCGCGGCGAGGACGGCAGCGCCGTGTTCGCCGACGAGGACGCCGAGGACGGCATGACGCCGCTGTTCCGCAGCTTCATCGCCGGCCAGCTCGCCACCATGCGGGAGCTGAGCCTGTGTTACGCGCCGAACGTCAACTCCTACAAGCGGTTCGCCGAGGGCAGCTTCGCCCCGACGGCGATCGCGTGGGGCTTCGACAACCGCACGTGCTCGCTGCGGGTGGTCGGCCATGGCGCGGCGATGCGGATGGAGAACCGGGCGCCGGGCGGCGACGTCAACCAGTACCTCGCGGTCTCGGCGCTGATCGCCGGCGGCCTGTACGGCATCGAGAACGAGCTCGAGCTACCCGAAGCGTTGTCCGGCAACGCCTACACCAGCGGTGCCGAACGGCTGCCGACGACGCTGGCCGAGGCCGTCGAGCTGTTCGACAACTCGAAGGTCGCGCGGGACGCCTTCGGTGACGACGTCGTCGACCACTACCTCAACTACGCGCGCGTGGAGCTCAAGGCCTTCAACGCCGCGGTGACGGATTGGGAAAGGATGCGCGGCTTTGAGCGACTGTGACGCCCTTCGCCCGGTGATCGGGCTGACCACCTACCTGCAGCAGGCACAGACCGGTGTGTGGGACGTGCGGGCCAGTTTCCTGCCTGCGATCTACTTCGAGGGCATCGGCCTGGCAGGCGGCATCTCGGTGCTGCTGCCGCCGCAGCCGGTGGACGACGCCATCGCCGACCGCGTGCTCGATGGACTCGACGGGCTGATCATCACCGGCGGGCGCGACGTCGACCCGGCGGCCTACGGCAGCGAGCGCCATCCCGCCACCGACGAGCCGGTCGCCGACAGCCGCACCCGCGACGCCTTCGAGTTGGCGCTGCTGCAGGCGGCGCTGCGCCGCGGCGTCCCGGTGCTCGGCATCTGCCGGGGCGCGCAGGTGCTCAACGTCGCGCTCGGCGGAACGCTGCACCAACATCTGCCCGATGTCGTCGGCCACACCCGCCACCAGCAGGGCAACGCGGTGTTCTCCACCTCGACGATCACCACCGTCTCCGGCACCCGGGTGGCGGAGATGGTCGGACCGGACACCGAGGCGCAGTGCTACCACCACCAGGCCATCGACCGGCTGGGCGACGGCCTGATCGTCAGCGCCTCCGACAGCGACGGAGTGATCGAGGCCGTCGAGGTCGACCGGGAGAGCCACCCAGGCCGGTGGGTGGTGGCCGTGCAATGGCATCCCGAAGAGCGGCTGGACGACCTGCGGCTGTTCGCGGGTCTGGTCGGCGCCGCAGCAGCACACGCATCCCAGAAAGCCCAGAAAGTGAGCGTATGACGACGACCAGCGATGTGATCAACCCCGCGACCGAGGAACTGCTGCGCACCGTCGAGCAGACCGACGAGGCCGGGGTCGACGACGCGGTGGCCCGCGCCCGGGCGGCGCAGCGGCAGTGGGCCCGGCAGGCCCCGGCGGAGCGGGCGGCGGCGCTGCGCGCGTTCGCCGCGGTGGTCGACGCCCACGTCGAGGAGCTGGCCCAGCTCGAGGTCGCCAACTCCGGGCATCCGATCGGCAACGCCCGCTGGGAGGCGGGCCACGTCCGCGACGTGCTGCAGTACTACTCGGCGAGCCCGGAACGGTTGTCCGGCAAGCAGATTCCGGTGGCCGGCGGCCTGGACGTCACCTTCAACGAACCGCTGGGCGTGGTCGGCGTCATCACCCCGTGGAATTTCCCGATGACCATTGCGTCGTGGGGGTTCGCGCCCGCGCTGGCCGCCGGGAACGCGGTGCTGGTCAAGCCGGCGGAGTGGACCCCGCTGACCACGATCCGGCTCGGCGAACTCGCCGTCGAGGCCGGCCTGCCGGCTGATCTGTTCCAGGTCGTGCCCGGTCGGGGCTCGGTGGTCGGGGAGCGCTTCGTCAGCCATCCCGACGTCCGCAAGATCGTGTTCACGGGTTCCACCGAGGTCGGCACCCGGGTGATGGCCGGCGCGGCGCAGCAGGTCAAGCGTGTCACGCTCGAGCTGGGCGGCAAGAGCGCCAACATCGTGTTCGACGACTGCGACCTCGAGCGCGCCGCCGCCACCGCGCCGTACGGCGTGTTCGACAACTCGGGTCAGGACTGCTGCGCCCGCAGCCGGATCCTGGTGCAGCGCAATGTCTTCGATCGGTTCATGGAACTGTTCGAGCCTGCCGTCAAGGGCGTCGTGGTGGGCGATCCGCGCGCCGAGGGCACCGAGATGGGTCCGCTCGTGTCCAAGGCGCACTGGGAGTCCGTGGCCGGTTATGTCCCCGACGGGGCGCCGGTGGCGTTCCGCGGCGATGCGCCCACGGGTCCCGGATACTGGTTCCCGCCCACGGTGCTGACGCCGCCGCGCGACGACCGCACGGTCACCGAGGAGATCTTCGGTCCGGTCGTGACGGTGCTGCCGTTCGACCACGAGGCGGACGCGATCGCGTTGGCCAACGACACCCCCTACGGGCTGTCCGGCTCGATCTGGACCGAGAACGTGTCCCGGGCGCTGCGGGTCTCGCGCGCCGTGGAATCGGGCAATCTGTCGGTCAACTCGCACTCGTCGGTGCGCTACAGCACGCCGTTCGGCGGCTTCAAGCAATCAGGTCTGGGCCGCGAACTCGGCCCCGACGCCCCGCTGTCGTTCACCGAGACCAAGAACGTCTTCATAGCTGTTCAGGAGGAGCACTGATGGATCTGACCCAGCGTCTGGCAGGCAAGGTCGCCGTGATCACCGGCGGCGCCAGCGGCATCGGGCTGGCAACCGCCAAACGGATGCAGGCCGAAGGCGCCATCGTCGTCATCGGGGACCTGGATCCCACCACCGGCAAGTCCGTCGCCAACGATCTCAACGTGACGTTCGTGGAAGTCGACGTCGCCGATCCGGTGGCGGTGGACCAGTTGTTCGACACGGCCGTCGACGTGCACGGCGGGGTCGACATCGCGTTCAACAACGCCGGCATCTCGCCGCCCGACGACGACCTGATCGAGAACACCAGCATCGACGCGTGGCAGCGGGTGCAGGACGTCAACCTCAAGTCGGTGTTCCTGTGCTGCAAAGCCGCACTGCGGCACATGGTTCCGGCGCAGAAGGGCTCGATCATCAACACCGCGTCGTTCGTCGCGGTGATGGGGTCGGCGACCTCGCAGATCTCCTACACCGCCTCGAAGGGCGGCGTACTGGCGATGTCGCGGGAGCTGGGCGTGCAGTACGCCCGGCAGGGCATCCGGGTCAACGCGCTGTGCCCGGGGCCGGTCAACACCCCGCTGCTCAAGGAGTTGTTCGCCAAGGATCCCGAGCGCGCCGCGCGCCGGCTGGTGCACGTGCCCGTCGGCCGGTTCGCCGAACCGGAGGAACTCGCGGCCGCGGTGGCGTTCCTCGCCAGCGACGACGCGTCGTTCATCACGGGGTCGTCCTTCCTCGTCGATGGCGGGATCAGCTCCGCATACGTGACGCCGCTGTAAGCATGACGGCCGAGCCGGACGCGCACGAAGAGCAGACCGCCAGCGAGGCGCTGCTGCGTCCGGTGCGGCCGCTCAACGCCTTCGAGGACACCGTCGAGCGGCTGCTGCAGACGATTCGCCTGGGGGTGCTCTCCCCGGGCGAATCCCTGCCGCCGGAGCGGGAACTCGCCGCCCGGCTGGGCGTCAGCCGCGACACCGTGCGGGAGGCGATCAAGTCGCTCGCCGACGCCGGCTACCTGGTGTCGCGCCGCGGCCGCTACGGCGGCACCTTCCTGGCCGACGCGTTACCGGCACCCCGACCGGACGAGGCCCGCTTCAGCGAAGCCGAGATCACCGACGCGATGCGGCTGCGGGAGATCCTCGAGGTGGGGGCGGCCCGGATGGCGGCGGGGCGGACGCTGACCGCCGCCGACCGGGAGGCGCTGTGGAGCCGGCTCGCCGATGTCCGCGGTGCCGCGCCGGAGGACTACCGCCGGCTGGACTCGCGGCTGCACCTGGCGATCGCCGAGGCCGCCGGCGTGCCCTCGCTGGTCCCGCTCGTCGCGCAGAACCGGATGCGGCTCAACGAACTCCTCGACTGCATCCCGCTGCTGGCGCGCAACATCGCCCACTCCGACGAGCAGCACGAAGCGATCGTGCTGGCGATCCTGGCCGGGGACGCGGAGCGTGCCGCGCAGACGATGACGGCCCACGTCTGGGGCTCGGCCGCCCTTCTTCACGGATTCCTGGACTGACGCCGGTTAGATTGACTTCCGTGGAGGATGCCGAACGGGTCGAACGCGCGTCGTCGGCGCTGGCCGAGGTCGACACCTCCGGCTGGGCGCAGCGCTTCGACCTGGTCTCGGATCCGCACCGCCTGGAGATCCTGCTCTGCCTGCACCGCTCACCCGGCATCTCCGTCAGCGATCTGGCGGCCGCGCTCGGCCGCTCCGAGAACGCGGTGTCCCAGGCGCTGCGGGTGCTCCGCCAGCAGGGCTGGGTGAGCAACACCCGCGAGGGCCGCTCGGTGCGCTATCGCCTCGACGACGACACCGTCCACGATCTGCTGCACTGGATCGGGGCCCGGCACGGGTGAGTTCCGGTGACGAGGTGACGCGGGTGCTGAGCATCGGCGAGCCGCCGCTGGCGCCGGGGCCGCGACTCGACGGCCGATCCGACCGGCCGGTGCACGCCCGCATCGCGGCGTGGCTGCAGGGCCTGATCGACTCCGGCGGGCTGGTGCCCGGCGACAAGTTGCCGCCCGAGGTCGAGATCGCCACCGCACTCGGCTGCAGCCGGATGACGTTGCGCCAGGCGCTCGGCGCGCTGGAGCACAAGGGCCTGATCGACCGGCGCCGCGGCCGGTTCGGCGGAAACTTCGTCTCCACGCCGCGCTTCGAGTTCGACCACGCCAGCCTGCCCGGCTTCACCGAGCAGATGCGTCGTTTCGAGGTGGAGCCCGGCGCTCAGGTGCTCGGGGCGCACACCGGCCGCCCTGATGCCGAGGTGAGCGGGGCGTTGGGGCTGCGACGCACCGACGAGGTGCATCAGATCATGCGCGGGCGTACCGCCAACGGCGAGCCGATCGTGCTCGAGGAGGCCTACCTGCCCGCGGCGGTGTTCCCCGACCTGCTCACCAGGGATCTGGGCGGTTCGCTGTACGCGCTGATGCGGGAGTACGGCCACGGTCCGTCGTCGGCCGACGAACGGATCGAGGCCACCCCGGCGACCGTCGAGCAGGCCCGCGTCCTCGGTGTGGAGCCCGGCAGTCCACTGCTGCTGATCGTGCGAACGTCGTTCGCCGACAACGGGGTTGCGGTGGAGTTCTCCCGCGACTACCACCGGTCCGACCGCACCGCGATCCGCGTCCGCTCCCGCGCCGACGGGTGATCCGAGGCGGTTGAAGTCTAGACCTTTGCGGTGGCCCCGTTTACAGTGAAGCGATGTCGTCACCGCTCACCGACGATCACCTCGACGGGCTGTTCGAGCAGATTCCGTTGCTGGCCGGTCGTGCGCGGACGCTGGAGGAACTGTCGGGCGGTCTGACCAACCGCAACGTGAAGATCACCACCGCCGATGCGGTCTACGTCGCCCGCTGCGTCGACACCGAGCGCAATCTGCTCGGCATCGACCGCGACCACGAGCACGCGAACAGCGTCGCCGCCCACCGCGCCGGCGTCGGCGCACCCGTGCTGGACTACCGGCCCGACCTCGGCGTGCTGCTGCTCGGCTATCTCGAGGGAAAGACGCTGGAGAACAACGACTTCCAGCGCGACGGTGTGATCGCCAAGGCGGCCGCAGCAGTGCGCACGCTGCATCGGGGGCCCCGATTCGTCAACCGGTTCGACATGTTCGAACGTCAGCCCGCGTACCTGCAGACCTGCCGCAGCCGGGGCTTCGCGATCCCGGCCGACTACCAGGACCACGCGGAGGCCTTCGCCGCGGCGCGACGGGTGCTGACGGCCACCGACGACACGACCGTGCCGTGCAACAACGACCTCCTCGCCGGCAACTTCATCGAGCACGGCGACCGGATGCACCTGATCGACTACGAGTACTCGGGCAACAACGACCCCTGTTTCGAGCTCGGCAACATCTGGAGCGAATGCGGTCTGAGCCTCGACCAGCTCGACGAACTCGTCACGAGCTATCACGGCCGCCGTCTGCGACACAAGACCGCCCGGGCCCATCTGCAGGGCATCGTCGCCAAGTACGGCTGGACGCTGTGGGGCTGCATCCAGAACGGTTCCAGTGCCTTGGAATTCGACTTCTGGTCCTGGGCGATGGAGCGCTACGAGGTCGCGGTCGCCGAATTCCGCCACCCCGGCTATCCCCGGCTCCTCGACGACGTCGCGGCGCCCGACTGAAGGAGACACCACCGCCCATGGCCTCTGCCGCACCGCTGCCGTCGCGCGCCCACGCCGTCATCATCGGCGGGGGAGTGATCGGCACCAGCGTCGCCTATCACCTGACCCGCCTGGGCATCACCGACGTGGTGCTCCTCGAGCAGGGCCAGCTCTCCAGCGGAACCACCTGGCACGCAGCCGGACTCGTCGGGCAGCTGCGCGCGTCGGAGGGCATGACCCGGCTGGTGCAGTACTCGACCACGCTGTACGCCGAGTTGGAGGCCGAAACCGGGCTCTCGGCGGGATACAAGCAGTGCGGTGGCGTCACCGTCGCGCGCACCGAGGACCGCATGGAACAGCTGCGCCGCACCGCCGCGAACGCGGCCGCGTTCGACCTCGAATGCGAATTGCTGAGTTCCGCAGAGGCTCTCGAGCACTACCCGGTGATGCGGACCGACGACCTCGTCGGCGCGATCTGGCTGCCCGCCGACGGCAAGGCCAATCCGACCGACCTGACCTACGCGCTGGCCAAGGGGGCGCGGATGCGCGGAGCCCGGATCGTCGAGAAGACCCGGGTGCTCGACGTGCTCACCGCCGACGGGGTCGTGCGGGGCGTGCGCACCGACGCCGGCGACATCGAGGCCGAGATCGTCGTCAACTGCGCCGGACAGTGGGCCAAACAGGTGGCCGCGATGGTCGGCGCGAACGTACCGCTGCACTCCGCCGAGCACTTCTACGTCGTCTCCGAGCCGATCGCCGGAGTGCACCCCGACCTGCCGATCCTGCGCGACCCCGACGGCTACACCTACTTCAAGGAGGAGGTCGGCGGCCTGGTGATCGGTGGGTTCGAACCCGAGGCGAAGCCGTGGGTGTCACCGGATGCGATCCCGTACCCGTTCGAGTTCCAGCTCCTCGACGAGGACTGGGAGCACTTCGAGATCCTGATGAACAGCGCGCTGCTGCGCATCCCGGCGCTGGAGAGCACCGGCATCAAGAAGTTCTACAACGGTCCGGAGAGCTTCACGCCCGACAACCAGTTCATCCTCGGCGAGGCTCCCGAGTGCCGGAACTTCTTCGTCGGCGCCGGCTTCAACTCCGTCGGCATCGCCACCGCCGGCGGCGCGGGCCGGGCGCTGGCCGAGTGGATCGTCGAGGGTGCGCCGACTACCGACCTGACCGGGGTGGACATCCGCCGGTTCGCCCCGTTCAACGGCAACAACCGCTGGCTGCACGACAGGGTCGCCGAGGTGCTCGGCATCCACTACGAGATCCCGTGGCCGAACCGGGAGATGACGACCGCGCGGCCGTTCCGCCGCTCGCCGGTGCACCATCTTCTCGACGCCGCCGGCGCCAACTTCGGCAGCAAGATGGGCTGGGAGCGCGCGAACTTCTTCGCGCGCGACGGCGAGGCGCCGGTGATCGACTACACCTGGGGAACCCCGAACTGGCTGCCGTGGTCGGCCGCCGAGCAGCGCAGCACGCGCACCGGTGTGACGGTGTTCGACCAGACGTCGTTCTCCAAGTACGTCATCGTCGGCCGCGACGCCGAGACCGCGCTGCAGTGGCTGTGTACCGCCGACGTGGCCGTGCCGGTGGGCCGGTCGGTGTACACCGGCATGCTCAACGCGCGCGGCACCTACGAAGCCGACGTCACCGTGACCCGCACCGCGGCCGACGAGTTCTTGATGGTCAGCAGCGCGGCCACCACCGAGCGGGACAAGGACCACATCCGGCGCCATATGCCCGCCGGGGCGGACGCCCACGTCGTCGACGTCACGTCGTCGTACGCGGTGTTCGGTGTCATGGGCCCACGCTCGCGCGACCTGTTGTCGGTGCTCACCGACGCCGATCTCTCCGATTCCGCGTTCCCGTTCGGCACCAGCCGGGTGATCCCGCTCGGGTACGCGACGGTGCGCGCCACCCGCATCACCTATGTCGGCGAACTCGGCTGGGAGCTCTACGTTCCGGCCGAGTTCGCGGTCGGGGTGTACGAGGACCTGATGGCGGCGGGCGAGCCGCTGGGCGTGGCGCGCGGCGGGTACTACGCCATCGAGTCGTTGCGCCTCGAGAAGGGCTACCGCGCGTTCGGCCGGGAGCTCTCGCCGAGTGAGAACCCCGTCGAGGCGGGGCTGTTGTTCGCGTGCAAGCTGGGCACCGACATCGGCTTCCTCGGCCGCGACGCCGTGGAGCGGGCGCGGGCGGAGGGGCCGCGCCGCAAGCTGGTCGGGTTCCGCGTCGAGACGCCGGATCCGATGCTCTGGGGCGGGGAACTGATCCTGCGCGACGGCGCGGTTGCGGGGCAGGCGACGTCGGCGGCCTGGGGGGAGACGACCGGTGCATGCGTCGGGCTGGCGTACCTGCGGGCGGCCGACGGTGCGGTCGTCGATGCCGACTGGGTGCGCAGCGGCGACTACCAGGTCAGCGTCGGCGGTGTGCTGCACCCGATCTCGGTGTCGCTGCGCCCGCTCTACGACCCGGCGGGGGAACGGGTGCGGGGCTGATCACCTACCCGTCCGGACAGGTGACCCCTGCTCATCTGATCAGCTAGACAGATGATCAGATGAGCCATACGCTCGCGATGTGAACGTCCACTACCAGGCGATGCACATGAGTGACGGCATCGTCAACGCCCCGGTGTCGGTCCTGTTCGCGGCCATGGCGCTGACCGCCCTGGGCCTGTGCGCGTGGCGTGCGCGCGAGGAACTCGACGAGCGGACCGTGCCGCTGGCCGGACTGGTCGCCGCGTTCATCTTCGCCGTGCAGATGGTGAACTTCCCGATCCTGCCCGGGGTCAGCGGTCATCTGCTCGGCGGTGCGCTCGCGGCCATCCTGGTCGGGCCGTTCACCGGTGCGCTGTGCGTCGCGATCGTGCTCGTGGTGCAGTCGCTGCTGTTCGCCGACGGCGGGGTCACCGCACTGGGCACCAACATCACCAACATGGCGCTGATCGGCGTGGCCGCCGGATACGGCACCGCCCTGCTGAGCTATCGGATGGTGCGCCGTATCCGCGGTGACGTGTCGGTGCCCGCGGTCGGCGTCGTCGCCTTCTGCTCGGCGGTGGTGGGCACCGTCTGCGCCGCGATGGGCTTCGTGCTGGAGTACTCCCTCGGCGGGGCGGGCTCCTCCTCGCTGGGCACGGTGGCCGCCTACATGTTCGGCACCCACGTGCTGATCGGCATCGGTGAGGGCATCATCACCGCGCTCACCGTGGTGGCTGTCGTGCGGGCGCGACCGGACCTGGTGTACCTGCTGCGGACCAACCGCATCGCGGCCGAGGTGCCGGCATGACGGCCCGGTGGCGGTTCTGGGCCGGCTTCGCGGTGGCGACGCTGCTGATCGCCGGCGGGTTGTCCTACCTCGCCAGCTCGAGCCCCGACGGCTTGGACTCGGCCACCCTGCAGGGCTGCCAGGTGATCGAGACCCCGCAGGGCGAACAGCTGCAGGGCGACTGCATCGCCCAGCACGCCGATTCCCATGCGCTGGCGCACTCCCCGCTGGCCGACTACACCGTGGGCGGGCGCGACGGCACCAACGGTGTGGCCGGCATCGCCGGAGTGGCCGTGACCGTCCTGGTCGCGTTCGGCGCGTTCTGGTTGATCGCGCGCTCCCGCGGCAGGTCGGCGTCGGCACCCGTCTCCGACGACTGACGCGGGCCTGACGACATGGGAGCGGGTCACGCGCACCCCCTGTACCGCGACGGCGACTCACCGGCGCACCGGCTGCCGGCGGAGGTCAAGATCGTGGTGCTGGTGACGTTCGTGCTGGCCGTCGTCGCCACGCCCCGGGAACTGTTCTGGCCCTTCGGGATCTACGCCCTCATCATCGTGGCGATCTGGTCGGTGGCGCGCATCCCGGTGCGCTGGATCCTGCCGCGGATGCTGATCGAAGCCCCTTTCGTGGTGCTGGCGGTGCTGCTGCCGTTCGCCGAGGGAGGGGAGCAGGTCAGCGTTGCGGGACTGTCGCTGTCGGTGCCCGGCCTCTACGCGGCCTGGGGCATCGTGATCAAGGGCACGCTCGGAGTGGCCGCGTCGCTGACCGTGGCCGCCACCACGACCGCGCGCGAGCTGCCCGTGGCGCTGAGCCGGTTGCGGGTGCCCGCGGTGATCGTCTCGATGCTGACGCTGATGATCCGCTACGTCGACGTGCTGGCCGCCGAGATCCGGCGGATGCGGCTGGCCCGGATCTCCCGCGGCGACTCACCCCGCATGCTGCACCAGATCGGTGCCACCGCCACCGGCGTCGGGGCGCTGTTCCTGCGGTCCTACGAGCGGGGTGAGCGGGTGTATCTCGCCATGCTGTCGCGGGGTTTCGACGGGCGGGTGCCGCCGCTCGCGCTGGGCGCGGGCTGCGCGGCCGCGGCGTCGCCGCGACAGTGGGCGCTGGCCCTGCTGCCCGCGTCGGCGGCGGTGACGGTCGCACTGTCGGCATGGGTGATCCGGTGAGCACGCCGGCGGTCCGGGTCGAGGACCTGCATTACACCTATCCCGACGGGCACGTCGCGCTCGCCGGTGTCGACCTCGACGTCGCGCCCGGCGAGCGGGTCGCGCTGCTCGGTCCCAACGGTGCGGGCAAGACGACGCTGATGCTCCACCTCAACGGTGTGCTGACCGCATCGCGCGGCAGCGTCGAGATCGGTGGGACAGCGTTGGGGCGCAACACCCTTCGCGAGATCCGGCGCCGCGTGGGACTGGTGTTCCAGGATCCCGACGACCAGTTGTTCATGCCGACCCTGGCTCAGGACGTCGCGTTCGGTCCGGCCAACTTCGGGGTGCGCGGGGCCGAGTTGGAGGCCCGGGTGGCGCACGCCCTGGAGGTGGTGTCGATGAGTGGGCTGGCCGACCGCAGCCCTGCCCACATGTCGGGCGGACAGCGGCGCCGCGCGGCACTGGCCACCGTACTGGCGTGCGAGCCCGAGGTTCTCGTCCTCGACGAGCCGTCGGCCAACCTCGATCCGGTGGCCCGCCGCGAGCTCGCCGAGACGCTGGCCGGGCTCGACGCCACGATGCTGATCGTCACCCACGACCTGCCGTACGCCGCGCAGCTGTGCTCGCGGGCCATCGTGATGGACGGTGGCGTCATCGTTGCCGACGGCGCGATCGGCGAGGTGCTCTCCGACGCGGATCTGCTCGCACAGCACCGCCTCGAACTGCCGTGGGGTTTCGTCGTCCCCACTCGTTGAACATCGAAAAATGTTCTGCCGCGCGCCTTTCCGGCGAATAGCGGGACCGGCCGCTGCGGCTGGGCGATGTGCTGCATCGACGGCCACTGCGACCGGCCCTCTGCCATCAGCGTAGCAGACGCATGATCACCTGAACAGGTAGACAGATGTTGTCGGGCGGGGCGCAGTGCCTCTTCGAGGGCGGCCAGGGCGGCTCCCCGCACAGGGCCAGCAGCGCGTTCTCGACCACTTCGGGCAGCGCCGGGTGGATCCAGTACTGGCCCCGGGCCATCTCCTGGGCCGGCAGGTCGAAGGCCATGGCCTGGATCAGCGGCTGGATGATCGACGACGCCTGGTGGCCCATGATGTGCGCCCCGAGAAGCAGGCCGGTCTCGTCGTCGACGATCAGCTTGGCGAAGCCTGTGGAGTCCTCCATCGCCCAGCCGTAGGCGACGTCGCCGTAGTCCTGGACCTTCGACTTGATGCGGTATCCCGCTGCGCGGGCCTCGTTCTCGGTCAGCCCGACACAGGCGATCTGGGGCTCGGTGAACACCGCCGATGGCACGTTGCGGTGGTTGGCCGGCATCAGGTTGTCGGTGTCATCCCAGTCCTGGAGCAGGTTGTGCTTGACCACCCGGGCCTCGTGGTTGGCGACGTGCTTGAGCTGGTACGGCGAGCTGACGTCCCCGAGGGCGAAGATGTTGCGCGCGGTGGTGCGCTGGTACTCGTCGACGGTGACCATCCCGTCGGTGACCTCGACACCGGCATGGTGTGCGTTGAGGAGATCGCCGTTGGGCACCCGGCCGGTGGCGACGAGCAGGGTGTCGGCGCGCACGGTGGCGCCGTCATCGAGGGTGAGGGTGACACCCGAGTCGTCGGACGACCCGCGCACGATGTTGCGCCGACTGCGGATCTCCCACTTCTTGCCCGCGATGTCGGTGAACCGCTCGCACACCGTGTCGTCGCAGTGGGTCAGCATCGTGGTGCCGCGCAGCACGATCGTCACCCGCGAGCCCAGTGACGAGAACACGTGCGCGAACTCGGCGGCCACGAATCCGCCGCCCACGATCACGATGTGCTCGGGCAGGTCCGAGATGCGCATGATCGTGTCGCTGGTGTGATAGGCCACGCCGCAGTCGGCGATCGCCGGGGGCACTGTGGCCCGGGCGCCCGCGGCGATCACCACCTGCTCGGCGGTGAACTCCTCGCCGTCGTCGGTGCGCAGCCGGTAGCCGTCCGTGCCCTGGGACTCGGCGAAGCGGGTGTGGCTGGCGAAGACCTGAACATTCGGCGAGGACCGCCGGTACTGCTCGCCCCCGCTGGCCAACGGATCGATGCGCCCGAACACCCGCGAGACGATGTCGGGCCAGCGCACCGCGTCGATGTGCGCGTCGATGCCATACCGTGGCGCGTCCCGGACCTGGTCGGCCACCCCGGCGGAGTAGACGAACATCTTGGTGGGGATGCAGCCGACGTTGAGGCAGGTGCCCCCGAACATCCCCTGCTCGCAGATGGCCACCCGTTTGTCGACGTAGCGATCGTCGATGATGCTGTTGCCCGACCCGGTGCCGATGATCGCGATGTCGAAATCAGCCATGCCGAGAGTCTCCGTCCGTGAGGTACCAGTCCAGCCAGCGGTCGAACTCCCGGTAGGCCGTCGCGCGGGAGTCCGGCACCGAGAGGAACACGTCGTGCTTCGCGTCGGCGATCGGCACCACCGACGTGCGGTTGCCGATGCAGCCCGCCCACCGCGCGATCTGCGCGACATCGAGTACGGCGTCGCCGCGCTGGATCCGTTCCGGATCGGCGACCTCGCGCACGCTGCGATCGGACCGCAGAATCAGGTTGGGCACCCCGACGTCCAGACCGCGGTGCAACCGCGCCTGGGCCCGCCGGATCGCGTGGATCCAGCCGAGGGTGACGGGGAACCCGCCGACGGGCTTCCACGTCAGGTCGTAGTCGAACTCGCCCGCGTAGTCGCGGTGCAGCGTCGTGCCGTAACCGCCATCGCCCGGTCGGCGCACCACGGTGTGCTTGCGCCACCGGCCCAGCGCCCGCAGCGCCGCCGTCGTCGGCGCGGAGCGCAGGATCGCCGGCCCCTGCAGATCCAGCCACGGGCTGTTGAGAATCAGCCCCTGCACCCCTGAGCGCTCGGTGGCGCCGCGGGCGCGCAGCCGGTCCAGCCACAGCGACACCACCAGCCCGCCCGCCGAATGCCCGCACACCAGCACCCGGCCCCCCGACTCGGCGGCGATCACGTCGAGCGCCCTCTCGAGTTCGACGTCGTAGCGGGTCAGGTCGGTGGTGAAGTGCGGGGTCTGCCCCTCGCGGTGCGAACGACCGCATTTGTGCAGGTCGATCGCGTAGAACGCAAAACCACGGGCGGCCAGGTGATCGGCGAACTCGGTGTTGAAGAAGTAGTCGGTGAAGCCGTGCACCATCAGCACCGCGTGCTGCGCCGTGGGGTCCGCCGGTCCGCGGCGCACCAGCGTCGCCTCGAGGTCACCCTCCCCGTCCGGGTCGGGGCCGAGCGCGAAGGTGACTTGCCAGTACCCGGACAGAACGTCGGGCTGCCATCCGGACACGACAGCCACCTTAGTGGGCGGAGGTGGTCGGACGGTTGCGGGCGAGCGCGGCGGGATAACCTGAACACCGGTAAGCCGTGAGCAACGGGATGTGACCACGAAGGGCCGATCGAGTTGGTGTCTGAAGCGGAGAAGACCGACGTCCTGCTGGTGGGCGCGGGCATCATGAGCGCCACGCTGTCGGCGTTGCTGCGGCTGGTGGAGCCGAACTGGTCGATGACGTTGGTCGAGCGCCTCGACGGCGCGGCCGCCGAGAGCAGCGATCCGTGGAACAACGCCGGCACCGGACACTCGGCGCTGTGTGAGCTCAACTACACCCCGGCGCGGCCCGACGGCACGATCGACATCGCCAAGGCGGTCAACGTCAACGAGCAGTTCCAGGTGTCGCGCCAGTTCTGGACCTACGCCGTCGAGAACGGCGTGCTGCCCGACGTCCGCAGCTTCCTCAACCCGATCCCGCACGTGAGCTTCGTGCAGGGCGAGGACAACGTGGACTACCTGCGCCGCCGGTACGAAGCGTTGGTCACCAACCCGCTGTTCGCGACGATGGAGTTCATCGACGACCGCGACGAGTTCGTGCGGCGGCTGCCCCTGATGGCCGAGAAGCGTGACTTCTCCCAGCCGGTGGGGCTGAACTGGACCCAGGACGGCACCGACGTCGACTTCGGGTCGCTGTCGCGCCAGCTGATCGGGTTCGGCGCCAAGCAGGGCATGGCCACGCTGTTCGGCCACGACGTCACCGATCTCGATCAGGGCTCGGACGGCAGGTGGACGGTCAAGGTCGTCAACCGCCGCACCGGGCAGAAGCGAAAGTTCAACGCGGGCTTCGTGTTCGTCGGCGCCGGCGGCGGCGCGCTGCCACTGCTGCAGAAGGCTGGCATCAAGGAGGCCAAGGGCTTCGGCGGATTCCCGGTCGGCGGTCAGTGGCTGCGCAGCGGCAATCCCGGGCTCACCGCGCGTCATCAGGCCAAGGTCTACGGGCTGCCCCCGCTGGGAGCGCCGCCGATGTCGGTGCCGCACCTGGACACCCGCGTGATCAACGGCCGCTCGTGGCTGCTGTTCGGTCCGTTCGCCGGCTGGTCGCCCAAGTTCCTCAAGCAGGGCAAGGTCACCGATCTGCCGCTGTCGGTGAAGCCGAACAACCTGGTGTCGATGCTCGGCGTCGGGCTCACCGAGATGGGGCTGCTGCGCTACCTGATCGGCCAGCTGCTGCTCAGCGAATCGGCGCGGGTCGACGCGCTGCGCGAATTCGCGCCCAGTGCAAAGAATTCCGACTGGGAGCTCGATATCGCCGGGCAGCGGGTGCAGGTGATCCGCAAGGCCAAGGGCAAGGGCGGGGTGCTGGAGTTCGGCACCACCGTGCTCTCGGCCGCCGACGGCAGCATCGCCGGTCTGCTCGGCGCGTCGCCGGGGGCCTCCACCGCTGTGCCCGCGATGCTCGAGGTGATGTCGCGGTGCTTCACCGACCGCTACCAGAGCTGGCTGCCGACGATCAAGACGATGATCCCGTCGTTGGGCACCGAGCTGTCCCACGAGCCGGAGCTGTTCTCCGAGATCTGGGCGCACGGCACCGAGGTGCTCAAGCTCGACAAGCCCGCGGGTGCGCTTCCCGACACCGTGGCGGGCGAATCCACCGCGGGCACTGAGCATTCCCCGACCGCGGCGACCGTTTGACGGTGGTCAGCCGATGACAGTGGCGCTGCGCCGCAGTTGGGCCAAGGATCTCGACGCCGCAACGCTCTACGAGCTGCTCAAGCTGCGCGTCGAGGTGTTCGTCGTCGAGCAGGCCACCCCGTATCCGGAACTCGACGGCCGGGATCTGCTCGCCGAGACCCGGCATTTCTGGCTGGAAAGCCCTGAGGGACAGGTGATTTCGACGCTGCGCCTGATGGAGGAGCACCCGGCCGGGCAGAAGGCGTTCCGGATCGGGCGGGTGTGCACCAAGCGCACCGATCGCGGCCACGGCCACACCGCACGGCTGCTGACCGCGGCGCTGGCCGAGGTGGGCGACTACCCCTGCCACATCAACGCGCAGACCTATCTGCAGGAGATGTACGGCAGGCACGGCTTCGTGCGCGACGGCGACGAGTTCCTCGACGACGGCATCCCGCACATCCCGATGGTGAAGCCGTGACGGCAGACGCGCTGTATCCGTTCAGCGCGCTGGTCGGGCACGACCGCCTCAAGCTCGCCCTCGTGCTGTGCGCGGTGCGCCCCGACATCGGCGGCGTGCTGATCCGCGGCGAGAAGGGCACCGCCAAATCGACCGCGGTGCGTGGGCTGGCCGCGGTGCTCATGCAGTCGTTCCGGGTGGCCGGCGGCGACGGCGGGCACCTGGTCGAGCTGCCGATCGGCGCCACCGAGGACAGGGTCGTCGGGTCACTGGACCTGCAGAAGGTGCTGCGGGACGGCGAGCACGCGTTCTCGCCCGGCCTGCTGGCGCGGGCCCACCGCGGTGTGCTCTACGTCGACGAGGTCAACCTGCTGCACGACCATCTCGTCGACGTGCTGCTCGACGCCGCCGCGATGGGCCGGGTGCACATCGAACGCGACGGCGTCTCGCACAGCCACGACGCGCGGTTCGTGCTCATCGGGACGATGAATCCCGAAGAGGGGGAACTGCGTCCGCAACTACTCGACCGGTTCGGGCTCACCGTCGACGTGGCGGCCTCCCGCGACGTCGACGTGCGCGCGGAGGTGATCCGTCAGCGCCTCGACTACGAAGCCGACCCGGCGGCTTATGCCGCCCGGTACGCCGACGCCGACGCCGAGCTGGCCCGCCACATCGCCGACGCCCGCGCCCGGGTCGCGGCGGTGATCCTGCCCGACGGCGAACTGCGCCGCATCGCGGCACTGTGCGCGGCGTTCGACGTCGACGGGATGCGCGCCGACCTGGTGGTCGCGCGCACCGCCGTCGCGCACGCGGCATGGCGCGGCGTCGACACTGTGGCCGAGGAGGACATCCGGGTGGCAGCCGAGCTCGCGCTGCCACACCGGCGCCGCCGCGATCCGTTCGACGACCCCGGGCTGGACTCCGAACGGCTCGACGACGCGATGACCCAGGCGGGGGAGGCGGCTGACGCCGATCCCGAGCCCGATCCGGAGCCCGATCCGCCCCCCGGCGGCGGGTCTGCGCCCGGCGACGCCGCCACTGACGCTGCGCCGCAACCGCATTCGGCCCCGCCGACGCGTCCCAGTGCGGCTCCGTCAGCGGCGTTCCGGACCAAGGCGCTCGTCGTCCCCGGCGTCGGCGAGGGGGCGCCCGGCCGGCGCTCCCGCGCCCGCAACCGCACCGGCACGGTCGTCGCCGCCACCACCGATCCGCAGACCGGCCACGGCATGCACGTCTTCGGCACGCTGCTCGCCGCCGCGGGGAGCCACGACGGTGCCGGCCCGCTGCGGCCGGGACCCGACGACGTTCGCCGCGCGGTGCGGGAGGGCCGCGAGGGGAACCTGGTGATCTTCGTCGTCGACGCGTCGGGCTCGATGGCCGCGCGCGACCGGATGTCCGCGGTCAGCGGCGCCACCCTGTCCCTGCTGCGGGACGCCTATCAGCGGCGCGACAAGGTCGCGGTCATCACCTTCCGCGGCCAGGACGCCCGGGTGCTGCTGCCGCCGACGTCGTCGGTGTACGTGGCCAGCACGCGGCTGGCGCGTTTCGACACCGGCGGCCGGACACCGCTGGCGCAGGGACTGCTCGCCGCGCGCGACATGGTGGTGCGCGAACGGGCCCGTGACCGCGCCCGCCGCAGCCTGGTGGTCGTCCTCACCGACGGCCGCGCCACCGGCGGGCCCGACCCCTTGGGCCGCACTCGCACCGCCGCCGCCCGGCTGGTGGCCGAGGGCGCCGCGGCCGTGGTGGTGGACTGCGAAACCTCCTACATCCGTTTGGAATTGGCGGGCGACCTGGCGCGCCGGCTGAACGCGCCGTCGGTGCGGCTGGACCAGCTGCGCGCCGACGCGCTCACCGCCGTGGTGAAGCGCCAGGCCGATCGCGGCGCGGCCTGAGGGAGGTGACGCGATGCCCCAGGGTCAACCGCTGACCGTGCCGCGCGACGGGCTCACCACCCGGGCGCGGCGCAACGCCCCGTTGCTCGCGGTGCACACCGGCGCGGGCAAGGGGAAGTCCACCGCGGCGTTCGGCATGGCGCTGCGGGCGTGGAACCAGGGCTTCGACATCGCGGTGTTCCAGTTCGTCAAGAGCGCGAAGTGGAAGGTCGGGGAGGAGACCGCGCTGCGCGAGCTGGGCCGCGCGCACACCGAGCGTGGCGTCGGCGGACCCGTCGAGTGGCACAAGATGGGCTCGGGCTGGTCGTGGTCGCGCAAGGCGGGTACCGAGGAGGATCACGCCGCCGCGGCCGCGGAGGGGTGGGCCGAGATCGCGCGCCGCCTCGCCGACGAGCGCCACGACTTCTATGTGCTCGACGAGTTCACGTACCCGCTGAAGTGGGGCTGGGTCGACGTGGCCGAGGTGGTCGACGTGCTCGCTTCGCGGCCCGGCACCCAGCACGTGGTGATCACCGGACGCGACGCCCCGGCCGCGCTGCTCGACGCCGCCGATCTGGTGACCGAGATGACGAAGGTCAAGCACCCGATGGATGTAGGGCGCAAGGGCCAGCGAGGGATCGAGTGGTGACCCGCCCCCTCCCCGTTCTCCGCGAGCGTGCGTGTCTGCAGCCGACACGCCGTCAGATTCGCGAAGTTTCCGCACGCTCGCGGGAAGGGGTGAGCGCGTGGTAGCTCCGGCCGTGGTGATCGCCGCGCCGACGTCCGGCAGCGGGAAGACCACGGTCGCCACCGGGCTGATGGGCGCGCTGCGGCGCGCGGACCATCGTGTCGCGCCCTTCAAGGTGGGCCCCGACTTCATCGACCCCGGCTACCACGGGCTCGCCGCGGGCCGGCCCGGCCGCAACCTCGACCCCGTCCTCGTCGGCGACGAGCTCATCGGCCCGCTGTACCGGCACGGCAGCGCCGACGCCGACATCGCCGTCGTCGAGGGCGTGATGGGCCTGTTCGACGGGCGCATCAGCGACTCGCCGGCCACCGGCGTCGCGCGCGGGTCGACCGCACACGTCGCGTCGCTGCTGGGCGCCCCGGTGGTGCTCGTCGTCGACGCGCGCGGGCAGAGCCACAGCGTGGCCGCGCTGCTACACGGGTTCGCGACCTTCGACCGAGCCGTGCACCTCGTCGGGGTGATCCTCAACCGCGTCGGCTCGCCGCGGCACGAAGCGGTTCTGCGCCAGGCGTGCGAGCAGGCCGGTGTCACCGTGTTCGGTGCGATTCCCCGCGCCGGGGAACTCGCCGTGCCGTCGCGGCACCTCGGGCTGGTGACCGCGGTGGAGCACGGCCGCCACGCGACCGCCGCCGTCGAGGCCATGACGGCGCTGGTGGCCCGGCATGTCGATCTCGACGCCGTGGTCGCGGCCGCAGGCTGCCGCGTCACCACCGACCCGTGGACGCCCGAGCTGTCCGAGCCCGCGGACGCCCCGGTGACCGTCGCGCTGGCCGCGGGCCGGGCCTTCACGTTCGGCTACACCGAGCATGCCGAATTGCTGCGTGCGGCAGGCGCGGACGTCGTCCCGTTCGACCCGCTGTGCGACCCGCTGCCGGCGGGGACCTCGGCCCTGGTGCTGCCGGGCGGGTTCCCCGAGGAGTTCGGGCCGGAGCTGTCGGGCAACCGCGCGGTGCGTGAGCAGATCGCGGCGCTCGCCGCCGTAGGCGGCCCCCTGCACGCCGAGTGCGCCGGCCTGACCTATCTGGCCGACGACCTCGACGGGCATCCCATGTGCGGGGTGATCCCCGGGTCCGCCTCGTTCACCGAATCGCTGACCCTGGGCTACCGGGACGCGGTCGCGGTCGTCGACTCGTCGCTGCACCAGGTGGGGGACCGGATCACAGGGCACGAATTCCACCGCACCACAATGCATTACGCAGACGGCCGGGAGCCCGCGTGGCGGTACCGGGGACGGGGCGGTCACATCGTCGACGACGGCGCCGTCCGCGCGGGTGTGCATGCCGGGTATCTGCACACCCATCCGGCGTCGCACCCGCAGGCCATCGCCCGCTTCGTCCGTGCGGCGGCACGCTCTAAGCTCGCCGGGTGACCGACAACGCCTATCTGGTGGGCCTGCGCCTGGCCGGCAAGAAGGTCGTCGTGGTGGGTGGCGGCACGGTCGCCCAGCGGCGGCTGCCGCTGCTGGTCGCCTCCGGGGCCGACGTGCACGTCATCACCATCGACGCCACGCCCGCGGTGGAGGCGATCGAGGGAATCACGTTGACCATGAGGCCTTTTCGTGACGGTGATCTCGAAGGTGCCTGGTATGTGATCGCCGCCACCGACGACCCCGCGGTCAACGCGGCCATCGTCGAGGAGGCGGAGAGCCGTCGCGTCTTCTGTGTGCGCGCCGACGTGGCCATCGAGGGCACCGCCGTCACCCCGGCCACGTTCGATTACGAGGGCCTGTCGGTGGGGGTGCTCGCCGGCGGCGAGCACCGGCGGTCGGCGGCCATCCGGTCGGCTATCCACGAAGCCCTGCAGCAGGGACTCATCGCGGCCGACGCGCCGGGCGTGGTGGAGGGCGGGGTGGCGCTCGTCGGTGGCGGCCCCGGTGACCCGGAGCTCATCACCGTCCGGGGCAGGCGGCTGCTCGCGCACGCCGACGTGGTGGTGGCCGACCGGCTGGCGCCCCAGGATCTGCTCGCCGAGCTGTCGCCGGAGGTCGAGGTCATCGACGCGGCCAAGATCCCCTACGGCCGCGCGATGGCCCAGGACGCCATCAACGCGGTCCTGATCGACCGCGCCAAGGAAGGCAAGTTCGTCGTCCGGCTCAAGGGCGGCGACCCGTTCGTGTTCGCGCGCGGCTACGAAGAGGTGATCGCGTGCGCCGACGCGGGGATTCCGGTCACCGTGGTGCCGGGTGTGACCAGTGCCATAGCGGTGCCCGCACTCGCGGGCGTTCCGGTCACCCACCGGGCGATGACGCACGAATTCGTGGTGGTCAGCGGGCATGTCGCGCCGGATCACCCCGAATCGTTAGTGAATTGGGATGCGTTGGCCGCGATGAACGGCACGATCGTGTTGCTGATGGCGGTGGAACGGATCGAACTCTTCGCGAGAATTCTCCTCGAAGGCGGCCGACCTGCGGATACGCCGGTGCTGGTGGTGCAACACGGCACGACGTCCGCGCAGCGGACTTTGCGGGCCACCCTCGCCGAAGCACCGGAACGGATCCGTTCGGAGGGCATTCGACCCCCTGCGATCATCGTGATCGGGGCCGTGGCGGCCTTCGCCGGTTAAAAGGAAATTAAGAGTACTGTAAGGTAACTCGTTATGACGGCTCTCAATGACGCAGAGCGTGCCGCCATCCATCGGGATGCTGAAGGCAAGGGGCAGCGGGGCGCCAATCGCGCACTGCCGGCCCGCATCAAGGGGACTGCAGACGGAGCCGCCGGCCCCCGTTTCCCCAAGACGCCGGCGTGGTTGCCGTCGCGGCGCTTCATCGCCGCGGTCATCGCCATCGGCGGGATGCAGCTGCTCGCCACGATGGATAGCACGGTCGCGATCGTCGCCCTTCCCAAGATCCAGGACGAGCTGAGTCTCTCCGACGCCGGCCGTAGCTGGGTGATCACTGCCTATGTGCTGACGTTCGGCGGTCTGATGCTGCTCGGTGGGCGCCTCGGCGACGTCATCGGGCGCAAGCGGACCTTCGTCGTGGGCGTCGCTCTGTTCACCATCGCCTCGATCCTGTGCGGGCTGGCCTGGAACGAGGCGACCCTCGTCACCGCCCGGCTGCTGCAGGGCGTCGGTGCGGCGATCGCCTCGCCGACCGCCCTGGCACTGATCGCGACCACGTTCCCGAAGGGTCCCGCACGCAACGCCGCGACCGCGATCTTCGCCGCGATGACGGGCGTCGGCTCGGTGATGGGCCTGATCGTCGGCGGTGCGCTGACCGAGGTGTCCTGGCGCTGGGCGTTCCTGATCAACGTCCCCATCGGCCTGCTGATGATCCACCTGGCACGCACGACGCTGCGGGAGACCCACCGCGAGCGGCTCAAGCTCGACGCCGCCGGGGCGCTGCTGGCCACCCTGGGATGCACCGCAGCGGTGTTCGCGTTCTCCATGGGTCCCGAGGCCGGCTGGGCCTCGCCGATCACGATCGGATCGGGGATCACGGCCGCCGCCTGCCTGATCGCGTTCCTTTGGGTCGAGCGCACCGCCGAAAATCCGGTGGTCCCGTTCGAGCTGTTCCGCGACCGCAATCGCCTGGCCACGTTCGCGGCGATCTTCCTCGCCGGCGGCGTGATGTTCACCCTCACCGTGCTGATCGGGCTCTACGTGCAGGACATCATGGGCTACAGCGCGCTGAAGGCGGGCGTCGGGTTCATCCCGTTCGTCATCGCCCTGGGCATCGGCCTGGGTCTGTCGTCGGCGCTGGTGTCGAAGTTCCCGCCGCGCATCCTGGTCATCGGCGGCGGCGTCCTGGTGCTCGCGGCGATGCTCTACGGCTCGACGCTGGACGCGGGCATCCCGTACTTCCCCAACCTGGTCCTGCCGATCACGGTCGGCGGCTTCGGTATCGGCATGATCGTGGTGCCGCTGACGGTGTCGGCGATCGCCGGCGTCGGATTCGACCAGATCGGCCCCGTCTCGGCGATCGCGCTGATGCTGCAGAGCCTCGGCGGCCCGGTCGTGCTCGCGATCATCCAGGCGGTGATCACGTCACGCACGCTGTACCTCGGCGGCACCAACGGACCGGTCAAGGACATGAACGCCGCGCAGCTGCACGCCCTCGACCAGGGGTACACCTACGGTCTGCTGTGGGTGGCCGCGGTCGCGGTGATCGTCGGCGGTGCGGCGCTGTTCATCGGCTACACGGCCCAGCAGGTGGCACACGCGCAGGAAGTCAAGGACGCGATCGACGCCGGAGAGCTCTAGCTCGACATTCGGCCGGGGAGAGCTCTAGCTCGTCGCGATTTCGGTGTCGTTCGTCAACGGTTGCGTGACCAGCGACGCCGAAATCCCCCGGTAGGGTGGCTCACCATGTCCTCCCGGCCTCCGTTGGCGTCGTCGGTGCTGGGCATCGCGATCGTCGCGATCACCGGCATGCAGCTCATGTCGACGCTCGACGGCACCATCGTCATCGTCGCGCTGCCGCGGATGCAGGCCGAACTCGACCTCTCCGACGCCGGCAAGAGCTGGGTCATCACCGCGTACGTGCTGGCGTTCGGGGGTCTGCTGCTGCTCGGCGGCCGCATCGGCGACGCGATCGGCCACAAGCGGGCGTTCCTGTCCGGCGTCGGCGTGTTCACGATCGCCTCGCTGGTCTGCGGGCTGGCCACCGACGAAGCCACGCTGATCGTGGCCCGTGCGGTGCAGGGCACCGGCGCCGCGGTCGCCGCCCCCACCGGGCTGGCGCTCATCGCGACCACCTACGCCGTCGGGCAGCCGCGTAACCGCGCGCTCGCGGTGTCTGCGGCCATGCAGGCCACCGGCTCGGTGCTCGGCCTGGTCCTCGGCGGTGCGCTGACCGTGATCTCCTGGCGGCTGGCGTTCCTCATCAATGTCCCGATCGGGATCGCCATCATCGTGATCGCCTTCTTCCGGCTGGCCGAGACGCACCACGAGCGGCTCAAGCTCGACGTCACCGGCGCCTTGCTGGCGACGCTGGGCTGCACGTCGGCCGTGCTGATCTTCACGCAGGGCCCGGCGCTGGGCTGGACTTCTCCGTTCGTGATCGGGGCGGGCGTCGCCGCGGTCGCGTTCTTCGTGTCGTTCTTCGTCGTCGAGCGCTCCGCGGACCACCCGATCGTCCCGATGGAGGTGTTCGACAACCGCAACCGGGTGGCCACGTTCATCTCGCTGTTCCTGGCGGGCGGGGTGATGCTGAGCGCGACGGTGATGATCGGCCTGTACGTGCAGGACGTGATGGGGTACTCGGCGCTGCTCGCGGGGGTCTGCTTCATTCCGTTCGCGCTGGCGCTGGGCGTCGGCACGATCGTCGCGGCGCGGCTGGCCCCGTATGTCGCGCCCCGCTGGCTGATCCTCGGCGCCGGGCTGCTGGTGCCATGCGCGATGCTCTACGGCGCGACGCTCAACCGGGGCATCCCGTACGTCCCGGACCTGCTCGCTCCGCTGGTGGTCGGCGGCTTCGGCATCGGCGTGATCTCGGTGATCCTGCCGCTGTGCGCGGTCGCCGACGTCGGTCCGCGCGAGATCGGCCCCGTCTCGTCGATCACGCTGATGGTGCAGAATCTGGGCGGCCCGGTGGTCCTCGTGATGATCCAGGCCGTCCAGACGTCGCGCACCCTGTTCCTCGGCGGCACGACCGGGCCGGTCAAGGACATGACGTCGGCCCAATTGGATGCGCTCGACGCCGGCTACACGTACTCGCTGCTGTGGGTGGCGGGGGTGTCGGTGTTCGTCGGCGCCGCCGCGTTGTTCATCGGTTTCACCGCCCGGGACATCGCCGCGGCCCAGCACACCCGGGAGGCGGTCGAGGCCGGGGAGCTCTGAGCGCTCGCATAAGGTGGTCGGCTGTGATCACCCGCATGTCTGAGCTGTTCCTGCGCACCCTGCGCGACGATCCGGCCGACGCCGAAGTGGCCAGCCACAAGCTGCTCATCCGCGCCGGATACGTCCGCCCCGTCGGGCCCGGGTTGTACAGCTGGCTGCCCCTCGGGCTCAAGGTGCTGCGCAAGATCGAGGGCATCGTCCGCGACGAGATGAACGCCATTGGGGGACAGGAGATCCTGTTCCCCGCCCTGCTGCCGCGGGCGCCCTACGAGACCACCAACCGCTGGACCGAATACGGTGACACGCTGTTCCGGCTGCAGGACCGCCGCGACAACGACTACCTGCTGGGGCCCACCCACGAGGAGATGTTCACCCTCACCGTGAAGGGGGAGTACTCCTCGTACAAGGACTTCCCGCTGATCCTGTTCCAGATCCAGAACAAGTACCGCGACGAGGCCCGTCCGCGTGCCGGCATCCTGCGCGGACGCGAGTTCCTGATGAAGGACTCCTACTCGTTCGACATCGACGACGACGGTCTGAAGAACGCCTACCACGCGCATCGCGAGGCCTATCAGCGCATCTTCGCCCGCCTCGCGGTGCGCTACGTGATCGTGTCGGCGGTGTCCGGCGCGATGGGCGGCAGCGCGTCGGAGGAGTTCCTGGCCGAGAGCGAGGTCGGCGAGGACACCTATGTGCGGTGCGTCGAGTCCGGCTACGCCGCCAACGTCGAGGCCGTCATCACCGCGGTGCCCGAGGCCATCCCCTTCGACGGCCTGCCCGAGGCGACGGTCTACGAGACCGGGGACACGCCGACGATCGCGACGCTGGTCGAGTGGGCCAACGGCGCCGGCCTGGGCCGCACCGTCACCGCGGCGGACACGCTGAAGAACGTGCTGCTCAAGGTTCGTGCGCCCGGCGGCGAGTGGGAACTGCTCGCGGTGGGGGTGCCCGGCGATCGCGAGGTCGACGACAAGCGTCTCGGCGCGGCGCTCGAGCCGGCCGAGTACGCGATGCTCGACGACGCCGACTTCGCCAGGTACCCGTTCCTCAAGAAGGGGTACATCGGCCCGAAAGGCTTGCTGGCCAACGGGGTTCGCTATCTGGTCGATCCGCGAGTGGTCGACGGTACGGCGTGGATCACCGGTGCCGACGAGCTGGGCAAGCACGTCGTCGACCTCGTCGCGGGACGCGACTTCACCCCGGACGGCACCATCGAAGCCGCCGAGGTGCGCGAGGGCGACCCGTCGCCGGACGGCGCCGGTCCGCTGGTGGCGGCGCGCGGCATCGAGATCGGCCACGTCTTCCAACTGGGCCGCAAGTACGCCGACGCCTTCACCGCCGACGTCCTGGGCGAGGACGGCAAGCCGGTGCGGCTGACCATGGGCAGCTACGGCATCGGGGTGTCCCGGCTGGTCGCGGTGATCGCCGAGCAGCAGCACGACGAGCTCGGGCTGCGGTGGCCGGCCGCGGTGTCACCGTTCGACGTGCACGTCGTGATCGCCAACAAGGACGCCGAGGCGCGGGCCGGTGCGAACGAACTGGCCGCCGATCTGGACCGCCTCGGCGTCGACGTGCTGCTCGACGACCGGACGGCCTCGCCCGGAGTCAAGTTCAAGGACGCCGAGCTGCTCGGCGTTCCGTGGATCGTCGTCGTCGGCCGCGGCTGGGCCGACGGTGTGGTGGAACTGCGGGACCGGTTCAGCGGCGAGAAGCGCGACGTGGCCGTCGGATCGGCGGCCACGGAGATCCTGGCCGCGGTCGGCTGAGCGTCACTCCGCGCCGCCGGGGAACGCCACCGTGACCGTTGTCGCGCCCAGGACGCGCCGCCAGCGCGCCGCGGTGACCGCGGACTCGAGCATCGCCGCCACCCCGAACGCGCGGACCTTCTCGTCGGTCGCCTGCTCGACCACCGCCCGCCACGCGGTGGCCGTGTCCTCCTCCATCCGGACCGCGAGCGTGGCGGCCTGTCGCGGCGTGGCGACCTCCATCGGCATCGCGTAGCCGGCCGCGGGCAGCGGCACCGCGGCGCCCGCGTCCTCGAGCAGGGCGATGCCGGCTTCGCGGCGGGCGCGGTGTTCGGCCATCGTGTCGGCGACCAGGTCGTTGTCCTCGGGCGTGGAATGCGCTGACACCAGCCCGTATCCGTAGATGGAGGCGTGCTCGCCGGCGACGGCGTCGAACAGCGCGCCGGCGGCCGGATCGGTGGGGCGCGTGGTCGGGCTCGGCGAGGGCGAGGTCATCGCGCACCACCCGGGGAGGCCAGCGCGACGGTGTAGGCGGCCGTGCAGGACGCGGCGATCGAGGCGAGCAGACCCGCGCGATACCCGGACAGCGTCGCGGCGGCATGGGCTGCGCTGTCGGCCGAGGCGCGCAGCGAACCGATCACGTCGTCGGCCGTCGGCGCCGGTGCCGGCGGCACTCCCGCGGCGACGCTGGTCGACGTCGTGACCGACACACTGGTGGTCGGCGCGGGTTGGCCGGTCAACCGGACGATCTCGTCGGACAGCGCCGCAGCGTGTGCGGAGCGCTGCCCGGCCACCTGGGTGAGCGTCTGCGCGACGGATCCGCGCGCGGTGGCGGCGGCCTCGCCGGCCAGTCGGGCGTCGGCACGGGCCCGGTCCAGCGCGGTGGTGAGGTCGTCGAGGTCGGGCGGGGGAGGCGGGGAGCCGCAGCCGGCCGAGGTGGCGGCCGTCGCCGCGAGGACGGCCATCCCGACGAGCACCTCCCGGCGGCTGACGGTCGGCGGTCGGCTCGGCACGTGCAACATCCTGCCATTGGCGCGTAGCTCGGCCCGGAGCCGTCTTCGGCGACGCCCGCCCGCGCTCGCTGCTTTTCGTTATTTGGCCCGGCCGCGCTGGCGTATCGTGGAGACCCGGGTCGACCCAGTTCGAAGGACAACTCAAGACGAGGAGCTCACCGTGGCGGAGCGGTCTACGGGATTGCCGTCGCAACGACAGGTGATCGAATTGCTCGACGGGGAGTTCGCGCGCGCGGGATACGACATCGAGGACGTGCTGGTCGACGCGAGCGCACGGCCGCCGCGGGTGACGGTGGTCGCCGATGCCGACGGCGGGCTGGACCTCGACGCCGTCGCCGAACTGTCCCGGCTCGCCTCGGCCCTTCTCGACGAACTCGATTCGGCGCCCTACGTGCTGGAGGTCACCTCCCCGGGGGTCGACCGCCCGCTGACCACCGACAAGCACTTCCGTCGCGCGCGGGGCCGGCGCGTGGAACTGACGCTGAGCGACGGGTCGACGCTGACCGGGCGGTTGGGTGAACTGCGCGACGGCGTGGTCGGCCTGGTCGTCAAAGACGGTGCCCGCGGGGCGTTGAGCGTGCGTGACGTCGAACGTGACAGCATCACCAAAGCCGTTGTCCAGGTGGAGTTCTCGCCACCGAGTCCACGTGAGTTGGAGTTGGCGGGCCAAACCGGAAGAGAGACCTGAGCATGAACATCGACATGGCTGCGCTGCACGCGATCGAGGCTGACAAGGGAATCAGCGTCGACGTGGTCGTCGACACCATCAAATCGGCGCTGCTGACCGCCTACCGGCACACCGAAGGCCACGAGGCCGACGCCCGGATCGACGTCGACCGCAAGACCGGCGTGGTCCGGGTGATGGCCCGCCAGACCGACGCCGACGGCAACGTGTTGCACGAATGGGACGACACCCCAGAGGGTTTCGGTCGCATCGCGGCGACGACAGCGCGTCAGGTGATCCTGCAGCGGTTGCGCGATGCGGAGAACGAGAAGAACTACGGCGAGTTCTCGGCCCGCGAGGGCGACATCGTCGCCGGCGTCATCCAGCGCGACGCGCGCGCGAACGCCCGCGGGCTGGTCGTAGTGCGGATGGGCAGCGAGACCAAGGGGTCCGAGGGCGTCATCCCCGCCGCCGAACAGGTCCCGGGGGAGCGCTACGAGCACGGCGACCGGTTGCGCTGCTACGTGGTGGGGGTTTCCCGCGGCGCGCGCGAACCGCTGATCACGCTGTCGCGCACCCATCCGAACCTGGTCCGCAAGTTGTTCTCGCTGGAGGTGCCGGAGATCGCCGACGGTTCGGTCGAGATCGTCGCGGTGGCCCGGGAGGCGGGGCATCGCAGCAAGATCGCCGTGGTGTCGCGGGCGCCCGGCCTCAACGCCAAGGGCGCCTGCATCGGGCCGATGGGGCAGCGGGTGCGCAACGTGATGAGCGAGCTGTCCGGCGAGAAGATCGACATAATCGACTACGACGAGGACCCGGCGAAGTTCGTCGCCAATGCGCTGTCCCCGGCCAAGGTGGTGTCGGTGACGGTCATCGACGAGGCCGCGCGGGCGGCGCGGGTGATCGTGCCCGACTTCCAGCTCTCGCTGGCCATCGGCAAGGAAGGCCAGAACGCCCGGTTGGCCGCCCGGCTCACCGGATGGCGCATCGACATTCGCAGCGACACCCGCGGCGACGATGCCGAGCACGAGCGTCGGCCGGACGCGGCCCGCGGGGCCGTCGGCGAACGGTGACGGCGGCGCCGTCAACGGCGTTCGTCGCACCGGTTTTCCTCTCGGCGCCGTCGTGACGGTAGACTTCGGTGTGATCCAGCGCGAGACATCGGCTCGGACGCAGAAAAGCACCAACGACCCAGCTGAGGGCCCGGTGCGGACATGCATCGGATGCCGGAGACGAGAGCTGGCCGTCGATCTGCTTCGGGTTGTCGCTGTCGACGACGGAACCGGCCACCGCGCCGTGACCGTCGACGGGGCGAAGAGACTTCCGGGGCGGGGTGCCTGGCTGCATCCCGATCCGAAGTGTCTGAACGATGCGGTCCGGCGGCGGGCCTTCGGCCGAGCGCTCCGGATCACCGGTTCACCGGACATCACCGCGGTGATCGAACGTTTCGCCAACACCGAAGCGCTCGACACACCCGGGCAAGAGAACAGGTAGCGAAGAACATGAGCACACCGTGAAGTCCCGATGACCATGCGTCATAGCTAACCCGAGGCGCGGCGCCTACCACCGCTGTCGCCTCTCAGACAGGAGATGTAGTGGCAGGTAAGGCCCGCGTGCACGAGTTGGCGAAGGAACTCGGTGTCACAAGCAAGCAAGTACTGGCGCGACTGAGCGAACAAGGTGAGTTCGTCAAGTCGGCGTCGTCCACGGTGGAGGCGCCCGTCGCCCGCCGTCTTCGGGAATCGTTCGGCGGCTCCAAGCCCAGCGCCGAGCCCGTCAACAGCGGCGGTAACGGTTCACCCAAGCCCTCCGCGCCGCGCCCCGGTCCCAAGCCGTCGGCGCCCGTAGCGCAGCAGCCCGCGCCGGCTCCGGCTCCGGCGCCGGCGCCGCCCGCAGCGCCTGCCGCACCTCCGGCACCGGCAGCGCCGCCCGCAGCGGCCGCCCCGCCGGCAGCTGCGGCGACCCCCGCCGCTCCGGCGGCCCCGGCCCGTCCGGGTCCGACACCCGGGCCTCGTCCCGGCCCGGGCGCACCGCGTCCCGGTGCTCCCAAGCCCGCAGCGCGCACCCCGCGCGTCGGCAACAATCCGTTCTCGTCGCAGCAGCCGGTCGACCGGCCCATGCCCAGGCCTCAGGGTCCGGGTGGCGCCAGGCCCGGCCCCGGCGCCGGTGGACCCCGCCCCGGCGGCGGTCCGCGTCCGGGTGCCTCGCCGGGCAACATGCCTCCCCGCCCGCAGGGCGCCCGTCCCGGTGGCGGTCCCCGTCCCGGTGGCGGTCCGCGTCCCGGTGGTGGTCCCCGTCCGGCTCCCGGCGGCGTCGGTCGTCCCGGCGGCGGCGGCGGTGGCGGCGGCGGCAACTACCGCGGTGGCGGCGCAGGCGGTGGCGGCGCGGCAGCCGGCGGCTTCCGTGGCCGTCCCGGCGGCGGCGGCGGTGGCCGTCCCGGCCAGCGCGGTGGCGCGGCCGGTGCGTTCGGTCGTCCCGGCGGCGCCCCGAAGCGCGGCCGTAAGTCGAAGCGCGCGAAGAGGGCCGAATACGAGAACATGCAGGCCCCGGTCGTCGGTGGCGTGCGGTTGCCGCACGGCAACGGCGAGACCATCCGGCTGGCCCGCGGCGCGTCGCTGTCCGACTTCGCCGACAAGATCAACGCCAACCCGGCCTCGCTGGTGCAGGCGCTGTTCAACCTCGGCGAGATGGTCACGGCCACGCAGTCCGTCGGTGACGAGACCCTCGAGCTGCTCGGCAGCGAGATGAACTACGTCGTGCAGGTCGTGTCCCCGGAGGACGAGGACCGCGAGCTGCTGCAGTCCTTCGACCTGTCCTACGGCGAGGACGAGGGCGGCGAGGAGGACCTCGAGTTCCGGCCGCCGGTCGTCACCGTCATGGGTCACGTCGACCACGGCAAGACGCGACTGCTGGACACGATCCGTAACGCCACCGTCCGCGAGGGCGAGGCCGGCGGCATCACCCAGCACATCGGCGCCTACCAGGTCACGGTCGACCTCGACGGCAACGAGCGGCCCATCACCTTCATCGACACCCCGGGCCACGAGGCGTTCACCGCCATGCGTGCCCGTGGCGCCAAGGCCACCGACATCGCGATCCTGGTGGTGGCCGCCGACGACGGTGTCATGCCGCAGACGGTCGAAGCCGTGAACCACGCGCAGGCCGCTGACGTGCCGATCGTGGTGGCGGTCAACAAGATCGACAAGGAGGGCGCCGACCCGGCCAAGATCCGCGGTCAGCTCACCGAGTACGGCCTGGTGCCCGAGGAGTACGGCGGCGACACGATGTTCGTCGACATCTCCGCCAAGGCGGGCACCAACATCGACGCGCTGCTCGAGGCCGTCATCCTGACCGCCGACGCGTCGCTGGACCTGCGGGCCAACCCCGACATGGAGGCCCAGGGTGTGGCGATCGAGGCGCACCTCGACCGCGGCCGCGGCCCCGTCGCGACCGTGCTGATCCAGCGCGGCACGCTGCGGGTCGGCGACTCGGTGGTGGCCGGCGACGCCTACGGTCGTGTGCGCCGCATGGTCGACGAGCACGGCGAGGACGTGACCGAGGCGCTGCCGTCGCGTCCGGTTCAGGTGATCGGCTTCACGTCCGTCCCCGGCGCCGGCGACAACTTCCTCGTCGTCGACGAGGACCGCATCGCCCGCCAGATCGCCGACCGCCGCAGCGCGCGCAAGCGCAACGCGATGGCGGCCCGCAGCCGCAAGCGGATCAGCCTGGAGGACCTGGATTCGGCGCTGAAGGAAACCAGCCAGCTGAACCTGATCCTCAAGGGCGACAACGCCGGTACGGTCGAGGCGCTCGAGGAGGCCCTGCTGGGCATCCAGGTCGACGACGAGGTCGAGCTGCGTGTCATCGACCGCGGCGTCGGTGGCGTCACCGAGACCAACGTCAACCTGGCGTCGGCCTCGGATGCGATCATCATCGGCTTCAACGTCCGCGCTGAGGGCAAGGCCACCGAGCTGGCCAACCGCGAAGGTGTGGAGATCCGCTACTACTCGGTGATCTACCAGGCCATCGACGAGATCGAGAGCGCGCTCAAGGGCATGCTCAAGCCGATCTACGAGGAGAAGGAACTCGGCCGCGCCGAGATCCGGGCGATCTTCCGGTCGAGCAAGGTCGGCAACATCGCCGGTTGCCTCGTGCAGTCGGGCATCATGCGGCGCAACGCCAAGGCCCGTCTGCTGCGCGACAACGTGGTGGTGGCCGAAAACCTCACCATCTCGTCGCTCAAGCGGGAGAAGGACGACGCCACCGAGGTCCGCGAAGGCTACGAGTGTGGTCTGACGCTGACGTACTCCGACATCAAAGAGGGCGACGTCATCGAGACGTACGAGCTGGTCGAGAAGGAACGGGTGTAGTCGGTGGCCGATCCAGCGCGGGCCAGACGGCTCGCCAAGCGCATCGGCACCGTCGTCGCCTCGGCCATCGAGTTCGAGATCAAGGATCCCCCGCTGGCCTTCGTGACCGTCACGGACACGAAGGTCACGGGAGATCTGCACGACGCGACCGTGTTCTACACGGTGCGGGGCGACACGCTCGACGAGGAGCCGGACTACGCGGCGGCCGCGGCGGCGCTGGAGCGGGCCAAGGGCACGCTGCGCAGCAAGGTCGGCGCGGCCACCGGTGTCCGCTTCACCCCGACGCTGTCGTTCGTGCTCGACAAGGTGCCCGACACCGCGGCGCACATGGAGGAGCTGCTGGCGCGGGCCCGCGCCGCGGATGAGGATTTGGCGAGAGTTCGGCAAGGGGCCAAGCACGCCGGCGACGCCGACCCGTACCGTGTAACGGGGGTGGAGGACGACGGCCGGGGGCCAGACGAAGCGGACGCTGAGGACACGGGTGACTTCGACACGCTCGATGACAGATACGACGACTGACGCCCTGATGGCCGGTGTGCGCGCGGATGCCCGCGACGCCGCCGCGCTGCTGTCGTCGGCCCGCTCTGTCAGCGTGGTGTGCCACGTCCATCCCGACGCCGACACCATCGGTGCCGGTCTCGCACTCGCGCTGGTGCTGGACCGTGCCGGCAAGGCCGTCGAGGTCAGCTTCGCCGCGCCCGCCGAGTTGCCCGAGTCGCTGCGCTCGCTGCCCGGCTGCCATCTGCTGGTCGCGCCCGAGCAGCTGCGCCGCGACGCCGACCTGGTGGTCACCGTGGACATTCCCAGCGTGAACCGCCTCGGTTCGCTGGCCGACCTGGTCACGCCCGACCGGCGGGTCCTGGTCATCGACCATCACGCCTCCAACCACCTGTTCGGCAGTGCCAACTTCGTCGACGACTCGGCCGACTCGACGACGATGCTGATCGCCGAGTTGCTCGACGCGTGGGCCGAGCCGATCGACGAGGCCGTGGCGCACTGCCTGTACGCGGGCCTGACCACCGACACCGGCTCCTTCCGCTGGGCGAGCGCCCGCGCGCTGCGGCTGGCCGCCCGTCTGGTCGACCTCGGTGTGGACAACGCGGGCATCAGCCGCACGCTGATGGACACCCACCCGTTCGCGTGGCTGCCGATGCTGTCGCGGGTGCTGGGCTCTGCCCGCCTGGTGGCCGACGCAGCCGACGGGCAGGGGCTGGTCTACGCGGTGGTGCCCAACGACGAGTGGACCAGCGCGCGACCCGAAGAGGTCGAGAGCATCGTCGACATCGTGCGGACCACGCAGCAGGCCGAGGTGGCCGCGGTGTTCAAGGAGATCGAGCCGGCGCAGTGGTCGGTGTCGATGCGATCCAAGTCGCTCGACGTCGCGGCCGTCGCCGCGAGTTTCGGCGGAGGCGGTCACCGCCTGGCCGCCGGATATTCGGTGACCGGCAGTGCCGACGATGTCGTGACGGCGCTGCGCACGGTTCTTGGCTGACGCCGCCGGGGAGGCCGTCGCGCCGGCCACCAGCCGACGGATCGCCGCCCTGGCGTTTCCGGCGCTCGGAGTCCTCGCCGCCGAACCCCTGTACCTGCTGTTCGATCTCGCCGTGGTCGGCAGGCTCGGGGCGCTGAGTCTGGCCGGTCTGGCGATCGGCGCGCTGGTCATGGGCGTGCTCAGCTCCCAGCTGACGTTCCTGTCCTACGGCACCACGGCGCGGGCCGCCCGGTTCTACGGCGCCGGCGATCGCACCGCCGCGGTCGGGGAAGGCGTGCAGGCCACCTGGCTGGCGCTGGGGATCGGGCTGACCATTGTCGCGGCCGTGCAGCTCACAGCCGTTCCGCTGGTGTCGGCGCTGGCGGCCGGGGGCGACATCGCGGCGGCCGCGCTGCCGTGGGTCCGCATCGCGAGCCTGGCGGTGCCCGCGATTCTGGTGGCCGCCGCCGGGAACGGCTGGATGCGCGGCGTGCAGGACACGATGCGGCCGCTGCGCTACGTCGTCGTCGGCTTCGCCGTGGCCGCGGTGCTCTGTCCGACGCTGGTGTACGGCTGGTTCGGCGCGCCCGCCATGGGGCTAACGGGTTCTGCGGTGGCCAACGTGGTCGGTCAGTGGCTCGCGGCCGCGCTGTTCTTCCGGGCGTTGTTCGTCGAGCAGGTGCCGGTGAGACTGCGTCCCGCGGTGCTGCGTGCGCAGCTGGTGATGGGCCGCGACCTGGTGGTGCGCACGATGGCGTTCCAGGCGTGCTTCATCTCCGCCGGCGCGGTCGCCGCCCGGTTCGGCGCCGCGGCGGTGGCGGCCCACCAGGTGGTGCTGCAGCTGTGGAATTTCCTTGCCCTCGTGCTGGATTCACTGGCGATCGCGGCGCAGTCGCTGGTCGGCGCCGCGCTCGGGGCGGGTGAGCTCGCTCACGCCAAATCGGTGGCGTGGCGGGTCACGCTGTTCTCCACGGTGGCGGGCGCAGTGCTGGCAGCCACCTTCGCCCTCGGCTCGTCGGTGCTGCCCGCGGTGTTCACCGACGACCGCAGCGTGCTCGATCAGATCGCTGTGCCGTGGTGGTTCCTGGTGGCGCAGCTGCCGGTCGCCGGGGTGGTGTTCGCGCTGGACGGGGTGCTGCTCGGCGCGGGGGATGCCCGGTTCATGCGGACCGCGACGCTGGTGAGCGCGCTGGTGGGGTTCCTGCCGCTGATCTGGCTGTCGTTGGCGTTCGGGTGGGGGCTGCTGGGCATCTGGTCGGGGCTGAGCACCTTCATGGTGTTGCGTCTGGTGTTCGTGGGCTGGCGGGCGCTGTCGGGCCGCTGGCTGGTGCCCGGAACCCGCTGACCGCCCACAGGTCGCGCCGCCCGGCTCGATGTTCCGTGGTGCGCACGTCCGTCAGGCCTGCCGAACGGCACAGCGCGGCAAACGATTCCGCCTGCTGCGTCGTCCAGCCGTGGCTGGCGAAACCGGTGGCACCCGGTTGCACCTGCCGTTCGAGCACCAGCAGTCGGCCGCCCGGTGCCAGCACCCGCCGGATCTCCGCCAGGCCGCTGTCGACGTCGGGCCAGTGGTGCACGGTCGCCAGCGCCCACACGACCGTGGCGGCGCCGTCGGGAACCGGCAGCGACTCGGCACCGCCCTGCGCCCACGTGACGGTGGCCGCTGCGCGCGTGGCGGTGCGGGCGACCCGCAGCATGGACTCCGACGGGTCGACACCGGTGACACGGGCACCGGCCCGGGCAGCCGCGCGCACGGCGTTGCCGGCGCCGCAGCCGACGTCGACGACGGTGTCCGCCGGCCCGACGCCCGACAGCTCGGTCGCGAGCCGCGCAGTGTCACGACCCATGAGCAGGAACAGCCACGCGAAGAGGCTGCCCGTCAGGCCCGAGAAGCCGGGATGGTCGGCGTGATGGTTGACCGGAAGCGGTTGCTCATTCACCCCATCGACCCTGCCCCAGGAGCGCGGGATGTCAAGAAGTCAACGCACCTGGGTGCGGCCGCGTTCGATGACCCCGGCGCGGCTGGCCGCGATGTCCTCGCCGGACGTGGCCTTCATCCACTCCCGCGCCGAGGCCGCCTCCTGCCACAGCCCGGCACTGTTCTGCGCATCGTCGATCAGGTGATACGACCTCATCAGCGCCCGCACCGCCTTCTGGTTGTTGCCGACGATCGACGTGGCGATCTGGCGGGCGGTGTCGAGCAGCTGATCGTGCGGCACCACCTGGGTCACCAGGCCGGTGCGCAGCGCCTCGTCGGCCGACAGGTAATCCCCGGTCATGCTCATCCGCCGCGCCATGCCGACCCCGACCTTCTGGGGGAGCCGCACCGACAGACCCCACGTCGGCAGCAGCCCCACCCGGGCGTGGGTGTCGGCGAAGCGGGCGTTCTCCGAGGCGATCAGGATGTCGCAGTACAGCGCGATCTCGAGGCCCCCCGTCACCGCCGCGCCGTTGATGGCGCCGATCACCGGCTTGGACATCGGCGGCCACTTCGGCGAGATGTCCGGCAGCTCGGTGGTGTCGCCGAGCTCCTTGAGGTCCAGACCGGCGCAGAACACGGGGTCGGCGCCCGTGACGATCACGACGTCGACCGCGTCGTCGGCCTCCGCGTCACGCAGCGCGGTGTAGAACCGGCGGCGCAATTCCGCGGAGAGCGCGTTGCGCGCGGCGGGTCGGTTCAGCGTCAGCGTCCGGACGCGGTCGCGGGTGTCGATCAGCAGAACGTCCGGGGCGTTGGTCATCCGCTCACCGTATCGGCCCGCCGGAGCACGCCTATCGTGGAGGTCATGTGCCGAAACATCACCGAGTTGCGCGGTCTGGAGCCGGCAGCCACCGACGAGGAGATCGAGGCCGCGGCCCGCCAGTACGTGCGCAAGGTCAGCGGCATCACCCGTCCGTCCGGGGCCAACGTCGACGCGTTCGAGACCGCTGTCGCCGAGGTGACCGCCACCACGCAGCGGTTGCTCACCGATCTGCAGCCGCGCAGGCAGCCGCCGAAAACCGTTCCGCCGCTGCGTCGCCCCGAGGTGCGGGCGCGGCTGAGCCGGACGTGACCGCGACGCTGACCACGCCGGCGCTCAAGGAGTGGAGCGCGGTGGTGCACGCGTTGCTCGACGGCAGGCAGACCGTGCTGCTGCGCAAAGGCGGCATCCGCGAGAAACGCTTCGAGGTGGCGGCCTCGCGCTTCCTGCTGTTCCCGACGGTGGCGCACAGCCACCTCGAGCGGGTCCGGCCCGAGCATCGCAGCCTCATCGAGCCCGCCGCCGCGGACAGCACCGATGCCGAGATCGTCGTGCGTGCCGGTGCGCAGGTCGTCGATGCCGTCGAGGTGACCCGACCGGAGAATCTGGAATCGATTGAGCACCACCATATCTGGACTGCCGAATCGGTGCGCGAAGACCGGCTGGACTTCCGCCCGCGCCACCGGCTGACCGTGCTCGTCGTCTCGGCTGCCCCGCTCCTCGATCCGGTCCGGCTCACGCGCACCCCGGAGTACCGGGGCTGCACGAGTTGGGTGGACCTGCCGGTCTCACCGGCGTGGGGGACACCGGTGCACGACGATGCGGCGCTGGCCGACCTCGCCGCCCAGGTGCGCGGCTCAGTCGGCTGACGGCGGCTGCGGCCCTGCGGGCAGGATCAGCCGCGACTCCTCGCCGAGCGTGATCGTGTGCCGCTGCGTCGCGAATGTTTTTGCGCTGGTGAGGGGTTCACCGGTGCCGAGATTGCGCACGAACCGCGGATGCGACCCGCCCGCGACGAGCACCCGGATGCGGGAGCCGGCGGGGAACGTGTGGGCGACGGCGTCCAGCTCCACGCGCACCTTTCCCGAATCGGGGGCCGCCGCGAGGTAGCCGTCGCTCACGTTGCGGGAAGCGCCGTGCGCATCGACCTGGCTGATCCGCACGAACAGGTCGTTGTGCGGGTTGGCGCAGGTATGGGCCAGTTCCACCGTCGGCGTCCCGACGACATACAGGTCGGCTGCCAGCGGATCACCGGTGAACGTCAGCACGTCGGCGCGCCGGGCCAGCGCGGTGTCGTCACGGTAGCCGCCGACAGGGGAGAGAAGCCGGCCGCCGATGGTGGGTGTCGGATCGCCGGGGTTGTAGACGAACGTGGCGGTTCCGTCGTCGTCCGCGGTGTCGGCGAGCCGCCCGCCCGGGTTGAGATGGAGCACCCGTTCTGGCATCGCCGGCGGCCAGCTCGGCAGATCGAGCCAGCCGTCACCCTCGAGGTGGATGCGCACCGGCGCCGTCCGCACCGAGGGCGTACCGCCGAGGTGGGAGCCGAGCCAGTCCAGGGATTCGCGGATGGCCGTGGGTGCGGCCTTGGTCATCATGTGCGAGTGCGTCCAGGGCCCGATGGTCATCGCGACGTCCACGCCGCGCGAGCGCAGCCGCTCGTACTGCTCGAGGGTCTGCTCGAGGAACAGGTCCTGCCAGCCGCTGAGCAGCAGCACCGGGATCTCGGTGCGCTCGAGCGCGTCACGCAGATGCATGCGCTCCCAGAACGGATCGTCGCCGTGCGGGTGGTCGAGCCACGATTCGAACCACGGTGCCCCGTCGCCGAGCAGCGCGCGGCTGGCCTCGCCCAGCGGCAGACCGTGCGACGCCTCGGTCACCATGCGCTGCGCCCGCAGCTGGCGCAGCAGCACCCGGAACCGGCGCGGGTCCTCCTGATTGGCGACCAGGTCGCTCCACCCGAGGAAGTCGTTGAGCCCGAACGACCCTCGGCCCCAGCGCGGCCCCCGGACATCGTGCGGGCCGACGGTGATCACCGCGGCCTTGAGCTCCGGCGGGGGATCGGTGAGCAGCGCCCATTGGGTGAATCCCAGGTAGGACAGCCCCACGGTGCCGAACGAGCCGGTGAACCAGGGCTGCTCGCGCAGCCACGCCACGGTGTCGGCGCCGTCGTCGATCTCGTTGACCATCGGGTCGAAGTCTCCGCCCGAGCCGAAGGTGCCGCGCACGCTCTGCAGCACCACGTGATAGCCGCGGGCGGCATAGACCTCGCCGAACACCGCCGCGAACGGAAAGCGGCGGCCGTAGGGTCCGCGGACCAGCAGCGTGCCCGCCGGGGTGCCGGTGCGGGGCGCGTAGTGGTCGGCGATCAGGTCGACCCCGTCGCGCATCGGCACGCGCAGGCCGCGATGGACGTCGACCTCGGTGGTGGGCGGGGGAGTGTGCAGGAGGCCCGAGAGCCGCTGCATCAGGAAATGCTGGACGGTCACGCCTGCGAGGTTAGCGCTCAGTACTTGTAGAACGGGGCGAGCTCATGGGCGCGCTGCAGGTTGGTCTGCATGCAGTCCGGGTCGGGCTCGGAGTAGATCGGCGAATAGAACAGCGACTGCTGGATGAGGCCGTAGCTGGTCTTGAACGCGATCATGCAGGTGATCCACCAGCGGTTGTTCCAGTCCGTCGGCTTCATGATCCAGTACTGCGCCGCGCGATGGCCGTCGATGTCGAGCTCCACGGCGTCGGGCGGCAGCGTCTGCTCGTAGGTGCGCCACACGAACGCCTCGACCGCCATCTGGTAGTTACCGGCGTCGTAGTGGCACCGGAGGCTGTCCTCCGGGTCCGGCGGCGTGAACGCCAGGCCGATGCGCTGCACCACGTCCAGCGGGATGTCGCGGCACGGATCGAAGGGGTCCGGATCGGTGAGATCGAGCACGGGGGACTTGATCGTGGTCATCGGCGCGTCGGTCGACCGGAGCTCGACGGCGCCGGTGCCCAGGCGCACGTCCGGCTGGGCCTGCCACACCACGATCACCGCCGCGACCAGCGCACACAGTGCCGAGAGCAGTCGCACCTTGGCGAACATCGCACCCCTTTGTCCCGGTTCGTCCGTCGCGTCCCTGCCCGGAGTGTAACGGGCGGTGACGCGCCGCACGGCGAGAACTTAGAACCTGTTCTAGTTGCCGGACAGCCTCGCCGTCGGCGCCACCAGTAGGCTGACCGGTTGTGAGTTCCGAGGACCGACGCCCCACCCTGTGGGCGGTCAGTGATCTTCACACCGGGCACACCGGCAACAAACCGGTTACCGAGTCGCTGCACCCCGCCTCTCCCGACGACTGGCTGATCGTGGCCGGCGACGTCGCCGAGCGCACCGACGAGATCCGCTGGGCGCTCGACGTGCTGCGGAAGCGCTTCGCGAAGGTGATCTGGGTGCCGGGCAACCACGAGTTGTGGACCACCAACCGCGACCCGATGCAGATCTTCGGCAAGGCGCGCTACGACTACCTGGTCAACATGTGCGACGAGATGGGCATCGTCACGCCCGAGCATCCGTTCCCGGTGTGGACCGAGGAGGGCGGGCCGGCGACCATCGTGCCGATGTTCCTGCTCTACGACTACTCGTTCCTGCCCCAGGGCGCGGGAACGAAGGCCGAGGGCCTGGCGATCGCCAAGGACCGCAACATCGTCGGCACCGACGAGTACCTGCTGTCCGCCGAGCCGTACGCCACCCGCGACGCCTGGTGCCGGGACCGGGTGGCCTACACCCGCAAGCGGCTCGAAGACCTCGACTGGATGATGCCGACCATCCAGGTCAATCACTTCCCGATGGTGCGTGAACCCTGCGACGCGCTGTTCTATCCCGAGTTCGCCATGTGGTGCGGCACCACCGCCACCGCCGACTGGCACACCCGCTACAACGCCCTCTGCTCGGTGTACGGGCATCTGCACATCCCGCGCACCACCTGGTATGACGGGGTGCGCTTCGAAGAGGTGTCGGTCGGCTACCCGCGGGAGTGGCGCCGCCGGCGGCCCTACCGGTGGCTGCGCCAGATCCTGCCCGATCCGCAGTACAGCCCGGGCTACCTCAACGAGTTCGGCGGGCATTTCCAGATCACCCAGGAGATGCGCGACCACGCCGAGAAGATGCAGCAGCGGATCAGGGATCGGACGTGATCGCGGCGACGCTGCTCGCCGGGGTGCTGCCCGGCGAGCTCGATGCGCTGGCCGCGGCCGAATTGTATTCGGACCCGCGCGAATTGGCGCCGCTGCCCGAAGAGGAGCCACTGATCGCGAAGTCGGTGCCCAAGCGGCGCAACGAGTTCGTCACCGTGCGGTACTGCGCGCGCCAGGCGCTCGTGGAGCTGGGAGCGGACCCGGTGCCGATCCTCAAGGGGGAGAAGGGCGAGCCGTGCTGGCCCGACGGTTTCGTCGGCAGCCTCACCCACTGCGAGGGTTTCCGCGGAGCCGTCGTCGGGCGCCGCGGCGAGGTCCGCTCGGTGGGCATCGACGCCGAACCGCACGACGTCCTTCCGCAGGGGGTGCTCGACGCCATCAGCCTGCCCGCCGAGCGCGGTGAACTGCAGGCGCTGGGTGACGGCGTGCACTGGGACCGGGTCCTGTTCTGCGCCAAGGAGGCGACGTACAAGGCGTGGTTCCCGCTGACGCGGCGGTGGCTGGGCTTCGAGGACGCCCACATCACCTTTGATGCCGACTCTTCCGGGCAGGCGGGCACGTTCACCTCGACGATCCTGATCGACCCGGAGGCCCTGTCGGGGCCCCCGCTGACGTCGCTGACCGGGAGGTGGGCCGTCCGCAACGGGATCGCGTTGACCGGGATCGTGTTGTGAGTGCCCCGGGTCTGGTCGTCGTCGACAAGCCGTCGGGCCTGACCAGTCACGACGTCGTGGGCCGGTGCCGACGGCTCTTCGGCACCCGCAAGGTCGGGCACGCCGGAACTCTGGATCCGATGGCCACCGGTGTGCTGGTGGTCGGCATCGAGCGCGCCACCAAGATCCTCGGGCTGCTCACCGCGGCCGACAAGGGGTACACCGCCACCATCCGGCTGGGCCAGACCACCTCCACCGAGGACGCCGAAGGTGAACTGCTGCAGTCTGTTTCGGCGTCACAGGTGACCGACGGCGAGATCGAGGACGCGGTCGCGGCGTTGCGCGGGGACATCGCACAGATTCCGTCGTCGGTCAGCGCGATCAAGGTCGACGGGAAGCGCGCGTACGCATTGGTGCGGGAGGGCCACGACGTCGAACTGGCCGCCCGTCCGGTCCGGATCGACCGGTTCGACGTATCGGCTGTGCGTCGCGACGGCGACGTCACCGATGTCGACGTGGCGGTGGACTGCTCGAGCGGGACCTACATCCGCGCGCTGGCCCGCGACGTCGGTGCCGCGCTGGGCGTGGGCGGGCACCTGATCGCGTTGCGGCGCATCCGGGTCGGCCGCTTCGGTCTCGATCAGGCGCGCACGCTCGAGCAACTCGCGGAGGCGCCGACGCTGTCCTACACGCTCGACGAGGCGTGCCTGCAGGCGTTTCCGCGCCGCGACCTGACCGAGGACGAGGCGGTGGACGCCGGCCACGGCAGGCCGCTGGCGCCGGCGCACATCGACGGCCTGTATGCCGCGGTCGCGCCGGACGGCCGCGTGATGGCGCTGCTCGAGGACGCCGGATCGCGCACCCGTTCGGTGGTCGTGATCCGGCCGGCGACGCTGTGACTCAGGCGTAGAGCGTCTCGAACTGCTTGATCGACTTGTCGATGTCGCCCTTCACCGCGCGCACGGCCGCCGCGCCGATCGGGCCGAACAGCGGGGCGCCGCCCAGATCCATCCGCACCGTGAACGTGCACCCCTGCGCGGTGTCGGCCACGGACATCGCGAGTTTGTACCGGGTGCCGCCGACGCCCTCCCCGGTGATCGCCAGCGCGCTCGGCGGATCGAACTCCCGGATCGTCCACGTGACGCGGTTGCGCATGCCCTTGGCGCCGGCCACCCCGACGATCGTCGTGCCGACCGTGAGCTCGTCGGGCAGTTCCGAACGCCAGCCCTGATGCATCGTCATCCAGTCCCCGAGTGAGGACAGGTCGGCCACGTGCTGCCAGGCGTCCCCGGCCGACATCGGCAGGGATCGGGACAGTTCCAACTTCGCCATCAGTGCGTGCTCCTATGCAACGACCCAAATCGCTTCTGCGGCAGGGCTTCCCAGGTCTACGGTGATCTCCGCGGCTGCGTCGGTGCCCGGACTCTGCACGGCGACGGAGATCATGCCGGCGAAGTCGCGGCGGGCCACGACGCGCACGTGCGAGTCCAGGCTGATGCCGACGGTGTCGAAGTACCGCAGCATCTCCGGGTCGGCGTCGGAGATCCGCGCGACGGTGCCGGCCTCCCCGTTCTGGCATGCCGAGAGCTGACGCGCCGGGGGAGTCGGCACCCGGCCGTCGGCGGCCGGGATCGGATCGCCGTGCGGATCGCGGGTCGGATAGCCGAGCTTGGCGTCGATGCGGTCGAGCATCCGGTCGGACACCGCATGCTCGAGCACCTCCGCCTCGTCGTGCACCTCGTCCCAGCCGTAGCCGAGCTCGCGCACCAGGAACGTCTCCATCAGCCGGTGGCGGCGCACCATCGCCAGCGCGGCCCGGCGGCCGGCCTCGGTCAAGGTCACCGCGCCGTACTTCTCGTGGTCGACCAGCCCCTGATCGGCGAGCTTGCGGATGGATTCCGACGCGGTGCTGGCCGAGACGCCGATCCGTTCGGCGAGCAGCTTGGTGCTGACCTTCTCGTGGGACCACTCCTGGGCGGTCCAGATGACCTTGAGGTAGTCCTGGGCCACCGTCGTCAGTTCGGCGGGCTTCTGGTCAGGACTCACAGCAGAAGAGTTTAGGCAAACATCACCTGATCCGTGGATGTCGCTTCGCCGCTGCTGTAGGCCAGGGTTGCCCGCACGCCGTAGGCTGACGGCGTGCAGCGCTGGCGGGGTCAGGACGACATCCCCACCGACTGGGGCCGATGCGTCGTCACCATCGGTGTGTTCGACGGGGTGCACCGCGGACACCAGGAGTTGATCGGCCGTGCCGTGAAGGCCGGCCGGTCCCGTGGCGTGCCGACGGTGCTGATGACCTTCGATCCCCATCCGATGGAGGTCGTCTTCCCGGGCAGCCATCCCGCGCAGCTCACGACACTGACGCGGCGTGCCGAGCTGGTCGAGGAGATGGGCGTCGACGTCTTCCTGGTCGTGCCGTTCACCGCCGACTTCATGAAGCTCACGCCCGAGCGCTACATCCACGAACTGCTGGTCGAGCGCCTGCACGTGGTCGAGGTGGTGGTCGGCGAGAACTTCACGTTCGGCAAGAAGGCGGCGGGCAACGTCGAGTTGCTGCGCAAGGCCGGGGAGCGCTTCGGGTTCGCTGTCGACTCGGTGAACCTGGTCGCCGAACATCACCGCGACGAGACCGTGACGTTCTCGTCGACCTACATCCGGTCGTGCGTGGACGCCGGTGACATGGTGGCCGCCGCCGAGGCGCTCGGCCGCCCGCACCGGGTGGAAGGCGTCGTGGTCCGCGGTGACGGCCGGGGCCGGGTGCTCGGCTTCCCGACCGCCAACGTCGCCCCGCCGATGTACTCGGCCATCCCCGCCGACGGCGTCTACGCCGCCTGGTTCACCGTGCTCGGACACGGTCCGGTGGTCGGCACCGTCACGCCGGGCGAGCGCTACCAGGCGGCGGTGTCCGTCGGGACCAACCCGACGTTCTCCGGTCGCACCCGGACCGTGGAGGCGTTCGTCCTGGACACCACCGCCGACCTGTACGGCCAGCACGTCGCCGTCGACTTCGTCGCCCGGCTGCGGGGCCAGGAGAAGTTCGGGTCGGTGGACGAGCTGGTGACGGCGATGAGCGCCGACACCGAACGGGCCCGCACCATCCTCTCGGCTCGCTAGCTCGCGATTCGGTCCTGCCGGTCGCCGCTGCTAAACTCCCTCCTCGACCGGGCGTGTGCTGCAGTTCGCGGTGGCCGCGCCTTTTCGAGGTTCCCCTCTAATCACCCTCGCGGACCGAATCGATGGAGTTGTTTCGTGGCGCTCACTGCCGAACAGAAGAAGGAAATCCTGGGCCAGTACGGCCTGCACGACACCGACACCGGCTCCCCGGAGGCTCAGGTCGCGCTGCTCACCAAGCGGATCTCCGATCTCACCGAGCACCTCAAGGTGCACAAGCACGACCACCACTCGCGTCGTGGTCTGCTGCTGCTCGTCGGCCGTCGCCGCCGGCTGCTCAAGTACGTCGCCCAGGTCGACGTCGCGCGCTACCGCTCGCTGATCGAGCGCCTCGGCCTGCGCCGCTGACATTCCGGGCTCCCCGGCCCGGGGCTACCGTCGCAGCATGACGACACCCGACTACGCCCTGGGGAGCGACGACGACGAGATCGCGCGGCTGCAGGCGCAGGCGGCGATCATCGCCGAACCGACCGCGGTGCTGTTGCGGCGCGGCGGTCTCGCACCGGGCATGCGTGTGCTCGACCTCGGCAGTGGTCCCGGTGACGTGTCGTTCCTGGTTGCCGACATCGTCGGGCCCGACGGCCATGTCGTCGGTCTCGAGCGCGATCCCGCCCAGCTCGAGGTCGCCGAGCGGCGCCGCGACGCCCTGGGGCTGTCGAACGTCGCGTTCGGTCAGGGTGACGCCAGAACCTTCGTCGCCGACGAGCCGTTCGACGCGGTGGTCTGCCGGCTGCTCCTGATGCACCTGCCGGATGCGGTCGACGTGCTGGCCCATCATCGGCGCAATCTGCGACCCGGCGGCGTCTTCGTCGCCGTCGACTACGACATGAGCGGAGTGCGGGCCCGTCCGGAGGTGGAGCTGTTCACCCGCGTCGGCGCATGGCTGGAGGCCGGATTTCGGCACGCGCAGGCGGATCCGAGCGTCGGGATGCGGTTCCCCGTGCTCTTCGACGAGGCCGGCTTCGACGACGTCGGCACCCTGGGGTTGCAGATGTACTGGCCGCCGAGGGACCGGCAGGCGGCGGGCTACGTCGTCGGGGTGGTCGCCGCCCTACGCGATGCCATCGTGGCCTCCGGCGTCGTCACCGAACGTGAGATGGGCCTCGACACCCTCGAACAACGCCTCGGCGAGGCGGTCAGCGCCGCCGGCGCCGTCTGGACCACGCCGACGATCGTGGGGGGCTGGGGCCGGCGACGCTGAGCGCGGGCGTTTTCCGTCGGGGAGCGGCCGCAGAGTACGATGGCCTGGTTCGGCTGCCGTGTGGTCCGCCGGACACCATTGGGTGCGGTCATCGCAGACCCGCGAGAGCCGTTCCCGCGCGTCATATCGCCGACCCGCTTGATCGCGCGGTCTTCGGTAGTGGCTGCCGGAACGAATGCCGGCAGCTTCGACTGATGGCCGTCGCCGCATCAGGCCCGGGGTTTGCACGCTGTGACGACGCGAAACAGCTGATTGACCCAGAGAGGCCGTACGGACGTCTATGTCTGTAGTTGAAATTGAAGACGGCGTGTTCGAATCCACCGCCGTGATCGACAACGGGAGCTTCGGCACCCGCACCATCCGCTTCGAGACCGGCCGGCTGGCCCAGCAGGCCGCCGGCGCCGTCGTCGCCTACCTCGACGACGAGACCATGCTGCTGAGCGCCACCACCGCCAGCAAGGCGCCGAAGGAACACTTCGACTTCTTCCCGTTGACCATCGACGTCGAGGAGCGGATGTACGCCGCGGGCCGGATCCCCGGCTCGTTCTTCCGCCGTGAGGGCCGCCCGTCCACCGACGCGATCCTGACCTGCCGGCTGATCGACCGGCCGCTGCGGCCGTCGTTCGTCAGCGGCCTGCGCAACGAGATCCAGGTCGTCGTGACCGTGCTCAGCCTGGATCCCAAGGACCTGTACGACGTGCTCGCGATCAACGCCGCCTCGGCGTCGACGCAGATCTCCGGGCTGCCGTTCTCGGGTCCCGTCGGCGGCGTGCGCGTCGCGCTGATCGAGGGCCAGTGGGTGGCGTTCCCGACCGTCGAGCAGCTCGAGAAGGCCGTCTTCGACATGGTCGTGGCGGGCCGCAAAGTCGAGAACGACGTCGCGATCATGATGGTCGAGGCCGAGGCCACCGAGAACGTCATCGAGTTGGTCGCCGGCGGTGCGGGTGCACCGACCGAGACCGTGGTCGCCGAGGGCCTGGAGGCCGCCAAGCCGTTCATCGCGGTGCTGTGCGACGCGCAGGCCGAGCTGGCCGGTGCGGCCGGCAAGGAGACCGCCGACTACCCAGTGTTCCCCGAGTACGGCGAGGACGTCTACTACTCCGTGGCGTCGGTGGCCACCGACGCGCTGAGCGAGGCGCTGACGATCGCCGGCAAGAACGAGCGCAACGACCGCACCGACGAGATCAAGGTCGAGGTGCTGGGCCGGCTCGCCGAGCAGTACGCCGGCCGGGAGAAGGAGATCGGCGCCGCGTTCCGGTCGCTGACCAAGAAGCTTGTGCGGCAACGCATCCTGACCGATCACTTCCGCATCGACGGCCGCGGCGTCACCGACATCCGGGCGCTGTCCGCCGAAGTGGCCGTGATCCCGCGGGCGCACGGCAGCGCGCTGTTCGAGCGTGGCGAGACCCAGATCATGGGTGTCACCACCCTCGACATGGTCAAGATGGCCCAGCAGATCGACTCGCTCGGGCCGGAGACCTCCAAGCGCTACATGCACCACTACAACTTCCCGCCGTACTCGACCGGTGAGACCGGTCGCGTCGGTTCGCCCAAGCGTCGCGAGATCGGCCACGGCGCGCTCGCCGAGCGTGCGCTGGTGCCGGTGCTGCCCAGCGTGGAGGAGTTCCCCTACGCGATCCGCCAGGTGTCGGAGGCGCTGGGCTCCAACGGCTCCACGTCGATGGGCTCGGTGTGCGCGTCGACGCTGTCGCTGCTCAACGCCGGTGTGCCGCTGAAGGCTCCGGTCGCGGGCATCGCGATGGGCCTGGTGTCCGACGACGTCGAGGTGGACGGCAAGACCGAGCGCCGCTTCGTGACGCTGACCGACATCCTCGGCGCCGAGGACGCGTTCGGCGACATGGACTTCAAGTGCGCGGGCACCAAGGACTTCGTCACCGCACTGCAGCTCGACACCAAGCTCGACGGCATCCCGTCGCAGGTCCTGGCGGGTGCGCTGGCCCAGGCCAAGGACGCCCGGATCACCATCCTCGAGGTGATGGCCGAGGCCATCGACGAGCCCGATGAGATGAGCCCGTACGCGCCGCGGATCACCACGATCAAGGTTCCGATCGACAAGATCGGCGAGGTCATCGGGCCCAAGGGCAAGATGATCAACTCGATCACCGAGGAGACCGGTGCCTCGATCTCGATCGAGGACGACGGCACGGTGTTCGTCGGTGCGTCCAACGGCGAGGCGGCTCAGGCGGCGATCGACAAGATCAACGCGATCGCCAACCCGCAGCTGCCCAAGATCGGCGAGCGGTTCCTCGGAACCGTGGTCAAGACCACGGATTTCGGCGCCTTCGTGTCGCTGCTGCCGGGTCGTGACGGTCTGGTGCACATCAGCAAGCTGGGCCGCGGCAAGCGGATCAACAAGGTCGAGGACGTGGTGAAGGTCGGCGACAAGCTCCGCGTGGAGATCGCCGACATCGACAACCGCGGCAAGATCTCGCTGGTCCTGGTCGCTGAGGACAGCGAGGACAAGACCACCGAAGCAGCCGGTACAGAGGCACCCGCACCCGCTGATGCCGCGACCGCCAGCAGCTGACGCGGCGGCGCTGCGCCGGGTGCGCGGTGGCGGCGGGACGGTCGACAAGTCCACGGCGATCCGCCGTACGGATCTGCCCGGTGGCCTGCGCGTGGTCACCGAGCACATCCCGCACGTGCACTCGGCGTCGGTCGGGGTGTGGGTCAACGTCGGGTCCCGCGACGAGGGCCGCAGCGTGGCCGGCGCCGCGCACTTCCTCGAGCACCTGCTGTTCAAGGCGACGCCGACCCGCACGGCGGTGCAGATCGCCCAGGCGGTCGACGCCGTCGGCGGTGAGCTGAACGCGTTCACCTCACGGGAGCACACGTGCTACTACGCACACGTGCTGGACTCGGATCTGGCGCTCGCCGTGGATCTGGTGGCCGACGTGGTGCTGCGGGGCCAGTGCTTCGCCGACGACGTCGAGATCGAGCGCGACGTCGTGCTCGAGGAGATCGCGATGCGCGACGACGACCCCGAGGACACTCTGGGCGACGTGTTCCTCTCGGCGATGTTCGGCGACCATCCGGTGGGCCGGCCGGTGATCGGCAGCGTCGACTCCATCTCGGCGATGACGCGCACCCAGCTGCACTCGTTCCACCTGCGTCGCTACACCCCCGACCGGATGGTGGTGGCGGTGGCGGGAAACATCGACCATCGCGAGGTCGTCGCACTGGTGCGCGAGCACTTCGGCCCCCGCCTGGTGCGCGGCCGCTCGCCGGTGCCACCGCGCAAGGGCGCCGGCCGGGTGCCGGGACGTCCGACGCTGCAGCTGGTGAAACGGGACGCCGAGCAGACCCACCTCTCGCTGGGGGTGCGGACCCCGGGTCGGCACTGGGAGGAGCGCTGGGCGCTGTCGGTGCTCAACACCGCTCTCGGCGGCGGGCTGAGTTCGCGTCTGTTCCAACAGATCCGGGAGACGCGCGGGCTGGCGTACTCGGTGTACTCGACGGTGGACACCTTCGCCGACAGCGGTGCGCTGTCGATCTATGCGGGGTGCCTGCCGGAGCGTTTCGACGAGGTGGTCCGCGTGACCACCGACGTGCTGGCCGAGGTGGCGCGCGACGGCATCACCGACGAGGAATGCCGGATCGCCAAGGGCTCCCTGCGCGGCGGTCTGGTACTGGGCCTGGAGGACTCCGCGTCCCGGATGAATCGGCTGGGCCGCAGTGAGCTGAACTACGGACAGCACCGCACCATCGCCGAGACGCTGGCCCGCATCGACGAGGTCACCCTCGACGACGTCAATGCCGTTGCGCGCCAACTGCTCACCCGTCCGTTCGGAGCCGCGGTCCTCGGCCCTGTGCGCAACAGGCGGTCACTGCCGCGGCCCCTGCAGACCATCGCCGGATGATCTCGCGGCGCACTCTGCTGCTCGGGGGGCTCTCGCTGGCGGCGCTCGCGGGGTGTGCGGGAACCCCGCAGCCCCCGACGTCGTCGTCGGACCCTGCCGAACCGTTGCCTCCGGTCACGGATCGCATCGACGCGCTGCGTCGCCGGCACAACGCCGAGATCGGGCTCTACGCAGTCGATCTCGATTCCGGCCGGGAGATCGCCGTCGGCGACGGCGACACTTACGCCCTGTGCTCGACGTTCAAGGCGTACGCGTCGGCGGCGATCCTGCAGCGCGCGCAGCAGGGACGGCTGAGCCTGACCGACGCGGTGCCGGTGGAGCGCGCCGACATCCAGCCGCACTCGCCGGTGACCGAACCGCGGGTGGGCACCACGATGACGCTGGCCGAACTGTGCCAGGCGGCACTGCAGCAGAGCGACAACGCCGCCGGGAATCTGTTGCTGCGCACGCTGGGTGGGCCGCCGGCGATCACCGAGTTCGCCCGCAGCGTGGGCGATGACCGGTCGCGCCTGGACCGGTGGGAGACCGCGCTGAACTCGGCGGTGCCCGGCGATCCGCGCGACACCAGCACGCCGCGGGCGCTGGGCACCGGCTTCCGGACCGTGCTCGCCGGCGACGCACTCGATGGGGCGCACCGGCAGCAGCTCGACACGTGGATGCGGGCCAACGCGACGTCCAGCATGCGCGCCGGCCTTCCCGCCGGATGGAGCACCGCCGACAAGACCGGCAGCGGGGGATACGGCACCACCAACGACGTCGGCATCGCCTACGGCCCGCAGGGGCAGCGGTGGCTGCTGTCGATCATGACCCGCGCGGTGGGCGATGATCCGGAGGCGCCGAACATGCGCGAGCTGATCGGCGAGATCGCCTCGGTGGTGGTCGCCGAGCTACACCAGCCGCAGTGACGAATCGCGGTGCAGCACGAAGAAGTACGGCGCCCTGATGCCGCGCAGATCCATCGCGCCCAGGACCGATTCGTCGTCGAGGCGGCGGAAGACGTCGTTGATGGGCAACTGGTCGTAGATCATCGTCGCGGTGTCCACGCCGCGGTAGCGCGTCGTGCGCAGCCGCGCCTTGGGCCCCCGCGCCGCCAGCACCGGCCGCAGGGCGGTGGTGACGCCGGAGAGGTCGCGGTGCTTGAGCGCCGGGATCTTCGTCGCGATGCCGAGGCCGGCGAACGCCGGCAGCGGGTTGAGCGGCCAGAGTCCGGCGCCGTCGCGGGTCGGGAACAGCAGCGGATGCACGGTCTCACTGTCGGTGTACTGCTTGCCCCACCAGCCGCTCGCCTCGAGCATGCCGTCGAGGGGGTGGCCGGTGGGCAGCTCGGCGCCGTGCCAGGTGCCGAGCATGAACTCGGTCGCGACGGCGGGCAGCGAGTCGAACAGCGCCAGCGCGTCGGCCGTGGTGGTCGGGGCGGTCGGCAGGACATCGGTCAGCACGGACATGGCCGCAAGTCTACTTGACACCCGTCAAATGAGGCAGACTGCGGGCATGCAGCCCGACGAACCCTGCCCGTGCGGCAGTGCCGCGACCGCGGCGCAGTGCTGCCTGCCTCTGGTGCGGGGGGAGCGGCAGGCGGGCACGGCCGAGGAACTGATGCGCTCGCGCTATACCGCCTTCGCGCTCGGCGACGCCGACTACCTGTGGCGTACCTGGCATCCGCGGACCCGCCCGGAGCCGGTGACGATCGATCCCGCGGTGGTGTGGACCGGCCTCGAGATCATCGAGGCCGCCGGCGATGAGGTGGAGTTCAGGGCGTCGTACCGGGAAGGCCGCCGACGAGCGCTTGCGCGAGGAGCAGAAGACCAACGAACCGGGACGCTGCATGAGCGGTCCCGGTTCGCTGTGAGAGCCCGTCGCTGGTTCTACGTCGACGGGGAGGTGTTCGAGTGACCGTCAGCCGATGAGGCCGGCCGGATCGGTGTAGGGCAGGCCCAGATCGGTGGCCACCTGCTCGGACAGCAGCGCGCCCTCGTGCGTCGACAGTCCCTTGGCCAGGGCGCCGTCGCCGCGGCACGCCTCCTGCCAGCCCTTGTCGGCGAGCTTGAGAACGTAGGGCATGGTGGCGTTGGTGAGTGCGTAGGTGGAGGTGCGCGGCACGGCGCCGGGCATGTTGGCCACGCAGTAGAACACCGTGTCGTGCACGGGGAACGTGGGATCGTCGTGCGTGGTCGGGCGCGAATCCTCGAAGCAGCCGCCCTGATCGATCGCGATGTCGACCAGCACCGCGCCCGACTTCATCGCCGCGACAGTCGAATTGGTGACCAGCTTGGGTGCCTTCGCGCCGGGGATCAGCACGGCGCCGATCACCAGGTCGGCCTCCTTGACCGCGGTCTCCAGGTCGAGCCGCGAGGAGTACCGGGTCTCGATGGCCCCGCCGTACTCCGCGTCGATCTTCCGCAGGATGTTGATGTTCAGGTCGAACACGGTGACGTGCGCGCCCATGCCCCACGCGACGGCGGCGGCGTTGTCGCCGGCCATGCCGCCACCGATCACCACGACCTTGGCGGGAGCCACACCGGGGACGCCGCCCATCAGAACGCCGCGACCGCCCTGCGTGCGCATCAGGTGGTAGGCGCCGACCTGCGCCGAGAGCCGGCCGGCGACCTCGCTCATCGGGGCGAGCAGAGGCAGCGCGCCGTCAGCGGTCTGGACGGTCTCGTAGGCGATGGAGGTGGTGCCGGAGGCGAGCAGCGCATCGGTGCACGGCTTGGAGGCGGCGAGGTGCAGGTAGGTGAACAGCGTCTGGCCCGAGCGCATCTTGGCGTACTCCGGCTCGATCGGCTCCTTGACCTTGAGCAGCAGCTCGGCCTCGGCCCACACCTCGTCGGCGGTGTCGACGATCTGCGCGCCGGCGCCCTTGAAGTCGGTGTCGGTGATCGCCGAACCGTCGCCGGCGCCGGCCTGGATCAGCACCTCGTGGCCGCGGTGCACCAACTCGGCCACACCCGCGGGCGTGATCGCGACCCGGTACTCGTTGTTCTTGATCTCGGTCGGCACACCGACACGCATTGTTGCTCCTCGAATCGTCGAAAGGGTTACGTCGATTGTGAAGAACTATCGGTAGAGACACAATATTAATGAGGATAATTCGTTAGAATCCCGCCATGGCAGAGGAATCATCGGAGCGATCCGTTCAGCGAAACCCGGCTCCGAAGGATGTTCGAGCCGTCATCGACGACGTCGACCGGCGCATCCTGACCGCCCTGCACGACGACGCGCGGATACCCAACAGCGCGCTGGCCGACCTGGTGGGTATCGCCGCGTCGACCTGCCACGGCCGGGTGCGCCGGCTGCAGGAGCTGGGCGTGATCCGCGGGTTCTACGCCGACATCGATCCCTCGGCGATCGGGCTCACCCTGCAGGCGATGATCTCGGTCAGCCTGCAGGCCAACGCACGCGGCAAGATCCGCAACTTCATCGGCCAGATCCGGCGCAAGCCGCAGGTGATGGACGTGTACTTCCTCGCCGGGGCCGACGACTTCCTGTTGCACGTCGCCGCGCGCGACACCGACGACCTGCGGTCGTTCGTCGTGGAGAACCTCAACGCCGACGCCGACGTCGCCGGCACGCAGACGTCGCTGATCTTCGAGCATTTGCGCGGCGCATCCCCGCTGTGAGCCTCACCCCGCGACGAAGGTGCGCAGCCAGGCGAACCATGCGTCCATGCCCTCGCCGGTCTTGGCGCTGACCGGCAGGATGACGGCGCCCGGGTTCACCTGCCGGATGCGCTCGGTGTAGGTCGCGACGTCGGCATCGAGGTAGGGGCCGAGGTCGATCTTGTTGAGCAGCACCACATCCACGGCGCGGAACATCACCGGGTACTTCAGCGGCTTGTCCTCGCCCTCGGTCAGCGAATAGACCATCACCTTGGCGTGCTCACCCACGTCGAATTCGGCTGGGCACACCAGGTTCCCGACGTTCTCGATGATCACCAGGTCCAGCCCGGGCAGGTCCAAACCGGCCAGTGCGCGGCTCACCATCGGCGCGTCGAGGTGGCACTCCCCGCCGAAACCGTTGTCGGTGTTGAGAAGTGAGATCTGTGCGCCGCGCCCGGACAGCCGGGCGGCGTCCAGGTCGGTGGCGATGTCGCCCTCGATGATGCCGACGGCCACGTCGCCGGCGAGCTCGTCGAGCGTGGCGGCCAGCACGGCGGTCTTGCCCGAGCCGGGGGAGCTCATCATGTTCAGCGATCTGATCCCGTTGCGGGCGAAAGCTTCCCGGTTGTCGGCCGCCCGCACGTCGTTCTCGGAGAAGATCGCCTCGAGGACGTCGACGCGCTGGGTGGCGGTCTGGTAGCCGCTGTGGTCGCCGTGCCCGTGGGCACCGTCGTGGTCGTGGTCGTGGTCGTGGTCGTGCACGGTGCCGTCGTCGTGGCGGTGGAACCTACCCACGGTGGGCCTCGGTCGCTTCGTGGGACCGGATGTCGATCGAGGTCACCAGGAACTCCTCGCCGCGCACCACGGTGACGTCGCCGCTCTCGCAGGCCGGGCAGCGCACCGACCATCGCGACGTGATCTCCGATTCCCGGCCGCACGCTCGGCAGCTCACCGCGGCGGGCACCTGCTCCAACTCCAGGACGGCGTCACCCAGACCCTCGTGTTCGGCCGCGATCGTCCAGCAGAACAGCAGCGATTCGGCGACCACCTGCCGCAGCGCTCCGACGCGCACCCGCACCACCTCGACCGGGCGGCCGTCGGCGTGGGTACGCACCACGCCGGCGATGGCGTGACACAACGACAGTTCGTGCACGGGCGCCAGCGTAATCCCGACGGGGCGTCGGAAATGCGCAGAAGTCTGTGCGAGATTTCGATAGTTGGGTTCGGTGCGCGGAGATAGCCTGAGAGCACTGAGGTTCGAGGAGTCCGCGCCATGAGCGCACACACGCGCGTACGGCTGAGCGTCACCGGCGTGGTCCAGGGAGTGGGGTTCCGCCCCACGGTCGCGCGGATCGCCGCTGCGCACCGGCTGGGCGGGTTCGTGCTCAACGACGCCGGATCGGTGCAGTGTGAACTCGAGGGGCCCGGCGTGCGCGTCGAGGCGGCGGTGCAGGATCTGCGCGACGCCCCGCCGCCGCTGGCGCACGTCGACACGTTCGTGGTGACCACCCGCCCGGTCCTCGGGGAGCGGGTGTTCCGCATCCTCGACAGCACCCCGGGCGGTGACGACGGCCGGCGGACCCTCGTCGCGCCCGACATCGCGACGTGCCCGGACTGCCTGCGGGAGTTGTTCGACCCGGCCGACCGGCGGCACCGTCACCCGTTCATCACGTGCACGAACTGCGGGCCGCGCTACACGGTGATCACCGACCTGCCCTACGACCGGCCGGCCACCACGATGGCGGACTTCGCGATGTGTCCGGCGTGCGCCGCGGAGTACCGCGACCCTGCCGACCGGCGGTATCACGCCCAGACCATCGCCTGCCCCGAGTGCGGGCCGCGGCTGAGCTGGCACGGCCCGCACGGTGGCGGCTCCGCACTGGAATCCGCCGCTGCGGCCTTGCGGGACGGGCTGATCGTCGCGATCAAGGGCATCGGCGGCTACCACCTGGCGTGCCGCGCGGACGACGACGCCACCGTCGCCCGGTTGCGGCAGCGCAAGAATCGGCCCGCCAAGCCGTTCGCCGTGATGGTGGCCGACGTCGACCATGCGCGGCGGATCTGCGTCGTCGACGACGCGGCGGCGCGGTCACTGACCTCGCCTGCCGCGCCCATCGTGCTGCTCGCGGCGCACCCGGGCACGGTGAGCGACGAGGTGGCGCCGCACCTTCGCGACCTCGGGGTGATGCTCGCGTATTCGCCCGTCCACCACCTGCTCTTCGCCGACCTCGACGTGCCGGCACTGGTGATGACCTCGGCCAACCAGGGCGGCTCGCCGATCGTCTACCGCACCGAGGATCTGGGATGGATCGACGGACTGGCCGAGGCGGTGCTCGACCACGACCGCCCCATCCACGTGCCCTGCGAAGACTCGGTCGTGAGCATCGACGCGGACGGAAACGAGTTGCCGCTGAGGCGATCTCGCGGCTTCGCGCCGCTGCCCGTCCCGCTCGGCGCCGGCGGAGCGCCGTGCATCCTGGCGACCGGCGGCGACCTGAAGACCACGTTCGCGCTGACCGGCGGACACGGCCGGGCGCACCTGTCGTCGCACCTGGGGGACATGGCCGAACTGCGCACCCAGGGCTGCTTCGCCGCGACGGTGGACCACCTGGCGTTCCTGACCGGCAGTGTGCCCGCCGTCATCGCCCACGACGCGCATCCGGGGTACGCGACGACGCGGTGGGCACAGCGCCACGGCGGTCGGCTGATCGCGGTGCAGCACCACCACGCCCACGCCGTGTCGCTGCTGGCCGAACACCGGCGCCTCGGCGACCCGATGCTCGCCGTGGCCTTCGACGGCACCGGGTTCGGCACCGACGGCACGATCTGGGGCGGCGAGCTGCTCGCCGTCACCGGCCCCGCCGAGTTCACCCGGGTCGGCCACCTGGCGCCGTTCCGGCTGCCCGGCGGCGACGGCGCCGTCCGGTCCCCGGCCCGGATCGCGGTCGACCTGCTTCGGCGCGCCGGCATCGATCCGGCGGGCGACCTGCCGCCGGTGGCCGCGCTCGGAGCGCGGGGCATGCACATCCTGACCCAGCAGCTGGACCGCGAGGTGGGATGCGTGCCGACCACCAGCATGGGCCGGCTCTTCGATGCGGTGTCCAGCCTGCTCGGGGTGTGCCAGCAGGTCACCTACGAGGGTCAGGCGGCCGTCGAGCTCGAGCACCTGGCCCGGGTCGGACGGGACAGCGCGGCGGCGGATTTCGACGTGGCCGACGGTGTCCTCGACCCGGCGCCGGTGATGCGGCGCCTGGTCGAGGGTCTGCGCGCCGGGGCGGCACGCGCCGACCTGGCCCGGCTGTTCCACGACGCCGTCATCCGCGCGACAGTGCGCGCCGCCGGCGACGCGGCGACCGGGGTGGGGATCCCCACCGTGGGGCTGACCGGTGGCGTGTTCGCCAATCGCCTGCTGCTGGCCGGGATCGCGGCCGGACTGCGGGCGCGAGGACTGGAGGTGCTCACCCACCGGGTGGTGCCGTGCAACGACGGCGGGCTCGCGCTGGGGCAGGCGGCAGTGGCCGCGCTGTCCGTGTCGCCAGGTGCGCTGCGGGAAAGGAGTGAGCCATGTGCCTCGGTATCCCCGGGAAGGTGATCGACATCTGGGAGGAGGCCGGGACGAGGATGTCCACGGTCGAATTCGGCGGCACCACCAAGACGGTGTGCCTGGCGTATCTGCCCGACATGCAGGTCGGCGAATACACGATCGTGCATGCGGGTTTCGCGATCACGCGGCTCGACGAGGCGTCGGCGCACGAGACGTTGCGCATGTTCGCCGAACTGGGGGTGCTCGACGAGGAACTCGCCGGTGAGCAGCCCCTCGCGAGGAGGGATCCGGCGTGAAGTACCTCGACGAGTTCCGCGACCCGGTGGCGGCCAGGACGTTGGTCGACGCGATCCGCCGCCGCGCCACCCGGCCGTGGACCGTGATGGAAGTGTGTGGCGGGCAGACGCATTCGATCATCCGCAACGGCATCGACCAGCTGCTCGACGGCGCGGTGGAGTTCATCCACGGTCCGGGCTGCCCGGTGTGCGTCACCCCGCTGGAGATGATCGACCGGGCACTGGAGATCGCGTCGCGCGACGACGTGATCTTCTGCTCGTTCGGGGACATGTTGCGGGTGCCGGGCAGCAGCCGGGACCTGTTCGCGGTGCGGGCCCGCGGTGGCGACGTCCGGATCGTCTATTCACCGCTGGACGCCACCCGGGTGGCCGCCGACAACCCCGACAAACAGGTGGTGTTCTTCGGCGTGGGCTTCGAGACCACCGCGCCGGCCAACGCCATGGCGGTGGTGCACGCGCAGCGGCTGGGGCTGACGAACTTCTCGATGCTGGTCTCCCACGTGCTGGTGCCGCCGGCGATGACCGCGATCCTGTCCTCACCGACCAACCGCGTGCAGGGCTTCCTCGCCGCCGGTCACGTGTGCTCGGTGATGGGCACGGCCGAATACCAGCCTCTCGTCGAGGAGTTCGGGGTGCCGATCGTCGTGACCGGCTTCGAACCGCTCGACCTGCTCGAGGGGGTCCGTCAGGTGGTCGAGCTGCTGGAGGAGGGCACGCCCGCGCTGCGCAACGCCTATCCGCGCGCGGTCAGCGCCGAGGGCAATGAGGTGGCGCAGCAGACCCTCGCCGACGTCTTCGTCGTCACCGACCGGCAGTGGCGCGGCATCGGGATGATCCCCCGATCGGGATGGACGCTGTCGCCCCGCTACGCCGATTTCGACGCCGAGCGCCGCTTCGGCGTCGGCCATCTGCAGGTCGCCGAATCCGCCGACTGCCACAGCGGGGAAGTGCTGCAGGGGCTGCTCAAGCCCAACGAGTGTCCGGCGTTCGGCCGCACCTGCACGCCACGCACGCCGCTCGGCGCGACCATGGTGTCCAGTGAGGGGGCGTGTGCGGCGTATTACCACTTCCGCAGGCTGGAAGCCGCGGCCACCCATGTCTGAGACCCCGGTGTCGGTCGACCCCGCCGACTGGGTGTGCCCGCTGCCGCTGCGGGAGACCCGGCGGGTGCTGCTCGGCCACGGCGGGGGAGGCGTGCTTTCCGAGGAGCTGATCGAGAACCTGTTCCTGCCGGCCTTCGGCGGCGCCGCGGGTCCGTCGCGGGATTCGGCGGTGCTGCACACCGGGACCGGCCGCATCGCGCTGACCACCGACTCCTACGTCGTGCAGCCGCTGTTCTTCCCCGGCGGCAATATCGGCGACCTCGCGGTCAACGGCACCATCAACGACCTCGCCTGCAGCGGCGCCCAACCGATCGGGCTCACCGCCGGCTTCATCATCGAGGAGGGGCTGGAACTCGACGTGCTGGGCGCCGTCGCCGCCACGATGGGCAAGGCGGCTGCCGCAGCCGGGGTGCCGATCGTCACCGGTGACACCAAGGTCGTCGGAAAGGGCGGCGCCGACCAGCTTTTCGTCAACACCGCCGGCGTCGGTGTCGTGCCGGACGGCGTCGACATCGGGCCGGAGCGCGCGCGGCCCGGCGACGTGGTGATCGTGTCGGGCGACATCGGCGAGCACGGCGTGGCGATCATGAGCGTGCGCGAGGGCATCGACTTCGGTACCGAGGTGCGCACCGACAGCGCCCCCCTGCACCGGCTGGTGGCCGCCATGCTCGCCGCCGCCGGCCCGGCGGCGGTGCACACGCTGCGCGACCCGACCCGCGGCGGTCTGGTGGCATCGGTCGTCGAGATCGCCCGGGCCGCCTCGGTGGGGGTCCAGCTCGACGAGGCCGCGATCCCGGTGCCCGAGACCGTGGCCTCGGCCTGCTCGTTCCTGGGGCTCGATCCGCTGCAGGTCGCCAACGAGGGCAAGCTGGTCGCGTTCGTGGCGCCCGAGCACGCCGAGGCGGTGCTGGCCGCGATGCGCGCGCATCCCGACGGCACCGCCGCCGCGGTGATCGGCCGGGTGGTCGAGGACCATCCGGGGATGGCGGTGGCCCGGACGCCGTTCGGCACCACGCGGGTGGTGGAACGCGAACTCGGCGAACAGCTTCCGCGGATCTGCTGAACGCTCAGCGGCGCAGCGTCTCCGAGGGCGCCTCGCCCCAGCGTTTGCGGTACTCGACCGAGAAGCTGCCGAGGTGGTGGAAGCCCCACCGTTCCGCGACGGCGGTGACCGTCACCCCGTCGGACGGGATCGCGTCGGTGAGTTCCTCGTGCACCCGCTCGAGGCGGCGCTCGCGCACGAACGCCATCGGTGACATGCCCAGCTCCGAGCGGAAGCCCTGCTGGATCGAGCGCACACTCATGTGCACCGCGTTGGCCAGCGACTCCATCGTGATCCGCTCGGCGAGGTGGTCGTCGATGAAGTCCATGGCCTGCTGGATGACCGTGCGGCGCGGATCCGGCGACGACGGCTGGGTGATGTCGGCGTGATAGTTCGACGGCTGCAGATAGAGCAGGCTGCTCATCACCAGTTCCTCGACCGGGCCGATGGCCCGCCCCTTCTGGATCAGCGAACCGGCGTGGTACACCTCGGTGTGCACCAGTTGCACCGCGGCGTGCCAGCGCATCGCCGCCTCGGTCGCCAGATCGAACTCCGGCTCGAAGACCAACGGGCGCACCAGGTTCCGTCCGATGAGCCGGGTCACGTGGGCGGACATCGCCTGGGCCTCGATCCGGATCAGCAGCTGCGGGGTGTCGACGCCGAGCTCCAGACGCAGCGGCACCCCGGGGCTGGAGACCAGTGACCGCATGGTGTTCGCCTGGAACGTCGAAGACGGGTGGACGACGGTGGCGACCCCGTTCATCGGCATGTGCACCGCGTAGTAGCGGCCGGATTCGGGGATGTCGATCGTCGCGGGGACGTGCAGATCGACGTAGAGCATGCTGACGTTGCGCAGCCGCACGCCGTGCATCGTCGCCGCGAACCGGTCGGCCCCGGCGGGGTCCACGGTGAGGGTCAGCGGGGACAGCGCGCGACCCATCAGCCGGGTCGCCTTGGCGATGTCCTCGGTGTAGAAGATCTCGTGGTCGGTCAGTGCGGGCGGGACGCCGCGCGAGCGCACCTTGCGACGCACCGGGTCGCTGGTGCGGCGGATGTCGATGAAGCCGAGACGGGTCAGACGCGACATCAGAACTGGTGCGGAGGATTGAGGAAGGGAAGGCTAACTTCGCAGTCGGCTAAGGCAATTCGCGTCCGCAAGGCAAGACTCCTAAACATCGGTCTCGCTTCAGCGTAACCATCTGTGCGCAATCCTGATAGGAGTTGCGCGAAAGCGATAGGCAGGGCGAGCACCGCTGAGTACGTTGGGGCTGTTCCCCCGATCAGGGGAGTCCGCCAGGGAGGTCGAGCATGGGCACCAACGGTGAAGCGAGCGCTCCCGTCCTGGAACCGGCCCCCCTCGCCGGGCCCTCGGCCACCCTGCGCGAACGACTCGACGATCCCCGCGTCGCCGACGCCCTCAACACGTTGCTCGAGCACGCCGATCTCCTCGCGGTGCTCGTCACCGGCCTGGACGGCTTCGTGCGCCGCGGCGACGACATCACCGCGAACCTGACGTCGGCGCTGGGCGAGCTCAAGGGACAATCCGTTGAGCTGGGCCAATTGTCGTCGAGCCTGGCGCAGCTGTCGGGCGGGCTGGTGCACGCGGCGCCGGCCATCACCACGCTGCTGAACTCGCCGCTGACCGACCCGCAAGGCGCCGAGGTGATCGCCGCGCTGGGCGACGCCATGGTGTCGGCGCGCACGTCCGTCCCGCCGGCACCCCGCGGGGTGCGCGGCCTGTGGAAGACGTTGCGCGGCGCGGCCAAAGACCCCGATGTGGCACGTGGTGTGGCGTACCTGCTCGAGGTGGCTCGCGTCTTCGGACGACGCGTCTGACAACACTCACGCACAACAGAATTCGCTCCGGAGAATCCGCGTCGTCGACGCCTCCGGTGATGGAGAGGAGTCCTCATGGCATCGGTGCTGTGGTTCCAGGGTGGTGCCTGTAGCGGCAACACCATGTCGTTCCTCAACGCGGACGAACCGAACGTCGTCGACCTGATCGTCGACTTCGGGCTGGATCTGCTGTGGCATCCGTCGCTGGGGCTCGAGCTGGGCCAGAACGCTCAGAAGCTGTTCTACGACTGCGCCAGAGGCGAACGGCCCCTGGACATCTTCGTGTTCGAGGGCACCGTGATGGAGGCCTATGGCGGCCGTGCGGACATGTTCGCCGACCGTCCGATGAAGGACTGGGTCACCGATTTGGCCGGCGCCGCCCAGATCGTCGTCGCCATCGGTGACTGCGCCTGCTGGGGCGGCATCCCGGCGATGGAACCGAACCCGTCCGGCTCGACGGGGCTGCAGTTCCACAAGCGCGAGAAGGGCGGATTCCTCGGGCCGGACTTCCGGTCGAAGATGGGCCTGCCCGTCATCAACGTGCCCGGCTGCCCGGCCCATCCGGACTGGATCACCCAGATCCTGGTCGCGCTGGCCACCGGCCGCGCCGGCGACATCACCCTCGACGATCTGCATCGCCCCGAGACGTTCTTCAAGACCTTCACCCAGACCGGCTGCACCCGCGTGCAGTTCTTCGAGTACAAGCAGTCGACGCTGTCTTTCGGCGAGGGCACCCGAACCGGTTGCCTCTTCTACGAATTCGGCTGCCGCGGACCGATGACACATTCGCCGTGCAACCGCATCCTGTGGAACCGGCAGTCGTCGAAGACGCGGGCCGGCATGCCCTGCCTCGGCTGCACCGAGCCCGAGTTCCCGCACTTCGACCTCGCTCCGGGAACGCTGTTCAAGACCCAGAAGGTCAGCGGCATGATCCCCAAGGAAGTGCCCGAGGGAACCGACCACCTCACCTACATGGGCCTGGCCGCGGCCGCGCGCATCGCGGCGCCGCAGTGGTCCAAAGAAGACATGTTCGTGGTCTGAGACCACATCTCGATGATTGGGAAGGACCCTTCATGACGTCACAATTGGATCTGTTCGTCAGCCCGCTGGGCCGCGTCGAGGGCGACCTCGACGTGCGCGTCACGATCGAGGACGGAGTCGTCACCTCGGCCTGGACCGAGGCCGCGATGTTCCGCGGCTTCGAGATCATCCTGCGCGGCAAGGATCCTCAGTCCGGGCTGGTGGTGTGCCCGCGCATCTGCGGCATCTGCGGAGGCAGTCACCTGTACAAATCGGCCTACGCTTTGGACACGGCGTGGCGAACCCACATGCCGCACAACGCCACGCTGATCCGCAACATCTGTCAGGCCTGCGAGACGCTGCAGTCGATTCCGCGCTACTTCTATGCGCTGTTCGCGATCGACCTGACGAACAAGAACTACGCGAAGTCCTCGCTGTACGAGGAGGCGGTGCGCCGGTTCGCGCCCTACGTCGGCACCAGCTACCAGCCCGGTGTCGTGTTGAGCGCCAAGCCCGTCGAGGTGTACGCGATCTACGGCGGGCAGTGGCCACACTCGAGCTTCATGGTGCCCGGCGGGGTGATGTGCGCGCCGACGCTGTCGGACGTCACCCGCTCGATCGCGATCCTCGAGCACTGGAACGACGCGTGGCTGGAAGGTCAGTGGCTGGGCTGCTCGGTGGACCGCTGGCTGGAGAACAAGACCTGGAACGACGTGCTCGCCTGGGTCGACGAGAACGAGTCGCAGTACAACAGCGACTGCGGCTTCTTCATCCGCTACTGCCTCGACGTGGGGCTCGACAAGTACGGCCAGGGCGTCGGCAATTACCTCGCCACCGGAACGTATTTCGAGCCGTCGCTCTACGAGAACCCGACCATCGACGGCCGCAACGCGGCGCTGATCGGACGCTCCGGGGTGTACGCCGGCGGGCAGTACTACGAGTTCGACCAGGCCAACGTCCGCGAGGACGTCACCCACTCCTTCTATCAGGGCGACCGGCCGCTGCACCCGTTCGACGGCGAAACCATTCCGATCGACCCGGAGCAGGGCCGCAAACAGGGCAAGTACAGCTGGGCCAAGTCGCCTCGCTACGCCGTCGGCGACCTGGGCAACATCCCGCTCGAGGCGGGTCCGCTGGCCCGCCGGATGGCCGCGGCCGGCCCCAACGCGGCCGCGCACCAGGACGACGATCCGCTGTTCGGCGACATCTTCAACACCATCGGCCCGTCGGTGATGGTGCGCCAGCTCGCGCGGATGCACGAGGCGCCGAAGTACTACAAATGGGCGCGGCAGTGGCTCGACGCGCTGGAGCTCAAGGAGAGCTTCTACACCAAGCCGACCGAGTACGCCGAGGGCAAGGGTTTCGGGTCCACCGAGGCGGCCCGCGGTTCGCTGTCGGACTGGATCGTCCTGGAGGACAACAAGATCAAGAACTATCAGGTGGTGACGCCGACGGCGTGGAACATCGGCCCCCGCGACGGCTCGGAGGTGCTGGGCCCCATCGAACGGGCGCTCGTCGGGTCCCCGATCGTCGATGCCGAGGACCCCGTGGAACTCGGCCACGTCGCCCGCAGCTTCGACTCCTGCCTGGTGTGCACGGTGCACGCCTACGACGGCAAGACCGGCCGGGAGCTGAACAAGTTCGTCATCAACGGGATGGTGTGAGCTGCCCTCTGCAGAGGTGAACGCAGGCGCGGACAACCCGGCGGCGCCCCTCGAGCCGCCGGGTTGTGACGTGCTGGTGATCGGTTGCGGCAACCTGCTGCGCGGCGACGACGGCGTGGGTCCGGTGCTGGTCCGTCACCTCTGGGAGCGCGGCGTCCCCGAGGGCGCCAAGCTCGTCGACGGCGGTACCGCCGGAATGGATGTCGCGTTCCAGATGCGCGGCGCGCGGCAGGTGGTGATCGTCGACGCCGCCGCCACCGGTTCGGCGCCGGGCACGACGTTCCGGGTGCCCGGCGACGAACTCGCCGAGCTGCCGCCGCTGCAGGGTCTGCACACCCATTCGTTCCGCTGGGACCACGCGATCGCGTTCGCCCGCTGGGCACTGGGGGAGGACTGCCCGACCGATATCACGGTGTTCCTCATCGAGGTCGCGGGCGTCGAGATGGGCGCCGACCTGTCCGAGCCGGTGACCGCGGCGATGGAACAGGTGATCGCGCTGATCGAACGCGACTACCTCGCACCGCTGCGGCCCGAGGTGCCCCGCGAGGTGACCGTCGAGTTCACCGCCGACGGGTATCTCCGGCTCGACGCCGCGACGGCGGCGGCCCGGTTCCCCTCCGACGCGGTGGCCGCGGTGCTGCGCGACGGGGCCCTGTGGCTGATTCCGCTGCGTGGACCGCGTAGCGGCGGCCTGCTGCTCAAACAGCGCACGCCCGCCGGAGACCGGTCCGTCCTGGTCAGCGAGTTGTTGAGGGAGACTCCACTGCGCGGCGTTCAGCGCGCATGCTGGGACGATGAACAGTCCGCGATGCGCATCGAGGTGCCGGCCCGCGAGGAGCGGGACACGTGATCGCCATGGTTGACCGCGAGCACCCCCAGGACAGGCCGCCGACCGTGAGGCGCCCAGACAGCTCCGCCGCCGAGGCCCGCGCGGTCGACACCGTGGTCGTGCCCGACCGCGGCCAGTGGGCGGTGGACATCGTCGTCGTGTTCGACGACGGCGTCGTCCGAAAACGGATCAGCACCCACCGCACGCGCCGGCGCGCCGACCTGGCCGCCGACCTCATCAAACGCGCCGCGGAGCGGGATCTGTCGTGAATCGCAGGGGAGGGCCGTGACCGATATCGCCGTCGAACCGACCGAGGCGGACGCCGGGCTGGTGACCCGCCCGCAACCGCTGGGCGTGTTCGGCCTTCCCCTGGGGTACCTGCTCATCCCTGCAGGACAGGACACCGATGCGGCGCGCGCCGCGCTGCTGGCGGGATGCCTGCCCGAGGTCTGGCCGGAGCGCATGACCGCGCACCGGCACGCCTACCTCGGGGACCGCGCCGCTGCACTGGCCGCGCTGACCGGCGACGATCCGGTGTCGCGGTATAACCGCTTCGTCCTCGACCCGGACGGCGTCTCGCCCGACGTCGTGCGCGCCGGTCTCGGCGGACTCGGGGTGCTCGTCGACGTGGTGCTGTTCGCGCTCGGACGCAGCGACGCCGTGCCCGACGCCGACGGCCTCGACGGCGAACTGGCCGCCACGGTGCTGGCGGTCGCAGCGTCTGCCGCCGTCGACGCGCACGCGCCGATCGAAGCCGTCGCGATCCTCGATAAGGCCGCGCAGACGGCGACGCCGGTGAGCCGCGCCTTGGCCGGCGTGCTGGCGGGTGCCGCGGCAGGGCTGTGCCGCGACGCGGGCGAGCCGTCCGCGGTGGGCCGGTTCGAGCGCGCGCTGACGCTGCTGGGCGGTGCCGACGGACTCAAGGTCGCCCGCGCCGAACTGCACCTGGCCGCGGCGGGCGTGCTGCACGAGCAGGCCGCGCAACGGCCCGAACTGATGCCGGCCGCGATCCCGCACTATCACTCGGCGCTGCAGCTGATCCGGCGCGAGGACGCGCCGCTGCTGTGGGCGTCCGGCCACGCCGACCTGGCGACGGCCTACCTGACGATGCCGATGGTGGAAGCCTCCGGCCAGTTGCGGTTGGGCATCGCCGCGCAGTCCCTGCGTCAGGCGCTGACCGTGTTCACTCGCGACGAGCATCCGCAGCGGTGGGCGAGCGTCCAGCTCAATCTCGCGAACTCGTTGGTGTACACCCCTTCTCGGCATCGTGAGGAGAATCTGGTGGAGGCGGTCGAGATCTACGAGGCCGTGCTCGAAGCCCGCGACCGCGAGACCGACCCGAGTGGGCGCGCCCGGGTACTGGCCAACCAGGGCAACGTGCTCGCCCACCTCGGCGTGTTCGACCAGGCGAAGGCGAAACTCTACGAGGCGCGGTTCCTGTTCGAGGAACTCGGTGACACCGACGCGGTGCGCTCGGTGCGCGGTGTGCTCGACGAGATCTCCCGGGAGGGGGCGCGATGACGCTCACCGACACCACTGATCTCGACACGCTCGCCGGGCGGGTCGACGCCGCGGTCGCGGCGCTGGCCGATCTGGACCCCGCCGCGCGGGCTGCGGCCGAGGAACTCAAAGCAGCGCTGGAGGCCATCCACCGCGCCGGGTTGACGACGATCGTGTCGCGGATGCGCGCCGACGACGGCGCACGTCCGCTGCTGTTCGACCTCGTCGACGATCCGGTGGTGCGGATGCTGCTGACGCTGCACGGCATCATCCGGCCCGACCCGGTCACGCTGGCCGAGCGCGCGCTGGCCGCGGTGCGTCCGCAGCTGCACAGCCACGGCGGCGACGTCGCGCTCGTCCGCATCGAGGACGGCGTCGCCTTCGTGCGTCTCGAAGGCGCCTGCAACGGATGCTCGATGTCGTCGGTGACGCTCCGCGAGCTCGTGGAAACCGCGTTGCAGCAGGGTGTTCCGTCGCTGCGCGCGGTCGAGGTGGTGCCCGCCGAGCCGTCACCGGCAGTGATCCCGGTCGAGGCGCTGCGGATGCCGCCGCGCCCGGCCGACGACGGCTGGGTCAAGGTGACCCGTGCGGAATCGGTGCCGGTCGACGGGGTCACGGTGCCCGCCGACGGCGTCATCGTGGTCAACATCGGGCAGCGGCTGGCGGCGTACCGCAACGAGTGCGCGCACGAGGCGCTCCCGCTCGACGAGGCGATCCTCGATGCGTCCGCGGGAACGCTGACCTGCCCGTGGCACGGCTTCTGCTATGACGCGACGTCGGGGGAGTGCCTGTCGGCGCCCGGCGTGCAACTCGAACAGCTGCCACTGCGGATCGACGACGGGGATGTCTGGGTTCGGACCGGCCGATGAGTCGCTACACGGTGCGGCACACCGTGGCGGGCCGACCCGCCGGGCAGATGCCGACCGCGGTGCTGGCTGATGACCGCGGCGGCGGTTGGCGACCGCAGACCTGGCTGGGTGCGCCCGCTCCAGGTGGTCTCGCGCTGCCGCAGGCGATGCCGAGCATGTCGTGGATGTATTCGCCCCGTGGGGTTTTCGCCGACGACGATCATGTCGTGGTCGCCGACTCCGGCAACCATCGCGTCCTGATCTGGCACGGTGTCCCGCAGGAAGACGAGCAGCCGGCCGACGTGGTGCTCGGTCAGCCCGACGGCGGTACCGAGGGCCGCGCGGCGGGCGGTCGCGGACCTGAGCGCGGCATGAACCTGCCGACCGGCGTTGCGATCGTCGACGGGCGGCTGATCGTCGCCGACGCCTGGCATCATCGGATCCTGATCTGGAACGTGGTGCCGCAGTCCGACGACGTCGCGCCGGATGTGGTGATCGGTCAGCCCGACAGCGCGTCGGTGGACCCGAATGCGGGCGGCGAGTGCTCGGCGGGAACGTTCTACTGGCCGTTCGGGTTCGCGGTGCTCGGCGGACGGTTCTGGGTGGCCGATACCGGTAATCGGCGGGTGCTGGGATTCAGCGGCGGTGTGCCGGAGCCGGGGCAGGCCGCCGACATCGTGCTCGGGCAACCGTCACCGAGTGGCCGCGAGGAGAACCGAGGTGCGGCGGCGGGTCCGTCGAGTTTCCGGTGGCCGCACGCGATCACCGGCACGCCGGACCTGCTGCTGGTGGCCGACGCGGGCGATCACCGGGTGCTGGGCTGGTCGCCGCACCCGGTCGTCGATGCGCCGGCGAATTCCGTTCTGGGACAGCCGGACTTCGTCACCGCGCAGGAGTGGCCCTACGGCCCGCACACCGGTGACCGGTTCCGATTCCCGTACGCGGTGGACTACGACGGCGAGCTCCTGGTGGTCGCCGATACCGCCAACAACCGCATCCTGATGTGGGACGGGCTGCCGGAGGAGCCGCTCGGTGGCCGGCCCGCCGACCATGTGCTGGCGCAACCCGACTTCGCGTCGAACGGTGAGAACCGGTGGGCGCTGGTCGGCCGGGACACGCTGTGCTGGCCCTACGGGTTGAGCCTGCACGGAGACCTGCTCGCGGTCGCGGATTCGGGGAACAACCGCGTGATGCTGTGGCGGCGATCGTGAGGCCGCGGATCATCCAGCAGGACAACCAGATCGGGTTCCACTGGGCGACCGCTGGCAGCCTGCCCACCACCCTGGTCGATCTGGTGGGTGACGACGACGAACCCGACCGCCTGGCGGCGACGCACCTCTCGGCGCTCGACGACGCGATGATCGATGCGGCGCGGCGGTTCGGCGAACTGCTGGGCGGGGGACGGCGGCCCACGCAGCAGGACCGCGAGGATCTCGCGGAGCTGTACCGCAGCCTGGACGACGCCTGCCTGGACTACGCGCGGGCCGTCGATGTGCTCGACATGAGGCCCGACTCCCGGGCCGGCCGCATCATCGGCACGGCAGTGCTGATGTCGATCCTGGCGCGGCAGCCCTTGGACATGCTGGGGCCGGCGCCGTTGGACGGTGAGTTGGCGGAGCCGACGCTCGGTGTCGTCGGCGGGTACGGCGAGATGGTCTACGTCGACGCGGGCCGGCCGTGGAAGGGCAGCCGCTGGGTGGTGCGCACCGAGTCGGGCGCGCGGCTGCCGTTGACCCTGTCGATGCTGCTGTTCGACAGCTCAGGCACCAACCGGGATGCGGCGCGGACGGAACACATCGAGGCGTTGCAGGCGGTGACATCGGCCGCGGCGCACCCCGAGGCGGATCCGTACGGCGTGGCGTGCGCGCTGGACTGGTTGCTCTACGACTACCTGATGGCGCACCGCGACGGACCCGACAGTGCGGAGATCGTCTTCGCGAAAGGGCGGGACGGCGACGCCGGTGTCGTGGTGGCGGCCGCCGCGGCGTCGGTGACCGCGCGGGCGACGTTCGATCCGGCGCTGGCCGTCAGGCGGGGGTGAGCGTGACGTTGTGCAGCGCGATCGCGACGTCGGTCGGCAGGATGTCGACGAACGTCGGCGTATCGCGCAGGGCGTCGCCGTTACCGATGATGTTCCCCGGAGATGTTCCGGCACAGGGGAAGTCGCGGCACCGCAGCCAGAAGCCGGGCGGACTTTGGTATGGCTGCATGCTGGGTGACTGGTCCACCCGGTAGCGCCCCGGCGGGATGAACGTCGTGGCCCAGCCGTCGCGGGGTTGGGTGGTCACCCCGAAGACGCCGTTGCTGCCGTAGCTCGGCACGGCCCCTGCCGGAGCTGCCAGCACACACGCGGATGCCACGGCACCGGCCGCGACGAATACGGCAACGTTGACGTTCATGCAGCCGAGCGTAGCTGTGCCGCTACGGTCCTTGGTCGTCTTCGGGCAGGAGGTGGCGTTCGGGGTGGTGGTAGCCGTTGACGCGGTGCTGGCCGGTGTCGAGGTCGGGTGGGGGGATCCATTCGGTTTGGCCTTTGGGGTTTCGGTGGGTGGTCCACTTGGTGGTCTCGATCATCCGGTTTTCCGGGCCGCAGGCCAGGGTCGTGGTGTCGACGTCGGTGCGCCCGCCGTTCTTCCAGTCCGTCAGGTGATGGACCTGGCACCAGTAGCCCGGCACGGTGCAGCCGGGCCTCGTGCAGCCGCGGTCACGCGCATGCAGCACGATCCTTTGCGCCGGCGACGCGATCCGCTTCGACCGGCCCAGATACAAGGCTTGGCTGGCGTGCTGATCGAACACCGCCAGATAGTGGAACGCATGCGAGGCCATCCGGATCAGATCGGCCATCGGCAGCAGGGAGCCGCCGCCGGTGACGGCCACTCCGGCGCCCTTCTCGAGTTCCTGCAAGGTCGTGGAGACTATGACCGTGACGGGTAATCCGTTGTGCTGGCCCAGCTTCTTGGAGCACAGCGCCATCCGGCCGACCGCGAGCCAGGCGTCGTGGCGACGCTGCGCGGGTGTGACGGGTAATCCGTTGTGCTGGCCCAGCTTCTTGGAGCACAGCGCCATCCGGCCGACCGCGAGCCAGGCGTCGTGGCGACGCTGCGCGGGGCTGCGGGTGTCAGCGCGGCGTTGGTCCTGATCGGGTTGGCCGTCGATGCAGGGGGTGTCGTCGTCGGGGTTGCAGGCGCCGGGGGCGGCGAGTTTGGCCTCGAGGGCTTCATAGACCGCCCGCCATTCCGGTTCGTCGTCGGGGTTGCAGGCGCCGGGGGCGGCGAGTTTGGCCTCGAGGGCTTCATAGACCGCCCGCCATTCCGGAGTCACCCAGCCCGAGAGCTTGCTCATCCCGTCGGCCTGCTGCTCGCCCAGGGTGACGGCGCGGCGGCGGGCGCGTTCGGCGTCGGTGGGTTCGGGACCGTCCTGATCGATCTTCGCCGCCAACCGCTCGGCTGCCTTCTTCAAGTCCTCGGGTCGGCGGCGGGCGCGTTCGGCGTCGGTGGGTTCGGGACCGTCCTGATCGATCTTCGCCGCCAACCGCTCGGCTGCCTTCTTCAAGTCCTCGGGTTTGAGGCCCGCACCCACCGAGGCCAACTGGCGGTCTGCGGCGGCCCGGGTGCCGACATCCACCCACGAGGGCAGCTTGTCGTGAAAGGTGGCGATCACGGCCACGTGCTCAGCATCGAGGGCGCCGCGGGCTTGGGCGGCGGCGGTGGCTTCCCACACCGGCGCCAACGGCTCCCCGCTGATCGCTTGCCGCGGGCCCAGCGCCGCGGCGTGGGCCAGCCGGCGTTTGGCCTCACGATCAGAGACCCGCAGCGCGGTGGTGAGCACCGTCTTCCACGACGACTCCCCGAGTCGGTGCGGCTCGGTCTCGGCCGTGAGCCGCGCCAGCACCCGATGCTCCAACGCCGGGACGCTGCGCAGCACGGTCGTCACCTCCGCCAAAAGCTCCACCAGCTCGCGGTGGGTCAGGGTGTCGCAGGTGTCGTGCAGCATCGCGATCTGCGACCGGATCGCCTCCACCGCGCTCGCGACTTCACCCACACATCGAACACTAGTTCGAACCACCGACAAGTTAGGCTCAGCCCATGCGAGTCGGAGTGCTGGGAGCCAAGGGCAAGGTCGGCGCCACCATGGTCGCGGGGGTCGAAGCCGCCGACGACCTGACGTTCACCACCGGAGTGGACGCCGGCGATTCGCTGTCGGCGCTCACTGACAGCAGTACTGAAGCCGTCATCGACTTCACCCATCCCAGCGTCGTCATGGACAACCTGAAGTTCCTGATCGACAACGGCATTCATGCCGTCGTCGGCACCACCGGCTTCACCGACGAGCGGCTCGACCAGGTCCGGCAATGGCTCGCCGACAAGCCAGACGTCTCCGTGCTGATCGCGCCGAACTTCGCGATCGGCGCGGTGCTGTCGATGCACTTCGCCCAGCAGGCCGCGAAGTACTTCGAGTCCGTCGAGGTCATCGAGCTGCACCATCCGCACAAGGCCGACGCGCCGTCGGGGACGGCCGCACGCACCGCCAAGCTCATCGCCGAAGCACGAAAAGGTATGCCGCCCAACCCCGATGCCACCAGCACCGGCCTCGAAGGGGCGCGCGGCGCCGACGTCGACGGCATCCCCGTGCACTCGGTCCGGCTCGCCGGCCTCGTCGCCCACCAGGAGGTCCTCTTCGGCACCCAGGGCGAGACGCTGACCATCCGGCACGACAGCATCGACCGGACGTCGTTCGTCCCGGGTGTCCTGCTGGCCGTCCGCAAGATCCGCGAGTTCCCCGGCCTCACCGTCGGTCTGGAACCCCTGCTCGACCTGACATGAACGAGGGGTCCCGCGCGCTGCGCACCCAGCTGCTGATCGGCTTCATGTGCCTTGCGCTCGTCGTCTACTTCGTCCTGCTCGGCAGGGCCGCGGTGATCCTCATCAGGTCCGGGGAGTCGGCGGCCATCGGACTCGGCGTGGCCATCCTGATCCTGCCGATCATCGGCGCCTGGGCGATGATCGCCACGCTGCGGGCCGGTCTCGCGCACCAGCGGCTCGCGCGCCTGGCGCGCGAGCAGGGCATGGAACTCGACGTCAGCGACCTGCCGCGCAGGCCCTCCGGACGGATCAGCCGCGACGCCGCCGACGCGCTGTTCGCCACCGTCCGCGAGGAAGTGGAGGCCGACCCCGACGACTGGCGCCGCTGGTACCGATTGGCCCGCGCCTACGACTACGCCGGGGATCGCAGCCGCGCGCGGGAGACCATGAAGAAGGCCGTGCGGATGCAGGAGACGGCACCGTGAACGGCACTGCCGGAACCTAATCCGCTCGCGGCCGCAGGCCGTCGGCCAGCACGCGGCCGGCGTCGCGCAGCGCCTCGGATGCATCGGACATGCCCGCCCGCGGGTCCAACGCCGCCGCGACCGCGCCGGTGAGCAGGCTGACGGCCAAGTCGGGAGTGATGTCGCCCCGCACGTGCCCCGCCCGCTGCCCCCGCGCGATGCCCTCGCGCAGCGGCCGCAGCACCGCGGTGACCTCCTGCCGTGTCCGGTCGTCGACCGGCCTCAACTGACGCACCGCGCGATACCGATCGCCGATGGCGCCGAACGCTTCGACGACGTCGGCAGCGATCTCCGGGGTGACCTCCGGCTCTGGCCCCAGCGTGCGCTCCAGCGCCTCGCGCGTCTCCGCGAGAGACCGGCGGTACAGATCGGCCAACAGTTGCTCCCGTGACCCGAGGTGCCGCCATGCCGTCGCCCGGCCCACTCCGGCGGCGACCGCGATGTCTGCCATGGAGGCTGCGGGATCCTCGGCGAGCGCCTGCGCGGCGGACTCGAGCAGGTCGCGACTGGACTGGCCCATGGTCGTTTCATTACCACCACAGAACGCCGTGAAACAATCTGTTTCATCTTTTGGTGGTGGGGGTACCTCCCGACGGTGGCAGGCGTGCGTCGAGTGATGGAGCGGGCGGTCGCCCGCGTTGTCGCCTCCGACCCGTCGCATCAGCGGCTGCGGATGGCCGCGCGGGGGACGCTCGCCGTCGGCGGAGCGGTTGTCGTGGTCGCCCTGCTCGCCGCGGCACTCGGTCAGTCCATCCTTCCCGCCGCGCCGGGAGTGGTCGTCGCGATGATCGGCACCATGGCCGTCAACGACGAGTCGCGACGTGCCCGGATGATCACTCTCGGTCTCGGTGTACTCACCGCTTTCGGTGGCGTCGCGGTGGGCAGCCTGCTGTTCGACGCGAGCATCGCCAGTCACGTCGCCTTCGTCGCCGCCGCGGGCGTGGCCACCTACGTCCAGCGCTACGGGCCGCGGGGAATGGCCCTGGGGATGTTGGGCTTCATGTCCTATTTCATGGCGATCTTCCTGCGCATCCCCACCAGTGGGCTGTGGTGGACCGCGCTGGCTGTCTGTGCCGGCGCCGTCGTCGCCGGTGTGGTCAAGGAGGTGCTCGTGCCCGACCGGCCGGTCGGCGATCTACGTCGCACCGTCGACGCTTTCGTCACCCGGGTCGGACAGGTTCGACGCGCGGCCGAGCAGGTGGTCCGCGACGGTGACGACGGCATCGACGGCAGGCGGCGGAGCCGGCTCCGGCGGCGCATCCTCGGGCTGCGCGAGACGGAACTGGCGATCGACGGTCAACTCGGCGACTCCGACGACGAAACGTCGCTGCGTCTGCACGATCTGGTTCTGCACGCGACGCTGGCTGCCGAGGCTCTGGGTGAGCGCGCGGTGCACGGCGCCAGCGGTACCGACCTCGACGAAGACGAACTCGACCAGATCGTCGCGGAGCTTCGCGAGGCAGGACGCACGGCCCGACCGGAGGAGGAGGGCAGCGACGACGAGACGGACAGCGACGACGAGGATTCCGCCGAGGATGACGAACCGCACAGCCGGCTCTCGCCCGACCTCCGCAAGGCGCTGCAGGCCACGGTCGCCACCGGCCTGGCCGTGCCGATCGGTCTGCTGGTCTCCACCCAGCGGTGGTACTGGGCGGCGATCGGCGCGTTCGTGGTCTTCACCCGTCCGGCTACCGCGGCCGAGAGCGTGGTGCGCGGCTCCGAGCGGCTGCTGGGAACGACGATCGGCGCGGCGGCCGGCATGGCGCTGGGCACCGCCGTCAGCGGTCATCCCGACGTTCAGCTCGTGCTGCTGGGGGTGGGTGTCTTCGTCTCGCTCTACCTGTTCGGAGTCTCCTACATCCTGGCGATGGCGGGCATCACGACGATCCTGGCGATCGTCTACGACCTGATGGGTCAGTTCAGCGGCCAGGTGCTGGAACTGCGGGTGGCCGAAACGGCCATCGGTGTCGCGCTCGGCGGCGTGGCCGCGATGCTCGTGTTCCCGACCAGCTCGCGGACCAAGATCCGGGAATCCGAGAGCGACCTCCTCGAAGAACTGCAGAGCTTCATCGACACCCTGGCCGACCCCGACGCCAGCCGTCGATCGCGCGACCTGCGCGACGCCGCCCGCGCCGTCGAGCAGAAAGCCCACGATCTTCGTCTGGTGGCCGAGCCTCTGACGCAACCCTTTCCGGGGATCGGCTCGGGCCGGCGGCGCCGACGGGTGGTCATGCTGACCGCTCTGGGCCGCTCGGCACGTCAGCTAGCGCGGGAGGTCTCCGCCGATCCGGCATCTCTGCGCGACGCTGCAGTCCGCGAGGACCTCGAGGCGCTGTCGTGTCGGCTGGCAGCGGTACGTTCGGAATCCGATGCCGCGCAGCATGTTCCGGTTCGCGCAGCGCAGACCGACGGGTCGATCGGACGCGAACTGCACCGTATCGCCCGCACACTCGACAGCCTGTCCGACGACCCGGAGGCGACGACGCCGCTCGGCGGTGCCGACACCACGACGACCGGTCGCCGGGTCTGACGCCGGCCCCGTGCACAATCGGTCGATGACGACCTCGTCGAGTCTGCTGATCGTGCACCACACGCCGTCGCCGCACTGCCACGAGATGCTCGACGCCGTCATCGCCGGCGCGACCGACCCGGAGATCGAGGGCGTGGAGGTGATACGACGACCGGCGCTGACCGTCTCGCCGGTGGAGATGCTGCAGGCCGACGGCTACCTGCTCGGCAGCCCGGTGAACCTCGGTTACCTCTCCGGCGCCCTCAAGCACGCGTTCGATCAGAGCTATTACCAGCTGCTGGATTCCACAGGGGGGCGACCGTTCGGCGTCTTCCTGCACGGCAACGAGGGCACCGAGGGCGCCGTGCGGGCCCTCGACGGGATCACCGGCGGGCTGGGGTGGGAGCGCGCGGCCGAAACCGTCATCGTGTCGGGCAAGCCGACCAAGGCCGACCTGGAAGCGTGCTGGAACCTCGGCGCGACCGTCGCCGCTGCGCTCATGTGACGCACGCCCGGCTCAGGCCGACTGCACCGCCATGTCCCGCACCGCGCGGCCGACATCCCTGGCCAAGCTGTCGGTGTCATGATCCGGTCGCAGCGCCGCCGCCCATGAACCGACATCGACCGCGCCGTGAGCCAGGGCCCATCCCAGAACGGCGCGCCTGCCGGCTTCCTCGACAGTCAACCGCGGATTGGCCTCTCGCACAGCGTCGCTCAGGCGACCGAAGGCCGCGGATGCGGCTTCCCTGAGCGCCACGCCCTCGTCGCCCCCGACCTCGGTCGGCACCGTCCGGAACATCAACCGGTAGTGCGTGCGATGTCGCATGGCGAAAAGCACGTACTGCCTCGCCAGCTCCTCGAGCCGATCCGACGCCGAACCGGGCCCGCCGAGAACCGCGGACTGAACGCTGCCGAGTGCGTCGAACCCGTCGCACGCGACCGCTGCCAGCAGCGCATCCTTGTCCGGAAAGTGGTGATAGGGCGCCGCGGCCGACACCCCCGCACGACGGGCAACGGCCCGAAGCGTCACCTTCTCCGGGTCGGACTCGGCGACCAGTTCGAGCGCGGCGTCGATCAGCGACGAGCGAAGAGCACCGTGATGCTGTCCGACGCCTCGACTCACGCCACGAAGATTGACAGTGTTCAACACCGCGGTCAAGATTAACAGTGTTCATCTTCGTCGCCGACAGGACATGATCATGCAGACCTTCACCGTGAACGGCCGTGCCGTACGGGTTCGTGCAGTGCACTGCGGCACCGTGACGATCAAGCGATGCCACGCCACCTGCTGCCTTCCCGAGCGCACGCCCTCGGCTCTGCGCCTTCTCGCCATCCTGGCCGACCGCCGCTTCGCCCCGCCGATGCCGATCTGGAGCTACGTCATCGAGCACCCCGACGGACTCTTCGTCGTCGACGCCGGGGCCTCGCCGTCCTACAACGATCCGCACTCCTGGCGGCCCGATCCCCGCACCGGAACGGTGATCCGGTCGTTCATCAAGCTGACCGTCCAGGAGGGCGCAGCCCTGCCCGAGCGGATGGCCGACGCCGGACTCGATCCGGAGAATGTTCGCGCGCTGGTGCTGACCCACCAGCACGTCGACCACACCGGAACTGTGCCGTCGTTTCCCCGCGCGGACATCTGGACCACCCGGGCCGAGGACCTCGCCGCGGGCCGAATCGGTGCGCTGCACTGGCGCTGGCGTGACGGGTCGACGCGTATCCGCCACGTCGATGTCGAGGGCACCGCGACCGATCTGGGCACGGCCGTGATGCTGACCGACGACGGCTCGTTGAGTGCGATCCACACGCCCGGTCACACTCCCGGTTCCGTCACCGTGCGACTCACGACGGATCAGACGGACATCTGGTTCACCGGCGACACCTCGTTCACCGCCGATGGCATGGACCCTGCGGCGCCGACGGCAGGCATCCACACGGACATGCGGCGGGTGCGGGCATTGCAATCCCGCTTGCGCGACGCTGGGCTGATCCTGCCCTCCCACGACCCCACGGTGCCCGCTCGGCTCGGTTCCGCATCCGTCGGAGTGTCGCAATGACGATTGCGCGGTGCCGTGGATGCGGCGCGTTCGTCAGCGCGCCCACTCACGGGGCGGCACACTTGCTCCGACATTGACGCACCGACGTGAGGACTGACATGCCCGGTATCTCCGAAATCGCCCTCGCCGGGGCTCCGATCGCCGGCGGCGCGCTGCTGGGAATGGCCGCGGGCAACCTCAAAGGGCCTGATATCCAGGCTTTGATCGTCAAGGACATGGACCTGCTGGCGCGCATCCCGGAAGACCAGGTCCAGCGGCGCGCCGAACTGCAGCGCATCATCAACCTTCGCATCGACGACCTGATCGCCGCCGTGCACAGGAACCGCGAACTTCGCGAACTCGCCGCGTCCTACGAGGGCAACTGGCGCGACATCGTCGTGTTCGTGTGCGCCGTCCTGTTCACCGTCGTGTGGTGGAACGTCGACCACGCCCGGACGAACTGGCTCCTGTTGTTCATCGTGTTGATCGTGTTGTCGGTCATGGCCGGGGTCTACGCGGCGCGCGGCATCGTGCGGGGCGTGCGGAGCTTCCTGCACTCACGCCACCGCGCCGCGCACGGTCAGTAGTGGTAGGTGTCCGACGGCGCCGGAATGTGCACCGGGTCGTCGACGTCCTCGAAATGCGAGGGCTCGATGCCGTACGAGCGGGCGAGGGCGAGGATCTTGTTGGCCCGCGCGATCCGGGGCAGATCGGAGCCGTTGCGGATCTCGCCGCCGTCGCGTTCGAACTCGACCAGGAACTCCTTGGCCCAGCCGATCTCCTCGACTGACGGGGACAGGCCCTCGTTGACCGTCGGGCACTGATCCGGCGTGAGACAGATCTTGCCGGTCATCCCGAATTCGGCCGAGACCGCCGTCGCCTCGCTGAGCCGCAGCGCGCTCGACCCGACGGTCGGGCCGTCGATCGCGCTCGGCAGGTGTGCGGCCTTCGCCGCGATGGTGAAGCGCGACCGCGCATACGCCAGCGTGGTCGGATTGTCGCCGAAGCCGGTGTCGCGGCGGAAGTCGCCGATCCCGAACGCCAACCGGAAAGTGCCCTTCGCCGAGGCGATCTCGGTGATGCGTTCCAGCCCGCGGGCGGTTTCGACCAGCGCGACGATCGGCACGTTCGGGAGCCGCTTCGCGGTCTCGGTGACGTGGTCGACCGATTCCACCATCGCCAGCATCACCCCGCCGACCGACGTGCCGGCCAGCATCTCGAGATCACCGGCCCACCATTCCGTACCGAAACCGTTGACCCGCACCCAGTCGTCATGTCCCGCGGCGAGCCAACGGGTGACGTTCTCCCGCGCGGCGGCCTTGTCCTTCGGGGCGACCGCATCCTCGATGTCGAGGACGACGATGTCGGCCCGGGACTCCACGGCGGGTGCGAACCGTTCGTAGGAGGCGCCGTTGACGAGCAGCCAGCTGCGCGCGAGCACGGGGTCTATCCGCGTGCCGTGCTCACCGTGCGCCGATTCGCTGAAAGTCTGGTCATACACGCTGCTCACCCTAGGTGAGCGCCGAAGAACGAGCGCATCGCCTCCCAGTGCCGCCGCGCCGCGGGCTCGTCGTAGGGCTCGTTGTCCGGCACCGCGAAGCCGTGGAAGGCGTCGTAGAACACCACGGTGTGCTCGACACCGGCGGCCGTGAGCGCCTTGTCCAGCACCTCGCCGTCGGCGACGGTGAACGAGCGGTCGTTCTTGGCGGCACCGACGTACACGGCCGCGGTGATCTGATCGGCCATCAGGTGAGGGCTCGACGGATCGTCGGTGACCAGGCCGCCGCCGTGGAACGACATCGCCGCCGCCACCCGGTCGGGCAGCCGGCCGGCGACCACCAGCGACGTCCGCCCACCCATGCAGTAGCCCGTCGTCCCGAACGAGGACCCGCTGACCTCGGGGCGGTCCGCCAGGTAGTCGAAGAAGGCCTGCGCATCGGTGGCCATGATCTCCGGGGTCACCTTCGCCATCATCCCGAACAGCCGGGTGCGTTCGGCCTCGTCGGAGAACACCGTGGTCATGGAGAACGGCGCCCAGTCGCCGTCGCGGTAGTAGACGTCGGGCACCAGCACCGCGTACCCGTACTCGGCCAGTTTGTCGGCCATCGCGCGGAACGTCGGCCGGGCCCCGCCGGCGTCGGGATACATGACGACGCCGGGCCAGGGCCCGTCGCCGTCGGGGGTGTGCAGGCTGACCGGGCAGGAGCCGTCGGCGGTGGTGACAGTGTCGGTGATCCTCGGCATGGGTTCCGTTCTACTCCGAGCCGTTGCACGTAAGCTGAGCGCGTGCCGATCCCCACCCCGTACGAGGACCTTCTGCGCCTGGTGCTCGAGCACGGAACCGCCAAATCCGACCGCACCGGCACCGGCACCCGCAGCCTGTTCGGCCACCAGATGCGCTACGACCTGAACGCCGGCTTCCCGTTGATCACCACCAAGAAGGTGCACACCAAGTCGATCGTCTACGAGCTGCTGTGGTTCCTGCGCGGCGACTCCAACGTCGGCTGGCTGCAGCAGCACGGCGTCACGATCTGGGACGAATGGGCTTCCCCGACAGGTGATCTCGGCCCCGTCTACGGCGTGCAGTGGCGGTCGTGGCCGACACCGTCCGGCGAGCACATCGACCAGATCAGCGCCGCGCTCGACCTGCTGCGCAGCGACCCGGACAGCCGTCGCAACATCGTCTCGGCCTGGAACGTCGGCGAGATCCCGCAGATGGCGCTGCCGCCGTGTCACGCGTTCTTCCAGTTCTACGTCGCCGAGGGCCGGCTGAGTTGCCAGCTCTACCAGCGCAGCGCCGACCTGTTCCTCGGCGTGCCGTTCAATATCGCCAGCTATGCGCTGCTGACGCACATGATGGCCGCCCAGGCCGGACTGGACGTGGGGGAGTTCATCTGGACCGGCGGGGACTGCCACATCTACGACAACCACGTCGAGCAGGTCACCGAGCAACTGTCCCGCGAAGCCCGGCCCTATCCGGAACTCGTGCTGGCGCAGCGTGATTCGATCTTCGACTACACCTACGAGGATGTCATCGTCAAGAACTACGACCCGCACCCGGCGATCAAAGCCCCGGTGGCGGTGTGAGCCACGGCCTGAATCTGATCTGGGCGCAGTCCTCCTCCGGCGTCATCGGCCGCGGCAACGGCATTCCCTGGCGGCTGCCCGAGGACATGGCGCGGTTCAAGGACCTCACCATGGGACACACCGTGATCATGGGGCGCCGGACCTGGGAGTCGCTGCCGGCGAAGTTCCGGCCGCTGCCGGGCCGGGAGAATGTCGTACTCACCCGTCATGCTGACTACATGGCTGAGGGAGCACGGACCGTGACGCGCCTCGAGGACGTGACGCTCGACGGCGCCTGGGTGATCGGCGGGTCGGAGATCTACGGGCTGACGTTGCCGCTGGCGACACGGTGCGAGGTCACCGAGATCGACATCGACCTGCGCCGGGAGGACGACGATGCGCTGGCGCCGGTCCTCGACGGGGACTGGATCGGGACCGAAGGGGATTGGCAGGACAGCTCTTCGGGGCTGCGCTACCGGTTCTACAGCTACCGGCGGGCATGAGGCTCACCGCTGCGCAGGCGCGGCGGGTGGCCGTGGCGGCCCAGGGTTTCGCGGACGCCAAGCCGGCGGGACCGGTCACCCGCGCGCACCTGAAGAGACTGATCGCCCGGATCCAGGTGCTGCAGCTCGATTCGGTGTCGGTGTCGGTGCGCGCCCACTATGCGCCGGTGTTCAGTCGGCTCGGCCCCTACGACCGCGACCTTCTCGACCGGGCGGCCTGGAGCCACTCGGCGCGCTCGCCCCGGTTGCTCGTCGAGTACTGGGCGCACGAGGCGGCGCTGATGGCCGTCGACGACTGGCCGTTGATGCGGTGGCGGATGCGCGAGTACTCGCACGGCCGGTGGGGGACCGAGATCGTCAAGCGCAACGCCAAGCTCGCCGAGGACATCGTCGCCGCGGTCGCCGAACTCGGCCCGGCGACCGCGGGGCAGATCGAGGCCCATCTGGAATCCGAACCGCGCGGGCGCAAAGGACCGTGGTGGGACCGCAGCGACACCAAGTGGGTGGCCGAGGCGCTGTGGTCGTCCGGGGTGCTGACCACCGCGACCCGCATCGGGTTCGCGCGGCACTACGACCTCACCGAACGCGTGCTGCCCGCCGAGGTGGTGGCGCGCCACGTGGACGAGGCGCAGGCCGTCCGGGAACTCACGCTGCGGGCCGCCACGGCGCTCGGCGTGGCCACCGAGGCCGATCTGCGCGACTACTTCCGGCTCGGCGCCCGGCAGGTCAAACCGGCGATCGCCGACCTCATGGCTTCCGGCGAGCTCGAACCGGTGCAGGTGGACGGGTGGACCGCGCCGGCCTATCTGCGCGCCGGCCAGATCGTGCCGCGCCGCGACCGGGGCGCCGCGCTGCTGTGCCCGTTCGACCCGTTGGTCTTCTTCCGGCCCCGGGTCGAGAGGCTCTTCGGCTTCCACTACCGCATCGAGATCTACACGCCGGCGCCGAAGCGGCAGTACGGCTACTACGTGTGGCCGTTCCTGATGGACGGCCGGCTGGTCGGTCGCGTGGACCTCAAGGCCGACCGGACCGCCGGCGCCCTGCAGGTGGTGGGCGCGTTCAGCGAACCCGACGAGGACCCGCGCCGAATCGCCGAATCGCTTGCCGCGGAACTGACGTCGATGGCCGGCTGGCTCGGGTTGGGCGACGTCGTGGTCGGCGAGCGCGGCGATCTCGCCTCGAGCGTGCGGGCCGCGCTCGGTTGATGCGGCACCCCGCGGTGTCGGCAGGAGTGCGGGCGGGCACAATTCACCTGGCTGCGTGAACAACAGCGACCGGGGAAGAACACGACGGGACCCTGCATGTCCGGGTGGTGGCGACAAGCTGGCCGATTCGACTCGTTCAGCTCCTACCTGCGTGAACGCGGCCTGGAAAAGACCTGGCGCTACGCCATATTCGCGTTCACCTGGGTGCTGGGGGCGCTGCCGGTGGTGCTGCTCGCCAGCCCGGTCGGCCCGGCCACGCCGGTGACGCGGGCGGTCGCGGTCGCCTCCGGCGTCTGCGCGGTCGCGGTGTCGACGGTGTGGTTGCTCGGGTGGCCGACGCGTGTCCAGTCCCTGGTCTACAACGTGGTCTGCTGTGGCTGCATCGCCGCGGGCGTGTTGTCGATGTCCTATGCCTATGCCGGCCTGATGGGCTGCGTGGTGTTCGCCGTGCTGGGCGGATATCTCGCGTACTTCCACACCCTCGTCGACGTGCTGGGGAACTTCGGCGTCGCGGCCACGTGCGCGGCGATCACGGCGGGCCGCCTGGTCGCCGACACCGGTGACGTCGCGGTGACCGTCGCCGCCGTGGTCACAGTGGCGGCGCTCAACATCGGAGTGCCGTTCGGCATCTACTCACTGGTGCACTCACTGCACGCGGATCTGGCCGAATCCGATCGCGACCCTCTCACCGGTCTTCTCAACCGCCGCTCGTTCTCTCAGGCCGCGAACGACATGATCGCCGCGCAGCAGATCGGCACGGGCGTGAACGTCACGATGATCGACCTCGACGACTTCAAGGGTCTCAACGATTCGCGCGGTCACGCGGTAGGAGACCAGGCACTCGCCGCGGTCGGTGAACTGCTGCGCCGAACCTGCGGTCCGACAGCGGTTCTCGGCCGTCTCGGAGGCGAGGAGTTCGTGGTCGCGGACGCCGGTGCGGCGGCGGAGCACACCGAGACCACGCACGCCATCCGCCAGGGTGTCGCCGGGCTGCCGTTCGGGATCACCGCCAGTCTGGGCACGTGCACGGCGGAGATCGGGGAGGAGGCCGCCGCCCGCCCGGAGTTCCTCGACCAGCTCATCGGCATCGCCGATGCCGCGATGTATCAGGCCAAACGGGCCGGCGGCGACCGGGTCGAGCAGCGACTGCTGGAGTCGCCTCGCCGGCCCCGAGGGTGATCAGCGCGTCTCGGCGGGCACCGTTGCCGCGTGATCCGGTGACGGCCCTGCGCTGACGCCGCGTACCCGGTTGACGATGTAGACGATCGTGCCGATCGCCAGCCACACGATGCCGCCGATCTTGGCCAGCGAGTCGGCGTTGATCAGCACGTAGGCGATGATCACGAAGCCCAGCGCCGGCACCACCAGGTGCAGCAGGTAGTTCTTGGACTTCTTGCGCCCGAGGTAGTACCACGCCACCGAGATGTGCAGCAGGCAGAACGCGAACAGTGCGCCGAAGTTCACCAGCGACGAGATCAGGCCGATCTGCCCGACGAAGAACAGCACCAGCACGATCGACAGCGCGCTGACCGTCAGGATGGCCGCGATCGGGACCTGCCGGGAGCTGATCTTCGACAGGAAATGGGGCAGCTGGCGGTCGCGGCTCATCGAGAACAGCAGTCGGCTGGTCGCCGCCTGGGCGGCCATCGCGTTGGCGAACCCGACGGCCAGGACGTTGACGACGAAGAACGCGTTCATCCAGCCCGTCGACGACGCGGCGCGCACCAGCTCGAAGAACGCGTTGCCGACCTCGTCGTCGGGGAACGACTCACGTCCGCCGGCCAGCAGGCTCGCCAGCCAGGTCTGCACGATGAACAGGAACGCGACGATGAACAGCGCGCCCACCATGGCCTTGCCGGCCGGGTTGCGGGTGCCGGTCGACTCCTCGGCGAGCGTGGAGATGCCGTCGAAGCCCAGGAAGCTGAGCACCGCGATCGACAGGGCGGCGGCCACCAGGGGCGCGCTGACGGTCTCGGGATTCCAGATCGGGCTGGTGCTCCAGCCGACGTCGGGCAGGCTCGCCCCACTGATCGCACGGACCGCGATGACGACGAACACCACCACGAACACCAGCTCGATCGCCAGGAACACCCGGTTGGCCATCTTCAGCGAGTCGACGCCGAGAAGGTTGATCGCGGTGTTGACGAGCACGAACAGCACCGCCCACATCCACCGCGGGGTGTCCGGGAACAGGCCGATCATCGATTCGGCGGCGAACACGTACAGCAGCGTCGGCACCAGCAGGTAGTCCAGCAGCATCGCCCACCCGGCGAAAAACCCTGCACCCGGATGGATCCCGCGACCGACGTAGGCGAAGACCGACCCCGCCAGCGGGAACGACTTGGCCATCTGGGAGTAGGCGAGCGCGGTGAAGATCATCGCGATCAGGCCGATCACGTAGACGAGCGGCACCATGCCGGCCGAGCTGTTGTAGACGGTGCCGAAGATCGCCCACGGCGCGATCGGCACCATGAACACCAGCCCGTAGACCAGCAGGTCGAACGTCGACACCGAGCGGTGCAGTTCCTGTTTGTAACCGAAGGATTCGAGCGTGTGCGTGGCGCTGGCGGAGCGGTCTGGGTCGGTCATGGTCTGTCCTCGTGACGGCGGGTCAGTTCCGGGCGGCGTCGGCCGGATCGTGTGCGGAGAGGAATGTCCCGATGACGGCGCGGAACTCCTCGGGCTTCTCGAGATGCGTGCAGTGGCTGGTGTCGGCGAAGACGTGGCTGCGCGCCCCGGGGATGCGCTCCACATACGGCTGCCAGGTGGCGGGCGTGGCTTCGTCGAACTCACCAGCGACCACCAGGGTCGGGACCTCGACGGCGCCCAACCGGTCGATGATCGTCCAGTCCCGCAGTGTGCCGACGACGTGGAACTCGTTGGGCCCGTTCATCGTGTGGTAGACGGTGGGTTCGGCTTCCATCTGCGCCTCGGAGTCGAGGAAGTCCTGCGGGAATGGATCCATCCGGCAGACGTGGCGCCGGTAGAACTCGAGGGTCGCCGCCAGATACTCGGGGTCGGTGACGGTGCCGGCCGCTTCGTGGCGATCCATGGCGTCGCGCGTCTGAGGCGGGAGTTGGGCCCGCAACTCGGCGGCTCCGGCCACCCACAGCTCCATCGACGCCGGCGAGTTGCAGATGGCCAGCGATCGGAGTCCGTCCGGGCGGCCCACCGCGATCTCGGCGCCGAGCATCCCGCCCCACGACTGCCCGAGCAGGTGGTAATCCCCTATGCCGAGCGCGCCCCGAACGGTGTGGAACTCCTCGACGAACAGCGCCGGGGTCCAGAAGTCCGCGGGCGCGTCCGGCAGGTGCGTGCTCTGCCCGCAGCCGACCTGGTCGTAATGGATCACCGTACGTCCGGTCTCGTCGGCCAGGCCGGCGATGTTGGCGACGTAGTTGTGGGCCATGCCCGGTCCGCCGTGCAGCACGATCAGCGGCAGCGCGGCGGGCGCGGGGCGCTCGGGAGAGGTGATCTTGACCCAGGTGGAGTAGTCACGGAACGGCACGGACAGCGTCTCGACAGGCACGCTCACCAGCTTCACCCCGGAAAGGTCTCATGGCAATACCATTTAGGCACCATCGAGCCGAATTAACCTGACGTTGACACCGGAAGGATTGGATAGCGCTCATGGCCAGTGGATCGCCGGCGAAGCCGGGAGTGCTGTCCCGGCAGCTGGACTCCCCGACGCGCGTCGACGAGATCACCGATCGGCTGATCACGGCGATCGCGGTCGGCGAGTACCTGCCCGGTGCGCGGCTGCCCGTCGAACGCGACCTCGCCGAGGCGCTGGGCGTGGGCCGGATGACGGTGCGTGCCGCGCTCGCGCGCCTGGTGGAACGCGGAGTGCTGGAGACCCGGCGGGGCCGCGGCGGCGGGTCCTACGTGCGTGAGCAATGGCCCGACTCGGTCGTCGGCGCCCTCGGGCGCACCTTGAGCATCCGCCTCGAAGAGCTGCGCGACCGCTGCGACGCGATCTGCCGGCTGCACGGGGCGGTGTGCCGCGCGGCGGCCGAGGCCCGCACCGAGGCCGACGTGGCGACACTGCGGGGCTGCCTGGAGGACTACCGCTGCGCCGCGTCGGGGGAGTCCGCTCAGCAGGCCGACAGCCGCCTGCACGTGGCGATCATGGACGCCGCCCACAACGCGGTGCTCAAGCAGGTGCTCGTCGATCTGGAGGCGTCGGTCAGTGTCGGCGCCCCGGTGCATCCCTGGGGGGAGCCCTCGACGATGCGCGCGATGGAGTTGCGCGCGCTGCGCGACCACGAGCTGCTGGTGGACGCGATCGAACACCGACGGCCCGACGACGCCGACCAGATCGCCCGGGCCCACGTCGCGATCGACTTCGAGCTCATCTCCGCGGCCCTGCGCCGGGCCGGGGTGCTCACCGACTGACGCCGCGCCCGACGACGGTGGCGGTCGGCAGGTGCCGCTCGCGCGGCAGCAGGCACCGGATCGCGAAGATCCCCTCGGTCAGCCCGGCGGTGTCGATCCAGTTGACGTGCCCGGGGTCGTCGGGGCCGAGCACCACCTCGTAGCTCCCGCCCTCGAGGGCGATGTCGGAGTCGGTGAGAAAGCAGCGGTGCGAGCGGAAGTCGGGTGTGTTGAACCACCGGTCGTAGAACACGAACGAAAAGAACCGGGCCGACGGCGCGCGCCCCTGCAGGCGCAACGCCTGGCCGGGTCCCAGGCTGACGAAGAATCCGTCGTAGACGTTGTCGACGGTGGGGAACAGCGCGCCGGTGTAGCGCGGCTGGTGCACGGTCGCATCGGGCGGCGGGTAGGCGTTGACCCCGGCGGCCCGCAGCACCTCGGTGACGCTCAGGGCCGACTGCACGGCGTCACGGAAGAAGGCCTCGGCGGCGAGAGCGCGCTGCGCCCAGGACAACTCCGGCTGCGCGGCCTCGTCCACGCGGGTGAACGACAGCTGCGGGACCGTGGCCGGCGGCCTGCGGTGGTAGAGCCGGACCATGATCAGATAGTCGCCGGTCGTCAGCGGCAGCCAGGGGCTGTCGTCGGCGGGCTGCTCCCCGCCGATCAGCAGATCGATCTCGCCGTCGGCGCCCAGGGGGTCGGAGATGTTGGCCGACGGCGCGTTGAAGCCGGGCCCGCGGGTGTAGACCTGCACGCCGGCGTACACCGCGTCACCGACTGCGCCGCGCAGCCGGTACCGGCGACCGGGCGACACGGGTGCGCTCAGGTAGCTGGTGGTCGGGTTGTCGCCGCCGTACTTGCGCCACGGGTATTCCCAGTTGGTCAGCTCGGGCGCGGCAGGGTCGCCCTTCTGCAGCCACATCTCGGTCGCGAGGTCGTAGGCGGAGGTCAGGAAGAACAGGCCCCGTTCGACTTCCCGGTCGCCGAGGCCCTCGGTCTCGCGGGCGACCACGTCGCTCGCGTGGTCCAGCGCGCGGGCCAGCAGGCGCACCGGGTCGCGCGGCATCGACGACATGACTGTCTCCTCATCGCCGGACCCCCGCGTGCCAGTATCGGCCGGGCCGGCGGCGACGGCCTACGGCCCGGTGACCCCACCTCAGATGACCATCGGCCATTGCCCACTCGCTGCGCGCTAGGCTTCGCCGGTGGCCGAGATCGCGCCGCTGCGGGTGCAGCTGATCGCCAAGACGGAGTTCACCGCGCCGCAGGACGTGCCGTGGAGCACCGACGCCGACGGCGGCCCCGCCCTGGTGGAGTTCGCCGGCCGCGCCTGCTACCAGAGCTGGTCGAAGCCCAACCCGCGGACCGCGACCAACGCCGCGTACCTGCGCCACATCATCGACGTCGGCCACTTCTCGGTGCTCGAGCACGCGTCGGTGTCGTTCTACGTCACCGGCATCTCCCGGTCCTGCACCCACGAGCTCATCCGGCACCGCCACTTCTCGTACTCCCAGCTGTCGCAGCGTTTCGTCCCCGAACACGACACGGACGTGGTCGCCCCGCCCGGGATCGAGGACGACCCCGAGCTGACGCGGATCTTCACGGAGGCGGCCGACGCGAGCCGCGCCGCCTACACCGAGTTGCTCACCCGCCTGGAGGAGAAGTTCGCCGACGCGCCCAACGCGACGCTGCGACGCAAGCAGGCCCGGCAGGCCGCCCGGGCGGTGCTGCCCAACGCCACCGAGACCCGCATCGTCGTCACCGGGAACTACCGGGCGTGGCGGCACTTCATCGCGATGCGGGCCAGCGAACACGCCGACGTCGAGATCCGACGGCTGGCCATCGAGTGTCTGCGGCAACTCGTCGCGGTGGCGCCGCAGGTGTTCTCCGACTTCGAGATCACCGTGCTGTCCGACGGCAGCGAGGTCGCGACCAGCCCGCTGGCCACGGAGGCGTGAGGCGAGGAGGGTAATCTTGGTGCCCGTGAGCACCAGTGCCCTCGACGTCACCGCCCGCTTGGGCACCCTGTTGACGGCCATGGTCACTCCGTTCAAGCCCGACGGCTCGCTCGACCTCGACACCGCTGCGCGCCTGGCCACCCACCTGGTGGACGCCGGTTGCGACGGCCTGGTGCTGTCCGGCACCACCGGTGAATCGCCCACCACCACCGACGACGAGAAGATCGCGCTGTTGCGGGCGGTGCTCGACGCGGTGGGGGACCGCGCGCGCATCGTCGCCGGCGCCGGCACCTACGACACCGCCCACAGCATCCATCTCGCCAAGGCAGCGGCCGCCGAGGGCGCGCACGGCCTGCTCGTGGTCACGCCGTACTATTCCCGGCCGCCGCAGGCCGGGCTGCTGGCGCACTTCACCGCGGTCGCCGATGCCACGGATCTGCCGGTGATCCTCTACGACATCCCGCCCCGGTCGGTGGTTCCGATCGAATGGGACACCATCCGCACCCTCGCCGAGCACCCGAACATCGTCGCGATCAAGGACGCCAAGGGCGACCTGCCCGGCGGCGGTCAGATCATCGCCGAGACCGGGCTGGCCTACTACTCCGGCGACGACGCGCTCAACCTGCCCTGGCTGGCGATGGGTGCGGTCGGATTCATCAGCGTGTGGGGTCACGTCGCTGCCGGCCAACTGCGAGACATGTTGTCCGCGTTCGCCTCCGGCGACGTCGCGACCGCCCGCAAGATCAACGTGACCCTCGGACCGCTCTCGGAGGCGCAGAACCGGCTGGGCGGCGTCACGCTGTCGAAGTCGGCATTGCGGCTGCAGGGCTTCGAGGTGGGCGATCCGCGCCTGCCGCAGGTGCCCGCCACCGATGACCAACTCGAGGCGTTGGCCGCCGACCTGCGTGCCGCCGCGGTCCTGCGGTAACGGGACCGTCCGTGGAAACAGAACTCGTCGCCCCGGGGCCGCTGGCCGCGGGCGCACTGCGGGTGACCGCGCTGGGCGGCATCAACGAAATCGGCCGCAACATGACCGTTTTCGAGCATCTCGGTCGGCTGCTGATCGTCGACTGCGGGGTGTTGTTCCCCACCCATGACGAGCCGGGTGTCGATCTCATCCTCCCGGATCTGCGCCACCTCGAGGGTCGCCTCGACGACGTGGAGGCCCTCGTCGTCACCCACGGCCACGAAGACCACATCGGGGCGATCCCGTTCCTGCTCAAGCTGCGCGCCGACATCCCGGTGGTCGGCTCGAAGTTCACGCTCGCCCTGATCAAGGAGAAGTGCCGCGAGCACCGCCTCTCCCCGACACTCGTCGAGGTCGCCGAGGGGCAGAGCTCCCGGCACGGCGTGTTCGAGTGCGAGTACTTCGCGGTGAACCACTCGGTGCCCGGCTGCCTGGCCATCGGCATCCACACCGGCGCCGGCACCGTGCTGCACACGGGCGACATCAAGCTCGATCAGTTGCCGCTCGACGGCCGGCCCACCGACCTGCCGGGGATGTCGCGGCTCGGTGACAGCGGAGTGGACCTGTTCCTCTGCGACTCCACCAACGCCGAGATCCCCGGGGTGGGCCCCTCGGAGAGCGAGATCGGCCCCGCGCTGCACCGCCTGATCCGCGGTGCGCAGGGCCGGGTCATCGTGGCCTGCTTCGCCTCCAACGTCGACCGCGTCCAGCAGATCATCGACGCCGCGGTGGCCCTGGGCCGGAAGGTGTCGTTCGTCGGCCGCTCGATGGTGCGCAACATGGGCATCGCGCGCGAACTCGGGTACCTCACCGTCGCCGACGACGACATCCTCGACATCGGCGCCGCGGAGATGATGCCGGCCGACCGCGTGGTGCTCATCACCACCGGCACCCAGGGCGAACCGATGGCCGCACTGTCGCGCATGTCGCGCGGCGAGCACCGCAGCATCACGCTGACCGCCGGGGACCTGATCATCCTGTCCTCGTCGCTGATCCCCGGCAACGAGGAGGCGGTCTACGGCGTGATCGACGCGCTGGCCAAGATCGGTGCCCGGGTGGTCACCAATCGTCAAGCGCGCGTGCATGTTTCCGGACACGCGTACGCGGGAGAGCTGCTGTTCCTCTACAACGGGGTGCGGCCGCGCAACGTCATGCCGGTGCACGGCACCTGGCGGATGCTGCGGGCCAACGCAGCGCTGGCGGCGAGCACCGGTGTGCCCGAGGAGAACATCGTCATCGCCGAGAACGGGGTCAGCGTCGACCTGACGGCGGGCCGGGTCGGCGTCGCCGGGGCGGTGCCGGTCGGCAAGATGTTCGTCGACGGACTGGTCACCGGGGATGTCGGGGACGCCACGCTCGGTGAGCGACTCATCCTGACGTCGGGCTTCGTATCGGTGACCGTGGTGCTGCGCCGTGGCACCGGACGACCCGCCGCTCCGCCGCACCTGCAGTCACGCGGCTTCTCCGAAGACCCCAAGGCGCTCGAACCGGTCGCCCGCCGCGTCGAGGCGGAGCTGGACAGCCTGGCCTCGCAGAACATCACCGACCCCGGCCGCATCGCCCAGGCGGTCCGGCGCACGGTCGGCAAATGGGTGGGGGAGACCTACCGCCGTCAGCCGATGATCGTGCCGACCGTCATCGAGATCTAGCCGATCGGCGCGCCCGCCCGGTCATGGCTACCCCTCGCGAGCCTTGGCCGGCGCGTCGCCCGTCCTCATTAATGCACACTGTGGGCTGCGCCGACAGTGGCTCGGGGAAGAAATCTCCGCCATTAATGTTCCTGTCCGTCAATACTTTTGGACCTGCACGGTGGGCGACACCAGGTGTCAGCGGTGGGCGAGCGCCGTCCACTCGATGGGCGACGCCGTCAGGGCACGCCCCGTGGGCCGGATGTAGAGGTCGCGGAAATAGCTGGGTCCGGCCTGTTCGTCCAGGCGCCAGCCCAGCTCGGCCAGCCATTCACCCAGCCGCTCGGGGACCAGACCCGACAGCCATACCGGGCGGCGCCCGCGGAACCGCCGGTACACCGCGTCGGCGCCGTAGGTGTCGGTGCCGTCGAGGAAGTCCTGCCGGATGTAGGTGAACACCAGCCGGCTGCCGGTCGCGGCGCCGCCGAGCTGGGACAGTGTCGCGGTCACCGCGTCGGGCGTCAGGTACTGCAGGAGTCCTTCGGCGATGAAGAACGTGCGCGCCGTGTCGTCGTATCCCGCCGAGCGCAGCGCCCCCATCAGGTCGTCGCGTTCGAAATCTGCCGGCACCAGGTGCACCGACGCCGGGGTGCCGCCGAGTGCGCGCCGCAGGACGTCGGCCTTGCGCGCCACGTTGACCGGCAGATCCACCTCGAAGACCGGCAGATCGCTGTGCCGGGCGATACGGCATCCGCGGCTGTCCAGGCCGGCGCCGAGCACCACGACGGCGTCGGTCTCGTTCAACGGGTCCGACAGCCGCTCGTCGATCAGCCGTTTGCGGCAGGCGATGCTCGGCCACAGGCCGGGCCCCTGGCGCTCCGATCCGGCCATCAGGGCACGGCGAACCGCCTCGGTCCGGGCCAGCGCGGCCAGCGCGCGCAGGTGCGCCGGCAGGAACGACGCGGCCAGGTCGTCGTCGACCAGCCGGCGCTCCGGTGGCTCGTGGTGCTCGACCGCCGCCACCACCATGGGACCGACGGCGGTCTGCGCGGCCGCGCTGCGGCGCGTCATCGTTTGTTGACGTAGCCCGCGTCGACGGGCAGCGCGACACCGGTGACGTAGCGCGCGGCATCGGACACCAGCCAGAACACCGCGTTGGCGATGTCTTCGGGCTCGAGAGCCTGCACCGGGAGCGCATTGCCCATGTCGGGGCCGCCCGTGCTCGCCTGGGCCAGACCGTCGAGCCAGGATCGGGTGAAGTCGTTGTCGATCATCGGTGTGTTGACGCCGGCCGGATGCACCGAATTGACCCGGATGCTGTATGTGGCAAGGAAATTCGCATAGGCGCGCATCAGCCCGACGATGCCGTGTTTGGCCGCGGCGTAGCCGACCGAACCGGCCATCGGGGCGCCGATACCGACGAGTCCCGCCACGGAGCTGGTCAGCACGATCGCCCCGCCGTTGCCGAACTTGATCATGGGCTTCATCGCCACGTCGATCGTGTGATAGACGCCGGTGAGGTTCACGTCGATGACGTCCTGCCAGGCCTCGGCGGCCGCCATCGGGGCGATCCCCGCGTTGGCGATCACGATTTCGAGGCGGTCGCCGAGCTTCTCGGTGCCGTCGCGTACGGCGGCCTTCACCGCGTCGCGGTCGCGGACGTCGGCCTGGTACGCCAGGATCCGCGCGCCCGTCTCCTCGACGAGCTTCACGGTCTCCGCGAGGTCGTCGGGGGTCGCCAGGGGATAGGGCACCGACTCGATCTGCGCACACAGGTCGAGCGCGATGATGTCCGCGCCCTCCGAGGCGAGCTTGACCGCGTGCGCCCGTCCCTGCCCGCGCGCCGCGCCGGTGATGAAGGCGACCTTGCCGGTGAGTTCACCCATCGCTACGGCCGCAGCGCACCTTTGGCCGGATCTCCCGCGACCACGGGGCTCAGCATCTTGATGTCGGGTGCCCCGGCGAGGTGCTCGCCGATCGTGCCGAACAGCGTGGCCACCGCCGGGGCGGTGCTGTGGGTCTTCAGCGCATCGGCGTCGGCCCACTGCTCGACGAAGACGAACGTGCCGTCGGCCTCGTGCAGGGAGTAGAGGTCGCAACCGGGCTCCGAGTGCACGGCCTCGATCGCCTGCTTACACGCCTCGCGGACGGTGTCGACAGACTCGGGCTTGGCGGTCATGGTGGCGACGACGGTGACGGGCATGTAGACGTGCTCCTCGGTCTCGGCGGTGAGCTGGACAGGTGTCCACCCTATTACGCGCCGCCGGCGGCGACGAGAGGGTCAGGCCAGTATCCACACCGTCAGGGCCACGCTCGCCGCGGCGACCGCCACCAGACCCGCGACGTCGACCGCGCGCAGCGGCGACCCCGTCCGGTCGATGCGCACCTCGCGGGCGATCAGGAACAGTGGGAACGTGACGCTGATGGCGATCAGCAGGCCCAGCACCACGTACGCCCAGACGAACCGGATCCCGCGCCGACGTGCTTCCGAGACCATGAAGATCGACGCGGACAGGAAGAGAAAGACCAGGTCGGCGGAGAATGACCGGCCTCCCGGTGTCGCCGACACGTCGGCGACGAAATCGGTCAGGAAATTCGCCGGACGGCCCAGATAGGCGACGTTCTGGCTCCAGGTGGCGATGAGTGCGACCAGCGCGATCACCGCGTAGCAACCGCACAGGACTCGGCTTGTCACCGGTAACGGTGGGACGGCGACGTCCTCGGTGCTGTTCATGTCCGCACCTTAGGGCGGTGGTCTCGTGCGTTGAGATCAATCTGTGACCTGTGTGGCAGATGGTGCATCTGAGGCTAGTGCGACTAGGCTTGACCCCATGGCGAGTAAGACCGCGGCGGCGTCGACCCGGTGCTCGGCATCCACTACCTGCGCGACGCCTACAACAAGCGCATCGCCGACTACCCGANCACCGGCCCGGCGCAAGCCGGCCCGCCGCGGCCCCTCGCCGGTGTCCGCCGCCGGCACCGCGGTCGGCCGCGGTGTGCGCGCCGGCTGGCTGATGCTCGCCAAGGGCGCCGGCAGCACCGCCCGCTCGGTCGGCCGGGCCCGCGACCTGGAACCCGGGCACCGCCGCGACGGCCTCGCGCTGGCGCTGCTCGCCCTGGCCGTGGTGGTGGCCGCCAGCTCGTGGTTCGACGCCGCCCGTCCGGTGGGGCAGTGGATCGACACGTTCGTCCGGATCCTCATCGGCGGCGCCGTGGTGCTGCTGCCGATCGCGCTGGCCGCCGTCGGCGTCGTGCTGATGCGCTCGGAGCCCGATCCCGAGGCCCGTCCGCGGTTCATCCTCGGCGCCGCGATGATCGCGCTGCCCGCGCTCGGGCTCCTGCACCTGTGGTCCGGCGCCCCGCAGGACCCCGCGGCCCGTCAACACGGCGCGGGCTTCGTCGGATTCGCGATCGGCGGCCCGCTCTCCGACGGGCTGACCGCATGGATCGCGGCTCCGTTGCTGGTCCTCGGTGTGCTGTTCGGGCTGCTGCTGATCACCGGCACCACGATCCGCGAGCTGCCCGCGACGCTACGCGACATGTTCTCGACGCGGTGGCGCGGCGAGTACGACGACGAGGACTGGGCCGACGACGAGTACGACGACGCCGGTGACCCCGCCGACGACTTCTCCGACGGCTACTACGACGACGAGCTGTCCGCCGGGGACGAGGACGCCGCGTGGCCGTCGGCGACCCAGCCCACCGTGCCGCTGACCAAACCTGCGGGCACCCCGATGGAGAACTACCCCGTCGACGACGAGGTCGCGCCGCCGCCGGCGCCGGTGAAGACCCGTAAGAAGCCGCGCAAGGAGGCCGGGCTCAGCCTGGACCGCGTCGTCGAGGGACCGTACGCGCTGCCGTCGCTCGACCTGCTCATCGCCGGCGACCCGCCGAAGCGGCTGACGGCGGCCAACCAGCATATGACCGACGCCATCACCTCCGTGCTCGAGCAGTTCAAGGTCGACGCCGCGGTCACCGGCTGTACCCGGGGGCCGACCGTCACCCGCTACGAGGTCGAGCTCGGCCCGGGCGTCAAGGTCGAGAAGATCACCGCGCTGCACCGCAACATCGCCTACGCCGTGGCCACCGAGAGCGTCCGGATGCTCGCACCGATCCCCGGCAAGTCGGCCGTCGGCATCGAGGTGCCCAACACCGACCGCGAGATGGTCCGGTTGGCCGATGTGCTCACCGACCCGGTCGTCCGGTCGGATCACCACCCGCTGGTGATCGGCCTGGGCAAGGACATCGAGGGCGAGATGATCTCGGCCAACCTCGCGAAAATGCCGCACCTGCTCGTCGCCGGGTCCACCGGCTCAGGCAAGTCCAGCTTCGTGAACTCGATGCTCGTGTCGCTGCTCGCCCGCGCCACCCCGGAGGAGGTCAGGATGATCCTGATCGACCCGAAGATGGTGGAACTGACGCCGTATGAGGGCATCCCGCACCTGATCACGCCGATCATCACCGAACCCAAGAAGGCGGCGGCGGCGCTGGCCTGGCTGGTCGAGGAGATGGAGCAGCGCTACCAGGACATGCAGGCCTCCCGGGTGCGTCACATCGACGTGTTCAACGAGAAGGTCCGCACCGGGGAGATCACGGCGCCGCTGGGCAGCAACCGCGAATACAAGCCCTACCCGTACATCCTCGCGATCGTCGACGAGCTCGCCGACCTGATGATGACCGCGCCGCGCGACGTCGAGGACGCGATCGTGCGCATCACGCAGAAGGCCCGCGCCGCCGGCATCCACCTGGTGCTGGCCACCCAGCGGCCGTCGGTGGACGTCGTCACCGGTCTGATCAAGACCAACGTGCCGTCGCGCCTGGCGTTCGCGACGTCGTCGCTCACCGACAGCCGCGTCATCCTCGACCAGCAGGGCGCCGAGAAGCTGATCGGCATGGGCGACGGGCTGTTCCTGCCGATGGGGTCGAACAAGCCGATCCGGCTGCAGGGTGCGTTCATTACCGACGAGGAGATCCACGCGGTCGTCACGGCCACCAAGGATCAGGCCGAACCGGAGTTCGTCGAGGGCGTCACCGCGGTCAAGGCCGGCGAGCGCAAGGACGTCGACCCCGACATCGGCGACGACATGGACGTGTTCCTGCAGGCGGTCGAGCTGGTGGTGTCCTCGCAGTTCGGAAGCACCTCGATGCTGCAGCGCAAGCTGCGGGTCGGGTTCGCCAAGGCGGGCCGGCTGATGGACCTGATGGAGACGCGCGGCATCGTCGGCCCCTCGGAGGGATCGAAGGCGCGCGAGGTGCTGGTCAAGCCCGACGAACTGGCCGGCACGCTGGCGCTGATCCGCGGCGGCAGCGACGCCGTCGGCGGCGACGCGGACGACGATCCGGGGTTCTGACGCGGGTTCGCTACAGCGTCAACAGCATTCGGGTGTTGCCGAGGATGTTGGGTTTGACGTAGCTGAGGTCGAGGAACTCGGCGACGCCGGTGTCGTAGGAGCGGCACATCTCCTCGTACACCTCGGCCGTCACCGGGGTGCCCTCGATCTCGGCGAAGCCGTGCCTGCCGAAGAACTCCACCTCGAAGGTCAGCACGAAGATGCGCTGCAGCCGTAACTCCTTGGCCACGGCGAGCAGCTGGTCGACGATGGCGTGCCCCACCCCGCGCCCGCGCACCTTCGGGTGCACCGCCACGGTGCGCACCTCGCCGAGGTCCGACCACAGGACGTGCAGCGCGCCGCAGCCGATGACCTCACCGTCGAGTTCGGCGACCCAGAACTCCTGCACCGACTCGTACAGGGTCACCAGGTTCTTCTCGAGCAGGATCCGGCCGGCGTAGACGTCGACGAGCGCCTTGATGGCCGGCACATCGGAGGTCCTGGCCCGGCGGACGACCGGTTCACCCGCGGACTCGCTCGGAACGGAGCTCACACGGGGAAGGGTATCGGTTTCGGCAACCAGTATTCTGTGGCGGTGCCGGGCCAACCACATACCGATCCGGTGGTTCCGCGCGCTCGGGTGGCGAATCTGGCCAATGCGCTCACCGGCGTCCGGCTGGTGCTGGTGCCGGTGTTCCTCGTCCTGCTGTTCGTCGGTGATGGGCACGAAACGTACTGGCGCACAGCGGCATTCATCGTGTTCGCGGTGGCTGTCATCACCGACCGGCTGGACGGGGCGCTGGCCCGCAGCTATGGGATGGTGACCGAATTCGGCACCCTGGCCGACCCGTTGGCCGACAAGGCGCTGATCGGCGCGGCGTTGATCGGCCTGTCCATGCTCGGTGACCTGCCGTGGTGGGTGACGGTGGTGATCCTGGTCCGCGAACTCGGCGTCACCGTGCTGCGGTTGGTGGTGTTGCGCCACGGTGTGATCCCGGCCAGCCGCGGAGGCAAACTCAAGACACTGGTCCAGGCGGTAGCGATCGGCCTGTTCGTGCTGCCGCTGACGGGCGCCTGGCTGACCGGAGCGTGGGTGATCATGCTGGCCGCGGTGGTGCTGACCGTCCTGACCGGCGTCGACTACTTCGTCTCGGCGGTGAGGGATTCGCGTGGACGACCCGCTGGTCACTGACGACGCCCGCGCGCTGGTGGCCGACCTGACCGTGCGCAGGCAGACCGTCGCGACCGCCGAATCGCTGACCGCGGGCCTGGTGGCGGCGACGCTGGCCGGGGTGCCGGGCGCCAGTGCGGTACTGCGCGGCGGCCTGGTCACCTACACCGTCGACACCAAGGTCGACCTGGCGGGCGTGGCACCCGAACTGCTCGCCGACGTCGGTCCCGTGGCCGAACCCACGGCACGGGCGCTGGCCGTCGGCGCCCAGCAGCGCTGCGGGGCGACCTGGGGTATCGCACTCACCGGGGTCGCCGGGCCCGAACCGCACGGCGGGAATCCCGTCGGCACCGTGTACGTCGGCCTGGCCGGCCCCGTGGACACCGAGGTGGTGATGCTGCGTCTCGACGGCACCCGCTGGCAGATCCGGCTCGCCGCCGCCCACGCCGCGCTGCGCCGGTTGCGTGCCCTCGTCGAGAATCAGTGAGCCTGCCCGGACCGGGGATTTGCGGCGCCGGTTCGGGAACCAACCGGCGTGCGCCGAGCGTTGGGTCGGATAGCAGGCGACACAGACAGACCTGGCTGCCGAATCTGACTAAGGAGATCGCGATGACGACACTGTTGCGCGAGGTGATCGGCGACGTGCTGCGGCGCGCGCGGGTGGAGCAGGGGCGCACCCTGCGGGAAGTCTCCGATTCGGCGCGGGTGAGCCTGGGCTACCTCTCCGAGGTGGAGCGGGGCCGCAAGGAGGCCTCCAGCGAACTGCTCAGCGCGATCTGCGGCGCGCTCGACATCCCGCTGTCGCGGGTGCTGTCCGAGGCCGGGGACGACCTCGCCGTCGAGGAGTCACGCGACGCCGCGAGCACCGCCCACATCGACGTCAGCACCAAGGTCGTCATTCCGCAGGTCGTGTCGATGGCCGTCGCCTGATCGCATCCCCCGGCAGGGGTGTGGCGAGCTGTGCCGAACCGATAAGTTGGTTCCCACAGGTGACACTGTTCGACTGACCCTTTTGACAGACGACGAAGGCGGAATGAATCCATGGCCAACCCGTTCTCCAAGGCGTGGAAGTACCTCATGGCGCTGTTCAGCTCCAAGGTCGACGAATACGCCGATCCCAAGGTGCAGATCCAGCAGGCCATCGAGGAGGCGCAGCGGCAGCACCAGGCGCTGACCCAGCAGGCGGCCCAGGTGATCGGCAACCAGCGCCAGCTCGAGATGCGGCTCAACCGCCAGCTCGCCGACATCGAGAAGCTCCAGGTCAACGTCCGCCAGGCCCTCACCCTCGCCGATCAGGCGGTGGCCGCCGGTGACGCCGCCAAGGCCACGGAGTACAACAACGCCGCCGAGGCGTTCGCGGCCCAGCTGGTGACCGCCGAGCAGAGCGTCGAAGACCTCAAGGGCCTGCACGACCAGGCGCTGCAGGCCGCCGGCCAGGCCAAGAAGGCCGTCGAGCAGAACGCGATGGTGCTGCAGCAGAAGATCGCCGAGCGCACCAAACTGCTCTCGCAGCTCGAGCAGGCCAAGATGCAGGAGCAGGTCAGCGCCTCGTTGCGGTCCATGAGTGAGATCGCCGCGCCCGGCAGCACGCCGAGCCTCGACGAGGTCCGCGACAAGATCGAACGCCGCTACGCCAACGCGATGGGCTCGGCGGAACTCGCCCAGAACTCGGTGCAGGGCCGCATGTTGGAGGTCCAGCAGGCCAGCGTCCAGATGGCCGGGCATTCCCGTCTCGAGCAGATCCGCGCCTCCATGCGCGGGGAACAGCTCCCCGCGGGCGGGGCCACCCAGGCCACGCCCGCCCAGTCGCCGGCCACCCCGGCGGCCAACCCGACACCGGAAAATCCGCTGTCGCAGTAGAGCCCGACTCGACGAGGATGACGTGAGGACACGCAGCGGCAGACCCGAGGCATGGCGTTCAGTGGCCCAGCGCGGCATCGACACCGCCGCCGAGTGGTCGGGGATGGTGGCCGACAAGCTCAACGCCGCGGCCGATCCGCGCGCCAAGCTGCTGCGCAAGCGGCGCTGGGCGCTGCGCCTCGGGGTGTTCTTCGCCCTGTCGTCGGTGTTCTGGGTGGGTGTCACCGCGCTGCTGGCGTCGTGGAGCACCCCGGTGTGGGCGCTGTTCATCCCGTCGCCGATCGCTGTCGGCGCTGCATTCCTGGCCACGCTGGCTTTCCTGCGGTACCGGTGGCTGCGCGCCGAGCCGCTCCCGCCGTCGCGCGGCCGCGCCGCGCGCCGGCTGCCGCCCTGGGGTTCGGCCGCCCGCGCGCCGATGGCGGCGCTGGCCGATTCGGAGCGGGGCCTGGTCTCGCTGCTGGGCGTCATGGAGCGCGGCCGGATGCTGCCCGCCGACGACCTGCACGACCTGCGGGCCGTCGCCGAGCGGACCGCGAACACCATGGCCGCGACGGCCACCGAGGTGGTGTCGATGGAGCGCACCATCGGTTCGGCGCCGCAGTCGCGTCCGCACCTGGCGCCCACGATCGCGGCGTTCAGCGCACAACTCGACCGCGGGGCGCGGCAGTACAACGACATGGTCTCCGCGGCAGCGCAACTGGTGTCGGCCGCGAACTCCGGGTCGATGTCGAGCTCGCCGATGACGCAGCGGCGCTACCGCGACGAGCTGACCTCGGCGACCGACCGGCTCACCGGCTGGGCGCAGGCCTTCGACGAGCTGGGCCGGCTGCGGGCCTAGAACCGCGGGCGCAGCGACGGGATCGCTATCCCGGCAATGGCCCGCAGCGGCGCCTTCACCAGGCAGTCGAGCAGATCGAAGTAGTCCCGCCACAGCGTGATCTGGCCGTCGCGCAGCTCGAACGCCCCGCACACCCAGAACTGCAGGCGCAGCGGGCCGATGATGATCGCGTCGGTGCGCTCGGTCAGCACCGTGTTCCCCTCGCCGGCGATGCGGTGGAACTTCACCGCGAACCCGACCTTGCCTTCGCCGCGGCGCAGCAGCGCCATGATCCGTGCGCGCCCGCGGATCGAGGGCAGGCCGACGTTCTGCCACACCAACTCCGGGGCGGCCAGCGACTCGACGGTGTCGAAGTCCTCGTCGGCCAACGCGAACAGGAACTTCTCGACCAGGGACGCGTTGTCGGTGGTCGGCACCAGCGTCTCGGGGGCTTCATCGGTCATATCGCCCGAGCTTAACCACCGACGCTGTGGCATGGTGTGGCGCATGCGCGTCGCCGTAGTCGCCGGACCCGACCCCGGCCACGCGTTCCCCGCATTGGCGCTGTGCCTGAGGTTCGCCGCCGCCGGCGACAGTCCGACACTGCTGACGGGCACGCGGTGGCTCGACGAGGCCCGCGCGCAGGGGATCGACGCCGTCGAACTCGACGGGCTGAGGGTCATGACGGGCGATGACGACGCCGATGCGGGCGCCAAGATCCACGAGCGGGCCGGCCGGATGGCGGTGCTCAACACCGACCGCATCGCCGCGCTGAAGCCGGATCTGGTGGTCTCGGATTCGATCACCACCTGCGGTGGGCTGGCCGCCGACCTGCTCGGCGTGCCGTGGATCGAACTGAACACCCATCCGCTCTACCGGCCGTCGGCGGGGCTGCCGCCGCTGGGCAGCGGGCTGGCCCCGGGCACCGGGATCCGGGGCCGGGCGCGCGACGCGGTCCTGCGGGCGCTCAGCGCCCGGTCATGGCGGGAGGGCCTGCGGCAGCGGGCCGCCGTCCGCGTCGAGATCGGACTGCCCGCCGACGATCCCGGACCGCTGCGCCGGCTGATCGCGACGCTGCCCGCGATGGAGGTGCCGCGCCCGGACTGGCCCGCCGAAGCCGTCGTCGTCGGCCCCCTGCACTACGAGCCGACGACGTCCGTGCTGACCCTGCCCGACGGTGAGGGACCGGTCGTGATGGTCGCGCCGTCGACCGCGAGTACCGGTGCCGTCGCGCTCGCCGACCTCGCGCTGCAGACCCTGGTGCCCGGGGACGTGCTGCCCGCAGGGGCGCGGGTCGCCGTCTCGCAGCTGCATGCACCCACCGGCGAGGTGCCGCCGTGGGCGGTGGTGGGGCTCGGCCGTCAGGACGAACTGCTCGGCCGCACGGACCTGCTGGTCTGCGGCGCCGGGCACGGCATCGTGTCCAAGGCGCTGCTGGCCGGCGTACCGATGGTGGTGGTGCCCGGCGGCGGCGACCAGTGGGAGATCGCCAATCGCCTTGTGCGGCAAGGCAGCGCGCAGCTGGTCCGGCCCCTGACCCGCGAGACGTTGGGCGCCGCCGTCCGGGAGGTGCTGGGCACGCCGCGGTACCGGGACGCCGCGCGGCGGGCCGGCGCGACCGTCGCGGCGGTCGCCGATCCGGTACGGGTGTGCCATGACGCGCTGCGCACCGGCAAGTAGGTTGGGCGTGTGCGGCTGACGGAATTCCACGAGCTGGTACGGGGACGGTTCGGTGAGGTCCGGGCCACCTCCATGCTGGTCGACCACGTGCTGACCAGCATGGGAGGACGCACCGCGGCCCAGGCCATCGAGGACGGCGCCGAACCGCGCGATGTCTGGCGGGCGCTGTGCGCGGACTTCGACGTGCCCCGCGACCAGTGGTGAGGGTCACGTTCGACTTCTGGCCGTGTTCACGAGCTCGAGAGTCGCCTGCGTCGCCGTCGTCAGAGCGGTGCGGTCGGCGTCGGTGAGAGGACCGCACACCCAGTCCCAGTGCGCGGCGACGACGTCACCGACCGCGGGTGCTGTGGTCAACGACCTGCCGTCCCGGCTCCACCTCACCCGCTCGGCGGCAGGGTCGCCGAGCGACAACCGGCCGTCGTCGATGACGAGGGGCCGCGACTCGAGCACCACGTGATCGTCGTCGAGGCAGACCACGCTGCCCCAACGGATCCGGCACTGCTGCAGGACGTGCAGGGGAGTGGTCGGGTCCCGGTCCAGGAAGCGCACCCACGGGTACACCACGAAGACGTGAAAGCTGTGGTGCGCCAACACGTGTGCGCGGCAGTCCAGGTCGTCGAGCAGCCCCGTGACCTGACCGGCGAACGCCGCGCGGAGCCGGTCGAGCAACGTCCGCCCATCCACCGTGTCGAGTCGAGATCCGCCGATCCAGTAGCTGTGGACGACCTCGACATCGAGCGGGTCGGCGATGCCCGCGGCGTCCGCAATCGCCCGCAGGTACGGCCAGGCGCCATCGAATTCGCGTGCCACCGAGGTCATCTCGTTGCCGGCACGCAGAAGCGCCGCGGTGTCTTCGGGCCCGCAGTATCCGAGTTCGTTCGGCGGGTACGCGTACTGCGCGAACAGCGCATGGCCGGCGCGGACCTGCCCGGTTGGCGCGGCCATTCAGCAGATCCGTGGCAACTGTTCGCCGATCGGCAGGTCGACCACCCGGGTGCCGCCCAACGCCGTCCTCGCCACCACCATGCCCGGATGGTCGGCGACGCACGTGCCGATGATCGCCGCTCGGGCACCCAGCGGGTGCGTCCGCATCGCGGCGAGGACCCGGTCGGCATCCGCGGCGGCGACGAACGCGACCAGCTTGCCCTCATTGGCGACATAGAGGGGATCCAGGCCGAGCATGCTGCACGCGTCCCGCACCTCAGACGGAATCGGCAGTGCTCGTTCGTCAATCGATACGCCGATCTTCGCCGCCTTGGCGATTTCGTTGAGCGTCGCCGCCATCCCGCCGCGCGTCGGGTCACGCAGCGCATGCAGGTCGGCGCCGGTCTCGATCATCGCCGCCACCAAGCCGTGCAGGGGAGCGGTGTCACTGGCCACTGCGGTGCCGAACTGGAGGCCTTCCCGGCAGCTCAGCACGGCCACCCCGTGCACACCGATGTCACCGCTGACGATCACCGCGTCTCCTGATGCCGCGCGCTGCGGTCGGATGTCGGTGCGCTGGTCGACGAGCCCGATGCCCGCAGTGTTGATGTAGACGCCGTCGCCGTGCCCCGAGTCGACGACCTTGGTGTCGCCGGTGACGAGTTTGACCCCGGCCGCCATGGCGGCGGTGCCGACCGCTTGGGCGACCCGGGCCAACTCGTCCAGCGGCGTGCCCTCTTCGAGGATGAACGCGGTCGACAACACTGCGGGAGCGGCGCCCGCCATCGCCAGATCGTTCACCGTTCCGTTGACCGCCAGATCACCGATCGTGCCGCCCGGGAACACCATCGGCTTCACGACGAACGAGTCGGTCGAGAACGCGAGGCGCGCACCGCCGATGTCGACGATCGCCGAATCACCCATTCCCGCATCGGCCGCCGGCCCGAACGCGGGTAGGAACAGATGCTCGATCAGCTCCGCGGACATCGCCCCGCCCCCGCCATGGCCCATCACGATGTTCGGGGCGTCCCGTAGCGGTGCCGGGCAGACCCACGACTCCATGTCGATGGCCGCGCGGGTTTCGGAGGCCTGCTCAGGCATGGGTCACCTCGAGACGCCGGTACAGGTAGTACGCCGCGCACGCGCCCTCCGACGAGACCATGGTGGCGCCGAGCGGATTGCGCGGGGTGCACAACGTTCCGAACGCCGAGCACTCGTGCGGCTTGATGAGGCCCTGCAACACCTCGCCCGACCGGCACACCGTGGACTCCTCGGTGTGGATGTCGCCGACGGCGAACCGCTGCTCGGCGTCGTATTCGCGATAGGCGTGGGACAACCGCCAACCGCTGCTGGGGATCACGCCTATCCCGCGCCATGCCCGGTCGGTCACGTCGAACACGTCGAGCAGCATCGCCTTGGCAGCCGGGTTGCCGACGTCCTGGACCGCGCGCGGATAGGCGTTCTCCAGCTCGTGGCGGCCCGACTCGAGCTGCACGACAGTGCGCCGGATTCCCTCGAGGATGTCCAGCGGTTCGAATCCGGTGACCACGATGGGGATTCCGTACTTGTCACACAGCGGCGGGTATTCATCGGTACCCATCACCGCGCACACGTGACCGGCCGCCAGGAACGCCTGGACGCGGCACGTCGGGGACTCCATGATCGCGGAGATCGCCGGAGGCACCAGCACGTGGGAGACCAGCAGCGAGAAGTTCTCGATACCGAGCCGCTTCGCCTGATAGACGGTCATCGCGTTGGCGGGGGCCGTGGTCTCGAAGCCGATTCCGAAGAACACCACCTGCCTGTCCGGGTTGGCCCGCGCGATCGTCAGCGCGTCCAACGGGGAGTACACGACGCGGACGTCGCCGCCTTCGCTCTTGACGCGGAACAGATCCTTTTCGCTGCCCGGCACGCGCAGCATGTCGCCGAACGAACAGAAGATCACCTCGGGGCGGGAAGCGATCTCGAGCGCTTTGTCGATGACCTCGAGCGGTGTGACACAAACCGGGCATCCCGGTCCGTGGATCATCTCGATGGTATCGGGCAGCAACTGATCGATACCGTGGCGGATGATGGAATGCGTCTGGCCGCCACAGACTTCCATGATCGACCAGCGACGGGTCGCGACTGCCTTGATCTGGTCGATGAGCCGCAGCGCCAGCTCCGGATTGCTGAATTCGTCCAGGTATTTCATGACGGCACCTCGGAGCTTCCGTTGGTGTTGGGGTTGGCCATGCCGGCCTGCCGCGCGGCCAGCTCGAAGCCGTCGGCGAACTCCTCCTCGAGCACACCGAGGTGCTCGAACTCGGCCAGCGTGCGCACCGCGGATTCCTCGTCGAGCCGCTGGATGGCGAACCCGACGTGGACGACGACGTACTGGCCCACGTCGGCGTCCGGAATGTACTGCAGACACACGTCTTTCTCGACACCGCCGAAGTCGACAACCGACATCAGTGTGCCGTCACGCTCCTCGATGCTGATGATCTTCCCCGGTACCGCGAGACACATCCGCGTCCTCCCTTCTAGACGGTATTCCCCACGATCAGCTGTCCCAGCGCGATGCCTCCGTCGTTGGGCGGCACGTGGCGGTGGGTCAGCACATCGAATCCATGCTCTTCCAGCGATGTTCGGGCCATTCGGAGCAGGAGCGCGTTCTGGAACACGCCCCCGGAGAGCGCCACCGTGGGCCCGCGATTCTCGAGCGCGAGGTCGAGGATCAACGTCGCCACGGCGCGGTGGAAACGGGAGCCGACCAGGCCGGGCGCGACGCCGGCGCGGAGGTCGGCGATGACCCCGGCCAGGACGGGGGTGGGGTCGATCTCCGCGGTGGGATCCCGGTGGTCGACGGTGAACCGGTAGCCGGTGGCGCCGCAGTCGTGTTCTCGGGAAAGCCCTTCGAGCTCGATCGCCGCCTGCGCCTCGTAGTCGACGACCTGGCGGACTCCGGTCAGCGCCGCGACCGCGTCGAACAGCCTGCCCATGCTCGACGTCGGGGCGCACCCGAGGCCGGTCTGGAGTTGGTGACGCAGCACCCGTTGTTCGTCGGCCCGGCATGCGCGAACCGGGGGCAGGTCGGTTGTCCAGGGCAGTCCGGCGGCCCACAGATGCGCGAGCGCCATCCGGTACGGACGCATCACGCTGACGTCGCCGCCCGCCAGCGGCACGTAACGTAGCGCGGCCAACCGCCGGTAGCCCTTGTAGTCGGCCAGTAGCACCTCTCCGCCCCACACCGCGCCGTCGGGGCCGTAACCCGTTCCGTCGAAGGCGAATCCGAGCACGGGCCCGGAGCCGTCCAGGCCGTGTTCGGCCATCACCGCGGCGATGTGCGCGTGGTGGTGCTGCACACTGCGCACCGGACGCCCCGTGGCGTTGCGGTGCGCCCAGGCCCTCGAGCGGTACAGCGGGTGCGCGTCGGCGACGAGCACTTCCGGTTCGACCGCGGTGAGCCGTCTCAGGTGCTGCTGAGCGGAGTCGAAGGCGGACAGCGTGGCCAGATCGTCCATGTCGCCGATGTGCTGGCTCAGCCACGCGTACCGCCCATCGGCGACGGCCAAGGTGTTCTTCAGATCGGCGCCGACCGCGAGTGTCGGGGGCACCGCGACCGGCAACGCGATCGGCAGTGGTGCGTATCCACGCGAGCGCCGCAACGGCGTGTCTGCTCGCATCACCGAGTCGTCGCACGGGGCCAGGATGGCCCTGTCGTGCGTCAGCCACCCGTCGGCCAGGGGCGACAGCCGGTCGAGGGCGTCGTCGTCGGCGTAGCAGATCGGTTCGCCGCCGAGATTCCCCGACGTCATCACCAGGACCTGCGGCCCGGGTTCGTCTGCGTCGAGCCCGAACAACAGCGCATGCACCGGCGAGTAGGCCAGCAGGACGCCGAGGTCGGGGTTGTGCGGCGCCACGGCATCGGCGACCGCGGCATCGGCACGCCTGGGCATGAGCACGATCGGCCGGGCGGGGCCGGTCAACAGCACGGCTGACGCGGGGTCGACGTGGGCGATGGCGTGCGCGATCGACAGGTCGGGGACCATCACCGCGAACGGTTTGTCGCCGCGGCGTTTTCGGTACCGCAGTTCGGCCACCGCTCGGCCGTCGCCGGCGTCGCAGGCGAGGTGGTAGCCGCCGACCCCTTTGACCGCCAATACCCCGCCGTCGCGCAGGAGCCGCCGGGCGGCACGTAACCCGGGTTCGCCGGCGGCGGCCCGTCCGTCGCGGTCCCGGTAGCGCAGTGTCGGTCCGCAGCCCGGGCAGCAGACGGGCTGGGCGTGGAATCGGCGGTCGGTGGGGTCGGCGTACTCGCGGGCGCAATCGGCGCACATCGGGAAGTCCGCCATCGAGGTCGACGACCGGTCGTACGGCAGGGATGCGATGATCGTGAATCGCGGACCGCAGTTGGTGCAGTTGATGAAGGGGTGCCGGAACCGCCGGTTGCGCGGGTCGCGCAGCTCGGCGGCGCAGTCGGCGCACATGGCGACATCCGGGGAGGCGAGGGTGCGGCCTCCGTCGGTGTGGGAGGTGTCGGCGATCGTGAAGCCGGTGCCACCGACAAGCGGGATGATTTGTATCTCAATGGATTCGATCACAGCGAGTGGTGGCGGATGGTCGTTGAGCTGCCCCAGGAAGCGGTCGATGTCTGCGGCGGCGCCCTCGAGCTCGACGATGGCGCCGGTGCTGTCGTTGCGGACCGAGCCGGACAGCCCGAGCAGCGCCGCCTGCGTGTAGACGAAGGGCCGGAATCCCACCCCTTGCACCACGCCGCGCGCGCAGACGCGAACGCGGCGGCGGTCGGTCATGGTGGATCCCCGCTGCCGTGACCCCGGCCCATCAGCTCGAGCCCGGCCATGGCCGCGTCGGCGCCGGCCCTGTCCGTCTTCTCGACCACGAAACCCATGTGGATGATCACCCAGTCGCCGGGCGCGAAGTGCTCCTCGGGCAGCATCCCCACATTCACCCTGCGGCGCTCCCCGGCCACATCGACGAGCGCCAGCTGGTCACCGTAGCCGTCCAGCATGCCGACGACCTGTCCGGGAATTCCCAGGCACATGGCTTCAGCCCCCTCCCGCCGCGGAGCGTGTGAGCAGATCGGTCACCACGTCCTCGACGGCCTGTGCCGCCGTCGGTACCGCGGCCGCAACGGCGTCGGAGAGACCGATGCCTTCCTCGACTGTCTCGGCCTCACAGCCGATCACGACGGTGCGGGGCGGCGTGCCGCCGAGCGCGGCGAGGCTCGCGAACACCGCACCCGGATCCATGGCATGCGCATCGAGACCGGCGCACACGGCCAGGCTTTCGTGGTCGGCCTCGAACACGTGCACCGTCCCGGGTGCACCGCGGCCGGGCACGGCGTCGACGAGCACCAGTGCCGACCAGCCGTCGAGCAGGTCGTAGGCCAGATGCATGCCCCTGATGCCGTAGTCCGTCAACCGAACACACGGTCCGGCGAGCCGGTGCGGGATGTGCCGCATGACCTCGGGGCCGAAGCCGTCGTCCCCGAGGAAGATGTTGCCGATCCCGGCCACCAGGACCCTCGGGGTCACATGCGGCGCATCTTCAGGTAGCGCTGCACGTCGGGGACAGATCGCACCCCGACCACCACTCCTGCGAGGATCACCGCAGCCACCACGCCTACGGCAATCCAGCCGACTACTTCCATTTCGGACTCCTTTCGATGAGCGGTTCGACCTCGTCGGGGGCGAAGTACAGGTAGCGGCCGTACCACTCGTGCAGCTCGGCCGCCGGGTCGTCCTCGAGAACGACACCGATGTGCCGGCCGCCGTCGACGTCCCCGTGCACAGATGTCACGCGCGCGATCCTGTCGGCGTAGAACAGGTCCTGGGCGTCGGCCCGGCGGGAGGGGTGCAGCCGCACCCGGCTGCCGCGCGCCACCCTGGTGCCGTTCACCAGGATCGCGTCGAGTTCCGGACGAACGGCGTTGTCCACCTCGGGATCCCACCAGTCGACGTCCGCGGGGATCTCGGGGATCAGAGCCGGCGCGGGTGCTTCGGCGTGCGGACTGCGCAGCACGCCGTGCAGGTCGAGCATCGCCTCCGGGGACATCGAATCGCAACGGTCGATGATGCGGGCCGCCAACGGGTCGGTAGCGCGGGCCTGGGCCTTCTCCTCCTCGGTCATGGTCATGACGCGCAACGTCAGGATCTCGTCGATCTCGGTCGAGTCGTACAGCGCGCCCTTGCTCTGTTCGGCGATCTCGGGATGGTCGTAGAGGATGATCGGCGACACCAGAACCAGGTCGTGGTCGCCGGGCGGCCCGGCCAACACCGGGAAACAGCGGTGTTGACGACAGCGCGCAGCTGCGCCGACGGCGGCGCCGGGCGGCTCGAGCAGCGAGACGAATTCGCCGCCGCTGACCTCCAACAGCAGGTGCGTGCCGATCAGGGAGCTCGCGATCGCCCCGTTCTTGTCGGCTGCCGGCGACGAGGTGTTGCGCACCTTGAGCGTCAGCCGCAGCAGCCCGTCCTCCGGCTCGGCGGAGATCGAGAGACGGCCATGCAGGCCACGACGACTGCGCACCAGCCTTCCGCCGTCGACGGTCTCGATGTCGGCGCCTGCGGGAATCGCGATGTTCACCGTGAGCGGCAGAGCCGCGATCTCAGCGGCGTCGACGACGATCTCGCGCTCGATCGCCTCGTCCCAGCTCAACCACCTGTCCGGACCTGCCTGCAGCTCCTCGGTGGGCTCGTAGCGGCCGTCGCCGAGGTCGCGTTCGACCCCACGGTGCTGCAGCTGAAGGAAGCGAACGACGCCGGACACCGACGGTGCGCGGAGCGGCCGGATGAGAATCTGCGCGGACATTGAAGCGTTCTCACCGATGCCGGATTCCTCGGCACCGGGCGGACCGAGCACGCCGAACTGCCAGCGCGACTGGTTCTTTCCGGACGTGGCGCGGTACGGGTAGAGCAGGTAGCCCTCGTAGAGCACCGCGTCGGCGACGGCGCGGGCCCGGTCCCATCCGCTGCTCATCGCAGTTCCTTGGCCGCGGCCAGCAGTTCGCAGATCGCCTCGTCGAAGCAGAGAAGCCCGCGGGCCGACCGGTAGGCGGCCAGCGCGTCGATGGTGTCACGGGGCAGGCGCAGCCAACCGGTGTTGGGATAGTGCAGCCGGATGAGATCGCGCCAGACCGACACCGGCATGTCGTAGCGTTCCTCTCGGTCCCACGGCACCTGCTGGACTCCGAAGCCGCGATTGCCGTGGACGAAAACAGTTCCGCTGAAGAGGAATTGCAACGGAACGGTGCCGGCGTCGAGCGCGAGCAGATACTTGGCAGCCTTGACCTCGAAGTCGTACGTGCACTCGAGCGGCAGCTGGACCTCCGTGGTGCCGGTGAATCCCGGCACCATGGCCGACGTGTGCTGCCACAGGAATGTGTGCTGCGTTGCCGACCACCGTTCGCGAGGTCCGAACAGGTCGAGTAGTCCGGCCGCTTCGTCCTCGGAATAGCTGCGCCGCAACGGTTCGATCCTGACCTGGCACCGCAAGGCGATCGCGTGGATCGGCTCGTCGCCTGTCGCCGCTGTACCGATTCGGGCCATCAGCATCGGGGTCACGGCGTAGGGCTCGGGTGCGATGTCGACGACGGTGAAGTTGAGCTCGGTCATGTGCGCTGAACCACCCGGGCGCGTTCGTCGAGAAGCTCGAAGAACTCGTGGACGTAGACGTGTGCCTCCTGGCCACCGTCGAATCCGCGCCACAACATTCGCAGTCGGCCGACGAACTCATAGCAGGCGTCGATCGGCACGAGATAGCCGCGCGGCGCGGCGTCCTCGCTGTCGGGTGCGCGCACCAGCAGGGCTTCGGTGTCGGCGGCGAGGCGGTCGACCCGGGGATCTTCGGCGCGGATGTCGTCCCACGCCTGCATGTCCAGTTCTGACTCGGTGGCGCCGGCGGGGCCCGGATAGAAGGCCACTGTGCGGCCGAGCGAGGAGTTGCGGAAGAAGAACGCCAGCCCGACCGGGATCTGCAACGCCTCCCACGCGCGACGATCCATCGCGAACTGCGGGAAGGCGAGGTAGCGATCCGGCACCGCACGGTATCGCAACAGCGCAGCGGTGTCGGTGAACAGCAGGTAGCAGCCGCGACAGACACACATCAGCTGCCGGACCTCGACATCGACCACGTGCTGGTGCTCGTCGGCGACCGGCTCCGAGCACATCTCGCAGCGCTCGCCCGCGGGCGGCGGGGTACCGCGGTCGGCCCGGATGCGCGCCAGCACGTCGAAAGCGCCCTGCATCACGCCACCTCCGCGGACACGGGCACCGCCATCGAGAGCACACCGTCGCGCTCGAGCACCGGGATCGGCTCCAGACGGCCGTCGCCGTCGACACCGGAGCCGGCGTGGACCACGTCGAAGGCGGCACCGCAGCCGGGGCACCGCAGGACGGCACCGGTCAGGCGGGCGCCGGCCATCGACCCGGTACAGGCGCCGCAGCGGTCGCGGTAGGCGAACACGGCATCGCCGACGCGGCACGCGAGAGCGGTCACGCCCGCCACGCGGAAGCCGCCGACCTCGGCGTCGCGCAATTCGGCCAGCGCAGGTGCCGGCTGCCAGTTCGCGTGCGTTCCGTCGACGCGCACCCGGCTCAACAGCGAATCTGCCGGTATCACGCCGGTCGCCGAATCAGATTCGGCGGCAACCACTTCGATTGCAGTGATCTCCGGGGCGGCCGCCCGCACCGCGTCCTGCACCGCGAGTTCCAGCGTCACCGAGGAGGACGGACAGCTCTTGCAGCTGCCCTGGAACTGGAGCCGCACGACACCGTCGGTCACGCCCAGCAGCGAGACATCGCCACCGTGCGAGCCGAGATAGGGCCGGACGGCCTCCAGCGCATCGGCCACCCGGCGCTCGGTGTCGTGCGGATGCAGGCCGTGCACGAGAAGCAGGCTGGCGACGAGATCGTCAGCGGCGAACACCTGCGCGAGTTCCGGATTCGCGGCCACGGTCGCCTCGATCATCCGCTCCAGCGCCGCTCCGTAGAGATCGGTCACCTCGCGAACCAATTGCTCGGCGCGCTCCCGCGCGGCCACCCCGCCCGTTGCGACCGCGTCGAGCAGCGTCTGCATCCGATCACCCGCCGTGCGCCACTTCGCGTCGTCTCGGCTCGGCGGCGTCGGCGGGCCCATGCCCTACTCCCCGGTCACCGACTGGGTGGGGGAGTGCAGCAGGTTCAGGTGCTTCCCCTCGCCCAGGTACATGTGCACCCCACAGGGCAGGCACGGATCGAAGCTGCGCACCGTCCGCATGACGTCGATGCCCTTGAAGTGCTCCCTGTCGTTCTCCTCGAAGATCGGCTGGCCCTGCACCGCATCCTCGTAGGGCCCCGGCGTCCCGTAGCTGTCCCGCGGGTTGGCGTTCCACGGTGTCGGGGGATACGGATGGTAGTTCGCGATCTTGCCGTCGCGGATCACCATGTGGTGGGACAGCACGCCGCGCACCGCCTCGGTGAACCCGCAGCCGATGCCCTCGTCGGGCACCTCGAACTTCTCCCATGTCTTGGTGCGTCCGGCGCGGATCTCCACGAGCGCCTTCTCGGCGAAGTGCAGAGCGCATGCGGCGGAGTAGGCCTGGAAGTATGTCCGGGCGCGGTTGCGTTCGAGCGTGTTGCTGCCGTACTGCGGGATCCTCCACTCGAGTTCGACGGGTCCTTTCAGCGCCGTCTTCGGCAGGTTGATCTGCACGCTGGAACCGGTCGCCTTGACGTAACCGATGTCCACCAGGCCGGCCAGCGCCGTCGACCAGAGCCGTGCCAGCGGGCCGCCCCCGGTGTCCAGCGCCAGGTGGTCCTTGCCGTCGAACCACCGCGGCGACATCACCCAGCTGTAGTTGCCGTCGAAATCCCGCTTCTGCGGCTTGGGATTGGTGTGCTGGTTCCACGGATGTCGTCGATCGATCGGGTTCCCCAGCGGATCTGTCCTGACGAACATCTCCTGATCGGACCAGTCGTCGTAGTAACTGTGGCCCAACAGGATTCGGATGCCGAGATTGATGTCCACCAGTGAATGGGTGTGCAGTTTGCCGTCGATGACCACGCCGGGGGTGACGAACATGGCGTTGCCCCAGCGCTCCATGTCCCTGTACGCGAAGTTGCACACCTCGGGATCCTGGAACGATCCCCAGCAGCCCAGCAGGGTGCGCCGCAGGCCCACCTGGTCGTAACCGGGCAACGCCTCGTAGAAGAAGTCGAACAGGTCGTCGTGCATCGGCACGACCTTCTTCATGAACTCCACGTAGCGCATCAGCCGCGTCATGTAGTCGGTCATCAGCTGGATGGTGGCGGTGGTGCCGATCCCGCCGGGATAGAGCGTCGAGGGATGGACGTGCCGGCCTTCCATCAGGCAGAACATCTCCCGGGTCCACCTGCTCACCTGGAGCGCCTCGCGGTAGAAGTCGCCGGTGAACGGGTTGAGTGCCCTCATGATGTCGGCGATCGTGCGGTAGCCGTGCGCCTCGGCGTGCGGGGACTGGGTGTTCTCGGCCTTGGCGAGCACGCTGGGGTTGGTTTCGGACACCATCTTCTCGCAGTAGTCGACGCCTACCAGGTTCTCTTGAAAGATGTTGTGGTCGAACATGTATTCGGCCGCTTCGCCGAGGTTGATCAGCCATTCACCCAGATGCGGCGGCTGGACGCCGTACGCCATGTTCTGGCAGTAGCACGAGCAGGTGGCGTGGTTGTCCCCGCAGATGCCGCAGATGCGGCTGGTGATGAAATGTGCGTCTCTCGGGTCCTTGCCCTTCATGAAGATCGAGTAGCCGCGGAAGATCGACGAGGTGCTGTGGCACTCGACGACTTCCCGGTTCTCGAAATCGATCTTGGTGTAGATGCCGAGGCTTCCGACGATGCGGGTGATCGGGTCCCAGGCCATCTCCACCAGTTGGCCGGGGTCGCGCTGGACGTGGGACGGCTCGGGGATGATCGTTGTCATCGGACTTCTTCTTCCTGTGTGATGCGCGGCGGTGCAAAGCTTTTCAACGATGCTGCAACGTGGCCCGGAAGACGCGAACAGCGACGCGCATCTACCAGGTGCGCGTCGCTCCGGTCTCGAGCTGCGTGCCGGGATGGCGCCACCTGGGTTCTTTGTCGACCGTGCGCCCCGTGACGTGGCGCAGGTTGCGGATCACCGAGCCATAGAGTCCGGACGCCGCGCTGGAGAGCTTGCCGCCGGGCGGTTCGTCCATGAAGGGCATGAACTTGTCGGGGAAGCCCGGCATGGTGCAGCCGATGCAGATGCCGCCGACGTTCGGGCAACCGCCGACGCCGTTGATCCAGCCGCGTTTGGGCACGTTGCACTTGACGACAGGACCCCAGCAGCCAAGTTTGACAATGCATTTCGGCGACCCGTACTCGGTGGCGAAATCACCCTGCTCGTAGTAGCCGGCCCGGTCGCACCCCTCGTGCACGGTCGCACCAAACAGCCATGTGGGCCGCAGAGCGTCGTCCAGCGGGATCATCGGAGCCTGGTCGGTGGCCATGTACAACAGGTACGTCAACGTTTCCGACAGGTTGTCCGGATGGATCGGGCAACCGGGCACGCACACGATCGGGATGCCCGCCTTGGTCTTCCAGTCCCATCCGAGATAGTCGGGCACCCCCATGGCGCCCGTCGGGTTGCCCGCCATCGCGTGGATGCCGCCGTAAGTGGCGCACGTCCCCACCGCCACCACCGCGGTCGCCTTGGGGGCGAGGCGATCCAGCCATTCGCTGGTGGTCATTGGCTGGCCGGTTGCCGGATCGTTACCGAACCCGCACCAGTATCCCTCGTCCTTGATCTTCTCGTTCGGGATGGACCCCTCGACGACCAACACGAACGGTTCCAATTCGCCTCTGTCCGCTTTGAAGAACCATTCGAGGAAGTCGTCGGCGCCCCCGTTCGGTCCGCACTCGAAGTCGATCAGTGGCCAGTGGACGGCGACCCTGGGCAGGCCGGGGAGCGCGCCGAGAGCGATCTCCTCGATGCTGGGTTGAGTGGCGGCAGTCAACGCCACTGAATCGCCGTCACAACTCAAACCGGCGTTGATCCACAGAACATGGATCAGTGCCTCTTCCGCTTTGACTGCTGCCTCGAGAGGCATGTGCCACAGCTTTCCGGGGCCGGGCTGGGACCCCTGCAGCGTCGGAGTCGACCGTCGGCCCACTTGCACGCCGCTGAATCTCGGTTTACTCCCGCGGATATCCGTTGTCAACGGATGGTTGCCACAAACGGTCCGATGACATGTTGTGTTGCTGGATCTCGATCCAGCGATACCATTCCGCGACCCCCTGACCGGTCGTCGCTGACACCGTCACGATGGTGACGCCGGGGTTGACGGACCTTGCATAGCGTGCGCATCGGTCGACATCGAAGTCGACATAGGGCAACAGGTCGGACTTGTTGATCAGCACCAGTCCTGCGGCGGCGAACATGTGCGGATACTTCAGCGGCTTGTCGGTGCCCTCGGTCACCGAGATGATCACGACCTTCGTCAGTTCCCCGAGGTCGAACATGGCCGGGCAGACGAGGTTCCCCACGTTCTCGATGAAGAGCAGCGAGTTCTCGGGAGGATCCAGGGTGCCTAGTGCCTCACCGACCATCTGCGCGTCGAGGTGGCAGCCGGCGCCGGTGTTGATCTGCACGGCGGGCACTCCTGTGGCGCGGATGCGCTCGGCGTCGAGCAGCGTCTCCTGGTCGCCCTCGATGACGGTCACCGGGCTGGTCCTCAGCTCACGGACGGTCCGCTCCAGCAGCGTGGTCTTTCCGGCGCCCGGGGAGCTGGTGAGATTCAGCGCGACGATCCCCCTTTGCGCCAGCCACCGGCGGTTCCGCTCAGCAAGCGCGTCGTTCTTGGCCAGAACGCGGTGTTCGAGCTCGACGGTTCGGGTGTGCGCGTGCTCGTGATGGTGGTGGTCGTGGTCGTGGTCGTGGTCGTGGTGGGGTGTTGGGGCGCCGGCGACAGTGATGGCCGGTTCGTCGCCGCTGCACCCGCAGGTTGCGCACATGGTCAGGTCACTTCCATCGATCGAATCCGGATGTCGTGGCCGGCGGTCACCTCGACGTCGGCGCTGCCACACGGGCAGAGCAGGATGAAGTCCTGCAGGACGAAGTTGTCGCCGCAGGAGCGGCAGCGTCCAGCCCCGGGCCGCATGTCGATGTCGAGGTGAGCGCCCTCGGCCAGGGTGCCTTCGGTGGCGAGCTCGAAGCAGAACTGCATCGAGTCGGGGACCAGCGCGCACAACGCCCCGATCTCCAGCCTGACGCCGTGCACGCGGCGACCGGCGGCGTGCTCACACACGGCATCGACGACACTCTGGGTGATCGCCATCTCGTGCATGAGAGTCCGTTCCGTGGCGGATGATCCCACGATAGGACCGTCGCGCACGGCGCGTCCAGGATCGGTCAGGCGGCGACGTCGGCGAACACCCGGCGCAGGAACGCGAGTTGGTCGGCCTTGACCTGCGGGTCGCGGTAGATGTCGAAATGGCCGTAGGGGTAGCGGCGTAACTCCCCGCGCGGTGCGCGCTGCGCCGCCGCGATGGTGGGGCCCGGGGGTGTGACGGCGTCGTTCTCGCACACGCAGACCAGTAGCGGCATGGCCAGCCGCCCGGTGACGATGCCGGGCCGGTAGAAGCCCAGGCGCAGTGCGATGCGGGCGCTGAATTCATTGCGCCACAACGAGTTCGGGCCGACGATCGCCTCGAATCCGGGTTTGGCGTCGGGGGAGGTCATCGCGGCGACGGTGCCCGGGTCGCCGACGGCGGCCATCAGGTGGGGCGGCTGCCCGCGCCAGGCGCCGATCTGGTCCCGCAGTCCCGCGGCCAGTCCCTTCGGGACGAACGACAGCGGTTGGGCGCGCAACGTCGCGATCCCGTCGGTGAACGGCGCCTGCGAGATCACCGCCGCGATCCGCGGATCCTTGGCCGCCACGGCCAGCACGTGCCCGCCGCTGAACGACGAGCCCCAGACCACGATGCGATCGGGATCGACGCCGTCGAGGCGGCGGGCCCACTCCACGACGGTGTGGTAGTCGGCGTGCTGCATGGCGATGTCGAGCAGCTGCCGCGGCGTCCCGGTCGAGGCGCCGAAACCGCGGTAGTCGAATACGACCACGACGTATCCGGCCTCGCAGAAGGCCTCGGCGTACGCGGGCAGCCCGTCGTCGCGGGTGGCGGTGAACCCGTGGGCCATCACGATGCACGGCCTGCCGGTGCCGGCCGGACCGGGCCCGTCCGGTACGTACAGGTACGCGGCGATCTGGTCGGGGCCGGCCGGGATACGGACGTCTCGTGGCGTGGTCATGGTCGAAACGCTAGCCCGTCGGCGTGTCCGCTTGAATCGAACACCTGTTCGTCTACTGTGGGTGGAGTTCGCCCCCGCGACTTGTCGGTGCCCTGGCCTAACGTCACGGCCAACCGACCGAGAACCGGTCGACACGACTACCCGGAGAGGTACATCATGGCGCAGCAAGCCCCTGATCGCGAGAAGGCCCTGGAACTGGCACTCGCCCAGATCGACAAGAACTTCGGCAAGGGCTCGGTGATGCGACTCGGCGACGAGGTGCGCCAGCCCATCTCGGTCATCCCGACCGGCTCGATCGCTCTCGACGTGGCGCTCGGCATCGGTGGGTTGCCGCGTGGCCGCGTCGTCGAGATCTACGGCCCGGAATCCTCGGGTAAGACCACCGTCGCCCTGCACGCGGTGGCCAATGCCCAGGCCGCCGGCGGTATCGCGGCGTTCATCGACGCCGAGCATGCGCTGGACCCGGACTACGCCAAGAAGCTCGGCGTCGACACCGATGCGCTGCTGGTCAGCCAGCCCGACACCGGTGAGCAGGCACTGGAGATCGCCGACATGCTGGTGCGGTCCGGCGCCATCGACCTCATCGTCATCGACTCGGTCGCCGCGCTGGTGCCCCGCGCCGAGATCGAGGGCGAGATGGGGGACAGTCACGTCGGTCTGCAGGCCCGCCTGATGAGCCAGGCGCTGCGGAAGATGACCGGTGCGCTGAACAACTCGGGCACCACCGCGATCTTCATCAACCAGCTGCGCGAGAAGATCGGCGTGATGTTCGGGTCGCCCGAGACCACCACGGGCGGTAAGGCACTGAAGTTCTACGCCTCGGTGCGCCTGGATGTGCGGCGGATCGAGACGCTCAAGGACGGCACCGATGCCGTGGGCAACCGCACGCGGGTCAAGGTCGTCAAGAACAAGGTGTCCCCGCCGTTCAAGCAGGCCGAGTTCGACATCCTCTACGGCAAGGGCATCAGCAAGGAGGGGTCGCTCATCGACATGGGCGTCGAGCACGGCTTCATCCGCAAGTCCGGCTCCTGGTTCACCTACGAGGGGGAGCAGCTGGGGCAGGGCAAGGAGAACGCCCGCAACTTCCTGCTCGAGAACGTCGACGCCGCCAACGAGATCGAGAAGAAGATCAAGGAGAAGCTCGGTATCGGCGCCGTCGTGACGGATGACGATGTCCTCCCCGCTCCCGTCGACTTCTGATCGTGCCGAGCAGGCGCGGGCCCTGTGCCTGCGCCTGCTCACCGCGCGGGCCCGGACGCGCTCGGAGCTGGAAGACCGGCTGGCCAAACGCGGCTACCCCGACGAGGTCAGCGCTCAGGTGCTCGACCGGCTCGCGCAGGTCGGGCTGATCGACGACGAGGACTTCGCCGAGCAGTGGGTGCGGTCGCGGCGACTGCACGCCGGAAAAGGCAAGCGCGCGTTGGCCGCCGAGCTGCGCCACAAGGGCGTCGACAACGAGGTGATCACCGCGGCGCTGGCCGGGATCGACGCGGGCGCCGAACGCACCCGCGCCGAGGAACTGGTCCGCGACAAGCTGCGCCGGGAGAAGCTCGGCGATCCGGGGGACCGGGACGCCGAGAACAAGGTGGCGCGCCGGCTGGTCGGGATGCTGGCACGGCGCGGCTACAGCCAGACGGTGGCGCTGGATGTGGTGACCGCCGAACTCGCCAACGAACGGGAGCGGCGCCGGGTCTAGCGTGCCGGGCTCTCCGGAATCTCGCTGCTCGTTGACGGCTTTTGGCCAGGTCGGGCGCGCTACGATCGCCTGCGCGGCGATCAGTTCGCCCGCTGGCGGAGGCGGAATGCCATGGTGTCGTGGCCGAACGGTGTGATGGTGAACAGGCCATGACTGTGACTGCCCCACTGTGGGTCGGCGTGCTCATCGGATTCGCCTTCGGGCTGCCGGCATCGCTGTGGGGAATCGGCAACCCGGAGACGGTCATTCGAACTGCTCGGCTCGTCGACCGGCTTCTCGTCGGATGTTTCCTGTTCGTCACTGCGATCGGTTCGGTGTTGCTGTATGGCGTGCACGCGTTGGGTATCGGGGTGCACTTCTCACCTCGGCCGATTTACCTGTTCGGTGTCACCATCGGAGGTGTCCTCTTCGGCGTCGGCGCGGCGGTGAGCGGCTATTTTCCCGGAACCGAACTGATCGCCCTCGGTGAAGGCAGACGCGACGTGCTCGCTGCGATCCCGGGAGGTCTGCTCGGGGCAGCGGCATGGACGGCGCTGTACCAGACCGAGGTCGGCCGATGGCTGGTGTCGACGGCGAACTACGGCAACCTGGTGGCGACTGGCGACATCACGACCATCCGGCCCTGGCGGATGTTCGCCGTCGCGGTCGTGTATGCCGTGCTCGCGCTATCTCTGTTGTACTACCTGCCCCGTTACCGCGGGGGACGGCACAGCTGCTTTCGGAACCTCGTCGGTCCCGCCGACCCGCATGATCAGTCGTGTGCCCGAGACTCCGCCGAATACCTTGCCGAGGGCTCGTCGCGTGGACCGCGGCGGATGCTGCAGCAGGTGACCGATCCGAACTTCTATGCGCGGCTGATGAGCGTGATCGCGTTGTTCGTGGCGGTGCTGGTGGTGCTCTCGCTCGTTCTCAGGCAGCCGTTCGGCTTGTCGACCACCTACTCGTGGGTCGTCGGCCATCTCGCCATGCCGGACTTCGCCTACAGCCGCGACGTCTTCGCCACCATCGGCTGGGAACCATTCACCGCGGCGGGAGTACTCGTCGGCGCCTTGGTGTCCGCGTCGTTGATCAGCGGCAGGTTCACCGCCTTTCGGCCCGTACTCCCTCCGTCCTGGCGCAATCGCTTCGGCCCGAGCAGAGCCAAACGCGCGGTCGGGTGTTTCGCCGGATCGTTTCTGGTCCTGTTCGGTGCCCGGATGGCGGGTGGCTGCACCAGCGGCCACACGCTCAGCGGCGGCATCCAGCTGTCCGTCAGCGCATGGGTTTTCACCGCTGCAATGGTGGCAGGGATGGTGGTGACAGCCCGACTGCTCTATGGCAGAACGAGCTGGCTGACCACCGCGCCGGAGCTGTTGCCGTCGGTGTAGCGACCTGCGCACGCGCGGCCTCGTCAGGCCGATGACAGCGGTTTGGTGTCGCCGAAGTCCAGGGTCAGACTGCGGGTGACGACGCGCCGGACGGCGATCAGTGCGACGACCCCCAGGATCGCCGCCCAGGACAGGTCGACGCTCAACCGCAGCAGTCCGGCCGCGGTGAACAGTTCGATCATCACCCGCAGCGCGGGCAGCGGCTGCTGGAAGACGAGCAGGGCGGCCACCCCGAGGACGATGCCGGCGATCGCCAGGCACCACGACGCGTTGGCGACGACGCTCACGGGACCGACGAGCCGCCGGACGCGGGGCGGGGCGGTTGCCGGAGCGACTCGACCTCCCGCTGCTCCTGGGCGATCTCGCGGTTGAGGAAGTAGTTGAGCACCGTGCGGATGGCCGCGATCGCCGCCAGCTTGCCGATCTCGGCGAACGACGGTGAGATGGCGGTCCGCAACACGTCGGCGGCGAGCTGGAATTCCAGCCCCAGCACCAGGAAACGGGCGAGGGACAGGCGTACCGCGGAGAACTGGTTGATGTCGCGGCGGGTCAGCGCGGCGGCGAACTTCACGATCGCCACCACGGCGCCGATCATGATGACGACCGCGCCGCACGCCTCGATCAAGCGCACCATGACGTCGACCATCGACCGCAGCGCCGACTCCGGCAGGATGTCGATCGCGACCAGGGAGCTCGTCATCGCCGGTTCGGTCACACGCCGCGGCTGCGGTCGCCCTGGAACTCCAGCGGTTCGGCCTCCATCGGCGCGGGCCCCTTGCGGGAGCGCCTCATCCGGGCCTCCAGCTTGGTCGCCAACCACGACAGCGCGAAGTTCAGACTGATCATCAGCAGCGCGATCACGATCAGCGCCGGGATGTAATTGCCGTACGACGAGCCGACATTGGTGCCTTGGCGCACCAGCTCCACGAACGTGATCTGGTAGCCCAGCGCGGTGTCCTTGAGCACGACGACGACCTGGGAGATCAGCACCGGCAGCATCGACGTGACCGCCTGGGGGAGCAGGATCGATCGCATCGTCTGCCCGGAGGTGAGCCCCAGCGCGGACGCGGCCTCGGCCTGACCCTTCGGCAGCGCGTGCACGCCCGCCCGCACGATCTCGGCGATCACCGCGCCGTTGTACAGCGTCAGCCCGGTGATGACGCCGGCCAGCGCCAGATGCTTCGACGGGAACACGTCGTAGTTGGCGTAGAGGAAGTAGGCGAAGATCATCATGATCAGCACCGGCACCGCGCGGAAGAACTCCACGATCACCGACGACACCCAGCGGAGGACGATGTTCCTCGAGAGTCGGCCCACGCCCAGCACGAAGCCCAGCACCAGCGCCAGCGCGATCGACACCGCGGCCGCGGTCAGCGTGCCCTCGATGCCCGGCAGGATGTAGGTCCGCCACAGGTTCCCGGTCAGGAACGGCTCCCACTTCGCGGCGGTCAGCTGTCCCTTCGCCTCCAACCGGGTGTAGACGAGCCACGCCACCGCGACCACCACGATCACGGTGACCGCCGAGATCACTCGGTTGCGCACCCGGGCGCGCGGCCCCGGCGCGTCGAAGAGAACCGACGACCCCGTCATGTTGATCCGTTCTTCGCGCGAGCGCCCGTCACCGAGCCACCGCCAATCGCCGGCCCAGCCACCCGAACAGCAGTCCCAGCGGCAGCGTGAGGATCACGAATCCGAACGCGAAGATCGAGCCCACCACCAGCACCGCGGCGGTGTTCTCGATCATCTCCTTCATCAGCAGCGCCGCCTCGGCCACCCCGATCGCCGAGGCGATCGTGGTGTTCTTCGTCAGCGCGATGAGCACCGACCCCAGCGGGATGACGACGGCACGAAAAGCCTGCGGCAGCAACACGATCCGCAGGTTCTGCGAGAACGTCAGCCCCAGCGACCGGGCTGCCTCGGCCTGGCCGAGTGGCACGGTGTTGACCCCGGACCGCACCGTCTCACATACGAACGACGCCGTGTAGACGGTGAATCCGAGCACCGCCAGCCGGAACCCGCTGTCCGCGATGAACGTCGGCGAGGTCCGGCTGGCCAGCGTGATGCCCAACGTCTGCGCCAGCCCGAACGAGCAGAACAGCACGATCAGCGTGAGCGGCGTGTTGCGCACGATGTTGACGTAGGCGGTGCCGAGCCAGTTCAGCATCGGTACCGGGGCCAGCCGCATCGCGGCCAGCCCCGTGCCCACCACCAGCGCTCCGATCGCCGAATACACCGTCAGCTGGATCGTCGTCCAGAACGCGGCGAAGATCTCGGCGCGGTACTCGGTGAAAATCTCCACTGCGGCGCGGGCCCCGGCCGACTACTTGTCGAGCGGCGGCGGCGCGGGCGCGGTGATACCGGCCGGGCCGAGGTTCTTGTCGAACGCGGCCTTCCAGGCGCCGCTGTCCTCCATCTTCTTCAGCGCGTCGTTGATCTTGGTCTGCAGCTCGGTGTCGTCTTTCTTCAGGCCGATGCCGTAGCGCTCCTCGGAGAACGGCTCGCCGACGATCTTGAACGCGCCGGGGCTCTGCGCGGCGTAGCCGGCGAGGATGACCTCGTCGGTGGTGACGGCGTCCACCGCACCGTTCTTGAGCGCCTCGACGCACGCCGAGTAGGTGTCGTATTGCTGCAGCTGGACCTTGGGGTACTCGTCCTTGATCTTCTGCGCCGGTGTGGAGCCCGACACCGAGCACAGGATCTTGTTCTCCAGCGAGGCCTTGCCGGTGATGTCGTTGTTGTCCGACCGGACCAGCAGGCTCTGGCCGGTGATCAGGTACGGGCCGGCGAAGGAGACCTTCTCCTTGCGGGCGTCGGTGATCGAATAGGTCGCGGCGATGAAGGTGACCTGATCGTTCTGGATCAGGTTCTCGCGCTGCGCCGACGGCGATTCCTTCCACTCGATCTTGTCGGGCGCGTAGCCCAGCTCCTTGGCGACATAGGTGGCCACGTCGACATCGAAGCCGCTCATCGTGCCGTCGGGATTCTTCATCCCGAGGCCGGGCTGATCGAACTTGGTGCCGATGGTGATGGTGTCACCGCCGCCACCGCCGCCGCTTCCCCCGCTGTCGCCACCCCCGCAGGCGGTCGCGGCGAAGGGGAGGGCGACAGCCAGGGCGAGCGCGGCAGCGGCGCGCGAGGAAAGACGCATGATGTGAGGGTCCTTTCGAGGGTCAGTGATGAAGGATCTTGCCGAGGAAGTCTTTGGCGCGGTCCGAGGTCGGGTGGTCGAAGAACTGGGCGGGTTCGGCATCCTCGACGATCGCACCGTCGGCCATGAACACCACGCGGTTGGCGGCCCGGCGCGCGAAGCCCATCTCGTGGGTGACCACCAGCATCGTCATGCCCTCGGCGGCGAGGTCGGTCATCACCGAGAGGACCTCGTTGATCATCTCCGGGTCCAGCGCGCTGGTGGGTTCGTCGAACAGCATCACCTTCGGGCTCATCGCCAGGGACCGTGCGATCGCCACGCGCTGCTGCTGACCACCCGACAACTGGGCGGGGTACTTGTCGGCCTGGTTGGCCACCCCCACCCGCTCGAGCAGCTTCATCGCCGCCGCGTGCGCCTCGCCCTTGTTCTTCTTGCGCACCTTCATCGGGGCCAGCATCACGTTCTCGACGATCGTCTTGTGCGCGAACAGGTTGAACGACTGGAACACCATGCCGACGTCGCTGCGCAGTTGCGCGAGTTTGCGGCCCTCCGCGGGCAGCGTCTGACCGTCGATCGCGATCGTTCCCGAATCGATGGTCTCGAGCCGATTGATGGTGCGGCACAACGTCGATTTGCCCGAACCGGACGGCCCGATGACGACGATGACCTGTCCCTTGCCGACCTCGAGGTCGATGTCCTGCAGCACGTGCAGGGAGCCGAAGTGCTTGTTGACCGCCTTCATCGAGATCATCGGCACGTCAGGGGACTCCCTGGGGCTCTCCATGGGTGCTGACCTTACCCAGGGAACGCCCAGCATGCTCCGAACTCGGCAATCCGCCGGGTACTCGCCGGTGCGGGGGCCGTCGCGCCCCGCCGTAGGATGGTGGCCGTGACTTCGGTGGTGAGCAGGCCCGACGACTCGGCGGTGACCGGGTCGGCTGCGCGCACCTTCCAGGTCCGCACGTACGGCTGCCAGATGAACGTGCACGACTCCGAGCGGCTCGCCGGCCTGCTCGAGGAGGCCGGTTACCGGCGGGCCGACGAGGGAACCGACGCCGACATCGTGGTGTTCAACACCTGCGCGGTGCGCGAGAACGCCGACAACAAGCTCTACGGCAACCTCAGCCATCTCGCGCCGCGCAAACAGGCCGACCCGGCCATGCAGATCGCCGTCGGCGGATGCCTGGCGCAGAAGGACCGCGACACCGTGCTGACCAAGGCTCCATGGGTCGACGTCGTGTTCGGCACGCACAACATCGGCTCGCTGCCCGCCCTGCTGGACCGGGCCCGGCACAACCGCGTCGCCCAGGTCGAGATCGCCGAAGCGCTGCAGGAATTCCCCTCCGCCCTGCCTGCGAGTCGCGAATCGGCTTATGCGGCTTGGGTTTCCGTCTCGGTCGGATGCAACAACACCTGCACGTTCTGTATCGTGCCGTCGCTGCGCGGCAAGGAGGTGGACCGCAGGCCCGGTGACGTGCTGGCCGAGGTGCAGTCCCTGGTCGACCAGGGCGTGCTCGAGATCACGCTGCTCGGTCAGAACGTCAACGCCTATGGGGTCTCCTTCGCCGACCCGGACCAGCCCCGTGACCGCGGCGCGTTCGCGAAGTTGCTGCGCGCGTGCGGGCGGATCGACGGACTCGAGCGGGTGCGCTTCACCTCGCCGCACCCGGCGGAGTTCACCGACGACGTCATCGACGCCATGGCCGAGACCCCCAACGTGTGCCCGACCCTGCACATGCCGCTGCAGTCGGGTTCGGACCGCATCCTGCGCGCGATGCGGCGCTCCTACCGGGCGGACAGGTACCTCGGCATCATCGACCGCGTGCGCGCCGCCCTTCCGCACGCCGCGATCACCACCGATCTGATCGTCGGGTTCCCGGGGGAGACCGAGGAGGACTTCCAGGCCACCCTCGACGTCGTGGCGGCCGCGCGCTTCGCCAGCGCGTTCACCTTCCAGTACAGCAAGCGCCCCGGCACACCCGCCGCGGAACTGCCCGGTCAGATCCCGAAAGAAGTTGTGTCGCAACGCTATCAGCGGCTGATCGAGCTGCAGGAGAGAATCTCGCTGGAGGAGAACGTCGCGCAGGTCGGTCGGACGGTCGAGGTGCTGGTCGCCACCGGCGAGGGGCGCAAGGACGCCGCCACGGCCCGGATGTCCGGCCGCGCCCGCGACGGCAGGCTTGTGCACTTCGCCCCCGGCCCGAACGCGGACCGGATCCGGCCCGGCGACGTCGTCGTGACCACCGTGACCGGAGCCGCGCCGCACCACCTGATCGCCGACACCGGGCCGATCACGCACCGCACCACCCGCGCCGGCGACGCGCACGCGGCCGGACAGCGGCCCCGCACCGGCGTCGGCCTCGGCATGCCGTCGATCGGCGTCCCCGCCCCGGTGCAGCCGACCGGCGGGTGTGCCCGATGAGCGAGGAACCCCGCCGCGACGACGACTTCGATTACCTCCGGGAGGACATCGAAGCCGCCGAACGCCGCATCGCCCGCGAGATCGATCCCGGCCCCCGCGCGCTGGCCATCGCGATCTTCGTGTTCGCGCTGCTGACCACGCTGGTGCTGCCGCACGCCGGCGACGCCCGCGGGCTCGACGTGCTGGTCGGCTCCGACGCCGCGCACGCCAGCGGCATCGCGCTGCCGCATCGGGTGTTCGCCTGGCTGGCCCTGGTCTTCGGCGGCGGCTTCTCCATCCTGGCGCTGCTGACCCGGCGGTGGGCGCTGGCCTGGATCGCGCTGGCCGGATCGACCGTCGCGTCGTTCCTGGGGTTGCTCGCGGTGTGGTCGCGCCAGACCGCCGCCTCGCAGTACCCCGGCCCCGGGATCGGGCTGCTCATCGCGTGGTTCGCGATGATCCTGCTGGCCTATCACTGGGCCCGCGTGGTCGCCGCCCGAAGCGCGCTGCAACTGGCCACCGAGGAACACCGCCGACGGCTTACCGCCGAGCGTGACCGCAAGGGACTGCTCGACCGCTTCGGCGACGACGAGCCGCCCGCGTCCTAGCCGCTAACGCTTCCTGCCCAGCGCGTCCGCGGCCGCCTCGGCCCACTGACGCCACTGTTCTGCGTTCGCGCGTGCCTGCTCGGCGTCCTTCGTGCGGCCCGCCGCCTCGGCCTTCTCCGCCTGGCGTTCGAACTGTTCGGCGCGTTCCCGGAACTGGTCGGCGCGGGCCTGCGCCTCGGGGTCCACCCCGCCGGTCGGCGCGTCGCGGATCTTCTTCTCCACCGCGCGCATCCGCCGCTCCAGCTCGGCGGCGCGCTCCCGCGGCACCTTGCCGATCGCGTCCCACTTGTCGCCGATCGCGCGCAACGCCGCCCGCGACGCGTCACGGTCAGCGGGATCGAGCCGTTCCGCCTCGACCAGCAGGGCCTCTTTCGCGTCGGCGTTCGCGCGGAACTCGGCGTCCCGCTCCGCGGTCGCGGCGTTACGGGCGGAGAAGAACCGGTCCTGGGCGCTCTTGAACCGCTGCCACAGCGCGTCGTCGACGTCCTTGGCGGCCCGGCCCGCGGCCTTCCACTCGCCGAGCAGGTCGCGGAAGACCGCCGAGGTGGCACCCCAGTCGGTCGAATCGCACAGCTCCTCGGCGCGCACGCACAGCGCCTCCTTGGCCTGCCGGGCGCCGGCGCGTTCGCGGTCGAGCTCGGCGAAATGCGAGCCGCGGCGCCGGTTGAACGTCTCGCGCGCCGCCGAGTACCGCTTCCACAGCGCGTCGTCGGTCTTGCGGTCGACACCGCTGATCGTCTTCCACTCGTCGAGGATCGCCCGCAGCCGGTCGCCCGCGGCCTTCCACTGCGACGCGGTGGCGGCCAGTTCCTCCGCCTCCGCGGCCAGCGCCTCCTTGCGGGCCGTCTGCTGCGCCCGGAACTCCTCGCGTTTGGCCTTCTCCTCCTGCGAGGCGCCCTCGGCCTGCTCGACGATCGCCGCGAGCCGGGCTGCCAGCGCGTCCACGTCGCCGAGCACGTGCGCCTCAGGCAGGCTCTCGGCCAGCGCCGAGGCGGCCGACCGGATCTTGCGGGCGTCGCCCGATCCCGACGCCAACCGGCGTTCGAGCAGCACCACCTCGGTCTGCAGGTCATCGAAGCGGCGGCCGAAATGCACGTAGGCGGCCTCGGCGTCGCCGGCCTGCCACGAACCGATCGTGCGTTCGCCCGCCGCGGTGATCAACCACACCGTGCCGTCCGGGTCGACGCGACCGAACCGGTGCGGATCGCTGGACGGCACCGCTGCGACCGCCGCCGCGGCCACCGGCGGCGCCGGGCGCGGGCCGGGGCGCGCCGGCCCCGGTTTCGGGCGGGCGGAGGACGGACCGGGAGTCGGCGCCGGCGACGGCGTGGGATCCGGTTCCTGCTGCCCGGCCTCGGAGGATCCGCCGGGTTCGGTGATCGTCATGTCAGTTACCTCATGTCCTCCGCGCGGTCTCCGCGCACCGTGCCGCGCAGCGCGGCGCCTCACAAGCTCCGACCGCTATTCAAACAGGTTGCCCGGCGCTGCGCCCACGCCTTGGCGCCGGTGATCTCTAGGCTCGGTGCGAAAACCGTCCGGACGGGGGAGGAGCTGGCCGATGGCGAAGGCCGACATCGCCGCGGTGCTGGCGCTGGCCGCGGCGTTCTTCATCGCCGTCGGCGACGTCATCCATCAGCGGTCCGCGCACGAGGTGACCGATGAACCCGTCGGCCATCTCGAGCTGTTCGGCCGGTTGTTGCGCGACGGCCGGTGGTGGCTGGGCAGCGGCGTCGCGGCGATCGGGTTCGCGCTGCAGGCCGCAGCGCTGGGACTGGGGTCGGTGCTGCTGGTGCAGGCGCTGCTGGTGACATCGCTGCTGTTCGCCCTGCCGATCAGCGCTCGGCTGGCGGGTCGGCGGGTGACCCGCTGGCAGTGGCTGTGGGCGGCGCTGCTGGCCGCGGCCGTCGCGGTCATCGTGACGGTCGGCGATCCGACCGCCGGCGCGTCGCGGGCATCGCTGCACACCTGGCTGTGGGTGGCCGCCGTGCTCGGCCCGGTGCTGGCGCTGTGTCTGCTCGGGGCCCAGATGGCCTCGCCCCCGGTCAGCGCGGTGCTGCTGGCCGTGGTCTCCGGCGGGCTGTGGGGGCTGTTCGCGGTGCTGACCAAGGCGGTGGTGGACCGGCTGGACGTGACGAGCTGGGCGGGCATCGTCGCGCTGCTGAGCACCCCCGAGCTGTACGTCTGGGCGGCGGTGGCGATCGCGGGCACCGCGATGCAACAGGCGTCGTTCCGGTCGGGTGCGCTGACGGCCTCGCTGCCGACGATGACGGTCGTCGAACCGGTCGTCGCCAGCGCCCTGGGCGTGGCCGTGCTCGGGGAGACGCTGCGGCCCGGGGAGACAGGGGTCTTTGCGCTGGTCGCCGCCGTGGCCGTGATGGTGGTCGCCACCGCGGCACTGGCCCGCGGCGAAGCCGCCACCCGCGAACCCGCCTGAGTCGCTGTGACTAGGTTGGTGGCGTGCTGAGCGCCATCGCGATCGTCCCGTCGGCGCCCGTGATGGTGCCCGAGCTGGCCGGCGCCGCGGCCGCGGAGACAGCCGATCTGCGGGCCGCCGCGATCGCCGTCGCCGGCGCGCTTCCGCCGCGCTGGGTGGCCGTCGGCGTCGCGGCGACCGACGGCGTCAGTGGGCCCGGCGCCGTCGGCACCTTCGCCGGCTACGGCGTCGACGTGCCGGTCCGGCTGTCCGGCACCGCCGAGGGCGCGCCGACCGCGCTCCCGCTGTGCGCGCTGATCACCGGGTGGCTGCGCGGACTCGCGCGCCCCGAGGCCGTCGCCGAGGTGCGTGCCTTCGGCGCAGGCACGCCGGCGCAGGCCGCGCTGACCGCCGGGCGGGCCCTGCGCGCCGAACTCGACGGCACCGACGAAGCCGTGGGGGTGCTCGTCGTCGCCGACGGCGCCAACACGCTGACCGCGGCGGCCCCGGGCGGTCACGACCCGGATTCGGTGCCCGTGCAGGCCGCGCTCGACGGCGCGCTCGCCGCCGGGCACGTCGCCGACCTGGCCGGGCTGCCCGACGGGATCGTCGGCCGGGTCGCCTACCAGGTGCTGGCCGGGCTGGCCGAACCGGCGCCGCGCACGGCCGAGGAACGCCACCGCGGCGCGCCCTACGGCGTCGGCTACTTCGTCGGCCTCTGGACACCGTGACAGCGGTGCGGCCGCTGGCCATCATCGGGCCGACCGGAACGGGCAAGTCGGAGCTCGCGCTGGCCGTCGCCGACCTGCTGGACCAGCCCGCCGAGGTGGTGAACGCCGACGCGATGCAGCTCTACCGCGGCATGGACATCGGCACCGCGAAGCTCACCGTCGCCGAGCGGCGCGGAATCCCGCACCACCAACTCGACGTCCTCGACGTCACCGAGACCGCGACGGTCGCCCGCTACCAGCAGGCCGCGACCGCCGATGTCGAGGCGATCGCGGCGCGCGGGGCGGTGCCCGTCATCGTCGGCGGATCGATGCTCTACATCCAGTCGCTGCTCGACGCATGGTCGTTTCCCGCCACCGATCCGGCGGTCCGGGCGCGCTGGGAGGCGCGGCTGGCCGAGGTCGGGGTCGCCGCACTGCACCGCGAACTCGCGGGGGTGGACCCGGCCGCGGCGGCGTCGATCCTGCCCACCGACGGCCGGCGCATCGTGCGGGCACTGGAGGTCGTCGAACTGACCGGCCGGCCGTTCGCCGCGTCGGCGCCGACCATCGGAGCGCCCCGCTGGAACACCGCGATCATCGGATTGGACTGGCCCACCGAGGTTCTCGACCAGCGGCTGGCCCGCCGGACCGACACCATGTTCGACGCCGGACTGGTCGACGAGGTCATCGCCCTGCAGGCCCGCGGCCTGCGCGACGGCGTCACCGCGGCGCGCGCGCTGGGCTACGCGCAGGTGCTGGCCGACCTGGACGCCGGTGGGGACGGCAGCGCGGCGCGCGAGCCCACCTTCCTGGGCACCCGCCGGTACGTGCGTCGGCAGAGGTCCTGGTTCCGCCGCGACCACCGCATCACCTGGCTCGACGGTGGCGCAGCCGGAAACGCCGAAACGGCCTTGGGGATCTGGCGCGACGTATCCTGACCTCGTGAGGTTCGCCAAAGGGCACGGGACGCAGAACGACTTCGTCGTGCTGCCCGACCTGGACGCCGGGCTGGCGCTGGCGCCGGCCGCGGTTGCCGCGCTGTGCGACCGCAGGCGGGGCCTGGGCGCTGACGGGGTGCTGCGGGTCACCACTGCCGGCGCGGCCCGGGCCGCCGGCGTGTTCGACCGGCTGCCCGAGGGCCTGGCCGACGACGACTGGTACATGGACTACCGCAACGCCGACGGTTCCCTCGCGCAGATGTGCGGCAACGGCGTGCGGGTGTTCGCGCACTACCTGCGCGCCAGCGGGCTGGAAACCCGCACCGAGTTCGTGGTCGGCTCGCTGGCGGGACCGCGGCCGGTGGTGCTGCACGCCGCCGACGCGGTGCGCGCCGACGTGACCGTCGAGATGGGCAAGGCCAACGTGACCGGATCCGGCGCGGCGACCGTGGGCGGGCACCCGTTCACCGGCCTGGCCGTCGACGTCGGCAACCCGCACCTGGCCTGCGTCGATCCTGCGCTGAGCACCGGGGCGCTGGCGGCCCTCGACGTCGCGGCGCCGGTCGCGTTCGACGCCGCGCAGTTCCCCGACGGGGTGAACGTCGAGGTCCTCACCGCCCCCGCCGACGGCGCGGTGTCGATGCGGGTGCACGAGCGCGGCGTGGGGGAGACCCGGTCCTGCGGCACCGGAACCGTCGCGGCGGCCGTCGCCGCGCTGGCCCACCAGGGTGCGGCCACCGGTGCGCTGACCGTGCGCATCCCCGGTGGCGAGGTCGTCGTGACGATCACCGACGCCACCAGCTACCTGCGCGGACCGTCGGTTCTGGTGGCCGCGGGCGAACTCTCCGAGGAATGGTGGGCAGCGTGCGCACGTTAAACGAGGTGCATGAACAGTGATCTCCGTGCGAACCTTGGTTCGCCTATGACGTATCCCGAATTCCTCAACGACAACCCCAGCGCGGGCGAACTCGCGCTCGAAGACCGCGCGGCGCTGCGCCGCGTCGCGGGGCTGTCCACCGAACTGGCCGACGTCTCCGAGGTCGAGTACCGCCAGCTGCGCCTCGAGCGCGTCGTGCTGGTGGGGGTCTGGACCGAGGGCACGGCGGCCGACGCCGACGCGAGCCTGGCCGAACTGGCCGCGCTCGCCGAGACCGCCGGCTCCGAGGTGCTCGAGGGCGTGATCCAGCGCCGCGACAAGCCCGACCCGGCCACCTACATCGGCTCCGGCAAAGCCGCCGAACTGCGCGAGGTCGTGCTGGCCACCGGCGCCGACACCGTGATCTGCGACGGTGAGCTCAGCCCCGCGCAGCTCAACGCGCTGGAGAAGGTCGTCAAGGTCAAGGTGATCGACCGGACCGCGCTGATCCTCGACATCTTCGCCCAGCACGCCACCAGCCGCGAGGGCAAGGCCCAGGTGTCGCTGGCCCAGATGGAGTACATGCTGCCCCGGCTGCGCGGCTGGGGCGAGTCGATGTCCCGGCAGGCCGGTGGCCGCGCGGGCGGCGCCGGCGGCGGCGTGGGTACCCGCGGACCCGGCGAGACCAAGATCGAGACCGATCGGCGCCGGATCCGGGAACGGATGTCCAAGCTGCGTCGGGACATCAAGGACATGAAGAAGATCCGCGACACCCAGCGCAGTGGGCGCAAGCGCAGCGAGACGCCGTCGGTCGCGATCGTCGGCTACACCAACGCCGGCAAGTCGAGTCTGCTCAACGCGCTCACCGGGGCGGGTGTGCTGGTCGAGAACGCGTTGTTCGCCACGCTCGAACCCACCACGCGCCGTGGGCAATTCGACGACGGTCGGCAGTTCGTGCTGACCGACACCGTCGGGTTCGTGCGGCACCTGCCCACTCAGTTGGTGGAGGCCTTCCGCTCGACACTGGAAGAGGTCGTCGACGCGGACCTGCTGGTGCACGTGGTCGACGGATCCGACGTGAACCCGCTGGCGCAGATCAACGCGGTCCGGCAGGTGATCAACGACGTGGTCGCCGAGTACGGCATCACCCCGCCCACCGAACTGCTGGTGGTGAACAAGACCGATGCGGCGAGCGGGCTGACGCTGGCCACGCTGCGACGGGCGCTGCCCGGTGCGGTGTTCGTGTCCGCGCACACCGGCGACGGGCTGGACCGGCTGCGCAGTCGGATGGCCGAACTCGTGGTGCCCACCGACACCGGCGTCGACGTGACGATTCCCTACGACCGCGGTGATCTGGTCGCGCGGGTGCACTCCGAAGGCCGGGTGGACGCCACCGAACACACCGAGCGCGGCACCCGGATCACGGCGCGGGTGCCGGTCGCCCTGGCGGCCGGCTTGGCCGAGTTCGCTACCTCCTGACGATCCGCGGCGGCTGATGCGCGCGCACCGGAGGCGGCGTCGCGGTGTACTTCTCGACTTCGACGAGGGCGTGTGCCCCGCTGCAGCCGCGGGCCAGCGACGAGGTGCCGACGTCGTCGGTCAGCACGTTCGGGTTGCCGTGCACGCACAGGGCATCGGGGTCGGCCGGATCGGCCGGGTCGTACCAGGCCCCGGTCGAGAGCTGCACGACCCGGGGGCGCACACCGGCGTCGACGATCACCCCGGCCAGGCAGGCGCCGCGGTCGTTGAACACCCGCACCACGTCGCCGGCGCTCAGGCCCCTTGCCTGCGCGTCGGCGGGATGTATCCGAATCGGTTCCCGGCCCGCCACTTTCGATTTCTGGCTGGCTGCGCCGCCGTCGAGCTGACTGTGCAGCCGGGCGGCCGGCTGATTCGCCACCAGGTGCAGCGGGTACCGCTGTGCCCGCGCGCCGCCCAGCCAGTCGGTCGGCTCGAACCAGCGCGGGTGGCCCGCGCAGTCGGCGTAGCCGAACCTGTCGATGTCGTCATTGAAGATCTCGATCAGACCGCTGCGGGTGCCGAGCCGGTGGGTCTGCGGATCCGCCCGGAAGTCGGCGAGCAGGGTCAGGCCGTCCTCGACCGGCAGCCGCACGGAGCCGGTCCGCCAGAACTCCTCGAACGTCGGGACATCGAAATCCAGTGTCTGCCACCAGGTTTCATAGAGATGGCGCAGCCATTCGTGTGAGGTGCGGCCTTCGGTGAAGGCCTCCTCGACGCCGAGCTCGCGCGCCAGCGCAGCGAACGTGTCGTAGTCGTCGCGGGATTGCGCGTAGGGCTCGGTCAGCCTCGGCATCGCCATCAGCAGCGGATCGTTGCGGGAGCCCGAGAAGTCGTCGCGTTCGGCGAAGGTGGTCGACGGTATCGCGATGTCGGCGTGCCGGGCCATCGGCGTCCAGTACGGGTCGTGCACCACGACGGTGTCCGGCCGGCCCAGCGCCCGCCGCAACCGCGGGATGTTCTGGTGGTGGTGGAACGGGTTGCCGCCCGCCCAGTAGACCAGCTTGATGTCCGGATAGGTGAGTCGTAACCCGTTGTAGTCGAACGCTTCTCCCGGATGGAGCAGCATGTCGCTGATCGCCGCCACCGGAATGAAGGATCCGACCGGGTTGAGGCCCTGGGGCAGGCGGGGCAGCGCGCAGCGCAGCGGCGGTAGGCCCGGCTCGTTCATCGAGCCGTAGCCGTGGCCGAAGCCGCCGCCGGGGAGGCCGATCTGGCCGAGCATCGCGGCGAGCGTCAGTCCCATCCACGGCGCCTGCTCGCCGAACCTGGTGCGCTGCAACGACCAGCTGACCGTCACGATCGTCCGGTTCGCGGCCATCCGGCGGGCCAGCGCGGTCAGCTCGTCGGCGTCCAGGCCGCTGCGCTCGGCCGCCCACTGCGGGGACTTCGGCACCCCGTCGTCGGTGCCCAGCAGGTAGCGCTCGAAACGCTCGTATCCGGTGCAGTACCGCGCGAGGAAGTCCCGATCGGCCAGTGACTCGGTGGCCAGCACGTGCGCCAGGCCGAGCATGACCGCCACGTCGGTGCCGGGCACCGGGGCGCGCCAGTCGCACGGTCCGTCGACGTCGTCACGCAGCGGCGAGAACGACACGATCTGCCCGCCGCGGGCGCGGAAGCGGTGCAGCGCATCGCGTGCCGGGTGCGCGGTGGTGCCGCCGTGATTGACGCCGGTGTTCTTCAGCGCCAGGCCGCCGAAGCACACCAGCAGGTCGGTGTGCTCGACGATGACGTCCCACTGGGTGGACCGCTTGAACAGGTCGTCGTGGGTTCCGACGACCCGCGGCATGATCACGCCGGTCGCGCCCAGGCTGTAGGAGTGCCGCGAGAACGTGTATCCGCCAAGGCAGTTCAGGAATCGGTGCACCTGGCTCTGGGCGTGGTGGAAGCGGCCCGCACTCGACCAGCCGTACGACCCGCCGTAGATCGCCTCGTTGCCGTGGCGGTCGACGACCCGGCGCAGTTCACCGGCCAGCAGTTCGGTGAGCTGTTCCCAGCTGACGGCGACGAAGTCGTCGGCGCCGCGGCGCGTGCTGGGTCCCGGCCCGTCGTCGAGCCAGCCGCGGCGCACCGCGGGGCCGGTGATCCGCGAGACGTGGCGGACCGAGCCGGGCAGATTGCCCAGTGCGGGTGACGGATCGGCGTCCCCGGCGAACGGGGTGACCGAGGCGATGTCGCCGGACTCGACGGTGGCGGTGAAGGCACCCCAGTGGGTGAGGCTGGTGCCCATGGCGGTGAGTCTAGGGCGTCCTGCCGCGTGTGCCCGACCAACCATCCGGTTGGATGGGGTACCTTGGCGGCAACACCTGCCGACCATCGACGCGAGGATCTCCATGGGCTCTTCTGCCGCTGCTGCCAAGTCCGTCATCGCCTACGAGCGCACGCTGTTCGAACCCGAGCACGAGATGTTCCGCGAATCGTTCCGCGAATTCCTCGCCCGCCACGTCGCGCCGTTCCACGACCAGTGGGAGGCCGACAAGCTCGTCGATCGGCAGGTCTGGCTGGAGGCCGGCAAGCAGGGCTTCCTCGGCATGGCCGTGCCCGAGGAGTACGGCGGCGGCGGGGTCGACGACTTCCGCTACAACACCGTCATCACCGAGGAGATCACCGCGGGCCGCTACAGCGGGCTGGGCTTCAGCCTGCACAACGACGTCGTCGCGCCGTACTTCATCCGCCTGACCACCGAGGAGCAGAAGCAGCGCTGGCTTCCGAAGTTCTGCAGCGGCGAGTACATCAGCGCCATCGCGATGACCGAGCCGGGCACGGGCAGCGACCTGCAGGGCATCAAGACCCGCGCGGTCCGCGACGGCGACCACTACGTGCTCAACGGTTCGAAGACGTTCATCACCAACGGGATCCTCTCCGACCTGGTGATCGTCGTGGCGCAGACCGATCCGGAGAAGGGTGCGCTGGGCTTCTCGCTGCTCGTGGTCGAGCGCGGCATGGAGGGCTTCGAGCGCGGCCGCAAGCTCGACAAGGTCGGCCTCGACGCCCAGGACACCGCCGAGCTGTCGTTCACCGATGTCAAGGTGCCGGTCGAGAACCTCCTCGGCGAGGAGGGGCAGGGCTTCATCTACCTCATGCAGAACCTGCCGCAGGAACGCATCAGCATCGCGATCATGGCGGCGGCGGCGATGGAGGCCGTGCTCGACGGGACCCTGCAGTACACCAAGGAGCGCAAGGCCTTCGGCAGGCCGATCGGCAGCCAGCAGAACAGCCGCTTTCTGCTCGCCGAGCTGTCCACCGAGGCGACCGTGGTGCGATTGATGGTCGACGAGTTCATCCGGCTGCACCTGGACGAGAAGCTGACCGTGGAGCAGGCCGCGATGGCCAAGTGGTACTCCACGGAGAAGCAGGTGCACCTGATCGACCGCTGCCTGCAGCTGCACGGCGGCTACGGCTACATGCGGGAGTACGACGTGGCCCGGGCCTACCTCGACGCCCGGGTGCAGACGATCTACGGCGGCACCACCGAGATCATGAAGGAGATCATCGGGCGCAGCCTCGGTGTCTAGTTTGCAGGGCCGCGGCGGTGGTTCGGGTGACGGCGCATATTCTCTGCCCGCACGGCGAGGTGCCTTGGTAATCGTCGTCCGCTGACGCAGAGTGAACGCACGCGGTAATTTTCGCTGAACCTTTTCAGCGACCGAGTCGCCGACCGCGGGGAGGATGCATGATCCGGCAGCCGATGCTGCGCCGACGTTCAGCCGGTCGATGGGCCATCGGACTGTTGGGGGTCGCCACCGCGCTCCTGCTCTCTCCGGTCGCCGCGGCGCAGCCCGACGTCGATGCCAACAACGCCATCACCGCGGCCTGGCAGGCCACCGGCGGCGACGCCGGCCCGCTGGGGCCCCAGTCCGGCGACGTCTATCCCGTCGGAGCGGGTTTCGCGCAGAACTTCGCGTCCGGGAAGGTGTTCTTCACCCCCGCGACCGGCGCCCACGCGATGCAGGGCGCCATCCTGGAGAAGTACGAGTCCCTCGGCGGCCCCGCCGACAGCGATCTGGGTTTCCCCACCATCGACGAAGGCGACGGCCGCGCGCCCGGCAGCCGCAACAGCACGTTCAGCGCGCCGGACAACCCGGTCATCTTCTGGACGCCCGACACCGGCGCCCACGTGGTCCGCGGCCCGCTCAACGCGGCGTGGGACAAGCTGGGCGGATCCTCGGCTGTGCTGGGTGTACCCAGCGAGGACGAGACCTACGACGGCTCGGTGGTGAGTCAGAAGTTCACCGGCGGCCAGGTGTCCTATGACTCGCGGACCAAGAAGTTCACCACCGACCCACCCGAACTGGCCGACCAGTTGGGCGATCTGTCGATCCCCGAGGACCCGGTCGTCGCGATCAACGCTGCGCGCCGCGCCGCGGGCGGTCCGCTCGGCCCGCTCGGCGCCAGCGACGGGGAGCCCTACAAGATCGGCTCCGACGGGATGGGCCAGGACTTCGTCAACGGCAAGATCTTCTACAGCCCGGACACCGGCGCGAATGTGGTCACCGGGCAGGTGCTGGCCAAATACGAGAGCGTCGGCGGTCCCGAAGGCGACCTCGGGTTCCCGATCACCGGCGAGGTGGACGGCGGTGTCGCGCCGGCGAGCCGGATGAGCAGCTTCGCCGCCGCGGACAAGCCCGTGATCTTCTGGACCCCGGACTACGGCGCGGTGATCGTGCGCGGCGCGATGAACGCGGCTTGGGAGAAACTCGGCGGAGCCACCGGCGCGCTCGGCGCACCCGTGTCCGATCAGAGCCAGAGCGGCGACGACATCACCCAGAAGTTCAGCGGCGGGGCGCTCACCTACAACACGGCGACCAAGAAGTTCACCACCGAACCGGGCAATCTCGCCTCGCAGCTCGCCGGGCTGGAGGTGCCCGGGCAGCAGGCGCCGCAGGCCACGCAGTCCTCGCAGGCCGCCGACAGCGGCAAGGGCTCGGGGTTCCGCTGGACGTGGTGGTGGCTGCTGGCGATCGTGCCCGTGCTCCTCGTTCTCGGTGTGGTCGCACTCGCGGTGGCGCGCAACCGGCGCCGCGGCCGTGACGACGACGATCTGTTCGGGCCGCCGCCCGGCGACCTCGACGCCGACGACCGGGCCTACGGCACCGGCCCGACAGGCGACGACGGCCGGGAGGACACTCTCTTCGGCGACCGCTACGCGCGGGAGGGGCTCGGCTCGCTGGGGTCGACGGTCGCTGCGACGCCCTCGAGTCCGTCGGAGGGTTACGAACCGGTCCGGGCGAGCTTCTGGGGAGCGCAGGAGCCATCGGCGGACGCGGGGGAGGTCCCGTCCTACGCCGAGCAGGAGGACCCCGACGCCGTGGACACGGCACCGACGCGCGTTCCGACGCCGACCGAGGTGGCTTCCGAGGACAGCGCTGCGCCTGCCGATGCCGATCGCGAGCCGCTGATGGCAGACGAGCCGGAACCGGAACCGGAGCCTGCACCCGAGCCCGAGTCTGCACCCGAGCCTGAGCCGGTACCGCTGCCGGTTTTCGATGCCGTCACCGACACCGGCCGCCACGCCCGCATCGGCATCGACGAACCGGCGCCGATGGGCACCGCGCTGCACCTTCCCCTCGACGATCCCGACGAGGTCCCGGACGGCTATCCCGTCAAGGCCGACACCCGCTCGGGTCTGTACTGGATTCCCGGCAGTGCCGACTACGAGGAGGCGCCCGCCCAGATCTGGTTCGCCACCGAGGAGATCGCGCGTACGAACGGCTTCGTCCGCGGCGAATGACCGGTCCGCCGCCGGCGGTCGTCAGATCTTGCGGATGACGGTCACGACCTTGCCGAGCACGGCGGCGTCGTTGCCGGGGATCGGATCGAACGCGGGGTTGTGCGGCATCAGCCAGACCTGCCCGCGGGTCCGCTTGAACGTCTTCACGGTGGCCTCACCGTCGATCATCGCGGCCACGATGTCCCCGTTGTCGGCAACGTTCTGCTGGCGGACGACCACCCAGTCGCCGTCGCAGATGGCCGCGTCGATCATGGATTCGCCGACCACTTTGAGGAGGAACAGCGAGCCCTCGCCGACGAGTTCACGCGGCAGGGGGAAGACGTCCTCGACGGCCTCTTCGGCCAGGATCGGGCCGCCGGCCGCGATCCGGCCCAGCACGGGCACGAACGTGGGCTCGGGCAACGCGTCGGAGGCGGCGACGTCGGTGGACACGGTCGGAGCGGCGGCGTCGTCGATGCCGCGCACGTCGACCGCACGAGGACGGTTCGGATCGCGGCGTAGGTAGCCTTTGCGCTCCAGCGTGCGCAACTGGTGCGCGACCGAGGAGGTCGACGTGAGGCCGACGGCGTCGCCGATCTCCCGGATGCTCGGCGGGTAGCCCCGCGTGGTGACCGAGCTGCGGATCACCTCGAGGATGGTGCGTTGACGTTCGGTCAGCGTCGTTCCGCGGTCGCGGCGGGCGACGGAGTCCTGGCCTGCTGTGCTGTCGCTGTCATCGCTCATGGCCCCGAATGTAACGCGGCACGCCGCCGGAATCAAACATGTGTTCGAGGCGTGTCGGAATCTGCGCGGTCGAACATGCGGTCGAGTCGACTTGTCGGTGGCCTGCGTTAGCGTTCGCAACAGTTCGATCACATGTTCTATCCATCGAACACATGATCGACTACTGTTCGAACACAGGAGCGAATGTGGCTCACCGACCGAGAGGCAGACAGATGACCGTTCTCCACACTTCCGACGTCTGGGACGTGCCGGCCCGCAGTGCGCGTCCGGTGCGGGTCGGCCAGCCGCACCGCACGCCGGCCGCCCGCCGGCCCCGCTCGCAGCGCCCGGCGGGAGCGCCGATGGCCTACCGCGGCAGCGGTGTCCTCGTGTCCCGGGCATCGCACCGCCGCCGTCCGATCACGCCCGCCACCACGGTGCTGCTCGCGCTGGTCGCCGCCGCCATCACCGTGTGGCTGGGCCTCGTCGCCCAGGCCGGCGGTCTGCTGGGCGGCCAGACCGAGGTGCCCGGCAGGCTCGCGGTGGTTCAGGTGCAGACCGGCGAGTCCCTGCAGCAGGTCGCCCAGCGGGTGGCGCCCGACGCGCCGGTCGCCGACGTCGTCGACAAGATCCGCGAGCTGAACAAGCTCCAGACGGTCGCGCTGGACGCTGGTCAGACCCTCATCGCTCCGGTCGCCTGACCCGCGCGATCGCCGTGCACGACCATTCCTGTGCCCGCTCCGGGCGGACTGTCCCCGCGGGGAACGCGCCGTCGGCTCCGCTGCTGCGCTGTGTCCGCCCAGCGCAGGTACGCTCGAAGACGTTCGAAGCGGTCTGCCGGTGCGGTGAAGGAGCGGTGATGCACTGTCCGTTCTGCCGTCACCCCGATTCGCGGGTGGTCGATTCCCGCGAGACCGACGAAGGTCAGGCGATCCGGCGGCGCAGATCCTGCCCCGAGTGCGGACGTCGCTTCACCACAGTGGAGAGCGCGGTGCTGGCCGTGGTCAAGCGCAGCGGCGTCACCGAACCCTTCAGCCGCGAGAAGGTCATCAAAGGTGTGCGCCGGGCCTGCCAGGGCCGCCAGGTCGACGACGACGCACTCAACCTGCTGGCGCAGAAGGTCGAAGATGCGGTGCGTGCCACCGGATCTCCCGAAGTGCCCAGCCATGAGGTCGGTCTCGCCATTCTCGGACCGTTGAGCGAGCTGGACGAGGTGGCCTACCTGAGGTTCGCATCGGTGTACCGGTCGTTCTCGTCAGCCGAGGACTTCGAGCGGGAGATCCAGGCCCTGCGCGCACACCGCGAGGTGCCGGCGGGGAGCTGACGCACTCACTCGAGGACGCGGTGGCTGTCCTCGACCACGCGTCCTGCCACCTGCACCCACCCTTCGGGGCTCCAGACGGTCTGGATCATCGATCCCTGGCCCTGGATGATCGTGAGGTCGCGACTGAGATGTTCGGTGATCCGCACCGCGCCCGCACCGGTCGCTTCGTCCTCGCGAATACCGAGGTGCGGGGCGAACATCCGCACCCTGATCGTCCCTGCCTCGCGGTCCAGCCACGTCCACAGATAGTGCTCGACGGCGTCGCCGTAGTCGTCCGGATCGGCGGCGGCGAGCGCCTCGGCAGTGGGTATCTCGTAGAACGAGAAGTCCGGCGCCCACTCCGCGCGCGCGCTCACCGAGGTCATGTCGCCGGAGTGGCTCACCTGCACGATGCCCGCCGGAACCTGCAGCGTCCTGACCGGCGTGCCGCGATCCTTCAGCCACCATGCGGCGCCGACGGTGGGGTGGCCGGCAAAGGGCAGCTCTACCGTCGGGGTGTGGATGTGGGCATGCGCCGTACGGGTGCCCGGTTCGGGCAGTGTCACGAAAATCGTTTCGCTGTAACCCAATTCGGTCGCAATCCGCTGCCGGTCAGAAGGCGCCACGGTGGCCGAGTCGACGACGCCGAGCGGATTGCCGAAGCCGCCGTTCTCATCGGTGAACACCCGCAGCACTGTCACATCGATGGCCATGAGGCCGATGCTACGTGCCGGCCGGGTCAGGTGGCGCTGCGCTCGTCGGCACCCATCGCGTCGAGCACGGCCACCCGGGTGTCCACCGACCCCGACAGCGTGCTCTCGCTGATCCCGGTGCGCAGCAGGGTGCGCAGGTAGTCCTGGTCGTAGACAGCGGGTTCGGTCCCGTCGATGAACTTCTCGACCACCTCGACGAACCGGTCGGGGTCGTCATGGAACGGGAAATGACCGGAGCCCGGGAAGATCTCGAGCCGCGACCCCGGCATCGCGGCGTGCGCCATCTCGGCATGGCTGACGGGGATGACCGAATCCCCGCTGCCCCAGATCAGTTGCACCGGGACCGATTGCGTCAGATAGCACCGGTCGAGCATCGTCACCACCTGGCCGCGCCAGTCCACCACGGCGCGCAGCGTCCGCGCGAACGCCGACGACGCCGTCGGTTCCGGCAGATCGGCGAGGATCCGCAGCATGTCCGGGATATCGCGGCCGGCGCCGGTGGAACCGAACAGTGCCCCGCCCAGCCGTCCGAGCACCTGCAGCGCCGGCAACACCAGCGGCAGGCGCAGCAGGGCGAGGGCTTCGCTGCCCATCGGCAGTGAGGCGAAGCGCAACGCGATGTTGACGTCCTTGGTGACCCCGCCGGCCCCGACGAGGATCAGCCGCTCGACCAGTTGGGGGAACTGGTAGGCGAACTGCATCGCCACGCCGCCGCCCAGGGAGTGCCCGACCACGGTGACGCTGTCGATGTCGAGCACGCTGAGCAGATCGCGCATGCCGTTGGCGTACGCGGCCACCGAGTAGTCGGCGCGGGGCTTGTCGGACCTGCCGTGGCCCAGCAGGTCGGGGGCGATGACGGTGAAGCGCTGCGCAAGCGTGGTCTGCACGGTGCTCCAGGTCGTGGAGTTGTCCCCGATGCCGTGGATGAGCAGGATCGCCGGACCGGACCCCGCGATGCGGTACGCCCGGCGGTACCCGTGGATGGTGCGGTAGTGCAGCGTGGGTGTGAGTTCCCGGACGGAGCGCAGGTTCGGCTTGCGTTCGGTCATCGCGGACAGTCTCTCGTCACGGTCATGTCGCCCACTTCGTCGTCGGGACGGAAAGCTGGGGACCGGCGGGGACGGCTAGGTGTTGTCCCTGGGGTCCTCTTTGTCCTTGTCCTTGGTGTATTCACCGGCCTGTTGGGCGAGGAACCGTTCGAATTCGGCACCCAATTCCTCACCGCTGGGCAGATCCTCGTCGCGCGCCAGAAGGGACCGGTTCTCCTGTGCGGCAACGAAGGCATCGTATTGCCTCTCCAGTGCCTCCACCACCTGAGCGACCTCGGCACTGGCCGCCACCTGCTCGTTGATCTTCTCTGCGACCTCGGCGGCGGCCCGGCTGAGCTCGGCGGTCGGGATCTGCAGGGAACCGCTGCGGGCCACCTCGGAGAGCAACGTCTCCGCGGCCGCGGGGTAGTCGGTCTGGGCCAGGTAGTGCGGCACGTGCACGGTGAACCCCACCACCTCGTAGCCGTGCTGGGCCATCCGGAACTCCAGCAGGTTCGAGACGCTGCCCGGCACCGCCACCTCGCCGACCCACGGCTGGTGCTCGGCGATCAGTTCCTTGTCGTTGGAATGCGCCGTCAGCGTCATCGGCCGGGTGTGCGGCACCGCCATCGGGATGGCGCCCAGCCCGATCACCCGGCGCACCGCCAGCCGCTCGGACAGCAACCGGACCGCGCTGATGAACCGCTCCCAACGCAGATCCGGCTCCAGGCCGGCGAGCAGCAGAAACGGCGTGCCGGCGGTGTCGCGCAACGCGTAGAGGTTGAGCTCGGGCTCGTCGTAGCTGGTGAAGTGATCGGTCTTGAACGTCATCAGCGGCCGCCGGGACCGGTAGTCCAGCAGCTCGTCGATCGCGAACGACGCCACCAACTCGGTGTCCAGCGTGTTCTTCAGGTGCTCGGCGGCCAATTTGATGGCCCTGCCCGCGTCGGAGAAGCCCTCCAGCGCATGGATCAGCACCGGGCCGCGGCCATCGGGGGACGAGAGCGAGGGCGCGGGGAATTCGAGCTCGTACATGCCGGTCTGCTCGGGTTGGTAGCGCTGACCCGGTTCCTCGTCGTCAGCCATCTCGATGGCCTCCTCACTGTCTGTCGGGTGAATGTCCAGTGTCCCTCACCGGTGCATCGCCGCCACAGCGGTACCGCGGGCGTCACCCTCTTGTTCGAACACGCGCACACCGGCGTGACATTCCGTGCCCGCGTACCGCGCCGGCCGTCACGACAGCGGCGCATGGGGGAGGATCGGTGGGTATGTGCCCGCCCGCACTCCTCAGGCTCGCCGCGGCCGCCCTGGCCGCGGCGGTGCTGACCTCGTGCGGAGCCGCCTATCCGGCTCCGCCCCAGGCGGCCGAGCCGGTGAACTCGACGCCGCCGTCGGCGCACCCGGTGCCACCCGATCCGCGCGTCGGCGCCGTGTTCCTGGGTGCGGACGGGCTGCACGTCTGCACTGCCTCGGTGCTGAGCTCCGCCGTCGCCGACCTGATCCTGACCGCCGCGCACTGCATGGCCGACGGTCTCGACGCCACCTTCATCCCCGGCTTCTCCGACACCAACCCCGCCGAACCCCGTCACCTCGAGGCGGTCTACCTCGACCCACGCTGGGTGCGTGATCAGGATCCGGCGGCCGACTACGCGATCGCGCGGGTGAGCCGCGACGACGAGCCGGCCCTGCAGACGCTCGCCGGCGGCGGTCTGCACCTGGGTCCGGCACCCGCGCCGGGAACCGACGTGACCGTGGTCGGCTACGGCTACGGGGTCGGCGGCGGGCCGACGGCCTGCACGGCCGCCACCGTCGCCCCGCGCGACGACTTCCCGTCGGTGCACTGCGACGGGATCGTCGCCGGGTTCTCCGGTGCGCCGTGGATCGCGGGCTCGACCGTGGTGGGCGTGATCGGCGGCCTCGACGGCGGGGGCTGCCTCGACGAGGTGTCGTACTCGCCGCGCTTCGACGGGGCCCTGCCGGCGCTGATGGCACGGGCCGAGGCCGGCGGACCGGCCGACATCCCGCCGGCCGCGTTCGACGACGGCTGCGACTAGGTGCGGAACTGGTTGAGGGCGCGCAGCTTGTTCATCACGTCCAGCGCCGCGACCTTGTAGGCCTCGGAGAACGTCGGGTAGTTGAACACCGCGTCGACGAGGTACTCCACGGTGCCGCCGCACCCCATCACCGCCTGCCCGATGTGCACCATCTCGGTCGCGCTCGTGCCGAAGATGTGCACGCCGAGCAGCCGCAGGTCCTCGGTGGACACCAGCAGCTTGAGCATGCCGTAGGAGTCGCCGGCGATCTGGCCGCGGGCCAGCTCGCGGTAGCGCGACACCCCCACCTCGTACGGGACGGCGTCCTTGGTGAGCTGCACCTCGGTGGCGCCGACATAGGACACCTCGGGAATGGAGTAGATGCCGATCGGCTGCAGCTCGGTCATGCCCTTGCAGGGCTCTCCGAAGGCGTGGTACGCGGCGAGCCGGCCCTGATCCATCGACGTGGCGGCCAGGGCGGGGAAGCCGATGACGTCACCGACGGCGTAGATGTGGTCGACCTTGGTGCAGAAGTTGTCGTCGACGAAGATGCGGCCGCGGTGGTCGGCCTCGAGTCCGGCGCTGGCCAGATCGAGCTGATCGGTCTGCCCCTGGCGGCCCGCGGAGTACATCACGGTCTCGGCCGGGATCTTCTTGCCGCTGGCCAGCGTCGTGACCGTGCCGGTCGCCCCGATGTCGACCGCCGTCACCTCCTCCCCGAACCGGAACGTCACCGCCAGGTCCCGCAGGTGGAACTTCAGCGATTCGATGATCTCCGGGTCGCAGAAGTCGAGCATGTTCTCGCGCTTCTCGACGACGGTCACCTTGGTGCCGAGCGCGGCGAACATCGACGCGTACTCGATGCCGATCACGCCGGCCCCGACCACGACCATCGACGTCGGCAGCGTCTTGAGGTCGAGGATGCCGTCGGAGTCGAGCACCCGCTCCTCGTCGAACTCGACACCGTCCGGCCGCGCCGGTTTGGTGCCCGTCGCGATGACGATGTACTCGCCGGTGACCGTGGTGCGCTCGCCGCGGTGGGGTTCTTCCACCAGCACGGTGTGCGGATCGACGAACCGGCCGTGGCCCGAGATCAGGTCGATGCGGTTGCGCATCAGCTGAGAGCGGACCACGTCCTGTTCCTTGCCGATGACGTGGGTGGTGCGGGCCAGCAGGTCGGCCGGGGTGATCTTCTCCTTGACCCGGTAGCTGGCGCCGTAGAGTTCGCGCTGACTCATCCCGGTCAGGTACACGACCGCTTCGCGCAGCGTCTTGGACGGGATGGTTCCGGTGTTCACGCACACTCCGCCGAGCATCCGTCCGCGTTCCACCACCGCCACGGACTTGCCGAGCTTGGCGGCGGCGATGGCGGCTTTCTGCCCGCCGGGACCCGAACCGATGACGACCAGGTCGTACTCCAGCATCGAAGCCATGGTCACTACATGTACGCCGGATGCCGACGGTGCGCATGCCGACGGACGTCAACTTCATGTGAACACCTGACGCCCGATCGCTCCCCAAAGGCGATTTCATCCACAGATCGGCCGGTCCGCGACACCGTCGGCCGCCCAGCGTCGGTGGTTGTTGCGAGGTTGGCCCCATGGCCTCGACATCCCATCCTGAATCCCCTCTCGACCGGCCCGGCGACCTGATCGCGGCGCTGCCCGCCGTCCTCGGTTTCGTGCCGGAGAAATCGATCGTGGTCGTCACGGCGGCCGACGACGAGATGGGGGCGATCCTGCGCGCCGACCTCGCGGACCCCCGGGTGCCGCACCTGGCCGAGATGGCGGCGACCGCCGGTGCGGAGGCGGTGATCGCGGTGATCGTCGACGACGAGGGCGCGGGCTGTCCGATGTGCGCCGACGAGCACCGCGAACTGGCGCACGAGTTGACCGTTGAGCTGGCCCGCTGGGGCGTCGAGCTGCTGGCCGCCCATGTCGTCGACGTCGTCGCCGCCGGTGGCACCTGGGTGTGCGCGGACGGCTGCGGGGCCTCGGGGCGGGTGGAGGATCCCAGCGCCTCGCCGGTCGCGGCGGCCGCGGTGCTCGACGGGCGGCGCCTCTACGCCCGGCGCGACGAGCTCGTGGAGGTGGTCGCGGTGGCCGACCCGCAGCGCAGTGCGGAACTGGCCGCGATGATCGAGCAGGCAGGGCCGCTCGATGGAGACCGCGCGGGTGCGCTGGCACGCAGCGACATCGAGCACGCGCTGGCGTGCGCCGAGCAGCTCGCCGCCGGCACGGCGCTGCGCGACGAGCAGACCGTTCGGCTGGCGCGCTCGCTCACCGACCCGCGGGTGCGGGACACCCTCTATGCGCTGGCGGTCGGGGACCGGGCCGGGGTCGCCGAGTCGTTGTGGGCCGACCTGTCGCGCCGGTTACCGTCGCCGTGGCGCGTGGAAGCGCTTGTGCTGCTTGCCTTTTCGGCATACGCGCGCGGTGACGGCCCCCTCGCGGGGATCTCGCTGGACGCGGCGCTGACGTGTGCGCCGCTGCACCGGATGGCGGGCATGCTCGATCAGGCTCTGCAGTCGGGCATGCGGCCGGAACAGATCCGCGAGCTCGCCCGCACCGGCTACCGGCTGGCGTCGCAACTCGGGGTGCGGTTGCCGCCGCGGCAGGCGTTCGGCAGGCGGGCGGGCTAGTGCCTCAGACCTTCTCGACCTTGACGGCGTGCGCCATCTCGTGGGGCAGTTCGACCTGCTCGTGGCCCGGAATGACGATCATCACGCCGCCGTGGTCGTTGACCTCGACGGTGACGCGGGCGTTCGGCACCACGCCGGCATCCTTGAGCCGGGCGATGAGCTCGACGTCGCCCTGTACGTGCTCGGTCAGCTGGCGCACCACGACCGCGACGGGCATGCCGGCGGGCAGTTCGGTCAACCGCACGAGGTTCTGGGCGTCGTTGATCAGGTCGTCCACCCCGAGTTCGGACAGACCCGGAATGGGGTTGCCGAACGGCGATGTCGTCGGGTTGTCGAGCACCTGGACGAGCCGGCGCTCGACGTCCTCGCTCATCACGTGCTCCCAGCGGCACGCCTCGGCGTGGACTTCCTCCCACGGCAGGCCGATCACATCGACCAGCAGGCGTTCGGCGAGACGGTGCTTGCGCATCACCGCCACGGCCAGGGCGCGGCCCTTGTCGGTCAGTTCGAGGTGCCGGTCTCCGGCGACGTGCAGCAGGCCGTCGCGCTCCATCCGCGAGACGGTCTGGCTCACGGTGGGGCCGCTCTGCTCGAGGCGTTCTGCGATACGCGCGCGCAGCGGGATCACGCCCTCTTCCTCGAGGTCGTAGATCGTCCGCAGATACATCTCGGTGGTATCGACCAAGTCGTTCATTAGGTCACCCTTCTTCGCGGACGATTCTACGGGAAACGGCGGCTGATATGGCCCGACCCGGGCCCGGGCGGGTCAGTACATGTCCAGCGCGGTCGCGGCGTCGTCGATCTCCCGCATTCTGGCCAGCGCCCCGTCTCCCAGTGCTGCGAGCACGCCGGTGACGAGCAGCTCGGCGACGGCCATGGTCGGGACCATGCTGTCGTAGGGCGACGGTGCATCGACGCGGCACGGCAGCACGATCGACGCCTGGGATGCCGTGGGCGACAACCACGGATCGGTGAACAAGATCACCGCTCCGCCGCGTTCGCGGACCCAGCGGGCGACCCCGGCCGTCGACGGCTCGTACCGCCGGTAGTCGAACGCGACCAGCACATCGCGCCGACCCATGTCGGAGACGACGGCCGATCGCTCCACCGCGGTCGAGGGCAGCATCTGCACACCGGCGCGCATCTGGGTCAGGTGCAGGCACAGGTAGTGCGCGATCAGCCCACTGAACCGTCCGCCCACCAGATGGATTCGGCGCTTCGGATCGGCGAGAAGTGCCACGGCGCCGGACAATTCGGCCTCCGGCAGCGCGGTCATCGTGTCGTGCACGGCGGCTGCCACGGTGGGGGCGGTGCGTCGGGTCAGCTCCGCGGGGTCGGTGGTGGCCGTCGACGCGAACTCCTGCGCGTCGTAAAGGGCGGCCGGAGACGCACCCGCGTCGGCCATCTCGGCCCGCACCGCCTGCTGGAAGTCGGGGTAGCCGCGGTAACCCAACCGGGTCACCAGCCGGATGACCGTCGGCGTGCTGACCTCCGCGCGGTGCGCCACCGTGGTCGCCGTCTCGAGGGCCAGCAGCGGGTAGCCGGACAGCAGCACGCGGCCGACCTTGCGTTCGGCGGGACTCGCATCACCCAGGCGGTCGCGCAGCTGATCGGCGATCCCACTCACATCGGTTGTCCTTCAGTCGGCTCTCGTCGCGGCTCCGACGCAACCTATCGCGGCCGGCAGCCGGGCGATCAGGCACGCGAGCATCGCGATCCGCGGCACCACGCTGTCCAGGTCCAGCCACTCGTCCACCGAATGGTCGTCGCCGCCGACCGGCCCCAGCCCGTCGAGCGTCGGCACACCCGCCGCGGCGGCGTAGTTGGCGTCGGCCGCACCGCCGGTCGACACGTCACCGACCGCGAATCCCAGCTCGCGTGCCACCGAGCGCACCTCGTCGAGCACCACGTCCTGCCGCGGATCCCGCCGCATCGGCGGGCAGGCGTTCGAGACCGTCATCGATGCGGTGACACCCGGCACGTACGGGGTGTCGACGAGTCGCCGGACCCGGCCGATGGCCTCGTCCAGTCCGGGTTGCGGATCGACCCGGACCTCGAGTTCGACCGCGGCCGACGCCGCCACGACGTTGACCCGCTCGCCGCCGGAGATCCTGCCGACGTTGACCCGGACCCCGGGCACCTCGGCATTGATGCGGTGCGCGTCGGCGACCAGCAGCGCCGCGGCGACCACCGCGTTCGCGCCGCGCTCGAAGTCGACGCCGGGGTGCGCGGCGCGGCCGGTCAGCGTGACGGTGATGTCGGCGATGCCCTTACGGCTGGAGACCAGCGACCCGTCTTCGCGCGCGCCTTCGAGGCTGAGCACGACGTCGGACTCGGCGGCCAGCCGGGCGATCTCGTCCCGGCTCGTCGGCGACCCGATCTCCTCGTCGGGAACGCACAACAGCACCACCTCGGCGACGCTGTGCGCCTGCGCGCCCGCCAGGATGTCCAGCACCGTCAGCCCGGCCAGCAGGCCCGCCTTGTCGTCACACACCCCGGGTCCGTACGCCCGCCCGTCGGCCACGCGGAACGGCCGCGCCGCGGCGGTGCCGCGCGCGAACACGGTGTCCATGTGCGCCAGCATCAGCACGCGTGCCGTGCCGGACCCCGATCGGCGCACGACCACCCGATCGCCCAGGCGGATGCCGCCGTGCGTCCCGCCGGTGGCCCGCTCGACACGGCAACCCGACCGCAGCGCGCGGTCGCACACGACGTCGGCGATCCGGTTGACCCCGTCGGCGTCGGAGGACTCGGAATCGATGCCGACCAACGTGGCCAGGTCGGCGACGAACGCCGGATACCGTTCGGCGGCAAGCGCATACGCAGCGCCGGGGGACAGGCTCACAGCACCTTCGACAGGAACGCGCGGGTGCGGCTCTCCCGCGGGTCGACCAGCACCTGCTGCGGGTCCCCGGACTCCACGATCACGCCGCCGTCCATGAACACCACGACGTCGGCGACCTCGCGCGCGAACCCGATCTCGTGGGTGACGACCACCATCGTCATACCGTCGGCGGCGAGATCGCGGATCACGGCCAGCACGTCGCCCACGAGTTCCGGGTCGAGCGCCGAGGTGGGCTCGTCGAACAACATCAGCTGCGGTTTCATCGCCAGGGCCCGGGCAATCGCCACCCGCTGCTGCTGACCGCCGGACAGCGCCGAGGGGTACGCGTCGGCCTTGTCGGCGAGCCCGACCCGGTCGAGCAGCTCGCGCGCCTCGGCCACCGCGACGTCCCGGCTGACGCCCTTGACCTGCATCGGGGCCTCGATGATGTTCTTCAGCGCCGTCATGTGCCCGAAGAGGTTGAAGCGCTGGAAGACCATGCCGATGCCCGCGCGGCGCCTGCTGACCTCCTTGGTGGTCAGTTCGCGCAGCTTGTTGCCGTCGACGCGGTAGCCCACCAGTTGACCGTCGACCGACAGCCGGCCGGAGTCGATCTTCTCGAGGTGGTTGATGCACCGCAGGAAGGTGCTCTTCCCGGAGCCGCTCGGCCCCAGCAGGCACATCACCTGGCCGGTCTGCACCGTCAGGTCGATTCCGCGCAGCACCTCCAGGTGGCCGAAGCGCTTGTGCACCTTCTCGGCCTCGACCATCGGCCGCGCGTGTGTCGTCGTCACGAGTGTTCTCCTGACTTCTTCGCCGGGCGCCGTAGCCGCAGCCCGGTCAGGCGGGTCAGCGGACCGTCGTTGCCGAGCGGCAGCGTGCCGCGTGAGTAGCGCCGTTCCAGCCACGCCTGCGGGATCGACAGCAGGCTGGTCAGCACCAGGTACCAGATGCTGGCGACGATCAGCAGCGGGATCACCTCGAAGTTCTGCGAGTAGACGTTCTGCAGGTTCGTCAGCAGATCGTGTCCGGAGATCACCGACACCAGCGCCGTCGACTTGAGCATCGTGATGGTCTCGTTGCCCATCGGCGGAACGATCACCCGCATCGCCTGCGGCAGCACGATCCGCCGGGTGGTGGCCGCCGGCGTCATGCCCAGCGAGAACGCGGCCTCGGTCTGGCCGTCGTCGACGGCGAGCAGACCGGCCCGCACGATCTCCGAGGCGTACGCCATCTCGTTGAGCCCCAGGGCGAGCAGCGCGGCCACCGATCCGGTGACGATCGTGCTCGTCGACTTGTCGAAGAAGACGATGTCGGTGAACGGGATGCCGAAGATCAGCTGCGGGTACAGCGCGCCAAGGTAGCCCCAGAAGATGATCTGCACCAGCAGCGGCGTGCCGCGGAACACCCAGACGAACAACCCTGCGAGCCCGGACAGGATCGGGTTGGCCGACAGCCGCATCACCGCCAGCATCACCCCGCCGACGATGCCGATGATCATCGCGGCGACGGTGAGCCACAGCGTCGTCCACAGCCCCTCGAAGACCAGTCGGCTGAACAGGTAGTCCCCGACGACCGACCACTTCAGGTTGTCGTTGGTGGCCAGCGAGACGACGACGCTCACGGCGATGGCGACCACCACCGCGGCGCTCACCCAGCGCAGCGGGTGGCGTGCCGGGATGGTCTCCATGGTCTCGGCGTCCGGGGTGGTCGGTGCCGGCCGGTGGGTGGCGTTGCGTGCCGCGATGTCCATGAGTCAGCTCTCGCCTGCGTTGATGGTTGCCTTCGTGATCGCGATCCCGGACTCGCCCCATGCGGTGAGGATCCTGGTGTAGGTGCCGTCGTCGATCAGGCGCTGCAGCGCCCGGCGGATCGCCTCGGTCAGCTCGGGCCGGTCCTTGCCGACGCCGATGCCGTTCGGGGTGGCGTCGATCCCGCCCGGTGCGGCAGGGTCGTGCACCACCTCGAAGTACTTGCCGTCCCCGGCGGTCTTGGCGGCGTATCCGGCGGCCGGCTTGTCCATGAAGTCCGCGACCACCTGACCGCTCAGCAGCGCCAGTTGTGCGTCGGTGTCCTTGGGCTTCTGCGCGACGACGGGATCGGGCTTGCCCGCCGCACGGCACGGGTTGTCGTCGCCGGTCAGCATCTTGGCCTGCTTGCTGCCGCTCTGCACCGCCACGTCGCGCCCGCACAGATCGGTCAGGGTCGTGATGCCGTGGGGGTTGCCCTTGGCCACCAGGATTCCGCTGCCGGAGACGGAGTAGTCGACGAAGTCCAGCACGCCCTGGCGTTCCTTGGTGTCGGTCATCGCCGACATCACGATGTCGAACTTGCGGGCCTGGATGGCGGGGATGATGCCGTCGAACGCCTGCTGGGCGAACTCGAACCGGATGCCCAGCGTCTTGGCGAGTGCCTGGCCGAGGTCGTAGTCGAGCCCGACGATCGTCGAGCCGCCGTTGGACTCGAACATCTCGAACGGCGCGTAGGGGACGTCCGTGGCGACGCGCACCACGCCGGCGGTACGGATGTCGGCGGGCAGCGCGGCCCGCGCGTTCTCGTCGACGGGGACGTCGATCCCGGCGAGCCCGTCGATCGGGGGAGGACCGGCCGAGTTGGCCGGGTTGCTACATGCGGCGCACGCGACGCCCAGCGCGACGACGACCAGGGTCACCGTGCGGGCGAGACGCGAGGAACGCATACATCATGTTAAATGGATTACAGAACAGATCACAAGTGATCGATTCGTAAATCTCTCAACAGGCCCGGAAAGCGACGATGCCCGCCGTGTACACGGCGGGCATCGTCTCTGTGCGGGATGTCTGCGATCAGCTGGCGTACGAGCGCAGGCGGTCGGCGCGCTCACCGTTGCGGAGCTTGGCCATCACCTCGCGCTCGATCTGGCGCACCCGCTCCCGCGAGAGGCCGAACAGCTTGCCGATCTGGTCGAGCGTGCGGGGCTGGCCGTCGTCGAGGCCGAAGCGCAGCCGGATCACCTGCTGCTCCCGCTCGTCGAGGGTGGCCAGCACGTAGCGGATGTCGGTGTGCAGCAGCTCGGAGATGACCGCGTTCTCCGCCGACATCGCCTCGGCGTCCTCGATGAAGTCGCCCAGCGGGGCTTCCTCGTCACTGCCGACCGGCATGTCCAGGCTCACCGGGTCGCGGCTGTGCTCGAGCAGATCGGTGATCTTCTCGACCGGGATGCCCGACTCGGCGGCCAGCTCCTCGTCGGTGGCCTCGCGGCCGAGGTTCTGGTGCATCTCCCGCTTGATGCGGGCGAGCTTGTTGACCTGCTCGACGAGGTGGACGGGGAGCCGGATGGTGCGGCTCTGGTCGGCCATGCCGCGCGTGATGGCCTGCCGGATCCACCAGGTCGCGTACGTCGAGAACTTGAAGCCCTTGCTGTAGTCGAACTTCTCCATCGCCCGGATCAGGCCGAGGTTGCCCTCCTGGATCAGGTCGAGCAGCGGCATCCCGCGGCCGGTGTAGCGCTTGGCCAGCGACACGACCAGGCGCAGGTTCGCCTCGAGCAGGTGCCGCCGGGCGGCCTCGCCGTCCCGGACCACCGCGGCCAGATCGCGTTTGCGGTTCTCGCCCAACCGTTTCCGCGTGTCCAGAAGGTGCCGAGCGTACAGCCCCGCCTCGATCCGCTTGGCCAGCTCGACCTCGTCGGCAGCGTTGAGTAGCGCCGTCTTGCCGATGCCGTTCAGATACACGCGCACAAGGTCGGCGGCAGGGCTCTGAGCGTCGAGGTCTTGGTCCATGCGGCTGGTGGTGGCATTTGCCATGACGGCCTCCTGATCGGGTGGAACTTTCAAGAGCTACAACGCCCTAGACGCGCTGAGAGTTCCCACGTTCCGCCCGGTTCACACGTCCTGAACTGCGGTTATCGGAGGTCGACCTGAGAATGTGCTGAGAAATGAGCCAGAACGCGCTCAGCTGCGATCCCCGCCGCCGAAACCGTCGGCGTCAGGTTGCGGCGCCCGGGGAGGGGCGATGTCCAGAGCCGGCCGCTCGGCGGTCGGGAACAGCGGAATGCGTTTCTGGTTCTGGTACCGGCGGGGCTCCTCCGCCCGTCGCGGCGGGCGGTCGTTGGCGATCAACACCGCCATCCACGGCAGCGGGATCGCCACCACGACGATGGCCAGGGAGACGAGGCCGTTGTGCCAGATGCCGTAGGCGACCGCGGCCAGGATCAGGGAAGGGATGCGGAAGGACATCAGGGTCAGATACTTCCGCACCCGCTGACGGTGCTGTTCCTCGTAGGCGGGAGCGGCTCGGGTGATCAGGACCGGCCGGCCCTCGTCGTCGAAACTCAGCTCAGGGCTTTGTTTCATATCTCCACTGTTCCACATCCGAGACGGGCAATGCCCGTCGCATTTATTACCGTTTCATTCCCAGGCAGAATGGCCTCATGCAGACCGACACCATCGAGCGCACCGACACCGACGAACGCGTCGACGACGGCACCGACAGCGACACCCCGAAGTACTTCCACTACGTCAAGAAGGACAAGATCGCCGAGAGCGCGGTCATGGGAACCCACGTGGTGGCGCTGTGCGGCGAGGTGTTCCCGGTCACCCGTTCGGCCAAGCCGGGCTCGCCGGTCTGCCCGGACTGCAAGCGGATCTACGACCAGCTCAAGAAGTAGGGGAGTCGGGAGCCGCGGGGACGACCGGCTTCGTCTGCGCGTCGCCCGAAGGCGCCGAGCCGTTCGCGCCGAAGGCTTCCGCCCGGGCCTCGAGCCAGCCGCGCACCCGGGTGGCATGCGTGCTCGGCGCCGGCCATTCCTCCTCGATCGCGGCGTTGAGTTCCGCGCCCATCATGATCGCGAACCCGAGGAAGAACGCGAACAACAGGAACGCGATCGGCGTAGCCAAGGCCCCGTAGGTGTAGCCCGTGCTGGTGATCCAGGTCAGGTACAACCGGAGCCCCCACGTGGCGACCAGGAACACCGTCGTCGCCAGCACCGACCCCAGTAGCAGCCGGTGCGTCGGCAGCGGCTTGGGCAGCGAGACTCGGTACAGCACGTTCACCGCCACCGTGATCGCCACGAACAACACCGGGTAGTAGCCGTAGCGCAGCACGTTGTCCCAGCTGTCCGGAATGAACTCGGCGACCTTGCGCGGGCCCAGGGCGAGGAACGGTGCGGTGGCGATCGCCCCGACGAGCATCACCACATACAGCCCCAGCGCGTAGAACCGTTGCCGCACAGGGTGTCGCAGCGGGGTCTGGTCATGCGCCTCGGTGATGGAGTCGACGAACGCCGAGATCGCCGACGAGCCGGCCCACAGCGAGATCACGAAGCCGATCGAGACCACCTCGCCGCGCGCGCCGCGCACGATGTCGCGCACCGTCGGTTCGATGATCTCGCTCACCACATTCGGTGAGAAGAACCTCGCCGCCGTACTGATCAGCTGGCTCTCGATGACCGGAAGCGTGTCCGGGCCGAACAGCGGAGCGATGTAGGCCAGGCTCCCGAGCATGCCGAGCAGCAGTGGCGGAAGTGACAGAGCGCACCAGAACGCAGCCTGAGCCGACTCCGAAAAGATGGAATCGTCCCAGCTTTTCGACAGTGTCCGTAAGGCGACACGGCGGACGTGATGGCGTGATGGTCTCGTCCTCTGCGACGACGGCCGCGAATCCGGCCCCTGTGACTGGTCAGTCATGACCAGACCAGCATGGCCGATTCAGCGCTACGGCTCCAGCGGACTCACTTCGATGACCGCGGCGAGTTCGACCAGCTTGGCCTCGTGCTCGTTGGCGTGGTGCTGGCAGAACAGCAGCTCGGCTCCCGAAGGAAGCTTCGCGCGCACCCGGGCTGCCGCACCACAACGGTCGCAGCGGTCAGCCTTGGTCAATTCGGGACTGGTGAGCGTTGCGGTCATGGCACCTCCATAGGGTGTAGCGACGTACTTCTACTGTGTCAGACGCTTGGGGTTCCGGCCTTGTTCCCCGGCGGTTTACGGGTGTGTCGTGTCTCACGACCCCCCGCGTTGCGAGCGGAAGGGGCTGCCGGTATGCCAGCCGAGGAAGAACTGGTGCATCTGTGCGGTGCCGAGGAGTGGGCAACGGCGCAGCGGCGCGGCGTGCACTCGCCGCCGTCGCTGACCGAGGTCGGCTTCGTGCACCTGTCCACCCCGCAGCAGGTCCACCTGCCCGCGAACCGGCTGTACGCCGGTCGCACGGACCTGGTGCTGCTGCGCATCGACGGGGCACGGCTGACCTCTCCTGTTCGCTGGGAGCCTGGGGTCCCGGGGGATCCCGATGGCATGGTGTTCCCACATTTGTTCGGCGAACTGCCGGTTGAGGCTGTGATCCGCGTCACTCCCTACCTGCCGGACGCCGACGGCGCCTTCGCGCCGCTGGTTTAGCTCTCGGCGTAGGCGTCGACCTCGATCTCGACGACGAGGTCGGGCGCGATGAGCGCCGACACCTCGACCATCGTGGCCGCCGGCCGGATGTCGGAGAACACCTCGGCGTGTACCGCGCCGACCTCGCGCCAGCAGCTGATGTCGGTGACGAAGATCCGGGTGCGCACGACGTCGGACAGGGACGCGCCGACCTCGCTGAGCGCCACCTCGATGCGGCGCAACGCCTCTCGGGTCTGCGCCGCCGGGCTGTCTCCCGCGGCGGTGGTCCCGGCCACGGCGATGTGCGCGCCGATGCGCACCGCGCGCGAGTACCCGACCTCGGACTCGAACGCCGAGCCGGAGGAGACGTTGACCCGTCGCGTCACGACCACCAACCTAACGGGTGGCCGCGTGCAGTCGTGGCTGCCGGCGCCGCTCAATACACTGAGCGCTCGTGGGAATACTCTTCGGCTTCGCACCGTGGATCGTCTACTGGGTTCTGGTCGGCAACGTGCCGTTCACCGCCGCGGTCCTGGTCGCGTTGGCCGTGGCTGTCGCCGCATTCGTCGTCGCCCGGGTGCGGCGCTCGCCCGGACGCACACTCGAAATCGGTGCTGTCGCAACGTTTGTGGTCCTGGCGGTGCTGACGTTCACGGTGAGTCAGTCCTTCATGGAGACGTGGATCCAGCCCCTCAGCAACGCCGGCATCTTCGCGGTCACCTTGGTCAGCGCGCTGATCGGCAAGCCGTTCGTCCGCGAGTTCGCCGAAGTGGGCCAGCCCAAAGAGGTGATCGACAGCGACGTCTTCGCCCGTATCACCTCGACACTGACCTGGGTGTGGATCGCGGCGTTCGCCGGCATGACGGTGTCGTCGCTGATCCCGCCGCTCGTCCAGGGCGACGCCACGATCCTCGACACCCGCACGCCGCTGTCGTTCGTCTGCTACTGGGTGGTGCCCTTCTCTCTGCTGGGCGTCGCCGCACTGCTGACGCGGCTGCTGCCCGAGCGGATGGTGCCGCCGGCAGAGGAGATCGTGCGCAAGACGACGTTCGTGGCCTTCGCCGAGGCCGAGATCGATCAGCTGATCTATCTCGCCACCGAGCACGCCAACCGCGAGGTGGGTGCGGGCAAGGAGGCCTACGACGTCCGGATCGGCAGCAAGGGTGTGCCGCTGGTCGGCGACGACACCCGGCAGTCGTGGCCGTCGTCCTACAAGGTGCGTGATCGCCGGAGTTGAACCGGCGCGCCTATTGACTGGCTCGTGGATTTGCCGGTTAGATTCCAGCAATCCATGACACCAGCGGCGGGGGGATTGCGCATGTCCGATGGCGGGCGCGGGACGGAAACGAATCGGCAGCGGGGAACCGTCCGGCAGTGGCTGGCGGTGGGCACCGGCGGCGCGGCGATGATCGGCGCCGGGATTGCGCTCAGCCTGCACCCGGGCGAGCCGTCGACGACGCACCGTGAGGTGGCGCTGGCCTCCTTCGATTCCCTGTTGTCCACCGAAGATACTGGCGCCGAACAGGTTTGGTGGCTCGGATCCGCGGGATCGGGACATCGGGAATCGCGGCCGACGCCGGTGGGCCCCGCCGTGGCGGGAACGCGGGCGCCGATGATCGGGACCGGCGGCTGGCTGATCGGGGACGGCGCCGACGCCCCCGCCGACTGCACGGGCGCCGCGTGCAACGGCCGCAACGGCGGCCTGCTGTGGGGCGACGGCGGAAACGGCGCAAACGGCGGCAAAGGTGGCAACGGCGGACTCTTTGGCGGAGACGGCGGCCGCGGGGGCGACGGCACCTCACCCGGCCAGGACGGCGGAGCCGGCGGCAACGCCGGGAGGTTCGCGCAGACCGGTAACGGCGGCGACGGGGGTGATGGCGCCGACGGCGGGCCCGGTGTCCGCGGCGGCAATGGCGGAGCCGGGGGTGTGGCCGGATCGCTGCACGGCAACGGCGGCAACGGCGGGAACGGCGGCGCGGGCGGAACCGGCCTCGACGGCGCCAACCCGGCACCCGTGGGACGCGCCGCCGCGGGCACCCCGAGCTACCTGGGCTCCACCGGACTCCCGACCACGAACACCGTCGTCGACGGCGCGATCACCGGCAAGGCCGGCGGCGCGGGCGGCGACGGAACGCCCGGCAGCAACCAGTCCGGAGGCCAGGGCGGCACCGGGCAGGGGGCCAGCGCCTTCCTGGCGGCGCCGCACCAGTTCGTCGTCAGCGGCGACGGCGGTGACGGCGGTGACGGTGCCGGTGGCGGCATGGGCGGTGACGGCGGCAACGCCGGCGTGGCGCAACAGCTCGTGCCCGGTGCCGCGGTCTTCGGTGGCCGGGGCGGCAACGGCGGGCTCGGCGGGGTCGGCGCCCGCGGCGGTGACGGCGGTGACGGCGGCTCGGTTGACATCGGCTCCACCGTCGGCTTCGGCGGTACCGGGGGAGACGGCGGCGCCGGAGGTACCGGCGCGACGGGCAACACCGGCATGGCCGGTGGCGCGGGCGGGGCGGGCGGTTCCGCCGGCAAGCTGACCGGGACCGGCGGTGCCGGTGGATCCGGTGGCACGGGCGGCCGCGGCGGCAACGGCGCGGTGGGCGGACAGGGCGGTGACGGCGGCGACGGCGGTGTCGATCTGTCCGATCCGGTGCGCGGCACCGTGACCCCGGGAGACGGCGGTGCCGGCGGCTCGGGTGGCAGCGGCGGTGCGGGTGGCGACGGCGGCGCCGGAGGCGCGGCCGGGCGCGGCGGTGGGGGCAGCGAACAGGAGGGCTCGGTCGGACGCGACGGCGCGGCCGGATCGACCGGGGGCGGCGGGACCGGCGGCACCGGCGGCTCTGGCGGCACGGGTGGCGCGCGCGACCGCAGTGCGGGAGCGGCGGGCTCTGTGGGCCAGGGTGGGAGCGGACCGAGCGGGACCAAGGGCGGCGCAGGAGGCTCCGGCGGGGCCGGTGGTGCCGGCCGCAGCGCCGACTAGACCGCGACGGCCTCGATCACCGACATCGGGCTGACCGTCGGGAGCACGCGGGTCAGCCGGAAACCGGCGCGGCTGAGCAGGTCGGCGTACTGGGCGCGGGTCCGTTCCCTGCCGTGCACCATCAGCAGCATCTCGAGATCGAGCATGTGCCCGATGAACGACGAAGCCCGTTCCGGCAGAACCATTTCCAGCAGGAGCAGTCGGCCGTCCTCGGCGATCCCGGTGCGGATGTTGCGCAGAATGGTCAGCGAGTGCTCGTCGTCCCAGTCGTGGATGATGTTCTTCATCACGTAGAGGTCGCCGCCGGCGGGCACCGACTCGAGGAACGACCCGCCCTCGATCGCGGTCCGGTGGGCGACGCCGGCGTCGGCGAGCAGACCACCCGCGCCCTCGACCACCGCCGGCAGGTCGAACAGCACGCCCCGGGCGTCGGGCGCACCGCGCAGAATCGTCGACAGGACCGCCCCGTGCCCGCCGCCCACGTCGACGACCAGCCGGCACCTCGAGAAGTCGTACGCCTGCAGCGCAACGTCGTTCGACAAGCCGCTGGCGGCCGTCATCGCGTTGTTGAACACCTCGGCGAATTCGGGGTCGGTGTCGAGATAGGCGAAAAAGGGCATGCCGCGCAGCATCTCGGCGGCCGGCTCCCCGGTCTGCACCGAATACAGCAGGGCGCCCCAGTCCGCCCACCGCGCAGGGTGTCCGATGAACAGCACCATGTCGCGCAGCGACCCCTCGGAGTCCGCCCGCAGGGCGTGGCCGACGGCGGTCAGTGTGAACCGTCCGTCCCGCCGCTCCCGCAGCGCACCGCGGCTGGTCATGGCGCGCATCAGGCGGTACACCGCGTCGGGATCGGCGCCCACCGCGGCGGCCACGTCGTCCGCGCGCCGCGGGCCGGCCGCCAACTGATCGGCGATCCCGAGCTTCGCGGCGACATAGAGCACCTGCGTGGTCCACGCACCGGTGGCCAACTCCAGCAGGGCGACATTGCCCGGCGCCGTGGACCGGTGCAGGCCGGCCAGACCCGCGCGCAGGCGGTCGACGACCTGGATCAGACGGACAGGCGGAAGTCTTCGTCCCATGGTCGGCGAATCTAGATCAGCCGACTTGAAGATTTCTTGGACGACGCTTGGCGGGAAACCTAGTCGAGGTAGTCGCGCAGGACCTGCGACCGGCTGGGGTGGCGCAGCTTGCTCATCGTCTTCGACTCGATCTGCCGGATGCGCTCGCGGGTGACGCCGTAGACCTGGCCGATCTCGTCGAGGGTGCGGGGCTGGCCGTCGGTCAGGCCGAACCGCAGCCGCACCACGCCGGCCTCACGCTCGGACAGGGTCTCGAGCACCGACTGCAGCTGATCCTGCAGCAGTGTGAAGGAGACCGCGTCGACGGCCACCACGGCCTCGCTGTCCTCGATGAAGTCGCCGAGCTGCGAATCGCCCTCGTCGCCGATGGTCTGGTCCAGCGAGATGGGCTCACGCGCGTACTGCTGGATCTCCAGCACCTTCTCCGGCGTGATGTCCATCTCCTTGGCCAGCTCCTCCGGTGTGGGCTCGCGGCCCAGATCCTGGAGTAGCTCGCGCTGGATGCGGCCGAGCTTGTTGATGACCTCGACCATGTGCACCGGGATGCGGATGGTGCGGGCCTGGTCGGCCATCGCGCGGGTGATGGCCTGACGGATCCACCAGGTGGCATACGTGGAGAACTTGTAGCCCTTGGTGTAGTCGAACTTCTCGACCGCACGGATCAGGCCCAGGTTGCCCTCCTGGATCAGGTCCAGGAACGCCATGCCGCGGCCGGTGTAGCGCTTGGCCAGCGACACCACCAGGCGCAGGTTGGCTTCCAGCAGATGGTTTTTCGCGCGGTCGCCGTCGCGGCAGATCCACATCATGTCGCGCCGCTGCGCGGCCGGGAGCTTCTCGCCCTTCTCGGCGAGCTCGGCCATCAGCTGCGTCGCGTACAGGCCCGCCTCGATGCGCTTGGCGAGCTCCACCTCTTCCTCGGCGTTGAGCAGCGCGACCTTGCCGATCTGCTTGAGGTAGGCGCGCACCGAGTCGGCCGACGCGGTGAGCTCGGCGTCCTTGCGGGCCTGCCGCAGCGCCTCGGATTCCTCTTCGTCCCAGACGAAGTCGCCGGACGCCTTGTCCTTCTCGGACGGCTCGGCGATGTCGTCGTCGGCTTCCTTGACGACCTTGCCGGGTGCGGCGGGCGTCGCCGCGGCCGCGGCGGTACCGTCCTCGGCCTCGTCGGTGTCCTCGTCGTCGGCGGCCGCGTCGTCGTCGGTGTCCTCGACCTCGATGTCGTCGAGTTCGAGATCGCCGTCCTCGACGTCGAGGTCCTCGCCGGGTTCGGCTTCGAGGTCGTCGGTGGTCTCCAGGTCGTCGGCGACCAGATCGGTGTCGACGGACTCGGCGGCACCCTTCTTGGCGCGCCCGCGGCCGGCGGGGGCGTCGGCGGACTTCGCGGCCCGCTTGGCGGCCTTCACCGGAGCGGCCTTGGCGGCTTTCTTCGCGGGCGCAGTGCCGTTGGCCGCCTTGGCGGGCGCCTTCTTCGCGGGGGTCTTGGCGGCGGGCCGCTTCACCGGCTCATCGGTTGCCGGGCTTGCCTTTGTCGCTGCCACGTACACCCTTCCAATCGTGCGGGTTTCGGCGCGCACTCGTGCGCCGCCGAAAAGTGTCGGCTATGTCGAATGTCGGCGACGATCTCAACTGGGATGCTCCGCCGCTGTTCGGTGTAGGCGGCCGCCGTCGACCATTGTAACGACAGTGTGGGTGCGCACCGTGCCGAGCGGCAAATTTGACGGCGCGCCGCGCCGGTTACCGGGCAGTAGTGGTGACGTCGACGTCGGCGGCCATCGCCGCACCGACGATGCCTGCGCTGTTCTGCAGCGCCGCGGCCACCACCGGGGTGCGATTCTTCAGCATCGGAATCCATTTGTCGGCCTTGCGGCTGATGCCGCCGCCGGCGATGAACAGGTCGGGCCAGATGGCGTTCTCGATGGCGACCAGGACTTTCGTGACCTCCTCGGTCCACCGCTCGTAGCTCCAGTCCTTGCGCTCCTTGACCGAACTCGCCGCGCGGTGTTCGGCCTCCTTGCCGCCGACTTCGAGGTGGCCGAACTCGGTGTTGGGCAGCAACACGCCGTTGTGGATCACCGCCGACCCGATGCCGGTGCCGAACGTGAGCAACACGATGACCCCGGTGTGCCCGCTGCCGGCGCCGAACTTCTCCTCGGCGAGTCCGGCGGCGTCGGCGTCGTTGAGCACCGTCACCTGCCGGCCACCGAGCGCCGCGCCGATCACCTCGGCGGCGTTCACGCCGATCCATCCTTTGTCGACGTTGGCGGCGGTGCGCACGATCCCGTTGGTCACCACGCCGGGGTAGGTCACTCCCAGCGGGCCCTCCCAGCCGAAGTGTTTGACCACCTCGGCGATGGTGGCGGCGACCGCGTCCGGGGTGGACGGCTGCGGGGTCAGCAGTTTGTAGCGCTCACCGATCAACTGTCCGGTGTCGAGATCGACGATGCCGCCTTTGACGCCGCTGCCGCCGACGTCGACGCCGAAACCGCGGCGCGGGCTGTCGGATGCAGAGGCGGGCGAGTCGGTGACGGTCAATGCAGGCTCCTCTGCGCAGGTGGGCGGCGCCGGTGGTGCACACACTATCGGCTCGCGAATTGCGATGGGGGCCAGTCGTGCATCCCGGACCGCCGCCGCGCCCGCGGATGTGTTGCGATGGTCGGGTGAGCGACATCGACACCGACCCGGCGTCCGCGCGCGCGGTGGCCGAGCAGTTGGCCGCGGAGGCGGCGGCCTTCGTCCGGCGCCGCCGCACCGAGGTGTTCGACGGCGCGGGCGGTGCCGACCAGGACGGCGCGGTCAGGGCGAAGAGCACCCCGACCGACCCCGTCACCGTCGTCGACACCGAGACCGAGCGCCTGCTGCGGAATCGGCTGGCCGAACTGCGCCCCGGCGAGGCGATCCTCGGGGAGGAGGAAGGCGGCCCGGAGGGCGCCGACGACGGCCGACTCACCTGGGTGCTGGATCCGATCGACGGCACCGTGAACTTCGTCTACGGGATCGAGGCCTTCGCGGTGTCGGTCGGCGTGCAGCGGGGCGGGGTGTCGGTGGCCGGGGCGGTCGCCGACGTCGCGGCGGGTGCGGTGTTCTCGGCGGCGCTGGGCAACGGCGCACAGGTGACGCGGGACGGGCAGACGACGGCGTTGCGGTGCAGTGCCGCGACGTCGCTGTCGATGGCGCTGGTCGGCACCGGCTTCTCCTACCAGCCGGAGGATCGCCGTCGCCAGGGCGCGGTGATGGCGGCGTTGCTCCCGGAGATCCGCGACGTGCGCCGGATCGGTTCCTGCGCGCTGGACCTGTGCATGGTGGCCGCGGGCCGACTCGACGCGTACTACGAGGACGGGGTGCATGTCTGGGACTGGGCCGCCGGTGCGCTGATCGCGGCCGAGGCGGGTGCGGTGGTGCGGGCGCCCGGGCAGGGCGGACCCGGTCTGATGGTCGCCGCCGCGCCGGGTCTGGCCGCGGAGTTCGACGAGGCGCTGCTGCGCAGCGGGCTGGATCCGCGCCGGCAGTAGCTCAGCAGGTCTGGGTGTGGATCTTGCTCAGCAGCGACGGGTCGGCAGGCTGGGTGGCGTCGGGCATCAGGCTGGCCAGCACCGCGTCGATGTCGTCGCTGTGGGCGAGTTCGGTGAAGTCGGTGCCGATCGCCAGGTCGACCGTGTCGTCGGTGCGCTGATCCTGGAACAGCTCGGTGCAGGGCGCGACCAGCCACAACGACGCCGCCGCGGCGCGTCCGGCCGGACCGAACCGGATCTGACCCTGGCATTGCAATCGGGTGCCGGTGTAGACAGGGTCGTTGGCGGCCTCGGGATCGGTGAAGCCGAGATCCCGCAGCGCGCCGGCCACTTCGGCGGCCTGCCCGCCCTGCCCGCTGGTGTTGAGCACCCGGATGCGGGTGTCGGCGAGCTTGGCGGGTGTCACGTCGGTCATGTTCTGGCGCGACACCTGTTCACCCAGGGTGGGAGCCGGCGCGTTGGGATCCGCCGGTGCCGGCGGCGGGTTGCAGACGGCGACCTCGCGCACGTCCGGCGGCTGGGAGAGCGCGATCACCCAGACCAGCAGCGCCGCCACCGCCAGCGCGGCGAACATCAGCGCCCCGGGCAGGAAGCTCCGGCGGCGGAACGGGCGCCCGTGTTTGTCGAACGCCGTGCCTTCGGTGATTTGCGCGACCACGCCACAGACTCTAGAGCTAGGGTGTGCGGGGCTCCGACCGGCATCAACGGACGGATGGCGACTTCTGTGACGTAAATCACATTAGAACCGGTGTCAATACGGGCACGAATCGTTTGGTGGATGCGTTCGACGCTGGTACAAAGCAACGCTGCATAGAGCTTCACGGAGGGGACTGGCCATGGCTACTGATTACGACGCCCCACGGCGCACCGAGACCGACGACGTGTCCGAGGACTCGCTCGAGGAACTGAAGGCACGCCGCAACGAAGCTCAGTCTGCTGTCGTCGACGTCGATGAGTCCGAGACCGCCGAATCGTTCGAGCTGCCCGGCGCCGATCTGTCGGGCGAAGAGCTCTCGGTGCGGGTGATCCCCAAGCAGGCCGACGAGTTCACGTGCTCGAGCTGTTTCCTGGTGCATCACCGCAGCCGGCTGGCGAGCGAGAAGAACGGCATGATGATCTGCTCGGACTGCGCGGCCTGAGGGTGAGAGCCTGACGAGAGTCAGCGCAGCGCGGCGAGCACCCGATCCGGGTGCCGCGCGCTGACGAGCCAGTAGGGCGTGGGATCGTCCGGATCGTCGAGGACGAGCAGCACCAGCGGGCCCACCCAGGCCCGGTGCACGACGTAGGCGGCCGGATCGAGCTGCCGGCCCAGCGCGGCCGACTTGGCCGAGCGCGGCACCTCGGCGGCCCGGGTGATCACCGAGGCGGGCAGGTGGGCGTTACCGACCCACAGTTCGGTGCCGCCGTCGTCGTGCACCACCCGCAGTTCGACGCGGCCGAGCCACACCAGCGCGACCGCCGCCACCGGCAGCAGCACGGCGTAGGGCAGCCAGTCGGGCAGAGCGGCGATGCCCTGGTTGACCTCCAGGGCGATCAGCGCGGCCAGGCCCAGCCCCGGCAGCCACCACCACCACGGCACCCACAGCCGCTCGCGATAGCGAACGCTGGTGGCGGTGGCGCGCGTGTCGGACACGCGGCCAAGAGTAATCTCTGGCGTCGTGCCCAGTTCTTTGGCGGTCGTGCGTCTCGATCGGGATCTGCCGCTCCCCGAGCGTGCCCATGACGGTGACGCCGGTGTCGACCTGTACAGCGCGGAGGATGTCGAACTGGCGCCCGGGGCGCGGGCCCTGGTCGGCACCGGGATCGCGGTCGCGATTCCGCACGGCATGGTCGGCCTGGTCCATCCGCGATCGGGTTTGGCTGCGCGCGTTGGCCTTTCGATCGTGAACAGTCCCGGGACCATCGACGCGGGCTATCGCGGCGAGATCAAGGTGTCGCTGATCAACCTCGATCCGCACACCCCGATCGTGGTGCACCGCGGTGACCGGATCGCCCAGCTGCTGGTGCAGCGGGTCGAGTTGCCGGAGCTGGTGGAGGTGACGAGCTTCGACGAGGCCGGGCTCGCCGACACGACGCGGGGCGACGGGGGGCACGGATCTTCCGGCGGGCATGCCAGTCTGTGACGATGGCTTTCAGACCGACTGACAGCGACAGCGTGAGACACCCGAGGTGATAGCAGTGGAAGCCGACGAGGAACTCGAAGGCCCGTTCGACATCGATGACTTCGACGATCCGGACGTCGCGACGGTGGCGCGGCTGGACCTGGGCTCGGTGCTGATCCCGATGCCCGAGGGCGGCCAGGTCCAGGTCGAGATCAACGAGACCGGCGTGCCCAGCGCGGTGTGGGTGATGACGCAGCACGGCCGCTTCACCATCGCCGCCTACGCGGCACCGAAGTCGACCGGCCTGTGGCGCGAGGTGGCCTCCGAGCTGGCCGAGTCGCTGCGCAAGGACGTGCCGAAGGTGAGCATCGAGGACGGCCCGTGGGGCCGCGAGGTGGTCGGTTCGGGGGGCCAGGGGCAGGCCGTGGTCCGTTTCATCGGCGTCGACGGCTACCGCTGGATGATCCGCTGCGTGGTCAACGGACCCGAGGAGAGCATCGGCGCACTCGCCGAACAGGCCCGCGAGGCGCTGGCCGACACGGTGGTCCGCCGGGGCGACACCCCGCTGCCGGTGCGCACGCCGCTGCCGGTGGCCCTCCCCGAGCAGATGGCCGCCCAGCTGCAGGCGGCCACCGAGCAGGCGCAGGCCCAGGCGCAGGCCGACGCCGCGGCTCAGGGGCAGCAGCAGCCTGAGCCGCCGCAGCCCCCGGCCGACCCGGCGGCGCGGCGCGCGGCCCAGGGCTCGGCGATGCAGCAGCTGCGCACCATCACCGGCGGCTAGCGCTCCTCGCGGTCGGCGGCACGCAGCGCGGCCAGGCACGCAGTGCCGAGCACCGAGGGGTCCTCGCCGACGTCGCCGAGCGTCACGGTCCGCAGTGCGGCGCGCGGCGCCGCGGACACCCAGGCAGCGCCGACCTCCAGCGGGTGCACGGCGTCGTCGGTGGCCGACACCACGCCCATCGGCACGCCCAGGCCCTCGAATTCGCCGAGAGTGGGGGCCACGTAGCGCGCCGCCTCGTCCATCGCGTCGGGCAGGGCCGGCCACTGGGCGACCCACGAGCGGGTGAGTTCCGCGGCCAGCCACGCCGGGCTGGAGGCCTGCATCGCCGCGGTCGCCGACACCAGGCCGTCGCGGCGCAGCACCGCCGCGGAGTGCCGGGCCGCCAGCGCGGCGGGTGCGGCGTCGGGCTCGCCGGTCCAGGCCGGCAGCGCGGCCAGCACGGCCACCACCCGGCCCGGATGTGACAGGGCCCACGCCGCCGCGACCGCGGCGCCGATCGACACTCCGCCGACCGCGATCGGTCCCGACCGCGCGGCCCCGGCCAGTTCGTCGCGGTACCCCTCGACGAGCCGGTGCGGCTGCGGCGGCGGGGTCACGACGACCGCTCCGACCTGGTGCAATGCCGGCGAGAAGGCCCGGTAGACGAAGTCGTCGTCCGATCCGGTGCCGGGGAGCAGAACCGTGGTGACGCCGCGCAGATCGACCGCCATGTTTCGATCGTGCCTGGTGGTGGAAAACCCTTCGCTGCGACCCGCCGCGGTGGTTCGCATCTGGGAACCAAGAGGTCTACCGTGGCGTTTGGTTGGGGTAGTACCACAAAGATGTGACAGAAGGTCAGGAGAAGCCATGGCCACGGCCGAGGGTTACCTGCGACGGCTCACCCGTCGGTTGACCGAGGACCCGGAACAGCTCGACGTCGAGGAACTCAGCGACGACGTGGCGAGCACCGGGGCGCAGAAGGCGATCGACTGCCATCGCGGCCAAGAGGTGACCATGATCGGCACCCTGCGCAGCGTCGAGTGCAACGGCAAGGGGTGCTCGGGCGGCGTGAAGGCCGAACTGTTCGACGGCACCGATTCGGTGATGCTGGTCTGGCTGGGCCAGCGCCGCATCCCGGGCATCGAGTCCGGCCGCACGCTCAAGGTGCACGGCCGCGTCGGCAAGCTCGACAACGGCACCAAGGCGATCTACAACCCCCACTACGAGATCCAGAAGTGAGCGAACCCGGTACCGATCCGGGCGCTCAGACCTCACCGGCACGTGGCGCCGCCGTGCTCGAGCAGATGGGTGGCGTCAGCGGCCTGATCTACTCGTCACTGCCGGTCGTGGTCTTCGTGCCGGTCTCCACGGCGTTCGGGCTGCTGCCGGCCATCGCGGCCGCGCTCGGTGTCGCGACGCTGATCCTGTTCTGGCGGCTGTTCCGCAAGGACTCCGTCCAGCCGGCGATCTCCGGGTTCTTCGGTGTCGGCGTCAGCGCGCTGATCGCGTACCTGGTCGGCGCCTCCAAAGGCTACTTCCTGCTCGGCATCTGGACGTCGCTGATCTGGGCGGTGGTGTTCGCCGTGTCGGTGGTGATCCGCCGGCCGGTCGTCGGCTACATCTGGGGCTGGGTGCACACCCAGGACCGGGGCTGGCGCGACGTGCGCCGCGCCGTGTACGCCTTCGACGTCGCCACCCTCGTCTGGGTGGCGGTGTTCGCGTCGCGCTTCCTGGTGCAGCAGCACCTCTATGAAGAGGACCAGACGGGATGGCTCGGCGTCGCCCGCATCGCGATGGGGTGGCCGCTGACCGCGATCGCTGCTCTGGTCACCTACGGCGCGATCCGTGCCGCGCAGCGGGCGGTGCGCGCCCAGACGCCGGCCGGCACCGACGACGCGGTGCACGAGAGCAGCTGAGCGGCGGCCTCAGCGCTGCTGCGGATGCAGCAGCAGTTCGCGCAGTTGGTCCTCCACCTCGGCGACGGCGACGAACAGCAACTCGTCGCCCCCCTCGAGCGGTTCGTCACGCTCGGGCACGATCACCCGGGGCCCGCGCAGAATCGTCACCAGCGTGGCGTCACGCGGCAACTCCAGCCGCTTGACGGGCTTGCCGCCCCACGGGGTGTCGTCGGGCAGCGTGATCTCGACGAGATTGGCCTGCCCCTTGCGGAACTCCATCAGCCGCACCAGATCCCCGACCGACACCGCCTCCTCGACCAGCGAGGCCAGCATGCGCGGAGTGGACACCGCGACGTCGACACCCCACGCCTCGTCGAACAGCCACTCGTTGCGCGGATCGTTGACGCGGGCCACCACGCGGGGCACCGCGAACTCGGTCTTCGACAGCAGGCTGAGCACGACGTTGGCCTTGTCGTCGCCGGTCGCGGCGATCACGACGTCGAACTCGTGGAGCCCGACCGACTCCAGCAGGCTCAACTCGCAGGCGTCGCCGAGGCGCCAGTGCGCCGCGGGGATCGCCTCGACGTCGATGTGCTCGGGGTTGCGTTCCAGCAGCGTGACGTCGTGCGACTCCACCAGTTCGCGGGCGATGGACCGGCCGACGGCGCCGGCCCCGGCGATGGCGACTTTCACTCCGCCTCCTCGCTCGGCGGCAGCGCCGCAATGGCCAGCGCTTCGGCGATGTGCCCTGAGATCGCCGCCAGGTACACCTGATCTCCGGCCTGGATCACGGTTTTCGCGTCGGGCAGCAGACCGGCGCCGAATCGGATGATGAACGCGGCCCGGCCCGATGTGGCGGCTTCCAGATCGGTCAGGCGGCGGCCCACCCAATTCTCGTGCAGGGCGAGCTCGGCGACGCCGACGTTGCCGGAAGGGTCGCGCCACTTGGTGGTCTCGGTCTCACGGATCAGCACGTTGAGCAGCCGATCGGTGGTCCACGGCACCGTCGCCACCGTCGGGATGCCCAGCCGCTCGTAGACCGCGGCGCGCTTGGCGTCGTAGATGCGCGCGACCACGCGCTGCACGCCGAAGGTCTCCCGCGCCACCCGCGCGGAGATGATGTTGGAGTTGTCGCCCGAGGACACCGCCGCGAACGCCGCCGCGCCCTCGATTCCCGCCCGGATCAGCACGTCGCGGTCGAACCCCATGCCCAGCACGCGTTCGCCGGAGAACTCGGGGGACAGCCGGTGGAAGGCCGTCGCGTCGCGGTCGATGACGGCGACGTCGTGGCCGATCCGGGCCAGACTGTCGGACAGGGAGGCGCCCACCCGGCCGCATCCCATCACCACTACACGCACCTGGGGTGTCCTTTCCGGCGGGGCCGAACGCGGCGGTCTGGCACCTACCGCCACGGAGTGCTCAGGGGAACGCTACAGCTTTGCAGCGTCCGGTGACCGTCGGGCTTACCCTTGGCACTCGTGTCCAAGCTTTCGACGGCCGCGCGGCGGCTCGTACTGGGCCGGCCGTTCCGCAGCGACAAGCTGGCGCACACCCTGTTGCCCAAGCGGATCGCGCTTCCGGTCTTCGCCTCCGACGCGCTGTCCTCCGTCGCGTACGCCCCCGAGGAGATCTTCCTGGTGCTGTCGGTCGCGGGCCTGTCCGCGTACTCGTTGGCGCCGTGGATCGGTCTGGTGGTCGCCGCGGTGATGATGATCGTGATCGCGAGCTACCGGCAGAACGTGCACGCCTACCCGTCCGGCGGCGGCGACTACGAGGTGGTGACGACCAACCTGGGCCCCACCGCGGGGCTGACGGTCGCCAGCGCGCTGCTGGTCGACTACGTGCTGACCGTCGCGGTGTCGATGTCCTCGGCGATGTCGAACATCGGCTCGGCGATCCCGTTCGTCGACCAGCACAAGGTGTGGTTCGCGATCGCGGCGATCACGATCCTGGCATCGCTGAACCTGCGCGGCATCCGCGAATCGGGGACCGCCTTCGCGATTCCCACCTACGCCTTCATGATCGGCATGTACATCATGCTGGCCTGGGGGTTCTTCCAGATCTACGTGCTGGGTCACCATCTGCGCGCCGAATCGGCCGGTTTCGAGATGCATTCCGAGCACGGCGACGTCCTGGGCTTCGCGCTGGTGTTCCTCATTGCCCGCGCGTTCTCGTCGGGCAGCGCGGCACTGACCGGGGTGGAGGCGATCAGCAACGGGGTGCCCGCGTTCCAGAAACCCAAGTCGCGCAATGCCGCGACCACCCTGCTGCTGCTGGGTGTCATCGCGATCACGCTGTTCATGGGCATCATCATGCTGGCCAAGGCGACCGGGGCGCAGATCGCCGAGCGACCGCTCGAACAGCTCGGCGGGGCCCCGCCGGACTATCAGCAGAAGACGCTGGTGGCCCAGCTCGCCGACGCGGTGTTCCACGACTTCCCGATCGGGCTGTACCTGATCACCGGCGTCACCGCGCTCATCCTGGTGCTGGCCGCCAACACCGCGTTCAACGGGTTCCCGGTGCTGGGTTCGATTCTGGCGCAAGACCGTTACCTGCCGCGCCAGCTGCACACCCGGGGTGACCGGCTCGCGTTCTCCAACGGCATCCTGTTCCTGGCGTTCGGTGCGGTCGCGTTCATCGTGGCGTTCCAGGCTCAGGTGACCGCGCTGATCCAGCTCTACATCGTCGGGGTGTTCGTGTCCTTCACGCTCAGCCAGATCGGCATGGTGCGGCACTGGACGCGGTTGCTGCGCACCGAAACCGACGGTCCGGCGAGGGCCCGGATGATGCGGTCCCGGGTGATCAACACCATCGGCTTCCTGTGCACCGGCACCGTGCTGATCATCGTGGTGCTCACCAAGTTCCTGGTGGGTGCCTGGATCGCGATCCTGGCGATGGGCGCATTGTTCGTCATCATGAAGTTGATCCACAAGCACTATGCATCGGTCAGCCGGGAGCTCGAGGCCCGCGCCGCCGAGACCGTGGACATCGTGCTGCCCAGCCGCAACCACGCGGTCGTACTGGTGTCCAACGTCCACCTGCCCACCCTGCGGGCGCTGGCCTATGCGCGGGCCACCCGGCCCGACGTGCTGGAGGCGATCACGGTCAGCGTCGACGACGCCGAGACTCGCGAACTGGTGCACAAGTGGGAGGCCAGTGACATCAGCGTGCCGCTCAAGGTGATCGCCTCGCCGTATCGCGAGATCACCCGGCCGGTGCTCGAGTACGTCAAACGGGTCAGCAAGGATTCACCGCGCACGGTGGTGACGGTGTTCATCCCCGAGTACGTCGTCGGCCACTGGTGGGAGCAGGTGCTGCACAACCAGAGCGCGCTGCGCTTGAAGGGCCGGCTGCTGTTCGAGCCCAACGTCATGGTGACCTCGGTGCCCTGGCAGCTGTCCTCGTCGGAGCGGCTGAAGAAACTCGCGCCGCAGTCCGCACCCGGCGACGCGCGCAAGGGGTTCCTGGATTGAGCGATGAGCGGCCGGACGAACTGATCCTGACCACCGGGGCCGCCGCCAACGGCGGCAGCTGCGTGGCCCGCCACGACGGCCGGGTGGTGTTCGTGCGCTACGCCCTGCCGGGGGAGACGGTGCGGGCGCGGGTGGTGCGCAGCGCGGCGGCGCGCGAAAAGTACTGGAACGCCGAGGTGCTCGAGGTGCTCGAACCGTCGCCCGACCGCGTCGAGCCGTGGTGCCCGATCGCCGGGGTGGACGGTGCAGGGTGTTGCGACCTCGCGTTCGCCGAACCTGCCGCGGCACGCCGGCTCAAGGGCGCCGTGGTCGCCAATCAGCTTGCGCGGCTGGGTAATTACCACTGGCGCGCCGAGGAGGACGCGACCGCCGAGGCGGTGGGGGAGACCGGCCACACCGGGTGGCGGACGCGGGTGCGTCTCGACGTCTCCGCGGACGGGCGGGCCGGGTTCCACCGGTATCACAGCGCCGAACTGGTGCACCGGCTCGATTGCGCGCAGCTGCCCGCCGGCATGCTGGCCGACGTCGCGCAACGGTCGTGGCCCTCCGATGCGGCCGTGCACGTGGCGATCGACGCCGAGGGCGGGCGCCACGTGGTGGTCGCGGGCCGGGGCCGGCGGACCGAGGTGGTCGAGGGGGACTACGACACCGTGCAGCGGGTCGCCGGGCGGACGTGGCGGGTGCCGGTGACGGCGTTCTGGCAGGCCCACCGGGACGCCCCGGAGCTCTACAGCGCTTTGGTGAGCGAGTGGGCGCAGCTCGAACCGGGTATGACCGCGTGGGACCTCTACGGCGGTGCGGGCGTGTTCGCGGCGGCGCTGGCGGGCGCGGTCGGGGAGACCGGACAGGTGCTCAGCGTCGACACCTCACGCGGCGCCTCGCGGGCGGCGCGCACCGCGCTGGCCGATCTGGACACCGTCTCGGTGGTCACCGATTCGGTGCGCCGGGCGCTGGAGCGCACCTCGACGCGGGCCGACGTCGCGGTGCTCGATCCGCCCCGCACCGGCGCGGGGCGCGACGTGATCGATCAGCTGGCCGCCGCCGAGGTGCCGCGCATCGTTCACATCGGTTGCGAGGCAGCATCTTTCGCGCGCGACATCGGCCTGTACCGGGAACGCGGCTATCAGGTCGAGCAGCTGCGGGTGTTCGACTCGTTCCCGCTGACCCACCACGTCGAGTGCGTGGCGGCGCTCACCCGGGGCTAAGGTGAGCGCAGGTGTGCCGGGAAGTCTGGTCGGCGACGATTCGTTGACGTCAACCGAAGGTGAACCGTGACTTCTCCTCCCCGCCGCGTGCGCCGCGCACTGCTGTCCCGTGGCACCTGGACCGAGACCAGCCGCGTCGCCGAGATCCTGCGCAAGGAGACCGTCGGTGGCGTCATCCTGCTGTTCGCCGCGGCGGCGGCGTTGGTGTGGGCCAATTCGCCGTGGCGGGACACCTATTTCGCGCTGCGCGATCTCGAGGTGGGTGGGCACCCGTTCGGACTGCACCTGAGCCTCACGGTCGGCGACTGGGCCGCCGACGGTCTGCTGGCCGTCTTCTTCTTCGTCGTCGGGCTGGAACTCAAACGCGAGTTCGTCGCCGGCGACCTGCGCGACCCGGCGCGCGCGGCGCTGCCGATCGCGGCCGCCGTCGGCGGCATGGTGGTCCCCGCGGCGATCTTCGTCGCCGTCACCGCCGGCGCCGGAGGCGGGGCGCTGCGCGGCTGGGCCATCCCGACGGCCACCGACATCGCGTTCGCCGTCGCCGTGCTCGCGGTGATCTCGACCCATCTGCCGTCGGCGCTGCGCACCTTCCTGCTGACCCTGGCCGTCGTCGACGATCTGCTGGCGGTGACCGTGATCGCGGTGTTCTACACCGACGAGATCGACGTAACCGCGCTGGCGGCCGTGCTGCTGCCGCTCGGACTGTTCGCGCTGTGCGTGCAGCGCCGGATCCGCTCCTGGTGGCTGCTGCTCCCGCTGGCGGGAGCCACGTGGGTGCTGATGCACGAGTCGGGGGTGCACGCCACGGTGGCCGGTGTCCTGCTCGGGTTCACGGTGCCGGTGCTGCGCAGCGAGGCCGCGGGAGGGCCGGACGCCGGACCCGGCCTGGCCCAGCACTTCGAGCACCGGCTGCGCCCGATCTCGGCCGGGTTCGCCATCCCGGTGTTCGCGTTCTTCGCCGCGGGCGTGAGCTTCGGGGGCCTCGACGGCCTGGCCCGCGCGCTGAGCCACCCGATCACCCTCGGCATCATCGCGGGCCTCGTCGCCGGCAAGCCGATCGGGATCTTCCTCACCACCCGGGTGCTCGCGGCGCTGACCCGGGCCCGCCTGGACTCCTCGCTGCGCTGGATCGACGTGCTCGGGGTGTCCATGCTCGCCGGCATCGGTTTCACCGTGTCCCTGCTGATCGGTGATCTGGCCTACGGATCGGGCTCCGAAAGTGACGAATTGGTGAAAGTCGGCGTGTTGACCGGATCACTGTTGGCGGCCTGTTTCGCGGCTGTGCTGCTGCTCAGCAGAAACGCCGCCTACCGGCGCATTCACCGCGAAGAGACCCTCGATGCCGACCACGACGGGGTGCCCGATGTGTACCAGTCTCGACAGGACCGGCCATGAGGTCCGTGCGTAGACTGATCTGATGCTTGAACAGATCCGCGGTCCCGCTGATCTGCAGCACCTGTCGCAGTCACAGGTGGACGCACTGGCCCGTGAAATCCGTGACTTCCTGATCCACAAGGTCGCGGCGACCGGCGGGCATCTGGGACCCAACCTCGGTGTCGTCGAACTGACGTTGGCGCTGCACCGCGTCTTCGACTCCCCGCACGATCCGATCCTGTTCGACACCGGCCACCAGGCCTACGTGCACAAGATGCTGACGGGCCGGTGCCAGGACTTCGAGACGCTGCGCAAGAAGGACGGCCTGTCGGGCTACCCGTCGCGCGAAGAGAGCGAGCACGACTGGGTCGAGTCCAGCCACGCCAGCTCGTCGCTGTCCTACGCCGACGGTCTGGCCAAGGCGTTCGAACTCAGCGGACACCGCAACCGCCACGTCGTGGCGGTGGTCGGTGACGGCGCGCTCACCGGCGGGATGTGCTGGGAGGCGTTGAACAACATCGCGGCCTCCAAGCGGCCGATCGTGATCGTCGTCAACGACAACGGTCGCAGCTACGCCCCGACCATCGGCGGCTTCGCCGAGCACCTGGCGGGCCTGCGGCTGCAGCCCGGCTACGAGCGTGTACTCGAGGAGGGCCGCAAGGCGGTGCGCGGCCTGCCCGTCATCGGCGAGTTCTGCTACCAGTGCATGCACAGCGTGAAGGCCGGCATCAAGGACGCGTTGTCGCCCCAGGTGATGTTCACCGACCTCGGCCTGAAATACGTCGGCCCGATCGACGGGCACGACGAGCACGCGGTGGAGAGTGCGCTGCGGCACGCGCGGGCGTTCAACGCGCCCGTCGTGGTGCACGTCGTCACCCACAAGGGCATGGGCTACGCGCCCGCGGAGAACGACGTGGACGAGCAGATGCACGCCTGCGGGGTCATCGACCCCGAGACCGGCCTGGCCACCACCGTGCCCGGGCCCGGCTGGACGTCGACCTTCTCCGAGGCGCTGGTCCAGCAGGGAGCCAAGCGCCGTGACGTCGTGGCGATCACCGCCGCGATGCCCGGCCCGACCGGGCTCAGTGCGTTCCGCGATCGCTTCCCGGACCGGTTCTTCGACGTCGGCATCGCCGAGCAGCACGCGATCACCTCGGCCGCCGGCCTGGCGATGGGCGGGATGCATCCCGTGGTCGCCGTGTACTCCACGTTCCTCAACCGCGCGTTCGACCAGGTGATGATGGACGTGGCGCTGCACAAGCTGCCGGTGACGATCGTGCTCGACCGGTCGGGCGTCACCGGCCCGGACGGCGCCAGCCACAACGGCATGTGGGATCTGTCGATCCTCGGTGTGGTGCCGGGCATGCGTGTCGCGGCGCCGCGCGACGGTGCCCGCCTGCGGGAGGAGCTGGCCGAGGCGCTCGACGTCAACGACGGTCCGACCGCCATCCGCTTCCCCAAAGGCGATGTCGGAGAAGACATCTCGGCGATCGAACGACGTGACGGGGTGGATGTGCTGGCGCTGCCGGCCGACGGCCTGTCCGACGACGTCCTCGTCATCGCGGTCGGACCGTTCGCCGCGATGGCGCTCGCGATCGCCGAGCGACTGCGTAACCAGGGCATCGGCGTGACCGTCGTGGACCCGCGCTGGGTGCTGCCCGTGCCCGAGGTGCTGCACAGCCTGGCCGCGCGGCACAAGCTCGTCGTCACCCTGGAGGACAACGGTGTGCACGGCGGTGTCGGTTCGGCGGTCTCGACCTCGCTGCGGGGTGCAGAGATCGACGTCCCCTGCCGCGACGCCGCGCTCCCGCAGGAGTTCTTCGCCCACGCATCGCGCGGCGAGGTGCTCACCTCCGTCGGTCTGACCGAGCGCAACATCGCCCGTCAGATCACCGGGTGGGTGGCCGCGCTGGGCGCAGGCGCCGCCGAGAAGGAAGTCAGCAACCAGCTCGACTGAGCACGCTGCGTAGGGTGGGGGCGTGAGAAGCTCTGCCCGCCTTGCCTTCCTGATCGTTGCCCTGCTGCTGGCGGGTCTGCTCGCCGGCCCAGGCGTCGCGACGGCGGCCTCGCCCCAGTGGTCGGGACTGGATGCGCGCGACTACGACGGACCCATTCCCGCGCCGGGCGGCCTGATCTCGGTGACCGACCTGGACCCCGGGCTGTCGGTCACCGGTGCGGCCCGCGCGTACCGCATCCTGTACGCGACGGTCGACCAGCACGGCCGGCCGGCGGTCAGCACCGCCGCGGTGTTCACCCCCAAGACCCCTGCGCCCGAAGGCGGTTGGCCGGTGGTGGCCTGGGCGCACGGCACCGTGGGCCTCGGCGACGACTGCACACCGTCGGCGCGCCCGCGCAGCGCGCGTGACGACGAGTACCTCAGCCACTGGCTCGACCAGGGGTACGCCGTGGTGGGCAGCGACTACGCCGGGCTCGGCACGCCCGGGCTGATGAGTTATCTCAACAGCGAGACCACCGCCCACGGCGTCGTCGACTCGGTGCTCGCGGCCCACCGGATGGGACTGCCGCTGGCGCCGCAGTGGGCGGTGGTCGGGCAGTCACAGGGCGGGGGAGCAGCGGTCGCCACCGCACGGTGGGCAACCGATTTCAGCGCCGGCTCCGACGTGGACTATCGCGGGGTGGTCGCCACCGGTACGCCGGCCACCATCGCGGGACTGGTCACGCAGGCCGGGCCGGACATGGCCGTCCCGCCGGATCTGGCGCCGGTGGCGAACGCCTACACGGCCTACATCCTCGCGTCGCTGCGCGACGCGCGACCGGAGCTGAACGTGGACCGGGTCCTGACGCCCGCCGGTCGCGACGCCGCGCGGGCCGCCGAAACGCTCTGCCTCAGCGAGCTTTCCACCCTGCTGTCGGGGATGGCGCCGCCGCAGTTCTTCGCCGACAGCAGGGTGGAAAGCTCGCTGAGGCAGAGCNGTTGCCGGCGACCGGCTACGACCGGCCGATGCTGCTCGGTGTCGGGTTGCGCGACACCGACGTGCCGCCGATCATGTCCGAGCGCTTCTTCGATCAGCTGGTGGCCAACGGCCAACCCGCCACGTTGAAGGTCTACCCCGAGGAGGACCACAGCGGCACGGTGCTGGCCTCGCTGCCCGACTCGACGCCGTTCCTGGCGCAGCAGTTGCGGTGACGCGGGGGTGGTCGGTACCGCCACGGACATTCCGGAGTCGGTACCGACCTCTGAGGACACCGGTGAGAGGCATACTCGGATGATCGGGCAGGCCCTCACGGGCATCGCCGCGTTCCGCTGAGCGCTAGGGAGTCGCCGTGGCCGAACCCATCGACGAGTACTTCACCGCGACACTGTCGGGGCCGGCTGCCCCGAGTGCCGCGAACGCCGACGTGCTGCAGGGCTTTTCAGCGCAACGGTGCCTCGACGTGTTCGATGCGCAGCTCGGGAGCAGGCATCTCGACCTCGCCGCCCGCTGGCTGCGGTCGAAGGGCAAGGGCTTCTACACGATCGGTTCGTCCGGTCACGAGAGCAACGCCGCTGTCGCGGCGGCATTGCGCCCGACCGACCCAGCGCTGTTGCACTACCGTTCCGGCGGCTTCTTCCTGGCCCGCGCCCATCAGGTGGACGGCAGCGAGGCCCTCCGCGACGTCCTTCTCGGGATGGTCGCCGCGATCGACGAGCCCATCTCCGGGGGCCGGCACAAGGTGTTCGGCCGTCACGATCTGCACGTCATACCGCAGACCTCGACCATCGCCTCACACCTGCCGCGGGCGCTCGGCGTGGCGTTCTCGATCGCGCGGTCACGCAAGCTGGGGGTCGAATGTCCCTGGCCCGCTGACGCTCTCGCGGTGTGCAGTTTCGGGGATGCGTCTGCCAATCATTCGACGGCGGTCGGCGCCATCAACGCCGCCATGCACACCTCCTACCAAGGCATTCCGCTCCCGCTGCTGTTCGTGTGCGAGGACAACGGAATCGGGATCAGTGTCAAGACACCGCAGGGATGGATCGCCCGGACCTACCAAGGCCGTGCCGATCTGCGCTACTTCACCGCCGACGGAACGGATATCTGCGAGGTGCTGACCGTTGCCGGACAGGCCGCGGACTATGTGCGTGAGCAGCGCCGGCCGGCGTTCCTGCACCTGCGCACCGTGCGGTTGATGGGCCACGCGGGATCGGATTACGAGCCCGGCTACCGCAAGGGTGACGAGATCGCGGCCGACTACTCACGCGATCCGGTGCTGTGCACCGCCCGCCTGCTCATCGAGGCGGGTGTGCTCAGCCCGCAGCAGGTGCTCGACGCCTATGAGCACAAGCGCTCCGAGGTGCAGTCGCTGGCCACGGAGGTGGCCGAGTTCGCCCAGCTGGACAGCGCCCACGCGGTGATGGCCCCGCTGCGCAGCGCCCTCGAAGACGCCGTCGCCGCGACACGCGACACCGCGGTAGACACCCCTCTATCCGACCCGACGCCGGTGACCGTCGCCCAGGCCATCAACCGTGCGCTGCTCGAGGTGCTCAGCACCCGTCCCGGCGCGATGGTGTTCGGCGAGGACGTCGGCAGGAAGGGCGGCGTCTACGGGGTGACGCGCGGACTGCAGGCAGCCGCTGGTACGGCGCGGGTGTTCGACACACTGCTCGACGAGCAGTCGATTCTCGGACTGGCTCTCGGGGCGGGTGTGTCAGGGTTGCTGCCGATTCCGGAGATCCAGTACCTGGCCTACCTGCACAACGCGGCTGACCAGATCCGCGGGGAGGGCGCGACGCTGCAGTTCTTCTCGGATCGGCAGTACCGCAATCCGATGGTGGTGCGGATCGCGGGATACGGGTACCAGAAGGGCTTCGGCGGGCACTTCCACAACGACAACTCGATCACGGCGATCCGCGATCTCCCGGGAGTGGTGGTGGCCTCGCCGTCGCGACCCGACGATGCCGCCGGGATGCTGCGGTCGTGTGTCGCCGCTGCCGACGCCGCGGGCGTCGTGTGCCTGTTCCTCGAACCGATCGCGCTCTATCACACCCGTGATCTGTACGACGACGGCGACGACCTGTGGCTGGCGTCCGACCGCGGCGACACCGTGCCGATCGGCAGCACCCGCACCTACGGTGACGGACACGACCTGACCATTCTCACGTTCGGCAACGGGGTGCCGATGAGCCTGCGGGTGACGCGCCGCCTCGCCGACCAGGACATCTCGGCCCGAGTCGTGGATCTGCGGTGGCTGGCGCCGTTGCCTGTGGCCGACATCCTCGCAGAGGCCCACGCGACGGGCCGCGTCCTCGTCGTGGACGAGACGCGGGAGAGCGGCGGGGTGAGTGAGGGGATCGTCACCGCGCTGATCGACCGCGGATACCGGGGCGGGCTGGCTCGCGTCGCCAGTCACGACAGCTTCATTCCGCTCGGTGATGCCGCGCTGCAGGTCCTGTTGAGTGAGGACACCATCGAAGCCGCGGCGATCAAGCTCGTCGAGAGCCGTCGGTAGACAGCCTGATTAGGCTGCAGACGTGGACGCCGGACTCGCGCAGTGGAAAGCCCAGGGGCAGTACTTCGACTACCTCGGCTTCGACGTCTTCTACCGCTGCGAAGGTGAGGGCCCCGCGCTGCTGCTGGTGCACGGCTACCCGTTCAACAGCTACGACTGGGCCGCGATCTGGCCGGCACTGACGTCACGGTTCCGCGTCATCGCGCCCGACATGATGGGCATGGGGTTCTCGGCCAAGCCGCACGCCTACCGCTACACGGTCAGTGACCACGCCGACATGCACGAGGCCCTGCTGGCCGACCTCGGCGTGCGCTCGGCCCACGTGCTGGCCCACGACCTCGGCGATTCGGTGGCCCAGGAGTTGTTGGCGCGCAAGGTGTTCGGCGAGCAGGCCTACGGCGGCTGGGACATCGAGTCGATCACCTGGCTCAACGGCGGGTTGTTCACCGAGGCCTACACCCCGCGCCTGATGCAGAAGCTGATGTCGGGGACGCCGCTGGGCGACCTGATGAGCCCGCTGCAGGGCAGCGCCCTGTCGCGCCGCATCCTCGAGCCGACCATCAACGAGATGTTCGGTCCGAACACCAAACCGACGCGGGAGATGATGCAGACGTTCCACGAGATCCTCGAGTGGAACGACGGCAAGCGGGTGCTGCACCAGGTCGGGCGCTTCCTCGAGGACCGGCGGATCCACCGCAACCGGTGGGTGCGGGCCATGCGGGAGACCTCGGTGCCGATGCGGCTGATCGACGGGCCCGTCGACCCGAACTCCGGCGCGCACATGGCGCGCCGCTACACCGAGGTGGTTCCTGCGCCCGACGTCGTGATGCTCGCCGACGACATCGGGCACTGGCCGCAGATCGAAGCGCCCGAGGCGGTGCTCGAGCACTTCCTCGCGCACATCGAGCGCGTCACGGCGAGTCGGTAGGCTCCGCGGCGGTCAGTGCCGCGGTCAGCGCGGGCACCGTCAGCTCGCGCTGCCACTGCCGGGCGGTGGACGCGGCGAGGAACGCTTCGACCGCGCCGGCGGTGTCGTCCACCGCCACCCAGTCCCAGCACAGCCTTCGCACGGTGTCGGGGGAGAGCAGGTTCTCCGGCGGCACCGAAACCTGCTGTGCCAGTTCGTTGATCGCGGCGCGGGCAGCCTCCAGCCGGGCCGCCGCCTCGGGTTTGCGCCGGGCCCAGCGGGACGCCGGTGGCGGGCCGTTGGACGGTTCCTGGGCCGACGGAGGTTCGGCGGTGCGCGCCCGTTGCAGCGCGTCGAGCCACACCTGCGCACTGCGCCGCTGCCGGGAACCGCCGAACACCGGCAGAGCCGTCAGCTTCTCGACGGTGTCGGGGTTGGCGGTGGCGGCGCTGATGATCGCGCTGTCGGGCAGGATGCGCCCCGGGGCGATGTCGCGGCGGCGGGCGATCTGATCTCGGGTGAGCCACAGCTCCCGCACCGCCGCCAGCGTGCGCGGATCGCGGACCTTGTGGATGCCGGACGTACGCCTCCAGCGGTCCCGTCGGGTGGGTGAGCTCTCCACGGTCCGCAGGTACTCGAATTCCTGCCGTGCCCACTCCGACTTGCCCTGCTCGTCGAGCAGGGCGTCGATCGCGTCGCGCAACTCGGTGAGCACCTCGACGTCCAGCGCGGCGTAGTTGAGCCATTCGTCGGGCAGCGGCCGCTTCGACCAGTCCGCCGCGCCGTGGCCCTTGGTCAGCTGAAAACCCAACAGCTGCTGCACCATCGAGGCCAGATTCACCCGGTCGAAGTTGGCCAGCCGTCCCGCCAGCTCGGTGTCGTACAGCGAGGGCGGCTGCATGCCGATCTCGGCCAGGCACGGCAGGTCCTGGTCGGCGGCGTGCAGCACCCACTCGTCCTCGGCGAGCACCTCGGCCAGCGGTGCGAGGACCTCGACCGCGTCGCCGCCGTGGCTCACCGGGTCGATCAGGACGGTGCCGGCCCCGGTGCGGCGGATCTGCACGAGGTAGGCGCGGTTGGAGTAGCGGAACCCCGACGCGCGCTCGGCGTCGACCGCGAACGGGCCGGTGCCCGAGGCGAGAAAGTCTGCGGCCCTGCTGATCTCACTGCGGCTGACAGCGACCTCCGGCACGCCCTCGCGGGGGGCCAGCAGCGGGACGGCGTCGGTGTCGGGTCCTTCGGCGTCGGAGTCCACGCCTGATGTGTCGGAATCGGTCATCGCGTCAGGCGCGGGTGCGCGAGCCCAGGTCGGTCACCCCGGCCGGCGGCAGTCCCGCAGCGTGCTCGAGCACCTCGCAGAAGGCTTCGACGTGCGGACCCAGGTCGAGTGTGGTCGCGGTCCAGGAGGCCCGCAGTTCCAGCTGGTGCGCGCGCGGCGGCCCGGAGATGTCCCCGTAGCGCACCGACGTGGTCGCGGTGACGGTGCCGCCCAGCGCGGTGAGGTGCTCGGAGCGCTCGGTGAGCGCGTCCACCAGCCAGCTCCAGGCCACCTCGGGCAGCAGCGGATCGACCGCCTCGGTGGAATCCAGGTCGGCCTGGATGTAGGCGACCAGCCGCATGGTGCCGTCCCACGCGTCGGCGCCCTCGGGATCATGCAGCAGGATCAGCCGGCCGAAGGCGTCCCCTTCGGAGCGCTCGGGGACGACCGCCGCCTCGGCATGCTTGACCTCGGCGCCCAGCGCGTAGCTGTAGGGCGCGAGGCGCTGCGGGGGCCGGATCGGCCCCAGCTCGATCTCCGGTCGCACGGTGGTGGCATTCATCGCCGCCACCGCTTCACGGAATTGAGCCGGTTCGGCGGTGGTCACGCCGAAAGACGCTAGCCCATTTCCACAGGTCTGTGCTCATGGCGCGCCGAATCGGGGGTCAGCGGGCATGGCAGCATAGGGATCGATGAACACGCGCCGCGAGCTGCCCGAATCGCCCTACCTGGCTGCCGTCGCCGGCCGCAAGCCCACCCGGATCCCGGTGTGGATGATGCGGCAGGCCGGGCGGTCGCTGCCCGAGTACCGGGCGCTGCGGGCCAAGAACACGATGATGCAGGCGTGCTTCGACGCGGACCTGATCACGGAGATCACGCTGCAGCCCGTGCGCCGACACGACGTGGACGCGGCGATCCTGTTCTCCGACATCGTCGTGCCGCTGCGGGCGGCCGGCATCGCGCTGGACATCGTGCCCGATGTCGGGCCGGTCATCGAGCATCCGATCCGCACGCTCGCCGATGTCGGGGCCGTCGCGGCCCTGGATCCGCAGCAGGTCGCCCCGGTCGCCGCCGCGATCGGGCAACTGGTGGGCGAACTGGGCGACGTACCGCTCATCGGTTTCGCCGGGGCGCCGTTCACCCTGGCGTCGTATCTGGTCGAGGGCGGCCCGAGCCGCAACCACGAGCACACCAAGGCGATGATGCTCGGCGCGACCGACACGTGGAACGCGCTGATGACCGCGCTCACGGAGGTGACGATCGCGTTCCTGCGCACCCAGATCGAGGCCGGCGTCGACGCCATCCAGGTCTTCGACTCCTGGGCCGGCACCTTGTCGCTGGCCGACTACCGCACCTATGTGCTGCCGCACAGCGTTCGGGTGTTCACCGCGCTCGCCGGGCACGGGGTGCCGATGACGCACTTCGGGGTGGGCACGGCCGAACTGCTCGGCGCGATGTCGGAAGCCGTGGCGGGCCACGGTGTGCCGGCGGTGGTCGGCGTGGACTGGCGCACCTCGCTCACCGACGCCGCGGGCCGGGTGCAGCGGGGAACCGCCCTGCAGGGCAACCTGGATCCGGTGGTGCTGCTCGCCGGCCGGCCGGTGGTCGAGCGTGCGGTGCGCGCGGTGGTCGAGGACGGCAGGCGGGCCGTCGACGCCGGCGCCGTCGGGCATGTGTTCAACCTCGGCCACGGCGTGCTGCCCGCCACTGATCCCGACGTCATCACCGAGGCGGTGGCTCTGGTGCACGAGCTGTGAGCGCGCCCAGGGGCGCCCGCTATTGCGTTGTGGGCGGGGGTATCTCGGGTCTGGTGGCCGCGTACCGGTTGCGGGTCGCGGCCGGCCCGGATGCGTCCATCACGCTGCTGGACCCGGCCGACCGGCTTGGCGGGGTGCTGCGCACCGAACGGATCGGCGGGCAGCCGCTCGACGTGGGCGCCGAGGCGTTCGTCACCCGCAGGCCCGAGGTCCCCGCGCTGCTGGGGGAGTTGGGGTTGTCGGGCAGACAGCTCACGACGACCGGGGCCCGGCCGTTGATCTACAGCGAGGGCCGCACGCATCCGCTGCCCAAGGACACCGTCAACGGCATTCCGTCGCGGCCCACTGCGCTCACCGGTCTGGTCGACGACGCGACGATCCGATGGATGCTCGACGAGCCTCGGCGCCCGCTGGCCTGGAGTCCGGGCGCCGACCCGACGGTCGCCGACCTGGTCGGCGACCGCTTCGGCGAACAGGTGGTGACCCGCTCGGTGGATCCGCTGCTGGCCGGTGTCTACTCCGGATCGGCGGCGACGATCGGGCTGCGCTCGGCCGCGCCGACGATCGCCACCGCGCTGGACCGCGGCGCCCGCAGCCTGACCGAGGCGGTCTGCACCGCGCTGCCGCCGCCGCAGCCCGGGTCGGTGTTCGGCGCGATCGACGGCGGCTACGCGGTGCTGATCGACGAACTGGTCCGCCGTTCGGGGCTGACCTGGGCGCAGGTGGCGGTCGCGGGCGTGCGCGCCGCCGCGCAGGGCTGGGAGGTCGTCGACGACGAGGGCGCACGCTGGCCTGCCGACGCGGTGGTGCTCGCGGTCCCGGCGCCCCGGCTCGCCGCGCTGGTCGCCGATGTCGCCCCGCGGACCGCCGCGGCGGCGCGCCGCATCCGCGTCGCGTCGGCGGCGGTGGTGGCGCTGGCCCTGCCCGGGGGCACCCCCTTGCCCGAGCAGTCCGGGGTCCTGGTCGCGGGCCCCGGCCGGCTGCACGCCAAGGCGGTCACCCTGTCGTCGCGCAAATGGGGGCGGCGCGGCTCGTGCGAGATGGTGCGCCTGTCCTTCGGCCGGTTCGGTGACGACGTGGCCCGGCGCGCGGGCGACGAGGAGTTGCTGACCTGGTCCGAGCAGGACCTGGCGACGCTGTTCGGGGTCGCCGTCACACCGGAGGACAGCCGCGTGGTGCGCTGGCTCGACGCGATGCCGCAGTACGGTCCCGGGCACGCCGAGCTCGTCGCCGACCTGCGCGCCGGCCTGCCGGCAGGATTGGCCGTCGCCGGCGCCTACCTCGACGGCATCGGGGTGCCCGCGTGCGTGGCAGCCGCGACCCGGGCGGTCGCGGCCATCGTGGCACGATAGAGCCATGGCCAAGCTCGACTTCGACGCGATCAACTCCACCATCCGCTACCTGATGTTCTCGGTGTTCGCGGTCAAGCCCGGGGTGCTGGCCGACGGTGACGATGCGCGGGCCGCGATCGTCGACGAGACCGCGACATTCCTCAAGCATCAGGAGGACAACGGCGTCGTCGTGCGGGGGCTCTACGACGTGGCCGGGATGCGCGCCGACGCCGACTTCATGATCTGGACGCACGCCGAGACCATCGAGGCCCTGCAGGCCACCTACGCCGATTTCCGCCGCACCACCACGCTGGGCCGTGCGTCGACCCCGGTGTGGAGCAATGTGGCGCTGCACCGTCCCGCCGAGTTCAACAAGAGCCACGTCCCGGCGTTCCTCGCGGGCGAGGAGCCCGGCGCCTACATCTGCGTGTATCCGTTCGTGCGCTCGCTCGAGTGGTACCTGCTGCCCGACGACGAGCGCCGCCGGATGCTCGCCGAGCACGGCATGGCCGCGCGCGGCTACAAGGACGTTCGGGCCAACACCGTGCCGGCGTTCGCGCTCGGCGACTACGAGTGGCTGCTGGCGTTCGAGGCCCCGGAACTGCACCGGATCGTGGATCTGATGCGGGACCTGCGCGCCACCGATGCGCGCCGGCACGTGCGCGAGGAGACGCCGTTCTTCACCGGACCCCGGGTGTCGGTGGAAAAGCTCGTGAACGCACTGCCCTGATGGTTTGCTGAAAGACGGCTTTCGCGGTCGATATTGATGCTGCTGCAAATACTTCATCGACGAGGAAGCTGCAGTTCAAGGGTCCAAAGACTCTATCTCGAAAGCAATAGTTAGTCGCAGCAAACAACCTGCGGCCCCCATGATCTGGTACCGCGTGTATAGCGAGGTTGCTAGGATCCCCCGGTGCCGTTCCTCAGGGGGGTGGCGGCGGGTGCTGTGATCGTCGGTGCCGGGTATGGCGCCTGGTTGATCGGCGGTTGGGGCGGCCCGGCCCTCATCCGTGTTCTCGACGACGTCGGGCTCGTGCTCTTCGCGCTCGGCGCGGCGGCCTGTGCCGCCCGCGCGGCGTTCGTCCTGTCCGGCCGGGACCGCGCCGCCTGGGCCTTCCTCGCCGCCGGTACGGCCGGCTGGGCCGCGGGTGAGGCGATGTGGAGTTACTACGACCTGGTGGTCGGCGAGGCGCCGTTCCCCTCATGGGCGGACGCCGGCTACCTGACGTTCCTCGCCGGTGCCGGCATGTGTCTGATCCTGATGCTCACCGCTGCGCCGACTGGCACCCAACTGCGGGTGTTGCTGGACGGGCTGATCGTCGCGGCGGCGATCTTCGGCGCCGCCTGGGTGACGTGGCTGCAGACGGTGTACGCGGCCCAGGGCGGCGATGTGGTGTCGGTCGCGATGTCGCTGGTCTACCCGGTCGTCGACATCGCACTGATCACCGTCGCCGCGCTCATGTGCCTGCGCGCCGCGCCGTCCCGGCGCGCGCACCTGGCCCTGATGACCGCCGGGCTGGTCGCGATCGCGGCCTCCGACACCGCATTCGCCTATCTGACCGCCACGGACGGTTACACCGACCACCACGAGATCGCCATCGGCTGGGCGTGGGGTCTGGTTTTGCTCGGCGTCGCCGCGCTGTCCGCCACCCGCGGAACCTCCGTCGACGCCGCGTCGCGGACCACGGCAGTGTCGCGGTGGCTGCCCTATGTGCCGGTGCTGCTGTCGGCGGTGCTGTGCACCCCCGTCCTGATCGCGGGGCTCGGGCCGGTGTTCGTGGCCGTCGCGGTGATCGTGGTGGCCGTGGTGATCCGGCAGGTGATGATCCTGGGCGAGAATCGCCGGCTGCGCGCCGGAGCCGCCGAGGCGCTGCCCGTCGCCCCGGCCATGCTCGACGAACTCCGGGACGCGATCGACCACTCGGGACTGAGCGTGGTGTACCAACCGCAGTTCGACCTGTACTCCGGGCGGATCGTCGGGATGGAGGCGCTGATCCGGTGGCCGCACCCCTGTCATGGCCTGCTCGCACCCGACCAGTTCCTCCCGCTGGTCACCAAGCAGGCGCTGATGAGCTCACTGACCAGCGCCGTGCTCGACCTGGCGCTCGACGACGCCGCGACCTGGCACGCGGCGGGCTTTCGGCTGCCGGTGGCGGTCAACGTCTTCGCGCCGACGATCAGCGACCCGAAGCTCACCTCCGACATCACCGCGGGCCTGCGCCGGCGCGGGCTGCCGCCGGAGGCGCTGATCGTCGAGATCACCGAGGACCGGCTGCTCGCCGACATGCACGAAACCCGGTCGGCGTTGGACGCATTGCGCAAGAAAGGGATTCGCGTCGCGCTCGACGATTTCGGCAGCGGTTACTCGGCGCTGTGGTACCTGCGTGATCTGCCGGTCGACCAGCTCAAGCTCGATCGTGAGTTCATCGCCCCGATCCTGACGCATCAGACGTCGGCGACGATCGTGCGCTCGATGATCGGGATGGCGCACGCGCTGGGGATGACGCCGGTGGCCGAGGGGGTGGAGAGCGCCGAGATCGCGGCCCTGCTGCGCCAGTACGGCTGCCGGGTGGCGCAGGGCTTCTACTTCAGCCGGCCCCTGCCGGGACCGGACATGCTCGCACTGCTCGAAGCGCAGGGCCGAGACGACGCGGGGCTGCCGCAGGACGTCACTGTCCTGAGGGCACCAGACGCAGTGAAATCGAGTTGATGCAGTAGCGCTGGTCGGTCGGCGTCGGATAGCCCTCGCCCTCGAACACGTGCCCCAGATGGCTGTGGCAGTTCGCGCACAGCACCTCCACCCGACGCATGCCCAGCGAGTCGTCCGTGCGCAGGATCACCGCGTCGGAATCGGCGGGGTCGAAGAACGACGGCCAGCCGCAGTGCGACTCGAATTTCTCACTGCTGCGGAACAATTCGGCACCGCACGCCCTGCACTGGTAGACACCTTCGGTCGTGGTGTCGGTGTACTCGCCGGTGAACGGACGTTCGGTGCCCGCCCGGCGCAGCACCGCGAACTCCTCGGGGCTCAGGCGTTCGCGCCACTGGTCGTCGCTCAGCTCAAGTTTGGGACCCGTCATGGTGCCAGGCTACTCGGCGCCGCGGACTCGGGAGCGCGTCGAGGCAGCCACACCGGATCGATGCCCTCGTCGAGACGGCCGTCCGCCCGGGCGTCGAGGTAGCGGTACAGCAGCGTGGTGAAGACCACGATCACCATCAGCGACCAGCCGTAGGTGATCTTCAGATACTCCAGCGCGCGCCCGGTGCTCGGCAGCTGCCAGAGCAACCAGCGATCCATCGTCAGGAACCCGTAGACCGCCAGCCACGCCACCCAGCTGCGGATCACCGAGTTCGGCAGCACGACGGTCATCAGGAACGGAAACAGCGTGATCGAGTAGTAGCCCTGCCCCAGCGAGAGCACCAGCCACGAGGTGGTGAGCAGCACGCCGGAGGAGGTGAGCATCCAGAAGAACGGGTCGCGGGTGCGGTAGTAGCGGTAGAGCAGCCACAGGGCGGCGGCGCCGAGGACGGCGAAGGCCACCCGCAACGTGAGGATCAGCCACGTCGGCAGCCCGAAGTACAGGCCGTTGCCGAGGATCGAGCTGTTGAAGTAGTCGCGGGTGGAGAAGATGTAGGGCACCGTGCGGGTGACGAAGTTCATCGGGTCGGAGATCAGCGGCCAGGCGGCGACATTGAACACGACGGGCACCGCGATCGCGGTGACCAGCACCCGCCACTGACGGTTGAGCAGCGGGAGCAGCAGCAGCGGCGCCAGCAGCGGTTTGACCACCAGGGTCAGCCCGATGCTGACCCCGGCCCACCACTCGTGGCTGCGGTTGCCGTCCAGCAGCCACCGGAAGAACAACACCTCCAGCAGCAGCATGACGCCGTTGATGTTGCCGAACACCAGGGTGTTGGTGACGCTCTCGGTGCAGAACATCGCCAGCAGCAGCGCGGGCGCGGCGACCGAGGACAACGTGAAACCGAACAGCCGCAGCAGGAAGTAGCCGGCGAGGATGATCGCCACGGTGTTGAAGAAGATGAACCAGTTGCGCGACGCGACCTCGGGCAGGTAGCCGAACGGCGCCATGATCAGGGTGCCGCCGGGCGGATAGAGGTAGTGCGGATCGACGTAGTCGAAGTGCTCGTTGTAGATGTCCCAGCCGAACTTGAAGTTGATGACCGCGCGGTACACCGGCGCGAAATCGTCGGTGATGTAGCGGTTGAAGACCAGGACGTAGCTGCGGTGGATGATCGACAGGATCGCCAGCGGCCACAGGACCGAACGCAGAACCGACGCGGTGGTGGGCGGGCTGGTGCGGGGCCTGAACGCTTTCAGCACAAGATCACGCACGTCAGGCACCGTACCGTAGCGGCGCGGTGCCGGGCTGTCAGGCCGGGCAGTACGTGTCGGTGGCGGGCAGCTGGCCGCTGTCGAGGTAGGCGAGCACCGGCGGGAGCGCGCAGCGCGAGTAGATCGACGCGCCGTGGCCGATGCCCTGCCACATCACCCGCTTGTTGGTCGACCCCGCGTTGATCGCTGTCGCGGCGACGGCCGCCACGCCTTCGCCGCCCACGATCGGATCGTTCTGCACGCCGAGCAGCAGGGTCGGCGTCGTCAGCCCCTGAGGTTCCTTCGGGGCGGTGCCGCTGGGCCAGTTCAGGCACTTGACCATGTCGAGCGCGCCGACCGTGCCGAACTGCGGGTAACGCTTGCCCCACTCGACGACGAGCTCGCGGACCCGGTCGGGGGTGGGGCGGTTGAGCGCGTCGCTACAGGAGTTGACGAACTGTCCGTCGGTCTGGCGCAGTGTCTCCGCGGTGTTGATCAGGTTGTTGAGCCGGTTGGTGTCTCCGGAGTTCGCATCGGCGATCGCCTGGGCCAGCTCGTTGCCGGCGTCCACGCGGTTGCCCTGGGGGAACGCCAGCGCCGTGGAGATCGCGTCGGCGACCGCGGCGACCGACGCCCCGCCGGGGCCGTTGCCGGCGCGCGCCGCCGAGAGCAGGGCGTCGACGGCGCCCTTGGGGTCCGGGCCGAGCGGGCAGTTGGTCGCCAGGCACTGGGTGGCCCAGGCGTCGAGCGATGCCTGCTCGCCCCTGACCCGCTGCTCGGTGGCGGCCTCGGCCGCGATGCCCAGTGGCAGCGGGGAATCCAGCACCAGCCGAGCCACCTTGTTGGGGTGGGAACCGGCGTACGCCAGCGCCACCTGCGCCCCGTTGCCGACGCCGAGCAGCGCCAGCGCCGGCACGTCCCAGGTGGTGCGCAGCCGTTCGAGGTCCTCGGCGGCGTGGGAGTTGTCGTACGCCGAGTCGCCGGGGGCGATGGTGTCGGTGCAGCTCGTCGTCGCGGTCATGGTGACCGCCCCGAGGTTGGCGACCGGATCGTCGCCGGACTGGAACTGGGCCTGCTCGAACATCTCCTGCCGATCGAACACGTCGCGGCAGTCCAGAGCACCGGACATGCCGATGCCGCGACGGTCGACGGCGACGATCGGATGCTTGGCCAGCACGTCGCCGCCGGCGCGCGACAACCACGCCGGCAGCTGCACCGAAGACGGCAGGTCCGAACCGGTCGTCATCACCAGCGGACCCGCGTCGGCCGGGGTCTGGGCGGAGCGGGCGCGGACCACGCCGATGCTCACGCTGCCGGTCGCCCCGCTGATCGGATCGAGGTCGGCGTCGTAGCTCGCGCAGTCGAGCGTGACACCCGGCAGGGGATCCACCGCCGCCGCGCTGAACACCCGGGAGGTGCAGTCGCGCCACGACAGGTCGTTCTTCGGCGCCTCGATCCCCGGCGGACCGGCGGGCTTCTCACTGGTCTGGGTGGCGCCCTGCGGGCCCGCGCCGGAGTCGGTGGCGTAGCGCGGATTGGCGGCCAGGCCGGGGGAGCACGCGGAGAGGACCAGCGACACCGTCACCGCCACCACAGCCGGCACCGAACGAAACATGCCGACCACAGTACTGATCAGCGAGCGTCGGCCGCGGCAGCGCGCACGTAGCTCAGGAACAGGTAGCCGTCGTCGTCGGTCAGCGCGTGGCGCAGTCGCAGGGCCGTCCGGCCGTCCGCCTCGCCGGTGACGACGCGGCCCGCCGCGCCGCCGACCAGCACCGGCGAGACGCTCAGGCACAGCTCGTCGAGCAGGTCCTCGGCGATCAGCATGCCGAGGATGCCGGGGCCGCCCTCGGCGAGCACGCGGCGCAGGCCGCGCCCGGCCAGCACGTCGAGCACGCCGGCCAGATCGAGCGAGTCGGGGTCGCTGCCGGAGGCGTCGATCACCTCGGCGCGTGCGCCCAGCCGGTCGCGGGCGCCGGGCGCTGCGCCGGAACTGGTGAAGACCAGCGGGGGGACGTCGGTGCGGGTGAACAGCTTGGCGTCCGGATCCACCGAGCCCGATCGGGTGAGTATCGCGATCGGCGGGGTCTCGGCCTGACCGCGGTCCCGCCGTGCCGCGCGCTGCGCGGCGTCGAACGTCACCCCGGAGTAGTCCTCGACCCGTGCGGTGGCCGCGCCGACGAGCACCACGTCGGCGAGCTCGCGCAGCATGCCGAACAGTGCCTTGTCACCGGCGCCGCCGAGGCCGCCGGATTTACCGGCGCTCGTCGCGCCGCCGTCGGCCGACGCGATCATGTTGGCGCGCACCCAGCATCCGGAATCGGTGTCGGGGTAGGCGTACCGGTCGGCCAGCCCGGCCGCGTCGATCGCGCCGACACCACCGAGCACTGTGAACTGCGTCCCGTCGTGGTCTGCGGACATACGCAGAATCACAGCACGCCGTTAAGGTGCCTGCATGCAGGGGTCCAGCTTCAGCTCCAGCGACGTCGCGCATCTGACCGACCGGCGTCCCAGCGTCACGCCGGAACGGTTGGTCGCACAGCTGGTTCCGCCGCCGACGTTCGCCGACGTCAGCTTCGACACCTACCGGCCCGATCCGGCCGAGCCCACCCAGGCCGCGGCGGTGGAGGCCTGTCGCCGGTTCTGCGCGCAGGCGCTCGAGCGGCGGGCCGGGAAGAAGAAGCTGTTCGGCAAGCGGGAGGTGCTGCCCGGCGTCGGCATCTACCTCGACGGCGGTTTCGGGGTGGGCAAGACGCACCTGCTGGCCTCGTCGTACTACGAGGTCGGCGGCGACGACGTCAAGCGAGCGTTCGCCACGTTCGGGGAGCTGACCCAGCTGGCCGGGGTGTTCGGCTTCGTCGAATGCATCGACCTGCTCGCCGACTACGCACTGGTGTGCATCGACGAGTTCGAGCTCGACGACCCCGGCAACACCACGCTGATCTCCCGGCTGTTGTCGGCGCTCGTCGAGAAGGGCGTGTCGGTGGCGGCCACCTCCAACACGCTGCCCGAGCAGCTCGGCGAGGGCCGGTTCGCCGCGCAGGACTTCCTGCGCGAGATCAACACGCTCGCAGCGATGTTCACCACGGTGCGCATCGAGGGCCCGGACTACCGGCACCGTGGCCTGCCGCCCGCGCCGGAGCCGCTCAGCGACGACGAGGTGGCGCAGCGGGCAGCGGACGTGCCCGGCGCGACGCTCGACGACTTCGACGCGCTGTGCGCGCACCTGGCGACGATGCACCCGTCGCGCTACCTGACCCTGATCGAGGGCGTCTCCGAGGTGTTCCTGACCGGGGTGCATCCGCTCGACGATCAGAACGTCGCGCTGCGGCTGGTGTCGCTGACCGACCGGCTCTACGACGCCGGCATCCCGGTGGTCGCGTCCGGCGCCAAGCTCGACACGGTGTTCAGCGACGAGATGCTCGCGGGCGGGTTCCGCAAGAAGTACCTGAGGGCGACGTCGCGGCTGCTGGCGCTGACGGCCGCCGGTCAGACGGGGCGCGCCATCACGTAGTCGGCCTCGAGGTGGATGCCCAGCCGGAACGTCTTGGTGCCGGTGACGGTGAAACCGTGCTTGGTGTAAAAGCGTTGCGCGCGAACGTTTTTCTGGTTGACGCCGAGCCACACCGAGGCCGCCGCCCCGGCCTCGGCGTGCTGGAGGGCGGCGCTCATCAGGGCCGTCGACACTCCCGCACCGTGGGCGTCGGGCAGCACGTACATCTTCGACAGCTCCACCGCCGGCCGCAGGGTGACCGCGGCCGTCACATCCGGGTCGTCGGGCACGCCGCGAATCATCATGGCGTAACCGATGATTCGGTCATCTCGGGTGGCCGTCAGCACGGTCCGGTCCGGATCGTCGAGGTAGTCGCCGAATCGGGCCGGTGTGAGGTTCTCGGCGATGAACGCGGCGACGTCGGCCGGGGTACACGACGGGGGGCAGGCCAGCGGGAAGGTGCGGGCGGCGACGTCGGCGAGTTCGGCCAGCCGGGCGGCGTCGGCCGTACCGATCTGCAGGCTCAGGCCACGTTCCACTGGGCCAGTCGGACGCCGGTGACCCGGTCGATCAGGACGACGTTGGACACCAGGTCGCGGTAGCAGTCCCACCAGACGCCCCCGCTGAACGTCCGGCCCACCTGGGCGTTCTGCAGTCCGTACTGCAGCGCGTCGGGGGCGTCGCTGTTGCGGGGCTCGTAGGCGTCCCCGGTCGGGGTCACGCCGCGGAACCCGTAGGTGATGCCCATCGCGTACGGGGTGGGCAGTCGCACCGGGGTGATCGTGACGTCGGCGCGGTACACCTGGTAGCGCGGGGCGCGGGGCGGGTAGCCGAAGCCCGGCGGAACGTCCGACGGCGCGATGCCGGTGACCGCGACATCGGCGACCAGTCCCTTGAATTCGACGCGCAACGTCTCGCCGAGCCGACCGATCGGGATGACGGCGGCGCCGGCCGGGGGTGCGAGCACGCCGCCGAGCGTGGCGATGGTGGCGAGCAGGAAGACGAGCCAGCGCCGCATGTGTGGGGATCCCTCCGGGCCACGCTTATCGAGCAGGTCCTGGCATGATCGCACACCCGGCGATGCCGTCGGCGGAGTTATGGCGTCGAAGGCACCCAGGGTCCGACGCCGCCGACCTTGTCGATGCGGATCCGGGTCAGGTAACCCGGCGGCGCGTCCGTGGGAGGGAAGCCCGCGTCGGGCGCAGCGAGCGTCTGCGCCAGTTCGACGAGCAGCTCCGGCGCGCCGCCCTCGACGATGCGGGCCGTCCCGGTGATCGACAGGTACGACCGCATCACGGCGGTCGGGCCCTCGGGCGCGACGATCGTGACCGCCACCCGCGGGTCGCGGCGGACGTTGCGGACCTTCTTGTGTTCGGACAGATGCGCCACCACCAGTTCGTCGCCGTCCGGGGTGGACTGCAGCGCCACCCAGACCAGGCTCACCTGCGGGCTGCCGTCGGGGTTGAGGGTCACCAAGGTGGCGTCGGCGCCCCGGCCGATGAGGTCACGCGCAGCGGAGTTGAGTTCCATGTGGTGTGCGACCGCGCGACCGCCCGTTTCATTCCCTCACGGGTTGGTGAAGGGCTCCAGCGCAGCGCGGAGGTCGTTCTCGAAACGCCCGGCGTCGATTCCGAGCCGGTGCAGCACGCCGTCGTCGTCTTCCTCCTCGTGTAGCGCGAGCAGGAGGTGCTCGGTGCCGACGTAGTTGTGGCCCAGCCGCAGCGCGTGACGGAACGTCAGCTCGAGGGCCTTCTTGGCGCGCGCGTCGAACGGGATGAGCGCCGGCACATCCTCGGCCGGTGGCGGCAGGGTGACGGCAGCGGCGACGGCGGCGGCGTCCACGCCCTGGTCGGCGATCAGGCGGGCGGCCAGCCCGGTCGGGTCGGCGACAAGCCCGAGTACCAGGTGCTCCGGGCGGATCTCGGCGTTGCCCGCGGCGTGCGCGCGGTTCTGGGCCTCGACGATGACCGCACGGGCGCGCGGGGTGAACCGGCTGAACCCGGCGTCGGGGTCCAGCGCGGCCGCGTCGGTGGGCGTCCTGGGGACGAAACGTTTCTGTGCGGCCTGCTTGGTGACACCCATGCACTTGCCGATCTCGGTCCACGACGCCCCCGAGCGGCGCGCCTGGTCGACGAAGTGGCCGATCAGGTGGTCGGCCACCTCGCCGAGTGCTTCGGCGGCCAGCACGGCATCGGTCAGCTGGTCGAGGGGTTGATCGTGAACGCGTGTGATGACGTCGATGAGGTCGTCGAGGCGGACGGGGTGGCTGATCTTGGCAGCGTCGCTCATGCGTCAACCTTAGGTTGACGCATGGGGAATCGTCAACCCTGGGTTGACCGTGAGTCTCCGGGGTAACCGCGCCGCACCGTGCGATCGAGGACGCCCAGCGTGGCCCGGAGGGCGCCCTCGGACACCACGGGGAAGATCTTCGCGTCGCGCCAGTGCTGGTCGATGCCGGACCAGTCGTAGAAGGACGTCACCACGGTTCCCTCCTCGGCGGGCTCCAGGCGGTAGCCGTAGACGTGGCCGATCTGCGGGCGGATCTGCCCCAGGATCGTCCAGGCGATGAGTCGGTCCTGCTCGAACTCGCTGATCTGCACCGTGACGTCGTAACGACCCAGTGGGAAGTCGTTGAGGGCCTCGCGGTCCATGTGCACGACGAAGCTGTCGCCGACCCCGCGCACCGGGTCCCCGTCGGCGTCCTGCAGCATGCCCGTCGCATCGATCGCCACATGGCCCTGCGGGTCGCACAGCACGGCGAAGACGTCAGGGGCGGGAGCGGCGATCGTGCGGGACACCTCGATGCGATCGGTCATGCATCGATGGTGTCACGAGAGTGGTCTGGATCACTGAGGGGTTTCGCTACGCGGCTAGTCCGGGAACCCGTTCGGGGATGCGATCTGACGAGAAGACCACGACACACCATCCCCGGATGTTGAGGCGGGCGTTGGACTTCATCCATGACAACGCCCAGTACGAGATCACCATCCGGGACATCTCCGCAGCCGCTGACGTGACGCCGCGCGCGATTCAGTACGCGTTCCGCGAGCACATCGGCACGACACCGCTGGAGTATCTCCGGCGCGTCCGCCTGGAGCGGGCGCACCGCGAACTGAAGTCCGCGGATCCGGCCCGCGACACCGTGACCTCGATCGCCGGCCGTTGCGGCTTCAGCCACCCCGGCCGGTTCAGCAGCGCCTACAAGGAAGTGTTCGGCACCGAGCCGAGCCGGACCCTGCGCAGCGGCTGACAGCTCACAGGGGCGTGAAGCCCTCGCGGTTGTAGATGCCGGCCTGCCATCCGTTCGCGAAGCACACCAGCGGGCGTCCGTCCGGAGCCTGCGCGGCGGACTGCGGGTTGGGGCACGGGGCGCCGATGTCCTGCACGCCGCGCAGGTCGTAGGTCGCCTGCCAGAAGCCCGTGTACACCGGCGGCCACTGGTTCGGAATCCACCGGCACTGCAGGGCCTCCCCGCCGGGACCGCGGCCGAAGGTGAACCGCTCCATGTTGGTGCAGGGGGCGGTGAGGTGGGCGTCGTAGCTCATGCCGGGGACGTCGGTGGCGTAGTGGCCGGGATCGTCGGGATAGGCAGGGCCCGGCTCGGCTATCGCGGCGGGCGCTGTGCCCAGTGCGGCGATACCGATCGCGGTCGCTGTCAGCATCTCGCGAATCATGTCCCACCCCTTGGTCGCCGGATCGGTTCTCGTGCACCCGAACCCTATCGGGTGGTGCGGCCCCGTCGCGGGCTTTCCGGCTCAGCAAACGATCTCGGCCCGCCACCTGAGGGGGGTTGGTGGCGGGCCGAGCGTATCGGGTCGTCTGATCGGGACTTCCGTGCCTCTGAAATTACGGACCCAACCTGAGAGTGGCCTAATAGCCACATAGATTCGCGCTTGAAATGCGGTAACGAATCGGGTGTCGGTCAGACCCCGAGCCGGGTCAGCTCCGCCTTCGCGCTGCGTTCGACGAACAGCGGGATGAAATCCCGGATGGGCCGGCCCTCGAAGCGGGCGTACTGCGCGTGGACGACGGCGGCGACGCGGTCCGGCTCCACGGTGGCATGGGCATCGGCCAGACGCTGCGCCAGCTGGTCGATGATCTGCTGCTCACTCAACTCGATCACGAGCTCAGCTTGGTCGCGTCCCGTGCGGCCGTCAACCGGTCCGCAGCGCAGGCGCACGGCCGTGCTGCGACAACGGCGTGGACCTGTGGTGAACGTCAATCGGCTACTTGAGTTTGAGCACCCAGGCCGGCGCCCAATGGGTGACGGTCTGCTTGTCGCTGCCGAAGCAGACGGCGTACGTCACGAGTCCCCACCAGCCACCCTGCTCGCCGAGGCCCCAACAGGTCAGGCGGCCCTCGACGACGGTGTCCATCTGCAGGCCGTGCGGGTGGTACCGGCCTGCCCCGTGCGGCTCGCGCGGGAACATCGCGACGAGGTCCACCAGGACCTCCAGCGGTGGGTGCACCCGGCGGAACACGGTGGGCTGCGGTTGTCCGCCGTGTCCGATCTTCTGCAGCGCCACTCTTCGATCATATGTTCGAAGAGTGGCGCTGCGAAGGGGCGGTCAGCCCTGGTTGTTGGCTTTGGTGATGCCGGGGGTGAACGACGGTCCGCACGGCATCTTGATGCCGTGCTGGGTGCACAGCGAGATGCCGCCGGCGACGCCGGTGTAGGTGCCGGGCTTCGGATAGGTGCCCTGGATGTCCACTCCGCTGCTGGCGGCCTGCGACACGGCGGCCCCGCCGAGGGACGCTGCGAGCATGGCGGCGCCGGCGAGAAGTCCGGCGGTTGCGACGGTGATTCGGTTCGACATGGCGATCTCCTGGTAGGGACGCTCCACGGGCTGCGCCGTGGGGATCGGGGGCCGGGCGGCCCGGCCGTGGGGTGAGGTCGATGATCGGCGCGCAAACACCGCATGAACCACCCCGATCGCCTGCCGATCCACTGACAACCGCGCAGGGCGTGCAGGAGAGTGTCAGCGTGTTTTCAGGTTTGCCTGGCAGGCCTGTCTGGCGTTGCTGCCCATGGCGGTGAAAGCGTAGGCTGGTCGAAAATTCGGCACGTTATGACGCGGCCCGGTTGTATCCCACGCCCGGGCGGGGGAAGTAGCTTTTCGGTGCGACCATGAGCATGTGGTCGGCTCTGCGCCATGTCATCGTCGGTGAAGCCGAGGCGTCGCCGATGTGTAGATGCGGTCACAGCGCGATGTGTCACTGGGACGACTGGGGGAGCTGCCGTCTCATCAACTACGTGACCGACGACGAGTGCGCATGCACTCGGTTCGTTCCTGGCTTCGGCTGAGGAGCCGAGACGGCGCGAAACGTGATGCGGGACCCAGGCCTGGCGCGCAGGCAGATTCGCATCCTGGACGTCGGGCCGGCGGGACGTGGTCGGCCACCCTGATGGGCTCCTCCCCGTCGTCTCCCGCCGGGACTACCGATCTGCGTGAGCGCGACAGCGACGCTTGCGCGCTCACCGCACCCGCCGGCCCGACCCGATCAGTGGGTGAGGTAGTCCTCGCTCGCGTCGATTTCGCGGAGCTGGCGGTCGATCTGCTCCAATGTTCGGGCGTCAGCGAGCATCCGGTCAGTCAGCTCGATGCGCTGCACGACGAGCTTCGACCGGTTACCACGCAGTGTCCACAGAAGTGACTCGCGCTCCCCGCGGGTCAGATTGGTCAGCCTGGCAGTCATGACTGTCTCCCATCAACGACCGGGCGCTTGGGTCTGGACCGCGGTCGTGCGACCGATCATGCGCCCTCCGGCGCCCATTGCAGCCAGGCGCCGCGAGAGTCTCAGGACACTTACAGGACAGGTCTCAGAACACCCACAGGGTGGGGTGGGCGTTGTGCCGCAAAGGGTTCGTCTGCGCTGACCGACGTCGAACAACTCGAGCGCCCGCGGGCCGCCATCATCGCCAGGGTGCCGCGCGTGCAGTTGCTCTGCTGGGAGCCATCGTGGCATGAGAACAGGTCCTGAACTGCGGTCATACTGGTGCGCGATACTGGGATTGAACCAGTGACCTCTTCCGTGTCAGGGAAGCGCTCTCCCGCTGAGCTAATCGCGCCGGGAACACCTTGGAGGTGGAGACGGGAATCGAACCCGTGTGCACGGCTTTGCAGGCCGTTGCCTCACCACTCGGCCACTCCACCGCTGGGCTTGATGCCACTGCACCTTCGAGCGGATGACGGGATTCGAACCCGCGACCCTCACCTTGGCAAGGTGATGCGCTACCAACTGCGCTACATCCGCGCGCTACGGGCGAGTTCGTCGCTCGTCGCGATGCACGACGATAGTCCACGCAGTTGGGCGTAGACAAATCCCCTCCCGGTTGGGGCGCGTCGCGCCTCAGAACAGGGCGTATCCCTCGCGCGAGAGCCTGAATCCGTGGCCGTCGGAATTCGTACATCGCACACCCGATTGCTCACTGGTGCAGTCGATCGCGGCGCTGGACCGGGATTGGCCGTAGGGGAGGGCCGGTCCACTGTTGAGTGCGGTGTCGCCGGCGCAGACGAAGCGGGCCGAACCCGTCGACTGCAGCGCGATGCCCTGTCCGTATCCGGTGACGTCGGGGCAGTCGGCCGGGCGGGGCGGCGGCGCCCAATTCCGCGCGGCGATGTCGCAGCGCACGTAGTCGTCCTCCAGCATGCAGCCGATGTTGCCGCTGGGCGATGTGAAGCCCACGATGTCGGCGGCGGCGGGAGCGGCCGTGAGGCTGATCGCGCCCGCGGTCGCGACAGCCAGCGCCAGAGCCGGTCCACGCAGCGTCATGCGGTGACCGTACCTGTGAAGTCGCTGGTAGAAGGGCCGAATTCTGGGAGGGCCGGGTGCGCATGTTAATGTTGCGCCTCGTCCGACTCCGTCGGAAATCCCCGGTCTCGTAGCTCAGTGGGAGAGCGTCCGCCTCACACGCGGAAGGTCGCTGGTTCGAACCCAGCCGGGACCACCACCACTCACTGCCGCAGGGCACTGCCCTTCAGCCACTCCTCCCACGGCAGCGTCCAGTCGCCGTTCTGATTCAGCCGCAGGGGCGGCCCGCCGGTGTTGCGGACCTCGACGACGTCGCCCGGCCGCGAGAACGAGTAGAACCATTGCGCGTTGTCGCTGTTGAGGTTCAGGCAGCCGTGGCTGGTGTCGGTGTTGCCCTGCGCCCACACCGTCGAGTTCAGCTGGTGCAGATAGATCCCGTCGGAGCTGATCTTGGTGGCCCACGGAATCGTCTCCCGGTAGCCCAGCCGGCTGTTGACCGGCAGCCCGAACGTGGACGAGTCCATGATCACCGGGTTGGCCTTGTCGATGACGGTGTAGACCCCCGGAGGCGTCCAGAACGACAGCGTGTTCCCGCCGATGGTCTCGGTGCCGCCCATGCCCATCGAGGTCGGCATCGTGCGCACGAGCTTCCCGTTGTCGAAGACGCTGACCTGCTTGGTGGTGTCGTCGGCGATCGACACGTGCGCATCGCCGATCACGAAGCTCACCGTCTCGTCCTCGGCGCCGTAGAGGTCGTCGCCGAGCTTGTCGCCGTAGATGTCGGCGACGACGCTGACCTTCGTGCCGGGCGCGTAGTACTTCTGCGGACGCCAGTGCGCCGTCTGGTCGTCGACCCAGTACCAGCTGCCGGGGACCGGCGGATCCGTGCGCACGCGCAGGTGTCGTTCGGCGGCCGCCTTGTCGACGGTCTCGTCGAAGTGGGCCACGATCACCATGCCGACGCCGTAGGTACCGCCGTCCTCGATGGATGCGTAGCCGACCGTGTTCAGGTACACCGCGGCCTGGTCGCTCGGATCGATGGTGCTGAAGCTGGAGGTCTGCCGGGTCGGCATACCTCCGGGACCGCGCCCCGCGATCGTCATCGTGTAGGTGCGGCCGTACCCGAGCTGCACCGTCGGCTTCCACGCCTTGCCGTCGGGGGTCAGCACCCCGGGGATCTCCTTGTCCGCGTCGTTGACCATCGTGACGCTCTCGAGCGTCCCGTCGACGGCCGCGACGAGCACCCGGGCGTCAGGTTTGACGTCCTCGGATCCCGCGCCCGGGGTCACGATGAGCCGGGCCGGTGCCGTGGGCGACGGAGGAGCCGGCGGCGCGAAGTGCGACGCAGTGCCCGCGGCCAGCGCCTGGCAGCGATCAGGGCACTGCGGCGCGCTCGACGAGACGATGCCCACGGCGGCGATCACCGCCAGCAGGGCTGCCAGGCAGACAGCGCGGGCACGACGATCAGACCTCAAGCGTTCTCCAGTGTTGTCGGCGACGGCCACGCGATCCCAACGGGATCGATGGCCCGATCGTACTGGGAGCGCCCCGTTTTGCGCTCGGCACGCCCCGATCGTTACGCCATCTCCGACGGTCCGTTATCCGCCGGGAAAGCGACGTCGGGTTTGGGTTCCGTACCGGGTGGGCACCACAGCGGGGCGCGGTAGGCTGCGGCTCATCCCAGCGGCATCCCAGTGGCGCGGAAAGGTGACGACAATGGCACTCGATGACGACGACATCACCACGGAGTCCGGCGGCGAGGGGCCTGCCGATGGCGGCTCGAACCCCGGCGGCCATGACGGCGGCGCCGACGGCACCGCGGGCGGCGAGGGGCCTGCCGATGGCGGCTCGAACCCCGACGGCCACGACGGCGGCGCCGACGGCACCGCGGGCGGCGAAGGGCCCGCCGATGGCGGCTCGAACCCCGACGGCCACGACGGCGGTGCGGACGGTACCGCCTAGGACGGTCTCGTGCTGACGCGCTGCGTCGCGGTCGCTCCGGAGGTGTTCGCGGCGCAGTACTGGGGTCGACGACCTCTGCTCAGCCGGTCCGGCGCGCTGCCCCGCGACTTCACCGATCTGCTCTCACCGGATGCCGTCGACGAGCTGATCACCCGTCGCGGGGTACGCGCGCCGTTTCTGCGCATGGCCAAGGCGGGCCAACTGCTGGCCCGGGACTGCTACCTCGACGCCGGAGGGTTCGGCGCCGAGATGCCCGATCAGGTGGATTCCGCGCGGGTACTCGCGCAGCTGGCGGCGGGCGCCACCCTGGTTCTGCAGGGGCTGCACCGGCTGTGGCCGCCGCTGATCGATTTCGTCCGCGACGCGGTCGACGACCTCGGACATCCGGTGCAGGCCAACGCCTACATCACCCCGCCCGACAATCAGGGCTTCGACCCGCACTACGACGTCCACGACGTCTTCGTGCTGCAGGTCAGTGGCGACAAGCGGTGGATCGTCCACGAGCCGGTGCACACCGACCCGCTGCCCAGCCAGCCGTGGACCGACCACCGCGCCGCGATCACCGCCCGTGGCGCGCAGCCTCCGGTGATCGACACCGTCCTCACGGCCGGCGACGTGCTCTACCTGCCCCGGGGCTGGGTGCATTCCGCCCGGTCGGGGGACACCACATCGATCCACCTGACGATCGGCGTCTCGGCGATGACGGGCCTCGACGTGATGCGCGCGGTCGTCGACGCACTGGCCGACGACGCGGAGTTCCGTAAGTCGTTGCCCATGGGTGTCGATGTGGCGCACCCCGGCGAGATGGCGGCGATCGCGTCGAAGGTGATGGCCGCGCTGACCGAGACGGTGCGTGACCGTGGTGCCGAGCTGAGCGATCGCGCGGCCGCGCGAATGGCGCGCCGGCACAGCGAACGCACCCGGCCCGTGGCGGTTCCGCCGCTGGCCACCCTCGATGCGGCCGCGGCGGCGGACACGACGCGGGTGCGGTGGCGCCGGGGTCTGGTCGCGACGCTCGAGAGCGCCGACGGCCGCGTCCGGTTGCGGCTTCCCGACCGCACCATGTCGTTTCCGGGCTTCTGCGCGGCGGCGCTGACGGCGCTGCAGTCCGGCGAGGCCGTCGACGCGGCGACGCTGCCCGGCCTCGATAACCACGACGGCACGGTGCTGTTGCGCCGACTGCTGCGCGAGGCGGTCGTCGTGGCCGTCGCCGACTAGGGGCGCGGTCGATGGCCGTCGGGAGGCGCATTCCCTGCAGCGACCAGTCCCTGGCGCGCGACGACGCGATGTACGGGACTGCGTCGGCCGGACACGCTTGGGCGCTGCTCGAACTCAGCGGCGGTTGGGGTCCGTCGGCGTTTCTGAACTCGCCGTCGATCGTCGACCCCGTTCTGGGACGCGCGATCGCGCGCCGGTTCGAGACGGCCGGGATGCGGATCGCCGCGATCCGCAGGCCTGGCCGCCGCGCAGCGAGTCCGCGCTGGCGCTGGTTCCTCGCCTTCTGCGACGAGGGGAGCGAGGCGTTGTACCGCGGCGAGGTGTCCCGGCCGGCCGACTACCTCGAGCTCGCACTCGACGGCAGCGACGGCGAGCGGTCCACCGAACCCGTCGTCGCGGTGTGTGCCCACGGCCGGCACGACCAGTGCTGCGCCGTCCGGGGGCGGCAGGCGGTCGCGGCGATCGCCGAGCGGTACCCCGAAAACACCTGGGAGTGTTCGCATCTGGGTGGTGACCGGTTCGCCGCGACGATGCTCATCCTGCCCGAGGGGCTCTGCTACGGCCGGATCGATTCGACCGACGCGGCCGCACTGGTCACCCGGTACGTCGACGGCCTGGTCGACAACAAGTTCCTGCGGGGCCGCACGTCGCTTCCCCATGCGGTGCAGGCTGCGCAGTACTTCGTCCGGAAGGCGTCCGGCGACGAACGCATCCGGGCGCTCTCGCCGGTGACGGTCGACCACGTCGACGACACCGTCCGGGTCGTGCTCGCCGGCGCGTCAGGTCCGGTCGAGGTGGTGCTCGCCGAAGAGCTGTCCGAGCCGCTGCTGTCGATGTGCCGCGCCGGGGTGGCGGGCCGCGTGCGCAGCTTCGCGCTGAAGTCGATATCGGCGCTCTGACTCGCCCGACGCGTATAGCTCGCCCGACGCGTATAGACTGATCATCACGCGCCCCATCCTTCAGGTTCAGACTAGGCAGCCCGTGAGACGCAGCGCTTCATCCATGCGATCTCGGAGTTGATATGTCTTCCACCTCTTCACCCTCGCCCGCGGCAGAGCCGAGCGGCGCGCCCTCACAGTGCATCGTCACCGATTCCTGGCACGATTCGGTCGTCGTGATCCGCTGCACCGGTGATGTCGACATGCTCACCGTCCCGGCGCTCGACCGTCAGATCGACACCGCGCTGACGAAGAAACCGACCTCGATGATCATCGACCTCACCGCCGTCGACTTCCTCGCATCGGTGGGGATGGGCCTGCTCGTCGAGGCACACGATCGATGTGGTGCCGCAACGCAATTCATGGTGGTCGCCGACGGGCCGGCGACGAGCAGGCCGATGCAGATGATCGGTCTGGCCGACATCATGAGTCTGCATTCCACCGTGGAGCAGGCGTTCGACGCCATCGTCCGCTAAAGCGGCGATCACCCCGGTGCGCTGCCGCACCGGGGTGATCTCTGCGTCGAAGAGCTTGCCGGGCAGGACATTTTGCCCGCCGGCGGGTGTTCAGCCGGCCTTCTCCCGGACCGTGGCCAGAGCGCGCGCCAGCAGTCGGGACACATGCATCTGGGAGACGCCGATCTCGTCGGCGATCTGCGACTGCGTCTTGTTGTCGAAGAACCGCATCTTGAGCACCATGCGGTCTCGCTCGGGCAGATCGGCGATCAACGGTCGCACCGTGTGGATCTCGACGACTTTCTGCAGGTTGGGATCGGGACCGCCCAAGGTGTCGTTCATCGTCAGGCCGTCACCGGCGGCGCTGAGCTCCTGTTCGGTGGACCGCGTCGAATACGCGTCGGCCGCGATGAGTCCTTCGACGACTTCTTCCCGCTCGATCCCGAGGTATTCGGCGAGTTCGCTGGGTGACGGCGCCCGGTTGAGCTGTTGGGTCAGTTCGGACCGGGCGGCCTTGAGCCGCATGTTGAGTTCCTTGAGGCGGCGCGGAACCTTCAGCGACCATCCATGGTCGCGGAAGTACCGGCGCACCTCACCCATCATGGTCGGGACGGCGAAGGCGAGGAAGTCGTCGGCGGTGTCGATGTCGAATCGGTTGACCGCGTTGAGCAGACCCACGCGGGCGACCTGAACGAGGTCATCGTGCGATTCTCCTCGTCCACGGAACCGCCGGGCGATGTGTTCGGCGAGCGGCAGGCACCGTTCGATGATGGCTTCCCGTAGGCGCCGGTGGGCCGCGGTGTCCTCGTCCAGCAGGGCGAGTTCACGGAACATGACGACGACGTCGGCATAGGGGTTGGTGGTCGTTGACGTGCTGACAGATGGCGTCGGCTGATGAAGAGTTTGCACTGCAGATCACGGCTCTCGTGTTCGTCGACGTGACGCGCGACATGTCGGTGCTGTGCTGGGCCACCTCGGACCGATCTCGTGAGACCTCGGTACGGGGAGGGGAGCGACCCGCTCGCGAATTCTGTCCTCTTGCAGGCGAGCATCTGACGGGCCTGGACACTGGCGTCAAGTCTTGGACCGCCCATAAACGGTTGGCATCTGACCAACAGCTCACGCCGGATTCTCGACATGCGCTTACGACGGTAGGTAAGTCACCGCGTCGGCGGCGCAACGCCGCTTTCTTGCTCGGCACAGTGACAAGACACGTATAGCACCTGCCTCCGACAATACGGCCCCACCACCGATGTGCAAACCCCCCGGCGCGTCGTCGCTCTCGTCATGACCAACGTCACCGCTGGTGGCGCCTGATGAGGAGCAGGACTAACGACAGGGCGTCACCCTTTGGACACAACCTCGCGCCCGGGTCACCGACATCGCCGCGTCTGCGACCCAGGGACCTTCGCCCCTACCGGCGCTCGGGGGCTGATCGGTGCAATTGCTATGTCGTTGCATGCGCACGAACACGCCACTGAGGGGATGGCGTGTCCGCGCTGCACGGCGACGGCTGCAACCGGGATGGCGCCGCGGGGGCAGACGCCACCCGGCGGCACCGGGACTCTCTACGGGGGCCCGATGACCGCAGCGTCGTCCGTGCGCCGGGGGTCCGTAGCGGCAAGGCCACCGATCCGCCCCGCTTCGACGGGCCTGCCGAACAGATAGCCCTGCCCCACATCGCACCCGTGCTCGCGCAGCCAGTCGGCTGTCGAGGCGTCTTCGATTCCCTCGGCCACCACGGTGGCCCCCAGGTCGTGGGTGAGCTCGATGACGGCCTGCGCGACGGCGGCTGCCCGGGCGTCGCTGGTGACCGGAGCGATGAAATTGCGATCCAGTTTCACCTCGTCGATCGGGAGGTCGCGCAGATACGACAGCGAGGAGTAGCCGCTGCCGAAGTCGTCGATGGCCACCCGCACCCCGTATTCACGCAGCCGCCGCAACACGGCGGTCACCAGGTCCATCTCGCTCAGGACGATGTCCTCGGTGATCTCGACGGTCAACAGATCGGTGGGCAGACCCCGGCGGCCGAGCTCGCGGCACAGCTTGTCGGGCAGGTCGGTCTCCCGTAGCGACGGTGCGAACAGGTTGACCGCCACGGGGATTCGAGCCTCGTGGCCGTACCAGTGGGCGGTGTCGTCGAGCGCCCTGTTCAGGACCAGCTCGGTCACCCGCTGGATCAGGCCCTGCTCCCGGATCAGCGAGAGGAACGCATCGGGCAGCAGCAGGCCCCGTTGGGGGTGGGGCCAGCGCAGGAGCGCTTCGACGCCGACGGTGTCGCCGGTGCGCAGATCGATCTTGGGCTGATACACCACGTCGAGCCCGTTGTGGTCGATGGCGTGGCGCAATTCGCCGAGCAGACGGATCTGGGCGGCACCGTCGCCGCCGGACCGGCCCGCGGCGGCGTCTGCTCCGCCACCGTCGGCGGGCACCATGTCGGCGCTGAAGGTGTGGACTTCGGGGGAGCGGGCCCGTTTGGCGGCCTGCATGGCGATCGCGGCACGTTCGCGGAGGATCTCGGGTGTCAGGTCGGGCTCTGACATCGACGCGACGGTGACACCGATGCTGGGCCGCAGCAGGATGTCGTGCCCGTCGACGGTGAACGGGATGTCGAAGGCGTCACTCACCTGCTGGGCGATGGTCTCCGACTCGTCGAACGGCCCTTCGAGGAGCAGGGCGAACTCGTCGCCGCCCGTGCGGGCCACGGTGTCGCCCGTCCGCGCGCAAGCCGCCAGCCGTCGTCCGACGTCGGCCAGGAGTCGATCGGCGGCGGAATGCCCCAGGTTGTCGTTGATCAGTTTGAAGTCGTCGAGGTCCAGGGACAGCACGGCGACCGACCGGTCGAGGCGCGAGCGCAGCGTCATCGCGTGGGCCAACCGGTCGTCGAACAGCGCCGTGTTGGCCAGCCCGGTCAGCGGGTCCCGCAGCGCCTGGTCGGCGGCGGCCGCCAGCAGCCGGCGGTTCTCCCAGGCGGCGACCGATTGCCGCAGGCACACGGCGACGACGATGAGCGGCACCACGAACCGTTCCAGGCCGGACATCACCAGCGGCGGGCCGATCGTCCCCGCGAGGAGCAGGGGCATGTAGGGCAGCCAGAGGGACGCGTTCGAGGGGACGTGCAGGGTGGGCGGGCGCGGTGCCGGCGTGCGGCGGCTGATCAGCGCGGCGGCGGAAAAGATGACCGCCGCGGCGCCCCACACGGCGTCGATCGGGTCGCCGGTCTGATAGCGGTCAGCGGCGACCAGGACGGCGTAGGTGCTGTCCGCGACCGCCATCACCGCGATCGCTGCGGTGAGCAATGTCAGCACCACCCGCTGGCGGGCGTCGGCCCGCAGCAGCGTCACCACGGCGATGGTCAGCATCGCCAGGTCGGTGGCGGGGTAGAGCAGCGTGACGAACAGAGCGGCGAGGTCGTCGCGGTAGGTGTCGTACACGGTGTGCAGGGCCAGGACCCACGCCAGCAGGAACAGGCACAACGCCGCCGTGATGCCGTCCAGGGCGATCCGCAGCCGGGACTCGCGCATCGGTTCGGCGACGAACTGCGTCATCGCCGCGATCGCGAGCAGCGCGAACACGACGTAGAAGGCGTCCGCCGCCGACGGCACCGGCGCATCCTGCCGGAGGATCAGCTCGTACAGCAGCCAGACGGCGTCGCCGAGCGCCCAGGCCGCCAGCGCGGCAGTCAGCAGCACCCAGGCCCGGTGCAGCCGGCCGAGCGCCGATCTGGCGGCCAGCACGGCGCACACGGTGGCATAGACCAGCAGGCCGAAGTTGACCAGGTCGTCGGTGACGCGCACGGCCGGCTGGTCGCCGGCCACGGCGAGCAGCGCCGCCAGGGCGAGCACCAGCCCCGGCGGCGCGGCCACCGGCGCGATCACCTGCCGCGGATACCGGCCCATGTCCACGACACTCCCATGCCACCTACTATTGCGCGCTCCACGGTGCTCTGTCAGCAAATGACGGGAGTAACCGTAGGGCAGTTATTGACGCTAGTGCATGCCGTGCGCGGGGTGCAGCCCCACCTCTTGCGCCTTGATCGCGAAGTACACGGTCCGGCCCGGCTCCAGGCCCAGATCGACCGCCGACGCTGCGGTCACGTCCGCAGCCAGGCCCGGCGCTCCGTCGGGGAGTTCGGCGCCGCGCACGCGCACGACCGGTCCGTGCACATCGATGTCGGCGAGGGTCACGGCGAGGACGTTGCGGGGACTGCCGTGGGGCGGCTCGAGGTGGACGGCGACGGAACTCGGACGGAACAGCGCGATGGCAGCAACGCCGGGCTCGACGTCGCCGGCGCCCGAGATCTCCGCACCCCATTCGGTCCGTAGCGATCCCCGCGCGGAGACGACTCCGGAGACCAGATTGACCCCGGCGATGCGGGCGCCGAAATCGCTGCGGGGTGTGCTCAGCACGGAGCGGACCGGTCCGCGTTCGGCGACGCGCCCGCCCTCGAGGACCACGGCCGTGTCGGCGACGGCCAGCGCGTCGAGCATGTCGTGGGTGACGATGATCGCTGTCCGGGACCGCTCCCGGAGGAGATCGCGCAGCAGCCGCCGCAGCGCGGGCGCCGCGGTCACGTCCAGCGCCGCGAAGGGCTCGTCTAGCAGCAGCACCCGGGGCTCGGCGGCCAGCGCCCGCGCCACCGCCACCCGTTGGGCCTGCCCGCCTGACAGCTGTGCGGGCCGGCGCCCGGCCAGATCGCCGGCGCCGACGGCGTCGAGCCAGTGGCGTGCCTGCTCGCGCGCCGCCGCGCGGGACAGCCCCCGGCAGCGGGGCGCGTAGGCGACGTTGGCGCCGACGCTCAGGTGCGGGAAGAGCATCGCCTGCTGGGCGAGCAGCGCCACGCCCCGGGAGTGTGCGGGGACGAAAGCGCCTGTGTGCGTGTCGGTCACGACGTCGGCACCGATCTGGACGCGGCCGCTGTCGGGTCTCACCAGCCCGGCGACGATCTGCAGCAGCGTGGATTTGCCGACCCCGTTGGGGCCCAGGACGGCCAGCACCTGGCCGTCTTCGACGGAGATGTCCACGTCGAGTCCGCGCTGCCGCAGCCGGGCAGCCACGTGCACGCCGCTCACGGCAGCGCGCCCGTCAGACGGCGGCCGGCGGAGGCCACGACGATCACCGCAGCGACGGCGATCAGGAGCAGCGACAACGCCACCGCCGCGTCGGCGTCGGTCTCGCGCTGCAGGTAGATCTCCAGGGGCAGCGTTCGGGTGACACCCTGCAGCGAGCCGGCGAAGGTCAGCGTGGCGCCGAACTCGCCCAGGGACCGTGCGAAGGCCAGCACCGCCCCGGAGATCAGGCCGGGCCACACCAGGGGCAGGGTGACCGTGCGCACGACGGTGGCGGGCCGGGCGCCCAGCGTGGCGGCGACGTGCTCGTAGCCCGATCCGGCGGAACGCAGCGCGCCCTCCAGGCTCACCACCAGGAACGGCAGCGACACGAAGGCCTGGGCAAGCACCACCGCGGTGGTGGAGAACGCGACGCGCACCCCCAGCAGCTCGAGCTGGTGGCCCAGCAGCCCCTGTCTGCCGAAGGTGTAGAGCAGAGCGATGCCTCCGACCACCGGCGGCAGTACGAGCGGCAGCAGCACCAGCGCGCGCACGACGGATCGGCCCGGGAATCGGCCGCGCGCGAGTGCCAGCGCCATCGGGGCGCCGAGCACGACGCACAGTGTCGTGCTCGCCGCCGCGGTCTTCAGGCTCAGAGTCAGTGCCGCGCGGGCGGATTCGGAGGTGACGAGGGGGACGAAGTGTGGCCAGTCGATCCGCAGCAGGATCGCGACGAGCGGGACCACCACGAACAGGGCGCCGATCAGTGCGGGCTGGTAGATCCAGGCCGGCAGGCCGACGGGCACCGCACCGCCCGCGCGTGGCCGAGCTCTCACGGTTCGGCGAAACCTGCGGCGGCCAGCACGTCGCGACCCTGGGGTCCGGTGACGAGATCGACGAAGCGCTGTGCAGCCGAACGCGATCGGGCCTGGTTCAGCACGGCGATGGGGTAGACGTTCACGGCCCGCGCTGCTTCGGGGAAGGCGACCGAGGTGACCTTGTCTCCGGCGCTCTTGGCGTCGGTGACGTACACCAGCCCCGCGTCGGCCTGGCCGGAGGTGATCTTGCCCAGCACGTCGGTGACCGAGGATTCCTCGCTGACCGGGGTGAGGGATACCCCGGTGGCCTTCTCGACCTTGTCGGTCGCGGCGCCGCACGGCACCTGGGGCGCGCAGATCACCACCTGGATGCCGGGGCGGGCGAGATCGGCGAATGTCGCCACGCGGCTGGGGTTTCCGGGCGGTGTGACGATGGTCAGGGTGTTCGCGGCGAACGCGACGGTCTCACCGGACACCAGGCCGCCGTCCACCGCCTTGGTCATGTTGGCCGAGTCCGCAGAGGCGAACACGTCGGCGGGTGCGCCCTGGGTGAGTTGCGCGACGAGATCCGACGAACCGGCGAAGTTGAACGTGACGGTCGTGCCGGGATTGTCCTTCTCGAAGCGCGCGCCCAGATCGGTGAACGTCGACTTCAGCGATGCCGCCGCGAACACCGTGAGTTCGTCGCCCGTCGAGGGCTGTGACGACGAACAGGCTGCGCCGAGCACCGCAGCCGCCGCGGCCGCGATCACCGCCTTCACCGGTGCCGTCATGAGGTTCCGCCCGCGGTCTCGACGATCACGGTGGTGGCCTTGACCATGGCCACGGCGACGACCCCGGGCTCGAGACCGAGTTGGCGGACGGACTCGGTGCTCATCAGGGACACCACGGTGAACGGCCCGCACTGCATCTGCACCTCGCTCATCACCCGGTCCGAGCGCACCTCGGTGACGAGTCCGACGAACCGGTTGCGCGCCGAACTCGCGACACCGACCGGGTCGGGTGGCGGTGCGGCGTGTTGCCGGGCGAAGTCGGCGAGCACGTCACCGGCGATCACCTTGCGGCCCGATTCATCCCGCGACGCCGGCAGCGCGCCCCCGTCGATCCAGCGGCGCACGGTGTCGTCGCTGACGCCGAGCAACACCGCCGCGTCCCTGATCCTGATGTCCGGCATTCGTGGCTTTTCCGTTTCTGCGGATTATTCGACCGAATACAACCCTATCAGCGGTCGAAAATCGCGGATGGGGCCGCACCGTCGCCGTCACATTTTCGGTCACCGCAGGCGAAGCCGGGGGCGTAATGTCAGAGTCATTCATCGGAGCAGCGACCCGATGCGTCGACGACGTCGGGAGCCCGTGCTTGTCTGTTCTGTCTGATCCCGACGTCGACCGTTTCCGGCACCCGGCGTTCTTCTATGACTCGTTGAGGGCCTATGTCGACTGTCTGGTGCCGTCGATCATCGACGCACTCGACAGGGGGCACTGCGTTCTGGTCGCCGTCCCGGGCCCCAATCTGGCTGCGCTGCGCACCGCGCTCGGTCCGTCCGAGAATGCGGTCACCCTGATCGACATGACCCAGGCGGGACGCAATCCGGGCGGCATCCTCGCCGGAGTGCTGAGCCGATTCGTCGAGGCGAGCGTTCCCCAGCCGGTGCTGATGATCGGTGAGCCGGTCTGGGACGGGCGCTCGGCCCTCGAGTACCCGGCGTGCGTGCAGTACGAAGCGCTGATCAACCTCGCGTTCACCGGCCGGGACGTTACGGTGCTCTGCCCCTATGACGCGGGCGCGCTGACCGACGAGCGTCTCGACGATGCACGCACCACCCATCCGGTCCTGTGGCGCTACGGGGAGCCGGAGGCCGATAGCTCGCACTTCGCGCCGGACGACGCCTGGCGGCGGTACAACGAGCCCCTGCACGCGGCCGCCGACGCGGTGGGCTGCACCGTGCGCACGGTTGCCGAGCTGCACCGCGCCCGTACCTTCGCCGCGCGGTACGGGCGGTGGTTCGGTTGTGACGACGAGAAGTTGATCGATCTGCGGCTCATCGTGACCGAGCTGGCGACCGAGGCGCTGGTGCACAACGCCGGGCCGTGCCGGCTAGCGTTCTGGAGTGCGGACGGCTACCTGGCGTGCGAGGCGCGCGACCACGCCCGCCTCGATGACCCGCTCGACGGCGCGAACGCGGGCACGGGGGCGCCCGGGGGTCTGATGGTGGTCAACGCCGTCGCCGACCTGGTGCGCTGCCATTCCGGGATCGACGGCACGACGATTCACGCGTATCTGCGTGTGGCGGAGGCGGGTTGATGCGAGGCCGCGGCGTCCGGCACTAGTCGTCGTCGAGTACCGAGAACGGCTCGGTGGGCGTCTCGACGATCATCAGCTGCGCGGCTGACTCCGACGGAACCACGTTGCGCGCCAACGCCTGGAGCGCGCGCTCGGTACCGACGTCACGGCCGGCCCGCTCCGAGAGCAGCCACCGCACCTCCAGCAGATCGCAGTAGGCCTGGATCGGGGTGCCCGAACGTCCGACCGCGGCGTGTGCGCGGTGCATCGTCGGGGTGGCCACCTCCATCACCCACAGCTGCGCCGCGGTGCGCTCGTCGACGTCGTGGCCGGCTTCGCGGCACAACTGCCCCTGGTAAGCGTGCAGATCGCCGAGCAGGATGCGGGCCTGCCCCTCACCGACGACGAGTCCGGTGAGGCGCTGCAGTTCGGTGGCGTGGTAACGGCGGTCGCCGACCGCGACGTGCAACCGCAGTTCGTCGGCGCCGGAGGTGACCGGCTGCAGCGACACCTCGTCGACGGCGAACCCGAGGTCGTTGAGCTTGCGAATGGTGCCCTCGACGCGGTAGCGGTCGGCGAAACCGAACGTCGGCGCCGCGTGCAGCAGCTCCCACAACCGCTCGTAGCGTTCCCTGATCGCCAGCGCCTCACCGATGAAACCCGGTTCCAGATCCGGTCTTTCGAGCCGCGCAGCGACGTCGAGCAGCCCGGCGGCGACGTTCTCGACGGTGATGTCGATGTCCTGGGTGCGCTGTCCGTTCGACAGACTCGGGTGGACCTCGCTGGTCTCGGCGTCGACGAGGAAGGCCTGCAGCACCTGCCCGTCCCGGGAGAACAGCGTGTTGGCCAGCGAGCAGTCGCCCCAGAACACCCCGTGCCGGTGGAGTTCCACCAGCAGGGTCGCCATCGCGTCGAACAGCCGGGCGCGGTGTTTGGGCGCGTCGGGCGGCAGCCGCATGAACATCCGGCGGTACTGCCAGGAACCGGTGAGGTAGCGGGTCAGCAGGATCGCGGTGTCGAAGTCGGGCTGGAACACCAGGCCCGCCGGACGAACGGCGTTGAGCTCCATGTCCTCAAGCGCACGCAGCACCTCGTACTCGCGGGCGGCGATGCGCGGGGGCAGCTCCTTGAGTGCCCACAGCTCACCGTCGCACTCGACGAATTTGACCAGGTGCCGGCTGGGTCCCACCGGGAGGTCGCGCAATGGGACCTCGGGCGCGGTCCATTCGGCGAGCGCCCGATCCCACGGCAGCGCCAGCAGTTCGGGGCGCGCCGCCCGCAGCCGAAGCTCAGGTGCCGCCATCGGCGTGTGTGGCCGCCCGCTCAGCCGGCGGGGGCGGCGTGCCGGCCATTGGTCTGATCGGTCCGCGTGAGGTTCTCACCGCTGTGCGGATCGAACAGATGCAGACGCTCGGCGTCCAGCCACAGTGTGGCCTTGTCGCCCGAGCGCACCCGGCTCAGCGGATCCAGCTCGACACAGAGCTGGGTGCGCAGCTGTTCGCTGTCCAGTTCGTTGGCGAGCTCGGCCAGCTGCTGCGTGATCTCCGGGGTCGCCTCGAACGGCACGAACGCGTACTGCTCGTTGCCCAGCCACTCGACCATGTCGACGGTGACGTCGAACGTCACTCCGCGGGAGCGCTTGTCGTCGTCGACGAACTCCGCGTCCTCGAACGCGCCCGGCCGGATACCGGCGATGTACACCTTCTGGTCGTCGACGGCGGTGCGCCACTCGTCGCGCAATGGCACCGTTGCGAACGGGAGCTCGAGGTTGTCGCCGTTGACGTGCGCGGGCACGAAGTTCATCGGCGGGGACCCGATGAAGCCGGCGACGAACAGGTTGACGGGCTGGTCGTACAGCTCGCGAGGACTGGCCACCTGCTGCAGCACACCCTTTTTCAGCACCGCGACGCGATCGCCCAGCGTCATCGCCTCCGTCTGATCGTGGGTGACGTAGACGGTGGTGACGCCGAGCTTGCGCTGCAGCCGCAGGATCTCGGTGCGCATCTGGCCGCGCAGCTTCGCGTCGAGGTTGCTCAGCGGCTCGTCGAACAGGAACGCATCCGCCTCGCGCACGATCGCACGGCCCATCGCGACGCGCTGCCGCTGCCCGCCCGACAGGTTGGCCGGTTTGCGGTCCAGGTGCTCGCCGAGTTCGAGTGTGTCGGCGGCCTCGGTGACCCGCTTGCGGATCTCGTCGTCGGACAGCTTGCCCGACAACCGGAGCGGGAAGGCGATGTTCTCGAACACGGTCAGGTGCGGGTACAGCGCGTAGTTCTGGAACACCATCGACAGGTTGCGGTCGCGCGGGGCCTTGTCGTTGACCTTCTTGTCGCCGATCAGCATGTCGCCCGAGCTGATGTCCTCGAGCCCCACGATCATCCGCAGCAGGGTCGACTTGCCGCAGCCCGACGGGCCCACCAGGATCATGAACTCGCCGTCGGCGATGTCGAGGCTGACGTCGTTGACGGCCGGATAGCCGTCGCCGTACTTCTTGACGATATTGCGCATCGTGATTGCTGCCATGGGGTTATCCCTTCACTGCTCCGGAGGTCAGGCCGGCGACGATGCGCCGCTGGAAGATGAGGACGAGGATGACGACGGGGATCGTGACGATCACCGACGCGGCCATGATGTAGGGGACCGGCGACTCGAAGTACGAGGCGCCCTGGAAGAACGCCAGCGCCGCGGGCACCGTGCGGGCATTGTCGGTCGACGTCAGCGAGATCGCGAACAGGAAGTCGTTCCAGCAGAAGAAGAACGTCAGGATCGCGGTGGTGAACACCCCGGGCGCAGCCAGCGGCACGATCACCTTGCGGAACGCCTGCCACTGCGTCGCTCCGTCGACCTGCGCGGCATGCTCCATCTCCCAGGGGATCTGGCGGAAGAACGCCGACATCGTCCAGATGGACAGCGGCAGCGCGAACGTCAGGTAGGGGATGATGAGCCCCAGCCAGGTGTCGTAGATGCCCAGTCCGCGCCACATGTCGAACAGCGGGCCGACCAGCGCCGCCTGCGGGAACATCGCGATGCCCAGCGCCAGCGACAGCAACAGCTTCTTGCCCGGGAACTCCAGCCGCGCAATCGCATACGCGGCGAACATCGCGATGACGACCGAGATGATGGTCGCGATGATCGCGATGCCGATCGAGTTGAGCAGCGCCCGCGTGAACAACTCGTTGCTGAAGATCTGCGCGAAGTTGTCCAGCGTGAACGAGCTCGGCAGGAACGACGGATTGCCCGACACGATGTCCGACGGCGGCTTGAACGCCAGGCTGATCATCCACAGCATCGGCACGAAGCTGTAGATCACGATGACGATGCCGGCGATCGTCCACCACTTGGTGCTCTTGGTCACTGGTCACCCCTGACTTGGGACAGGTCGGTCTTGAAGACCTTGATGAAGACCCAGGCGATCGCGACGACGGAGAGGAACAGCAGCACCGACACCGCGGATCCCATCCCGAGATTCACCAGCGTCACGTTCTGGCGATAGGCCAGGAACGAGATTGTCTCGGTGTTGTTGGCGCCGGCGGTCATCACATACGGGTTGTCGAAGATGCGCCAGGCGTCCAGCGTGCGGAACAGCAGGGCCACCATGATCGCGGCCTTCATGTTGGGCAGCGTCACCTTCCACAGTCGCTGCCACGCCGTGGCACCGTCGACCTTCGCCGCCTCCTGCATGTCCTCGGGCACCTGCACCAGCCCGGCGAGCAGCAGCAGCGAGATGAACGGGGTGGTCTTCCAGATCTCGGACAGGCAGATGACGAAGATGGCCGACCACCTGTTGCCGAACCAGTCGAAGTCGGTGAGATTCAGCCACTGGTTGACGAACCCGGAGTCGATGGCGAAGGCGTAGCGCCAGATGAACGCCGACACGACCGTGACGATGCCGTACGGGATCAGGATCGCCGTGCGCAGCGGACCGCGTCCGCGCACGATGCGCAGCATCACGAACGCGAACCAGAATCCGAGCACCAGTTCGACGGCGACCGTGACGACGGTGATCGCCAGCGTGGTGAGGAAGTCGTTCCACCAGATCGGGTCGGTGAGGATCACCAGATAGTTCCGCAGCCCGACGAAGCTGCGGCCCTCGGGGTCGGTGAGCCGGAAGTTGTACAGCGACAACACCAGTGCGTAGCCGAGGGGGTAGGCGGTGACCAGCAGCATCACCACATAGGACGGCAGCGTCAGGTAGATGCCGAGCCTGCGCTCACCCTTGACCCGCTCGCTCATCGCGGGCTTGCCAGGTTCTTTCTGCAGCGGCGGGGTCTGAAGCGTCGTCACAGCAGGCGCCTCCCCGCGAGCACGTCAGCCATGAATTGGTCTGTCCTTTCCGGGGTTTGGTCATTCACCGAGGCGGGCGGGTGCCACGTCTGCTGAATGGCTCCCGAGATGTCGGTGTAGTAGGGGGTCGGCGGCCGTGGACCGCCGTCGCCGATGGATTCGCGGATCAGGTCGGCGTTGGCGTACTCCTCGCGGATCTTGGCATCGTCGTAGGACGCGGCGTAGGGCGACGGTTCGCTCTCGTCGAGCATGTACTGGGTGGCCTTCGGTTCGGCGTTGATGCACTCGACGAGTGCGACCGCCTGATCGGGATGCTTGGTGTAGGCGCCGATGCCGAGGTTCGCCCCGCCCAGCGGCGGTGCGCTGGGCCGGTCGGGTGCCACCCGGGGATAGCGGGCCCAACCGATGTCGTCGACGACGGCCTGATCGAGCGTGCCCTCCTCGGCGGCGCTGCGGGCGGCGGCGAGGACGTAGGGCCAGTTGACCATGAACATGCCCTGAGCGGACTGGAAGTTGGCGCGGGCCTGTTCCTCCGACGCGTTCGACATGTCGGTGGGCGCGGCGGGGGAGCGGCCGAGGGTACCGACGATCTGGGCGGCCTTCTCGCCGGCCGGACTGGCCAGTGACGGCTTGGCGTTGCGGCCGGCCTCCACGTCCTGGAGCAGCGCACCGCCGCCGGAGAGCACCAGCGCGTTGATCAGCACGGTGTAGCCCTCGTAGCGCTGCGCCTGGACGGCAACCTTCTTCTGCTGTCCCACAGCGGCTTTGATCATCTCGTCCCACGTGAACGTCGGCGAGGTCGGGTCGACCCCGGCCGCGGCGGCCGCCGACTTGCGGTACCACAGCAGCTGGGCGTTGGACTTGTACGGGGCACCGTAGAGCTTGTCGTCCCATGTGCCGGTCTTCACCGGCGCCGGCAGCATGCCCGCGGTCAGCCGCTGCGTCTCCTCGGCGGTGTAGGGACGCAGGAATCCGGCGTTGGCGAATTCGGCGGTGAACACCACGTCCATGCTGACCAGATCGATCGAGGAGTCCCCGGCGGCCAGGCGGCGCACCATCTGTTCCCGCTGCGCGGTCGCGGTGGAGGGCAGCGACTCGATGCGCACCCGGTAGGCACCGTTGGAGGCGGCCTCGCACTCCTGGGCCCGCGCGGCCGAGCCGCCGTTGTCGGGGAGGATGTACCACGTCAGCGTCGGGGGGCCGCCCTCGCTACCGCACCCGGACAACAACGTGGCGGCGACCAGAGGCGCGCTTGCCAGCGCGATTGCACGACGTCGTCGCCCGTGGGCGAACTGGATTCGTTTCATCACGTCCTCGTTTATGAAGTTGTGGTCTCCGATGAGGGCCACGACCAGCACATTCGGTACAGCGACGAGTGTGTCACAGTTCACAGAATCGGTGGCGCAGCGGTACCCCGTCGGCGCGGCACCCGCGGTCGCGCGGTGCCGAACGTGCTTCGGCTGTCGTGAATCTGTCGGGTTCACTACCGTGGGAACACGTTCGCGCGTCAACTGGAATGGAGTGCCGTGGCCCCCGCCGTCTCACCGTGGTGGCAGACCGCCGTCGTCTATCAGGTCTACATCCGCAGCTTCGCCGACGGCAACGGCGACGGCGTCGGCGACGTCGCAGGTCTGCGGACGCGCCTGCCGTATCTGGCGCGGCTGGGTGTGGACGCGATCTGGATCAACCCCTGGTATCCGTCGCCGATGGCCGACGCCGGCTACGACGTCTCCGATTACCGCGACATCGAGCCGGCCTACGGCACCCTGGCCGAGGCGCAGGCGCTGATCGCCGAAGCCCACGAGCTGGGCATTCGCGTGCTGCTCGACATCGTCCCGAACCACACCTCCGATCAGCACGCCTGGTTCCGCGCCGCGCTGGCCGACGAGCCGGGGGCGCGGCAGCGCTACCACTTCCGGGCCGGCCGGGGCCCGAACGGTGACGCGCCGCCGAACAACTGGCAGAGCGTGTTCGGCGGACCCGCCTGGACCCGGGTCGCCGACGGGCAGTGGTATCTGCACCTTTTCGCGCCCGGGCAGCCGGACCTGAACTGGGACCACGACGAGGTGCGCGCCGAATTCGAGCACATCCTGGCCTTCTGGTTCGACCGCGGTGTGGACGGTTTCCGGATCGACGTGGCGCACGGGCTGATCAAGGAGGCCGGACTTCCCGACACGGCCGATCCCGACGACGCCGCGCAGAGTCTGGTGCAGTCGCGTGCCGGGCACCCGGCCTGGGACCAGGACGGCGTCCACGACGTCTACCGGGGCTGGCGCGCTGTCGCGGAGCGCTACACCCCAGAGCGCATCTTCATCGCCGAAGCGTGGGTGCCCAGTAACGAGCGCCTGGCGCGCTACCTGCGGCCCGACGAACTGCACACCGCCTTCCAGTTCGACTTCCTGCGCGCGCCGTGGCGGGCGGAGGTGCTGCGCGCGGTCGTCGACGACGCGATCGCCGCCGCTGCCACCGTCGGCGCGCCGCCGACGTGGGTGCTGTCCAACCACGACGTGACCCGCACCGTGACCCGCTTCTCCCGCTCCCAGCCGGCGCACCTCATCGAAACCGATTGGGAGCGCGGCCGATGGGCCGACGAGGACCCCGACCACGTCATCGGCAGGCGCCGTGCCCGGGCCGCGGCGCTGGTACAGCTCGCGCTGCCTGGCACCGCCTACGTCTACCAGGGCGAGGAGTTGGCCCTCGAGGAGGTCGAGGACCTCCCTGACGACGTGCGGCAGGATCCGACCTGGGTGCAGTCGGGTTTCACCGACGTCGGCCGCGACGGATGCCGAATCCCGTTGCCGTGGACGGCGACCGACGCCCCCTTCGGTTTCGGTTCCGAGTCCGGGTCCGGCACGTGGCTGCCGCAGCCCGCGCACTGGGGCGAATACAGCGTCGAGGCCCAGGAACGCGATGCGGATTCGACCCTGAATCTCTATCGCGACGCGCTGCGGGTGCGCCCGACGCTGTGGCGGGATGCCGGCGACGTGAAATGGCTCACCACCGACGCCGACGTCGCCGCTTTCGAGCGCGGGGGCGCCCAGTGCTGGGTCAACACCGGCGAGGGTCCCGTGCCGCTGCCCGACACGGCGACGGTGGTGCTGGCGTCGGCGCCCGGCGTCGGCGCCGTGCTTCCTCCGGACACCGCGGTGTGGCTTCGGTCCTGACGAGAACCTGTCCACTGGCCGACCGGAGAGAGGCCTTTGTGCCCTCCGCAAACACCGGCGGCGCGACGCACTCTGGAGGGCGGAATGACGCTCGAGAGGGTGACAGTGATGACGGAGCTTCCGGACACCGAAACGCTGCGGTCCGCGCTGTCGCTGGCGACGCGTGCGCCGTCGGTGCACAACTCGCAGCCGTGGCGGTGGCGTGTCGGCGAGGAGACCCTGCACCTCTATGCCGATCCGAGCCTGCAGTTGCCGCACACCGACCCCGACGGCCGCGACCTGATGCTCAGTTGCGGGGCGGCGCTCAACCACTGTGTCGTCGCGCTGGCGGCGCTCGGCTGGCAGGCCAAGGTGACGCGCTTTCCCAATCCGGCCGATCCCGATCACCTGGCGGCGCTGACGCTCTACAGCTATCCGGCGGCCGAGCTCGATGTCGCGTTGGCCGCGGCGATACCGCGCCGGCGCACCGACAGGCGGCACTACAGCTCCTGGCCGGTGCCGCGGGGCGACGTCGTGTTGATGGGGGCCAGGGCCGCGCGCGCGGGAATCGTGCTGCGGCGCATCGCCGATCTCGACGGGCTCGCCGGTCTCGCCGGCGAGGCGGCGCGCGTCCACGAATCTGATGAGGAGTACCTCGCCGAATTGGCCCGGTGGAGTGGACGATACGCGGCGACGAGCGGCGTACCGGCCCGCAGTCTGCCCGGCCCCGACGGGGTGGCGCGCGTTCCCGCGCGGCACTTTGCCGTCGGCGTGCTCACCCAGCCGCTGCACACCGATCCGGCCGATGAGCACGCCGTGATCCTCGCGCTGGGCACCCGCGACGACGACGCGATGGCGTGGTTACGGGCGGGGGAGGCGACCAGCCTGGTGCTGTTGACGGCGACCGCGCTGGGGCTGGCGAGCTGCCCGATCACCGAGCCGCTGGAGGTGGCGCGGACCCGGGAGGCGTTGCGGGAGGACGTGTTCGGGACGGACGCGCATCCGCAGATGCTGCTGCGCGTGGGGTGGGCACCGATCAATGCCGACCCGCTGCCCTCGACGCCGCGCCGCGACCTGTCCGATGTGGTTGCCTACCTGGACGATTCGCCGCTGGAGTGAGCGGCGGGGTCGGCTCAGGCCGAGCCGGGCCGCTTGCGCCGCTCGAGCTTGGAGATGAAGACGGCGGCCTGGGTGCGGCGCTCCATGCCGAGCTTGGCCAGCAGCCGCGACACGTAGTTCTTGACGGTCTTCTCGGCGAGGAACATCCGGGCCGCGATCTGTTTGTTGGTCAGGCCCTCACCGAGCAGGTCGAGCAGGACCCGTTCCTGTTCGGTGAGCTCGGACAGCGGATCGCTGGGCTGTCCGTCGCCGCGCAGCTTGGCCATCAGCGCCGCCGCGGCCCGGTTGTCCAGCAGGGAGCGTCCGGACCCGACATCTTTGATCGCCCGTGCCAGCTCCATGCCCTTGATGTCCTTGACGACGTAGCCGCTGGCGCCGGCCAGGATCGCGTCGAGCATGGCCTCGTCGGAGGTGAACGACGTCAGCATCAGACAGCGCAGATCGGGCAACCGGGACAGCAGGTCACGGCACAACTCGATCCCGTTGCCGTCGGGTAGCCGGACGTCGAGCACCGCGACGTCTGGTTGCAGGGCCGGGATGCGGGCCAGGGCTTCGGACACCGACCCCGCCTCGCCGATCACGTCGAGTTCCGGGTCGGCGCTGAGCAGATCGACCAGACCGCGCCGCACCACCTCGTGGTCGTCGACCAGGAAAACCTTCACCATGCCGTCATCCCCTGTCCGATCGGGCACTCGTTCACAGTGCGCTGTGCGGTCCGCAGACCAGGATCGAGCAGTCGGTGTCGCGCAGCGCGGCGTTGCCCCGCGCTCCGACCAAAGCCCCCAGTCCGCCCGGACGCGTACGTCCCGTGACCACCAGTTGGATTGCGCCGGCGTTGGCGGCCAGGTAGTCGAGTGCGTCGCCGTGCCTGCTCACCGACGAGATGTCCAGTTGCGGGAAGCGGCGCCGGGATTCGTCGAGCCGACGCTCCCAATGCGCCTGGACGTCGGCGAAGGTGTGGGTGGGCGCGAGCACCCGCACCGGCGCGTGCCGGCGCTGCGCTTCCTCCAGGCCGCGATGCAGAACGGCGTTGCCCGCGGCGTTGTCGTCGACCTCGATGACCACGGCGCGGTCGCGGTTGGCATGGGGCCGGTGAGCGCGGACGATGGCCACCGGGCAGTGCGCCGACTTCGACAGTGCGGCGGCGGTGGAGCCGATGCGGCCGTTGGTGGCGTGTCGCAGGCCGCGCGCGCCGACGCACAGCATGACCGCGGTGCGGGCGGCCTCCAACAGCGCCTCCACCGGCCGGCCCTGCAAGATCTCCACTTCCATCTTGACCGGCCGCTCGGTCGATTCGACCGCCGTCAGGACGTATCGGACGGCCACTTCCGCGGTGGCCAGGCGGCGTGCCTGATCCTGCGGGTCGACCGTGTCGGAGTCCGGGCTGTCGATCACATAGACAAGCCGCAGCGGGACATCGCGGTCGATCGCTTCGTCGATCGCCCACAGCGCGGCGTCGACCGCCGCCGGCGATCCGTCGATCCCCACCACCACGCATGGTGCGGGAGCGCTCTCCATCATGTTGACCCCCTGCGTATTTCGACGACGTCACGAATGTGCCGGCGCGGTGTCGGTGGGGGCGCGGCCTCCAGTGCCGGCGCCAGCCCGACTCTGATCAGTACCTGGGGGATCGCGTCGCCGTCGATCAGCGATGCGACGACGTCCCGCCCCGAGGGCAATTCGGTGAGGTGGGTCAGCGTGCAGGTGGCGTAGCCGGCGATCGTCGCCTCCAGCAACACTCGGGAAAGTGCCTCGCCGCACCGGAGAACGCTCTCCGGTGAATCGTCGGCACTGGAGATCACCAGGATCCGGGATCGGTCCTCGCCGATCTCGACACGACGCTCCGGGTGTCTGATGACCGGGAAGGTCCGCCCGACATCGACGCGGTCACTTTCGGGTGCGGAGATCAGTGCGCTGAGCGGAATTCCGTCATCGGACACCAATTGCTCTGTCCACCAGAAGAGTTCGTCGTGGTAGTCGCCGTCGTGAAGTCGCGCCGTGTCGGTGAGGTAGGAGGCTTCGGCCAAGGCCGACCGCAGCTCCTCGGCCACCAGGTCGAAGCTGACCGTGCCGCCATGGTCGTCGGCGATCACCGCGTCGAGGAGGTTCTCGACCTCGGACGGTTCGGCCAGGGGGAGGCGATCGGTGCGCCGCGCGAGGATCGCGTCGGCGAGACGCCTCTGGTCCTCGGAGATCGAGGCGGACGGGGTGAATTCGACGGTGGCCAGATGTAGCGGATCGTCGGCGTCGGGAAAGCGCCGCACCGTGGTGTCCCATCCGGCGGCAGCCATCGCGACGCGGAAGTGGTGCAGGGCTGCGCCGCAGCTGATCACCGCTTGACGGCCGCTGCTGTCCGCGGACCGCGCGCGGCGGGAGGGATCGGCGAACAACTCCACGCTGTGGTCGGTCAGCACCCAGCGCCATGGCTGCGTGTTGTGCAGAGACGGTGCCCGACAGGCCACCTGCAGCGCATCGACGATCAGTTCGGACCTGATCTGCGTCGTGGGCATCTCACCTCCACCTCAGTCTCCTCCCACAGTGCGCGGCGGGCCGGGCCGCAAACAGGGCCAATGGTCCTTGAACCGTGTGACGAGTGCCGTCAGACGAACGTCTGCCTGCAGCGTGGACCCCGCCATCGAACGTGTTGTCAGACAATCGATTCGGGCGGTCCACCCGGCTGGGGTGGCAGTATCCGGCATTTCGACCCCTCGGACGTCTGACGCCGGTCAGCAACGTTGGGGTGGGACGGGTGACCCGTGGTGCGGGGCCCCGCTCCGGGTGGCGCCCGGCGCGGCGGGGGAGCGGTGGGCGAGGCAGACGGGATCGCGAGGTCCTCGCGCGCCGGCAGGGTGACCGCCTCCGTGCGGCGGGTTTGCGGTGCCTGCGGCGGCCCTGGCCGGATAGCGAAACGGCTCGTGTCCGCCGCGAAGGCGTGGCGGCGAAGACGCCATGCGCGACTGGCAGAACCGTCGGACGGCGAATCGGAGTTTCCCCAGCTCACGGGGTTGCGTCCACAACGGGAACGCTTCTCCTTGGCAACGGTTGGGTAACGCCGGATTTGTCGCGTCGGCGATTTCGCAAATTGTCGGTTCAGTAAGCCCAGCAGGTGATCGAAATTCGCAGAACGACGCAAAAGGACTGGGAGCGCATGTCACGGACCAAGAAGGGCATCGTCGTTGTCATGATGGGCAGCGCGGGGATGTTCTTGACCGCCCCGGTGTTGAGTCCGTTGGCCGCCGCCGATCCCACCCGGGGCGGCGTCCCGTGCGTGGGCATCCTGCAGCAAATCGCGACGCACCCCGCCGACATTCCGCAGGCGTTGCACGAAGCCGCCAACTCGTTCACGGCCGGTCCCGGCCAGCCCACCCCGCCGGTGGTGGTGCCGCCGGCCAGTTCGTCGTCGGCCGGACTGCCGCCCGTGCCCCCGCGCCCACCCGCGTCGGTGTCCACGTCGTCGTCGGGCGTGACGCCGCCCGTCCCCGGCACGCCGGGTGTCCCCGTGGCGAGTTCGGCTGGGGCGCCCACGCCGCCGCTGCCGCCCCAGCCGCCGTCGGCCGTCGTGACGCCCGCCGCGGGTGCGACACCTCCGGCACCCCCGGTGCCGGGGGTGCCCGCGGTGACCTCCACTGGCGGTGGTACGCCGCCCCTGCCTCCGGTTCCGGGCGCGCCGGTCGGCACGCCCGTCGTCAATGCCGGCCCTCCGGCACCGCCCGTCCCGGGTGCTCCCGTCATCGGTGACGCGGGCGCGGCGCTGCCACCGGTCCCGGGTGTTCCGGGTGCGCCGGTGGGTGTTCCGGCCGGGGCTGCGACGCCTCCGGCCCCCGGTGTTCCCGGTCTGCCGGTGGGTGTTCCGGCCGGCGCTGCGACGCCTCCGGCCCCGGGTGTTCCGGGTGCGCCGGTCATCGGCGACGCCGGGGCCGTTGCGCCCGTTGGACTTCCGGCGCCTGGCGCTCCTGTCGAGGCTGCAGCTGGCGCGGCCGCTCCGGGCGGGGGCGTACCGGGTGCGCCGCTCGCTGCCGCCGGCGGCGAGGCGGCGCCACCGGCGCCGGGTCTTCCGGGTGCGCCTGTCGTCGGCGAGGCGGGTGCCGTGCCTCCCGCAGGTGTCCCCGCGCCGGGTGCTCCGATCGCCGCCGCTGCCGGTGACGCGACGCCGCCGGCCCCGGGTCTTCCCGGTGCCCCCGTCGCGGGGCAGTCGGGTGTGGTGACGCCGCCGGCGCCGGGTGTGCCTGCGACGCCGGTGGGTTCGTCGGTGGAGGGTGCGACGCCGCCGGCGCCGGGNGTCGCGGGGCAGTCGGGTGTGGTGACGCCGCCGGCGCCGGGTGTGCCTGCGACGCCGGTGGGTTCGTCGGTGGAGGGTGCGACGCCGCCGGCGCCGGGTGTGCCGGGTGCTCCGGTCGCGGGGGAGTCGGGTGTGGTGACGCCTCCGGTTCCGGGTGTTCCTGCGACGCCGGTGGGTTCGTCGGTGGAGGGTGCGACGCCGGCGCCGGGTGTGCCGGGTGCTCCGGTCGCGGGGGAGTCGGGTGTGGTGACGCCGCCGGCGCCGGGTGTGCCTGCGACGCCGGTGGGTTCGTCGGTGGAGGGTGCGACGCCGCCGGCGCCGGGAGCTCCGGGTGNGAGTCGGGTGTGGTGACGCCGCCGGCGCCGGGTGTGCCTGCGACGCCGGTGGGTTCGTCGGTGGAGGGTGCGACGCCGCCGGCGCCGGGAGCTCCGGGTGCTCCGGTGGAGGGTTCCTCGGGTGTGGTGACGCCGCCGGCGCCGCCCGCGCCTGCGACGCCGATCGCTAATTCAGTCGAAACCTTCTCTCCGCCTGCGCCGCCCGCTCCCGCGACGCCGTCGGCCGGAAGTGTCGAGACGTTCTCACCGCCGGCTCCGCCGGCGCCTGCGACGCCTGCTGGTTCGTCGGTGGAGGTGGTGACGCCGCCGGCTCCGGGTGTTCCGGGTGTGCCGGTGCAGGGTTCGTCGAGTGTGGTGACGCCTCCGGTTCCGGGTGTTCCTGCGACGCCTGCTGGTTCGTCGGTGGAGGTGGTGACGCCGCCGGCTCCGGGTGTTCCGGGTGTGCCGGTGCAGGGTTCGTCGAGTGTGGTGACGCCTCCGGTTCCGGGTGTTCCTGCGACGCCTGCTGGTTCGTCGGTCGAGGTGGCGACGCCGCCGGCCCCGGGCGTGCCGGGTGTTCCGGTGGTGAACGAGGGCGGCCTGGTGACGCCTCCTGCTCCGGGTGTTCCGGGTGCTCCGGTGGTTACTGAGGCTGGGCTGCCGACGCCTCCTGCTCCGGGTGCGCCGGGTGCTCCGGTTGTCGGTGATGCTGGTGTCGTAACGCCTCCTGCTCCGGGTGTTCCGGGTGCTCCGGTCGTTACTGAGGCTGGGCTGCCTACGCCTCCGGCTCCGGGTGCCCCGGGTGCTCCGGTCGTGGGTGACGCCGGTGTCGTGACACCTCCGGCCCCCGGTGTCCCGGGCGCTCCGGTGGTCACTGAAGCCGGGCTGCCTACGCCTCCTGCTCCCGGTGCCCCGGGTGCTCCTGTTGCCGGTCAGGGCGGCCTGGTGACGCCCCCTGCTCCGGGTGCTCCGGGCGCTCCGGTGGTCGGTGAGGCCGGCCTGACGACACCCCCGGCGCCGGGCATGCCGGGTGCGCCCATCGTCGGCGACGCCGGCGCAGCCGTGCCGGGTGGCGCCCCCGGGGCAGGTGCCCCGGTCGCCGCTGCCGCAGGTTCTGCCGGACCGGGCGTCGGTGGAGGCGCCCCGGTCGAAGCCGCGGCCGCAGTCGCGGGCCCCCCAGGTGCCACGCCCGGGATTCCCGGTGCCCCCGTGTTCGGCGAAGCCGGCGTGGTGACTCCTCCGGCGCCGCCGGTTCCAGGTGGGGCTGCGGCGGTTCCCGCGGGTGTGGTGACGCCTCCGGCGCCGCCGGTTCCGGGTGGGGCTGCGGCGGTTCCCGCGGGTGTGGTGACGCCTCCGGCGCCGCCGGTTCCGGGTGGGGCTGTGACGGTTCCTGCCGGGGCTGCGACCCCGCCGGCGCCGCCGGTTCCGGGTGGGGCTGTGACGGTTCCTGCCGGGGCTGCGACCCCGCCGGCGCCGCCGGTTCCGGGTGGGAACGTGACTGTTCCTGCCGGGGCTGCGACCCCGCCGACGCCGCCGGTTCCGGGTGGGAACGTGACTGTTCCTGCCGGGGCTGCGACCCCGCCGACGCCGCCGGTTCCCGGTGGCAGCGTGACGGTTCCCGCCGGGGCCGCGACGCCCCCCACCCCGGGCACACCGGGAGTGCCGGTCGCAGCCAACGTCCCCGGGAATGTGCCGGGCACACCGCCGACCCCGCCGTCCTCGGTCGGCGTCAACACCGGTGTTCCGTCCTCGCCGATCCCGGGAACCCCCGGCAACTCGATGACGGTCGCCGATCTGCTGACCCCGCCCGGCGTGCTGCGGACCGTGCAGGACAGCGCGTCGTCGGTGATCGGCCTGCTACCGCCGCCGCCTGCACCGGCGCCGGGCGTGCCCGGAGCCGTCTCGGTGAGCGGTCCGGGGATCCCGGATGCGGTGACCCCGCTGCTGGCGACGGGGGTGTCCAACCTGATCTCGCCCTCGCCGCTGAACCTGCCGTCCATCCCCGGTCTTCCGGTGCCGCTGCCCAACGAGATCCCGGTGCCGTCCGACCTGCTCTGTGTCGGAACGGATTGGTCTGCGACGCAAGGCGATTCGGCCCGGGGTCCGGTGAACGCCGACGTGCCTCGCGCGCCGGTCAGCGGAGCCGCCCCGGCAGGCGACCGCCGCGACCGGTGGGACGGGCAGTAATCAAGTGCGGGGGTGGCCTGGCTGAGTCAGTCGCTCAGCCAGGCCGCTCACGCGTCCTGTCGGCCGTTCTCTGACTGCGCACCGGCCACCAGGTCGGTGGCCACCTGGATCAGCGGCACGTTGGAATCCTGGGACAGCTTGCGCAACACCTCGAACGCCTGGACCGCGTCGACGCGGTAGCGCTCCATGATCATGCCCTTGGCCTGGCCGATCATGTCGCGGCTCGACAGCGCTCGCTGGAACTGTTCTTCGCGGCGCGCCGAGTTCCACGCCACCGACGAGTGTGCGGCGAAGATCAGGCCCATGGTTCGCGACTCGGGGGTGAACACGTCGGGCTGCTCGGAGTAGACGTTCAGCGCGCCCAGCGTCTCGCCGGCGATGAACAGCTGGAACGCCATGATGGACCGGATCGGCGTCTCCGCGAGCGCGTCGCGACGGTAGTTCGGAAACCGGGTCTCGGTCTCCAGATTCGCCACGTGGATCGTCTTCTCTTCCCATGCCGCGGTCAGGCACGGCCCCTCGCGGTAGCGCTGCTGGATCTTGTCGAGCAACACCGGCCAGTGCGACGTCGCCGCCGGGGTCTCGATGTTGCGGGCATTCCGCGTCAACGTGATGCCTGCGTGCTGCGCGCCCGGAATCTCCACCGCGGCGTTCTCGGCCAGTTCGGCGATCACCGTTTCGGCGTCGGTATCAGGTCTGTTGTGCAGCCCCTGCACGAGCTCGGCGACCCGCAGATGGGTCGCCTCCAGGTCGGGCTGATCGTTCACCGCCACCGTCCATACTTCTTGCGTCAATTTGGGTCTTCAATCTACCGCTGACCACCGTGGATCACCCGGGCATGGCGATGTCACTTCCGTGACCCCGCCTGACCGGCCGTTCAGAGGGCCCGCAGGTAGCGTCCCGCGATCAGCCGTTGCATCACTCCGGTCACCGGCGCGCCGAGCCGGCTCCACCACGTCGCCGGCTGGGAGAAGGCGGCGACCTCGGCGACGACGTCGCCGGTGGCGGGCTCGTAACGCACGAGAAACAGTTCCTCGCCGCGCACCGCGTGGCCGGGCAGGGTGCCGTAGGCGAATCCGCGGCGGTCGGGTTCGTCGACGACGTAGACCACCCGGCACGGGGCGGGCACCGGGCCCAGGTGGCCCAGCACTTCGGTGCCGACCTCGGCCGAGGTCGTCGTCGCCTCGACCCGCACCCCGGCTCCGCGCAGCATCCCGAAGCGCATGCCGTCTTCGGCTGCCTGCTCGAAACGCGCGCGGCCACGGCCGATCACCGAGGTCCTGCGCAGGAAGCGGTAGCCCGGCGGCGGCGAGCCGGCGGTCGCACCCACGTCGGCGTAGGTCAGCGGCCGGCCGCTCAGGTCGCTCAGCTTCACCCCGTCAGCTTCGCATCGCGGGCGTACCGTCGGTGCGGTGACCTCCGCGACCATCACTGTGGGCAATGATCTGACCGTCAACCGGCTCGGCTTCGGCGCGATGCGCCTGACCGGCAAGGGCGTGTGGGGGCCGCCGGCCGATCGCGACGAATGTCTGCGGGTGCTGCGCCGCGCCGTGGAGCTCGGAGTGAACTTCATCGACACCGCGAACTCGTACGGGCCCTACGTTTCGGAGGAGCTGATCCGCGAGGCGCTGCACCCCTACGACGGTGTCGTGGTCGCGACCAAGGCGGGACTGCTGCGCACCGGTCCCGACCAGTGGCCGGTGCTCGGCTACCCGGCCTACCTGCGTCAGGAGTGCGAGATGAGCCTGCGCCGCCTCGGCGTGGACACCATCGACCTGTTCCAGCTGCACCGCATCGACGACAAGTTTCCCGCCGAAGACCAGGTCGGTGAGCTGCTCGCGCTGCAGCAGGAGGGCAAGATCCGTCACATCGGACTCTCGGAAGTCGACGCCGACCAGCTCGAGGCCGCCCGCGCGGTCGCGCCGATCGTGTCGGTGCAGAACATGTACAACCTGACAGTGCGTTCCGCCGAGCCGGTGCTGGAGGCGTGCGAGGCCCAGGGCATCGCGTTCATCCCGTGGTTCCCGCTGGCGGCGGGCCCGCTGGCCGCCGCTGACGGCCCGCTGCAGCGCATCGCCGCCGATCACGGCGCCACCCCGTCGCAGCTGGCGCTCGCGTGGCTGCTCAAGCGCTCGCCGGTGATGCTGCCGATTCCCGGCACGTCGAAGGTCGCTCACCTCGAGGAGAACGTCGCCGCCGGGCAGATCGAGTTGAGTGACGCCGAATTCGACACGTTGAGCAACGCCGGGGCAACCCAGAGCTGAGTCAACCAATACGGTGAGCGGGTGAGCGCCAACGACTCCGTCGACACCCACGTAGGCGGCGGGTTCAATCCGCCGCGCCCCACCACCCGTGGCGGGCCGGACTACGGGCGTTTCATCGAGGCGGTGCGCTCCCTGCAAGATCATGCACGCGGCGCCGACGCGCCCGACGACGTCATCACCGAGGCCGCCGCGCTGATCGAGAAGGTGTCCGAACTGCTAGCGCCGTACGACGCCGACGAATGGTCGTCACCGTCCGGACGGCGGATGGACCTGCCCAACCGGGGCAACATCCTGCAGGTGCCGGTGGATCTGCACGTCACCGACGACGAGCGCATCCGCGGCACGGCCCGCTTCCGCCGCTATCACCTCGGCCGTAACGGTGCCGCGCACGGCGGGACGATCGCGCATCTGTTCGACTCCCTGCTCGGCTTCACGGCCTTCAAACTCAGCCGCAGCAGAGCCCAGCGCACGGCGTTCCTGCACGTCGACTACCGCAGGATCGTGCCGGTCGAACGGCAGCTGCAGGTCGAAGCAGGTATCGACGAGATCGTCGACCGGAAGATCTTCGTGTCGGGACGCCTGCTCGACGGCGACGACGTCCTCGCCGAGGCGCACTCATTGTTCGTCAAGCTCAAGCCGGGTCAGCCGTGAGCGACGGGCGCCGCAGCGCGCTCACCCGTCGGTGGGGCCGGTGGCGTGACCGGTTGCGGGACCGGCCGGCCGCCGACCTCGCCTACCGCGTCGGCGTCGGTGTCGTGGGGACCCTGATCTTCGCCGTCGGGATCGTCGCCATCCCGTATCCCGGCCCCGGCTGGGCGATCGTGTTCGTCGGGCTGGGCATCCTGGCCACCGAGTTCGACTGGGCCCGCCGGCTGCTTGCCTGGGTGCGGGAGCGCTACGACAAGGTCATGGACTGGTTCAAGCGCCAGGGGCTGTGGGTGCAGATCCTGGGGGCGGTGTTCACCGTCGCCGTCGTGGTCGGCACGCTGTGGCTGCTCGGAGCGCTCAACCTCGCCGCCCGGCTGGTCGGCCTCGAGCAGCCCTGGCTGCAAAGCCCCATTGGTATCGGGTCGTGAGGCCCGGCCCCGATAGCATGGTCGCGGTCAGAACCCGACCCGCCCCGAAACACCCCGACCGTTTGGAGAACCCGTCATGAGCGCGCCCGCCCGCCCCGCCCCAGCAGCCCCGATCCGGGTCGCTGCCGGGACGACCGCAGGGCAGGCGGTTCGCGACGCCGGGCTGCCCTCCCGCGGCGCGCCCGACGCCGTCGTCGTGGTCCGCGACGCCGACGGACGGCTGCGCGACCTCTCGTGGGTGCCCGACGCCGACGTCGAGGTGGAGCCCGTCGCGGCCGACACCGATGACGGCCGCAGCGTGATCCGTCACTCCGCCGCGCACGTGCTCGCCCAGGCGGTGCAGGGGCTGTTCCCGGACGCGAAGCTCGGTATCGGTCCGCCCATCACCGACGGCTTCTACTACGACTTCGACGTCGCCGAGCCGTTCACGCCCGAAGACCTCGAGGCACTCGAGAAGCGGATGCGCCAGATCGTCAAGGAAGGCCAGCTGTTCTCCCGACGGGTGTACGCCTCCAAGGAGGAGGCCCGCGAGGAATTGGCAGCTGAGCCGTACAAGCTCGAGCTGATCGACGACAAGTCCGGTGATCCTGACGTGATGGAGGTCGGGGGCGACGAGCTCACCGCCTACGACAACCTCAATCCCCGTACGCGCGAACGGGAGTGGGGCGATCTGTGCCGCGGCCCGCACATTCCGACGACGCGGTACATCCCTGCGTTCAAGTTGACCCGCAGCTCGGCGGCGTACTGGCGTGGCGATCAGGAGAACGCCAGCCTGCAACGCATCTACGGCACCGCCTGGGAGTCCCAGGAGGCGCTCGACCGCCACCTCGAACTGCTCGAGGAAGCCCAGCGCCGCGACCACCGCAAGCTGGGTGTCGAGCTCGACCTGTTCAGCTTCCCCGACGAAATCGGTTCCGGCCTGCCGGTGTTCCACCCCAAGGGCGGCATCGTGCGCCGCGAGCTCGAGGACTATTCGCGGCGCAAGCACATCGAGGCGGGCTACGAGTTCGTCAACACCCCGCACATCACCAAGGCGCAGCTGTTCCACACCTCCGGTCACCTCGACTGGTACGCCGACGGCATGTTCCCGCCGATGCACATCGACGCGGAGTTCAACGAGGACGGTTCGGTGCGCAAGCCCGGCCAGGACTACTACCTCAAGCCGATGAACTGCCCGATGCACTGCCTGATCTACCGGGCCCGTGGCCGCTCCTACCGCGAACTTCCGTTGCGCGCGTTCGAGTTCGGCGCGGTGTACCGCTACGAGAAGTCCGGTGTGGTGCACGGTCTGACCCGGGTGCGCGGTCTGACGATGGACGACGCCCACATCTTCTGCACCCGCGACCAGATGCGTGACGAGCTGACCTCGCTGCTGCAGTTCATCCTGGAACTGCTGGGCGATTACGGCCTCGAGGACTTCTACCTGGAGCTGTCGACGAAGGATCCGAAGAAGTTCGTCGGCTCCGACGAGATCTGGACCGAGGCCACCAACACGCTGGCCGAGGTGGCGGCGGCGTCGGGTCTCGAACTGGTGCCCGATCCGGGCGGGGCGGCGTTCTACGGGCCGAAGATCTCCGTCCAGGCCCGGGATGCGCTGGGCCGCAGCTGGCAGATGTCGACGATCCAGCTGGACTTCAATTTCCCGGAGCGCTTCGACCTCGAGTACACCGCCGCCGACGGCAGCCGGCAGCGGCCGGTGATGATCCACCGCGCGCTGTTCGGGTCGATCGAACGGTTCTTCGGCATCCTGACCGAGCACTACGCGGGTGCGTTCCCGGCATGGCTGGCGCCGGTCCAGGTGGTCGGCATCCCCGTCGCCGACGACCACGTCGACTACCTGCGGGACGTGGTGGCCGCGCTGCGCACGCACGGCATCCGCGCCGAGGTGGATGCCAGCGACGACCGGATGGCGAAGAAGATCGTCAACCAGACCAACCAGAAGGTGCCGTTCATGCTGCTCGCGGGAGACCGTGATGTCGAAGCGGGCGCGGTGAGCTTCCGGTTTGGAGACCGCACGCAGATCAACGGGGTTCCGCGCGACGCGGCGGTGCAGACGATCGTGGACTGGGTGCGACGGCGCGAAAACGCCGCGCCGACAGCGGATCTCGTGGCCGTTGATGCCCGAGTAGGCGAGGGGTGACGTGGAGCCCGACGACACGATCGTAGACCGTGGGGTCGGCGAGCCGGACCACCTGCAGCGGCTGTGGACGCCACACCGCATGACCTACATCGTCGATGCCGTCAAGCCCGGGTCGGCCGCGTCGTCCGAACCGTTCACCGACATCCCCAACATGTCGGACGAGGACGGTCTGGTGGTGGCGCGCGGGGAACTGGTGTACGCGGTGCTCAACCTGTATCCGTACAACCCCGGGCATCTGATGGTGGTGCCCTACCGCCGGGTGGCCGAGCTGGAGAACCTCACCGAGGCCGAGAGCGCCGAGCTGATGGCGTTCACACAGAAGGCCATTCGGGTGATGAAGGCGGTGTCGCGGCCGCACGGGTTCAACGTCGGGCTCAACCTGGGCACCTCGGCGGGGGGCTCGCTGTCGGAGCACCTGCACATGCACGTCGTGCCCCGGTGGGGCGGTGACGCCAACTTCATCACCGTCATCGGGGACTCCAAGGTCATCCCGCAGTTGTTGCGCGACACCCGTCAGTTGCTGGCCCGCGAATGGGACAAGCAGTCGTGAGCGATTTCTACCTGATGACGCGGGCGGCGTACGCGAAGCTGTCGCGTCCCGCGGCCAAAGGCGCGCTGCGGCTGGGTCTGACGCCCGACAGTGTGACGATCCTGGGCACCGCCGGTTCGGTGCTGGGCGCGCTGACGCTGTTCCCGATGGGGCAGCTGTGGTGGGGTGCGTTCACGGTGTTCGTCTTCGTGCTCGCCGACATGCTCGACGGTGCGATGGCGCGCGAACGCGGCGGCGGTACCCGCTTCGGCGCGGTGCTCGACGCCACCTGCGACCGCATCAGCGACGGCGCGATCTTCTGCGGTCTGCTGTGGTGGGCGGCGTTCGGGCTGCACAGCACCTCGCTGGTGGTCGCGACGATGATCTGCCTGGTGTCCTCGCAGGTCATCTCCTACATCAAGGCGAGGGCCGAGGCCAGCGGCCTGTCCGGCGACGGTGGGCTGATCGAGCGGCCCGAGCGGCTGGTGATCGTCCTGGTCGGCGCGGGTCTGTCGGGCCTGTGGTTCCTGCCGATGCCGTGGCTGCTGCCGGTGGCCATGTGGGTGCTCGCCGTGACCAGCGTGTTGACGGTCGGTCAGCGGCTGCACAGCGTGCGCGTGTCGACCGGTGCGATGGACCCGATCCCGCCCGCCGCGCCCGTCGAGAAACCCGAGACCACCGAGCAATGATCTCGTTCGGCGAGCATCTCAGCGACTGGGGCTACGCGACGGGCTGGCGCCTGGTCCGCGCGGCCCCGGAGATCGTGGCGCGCAACGCCTTTGCCGCCGGAGCCTGGTACGCCGCGCGCGACGGCGGGCCCGACCAGCTGCGCCGCAACCTGGCCCGGGTGATCGGTACGACGCCGGCCGAGGTGCCCGACGACTTGATGCGCGCTTCGCTGGCCTCCTACGCCCGGTACTGGCGGGAGGCGTTCCGGCTGCCGTCCATGGATCACGACGAGTTGGGCCGCCGGCTCGACGTGATCGACATCGGCATGGCGTTCACAGCGCTGGAGAAGGGCAACGGGGCCATCCTGGCGCTGCCGCACAGCGGCAACTGGGACATGGCCGGGGTGTGGCTCGCGCAGAACTTCGGCACGTTCGCGACCGTGGCCGAGCGGCTCAAGCCCGAGTCGCTCTACAACCGGTTCCTGGCCTACCGCGAGAGCCTCGGCTTCACGGTGGTGCCGTCGTCGGGCGGTGAGCGTCCGCCGTTCGATGTGCTGTGCGATTGGCTGGGGGACAACGGCATCGTGTGCCTGATGGCGGATCGGGATCTGAGCCGCCGCGGGGTGCAGGTCGACTTCTTCGGGGAGCCGACCCGGTTGCCTGCGGGTCCGGCGAAGCTGGCCCTGGCGACCGGGGCGGCCCTGTTCCCGGCGCACTGCTGGTTCGACGGCGACGGCTGGGGGACCAAGGTGTATTCGGAGATCGACACCTCCTCGGGCGACGTCACCGCGATCACCCAGGCGCTGGCCGACCGCTTCGCCGACAACATCGCCACCTATCCCGAGGACTGGCACATGATGCAGCCGCAGTGGGTGGCCGACCTGTCCGACGAGCGCCGGGCCCGGCTGACCGACGGGCTGGAACCCTCTGACCCCGGGTCCGGGTGAGGACCGGCTGATGCGCATCGGCATGGTCTGCCCGTACTCCTTCGACGTGCCCGGGGGAGTGCAGTCGCATGTGCTGCAGCTCGCCGAAGTGATGCACACCCAGGGGCACGAGGTCAGCGTTCTCGCGCCGGCCTCGCCGGACGCCGAGGCGTCGCTTCCCGACTACGTGGTGTCGGGCGGGCGGGCCGTCCCGATTCCCTACAACGGGTCCGTCGCGCGCCTGCGGTTCGGCCCGGCGACGCACCGCAAGGTCAAGAAGTGGCTGCAGCAGGGCGATTTCGACGTGCTGCACCTACACGAGCCGAACGCTCCGAGCCTGTCGATGCTGGCGTTGAACATCGCCGAGGGACCGATCGTGGCGACCTTCCACACCTCGACCACGAAGTCGCTGACCCTGTCGGTGTTCGAGCCGATCCTGCGCCCGATGCACGAGAAGATCGTCGGTCGGATCGCGGTGTCCGACCTGGCGCGGCGCTGGCAGATGGAGGCGCTGGGCAGCGACGCCGTCGAGATCCCCAACGGCGTCGACGTGGCGTCGTTCGCCACGGCGCCGCTGCTCGACGGCTATCCGCGCCCGGGCCGGTCGATCCTGTTCCTCGGCCGGTTCGACGAGCCGCGCAAGGGCATGGCCGTGCTGATCGGTGCGCTGCCCGCGGTGGTCGAGCGGTTCGGTGACGTCGAGATCCTGGTGGTGGGGCGCGGCGACGAGGACGAGCTGCGGGAGACGGCCGGGCCGCTGGCCGGCCATCTGCGGTTCCTCGGGCAGGTCGACGACGCGCTGAAGGCGTCGGCGATGCGCAGCGCCGACGTGTACTGCGCGCCGCACACCGGCGGCGAGAGTTTCGGCATCGTCCTGGTGGAGGCGATGGCGGCGGGAACCGCGGTGGTCGCCAGCGACTTGGATGCGTTCCGCCGGGTGCTCGACGACGGGCGCGGCGGCCGGCTGGTCGCCGTCGACGATCCCGATGCGCTGGCGGCGGGGCTGATCGACATGCTGGCCGACGACGCCCGCCGGGCGCGGTACATCGAGTGCGCCTCCGATCTGGTGCAGCGCTACGACTGGTCGGTGGTGGCCCGGCAGATCATGCGGGTCTACGAGACGGTCGCCGGTGCGGGCGTCAAAGTGCAGGTCGCCACATGATTCCCTGGGTGACCGCGGTGTTGATCGCGCTGCTGGTCGCCGCGGTGCTGCTGGTCGCGCTGTGGGCGTTCCAGACCGCCAACCGGCTCGACCGGCTGCACGTGCGCTACGACCTGTCCTGGCAGGCGCTCGACGGCGCGCTGGCCCGGCGCGCGGTGGTGGCGCGGGCGGTCGCCGTCGACGCCTACGGGGTCGGCCCCGACGGCAAGCGGCTGGCGGCGCTGGCCGACGCGGCCGAGCGGGCGCCGCGCCAGGCGCGGGAGGCCGCCGAGAACGAGCTGTCCGCGGCGCTGGCCCGGGTCGATCCCGCATCGCTGCCCCGGGCGTTGGTCGCCGAGCTGGCCGACGCCGAGGCGCGGGTGCTGCTGGCGCGCCGATTCCACAACGACGCGGTCCGCGACACCCTGGCGCTGCGGGAGCGCCCCGCCGTGCGGGCCTTGCGGCTGGGCGGTACGGCGGCGATGCCGACGTACTTCGAGATCGCCGAGGGCGGTGAGGTGTCGACGCGCGAAGCCGCGCCGGCGACGCGGCGCACCTCGGCGCGGGTGGTGCTGCTCGACGACGGCGGGGCCGTACTGCTGCTGTGCGGATCGGATCCGGAGAGCCCGCTCACGCCCGCCCCCCGGTGGTGGTTCACCATCGGCGGTGCCGCGCAGGTGGGCGAGTCGCTGGCGCAGACCGCGGCCCGCGAACTGGAGGAGGAGACCGGTCTTGCGGTGCACGCCGCGGACATGGTCGGTCCGCTGTGGCGGCGCGACGCCACGATCGAGTTCAACGGTGCGGTGATCCGCAGCGAAGAGATGTACTTCGTGCACCGCACCGTCCGGTTCGAGCCCGCCGACACCGGCCGCTCGGTGCTGGAGCGGACCTACATCCATGGTCACCGCTGGTGCGATGCGACAATGATCCGCAACCTGGTCGCCGGTGGTGAGGCCGTCTACCCGCGTCAGCTGGCCGAGCTTCTCGACGAGGCGAACGCCCTGGCCGACAGACCCGAAGCGGTGGCGCAGCGGCCGTTGCAATCCATCCGCTGAGATGCGGATCTAATGGATTTGCGGGCCCCCTTAGACTGGATCAGTAGCGAACGAAGGAGTTGACAGTGGAAACCGAAGCTCTCGGCAGTTCCGCCCGCGGCACGTCGCGGGTGAAGCGCGGTATGGCGGAGATGCTCAAGGGCGGCGTCATCATGGACGTCGTCACGCCTGAGCAGGCTCGGATCGCCGAGGGGGCCGGTGCGGTGGCGGTGATGGCGCTCGAGCGCGTCCCGGCCGACATCCGCGCCCAGGGCGGGGTGTCGCGGATGAGCGACCCCGACATGATCGAGGGCATCATCGACGCGGTCACCATCCCGGTGATGGCCAAGGCCCGCATCGGGCACTTCGTCGAGGCGCAGATCCTGCAGAGCCTCGGCGTGGATTACGTCGACGAGTCGGAGGTGCTCACCCCGGCCGACTACGCCAACCACATCGACAAGTGGAAGTTCACCGTGCCGTTCGTGTGCGGCGCCACCAACCTCGGTGAGGCGCTGCGCCGGATCACCGAGGGGGCGGCGATGATCCGCTCCAAGGGTGAGGCGGGCACCGGCGACGTGTCCAACGCCACCACCCACATGCGCAAGATCGGCGGTGAGATCCGTCGCCTGACGTCGCTGTCCGAGGACGAATTGTACGTTGCGGCAAAGGAATTGCAGGCTCCGTACGACCTGGTGGTCGAGGTGGCGCGGGCCGGCAAGCTGCCGGTGACGCTGTTCACCGCCGGCGGTATCGCCACCCCTGCGGACGCCGCGATGATGATGCAGCTCGGGGCCGAGGGCGTGTTCGTCGGTTCGGGCATCTTCAAGTCGGGCAACCCCGCCGAGCGCGCCGCCGCGATCGTGAAGGCCACCACGTTCTACGACGATCCCGACGTGCTGGCCAAGGTGTCCCGCGGTCTGGGCGAGGCGATGGTCGGCATCAACGTCGACGACATCCCGGTGCCCCATCGGCTCGCAGAGCGAGGCTGGTAAGAACCACACTGTGGCGATCGAAGAAATCCTCGACCTGGAGCAGATCGAGGTCAACATCTATCGCGGTGGGGTGTTCAGTCCGGAATCGGGATTCCTGCAGCGCACCTTCGGCGGTCACGTGGCCGGTCAGTCGCTGGTGTCGGCGGTCCGCACCGTCGACCCGAAGTTCCAGGTGCATTCGCTGCACGGATACTTCCTGCGCGCCGGCGACGCCCGGTCACCGTCGGTGTACACCGTGGAGCGCATCCGCGACGGCGGGTCCTTCTGCACCCGGCGGGTGACCGCGATCCAGCACGGCGAGACCATCTTCTCGATGTCGGCGTCGTTCCAGTCCGACCAGAGCGGTATCGAGCATCAGGACGCCATGCCGGTCGCACCGCCACCCGACGACATCCCCGACTTCGAGTCCGTCAGCAAGGTGTTCGACGACGCGAGCTTCCGGCAGTTCGACGAGTGGGACGTGCGCATCGTGCCGCGCAAAGATCTGCATCTGTTGCCCAACAAGGCTTCTCAGCAGCAGGTGTGGTTCCGGCACCGTGACCCGCTGCCGGATGACCCGGTGCTGCACATCTGCGCGCTGGCCTACATGAGCGACCTGACTCTGCTCGGCTCGGCGCAGGTGAACTACCCCGAGGTGCGAAAGCACCTGCAGGTGGCGTCCCTGGACCACGCGATGTGGTTCATGCGGGCGTTCCGCGCCGACGAGTGGCTGCTCTACGACCAGTCCTCGCCGTCGGCGTGCGGCGGCCGCTCGCTGACCCAGGGCAAGATCTTCAACCAGTACGGGGAGATGGTCGCTGCGGTGATGCAGGAAGGCCTGACGCGCTTCCCGCGCGACTTCACGCCCGGACGTCCGTGAGCGCGCGGCGCGTCGGGGTGCTGGCTCTGCAGGGCGACACCCGCGAGCACCTCGCCGCGCTGCGGGAGGCCGGCGCCGAGGCGTCGACCGTGCGCCGTCCGGAGGAACTCGCGCGCGTCGACGGGCTGGTGATCCCGGGCGGCGAGTCGACGGCGATGAGTCACCTGCTGCGCGAGTTCGACCTGCTCGAGCCGCTGCGTACGCGCCTCGCCGAGGGCATGCCGGCCTACGGTTCGTGCGCGGGCATGATCCTGCTCGCCACCGAGATCGCCGACGCCGGAGTGCCCGGCCGAGAGGCCCTGCCGCTGCGCGGCATCGACATGACGGTGCGGCGCAATGCTTTCGGGCGCCAGGTGGATTCGTTCGAGGAGGACATCCTTTTCGACGGGCTGGAGGGTTCGGTGCATGCCGTGTTCATCCGGGCGCCCTGGGTGGAGCGCGTCGGGCCGGGCGTCGAGGTGCTCGCCTCGGCCGCGGGCCATCCGGTCGCGGTGCGCCAGGGCCGCACGCTGGCCACCGCGTTTCATCCCGAGGTGACCGGCGACCGCCGGGTGCACAGGCTGTTCGTCGACTCCCTGTCGTGATTTCGGCGTGGTTGGTTGCGCTCACCGCGACTGCGCACGCCGAAATCGCTCAGGACTGGGCCGGCAGCACGTGGTCGGCCACTTTGTCGGTGGACAGGCACAGCGAGCAGACGAACGCGTCGTGGGTCTGGCACTTGAGCATGTCCGGCCGCTCGTAGTCGTGATGGCACACGTGGCAGGTGAGGTGGGCACCGGACGGGTTGCCCAGCTCGTCGTACATCGGCAGGTCGATGCCGTCATCGGTGCGGCGCAGGTAGTACTTGCCCTTGGTGGCGATCGCGATGATCGGCGGCAGCACCAGGCCCAGACCGATGGCGACCAGCGGTGAGTAGGGCCGGATGCCCTCGCCCAGGCCGCCGAAGAACGCCAGGATCGACACACCCGCCGCGATCAGCATGGAGCCGAATCCGACCGGGTTGATCGCGTACAGCATGCCGCGCCGGAATTCGGGCGCCTTGGGGGACAGGCCCAGCAGGTACTTGTTGAACACGATGTCCGACGCCACCACCACGACCCAGGCCATGCCGCAGTTAGCGTAGAAGCCGAGGATGGTGTTCAGGAAGTCGAACATGTTGGCTTCCATCAGGATCAGTGCGATCAGCAGGTTGAAGCCGAGGAAGACCAGCCGGCCGGGATAGCGCTTGGTCACCCGCGTGAACGAGTTCGTCCAGGCCAGCGACCCCGAGTAGGCGTTCGTCACGTTGATCTTGATCTGGCTGATCACCACGAGCACCACGGCCAGCGTCATGGCGAGCCAGCCGGGCAGGAAGTTCTCGTAGATCTCCAGGAACTGGTGTACCGGTTGGTTGGCGATGCCGGCGCTGTCGGCGACGTTCGCGATCAGGTAGACGGCCAGGAACAGCCCGACGACCTGTTTGATGGCGCCGAAGAACACCCAGCCCGGTCCGGCCAGGATCATCCACGTCCACCAACTACGGGAGTTCTCGGGTGTTTTCGGCGGCATGAAGCGCAGGTAGTCGATCTGCTCGGCGATCTGGGCGATCAGGGACAGGCACACGCCTGCTGCCAGCAGCGTGTGGCCCAGATCGAAGCCGCCGTTACCCGCCTCGCCCTGATAGGCGAAGAACTGGCCCACCGACTCCGGATGGCTGACCACCAGGTACACGAACGGCGCGACCATCAGGATCAGCCACAGCGGCGTCGTCCAGACCTGCAGTGTGGACAGGACTTTCATGCCGTAGATCACCAGCGGGAAGATGATCAGCGTGGAGGCGGCGTAGCCCAGCCACAGCGGCACCCCCAGGCCGAGTTGGAGGCCCTGGGCCATGATCGACCCCTCGAGGGCGAAGAAGATGAACGTGAACGTCGCCATGATCACGTTGGTGACCACCGAGCCGTAGTACCCGAATCCGCTGCCGCGCGTGATCAAGTCGAGGTCCATGTTGTAGCGCGCCGCGTAGTAGGCCAGCGGGAAGCCGGTCAGGAAGATGACCACGGCGAAGATCAGGATGCCCCACAGGGCGTTCGTGGTGCCGTAGGAGATCCCGATGTTGGCGCCGATCGCGAAGTCGGCGAGGTACGCGATGCCGCCGAGCGCCGAGATGCCGACGACGCCGGTCGACCACTTCCGGTAGCTGCGCGGCGCGAAGCGCAGCGTGTAGTCCTCGAGTGTCTCCTTGGTGGCGGTCAGTCTGTCGAGGTCGGTGGTGCGCACCTCGTCGCCGAGTTCAGACGTCATTCGCCGACGGTAGGCCGCCTGTGTTTCGTGCTCGTGACGCCTGTGTTCCGTCGCCGGAACGGGAACGCGATCGAATTGACTACAGAGTCAACGGCTTTCAGCGGATCGGCAGCCCGGTGATCGCGCGCGCCATCACCAGTCGCTGGATCTCGCTGGTGCCCTCGAAGATCGTGAAGATCTTGGCATCGCGGTGCATCCGCTCGACGGGGTACTCGCGGGTGTAGCCGTTGCCGCCGAGGATCTGGATCGCCTCGTCGGTGACGTACACCGCGGCCTCGCTGGCCACCAGCTTGGCCATCGACCCCTCGGCGGAATCGAAGCTCTTGCCGTTGCGGGCCATCCAGCCGGCGCGGTAGACGAGCAGGCGGGCGGCGTCGATGCGGGCCTTCATGTCGGCGAGCTTGAACGCCACCGCCTGGAACTCGCCGATCTTGCGGCCGAATTGCTCACGCTCGCAGGCATAGTCGCGCGCGTACTCGAACGCGGCCCGGGCGACGCCCACCGCCATCGCGCCGACGGTCGGGCGGGTCCGCTCGAACGTCGCCATCGCCGCCTGCCCGGCGGCCTTCTTACCCTCGCGGACCTTGGCGATGCGGGCGTCGAACTTCTCCTTGCCGCCGACGATCATGCGGCCCGGGAGGCGCACGTCGTCCAGTACCACCTCGGCGGTGTGCGAGGCGCGGATGCCGTGCTTGAGGAACTTCTGACCCTGGCTGAGTCCCTTGGTGCCGGGCGGGATGACGAACGACGCCTGGCCGCGGGTGCCCAATTCCGGGTGTACGGAGGCGACGACGACGTGGACGTTCGCGATACCGCCGTTGGTGGCCCACGTCTTGGTGCCGTTGAGCACCCATTCGTCGGTGGCCTCGTCGTAGCGCGCCCGGGTGAGGATCGCGCCGACGTCGGAACCGGCGCCCGGCTCCGACGAGCAGAACGCGGCGACCTTCGGATCGTCGACGGTGCCGAACATCTGCGGCACCCACTCGCCGACCTGCTCGGGGGTGCCGTTGGCGGCCAGCGACGCCGCGGCCAGCCCGGTGCCCAGGATCGACAGCGCGATCCCGGCGTCACCCCAGAACATCTCCTCGAAGGCGACGATCATGCCCAGCCCGCTGGGTTCGGTGGCCTGCTCGGCGAAGAACTCCATCGAGTAGAGCCCGACCTTGGCGGCCTCCTGGATGATCGGCCACGGGGTTTCCTCGCGCTCGTCCCATTCCGCGGCGGCCGGGCGGATCACGTCCGCAGCGAACTCGTGGACCCACTTCTGAACGTCGACGAGATCGGACGACAACTCCAGCGAGAACGTCATGGGAGACACCTTACTCCGCAGTAAGATAGGGGGACCAGACTGTGTGGCTCAGCTAACACTCGAAGCGAGCACGGGCAGCAGCAACCGCGAGCCGGAGGACACGCTGTTCACGCTGCTGGTGCCGACGCTGGCATGGCGGAAGTCCATGATCGCCGGACTGGCCGGGTCCTGGTCGTCGCTGGTCAGCACCAACTGCAGCCGGTGTCCTGCGGCGAAGCGGCGGGCATTGGGCACCAGCGGGATCCGATAGGTCACCGGCTGGCCTGCCGGTACGGCCACGGCGACCTCGCACCTCAGCACAGGAGCGCCCTCGTGGCTGGCCGCGTCGTCGACGGTGCGCAGCCCCGCACGCAGCCAGCCGGCGGTCACATCGGTGACCGCGCCGTCGGGGTCGACGTCGCGCAGCGTGACGATCCACGCGGTGTCGGCCGCGGTGGCCGACGCCTGCAGCTGCAGCTCGATCTCGCCGACGACGTCGAGCGCGCCCGGCAGAGGGGCCGACGTCCACGTCAGCATCGGCGGCGGGTCGACCGCGCTGGCCTTGGCGCGGTTGAGGCCCGCGCCGAGTGTCAGGAACTCGCGCGTGCCGGGCACGCCTTCGTCGTCGGACAGCGCGCCGTCGGCGCGCAGCGCCCACCGCCGGTACGTCGCGGGCGGCGGCCACGTGTCGTCGGCGTGCCAGCCGTCGGCTCCGGGGAGGACGTAACGGACGGGCGGCCCGGCCATGATCCCGGTGTCGGCGCCTTTGAGCCAGTGGTCGTACCACGCGAGCGCCTCGTGGTGCAGACTCTCCCAGGGCCAGGTCAGGCCGAATCGGCCGAGCAGCGCCATCCGGACATTCGGGTTGTGCGCCAACGCTTTCCATGCGGTGAACGTGGACGGCAGGTGCAACGGCACATTCTCCCAGTCGCAGCCGAGGTAGACGGGGATGTCGACCTCGGACAGCAGCGGCAGCAGGTTGCGTTCCTCCCACCAGGCGTCGCGCAGCGGATGCTTGACCATCGTGTCGAGCCACAGGTCATCCCACGGGTGCGGGTCGTGGGGGAGTTTGAGCAACTGGCGCATCATCGTGACTGCGGCTTCGCCGTTCATCGTGGCGAACTTCCGGTGCACGCGCGGTGTGTTGAGGATGCGGCGGGCCGCCGCGATGACCGGGTTGCGCCGCCAGAACACGTCACTGCGGTCCGACGTCAGGCCCATCATCGACAGGAACGGTGTGATGAACGCCGAACTCGTGAGCCCATGGTGTGACGCCGCGTCGTAGAGATCGGCGGTGGCGGCGATCGGGAAGATCGCCCGCAGGTGTGGCGGTCGCTCGACCGCGGCCTCGAGTTGGGTCATGGCGAAGTAGCTGATGCCGATCATGCCGACGTTGCCGTCGCACCACGGCTGCGCGGCCGCCCATTCGACCAGGTCGTACATGTCGCGACGTTCCTGGGCGTCGAAGAAGCCGAACGTGCCCCCGGACCCGCCGGTGCCGCGGACGTTGGCGATCACGTGGACGTAACCGCGGGGCACCCAGAAATCGGTCGCTCCCGCCTCGATGAAGCCGGCGGGCGCGCCCAGATCCTGCATCTGCCGGGGATACGGCGATGCGGCGATGAGCGCCGGGAACCTCGCCGGAGCGTCGGGGCGGTGCACATCGGCCATCAGGTTGACGCCGTCGCGCATCGGGACGCGCTGGTTGACGAGGTGGGTGATGCCGAAGCGGGGCGCGCTGAGGTTGCGGTACTCGCGGCCGGTGTCCTGCGGACCGTTCAACGAGCGTGCACTGATGGGCATAATCTCACGCTACGTTGAAACTAGTCTCATCGCAACGTGAAATTCCCGCTACGATGAGACCCGTGCCGAAAGTCCCCCCAGGGCCTCGCGACGAACGCGGGGTGTTGTCGAACAGAATCCTCGTTGCGGCGCGACAGGCGTTCGCCGACACCGGATATGCCGGCACCACGATGCGGGCGGTGGCCCGGGCGGCCGACGTCGATCCCGCGCTGGTCTACCACTACTTCGGGTCCAAAGAAGCGCTGCTCGACGCGGCGACGGCGCCGCCTCAGCGGTGGCTGGAGAGCGTGGCGGCCACGTGGAACACCCCTGCGCCGCACCTCGGAGAGGCGTTGATTCGGCTGATGCTCGATGCCTGGGCCGACGACGAGATCGGTCCCGTCCTGCGCGCGATCCTGCAGACCGCCGCCCATGAGTCGGCGACGCGCGAAAAGCTGCGTCTGATCGTCGAGCGCAGCCTCATCGGCGTCTCGCAGCTCGGCGTGGACGAGGCCGGTCGGCAGACGCGCAGCGGCCTGATCTCGTCGCAGATCATGGGGCTGGCGATGATGCGTTACGTCTGGCGCATCGAGCCGATCGCCTCGATGAGCGAGGACGCGCTCGTCGCCGCGGTGGCGCCGAACCTGCAGCGCTACATCTCTGACGACCTGGGATGACGGGCACGTAGACTGGTCGATCGGACTTCGACGTCGTCGTGAATGAGTCGGGTGAAAGAGGTAGCGAGTAGATGAGCGGCCATTCCAAGTGGGCCACCACCAAGCACAAGAAGGCCGTGATCGATGCACGTCGCGGCAAGAATTTCGCCAAGCTGATCAAGAACATCGAGGTGGCGGCCCGCACCGGTGGCGGTGACCCCGCCGGCAACCCGACGCTGTACGACGCCATCCAGAAGGCCAAGAAGAACTCGGTGCCCAACGACAACATCGAGCGCGCCCGCAAGCGCGGCGCGGGCGAGGAGGCCGGCGGCGCCGACTGGCAGACCATCACCTACGAGGGATACGGCCCCAACGGCGTCGCCGTCCTGGTCGAGTGCCTGACCGACAACCGCAACCGCGCCGCCGGCGAGGTCCGGGTGGCGATGACGCGCAACGGCGGCAACATGGCCGACCCCGGGTCGGTGTCCTACCTGTTCTCCCGCAAGGGTGTCGTGACGCTGGACAAGAACGGGCTCACCGAGGACGACGTGCTGGCCGCGGTTCTCGATGCCGGTGCGGAGGACGTCAACGACCTGGGCGACACCTTCGAGGTCATCTCGGAGCCCACCGATCTGGTCGCCGTGCGCACCGCGCTGCAGGAGGCCGGCATCGACTACGACTCGGCCGAGGCGAGCTTCCAGCCCTCGGTCACCGTGCCCGTCGACCTCGAGGCCGCCCGCAAGGTGCTCAAGCTGGTCGACGCCCTCGAAGACAGCGACGACGTGCAGGACGTCTACACCAATATCGACATCCCCGACGACGTCGCCGCCGCCCTCGACGAGGACTGACCCCGGCGGTGACTACCGCTGGTGGTGCGGGTGACCGCCCAACACAATGAGGTTGCCGCCGTAGGGGTAGTAGCTCCAGGGCTGGTAGGGCACGTCGGGCGGAGCTGTCACCAGCTGCGCGTTGCCGGGTGACTGACACAGGCTGGTGCCGTCGCCGGAGTACGTGCAGTCGGCGCTGTTGTCCGCGGCGAGAGCGATCGGGGCCGACGAGATCGCTGCGGCGACTCCGGCCGCGACCAATGATGCGATGAGGGGATGACGCATTGTCAGTTTCTCCTTTCGAAACTGAACGTTCAGTTTCGTAAGTTAGAGCGCTTACCGCGCCCGGCGTCATCCCCGCCGGGGAATGAAGTCGATCACACCGCCGCGAGCCCCCGCATCGCCGCAGCCACGATCGCGTCGGCTGTCTCCGCATCCAGCGGCGCATCGGTCGCCAGCAACCGATACATCGCCGGGCCGAAGACCAGGTCGACGGCGATCTCGCGGTCGATATCGGTGCGAAGCTCGCCGCGGGCGACGCCGCGGTCCCAGATCGCGCGTCCCACCTCGCGCCGCGGTTGCATCAGATGGTGGCGCAACTCGGCGGCAATGTCGGGGTGGCTCTGCGCCTCACCGATCAGTTGCGCGAAGACCCGCCCGTTCGGGCCGCGATAGAACTGCATGATGCCGCGTAGGGCGAGGCGGAAATCCCGCTCCGCCGATCCGGTGTCGGGGTCTGCGGCGGCCGTGTCCATCGCCGCGAGAAACGCCTCGACGGCGACGGCGTACTTGTTCGGCCACCACTTGTAGATGGTGGCTTTGCCCACGCCGCTGCGGGCGGCGATCTCATCGGTCGTCATCGCGCGCAGGCCGACCTCCCGCATCAGGTCCGATGCTGCACGCAGCACCTCCGACCGTGACCGCTCGCTGCGGGGCCGGCCCACCCGGGCGGCCGGCGGATCCGGGTCCACGGTCTTCGTCATCGGCGTGCCTCCGCTGGTCGTGACCTGAACGCGACGTTCAGTATCGCGCATCGGGGGCGACGCCCGCGGTCACCGGGCCGCGGTGACGCCCAGGAACTCGCCGATCGCCGCGGCGGTGCGCTCCGGTTGGTCGAGCATCACCAGCACGTAGGCGTCCTCGATCATCGCGAGCCGGCCGTGCGGCAGCAGGTCGGCGAGGCGTCGGCCGTGGTCGACCGGCATCACAGGGTTCTCCGACCACAGCACCAGCGCCGGCCCGTCGAACTCCGCGAGCCGCTGCGTCGCGCGGATCAGATCGGCCTTGTCGAATCGGGTCCGGCAGTACTTCACCAGGTCCCGTCGGATCGCCCGGTCGGCCAGGCCGGCCGCCACCCACTGTTCGACCACCGCTTGGGGCACAGGGTGTTTCGCCATCATCCCGAACATCAGCCGCTGCCGGCGCAGCCGGGCGACCAGCAGTTGGCGCATCGCCAGCCACACCGTGGCGGTGCTGCGGCTGGCCAGCCACGCGACCTTGCCGGGCAAGCCGGGCGGGAAGTTGTCGAAGGCCTCCGACGGACAGATCACCAGACGTGACACCCGCTTGTCGCGGCCAAGATCGGTGAGGAACAGCGGGCCGCCCCAGTCCGTGACGACCAGGGTGACGTCGGTCAGGTCCAGCGCGTCGAGGACATCGGCGACGATGCCGACCATTCCCGGCAGCGTCAGGTCCGCGTCCGCGCGCATCGGCACGCGGTGCCCGCCCATCGGCAGCACCGGCAGCAGGTAACGGAACCCCGATGGAAGGTGCCGCAGCGCCGGATCCCACTGCGCGTCGTTCATCAGCAGGCCGTGCAGCAGCACCACCGGCGGCCCGTTCGGATCGCCCTCCTCTCGGTACTGCACCGTGCCGGCGGCGACCTCGACTGACTTCATGTGTCCTCCACTAGAATGATCGTTCTAGAACGTATGCTCTAGCCTGACACCAGGAGGTGCCCATGGCAAGGTCCACCCGAGAATCGATCCTCACCGCGGCCGCGGAGCTGATGCGCCGGCGCGGTTACGCCGGGGTGGCCATGAAGGACATCGCCGACGCGTCGGGGGCGCCGATCGGCTCGCTCTACCACCACTTCCGCGGCGGCAAGGCGCAGATCGCCCGGGAGGCTCTCGCCAACGCCGGCGCCGCCTACGGCCTGCTGATTCCGGCCGTCGTCGACGCGTACACCGACCTGGGTGAGGCGGTTCAGGCGATCTTCGACCAGGCCGCGGACGACATGGAGGGCACCGCCTTCGCCAACATGTGCCCAGTGGGCAGCGTGGCGGCGGAGGTCGCCGACACCGTCGAGGAACTCCGCCAGACCGCCGGCGCGGTCTTCGAGGGCTGGATCGCCGGCGGCACCGCCTACTTCGTCGCGCGCGGCGTGGACGAACGGCGGGCCCGTGACCTCACCACGGCGGTGATCGGCGGTCTGGAAGGAGCTTTCCTGTTGGCCAGAACGCTGCGCTCGGTCGAACCGCTGCGGGCCGCGGGACGGGTGCTCGCGCCGCAGTACCGCGGGATGGCCCTCGCGGCCCCAGTGCCGGAACCCGCCGCGGCGCCGTCCTGACCTGCGCGCTCTATGCTCTGCCCATGCCCGTCGTCACGGACCCGAACGGTTCGCAGTGGTCGGTGCACCGCAGGCTGTGGCCGTTCCCCGGCGTGGAGGACCTGCTGGACAATTTCGACTTCTTCGGCTGGGTGGTCGGCCTCGTGCTGATCCTGCCGGTTCTGCTGCTGTGGCCCTTCTGGTTCGTGGCGAAGTTCCTCGGCGTGCGATGGGTGCTCGTCGTCGAACGCGACCACGTCGAGGTGCAGCGCGAGCTGGTGCGCGGATGGCGCCGATCCGGTGCACGCAGTGGGGAGTTGGCCACGCAGATCGCGCAGGGCTGGCGCTCGGGGAACTACGCGCTCTGAGGCGTGTCCCTGCCGCCGAAGGTCGGATCCCGCCGCTAAGCTCTCGAACAAATGTTCTGTAGGAGGCTGGCGTGCGGGTGATGGGAGTCGACCCCGGGCTGACCCGGTGCGGGCTGTCGGTCATCCAGAGTGGCCGGGGCCGCCAGGTCATCGCCCTCGACGTCGACGTGGTGCGCACCCCGGCCGAGCACCCGCTGGCGCACCGGTTGCTCGCGATCAGCGATGCCGTCGAACACTGGCTGGACACCCACGAGCCCGACGTCCTCGCGATCGAGCGGGTGTTCTCCAATCAGAACGCCAACACCGCGATGGGCACCGCGCAGGCCGGCGGGGTGATCGCCCTGGCCGCCGCGCGCCGCGATATCGACGTGCACTTCCACACCCCCAGCGAGGTCAAGGCGGCCGTCACCGGTAACGGCCGCGCCGACAAAGCGCAGGTCACCGAGATGGTCACGAGAATCCTTGCCCTGCAACAGAAGCCGACACCCGCCGACGCCGCCGACGCGCTGGCCCTGGCGATCTGCCACTGCTGGCGCGCGCCGATGATCGCCCGGATGGCCGCCGCCGAGGAGATGGCGGCCGAACAGCGGCGCAAATACCAGGCCACGCTCAAGGCCGCCAAGATGTCGCGGAGCGCCCGGTGATCGCGTCGGTGCGCGGGGAGGTGCTCGACATCGCCCTCGACCACGTCGTCATCGAGGCTGCCGGTGTCGGCTACAAGGTGATGGCCACCCCGGCCACACTGGCCACGCTGCGGCGCGGCGCCGAGGCGCGGCTGATCACCGCGATGATCGTGCGGGAGGACTCCCAGACGCTCTACGGGTTCGCCGACTCCGACGCCCGTGACCTGTTCCTGACCCTGCTCGGTGTGTCCGGGATCGGCCCGAGCATCGCGCTGGGGGCGCTGGCCATGTACGACGGGCCCACTCTGCGAGCGGCGATCGGTGACGGCGACGTCACCGCGTTGACGCGAATCCCGAAGGTGGGCAAGAAGACTGCCGAACTCCTGGTGCTGACGCTGCGCGACAAGGTCGGCACGTCCACGTCGGCGGGCACGACGGCGATCGGCGGGTTCGGGATCCGCGGACCGGTGGTGGAGGCGCTCGTCGGCCTCGGCTTCGCGCTCAAGCAGGCCGAAGAGGCCACCGACAAGGTGCTCGCCAACGATCCGGAGGCGACGACGTCCGGCGCGCTGCGGTCGGCGCTGTCGATGCTGGGGAAGAAGTGATGGGCCGCTTCGAGAACGACGAACCGCCGGAGGTGGCCGACGAGCGCGAGGTCTCGGCGGCGCTGACCGTCGGCGAGGGCGACATCGACGCCAGCCTGCGGCCGCGGTCGCTGGGGGAGTTCATCGGCCAGCCTCGGGTGCGCGAACAGCTGCAGCTGGTCATCGAGGGCGCCAAGAACCGCGGAGGCACGCCCGACCACATCCTGCTGTCCGGGCCGCCGGGGCTGGGCAAGACGTCGCTGGCGATGATCATCGCCGCCGAATTGGGCTCGTCGCTGCGCGTGACGTCCGGCCCCGCGCTGGAGCGGGCTGGTGATCTGGCCGCGATGCTGTCCAATCTCGTCGAGCACGACGTGCTGTTCATCGACGAGATCCACCGCATCGCGCGCCCGGCCGAGGAAATGCTCTACCTCGCGATGGAGGACTTCCGCGTCGACGTCGTCGTGGGCAAAGGTCCCGGCGCGACGTCGATTCCGCTGGAGGTCGCGCCGTTCACGCTCGTCGGTGCCACCACCCGGTCGGGCGCGCTGACCGGACCGCTGCGCGACCGGTTCGGCTTCACCGCGCACATGGACTTCTACGAACCGTCGGAGCTGGAGCGCGTGCTGACCCGCTCGGCGGGCATCCTCGGCATCGAGTTGGGGGCCGACGCCGGCGCCGAGATCGCCCGTCGCTCCCGCGGCACGCCGCGTATCGCCAACCGGCTGCTGCGCCGGGTCCGGGACTACGCCGAGGTCCGCGCCGACGGGGTCATCACCCGCGACATCGCCAAGTACGCGCTGGAGGTCTACGACGTCGACGAGCTCGGGCTGGACCGGCTGGACCGCGCCGTGCTCTCGGCGCTGACCCGCAGCTTCGGCGGCGGGCCGGTGGGGGTGTCGACGCTCGCGGTCGCGGTGGGGGAAGAGGCCACCACCGTCGAGGAGGTGTGCGAGCCGTTCCTGGTGCGCGCCGGCATGATCGCGCGCACGCCGCGGGGCCGGGTCGCCACGGCCCTGGCCTGGACGCATCTGGGCATGACCCCTCCCAGCGGCGTCATCGGACTGGGTCAGCAAGGATTGTTCGGGTGATGACGACCGTGAGCCTGATCGTGGCGGCGCTGGCGGCGCTGCTGCACGTCTACATCTTCGTGATGGAGTCCTTCACGTGGACCGCGCCGCGCACCCGCGCGGTGTTCGGCACCACCGAGGAGGAGGCGCAGACCACCCGTCTCCTCGCCTTCAACCAGGGCTTCTACAACCTGTTCCTGGCGATCGTGACGGGCGCGGGCATCGTCGCGACCGCGCTCGGAGCCCACGCCGTCGGCGCGGCGCTGCTCTACGCCGGGCTGGGGTCGATGCTGGCCGCGGCCGTCGTGCTGCTCGCCGCCGCCCGGGACAAGGCCCGCGCGGCCGTCATCCAGGGCACCCTGCCCCTGATCGCGATAGTGCTGCTGGTGGTGAACGGGGCGCTGTAGCGTCGCGCGGGTGACGTGGCGTCGGATCGCCGCGCTGGTGGCGCTGCTGCTCTCGATGCCCGGAGGTGCCCGGGCCGCGGGCGATCCGGGCGACGCCCGGCCCGGTTTGGTCGACATCGGCGGCGGACGCTCACTGTTCCTCGACTGCCAAGGTGACGGTGCCCCGACCGTGTTCATCATTCCCGGACTGGGCAGTTACGCCGAGGTGTGGAACTACGTGGTCCCCGCCGACGACCCGGTCCGCGCGTCACCCTTCGACGTCATCGACCGGGCGCAGCTGGTGCCCAGCGCGGCGGCCACGCAACCGACGGTGGCCCGCGCGACCACGGTGTGCGCCTACGACCGGCCCGGCACCCGCCCGGACGGTGCGGACCGCTCCACCACGGTGCCGCAGCCGCACACCGCGCAGCAGGATGTGGACGACATCGTCGCCCTCGTCGCGGCCGCCGCGCTGCCCGTCCCGCTGGTGTTCGTGGCCCACTCCTACGGCGGGCTCGTGCTGGACCTGCTGGCCCGCGAGCATCCGCAGCTCGTCGCCGGACTGGTGTTCGTCGACCCGACGTCGGAGTTCCTCCCCGGCGTCGGAACCCCGGCACAGAACGCCGCGTTCTTCGCCGACGTCCGTGACAGGGGCCCGGACGGTGAAGGCGTCCTGGCGGAGCAGTCGTTCGCACAGGTCGCCTCCGCGCCGCCGCTGCCGCGGGTCCCCGTCGCGGTGCTCAGCGCCGACCGGTTCCCGCCGCCGGAGCAGCTCACCCCGGACAACTACACACAGGACCAGATCCGCTCGGCCAACGAGATGCTGGCCGCTGCGCTGGGCACAGCGGCGCAGGTCGTGCCCGGCAGCGGTCACAACGTGATGCTGTATCAGCCCGCGGCGGTGGCCGACGCCGTTCTGCGGGTGGTGGACGCGGTCCGCGCGGGCGGTTGACCGCGCCCGTCGATTACGCCCGACAGCGCGGGGGTACTCCTCTGCGCACGTCACAAGGAGGCATCATGATCGGATCTCAACGTGCGGACCGCCCCCGGGGCGGCCGCATGACCATCGCCCGCAGCCGCGGCGCGGCGAGCGGGCTCCTGCTCGTTCTGCTCGGGATCTGGGGTGCGCTCATCCCGTTCATCGGGCCGAACTTCGACTTCGCATTCACTCCGGATCAGCCGTGGATCTGGACGACCGGCCGAGGATGGCTCGAGGTGCTGCCCGGCGTCGTCACCGTGATCGGCGGCCTGTTGCTGCTGACCTCCCGCAACCGCGCGACCGCGATGCTGGGCGGCTGGCTGACCGTGGCCGCCGGCGCATGGTTCGTGATCGGCCGCGCGCTGGCCGGGCCGCTCGGGCTCGGCGACGCCGGAGCCCCGGTGGCGGCGGACGAGACCAAGCGGGTCTGGCTCGACCTGACCTACTTCTACGGCCTGGGCGCGCTGATCATCTTCCTGGGCGCACTCGCGCTGGGTCGGGTGTCGGTCCGCAGTGTCCGCGACGTCGAATACGTCAACCGCGCCGCGGTCGTCGACACCCCGGCGCACACCGGCCCGCTGCCCGTCACCCACACCGGGCCCGTCGCCGCGGGCACCCCGGTGGGCGATACGCCCACCGAGGTGATCGATCCGCAGCAGCAGCCGCCCCGTCGGCGCGGTCTGCGCAACCTCTTCCGTGGCCGCGGGGACCGCACCCTGGTGCACCGCTGACCGTCAGAGCAAGCCAAGCAGTTCGAGGTCGGTGACGTACTTGACGATGACCTCCCGCGTCACGTGCGGGATGTCCTTGTCCGGCCCGATCTTGGCCTCCTGCACCGCTGTTCGGAAGCGATCCGTCGGCGCGATGGAGCCCCGGACCGGGAACTCCGGGTGCTGGTAGTTGTGCAGGAGCGGTAGCAGCGACGCCTGCCGCTTGCGTTCGGGCAGCGCGTTGATCGCCGCGGTGAACCGCTGCAACCAGGTGGCGTAGTCGCCGATGCGCTGCACCGGGTACCCGGCCTCGATCAGCCAGTCGACGAACTCGTCGAGGCCGATCCCGTCGTCGTACGGGTTCATCACGTGGTAGGTCTCGAATCCGGTTTCCGAATCCGTCGCGACGGCGGCACCGAGCGTGGAGATCGCCTCGGCGATGAACTCCACCGGCAGCCCGTCGTAGTGCGCCCGCGGCCGCTTGCCGTCGTCGCCGAGTTGGTAGAACGACTCGGGGGCGACGCCGGTCGCGACCAGGCTGAACACCAGCCGGGTGAACATGTCCGGCAGGTTGAGCTGGCCGGCGTAGGTGGTGTCGGCCAGGATCATGTCGCAGCGGAACACCGACACCGGCAGGCCGCACAGGTCGTGGGCCTCGCGCAGCAGCACCTCACCGGCCCACTTGCTGTTGCCGTAGCCGTTGGCGTAACTGTCGTCGACGCGACGGGTCGCGCTGATCTGCCGGATGTCGCCGTCCTCGACGAAACGGCCGGGCTCGATGCCCGCGCCGACGCCGATGGTGGAGACGTACGCGAACGGCTTCTGCCGGGTGGTCAACGCCATGCGGATCAGCTCCGCGGTGCCGACGGCGTTGGGTCCGAACAGCTGGCTGTAGGGCAGCACGTGGTTGACCAGGGCCGCCGGGTCCACGATCAGGTCGACCGTGTCGGCCAGCCGCTGCCACACCGCGGGATCGAGCCCGAGGTCGACCTCGCCCTTGTCCCCGGCGATCACCTCGAGGTGATCGGCGGCGAGCGCCCGGTAGTGCGCGAGCAGCTTCTCGTCGCCGGTGTCGAAGGTGGCGTCCAGCCGGGCCCGTGCGGCGTCGTCGTCCTTGGCGCGGACCAGGCAGATCACGGTGCCGTCGACCAGATCCATCCGTTCCAGCCACTCCAGCGCGAGGTACCGGCCGAGGAAGCCGGTGGCGCCGGTCAGCAGGACGGTCCGGACCTCCGAGCTGGGGCCCGGCAGTGACGGTGCGGCAGCGAGGGTTTCGGCATCGATGAACTTGTCCAGCGTGAGATCGCGGGCGTGCGCTTCGGTGGCGTCCGCGCCGTGCACCGAGGCGAACGTGGGCCGCTTCGTGCCGGGTTGGCGCTGGGTCTCGATGTAGGCCGCCAGTGCCGCCAGATCGTTGGCGGGGCTGACGATCACGCCGACCGGGACCTCGACGTCGAAGATGTCGCGCAGCAGGTTGCCGAAGGTCAACGCCGACAACGAGTCTCCGCCGAGATCGGTGAAGTGCGCGTCGGGCTGCACGTCGGTGGCCGCCGTGCCCAGCAGGGCGCCGGCCGCGCGGCCGACGGTCTCCACGACCGGCCGGGTCGCGCCGTCCCGACGCAGTGCGCGCAACTCGTCGGCCTGGCCCTCGGCCAGCTGGGTGTAGAGCGCCTCGAGCTGATCGCCGTAGCGTTCCTTCAGCTTCGGTCGGGCCAGCTTTCGGATGCCGGTGAGCATGCCGTTCTCCAACGTGAACGGCGTGGTCTCGATCAGGAAGTCGCGGGGGATCTCGTAGGACTGCAGGCCCGCCGCCTTGGCGACGTCCTGAAGGGACTCGCCGATCAGGGATTTGGCGTCGTCGCGGCCCAGGACGTCCTCGGTCGGTACGACGACGGCCAGCAGGTAGGACCGTGAGCTGTTGCCGTAGATGTAGATCTGCCGGATCAGCGGGCTGTCGCCGAACACCGCCTCGAGCTTGGAGACGGTGACGAACTCGCCCTGCGAGAGCTTCAGGACGTTGTTGCGGCGATCGAGGTACACGAGCCGATCGGGTCCGGTCTCGGCGACGACGTCGCCGGTGCGGTAGAAGCCGTCCTCGTCGAACATCTCGGCCGTGATCTCGGGCCGCCGGTAGTAGCCGGGGAACAGGGTCTCGCTCTTGACCAGCAGCTCGCCGCGCGGATGCGGGCGGTCGGTGGTGAAGTAGCCGAGGTCGGGGACGTCGACGAGCTTGTAGTCGATGACCGGCGGGCGCTGCACCTCGCCGTCGACGAACACCGCGCCGGCCTCGGTCGAGCCGTAGCCGTCGATCAGGTGCAGGTCGAGGAATGCTTCGACGAACGTGCGCATCTCCGGCGACAGCGGCGCCGATCCCGTCATCGACATCACGTAGCGGCCGCCGAGCATGCTCTGGCGGAGGTCGGCGTAGACCTCGGCTTCGCCGTCCGGTCGGCGCTCGAGTTCCTTGGCGACCTCGGCGAAGATGGTGTCCCAGATGCGCGGCACGAAGGTCAGCTGTGTGGGTCGGACCAGCGCGAGGTCCTCGAGGAACGTCGAAAGGTCGCTGCGCGCAGCGAAATACGCTGTCCCGCCCGCTCCCAGGGTGCCGTAGAGCAGGCCGCGGCCCATCATGTGGCTCATCGGCAGGAAGTTCAGCGTGATCGACGGCGTGGCGTGCTCGCCGTACCACGTCGACCGCCCGGACCGCAGCCACGCACCGGCGACGAGCCGCTCCGGGTACATCGCGCCCTTGGGGGCGCCGGTGCTGCCGGACGTGTAGATCAGCAGGGTCAGCGGATCCTGCTCGGGTGAGGAGAACGGCTGTGCTGCAGGCAGAGTCGCGCCGTGCTCGAGCACCTCGGCCAGGGTGAGCACCTCGATCGCGCGGCCGCCTTCGGTGAGGCGGGTGCGGGCGTCGGCGACGGCGTCGCGGTGGTCGTCGACCTCGGCCCGGTGGTCGAAGACGATGACGCGGCGCACGGTGTCGGCCTCGCGCGCCAGCTCCACGGCGTCGGCGAGGTGGTCGACCGCAGAGGCGATGATCACGGGCTCGGTCTCGGCGATGATGGGCCGCAGCGTCGCGGCCGGCGCGCTGGTCTGCAGCGGGACGGACACCGCACCGGACAGCGCCAGGGCCATGTCGATGACCGTGTAGTCCACGCTGGTGAAGCCCAGCAGGGCGACGCGGTCACCGGGCGCGACGTCGGTCAGGGTGTTCATCACCGCGTGCACCCGGGCGGACAGTTCGGCGTAGGTGATGGTCTCGAACCGGGGGAGAAGGTCGGCGGAGGTGCGTCCGGTCTGCGGATCGATGACGAAGCGCACGGCACGCTGTCCGAGCGCGGGCCGATCGGCGTAGCCGTCGAGCACGGTCGCCATGATCTGGGGGAGGCGCACCCCGGGCTGGTCGATGGTCTCGGAGATCGCGTCGTCGGGCGTGGCGGCGGCGAACTCGGGATCGGTCGCGTGCAAGTCGGCGATGCGGCGGGCGAGCCGCTCGTCGCGGGTTTCAGTCGGCATCAGAAGTCCTCGCAAGAATGAAATCGTTGGTTACGGGGCGCTTCGTTGCGCCCACGGAGAAAACTACGTTAGTAAAACTAAGCTTATTCCGGTGAGAGGCCTCTCGGCGCTGTCAATCTGCTGTGAATCGCTCGCACTTATGGGGAAAACTGCTCCACCGCAGCAATTTTCGTGGCTCAGGTCACACCTGGCCGCCGGTTGAGACGTGCCCGGACCGGCTACCGTCACAGGGTGACCGATGCCGTAGTGCAGTCGCTACGACTGCCCGCGATGCTGTCCGCGCGCATCGGCGGCGGCGCCGAGGACGGTGCGGCCACCGTGGTGCTCGGACGGCGCCTGTGCGACGTGCTGGGCGCCCTCGGGGTCCCGGTCCGCGACTGGCTGGCCGTGTCGCGATGGATCGACGACGGCGACCGTGAGGCACTCGGCGGCTACGTCGACGTGCTCGTCGCCGACCGCTGCCGGCTGCCGGGCGACGACCTCGTCTCCGATCTCGTCGCGCACGACTGTGACGGTCGAGGGCTCACCGCCGAGGAGATCCACGCGATCGTGGCCGACTGCCTCGCGGCGGCGGCACAGACCGCCTGACGCGGCTCAGCCGGTGTAGGCCATCACGTGCTTGATGCGCGTGTAGTCCTCGAGTCCGTACATCGACAGGTCCTTGCCGTGGCCCGAGGACTTGAAGCCGCCGTGCGGCATCTCGGCGACCAGCGGGATGTGGGTGTTGATCCAGACGCAGCCGAAGTCCAGCGCATTGGAGACCCGCAGCGCCCGCGAGATGTCCCGGGTCCACACCGATGACGCCAATCCGTACTCGACGCCGTTGGCCCACCCGATCGCCTGCTCCTCGTCGGAGAACGACTGCACGGTGATCACGGGGCCGAAGATCTCCTGCTGGATCAGCCGGTCGTCCTGACGCAGCCCGCCGATGACCGTCGGCTCCACGTAGAAACCCTTGTCGCCCTGGCGGTTTCCGCCCACAGTGACCGTGGCGTGCGAGGGCACGTCGGCGAAGAAGGACAGCACCCGCTGCATCTGCTGCTCGTTGTTCACCGGCGGCACCCAGGCGTCCTCGTCGCCGGCGGGGCGGCCGAACGTCGTCGTCGCGCCCGTGGCCTGCTCGGTGAGCGCTGCGGTCAGGTCCGCGGCGATCGACGCCGAGGCCAGGACGCGGGTGGCCGCGGTGCAGTCCTGCCCGGCGTTGAAGTAGGCCGCCGTGGCGATGCCCTCGGCCGCTGCGCCGAGATCGGCGTCGTCGAACACGATCACCGGCGCCTTGCCGCCCAGTTCGAGGTGCGTGCGTTTGAGGTGGCCGCCCGCGCTGACCGCGACCGCCTTGCCCGCCGCCACCGACCCGGTGATCGAGACCATCTGTGGCGTCGGATGAGCGACGAGGTTGGCGCCGGTGACCCGGTCGCCGGTGACCACGTTGAGCACCCCGGCCGGCAGGTGCCTGGCCGCCAGTTCGGCGAGCATCACCGTCGTCACCGGGGTGGTGTCGCTGGGTTTGATCACCACGGTGTTGCCCGCGGCGATGGCGGGGCAGATCTTCCAGATCGCCATCATCATCGGGTAGTTCCACGGCGCGACCTGACCGATCACCCCGACCGGCTCACGGCGGATCCACGAGGTGTGATCGGCCAGGTACTCGCCGGCCGACTTGCCCTCCAGCACCCGCGCCGCCCCCGCGAAGAACCGGATCTGGTCGACCATCGGAGGGATCTCCTCGGCCGCGGTGACGTGGTGGGGCTTACCCGTGTTGCGGCCCTCGGCCTCCACGAGATCGCCGGCCGCCTTCTCCACCTCGTCGGCGAAGTCCAGCAGCGCCTTCTGCCGGTGCGACGGGGTGGTCCTCTTCCACTCGGCGAACGCCGCCGCCGCGGCGGCGTAGGCCTTGTCGATGTCGGCTCCGTTGGAGATCGGCGCGGTGCCGTACCGCTCACCGGTGCTGGGATCGACCAGCGGCATGGTCGCGCCGCTCTCGGAGTCGACGAGCTCCCCGCCGATGAAGTTCCTGACGGTCGTCACAGATCGCGCAGGATCAACTCGAGCACGTCGAGAGCTTCGAGCAGGAGCTCGTCGCTGATGGTCAGCGGCGGCAGGAACCGCAACACATTGCCGAAGGTGCCGCAGGTCAGCACGATCACCCCGGCCTGGTGGGCGGCCGTGCTGAGCTTCTTGGTCAGCTCCGCGTCGGGCTCGAGGGTGCCGGGCTTGACCAGTTCGACGGCGATCATCGCGCCGCGGCCCCGCACGTCGCCGATCCGGTCGTCCTCGGCCTGCATCCGGCCGAGCTTGTCCTTCATCAGCGATTCGATGTGTGCGGCGCGGTCGACCAACCCGCCGTCCTCGATCGTGGCGATCGTGGCCAGCGCGGCCGCACACGCCACCGGATTGCCGCCGTAGGTGCCGCCGAGCCCGCCGACGTGCGGCGCGTCCATGATCGACGCCGGCCCTGTCACGGCGGACAGGGGCATCCCGTCGGCGATGCCCTTGGCCGTGACGATCAGGTCCGGGACGATGCCCTCGTGCTCGCAGGCGAACATCCTGCCGGTGCGGGCGAACCCGGTCTGCACCTCGTCGGCGATGAACACCACGTCGTTGTCGCGGCACCACTGCAGCAGCGTCGGCAGGAAGCCCTCGGCGGGCACGATGAACCCGCCCTCGCCCTGGATGGGCTCGATGATGACCGCCGCCAGGTTCTCGGCGCCCACCTGCTTGTCCATCATCGTGATGGCCCGCCGGGCGGCCAGCTCACCGTCGGTGGCCAGCTCCTTGCCGCCGAACTCCGCGTCGCGGAACGGGTAGGACAGCGGTGCGCGGTAGATCTCCGGGGCGAACGGTCCGAACCCGTGCTTGTAGGGCATCGACTTGGCCGTCAGCGCCATCGTCAGGTTGGTCCGCCCGTGGTAGGCGTGGTCGAACGACACCACGGCCTGCTTCCCGGTGTAGACGCGGGCGATCTTGATCGCGTTCTCGACGGCCTCTGATCCCGAGTTGAACAGTGCGGAGCGCTTGTCGCCGTCCCCGGGGGTGAGCCGGTTGAGAGCCTCGGCGACGGCGACGTATCCCTCGTAGGGCGTCACCATGAAGCAGGTGTGGGTGAAGTTGGCGACCTGCTCGCGGACCGCATCGACGACCCGGGGCGATGCGTTGCCGACCGTGGTCACCGCGATCCCGGAGCCCAGATCGATCAGCCGGTTGCCGTCGACGTCCTCGACGATGCCGCCGAAGGCGCGGGCGGCGTAGACGGGCATGGTGTTGCCGACGCCGCTCGCCACCGCGGCCTTCTTGCGCGTGATCAGATCCTGCGACCGGGGGCCGGGGATGGCGGTGGCGAGGTGGCGGCTCTGTTCGAGAGCGCTCACGGGGGACCTCCTTGACGATTGCCGCGATACGGTCCGAGCCTAGTCGGTCGCACCAGTGATCCGTCGAGAAGCAGGGGTGTTCTCGCCGGGATCGGTGGCCGCACCGGTGTGTCGCGACGAAATCCGTGGGCTGACGGCCGCGCTGCGACGGGGGAGGTGGTCCTGAACGGCCGCAATGGCACACTGGTCAACGAATTCCTTCATGCCGGGTGCCCTCCGACCGCGTTCGGAGGGGCCGTCCGCACACAGACCGATACGAAAAAGAAAAGACACTGCTGCCATGGATCTGGTCGTCTTCCTGCCCCTGCTCATCATCATGGGCGCGTTCATGTACTTCGCCTCCCGCCGCCAGAAGAAAGCGATGCAGGCGACCATCGACCTGCACAACTCGCTGACCGTGGGCGACGAGGTGCACACCACCTCGGGCCTGCGCGGCACCATCACCGGCATCACCGACGACGAGGTCGACCTCGAGATCGCCCCGGGCGTCGTGACGACCTGGATGAAGCTCGCCGTGCGCGACCGCATCGTCGATGACGTCGACGAGACCGACGACGAGGACGACATCGACGACCTCGAGGCGCCGTCGGGGGCCACCGAGCTGACCGATCGGCCCAACACCAAGACTGACAGCTGAGGCCTCAGCCCCAGCACGTACCCTTTGCGGGTCACTGCGCACCGTCGCGGTACGTGACGAACTGACCTCGAGGAGACTGTAAAGACGTGGCTTCGTCTTCGACGCCGGTGCATGCTGGCCGCTACCTGGCCCTGTTCCTGGCATTGCTGATCGGTGCGTACCTGCTCGTGTTCCTGACCGGGGACAAGAAGGCCGATCCCAAACTGGGCATCGATCTGCAGGGCGGCACCCGCGTGACGCTGACCGCGCGCACCCCCGACGGGTCGCCCCCGTCGCGCGACGCGCTCAACCAGGCGCAGCAGATCATCAGTGCCCGGGTGGACGGCCTGGGCGTGTCCGGGTCCGAGGTGATCATCGACGGGCAGAACCTGGTGATCACCGTTCCGGGCAACGACAGCAGCGAGGCCCGCAACCTGGGTCAGACCGCGCGCCTCTACATCCGGCCCGTCATCCACGCGATCCCGGCCGCGGGCGCAGGACCGGCCGAACAGGCCGGACCGGCCGGCGCGCCGGGTGCACCCGGGGTGCCGCCGGGCGGCGCACCCGGGCTCCCGCCGGGCGCGGCGATTCCCGGTCTGCCACCGGGCGTCGGTGCTCCCGGTGGCGCGCCGGACGCGGACATCCCCGGCCTGCCGCCCGTCGACGCACCGGCGCCGGGTGCACCGGCCGGCGGGGCCCCCGCGCCCCAGCCGCGCCCCTTCCCGCAGCAGCCTGCTCCCAGCCCGAGCCCCGCACCGGCACCCGCGCCGGGCACGTCGCCGCCTCCTGCGCCGGGGGACAAGAACGTCCCGCTGGCCCAGCGGATCCAGGACGAGAAGCGGCTGCGACAGAGTTCGGAGCAGGCGATCCAGATCCTCGCGCTGCAGTTCCAGGCGACCCGCTGCGGCGAGGACGACGTGCTGGCCGGCAACGACGACCCGAACCTGCCGCTGGTGACGTGTTCGCAGGACGGCAAAGAGGTGTACCTGCTGGACAAGTCGATCATCAGCGGTGAGGGCATCGCCAACGCCACCTCCGGGCTGGACCAGCAGCGCGGCGAGTACGTCGTCGACGTGGAGTTCAAGAGCGACGCCTCCAAGACGTGGGCGGACTTCACCGCGGCCAACGTCGGCACCCAGACCGCGTTCGTGCTCGACTCGAAGGTGGTCAGCGCGCCGCAGATCCAGGAGGCGATCCCGGGCGGCCGCACCCAGATCACCGGCCAGTTCACCGCCGACACCGCGCGTGAACTCGCCAACGTGCTCAAGTACGGCTCGCTGCCGCTGTCGTTCGAGTCCTCCGAAGCCGAGACCGTCTCGGCGACGCTGGGCCTGTCGTCGCTGCGGGCGGGCCTGATCGCCGGCGCGGTCGGTCTGGTCGCGGTACTGATCTACTCGCTGCTGTACTACCGCGTGCTCGGCCTGCTGGTCGCGCTGTCGCTGGTGGCGTCCGGCGCGATGGTGTTCGCGATCCTGGTGCTGCTGGGGCGGTACATCAACTACACGCTGGACTTGGCGGGTATCGCGGGTCTGATCATCGGTATCGGCACGACGGCGGACTCGTTCGTGGTGTTCTTCGAACGCATCAAGGACGAGATCCGCGAGGGTCGTTCGTTCCGGTCCGCGGTACCGCGAGGCTGGGCGCGTGCCCGCAAGACGATCATGTCGGGCAACGCGGTGACGTTCCTGGCCGCGGCGGTGCTGTACTTCCTTGCCGTCGGCCAGGTGAAGGGCTTCGCGTTCACCTTGGGGCTGACCACGATCCTCGATGTGGTGGTGGTGTTCCTGGTGACCTGGCCGCTGCTGTACTTCGCCTCGAAGTCGCCGACCATGGCCAAGCCGTCGCTCAACGGTCTCGGCGCCGTCCAGCAGATCGCACGCGAACGCCGAGCGGCCGCGCACGCGGCGGGACGGGGATAGCTCATGGCACGCAGCAGTTCACGCAACGACACCGACGAGTCGACGGCGCTGGAGGCGCCCGACCTGGAGGCCGGCGCGGCCGACGCGCCCAAGCACGGCTTCTTCGTCCGCCTCTACACCGGCACCGGCGCCTTCGAGGTGATCGGTCGCCGCAAGCTGTGGTACGGCGTCAGCGCGCTCATCGTCGCGATCGCCCTCGGCGCGATCGTGTTGCGCGGCTTCACCTTCGGCATCGATTTCGAGGGCGGCACCAAGGTGTCGTTCCCGCGCGGTGACGGTGGGGCCACCACCTCGCAGGTCGAGACGGTGTTCAACGACACCATCGGCAAGCCGCCGGAGTCCGTGGTCGTCGTCGGCAGCGGCGGCTCCGCGACCTTCCAGATCCGCTCGGAGACGTTGAGCAACGACGAGACCGAGGCGCTGCGGACCGCGCTGTTCGACAAATTCCAGCCGAAGGGCGCCGACGGGCAGCCGAGCAAGCAGGTGATCAGCGACTCCGCGGTGTCGGAGACCTGGGGTGGCCAGATCACCCAGAAGGCGCTGATCGCGCTGGTGGTGTTCCTCGTGCTGGCCGCCATCTACATCACGGTGCGCTACGAGCGGTACATGGCGATCGCCGCACTGTTGACCCTGGTTTTCGATCTTGTGGTGACCGCGGGCGTCTACGCCCTGGTCGGGTTCGAGGTGACCCCCGCGACGGTGATCGGCCTGCTGACCATCCTCGGCTTCTCCCTCTACGACACGGTCATCGTGTTCGACAAGGTGGAGGAGAACACCGAGGGCTTCGAGCACACCACCCGGCGGACCTTCGCCGAACAGGCCAACCTCGCGGTGAACCAGACGTTCATGCGGTCGATCAACACCAGCTTGATCTCGGTGCTGCCGATCATCGCGCTGATGGTGATCGCGGTCTGGCTGCTCGGGGTGGGCACGCTGATGGACCTGGCGCTCGTCCAGCTCGTCGGCGTCATCGTCGGCACCTACTCGTCGATCTTCTTCGCGACCCCGCTGCTGGTCAGCCTCCGGGAGCGCACCGACCTGGTGAGCAAGCACACCCGGCGGGTGCTCAACCGGCGCAAGACCACGGCGGCCAAGGCGGCCGGCACGGAGGCGACGTACACCGACGAGGCCGAGCAGCCGCGCGATGTCGAGCCGGCTGCGGTCACCGCGCCCGCCGGTCCGCCGGCGGCCAAGCCCGCCCCGGGTGCCCGGCCGGTGCGGCCGACCTCGAGCCGGACGGGACGCCCGTCGGGTAAGCGAAGCACCGGAAAGCGTTAGGGAGCGGTAGGTCCGATGGCCCACCGCACCCGTGCGCGGCACGTCTCTGTCCTCGCGGCCGTGCTCGCCGTGGTCGGCGCCCTCGGCCTGACCTCGTGCTCGCAGGGCGCGGCCGAGTCGGTCGACTACGCCGTGGACGGCACGCTGATCACGTACAACACCAACACCGTCGCCGGCGCGGCGTCGGGGGGACCGCAGGCGTTCGCGCGGGTCCTGACCGGGTTCAACTATCACGGCCCGGACGGCCAGATCGTCGGCGACCAGCCCGTCGTAGTACCGGTGGGCCTCGGCTCCCAGCGGCTTNGATCTCGGTGGTGGGGCGCAGCCCGCTGGTGCTCGACTACGAGATCAAGCCCGAGGCCGTCTACTCCGACGGCAAGCCCATCACGTGTGACGACATGGTGCTCGCGTGGGCGTCGCAGTCCGGCCGGTTCCCGTCGTTCGATGCGGCCAGCCGGGCCGGCTACACCGACATCGCGACCGTCGACTGCACGCCGGGGCAGAAGAAGGCCCGGGTCTCGTTCGCCCAGGACCGCGGGTTCACCGACTACGGGCAGCTGTTCGCCGCGACGTCGATGATGCCGTCGCACGTCATCGCCGACGAGCTCGGACTGGGCGACGGCGGCGTCACGACCGCGCTGCTGAACAACGACGGCCCCGCGGTCGAGCGGATCGCGCAGGTGTGGAACAACACCTGGAACCTGACCCCGGACCTGGACCTCAAGCGGTTCCCGTCCTCGGGCCCGTACCGCATCGACAGCGTCACCGGCGACGGCGCGGTGGTGCTGGTGGCCAACGACAAGTGGTGGGGCACCAAGCCGGTCACCGCGAAGGTGACCGTGTGGCCGCGCAGCGCCGACCTGCAGGACCGGGTCAACGAGGGCGCCTTCGACGTCGTCGACATCGCTGCCGGGTCGTCGGGCACGTTGAATCTGCCCGACGACTACACCCGGACCGACTCGCCGTCGGCCGGCGTGGAACAACTCATCTTCGCCCCGCAGGGTCCGCTGGCCGCGGTGCCCGCGCGCCGGGCGCTCGCGCTGTGCACCCCGCGTGACGTCATCGCCCGCAATGCCTCGGTGCCGCCGGCCAATTCGCGGTTGAACTCCGCGGCCGAGGACGCCTACTCCGGGGCGGAGGCCACCCCGCAGATCAACGAGTTCGCCGTCGCGAATCCCGATGCGTCCCGGGCCGCGCTGGGCAATCAGCCGCTGACGGTGCGCATCGGTTACCAGACGCCCAATGCGCGGTTGGCCGCCACGGTGGGCGCGATCGCGAAGTCCTGCGCACCCGCCGGGATCACCGTGCAGGACGTAGCGGGGGAGAACACCGGCCCACTGTCGTTGCGCAACAACGAGATCGACGTGCTGATCGCGAGCACCGGCGGTGCGGCGGGCAGCGGGTCCACCGGGTCCTCGGCGATGGACGCCTACACCCTGCACAGCGGCAACGGCAACAACCTGCCCCGCTACGCCAACGAGCGCATCGACGGCATCATCTCGACGCTGGCGGTGACCTCCGACCCCAAGGAGCTGGCCCGGCTGCTCGCCGAGGCGGGCCCCATCCTGTGGGGCGACATGCCCACGCTGCCGCTGTACCGTCAGCAGCGCACGCTGCTGGCGTCGACGAAGATGTATGCGGTGAGCGGCAATCCGACGCGCTGGGGCGCGGGGTGGAACATGGACCGATGGAAGTTGAGCCAGTGAGCGGCACGCGTGAGGTCGGCGAGGTGATCGCGTCACTGCTGCGCGAGGTGCCCGACTTCCCCGAACCCGGCGTCCTGTTCAAGGATCTGACGCCGGTGCTGGCCGACGCGACCGGGCTGGCCGCGGTCAGCGACGCGATCGCCGACGTCGCCCGCGGCGCCGACCTCGTGGCCGGGGTGGACGCCCGCGGATTCCTGCTCGGCGGCGCGGTCGCGGTCTCGCTCGGCATCGGGGTACTCGCGGTCCGCAAGGGCGGCAAGCTGCCGCCGCCGGTGCTCAGCGAGACCTACACGCTCGAATACGGCAGCGCGACGCTGGAGGTTCCCGCCGACGGCGTGGACCTGGCCGGTCGCTCGATCGTGGTGATCGACGACGTGCTGGCCACCGGGGGAACACTGGCGGCCACCCATCAGTTGCTCAAGGCGGCGGGCGCGACGGTGACCGGTGCGGTGGTGATGCTGGAGCTCGCAGCTCTGGGCGGACGGGCGGTTCTGGATCCGTTGCCCGTCACCGCCTTGTACACCGTGTGAGCGGATATCCTGCCAACAGCGAGCAGTCAGCGGAGGTGAGCATGGCCGGCGAGATCCAGGCAGATCCCCGTGCGGGCCAGGCTGCCCCCGCCGTCACGGCGGGCCCGGAGACCCAGCCGATGGAGCTGCCCCGCCCAGACGCCTCCAAGGCCGCGACCAGCGCGTCCCGCCGGGTCCGCGCCCGGCTGGCCCGCCGGATGACCTCCCAGCGCAGCACCGTCAACCCGGTGCTCGAACCGCTGGTCGCGGTGCACCGGGAGATCTACCCGAAAGCCGATCTCACCCTGCTGCAGAAGGCCTACGAGGTCGCCGAGCAGCGCCACGCCGACCAGCTGCGCAAGTCCGGCGACCCCTACATCACCCACCCGCTGGCCGTGGCGAACATCCTGGCCGAGCTCGGCATGGACACCACCACGCTGATCGCCGCGCTGCTGCACGACACCGTCGAGGACACCGGCTACACGCTGGAGGCGCTGACCCAGGAGTTCGGCACCGAGGTCGGCCACCTCGTCGACGGCGTGACCAAACTGGACAAGGTCGCGCTGGGCACCGCCGCCGAGGGCGAGACGATCCGCAAGATGATCATCGCGATGGCACGCGACCCGCGGGTGCTGGTGATCAAGGTCGCCGACCGGTTGCACAACATGCGCACGATGCGCTTCCTGCCGCCGGAGAAGCAGGCGCGCAAAGCCCGCGAGACGCTGGAAGTCATTGCACCGCTTGCCCATCGGCTCGGCATGGCGACCGTCAAGTGGGAGCTCGAGGACCTGTCGTTCGCGATCCTGCATCCGAAGAAGTACGAGGAGATCGTGCGGCTGGTCGCCGACCGGGCCCCGTCGCGCGACACGTATCTGGCCAAGGTGCGCGCCGAGATCAACGCGACGCTGGCCGCCTCGAAGATCAACGCGGTCGTCGAGGGCAGGCCGAAGCACTACTGGTCGATCTACCAGAAGATGATCGTCAAGGGCCGCGACTTCGACGACATCCACGACCTGGTGGGTGTGCGGATCCTGTGCGACGAGCTGCGTGACTGCTACGCCGCGGTCGGCGTGGTGCACTCGCTCTGGCAGCCGATCGCCGGCCGGTTCAAGGACTACATCGCCCAGCCGCGGTTCGGGGTGTACCAGTCGCTGCACACCACGGTCGTCGGCCCGGAGGGCAAGCCGCTGGAGGTGCAGATCCGCACCACCGACATGCACAAGACCGCCGAGTACGGCATCGCTGCGCACTGGCGCTACAAGGAGGCCAAGGGCCGCAACGCGCAGCCCGGCGGCCACGCGGCCACCGAGATCGACGACATGGCCTGGATGCGTCAGCTTCTCGACTGGCAGCGGGAGGCGGCCGACCCGGGGGAGTTCCTGGAGTCGCTGCGCTACGACCTGGCGGTGCAGGAGATCTTCGTGTTCACCCCCAAGGGCGACGTGATCACGTTGCCGACGGGGTCGACGCCAGTGGACTTCGCGTACGCGGTGCACACCGAGGTGGGGCACCGCTGCATCGGCGCCCGGGTCAACGGCCGGCTGGTCGCGCTGGAACGCAAGCTCGAGAACGGCGAAGTGGTCGAGGTCTTCACGTCGAAGGCCCAGAACGCCGGCCCGTCGCGGGACTGGCAGACGTTCGTGGTGTCGCCGCGGGCGAAGGCCAAGATCCGGCAGTGGTTCGCCAAGGAGCGCCGCGAGGAGGCGCTCGAGTCCGGCAAGGACGCGATCGCGCGCGAGGTGCGCCGCGGCGGACTTCCGTTGCAGCGCTTGATGAATGCCGAGACCATGGCCGCGCTCGCGCGGGAGTTGCGCTACCTCGACGTGTCGGCGCTCTACACCGCGGTCGGCGAGGGGCACGTCTCGGCCCGGCACGTGGTGCAGCGGCTGGTCGCCCAGATCGGCGGCGACGACGAGGCGGCCGACGAGCTGGCGGAGCGGTCGACGCCGGCGACGATGCCGGTGCGGCAGCGCACCAGCGACGACGTCGGGGTCGCGGTGCCGGGGGCGCCGGGCGTGCTGACCAAGCTCGCCAAGTGCTGCACGCCGGTGCCCGGCGACAACATCATGGGCTTCGTCACCCGCGGCGGTGGGGTGAGCGTGCACCGCACCGACTGCACCAACGCCGCCTCCCTGGAGCAGCAGTCCGAGCGCATCATCGACGTGCAGTGGGCGCCGTCGCCGTCGTCGGTGTTCCTGGTCGCGATCCAGGTCGAAGCCCTCGACCGGCACCGGCTGCTCTCCGACGTCACCCGGGTGCTGGCCGACGAGAAGGTGAACATCCTGTCGGCGTCGGTGACGACGTCCAACGACCGCGTCGCGATCAGCAGGTTCACCTTCGAGATGGGTGACCCCAAGCATCTCGGCCACGTGCTCAACGTGGTCCGCAACGTGGAGGGCGTGTACGACGTCTACCGCGTCACGTCCGCGGCCTGACCAGCAGCGGCCCGCGTCCGGAGATTGGTGACCTGTAGGGTCGTCGCCATGTCGGATGCGCCGCTGATGTCGGGGTTCCCGCCGAATCAGGCGGAGCTGGTGACACTGGCGAACTGGCAGGATTCGCCGTTCAACAGGTGGTCCTTTCAGCACCTGCGTGAGGTGATTCCCACCCACCGCATCGCCCGCGGATCGGGTCCGGTGGCACCGCTGGCAGTCCAGGAGAATCCGCTGTCTCCCGAGGCCGTCACCGTGCACTGCCTGGAGGGCCGCACGTCGACGCTGGCCGAGGTAATGGCCCAGACCTGGACCGACGCGGTGGTGATCGTGCACGACGGCCGCATCGTGCTCGAGAGCTACCACAACGGGATGACGGCACAGACCCCGCACCTGCTGATGTCGGTGACGAAGTCGTTGGTCGGATGCGTCACCGGGATTCTGGCCGAGCAGGGGCGGCTCGATCCCGACGCGCTGGTGAGCACCTACGTGCCCGAGGTCGCCGCCTCCGGGTACTGCGGCGCGACCGTGCGCAATCTGCTCGACATGCGCAGCGGGGTGGCGTTCAGCGAGGAGTACACCAATCCCGAGGCCGAGGTCCGTGTGATGGAGCGGTACATGGGCTGGCGGCCCGGAGTCGACGGCGACGAACTCGGCGGGATGTACAGCTATCTGGCGACCCTGGCTCTCGGTGGCGCACACGGCGGGCCGTTCGTGTACCGCTCGGCGGACACCGACATGCTGGGCTGGGTGTGCGAACGAGCCTCGGGGACGCGGATGGCCGAGCTGATCTCGACGCTGATCTGGCAGCCGATGGGGGCCGAGTTCGACGCCGACATCACGTGCGACGGTGTCGGTTCCGCCATTCACGACGGCGGCATGTCGGCGCACGCCCGCGACCTCGCGCGGTTCGGGCAGCTGCTCCTCGACGACGGCTTCGTGGGCGAGGACGCCGTGGTGCCCAAGCAGTGGCTGACGCAGGCCCGGACCATCGACCCCGACGTCAGAGCGGCGTTCGTGTCCTCGGACTCCGAGCCGTTCCTCACGGGCGGCTGGTACCGCAACCAGTTCTGGTTCATCCCCGGGGTGCTGGGGGACCTGCAGCTGTGCCTGGGAATTCACGGCCAGATGATTCTGGTCGACCGGGCGACCCGCACCGTGTCGGTGAAGTTCTCGACGTGGCCGGTGGCCCAGCACCCCGTCTTCCTGCTCGACACCATCCGGGCGTTCGTGGCCGCCGGACAACACGCTGCCGGCCTGGCCGAGCGCACCCCCAAGCACCGGAAGGGCACCGGACCGATCGGCGTCGTCGAGGGCCGCGAGCGCGGCCACAGCTGAGGGCCGCGGCTACTTGACGTAGCTGATGGGTGTCACACTCGGGGGCTCGGGAAGTGGCTCGCTGACGTACATCGAACGGATCCCGTCGATGTAGCTCCGGCAGCGCTGGGTCAGCCCATCTTCGGTCTGCATCCGGCCCTTGGTGACCAGGATTCCCAGGTCGGCGCCCTTGAACCGGTAGTCCCCGGGTCCGTACACGCGAAGGAAGAAGCACTCGTCCTCGTGGGTGACGTCGTGCCAGTCGTTGGTGACGCCGACGAAGTTCAGGCTGCCGTCCTCCGCCAACCGGTAGCGACCCGTCGCCGGAGCGGCGAGGAGGCGTTCCACGGCGTCGTTCGGCTCCTTCATGATGAGCTGGGCCCAGACGTCGACCGCGGCGAGTTCGCGCCACCGCTCGTTGATCTCCTCGACGTCGACGACGTAGTCGACGTTCATGAACTCCAGCAGGTGGAACAGGAACAGCGGGATGTCGGAATACGCACCGGCGGTCACATTGGTGATCGACGAGGCTCCGGAGATGCGTGGGTTCAGTTCGCCGAGGTACACCTCGTCGGAGTCGAGGTCGACCAGCACATCGACCTCGAAGAAGCCCTTGTAGCCTTCTTTACGCAGCCGGTCACCGAGTCGCTGGACATGCCGGATGGCGATCGCGCGGTGGATCTCCGAAAGCGCTTCGGGGAACAGGTCGTTGCCGCACCAGCCGCCGCGGTAGGGCGTGAGTTCGGGATAGCCCGTGAGATCGGTCATGAACGGGCCGACGACCGTACCGTGCTTGGTGTTGACCGCTTCGACGGCGACGGCGTGGTTGTTGATCCGCTTCATGATCTTCAGGTCCTGGCCGACGATGTGCTCGCAGTCGCGGTCCCACTCCCGCAGGGAGGTGATGAAGAACGTCGTCTTGCCGGAGTCGCCGTACGGAGTCTGCACCACCAGGTCGGAGCCCAGGCCGGCGTTCGTGGCCAACGCGCAGAGTTCCTCGTAGCTGTCCGCGCGACCCAGCACGTTGGGCACCGACGGGGCGCCGGCTTCCTCGCCCAGCTGTGTGGTGACGATCTTGGAGTCGAGATGCCGGCGCAGCGAATCCGGCGGCAGGATCAACGTGTAGTCGAGTTCTCGACAGATGTCCTCGGTCTCCTCGTCGAAGAACACCATGGCGACCATCGGTCGCAGGCCACGCACAACGCACCGTGCCTGCATGAACCTCTGCACCTCGGCGTCACGGAGCAGGTAGTTGTTGATCTCCTCACTGCTCTCGAACTCCACATACGGCTTGCTGGACGGAGTGAACACCCGCGGATGGGCGGAGTCCCACGAGTCGTAATAGACGATGTATTCCACGCCGCGGACCCAGCGGTCGATCCCCAGCAGGTTGAAGGCCGTCGGGCCGATGAAGAAGATCGGCTGTTCGTTGGTTCGGAAGAACGTGCGGATCTCGGAGATCCCCTTCAGTCGGCGGGATCCGAAGACTTTCGATATCAAGCTGGTTCGCTCGTTCATATCGCCTCCTACGAATTGTCGCATGACGAATACAAACCGGCCGGAAAACGAAAGACTGGGACAACAAGCGAGGAGGTAGCAATGGCTCAGCATCCCCTGGAACCATTGACCGCGGAGGAATTCAGGCGGACGGCCGCCCTGCTGCGACGCGCAGGGCACGTCGACGACGGTTTCCGCTTCACCTCGATCGAGTTGAAGGAGCCGCCCAAAGCCGACGTGAAGGCCTGGCGGCCCGGGAATCCGGTCCAGCGGACGTCGTTCGCGGTGGTCTTGGACCGCACCGAGAACGAGACCTACGAGGCAACGGTCGACCTGACCGGCGACACGGTCCTTTCGTTCGAGAACATTCCCGGTGTCACACCGAATTTCACGATGGACGAGTTCCACGACATCGACGGCGCGATGCGCCGGCACCCCGAGGTCATCGCCGCTCTCGCAGAGCGCGGATTCACCGACATGAGCCTGATCCTCATCGACGTGTGGACCTACGGGAAAGCGCTCATGCCCGAGGAACACAGGCATCGTCGCCTCGGCTGGTGCGATCTGTGGGCCCGCGAGACCCCCGAGGGCAACCCCTTCGGTCATCCCGTTTCGGGCCTGAAACTGTTGGTGGACGTCAACACGCTCGAGTTGCTCGAGATCGAGCGGCACCACGACTACGGCCATCCTGAGGTGGACTCCGAGTACATCCCCTCGGTGCGGGGCACCCAGGTGCGCACCGACCTGAAGCCGCTGCACATCACCCAGCCGGAGGGCACGTCCTTCACGGTCGAGGGCACCGAACTCAAGTGGCAGAACTGGACCATGCGGCTGGGCTTCAACTATCGCGAGGGCCCTGTCCTGTACCAGGTGACGTTCGACGACCGGGGCGAGCAACGGGATGTCGCGTATCGAATGTCGTTGGCCGAGATGGTCGTTCCCTACCGTGACCCGACGTTCGACCATTACCGGCGCACCGCCTATGACATCGGTGAGTGGGGCCTGGGCTACATGACCACGTCACTGGAGCTGGGTTGCGACTGTCTGGGCGAGATCGTCTACGTCGACGCGACGTTGTCCGACACCAAGGGGGAGCCCTACACCGTCAAGAACGCCCTCTGCTTGCACGAGGAGGACAACGCGGTGCTCTGGAAGCACGTCGACCCGAAGACCGGCGCCGAGGTGCGCCGGCAGCGCCGCATGGTGATCTCATGCCATGCGACCGTGGCCAATTACGAGTATCTCGTCTACTGGCGCTTCTACCAGGACGGCAACATCGAGTGCGAGATTCGTGCCACCGGCATCATGGTCACCACGCCGTTCCCGGAGGGGGAGGAGCCGCCTCCGTACGGCACCGTCGTCGACAAGAACACCTACGCCCCGTTCCATCAGCACTTCCTGATCGCGCGGCTGGATCTCGACGTCGACGGCGACCAGAACACCGTGATGGAAGTCGACTCGGTGGCGCCACCGGTGTCCGAGCAGAACCCGTACGGGTTGGCGCTGGTGACCCGGTCGACGCCGATCAGGTCGGAGTCGGAGTCCGCGCGTGACTTCGACTGGTCCACGCAGCGGTCGTGGAAGGTGGTCAACCCCAACAAGACCAACAAGCACGGAACCCCGGTGTCCTACAAGCTGGTTCCCGGGGCGTGTTTTCCGGCGATGATGGACCCGTCGACCCCGCAGTATCTGCGCGCCCCCGTCATCGGGCACACCCTGTGGGTCACCAAGAACAGCGCCGAGGAGCGGTGGCCTGCGGGGGATTACCCGACCCAGTCCGATGTCGACGCCGGGATGAGTGAATGGATCAAAGACGATGCGCCGCTGGAGAACACCGACGTAGTGCTCTGGTACGTCTTCGGCATCCATCACATCACCAGGATGGAGGAGTGGCCGATCATGGCCGTCGACACGGTGTCGTTCTGGCTCAAGCCGTCCGGCTTCTTCGATCAGAACCCGTCGATCGACGCGCCGCCGACCCCCAAGGTCGGAGGCGGCACCTGCCACGCGTGACGGGGCACCGAACGGCGCCCCGTGTCGACGGCGTCGTCATCGCGCCGGCATCAGGATCGTGTCGATCAGATACTTCTTGCGGGTTCCCTTGCGGGCGTTGGCTATTCGGGATGCGACCGCGGCCGCGAGCTCGCTGCGCAGGTCGGCGAGTTCGTCGTCGGTGAGCCACAGGGCGGCTTGGGTGAACCCCACGCCGTCATCGACGACGTCGGCCCCGGGCGTGGCGAGGTAGCGGTCGAAGTCGGCCATGAGCATGGTGCAGAACGCCGTGAAGGCGCGGCGGTGGTCGTCCTGGCTGAGTCGGCGGGCATCCTCGGCTGTCACGCCGGCGTTGGGCAGATGCAGGCGGAAGCCCCGTTCCACGGCGCCCCGGACCCGCTTTTCCTGCGCCACCTCGAGCACGCCGGCGTCGGTCAGGGTGGCGATGTGGCGATACAGCGACGCGGACGGTACCTCGGGAAGTTCGTCGCGCAGTTGGCCCGCGGTCATCGTGGCGCCGTCGAGCAGTGCCTGGACGATACGCATGCGCACGGGGTGCAGGAGAACGTCGACGGTCCGCATACCCGCCATTATCAACCCTGATACCATTCTCAATATTGAGAAAGGAGACGAGATGGCTGAACTACGTCGCGATGGCGACCAGCTCGAGGTGCGACTGACGGTGACCGAGAAGATCGCGGGGCTGCGCGGCAACATCAGGGTGCCGGCGTCGGCAGTCGCCGCGGTTGCGGTGTCCGACCAACCGCTTTCCGCCGTGGCCGGGGTGCGCGCTCCGGGACTGCATCTGCCCGGGCGGACGAAGATCGGCACGTGGCGACACGCGGGTCGGAAGACCTTCGCGGTCGCCCGGCGAGGCGTGCCCGCGATCAGGGTCGACCTGGTCGGCCAGCGGTATGACCGCCTCGTCATCAGTCAGCCCGACGCCGCGACTGTCGCCGAGGCGCTGGGCTGAGCCCGGCGCGTCAGTCCAGCTGCAGCGACTTGATGGTGACGTCGAGCTTCGGCGCGCCGTCGTCGCCACCCTCCTTGGTGCCCGCCGCGGCGATCTTGTCCAACGTGGCCAGGCCGGTCTCGTCGATGGTGCCGAACACCGTGTAGTTCGGCGGCAGCTGCGAATCCTTGTAGACGAGGAAGAACTGGCTGCCGTTGGTGCCGGGGCCGGCATTGGCCATGGCCAGGGTGCCGCGCGGGTAGATGACCGGCTGCTGCAGCTTGGGGTCGTCGGGCTGGTACTGGTCGGTCGGGTATTCGTTGGCGAACTGATAGCCCGGCCCGCCGGTGCCCTGCCCGGTGGGGTCACCGCACTGCAGGACGGCCAGCCCCTCGCTGGTGGTCAGCCGGTGGCAGGGGGTGTTGTTGAAGAAGCCCTTGTTGGCCAGGCTGGCGAAGCTGTTCACCGTGCACGGCGACTTGGCGTTGTCGAGCTCCAGACCCAGGTTGCCCTGGTTGGTCTCCATGCTCGCGCTGACCTTGGCCGGTTCCGTCGGCACCTTGCCCGCCCGGGGCGGCTCGACGGGCTTGCTGGCCGCCTCGGTCGACTTCGGGTACTCGCAGTTGCTGCCCAGACCCTCGGGCGCGGCGAACGCCGGCAGGGCGGGCGGCTTCCCGGGTTCGGGGGCGTCGAGCGGCGAGTTCGCCGCCGAGGTGGGGGTGGCTGTCGACGACGACGCGCTCGGCGTGCTGGAGCCGCGGTTGGTGAGGACGACGGTCGCCACCACCGCGGCGATCACGACGACCGCCGCAGCCACCGATCCGATGATCGTGTACAGGCGGCGCTTGCGGTCCTTCTCGGCACGTCGCTCGAGCTGCCGTTCGAGCTTGCGCTTGGCGGTGGCTCGCCGTTGTTCGTTCGTCGGCACGGGCCGGGTCCTCCTCGCAGTCGATCAGGTCGGCACCGAGTGTGCCAGCACGGGCTGAGAAAAGCGGCTGCGACCCTCCTGAACAGCGTGCAGCCCTGCGCGTGGGAAGCTTGACGGCGTGTTGATCACCGGATTTCCGGCCGGCGTGCTGGCGTGCAACTGCTACGTGCTCGCGCACCGGCAGGGCGCCGACGCCATCGTCGTCGACCCCGGCCAACGCGCGATGGGTCCGTTGCGCCGGATCCTCGACGAGAACCGGCTCACCCCGGCCGCGGTCCTGCTCACCCACGGCCACATCGACCACATGTGGTCCGCGCAGAAGGTCGCCGACACCTACGGCTGCCCCACCTACATCCACCCCGCCGACCGCCACATGCTCAGCGATCCGATCAAGGGTTTCGGTCCCCGCGTCGCGCAGAAGGCGTTCGGGGCGCTGTTCCGCGAACCCAGGCAGGTCGTCGAACTCGACCGCGACGGCGACAAGCTCGACCTGGGCGGCATCACCGTGGCCGTGGACCACACGCCCGGGCACACGCAGGGCTCGGTCGTCTTCCGTGTCGCGGGAGGGCCCGCCGATGAGCGCTTGCGCGAAGAGCAGACCTACGAAGAGGTGGCCTTCACCGGCGACACCCTGTTCCGTCAGTCGGTGGGCCGCACCGACCTGCCCGGGGGCAGTGGACGGGACCTGCTGACCTCCATCCTGACAAAACTGTTGGTGCTCGACGACGACACCCTGGTATTACCGGGACACGGCGAGCGATCCACCATCGGCCTCGAACGCCGCACCAACCCGTTCCTCGAAGGTTTGACCCTGTGACCGAATTCAAGGCGCCCAAGGGCGTCCCCGATTACCTGCCGCCCGACTCCGCCGAGTTCGTCGCTGTGCGCGCCGGCCTGCTCGGCGCCGCGCGCCGCGCCGGATACGGCGACATCGAGCTGCCGATCTTCGAGGACACCGCGCTGTTCGCGCGCGGGGTGGGGGAGTCCACCGACGTCGTCTCCAAGGAGATGTACACGTTCGCCGACCGCGGCGACCGGTCGGTGACGTTGCGCCCCGAGGGCACTGCCGGCGTCATGCGTGCGGTCATCGAGCACGGCCTCGACCGCGGGCAGCTGCCGGTCAAGCTGTGCTACTCGGGACCGTTTTTCCGGTACGAGCGGCCGCAGGCGGGCCGCTACCGGCAGCTGCAGCAGGTCGGGGTCGAGGCGATCGGTGTCGACGACCCGGCGCTCGACGCCGAGGTGATCGCGGTGGCCGACGCCGGCTTCCGTGCGCTCGGCCTCGACGGCTTCCGGCTGGAGATCACCTCGCTGGGCGACGACACCTGCCGACCTCAGTACCGGGAGCTGTTGCAGGAGTTCCTGTTTCGTCTCGATCTCGACGAAGAAACGCGGCGGCGGGCCGAGTTGAACCCGCTGCGGGTGCTCGATGACAAGCGCCCGCACATCAAGGAGATGACGGCCGAGGCGCCGTTGATGCTCGACCATCTATCCGACGTCGCCAAGGAACACTTCGAGACGGTGCTCGCGCACCTCGATGCCCTGGCGGTGCCGTACGTGATCAATCCGCGGATGGTGCGCGGGCTGGACTACTACACGAAGACGACGTTCGAGTTCGTGCACGACGGGCTCGGCGCGCAGTCCGGCATCGGTGGCGGTGGCCGCTACGACGGGCTGATGAGTCAGCTCGGCGGGCGCGACCTGTCGGGCATCGGGTTCGGGCTCGGTGTCGACCGCACGCTGCTGGCGTTGCGGGCCGAGGGCAAGACCGCGGGTGAGACGGCCCGCGTCGACGTGTACGCGGTGCCGCTGGGCGCGGACGCCAAGATCCGGCTGGCGGTGCTGGCCGCGCAACTGCGCGCGGCGGGCGTGCGGGTGGACATGGCTTACGGCGACCGCAGCCTCAAGGGCGCGATGAAGGGCGCCGACCGCTCGGGTGCCGCGATCGCGCTGGTAGCGGGGGACCGCGACCTGGAGGCCGGCACCGTCGGGGTGAAGTCGTTGGGCAGCGGGGAGCAGGTCGACGTCGCGGTCGACGATGTGGTCGCCCACGTCCTCGCCCGGCTCGCCTGAGCGAGCGTCGCCTAGCGACCGAACACCGCGTCGGTCAGCGCCGCGTCGAGCGTGCCGACGCCACCGCCGAACGGGTTGCCCCGCTTCAACACCTGGACGCCGTGGGGTGTCACCGCCACCAGCTTCGGCGAACTGGACGCCACCTGCATCCGCCGCTCGAACCGCACCTGGTGCAGCGGGGCGACGACCGAGCCGGTCGCATCCCGGTAGACGCCGTGGGCGCGATCGAACACCGCGACCGGCGGGAACGTCTGCAACGGACGCCGGCGCCTGCGGCGTATCGCTGCGACAGTGAACAGCATCGCGGTCGCGAATCCGACGCCGGCGACCAGAACGGCCCCGCCGATGATTCCCACGGGCGGCGTGTCCGCGCCCAGCAACGCGGACGCCACGGCCACGACGCCGAAGCCGACGAAGACCAGCGTGAGGACGCCCAGCACGAACGCCGTGATCTCGGCCGGGCCGTTGCCGCGGTCGATCACGAGGATCTCGGACCCCCGCTCGGCGACCACCAGGCCGCCGTGTTCGGCGATGACGACGGGTTCGACGGGTGCGGCCATGGTCTCAGGGTGCCGATGTGTCGCCGCGAGTGTGCGTGTTGTCGCCCAAAAAGCCGGATCAGATGGCCATCGCGGCGCGGACGTCGGCTTCCGACGCCGAACCGCCGGTGCCGCTGGAGGTGACCCGGCCGGCCTCGAGGATGTAGTAGCGCTGCGAGGACTCCAGCGCGAAACCGATGTGCTGCTCGACGAGCAGCACGCCGAGGTCACCGCGATCGGTCAGCGCGGTGATGGCCGCCTCGATCTCGGCGACCACCGATGGCTGGATGCCCTCGGTCGGCTCGTCCAGGATCAGACATGTCGGCGAGGTGATCAGCGCGCGGGCGATCGCCAGCTGCTGGCGCTGGCCGCCGGAGAGCAGACCAGCGCGGCGGGTGAGCAGTTCCTTGAGCGCGGGGAACAGGTCGAGCTGTTCGTCGATCAGTGCCTTGCCGTTCTTGCGACCGTCGGCGACCACCTGAAGATTCTCCGCGGTGGTCAACTGGCCGAACGACTGCTGGCCTTGCGGTACGTAGGCCAGGCCGCGGGCCACCCGGGCGCTGGGTCGCAGCTTGGTGATGTCCTCACCGTCGAAAAGCACTCGACCACTGGCGCATTTGAGCAGCCCGACCGCGGCGCGCAGCAGCGTGGTCTTGCCGGCCCCGTTGTGGCCCATCACCGCGGCGACGCCGTCGGCCGGGACCTCGAGGCTGACGCCGTGGATGACCTCGCTGCGGCCGTAGCCGGTATGGACGTCGACGAGTTGCAGTGTCATGCGATCCCTTCCGCGCCTGCGGCCGCGGTCCCGAGGTAGACCTCCTGCACCTTGGGGTTGGCCTGCACCTCGGCCACCGACCCCTCGGCGATCACCTGGCCGCGCGCGAGCACCGTCACCGACGTCGCGAACGCCCGCATGAAGTCCATGTCATGTTCGACGACCACCACGGTGCGCTCAGCTCCGATGCGCCGCAACAGATTACCGGTCTCCTCGCGCTCCTCGGTGCTCATCCCTGCGACCGGTTCGTCGAGCAGCAGCACGTCGGCGTTCTGCACCAGCAGCATGCCGATCTCCAACCACTGCTTCTGTCCGTGTGCCAGCACGCCCGCGGGGCGGTCGGCGAGGTGGGTCAGACCGATCGTGTGCAGTGCCTGCTCGATGGCCGGCAGCATGCCGCGGCGCCGGCGCAGCAGCGTCCACACCGATCGTCCGGCACCGGCGGCGATGTCGAGGTTCTGCAGCACCGTCAGCTGCTCGAACACACTCGCGGTCTGGAACGTGCGTCCCACTCCGCGGCGGGCGATCTGGTGCACCTTTCTGCCGAGCAATTCCACGCCGGATTTGTTGACCGACCCGGTGGCGGGCACCAGGCCGGTGATCGCGTCGATCACCGTGGTCTTGCCGGCGCCGTTGGGCCCGATCAGGAACCGCAGGTCGCCCTGGAACAAGGTCAGGTCGACATCGCTGACCGCCTTGAAACCGTCGAAATCGACGGTCAGGCCGCGTACTTCGAGGTACTGCGTACCCATTCCGGCGTTGCCGCCCTCGACGGGTTCCTTGCCTGCCGTGCCGGCGTCGACCTCGGTCACGAGTTCACCCCTACCGTCTCCGCGTCCGGCGCCTCCTGCTCGGCCGGCGGCGGGGGCTTTCTGCGTCGGCGCCGCAGCACCGCGCCCAGCCCCGCGAGCCCGGCGGGGAAGAAGCCGACGACGACGATGAACAGCAGGCCCTGGGCGTACGTCCACTCAGACGGGAAGCGTTCGGAGAACAGGGTTTGCGCCCAGGCCACCCCGATGGCGCCCAGGACCGGGCCCAGGAGAGTGGTGCGCCCGCCGATCGCGACGCCGATGAGGAACGCGATCGACGGCAGGATGCCGACCTGCGACGGCGCGATGAACCCCACGATGGGCGCGAACAACGCCCCGGCGATGCTGGCGAACAGGGCCGCGACGGTGTAGGCCACCACCTTGATGTTGGCCGGGTCGTACCCCAGGAAGCGCACCCGCTCCTCGCCGTCGCGGACCGCGACCAGCAGTTCGCCGTAGCGGCTCTGCATCAGTTGGCGCACCACGGCGACGACGATCAGCAGCACCGCCGCGGCGATGAAGTACAGCATCCGGCGGTTCACCGGATCGTTGAGGGTGAACCCGAAGAACGTGCGGAACCTGTTGAGCCCGTTGGACCCTCCGAGTCCGGTCTGCCCGACCAGCAGGATCGCCAGCGCGGCGGCCAGCGCCTGCGACAGGATCGCGAAGTAGGCGCCCTTGACCCTGCGTTTGAACACGCCGAAGCCGAGCGCCGCGGCGATGCCGGTCGGGATCACCACGATGGCCGCGAGGGTCACCGCGGGGGACGCGAACGGTTGCCAGTACGAGGGCAATTCGCGGATGCCCTGGATCTGCATGAAATCGGGTACCTCGTCGCCGCGCAGCTGCGCGTCGGCGATCTTGAGGTGCATCGCCATCATGTAGCCACCCAGGCCGAAGAACACGCCCTGGCCGAGCACCAGCATGCCGCCGCGGCCCCACGCCAGGCCGATGCCGACCGCGACGATGGCGAAACACAGGAACTTGCCCAGCAGGCTGAGCCGGAAGTCCGACAGCACCGCGGGGGCGACCACGAACAGCACCACTGCCGCGACGCCGAACCCGGCCCAGGTCTGCCAGCGGCCGAGAAGCGATCTCACACGAGACTCCTTGTCCGCACGGTGAACAGACCCTGCGGGCGTACCTGCAGGAAGATCACGATGATCACGAAGACGATCACCTTGGCCAGGGACGCCGTGGTGTTGTACTCGATGAACGAGTTGAGGAACCCGAGCGCGAACGCCGCGATCACAGTCCCCTTGATCTGGCCCAGGCCGCCGACCACGACCACCAGGAACGCATCGATCAGATAGCTCTGGCCGATGGTCGGGCTGGTGGAGCCGATCAGCGTCAGCGCCACGCCGGCCACCGCCGCGAGCCCGGACCCGATGAAGAACGTGGTGATGTCGGTCCTGCGCGACGAGATGCCGCTGGTCTCGGCCAGGTCGCGGTTCTGCACGACCGCGCGGATGCGACGGCCCATCGGGCTGACCTTCAACACGGTGGCCAGCACCGCGACGCAGACCACGGCCAGCACCAGGATGAAGATGCGGGTCTTGGGCACCACGGCGCCGAAGATCTCCATGCCGCCGGACAACCACGCCGGCGCCACCACGTTGACCGCCGGGGCGCCGAAGACGTCGCGCGCCACCTGCTGCAGGATCAGGCCGACGCCGAAGGTCACCAGCAGCGTGTCCAGCGGCCGGTCGTACATCCGCTGGATCAAGCCGACCTCGAGCAGGGCGCCCATCGCCCCGCCGATGAGGAATCCGACGGCCAGCGAGATGATGAGCGAGACACCGGCACTGGAGACGACCTGCTGCACCACATAGGCGGTGTAGCACCCGGCCATGATGAACTCGCCGTGCGCCATGTTGATGACGCCCATCTGGCCGAATGTCAGCGACAGGCCCAGCGCGGCGAGCAACAGGATCGAGCCGAGGCTCAATCCTGTTGCCAGCTGCCCGATCAGGACATCCATGCGCGACTCAGCCGGACAGTCCGGCGGCCCACGGGTAGGACTTCAGGAACGGATCCGGCTCGATGGGGCCGGGGGACTCCCAGATCGTGTAGATCAGGCCGTCGGGCCGGATCTCGCCGATGCGGGCGGTCTTGGTGATGTGATGGTTCTCGCCGTCGATGGTCACCAACCCTTCGGGGGCGTCGAACGTGACACCGCCGGCGTTGTCCTGAATGGCCTTGACGTCGAACGACTTCGCCTTCTCGACGGTGTTCTTCCACAGGTACACCGACACGTAGGCGGCCTCCATCGGGTCCGAGGTCGGCTTGTTGGCGCCGTAGGCCTTCTTGTAGGCGGCGACGAACTTCTGGTTCACCGGGGTGTCGATGGTCTGGTAGTAGTTCCACGCGGTCAACTGCCCGGTGATGTTCTGCACGCCGATGCCGCCGACCTCCTCCTCGGCGATCGACACCGACACCACGGGCATGTCCTGCGGCGTCAGGCCCACGTTCTTGTACTCGCGGAAGAACGCGACGTTCGAGTCGCCGTTGAGGGTGTTGAACACGGCGTCGGCGTTGGCGGTTCGCACCTTGTTGACGATCGTGGAGAAGTCGGTGGAACCGAGCGGCGTGTAGTCCTCGCCCTTGATCTCGATGCCGTTGGCGCCGGCGTAGGCCTTGATGATGCGGTTGGCCGTCTGCGGGAACACGTAGTCGCTGCCCACCAGGTACAGCGACTTGACGCCCTTCTCCTTCAGATAGTCCAGCGCGGGCACGATCTGCTGGTTGGTGGTCGCGCCGGTGTAGAAGATGTTGGGCGAGGACTCCAGACCCTCGTACTGCACCGGGTAGTACAGCAGCGAGTTGTTGCTCTCGAACACCGGCAGCATGGCCTTGCGGCTCGACGAGGTCCAGCCGCCGAACACGGCGGCGACGCAGTCGCTGCTGATCAGCTTCTCGGCCTTCTCGGCGAACACGGTGGGCTCGGAGGCGCCGTCTTCACCGATCAGCTGCAGCTGCTTGCCCATCACCCCGCCGGCGGCGTTGATCTCGTCGACCGCGAGCTTGATCGAGTCGCGGACGGTGACCTCGGAGATCGCCATGGTGCCCGACAGGGAGTTCAGCGATCCGACCTTGATGGTCGACCCCGAGGTGTCCACGCACGACTCGGCGTTTGCTGAATCTGTCTCGGTTGCCTTGCTCCCACAGCCTGCCAACAGCAGGCTGACCGCCGCGACGATGCTTCCCGCGGCGAGGGCGGTGCGTCGGGACGGGTGACGCCGAGGGTGCTCCATGTACGGCCTTTCTGCGTGTCGACAGCGTTCACCTGCGGCGAACGTCGTGTCGAAGTGCGAAACGAAAGTGGGAAGGGCGAGATTGTCGACACTCACCGGTGTCGCATCGGGACGTTAGAGCGCCTGTGTTTCTGTCAAATGTCTGTGTGTGACAACGTGGTTAACCTGTTGCCGCGCGCGGGCGTGGGTTTGCCGTTAACCTCTTCGGTCCGCGAGCCCTGCGCGCGTGCGTAACGGTTGGGTACCGTCGGACGATGTGACCGACATGCGAAAAGCTACAGCCAAGGTAGGGGCGTCTCTGATGGTCGCGGCCGCAGCGTTTGCGCTCAGCCCGGGCGCGGCGAGCGCCCAGCCGGCCGGCCATCAGGTCCGCTATACGGTGAGCACCGCAGGGCCGTATCAGTTCGACGTGACGTATCTGGTCAACCAGCCGGCGGACAAGGCGGCCTACAACGCCGACGCCTACGCGTACCTCAAGCGCGAGACCGTCACCATCGCTCCCGGCCAGCCCTGGACCTTCGAGACCACGCTGACCGACCCCCAGTGGGCCTACGTGTGGGCGAGCAGCACCACCAAGGGCGGTCAGGCGGCACCGAACGGGCACTGCGAGGTCGCGGTCGACGGGCAGATCGTCATCCAGGGCGATCATCCCTACAGCCCGCTGTGCCAGGGCACCCAGTGGTGATCGGCTAGCCCGACCGCTGCACGGTCAGTCCCTGCAGTGCCGCCGGCAGCGGCCCGGTGTGCAGCACACCCAGCCGCTGGGTGGCGCGGGTGAGCGCCACGTAGAGGTCGGCCGCCCCGCGCGGGTCGTCGGCGAGAATCCGCTCGGGAGAGACCACGAGCACCGCGTCGTACTCCAGCCCCTTGGTGTCCGACGGGGCGACGGCGCCGGGTGTGCCCGGCGGTCCGATCACCACGCTGGTACCCTCGGACGCGGCCTCGGCGCGCACGAAATCCTCGATCGCCGAAGCCATGTCGTCCTCGTCCACCCTGCGTGACCACGGTGGCACCCCGCAGGACCGCACCGACTCCGGTGGAGCGACGTCCGGCGCGAACTCGGCGAGTACCGCGGCGGCGACGGCCATGATCTCGCTGGGGGTGCGGTAGTTCGTCGCGAGCGGACGGTAGAGCCACCGGCCGGGCACATAGGTGTCGAGCATCGCCCCCCACGACGTCGCACCTGCGGCCGACCGGCGCTGCGCGAGATCCCCGACGACGGTGAACGAGCGCCGCGGACACCTCCGCATCAGCACCCGCCATTCCATCGCCGACAGTTCCTGGGCCTCGTCGACCACGACGTGCCCGTATGTCCAATCCCGGTCCGTCGCAGCACGTTCGGCGAGCTCGCGGGTGTCGCGCTCCTCGAAGCGCTCGGCCAGGTCCTCGGCGGCGATCACGTCCGAGGCCAGCAGCTGGTCCTCGTCGTCCATCAGGTCTTCGCGCCCGATCATCAGGTCCAGCACGCCGGCGGCGTAGGCGGCTTCCTCGCGCCGTTCCTGTTCGGCGGCCGCCTCGGCCGCCCTGTCGCGGCCCAGCAGGTCGACGAGCTCGTCGAGCAGCGGTACGTCGGCGACCGTCCAGGCGTCGCCCTCGGTGCGCAGCAGCGCCGCGTCGGCCCCGGCGGCACGCAACCGTTCCGGTGACGAATACAGCTCGGCCAGAAGCGTTTCCGGTGTCAGCGTCGGCCACAACCGGTCCAGCGCTGCCGCGAATCCCCGGTGGTCGTCGAGTTCGTCGACCAGTTCGGAACGCAGATGCTCCCACGCGGCGCGGTCCTCCCGGCTCAGCCAGCCGCGGCCGATCTTGGCGATCGCCCGCTCGGTCAGCACCCAGGTCACCACGTCGACGAACACCGCGCGGGCGTCGTTGTGCGGCTTGCCGGTGGCCCGCGCCTCCTCGATGGCCCACTGCGCGGTCTCGGCGTCGATGCGCACCGACACGTCGGCCAGGTCGATCGGCACCGGTTCGTCCGGGACGCGCTGCCGGTCGGCGACGGCGGCGGCGAGCACGTCCAGCATCGCGAGTGACCCCTTGAGCCGCGTCACCTCCGGGGTGTCCCGGGTCGCGACCCGCAGTCCCGGCACCAGGTCGCCGGGGGTGAGGAACACCACGTTGGTCTCCCCGAGCGACGGCAGCACTCGCCCCACGTGGTCGAGGAAGGCCGCGTTCGGGCCGACCACCAGCACGCCGTGACTCTCCATCCGCTTGCGCTGGGTGTAGAGCAGATAGGCCACGCGGTGCAGGGCCACCACGGTCTTGCCGGTGCCGGGTCCGCCCTCGATCACCAGCACGCCGGGGTGGTCGGAGCGGATGATCTCGTCCTGCTCGGCCTGGATGGTGGCGACGATGTCGCGCATCCCGTCGCCGCGGGGTGCGTTGACCGCCGCGAGCAGCGCCGCATCGCCGCGGCCGCCGCGCTCGGCGTCGCCGGGCCGGCCGAGGATCTCGTCGGTGAAGTCGAGGACACGCCGGCCCAGCGTGTGGAACTGCCGCCGCCTGCGCATGTTCTCCGGCGTCGCGCCGGTCGCGACGTAGAACGCCCGGGCCGCGGGTGCGCGCCAGTCCACTAGCAGCGACGCGAATTCGTCGGTCTCGTCGAGGATGCCGATGCGGCCGACGTAGATCGTCTCCCCGTCGACGCTGTCGAGCCGGCCGAAGCACAGGCCGCTGTCGGCCACGTTCAGCCGTGCCATCTGGCGGGCCAGCGCCCGCACCTCGGCGTCGCGTTCCACGAGCGTGCCGCCCGTGCCGCGCAGCGCCCCGGCGTACCGGTCCTTGACCCGCATGCGTTCCGCGTCGAGCCACTCGTACAGCCGGCCGACGTACCGCCGCTCCGACTGCAGTTCCTCTTCGTATCCATGAGTTGACATGCCAGAACCCACGGTAGTGCTTGACAGTCGATCGAACACATGTTCGCATGGAGTATGCGGTGGTCGAATCAAGGGGTGGACGTCGAGGACGGGGCGCTGCCGGGTCTGCAACGCATCGGTCTGGTCCGCAGCGCGCACACCGGAGTTCCAGGGCATGACGTTCCACGAGGTGTTGTGCAAGTCGGCCCTGAACAAGATCCCGGCCGCATCGATGCTGCCGTTCCAGTACACGGTCAACGGCTACCGCGGCTGTTCGCATGCCTGCCGCTACTGCTTCGCCCGGCCCACGCACGAGTACCTGGACTTCGACGTCGGGCACGATTTCGACACCCAGGTCGTGGTGAAGACCAATGTGGCCGAGGTGCTGAGGCGCGAGTTGCGCCGCCGGTCGTGGACGCGCGAAACCGTTGCGCTGGGCACGAACACGGATCCCTACCAGCGGGCCGAAGGCCGCTACGCCCTGATGCCGGGGATCATCGGTGCGCTCACCGAGTCGGGCACGCCGTTCTCGATCCTGACCAAGGGCACGCTGCTGCGGCGCGATCTGCCGCTGCTGACCGATGCGGCGCGCAGCGTCGAGGTGAGCGTCGCGGTGTCGCTGGCTGTGGGGGATCCGTTGCTGCACAACAGCATCGAACCCGGGACGCCGACACCGCAGGCGCGGCTCGGTCTGATCGCCGCCATCCGCGAGGCGGGCCTGAGCTGCCATGTGATGGTGGCGCCCGTGCTGCCCCGGCTGACCGACTCCGAGGCCCACCTCGACGACCTGTTGGGCCGCATCGCCGCCGCCGGAGCGACGAGCGTGACCGTGTTCGGTCTGCACCTGCGCGGCTCCACCCGCGGCTGGTTCATGGACTGGCTGGCCCGGGCGCATCCGGAACTGGTCGCCGAGTACCGGCATCTGTACCGGCGCGGCGCGTACCTGCCCGCCGACTACCGGGCGATGCTGGCGCGACGGGCGGCGCCGCTGGTGGCCAGGCACGGTCTGACGCCGGGCCGGTCCTTCCGGGAGAGCTCCACCCCGCGGCCGCTTCCGGCTCCCGCGCCGGTGCAGGCCGCCCTCTTCTGATCCCGCGTCAGCTCTTCGTGCGCTTCACCTGATTGAACGGGACGCCTCGGTCGGCGGCGAACTCCCGCGGGAAGCCCAGGATCCGCTCGCCGATCACGTTGCGCGCCATCTCCGAGGTGCCGCCACCCAGGGATCCGGTCTGCCGCGACAGGTAGCGGATCCCGACCTCGAGCAGACCCGAGCCGTCGTCGACCACACCGGCGGTGCCGGCGAGGGCGAGCGCGGTGTCCACTTCCAGTTCGGTGGTCTCGGCGTGGAAGAGCCGGATCAGCGTGCCGGCATTCGATGGCAGTGAACCGTCGCCGATCGACCGGGCCACGTGGTCGATGAGTTGCTCGCGGACCCGGCGGCGCACCAGCGCGCGTCCGGCGAGTTCTTGCGCGACGGGATCGCCACCGCGCCCGACGGCCTCGGCCAGCCCGATGTGGTCGGGCGGCATCTCGCTGGCGTTCTCGGCAGCGGTCCCGCTGGCGAACTCGGACCCGCCGCCGACAGCGCGACGCTCGTGGTGGAGCTGACGCGTCGCGACCTCCCAGCCCTTGTCGACCTCACCCACCACCGCGTCGTCGCCGAGTTCCAGACCGTCGAAGAACTCCTCGCAGAACTCCTCGTTGCCGTTGACCTCCTTGATGCGGCGCATGGTGATGCCGGGGGACTTCAGCGGCACCAGGAACATCGTGAGGCCTTCGTGCTTGGGCACGGTCCAGTTGGTGCGGGCCAGCAGCAGCCCGTAGTCGCCCGCGAAAGCGCTGGTGCTCCAGGTCTTGGCGCCGTTGACGATCCACCGATCACCCTGCCGGTCGGCGCGGGTGATGACACCGGCGAGGTCCGATCCGCCGTTGGGTTCGCTGAGCAGCTGCACCAGGATCTCGTCACCGCGGATCGCCGCCGAGATCCGGTCCCGCTTCTGCTGTTCGCTGCCCATGTCGAGGATCGTGGCGGCGCAGATCGTGAACGTCGGCACGTTGAGGATCAACGGCATCTCATAGCTGCGGCATTCGACGTTGAACGCGCGCTGGTAGGCGTGGTCCAAGCCCAGCCCGCCGTACTCGCGGGGGAAGCAGATACCGGCGAAACCGCCCTCGTAGAGCCGCTTCTGGAGTTCTTTGGCCCGGTCCCAGGAGGCCTGTTCGGCCCGCACCGAGAACGGCGGGCGCTCGGGGGCGATGGGGGGCATGTTCTCGGCCAGCCATCTGCGGGCGCGGGCGGCGAAGTCGGCGACCGATTCGGTGGTCGCGGTGGACNCCCTACACGACGCTCTTCCGATCTCGGACCGGATGGTGATCCTCGGGAGAGCCGAACAGGGCGCGGTAGAGCGCGGCGCGGCGCAGATACAGGTGGAGGTCGTGTTCCCAGGTCACCCCGATGCCTCCGTGCAGCTGGACGCAGTCCTGGATGATGATCGGGGCGCGTTCGGCGACATACGCTTTCGCGATGCTGACCAGCAGCGGCGCATCGGGTGCGCGGTCCGCCACGGCGGCGACGGCGCCCGCGGTGGTGGCACGCGCGGCCTCGAACCACATCTTCATGTCCGCCGCGCGATGTTTGAGCGCCTGGTATGACGCCAGCGGACGGCCGAAGCTGTGCCGGTCGAACATCCACTGATAGGTCATGGTGAGGACTGCGTCGAGGACGCCGACCAGTTCCGCGCACTGCAGGACGAGCGCCACCTGGCGCTGCCGTTCGACGATCGCGGCAGTCTGCCCGGCCTCGCCGACGACGGCGGCGGCGTCCACCTCGACACCGTCGAAACGCACGCGCGCATAGCGTTTCACCATGTCGACGGAGCTCTGCTCCTCGACGGTGACACCGGCCGCGTCCGCCGGCACCACGAACTGCCGCAGCGCGCCGTCGCACGTGGCGGTCACCAGCAGCGCGTCGCTCTGCGCGCCGGCCTCCACGCGGTCCTTGATCCCGTCGAGCCGGAATCCCGTTGCGGTCCTCGTCGCCGTGGTCGCCGCGTGCTGCACGGTGAACGGTTGTCCGGGTTCGTACACCGCCCAGCCGGCCACCGTCTGGCCGGACACCATCGCCTCGATGAGTGTCTCGTGGCCGTCGGGGGCTTCGACGAGGCCGGCCAGCACGATGCTCACGGGGTGCAGCGGGCCGGGCGCGACGGTGTGTCCGATCTTCTCCGCGACCAGCGCCACGTCGGCGACGCCGTTGCCGGAGACGCTGCCGCCGCCGAGATGCTCGGGCACCAGCAGGCTGGCCCAGCCCAGTTCGGCTGCGCGCTGCCACCATTCGGGCTGGAAAGACGTGTCGGAGGCGTGCAGGCCTCGCACGTGGGTCAGCGACGCCTGTTTCTCCAGGAATGTCTGCGTGGTGGACGCGAAGAGCATTCGTTCCGGGTTGGCCACATCGGTCATGAAATCAGGTCAGCCTCTCGGGGTCAGGCGATCACCAGTGCCGGCACATCCGGCTTGTGGACCTTGGTGTTGGGCACCTTGAACAGGTCGACGAGATTGCCGCCCATGACCTTGCCGATGCCGTCGGAGTCCAGACCGTTGTCTTCCAACTGGTCGACGAGGCTGATCGGATCGGCGAGACCTTCCGGATGCGGCCAGTCCGAACCGAAGATGACCCGGTCGATGCCGAGCAGCTCGGCCATCTTCGCGAAGTCGTCCTCCCAGAACGGCGCCACGTACACGCCGCGCCGGAACGCCGCGATGGGGTCCTCCGGGAACTCCTGCGGCATCTTCTTGAACACGTCGGCGAATTGGTAGAACAGGTAGGGCACCCAGGAGGCGCCGTTCTCGATCGACAGAATGCGCAGATCGGGGTTGCGCGAGAGGGCGCCGTGGCAGACCATCGCCGCCATGGTGTCCTCGATCGGTCGCTTGCCCATCGCCACCATGCGGAAAGCGGTGGGGCGGAACGGAAGGAACTCGTCGGCGGGTTCCCAGTCGTTCAGGTACCGGGCGTAGCCGCTGTCGGAGGCGTGCATGCAGACCGGGATGCCCGCGGTGACGCACGCATCCCAGAAGGGATCGAACTCCGGCAACCCGAGCGAGCGCGACCCGCGGTACCCGGGCACCGGCGCCGGCCGCACCAGCACCGTCCTGGCGCCGCGTTCCAGGCACCACTGCAGTTCCTCGAGCGCACGGTCGACGACGGAGAGGCTGATGACCGGCGTGGACAGGATGCGGCCCTCGTAGTCGAATTGCCATGTCTCGTACATCCATTGGTTCAGCGCGTGGATGATGTCGAGGATCAGGTCGGGGTCGTCCTTCATGCGCTCTTCGACGAGGCTGGCCAGCGTCGGGAACATGATCGTGTAGTCCAGGCCCAGCCCGTCGAGCACCTCGAGGCGGGCCTGCGGGTTGCGGAACGCGGGGATGGCCTTCATGGGTTTGCCCATCACGTCGCGGAAACTCTTGCCGCCGCTGCCGTGCCTGAAGTAGTCCTCCTGGGCACCCGGGCGGGCCACCACCTCGAACGTCGGATTCGGGATGTAGTCGCTGATGTGGTTGCGCACGACGATCTTGGTGCGGCCGCGGACGTCGATGTAATCGATGACGCCCCGGCGGTGGTCCGGAAGGAACTGCGTCAGCGCTTCCGGGGGTTCGTAGAAGTGATTGTCGGCGTCGAACACCGGATAGTCGAGGATGCGGGACGGCATGGCGGCGGCCTCCTGGCAGGGCGCGTTTGCGCGAAGTGGTAATGACATTACCACTGTTCAGTGTAACGGCGCTAGGGCCGCGACACTGGCATCAATGCTGGTCAGAGCGCAGCAGGCTGCGGATGCAGAACGCGTACAGGTGGCTGCTCTCGATCGGCACCCCGTTGAGTTCGGCGCCGAGTTCGCGCAGTCGCAGCGCCCCGAGCACGGTCTGCATCAGGATGGCGGCGTCGGTCTCGACGTCGAGGTCTGCGCGAAAGACGCCCTCGGTGACGCCCCGGCGCAGGATGTCGACCAGCAGCGTGTGCAGAGGAGCCAGCACCGTCGCGAACTCCCGGGGCCGGGTTTCCAGCAGGTGATCGTTGTAGTAGGTGAGGCCCCGGTTGATGCTGTCCTGGGTGTGGGACTCCGCCGGTGCGCTGATCCGCTCGATGAGCCGGCGCAGCGCCTCGTCGGCGGGCATCGGTTCGACCTCGGCGCGCCACCGCTCGGTGGCGTCGGCCATGATCCGGTCGACGAGCGCCAGCAGGAGCTCGTCCTTGGTGGCGAAGTGTTGGTAGAAGGCGCGCAGCGACGTCTTGGACCGCTCCACCACCTCGAGCACGGTGAAGTCCGTCCGACCGGTCTCGCCGAGGATGGCCAGCGCCGAGCGCATGAAACGGCCCGCCCGCGAGTCGGTCTCGTCACCCGACGGCGGTGTCGCAGCGTTCGCGGAGGACTTCGCGGCCATGGTAATGACGTTACCGCTTTCTGCGAACCTCGGTTACTGTTCCCTCCATGACGACGCAGTCGGCACCGACACCGTGGACCGTGCAGTCTCTGCTGGACCTGTTCGAGGTCGAGCCCGCCGGAGACGATCTGTTCACCGCGCAGACGGGGCCCGCGGGCGAGGACGATCGGCAGGTGGTCGAGGGAACCCAGGTGCTGGCGCAATCGATTGTCGCTGCCGCGCATCGTTTTTCGGGTAAGTCGATCCGGTCGGTGTACGCGGTGTTCGCCCGCGCGGTGATGGTGGGTGCGGGACCCGTCCAGCTCGAGGTCGACGTGATCAGCGAGGGCCGCTCGACGGCGTGCGCGGTGATCACCGCGACGCAGAACGGCAAGCGCTGCATCACCATGACGGTGCTCGCCGACGTCCCGACCGCCGACGTGATCCGCCACGAGCTGCCGCGGCCCGACGTCGCGGCGCCGGCGCAGGCGCACTCTTCACCCATGCCGATGGCCGGCCGGGAGCTGCGGCTGGTCGACGTCGCCGACGTCAACAGCCCCGACGAGGTGGGGCCGCCGGAGCTGTACGCGTGGCTGCACTACGACCCGATCCCGACGCGCGATGACCTCGCCAAGGCGCTGATCGCGTATTTCACCGGCCACCTGGGTATTTCGACGACCATGCGCGCCCACGAGGGCATCGGCACCAGCCAGGCGCACCTGACGGTCTCGACGGCGCCCATGACGGTCTCGGTGAGTTTCCACGAACCGGTGCGGTGGGACGGCTGGCTGCTCTACACCCACGAGAGCACGCAGGTCGGTGCCGGGATGTCGTATGTGCGCGGGACGGTGCACACCGAGGAGGGGGCCCTGCTCGCGTCGTTCACCCAGGACGGCCTGATCCGGCCGTTGCGCACCACGGACACGTCGATCAGGGAGCAGTCCCGCCTCTAGGGCAGCAGCGCCGACCGCAGCACGTCGAGGGGGAGTCCGCCGAGATCCAATGCGCGGCTGTGGAACTCCTTGAGGGGCACACCGGTTCCGGTCACCGCGTCGCGCAGTTGCTGCCAGATCCGCTGACCGATCGCGTACGACGGCGCCTGCCCGGGCCAGCCGAGGTAGCGGTCCAGCTCGAAGCGCAGGTTCTCCTCGGCCATTGCGCTGTGGGACTGCAGGAAGGTCCACGCCTTGGAGGCGTCCCATACTCCGCCGTCGGGGGCGGTCAGACCGCAGTGCACACCCATGTCGATCACCACCCGGGCGGCGCGGAACCGCTGCGCGTCGAGCATGCCCATCCGGTTGCCGGCGTCGTCGAGCCAGCCCAGTTCGGCCATCAGCCGTTCGGCGTAGAGCGCCCAGCCCTCGCCGTGCCCCGACACCCAGCAACCGAGGCGGCGCCAGCGGTTGAGCCGGTCGGCGAGCACCACGGCCCGGCCGATCTGCAGGTGGTGCCCGGGCACCCCCTCGTGGAACACCGTGGTCATCTCCTGCCAGGTGTGGAAGGTGTGCACCCCGGCGGGCACCGACCACCACATGCGGCCCGGCCGGGACAGGTCCTCCGACGGGCCGGTGTAGTAGATGCCGCCGGTGTTGGTCGGGGCGATCCGGCACTCCAGCCGGCGCAGGGGCGGCGCGATGTCGAAGTGCGTGTCGGCGAGCGCGTCGACGGCGCGGTCGGACAGATCCTGCATCCAGTGGGCCAGCGCGTCGGTGCCGTGCACGAGGTAGCGTTCCTCGCCGTCGAGCCGGCGCAGCGCCTCGGATGCGGTGGCCCCGGGGTAGAGCCGGTTGGCGATCGCATCCTGTTCGGCGACAATCTGATTGAGCTGATCGAGGCCCCACGCGTAGGCTTCGTCGACGTCCACCGCCGCGCCGAGGAACGACCGCGACAGCACCGCATAGGTGTCGCGGCCGCACGCATCGGTCTCCCGGGCCTGCGGTCCGATCTCGTCGCGGAACACCCCGACCAGGCGCGCGTAGGCGTTGGCGGCGTCCTCGGCGCGCCGGCGCAGTTCTGCGTGCAGCGTGAGGTTGTCGGGGACGGCGGTGGCGACCATCTCCAGGAACAGACGCTGGATCTGGCCGGCCTGCGCGACACCGCGGCGTACCTGGCGGGCGGCGGGGGCGCGTCCGGCGGCAGCCGCGGCGCGTAACCCGTCGGCGTATCCGGCGACCCGGTCCGGGATCTTCTCCAGCCGGCGTCCGATGGTCGTCCAGTCGTCCTCGGTGTCGGTCGGCATCAGGTCGAACACGTCGCGCATCGTCTGCAGCGGGGAGGCGATGACGTTGAGTTCACCGGTGTCGAGGTGCGCGTCGTGCAGATCGAGCAGCACCGAAAGGCGCTCCCGCATCGCGGCGACGGTGACCCCATCGACGTCGTCGACGGGCTCGGTCGCGTCGAGCTCGCGCAGCGCCGCCCGCGCGGCGTCGGCCCGGGCCGCGCACCCGTCGGGGGAGTAGTCGGTGATCTGGTCGTCATGGCCGGTGATGCCGGATTCGGTTGCCGCGCAGGGATCCAGAGCCGCCCACGTATCGAGGTAGCGCTCGGCGACGGCGTCGACGGCGGTGGCGGCCCTAGCCAAGGTCGCGGGCGGCGAACGTGTCGCACTTGGCGGGGTCACCGGTCTGGTAGCCGATGGTGAACCACTTCTGGCGCTGCTCGGAGGACCCGTGCGTCCACGACTCGGGGTTGACCCGACCGGTCGCCGACTGCTGGATACGGTCATCGCCCACCGACGACGCGGCCGACAGGGCGTCGGCGATGTCCTTGTCGCTCAACGGTTCCAGGAACGGCACGCCGGTGCTCTCCTGCTTGGTGATCGCCGCGTAGTGCGCCCACACCCCGGCGTAGCAGTCGGCCTGCAGTTCGGTGCGCACCCCGGCGCCGGTGGCACCCTCGGGATCCTGCTGGGCCCGGCCGAGCACCCCCTGCAGGTTCTGCACGTGGTGCCCGAATTCGTGGGCCACCACGTACTCCTGCGCCAGCGGTCCTCCGCTGGAGCCGAACTGCGTCACCAGGACGTCGAAGAAGTCGGTGTCGAAGTACGCCGTCCGGTCGACGGGGCAGTAGAACGGGCCGACGTCACTGGTGGCCGGTCCGCACCCGGTGCTGACCTGGCCGGTGAACAGCCGCACGCTGGGCCGGGTGTAGCTGGGCATCAACTGCTCCCACACCCCGTCGACGGAGTTACCGGTGGCGACCACGCGGCACTGCACGATGGAGTTGGCGTCGGCGCCGGTCTTGCACTGACTGAGGTCGAAGTCGGGCGCGTCCACGCCCTGGGTGTCCATCTGCTGCTGGTTGGGCACCACCGAGCTCGGGTCCACGCCGAGGAACAGAGCCACCACCACGATGATCAGGCCGCCCAGACCGCCGCCGACGGCGATGCCGCGCCCGGGGCCGCGGCCACCTCCGCTCGTCGACGTGGTGCTGGTATCGATCTGCATGCCCTCGTTGAAGGTCATGGCACTACCTCGCTTCGCCGCCGAGCCCGCCTGTCGGGCCCGTCAAGAATCGCACACTACGATTTCTTCCGTGGCAGTCGTCGCCGGACAATCCACCCTCGTCCGCACCGCGTTGGGGGACCTCCGCGGCGACACCGAGGACGGCGTCGGGGTGTGGCGCGGGGTGCCGTACGCCGAACAGCCGGTGGGGCCCCGCCGGTTCCTGGCCCCGGCCGCCCTGACACCCTGGGCCGGCGTCCGCGAGGCCCGCGAGCACGGGCCGCTGCCGCCGCAGACCAAGTCCTTCGTGGGCGGGGGCCGTGACGACCCGAAGGCCCGCGACGAGGCGTGCCTGACGTTGACGGTGTGGTCACCCGACACGACGGCGTCGCTGCCGGTGATGGTGTGGATTCCCGGCGGCGCTTTCGTCTACGGAGCCGGGCAGTTCCAGCTCTACAACGGTTCACGGCTGGCGGCCAACGGCAACGTGGTGGTCGTCAACGTCACCTACCGGATCGGGGTGTTCGGCGGGTTCGAGCTCGGCGACCTCGGCGACGGATTCGACGACAATCTGGCGTTGCGTGATCAGCTGGCCGCCCTGCGGTGGGTGCGCGACCACATCGCGTCATTCGGCGGGGACCCCGACCGCGTCACGATCTTCGGTGAGTCGGCGGGAGCGACGTCGGTGCTGGCGCTGCTGGCGTGCCCGCAGGCGGGCGGGTTGTTCCACCGCGCGATCGCCCAGAGTCCCGCGCTGCCCCTGATCGCCGACCGGGAGCTGCGCGCCGCCCGGGCCCGGGATTTCCTCGATCGGCTGGGTGTCGGGCCCGCCGAGGTGAAAGACCTCCCGCAGCGGCAGTTGCGGCGCGCCGCCGGCCAGGTGCAGCTGGCGAGCGCGGCCGAGACGCCCACCCTGGCCTACGGGCTGACCCACGGCACCGAGCTGTTGCCCCGCCACCCCGTCGACGCGGCCCGCGCCGGTGAGCTGGCGCGTCTGCCGCTGATCATCGGCACCAACAGCCACGAGGCGTCGATGTTCGCCTGGACCCGGCCGCCCATGCTGCCCACCACCCGCGCGACCGTCGACACCTACTTCGACCGGGTCGCTCCGGACGCCAAAGACGCCGTGCTGGCGGCCTATCCGGCCTACCCCCGGCGCAGCGCGTTGATCACCATCGGATCCGATGTCATGTTCGGCGCGCCCACGTGGGCGTTCGCCGACGCCTACAGCGGTCGCGCGCCGACCCGGGTGTACCGGTTCGACCATGCCGGGGTGAGCCTGCGCCTGCTCGGTCTCGGCGCCACCCACGGCAGCGAGATCGTGCACGTGCAGCACAGTTACGCGTCGTTCATCGGGCGCAAGCTGCATCCGCTGGGCCGGCGCTTCCAGCCCGCGGTGGGCGCGCGGATGCAGCGGGCGTGGCTGGACTTCGCGTGCAGCGACCGGGTGCACGACGAGGCGAACTGGCCGCTCTACGACATCGAGCACCGGCGCACCCGGCTGATCGCGTCCAGCCGCGACGTGGTGGAGGAAGATCCCGACCGGGTGCGGCGATCGGCCTGGGCCGCCCTGTCCTGACGGACTAGCGCGCCGCGAACCTCTCGTCGGTGTAGCGGCGCAGGTTGTGCAGGAACCGCTGGAAGAGCCGGCCCATCACCGGCCGCCCCGCGAACAGTCCGAGCCGGCCGGCGAGGCCGGCGGGTTTCATCGCCATGATCCACGTCAGGTGGCAGCCGGTCGGGGTGGGCACGACGCGGTAGTCCTCGGCGAACGCGGCGATGCTGCCCGTGGTGGCGGTGTTGAATCGAAAAGCCATGCGCTCGAACGGTTCCCACGCGAGGAACTCCTCCGCGCCGGTGATGCCGCCGCGCATGTCGACGGTGCGGGTGGTGCCGACGCCGCGCGGCAGCGGGCTGGTCCACGTGACCTTGGTGATGACGCTGGCCCAGCGCGGCCATGAGGTCTCGTCGGCCAGCACCTCGAACAACTGCTCGGGGGTGATCGCAAGGTCCACGGTGCTGACGAAGCGGTATGGAGCGGAATCGACGAAGTCCAGACCGACGCGCTCACATTCGTGCATGACCATACACATTAGGTCATGGTGGTTGGTCTGCGGCGGGGGGATGAATGCCGGCGCGGCCATCCGTTCTGGTGGGCATCCACGCAGTCCCCAGGAAACCTCGAGAGGCTCACCATGAAGATCGTCGTGATCGGCGGCACCGGCCTGATCGGCACCACCGTGGTCCGCGTTCTGACCGAACGCGGACATGACACCGTCGCCGCGGCGCCGTCGACCGGCGTCAACACCTACACCGGGGAAGGCGTCGCGCAGGCCGTCTCGGGCGCCGACGTGGTGGTCGACGTATCCAATTCGCCGACCCTCGACGATGCCGCACTGGAGTTCTTCCGCGCCGCGGAGACGAACCTGCTGCGCGCCGAAGCCGACGCGGAGGTCGGTCACCACGTCGCGCTGTCGGTGGTCGGCACGGCGGAATTGGCCTTGCAGAGCGGGTATTTCGCGGCGAAGCTGGCCCAGGAGAAGCTCATCGCCGAGGGGCCGGTGCCCTACACGATCGTGCATGCCACGCAGTTCTTCGAGTTCGTCGACACCCTCGCCGACTCGGCGACCGTGGACGGCAGCGTGCGGATGCCGCCCGCCTACTTCCAGCCGATGGCCGCCGCCGACGTCGCCGAGGGCGTCGCGCGCGCCGCGCTCGACGCGCCGGTCAACGGGATCGTCGAGATCGGCGGCCCGCACGCGGTGCTGCTGCCCGATCTGATCCGCACCGCGCTCACCGCGCGGGGGGACACGCGCCCGGTGATCGCCGACCCCGACGCGCAGTACTGGGGGGTCGACCTCGGTGAGCGGACCCTGGTGCCCGGTCCGGCAGCGCGGCTGTCCACCACGCGGTTCGAGGACTGGCTGCTCCGGTCGGCCACCACGCGGTGACGGGGTCACCCGCTCGATAGACTCGCCCAACGCCAGCATCGAAGACACACCCGGTGGTGCCCCATGTCGAGTTCGGAACCGTCCCTTCGCGGGCGGGCGGCCGAATGCGCACAACTCGACGAGCTGATCGCCGGTGTCAGACCCGGGGCGTGTCAGGTGCTGGTGTTGCGGGGCGAGGCCGGCGCGGGCAAGACCGCGCTGCTCGACTACGTCGCCGCCCGCACCGAGAAGTTCCGCAGGATCGGGGTTTCCGGTGTCGAATCCGACATGGAGCTCGCCTACGCCGGGCTGCAGCAGCTCTGCGCGCCGCTGCTCGAACACCTCGACGCGCTGCCCGAGCCGCAGCGCCAGGCGCTCGACGTGGCGTTCGGCCGCGGCATGGGGGAGACCCCGGACCGGTTCCTGGTCGGGCTGGCCGTCCTGAGCCTGCTGGCCGCCGCCGCGGAGCGCCAGCCGCTGGTGGCCGTCGTCGACGACGCGCAGTGGCTCGATCAGGTGTCACTGCAGACGCTGGCGTTCGTGGCGCGGCGACTCCTCGCCGAGCCGGTGGCGCTGCTGTTCGCGGTGCGTGACCATCCCGAACTGCTGGCCGGCCTCCCCGAGTTGGCGGTCAACGGCCTGTCCGACCACGACGCCCGGGCACTGCTGGACTCGGTGATGCTCGCCCGCCTCGATCCCCGCGTGCGGGACCGCGTGATCGCCGAGACCCGCGGGCTTCCACTGGCCATTCTGGAAGTGCCGCGCAGCGTGTCTGCCGCGGAACTGTCCGGCGGTTTCTGGATCGCCGGCAAACGCTCGTCGCCGGCGGCGGTCGAGCAGACCTATGTGCGACGAATCCACTTGCTGCCCGAGTCGACGCAGTGGCTGCTGCTGCTCGCCGCGGCCGAGCCGGTGGGCGACGCGGCGGTGTTCTTGCGTGCGGCGGGGAGGATGAACATCCCGATCGCCGAGTTGGCGGCCGCTGAGGCCGACTGGCTGATCGAATTCGGTCCGCGAATGCGGTTCCACCACCCGCTGATCCGTTCGGCGGCCTACCGCGCCGCTGATCTGCTCGACCGTCGCGAGGTGCACCGGGTGCTCGCCGAGGCCACCGATCCGCAGACCGATCCCGATCGCCGGGCCTGGCATGCCGCCCTGGCGGCGGCGGGACCCGACGACGACATCGCCGCTGAACTGGAACGCTCCGCCGCGCGGGCCCAGAGCCGCGGCGGCGTCGCGGCCGCGGCGACGTTTCTCGAACGGGCCGCCACGCTGACCGCGGATCCGGCGCTGCGGGGCGGGCGGGCGCTGGCGGCCGCACAGGCCAAGAGCGACGCCGCCGACGACGCGGCGGCCCACAACATGCTGACCGTCGCCGAACTCGGTCAGCTGTCACCGCTGCAGCAGGCTCTGGTGGCGCGGCTGCGCGCGCAGTTGCAGTTCGTTCGCAGCCGGTCGCGGGAGAGCGGGGCGCCGGCGGTCGCCGACACGGCGCCGCCGCTGCTCGAGGCGGCCCGCACCCTGCAGCGGCTCGACGACCACTCGTCGCGGGAGAGCTACCTGGAGGCGATCGCGGCGCTGGTGTACGCCGGGCGCGCCGCGGACCCTGCGTCACTCCCCGGGGCCGCCGAGGCGGCACTGGCGGCGATGTCCCAGGTGACCGGCCGGCTGCGGCCGGTCGACCTGCTCCTGCAGGGGGTGGCCGAGCGCATCACCGGTGGCGTCGGCGCAGGCACCGACACGCTGGGTCGCGCGCTGGCCGCGATGCGTGCCCAAGCCGACTCCGACGAGGTCGCGGTCGGCCGGTGGCTGCGGGTGCCGGGCTTTCTGATCCTGCAGGAGTCCGCGGCGCATGAACGGTGGGATCGGGATGCGGCGCGGCACCTCTCCACCGCCGCGGTGCGGCACGCCCGCAGCAGCGGTGCGTTGTCCGGGCTCCCGCGGGCCCTGGCCTACCGCGCTGGGGTGCACGTGATGGGGGGTGAGTTCGCCTCCGCCGAGCAGCTTCTCGCCGAGGCGGCCTCCATCGCCGCGGCGACGGCCGCCGCGGCGCCGGTGCGCTATCACGAGGTGCAGCTGGCCGCCTGGCGCGGCGACGTCGCCGAAACGCAAGCCCTGATCGACGGGCTGCGCGCCGACGCCGTGCTCCGCGGAGAGGGCCGCCTGCAGAGCCTGCTCGGATATGCCGCCGCGGTGCTCCACAACGGGCAGGGGCGGTACCAGGAGGCGTTCACCGCGGCGCGCGACGGCTGCGCGTACGAGGATCTGGGCTTGCACAGACTATGCACCCTCGAGCTGGTCGAGGCCGCCACGCGGACGGGGGCGCCCGAGGTTGCGCGCGACGCGGTCGCCTGGCTGGAGATCAGCGCGGGCGCCAGCGAAAGCGATTGGGGTCTGGGCGTTCTCGCGGCCGCCCGGGCGATGATCGCCGAGGCCGGGGCCGCCGACGCGTTGTTCGGTGAGGCCGTCGAACGGCTGGGCAGGACGGGCATCGTCGTGCACCTGGCGCGGGCGCGGCTGCAGTACGGCGAGTGGTTGCGCCGGGCGAACCGACGTACCGACGCGCGCCGGGAGCTGACCGCTGCCCACGACCTGTTCACCGGGATGGGTGCGCGCGGGTTCGCCGAGCGCACCCGCCGTGAACTGGTGGCCACCGGGGAGAAGGTGCGCACCCCGGCAGCCCGGGCCGGTGATGAGCTGACCGCCCAGGAGGCGCAGATCGCCGGGCTGGTCGCCGAGGGCATGACCAACTCCGAGATCGGCGCCGCGCTGTTCATCAGTGCCCACACCGTGGAATGGCACCTGCGCAAGGTGTTCGCCAAGCTGGGCATCTCCTCGCGCCGGCAGCTGCGCACCACGTCCTTCGCCCACTAGTGCCCCGGGCCCACGGGGTGCGGACTACGGGTTTACAAGGGCTCGCATCGTCGGCGGAACCGCGAGTGTGGAGAGCAACCGGCCCACGACGGGACTCATCAGCACAGCGAGGAGAGCGACCATGACCGTCACCTACCTTCCCCGCGCGGTTCTGCCCGACCGCGACCGCCAGGCGAGGTTCGCCACGGAGGTGGAACCGCTGCTCGACGTGCTCGCCCGCGGCGCCCGCCGACTGACCCGCAGCGACGCCGACGCCGAGGATCTGTTGCAGGACACCCTGATGCGGGCCTACATCGGCTTCCACACGTTCTCCGAGGGCACCAACCTCAAGGCGTGGCTGTTCCGCATCCTCTACAACCGGTGGGTCAGCGGCCACCGCGCCAAGCAGTCCCGGGTGGCCGAGGTCCCCGCCGAGGACATCACCGAGCGCGACCTGGCGGCTGGCGCCTCCCGGCTGCCCGGCGGGGTGCGTTCGGCGGAGGACGACCTCCTCGACACCCTGGCCGACGGGGACATCAAAGCCGCGATGGCAGCGCTGCCCGAGGGTTTCGCCGAGGTGCTGTTCTACGCTGATGTCGAGGGCCACACCTACGCCGAGACCGCCGCGATCCTCGAGATCCCGATCGGCACCGTGATGTCCCGGGTGTCGCGCGCCCGCCGTCGTCTGCGGCTGGCGCTGGCCCACCGCAACCACGGCGCCCTGGCGCCCGTCAACGCGGCGGTGATCGCGTGATCGCCTCGCCGACAGGCGAATTGGCGAACATGGACGTCCTCGTCACCGGCGGCACCGCCGGCATCGGCGAGGCCTGCGCGCGGCTGTTCGTCCGCGAGGGTGCCGCGGTCACCATCACCGGGCGGGACGCGGCCCGCGGTGCGGCCGCGGCCGCCCGGCTCGGCGGCTCGGTGCGCTTCCTGCAGGCGGACATGGCCGACATCGGATCGGTGCGCGACGTGGTGCGGCAGTGCGGGGCGGTCGACGTACTGGTCAACAACGCCGCGAGCTTCCCGTCCGCCCTGACCGTCGACCAACGGGTCGACGCCTTCGACGCGACCTTCGCCACCAACGTGCGGGGCGCCTACTTCCTGGCCGCCGGCGTGGTGCCGGGCATGGTTGCGCGCGGCCGAGGCAGCATCGTCAACGTCACCACGATGGTCGCGACCAAGGGTGTGCCGGGCGCGGGCGCCTACAGCGCCTCCAAGGCTGCGGTGGAATCACTGACCCGCACCTGGGCCGCCGAGTTCGGACCGGACGGCGTCCGCGTCAACAGCGTCGCCCCGGGGCCCACCCGCACCGCGGGGGTCGAGGCGGAGTGGGGCGAGACCAACGAGGAGCTCGGGCGGGCGCTCCCGCTCGGCCGCACGGCCACCCCCGAGGAGATCGCGCAGGCCGTGCTGTTCCTGGCCTCCCCACGCGCCTCCTTCGTCACCGGGTCGGTCCTGCACGCCGACGGCGGCGGCAGCGCCGTCTGACGCTCTGTCGAGCACGGAAGGAACCCCCTTGATCAAGGCATACGACTCTTCGTGGGAGGACGCGATGACGGTGGTGCAGGAGGTGACGCCACCGTTCATCCCCGCCGGCGCGCACGCGATGACCGTCGTCATCGACTACCCGCCGGGCAGCGCCGGCGCCCCACCGCACCGGCATCCGAGCGGTCCGGCGTTCGGGTTGGTGCTGGAGGGCGAGATGCTGTTCGAACTCGAAGGTCAGCCGCCCCGGGTGGTCCGGGAGGGTGAGGCGTTCTGGGAGCCCGGGGGAGACGTGATCCACTACTCGGACGCCAACAATCGGGACGACCTGCGCTGTCGCTTCACCGTCACCATGCTCTGCGTCCCCGGTGAGCCGATGCTGGTGCTCGTCGACGACGACGAACTGCTCGCGCGCAGGCACCTGCGGGTGCGGGGCGCGTAGCCCGGCGTTGCCGCACCTCTAGACTGATCTGCTGATCATCCCCGTCCAGAGGAGTACTTCGTGCTGCGCACCCGCACCGCCGGATCGTTGCGAGCCGCCGACGCCGGCCAGACGGTGACGCTGGCCGGCTGGGTGGCGCGCCGTCGCGACCACGGCGGCGTCATCTTCATCGACCTGCGTGACGCCTCGGGTGTGAGTCAGGTGGTGTTCCGCGACGAACAGGTGCTTGCGCAGGCGCACCGGCTGCGCTCGGAGTTCTGCGTCGCCGTCACCGGTGTGGTCGAGGTCCGGCCCGAGGGCAACGCCAACGCCGAGATCGCCACCGGAGAGGTCGAGGTCAACGCGACGACGCTGTCGGTGCTGGGGGAGAGTGCGCCCCTGCCGTTCCAGCTCGACGAGACCGCCGGCGAGGAAGCGCGGCTGAAGTACCGCTACCTCGATCTGCGCCGCGAAGGTCCCGGCAACGCGATCCGGTTGCGCTCCAACGTGAATGCCGCGGCGCGCAGTGTCCTGGCCGCCCATGACTTCGTCGAGGTCGAGACCCCCACCCTGACCCGCTCCACCCCCGAGGGTGCGCGCGACTTCCTGGTGCCCGCACGGCTGCAGCCCGGCACGTTCTACGCGCTGCCGCAGAGCCCTCAGCTGTTCAAGCAGCTGCTGATGGTCGCGGGCATGGAGCGCTACTACCAGATCGCACGCTGCTACCGAGACGAGGACTTCCGCGCCGACCGCCAGCCCGAGTTCACCCAACTCGACATGGAGATGAGCTTCGTCGACGCCGACGACGTCATCGCGGTGTCCGAGGAGGTGCTGCGGGCGCTGTGGGCGCTCATCGGCTACGACCTGCCGACCCCGCTGCCACGGATCAGTTACGCCGAGGCGATGCGGCGGTTCGGCACCGACAAACCGGACCTGCGGTTCGGGGTGGAGCTCGTGGAGTGCACCGACTACTTCGCCGACACCCCGTTCCGGGTGTTCCAGGCGCCGTACGTCGGCGCGGTCGTGATGCCGGGCGGTGCGTCGCAGCCGAGGCGCACGCTCGACGGGTGGCAGGAGTTCGCCAAGCAGCGCGGCCACAAGGGCCTGGCGTATGTGCTCGTGGGCGACGACGGCGAACTGGCGGGCCCGGTGGCAAAGAACCTCTCCGACGCCGAACGTGCCGGACTGGCCGCCCATGTCGGAGCCAACCCGGGTGACTGTGTGTTCTTCGCCGCCGGCACCCCGAAGGGCGCCCGCGCGCTGCTGGGCGCCACCCGCATCGAGATCGCCAAGCGGCTCGACATGATCGACCCGACCGCGTGGGCGTTCACCTGGGTGGTGGACTGGCCGCTGTTCGAACCGGCCGACGAGGCCACCGCATCCGGCGATGTCGCCGTCGGGTCCGGAGCGTGGACCGCGGTGCACCACGCGTTCACCGCGCCCAAGCCCGAGTCCGAGGCGACGTTCGACACCGATCCGGGGACCGCGCTGGCCGACGCCTACGACATCGTCTGCAACGGCAACGAGATCGGTGGCGGCTCCATCCGTATCCACCGTCGCGACGTCCAGGAGCGGGTGTTCGCGATGATGGGTATCGACCACGACGAAGCGACCGACAAGTTCGGATTCCTGCTGGACGCGTTCACGTTCGGGGCGCCGCCGCACGGCGGCATCGCGTTCGGCTGGGACCGGATCACCGCGCTGCTGGCCGGTGTGGACTCGATCCGCGAGGTGATCGCGTTCCCGAAGTCCGGTGGCGGTGTCGACCCGCTGACCGACGCGCCGGCGCCGATCACCGCGCAGCAGCGCAAGGAGTCGGGCATCGACGCCAAGCCGGAGCCGAAGTAGCGCTCACTCGAAGCGCTGCGCCCGCTCCTCGAGGCCTTTGAACTGCGCGGCCAGGGTCGGCAACGGAACGATCAGTCCCGCGTCCTCGAGCCGTGGTGGTGCCGGGGTTCGATCGCCGCGGGCGATGACAGCGGCCTGCCGATACCGGCTCGCCGGCACTTCGACGCTGGCGTCCTCGATGCCGGGCGCGACGGCGCGACGGTCCGATTTCGCGCGGCGGGCCGCGTCGCCGGGGAGTTGACCGCCCCAGTCGTTGTCAGCCAGGCGGTACTCCTTGCCCTTGGGAGGCCATCCCGCTGTCCCAGTATCGCTTCGGCTCCGCCACCCGCGGCTTCCGACGGGCTGCGTGGGCGGAACGGGATCCCCGGGCTGCGGCGGCGGAACGGTCTGGGCAGAGCCGTCCTCGGCGTACGCCGCGGGGCGCGTGCCCGGTGCGCGACCGACCGTGCCGGCGGCCTGCTCGAGGTACTGGCGCCACGCCTGCACATAGCCGAAGAGGTGCTGCGTGGGATCGGCCGCGGGTGGTGTCGGCGGTGCCGGCGGCGTGGGCGTCAGCCCCGGAGGGATCCCCGGGAGCGGCGCCGCGGCGGCCAGGGCCGCCAGCGATTCAAGCAACTGCCGCCACGCCTGCAGATAAGCCTGCAGTTGCTGGCTGTTGTCGTTCGGCATAGTCACGGTTGACCTCCAAGGGGTGGGATGAGGGTGTCCAGCGGATGAGGCAGCGACTGCTGGCAGTACTTCGAGTCCAGGATGCGCAGCGATCGGGCGTCGGCGGGTTCGCGGTTCTCGACATCGAAGATGTAGCAGTAGTCGCCGGCAGGAGTCGGCATTCGTACGGGGCTCGACAGCCCCTGGTCGAGAAAGCCATACGGGAAACGCCAGGGAAGAGTCGTGTGCTCACGCTCATCAGAACCATCGGATCCGACCCACACGTAGTGGTCGAGGATCGCGTTCACCGCGTGGCGCGCTGATTCGCAGGCAGCTTCCATCGACGTCAGTCGCGTGAAGGTGCGGTTCCAGGTGCCCGCGAACACCACTGAGTTGTGGTGCACCTGGTAGCCGCCGTGGCGTGCCTGCCACACGCCACGGTCCTCGAGATCGGCCAGCCATCCTCCGTGGCTCAGCACGTAGGTCAACGACGTTCCGTGCGGGTTCCACGGGTCGCCGCCGGGCCGGTTCTCCCAATCCCCGACAATCGGCACCAGATAGGGGGTTTCATTACGCACCACGCGGCCTCCACCCTGGCCGGAGCCGCTCTCCATCCGCAGCCCGCGGTCCAGTGCATACCAGACCGGCCACGGCAGCAGTGCTTCGGCAACGTTGTCGGCGTCGTTGGTCAACGCAGTGACGATCTGACGCCAGACCTCGGCAGCCATTTCGTCGGCCGTGCAGTCACGAGCAGTCTTTCCCCGACCCAATTCATCGACCAGATGCGTTGAGGGGGAGTTGAAGTCGGCGATGTCGACCGAAAGGACGGAGATGTGACCGTCCCGTGCCAACTGTGGCCGCTTCTCCCAGAGGCCGTGCTGGTTGATCGACGACAGCCCCCATTCGGCGCCCGCGTAATACATGTGCCCGCGCAGCAATTGGAATTCGGTGTCGAAGTAGAACTGAATTCCGGTCATGGTCTGGAATCGATCCCACGGCACCCGGCCGACGTCATCGACGAGATACGGGTTGCGTCGAGCTTCCGGGCGCGTCTGTTGTGGCTGCAGCGGCTCGTGCGGTGGGGGCGCCGAGGTGGTGAAGCCGTCGAGTCCGGCGACGGTACCGCCGGTACCTGTGTCCCGGAGAGCTGTCGTGATCCACTCCGCGGCAGGCGCATCCATGGCGACCACCGTGTAGTCCGGCGCCAACAGTGTGCCGTCGGTCAGCCTGACCCGCACCCGCGGCCGTAGGTGAGCGGGCCGGCCGGGGGCGGCGACCGGCGGCTCCAGACTTTCCGCGCCGGCGCGGACGAATCGCACACCGAGGGCGACCAGGTGCCGATACCAGTGGTCGAGCCAGGCCTCGGTGGTCGGGCCGTTCAGTACGCCGTCGGCCTTGTCGTCATGACGATCCATGTTCAAGAACAGCTGCAGATAACTGACGATGTTGGTGCGGGCGTCTCCCCAGTTGGGGTCGAAAGCCACGAGGACCCTCGGCATGTCGCGCAGGAGCCGGTCGAAGCTCGGCGAGTAGGTGTACTGCGCTACGCCGGCCCGGCCCCTGCCGACGAAGAAGTCGTATGACGACTGGTACTCCACTTCGCGGGCGCGGCGCAGCGGGCTGGTGACGAGGAACCGCAGCAACCTGCTCTGGAAGTACGCAATGTCCTCGGCCGGCAGGCCGAGCTGCCTGAGCTGCCCGAGGACGCTGAGGAACTCGGCGAGACTGCGCGGCCGTTCCCGGGGGAAGACGAGCGATGGCTGACCGGGCACGGTGGTCCCCTGGGTGATCACCCGACGCACGTTGTCCATCACGGTGCGCGATGTGGGCTGCCAGTTCCCGGCGTCGGTGCACTGGTAGACGGGGATTCGTTGCAGGAGATCCCAGATGTGCAGGTAGTAGGCGGGAAAGAAACGGAAGCCGTGCTCACCGGCCACTGCGCACCGCGGCGCGGTCGGTGTGCCGCGCCGGCCGGGAAACGGCCGCAGTTCGGCAGGACTGCCGTCGCGAGTGCCCACCGTCGAGTACTGCGACGCGGCGAGGCCGCCGAGCTTGACGGGCGGGTAGCTGCCCGCCGGCGCGGTGCCGAGCCCGTTGCGTTCGTCCTCGCGGTACTCGTACACGGTCACGTCGAAGCCCCGCTCGGCGAGCTCGTGTGCCGCGGTCATGCCGGCGATGCCGGCTCCCAAGACCGCGACTGTGGGTCGCGGGTCACAGGATGCGGGCGTCGCGATGCAGTCGGTCACGGCGGTGCCGCCCGCAGGGCGTCGAGCAGCTCGGCCTGCGTCGGTGCCCGCACGGCGGCGTGCACATATGCGTGCAACGTGTCGTTCATGCGCACAACGTCGTCCACCGGTCCCACGACGCTCACCGAGCCCGCGTCGATCGCCTCCGGCAGTGCGACGGCAGCGTCGAGCACGTCGATGATCGTGGCGCGGCTGGTGGTGACCCGTACGTCAGCGGACACCGGTTCGCCGTCGGCGACCACCAGTCGATCCCCGCCGCGCAGCGAGAACCGTTCACCGTCCACGTCGAGAACGACCACGAGTGACCCGAGGGTGTCCAGCGTCAGCCGGTAGCTGTCGGGCACCTCGTCTGCGAGGTGGTCGACCGACCGCCGCAATAGAGACGAAATGCGCTCAGCCATGCAGAAACTCGAATACAGCCGCACCGTCGAAGTCCATCCGCTCGCCTCGGACGGTTCCGGTGACGTGAGCGCTGCCGCCCGCCTCGCAGAGCACGGTGCAGCGGTCGAGGTGGATCTCGCTCGGATGAGCGAGCCGGGCATAGGAGGTGGGTCTGAACTCGGCGTGCACTGCGTCGCCGAGTCGGTGCGCGCAGATCTCCAGGCGTTCGGGCACACCGGGTACCGTGCCGTCGACGATCAGGCCCATCGGAGCCGGAAGCGTGCAGTCCGCTGCACGGGAAAGCCTGCCGTGCACGTGGGTGTCGACCGCAGAGCGCAGCAGCATCGCGGCAGGTTCATCGCGGTGCCAGACATAGACCGCCTGCGACGTGAAGCGAAGCCGCCGGCGATCGGTCATCTGCAGGAACACCATCGACCACGGGTTGGAACGCTCCTTCGGCACGATGGTGCCCCAGGTCCAGCCGAAGTCGCCGCCCCACCGGAAACGCCCCCAGTTGTGGTCGTGGTAGGCGAGATCGTCGTCGAACGCCATGTCCCGGCCGTCGATGCGCAGCCAACCGGCGGCACGAAGTCGCGGGACGAAAAGCCAGCTCATCCGTCCTTCGCCGACGGGCTGATTGTTCACCACGAACGGCCGGCTCACCGGCGTGAAGTCCATTACGCCGCAGATGTCGTGAGCGGGAAGGTCGATCTGCACGCGGTAACCGTCCGGTGTGACCCGCATGGTGTTGGCGCCGATGCTCAGTTCACCGAGATCAACGGACACCTCGACCAGACGCGGGTCGAATCGTTCGACGACACCGGTCCACCGAGTGTCGTGCACGATGACGATGACCCGGGCCGACTGAGGGCCGGTGAGACTGAAGTTGATGAGGACATGGGTGTCGGGTGCGTGGATGACGAAGTGATGCCACTCTTTGAAGTCGTCGGCATCCGCCCCGGCGAGCAGCGGCGCGCGGAGGAAGTCGCTCTGCGCGAGGACGGCGGTCACCGCAACCACCTTTGCGGTGGGCTCGGCGAAGGATGTGGCGCCGCGACCACGACGGAACCCGCGAGGTTCTCGATCGCTCTGCCCAGACTCGCCACGCCTACCAGCACGTACACGAAATCGTCTGCTGTACAGTCACTTCCACGGCTGGTGTCGAGCGCCATCTCGTCGATTGCCTGCGCCACCGCCGCGACACCCATGAGATAGCCGATGAGTGAGCTGTGCTCGGCGAGTGAGCAACGGGGATCGAGCAGCGTCATGCGAAGCCCTCCGGTCGGAATCGGGACAGGACGGCGTCGTCGAGGCCCTGCGCGACCACGGTGTCGGCGAACAGCGCTGCCCAGGCATCGGGGGCGCGTCCCGGTGCGGCGGGGCCGTCCAAGACGTTCAGGCTGACCGTCTCCCAGACCAGCCGAAGATTCTCGACGGCCTGCGACGAGGCGAGGGCGTCGCGCAACCGTGCGCCGTCGGGGGTTTCGGCGTAGCGACGCCCCTGCGCCACGAGCACGTCGTGCAGCCCGCGGGCTGCGGCAGGGTTGCCGAGCACCGCGCGGCGGAGGCCGAGAAGCACGTCGTACGTTGTCCGGTCGGCACCGGCATCATGGGGAGGTTCCGGGAGCAGTCGCGGAGCCTGCTGCTCGACCAGATCGAGGATCGCGGCGCGGATGCGCTCCAGTTCGGAGAGAGCGGCGATCAGCTCTTCGGATCTCATCTCGTTCGCCCGTGTACGTAGTCGACCAGCCCCGCGAGCGCGTCGCGGTGGTGGCTGGGGGGCAGCCAGTCGAGATCGGCGGCCAGGATGGCCGCCGCTTCGCGGGCGTGGTGGCCTGCCACCTTCCTGGCGTGCGCGATCGACCCGACGTCGCACATGAGCTGGTAGAGCCACCGGATGTCGTCCATCGTCTTGGGATCCGAGACATGCTGTGACATCAGGAAACTGTGGACCGACGCGCGGCCACTGGCCGACAATTCCCCGCGCCGGGTCAACGTGTCGAGCAGCTCGACCAGGCCGGCTTCACCATTGGTGGTAGGGCGGCGCTTGGCCAAAATGTACGCCGCACGTTCCCGCTCGGCCGGTTCGGCGCAGCGCATGACGTGCAGCAGCATCAGGGTTCGCTTGCCCTCCCACAGGTCGCCGCCGATCTCCTTGCCGTACTCGTCGGGGTCGGCGCGCAGATTCAACAGGTCGTCGGTGATCTGGAACGCGGCACCGAGGTGGCGCCCGAAGGTTTCCAGCGGTGCCCTCCGGTCGGGACCCTCGCCGGCGGCGATGGCGCCGACCTGCAGAGGGGTGATGAAGGAGTACCAGCTGGTCTTGAGCTCCACCATCGTCAGGTAGTCCGCATCGGTCAGCGTCCACGTGTTCGACCGGACCCAGTCGAGTTCGATCGCCTGACCCTCGACGGTCCTGCGGGTCATGTGCGATACCGCGCGCAGGATGCGCAGGGCGGGGCCCAGACCGATACGCTCGACATTGTCGAGCAGCGGCTGCAGCGACAACGACAGCATCGCGTCGCCGACGTTGACCGCCACCGGGATGCCGTGGTCGATGTGCAGCGTCGGTTTGCCTCGGCGCCACCAGGATTCGTCCTCGATGTCGTCGTGGATGAGGAAGGCGTTGTGGTAGAGCTCCAGCGTCGCGGCGGTGGGGAGGATGGCATCGAGATGTCCGCCAAGTCCGAGACACATGGCGATACCGAGCGCGGGACGCAGGGCCTTTCCGCCGCGGCGCGGATAGTCGAGGATCAGGTCGCGGAGCCCGCCCGTCTGATCGCCGTCCCCGTACAGCCGGTCGATCTCGCCGTCGCAAGCCTCCTTGCACAGGGCGAGATAGTCGTCGAGGAGATCCGTTGTCGGACTGCTTGATCCGCGCACTGCGGAGCTCATGGTTTGAAGGCGACGATTCCGTCGCTGTCCTTGACCCGCAGCGCGTACCTGATGCGGATGGCCATGGCTATCAGGTTGGCACCGTTCTCGCCGACGACTTCGACACTGGGCGGGACGCTGACCGCGATGTCGGCCGGTTCCTCACCCGGCGACGCGTCCGCTGCGCCCGCGTGCGGGATGAGTCGCCCGCGCCCGATCAGCAGTCCTTTGGTGACCGGGTTGTCGGGTGGCTGTTTGTCGATCTTCTCGATGCGGTGCAGCGAGTTCACGTGCCCCGCGGTCAGGAAGGTCTCCAGCATCGGATTGCCGTTCACCAGAAGGCTCAACACCTTCAGGCCGGCGGTATCGGTGATCAGGCAGGATGGCGCTCGATAGCCCGCATTCTCGACCTTGACCCTGGCGTCGATCAGCGAGTTCTGGATGGTGTGCTCGTCGGTGGTGTCGAGCTGCTGCTGGACGGTCGCGGCCACGCGGAGGTAGGGGATCACCGCCTCATCGACCTTCTTGGCCAGTGCGACGGTTTTCTTGACCACAACGTTGAGGAGTGCGTCGGGGCTGGGAGCGTCGAGAAGGGCGAGCGTGACGTCGAATGGCTCGGATGCGGAGTCGATGGACAGTACTGACGCCGCCGCCTTCACGTCATCGGCAGGCACCTGCGTCTGCGCGGGATCGCCGGTGTCCCAGTGCGGGATGGCCTGCCATGCGACGCTGCAGTTCTCGAACGTCTCGAGGACAGCCTGATTGGCCAAGGCCAAATGTTGCGCAGTCAAATACATTTCGGACCCCCTCGGGTGTCATCATGACACTCAAGATCAGCCCTGGGTAGTGCTCACTTCTGCTGCAGCACCACGTCCTGTCCGGGGGCCATCTCGCCGCGGGTGATCGCGTCGCAGTGCGCCAGATGCAGCGGCGCGACGGGGTCGTCGGGCAGCAACTCCTGACAGCGCTGGAACGCCGGGCGGGCCCCGTCCACGTCGCCCGCATCGAACAGTGCGAAGGCCTCGTCGAAGCACGGTTGCGAGGCACGCTTGGCGGCCCGTAAGTCGTCCGGATCACCGTCATACACTTCGTAGATCGTCACCGGCGCGCGCCGGTTGACCACCATCACCCGCTCCATTCGGCGGATGTCGAAGTGCTCTGCTTCGCCCAGCCCGGCGCGGGTCGCGTCCGAGATCAGCAACGTCGATCCGTAGCGCTTGGTGACGCTCTCGATGCGCGCGGCCAGGTTCACGGCGTCGCCGATCACGGTCAGCACCATTCGGTTGACGCCGCCGACCAGTCCGACGCCCACGGTGCCGGTGTTGATCCCGATGCCCACGCGCAGCTCCTGAGATCCCAGAGCCCGCCGTTCTTCGTTGTGGTCGCGCAGCGAGCGCAGCATGGCCAGGCCGGCCCTCACCCCGTCGGCCGACGACTCGAAGATAGCGAGGATCTCGTCGCCGCGGACGTCCTGCACCAGCCCGTTGCAACTGACGATGGGCAGTTCGACCGCGCGCAGGAAGCCCATCGCCAGGTTGCCCGCCTCGGTGATGTCCATGTCCTCGAGCATGGTCGTGTAGCCGCGGATGTCGCTGATGAGCACGGTCATCTCGCGTTCGACGCGGTGGCCCGCGCGGACCCGGCGAAGGTCGTCGATGTCGAGGATGCGCAGGACCTCGTTCGGGATGAATCGGGACTGGGCGTCGATCAGGGACTGCCGGTACTCGTCGGCGGCCTTCAACTCTGCTTCCAGCGCGAAGTTCCACAGCGGTGCGGCGGCCTGGGCGCACAGGAAGGTCAGCCCCTCGAGTTGATCCCGGCTGAAGGGTTCCGCGGAGTCGTCGCCATGGGCGTAGATGACACCGATCAGCCTGTCCTGCAGCTGGATCGGCACCGCCAGGCTGCGGCCGTCCTCGTCCGACGTCTGCGGACTGCCGCTGCGCGCCGCGTGCGCGACGACGTCCGGGTCGTACGACGTGTCGGTCGCCGCACCGCCGGGCGTACCCAGCTCGCCGTCGTGATGAGCAGCGCGGATCCCGAGATTCTCGGGAGGGCCGGTCAGCAGCAGCGCCCGGCGCGCGCCTGTCGTGTCCACGACCGACTGCAGCACGATTCGGTTGAGGTCGTCCTCGGTCCGAGCTGCCGACAGCGCCTGCAGGAGTTGATGGGCGACGACCGGGTCGACGCCGGCCGCACCCGAATGCACCAGCTCTCGACCGAGAAGCCAGGGATGCTGTCGCGCCAGCCAGTCGGTGCGCACCGTCACCCCGAGCCTCAGCCAGGTCTGATAGGCGGAGTGCAGCATGTGGTTGCGGAAAGCAGTTCGGCCCGTTTCGGCGTAGACGGCCGCCGCCTCCTCGTGTGCGCGGGCACTCATCATCGGCAGGTGGTTGTCCTCGGCAAGCTGGATGGCCCGATGCAGGTGGCGTTCCGCCGTGTCGTGCTTGCCGCGGACTCGTGCCCAGGCGCCCTCGATCAGAGCGAGCGCGGCCGCGTAGTTCTCGGGTGAACCCTCGGCGGCCTTGCGGTGCATCTCGAGGGTCTTGCGCACGAAGTGGGCGGTCGCCCGGTCGCGGGGCGCCTGGGCCATCATGCTCAGCGCGCCGATCATGTGCACCAGCGGGGCGATGGCCGTGCCGACCATGCCGAAGTCGTGGCTCATGGCCTCGTCTGTCGCCGCGTGCGCACCGCCAAGATCACCCGACCAGAAGTGCAGGCCCTGCTTCATGATCGCGGCCTGGCTGAGGATCACCTCCTCACCCTCGCGCCCGGCCGCCGGCAGCACCTCTCGCTCGTCGTACCCGCTCTCTCCGGCCAGCAGGTACACGTCGTCGCAGCGGCCCATCAGGTTGAGGGCCATCTGCTGCATGGCCTGACACATTCGGTTGGGAACGGGCAGGGATCGCACGTCGGGGATGAGGGACCGGGCGAGCATGTCGATGTCCGCGAGCGGCGTACCCACCCAGAACGTCTGGGACAGCAGCGTCGCGGCGAGGAAGCCTGCACTTTCCCGATCGCCCTGGTCCAACGCGGTGATCACGGCACCGCGTAATTCAGCGAGGCCGCTGCGCACGGGGTGGCGCCAGTGTCGGATGAAATTGTGGAAGTAGAAGGTGGTTTCGGGCAGGGTGTCCTGGTATCCCGGCCGCTGGGCGAGCTCCATCCCCGCTTCGCCGAACCGTTGCGCACCGATGAGGTCACCCAGGATCACCAGCAGTAGACCGTAATTGGTCAGCACCCGGGGCGAGGACCGGGTGTGGCCGTGGGCCAGCATGAGCTCGAGTTGCTTGCGCACCAGGAGCGGGAAGAGGTTCGGTCGCACGTTGTAGGACTCGTGGGACAGCGCGACGGCCAGGCGTTGCTTCTCCACGACCAAGGGGTCGTCGCAGGCGGGCAGGGCGAGGAGTTTTGCGGTGGTCCACCGGCTCATCGCCCAGCGCATGCGGAGTACGGCGTTCGCCATCCGCGGCTTGCCGGCATCGGTGGGTACCGGCTCGCCGTGGTCGGCGAGTGCCTGCAAGCCGGCGTCCATCGCCTCCTGCGGACGGTCGGCCGCGAACAGTCCTTTAACCCCGAGATAGGCCAGCCGCAGCTGGTCCGCCGGCTCGTCGAGATGTGGCGCCGCCTCGTCGAGCAGCCGGTGCAGCAGCGGGACGTCGCCCACGAGCAGGGCGGCGTCGGCGGCCCCGAGGTACAGCTCACGGGTTCGTTCCCGATCGACTCTCCAGCGATCGGCGCCGAGCAGGTCCAGCCCGTCGCGGCAGTAGGTCAGTGCCAGCGGGAAAGACGCCTGGGCGCGCGCGCGGGCCGCCGCCTGCCAGAGCACCTCGGCGAACCGGATCCGTTCGCGGTCGTTCTCGTCCAGGCACCGCCCGCCGATACCCACGTGGTGGGCGGCCTCGAACAACCGGCCCTCTCCCAGCGTCACCAGGTGACGACCGAGGCGTAGGTGTGCCGCGTGGCGATCGGCTTCGGTCAGCTCGAGGCGGGCGGTCTCGGCAACCCGGTCGTGGCTGAAACGGTAACGGGCATCCCGACGTATCGTGTTGGCGATCCGTCGGCCGTCCTGGTCGAGTACCTCGACCAGGTGCAGCTCCATGCCCGACCACAGCGCCCGTGTCACGACTTCGATGGGTTGACCGGCCGCGGCGGCCGCGTCGGCGAGGTCGAACTCACCTCCGATACAGGCCAGGGCGCCGAGCATCGTCCCGTCGATCGGCCGGAGCAGCCCGAGATGGTTGGTGAGGAACTCGGCCTCCGTCGCCGACACCTCGATGGACGCGAGCACCCGCAGGTCCCAACCTGCACTGTGCGTTTCGTTCAGCGGGATCAGCGCGCCGTCGCGTTGGGCGCGGTGCAGGAGCTGGCGGATCTGCAGGGGATTCCCGCCGGTGCGGCGTTCGAATTCCACGGCTACCGTCTTCAATTCGTCGCCCGCTCCTGCCACGCCCGCGAGCAGGGCTTCTATGTCGGCTCTCGGCATGGGGAGCAGCTCGAGTGTGTCGGACGCTGCGAATCCGGCTGCGGCGGCGTCAAATTCGCCGCTTCGGTAGGTGCCGACGACGAGCACGTTGCGCGGTGCCACCGCCAGCATCTCGGACAGCAACAGCAGCGAATCCCGGTCGGCCCATTGCAGATCGTCGACGGCCAGCACGACGGTGCGGTACTGCGCGGTGGCAGACACCAACTGGATGACGGCGCGGTGCAGTCGATGCCGCGCGTCGGCGGCGGCCACATCGGGCACCGGAGCGGTCGAGCCGAGGAGATCCGTCAGCTCGGGCACCAGTTCGGCCAGCACGCCGGGCAACGAGGACGACGCGTTGGTCAGTGTGGTACGCCAGCGATCCCGCTCGGCCGGTCCGGTGGTGTCCATCGCCGCGACCACGGTCCGCAGCGCCTCGCCGATCGCGGTGTAGGGCGCCGGCGCGCCCTCGCGGCACCGGCCGTAGGCGAAGACACAGTTGCGGGAGCCTATTTCTGCGCCGAACTTCTGGATCAGGGTCGACTTACCGACCCCGGGGACACCGCCGAGCAGCATGCAGGAACCGCCGGCCCGTTCGGCGGCCTCGACCGCGGCGCGCAATTCAGCAAGCTCGCGATGCCTGCCGACCACGAGCCCGTCGATATCCAGCAACGGAACGGTCACTGCATCGCGCCCCCCTCTACGAGCGAATGTCTTGATGATATTGACGATGCGGTCGACCCGCAGCCGGATATCGTTCGGCCATGACCGAGATCGACAAGAAGAAGCTCTACTCCGACACCGCCGCCCTCGACGACTTCAACCGCGCCATCGTTGACGAGTTCCGCGCCAACGACGGGGTCGTGGGCGGTCCCTTCGAGGGCGCCACCTTGCTGTTGCTGCACACCGTGGGCGCCAAATCAGGGCAGCCGCGGCTGTCCCCGCTGGCGTACCTGACCGTCGACGACAAGATGCTCATCGTCGGCTCCTACGCGGGCGCGCCCAAACACCCCGCCTGGGTGCACAACCTGAGGGCCAACCCGCGGGCTCGGATCGAGGTGGGTACCGAGGATTACGAGGTGACGGCCCGGGAACTGTCCGAGGACGAGCGCGCCGCCACCTACCCGAAAATCGTGGAAGTCGCGCCGGTGTTCGCCGAGTACCAGGCGAACACGACGCGGGCCATCCCGCTGTTCGAGCTCACCAAGGCCTAGCCGCAGAAGAACCGGCGCACTGCCGCGGCGAACTGCTCGCGCACCGGGGCGCCGGAAACGACGAGTCCGACCATGGTCAGCGAGCAGTGGGTGTGGCCGCGGGCCCGGATGTGTTCGACGGGTACGCCGGCTGCGCGCAGTGCCGACGCGTAGGCCTCGCCGCCGTCGCGCAGGACGTCGAACTCGTTGGTGACGACGACGGCGGGTGGGAGGCCGCGCAGGTCGTTCGCCTGCAGCGGTGCGATGCGCGGGTCGCGCCGGTCAGGCGCATCGCAGTACTGGTCGAAGAACCACTGCATCAGCGAGGCGTCCAGGTCGTATCCCGACCCGTTCTCGGCGTAGGACGTGCGCGCGGTGTCGGTGTCGGTGACCGGCGCGAGAAGCGCCTGCCCGGCGATGGCGGGGACGCCAGCTGTCCGGGCGGCGAGGCACACCACGGCCGCGAGGCCGGCGCCCGCACTCCACCCGCTCACGACGAGCCGGTTGGGATCCCCACCCAGGGCGGTGGCGTTCTCGGCCACCCAGAGCGCAGCGGCGACAGCGTCGTCGACCGCGGCCGGGAACCGGTTCTCGGGCGCGTGCCGGTAGTCGGCCGACACCACGATCGCACCGGTGCGGCCGCAGAGGTCCCGGCACAGCGCGTCGTCGGACGTCGAATCCCCGAGCACCCAACCGCCACCGTGGAAGTACAGAACGACCGGGTGGGGGCCGGGAGTCTCCGGCCGGTACAGGCGGTACGCCAGGTCGCCGGCGGGTCCCGGGAATCGGCCGTCGACGACCTCCGCTACCGCCGGCCCCGGCGGATACATCGCGATGATCGCGCTGAACGTGGCCCGTGCGTCCTGGGGCGGCATCGACTCCAACGGCGGCAGATCCATCAGCGCGGTCTGCTCGAGGACCATCTGCACGTCGGGCTGCAACCGGCGCACCACGCCATCGTGACACGCCTCGCCGGACGGCCCGGTGAACCGGAAGCCGAGATGGTCGCGAGCGATCATGTCCTCGCAGGCTGCTTGGTAGAAGTCGACGCCGGCGGTGTAGGGCATGAACACCCGCGGCTTGCCCGGGATGTTCGCGCCGCGGTACCACGAATTCGCCTGCGGGAACAGGGTGATGGACGCGCAGTCGTCGACGTGCTGCATCCAGCCCGAAACGGCGGTCTCGGTCGGCTCGACGGTGTGCAATCCGTGGTCGCGCACGTGGGTGATGATCTCGGCCGTGAGGTCGACATGCTGCTCGATCGAGACGGCCATGTTCGACAGCACCGACGGGCTGCCGGGGCCGGTGATCAGGAACAGGTTCGGAAATCCTCGGACGGTCAGGCCGAGATAGGTCTGCGGGCCGTCCGCCCAGACCTGCGCGAGCGTCCGATCCTCACGGCCGACGAAGTCGACCGACAGGACGGCTCCGGTGACCGCGTCGAAGCCGGTGGCGAAGACGATGGCGTCGACAGGGAAGGATTCGTGCTGCGTGTCGATCCCCGTCTCGGTGATCGACCGGAGCGGATCGCGCCGGAGATCCACGAGGCGAACGTTGTCCCGGTTGAAGGTGGTGAAGTAGTCGGTGTCGAGGCAGACGCGCTTGGCTCCGATCGGATAGCCGCTGGGGCAGAGTGTCTCGGCGACCGCCGGGTCGTCGACCGCGGCCGTGATCTTGGCGCGGAAGAACTCGGCCAGTTGGTGATTCGCGGCGGGATCGGACATCACGTCCGAGTAGACGTTGAGCAGTTCGAGCAGTTCGCCGATCTGCCAGGCACGTTCGTAGCGTTGCTGCCGTTCCTCCTCTGTCGCGGCGAAGGTGGGCGTCATCGTGCGCTCGATCGGGACGCCACCGAACGAGAGGCGGGCAGCCGCGCGGTAGCCCGACTCGTCGGTGAGCTGTTCCAGTTTGCCGGGCGCCAGGGGACCGTTGTGGGCCGGCAGAGAGAAGTTGGGGGTGCGCTGGAAGACGATCAGTTCGCGGGCCTGCTTCGCGATGTGCGGAATGCATTGGATGCCTGAGGATCCGGTGCCGATGACGGCGACGCGCAGACCGGTGAAGTCGACCGGCTCACGGGGCCAGTGACTGGTGAAATACGTTGCGCCCGCGAATCGTCCGATGCCGGCGATGTCCGGGTCCTTCGGGATGGACAGGCACCCCGTCGCCATCACCACGTGGCGGCATGTCGTCGTCTCGGAGCCGGCCTCGACCTGCCACACCGCGCCCTCGGCGTCCCAGCGCGCCGCGTCGATGCGGGTGTTGAACGTGATGTCGCGACGCAGGTCGAACGTGTCGGCGACGTGGTGCAGATAGCGCAGGATCTCCGGCTGGGTGGCGTACTTCTCCGACCACTGCCACGTCCGCTGCCAGTCCGGGTCGAAGCTGTACATGTAGTCGACGCTCGGGATGTCGACGCGGGCTCCCGGATAGCGGTTCCAGTGCCAGGTGCCGCCGATGTCGTCACCGGCCTCGAACACCCGCATGGTCAGACCGGCACGCCGGAACCGGTGGACGGCGTACAGCCCGGCGAGCCCGGCGCCCACCACCACGACGTCGACGACGGGACGGTCGCTCCCGGTCATCCCTGCATCGTCCGCCGCGGAGATCGTGCACGGAAGCGTTTCGCGCGTTTTCTCTCGCCGTGAGAACCCGTCGGGGAATAGATCCTCGCCGGAGGCGGTCGTGACCGGTCATGAGCGAAGAATTCAACTCAGACGACCTGGTGGCCGACCCGAACGCCCTCGACGAGATGAACAGGAAGGTGGTCGAGGAGTTCCGCGCCAACGGCGGTGTGGTCGGCGGCATGTTCGCCGGCTCGGACCTGGTGCTGTTGACCACCGTGGGTGCGAAGTCCGGGCAGCCGCGGATCTCGCCGCTGGTGTACTTCGACATCAACGGCCGGATCCTGATCGCCGGTTCGTTCGGCGGCGCCCCGAAGGCCCCGGCGTGGGTGCACAACATGCGCGCCCAGCCGAGGGTCCGGGTCGAGATCGGCACCGAGTCCTACGACGCCGAAGCCCGAGAGCTGCCGCGCGACGAGCGGGACGCGCTGTATCCGCGGGTGGTCGAGAAGGCCCCGCAGTTCGGCGAGTACCAGGCCAAGACCGAGCGGGTGATCCCGCTCTTCGAGCTCGTCCGCGTGTGATCTAGAGACGCTCGATGATGGTGGCGTTGGCCATGCCGCCGCCCTCGCACATGGTCTGCAGCGCATAGCGGCCGTCGCGCTGCTGCAGGGCGTTGACCAGCGTGGTCATGATGCGGGCGCCGCTCGCACCCAGCGGGTGGCCGATCGCGATGGCGCCGCCGTTGACGTTGGTGCGGGACAGATCGGCGCCGGTGTCGCGCGCCCATGCCAGCACGACGGGCGCGAACGCCTCGTTGACCTCGAACAGGTCGATGTCCGACAGGTCGAGCCCGGCCCGGGACAACACCTTCTCGGTCGCCGGGATGACGCCGGTCAGCATGTACAGCGGGTCGGAGCCGACGGCCACCGTGGTGTGGATGCGGGCCAGCGGCGTCAGCCCGAGCCGGCGCGCGGCCGCTCCGCTGGTGATCATCACCGCGGCGCTGCCGTCGGACAGCGGCGAGCTGTTGCCCGGCGTGATCTCCCAGCCGATCTGCGGGAACCGGGCGCCGATTGCCTCGTTGTAGAACGCCGGCCGCAGCCCGGCCAGCGTCTCGATCGTGGTGTCGGGGCGGATGATCTCGTCGGTCGCCAGTCCGGCGATGGGGGCCAGTTCGGCGTCGAAGAGGCCGTCCTTGGTCGCCCGGGCGGCCTTCTGGTGGCTCTCGGCGGAGAACTCGTCGAGTTCGGTGCGCGACAGGTTCCACCGGGCGGCGATCAACTCGGCGCTGATGCCCTGGGCCACCAGCCCTTCGGGATAGCGTTGCGCCATGCCGGTTCCGAACGGGTTACTGCCGGGAAGCACCGATGATCCCATCGGCACCCGGCTCATCGACTCCACGCCGGCGGCGATGACGACGTCATACGCCCCCGCGAGCACACCCTGCGCGGCGAAGCTGATCGCCTGCTGGCTGCTGCCACACTGCCGGTCCACGGTGGTTCCCGGCACACTCTCGGGAAAACCCGCTCCCAGCAATGCATTTCGGGCGATGTTGACCGCCTGGTCGCCCACCTGGGTGACGGCGCCTGCGATGACGTCCTCGACCTCGACGGGGTCGACCCCGGTGCGGGTGAGGAGTTCACGGAGGCTGTGGGCGAGCAGATCGGCGGGCAGCACCTCGTGCAGCGCGCCGCTGGCCTTGCCCTTGCCGACGGGGGTGCGTACCGCGCCGACGATGACGGCGTCGCGGTCTGAATATCCGGCCATGAGGGATCCTCCTGAGACTCGTCGCTGAGTACTGCGTTCTATACTCAGATGTAACACCTGAGTTCACTGACAACAACCCAGCAGGGGAGTGATCTACATGACAGTGCTGCAGGGGCCGCTGACCGACCGCGACTCGTGGTCGGCGGTCGGCCATTGCGCGATCGAGAAGACGATGGGGCTGGTGGGCACCAAATCGGCGATGCTGATCATGCGGGAGGCCTACTACGGAACCACCCGATTCGACGACTTCGCGCGCCGCGTCGGAATCACCAAGGCCGCCACGTCGGCGCGCCTGTCCGAGCTCGTCGAGGCGGGGCTGCTGGCCAAGCAGCCCTACCGTGAGCCCGGACAGCGCGTCCGGGACGAATACGTGCTGACCGAGGCCGGCACCGACTTCATGCCCGTGGTGTGGGCGATGTTCGAGTGGGGCCGGAAACACCTCGGCGACACGCCACTTCGGCTGACCCATCTGGGGTGCGGCGCGCAGGCCGGCGTCGAGGTGGTGTGCGCCGAGGGGCACCGGGTGCCCGCCGACGAGCTCGGCGTGCGGCTGGTCAGGAGAGCTGAGCGCGGAACTCCTTCGCAGCGCTCATGAGTTCCTCGACCCGTGACTTCTCGGCGGCATTGCCGAAGACACCGTCGGCCTTGAAGTAGGTGCCGACCACGGCGCCGTCGGCGACGGACAGCTGGGCCGCGACGTTCTCGGCCCGCACCCCGGTGTTGACGAACACCGGCACATCGCCCGCGGCCTCCTTGACCACCTTCAGCGCCTCGGTGTCGGTGGGGGAGCCGGCGGTGGCGCCCGAGACGCAGATCGCGTCGGGCAGCGTCGCGAACACGGTGGTGCGCGTGATGGCCGCCAGATCCCGATCGGCCAGATACTGCGCCGATTCCGGCACGATGTTGAACAGCAGCTTCACCCCGGCGCCGCCGACCCGGGCGCGGTGCCGGGCCACCTCGCCGACATTGGTGTCCCACAGCCCGAAGTCGCTGGCGTACACGCCGGTGAAGATCTCGCGGACGAACGACGCACCGGTGGCGACCGCCAGATCGATGGACGCGCGCCCGTCCCACAACACGTTCACGCCGTACGGCACCGAGATCTCTGGCAGCAGTTCGCCGATGATGCGGGCCATCGTGATCGCCGTGATCGGTTCGGTCTTGGTGAGGTAGGGCAGGCTGAACTCGTTGCTGATCATGATGCCGTCGACGCCGCCGCTCTGCAGCGCATCGAGTTCGGCCCGGGCCCGCTCCACCACGGCGGCGATGCCGCCTGCGGAGTCGTAGCCGGGGTCGCCGGGCAGCGCGGACAGGTGCAGCATCGCGATGACGGGTTTGGCGACGCGGAAGACCTCATCGAGCCAGGTGGTGGTCACTGAAGGTGCCTTTCTCTCAAAACGGGTGACGTCGGGTCTGTGGACCGTGCTCAGTCCATGTAGGCACCACCGTTGACGGCGAGCGCCTCCCCGGTGATGAAGCGGGCGTCCTCGGAGACCAGGAAGGCCACCGCGCGCGCCACGTCCTCGGGCTGCTCGAGCCGGCCCAGCGGAGTGTCGGCGATCATCATGTCCCGGACTCCATCCGCGGTGGTGCCGCGCAGCTCGGCCTCCCACTCCAATTCCCGTGACTGCATGGGTGTTTCGACGAATCCGGGGCAGACGCAGTTCACGGTGATGCCGTGCTCGCCGAGCTCGTAGGCCATCGCCTGGGTGAGGCCCACGACACCGAACTTGGAGGCGACGTAATCGGACAGGAACGGGACCCGGCCCTGCTTGCCCGCCATCGAGGCGGTGTTGACGATCGCACCGGCCACGCCGGTGCGGACCATCTCCCGCGCGGCGGCCTGCCCGCACACGAACACGCCCTTGAGGTTGACCGCCATCGTCTGCTCGTAGCGCTCGACGGGTGCGTCGAGGAAGCGGTGCATGAACGAGATGCCCGCGTTGCTGACCCAGGCGTGCAGTCCCAGCCGGGAGGCGACGTCGGCGGCGACGGCCGACGCCGCGTCGGCGGACGTCACGTCCAGGGCCGCGGACTCGTGACCGGCGTCCTGATGGGGCAGGGCCGTCGCGACGCTTTCTGCGGCGTCGCCGTCGAGGTCGGTGACGACCACGCGCCAATCCCGTTGTGCCAGTGCGTGGGCGATGGCGCGTCCGATGCCCGACCCTGCGCCGGTCACCACCGCTGTTCTGCTCATCGTGTGCTCTCGTTCCTCTCTGTGCTCGCCTCGGCGAGTCGCTTGCCGGTGGTGGGGTCGAACGGGTGGCCGGCGCCGGGGCGCACGGCGAGGTCGACGGGGGTGCCCTCTGTGATGCCGGCCAGGCGCGGGGTGTCCACCACGCTGGTCAGTTCGATGCCGCGGGCGTCGATCGTGACGATGGCGCGCGGGCCGAGGTTCTCGATCAGGACGACACGGGCGGCGGCGTCGTCGCCCGCGACGGTGGGGAGCAGATCGTCGGGCCGCACACCGAGCCGCACCGGTCCGCGGGCGACCGGTCGGTCGACGGCGAGGGCGACGCCGTTGGACAGGGTGAATCCGGCATCCGTGTGCTCGCCGTCGAGCAGGTTCATCTTCGGGCTGCCGACGAACGAGGCGACGAACGTGTCGGCGGGCCGGGCGTAGACCTCCTGGGGCGGACCCTGTTGGGCGATCCGGCCGTCGCGCATGACGACCATGCGGTCCGACAGCGTCATCGCCTCTTCCTGGTCGTGGGTGACGTAGACCGACGTGATACCGAGCCGGCGCTGGATCTGCAGCAGCTCGGTGCGGGTCTCCACGCGCAGCTTCGCGTCGAGATTGGACAGCGGTTCGTCGAACAGGAACACCGACGGCTGCCGGATGATGGCCCGGCCGATCGCGACGCGCTGCTGCTGGCCCCCGCTGAGGTCTTTGGGCTTGCGGCTCAGGAGCTTCGCCAGGCCGAGCGATTCGGCGACCTCCGACGCGCGGGCCAGAGCCTCGCGCCGCGGGGTGCGCGTGGCGCGCAGCGGGAAGGCGATGTTCTCGGCGACGGTCAGGTGCGGGTAGAGCGCGTAGTTCTGGAAGACCATCGCGATGTCGCGGTCTCGCGGCTGCAGCGCGGTGACGTCGCGGTCGCCGATGGTGATCGTGCCCGACGTGACGGTCTCCAGCCCGGCCAGCATCCGCAGCGAGGTGGACTTCCCGCACCCGGAGGGGCCGACGAGCACGGTGAACGACCCGTCGGGCAGATCGAGGTCGAGATCGCTGACCACAGCGGTGTTTCCGTACGCCTTGGTGACGCCTCGGTATCGAACTTCAGCCATGAGCCCTTCCTAGAACTTCACCGCGCCGCCGCTGATGCCCTGCACCAGCCTGCGTTGGATGAAGAAACTCGCGACGACGACGGGGATGACCGCGATGAGGATCGCCGCGCTCATCGAGCCGATCTGCACCCCGCGGAACGTGTTGAAACCGGCGATCGCCACCGGCAGGATCGCCGCTTTGCCCGGCGCCAGGATCAGCCCGTAGAACAGGTCGTTCCACGACAGCGTGAACCCGAAGATCGCCGAGGCGCCGATCCCGGGCAGCACCTGGGGCAGTACCACCAGCCGGAACGCGGCGAACCGGGTGAACCCGTCGACCTGGGCCTGCTCCTCGAGCGAGCGCGGCACCGCCTCGAAGAACCCGATCAGGAACCAGGTGACCACGGGCAGAACGAAACTCAGGTGCGCGAAGATGACCGGCACCAGCGTGTCGGTCAGCCGCAGCGCGTAGGCCATCGTCAGGAACGGGAACACCAGTACCGCCGGCGGCAGCACCTGCGCGGCGAGCATCCCGAACCGGGTCAGCGTCCCGCCGGCCCGGAACCGGGCGATCGCATAGGCGCCCATGCTGCCGACGACGACACTGATGCCGACGGTGACCAGGGCGACCAGGGCGCTGCGGCCGGCGGCACCGAGGATCCCCGAGTCCAGCACGTTGCGCCAGCTCGCCAGCGTCGGCGTGAAGTGCAGCAGAAACGGATCATTGAGCTGCTGAGGGTTTTTCACGCTCGCCAGCGCGATCCACGCCAGGGGGAAGGCGACGGTGATGCCCGCCGCCCAAAGCAGCGCCACCCGCAACGCGGTGACCATCCGGGAACGGGTCATCGCGCCTGTCCATTCTCGCGAGCCTTTTCCATCCGGCGGAAGGCGAACACGATGACCGTCAGCACGACGACGAGCACCACGAACGCCATCGACGACGCGGAGCCGAGGCGGAAGAACTGGATCCCCGTCTGGTAGATGAAGTACTGCAGTGTCTCGGTTTCGGTGCCCGGCCCGCCGCGCGTGGTCGCGAAGACGTACTCGAACACCTTCATCGCGTCCAGGCAGCGCAGCAGTATCGCGACCACCAGCACCGGCGCCAGCAGCGGCAGCGTGACCCGGCGCAGTACGTAGAGTCCGCCCGCGCCGTCCACGCGTGCGGCGTCGAGCGGTTCGCGCGGAATCGATTCCAGGCCGGCGAGCAGCAGCAGCACCATGAACGGGGTCCACTGCCACACATCGATGAACGCGATCGTGAACAGCGCCCGCCCGGGGCCGAAGAAGTCGTAGTCGATGCCGATGGCGCGCAGCATCTCCGGAATCGCGCCGAGCTGATCGTTGAGCAGGAACCGGAAGGTCAGTCCGACGGCGATCGGGGTGATGAACATCGGCGCCAGCAGCATCGACCGCGTCACATCGCGGGCCCAGCGCTGCTTCTGCAGCGCCAGCGCGATCGCCAATCCGATGATCAGCTCGAAGCCGACCGCCACGGCGACGAACACCGCGGTGGTGCCGAACGCGTGCCAGAACGCGGCGTCGCCGAACGTCGCGGCGTAGTTGTCGGCGCCGACGATCGACGGCGACCCGCGGTCGGTGAGCTTGTAGTCGGTGATGCTCAGGTAGGCGGCGTACGCGAGAGGGAAACCGACCACCCCGACGAAAAGGGCGACGAGGGGGGCGACCATGCCATGGTGGAATTTCACGGCGGTCTGCGCTCCTTTCGGGGGGTGGTCGGCTTCCGGTTCTCGGGGTGGGCGGCTAGCCCTGGATCTTCTCGGCCTGTTCCTGCGCGGCGGCGAGCGCGTCGTCGACGCTCTTGGTGCCGGCCACCGCTTCGTTGAGTTCGGTGCCGACGGCCTGGATCATCTCCTCGCCGCTGGGACCCTGGCTCAGCGGCGCCGAGTTGGCCAGCAGTTGCTCGACCGTCTTGTAGTACTCCTCGCCGAACTTGCCCTGCAGCACAGCCGGATCGGCCAGGGTGCTCTTGCGGATCGCGGCGCCGCCCTTCTCGACGCGCGCGACGTCGTTGGGCTTGGCGGTGATCCACGAGGCGAACGCCCAGGCGGCGTCGGAGCTCGCGGAGTTGGCGGGGATCGCCCAGCTCCACGACCCCAGCACCTGCTTGCCGCCGGGGATCGGGGCGAGCTTGATCTTGCCGGCGGCCGGACCCGAGCCGGGCTCGTTGAGGGCGGGCAGCTGCCAGTTGTAATTGATCATCGACGCCGACTGGTTGGCCGAGACGGAACGCTGCGCCTCGTCCATGCTCCAGTTCAGGCTGTTGGCCGGTGCCGCGGTCTTGTAGGTGTCGATGTAGGCCTCCAGCGCCCGCTTGGCCTCCGGGGTGTTCAGCGTGACCTTGCCGTCGGCGTCGTAGATCGACCCGCCCGCGGCGAAGAGCCAGTTGCCCCACTCCTCGAAGATCTTGTAGCCGCGCTGGGGCTGCATCGCGATACCGGCGCGCTCGGGGGTCTTGAGTGCCTTGCTGGTGGCGACCAGTTCGTCGAGCGTGGTGGGCACCTTCTGGTTGGCGGCGGCCAGATCGTCGGTGTTGTAGAGGTATCCGAGTGCGTAGTTGTAGAACGGCACGCCGTAGCGCACCCCGTCGACGGTGGTGATGTCGGTCAGGGGCTTGAAGAAGTCGGCGGCGTCGTAGTCCGGGGTGCTGTCGATGCGCGCGTCGAGCGGCTGCAGGAACTTCGCATTGGCGAAGTCGACCATCCACGGGTTGTCCACCACGATCAGGTCGTAATTCGGTGACGACGACTGGAACGAGGACACCAGCTTGTCCCGCATCTGGTCGTAGGTCAGCGATTCGATGTCGACCTTGACGTCGGGGTAGCTCTTGTTGAAATCGGCCACCATCGACTTGACGATGTCGGTGTCGGGCACGTTCTCCATCAGGATGCGCACGGTGCCCGAGGTGTCCTTGGCGACCTCGCCGGTGCCGGTGGCCTGTGTCTGCTCGGGACCACCGCTACCGGCGCAGCCCGACAGCACCATCGCGATGACGGCCAGCAATGCCAGGACGGCGGAGTAGGCGATCCCGCCACCCCGCCGGGGGGTGGGAATTTGACTGAATCTCATTGCTGCACTGTTCCTTTCATCGGGTGTTGCGGGCGATAGCGTGGGAGATCGGGGTCATCGCGGTGCCGAGGTCACGCCACGTGGCGTACGCGGTGTCGTAGGCCGCGCGCCGGGCGGAATCGGGGGCGTAGGGCTCGTCGAGGGTGATGAAGCGCGCCGCGTCCGAGAAGTCGTCGAGGGCGCCGACACCGACCGCGGCGATGACGGCGGCACCGAGCGAGGCTCCCGGGTGTCCGCGGACGGGGTTCATCTCCATCCCCAGCACGTCGGCGTGGATCTGCTTCCACAGCGTCGACGTCGAGCCTCCGTTGGTGATCATCACCCGGTGCAGTGGGATACCGATGTCGGCGAAAACGTCGACGTGGTGACGGAATCCGAACGCGATGGCCTCGAGCACCGCGCGGTACATGTCGGCCCGGGTGTGGCCGAGATGCATGCCGGCGAACACGCCACGCAGGTCGGGATCGTGCAGCGGGCTCTTCTCACCGAGAAAGTAAGGCAGGCACAGGATCTCGGCGGGCGGCCGGGCCGCCGCCTCCTCGTCGAGGTCGGTCAGCGCCGCGCCGCCGACGAGCGTCTGGAACCAGCGGATCAGGCTCCCGCTGGTGGCCATGCAGCCGTTGGGCAGCCAGTGGCCGGGCACCGGATGCGCGTCGAGGTAGAGCCGTGCGTCGACGACCGGGGCGTCGCTGGCGACCAGGATGTCGCCTGCCCCACCGAGTTTGACCAGCGCGTCGCCGGGGCCGTTGACCCCCGCGGCGAACGCCGAGAGCACGTGGTCGGCGCCGCCGACCACCAGCGCGGTGCCCGCGGACAGGCCGGTGGCCTCGGCGGCGGCCCGGCTCAGCTCGCCGACCTGAGTTCCCGGACGGCGGACCGGCGGCAGCGTCGCGGGGTCGAGCGCAGCGGCGCGCAGGACGGCGTCGGCCGTCTCGCCGCCGATGCCGAACAGTCCCGACTCCAGCGCCCAGTTCTGTTCGACGTGCACCGGCGCGCCCAGCGCACACAGCACCCAGTCGTAGGAACCCAGCCAGTGTGCCGTGCCGGCGTAGACGTCGGGTTCGTTGTCGCGCAGCCACACGGTCGTGGGCGCCACGGACTGCTGGGTCAGGGCCGAACCGGTCAGGCGCACCAGGTCGGTGTCGGTCAGCGCCGCGGCGAGCTCGGTGACCTCGCGATGGGCGCGGGCGTCGTTCTGGAGGATGGCGCGCCGCAGCGGTCGTCCCGTGCCGTCGACGGGGATGACGGCCGGCACCATGCCCGAGGTCGCCACCGCACCCACCTGCTGGGGCGATGCACCGCCGACGGCGAGCACTTCCCGGATCGACTCGATCACGTTGCGGTACCACTGGTCGGTGTCGGCCTCGGCGAAGCCGGGGGCGGGGGAGTGCAGCGCCGTCTCACGCGTCGCGGTCGCGACGATTCCGGCGTCCACGTCCATCAACACGGTCTTGGTGCCCGTGGTGCCGATGTCGATGCCGACGGTGTACCGGGTCATCGGGTGCCCGCCACCGTCGCCGGTGCATCACTCTGTGCGGCAACGCAAATGACCTCGACGCCGGCGTTGCGCGCGGCTGCCAGCGTGGGATGGTCGGGTGCGCCGTCGCTGACGATGACCTGGACCTCGGCCAGTGCGGCGATGCTGACGAAGGTCACGCGGCCGAGCTTGGACTTGTCGGCGGCGACGATCACCCGGTCGGCTCGGCGGCTCGCGGCGCGCTTCACCCGGCTCTCGGCCTGGTGGTAATCGGAGATGCCGCGGTCCCCGTCGATGCCCGCCACCCCCATGACGTAGGTGTCGCAGTTGTAGTTGGCCAGCGTGTCCTCGGCGCCCGGTCCGATCAGGCTCAGCTCGCCGGAGCGCAGCTGCCCGCCGGTGAGCACGACGGTGGTGTCGGGTTCGTCGACCAGTGCCAGCGCGGCGAGCACGCTCGGGGTCACCACGGTCAGGCCGAGTCCACGGCCCTTGAGCGAGTTCGCCACGGCCAGAGCGGTGCTGCCCGAGTCGAGGATCAGTGTCTCGTTCACCCCGATCAGGTCCGCGACCACCTCGGCGATGTGGATCTTCTCCTGGGCGGCGTCGGCCATCCGGGTGGCGAAGGCGGGCTCGGTGTCCTTGCCCTGCACGGCGATCGCACCGCCGACGACGCGGCGGACGACACCGAGCGCCTCGAGGGCCTCGACATCGCGCCGGATCGTCATCTCGGACACGTCGAACTCAGCGGCCAGCTGCGCGTAGTTGATCTCGCGGGCGGCCCGGGCCCGGTGTTCGATGCGGTCGCGACGGGTTCTCACATCCACGACAGCGGACACTCCTGCTGTTGAAAATTCACAGACATGGCTCCTGATCGTGCGACTTCGAGCGCTCAACTCCGCGCAGTGGTGTGAATCTATAACAGGTTCGTGTGGAGTGCCCACATTTCGTGGCCGATTGTTCTCATTGGGTTCCGGAGACGGTTAACTGGCGCCGGTGCTGGAGTTGCGCGTCATCGTGCCGGGGGACATGCGAGACGACGTTCTCGATCTGTTGCGGCGCCAGGTCGGGGTGGCCCACATCCTGGTTCACCCCGGAGCCGCCGTGGATCCTCCCGGCGACGAGATCTCGGCGATCATCGCCCGCGAGTGCGCCAACGACGTCATCAAGGCGCTCAAGGAGATCGACGCACAGCACCGCGGCGCGATCCTGCTGACCGTGCTGGACACCGTGTTGTCCACCCGGGCGCACGCGGCCGAGGACGACGCCGAGGGCGATCCGGCCGACGCCGTGGTGTGGGACGAGCTGATCGCCCGCACCCGGGAGGAGTCGACGCTGTCGGTGACCTTCCTGATGTTCCTCACCCTGGCGTGTCTGCTGGCCGCGATCGGCGCTGTCACCGACTCGATGGTCACCGTCGTGGGTGCCATGGTGCTCGGTCCCGAGTTCGGCCCGCTGGCCGCGGTGTCGGTCGCGATCGTGCAGCGGCGGGGGGAACTCGCGCGCCGGGCCGCGATCGCGCTGCTGGCCGGGTTCCCCCTCGCGATGGGTGTCACCGCCGTGCTGACGCTGGCCGCGCACGCCGTCGGCTGGGTGGACCTGGACACGGTCCGCAACGTCGACGACGTCGACTTCATCTTCCAGGTCGGGCCGGTCTCGTTCGTGGTGGCGCTGCTGGCCGGCGCCGCGGGCATGCTGTCGCTGGTATCGGCGAAATCGGCGGCGCTGGTGGGGGTGTTCATCTCGGTCACCACCGTGCCCGCGGCCGGCTTCGCCGCGGTCGCGGGCGTGCTCGGCGACTGGGGCGTGGCGGCCCGTTCCGCCACGCAGCTCGCGGTGAACCTCGTCGGCATCGTCGTCGCAGGCGTCCTCGTGCTGGTGCTGCGCCCCCGCGGCAACCTGATCCCCCGGAGAGCTCAGACCTGACGCGATCTGCACCGCGGCATCCGTTGTGGTGGGATCTAGCGCTATGGGTATCAAGGTGGCCCTGGAGCACCGCACCAGCTATGCGTTCGACCGCCTCGTCGAGGTGTTCCCGCATGTCGTGCGCCTGCGGCCGGCTCCCCACTCGCGCACACCGATCGAGGCCTACTCGCTGAAGGTGGAGCCCGACGACCACTTCGTGAACTGGCAGCAGGACGCGTTCGGCAACTTCCTGGCCCGGCTGGTGTTCCCCACCCGCACCCGCAGCCTGACGATCACCGTCGGGCTCATCGCCGACCTCAAGGTGATCAACCCGTTCGACTTCTTCATCGAGGACTACGCCGAGCACGTCGGTTTCACCTACCCCCGCGCGCTGGCCGAGGACCTCAAGCCGTACCTGCGTCCGGTCGACGAGGACGACGGTGCCGGACCCGGTGACCTCACCGAAGCCTGGGTGAAGAACTTCTCGGTGGCGACGGGGACCCGCACGATCGACTTCCTGGTGGCGCTCAACCGCGCGGTCAACGCCGATGTCGGTTACAGCGTCCGGCTCGAACCGGGCGTGCAGACCCCCGACACCACGCTGCGCACCGGCATCGGCTCCTGCCGGGACTCGGCATGGCTGCTGGTGTCGATCCTGCGTCAGATGGGTCTGGCGGCGCGGTTCGTGTCCGGCTACCTGGTGCAGCTCACCTCCGACGTCGAGGCGCTCGACGGGCCGTCCGGGCCCGCCGCCGATTTCACCGATCTGCACGCCTGGACCGAGGTCTACATTCCCGGCGCCGGCTGGATCGGGCTGGACCCGACCTCGGGTCTGTTCGCCGGGGAGGGGCACATCCCGCTGTCGGCGACGCCGCATCCCGAGTCGGCGGCCCCGATCACCGGCGCGACCGAACCCTGCGAGACGACGCTGGAATTCAGCAACGTCGTCACCAGGGTCCACGAGGACCCGCGCGTCACGCTGCCCTACACCGACGCGACCTGGGCGGCCATCGACGCCCTCGGCCGCCGCGTCGACGAGCGGCTGACCGCCGGCGACGTCCGGCTCACCGTCGGTGGCGAACCGACCTTCGTCTCCATCGACAATCAGGTCGATCCCGAGTGGCTGACCGACGCGGACGGCCCGCACAAACGGCAGCGGGCCTCGGCGCTCGCGGCGCGGCTGAAGCAGGTGTGGGCGCCGCACGGGCTGGTGCAACGCGGCCAGGGCAAGTGGTATCCCGGAGAGCCGTTGCCGCGCTGGCAGATCGCGTTGATGTGGCGCACCGACGGACAGCCGCTGTGGAACGACCCGGCACTGCTGGCCGACCCGTGGCCCGAACACCCGGGAACGCCCGCGATCGCCCCCGACGCCCCTGCGCAACTGCTCACCGCGATCGCCGACGGGCTGGGGCTGCCGCACACCCAGGTCCGGCCGGCCTACGAGGACCCGCTCAGCAAGCTGGCCGCCGCGGTGCGCCGGCCCGCGGGGCAACCCGTCGCCGAGTCCGACGACCTTGCGGACGACAGCGCGGACGCGCGCGCGACGCTGCTCGAGCGGCTCGACACCGCGGTCACCGATCCTGCCGCCTTCGCGCTGCCACTGCACCGTCGCGACGACGACGCCGGGTGGGCGAGCGCGGACTGGACGCTGCGCCGCGGCCGAATCGTGTTGCTGGACGGCGATTCTCCCGCCGGGCTGCGGCTGCCGCTCGATGCGATCAGCTGGACACCGCCCCCGCCGTCGTTCGACGCCGATCCCACCCACGACCGACCACCGCTCGAACCCGATGCCGACGAGCCCGCGGAGGTCACCGACGCCGACTCGGTGCCGATCACGGCCCTGGTCGGCGAGCTCCGCGACGGCCTGCTGTACGTGTTCCTGCCGCCCACCGAGGAGTTGGAGCACTTCGTCGATCTCGTCCACCGGATCGAGACCGCCGCCGCCGCGATCGGCTGCGCCGTGGTGATCGAGGGCTACGGACCGCCGTCCGACCCGCGGCTGCAGTCCATGAGCATCACGCCCGACCCGGGCGTCATCGAGGTGAACGTCGCGCCGTCGGCCAGTTTCGCCGAGCAGCGCGACCAGCTGCAGACCCTGTACGCCGAGGCGCGGCTGGCGCGGCTGTCCACCGAGTCCTTCGACGTCGACGGCACCCATGGCGGGACGGGCGGGGGAAACCACATCACCCTGGGCGGAGTCACCCCGGCCGACTCGCCGCTGCTGCGCAGGCCGGACCTGCTGGTGTCGCTGCTGACCTACTGGCAGCGTCACCCGGCGCTGTCCTACCTGTTCGCCGGGCGGTTCATCGGCACCACCTCCCAGGCGCCGCGGGTCGACGAGGGCCGTCCCGAATCGCTGTACGAGCTGGAGATCGCCTTCGCCGAGATCGCCCGGCTGTCCGCGCAGGCCGGCGGGCCGAAGGCGTGGCTGGCCGACCGCGCGCTGCGCCACCTGCTCACCGACATCACCGGGAACACCCACCGCGCGGAGTTCTGCATCGACAAGCTCTACAGCCCGGACAGTGCGCGCGGGCGGCTGGGACTGCTCGAGTTGCGCGGTTTCGAGATGCCTCCCCACCACCAGATGGCGATGGTGCAGTCGCTGCTGGTGCGTTCGCTGGTGGCGTGGTTCTGGGAGGAGCCGCTGCGCGCCCCGCTGATCCGCCACGGCGCGAACCTGCACGGCCGGTACCTGTTGCCGCACTTCATCATTCAGGACATCGCCGACGTCGCCGCCGACCTGCGGGCGCACGGCATCGAGTTCGACACCAGCTGGCTGGACCCCTTCACCGAGTTCCGCTTCCCCCGGATCGGCACCGCGGTGTTCGGCGGCGTCGAGATCGAGTTGCGCGGCGCGATCGAGCCCTGGAACGTGCTGGGCGAGGAGTCATCGGTGGCGGGCACCGCGCGGTACGTCGACTCGTCGGTGGAACGCCTGCAGGTGCGGCTCATCGGGGCCGACCGGCAGCGCTACCTGGTGACCGTCAACGGGCACCCCGTCCCGCTGCTGGCCACCGACAACCCCGACGTCCAGGTGGGCGGCGTGCGGTACCGGGCCTGGCAACCGCCCAGCGCACTGCACCCCACGATCACCGTGGACGGCCCGCTGCGCATCGAATTGATCGACACAGCGGCGGGGGTGTCCCGAGGCGGCTGCACCTACCACGTGTCCCATCCGGGCGGGCGCTCCTACGACACGCCTCCGGTGAACGCGGTCGAGGCCGAGTCCCGGCGCGGGCGGCGGTTCGAGGCCACCGGATTCACACCCGGCACGGTCGATCTGGCCGGGCTGAGGGAGAAGCAGGCCCGGCAATCCACCGATGTGGGCGCGCCGGGAATCCTCGATCTGCGGCGAGTGCGTACCGTGCTGTCGTAATGGCATTACCCACCGGCTTCACCAGCCAGGACAACCTCGACAACCCGCTGGTGCCCTACGAGACCATGCGGGCCCAGCAGGCGCTGTTCGAGGTACGGACCGCAGGGGGCGCCCCCGCGACCGGATACGACGAATTCGTCGACGCCGCAGGCGCTGTGCGGCCGGCATGGCAGGAACTCGCCGAGTGCGTCGCCGAGCGCGGACGCGGCGGTCTGGACCGGCTGCGCGCCGTGGTGCGCAACCTCGTCGACAACGACGGCATCACCTACATCCAGCTCGAGGACGGCTCGGCCGTGCCCGGGCCGTGGCAGCTGGACGCGCTGCCCCTGATCGTCTCGGCATCGGACTGGGACCGGCTGGAATCCGGTCTGGTGCAACGCTCGCGGCTGCTCGACGCGGTGCTGACCGACCTGTACGGCGAGCAGCACTGCATCACCAGCGGAGCACTGCCACCGCAGCTGCTGTTCGCCCATCCCGGGTACGTGCGGGCGGCCCGCGGCATCGAGGTGCCGGGCCGGCACCAACTGTTCCTGCACGGCTGCGACATCAGCCGCGGGGCGTCGGGCGACTTCGTCGTCAACGCCGACTGGACCCAGGCTCCATCGGGAGCCGGGTACGCGCTCGCCGACCGCCGCGTCATCGCCCACGCCATCCCCGACCTCTACGAGCAGGTCGGGCCCCGGCCCGCGTCGCCGTGGGCCCAGGCGCTGCGGCTGGCGCTCGTCGACGCGGCACCGGAATCCGCCGAGGAGCCGGTGGTGGTGGTGCTCAGCCCGGGCATCCACTCGGAGACCGCCTTCGATCAGGCGTATCTGGCCAGCGTGCTCGGTTTGCCGTTGGTCGAGAGCGCCGATCTCGTGGTGCGCGACGGCAAGGTGTGGATGCGCTCGATGGGCACGCTCAAACGCGTCGACGTGGTGCTGCGCCGGGTCGACGCGGCCTACGCCGACCCGCTGGATCTGCGCGCGGACTCCCGGCTGGGCGTCGTCGGTCTGGTGGAGGCGCTGCGGCGCGGTGCGGTGACGGTGGTGAACACTCTGGGCAGCGGCGTGCTGGAGAGCCCGGGCGTGCTGCGCTTCCTGCCCGAGATGGCCGAGAAGCTGCTCGGCGAGACGCCTCTGCTGCCCACGGCACCGCTGTACTGGGGCGGCATCGACGTCGAGCGCTCCCATCTGCTGACCCACCTGTCGTCGCTTCTCATCCGGTCCGCCACCGGCGGGGAACCGATCGTCGGACCCGAGCTGTCGGCGGCGCGGCGCGAGGCACTGGCCGCGCGGATCGCCGCCACCCCGTGGCAGTGGGTGGGCCAGGAGCTGCCGCAGTTCTCCTCGGCGCCCGCCGACTACCTGCCCGCCGGGCTGTCCTCGTCGAGCGTGGGCATGCGCCTGTTCACGGTGTCCCAGCGCAGCGGGTACGCGCCGATGATCGGCGGCCTGGGGTATCTGCTGGCACCCGGAACCGACGCGTACACGCTGAACAGCGTTGCCGCCAAAGACATCTGGGTGCGCACGCCGGCGCGGGTCACGGCAGAGAAGACCACCGTGACGGCGCCGTCCGACGACGAGCTGCTGCCCACGCCGATCACCGCCAGCCCGACCCACGAGATCAGTTCTCCGCGTGTGCTGTCCGACCTGTTCTGGATCGGCCGCTACGCCGAACGCGCCGAACACACCGCCCGGCTGCTCACGGTCACCCGGGAGCGCTATCACGAGTTCCGGCGCCGGCAGGCGATGGACGGCAGCGAATGCGTGCCGGTGCTGCTGGCCGCGCTGGGGACCATCACCGGCACCGACACCGGAGCCGGTGACCACCACGAGATGGTCGCCACCGCCCCGACGACGCTGTGGTCGCTGACCGCCGACCGGCTCCGCCCGGGATCGCTGGCCCAGTCGGTGGAGCGGCTCGGGCTGTCGGCGCGGGCCGTCCGCGACCAGATGTCCAACGACACCTGGATGGTGTTGTCCACCCTCGAACGGACCCTGCTGCACGCCGGTGACAGCCCGCCCGATTCCCAGGCCGAGGGGGAGGCCTTCCTCTCCTCGACGAACACGCTGACGCTGGCGGGCATGCTCGCGCTGTCCGGTGTCCTCGCCGAGTCGATGGTGCACGACGTCGGCTGGACGATGCTCGACATCGGCAAGCGCATCGAGCGGGCACTCGCGCTGACGGCACTGCTGAGAGCGACGCTGACCACCGCGCGAGGACCCGAGGCAGAGCAGACCATCACCGAGTCGACGCTGGTGGTCTGCGAGTCGCTGGTGATCTACCGCAGGCGCAACCCCGGCACCGTCAGTGTCGCCGGGGTGGCCGAACTCGTGCTCTTCGACGCCGAGAACCCGCGATCGCTGGTCTATCAGTTGGAGCGGCTGCGCACGCATCTGAAGTCGCTGCCCGGCTCGTCGGGATCCTCGCGGCCGGAGCGGATGGTCGACGAGATCGCGATGCGGTTACGTCGCATGGAGCCCGACGAACTCGGCGAGTGCACGGCCGAGGGCCGGCGCGCCGAACTCGACGGCCTGCTCGCCGCCATCCACCGCGACCTTCGCGAGCTCTCCACCGTCATCACCGCGACGCATCTGTCGCTGCCGGGGGACATGCAGCCGCTGTGGGGACCCGACGAACGACGGAAACTGCCGTGAGTCGGCGCTACGAGATCACCCACCGCACCGTGTACCGCTACTCCGACGTCGTCACCAGTTCCTACGGCCGCGGGTTCCTCACCCCGCGTGACTCGGCGCGGCAGCGCTGCCTGTTCCACGAGCTGGTGCTCGACCCGGAGGCCGCCGACAGCTCCACCAGCCGCGACGGCTACGGCAATCTGAGCTCCTATTTTCACGTCACCAGGCCGCACCGCAGCCTGAGCGTCACCAGCCGCTCGATCGTCGAGGTGGACCCGCCGCCACCCGACCACTACCAGGTCGCCTCGGCCAAGGCGCCGTGGGAGATCGCCCGTCCCGTGGGCCCCGACGGCGCCCTGGCGAGCGAGTTCACCCTCGACCTCGCACCCCCCGAGATCACCGATGCGGTGCGCGACTATGCCGCACCGACGTTCACCCCCGGTCGGCCGCTGATCGAGGTGCTGCGCGACCTGAACGCACGCATTCACCGCGATTTCACCTACCGGTCCGGGTCGACCACGGTGTCCACCCAGGTGGGTGAGGTTTTGGCGGCCCGGGAAGGGGTATGTCAGGACTTCGCGAGGCTCGCGATCGCCTGCCTGCGCGCCAACGGTCTGGCAGCGAGTTACGTGTCGGGCTATCTGGCCACAGATCCGCCTCCGGGAAGGGAACGCATGGTGGGCATCGACGCGACGCATGCCTGGGCGTCGGTGTGGACGCCGAAGGACGTGTGGCTGGGCCTGGATCCCACCAATGACCAGATGGTCGACGAGCGCTACGTGACAGTGGGATTCGGCCGTGACTACGCCGACGTCCCGCCGCTGCGCGGCATCATCTACACAGACTCGGACAGCAGCGTGATCGACGTCTCCGTCGACGTTGCGCCCTACGAAGGAGGAGTCCTGCATGCGTGACTTCACATGCCCCAACTGCGGTCAGCGACTGGCCTTCGAGAACTCGGTGTGCCTCAATTGCGGCAGCTCCCTGGGTTTTTCGCTCGACGACATGGCCCTGCTGGTGATCGCCCCACCTGAGCACAGTGAGCACGCGGGCGCAGTCGACGAGAGCCGGTACCAGTTGTGCGCCAATCTGCATCTGGCCGAATGCAACTGGCTGGTGGAGAAGGGGCCGGTGGCGAAGCTGTGCGTGTCGTGCGCGCTCACCCGGACCCGGCCCAACGACGCCGACACCATCGCGCTGACCGCGTTCGCCGCGGCGGAGAAGGCCAAACGCCGGCTGATCGCCGAACTGCACGAACTGAAGCTGCCCATCGTCGGCCGTGACGAGGACCCCGACTTCGGGCTGGCGTTCGACCTGCTGTCCAGCCAGTTCGAGAAGGTGTTCACCGGCCACGAGAACGGCGTGATCACCCTGGATCTCGCCGAGGGCGACGACGTGCACCGCGAGCAGCTGCGGATCTCGATGGACGAGCCGTACCGGACGCTGCTGGGGCACTTCCGCCATGAGATCGGTCACTACTACCAGTACCGACTGATCGGCACCTCGCCGGACTATCTGCAGCGCTACCACGAACTGTTCGGCGATCCCGAGGCCGACTACCAGGCCGCGCTGGATCGCCACTACAGCCAGGGCGCCCCGGCGGGCTGGGAGAACGACTACGTGTCGTCGTATGCGACCATGCACCCCGCAGAGGACTGGGCCGAGACGTTCGCGCACTACCTGCACATCCGCGACACCCTCGACACGGCCGCCGCGTTCGGCATGGCGCCGGCCTCCGCCACCCTCGAGCGAAGGGTGTTGGGGCCCAGCAGCTTCGACACGATGATCGAGATGTGGCTGCCCCTGGCGTGGTCGCTGAACATGGTCAACCGGTCGATGGGCAAAGAAGACCTCTACCCGTTCGTCCTCCCGCCCGCGGTGCTGGAGAAGATGCGCTTCATCCACACGGTCATCGACGAGGTCACCTCGAACCCGGCGAAACTCGCCGAGGTGGGTGCCCCGGTCAGTGAGCAGTCCCAGCAGATGGATTAGCCATCAGCTGCTGCATGAACCGGTGCGCGCCGAGCACCACCGCGGCGCGGTCGGGACCGTTGCGGCGGGCCACGTCGGCCTCGTTGCCGCCGGCCACGTGGACCGGCCCGTGCGGCAACCGATCGAGTCCCTCGGCCGCCACGTCGGCCGGGTCGGCCACCCGCAGGCCGGGCACGTCGAAGTTCAGCCCGACCCGCTCCATGGCCGGCGTGCGCGTCACGCCGAGCACGAGCTCGCAGACGTCGACGCCGTGGTCGCGCAGTTCCAGCCACAGTCCCTCGGCGAAGATCCGGCCGAAGGCCTTGACCCCGCCGTACACCGTGTGCCGGGTCGAACCGAGGTAACCGGCCATCGAGCCCACCAGCAGGATGCCGCCGCGGCGGCGGTCCCGCATCGGCCGGGCGTAGTGCTGGACCAGGGCCATCATCGTGTTGACGTTGAGGTCGACCACGCGAGCGAAGGCGTCGAGGTCACCGTCGAGGAATTCCTCGCTGCAGGTGTTGGCGCCCGCGTTGTAGATCAGCAGGCCGATCTCGAGGCCCGCCGTCGCCGCGACCACCTCGTCCGGGCCGGCGGCCAGGTCGGCTGTCACCGTGCGCACGTCGACTCCGAATGCGCGGCAGCGGGCGGCGGTGGCCGCCAAGGGCTCCGGACGCCGGGCCACCAACACGAGGTCGATCCCCGCCGCGGCCAGCAGCGCCGCGAACTCGGCCCCGACGCCCTCCGAGCCGCCGGCGATCACGGCGCGCGGTCCGTAGTGGCTCAGGTCTCTCACCGTTCGATCGTCGCACCCCGTGTGCCGGCGCCGACGCAACACGCGCCCGCGCGGTCAGCCGTCGCGCCGCCGCGCATCCCTACGATCACCGCGTGGCTGATCGCTATGGCGCCGACATCCTGTCCAGTGACCCGCACCGCAAGCCCTGCTCCACCGAACAGCCGATCGAGATCGGCATGGTCGTCGAGGACGCGCAGACCGGCTTCGTCGGCGCGGTGGTACGCGTCGAATACGGCCGCATGCAGCTCGAGGACCGGCACGGCCGTACCAAACCGTTTCCGGTCGGGCCCGGCTACCTGATCGACGGCAAGCCCGTCATCCTGACCGCCCCGAAGAAAGCGGCTCCCGCGGCGCCGGCCCGGACCGCGTCCGGCTCCGTCGCGGTCGCCGGCGCGCGCGCCAGAGTGGCGCTCGCCAGCCGCATCTACGTCGAGGGCCGCCACGACGCCGAGCTCGTCGAACAGGTGTGGGGCGAGGACCTGCGCCTCGAGGGGGTCGTCGTCGAGTACCTGGGCGGTGTCGACGACCTCGCCGCGATCGTCGCCGACTTCCGGCCCGGGCCCGGCCGGCGCCTCGGCGTGCTCGTCGACCACCTGGTGGCCGGGTCGAAGGAGGCCCGCATCGCCGAGAAGGTGCGCCGGGGACCGGGCGGCGAGCACACGCTGGTGGTGGGCCACCCGTTCATCGACATCTGGGAGGCCGTCAAGCCGGCCCGCCTCGGGATCGACGCCTGGCCGGTGGTGCCCAAGGGGCAGGACTGGAAGCACGGCGTGTGCGAGGCGCTGGGGTGGCGGCATCGCGATCAGGCCGACATCGCCGCGGCCTGGCAGAAGATCCGTGGCCGGGTGCGGGACTGGACGGACCTCGAACCCGACCTCATCGGCCGGGTGGAGGAGCTGATCGACTTCGTCACCGCCTCCGTGTAAGCAGGGAGCGTGTCCGACAGCCTGTTCGACGTACCCGGTGAGACGGCCGGATCCGCCGCGGCTCCGGTGGGGACGTCGGTGCCGCTGGCCGTGCGGATGCGGCCCGCCTCGCTCGACGAGGTCGTCGGCCAGCAGCACCTGCTCGCCGGGAACTCGCCGCTGCGGCGCCTCGTGGAGGGCTCCGGCGCCGCATCGGTCATCCTCTACGGCCCGCCCGGCACCGGGAAGACCACCCTGGCCTCGCTGATCTCCCACGCCACCGGCCGCCGGTTCGAGGCGCTCTCGGCGTTGTCGGCGGGGGTGAAGGAGGTGCGCGCGGTCATCGAGGAGGCCCGCGTCGCGCTGCTGCGCCGCGGCGAGCAGACGGTGCTGTTCATCGACGAGGTGCACCGGTTCTCCAAGACCCAGCAGGACGCACTGCTCGCGGCGGTGGAGAACCGGGTGGTGCTGCTGGTCGCGGCCACCACCGAGAACCCGTCGTTCTCCGTCGTCGCCCCGCTGCTGAGCCGCTCGCTGATCCTGCAGCTGCAGCCGCTGACCCCGGCCGACATCGCCACGGTGCTCCGGCGTGCCCTCGACGACGAACGGGGCCTGGGCGGCACGGTGCCGATCACCGACGAGGCGCTCGACCTGCTGGTGCAGCTGTCGGCCGGCGATGCCCGGCGGGCTCTGACGGCGCTGGAGGTCGCCGCCGAATCCGGGCAGGTGACCGTCGATGTCATCGAGCAGTCGCTGGACAAGGCGGCGGTGCGTTACGACCGCGACGGGGACCAGCACTACGACGTGGTCAGCGCTTTCATCAAGTCGGTGCGCGGCTCCGACGTCGATGCCGCCCTGCACTATCTGGCGCGGATGCTCGTCGCGGGGGAGGACCCGCGGTTCGTGGCGCGGCGGTTGGTGATCCTCGCCAGCGAGGACATCGGGATGGCCGACCCGACCGCACTGCCGACGGCGGTCGCCGCGGCCCAGACGGTGCAGTTGATCGGCATGCCCGAGGCGCAGCTGACGCTGGCGCACGCCACCGTGCACCTGGCCACCGCGCCGAAGTCGAACGCCGTCACCACCGCGCTCGGCGCGGCGATGGCCGACATCCGGGCCGGTAAGGCGGGGCTGGTGCCGGCCCACCTGCGCGACGGGCACTACTCCGGCGCACAGAAGCTGGGCAACGCCGTCGGCTACAAGTACGCCCACGACGATCCGGACGGCGTTGTGGCCCAACAGTATCCGCCCGACGAGATCGTCGGCGTCGACTACTACCGGCCGACCACCCACGGCGCCGAGCGCGAGATCGCCACCCGGGTGGACAAGCTGCGCGCCATCATCCGGCGCCGCCGCTGAGCTCGCTCTGGTCACGGGAGCCACAGGTATCGACCTTCTGCAGTGAAAGATCGAGTAACCCTCTGCAGAACGTGAATTGGTGCGACGGGTGTTGACCATGCGTCGGGGTCAGGGTGCCGACCGGGCGGGGCGCGGGCACTGGTCCAACCTTGACACAGACCGTGCCCCGTCCTACCCTACTAATCAACCAATAGATTGATCAAAGGAAAGGTTGATCATTGGCGAGTGAGGCGGACGAGGCGATGCTCGACCGTGCCTTCATGGCGCTCGCGGATCCCGTCCGGCGCGCGATGGTGGCGCGGCTGTCCCGCGGTCCGGCCACGGTCAACGAGCTGGCCGAGCCGTTCGCGATCACGAAACAAGCGGTGTCCAAACACATTCAGGTGCTCGAACAAGCGGGTCTGGTGACCCGGACCCGCGAGGCGCAGCGTCGTCCGGTGCACCTGGACGCCGCCGCGCTGGAGGCGGTGACGGCCTGGATCGACCGGTACCGGCTGGACGCCGAACGCAACTACCGCCGGCTGGACGCCCTACTGGCGGCCGAGAAGAAAGGACCGACCCGATGACCAATGCCCTGGAGCTGACCGCTCCCGTCGACACCCTGGCCATGGAATTCACGCGCGTTTTCGACGCCCCCGTCGCCGCGTTGTTCCGTGCGCATGCCGATCCGGACCTGTTGGCGCGATGGCTGGGGCCGCACGGCCTGGAGATGGACGTGACCGAGTGGGACTTCCGCGATCACGGCGGGTACCGCTACGTCCACCGCACCGAGCACGGCGCCTTCGCGTTCAACGGCACGTTCCACACCGTGCGCGACAACGAATTCATCCTGCAGACCTTCGAATTCGAGGGCGCCCCGGACATGGTCAACCTGGAGTACCTGTGGTTCGAAGACCTCGGCGACGGCCGCTCCCGGCTGCGGGGCCGCTCGATCTGTCCGAACACCGACGCCCGGGACGCGCTGCTGTCCTCGGGGATGGAGGGGGGAATGACGGAGGGTTACGAGAAGCTCGACGCGCTGCTGGCCGCCGGCTGAGAAGAGTGCAGACGGGGGCGATCCCGACTGGTCGGGGGCCCAGCCGGGATCGCCACGGACGGATTCGGCGCGTCAGCGCAGAATTCCGGAACGGCGGCCGCCCATCAGGCCGGTGCGGCCACGCCGCCGACCCATGAGCGATGCCACCAGAGCCACGCCGAGCGCGGCCACGACGACCTGGACGAGTAGTTCCATCCAGTCGATCCCGTTGGTGGCGGTCGGAATACCGACCGCGCGGGCGATCGCGGTGCCGATGAAGGCGGACACGATGCCGACGAGAATGGTGAGCAGCATCCCGATGGGCTGCTTACCGGGCAGGACGAGCCGGCCGAGAACGCCGACGACGATGCCGATGAGAATTGCGGTGATGACGCCGGTGATGGTCATTTTTCCTCCAAAGTTTGCGGCTGCCGGCGGCATACCCGAGCCCGCTGGGCAATAAACGCTCGCGTCAATCAGTGCGGGCGTCCGTAGGCTCGTCGCCATGGACACCGAAGTGCTCGACGTGGACACCGCCCGGCGGCGGATCGTCGACCTGACCGGCGACGTTCGCCAGTTCTGCGCGTCGCGGGGAGACGGTCTGTGCAACGTGTTCGTCCCGCATGCCACCGCGGGGGTGGCGATCATCGAAACCGGCGCGGGATCCGACCACGACCTGGTCGACACCCTGGAGCGGTTGCTGCCCCGCGACGACCGCTACCGGCACGCGCACGGATCTCCCGGGCACGGCGCCGACCATGTGTTGCCGGGTCTGGTCGCACCGTCGGTCACCGTGCCGGTCGGGGCCGGCGAACCGCTGCTGGGCACCTGGCAGAGCATCGTGCTGGTGGACCTGAACAGGGACAACACGCGGCGCAACGTCCGATTGAGCTTCGTGTCGGGCTGAAAGCCACGCCCGGTACTGTGGTGCGGTCGAGTATTCGCAGGTGGCGGCCGATCGGCCCCGCTGACCAGACCCGAAGGACAGCCACGACGTGCAGACACACGAGATCAGGAAGCGGTTCCTTGATCATTTCGTGAACGCGGGACACACCGAGGTGCCCAGCGCCTCGGTGATTCTCGACGACCCGAACCTGCTGTTCGTCAACGCCGGCATGGTGCAGTTCGTCCCCTACTTCCTCGGGGCCAGGAGCGCGCCGTGGAACCGGGCGGTGAGCATCCAGAAGTGCATCCGCACCCCGGACATCGACGAGGTCGGCATCACCACCCGGCACAACACCTTCTTCCAGATGGCCGGCAACTTCAGCTTCGGCGACTACTTCAAGAAGGGCGCCATCGAGTTCGCCTGGTCGCTGCTGACCAACCCGACCGACCGGGGCGGATACGGATTCGACCCCGAAAGGCTCTGGGCGACCGTCTATCTCGACGACGACGAGGCCATCGGCTACTGGCAGGAGGTGGCCGGACTGCCGCTCGAGCGCATCCAGCGCCGCGGGATGGCGGACAACTACTGGTCGATGGGCATCCCGGGCCCGTGCGGACCGTCCTCGGAGATCTACTACGACCGCGGGCCCGAGTACGGCATCGAGGGCGGCCCGGAAGCCAACGAGGACCGCTACATCGAGATCTGGAACCTCGTGTTCATGCAGAACGAGCGCGGCGAGGGCACCTCGAAGGAGGACTTCGAGATCCTCGGACCGCTGCCGCGCAAGAACATCGACACCGGCATGGGCATCGAGCGGGTGGCCTGCCTGCTGCAGGGCGTCGACAACGTCTACGAGACCGACCTGCTGCGCCCCGCCATCGACCTGATGGCCGCGCGGGCACCGCGCGGATACGGGCAGGGCAACCACGCAGACGACGTCCGCTACCGCATCATCGCCGACCACAGCCGCACCGCGGCGATCATCATCGGCGACGGCGTCAGCCCCGGCAACGAGGGCCGCGGCTATGTGCTGCGCCGGCTGCTGCGCCGCATCATCCGCGCGGCCAAGCTGCTCGGCATCGACGATCCGTTCATGGCCGACCTGATGGCCACCGTGCGCGACGCGATGGGGCCGTCGTATCCCGAGCTGGTCTCCGACTACGACCGGATCGCGCGCATCGCGATCGCCGAGGAGGCCGCGTTCAACCGCACGCTGGCCTCGGGTTCGCGGCTGTTCGACGACGCCGCCCGGGCGACCAAGGCGTCCGGCGCGTCCCGGCTGTCGGGCTCGGATGCGTTCACGCTGCACGACACCTACGGCTTCCCGCTCGAGCTGACCCTGGAGATGGCCGCCGAGGCCGACCTGGGTGTCGACGAGGAGGGCTTCCGGACCCTGATGGCCGAGCAGCGGCAGCGGGCCAAGGCCGACGCGGCGGCGCGCAAACAGGCCCACACCGACCTGAGCGCCTACCGCGAGCTCGTCGACGCCGGCCCCACCGAGTTCACCGGTTTCGACGAGTTGACCACCGAGGCGACCATTCTCGGCATCTTCGTGGACGGTAAGCGGGTGCCGGTGGTGTCGCACACCGGCCGCGACGGCACGCAGGAGCGCGTCGAGCTGATCCTGGACCGCAGCCCGTTCTACGCCGAGTCGGGCGGGCAGATCGCCGACGAGGGCGACATCCGGGGCACCGGCTCGTCGGAGACGGCCAAGGCTGCGGTCACCGATGTGCAGAAGATCGCGAAAACATTGTGGGCGCATCGGATCAACGTGGAGTCCGGCGAGTTCGTCGAGGGCGACACCGTCGTCGCGGCCGTCGACCCGCGGTGGCGCCACGGCGCGACACAGGGCCACTCCGGCACGCACATGGTGCACGCTGCACTGCGACAGGTGTTGGGCCCCAACGCCGTTCAGGCCGGATCTCTGAACCGCCCCGGCTATCTGCGGTTCGACTTCAACTTCCAGGGCGCGCTGAGCGATGAGCAGCGAGAGCAGGTCGAGGAGGTCACCAACGAGGCGGTGCAAGCCGACTTCGAGGTGCACACCTTCCACGAGAATCTGGAGAAGGCCAAGGCGATGGGCGCCATGGCCATGTTCGGCGAGTCATACCCCGACGAAGTCCGCGTCGTCGAGATCGGCGGTCCGTTCTCCCTCGAGCTGTGCGGCGGCACGCACGTCGGCCGCTCCGCGCAGATCGGTCCGGTCACCATCCTCGGCGAGTCGTCGGTGGGTTCCGGTGTGCGCCGCGTGGAGGCGTACGTCGGGCTGGACTCGTTCCGCCACCTCGCCAAGGAGCGCGCCCTGATGGCGGGTCTCGCGTCGTCGTTGAAGGTGCCCTCCGAGGAGGTGCCCGCCCGCGTCGCGACGCTGGTGGAGCGGCTCCGTGCCGCCGAGAAGGAACTCGACCGGCTGCGGCTGGCCGGCGCGCGCGCCGCCGCGGTCAATGCCGCGGCCGGAGCCGAACAGGTCGGTAAGGTCCGGCTCGTGGCGCAGCGGATGGCCGGCGGGATCTCGGCGGGCGACCTGCGGTCGCTCGTCGGCGACATCCGCGGCAAGCTCGGCAGCGAGCCCGCCGTCGTCGCGCTGATCGCCGAGGGCGACGACGACACGGTGCCCTACGTGGTGGCCGTCAACCCGGCCGCCCAGGACCTCGGGGTGCGCGCCAACGACCTGGTGAAGGTGGTGGGCGCCGCCGTGAACGGTCGCGGTGGCGGCAAGGCGGACCTGGCGCAGGGATCGGGGCAGGGCGCGGCGAACATCGACGCGGCGCTGGCAGCGGTGCGCGCGGAGATCGGCCGGAGCTGACCAGAGTGCCCGACGCCGTAACCGACGCCGACGATGCCGGCCGCGCACCGGATCGCCCCGGTGACCCCGCGTCGGCGCCTGATCCGGGCCGTGGCCGCCGACTGGGTGTCGACGTCGGCACCGTGCGCATCGGGGTGGCGGTCAGCGATCCCGACGCCGTGCTCGCGACCCCGGTGGAGACCGTGACGCGCGACCGGCGCGCAGACAAGCACGTCCGGCGCCTGGCAGCGCTGGTCGACGAGTATCAGGTGGTCGAGGTCGTCGTCGGGCTGCCGCGGACGCTGGCGGATCGGGCCGGCTCCTCGGCGCGCGACGCGATCGAGGTCGCCGACCTGCTGGCCGACCGGGTCACGCCGGTGCCGGTCCGGCTCGTCGACGAGCGGTTCACGACGGTGACCGCGCAGCGAGCGCTGCGCGAGGCGGGCGTGCGGGGCCGCGGACAACGTTCGGTGATCGATCAAGCTGCAGCGGTGGGGATTCTGCAGAACTGGCTGGACCAGCGACGGGCGGCGCTGTCCCCACACGGAGAGGTCGGGGATGGCTGACGACTGGCACAACGATCGTGCCGAACCCCTGGCGGTGGGTCCGCCCCGGCGGCGGATGACCCGTCAGCAGCGGGCCCGGGAGGCCCGGCACCGGCGCCGTCGCCGCACCGCCGCCATCGCGGCGGTCGCGATGCTCGTGGTCGTCGTCATCGGTGCGGTGTTCCTCGGCTCGCGGATGTGGCACTCGCTGTTCGGGGGCAGCGGCAACGACTACACCGGCGAGGGCGTCAACGACGTCGTCATCCAGATCCACGACGGCGACTCGACCACGGCGATCGGTAAGACGCTGCAGGAGGGCAAGGTCGTCGCCACCATCAAGGCGTTCGTCGACGCCGCCGACGGCAACACGGCGATCTCGTCGATCCAGCCCGGCTTCTACAAGGTGCGCACCGAGATCCCGGCCGCCGACGCGGTGGCGCGGCTGGCCGATCCGGGCAACCGGGTGGGCAAACTGGTCATCCCGGAGGGCCGCCAGCTCGACGACGTCTCCGACGTCAAGACCAACGCCGTCACCGACGGCATCTTCTCGCTGATCTCGAAGGCCACCTGCGTGGACCTCGACGGCGACCGCCGCTGCGTGCCGGCGCAGGATCTGCGCGCCGCCGCCGGCGCCGCCGCGCCCGCGGCGCTCGGGGTGCCGCAGTGGGCGACCGGGCCGGTGACCGCACTGGGCGCCGACCACCGCCGCCTCGAAGGGCTGATCGCGCCCGGCACCTGGAACATCGATCCGTCGGGCACGCCGCAGGACATCCTGTCGACGCTGATCTCCAGCAGTGCGGGGCAATACGAGCGCGGCGGCCTGCTGACCACCGCCGCCTCGCTGAACATGTCGCCCTACCAGATCCTGACGGTGGCCTCCCTGGTGCAGCGCGAAGCCAAACCGCAGGACTTCTCCAAGGTGGCGCGGGTCATCTACAACCGGCTGGCCGAGAATCGCACGCTGGAGTTCGACTCCACGGTGAACTACGCACTGGACCGCATCGAGGTCGCCACCACCGACGGCGACCGCGCGCAGGCCACCCCCTGGAACACTTACGTGCGGCCGGGCCTGCCGGCGACCCCGATCTGCTCGCCCGGCCAGCCGGCCCTGGCCGCGGCCGAACAGCCCGAGCCCGGCGACTGGCTGTACTTCGTGACGATCGACATGCAGGGCACGACGTTGTTCACCCGCGAGTACGAGCAGCACCTGGCCAACATCGAGTTGGCGCGACGCAACGGTGTCCTCGACTCAGCCCGATGAGGGCTCGACGGGCCGGGGTTCTGGGCTCGCCGATCGCACACTCCCGGTCCCCGCAGCTGCACCTGGCGGCGTACCGGGCGCTCGGCCTCGAGGGCTGGACCTACGACCGGATCGAATGCACCGCTGAGCAGTTGCCCGCCGTGGTGGCCGGTTTCGGGCCCGAGTGGGTCGGGGTATCGGTGACGATGCCGGGCAAGTTCGCCGCGCTGTGGTTCGCCGACGAGGCCACCGAACGGGCCCGGCTGGTCGGATCGGCCAACACGCTGGTGCGTTCGGCGGCGGGCTGGCTCGCCGACAACACCGACGTCGACGGGGTGGTGGGCGCGCTCGCCGACGTCCGGACCGATCGCGCGATGGTCGTCGGGTCGGGCGGAACCGCGCCCGCTGTCGTCGCCGGACTCACCGCCCGCGGCACCCGGCACGTCACCGTCACCGCCCGCGACCCCGGCAGGGCCGCCGGCGTGCTCGATCTCGCGCGGCGCTGCGGGCTGGCCACCGACTTCTGCGACATCCGCGCCGACTCGCTGGCCGACACCGCCGCCGGCGTGGACATCGTGGTCAACACCGTTCCCGCCGACGCCGTGGCTCCCTACGCCGCCGCGCTGGCCGCCACGCCGGCGCTGCTCGACGCGATCTACGATCCGTGGCCCACCCCGCTGGCCGCGGCGGTCGGCGCCCGGGGCGGGCGGGTGATCAGCGGGCTGCAGATGCTGCTGAACCAGGCGTTCAGCCAGGTGGAGTTGTTCACCGGCATGCCCGCGCCGAAAGAGGCGATGAGGGCGGCGCTCGACGTGCCTTAGCCTCAGACGGTGGGGGAGACGGCTGCCGTCGCCGTGGCGGTGTGGCTGATCGCGTTGAGCGCGTACGACTTTCGCCGGCGCAGGCTGCCGAACCGGCTCACCGTGCCGGGTGCGGTGGTGATCCTCACGGTCGCGGCGGTGGCCGGACGTGGCGTGCCGGCGACGCTCGGCGCGCTCGCACTGACCGGCATCTACGCGATCGTGCACCTGCGCTCGCCGACGGCGCTGGGCGCCGGCGACGTCAAACTGGCGATCGGCATCGGCGCGTTGACCGGTGCGTTCGGTGTGCAGGCGTGGGCGCTGTGCGCGATCGGCGCCTCGCTGCTGACCGGGCTGTGGGGCGCGGCCCGTCTCGCGCGCGGGTCGCGGGCGGCGGTGCCGCACGGTCCGTCGATGTGTCTGGCGGCCGCCGTCGCCGTCGCGGCGGCCCTACCTCCGGGGTAATCGCCCCCGACCCGTTCCGTCGCGATACTCGGACCGTGATGTCCTCACCGGTCCTCGTTCTGCACGGTCTGTTCAGTCGGCCGTCCCTGATGCAGCCGTGGACGAAGGTCCTCGACGACGCCGGATTCGTCTGCCACGTCCCGGCGCTGCCGGGCCGCGACCCGTCCGACGACGCCACCCTGACGCGCACCGGCATCGCCGAGATGGTCGACGCCGCGCTGGCCGCCTACGACGCGATCGGCGAACCGGCGGTCGTCGTCGGCCACAGCTTGGGTGGACTGCTCGCCCAGAAGGTGGCCGCGGCGCGGCAGCCCCTGGCTGCGGTGCTGCTGGCCTCGGTGCCGCCCGGCGTGCTGTGGCCGCAACTGCGGGCGCTGCCGCGTTTCGTGCCGTCGATGCCGGCCGTGGCCGCGGGCCGTCCGTTCCTGCCCTCTGCGGACGTCATGCGCGCACTGCCGCTTCGAGGGTTGTGCGCCGCCGAACAGGATCGGCTGATCCCGGAGTTCGTCCGCGACTCCGGCCGGGTGTTCCGGCAGATGATGGTCGGTGCGCCCATCGTGCGGGTGCCGGCCGCGGCCGTCACCTGCCCGGTGCTGTGTGTCAGCGCCGGCCGGGACCGCAGTGTCGCACCGTGGATGTCGCGTCGCATCGCGGCGCGCTACGGTGCGCAACACCAGATCCACCCCGGGCTGCCGCACTGGATCGTCGCCGAGTCGGCGCTCCCGCAGGTGGCCCCGCCGGTGCTGGCCTGGCTGCGCGCGGTGCCGGCGCTGCGCTGAGACGATCGCCGTTTTTCGGCCTCGGCGCGCGTCATGCGAAACTGGGACACGTGTTGCGATGGACGACAGCAGGGGAATCCCACGGCCGGGCGCTGGTGGCGATGGTCGAGGGCATGGTCGCCGGCGTCGAGGTGACGTCGTCCGACATCGCCGACCAGCTGGCGCGCCGGCGCCTCGGATACGGCCGCGGCGCCCGGATGAAGTTCGAGCAGGACCAGGTGACGATGCTCGCCGGGTTGCGGCACGGCGTGACGCTGGGCGGTCCCATCGCCATCGAGATCGGCAACACCGAGTGGCCGAAGTGGGAGACCGTGATGGCTCCCGACCCCGTCGACCCGGCCGCGCTGGCCGACAGCGCCGCCCGCAACGCGCCGCTGACCAGGCCGCGACCCGGCCACGCCGACTACGCCGGCATGTTGAAGTACGGGTTCGACGACGCCCGGCCGGTGCTCGAGCGCGCCAGCGCCCGCGAGACCGCCGCGCGGGTGGCCGCGGGCACCGTCGCGCGGGCTTTCCTGCGGCAGGCCCTCGGGGTCGAGGTCGTCTCGCACGTCGTCTCCATCGGTGCGTCGACCCCCTACGACGGACCGCCGCCCCTTCCCGGTGATCTCGCCGCGATCGACGCCAGCCCGGTGCGCGCGTTCGACCCGGCCAGTGAGGCGCTGATGATCGCCGAGATCGAGGCGGCCAAACGCGACGGCGACACCCTCGGCGGCGTCGTCGAGGTGGTGGCGCACGGCCTGCCCGTCGGGCTGGGCTCGTTCACCAGCGGGGAGAACCGGCTGGACAGCCAGCTGGCCGCCGCGGTGATGGGCATTCAGGCGATCAAGGGTGTGGAGATCGGCGACGGCTTCGAGACGGCACGCCGCCGCGGCAGCGTCGCCCACGACGAGATCTATCCCGGCCCCGACGGGGTGATCCGCTCGACCAATCGCGCCGGCGGGCTGGAGGGCGGCATGACCAACGGACTGCCGGTGCGGGTCCGCGCGGCGATGAAGCCGATCTCCACGGTGCCGCGCGCCCTGGCCACCATCGACATGGCGACCGGTGAGGAAGCGGTCGCGATCCACCAGCGCTCCGATGTCTGCGCGGTCCCCGCTGCCGGCGTCGTCGTCGAGACGATGGTCGCGCTGGTGCTCGCCCGCGCCGCGCTGGAGAAGTTCGGCGGGGACTCCCTGACCGAGACACGGACCAACATCGACGCCTACCTGCGCGCCGTCGCCCAGCGCGAGCCGGCCGCCGACGGGGTCAGGGCGTCGGGCTGATGGCCCCCAAGGCGGTGCTGATCGGGCTGCCCGGTTCGGGCAAGTCGACGATCGGGCGGCGGCTGGCCAAAGCGCTGGGGCTGGAGATGCTCGACACCGACGCGGCGCTGGAGAAGAAGACCGGCCGCACCATCGCCGACATCTTCGCCAACGACGGCGAGGCCGAGTTCCGGCGCATCGAGGCCGAGGTGGTGTGCGACGCACTCGCCACCCACGACGGAGTGCTCTCACTCGGTGGCGGCGCCGTGACCACCCCCGCGGTGCGCGATGCGCTGGCCGGTCACACCGTGATCTATCTGGAGATCAGCGCAGCTGAGGGCGTGCGCCGCACCGGCGGTTCGACGGTGCGCCCGCTGCTGGCCGGACCCGATCGCGGGGAGAGGTTCAAAGAGCTGATCGCGCAACGCGTTCCGCTGTACCGGCAGGTGTCGACCATGCGGGTCAACACCAACCACCGCAACCCCGGCGCGGTGGTGCGCCACATCGTGGCGCGCCTCGACAACCCCGAGGGGGCGAAATCCGACCGGCGCCGCAGGCGGCCCTCGTGGCGGCGGGCACCGCTGTCGCTGACGGCCGCGCCGTCGACGGAGGCGCCGCCGAGCCCCGCCGCGGTGGCGGCCAGGAAAGGATCCCCGTGTCGACGGAAGGACGGACAGTGACGGAACCGGTGACCGTAGAGGTGCGCACCGATCCGCCGTACCCGGTCATCATCGGTACCGGCCTGCTCGGCGACCTCGGCCGTGTGCTCGACGGGCGGCACAAGGTCGCGATCCTGCACCAACCGACCCTCACCCAGACCGCTGAGGCGATCCGGGTTCATTTGTCCGACAAGGGAATCGACGCCCACCGCGTGGAGATCCCCGATGCCGAGGCCGGCAAGGACCTGCCCGTCGTCGGGTTCATCTGGGAGGTGCTGGGCCGCATCGGCGTCGGGCGCAAGGATGCGATCGTGAGCCTCGGCGGCGGGGCGGCCACCGACGTGGCCGGGTTCGCGGCGGCGACCTGGCTGCGTGGCGTGGACATCGTGCACGTGCCCACCACGCTGCTCGGCATGGTCGACGCCGCCGTGGGGGGCAAGACCGGCATCAACACCGACGCCGGCAAGAACCTCGTCGGCGCCTTCCATCAGCCGGCCGCGGTGCTCATCGACCTCGCGACGCTGGAGACGTTGCCGCGCAACGAGATCATCGCCGGCATGGCCGAGGTCGTGAAGGCCGGTTTCATCGCCGACCCGGTGATCCTCGACATGATCGAGGCGGATCCGCAGGCCGCGCTCGACCCCACCGGCGACGTACTGCCGGAACTGATCCGGCGGGCCGTCGCGGTCAAGGCCGAGGTGGTGGCCGCCGACGAGAAGGAATCCGCGCTGCGCGAGATCCTCAACTACGGCCACACGCTGGCCCATGCCATCGAGCGGCGGGAGCGCTACAAGTGGCGCCACGGCGCGGCGGTGTCCGTGGGGCTGGTGTTCGCCGCCGAATTGGGCCGGCTCGCAGGACGTCTCGACGATGCGACCGCCGCGCGGCACCGCGAGGTCCTGACCTCGCTGGGGCTGCCCGTCACCTACGACGCCGACGCGCTGCCGCAGCTGATGGACTCGATGCTCGGCGACAAGAAGACCCGCGCCGGCGTGCTGCGCTTCGTCGTCCTGGACGGCCTGGCCAAACCCGGCCGCCTCGAGGGACCCGACCCGTCGCTGCTGGCGGCGGCCTACGCCGAGGTCGCCCGGGACAGCCCCTAGCTGTTCCGCCTGGTGTCGTCATCGTGCTCGGCGACCGCGACCGGTGAGGTGTGCTGTTCGGTGGCGGCATTGTCGTAGTCCTGCACACCGTCCCGGCCGTCGCGGTCGTCGCGCACCGCGGCGAACACGTCGGTGTCGGCGCGATCGTCGTCGCCTTCCCGGCGCCGCGGCTGCTGAGGCGTCTTGCGGTCGACCAGCCACCGGCCGAGGCCTACGCCGATGATCGCGAACAGGAACACCAGCAGCGCGGTGAACGCCGCGAACGTGGTGACCTCGTTGATCAGGCCCTCGACGTAGAGGTTCTTGTAGAACAGCCCGATGAGCCAGGCCACCAGCCCGCTCACCACCCCGGCGAACAGTCCGGCCAGCAGCCAGGTCATCGCGAGATCCGACCGGCGGTCGGGGTCCGGGTTGGCGCGGGCGTCGCTGCGGCCGTCCGCATAACCCCAGATCAGGACGACGACGGCGTACAGCGCGACCAAAGTGATGCTGATCAGTCCCGCCTTGGTCTCGAAGGCGTTGATCAACGCCCCCTGGAACAGCCGGACGATCACCATCAGGGCGGCGAACACCAGTCCGCGCAGCAGCCACTTGCTCATGGGGCCTCACCTTAGCGAGTAGCGTCAGCCGTCGTGACAGTTTCTGCCCGCCGCCAGCGGTTGCGGCTGCGTCTGGCCGACGCCCAGCTGGACGCCATGCTGGTAACAGACCTGGTCAACGTTCGCTACCTGTCCGGATTCACCGGGTCCAACGCGGCGCTGCTGATCCTCGCCGACGACGACACGCCGGTGCTCGCCACCGACGGGCGCTACCGCACCCAGGCGGCCGCGCAGGCGCCCGACGCCGAGGTCGTGATCGAACGGGCGTGCGGGCCGCACCTGGCGGCCAGGGCCGCCGCCGCGGGGGTGCGCAAGCTCGGGTTCGAGAGTCATGTGGTGACCGTCGACGCGTTCACCGCGCTGGCCCGGGCGGCGGGGGAGCAGGTCGAGTTCACCCGCGCGCCCGGCGCGGTCGAGGCGCTGCGCGAAGTCAAGGACGACGGCGAACTCGCGCTGCTGCGGCTCGCCTGCCACACGGCCGACGCCGCGCTGCAGGATCTGGTGGAGCACGGCGGCCTGCGGGCCGGGCGCACAGAGAAAGAGGTGCGCAACGACCTCGAGGCGCTGATGCTCGCGCACGGCGCGGATGGGGCGTCGTTCGAGACGATCGTGGCGACCGGGGCGAATTCGGCGATACCGCACCACCGGCCGACCGACGCCGTCCTCGCCGCCGGCGACTTCGTCAAGATCGACTTCGGTGCGCTGGTCGGCGGCTACCACTCCGACATGACGCGCACGTTCGCGCTGGCGCCGGTGGCGCAGTGGCAGCGTGACATCTACTCACTGGTCGCGGCGGCGCAGCAGGCCGGCCGCGACGCCCTGGCGCCCGGGGTGCCGTGCAAGGACGTCGACGCGGCGTCCCGGCAGGTCATCGCCGACGCCGGCTACGCCGAGAACTTCGGCCACGGCCTCGGCCACGGCGTGGGCCTGCAGATCCACGAAGCGCCCGGAATCAATGCCACTGCCGCCGGTACACTGCTTGCTGGCTCCGCTGTGACCGTCGAGCCCGGTGTCTACCTGCCCGACCGCGGCGGCGTCCGCATCGAGGACACGCTGGCGGTCACCCCGGACGGCCCCGAACTACTGACCAGGTTCGGCAAGGACCTGGTGATCCTCTAGAAGCTAGGAGTACAACCCACCGTGGCATCGACCGCCGACTTCAAGAATGGGCTCGTCCTGCAGATCGACGGCCAGCTGTGGCAGATCGTCGAGTTCCAGCACGTCAAGCCCGGCAAGGGCCCGGCCTTCGTGCGGACCAAGCTCAAGAACGTGGTGTCCGGCAAGGTCGTCGACAAGACCTACAACGCCGGGGTGAAGGTCGAGACCGCGACCGTCGACCGGCGCGATGCCACCTACCTGTACCGCGACGGCTCGGACTTCGTGTTCATGGACTCCGAGGACTACGAGCAGCACCCGCTGCCCGAGGCGCTGGTCGGGCGGCTGGCCGGCTTCCTGCTCGAGGGCATGCCGGTGCAGATCGCGTTCCACGACGGCACGGCGCTGTACCTGGAATTGCCGGTGACGGTCGAACTGCTGGTCAGCCATACCGAGCCGGGCCTGCAGGGGGACCGCTCCAGCGCCGGCACCAAGCCCGCGACGCTGGAGACCGGTGCCGAGATCCAGGTGCCGCTGTTCATCAACACCGGCGACAAGCTCAAGGTCGACTCGCGTGACGGCAGCTACCTGGGAAGGGTCAATGGCTGACCGGGGCGAGCGGAGCGCAGCGGAGCGACGGGATGGCTGACCGGAGAGGGGACCGGGGCCGGCACCAGGCCCGTAAGCGCGCGGTGGATCTGCTGTTCGAGGCAGAGGCCCGCGGACTGACCCCCGCCGAGGTCGCCGAGGGGCGAAACACGTTGGCGGAGAAGCAGTCCGACCACGATGTCGCACCCCTGAATCCGTACACGGTGTCGGTCGCGCGCGGCGTCACCGAGCACCAGGCCCACGTCGACGATCTGATCTCGTCGCACCTGCAGGGCTGGACGCTCGACCGCCTGCCGGCCGTGGACCGCGCGATCCTGCGGGTCGCGGTGTGGGAGCTTCTGCACGCCGAGGACGTCCCGGAACCGGTGGCCGTCGACGAGGCGGTCGAGTTGGCCAAGCAGCTGTCCACCGACGACTCACCCGGTTTCGTCAACGGAGTGCTCGGCCAGGTCATGCTGGTGACGCCGCAGATCCGCGCGGCCGCGGCGGCGGTGCGCACCGGTGGGGACAGCAGCCCCGGCTGATGGGCGCGCCGCAGGACTGGGCTCCGTACTCGAGTGTCAGCGAGGCGGCGCGGGTCTATCTGCGTGATCCCGATCTGGCGTTGGACCAGCTCCGTTCGGTCGTCGACCCGGCCGCGATCCGGTCTTTCGTGATGTCCCGTGGTTTCACCGAGGAACCGTGGGGCGAAGCGCTCTGGCAGGAGGTGATGGTCACCGACGGCCAGCGGCTGATCATGTGGCGCGCCGACGACGACGTGTCCGGCGACGTGGACGGCGGGGAGCCGCGGCGTGTCCTGCTGGCCTCGGTGCGCTCGATCCTGTTGTCCACCATCACCGATCAGGTGCTGTCCACCGAGTACGACGTGCTCAGCGACGGCACCCGCCGGTTGGCGGAGGTGACGTTGCGCCTCTACACGCAGCTGATCGTGCGGTCCCGGCAGAAGTCCGCGACCGAGACCGACGTCTACTGCGAGTCGTTCCGGTTCGTGAAGTCCGTCGACAACGGCGGATTGGCGCAGATGCAGCGACTGCTGCAGTTCGGCCGGGTGCTCTCGCGCGCACTGTGAACAAAATGTGCGCAATATGGCGTCGATCACCGGCCGCCGCGAGCATGGGTGAGGTGACGGTCTTCTCTCCGGTCGAATGCACCCGCCGGCCACACTGGTCGGTGGCCCGCACATGGCTGCTGCGCCCGGGACGGCCGGGTTTCGACGCGGCAGACTCGCATGCAGCGGACGTGCTCGTGCTCGACGTCGAAGACGGTCTGCCGGACGCGGAGAAGCCGGCCGGCCGCCACGCCGTGGCCGACTTCCTGCAGCAGGGCGGACGCGCGTGGGTGCGGATCAGCAGCGCGGGGACACCGGACTGGCGGGCCGACCTCACCGCTGTGGCGGCGACGCCCGGCCTGTCGGGGGTGATGCTCGCCAAGTCCGAATCGGCGCGCGACGTCGTCTCGACCGCGGAGCAGTTGCCGCCCGGCATGCCCGTGGTCGCGCTGGTCGAATCGGCCCTGGGCATCGAGTCGGCGCTGGAGATCGCGCGCTCGTGCGCCCGAATTGCGTTCGGAATCGGCGATTTTCGACGCGATACCGGGATGTGCGCGGACCCGGCGGTGTTGGCCTATCCGCGTGCCCGCCTGGTGATCGCCAGTAGGGCCGCGGGGCTGCCCGCACCGATCGACGGCCCCACGTTGCGCGATCAGGCCCGCCACCTGGCGCGGGACACCGAGGTCGCCAAGGCCGCCGGGATGACCGGCCGGCTGTGCCTGGACGACGGCCACGCGGAGACGGTCAACACGCTGCTGAGTCCGTCACCCGGCGAGATCGAGGAGGCGCGACTGACGCTCGCACGCCTGGATGCGCCGACGGATTCCTATGATGGCAGTGCGGGTCCCACCCGGGCGCGTGCGGAAGCGGTCCTCGATCGGGCGGCGACGTTCGGTCTGGTCTGACGCGGTCAGAGGTAATCGGGCAGCGTCATCGACGCGGCCGTCTGGAACCACATCTTCTCGACGATCGGGCGGAACGGCCAGCGCTGCATCCACTTCATCACCGCCGCGGTGATCGCGATGTCGGACTCCCGCATCGGTGCATAGCGGTCGATGCCGCTGGGCAGGTCCTGGCACCGGTCGACGTAGGGCCGCATCACCGCCTCGTAGCGGGCGAGCGCCGCGGCGAGGTGGGCGGCGTCGAACCGGTCGGCCGCGCCGAGTTCACCGGCCAGCACGTAGGCGCCGACCAGCGCCAGGCTGGTGCCCATGCCGGAAAGCGGTGACGCGCAGTAGCCGGCGTCGCCGACCAGGGTGACGCGTCCCGACGCCCAGGTCGGCATGTGCACCTGGGCGAAGGCGTCGAAGTAGAAGTCGTCGGCGTCGGCGGCCGCGGCGAGTAGCGCGTCGCAGTGCCAGCCCGCACCGGCGAACCGTTCGACGAGGAGCTGCCGCTGCGCATCGGTGTCGTGGCGGTCGTAGTCCAGCGGCTTGGACTGAAAGGCCAAGCCCGCCTTGGCGATCGATGGGTCGTGCGAGGGACGCATCGACGCGTTCAGGCCGCCGGGTGCCTGATACAGCAGAAACCAGCCGTCGAGGCCGACGGTGTCGGGCGCGGAGAACCACGCGTTGTAGCCGCCGATCGGCCGGACGAACCGCTCCTCAGGGCCGAAGGCGATTCGGCGTACCGCTGAGTGCGGTCCGTCGGCGCCCACGACCAGGTCGACGGGCAGGCGGTTGCCGTCGGCGAGCGTCACGACCACGCAGTCGGTCGTCTGCTCGAGCGCTGCGATGGTCGCGCCGAACCGGTAGTCGACGTCCCCTCGGGTGGCCTCGTACAACACGGTGGCCAGATCACCGCGCAGGATCTCCAGCTTGGACACCAGCCCGTTGCCGTGGAATGCGGTCACCGGCATCTGGGCGCGCCGACTGCCGTCGGACCGGACCCACGCCGCGCCCTTCTGCTCGAGGGCCCGGGCCTTCATCTGGTCGAGAAGGCCCATCCGTTCGACGACGTCACCACCGGAGCCCCGCAGATCAACCGTCTGCCCGCCCGGCCGGATGCCCGGCGCGATCTCGAGCACGATCACGCGGTAACCCTTGCGGCTCAGCCAGAATGCCAGCGCCGGCCCCGCGATGCCGGCACCGTTGATCAGCACGGTGGGAGTCTGCATGTCCGTAATGTACGGCGCGGCAGCCGTCTTCGGGTGAGACCGCGTCAAGCCGCCCGGTGGTGGGCGAGCATGATGCTGAGCCTGGCCTCGATCGCGCTGTGTCGTCGGGTGGGTCCGGGTAGTGGTGGTGCGGTGGAGTGGTAGGTCGCGCCGGTGGGGGTTCGGTAGGTGGCGGTGTGCCTACCGCCGGTGTCGGTGGTGACGACCTGCCAGCCGGGGGCTTCTTTGGCGTAGTTGCAGGCTTCACAGCCGCCGAGACCGTTGAGCCCGCTGGTCTTTCCGCCATCTCGGGCGGGGGTGGCGTGGTCGTGGTGGCGGATCGGGGCGTTGCAGTAGGGGGTGCGGCAGGTCTGGTCACGCAGCCCGATGAACGCGGCCAACCCTTTCGGGAACAGCCGCGCCTTGCTCTCCATCTGCATGAGTTGCCCGCTGGAGGGGTGCCGGTACAGCCGCCGCAGTGTGGCCTTGGCGTCCTCATCGGCGACGGCATCGGAGACGAGGTCGCGCACCACGACGGCCGGGACCGGGCCGTACCCGTCGACCCAGCCGGGGGCGTCGTCCTCCCCGAACAGGGTGGTGTCGGCCAGCACGAGGTTCAGCGCGACCGGCGATGGGGTGTCGGCGGGGCGGGCGGTGACCCGCTCGTAGAGGGTGTCGGTCATGACCTGCCCGCGGGGGCGTCCATCGGCGGTGGTGTCGGCCTCCCGCTTCAACGCGGCGTACACCCCGATGCCCTGGGACAGCGGCATCAGCGCGGTCAGGTACACCATGCCGTTGGGGGCGCAGCGGGTCCACACCCCCGCACTCTGCGCGGCGCGGTTCTTGCGCTCGACGACGGCGGCNGCGGCATCAGCGCGGTCAGGTACACCATGCCGTTGGGGGCGCAGCGGGTCCACACCCCCGCACTCTGCGCGGCGCGGTTCTTGCGCTCGACGACGGCGGCTGCGTCCAGGCGGGCGGTGATCGCTGCGGCCGCGGCTTCGATGCGCTTGTTGCCCAACCCGTTCAGCGCCTGCTGATCGGCGCACAGTTCGGCATCCAGCGCCCGGCGGTCTTCCAGGGTGAGGCAGGCGGACTGTTTGACGATCAGGGTGGCCCGGTACTCGGTGAGCACCCCCGCCTCCAACGCCGCCAGGGTGTGCGGCATCTCGTGCACCAGCGCATTGGCCATCCCGAGGTGGGTGTTGCCGGTGACCGGGGCGTCGAGGCGGGCCAGCGCGATCTCCGAGGCCAACCCCCGCCCCCGCTTGCGGGCGGGCACTCCGGCCTCCTCCTCGGCGGCGCGGCGCTTCGCGGCCCACGCCGCGGTCGCGCGGGCTTGCGCGGCCGCCGCGGCAGCCTTCAGCCGCTCGCAGCGCGTCACGAGGTCGCGCAGCTCGGCCTCGGAGGCCGCCGCATCGATATCGAACACCTGTTCGAACATGGCACCGACTCTACTCAGTGACTCCGACAAATCGAGTCGCCGAGGCGGCCGACGGCCTCCTCCCGGTGTTCGGGGACGCGCATCCCCGGGTGATTCCCGGCCTCGTGCTGCGGTCGCCGCCGCGTGGCTGTTCGTCGACGGCGAGCCCCGTAGGCGGCAGCAGCGCGTGACCACACTGGACGCGCACCGGGCAGCGCGGGACGCGTCGGGGGAGTTGGCGCGACTGGCCGCGCTGGCGGCAGGCGATGCTGCCGCCGCCGCGTATTTGCACCCGATCGCTAAGGCCCATCAGGTCGGCCACATCCTGCGCGCGCCGCCAATGCCGCTCGGATACACGAGATCACGACGGGAGACGCCTCCGCGGCGATCGGAACCGCGCAGGACGCGGCCCTGCGCGCTCAGAGCTCGAGCGCCTCGTAGGTCCGCCGGACGAACTTCGGCTGCGCGCTCTGCAGCTTGGCCAGCGAGGTGTTGCCCGCGACGGCGGCCGCGGCGTCGACCGACAGGTTCGGCAGGTTCTGGATGAGGTAGATCAGGATGACGTCGGCCGACGGATCGGCCTGCCACCACGTGCCGTACGCGCCGGGCCAGGAGAACGTGCCGGGGCCACCGGGCCCGAACAGCTGGCGCGACTTCGACAGATCGGTCACCACCGACAGGTTCAGCCCGAAGCCGCGGCCGATCCAGAACGGGGCGCCGAGGAAGTCGTGCCGCTTCTGCTCCTCGGTGAGCCGGTCGGTGCGCATCAACCGCACCGACTCCTCGGAGAGCACACGCACCCCGTCAACCGTCCCGCCCGCCAGCAGCATCCGGGCGAACGTCAGATAGTCGTCCGCCGTCGACCACAGCCCGGCGCCACCGGTGCAGAACGGCGGGTCGACGATCGGCGCAGGCCCCATCACGTCGTGGCGCAGCGTGTTGTCCTTGTCCAGCTGGTACATCGTCGCCGCACGCCGCCTGCCGGTGCTCCCGACGTGAAAACCGGTGTCCGACATGCCCAGTGGGCCGAGGATCCGCTCGGTCAGCACCTCGCTGAGCGGCTTGCCCTCGATGCGCGACAGCGCGATCCCCAGCACGTCGGTGGCATGGCTGTAGGTCAGCCGCTCGCCGGGTTGGTGCACGAGGGGGAGCGCGGCGAGCTCGGCCAGCCAGCGATCCTGGTCCTGCCGGGTGGGCAGCTTGCGGTAGGCGTCGGCCAGCGGCCCCAGCACCGAGAACATGTAAGCCAACCCGCTGCGGTGGGTCATCAGGTCCTCGATGGTGATCGGCCGCTGCGCCGGCACCGTGCGGTCGAGCGGGCCGCGCGGCTCGGCGAGCACCCGCATGTCGGCCAGTTCGGGCAGCCAGGTCGACACCCGGTCGGACAGCGCGAGCCTGCCCTCCTCGATCAGCGACATCGCCGCGGCCACCGTCACCGGCTTGGTCATCGAGGCGATCCGGAAGAGGGTGTCGCGCTGCATGGGCAGCTTCACGTCGGCGTCGCGGTAGCCGAGTTCGTTGACCTGCAGCACTTCCCCCGCGCGCCACACCAGCGTCACGGCACCGGCCAGCAGTCCGGCGTCGATCGCCTCGACGATCGAGGCCTTGTTGCGGTCGAGGTTCATCGCGCCAGAGTAGGTCGGGCCACACCGGCCGGAGAAACCGGACCGCGATGTCGCCGCACCCGGCCCGCAGTGGTAGCCTTGCCGCGGTTTGACCGTCCTTTAACGACCGTCCCGTGAGGCGGAGAAGGAGGTCCGGGTTACCTGTGGCTGCCACCAGTGACCGGGAATTGATGTCCGCGGCGGACGTGAGTCGAACGATCGCCCGCATCGCCCATCAGATCATCGAGAAGACCGCGCTCGACGCCCCCGACGCACCGCGAGTCATCCTGCTGGGCATCCCCACCCGAGGCGTGACCTTGGCCACCCGCCTGGCGCGCAACATCGCCGAATTCAGTCAGACCGAGGTCGCCCACGGCGCGCTGGACACCACGCTGTACCGCGACGACCTGATGTCCAAGCCGCCCCGGGCGCTGGCCCCGACGTCGATCCCGCCCGGCGGCATCGACGGCGCGCTGGTGATCCTCGTCGACGACGTGCTCTACACCGGCCGGTCGGTCCGCTCCGCGCTCGACGCGTTGCGTGACCTGGGCCGGCCCCGCGCGGTGCAGCTGGCGGTGCTGGTGGACCGCGGCCACCGCGAGCTACCGATCCGGGCCGACTACGTCGGCAAGAACGTGCCGACCTCGCGCAGCGAGAACGTCAAGGTCCGGCTCACCGAAAATGATGGAGCCGATGGGATTTCCATCGCGCCGTACGGAGGGCCGACGAGGTGAAACATCTGCTGACCGCGGCCGACCTGAGCCGCGACGACGCCACCGCGATCCTCGACGACGCCGACCGGTTCCGCGAGGCGCTGCTCGGCCGGGAGGTCAAGAAGCTGCCGACGCTGCGCGGCCGCACCATCATCACGATGTTCTACGAGAACTCCACCCGCACCCGGGTGTCGTTCGAGGTGGCCGGCAAGTGGATGAGCGCCGACGTCATCAACGTCAGCGCGTCGGGATCGTCTGTGTCCAAAGGCGAATCGTTGCGCGACACCGCGCTGACACTGCGCGCCGCCGGCGCCGACGCGCTGATCATCCGCCATCCCGCCTCCGGCGCGGCCCAGCAGCTCGCCGCCTGGACGGTCGACGAGGACGGCGGCCCGTCGGTCATCAACGCCGGCGACGGCACCCACGAGCACCCGACCCAGGCGCTGCTCGACGCGCTGACCATCCGGCAGCGCCTCGGCGGGATCGAGGGCAGGCGGGTGGTGATCGTCGGCGACGTTCTGCACAGCCGGGTCGCCCGGTCCAACGTGGCGCTGCTGCACACGCTCGGCGCCGAGGTGGTGCTGGTCGCCCCGCCCACCCTGCTGCCCGTCGGCGTCAGCGGATGGCCGGTCAGCGTGTCGCACGAACTCGACGCCGAACTGCCGCTCGCCGACGCCGTGCTGATGCTGCGCGTGCAGGCCGAGCGGATGAACGGTGGTTTCTTCCCGTCCTCGCGCGAATACTCGGTGCGCTACGGACTGTCGGAGAAGCGGCAGGCGCAGCTGGCCGACCACGCCGTCGTGCTGCACCCGGGCCCGATGCTGCGCGGCATGGAGATCGCGTACTCGGTGGCTGACTCCCCGCAATCGGCAGTGCTGCAACAGGTTTCCAACGGCGTGCACGTCCGGATGGCCGTGCTGTTCCACCTGCTCGTCGGCGCCGAAATGGAGGCGATCAGCGCATGACCATCGTACTCACCGGCGTCCGGCTCTACGGCGAGGGCGAACCCGTCGACGTGCTGGTCGGAGACGGGCAGATCCTGGAGATCGGCTCGGGACTGACCGGGGACGAGGCCATCGACGCCGCCGGTCAGATCCTGCTGCCCGGCTTCGTCGACCTGCACACCCACCTGCGTGAGCCGGGACGCGAATACGCGGAGGACATCGAAACCGGCTCTGCCGCAGCCGCTCTGGGCGGCTACACCGCGGTCTTCGCGATGGCGAACACCGATCCGGTCGCCGACAGCGTCGTGGTCACCGACCACGTGTGGCAGCGCGGCCGGCAGGTCGGGCTGGTCGACGTTCACCCGGTCGGCGCCGTCACCGTCGGGCTGCAGGGCAAGCAGCTCACCGAGATGGGCCTGATGGCCGCGGGCATCGGGCAGGTACGGATGTTCTCCGACGACGGGGTGTGCGTCGACGATCCGCTGGTGATGCGCCGCGCCCTCGAGTACGCCTCCGGCCTGGGCGTCCTGATCGCCCAGCACGCCGAGGAGCCGCGGCTGACCGTCGGCGCCGTCGCTCACGAGGGCCCCCACGCCGCCCGGCTGGGACTCGCCGGCTGGCCTCGCGCCGCCGAGGAATCCATCGTCGCCCGCGACGCGCTGCTGGCCCGCGACGCCGGTGCACGCGTGCACATCTGCCACGCCTCGACCGCCGGCACCGTCGAGCTCATCCGGTGGGCCAAGGAGCAGGGCGTCTCGATCACCGCCGAGGTCACCCCGCACCACCTGCTGCTCGACGACTCCCGGCTGGAGTCCTACGACGGGCGCAACCGGGTCAACCCGCCGCTGCGTGAAGCGTCCGACGCCGTCGCGCTGCGCCAGGCGCTCGCTGACGGCGTGATCGACTGTGTCGCAACCGATCACGCGCCCCACGCCGAGCACGAGAAGATGTGCGAGTTCGCCAACGCGCGGCCCGGCATGCTCGGCCTGCAGACGGCACTGTCCGTGGTCGTCCAGACGATGGTCCGGCCCGGCCTGCTGACCTGGCGTGACGTCGCCCGGGTGATGAGCGAGGCGCCGGCGCGCATCGTCGGCCTGCCGGATCAGGGCAGGCCGCTGGAGGTCGGGGAGCCGGCGAACCTGACGGTCGTGGACCCGGACGCCGTCTGGACGGTCCGTGGTTCACAGCTCGCCAGCCGCTCCGGCAACACCCCGTACGAGGACATGGAGTTTCCCGCCGTGGTGACGGCGACGCTGCTGCGCGGCACGATCACGGCCCGCGACGGGAAGGCCGGCGCATGAACACCGGAACACTGGTCGCCTCGCTGATCATGGCCGCAGTGCTGGCGCTGATCATCGCGATCCTGATCGGGGCGATGCTGCGCGGCTGGCGGCGCCGCGCCGAGCGCCAGGCGGAACTCATCGGCACGTTGCCGTCGCTGCCCGACACGGTGGGCTCGGCGACCGTCGCCCCCACCAAGGGGCTCTACATCGGCAGCACGCTCGTCCCGAACTGGAACGACCGCGTCGCCGCGAGCGACCTGGGCTTCCGAGCCAAAGCGGTGCTCACCCGCTACCCCGAGGGAATCATGGTGCAGCGCACCGGCGCCGGACCGATCTGGATTCCCGAGGACGCGATCACCGCGATCCGCGCCGAGAAGAGCCTCGCGGGCAAGGCGCTGACCCACGAGGGCATTCTCGCCATCCGCTGGCGACTGCCCACGGGAGTGGAGATCGACACCGGCTTCCGCGCCGACGACCGGCGCGAGTATTCGAGATGGCTTCCGGAGGAGGTTGCATGACAGAGGACAGAGCCGTGCTCGTGCTCGAGGACGGCCGGGTCTTCACCGGCACACCGTTCGGCGCGGTCGGCGAGACGCTCGGCGAGGCCGTGTTCTCGACGGGCATGTCGGGCTACCAGGAGACCCTGACCGATCCGAGCTACCACCGGCAGATCGTGGTGGCCACCGCGCCGCAGATCGGCAACACCGGCTGGAACCGCGAGGACAGCGAGAGTCGGGGCGACAAGATCTGGGTCGCCGGCTACGCGGTGCGCGATCCGTCGCCGCGCGCGTCGAACTGGCGGGCCACCGGAACCCTCGACGACGAGTTGACGCGCCAGGGTGTCGTCGGGATCGCCGGGATCGACACCCGCGCCGTCGTCCGGCACCTGCGCAGCCGCGGGTCGATGAAGGCAGGCGTGTTCAGCGGCGCGGCGCTGGCCGACACCGAGCAACTGCTCGCCCGGGTCCGCGGGCAGGCCGCGATGCTCGGCGCCGATCTGGCCGGCGAGGTCAGCACCGACGACCGCTATGTGGTGGAACCGCAAGGGCAGCAGCGCTTCACCGTCGTCGCACTGGATCTCGGTATCAAGACCAACACCCCGCGCAACTTCTCCGAGCGCGGCATCCGCACCCACGTGCTGCCCTCGTCGGCGGGCTTCGCCGAGATCGCCGACCTGCGTCCCGACGGGGTGTTCCTGTCCAACGGCCCGGGGGATCCGGCCACCGCCGACCACGTCGTCGAGGTGACCCGCCAGGTGATCGACGCCGGTGTACCGCTGTTCGGCATCTGCTTCGGCAACCAGATCCTGGGCCGGGCGCTGGGCCGGTCGACCTACAAGATGACCTTCGGCCACCGCGGCATCAACATCCCCGTGATGGACCACGCCACCGGACGGGTGGCGATCACCGCGCAGAACCACGGGTTCGCGCTCGAGGGGGAGGCCGGCGAAGAGTTCGACACCCCGTTCGGCCGGGCGGTGGTGACCCACACCTGCGCCAACGACGGTGTGGTCGAAGGGATCGCGCTGGCGAACAAGCGGGCGTACTCGGTGCAGTACCACCCCGAAGCCGCTGCGGGCCCCCGCGACGCGAACTACCTGTTCGACCAATTCATCGACCTGATGGCGGGAGAGAAGTAGATGCCACGCCGCACAGACCTCAACCACATCCTGGTGATCGGCTCGGGACCGATCCTGATCGGCCAGGCCGCGGAGTTCGACTACTCCGGCACGCAGGCCTGCCGGGTGCTGCGGGCCGAGGGCCTCGAGGTCACGCTGATCAACTCCAATCCGGCGACGATCATGACCGACCCCGAGTTCGCCGACCACACCTACGTCGAACCGATCACCGCCGAGTTCGTGGAGACGGTGATCGCCCAGCAGGCCGAGCGCGGCCACAAGATCGACGCGCTGCTGGCCACCCTGGGCGGGCAGACCGCGCTGAACACCGCGGTCAAGCTGTACGAGAACGGCGCACTCGATCGCTACGGCGTCGAACTGATCGGCGCCGACTTCGAGGCGATCCAGCGCGGCGAGGACCGGCAGAAGTTCAAGGACATCGTCAGCAAGGTCGGTGGCGAATCCGCGCGCAGCCGCGTGTGTTTCACGATGGACGAAGTCCGCGAGACCGTCGCCGACCTGGGACTGCCGGTCGTGGTGCGGCCCAGCTTCACGATGGGCGGCCTCGGTTCGGGCATGGCGCACTCCGCCGAGGACGTCGAACGGATGGCCGGTGACGGGCTTGCCGCGTCACCGTCGGCGAACGTGCTGATCGAGGAGTCCATCTACGGATGGAAGGAATACGAGCTCGAGCTGATGCGCGACGGCCACGACAACGTCGTGGTGGTGTGCTCGATCGAGAACTTCGACCCGATGGGCGTGCACACCGGTGACTCGGTGACCGTCGCCCCGGCGATGACGCTCACCGACCGCGAATACCAGACGATGCGCACCCTGGGCATCGAGATCCTGCGCGAGGTCGGCGTCGACACCGGCGGCTGCAACATCCAGTTCGCCGTCAACCCCAAAGACGGCCGGCTCATCGTCATCGAGATGAACCCCCGGGTGTCCCGGTCCAGCGCCCTGGCGTCCAAGGCGACCGGCTTCCCGATCGCGAAGATCGCCGCCAAGCTGGCCATCGGCTACACGCTCGACGAGATCGTCAACGACATCACCAAGGAGACGCCGGCCTGCTTCGAGCCGACGCTGGACTACGTCGTGGTCAAGGCGCCGCGGTTCGCGTTCGAGAAGTTCCCCGGCGCCGACGCCACGCTGACCACGACGATGAAGTCGGTGGGCGAGGCGATGTCGCTGGGCCGCAACTTCGTCGAGGCGCTCGGCAAGGTGATGCGCTCGCTGGAGACCAGCCGCACCGGGTTCTGGACCGGCGACGACATCGAGGGCGACGTCGACGAGGTGCTCGAGCGGCTGCGCACCCCGACCGACGGCCGGCTCTACGACATCGAGTACGCGCTGCGCCTGGGCGCCAGCGTCGAACAGGTCGCCGAGGCGTCCGGGGTGGACCCCTGGTTCGTCGACCAGATCAGCGGTCTCGTCGACCTGCGCGCCGAGTTGATCGACGCGCCGGTGCTCGGCGAGGAACTGCTGCGGCGCAGCAAGCACAACGGGCTCTCCGACCGCCAGATCGCCGCGCTGCGACCGGAACTGGCCGGCGAGATGGGCGTGCGGTCGCTGCGGCAGCGGCTCGGCATCCATCCGGTGTTCAAGACCGTCGACACCTGCGCCGCGGAATTCGAAGCCAAGACGCCGTACCACTACAGCAGCTACGAGCTCGACCCCGCCGCCGAGAGCGAGGTGGCCCCGCAGGCCGAGAAGCCGAAGGTGCTGATCCTCGGATCGGGGCCCAACCGCATCGGGCAGGGCATCGAGTTCGACTACAGCTGCGTGCACGCCGCGACCACGTTGAGCCAGGCCGGGTTCGAGACGGTGATGATCAACTGCAACCCCGAGACCGTCTCGACGGACTACGACACCGCAGATCGGCTCTACTTCGAGCCGCTGACGTTCGAGGACGTGCTCGAGATCTACTTCGCCGAGCAGTACTCAGGCCGCGGCGGGCCCGGGGTGGTCGGCGTCATCGTCCAGCTCGGCGGTCAGACGCCGCTCGGGCTGGCCGCACGGCTGGAGAAAGCCGGGGTGCCGATCGTCGGCACGCTGCCCGAGGCCATCGACCTGGCCGAGGACCGCGGTGAGTTCGGTGAGGTGCTGCGCAGGGCCGGCCTGCCCGCGCCGCGGTTCGGAATGGCGACCAGCTTCGATCAGGCCCGGCGCATCGCCGCCGACATCGGTTACCCGGTGCTGGTGCGGCCGTCCTACGTGCTGGGCGGGCGAGGCATGGAGATCGTCTACGACGACGAGACACTCGAGGGCTACATCACCCGGGCCACCCAACTCTCGCCCGAGCATCCCGTCCTCGTCGACCGCTTCCTCGAGGACGCGATCGAGATCGACGTCGACGCCCTGTGCGACGGCGCCGAGGTCTACATCGGCGGCATCATGGAGCACATCGAGGAGGCCGGGATCCACTCCGGCGACTCCGCGTGCGCGCTCCCGCCGGTCACGCTGGGCCGCAGCGACATCGAAGCGGTCCGGCGCGCCACCGAGGCGATCGCGTTCGGCGTCGGGGTGGTCGGCCTGCTCAACGTTCAGTACGCCCTCAAGGACGACGTGCTCTACGTGCTGGAAGCCAACCCGCGCGCCAGCCGGACGGTGCCGTTCGTCTCCAAGGCGACGGCGGTGCCGCTGGCCAAGGCCTGCGCGCGGATCATGCTCGGCGCCACGATCGCCGGGCTGCGCGAGGAAGGCCTGCTGGTGGCCGAGGGCGACGGGGCCACCGTGCCGCGCAACGCACCGGTGGCCGTGAAAGAAGCCGTGCTGCCGTTCCACCGGTTCCGCAAGCACGACGGCAGCCAGATCGACTCGCTGCTCGGACCCGAGATGAAGTCCACCGGCGAGGTGATGGGCATCGCCCACGACTTCGGCAGCGCGTTCGCCAAGAGCCAGACCGCCGCCTACGGCTCGCTGCCCGCCCGGGGCACCGTGTTCGTGTCGGTCGCCAACCGCGACAAGCGCTCGCTGGTGTTCCCGGTGAAGCGTCTCGCCGACCTCGGCTTCCACATCCTGGCCACCGAGGGCACTGCGGAGATGTTGCGGCGCAACGGGATTCCGTGCGACGAGGTGCGCAAGCACTTCGAAGAGCCGAGCCCGGACCGGCCCGCGTTGTCGGCGGTCGACGCGATCAAGGCGGGGGAGGTGCAGATGGTGATCAACACCCCGTACGGCAACTCCGGCCCGCGCATCGACGGCTACGAGATCCGGTCGGCCGCGGTCGCGATGAACATCCCGTGCGTGACGACCGTGCAGGGCGCCTCGGCCGCGGTGCAGGGCATCGAGGCGAGCATTCGCGGCGACATCGGCGTGATGTCGCTGCAGGACCTGCACAGCGCGCTGGGGTCGTGAGCGTGGGCGGGTTCGGTGACCGCCTGTCCGGCGCGATGGCGCAGCGCGGCCCGCTGTGCCTGGGCATCGACCCGCACCCCGAGTTGCTGCGTGCCTGGGGGCTGGGCACCGACGCCGACGGGTTGGCCCGCTTCAGCGACATCTGCGTGACTGCGTTCGCCGGCGTCGCCGTGGTCAAACCGCAGGTGGCGTTCTTCGAGGCGTACGGCTCGGCGGGCTTCGCGGTTCTCGAGCACACGATCGCGGCGCTGCGCGCCGAGGGGGTGCTGGTGCTCGCCGACGCCAAACGCGGCGACATCGGCTCGACGATGGCGGCCTACGCCGCGGCGTGGGCCGGCGACTCGCCGCTGGCCGCCGACGCGGTGACGGCCTCGCCCTATCTGGGGTTCGGCTCGCTTCAGCCGCTGCTGGACACCGCGCTCGCGCATGACCGCGGCGTCTTCGTGCTCGCGGCCACCTCCAACCCCGAGGGCGCCTCCGTGCAGCGCGCCGACGCCGGCGGGCGCACCGTCGCCCAGTCGATCGTCGACGCCGCCGCCGCGGCCAACGCGGGCGCACAGGCCGGGTCGGTTGGGGTGGTCGTCGGCGCCACGCTGACCGACCCGCCCGACGTGAGCGGTCTCGGCGGTCCCGTGCTGGTGCCGGGCGTCGGCGCCCAGGGCGGCCGTCCCGACGCGCTGGCGGGGCTGGGCGGGGCCCGGCCGGGCCAGCTGTTGCCCGCCGTGTCCCGCGAGGTGCTGCGGGCCGGACCGGACGTCGCGGCGCTGCGCGGCGCCGCCGAGTCGATGCGCGACGCGGTCGCGCACCTGCAGGGTTGAACGATCTGTGCGACACGCCCGACGGCGACTGACCTGGGAAAATTTCTCGGCTCACCCGCCTGGGGCGGGTGTGACGCACACCGGTGCCCGTCGGGGCGGCAGTGGTTGCGGGTCGGTGACCGCAAAACCGCCGATATGCAGGCATTTCCGTCCGATCAGGCGATTTCGGCAATCCCGGCTCCCGGCGACGCGCCGATCCCCGCGCTGGCCCCTTTGCGCCCTACACGCTGGGCTTTTGATCGCAGAACCCGGGGGTGGGGTTAGCTTTCGTCAGCCTGCGTGGGTACGGTCGTCCACGCTGGCCGGTTCGCGATCCACCACGACCGGCCGAGAGAAAAACAGATGGTGACGAGACGGAGGAACCCGTGGCCCTTCCCCAGTTGACCGACGAACAGCGCGCGGCAGCGTTGGAGAAGGCTGCTGCCGCACGTCGAGCCCGAGCCGAGCTCAAGGATCGGCTCAAGCGCGGCGGCACCAACCTCAAGCAGGTTCTCAAGGACGCCGAGACCGACGAGGTCTTGGGCAAGATGAAGGTCTCCGCTCTGCTGGAGGCGCTGCCCAAGGTCGGCAAGGTCAAGGCGCAGGAGATCATGACCGAGCTCGAGATCGCCCCGACCCGCAGGCTGCGTGGCCTGGGTGATCGTCAGCGCAAGGCCCTGCTGGAAAAGTTCGACTTCTCGTAAGAGGGGTCAGTGAGCGAAGGCGGAGGGCCGGACACGCACCCACAGGCTCCGGTCATGGTGCTGTCCGGCCCGTCTGCCGTCGGCAAGTCCACGGTCGTCCGCTGCCTGCGGGACCGCGTCGCTGACCTGTACTTCAGCGTCTCGGTGACGACGCGGGCGCCGCGCCCCGGCGAGCGCGACGGCGTGGACTACACGTTCGTCACGCCCACCGAATTCCAGCACCTCATCGATGCCGGCGAGCTGCTGGAATGGGCGGAGATCCACGGCGGTTTGCACCGCTCGGGGACGCCCTCAGCCCCCGTCCGCGCGGCCACCGCCGCCGGCCGGCCGGTCCTCATCGAGGTCGATCTGGCCGGGGCACGAGCGGTCAAGAAGGCGATGCCGGAGGCCGTCACGGTCTTCCTGGCCCCGCCCGATTGGCAGACTCTCGAACGCCGGCTCACCGGCCGGGGCACCGAGACGCCTGAGGTGATGGCCCGCCGATTGGCGACCGCACGCACCGAATTGGCCGCGCAGGGCGACTTCGACGAGGTCGTCGTCAACAGCGAATTGGAATCGGCCTGCGCTGCGTTGGTATCCTTGCTGGTGGCCCGCACACCGGTGCGGCGCGACCAGTCTTGAATTCTCGATCCGAATCGCCAGGAGATCTTTTACGTGAGCACCCCGCACGCCGACACGCGGCTGGCCGCCGTGGACCTCGATCCGTCCGCCGCCAGCGCCTACGACACGCCGTTGGGCATCACCAACCCGCCCATCGACGAGTTGCTGGACCGCGCGTCGAGCAAGTACGCGCTGGTGATCTACGCCGCCAAACGCGCACGTCAGATCAATGATTACTACAACCAGCTCGGTGACGGGATCCTCGAGTACGTCGGTCCGCTGGTCGAGCCCGGTCTGCAGGAGAAGCCGCTGTCGATCGCGATGCGCGAGATCCACGAGGATCTGCTCGAGCACACCGAGGGCGAGTAGAGACGCGGCCCCGGGGGATGGCCGAGCGCAAACGGATCATCGTCGGCGTCGCCGGCGGGATCGCCGCCTACAAGGCGGCGACCGTGGTCCGTCAGCTCACCGAGGCCGGCCACTCCGTGCGGGTGGTCCCCACCGACTCGGCGCTGAAGTTCGTCGGCGCCGCCACATTCGAGGCGCTCTCCGGTAACCCCGTGCACACCGGCGTCTTCGACGACGTCCACGAGGTTCCGCACGTGCGGATCGGTCAGTCCGCCGATCTCGTCGTCGTCGCACCCGCCACCGCCGACCTGCTGGCCCGCGCGACCATCGGCCGGGCCGACGACCTGCTCACCGCGACGCTGCTGACCGCGAGGTGTCCGGTGCTGTACGCGCCCGCCATGCACACCGAGATGTGGTTCCACCCGGCGACCGTCGAGAACGTCGCCACGCTGCGGCGCCGCGGCGCCGTCGTGATGGAACCCGCGTCGGGCCGGCTGACCGGCGCCGACACCGGACCGGGGCGACTCCCCGAAGCCGAGGAGATCAGCACGCTGGCCCAGCTGCTGCTCGCCCGCGGCGACGCGCTGCCCTACGACCTGGCCGGGGTCAAGGTGCTGGTGACCGCGGGCGGTACCCGCGAACCCATCGACCCCGTCCGGTTCATCGGCAACCGCAGCTCCGGCAAGCAGGGGTACGCGATGGCCCGTGTCATGGCCCAGCGCGGCGCCGACGTGACGCTGATCGCGGGCAACACCGCCGGGCTCGTCGACCCCGCCGGCGTCCACGTCGAGCACGTCGGGTCGGCCGCACAGCTGCGTGACGCGGTGTCCAAGCACGCGCCGGACGCGAACGTGCTCGTGATGGCCGCCGCGGTCGCCGACTTCCGGCCCGCCAACCCCGCGGTCAACAAGATCAAGAAGGGCCCGGCCGGAGAGGGCGAGCCGACGATCGAACTCGTCCGCAACGACGACGTGCTCGCCGGGGCGGTCCGTGCCCGCGCCGACGGACAGCTCCCCAACATGCGGGCCATCGTCGGGTTCGCCGCCGAAACCGGGGACGCCAACGGCGACGTGCTGTTCCACGCCCGGGCGAAACTCCGCCGCAAAGGGTGCGATCTGCTCGTCGTCAACGCGGTCGGCGAGAACCGGGCCTTCGAGGTCGATCACAACGACGGCTGGCTGCTGTCGTCCGACGGCAACGAGTCCGCACTGGAGCACGGTTCGAAGACCGTGATGGCGAGCCGTATTGTGGACGCGATCGCCGGCTTCCTGCACACCGGGTGAGCGGCCAGCGAACAAGACATCGGCTGCGCGTAAAGGTTGCGCGCCGCAGGGGGACACGCTTGGGTGCTAGAGGCGCCCGGCACTGCGTGCCGTCGCAGACATGAGTGAAATGGAAAGGGATCGGACGTGAGTGATGCTCGGCTGTTTACCAGTGAGTCGGTGACCGAGGGGCACCCGGACAAGATCTGTGACGCCATCAGCGACTCGGTGCTCGACGCACTGCTCGCCGGCGATCCGAAGTCCCGGGTGGCGGTCGAGACGCTGGTGACGACCGGCCAGGTGCACGTCGTCGGCGAGGTGACCACGGCGGCCAAGGAGGCGTTCGCCGACATCACCAACACCGTGCGCGCCCGCATCCTCGACATCGGTTACGACCACTCGGACAAGGGCTTCGACGGCCTCACCTGCGGCGTGAACATCGGTATCGGCGCCCAGTCGCCGGACATCGCGCAGGGCGTCGACACCGCCCACGAGACGCGCGTCGAGGGCGCGGCCGACCCGCTGGACGCCCAGGGCGCCGGTGATCAGGGCCTGATGTTCGGCTACGCCATCGCCGACACCCCCGAGCTGATGCCGCTGCCGATCGCGCTGGCCCACCGGCTCTCGCGCAAGCTGACCGAGGTCCGCAAGAACGGCACGCTGGACTACCTGCGCCCGGACGGCAAGACGCAGGTCACCGTGCAGTACGACGGCACCACCCCGGTCCGGCTGGACACCGTGGTGCTCTCCACCCAGCACGCCGACGGCATCGACCTCGAGAGCCAGCTGGCGCCCGAGATCAAGCAGCACGTCATCGACGCGGTGCTGGCCGAGCTCGGCCACGAGACCCTCGACACGACGTCGCCGCGCCTGCTGGTGAACCCGACCGGCAAGTTCGTGCTCGGCGGCCCGATGGGCGACGCCGGCCTGACCGGCCGCAAGATCATCGTCGACACCTACGGCGGCTGGGCCCGCCACGGTGGCGGCGCCTTCTCGGGCAAGGATCCGTCGAAGGTGGACCGCTCGGCCGCGTACGCGATGCGCTGGGTCGCCAAGAACGTCGTCGCCGCCGGGCTCGCCGAGCGGGTCGAGGTCCAGGTCGCCTACGCGATCGGCAAGGCGGCCCCGGTGGGCCTGTTCGTGGAGACGTTCGGCTCCGAGACCGTCGACCCGGTGAAGATCGAGAAGGCCATCGGCGAGGTGTTCGACCTGCGACCGGGCGCCATCGTCCGCGATCTGGACCTGCTGCGCCCGATCTACGCGCCCACCGCGGCGTACGGGCACTTCGGCCGGACCGACATCGAGCTGCCGTGGGAGCAGCTGAACAAGATCGACGACCTCAAGAACGCCGTCTGACGACGATCAAGCGGCGAGGTACGAGCCGCGTTGAGGAGTCAGACGCAACGAGAGCCGTCTGACGACGATCACCTCCACGGGTACAGCACGCCGGCGTTGACGTCGACGATGCCGTAGGAGTTCCAGTACCAGTCGTGGCAGACGTTCCCGTCCCAGCTCAGGACCTGACCGCCCGGGATCGCGGGGTCGCCGGGGCACCAGTGGGTGCACGTCAGCCCCGGCGGGCAGTTGCCGCCCTGGTAGCTCGGGCCCTGCGCCGCGGCGACCGGTGCGCCGAGCGCACCGGCCAGGGCGAGCGCTCCGACGATCAGGATGCGCGTCACGGCCTCAGCCGTTCGGGCAGCTGGTGGTCGGCAGGAACAGCGACCAGCACCATCCCGGCGGCAGCGGCGGGGTGAGGTTCGGCGGCGGGGGTGGCGGCGCCGGCGGCGCCTCGCCCTCGAAGATGTTCGCCGCCACGTTGCCCTGACCGTGGTACACGTACCAGTAGGTGTGGCAGACGTTGTTGTCCCAGACCACCGGGTTCACCCGGAGGTTGCCGGTCTGCACCGGCGGGTCACCCGGGCACCAGCGGCACGGACCCTCGGGGCTGTCCTCGGGGCATCCCGGCCACGAGGCCGGCAGCGGTACGCGGGGCAGTGCGGCGGCGGCGCCCGAGCCGAAGCCCAGTGCGGCCGCCGCGCCGGCCCCGGTCAGCAGTGCCGCGGCGCCGATGCGTCGCAGCGTGTGAATGTTGATCATGAACGGACGCTAGCCCCGCGCCCGGGCTACCGATCCCAAAAACGACTACTGCAGTGCAGTCCCCAGCGCCGTGAGCGCGCGCTCGGTCGCCTCCGTCGCCGCGGGCACCACCCCGTGGTAGGCCAAGAAGCCGTGCACCAGCGTCTCGGCGTGGTGCAGTTCGGTGTCGACGCCGGCCTCCGTGAGCAGTTCCGCGTACCGCATGCCGTCGTCGCGCAGCGGGTCGTGCCCGGCGACGGCGATGTACGCGGCGGGCAGCCCGCCGAGCTCGCCGACGGCGGGGACCAGTGTGGCGGGCGGCTGCGACAGGTCGGTGTCCGCCACATACCAGCGGGTGAAGGCCTTGCACGCGTCCAGACCGAGGATCGGCGCCTCGGCGTTCTCGGTGAACGACGGCAGCGACGTGTCGAACGTCGTCGACGGGTACCACAGCAGCTGGAAGCGCAGCGGCAGGCCGGCGTCGCGAGCCAGCTGCGCCATCACGGCGGCCAGATTGCCGCCCGCGGAGTCGCCGGCGACCGCGACGCGCTCCGGGTCGCCGCCGAAGCGGCCGGCGTTTGCGGCCACCCACTGCGTCGCCGCCCAGCTGTCCTCGACCGCCGCGGGGTAGGGATGTTCGGGGGCCAGCCGGTAGTCGACCGAGACGACCACGGCGTCGGCGCCGACCGCATGGATACGCGCCGCCGCGTCGTAGGTGTCCAGATCGCCGACCGACCAGGCGCCGCCGTGGATGAAGATCACCACCGGCAGCACCGACGCCTCGGTCGGCGGACGGTAGACGCGCACGGGGACGGGGCCGGCGGGACCGTCGACGCTGTGGTCCTCCGTGCTGACCTCGGGGTGGACGGGGATCCGGGGGAGTTCGGCGAAGCGCTGCCGGGCCACGGCGGGCCCGCCGTCGGCGGTGAGGGTGAACGGGACAGCGGCGAGCACCTTCGCCAGTACGGGATCGAGATCGGCCATGGCCCACACGGTAGCGTCCGCCCGTTTTAGTAGGTTCTGCCCATGACCACGCCCCTGCCCGTGACCGGTCGCCGCGCGGCGCCGCGCGCCCGCACGTTGTGGGCGGCCGCGGCCGTGGTGGCGGCGGGGTACGGCGTGTTCCTGATCGTCACCGCGACGCAGGTTCCTGCGGGCGCCGAGCTGACCGGCCGGTTCGCGGCGCAGCCCGCGGTCAAGGCGCTGGCCGCGGTGTTGCTCGCCGCGGCAGCGGCCACCCACCCGGTGCTGCGGGAGCGGCGCTGGCTGGTCGGCGCGCTGCTGTTTTCGGCCGCGGGCGACTTCCTGCTCGCGATGCCGTGGTGGGAGCCGTCGTTCGTGCTGGGCCTGGCCGCGTTCCTGATCGCGCACCTGTGCTTCCTGGCCGCGCTGCTGCCGCTGGCCGTGGTCACTCCTGGGCGGTCAGTGGCGGCCGGTGTGGTCGTGCTGGCCTGCGCGGCGCTGCTGGTGTGGTTCTGGCCGCGGCTGATCGCCGAGGAGATGGCCGTCCCGGTGACGGTGTACATCGGTGTGCTGGGCGCGATGGTGTGCACCGCGCTACTGGCCGACCTGCCGACGCCGTGGACGGCGCTGGGCGCGGTGTGCTTCGCGGTGTCCGACGCCATGATCGGCATCAGCAAGTTCGTGCTGCGCAGTGAGGCGCTGGCCGTGCCGATCTGGTGGTGCTACGCCGCGTCGCTGCTACTGATCACCGCGGGGCTGCTCTTCGGCCGGCCGGCCGTCCCCGCGGCTGGACCCGAGGGGTGACCGGCGCCCGGCAGGCCGCCGAGCACGAGCCGATCGCGCGGGTGCTGCCGATGCTGACGGTGCCGCACCTGGACCGTGACTTCGATTACCTCGTCGCCGCCGAACAGTCCGACGACGCCCAGCCCGGGGTGCGCGTCAAGGTCCGCTTCCACGGCCGACTGGTCGACGCATTCGTGCTCGAGCGGCGCTCGGACACCGACCATGTCGGCAAGCTCGGCTGGCTGGAGAAGGTGGTGTCCGCCGAGCCGGTGCTCACCCATGACGTGCGCCGCCTCGTCGACGCCGTCGCGGCCCGGTATGCGGGCACCCGTGCCGACGTGCTGCGGCTGGCCGTCCCGCCGCGGCACGCCACCGTCGAGAAGCGGCCCGCCGCCGCGCTCGAGGCGTTCGTGCCGGCGACGGTCGACACCGCGGGCTGGTCGGCGTACAGCGGCGGCGCGCAGTTCGTCGCCGCGTTGCAGGACGGGCGGGCGGCCCGGGCGGTGTGGCAGGCGCTGCCGGGGGAGTCGTGGCCCGACCGGCTGGCCGAGGTGGCCGCGGTGACGGTGAACGCGGGCCGGTCGGTGCTCGCCGTGGTGCCCGACCAACGTGACGTCGACCGGTTGCACGCCGCGTGCATGGAACGGGCGGATCCGCAGCGGGTGGTCGCGCTGTCGGCGGGGCTGGGTCCCTCGGAGCGCTACCGGCGGTGGCTGGCCGTGCTGCGTGGCGACGCGCGACTGGTCATCGGCACGCGCAGCGCGGTGTTCGCACCGGTGGCCGATCTCGGGCTGGTGCTGCTGTGGGACGACGGCGACGATTCGCTGTCCGAGCCCCGCGCGCCGTATCCGCATGCGCGCGAGGTGGCGATGTTGCGCGCGCACCAGCTGCGGTGCGCCGCGGTGATCGGCGGCTACGCCCGCACCGCGGAGTCCCAGGCGCTGGTGCGCAGCGGGTGGGCGCACGACCTGACCGCGTCGCGGCAGGCCGTGCGGGCCTGCGCCCCGCGGGTGCTCGCGCTCGAGGACAGCGCGTACGCGCAGGAACGCGACGCGGCGGCGCGGACGGCGCGGCTGCCGTCGATGGCGCTGGATGCGGCCCGCCGGGCGCTGACCTCCGGCGCCCCGGTGCTGGTGCAGGTTCCGCGGCGCGGCTACGTGCCCGCGCTGGCGTGCGCCCGGTGCCGCACCATCGCCCGCTGCCGGCACTGCACCGGGCCGCTGTCGCTGCCCGGCCGCGACGCCGCCGGCGCGGTGTGCCGGTGGTGCGGGCGCGAGGAGCTGTCACTGCGCTGCGTCAGGTGCGGCGCCGACGCGGTGCGCGCGGTCGTGGTCGGCGCCCGCCGCACCGCCGAAGAACTGGGCCGCGCGTTCCCGGGCGTCGCGGTGGTGACCTCCGGCGGCGACGCCGTCGTCGAGTCGGTGCCTGCGCGTCCCGCGGTGGTGGTCGCCACCCCCGGTGTCGAACCGGCCGCCGACGGCGGATACGGCGCCGCGCTGCTGCTCGACAGCTGGGCGCTGCTCGGTCGCCAGGACCTGCGCGCCGCCGAGGACACGCTGCGGCGCTGGATGGCAGCCGCGGCCCTGGTACGCAGCCGTGCCGACGGTGGCGTCGTCGCGGTGGTCGCGGAGTCGGCGATCCCGACGGTGCAGGCGCTGATCCGGTGGGATCCGGTCGGTCACGCCGACGCCGAACTCGACGCGCGCACCGAGGTGGGGCTGCCCCCCGCGGTGCACATGGCCGCGGTCGACGGCACGTCCGACGCGGTCAACGCGCTCCTGGGCGGGGTGGTGCTGCCCGACGGGGCCGACCTGCTGGGGCCCGTCGACCTGCCGGTCGGGGTCCGGCGGCCGGCCGGGGTGGCCGACGAGCACCCGGTCATCCGGATGCTCGCCCGGGTGCCGCGCCACGACGGCCTGGCCCTGTCGGCGGCGCTGCGCAAGGCCAGTGCGGTGCAGAGCGCCCGCCATGATCATGAGCCGGTTCGCATCCAGATCGACCCGTTGCACATAGGGTGAGGCGCATGTCGGTGGGGCGTGTGGTCAAAGCGGCGATCCCGCTGCTGCTCATCGCATTCGGACTGCTGTGGCCGGTGTGTTCGCCGGTGGCGGCTCGGCCGGCACGCCCGCCGAAGACCCGGTGGTGATCAGCGACTTCACCCTGAACGCCGCGGTCGACAGCGCGGGCGACATGACCGCGGTCGAGACGATCACGACGGAGTTCTACAGCACTGACCGTCACGGCATCTTCCGCTACTGGGATGTGGCCAACCAGAACGACTCTCACGTCCGGCAGAAGCCCGAGGTGACGTCGATCCTGCTCGACGGGCAGTCGGTGCCCTACCAGATGCTGTGGGAGGACGGAAAGCGCTTCCGCGTGGCCAAGATCGGTGATCCCGACCGCACGCTGGGCGACGGCACCCACGTGTTCGAACTCCGCTACCGCATTCCGGGGGTACTCGACCCCGGCGGCACCGGCGCTGACCGGAAGTTCGCGCAGACCGTCGGCGCCCCGGCCCCGAGCCCCTCTGTCTTCTTCTGGAACGTCATCGCGCCCTCCTGGAACAACCGCATCGACCGGGCCGACATCACCGTGACCCTGCCCGGCGACGTCGGCACCGTGCAGTGTTCCGTCGGCTTCGGCGTCGGGCGGGCGTGCGACGAACTGCGCGCGCGCGGCAACACCGTGGTGGCCACGGCGTCGTCGCTGGCGCCGCGCACCCCGATGACCCTGCGCGCCGGGGTCGACGTGCCCACCCCGGCGCGGCTGAGCCTGCCGTGGCCCTACACCTGGGATCGGGTCCTCGGGCAGTCGGTGACCGCCGTGCTGTGGGTGCTGGGTCTGACGATCGCCTTCGGCGCCGCGGCGGTGCTGTGGTTCCGCAGTGTGCTGGAGCGTCCGCCCGGCTTTCCGCTGCAGTACGCGCCCCCGCCGGGCCTCGGGCCGGTGCAGCTGGAGTACATCCGCACCGAGGCGGTCCCGAAGAACGGCCTGACCGCGACGCTGTTCTACCTCGCCGAGCGGGATCTCATCACGCTGCACCAGGTCAACGACAAAGAGTGGAACATCCGCAGCGTCGCGGGGGCCGGGCAGTGGTCCGGCGTCGACAAGGTCAGCCTGGCCGTCGCGTCCCGGCTGAAACTGCTCAACGCCGGCAGCGAATTCGCCGCCAAGAAGACGGCCAAGTCGGGGGAGAAACTCAACAAGGCCAAGACCGATATGGCCGAGGCGGTCAAGGCATGGGCGATCGACTCGGGGTTGATGGTGGCCCGCAAGAAGGAGCTGTGGCTGCGCGCCGCCAACGCCGTCGCGTTCGTGCTGATGATCTGCGGATTCTTCCGCTGGGGCTTCCCGACCACGATGTGGGCGCTGCCGTTCGCGGTGTTCTTCCTGTTCTCGGCCGGCTCCTGGCGTGACGGGGTGGGCACCCGGCGCACCCCGGCCGGGCGTGAACTGTGGTCGCGCGCAGGCGGTTTCCACCGCATGCTGGCCACCGATTCCGCGGAGACCCGCTTCGACTTCTCGGCACGCAAAGACCTCTACATCGCCTATGTCCCGTTCGCCGTCGCCGCCGGAGTGGCGGCCGCGTGGGCGAAGAAATATGAGGCATACACGAATACCGCTGCACCGCAACCGGATTGGTATACAACATCGAGCCCGTCCTCGTCCTGGGGGGTGGCGGGCGGCGCCGGCGGGACGAGCTTCGACAGTTTCGAGACGGCGCTGTCCTCGTCGATCGGCGCCTACACCGCCTCCCAGTCGTCGTCGTCATCGAGCGGCGGCGGCGGTGGCTTCAGTGGCGGAGGCGGCGGCGGTGGCGGCGGAGGAGGAGGAGGAGGAGGTGGATCATGGTGACTTTTCTGCTCGCCGTGGTGCTGGTGCTGGTCGTGCTGGTGCTCATCGGATATGTGGCCGGCTACAACAAGATCCGGTCCGCCGATGTCCGTGTCGCCGAGGCTCTGTCGGGGATCGACGTCGAACTGACGCGGCGCGCTTCGTTGATCCCCGCCCTCGTCCAGACGGTGCAGACCTTCGCCACCCACGAGAAGGCCATCCTCGACCGCGTCACCGACGCCCGGGCGGCGCTGACGTCGGCGACCTCGGGTGGTTCGGTGGCACAGCGCGGCGCGGCGGAGAAGCAACTCGACTCGGCGCTGGCGCCGCTGCTGGCGCTGGGACAGAGCTATCCGCAGCTGAATTCGTCGGCCAACTTCCTGGATTTGCAACGCAACCTCGCCGACACCGAGGACAAGCTCGCGTTCGCCCGGCAGTACTACAACGATTCGGTGGCCACCCTCAACCGGCTGCTCACCACGATTCCGTGGATGTTCGTCGCGCCGCTGACCAAAGTCGGCGAGAAGGAGTACTACCAGACGCCGCGCTAGGGCCTGCTTCCTAGACTGGCCCGGTGCGTCTCGTGTTCGCCGGTACTCCGGAACCGGCCATCCCGTCCCTGCGTGGGCTCCTCGCCTCGCCCCGCCACGACGTCGTCGCGGTGCTCACCCGCCCTGACGCCGCGGCGGGCCGCCGTGGCCGCCCGGCGCCGTCGCCGGTGGCGCAGCTCGCGCTCGAGCACGGGATCCCTGTGCTGCGCCCGGAGCGACCCAACTCCGCGGAGTTCGTCGCCGAGCTGGCCGCGTTGGCGCCGGAGTGCTGCGCGGTGGTCGCCTACGGGGCGCTGCTCGGCGACGACCTGCTGGCGGTGCCCACCCACGGGTGGGTGAACCTGCACTTCTCGATCCTGCCCGCCTGGCGCGGCGCGGCTCCCGTGCAGGCCGCGATCGCCGCGGGCGACGCGGTCACCGGCGCCACCACGTTCCAGATCGAGCGCAGCCTCGACTCCGGGCCGGTCTACGGCGTCGTCACCGAGACGATCCGGCCCGCCGACACCGCAGGCGACCTGCTCGACCGGCTGTCGGTGGCCGGTGCGACGCTGCTGGAGGCCACGATGGACGGCATCGCCGACGGCACCCTGACCGCGGTGCCCCAGCCGGCAGACGGGGTCAGCGTCGCGCCGAAGATCACCGTCGACGACGCCCGCATCCGGTGGGATCTGCCCGCGCACGTGATCGACCGGAGGATCCGCGCCGTCACACCGAACCCGGGCGCCTGGACCATGATCGGCGAGGACCGCGTCAAGGTCGGTCCCGTGACGGTGGTCGACGAGCCGGACCTCGGACCCGGAGAGCTCAAGGTGGACAAGAAGCATGTCCGGGTCGGCACCGGCTCGGGCGCGGTGCAACTGCAGACCGTGCAGCCCCCGGGCAAGAAAGCGATGAATGCCGCGGACTGGGCCCGCGGCGCACGGCTCGACGAGATCGGTTCGGCCACATGACGCGACCTCCCGGCAAGCGCCGCCCGCAGCGGCGCACCCCGCTCGACCCGGCCCGGCGGGCCGCCTTCGACGTGCTGCGCGCGGTCTCCGAGAAGGACTCCTACGCCAACCTGGCACTGCCTGCGATGCTGCGCGACCGGGGGATCACCGGCCGCGACGCGGCGTTCGCGACCGAGCTGACCTACGGCACCTGCCGGGCCCGCGGCCTGCTCGACGCGATCATCGCCGCGGCTGCGGGCCGGCCCGTCGACCGGATCGACCCGGTGCTGCTGGATCTGCTGCGCCTCGGCGCCTACCAGATCCTGCGCACCCGCGTCGACGACCACGCCGCGGTGTCCACCACGGTGGAGCAGGCCGGTATCGAATTCGACACGGCGCGTGCGGGTTTCGTCAACGGTGTGCTGCGCACCATCGCCCGCCGTGACGAGGCGTCGTGGGTCGCGGAGCTGGCCCCGCCCGCCGCCACGGACCCCGTCGGTCATCTGGCGTTCGTGCACGCGCACCCGCGGTGGGTCGCCCAGGCGTTCACCGATGCGCTGGGCGCCCGGGCCCACGAGCTGGCGGCACTGCTGGCCAGTGACGACGCCCGCCCCGAGGTGCACCTGGTGGCGCGGCCGGGTGCGCTCACCGCGACCGAGCTGGCGGACCAGGTGGGCGGCACCGTCGGCCGGTACTCGCCGTACGCCGTCCACCTGAGCGAGGGCGATCCCGGCGCGCTGGCCCCGGTCAGGGACGGTCGGGCGCTGGTGCAGGACGAGGGCAGCCAGCTGGTCGCGCGGGCGATGACGCTGGCCGAACTCGACGGCGCCGACGGCGGACGGTGGCTGGACCTGTGCGCCGGACCGGGCGGTAAGACCGCCCTGTTGGCCGCGCTGGGGCAGCCCGCCGGTGCGCGCGTCACCGCCGTCGAGCCCGCGCCGCGGCGAGCCGAGCTGGTGGAACAGAACACCCGGGGGCTCCCCGTCGACGTGGTCCGGGTCGACGGGCGCGACACCGGCCTGACGCCGGGTTTCGACCGTGTCCTCGTCGACGCTCCGTGCACCGGGCTCGGCGCGCTGCGCCGACGGCCCGAGGCGCGCTGGCGGCGCCAGCCCGGTGATGTGGCGCCGCTGGCCAAGCTGCAGCGGGAACTGCTGGCCTCGGCGATCCGGTTGACCCGGCCCGGCGGCGTCGTGCTGTACGCGACGTGCTCACCGCACCTGGCCGAGACCACCGGCGTGGTGGCCGATGCGCTGCGTCGCCACCCGGTCACCGCGCTGGACACCCGAGCGCTGTTCGAACCGGCCGACGACACGGGGGAGAGCCTGTCGGTGCAACTCTGGCCCCACCGGCACGGCACCGACGCGATGTTCGCCGCCGCCCTTCGGGTGACCGGCCCCCCGATAGGCTGATCCCCATGTCCGGACAGCACGCCCGCACCCCGCTGATCGCCCCGTCCATCCTGGCCGCCGACTTCGCCCGGCTCGCAGACGAGGCCGCCGCGGTCGAGGGTGCCGACTGGCTGCACGTCGACGTGATGGACAACCACTTCGTGCCCAACCTCACACTGGGCCTGCCCGTCGTCGAGTCGCTGCTCAAAGTCACCGACATCCCCATGGACTGTCACCTGATGATCGACGACCCGGCCCGGTGGGCACCGCCCTACGCCGAGGCCGGCGCCCACAACGTCACGTTCCACGCCGAGGCCACCGACGACCCGATCGCGGTGGCCCGCGACATCCGTGCCGCGGGCGCGAAGGCGGGTCTGGCCATCAAACCGGGCACGCCGGTGGACCCGTATCTGGAGATCCTGCGCGACTTCGACACACTGCTGGTGATGTCGGTCGAACCCGGGTTCGGCGGGCAGAAGTTCATCGCCGAGGTGCTGCCCAAAGTCGGCATCGTGCGGCGCCTCGTCGACGCCGGCGAGCTGACCATCCTCATCGAGATCGACGGCGGCATCAACACCGACACGATCGAAGCCGCCGCCGAAGCGGGCGTCGACTGCTTCGTCGCGGGCTCGGCGGTCTACAGCGCCGACGATCCCGCGCTGGCGGTGCAGTCGCTGCGCAATCAGGCCGCGGCGGCGTCCAAGCATCTCGCGCGGTGAACCTCGACGCGGCAATGGCCGCGGCCCTCGAGCAGGCCGAAAAAGTAAAAGGCACAACGTATCCCAATCCGCCGGTGGGGGCGGTCATTCTGGACGCGCACGGTGAGATCGCCGGTGTCGGGGCGACGGAGCCGCCCGGCGGCCCGCACGCGGAGGTGCTGGCGCTGCGCCGGGCGGGGGAGCGGGCGGCCGGCGGTACAGCCGTGGTGACGCTCGAACCGTGCAACCATGTCGGCCGCACGCCGCCCTGCGTGGACGCGCTGCTGGCCGCGGGCGTCGCGAATGTCGCGTTCGCCGTGGCCGATCCGAACCCGGTGGCCGCCGGCGGGGCGGCGCGGCTGGCGGCGTCGGGTGTCCACGTGACGCCGGGGGTGTGCGCCGATGCGGTCGCGGGCGGGCCGCTGCGCGAGTGGCTGCACAAGCAGCGCACCGGAATGCCGCATGTGACATGGAAATTCGCCACCAGCGTGGATGGCCGCAGTGCGGCCGCAGACGGCTCGAGCCAGTGGATCACCAGTGAAGCCGCCCGTGCCGACGTACACCGCAGGCGTGCCGCGGCCGACGCGATCGTCGTCGGTACCGGCACCGTGTTCGTCGACGATCCGGCGCTGACCGCGCGGCGTCCCGACGGCACGCTCGCCGCCCAGCAGCCTCTGCGCGTCGTCGTCGGTATGCGTGAGATCTCCCCTGACGCAACGGTTCTCAATGACGACTCGCGCACCATGGTGATCCGCACCCGCGATCCCCGCGAGGTGATCCAGGCGCTGTCGGACCGCACCGACGTGCTCGTGGAGGGTGGCCCGACACTGGCCGGGGCCTTCTTGCGGGCCGGGGTGATCGACCGCATCCTGGCCTACGTCGCTCCGATCCTGCTGGGCGGGCCGATCAGTGCCGTCGATGACGTCGGGGTGCTCAGCATTGCCCAGGCTCAGCGGTGGCGTTTCGACCGGACGATCCCCCTCGGACCGGACGTGCTGCTCAGCATGATCCCGGCGTGATCGCACGCGGCATCGTTATCTGATCGTTACCCGCTGTCCATCAACGGTTTCCGTGGTCGTTCTCACACCCCCGGCCGGGCCCGGGAGCGGCCCCACGGCCGGGACTGCTCCGTAGACTCGGTGGGGAATATCGCGCTTTCACCGAAGAGTTGCGCAAGGTGAGCACGAACAAAGGACGAGAGCATGACTGCACTGCAGGACTGGCTCAGCATCAGCCCGGTCACCCCCGATGCCATCAAGGCGGTGATCCGCGATGCCTGGCGGGGACTGACCTCCGACGACGACACCTTCGATGACGCCGACGCCGACCAGCCTCAGCTGATGGGCCGCGGACTCGAGCGCTGCTGAAGCGCCTCGGGCTCGTCGGCGTGTTCGTGCTTGGCGCTGATCAACAGGCCCAGTAGGGCACCCACCACACAGACGATCGCCGTGATCGAGAAGATCTCGGCGTACTGCAGCACGTACGCCTCGCGCACCCGGTGCGCCTCCGCGGCCAGGCGCTCGGCCAGGCTGTTGCCGCCGGTGCTGGCCGGCAGGCTGGCCAGGTGCTGGTTGAACCGGTACAGCCCCCAGGCTGACAGCGCCGCGATCCCGATCAGCATGCCGATCATCCGGGCGACCACCACGGCCGCCGACGCGATGCCGTGCTGGGCCGCGGGCACCACCCGCAGCGTCGCCGACGTCAGCGGCCCGATGACGAGGCCGAGGCCGAACCCGGCGATCGCGAGGTCGGTGTCGAGCACCGGCAGGCTGATGAAGCCCAGGTCGTGGCGTGCGGCAAGCAGGTCCACCGGCCACTTCGAGATCAGCAGGTAGCCGCCCGCGGCGATCAGCAGGCCGGTGAACGCGACGATCCGGTCGCCGAGGCGGGTGGCCACCCAGCCGCCGACCAGCGCGCCGATGGGTAGCGCGACCAGGAAGCGCAGCAGCAGGAAGGCGGCCTGGTTCTGGTCCTGGCCGAGCACGCCCTGCCCGAAGAGTTCGACGTTGACCAGCGTGACCATCAGCGCCGCGCCGGCCGTCAGCGATGCGCCCAGCGCCGCCAGGAACGGCCGGAAATGCACGCCGGCCGGGTCCAGCAGCCGGGTCTTGGCGAACTTCTCCCACACGAAGAACGCGACCGCGGCGACGGCGGCGGCGATCAGCACCGGCGCGCCCCAGCTGGGCAGCACCTGCTTGCCGTCGGGCCGGGGGTTGTACAAGCCGACCACGGCCAGGCCCAGCGCGACGGCCAGCAGCAGCCCGCCGACCACGTCGACCTTCTGGGGGTCCTCGCCGACGGACCGCGACGGCAGGCTGAAGTGGATCATCACCATCGCGATGGCCGCGAGCGGGACGTTGACCCAGAACGCCGACTGCCAGTGCCCGAACGCCCACACCAGCGTGATGCCGTACAGCGGGCCCAGCACACTGCCCAGCTCCTGGGCGGCGCCGACGCCGCCGAGCACGGCGGCGCGGTTGCGCGCGGCCCACAGATCGGCGGCCAGCGCCAGGGTGACGGGCAGCAGCGCGCCGCTGGCGGTGCCCTGCACCACCCGCCCGATCACCAGCACGGTCAGGTCGGTCGACATCGCGGTGATCACCGAGCCGAGCGCGAAACCGGCCAGGCTGATCTGGATCAGCATCTTGCGGCCGAACCGGTCCGACGCGCGGCCCAGCAGCGGCATCGCGGCGATGTAGCCCAGCAGGTAGCCGGTGATGATCGGCGTCACCCGCTGGATCTGGTTCACGCCGATCCCGACGTCGCTCATGATGTCGGTCATGATCGTGACCACGACGTAGGTGTCGAGCGCGCCGAGCACCACCGCGAGGCTGCCCGCGCTGATCGCGATGCGGCGGTTCGTCGTCCCTGCTGCGGCCGTCGCCGGAGGAGCGCTGTGCATCACACCGCCGGCTTGGCGACCGTCACCGGCTCGCCCCACTTCGACAGCGTCATCGTGACGCTGTTGCCGGGGGTGGGTTCCAGCCGGGCCTGCATCAGCTCGTGGTTGCCGTCCTCGGTGACCCACGCGGTGCCCGGAACGGGCCCGGTGGCGGCGATCTGCGGGGCGATCTTGTTGACCGCGTCGGCGCGCACGTTGCCGGTGATCCGGACGGTCTTGACACCCTCGATGGTCTCGCGGCCCTCGGACTTGGCGTCGTTGAAGTTGGCGAGCACGTTGGCCAGGCCGTTGTCGGGGCTCAGGATCGCCGCGACGTCGTAGATGTCGGCGGCGGGACCGAAGTTCGACAGGCTGCCACCTGCGGTGATCGCGGCGTACAGGTCGCCGTCGGACACGACGAACTCGACGCCCTGCAGCTTCTGGCCGAGAAAGACGATGTCGGCGGTGCCCTTCGCGGCGACCGCCGGCTTCTGCGTGAGGTCGCCCTCGAGGGACTCGACCGGCAACTCGGCGATCTGGCCCTGCACCGCGAGCTGCAGATGGGCGCTGGTCTGCGCCTTGGTGGTCTCGGCGGATTCCCTGAGCAGGGTGGTGGCGTCGGGCAGGTCCTTGCCGGAGTCCTCCGACGACGAGCCGGAACATCCTGCGACGAGCGCGACGACGGCGAAGAGGGCGGCGACGAGCGCCAAGAGGCGGGTCTGCATGCCTGCATCGTAGAGGGTGCGGCGACGGCGACGTGTTCTCCGCTGCGCGGGATCGGCCGGGGTGCGGGGGCCTAGGCTGGGCATCGTGTTCACCGGAATCGTCGAAGAACTGGGCGAAATCGTCGGCAAGGAGGACCTCGGCGACGCCGCGCGTTTCGTCATCCGTGGCCCGATCGTGACATCGGATGCCGGGCACGGAGATTCGATCGCGGTCAACGGCGTCTGTCTGACCGTCGTCGACGTGCTCGCCGACGGCTCGTTCTCCGCCGATGTGATGGACGAGACGCTGAAGCGGTCCAGCCTGCGCGGCGCCGACGTCGGCACCCGGGTCAACCTCGAACGTGCCGCGGCGGTGAACAGCCGGTTGGGCGGCCACATCGTGCAGGGCCATGTCGACGGCACCGGCCACGTCGTGTCCCGCACGCCGTCCGAGCACTGGACGGTGGTGCGGATCGCGCTGCCGCCGGCGCTGTCCCGCTACGTGGTGGAGAAAGGGTCGATCACCGTCGACGGAATCTCGCTGACCGTGTCGGGTCTGGGCCCGGACTGGTTCGAGGTGTCGCTGATCCCCACCACACTGGACCTGACGACGCTGGGCGGGGCTGAGCCCGGCTCCCCGGTCAACCTCGAGGTCGACGTCATCGCCAAGTACGTCGAGCGGCTGCTGTCGCAGAAGGATGCTCCCACCAGCGACTAGGGCCGTTGTCGGACGGTTCGAGTTGAGCGCAGCGTTACGGGTCTAACACATTTGGTATGCCTACCGCCGCTGCTGTGAACCTTGCTGCGCCCCTGCCTCCGGGATCAACCGGGCACGGGCTTTCTGCTGTCAGTAGGTCGGGCAGGCTTTCCTGAAGAGGGCGACAAACTCTTCAGGGTTCTGGTTCATCTCGTTGATCCGGTCGGGGTCGGTGGGCAGCTCGACGCTGACCTGCCGGTCCCCATCCTGGTCCGCGCAGGTGAACTCGAACTGGTTCGGGGAGATCCTGTCCCAGTGATGCGCCGGCGTCAGCAGCAGCGCAGGCGTCAGGATCGTGACCGAGGCCAGAACGAGCGACATGACAAACTTCCGACCCTTCGGCAGCGCGACGAACCAGCTCGCGAAGGAGTCCCCCCGTTTCCCCATGGGGGTCACTGTAGAACGCTCAGGCGGGCTTCAACGGGTAACCTGCTCTGGGACCAGCGAGAGGCTCGCAGGAAGGGTCACAGCGGCGGACCGTAGGCGGTTCCGGCACTCGCCGACAGCGATACTCCTCTCTACCTTTCCCGAGTTTGACCTGTCAGGTCGAACATATCTGGGTCTTCTTGGACCGCGTCCACCTGCATTGCAGGAAGACGGGCGTACCGATCGCTCGTCTCTAATCGCCAAGTACGTCGAGAGGCTGCTGTCGTACGACAAGCCGGGCTGAGGCGCCGCCGCGCCGCTGTGACCGGCATCACCGGCGTCCGGCCACGTCAGGCGGGCAATAACCCGCCCGCCCCCGTGGTTCATACTGAACGGGAGAAACAGGTGGTTCTCGTCGCGGGAACCGGCAAGGTGGTGAGAATGACGAGGCTGGATCCGGTCGAGCGTGCGGTGGCCGACATCGCCGCGGGCAAGGCCGTCGTCGTCATCGACGACGAAGACCGCGAGAACGAAGGCGACCTCATCTTCGCCGCTGAGAAGGCCACCCCCGAACTGGTGGCGTTCATGGTGCGCTACACCTCCGGTTACCTGTGCGTGCCGCTGGACGGCGAGATCTGCGACCGGCTGGGCCTGCTGCCGATGTACGCGGTCAACCAGGACAAGCACGGCACCGCCTACACCGTCACCGTCGATGCGAAACACGGTGTCGGAACCGGGATTTCGGCATCCGATCGGGCGACCACGATGCGACTGCTGGCCGACCCGACCGCCGTCGCCGACGATTTCACCAAGCCCGGGCACGTGGTTCCGCTGCGCGCCAAGGACGGCGGTGTGCTGCGCCGTCCCGGCCACACCGAAGCGGCCGTGGACCTGGCCCGGCTGGCGGGTCTGCAGCCCGCCGGCGCGATCTGCGAGATCGTCAGCCAGAAAGACGAAGGCGCGATGGCGCAGACCGACGAGCTGCGGATCTTCGCCGACGAGCACGACCTGGCGCTGATCTCCATCGCCGATCTCATCGAGTGGCGGCGCAAGCACGAGAAGCACATCGAACGCGTCGCCGAGGCCCGCATCCCCACCCGGCACGGCGAGTTCCGCGCAGTCGGCTACACCAGCATCTACGAAGACGTCGAGCACGTCGCCCTGGTCAAGGGCGACATCGCCGGCCCGCACGGGGACGGCCACGACGTGCTGGTCCGGGTGCACTCGGAGTGCCTGACCGGGGACGTGTTCGGCTCCCGCCGCTGCGACTGCGGCCCCCAGTTGGACGCCGCGCTGGCCATGGTGGCCCGCGAGGGTCGTGGCGTGGTGCTCTACATGCGCGGCCACGAGGGCCGCGGCATCGGCCTGATGCACAAGCTGCAGGCCTATCAGCTGCAGGACGCCGGCGACGACACCGTCGACGCCAATCTCAAGCTCGGCCTGCCCGCCGACGCCCGCGACTACGGCACCGGCGCCCAGATCCTCGTCGACCTCGGCGTCCGCTCGATGCGCCTGCTGACCAACAACCCGGCCAAACGCGTCGGCCTGGACGGCTACGGGCTGCACATCATCGAACGCGTGCCGCTGCCGGTGCGCGCCAACGCCGAGAACATCCGCTATCTGATGACCAAGCGGGACCGTATGGGTCACGACCTGACCGGTCTGGAGGACTTCGACGAGGCGCTGCCCGGCGAGTTCGGCGGCGCGGTATGAGTCCTGCGGCAGGCGTGCCCGAGCTTCCCGATCTCGACGCCACCGGCATCAGCCTCGCCATCGTCGCGAGCACGTGGCACGAGACCGTCTGCGACGCCCTGCTCGACGGCGCGCGCCGGACCGCCGCGGACGCCGGGATCACCGACCCGACCGTGGTGCGCGTTCTCGGTGCCATCGAGATCCCGGTCGTCGCACAGGCTTTGGCGCAGACACACGACGCCGTCATCGCGCTCGGCGTCGTGATCCGCGGTGAGACACCGCATTTCGACTATGTCTGCGACGCGGTCACCCAGGGGCTGACGCGGGTGTCGCTGGACGCGTCGACACCGGTGGCCAACGGCGTGCTCACCGTCAACACCGAGCATCAGGCGCTCGACCGGGCCGGGCTGCCGGCGTCGGCCGAGGACAAGGGCGCCCAGGCCGCCGCGGCCGCCCTCTCGACGGCGCTGACGCTGCGCCGCCTCGCCGCCGGCTCATGACCGAGGGCTGGGACGTCGAGGTCAAGCCGTACCTCACCCCGCGATTCGCCTACGGGGCGGCCGCGTTGATCGTCGCCGCGCACGTCACCGTTGGCGTACTGCTCAAGGTCGGCACCACCGGCGTGATCTTCCGCACCGCCGACCAGGTGGCGATCGCGCTGCTCGGGGTGGTGATCGGCGGATTCGTGTGCCTGTTCGCGCGGCCGCGCGTGCGGGTGGGCGCCGCAGGCGTCGCGGTGCGAAACCTGTTCGGCTACCGCGTCTTCGCGTGGGACATCGTCCGGGGACTGTCGTTCCACCCGGGGGCGCGGTGGGCCCGGCTGGACCTTCCCGACGACGAGTACGTGCCGGTGATGGCGATCCAGGCCGTGGACAAGGGCCGCGCGGTCGACGCGATGGACCGCGTCCGCGCCGCGATGCAGAAGTATCAGAACACCGGCATCAACGGCCGTCACCCATGACCACGCCCTCCCGGCGTGGGTCGGCACCGCCCACCCAGCCGGGATCGGCGCGCACGATCGCCGACAGCCCGCTGGACTGGTCGGCGATGTCGACCTGATGGCCGAGTTCGCGTAATCCCGTCACCAGCGGGTCGTGCCGGCCGTCATCGGAGATGTCGATCACCGGATGCTCCCCGCCCACGTTCGTCGTCGGCGAGTTGGCGGCGCCGAAGTCCACCATCGAGACGGCCTGCTGCGGGTCCAGCCCCCAGTCCAGCAGTCCCACCACGGTTTTGACGACGAACTGGACGATCGTGGAACCGCCCGGCGATCCGGTGACGGCGTAGAGCGGGCCGAGCGATCCCGCTGGGCCGGCGTCGAAGATCAGTGTGGGCGCCATGGTGCTGCGCGGCCGCTTGCCCGGCGCGACCCGGTTCGCGATTGGCGCGCCGTCCGGGCCGGCGGGCTCGGCCGAGAAGTCGGTGAGCTGATTGTTCAACAGGAACCCGTCGACCATGTGGAACGAGCCGAACGCCGACTCGACGGTGGTGGTGAGCGACGCGGCGTTGCCCTGCGCGTCGACGATGCTGATCTGGCTGGTGCCGTGTTCGGGCACCGGCGCCACCGGCGCGGTCGGCGGGCCGAACTCGCCGGGCTTCGCCGTGCCCATCGTGCGGTCGGGGGAGATCAGCGCCGCCCGCCCGGCGAGATAGTCGGCGCCGAGCAGGGCGTCGGGGGAGCCGCCGGGCAGCGCGACGAAGTCGGTGTCGGCGACGTAGCGGTCCCGGTCGGCGTAGGCGAGCCGCTCCGCCTCGGCGATCAGGTGCACCCCCTGCACGGTGGGCCTGCCGCCGTCGCGGTCGAGGTCGGTGGGCCGGTGGTCGGCCATGGCGAAGTGCTCCAGCACGCCGAGTGTCTCGGCGACCGCGATGCCGCCCGACGAGGGCGGCGGCATCCCGCAGATCTGCTTACCGCGGTAGGGCACGCACAGCGCCTCGCGTGTCTTGGCCGTGTAGCCGGCCAGATCCTCGACGGTCATCAGGCTGGGCGTACGGCCACCCGACGGGTCGGTCGCGGCGGCGACGATGTCGGCGGCGATCGGCCCGGTGTAGAGCGCCGCCGGGTCGGTCGCGATGGCGCCCAACGTCTTTGCGTACGCGGGATTCGTCAGCCGGGTGTCCGCCGACCGCGGGGAGCCGTCCGGGTTGAGGAAGTACGCGCCGGCCTGCTCGTCGAGTCGCAACCGCGGTGCCGCGTCGGCGATGGCGGCCGCCAGCCGGGGACTGATGTCGAAGCCGTCGTCGGCGAGCCGGACCGCGGGGGTGAACAGGTCCCGCCACGCGGTGCGGCCGTGCGCGGTGTGTACGTCGGCCAGCATCCGCACGATGCCCGGCACCCCGATGGATCGTCCTGACCCGCGTGCGTCGGGTTTCGGTGCGGTCCGGTCGGTGTCGGACACCCTGCGCAGATAGTTCTCGGTCGCCGCCGCCGGGGCGATCTCCCGCCCGTCGAACGCCTGCACCGACTTGGCGGTGGCGTCGTAGTACAGCAGGAAGCCGCCACCGCCGATCCCGGAGGACTGGGGTTCGACGAGGCCGAGCACGGCCTGCGCCGCCACGAGAGCGTCGGCGGCGGTGCCGCCGTCGCGCAGCACCTCGCAGGCGGCCTGCGTGGCCAGCGGGTTGGCGGTCGCTACGGCGTAGTGACCCGTGCGGACCGGCGTCATCCCGGTGCGGTATCCGGTCGCGGTCTCGGGCGCGGATTCGTCGTCGCCGCCAGCCTGCTTGGCCTGCGGGGTGCCGTTGGTCACGATGGCGCACGGGCCCGCCGGCGCCGGCGGGGATGGCGGACCGCTGCAACCGGCGCAGACCAGCACGGCAGCGAGCAGCAGCGCCAGCACCCGGGTCGAGGTCACGGTCCGCACCGCCACCTCGTCGCTCTACCCGGTCGGGGGGTCGCAGTAACCTGGGTCCGTGCCCGATCCAGCGACGTACCGACCCGCTCCCGGGTCGATCCCCGTCGAACCGGGTGTCTACCGTTTCCGCGACCCGCACCGGCGGGTGATCTACGTCGGCAAGGCCAAGAGCCTGCGCAGCCGGCTCAACTCCTATTTCGCCGATCTGTCGGGGCTCGCGCCGCGCACCCGCCAGATGGTGATGACGGCCGCCAGCGTCGAGTGGACGGTGGTCACCACCGAGGTCGAGGCGCTGCAGCTCGAATACAACTGGATCAAGGAGTTCGATCCCCGGTTCAACATCCGCTACCGGGACGACAAGTCCTATCCGGTGCTCGCGGTGACGCTGAACGAGGAGTATCCGCGGCTGAAGGTGTACCGGGGTCCGCGCCGCAAGGGTGTGCGGTACTTCGGGCCGTACTCGCATGCCTGGGCCATCCGCGAAACCCTTGACCTGCTCACCCGGGTGTTTCCCGCCCGCACCTGCTCGGCCGGAGTGTTCAAGCGGCACAGCCAGATTGACCGGCCCTGCCTGCTGGGCTACATCGACAAGTGCTCGGCCCCGTGTGTCGGGCGGGTGAGCGCCGAGCAGCACCGCCAGATCGTGACGGATTTCTGCGACTTCCTCGCCGGCAAGACCGACAAGCTGATCCGCGAGATGGAACAGCAGATGAACGCCGCGGCCGAGGAGCTGGACTTCGAGCGGGCCGCCCGCCTGCGGGACAACATCGGCGCGATGCGCCGCGCGATGGAGAAGCAGGCCGTGGTGTTCGGCGACGGCACCGACGCCGACGTGGTGGCCTTCGCCGACGACGAACTCGAAGCGGCGGTGCAGGTGTTTCACGTGCGCGGCGGACGGGTCCGGGGTCAGCGCGGCTGGATCATCGAGAAGTCCGGCGAGCCGGGCGAATCGACGCTGTCCTATCTGGTGGAGCAGTTCCTCACGCAGTTCTACGGTGATCAGGTCGCGCTCGACGGCGCCGCCGACGAGGGCGGCGACGAGACCACCAACCCGGTGCCCAAGCAGGTGCTCGTGCCGGTGCTGCCCGAGACGTCGGCGGAACTGGAGACGTGGTTGTCGCAGCTGCGAGGGTCGCGGGTGTCGATACGCGTCGCGCAGCGCGGCGACAAGCGGGCGCTCGCGGAGACGGTTCAGCGCAACGCCGAGCAGGCGCTGAACCAGCACAAGCTCAAGCGGGCCGGCGACTTCACCGCGAGAAGCGCTGCGCTGCAGAGCATTCAGGACGCGCTGGGCCTCGAGGACGCGCCGCTGCGCATCGAGTGCGTCGACATCAGCCATGTGCAGGGCACCGACGTGGTGGCCTCGCTGGTGGTCTTCGAGGACGGCCTGGCCAAGAAATCCGACTATCGGCACTACGCGATCCGGGAGGCTGCGGGGGACGGGCGCTCCGACGACGTCGCCTCGATCGCGGAGGTCACGCGGCGGCGGTTCCACCGCCATCTGCGCGACACCCAGCAGCCCGGGGACCTGATCGCCGAAGGCAGGTCGCGCAGGTTCGCCTACCCACCGAATCTGTTCGTCGTCGACGGGGGCGCCCCGCAGGTCAACGCCGCGGCCGCGGTGCTCGACGACCTCGGCATCACCGACGTCGCGGTGATCGGGCTGGCGAAGCGGCTGGAAGAGGTGTGGGTGCCGTCGGAGCCGGATCCGGTCATCTTCCCGCGCAACAGCGAAGGGCTGTATCTGCTGCAGCGGGTGCGCGACGAGGCGCACCGGTTCGCGATCAGCTACCACCGCAGCAAGCGCTCCAAGCGGATGACGGCCTCGGCGCTGGACTCGGTGCGCGGGCTCGGGGAGCACCGGCGCAAGGCGCTGGTCACGCACTTCGGTTCGGTGGCGCGGCTGCGGCAGGCCACGGTCGAGGAGATCACCACGGTGCCCGGCATCGGGGTGGCCACGGCCCGGGCCGTGCTCGAGGCGCTGGGGGTGGAAACGCCTGACGGGCCGGATTCGCCGCCGGAACAGGACGCGCCGGTGGCGGTTATCCACGATGATCGAAGCACAGTGACGGGATGACAGAAGCGGGCATGCACACCGAATCCGGCGGAATCGACGTGGTCCTGGTGACGGGGCTCTCGGGTGCGGGCCGCGGGACGGCGGCCAAGGTCCTGGAGGATCTGGGCTGGTATGTGGCGGACAACCTGCCGCCGGAGCTGATCGCGCGGATGGTCGACCTCGGCCTGGCCGCGGGCTCCCGGATCACCCAGCTGGCCGTCGTGATGGACGTGCGGTCGCGCGGGTTCACCGGCGATCTGGACGGGGTGCGCAGCGAGCTGGCGGCGCGCAGCATCGCCCCGCGGGTGGTGTTCCTCGAGGCGTCCGACGACATCCTGGTGCGCCGCTACGAGCAGAACCGGCGCAGTCACCCGCTGCAGGGCAACCACACCCTCGCCGAGGGGATCGCGGCCGAGCGCGCCCTGCTGGCGCCGGTGCGCGCCGGCGCCGACCTGGTCATCGACACCTCGTCGCTGTCGGTGCACGGCCTGCGGGAGAGCATCGAACGGGCCTTCGCGGCCGAGACGGTGGCCAACACCAACGTCACGGTCGAGTCGTTCGGCTACAAGTACGGGCTGCCGATGGACGCCGACACCGTGATGGATGTGCGCTTCCTGCCCAACCCGCACTGGGTGGACAATCTGCGCCGGCACACCGGCCAGCATCCCGATGTGCGCGACTACGTCCTCGGCCAACCCGGCGCCGTGGAGTTCCTCGACTCCTACCATCAGCTGTTGGACGTCGTGATCGACGGCTATCGGCGGGAGGGGAAGCGCTACATGACCGTGGCCATCGGCTGCACCGGCGGCAAGCACCGCAGCGTGGCGATGGCGGAGGCGCTCGCGGAACGGCTGCAGGACGCAGCGCTGACGGTGCGGGTGCTGCACCGGGATCTGGGTCGCGAATGAGCCCGCGCATCGTCGCCCTCGGCGGAGGGCACGGACTCTATGCCACCCTGTCGGCGGCGCGCCGGATCACCTCGCACGTCACCGCCGTCGTCACGGTCGCCGACGACGGCGGATCCTCGGGCCGGCTGCGCAGCGAGCTCGACGTCGTGCCCCCGGGTGATCTGCGAATGGCGTTGGCGGCGTTGGCTTCCGACAGTCCGCACGGCCGACTGTGGGCCACCATCATCCAGCACCGCTTCGGCGGCAGCGGTGCACTCGCCGGGCACCCCATCGGCAACCTGATGCTCGCCGGGCTCAACGAGGTGCTCGCCGACCCCGTCGCCGCGCTCGATGAGCTGGGCCGCATTCTCGGGGTCAAGGGCCGGGTGCTGCCGATGTGCCCGATGGGCCTGAGCATCGAGGCCGACGTCGTCGGGCTGGAGTCCGATCCGCGGGTCAGCCGGGCGATCCGAGGCCAGGTCGCGATCGCCACGACCGTGGGCAAGGTGCGCCGGGTGCGCCTGCTGCCCGGTGATCCGCCCGCCACCCATCAGGCGGTGGACGCGATCATGAACGCCGACCTGGTGGTCCTGGGGCCGGGCTCCTGGTTCACCAGCGTGATCCCGCATGTGCTGGTGCCGCAGTTGGTGGCCGCGCTGCGGGCCACCACCGCGCGGCGCGCCCTGGTGCTGAACCTGGTGGCCGAGCCGGGGGAGACGGCCGGCTTCTCCGTCGAGCGGCACATCCACGTGCTGGCCCAGCACGCGCCGAACTTCACCGTGGGCGACATCATCGTCGACTCGTCGCGGGTGCCCAGCGAGCGGGAGCGGGAACAGTTGCGGCGCACCGCGACGATCCTCGATGCCCGCGTCGAGTTCGCCGACGTGTGCCGACCTGGTACACCTTTACATGACCCGGCGAGGTTGGCGGCGGCATTGGAGGGTGTTCTGCAACGGGGCGCGACACCCACGGGCAGACCGCAGACGGTGCCCACACCGACAGTGAACGGACCGAGAGGTGACGACCCGTGGCGATGACAGCCGAGGTCAAGGATGAGCTCAGCCGGCTCGTGGTGAATTCGGTGAGTGCTCGCCGCGCCGAGGTGGCCTCGCTGCTGCGGTTCGCCGGCGGGCTGCACATCGTGTCCGGCCGGGTGGTGGTCGAGGCCGAGGTCGATCTGGGCATCATCGCGCGCCGGCTGCGCAAGGACATCTACGACCTTTACGGCTACACCGCCGTCGTGCACGTGCTCTCGGCCAGTGGGATCCGCAAGAACACCCGCTACGTGGTGCGGGTCGCCAAGGACGGGGAGGCGCTGGCGCGCCAGACCGGTCTGCTGGATCTGCGCGGCCGCCCGGTGCGCGGACTGCCCGCCCAGGTGGTCGGCGGCAGCGTCGCCGACGCCGAAGCTGCCTGGCGGGGAGCGTTTCTGGCCCACGGCTCGCTGACCGAACCGGGCCGGTCCTCGGCGCTGGAGGTCAGCTGCCCCGGTCCCGAGGCGGCGTTGGCCCTCGTCGGCGCCGCGCGCCGGCTGGGCGTCAGCGCCAAGGCGCGCGAGGTGCGGGGCAGCGACCGGGTGGTGGTGCGCGACGGGGAGGCGATCGGCGCGCTGCTGACCCGGATGGGCGCCCAGGACACCCGGCTGACGTGGGAGGAGCGGCGGATGCGCCGCGAGGTCCGCGCGACGGCCAACCGGCTGGCCAACTTCGACGACGCGAACCTGCGCCGGTCCGCCCGCGCCGCGGTGGCCGCCGCCGCGCGGGTCGAGCGCGCGCTGGAGATCCTCGGCGACACGGTGCCCGACCATCTGGCCGCCGCGGGCAGCCTGCGGGTGGCGCACCGGCAGGCCTCGCTGGAGGAACTCGGCCGGCTCGCTGATCCGCCGATGACCAAAGACGCTGTGGCAGGCCGGATCCGGCGGCTGCTGTCGATGGCCGATCGCAAGGCCAAACAGGACGGCATCCCGGACACGGAGTCCGCGGTGACGCCCGATCTGCTCGAGGACGCCTAGAACTCGAGCAGGTGCTCGAGCGCCTTCTTGTCGATGGCGTCGAATTCGTGGTCCTCGACGTGCATGTAGTGGCGCACTCGGTTGACGAAATCGTTGATCGCGCCGTTGAACGCGTCGACCGCGGCGTTGCGCCGGTCCGGGGAGAGCGCGCTGGTGATCTCCTGCGCGAACGCGGTGTAGATGACCCGCTGCGCGCTGTCGGCGATGTCGCTGGGCGCGACCAGGCGCAGCTCGGTGAGCAGCGTGATGGCGCGCTTGATGTCGTCTTCGAGCGCACCGGTGGCCCGCACCACGCGGAACAGGACCGCGAGCCGGTCGAGGTTCGTCGGGATCGTCGGGTCGATCTCGCGGGCCATCGTCAGGAACTGCTCGTGGTCCTCGGTGTGGGCCAGCCGCTGCGTCACCTCGGCCCACTGCGCGGAGATCTCCTTGAGACCGGCGCTGGCCACCGAGATCTCGGTCATCGCCGAGACGAACCTGACCGTCGCGTCGCGCAGCAGGTCGAACTTCTGGCGCTCCTCCTCGGCCACGGTCTGGCGCTCGTAGTTCTTCTTCGACGTCCAGTACGTCGCGATCCCGCCGACCATGGTGCCGAGCAGGCTGGCTGAGGCGGTGATCGCCGGGATCACCCAATCGGTCATGCCCTGGAGTATCGCGCCCGGCCTCCGACCGTGGCGCCCACTTGGCGGCATGCGCCCCACAGCAGCAGGCCGGCCTGGATGCCCAGGGCGATCGAGATCATGGAGATGAGCGTGACCGCGACGGCACCCGAGCTGTTGTCGCCGATGAGCTCGGTGACGCCGATGAAGCCCAGCGACCCCGGCACCAGCAGCCAGAACCCGGGCAGCAGCAGCGTCGCCGCGGACGGGGTGTTCGGCCGACCGGCGACGAACAGGGCACACAGCGCGAGAGCCAGGCCGCCGCCGAAGCCGCTGGCGTAGCTGCCCAGCGCGGCGTTACCCGCCAGCTGACCGGCATAGGACACGAACAGGATCATCAGCATCCACCCCATGAACCGGGTGGGCGGGCCGTGGTAGAGGAACAGGCCGACCGCGTAGAGCGCGCATCCGACCCAGGGCGCCCACGGTCCGAAGCGGTCCACCACGGCGACGCTGAGCTCGCTGGTGGTCAACCCCACCACCTGGGCGGCGATCAGGATGCCGAAAGCCAACTGCGCCAGGCGCATTGCGCCGGCGATGAGCCGCGCCGAGCCCGAGATCATGTCGCGGGTGCTGAGTTCGATGACGGCCAGCGTGATCGCCGTGCCGGGCAGGAACATCACCAGCGCCGGTGCCAGTGCGCGCAGGCTGCCCTCGCCGAGATGCAGCAGCCGGCCGGCGGTGAAGGAGCACAGCGCCACGGTGAACGCGGCCACCACGGGCAGCAGCTGCGTCAGCGGCTCGTTGCGGCGGGCCAGCAGCGCGGCCAGGCCCACGCCGAACCCGAAGACGGTCGCCGCCCCGAGCGCGACCGGGTTGGGCTGCAGGATGAGCGCGAACGCCGCGCTCTGCAGCGTGTACCCGACGACGAACGCCCAGGCCGGGAAGCGGGGCCGCATCGCGTCGATCCGGTCGAGTTCGGCCAGGCCGTCCTGCGGGCTGATCTGCCCGCGACGGGCGCGCCCGACCAGGGCGGCCAGCGGGAACGTCTGGTCGCACCGCAGATCGACTTCGGCGCTCTTCATCGCCATCGTGGCGCCGTCGGCCCGCTCGCCGCCGGTCAACTGGATGTGGTTGGGCAGCACCAGCATTTCGCCGGTCACGCCGTACCGCTCGGAGCAGGTGGCCAACGTCTGTCGCACCGTTCCGATCGGGTACCCCGCGGCGATCATCGCCGCGCCCAGGCGTGCCAGGAACGTCGTCGGGGCGACGGGTGCGCCCGGCGGGTCAATCGAGAGGTCGTCCACGGGCGGCACAGTAAACCCTTACGGTGGCGACATGGCCGCATTGACCGTCGGCGTCGCCGCCCCGGATCCGCCGTTCAACGCCATGCCCGGCGACACCGGGCTGGACATCGAGGTGATGCGGGCGCTGGCCGCCAGGCTCGGCGACGAGGTGACGTTCGTCGGATACGACGGGGCCGACTTCGACGGCATCTTCGACCGGCTCGGCGCAGGCGAGTACGACTGCGTCATCGCCGGAACGACGGTCACCCCGCAGCGTGCGGCCAAGGCGGCGTTCTTGCCGCCCTACGTCATCTCCGGGCAGGGCCTGGCGGTCGACACCGACCGGCTGCCCCACGTGCATTCGGTCGACGACCTCACCGGCCTGACCATCGGCGTGCAGCGCGGCAACACCAGCGAGGCCATCGCCGAGCAGTTGGTCGCCGACGGGAAGGCAGCCCGGGTCCGGCGCTACGACTACGGCGCGATCAGCACCGCGATCGCTGACCTGGCGGCGGGCGGCTGCGACGCGGTGATGAAGCTGGCCCCGGTGCTGGCCCAGCTGGTGCGGGCCGTTCCCGGCGTCGAGGTGGTCCAGCGTGGGCTCTCGGTCGAGGACATCGCGATCGCGGTGGCCCCCGCCGACACGGCGCTGCTGGCCCGGCTCCAGGTCGCGCAGGCCGAGCTCGAGGAGGACGGCACCCTGCAGAAACTGCGCCGCCGATGGCTCGGCAATCCCTACGTCGACCAGAGTGTCGCATCGCTCTGAAACAGGGACGGGGCAACTGCGCGCAGGGGAAGCCACACGCACTAGGCTGGCGGCCGAGCAGTTCAACGACCGAGTAGGAGACTGACGTGACGATCCGGGTAGGCGTGAACGGTTTCGGCCGTATCGGGCGCAACTTCTTCCGCGCTCTGGACGCGCGGAAGGCCGAAGGCAAGAACACCGACATCGAGATCATCGCCGTCAACGACCTCACCGACAACGCGTCGCTGGCCCACCTGCTGAAGTTCGACTCCATCCTCGGCCGGCTGCCCTACGAGGTCAGCCTCGAAGGCGAGGACACGATCGTCGTCGGCGACACCAAGATCAAGGCGCTCGAGGTCAAGGAGGGCCCCTCGGCGCTTCCCTGGGGTGACCTCGGCGTGGACGTCGTCGTCGAGTCGACCGGCATCTTCACCAAGCGCGACAAGGCCCAGGGCCACCTCGACGCGGGCGCCAAGAAGGTCATCATCTCCGCGCCGGCCAGCGATGAGGACATCACCATCGTGCTCGGCGTCAACGACGACAAGTACGACGGCAGCCAGAACATCATCTCCAACGCGTCGTGCACCACGAACTGCCTCGGGCCGCTGGCCAAGGTGCTCAACGACGAGTTCGGCATCGTCAAGGGCCTGATGACCACCGTGCACGCCTACACCCAGGACCAGAACCTGCAGGACGGCCCGCACAAGGATCTGCGTCGCGCCCGCGCCGCCGCGCTGAACATCGTGCCCACCTCGACCGGCGCCGCCAAGGCCATCGGCCTGGTGCTGCCCGAGCTGAAGGGCAAGCTCGACGGCTACGCGCTGCGGGTGCCGATCCCCACGGGCTCGTGCACCGACCTGACCGCCGAGCTGGCGAAGTCGGCGTCGGCCGACGAGATCAACGCCGCGATGAAGGCCGCCGCCGAGGGGCCGCTCAAGGGCATCCTCAAGTACTACGACGCCCCGATCGTGTCCAGCGACATCGTCACCGATCCGCACAGCTCGATCTTCGACTCGGGCCTGACCAAGGTCATCGACAACCAGGCCAAGGTCGTTTCCTGGTACGACAACGAGTGGGGTTACTCGAACCGCCTCGTCGACCTCGTCGGCCTGGTCGGCAAGTCGCTGTAACCGGCGATGGGTATCAAGTCACTCGACGACCTTCTCGCCGAAGGGGTTTCGGGGCGGGGCGTGCTGGTGCGCTCGGATCTGAACGTGCCGCTCGATGACGGCAGGATCACCGATCCGGGCCGCATCATCGCCTCGGTGCCCACGCTGAAGGCGCTGAGCGACGCCGGCGCCAAGGTCGTGGTCACCGCCCACCTGGGCCGGCCCAAGGGCGAGCCCGAACCGAAGTTCTCGCTCGGGCCGGTGGCCTCGGCACTGGCCGAGAAGCTGGGCAGGCACGTGCAGTTGGCCGGTGACGTGGTGGGAACCGACGCGCTGGCCCGCGCCGAGGGACTGACCGACGGCGACATACTTCTGCTGGAGAACATCCGCTTCGATCCTCGCGAGACCAGTAAGGACGACGCCGAGCGCCTGGCGCTCGCGAAGGCGCTCGTGGAACTGGTGGGCGAGGACGGCGCGTTCGTGTCCGACGGCTTCGGGGTGGTGCACCGCAAGCAGGCGTCGGTCTACGACGTCGCGACGCTGCTGCCGCACTACGCGGGAAAGCTCGTCGACACCGAGGTCAAAGTTCTGGCCCAGCTCACCGAATCGACCGAACGGCCGTACGCCGTGGTGCTCGGCGGTTCGAAGGTCTCGGACAAGCTCGCTGTGATCGAGAACTTGGCCACCAAGGCCGACAGCCTGATCATCGGTGGCGGTATGTGCTTCACTTTCCTTGCCGCACAGGGTGTTTCGGTGGGGAACTCGCTTCTCGAAGAGAGCATGATCGAGACCTGCCGGAAGCTGCTCGACGACTACGGTGACGTGCTGCACCTGCCGGTGGACATCGTGGCGGCTGAGAAGTTCGCCGCCGATTCGCCGGCCGAGACGGTCGCGGCGGACAAGATCCCCGACGGCACGATGGGCCTGGACATCGGTCCCGAGTCGGTCAAGCGGTTCACCGCGCTGCTGTCCAACGCGAAGACGATCTTCTGGAACGGCCCGATGGGCGTGTTCGAGTTCCCGGCGTTCTCCGCGGGCACCAAGGGAGTGGCCGAGGCCATCATCTCCGCAACCGGCAAGGGCGCGTTCAGCGTCGTCGGCGGCGGTGACTCGGCGGCCGCGGTGCGCCAACTCGGCCTGCCCGAGGACGGTTTCTCGCACATTTCCACCGGTGGCGGCGCGTCGCTGGAATACCTTGAGGGCAAGGAATTGCCCGGTATCGAAGTACTGAGCTAGGAGAACTGTGTCCCGTAAGCCGCTGATCGCCGGCAACTGGAAGATGAACCTGAACCACTTCGAGGCGATCGCGCTGGTGCAGAAGATCGCATTCTCGTTGCCGGACAAGTACTTCGACAAGGTCGACGTGACGGTGATCCCGCCGTTCACCGATCTGCGCAGTGTGCAGACCCTCGTCGACGGCGACAAGTTGCGGCTCACCTACGGCGCGCAGGACCTGTCCCAGCACGACTCCGGCGCCTACACCGGCGAGATCAGCGGCGCCTTCCTGGCCAAGCTGGGCGCCACGTTCGTCGTCGTCGGGCACTCCGAGCGGCGGACCTACCACCACGAGGACGACGCGCTCGTCGCGGCGAAGGCGCAGGCGGCGTTCAAGCACGGTCTGATCCCGATCATCTGCATCGGCGAGCAGCTCGAGGTGCGCGAGGCGGGCGATCACGTCGAGTTCAACGTGAACTCGCTGCGCGGGTCGCTGTCCGGGTTGTCGGCCGAGCAGATCGGCCGGGCGGTCATCGCCTACGAACCGGTCTGGGCGATCGGCACGGGCCGGGTGGCCAGCGCCGCCGACGCGCAAGAGGTGTGCAAGGCCATCCGTGACGAGTTGGGCAACCTGTCCTCGCCCGAACTGGCCGCAGGCGTGCGGGTGCTCTACGGCGGTTCGGTCAACGCCAAGAACGTCGGCGAGATCGTCGGCCAGCCCGACGTGGACGGCGCGCTGGTGGGCGGCGCCTCACTGGACGCGGAGCAGTTCGCCACCCTGTCGGCGATCGCCGCGGGCGGCCCGCTGCCCTGACCCTGATATCGTGACGGCCATGGAATTGGCCCTGCAGATCATCCTGGTCGTGACCAGCGTGCTGGTCGTGCTCTTGGTTCTGCTGCACCGCGCCAAGGGTGGCGGTCTGTCCAGCCTGTTCGGCGGCGGCGTCCAGTCCAGCCTGTCCGGCTCCACCGTGGTCGAGAAGAACCTGGACCGGTTGACGCTGTTCGTCACGGGCATCTGGGTGGTCGCCATCATCGGGATGGCGCTGCAGATCAAGTACAGCTAGCTCAACGCTTTCAGCACCGCGGCCGCGGCGCGGCGGCCGCTGACCAGCGCCCCCTGGATCGACGCGGTGTCGCGGTGGTCGCCGCACACCCACAGTCCCGACGCATCCCGAACCGGTCGGCGCACCGTCAGCGGGGGCGGCTGCACGGGCAGCGCGTCGGGAATCACATGCCGGATCACCGGCTGCCAGTCCGAGGCGTCGACGTCGAGGATCTCCGCGGCGTGCGCCCGCAGCTGGAGTTCCGCCGGCTCCGGATCACCGCGGCCCAGCAGCGCCGACGCGGCGACCAGATGGCGTCCCGGCGGCGCGTACGTCGGTGCGGCGGCGCTGATCACCGCAGCATTGACGACGGGTCCCCGCGCGCCGGAGCGGCCGTCCACGAACAGCATCGGCGGTCCTGTCCACGCGTGATCGGTGGCCCACCAGTCCGTGACGACGCCCCGGGTCGGTACGGCCGCGCCGCCGATCCACTGCGCCGCGGCGGTCGCGTCGGTGGCGATGACCACCTCGCGGGCCTGCACCGTGGCCCCGTCGTCGGCGCTGACCCGCCATCCGCCGTCTGATGCGGTGACGTCGGCCACCCGACGGTTCAGCGTCACCCGGTCACCCAGGGACGCCGCCAGCTGCCGGGGCAGGGCGGCCATCCCGTCCTCGGGCAATGCGGGCACCCCGAGGGCGAACATCCGCACCAGCAGCAGCGCGAACGCGTTGGACGTCGCCCCGGTGTCGTCGAGCACCACACCGGACAGGAACCGGTCGATCACGCGGCGCAGCTCGCCGGACAGCCCGCACCGGTCGAGCGCAGCCACCAGCGTGGTGTCCTCGCCGGGCGAGTGCTTCAAGTGGCCGGGGCGCAGCGCCGGGTAGGCCCACCGCGCCAGCGCCACCGCGTCACCGGGCCGCACCCCGCGCCGGGCCAGCATGCCGGGCAGGCGCGACGGCGCGCGCAGCGGATGCGCCAGCACCACCGACCCGCGCTCGCGGCGCACCCCGACCCCCGGCCCGAACGGCTGCAGCCGCAGCGCGGCAACGTCGATGCAGGAATCGAGTTCCGGATAGGCGGGGTTGAGCACCTGGAATCCGCGGTCGCACCGGAAGCCGTCGACGACATCGGTCCGGATCCGGCCGCCCACCTCGTCGGCGGCCTCCCACACCCGCACCTCGCGGCCCGCGGCCGCCAATACCGCCGCGCAGCGCAAGCCCGCCAGCCCGGCACCGACGACGACGACCTCGGCGTCCACATCCATCCGGCCACGCTACCGCGCTCGCCATGCGGCGGAATCTGGCTGCACCGATACTGGGCACCATGCCGCAGACAGCCGACAGCGCGCTCGAACCGATCGGAGCCGTGCAGCGCACCCAGGTGGGCCGCGAAGCGACCGAACCGATGCGCGAGGACATCCGCCTGCTCGGCGCCATCCTCGGCGACACCGTGCGCGAGCAGAACGGGGATGCGACGTTCGACCTGGTCGAGCGGGCCCGCGTCGAATCGTTCCGGGTGCGGCGGTCGGAGATCGACCGCACCGAGCTGGCGAGGCTGTTCGACGGCGTCGATGTCCACCAGGCGATCCCGGTGATCCGGGCCTTCACCCACTTCGCGCTGCTCGCCAATGTCGCCGAGGACATCCACCGCGAGCGGCGCCGGGCGGTGCACGAGGCCGCGGGTGAGCCGCCGCAGAACAGCAGCCTGGCCGCGACCTACCTCAAACTCGAGGACGCGGACCTCGACGCCGACCGCGTCGCCGATGCGCTCGTCGGCGCCCTCGTCGCGCCCGTCATCACCGCCCATCCCACCGAGACGCGGCGACGCACGGTGTTCGACACCCAGCACCGCATCACCGAGCTCATGCGGCTGCGGCTGCACGGCCACCACCGCACCGAGGACGGCCGCGACGTCGAACGCGAACTGCGCCGCCACATCCTCACGCTGTGGCAGACCGCGCTGATCCGGTTGTCGCGCTTGAAGATCCAAGACGAGATCGAGACCGGGTTGCGGTACTACCCGGCGGCGTTCCTCGAGGTCATCCCGCGGGTGAATGCCGAGGTGCGCGCCGCGCTGCAGGCCCGCTGGCCCGGCGCGGATCTCCTGACCGAGCCGATCCTGCGGCCGGGATCGTGGATCGGCGGCGACCGCGACGGCAATCCGAACGTCACCGCGGAGGTAGTGCGGCTGGCCACCGGCAGTGCCGCCTACACCGCGTTCGCGCACTACTTCACCGAGCTCACCGCGCTGGAGGAGGAGCTGTCGATGTCGGTGCGGCTGGTGCACATCAGCGACGAGCTGGCCGCGCTGGCCGACTCCTGCCACGAACCCGCCCGCGCCGACGAACCGTACCGGCGGGCGCTGCGCGTCGTGCACGCACGGTTGACGGCCACCGCGCAGCAGATCCTGGACCGGCAGCCCGAACACGAACTCGACCTCGGCATGGCGCCCTACGCCGCGCCCGCCGAACTGTCGGCCGACCTGGACGTCGTCGATGCGTCGCTGCGCGCTCACGGCAGCTCGGTGCTCGCCGACGACCGGTTGGCCCGGTTGCGGGAAGCGGTGCGGGTCTTCGGTTTTCATCTGTCCGGTCTGGACATGCGGCAGAACTCCGATGTGCACGAGGAGGTGATCGCCGAGCTGTTGGCGTGGGCCGGGGTGCACCCCGACTATGCGTCGCTGAGCGAACCGGAGCGCGTCGAGCTGCTCGCCGATGAGCTGGCCACCCGCCGACCGCTGACCGGGCCCGGTGCCGAACTCTCGGAGCTGGCGCGCAAGGAACTCGACATCGTCGTTTCCGCGGCTCGCGCCGTGGACGTGTTCGGGCCGCAGGCGGTTCCCAACTACATCATCTCGATGTGCCAGTCCGTCTCCGACATGCTCGAGGCCGCGATCCTGCTCAAGGAGGCAGGCCTGCTGGACGCCTCCGGCGAGCAGCCCTACGCGCCGGTCGGCATCGTGCCGCTGTTCGAGACCATCGACGACCTGCAACGCGGATCTTCGATTCTCGAAGCGGCACTGGATCTTCCGCTCTATCGGGCGGTCGTCGCGGCGCGCGGTGACAGCCAGGAGGTGATGCTCGGCTACTCGGACTCCAACAAGGACGGCGGCTATCTCGCGGCCAACTGGGCGCTGTACCGCGCCGAGCTGGATCTCGTCGACTCGGCCCGCAAGACGGGAATCCGGTTGCGGCTCTTCCACGGTCGCGGTGGGACGGTCGGTCGCGGCGGCGGGCCGAGCTACGACGCGATCCTGGCTCAGCCGCCGGGCGCGGTGAACGGATCGCTGCGGATCACCGAACAGGGGGAGGTGATCGCGGCCAAGTACGCCGAACCCCGCATCGCACACCGGAACCTGGAGACGCTGCTGGCCGCGACGCTGGAAGCGACCCTGCTCGACGTCGAGGGGCTCGGCGAGGCCGCCGAGCCGGCGTACGCGGTGCTCGACGACCTCGCCGCGCGCGCCCAGCGCGCGTACGCCGACCTGGTGCACGACACACCGGGTTTCGTCGACTACTTCAAGGCGTCGACACCGGTCAGCGAGATCGGTGCGCTCAACATCGGCAGCAGGCCGACGTCGCGCAAGCCCACCACCTCGATCTCCGACCTGCGGGCCATCCCGTGGGTGCTGGCCTGGAGCCAGTCGCGGGTGATGCTGCCCGGCTGGTACGGCACCGGAACCGCCTTCGAGGACTACATCGCCGAGGACGACGGACGTCTGGAGATCCTGCAGGACCTCTACCGGCGCTGGCCGTTCTTCGCGACGGTGCTGTCGAACATGGCCCAGGTGCTCGCGAAGTCCGACCTCGGGCTGGCCGCGCGTTACGCCGAACTGGTGCCCGACGAGGAGCTGCGCCACCGGGTCTTCGACAAGATCGCCGACGAACACGAACGCACCATCCGGATGCACAAGCTGATCACCGGACATGACGACCTGCTCGCCGACAACCCGGCGCTGGCGCGCTCGGTGTTCAACCGGTTCCCGTACCTCGAGCCGCTGAACCACCTGCAGGTGGAGCTGTTGCGCCGCTACCGGTCCGGCGACGAGGACGAACTGGTGCAGCGTGGCATCCTGCTGACGATGAGCGGGCTGGCGACCGCGCTGCGCAACAGCGGCTAGTCAGGTGGCGGTGACGCCCGGGATGCGACCCTCGCGGAACGCCTCCACGAAATGGCGGTGGTCCTCGCGGGCGACGGCGGCGTACTCCAGCCCGAACGCGACGATGTCGGCGACGAAGTCGTCCTCGTCGTCGCCGATCGCGGCGACGATCGCCTCCTCGGTCTGGAAGCCGACCAGCGACTGCTCGCTGTCGGAGTCGCTGACGCAGTGCACCTTGGCCACCGCCTGGCCGAGTTGACCGACGACCTCGGCCAGTTCGTCGGGTTCAGTCAGCTCCGACCAGTCCAGATCGGCTTCGTACGGCGAGATCTCGCTGACCACGAACCCGACGCCGTCGATGTCGGTGTAGCCCAGCAGCGGGTCGGCGTGCGCCTGAAGGGCACGCTGCGACACCGCGGTGCGGTGTCCGTGATGCAGGAAGTAGCCGTGCACCTCCGGGTCGTCGACCACCCGGCTCGGTGCGGCGACGTTGCCCTGCTTCATCGACAGCACCACGTCGTTGTCCAGTGCCTGATTGAAGCCCTCGATGAGAAGCGTGTAGGCGGGCAGACCGGCGCTGCCGATGCCGAACCCGGTGTTGGCGGTGACGTCCTTGACGTCGTAGGCGATGCCGCGGAAACGCTGCGTCTCCGGAATCGTGTCCAGGTAGCGGTGGAACGCCTCGAGGACCGTGTCGCGTTCGTCGCCCTCGAGCCGCCGCGCCCCTGCGCGCTCCCGCAGACGGCGGTCGCACTCGTCGACGACGGTGATCCGGTCGAGCATCTCGGCGCGGGTGGAGAGCCGGGCGGACTGCAGCGCCGAAAGCACCGCACCCCGCGCGGTGTCCAGATTCAACGAGAAGGAGGCGTCGTCATCGGTGTCGGTGAACCACCGCACCTGCGCGACGTATGCCCGGACGAACGCCGCGATGAGCGAGGAGATCTGCTCGTCGGACAGCGCTTTCTGCCAGCACATCAGCGCGATGCTGGCGGCGAAGCGCTGCAGATCCCACGTGAAGTGTCCGACGAACGCCTCGTCGAAGTCGTTGACGTCGAAGATCAGCACCCCGGCGCCGTCCATGTAGGTGCCGAAGTTCTCCGCGTGCAGGTCGCCCTGGATCCACACCCGGCCGGTGCGCTCGTCGGCCCACCGATCCTCGCGCGCCGAGACGTCGGCGTAGAACACGCACGCGCTGCCGCGGAAGAACGCGAAGGGATCCGCCGCCATCTTGCGGAACTTCGCGCGGAACGCGTCGGGGTCCGCGCGCATCAGATCGTCGAAGGCGCCGACCAGGGTGTCGACGATCTGCGATTCCCTCTCGTCGGGCATCAGCTCAGCCCGGCGCCGCGCCGCAGCCGGTCGAGCACACCGCGGATCGCGTGATCGGTGGCGGTCAGCGGGGAGATCACCGACTCGCCGAGATCGACGATCCGCTCGACGCGCGTGACGATGCCCTCCAGCCGCTCGACCACCGCGATGAGGCGCGGGGCCAGTTCGTCGATGCGGCTGATGGTGTCGTTGAACCGGGCCAGGGTGGCGTCCAGGTTGCCGGTCGAGTTGTTGAGGTCCTCGAGGGTCTCGCTCAGACCCTCCAGGATCGTGTCGACCTGCTCGACGGTGACGTCGGCGTTGAGCGCCGCCTGTGCGAGCTTGCGGATCCGCTCGGGTCCGGTCCGTACGGGTCTCCCGCTTCGGTCTGCCATGTCGGCAAGTATGACGTGCCCCTCGGGCGTCGGATACGGTGTTGGAGATGCTCGCATGAACGTCCGGGTGGCGTTGTTCGCCACCTGCTACAACGACCTGATGTGGCCCGAGACGCCGAAAGCAGTTGTGCGGCTGCTGCGCCGCCTGGGCTGTGAGGTCGAATTCCCGCGCGGGCAGACGTGCTGCGGGCAGATGTTCACCAACACCGGCTACGCGGACGAGGCCGTGCCCGCCGTCCGGGCGTTCACCGCGGCCTTCGCCGGGTACGACGCCGTCGTCGCGCCGTCGGGCTCCTGCGTGGGGTCGGTGCGCCACCAGCACCGCGACGTCGCCGCACGGTCGGGCGACGCCGACCTGGCGGCACGCGTGGACGCGATCGCGCCCCGGGTGTACGAACTCTCCGAATTCCTGGTCGACGTCCTGGGGGTCACCGACGTCGGCGCGTACTTCCCGCACCGGGTCACCTACCACCCGACGTGCCACTCGCTGAGGATGCTCCGGGTCGGCGACCGGCCGCGGCGACTGCTGGAGGCGGTGCGCGGCATCGACCTCGTCGAGCTGCCGCAGGCCGACCAGTGCTGCGGTTTCGGCGGCACGTTCGCGATCAAGAACGCGGACACCTCCGTGGCGATGGGTTTCGACAAGGCCCGGGCGGTTCGCGACACCGGTGCCGAAGTCCTTGTCGCCGGGGACAATTCCTGCCTGGCCCACATCGGCGGACTGCTCTCACGGCAGCGCGCCGGCATGCGGGTCATGCACCTCGCCGAGGTTCTGGCCAGCAGCGAGGACGCGCCCGCATGACCGGGCATCCGCACGTCGGCGTCACCGGAGCGTTCCTGGGGCTGCCGTCCTTCCCGACCGCCGCCAAAGCGGCGCTGGGCGATTCGGTGCTGCGCCGCAACCTCTCCCACGCCACCGGCACCATCCGCGCCAAACGCGCCCGCGTCGTCGAGGAGCTGCCCGACTGGGAGCAGCTGAGACTGGCGGCGGCGGCCATCAAAGACGCGGCGCTGCACCGGCTCGACGAGCACCTGGTGGCGTTCGAAGCGAACGCCACCGCGGCGGGGGCGACCGTGCACTGGGCGCGCGACGCGGCCGAAGCGAACCGGATCGTCGTCGATCTGGTGCGCGCCCAGGACGCCACCGAGGTCGTCAAGGTCAAATCGATGGCCACCCAGGAGATCGAGCTCAACGAGGCCCTCGCCGAGGCCGGGATCGACGCCTGGGAGACCGATCTGGCCGAGCTCATCGTGCAGCTCGGCGGCGACTGGCCCAGCCACATCCTCGTCCCGGCGATCCACCGCAACCGCGCCGAGGTGCGGGAGATCTTCCTGCGCGAGATGGGCCGGGTGGGCCGGCCCGCACCCGACGATCTCACCGACGAGCCGCGCCGCCTCGCCGAAGCCGCGCGGCTGCACCTGCGGGAGAAGTTCCTGCGCGCCCGGGTCGCCGTCTCGGGAGCCAACTTCGCGATCGCCGACACCGGAAGCCTGGTGGTGGTCGAGTCCGAGGGCAACGGCCGGATGTGCCTGACCCTGCCCGAGACCCTGATCTCGGTGGTCGGCATCGAGAAGGTGCTGCCGTCGTGGCGCGACCTCGAGGTGCTGCTCCAGGTGCTGCCGCGCAGCAGCACAGGGGAGCGGGAGAACCCGTACACGTCGGTCTGGACGGGACCCGCCGACGGAGACGGCCCGCGCAACGTGCACATCGTGCTTCTCGACAACGGCCGCACCGGCGTGCTCGCCGACGTCGACGGCCGCGATGCACTGCGCTGCATCCGCTGCTCGGCGTGCCTGAACGTGTGCCCGGTCTACGAACGCACCGGCGGGCACTCCTACGGCTCGGTGTATCCCGGCCCGATCGGCGCCGTGCTCACGCCGCAGTTGCGGGGCACCGCCAGCGACATCGACAAGTCGCTGCCGTACGCGTCGAGCCTGTGCGGCGCCTGCTTCGACGTGTGTCCGGTGCGCATCGACATCCCGTCGATGCTCGTGCACCTGCGCACCCGGGTGGTCGACGAGCACCGCGGCGGGGTGCCGACGGGCGAGCAGGCGGCGATGACGGCGGCGAGCTGGCTGATGGCTGACCATCGACGCCTCGAGGCGCTCGAGAAGACCGCCGCCGTCGGCGGTAAAGCCCTGCGCAGCAAGCTGTTCGGCGGCAAGGAGCGGCTGCGGTCGCTGCCCTGGCCGGCCAGCGCATGGTCCGGAGCCCGCGATGCGCCGGTGCCGCCGACGGAGTCGTTCCGGGCCTGGTGGCAGCGCACGGGAGGCGGCCATGAGTGAGGCACGCGAGGCGATCCTCGGCCGGATCCGCGCAGCACTGGCCGATCGGCCCGCGCCGGTCGAGGTGCCGTGGCGCTACGGCGACGACGTCGGTACCGGCGATCTCGACCCGGTGGAGCGGTTCCTCGAGCGGGTGGCCGACTACCGCGCGCGGGTCGACCGCGTCGACGCCGCCGACGTCGGAGCGACGATCGCGGCGGCCCTGGCCGGGACGCGCGCCGTGGTCGGCGACCCGGCGGTGCAGGCGGCGTGGCCGGATGCCGCGCCGTGGGTGTCCGATACCGGCCTGACGGCGGTGGAACTCGACGACGTCGACGCCGTGGTCACCACCGCGACCGTGGCGATCGCCAACACCGGCACGCTGGTGCTGGACCACGGCGCGGGCCAAGGCCGGCGAGCGCTGAGCCTCGTGCCCGACCTCCACGTGTGCGTGGTCCTGGTCGACCAGATCGTCGACGACGTGCCGAAAGCGGTTGCGCGGCTGATCGATTCGGGTGTGCACACCCGTCCGTTGACGTGGATCAGCGGACCCAGCGCGACCAGCGACATCGAATTGGACCGGGTGGAAGGCGTGCACGGTCCGCGCACGCTGCACGTGATCGTCGTCGGCTAGGTGGCGACTCGTGCCGCGGTGCCGATGGTGCGCCGCGGGCGCGGTAGCGGCCAGCGGGGTGCGCCGGCCGCCAGCGCCGCAGCTTCCATTCCCCCCAGGGCGACGCCCGTGATGCCGTGGCCGGTACGAGTGCTCGCCCCGGCCAAGAACAGTCCGGGAATGTTCGTGCAGGCGCCGGGTCGCCGCATCAACCACTGATCCGGCGTGCTCGCGATGCCGTAGGAGGTGCCGCTGCTGTTGCGCAGATAACGTTCCCAGGTCAGCGGACTGGCGGCCTCTTCATAGACGATGGAATCCCGCACACCGGGGATCGCCCGCTCGGTGAGGGCAAGCATCGCATCACGGAACTCTGCCTTGCGACGGGCATAGGCGGCGCCGGTGCCCCAGAAGTCCGGGCGTGCCGGAGCAATGGCCATCATTTGGAGATTCGTCTGCCCAGGTCGACACAGCCGCGGATTGTGCGGATCCTTGAGACTCGCCGCCGTGACGAACACACCGCTGACCCGGAACTCCCCGCGCGCGCAGGCCGCGTAGAGTCCGTCGATGTCGTCGTCGGCGAAGACACACCAGTTGTGGGCCGGCACCTGCTCGGCGCGCAGATCCCGGTCGAGTACCAGGTAGTCGACGAACAGCGGCGCCGCCATCTCGAAGCCGTGCACGCGGTGCCGCAAGCGTGCCTGCACGTCGACGTCGGCGAGCAGTTGGCCATACATGTGTTTGATGTCAGCGGCCGAGATGACGGTCCGAGTGCTCAACTCCTGTGACGCGCCGCCCCTGTCGGTGACCCGTACGCCGCACACACCCTTGTCATCGACGTGGATCCGCTCGACTTCACTGTCGAGCACGAGTTCGCCACCGTGGTCCAGAATGACCGCTGTCAGCGCGTCGACAACCGATCTCCCGCCCCCTTCCGGGTACCAGGCGCCGGCCAGGTAGTGCATGACGCCCACCGCGTGCATGCCGAGCGAGATCTTCGACGGCGCGACACCGTTGATCCCGTGGCACCAGTTCAACACCGTACGCAGCCGCGGCGAACAGCCCAGATGGTCGAACCACCGGCCCAAGGTCGTCGCGGCGGTCACCGTGGTGACTTTGGTGCGCCACAGGGTCGACAACAGCGACCGCGGCTCCAGCCGAACTGGGGCGGTGGCTTCCAGCTCCTGGGTTATGGTCGCGATTCTCCGCAGATGCCGATCGATGCGCTCGCGTTCCTCGGGGAACTGCTCGTGGAGGCGGGCGCGGAATTCCTCGACACCCCGCGGTACCCGGAAAGCCATGTCGTCGAAGAGAAGCTCGTCGAATCCGTCGGGATCGAGTTCGCGGTAGTGCAGATCGATTCCCAGCGGCTCCAGTACGGCGCGTAACCCCGGGTGCGAACCTGCCCATCCGCCGAGATAGTGCAGCCCGATGTCGAACTCATAGCCGTCATGGGTGAACGAGGCGGTGTTGCCGCCCGGCATCGGCTGCCGATCGACGACAACGACCCGACGGCCCAGCGCAGCGAGATATGCGGCGGCAGTCAGTCCGCCGGTCCCGGCCCCGATGACGATCGCTTCTGCGTCCATGCCGGATCCCCTGTCGCCGTGCGGTCATTCTCTGCCCACACCTGTGGAAAGTCTCTTGCCGTCACCGGGGGCGGGGGAAGGGTATTTGGTCCTGGACCGATTCCCGGTGTTCCGGGGTGGGACGGAACAGATGCGCGCTGCCGCTGCGTGGCGTGGCGTGGCGGCGTTACCGTGAAGCCATCTCTCGTCGGAAGGATGTCATGCCATCCCGTCACCGAATTCTCAAGATCGCGCTCGTTGTCATCGGCGTACTGATGCTCTTGGTCTATCCGCTGGCTGTGGTGTGGCCGTCGGGTTGGTCGTGGCACCAGGGCGCGCCGTATCAGTCCGACTACTTCATCATGATCGTCGGCATCTACGCCGTTCTCGGGGTCTTCCTCTGTCGGGCGGCGCGGCGTCCGGAAGCCAACGTCAGTCTCATCTGGTTCACCGTCGTATCGAGCGTTGTGCACGGGGCGATCATGGCGGCGCAGTCGTTCGGCGGCCACTATCGGGGGCACCTCTGGGGCGATGTAGCAGCATTGTTCCTCGTCGCCCTCGTGCTCGCGATCCTGATGCGCACACCCGCCGTTACGCGCACATAGAGCTACAGCTGGGACGCGGCAGCCTCGTCGAGCAGCCACACCGTGGCCTCGCGTCCGACCGCGCCCGCCGCGGGGATGTCGACAGGGGCGGCGCCGCCGAGCGCAGCCGCCACCGCATCGGCCTTGCCCTCGCCCGACACCACCAGCCACACCTCGCGGGAACGCGCAACGGCGGGCAGTGTCAACGTGATCCGTCGCGGCGGCGGCTTGGGGGAGTCGGTCACCCCGACGACCAGCCGCTCGGTCTCCTGCACGGCAGCAGTGTCCGGGAACAGCGAGTTGACGTGCCCCTCGGGCCCCATGCCCAGCAGATGCACGTCGAATTCGGTTGCAGCCTCGGCGAACGTCTCGTCGAGCAACTGCTCGTAGCCGGCGGCCGCGGCCTCCAGGTCGTCGCCGAACTCGCCGTCACTGGCCGCGATCGCGTGGACGTTGACCTCGGGGATGTCGATGTGGCTCAGCAGCGCCTCGCGTGCCTGTTTGTCGTTGCGTTCGTCGTCGTCTGCGGGCACGAACCGCTCATCGCCCCAGTACACGTGGACCTTCGGCCAGTCGATCTCGTCGCTGCGCTCCTTGACCCGCTCGAGCATCCCGATGCCGGTGCCACCGCCGGTCAACACCACGCTGGCCTGCCCCCGTGCCGCAACGGCCGCGGTGATCGCGTCAACCAGACGGTCCCTGGCGGCCCTCACCAATGTGTCCTTGTCGGGGTAGCGCTCCACGACTGTGCTCACACGTACTGCACTTTCTCGATGCCCTGCAGGGCCTCGTGGTAGATCTCGTCGGCGTCTAGGCGCCGCATGTCTTCGGCCAGGCACTCGCGAGTTTCCCTGCGCGCCAACGGAACCAGCGACTCGGGTCGAGCTGTGCGGGTGAGCTTCGCGGTGACGCCGTCCTGGGGCCGGCTCAGTGTGATCGTGTCGCTGTCGCGAACCAGTTCCACCTTGAGTTCACCGACGGCACGGCGAACCGGACCGTCGATGCGGTGAGCCAACCAGCCCGCGAGCAGGTCGAGCGCCGGTTCTGTCGCCAGGCCGGACACCGTCGCCGACGTGATCGGCTCGTGCGGCGGAAGGTCGACCGCCGACGTCAGCAGCGCCCGCCAGTAGGTGATCCGGCTCCACGCCAGGTCGGTGTCACCGGGGGTGTAGCCCTTCAGGCGGCCCTTGATCGATGCCAGCGGATCGGGGGCGTTGGTGGCATCGGTGATACGGCGCAGAGCCAGCTTGCCGAGGGGGTCCTCGGCGGGGACGTCGGGCGCCACATCCGGCCACCACGTGACGACAGGTGTGTCCGGCAGGAGGAACGGCATGACGACGCTGCTGGCATGAGCGGCCAGAGGGCCGGAGAGCCGCAGGCAGACGACCTCGTTGGCGCCGGCGTCGCGGCCCACCCGCACCTGCGCGTCGAGCCGGGCCTTGTCGGCCAGCCGGTCACCCGGTGCGACCACCACGACACGGCACGGATGCTCGCGGCTGGCCGCGTTGGCCGCCTCGATCGACTCCTCGAGCAGCGCTTCGGTGGTCGGGGCGATGACGAGTGTCAGCACCCGGCCGAGCGTGATCGCCCCGCCCTCTTCGCGGAGCGCGATGATCTTCTTGTTGATGACGTCGGTCGTGGTGTCCGGCAGGTCGAGGATCATGGCCGCCTCCATTCGCGACCGGAGCGACGCAACATCTCGAACGCCGAGTCAGGCCCCCAGCCGCCCGCTTCGTACGGGTCGGGTTTTCCATGCGATGCCCAGTACTCCAAGGCGGGATCCAGGATGCGCCAAGCCAATTCGACCTCCTGATTGACCGGGAACAGCGATGGCTCACCGAGCAGCACGTCGAGGATCAACCGTTCGTAGGCCTCGGGTGACTCTTCGGCGAACGCCGAGCCGTACGAGAAGTCCATGCTGACATCGCGGACTTCCATCAGGTTGCCGGGAACCTTGGACCCGAAGCGCAGCGTGATGCCCTCGTCCGGCTGGACCCGGATCACCAGGGCGTTCTGTCCGAGCTCCTCGGTCATGGTGGCGTCGAAGGGCAGGTGCGGCGCTCGCTTGAAGATGAGCGCGATCTCGGTGACCCTGCGGCCCAGCCGTTTTCCGGTGCGCAGGTAGAACGGAACGCCCGCCCAGCGCCGGGTGTCGACGTCCACGGTGATCGCCGCGAAGGTCTCGGTGGTCGAGTCCTTGGAGAATCCCTCCTCCTCCAGCAGCCCGACCACCCGCTCGCCGCCCTGCCAGCCCGCGGTGTACTGGCCGCGCGAGGTGGTTTCGTCCAGTGGCTCAGCGAGCCTGCTCGCCGAGAGCACCTTGATCTTCTCGGCCTGCAGTTCGTCGGGGGAGAAGCTGACCGGCTCCTCCATGGCGGTGAGCGCCAACAATTGCAGCAGGTGGTTCTGGATCACGTCACGCGCGGCGCCGACCCCGTCGTAGTACCCGCCACGGCCGCCCAGCCCGATGTCCTCGGCCATGGTGATCTGCACGCTGTCCACGTAGTGCGCGTTCCACACCGGCTCGAAGAGCTCGTTGGCAAAACGCAGCGCCAGGATGTTCTGGACGGTCTCCTTGCCCAGGTAATGGTCGATGCGGAACACCGACGATTCCGGGAAGACGTTGTTCACGATCGCGTTGAGTTCCTCGGCGCTCTCGAGATCGTGACCGAACGGCTTCTCGATGACCACGCGGCTCCAGCCGCCCTCGGACTTCTTCGCCAGACCCGTCCTCGACAGCTGTTCGAGCACCTGCGGGAACGCCTTGGGCGGAATCGACAGGTAGAACGCGTGATTACCACCGGTCCCGCGTTCGGCGTCGAGCTTGGCGAGCGTCTCCGCCAGATCCTCGAACGCCTTCGCGTCGTCGAAGGTGCCCTGGACGAAGCGGATCCCCTCGGCCAACCGGTCCCAGACCTCCTGGCGGAACGGGGTGCGGGCGTGTTGCTTGACCGCATCGAGGACGACCTGACTGAAATCCTGGTCGGCCCAGTCCCTTCGGGCGAACCCCACCAGAGCGAACGACGGCGGCAGCAGCCCGCGGTTGGCCAGGTCGTAGATCGCCGGCATCAGCTTCTTGCGGGCGAGGTCACCGGTGACGCCGAAGATCACCACGCTGCACGGGCCCGCGATGCGGGGCATGCGCTTGTCGCGCTTGTCCCGCAACGGGTTCTGCCAAGCTTCGCTCATCGGTATGAGGTCACTTCTTGTCGTCGAGCTGGCCCTGGGTGGCTTCGAGCAGCTCGTGCCACGACTTCTCGAACTTCTCCACACCCTCGTTCTCGAGGACCAGGAACACGTCGGTCAGGTCGATGCCGACCGCCGAGAGCGAGTCGAAGACCTCCTGGGATTCGGCGCCCCGGCCGGTGACGGTGTCCCCGGTGACCACGCCGTGGTCGGCCACCGCAACGATCGTCTTCTCCGGCATGGTGTTCACCGTGTTCGGGGCGACCAGCTCGGTGACGTACAGCGTGTCGGAGTAGTCGGGGTTCTTCACGCCGGTCGACGCCCACAGCGGCCGCTGCACGCGCGCACCGGAAGAGCTCAGCGCCGAGAACCGGTCACCACCGAGGAAGACCTCCTCGTAGGCGGCGTAGGCCAGCCGGGCGTTGGCCACTCCGGCCTTGCCGCGCAGCGCGAGCGCCTCGTCGGTGCCGATGTCCTCGAGCCGCTTGTCGATCTCGGTGTCCACGCGAGACACGAAAAACGATGCGACGGAATGGATCCGGGACAGGTCGTGGCCGGCCTCCTTGGCCTTCTCCAGGCCCGCCAGGTAGGCGTCCATCACCGCGCGGTGGCGCTCCACCGAGAAGATCAGCGTCACGTTGACCGAGATGCCCTCGGCGATCACCGCAGTGATCGCCGGCAGGCCGGCTTCGGTGGCGGGGATCTTGATCAGCAGGTTGGGCCGGTCGACGATCTTCCACAGCTCGATCGCCTGCAGGATCGTCTTGTCGGTGTCGTGCGCCAGCCGCGGGTCCACCTCGATGGACACCCGGCCGTCGACTCCGCCGGACTGCTCGTAGACCTTGGCGAAGACGTCACATGCGTTGCGGACGTCGTCGGTGGTGACCGTGCGGATGGTGGCGTCGACGTCGGCGCCCCGCTCGGCGAGCCCTTTGATCTGGCTGTCGTAGGCGTCGCCCTTGGACAGTGCCGCCTGGAAGATCGACGGGTTCGTGGTCACGCCGACCACGGACTTCGTGTCGATCAGCTCCTGCAGGTTGCCGGTCTGCAGCCGCTCCCGGGACAGGTCGTCGAGCCACACCGAGACGCCTGCGGCGGACAGCGTCGCCAAGTTCTGGTTCTGGGTCATGTCAATTCCTCTTATCGCTGGCTAGTTCGCAATGCTGCGTTCCGCTGCGGCCACCACTGCTTCTGGAGTGAACCCGAATTCGCGGAACAGGGTCTTGTCGTCGGCCGACTCGCCGTAGTGCTCGATGGAGATGATCTCGCCGGTGTCGCCGACGATCTTGTACCAGCTCTGCGCGACCGCCGCCTCGATGGCCACGCGTGCCGACACCCGCGGTGGCAGCACGCTGTCGCGGTACTCCTTGGGCTGCGACTCGAACCACTCGAGGCACGGCATCGACACGACGTAGGCCGAGATGTCCTTCTCGCGCAACATCTTCTGCGCCTCGACCGCGATCTGCAGTTCGGAGCCCGTCGCGATCAGGATGACGTCGGCATCGTCGGCGGGGGAGCCGCCGCCGAGCACGTAACCGCCCTTCTCGACACCTTCGGCGCTGGTGCCCTCCAGCACCGGGATGCCCTGACGGGTCAGGATGAAACCGACCGGGCCGCTGCCGTTGCCGCGGGCCACGATGCTGCGCCACGCGTAGGCGGTCTCGTTCGGGTCGCCCGGGCGCACCACCGACAGGTTCGGGATGGCGCGCAACGCCGCGAGATGTTCGATCGGCTGGTGGGTGGGGCCGTCCTCGCCGAGGCCGATCGAATCGTGCGTCCAGATGTAGATGGTGTCGATGTCCATCAGCGAGGCCAGTCGCACCGACGGACGCATGTAGTCCGAGAACTGCAGGAAGGTGCCGCCGAACGCGCGGGTGGGGCCGTGCAGCACGATGCCCGACAGGATCGCGCCCATCGCGTGCTCGCGGATACCGAAGTGCAGCACCCGGCCGTACCAGTCGGCCTCGAAGTCCGATGTCGAGATCGACGGCGGGCCGAACGACTTCACGCCCTTGATCGTGGTGTTGTTGCTGCCCGCCAGGTCGGCCGAGCCGCCCCACAGCTCCGGAAGCTTGGGGGCGACGTCGTTGAGCACCTGACCGAACGCGGCGCGGGTGGCGACGGCCTTGGAACCGGGCTCCCAGTGCGTGATGTCGGCGTCCCAGCCCTCCGGCAGCTCCTCGGCGGTGAGCCGGTCGAGCAGCTTCTTGCGCTCGGGCTCGCGCTTCGCCCAGGCGTCGAAGTCCTGCTGCCAGGCGTCGTGGGCCTCCTTGCCGCGCCCGACCAGGCCGCGGGTGTGGGTGATGACGTCCTCGCTGACCTCGAAGGTCTTGTCCGGGTCGAAGCCGAGGATCTTCTTGGTCGCGGCGACCTCGTCATCGCCCAGCGCCGAGCCGTGCACGCCGCCGGTGTTCATCTTGTTGGGGGCCGGGTAGCCGATGATCGTGCGCACGGCGATGAACGACGGCTTGTCGGTCACCTTCTTGGCTTCGGCGATGGCCTGCTCAATACCGACGACGTTCTCGCCGCCCTCGACCTCCTGCACGTGCCAGCCGTAGGCCCGGTACCGCGCGACGACGTCCTCGCTCAGCGCGATGTTGGTGTCGTGCTCGATGGAGATCTGGTTCTTGTCGTAGAACACGATCAGATTGCCGAGCTGCTGCGTGCCCGCCAGCGAGGATGCCTCGCTGGTGACGCCCTCCTCGATGTCGCCGTCGGAGGCGATGACGTAGATGAAGTGGTCGAACGGGCTCTCACCGGCCGGTGCGTCCGGGTCGAACAGGCCGCGTTCGTAGCGCGACGCCATCGCCATCCCCACCGCCGACGCCAGCCCCTGACCGAGCGGGCCCGTCGTGATCTCCACACCCTTGGTGTGGCGGAACTCGGGGTGACCGGGGGTCTTGGACTTGTAGGTCCGCAGCGACTCGATGTCGGACAGTTCGAGCCCGAACCCGCCGAGATAGAGCTGGATGTACAGCGTGAGGCTGGAATGCCCGCAGGACAGCACGAACCGGTCGCGGCCGAGCCAGTGCACGTCGCTGGGGTCGTGGCGCATCTGGCGCTGGAACAGCGTGTACGCCAGGGGCGCCAGGCTCATCGCCGTCCCCGGATGCCCGTTGCCGACCTTCTGGACGGCGTCGGCGGCGAGCACGCGGACGGTGTCCACCGCCCGCGAATCGAGGTCGGTCCAGTCGTCGGGATGGTTGGGTCGGGTCAGCGAAGAGATCTCTTCGAGCGTGGTCACGAGGCGCACTCCTTGACTTGGTGGGGCGTGTCGGTCCGCAGGAACCACCCTAGTGCGCAACGCACTGGGGACGCAGGGGTCATCCCACCGGCAGCGGATTCGACCCTGCGATTTCGGTGACGGACACCGGCGGTCTACCATCGCCTGTAGTAGATGCCGTGCTGGACGGGCTCCGGCGAGAAGGAGTTGGTTGCGTGAGGATCCGCGAAGGCCACCTCGTCGGGGATTCGGCCGACGCGAAGGCTCACGGCCTCCGCACCACGCTGCTGGGCTACCTGGGGCTGACCAAGCCGCGCGTGATCGAGCTGCTGCTCGTCACCACGATTCCCGCGATGCTGCTGGCCCACCGCGGCAGCGTGGATCCGCTGCTGATCCTGAACACGATGTTCGGCGGCCTGCTGGCCGCCGCTGGCGCGAACACCCTCAACTGCGTCGCTGATGCCGACATCGACAAGGTGATGAAGCGCACCGAGGGCCGGGCGTTGGCGCGGGCGACCGTGCCGCGCAGCCATGCGCTGGTGTTCGGGCTGGCACTGTCGGTCGGATCGTTCTTCTGGCTGTGGTGGACCACCAACATGCTGTCGGCGCACCTGGCCGGCGCCACGATCGCGTTCTACGTGCTGGTGTACACGCTCCTGCTGAAGCGCCGGACCTCGCAGAACGTCGTGTGGGGCGGGGCCGCCGGCTGCATGCCGGTGATGATCGGCTGGTCGGCGGTGACCGGCACGATCCAGTGGCCGGCCCTGGTGATGTTCCTGATCATCTTCTTCTGGACTCCGCCGCACACCTGGGCGCTGGCGATGCGCTACAAGGAGGACTACAAGGCGGCCGGTGTGCCGATGCTGCCTGCGGTGGCCACCGAGCAGCAGGTCACCAAGCAGATCCTGATCTACACCTGGCTGACCGTCATCGCGACGCTGGCGCTGGCCCTGGCCACCGGATGGCTGTACGCGTCGGTGGCGATCCTGGCGGGCACCTGGTTCCTGGTGATGGCCCACCAGCTGTACGCCGGCGTGCGGCGCGGCGAGCCGGTCAAGCCGCTGCGACTGTTCCTGCAGTCGAACAACTACCTGGCCGTCGTGTTCTGCGCGCTGGCCGTCGACTCGGCGCTGAACCTGCCGACGCTGCTGCACCTCTAGACCGTGTCCGTCCACGTTTCGCCGGACAACTTCATCCGTGCGGAGAGCGACGTCTACTTCGGCAACATCGTCGGCGCCGCCGGACTGGGGCAGTTCGTCCACTTCCGCGACTTCGGGCCACTGGACGATCAGCTCGTGGTGCGGCAGAACCGCGACACGCTGTACTCCGCCGCGGTGTTCGACCTCGACGCCGGGCCGGTGACAGTCACCCTTCCCGACGCCGGTGGCCGGTTCATGGCCATGCAGGTGATCACCGAGGACCAGTACGTCCCCGAGGTGGTCTACACCGCGGGCCGGCACACCGTCGACAGGCAGGAGATCGGCACCCGCTACGTGATGCTCGCCGTCCGCATCCTCGTCGATCCCAGTGACCCCGAAGATCTCGACGCTGTGCACGCGCTGCAGGACGCCCTCACGGTCGACCAGATCGCCCCGGGCCGCTTCGAGGTCCCCGAGTGGGATCCCGACAGCCAGAAGCAGGTCCGCGACGCGCTCCTGACGCTGTTCTCGACGCTGCCCGACTCGAAAGGCATGTTCGGCCGGGAGGGCGACGTCGACCCGGTCCGACGGCTGATCGGCGCGGCGGCGGCCTGGGGCGGCAACCCCGAACGCGACGCGCTGTATCTCACCGTGAACCCGGCGGCCAACGACGGGACGACGGTGCACCGGCTGACGGTCGGTGATGTACCCGTCGACGGCTTCTGGTCGATCACCGTGTACAACGCCGAGGGCTACTTCACCGCGAATCCCGCGAACGCGTACTCGGTCAACAACATCACGGCCGTCCCAGACCCCGATGGCACGGTGACGGTGCAGTTCGGCGGCTGCGACGGCGTCGCCACCAACTGTCTGCCCGTCACTGCCGGCTGGAATTATCTGGTGCGCCTGTACCGTCCGCGCCCCGAGGTGTTGGACGGGACGTGGACGTTCCCGGCAGCCGAACCGGTCTAGGGGACGAGCACCACCGAACCGACCGTCTTGCGGCCCTGCAGGTCGCGGTGCGCCTGCTCGGCGTCGCGCAGGTCGTACCGGTTGCTCACCGTCACCGTCAGCGTGCCGTCGGCGATCGCGGTCAACAACTCGCCTGCGCGCCAAGAGAATTCGTCGGGCGTGCGGGTGTGATGCGCAAGGTTCGGCCGGGTCAGGAACACCGAGCCCGCGGCGTTGAGCCGCTGCGGATCGAACGGCGGCACCGGCCCGCTGGCCGCGCCGAACAACGCCAGGGTGCCGCGCACCGCGAGGCTGGCCAGACTCGCCTCGAACGTCGACGCGCCGACACCGTCGTACACGGCCGCTACGCCGTTGCCGTCGGTCAGCTCGCGGATGCGGGCGCCGAAGGCCTGCGGATCGTCCGGGTAGTCGAGCACCTCGACCGCGCCGGCCTGCCGCGACAATTCGGCCTTGTCCGGGGTGGAGACCGTCGTGATCACCGACGTCGCCAGGCTGGTCGCCCACTGCGTCAGGATCAGCCCGACGCCCCCGGCGCCGGCGTGCACCAGCACGGTGTCGCCCTGCTGGATCGGGTACGTCGACTTGATCAGGTAGTGCGCCGTCATCCCCTTCAGCAGCGCCGAGGCGGCGACCTCGGGCGCCACCCCCTCGGGGACGTAGGCGACGAAATCCGCGGGCGCCACGCAGTACTCGGCGTAGGCCCCCTGGGCCTGGGCGGTGACGACGCGGTCGCCGACGTTCAGCGCCGCCACCTCGTCGCCGACCGCCTCGATGGTGCCGCAGACCTCGGTGCCGACGACGAACGGCAGCTCACGCGGATACAGGCCCGAGCGGAAGTACGTGTCGATGAAGTTGACGCCGATCGCCTCGGCCTTGATCAGCACCTCGCCCGGTCCGGGAGCGGGCTGCGGCTTCTCGACGTAGGACAGGACTTCTGGCCCGCCGGTCTCGGCGACTTCGATGGCGTACATAGGTACCCATCATGCCTTCCTCGGTAGCATCGGTCCGGCCATGAAGCTCGCGCGTCCGGACGTCTTCCACCCCCGCATCGTGCTGGCCGGCTGCCCGGCGCTGCCCGAGGGCGACGGCGATGACGCGGGGTTGGTGGAGGCGCTGCGCGCACGAGGTCTGCATCCGCGCTGGCTGTCCTGGGACGACCCCGCGACGCTGCGTGCCGACCTGGTGATCCTGCGGGCGACGTGGGACTACACCGAGCGGCTCGAGGAGTTCCTCGCCTGGACGCGGCGGGTGCCGCACCTGCTCAACCCGCCGGCGGTCGTGGCGTGGAACACCGACAAGCACTACCTGGCCGACCTGGCCGCCGCCGGCGTGCCGACGGTGCCGAGCGGGTTCTTCGCTCCGGGCGAGCGGGCGCACATCCCGGACGGGGAGGTGGTGGTGAAGCCGGCTGTCGGCGCGGGATCGGTGGGCGCGTTGCGCTTTCGGGACGCCGACGCGGCACGCGCGCACGCCGCCGCGCTGCAGAGCGAGGGTCAGACCGCGCTGGTGCAGCCGTTCGATCCGCGGGTGGCCGACGGCGAGACCGCGCTCGTGTTCCTCCGCGGGGAGCAGTCGCACGCGTTCACCAAGGGGCCGATGCTGCCCGCGCCGGGGCAGGCGCCGGTGTTCGACGAGTCGGGCACCTACGCCGAGGAACGGCTCCGACCCGCCGATCCGGATTTCGAGCTGTGGGACCTCGGGCACGCGGCGCTGGCCGCTGCGGCCGGGCATCTGGGCATCCGGGTCAGCGATCTGCTGTACGCACGCGTGGACGTGCTCGGCGACGCCGCGGCCCCGGCCGTGCTCGAGCTCGAACTGGTCGAGCCGTCACTGGGTTGGCGGCAGCTCGACCGCACCGCCCGGGCCCGGCAGCAGCGCCTCTTCGCCCTCGGTGTCGAGTCGGCGCTCGAGGAGTTCGGGCTGGGCCCGTTCGCGCATCGACGCCCATAGCGCGGCCGTCGCCGCGGTACAGGCCGCCGCCCCCGCGACGTGGAAGGCCACCAGGACGGCGGGCACCCCGGCGTTGAACTGCACCGCACCGAGCAGGCCCTGCGCGACGACCAGCGCCACCAGGACGCCGAGCCGCCGCAGCACCGGCCGCGACGTGCGGGCCGCGACCAGACCGAACGCCAGCCCGATCAGCAGCGCCAGATACGCCACCAGCAGCGACGAGTGCAGGTGCACGAGCGTGGTGATCTCGACCTGCAGGCGCGGCACCGGCCGCTCGACGCTCTTGTCGCCGGCGTGCGGGCCCGCGCCGGTGACCATCGTTCCGGTGACCAGGACGGCCGACAGTGTGACGCCGCACAGCGCGGTCAACTGGCGCAACGGTTTCGGCGCCCGTCGCACAGGTACCCCGTCGTCCGGTTGCCCGATCTTGACGTAGAGCAGCACCGCCAGCCACACCATCGCCATCGACACGAGCAGGTGCACGGCCACGGTCCACCACAGCAGCCCGGTGAGCACGGTGATGCCCCCGATGACGGCCTGCAGCACCGTCGACGCCGGCATCAGCCACGCGTAGATCAGCACCTCGCGGCGGCGGCGGGCCCGGGTGACCGCGAGCACGGCGGCGGCCGCGGTCAGCACGACGAGGAACGTGATCAACCGGTTGCCGAACTCGACGGCCTGGTGGATGACGGGCACCTCGGCGTGCGGCACCGGCGTGAAACTTCCGGGGAAGCACTGCGGCCAGGTCGGGCAGCCCAGCCCGGAGGCGGTGACGCGGACGATGGCCCCGGTGACGGCGATGCCGCCCTGGGTCAGGATCACGGCCGCGGCGACGATGCGCTGCACCCGCAGGCTGGGTTCGGGGAGCAGGTCGACGAGCCGCAGGAAAATTCGTCCGACGGGCACGTGTCGATGGTAGAGCCCGGCGAACTACCGCTCGTAGTAGGGGCTCAGGTGAAGCGGAACCAGCGCAGCGCGCACAGGGCGGCGACCGCCCCCCAGACCGCCAGCACCGCGAGGCCGAACCAGTCCACCGACAGCGTCATCGCCCGGGTCAGCGCCTCGGTCAGCGCACCCGACGGAGTCAGCCGCGCCACCCACCGGACGGCGCGCGGGACGACGGGGCCCTCCACGGTCAGCGCGCCCAGCCCGGCGAACACGAACCACATCAGGTTGGCGACCGCGAGCACGATCTCGGCTTTGAGCGTGCCGCCCAGCAGCAGACCCAGCGCGGCGAACACCGCCGTGCCCACTGCGATGATCACGGCGCCCAGCGCCAGCCCGGCCACCGCGGGCCGCCAGCCCAGCGCGACGCCGATCACGCCGAGCAGGATGGACTGCAGGAACACCACGGTCACGACGGCCAGCGACTTGCCGGCGATGATGCCCCACACGGGCAGTGCCGTGGCGCCGAGTCGCTTGAGCGCGCCGTAGCGGCGGTCGAACGCGACGGCGATCGCCTGGCCGGTGAAGGCGGTGGAGATGACGGCCAGCGCCATGATCGCGGGTGCGAACGTCGCTGCGCGGTCGGGGCCGAACGAGCCCAGCGGCAGCAGCGTCAGCCCGATCAGCAGCGTGATGGGGATGAACATCGTCAGCAGCAGCTGCTCGCCGTTGCGCAGCAGCAGCCGCAGCTCCAGCCCGTACTGCGCGGTCAGCATCCGCGGCACCGCGGCCGGGCGCGGATCGGGACGGAACGTGCCCGGCGCGAAGCGATTCGGCTGGGTCATTTGCGCAACTCCCGCCCCGTCAGTTCGAGGAAGACGTCCTCGAGGCTGCGCTGCTCGACCCGCATGTCGGTGGCCAGCACATCGAGCCGGGCGCACCACGCGGTGACGGTCGCCAGGACCTGCGGGTCGATGCGGCCCTCGACGAGGTACTCGCCCGGAGACGTCTCGGTGGCCCGGTAACTCTCCGGGAGCGCGGCGATCAGCAGCGACAGGTCGAGCATGCGGGGCGCACGGAACCGCAGCTGGTTCTCGGCGCCGTTGCGCATCAACTCCGTCGGGGTGCCGCTCGCGACGGCCGCGCCGCGGTCGATGATCAGGATGCGGTCGGCCAGTTCCTCGGCCTCGGTGAGCTGGTGGGTGGTCAGCACGACGGTGACGCCGTCGCGGCGCAGCGCGTCGATCAGCTCCCACACCACCAGGCGGGCGTGCGCGTCCATCCCGGCCGTCGGTTCGTCGAGGAACACCAGTTCGGGCCGTCCGACGACGGCGCACGCGAGCGCGAGCCGCTGCTGCTGGCCGCCGGAGAGCCGACGGTAGGTGGTGCGCGCCGAGTCGGTCAGGCCGAGCGTGTCGAGCAGCCACTTCGGATCCAGCGGGTTGGCCGCGTAGGAGGCGACGAGGTCGAGCATCTCGCCCGCGCGGGCGGCCGGATAGGCACCGCCGCCCTGCAGCATCACGCCGGTGCGCGCACGCACCGCGGCGTTGTCGGACACCGGATCCAGCCCCAGGATCTCGATCGTGCCGCCGTCGGGCCGCAGGAACCCTTCGCACATCTCGACCGTGGTGGTCTTCCCGGCCCCGTTCGGGCCGAGCAGGGCGAAGACTTCGGCGGGACCGACGTCGAGGTCGAGGTCGGACACCGCCACCGTCGAGCCGTACTGCTTGCGCACACCACGCAGCCGCACGGGGATCGACGAAGCGGGGTGGGGGGTCACGGAGATTCAGCGTAGGCGTCGGACTTCGCAGGCGGCGCGACCGGCTCGTCCACCCGGCCCGACGCCGCCTTCGGCACCGCCCGCCACGGCAGCCACCGGTAGGTCATCGCGATCAGGGCCAGCACGATCACGGTGCTGGCCAGCGTCGCCAGCACGATCTGGAACAGGGCGAACCGGTCGCCGTTGGCGGTGGGGCCGAAGATCCCGACGATCAGCGTGACCGCGATGACCGCGGCGCGGAATCCCGGCCGGGTGGCCCACGCGGCGAGCGGGATGATCGCCCACAGCAGGTACCAGGGCTGGACGACGGGGAACAGCAGCACGGTCACCCCGAGCGCGACGCCCAGGCCGCCGACCGGGTGCAGCCGGCCGCGCAGCACCGCGAACAGCAGCCAGGTGACGATGATCGCGATCAGGCTCACACCGATGGCACGGGTCAGCGCCAGGACGGCGGTGGTGTGGTCGCCGAGGCCGAGCAGGATGCCGACCTGCCCGGTGCCCAGCGCCAGCAGCGTCGGCGGCGACATCCAGCTGCGCACGACGTTCGCGGTGCCCAGCGTGAACAGCCAGCCGAACCCGAGGCCGCTGGCCCAGCCGATCAGCGCCATCACCGCCAGCGACACGGCGCCCAGCGCGCCGCCGGCGAGGAAGAACGCCTTCACGGTGCCGCCCCAGCGGTTCGCCAGCGCCATCGCGACGAACCCCAGCGCCAGCAGGCCCGGCAGCTTCACCTGCGAGGACATCGTGATCAGCACCGTGCCGGCCAGCAGCATGCCGGGGGCGTACCAGCGGCCGCGCGCGGCCACCGCCGAACTCGAGATCGCCGCGATGCCGCGCAGCGCGAACTCGGTTCCGGCGAGCATCAGCCCGAGCATCAGCGCCTCGTTGTGGATGCCGGCCACCAGGTGCATGAACAGCAGCGGGTTGGTCGCGCCCAGCCACAGCGCACTGACCTCGGCGACACCGCAGCGGCGTGCCAGCCGGGGCGTGGCCCAGACGATCAGGCCGACCCCCAGCAGCACCATGAGCCGGTGGAAGAGCACCGCCTCGACGATGTTCTCCCCGGTGATCGCCGAGATGCCGCGCCCGATCCACAGGAACAGCGGTCCGTACGGCGCGGGGGTCTCCCGCCACAGGCTCGGCACCGACAGCGTGAACACATGGTCGAGGCCCAGGCCGGGTGCCGGTCCCACCCGGTAGGGGTCGCTGCCCTGCAGCGAGATCTCGCTCTGCGCGAGGTAGGAGTAGACGTCCTTGCTGTACATCGGCGGCGCGATCAGCAGCGGCAGCGCCCACAGCAGCAGCGTGCGGTCGACCTGGCTGCGCGTCATCCGCCGCTTGCCCAGCGCGAAGCGGCCGAGCATCAGCCAGGCCAGCGTCATCATCACCGCGCCGGTGGTCGTCATGGTGAGTGAGACCGTCTGGATGCGGGACGGCAGGTTGAGCAGCCGGACCCCGAACGTGGGATCCTGGACCACGGGTCGTGCGCCGGCGCCCAGGGCGCCGATCGCCATCAGCACCGTGCCCGTCGCCCCGAACAGGCGGGTGCGGTGCAGCGCCACGACTTCGGCGTCGTCGAGGGGGCTGCCGACGGTCCGCTCATCGCCGTGCAGGCCGGCGATCGACGTGCTGAGCGAATGTCGGCGGGCTGCCACTCAGGCAGCGTAGCGGGCGGATATTCCCGCTCCTTCCGCCATCGCGGTGTGATGATCCCGACGGTGCCGATAAGGGTGGCCTTGGTGGACCCGTCCCCTGAATTGCGTCACACTGGTGTTGTGAAAATCCGTCCGGAGGGCACGACTGTGCCGTCGACGGCGCCTTCTGGGGCGCCCTCTACGGTGCCGCCGCATGCCGCCGACGGTGACACCAGGACGGCGATCGTCAAGTTGCTGCTGGAGTCGGGCCCGACGACGGCGGGCAGCATCGGCGAGCGCCTCGGGCTCTCGGCCGCCGGCGTACGCCGGCACCTCGACGCATTGATCGAGGCCGGTGACGCCCAGGCGAAGTCGGCCGCGGCGTGGCAGCAGGAGGGCCGCGGCAGGCCCGCCAAGCGCTACCAGCTCACCGCGGCCGGCCGCGCCAAACTCGAGCACACCTACGACGACCTGGCCTCGGCGGCCATGCGGGCGCTGCGCGAGATCGGCGGTGACGACGCGGTGCACACCTTCGCCCGCCGGCGCATCGACACGATCCTGGCCGGTGTCGAACCGGTCGCAGCCAGCGCGGGCCCCGACGACGTCGAAGCCGCGGCCGACCGGGTCGCCGACGCGTTCAGCCGCGCCGGATACGCCACGACGACCACCCAGGTGCGCGGACCGGTGCGCGGGGTGCAGATCTGTCAGCACCACTGCCCGGTCTCGCACGTCGCCGAGGAGTTCCCCGAACTCTGTGAAGCCGAACAGCAGGCGATGGCCGAGGTACTGGGTACCCATGTGCAGAGACTGGCGACCATCGTCAACGGCGACTGCGCCTGCACCACCCACGTCCCGCTGAACCCGACCGCATGACAGCCTCGGCGCACGGCCCGCGCCGAAGCCCCGACACGAACAAAAGGAGTGTGTCGCAATGACACTCACACCGGAGGTCAAGCCCGAGGCGTTGACCCAGGAGGAGGCCATCGCCTCCCTGGGCAAGTACGGCTACGGCTGGGCCGACTCCGACGTCGCGGGGGCCAGCGCGCAGCGCGGCCTGTCCGAGGCGGTCGTCCGGGACATCTCGGCGAAGAAGAGCGAGCCCGAGTGGATGCTCGACATCCGCCTCAAGGCGCTGCGCACCTTCGACAAGAAGCCGATGCCCAACTGGGGTTCCAACCTCGACGGCATCCACTTCGACAACATCAAGTACTTCGTGCGGTCCAGCGAGAAGCAGGCCGCCACATGGGACGACCTGCCCGCCGACATCAAGAACACCTACGACAGGCTCGGCATCCCCGAGGCGGAGAAGCAGCGCCTGGTCTCCGGTGTGGCCGCGCAGTACGAGTCCGAGGTCGTCTACCACTCGATCCGCGAGGATCTGGAGGCGCAGGGCGTCATCTTCCTGGACACCGACTCGGGTCTGCGCGAGCACCCGGAGCTGTTCCGGGAGTACTTCGGCACGGTGATCCCGGCCGGCGACAACAAGTTCTCGGCGCTGAACACCGCGGTGTGGTCGGGCGGCTCGTTCATCTACGTGCCGAAGGGTGTGCACGTCGACATCCCGCTGCAGGCCTACTTCCGGATCAACACCGAGAACATGGGCCAGTTCGAGCGCACGCTGATCATCGTCGACGAGGACGCCTACGTGCACTACGTCGAGGGCTGCACCGCGCCGATCTACAAGAGCGACTCGCTGCACAGCGCGGTCGTCGAGATCATCGTCAAGCCCGGCGGTCGCTGCCGTTACACCACGATCCAGAACTGGTCGAACAACGTCTACAACCTGGTGACCAAGCGGGCCCGCGCCGAGGCCGGCGCGACCATGGAATGGGTCGACGGCAACATCGGCTCCAAGGTCACGATGAAGTACCCGGCGGTGTGGATGACCGGTGAGCGCGCGAAGGGCGAGGTGCTGTCGGTGGCGTTCGCCGGCGAGGGCCAGCACCAGGACACCGGCGCCAAGATGCTGCACCTGGCGCCGAACACGTCGAGCAACATCGTGTCCAAGTCGGTGGCGCGCGGCGGTGGCCGGGCGTCCTACCGCGGCCTGGTCCAGGTCAACAAGGGTGCGCACGGGTCACGCTCGAGCGTCAAATGCGATGCGCTGCTGGTCGACACGATCAGCCGCAGCGACACCTACCCCTACGTCGACATCCGCGAGGACGACGTCACGATGGGCCACGAAGCCACCGTGTCCAAGGTCAGCGAGGATCAGATGTTCTATCTGATGAGCCGCGGGCTGACGGAGGACGAGGCGATGGCGATGGTCGTGCGCGGCTTCGTCGAGCCGATCGCCAAGGAGCTGCCGATGGAGTACGCGCTGGAGCTCAACCGGCTGATCGAGCTGCAGATGGAAGGCGCGGTCGGCTAGTGGCGGGCACGAATCTGACCGAGGCAGTGGAGGGTTCGGCACTGTCCGGGGCCAACAAGGGTGAGATCTTCACCTCGTTCGACGTGAATGCGTTCGAGGTGCCCGGCGGTCGCGACGAGATCTGGCGGTTCACGCCGCTCAAGCGGCTGCGCGGCCTGCACGACGGCTCGGCGGTCGCGACCGGCACCGCGACCATCGAGGTCGCCGCGCCCGACGACGTCCGCGTGGAGACCGTTGCGCGCGATGACGCCCGCCTCGGCGAGGCCGGTGCGCCGGCCGATCGGGTTGCCGCGCAGGCCTATTCGTCGTTCACCTCCGCGACGCTGATCGACGTCCCGAAGAACGCCGTGGTGCGCGACCCGATCGAGGTCACGATCACCGGCCCCGGCGAGGGGGAGACGGCATACGGGCACCTGCAGATCCGGGTCGGCGAGCTGGCCGAGGCCGTCGTCGTCATCGACCAGCGCGGGAGCGGAACCTACGCCGACAATGTCGAATTCGTCGTCGGCGACGCGGCGACGCTGCGCGTCGTGTGGATCGCCGACTGGGCCGACGACGTCGTGCACGTCAGCACCCACCACGCGGCGCTGGGCCGCGACGCCGTGCTGCGCCACGCCGCGGTCACCCTCGGCGGTGACGTCGTCCGGATGACCGGCCGCGTCCGCTACACCGCGCCCGGCGGCGATGCCGAACTGCTGGGGCTGTACTTCGCCGACGACGGCCAGCATCTCGAATCCCGGCTGCTGGTCGACCACGCTCAGCCGAACTGCCGCTCCAACGTCATGTACAAGGGTGCGCTGCAAGGCGATCCGGAGTCGCGTAAACCCGACACCCACACCGTCTGGGTGGGCGACGTGCTGATCCGGGCCGAGGCCGCCGGCACCGACACCTTCGAGGTCAACCGCAATCTGGTGCTGACCGACGGGGCCCGGGCCGACTCCGTGCCCAACCTCGAGATCGAGACGGGCGAGATCGTCGGCGCCGGACACGCCAGCGCCACCGGTCGTTTCGACGACGAGCAACTGTTCTATCTGCGTGCGCGCGGCATCCCGGAGGACCAGGCCCGGCGCCTGGTGGTCCGCGGCTTCTTCAACGAGATCATCGCCAAGATCGCCGTGCCGACCGTCCGCGACCGTCTGACCGAAGCCATCGAACGAGAACTGGCCATCACCGAAGCGAGAAGTAACTGAACATGACCACTCTGGACATCAAAGACCTGCACGTCTCGGTGATCACCCCCGAGGGCGAGGAGATCCCGATCCTCAAGGGCGTCAACCTGACCGTGAACTCGGGGGAGACGCATGCGGTGATGGGGCCCAACGGCTCGGGCAAGTCGACGCTGTCGTACGCCATCGCCGGCCACCCGAAGTACACCGTCACCTCCGGATCGATCACGCTCGACGGCGAGGACGTGCTCGAGATGAGTGTCGACGAGCGGGCCCGCGCCGGTCTATTCCTGGCCATGCAGTACCCCGTCGAGGTGCCCGGCGTCTCGATGTCGAACTTCCTGCGCACCGCCGCCACCGCCGTGCGCGGCGAGGCCCCGAAACTGCGGCACTGGGTCAAGGAGGTCAAGGGCGCGATGACCGACCTCGGCATCGACCCGGCCTTCGGGGAACGCAGCGTCAACGAGGGCTTCTCGGGCGGTGAGAAGAAGCGCCACGAGATCCTGCAGCTCGGGCTGCTCAAGCCGAAGATCGCGATCCTCGACGAGACCGATTCCGGTCTGGACGTCGACGCGCTGCGCGTGGTCAGCGAGGGTGTGAACCGGTACGCCGAGGCCGAGGACGCCGGCGTGCTGCTGATCACGCACTACACCCGGATCCTGCGCTACATCCGGCCCCAGTTCGTGCACGTGTTCGTGGGCGGCCGCATCATCGAGTCCGGTGGCCCGGAACTGGCCGACGAACTCGAGGAGAACGGCTACGAGCGCTTCGCTCAGGCCGCCGCCGCCGGAGCCTGACATGACGGTCGCGCGGACGCTGGACCTCAGCGCGATCAGGGCGGATTTCCCGATCCTGCAGCGGGTGATGCGCGGCGGACAACAACTCGCCTACCTCGACTCCGGGGCGACGTCGCAGAAGCCGCTGGCCGTGCTCGACGCCGAGCGGGAGTTCCTGCTCACCTCCAACGGCGCGGTGCACCGCGGCGCGCACCAGTTGATGGAGGAGGCGACCGACGCCTACGAGCAGGGCCGTGAGGACATCGCGGCGTTCATCGGCGCCGACGCCGACGAACTGGTGTTCACCAAGAACGCCACCGAAGCCATCAACCTGGTCGCCTATGCGTTGGCGGACAAGCGGTTCGACCGCGCGGTCGGTCCCGGGGACGTCATCGTCACCACCGAGATCGAGCACCACGCGAACCTGGTGCCCTGGCAGGAACTCGCTCAGCGCACGGGTGCGACGCTGCGCTGGTACGGCGTCATTTCCGAGGGGCCTGAAGCGGGCCGCATCGACCTCGACTCGCTCGAGCTCGACGAGCGCGTGAAAATCGTTGCCTTCAGCCATCATTCGAACGTCACCGGCGCGGTGGCGCCGGTCGCCGAACTGGTGGCGCGGGCCCGCTCGGTCGGAGCGCTGGTGCTGCTCGACGCCTGCCAGTCCGTCCCGCATCAGCCCGTCGACGTCCACGCCCTCGACGTCGACTTCGCGGCGTTCTCCGGCCACAAGATGCTGGGGCCCACCGGTATCGGCGTGCTGTACGGCAAGCGGGCGCTGCTCGAGGCGATGCCGCCGTTCCTGACCGGCGGCTCGATGATCGAGACCGTGACCATGGAGGCCACGACGTTCGCGCCGGCCCCGCAGCGTTTCGAGGCGGGCACGCCGATGACGTCGCAGGTGGTCGGGTTGGCTGCCGCCGCCCGTTACCTCGACGCGCTCGGGATGCCCGCGGTCGAGCAGCACGAACGTGAGCTCGTCGCCGCCGCGCTGGCCGGGCTCTCGGAGATCGAGGGCGTCCGGATCATCGGCCCGGCGTCGATGACCGACCGCGGGTCGCCGGTGTCGTTCGTGGTCGACGGCGTGCACGCCCACGACGTCGGGCAGGTGCTCGACGACGACGGGGTCGCGGTGCGCGTCGGGCACCACTGCGCATGGCCGCTGCACCGCCGGTTCGGCATCGCGGCGACCGCGCGGGCGTCGTTCGCGGTGTACAACACCGCCGACGAGGTGGACCGGCTGGTCGCCGGGGTCCGGCGGGCGGTGGAGTTCTTCGGGTGAGGCTCGAGCAGATCTACCAGGAAGTGATCCTGGACCACTACAAGCACCCGCACCACCGCGGCCTGCGGGAACCGTTCGCCGCAGAGGTGCACCACGTGAACCCCACGTGCGGCGACGAGGTCACCCTGCGGGTGGCGTTGTCCGAGGACGGGGAGACCGTCACCGACATCTCCTACGACGGGCAGGGCTGCTCCATCAGCCAGGCGTCGACGTCGGTGCTGACCGACCAGGTGATCGGGCAGACCGTCGGGGATGCGCTCAAGACGGTCGCGGCGTTCTCCGAGATGGTGTCGTCGCGGGGCAGGATCGACGGCGACGAGGACGTGATCGGCGACGGTATCGCGTTCGCCGGTGTCGCCAAGTACCCGGCGCGGGTGAAGTGCGCGCTGCTGGGGTGGACGGCGTTCAAGGCAGCACTGGCCCAGGCGCACGGGCCTGACGAGACTTCTGTGGAGGAGAACTGATGAGTGACGGTGCAGTGGCCAACGAGGAATTCCTGGCCGATCTCGAAGAGGCGATGCGTGACGTGGTCGACCCCGAACTCGGCATCAATGTCGTCGACCTCGGGCTGGTCTACGGCCTGAACGTCGAGAAGGGTGACGGGGGCGACGTGGCGCTGATCGACATGACGCTGACCTCGGCGGCCTGCCCGCTGACCGACGTCATCGAAGATCAGTCCCGCACGGCGCTCGTCGGAGCCGGGCTGGTCAACGACATCAAGATCAACTGGGTGTGGAACCCGCCGTGGGGTCCGGACAAGATCACCGAGGACGGCCGCGAGCAGTTGCGGGCCCTGGGCTTCACCGTCTGAGCTCGCGTTCGTCGAGTAGCCGGGCGAGCTCGAGCAGATCGGCGGCGACCACGGTCGGCTGCGGAAGCGCGGGCACCGGGAGCAGGGCGTTGCCGCGGCGGGCGACGAAGGCGCCCTCCATCCCCGCGCTCTGCGCCCCGATCGTGTCCCATACGTGCGCGGCCACCATCATGCAGTCACCGGGCGGCACGCCCAGGGCCGCGGCGACGTCGACATACAACCGGGTGGCCGGCTTGAACGTCGCGAAGGCGTCGACACTGAACTGCCGCTCGACGTACCCGCCCAGACCCGCCCGGTCGAGCGGGGTGGGCGCACCGTCGACCGGCGGCGAATTCGTCAGGGTCACCAGCCGGTGGCCACGGTCACGCAGCTGTGCCAGGCCGGCGGCGACGTCGGGATGTGCCGGCATCGACCGCAGCGCCTCGCCGACCCGCCGCGAGTCGTCGTCGGTGACCTTCACGCCGTGGACCGTGCCGACCATCTCGAGGACGCCGCGGCCGAGGGTGAAGAAGTCGACGTAGGAGCCGGCCAGGGTCGCCGTCATCGAGTAGGTGATCAACTGCGCGAACCACTCGCGCAGCACCTGCCCGTCGCCGAAGATCTCCGCGAACGCCGGCGTCAGCGTCTCGATGTCGAGCAGGGTCTCGTTGACGTCGAAGATCAGCAGCGCAGGTTTCGGCATGGGATTCATCATCTGCCGAGCTCCGCACCGGGCTTCGTGTAACGCTCGAGGCGGATCAGCGCACTGCATCTCGACGGCACCTACGGCGACAGGAGCGCACGATGAGCGATCCCGATCTCGACTTCAGTAGTCTGCGTGCGGTGTTCATCAACTGCACCCTCAAGCGGTCGCCCGAGATCAGCAACACCGACGGCCTGGTGCGCATCAGCACCGCGATCATGGAGAAGCACGGTGTCGCCGTCGACGTGGTGCGTGCCGTGGACCACGACATCGCCACCGGCGTGTGGCCCGACATGCGTGAGCACGGCTGGGCCACCGACGACTGGCCGGCGATCTTCGACAAGGTGCTCGCGGCCGACATCCTGGTTCTGGCCGGCCCGATCTGGTTGGGCGACAACAGTTCGGTGATGAAGAAGGTGCACGAGCGGCTCTACGGCGGCTCGCACCTGCTCAACGACGCGGGCCAGTACCTCTACTACGGCCGGGTCGGTGGGTGCCTGATCACCGGCAACGAGGACGGCGTCAAGCACTGCGCCCAGAATGTGCTGTACACGCTGCAGCACATCGGCTACACCATCCCCCCGCAGGCCGATGCCGGGTGGATCGGCGAGGCCGGTCCCGGGCCGTCATACCTCGACCCCGGCTCCGGCGGGCCGGAGAACGACTTCACCAACCGCAACACCACATTCATGACGTGGAACCTGATGCACCTCGCCCGGCTGCTGAAGTCGTCGGGTGGGGTGCCGGCGTACGGCAACATCCGTTCGGGGTGGGACGCAGGCTGCCGGTACGACTTCGCCAACCCCGAGTATCGCTGATCCGTCGTGGCGACTTGCCTGACGATGTCAGGCAATCAACGGGCTGGGCGATCCCGGGATGGCGACCTGGGACTTCCGCGGAATAGGCCGTGCCGAGCAATTTCCTCGATCTATGCTGCAAAAGACAATAGCGACATCCGTCAATTGCGCCGTAAATGACGTCTGCCCTTTTTGCCGAATGAATTGACGCGAAAAGACGCGCTCACCCACGTCCTTGGTTACCGTTTGCTGTGCATGCACCGCTGCGCGGCGGCACGCGAGTTGAACTGCACGGCAGTTTATTCGCGGTGTTCGCTGATCGCGGGGGCACATGTGTCGATTTCCTGCTTTGCCTTTCGTCAAATGTCTCACTGAGGGAAATGGATTCGGTGATGCACTGCACCCAGCGAAGCGCCCCGACGATTGTCAGCGGCAAACATCTTCTCGCCGGCGGCTTCATCGCCGCGGCACTCATGGCCGGCGGCGTGGCAGGTGCGGCGTGCGCCGCGGCCAGCCCCGCCGATGCGGATGCCGACACCTCGCAGACCTCCGCTTCGTCCGCTTCGTCGGCCGGGTCGACGACCGAGGCCGCCGACCGCCCCGACACGTCCACGAAGGAGGATGACCGCGACTCCGGTGAGCGTGGCCGCGACACCGAGTCGCAGGATTCCGAGAACACCGACGCGGCCGAATCCGCGCCTCGGGACAGCACGGAGGACGTCGACGCGGCCGACGCGGCGCCCGAGGACACCCGGCCCGCCCGTCACGAGCGCACCCGCCGCGCCGAACGCGTCCGCGCCGCCGTCGCCGACACGTCCGAACCCGTCGTCCGTCGTAGCGCGCGCCGCACCGAACCGGAGCCCGCACCCGCCGCCGCGAAGGCCGTGACCACCACCCTGGCCACCGCCCCGGGCGCCACCGCCACCGCCACCGCGACCGCGACCGCCTCCGATCCGGTGCTGGTCGCGGCCGCCAACAGCACCCGGGTCACCGTCGGATCGATGATCGTCGACTCGCTGTACTCGATGGGTATCCGGAGCAGCCGGATGGGCACCACCTGGCTCGACATCCCGGTCTCCCAGGCGACCGCCGACCGGTGGCTGGTCAAGAGGAAACGGATCTACCGCGACGTCGTCGTCACCACGCCGTCGCAGCCGAGACTGCTGTGGGAGACGAACTTCAGCAGCCGGGAGGAGGCTCTCAAGTACTGGGGGATGCAGACCGGCCGCTGGGGTCAGTCCGCGGGGGAGAACCAGTACTACACCGACGGCAACAACATGACCGTCGACGCCGACGGCAACCTGGTGATCACCGCGCGCCGCGAGCCCGCCCCGGACGGGCTCGGCGCGCCGTACAACTACACCTCAGCGCGCGTGGTCACCTACGGCAAGCAATCGATCGGCGTCGGCACCCGCGTCGAGGCCCGCATCAAGATGCCGGTCGACCAGGGGCTGCTGCCGGCGTTCTGGTCGGTCGGCCTGGAACCGGGACACGAATTCGACTGGCCCCGGCAGGGCGAGATCGACATCGCGGAGGTGCCCGGTTTCGGCACGCCCGAGGCCGCCCGCATGTGGACCGGCAACATCCACGGCCCGTCGAAGGCGAACAACACCGTCGATGTCAAGCTCAACGGCGTCGACGCCGACCTGGGAGTCGACCTGTCCGCCGACTTCCACGTCTACGGCATGGACTGGTACGCCGATCGCATCACCTGGCGGGTGGACGGCGTCGAGGTGGGCAGCGTCACCAAGGCGCAGTACGAGGCGCTCGGCGGTGACTGGACACCGTTCTCCGGCCAGTGGCAGCACTACCTGATCCTCAACGTGGCCGTCGGCAACCCCTGGACCGGCGACCCGAGCGCGTCGGCGCCCCTGAACGCCGAGATGAAGGTCGACTGGGTGCGCGCCTACCAGCTCTGAGTCGGGGGAACACAGGTCGCCGGCGCCGCGTTGAAGACTGCGTGGCTACGAAAGACATCACCGCCGAAGAGTTCAACACCACCATCAACGACAACGAGATCGTGCTGGTCGATTTCTGGGCGTCGTGGTGCGGGCCGTGTCGGGCGTTCGCCCCGACCTTCAAGGCGTCGTCGGAGAAGCACCCCGACGTCGTGTATGCGAAGGTCGACACCGAGGCCGAGCAGCAGCTCGCCGCCGCGGCGGACATCCGCTCCATCCCCACGCTGATGGCGTTCAAGAAGGGCAAGCTGGTGTTCAACCAGGCCGGTGCCCTGCCGCCCGCGGCGCTGGAAGACCTCGTGCAGAAGGTCAAGGAGTTCGACATCGACGCGGCGATCGCCGCGCAGGACGACAGCCAGGGCTGACCCCCGCTCGCGCGCCCGATACCGTGCAGGCGTGAGCGCGCGCGAACAGTTCGTCCTCGTCGACAGGCCCCGGCCGCACGTCGCGCTGGTGACGCTGAACCGCCCCGAGCGGATGAACTCCATGGCCTTCGACGTCATGCTGCCGCTGCGCGACGCGCTCCGCGCGCTCACCCACGACAACGATGTGCGCGCGGTGGTGCTCACCGGCGCCGGTCGCGGCTTCTCCTCGGGCGCGGACCACAAGTCCGCCGGATCCGTTCCGCACGTCGACGGCCTGACCCGGCCCACGTTCGGGCTGCGGTCGATGGAAGTCCTCGACGACGTCATCCTGGGCATGCGCAAGATGCACCAACCGGTCATCGCGGCTGTCAACGGCGCTGCCATCGGCGGTGGTCTGTGCCTGGCACTGGCGGCCGACATCCGCGTCGCCGCCGCCGACGCCTACTTCCGGGCCGCGGGTATCAACAACGGCCTCACGGCCAGCGAACTGGGCCTCAGCTATCTGCTGCCGCGGGCCATCGGATCCTCGCGGGCCTTCGAGATCATGCTGACCGGCCGCGACGTCAGCGCCGAGGAGGCCGAGCGCATCGGGCTGGTGTCGCGCCGGGTCTCGCCCGGGGAGCTGCTCGACACCTGCTACGACATCGCCGAGCGGATCGCGGCGTTCTCCCGGCCCGGAACCGAGCTGACCAAGCGCACGCTGTGGAGTGGGCTCGACGCCGGTTCGCTGGAAGCGCACATGCAGGCCGAAGGTCTTGGACAGCTCTACGTCCGGCTGCTGACCAGCAACTTCGAGGAAGCGGTCGCGGCACGCAAGGAGAACCGCCCCGCGGTCTTCACCGACGACAAGTAACCGATTGGCCACAGGGCCGCTGCTGCCATTAGCCTTTGAGGTCAGCCGCGGCATGGGGTTTCGCCATGCCCTCGTTCTTTTCAGGAGCTTCAGCGTGATCACCGCAACGGACCTCGAGGTCCGCGCCGGAGCGCGCACGCTGCTCGCGATCGAGGGCGCGGCGCTGCGCGTGCAACCCGGTGACCGCATCGGCCTGGTCGGCCGCAACGGTGCCGGCAAGACCACCACGATGCGCATCCTCGCCGGTGAGGGCGAACCGTATGCCGGGTCGATCAGCCGCTCCGGTGAGATCGGGTACCTGCCGCAGGATCCCAAAGAGGGTGACCTCGACCAGCTGGCCCGGGACCGGGTGCTGTCAGCGCGCGGCCTGGACACGCTGCTGTCGGATCTGGAGAAGCAGCAGGCGCTGATGGCCGAGGTCGCCGACGACGCGGCCCGGGACAAGGCTGTGCGCCGGTACGGCCAGCTCGAGGAGCGCTTCGCCGCGCTGGGCGGATACGCGGCCGAGAGCGAGGCGGGCCGGATCTGCGCCAGCCTCGGCCTGCCCGACCGCGTCCTGACCCAGCCGCTGCGCACCCTCTCGGGTGGGCAGCGCCGCCGCGTCGAGCTCGCGCGGATCCTGTTCGCCGCGTCGGACACCGGCTCGGGGTCGGACACCACGCTGCTCCTGGACGAGCCCACCAACCACCTCGACGCCGACTCGATCGGCTGGCTGCGCACCTTCCTGCAGAACCACGCCGGTGGCCTCGTGGTGATCAGCCACGACGTCAGCCTGCTCGCCGACGTCGTGAACCGGGTGTGGTTTCTCGACGCGGTCCGCGGCGAGGTCGACGTCTACAACATGGGCTGGCAGAAGTATCTCGACGCCCGCGCCACCGACGAGCAGCGTCGCCGACGCGAGCGCGCCAACGCCGAGAAGAAGGCGGGGGCACTGCGCGCCCAGGCGGCCAAGATGGGCGCGAAGGCCACCAAAGCCGTTGCCGCGCAGAACATGTTGCGTCGCGCCGAGCGGATGATCGCCGAGCTGGACGACGAGCGGGTGGCCGACAAGGTGGCGCGGATCAAGTTCCCGACGCCGGCCCCGTGCGGCAAGACGCCGCTGATCGCCAAGGGTCTGACCAAGACCTACGGCTCGCTGGAGATCTTCACCGGTCTGGACCTGGCGATCGACCGCGGGTCGCGCGTCGTCGTGCTCGGGCTCAACGGCGCCGGCAAGACCACGCTGCTGCGCCTGCTCGCCGGCGTGGAGAAGCCGGACGCCGGCGGTCTGGAACCCGGGCACGGGCTCAAGATCGGCTACTTCGCCCAGGAGCACGACACCCTCGACAACATGGCCTCGGTGTGGGAGAACATCCGCCACGCCGCCCCGGACACCGGCGAGCAGGACCTGCGCGGCCTGCTGGGCGCGTTCATGTTCAGCGGCCCCCAACTCGAGCAACCCGCGGGCACGCTGTCCGGTGGCGAGAAGACCCGGCTGGCGCTGGCCGGTCTGGTCGCGTCCACGGCCAACGTGCTGCTGCTCGACGAGCCGACCAACAACCTGGACCCCGCCTCGCGCGAGCAGGTGCTCGACGCGCTGCGCAGCTACGCCGGCGCCGTGGTGCTGGTGACCCACGATCCCGGCGCGGCCGAGGCCCTGGAACCGCAGCGGGTGGTCCTGCTGCCCGACGGCACCGAGGACTTCTGGTCCGACGAGTATCGGGAACTGATCGAGCTGGCCTGATCGGGTTCAACGCTTCCGACGCTGGGTATGCGACTGCTGCACAGCGCGGGAGGGCGTCAATGAAGAAGAACGGCAAAGACAGGGATCAGCTCATCACCGAGCTCCGCAGCGCCTACGAGGGGGGAGCCAGCATCCGGACTCTGGTGGCCTCGACCGGCCATTCCTACGGTTCGGTGCACAGCATGCTCCGCGAGTCGGGCACGACCATGCGCAGCCGGGGCGGGCCCAACCATCGCGGCAGGCGCTGACTCAGCGCTGGCGGACCGAGTCCTCGACCAGATCCAGGACGGCGCCGAGCCGTTCTGGATCGTCGCCGGACGCCAGGCGCGCCACCAGCCCGTCCAGCACCAGTTCCAGGTAGGTCCGCAGCACCTCGCCGGGCACGTCGTCGCGGAGACGCCCGGCCTGCTTCTGCCTGCGCAGCCGCTCTGCCGTGGCGGCTGACAGCTCCGCGGACCGTTCCGACCAGCCCCGGCTGAACGCCGGGTCGTTGCGCAGCTTGCGGGCGATCTCCAACCGCGTTGCCAGCCAATCGAACTGATCGGGCGCGGCCAGCATGTCCCGCATCACCTGGATCAAGCCCTCGCGCGCCGCCACATCGGCCATCCGCTCCGCGTCCTCACGCGCCAGTTCGAAGAACAGCGTGTCCTTGTCGCGGAAGTGGTGGAAGATGGCGCCGCGCGAGAGCCCGATCGTCTGCTCGAGCCTCCGCACGGTAGCCCGGTCGTACCCGTACTCGGCGAAGCACCGCCGGGCGCCGTCGAGGATCTGACGACGCCGCGCCGCCAGATGATCGTCGGTGACCCGGGGCACGTGTCAGGACTTCAGCATGTTGCGCAGCACGTACTGCAGGATGCCGCCGTTGCGGTAGTAGTCCGCCTCACCGGGGGTGTCGATGCGCACGACCGCGTCGAACTCGACCGCGTCGCCACCGTCCTTCGAGGCCTTCACATGCACCGTCTTCGGCGTCTTCCCGTCGTTGAGCGCCTCGATCCCGGTGATCTCGAACGTCTCGGTGCCGTCGAGCTTCAGCGACGCCGCCGACTCCCCCTCGGGGAACTGCAGCGGGATCACGCCCATACCGATGAGGTTCGAGCGGTGGATCCGTTCGAACGACTCGGTGATGACGGCCCGCACGCCCAGCAGGCTGGTGCCCTTGGCTGCCCAGTCGCGCGACGAGCCCGAGCCGTACTCCTTGCCGCCGAGCACCACCAGCGGGATGTTCTGCGCGGCGTAGTTCTGCGCAGCGTCGTAGATGAACGCCTGCTCGCCACCGTTGGTGAAGTCGCGGGTGTACCCGCCCGAGACGTCGTCGAGCAGCTGGTTGCGCAGCCGGATGTTGGCGAACGTGCCGCGGATCATCACCTCGTGGTTGCCACGCCGGGAGCCGTAGGAGTTGTAGTCCTTCTTCTCCACGCCGTGCGACTCCAGATACTGCGCGGCCGGCGTTCCCGGCTTGATGCTGCCGGCGGGGGAGATGTGGTCGGTGGTCACCGAATCGCCCAGCAGCGCAAGCACCCTGGCGCCGTGGATGTCGGTCACCGGCTCCGGCTCGGCGGGCATGCCGTCGAAGTACGGAGGCTTGCGCACGTAGGTCGAGTCCTGGTCCCACTCGAACGTGTCACCGCTGGGCGTCGGCAGATTGCGCCAGCGCTCGTCGCCCTTGAACACATCGGAGTAGTTCTTGACGAACATCTCGGTGTTGATCGCGCCGGCGATGGTGTCGTTGATGTCCTGCTGTGTGGGCCAGATGTCCTTGAGGAACACGTCGTTGCCGGACTCGTCCTGGCCGAGCGGCTCGGTCTCGAAGTCGAAGTCCATGGTGCCCGCCAGCGCGTAGGCGATCACCAGCGGCGGGGACGCCAGGTAGTTCATCTTCACGTCGGGGTTGATGCGGCCCTCGAAGTTGCGGTTGCCCGACAGCACCGCGGTCACCGACAGGTCGTTGTCGTTGATCGCCTTGCTGATCTCGTCGGGCAGCGGGCCGCTGTTGCCGATGCACGTGGTGCAGCCGTAACCGACCAGGAAGAAGCCCAGCTTCTCCAGATACGGCCACAGACCGGCCTTCTCGTAGTAGTCGGTGACCACCTGCGATCCGGGCGCCATCGTGGTCTTGACCCACGGCTTGCTGGTCAGCCCCTTGTCGACGGCGTTCTTGGCGAGCAGCGCGGCACCGATCATCACCTCCGGGTTGGAGGTGTTGGTGCACGAGGTGATCGCGGCGATGACGACCGCGCCGTGGTCGAGGATGCAGTCGCCGCGCTCGGCGGACTCCACCTTCACCGGCTTGGTCGGCCGGCCCTCGGCGCCCTTGGCGGCCGAGTGCAGCGGCACCGCGCCCTCATCGGCGAACGACAGCGACACCGGGTCGCTGGCGGGGAAGGTCTCGTCGACGGCCTCGTCGACGTTGGTGCGCACCGACTCCTCTTCCTCGCCGCCGACGTAGTTGTGAATGTCCTTGCGGAACGCCGACTTCGCGTCGTCGAGAGCGATGCGGTCCTGCGGACGCTTCGGGCCCGCGATGGAGGGGACCACGTCGGACAGGTCGAGTTCGATGTACTCGGAGAACTTCGGCTCGCGGCTCGGGTCGTGCCACATGCCCTGCGCCTTGGCGTAGGCCTCGACCAGCGCGAGCTGCTGATCACTGCGGCCGGTCATCCGCAGGTAGTCGATGGTCACCTCGTCGATCGGGAAGATCGCTGCGGTGGAACCGAATTCGGGGCTCATGTTGCCGAGGGTGGCGCGGTTGGCCAGCGGCACCTCGGCCACGCCCTCGCCGTAGAACTCGACGAACTTGCCGACCACACCGTGCTTGCGCAGCATCTCGGTGACGGTCAGCACCACGTCGGTCGCCGTCACGCCGGCGCGCCGCTCACCGGTCAGCTTGAAGCCGACCACGCGGGGGATCAGCATCGACACCGGCTGGCCCAGCATCGCGGCCTCGGCCTCGATGCCGCCCACGCCCCAGCCCAGCACGCCCAGGCCGTTCTCCATCGTGGTGTGGCTGTCGGTGCCGACACAGGTGTCCGGGTAGGCCACCCCGTCGCGGTCCATCACGACGCTGGCCAGGTACTCGATGTTGACCTGGTGCACGATGCCGGTGCCGGGGGGCACGACCTTGAAGTCGTTGAACGCGCCCTGACCCCAGCGCAGGAACTGGTACCGCTCACCGTTGCGCTCGTATTCGATCTCGACGTTGCGCTCGAAGGCGTTCGCGGTGCCGAACAGGTCGGCGATCACGGAGTGGTCGATCACCAGATCCGCCGGAGCCAGTGGGTTCACCTTCTGCGGGTCGCCGCCCAGATCGCCCACGGCCTCGCGCATCGTGGCCAGGTCGACGATGCACGGCACGCCGGTGAAGTCCTGCATGATCACCCGCGCCGGGGTGAACTGGATCTCGATGCTGGGGTCGGCCGACGGATCCCAGCTCGCGATGGCGTCGATGTGGTCCTTGGTGATGTTGGAGCCGTCCTCGGTGCGCAGCAGGTTCTCGGCGAGGACTTTGAGGCTGTAGGGCAGCTTCTCGGTGCCGGGTACGGCGTCCAGACGGTAGATCTCGTAGCTGCGGTCTCCGACCTCGAGCGTGTCTTTCGCTCCGAACGAGTTCACGGATGAATTCTTGCTGCTCACATCAACTCCCGGCTTGAATCAGCGCCGCGACGGGCTGTGTCGGCGGCGTTTGTCACCTTAACAGTACGCTTGTCCTGTATTGAATCCCAGGGTGTGCTCCAGTCTTGTCGGTGTGTGCGCGTGATGCCACCCCCGCAGGTCGCGTACCGTGCTCGTGTGACCGGACCGCAGGTGATTCCGTTCCTGCCGGCGTACGTCCCGCCGGAGATCGACATGGATCAGGTTCAGGCCGACGTCAAGGACGACGGCATCAGCGTGCCGCCCGCCGATCAGGCCGAGGTGCCGGCGCTGCGGCAGGTCGTCGAGGACGCCAAGCAGCAGGGCATCGACCTCAAGATCGTGGTCATCGCGAACAACCCTCCGATCGACACGCCGCTGCGCGACATCGCGACGGTCGTCGGCAACGCCAACCCCGGATCCACGGTGCTGGCGCTCAGTCCGTCCTTCGCCGGGACCTACAGCCCGGTGCTCGATCGGTCGACGCTCGAGGCGGGCCAGGACCTCGCCCGAACAGGCGATCCGGTGCAGTCGTCGAAGAATTTCCTGGGGGAGTTGACCACCCCGCACTTTTCGTGGACCGCATTCACGATTGTGCTCGTATTCCTGGTGCTCATCGCCGCGGCCGCGACCCGTGTGCTGCAGAAATACGGCAAACGGTCGACCGGTTCCAGCGCAGCCTCCACCAGCAACGATTGAGGAATAGCCGCCTCACGCGTTAATTCAAACATCACCGTTTGATAACGCCCATTGCAATTACATTGTTGTAATTTGTGACTAAAGTTTCTTTAGCGTCAGATGTGACGTACGGTGCAATCGGTGCCTGTAGTTGCAGTTGTGCATTGTGTGACTTCTGCGCGAAGCCTGAGGAGACCTGAGTCGAATGAGACGCCCCCTTGGCGGCGCGCCCGCCACCCGGTTGTGCGCGGTGTCGCTGGCGTTCGGCATGGTGATGACGACGCCGCACCTCGCCCAAGCGCAACCCGGCAACGGTGACCTGGCCCAACTCGTCACCGAGGTCGCCAACGTCAACCAGAAGCTGCAGGATCTCGGAGCCGCGATCCAGACGCAGCAGGAGAGCGTGAACAAGGCGATCCTCGACGTGGCCACCGCACGCGAGAACGCGGCCAAGGCGCAGCAGCAGGTCGACGCCAGCGCGGTCGGGGTCAAAGAGGCCAACGCCGCGATCGACGCCGCGCAGGGACGCTTCGACAAGTTCGCGGCCGCGATGTACGTCAACGGCCCGTCGAATTCGTACCTGACCGCCAAGGACCCCGTCGACATTCTCGACACGGCGGCCACCGGGCAGGCGCTCTCGCTGAGCTCCCAGAAGGTCATCACCGACCTGTCGCGGGCGCGCACGGAGCAGGTCAACAAGGAGTCCGCCGCGCGGCTGGCCAAGCAGCAGGCCGACGACGCGGTCAAGGCCGCCGAGACCAGCCAGCAGAGTGCCGTCGACGCGCTCACCAACGCCCAGCAGACCTTCAAGGATCAGCAGAGCGAGCTCGACCGGCTCACCGCCGAGCGGGCCCAGGCGCAGACGAAACTCCAGCAGGCACAGGCGCTTTCGGCGCCGTCGTCGCCCGTCTCGGGCCGCGCGCCAACGGGATCGGGAGCGGGGGCGGGTGCCACGCCGGCACCGGCCAAGTCGGGTGCCAACGCGAACTGGGACGTCGACCCGGCGACCGGTAACCGCGACACCGCCTGGGACATGACGTTGCCCCAGATCCCGAGCGCGTTCGTCAGCGGCGACCCGGTCCAGATCATCAACGCGGTCCTGAAGATCATCACCACCTCGCTGGAGGTGACCCAGAACCTCGGCCGCAAGTTCCTGCAGAGCATCGGCCTGCTGCCGACGCCGACCGGCATCACCAACGGCGCGATCCCGGTGGCGAACGGACCGCAGGCCACCGAATACGTCATCAAGCGCGGCATGTCGCAGCTCGGGGTGCCGTACTCGTGGGGCGGCGGCAACGCCTCGGGGCCGAGCCGCGGCATCGACTCCGGAGCGGGCACGGTGGGCTTCGACTGCTCGGGCCTGATGCTCTACATGTTCGCCGGCGTCGGCATCAAGCTCGACCACTACTCGGGCTCGCAGTACAACGCCGGACGCAAGGTGCCATCGGCGCAGATGCGCCGCGGCGACATGATCTTCTACGGACCCAACGCCAGCCAGCACGTCGCGATGTACCTCGGCAACGGGCAGATGCTCGAGGCGCCCTACACCGGGTCGGTGGTCAAGATCTCGCCGGTGCGGACCAGCGGTATGACGCCGTTCGTGACCCGAATGATCGAGTGGTGATCGCGCTGCGCCGCCTTCTCGTCTCTGTCACCGTCGCGGTCGCGGTGCTGATCGGCGCGGCCTCGCCGGCCGCTGCCCAGCCCGAGGCCGGGCAGTGGGATCCCACGCTGCCCAAGCTCATCAGCGCCGGCGCCCCCGGCGACCCGCTCGCCATCGCCAATGCCTCGCTGGCCGCCACCGCGCAGGCCACCCAGGTCACGATGAACCTCGGGCACAAGTTCCTGCAGAGCCTCGGGCTGGCGCCGGCCGACCCGACCAGCGTCGCGCCCGGCGTGGTCCGCGGCCCGGCGGCCATCGAATACGCGATCCGCCGGGGCGGCAGCCAGATGGGGGTGCCGTACTCGTGGGGTGGCGGGAAACCGACCGGACCCACGCGCGGCATCGACTCCGGCGCCAACACCGTCGGGTTCGACTGCTCCGGGCTCACCCAGTTCGCCTACGCGGGCGTCGGCGTCCTCATCCCGAAGTACTCGGGCGACCAGTACGACACCGGTCGCAAGGTGCCCATCTCCCAGGCCAAGCGCGGAGACCTCCTGTTCTGGGGTCCCGGCGGCAGCCAGCACGTCGCGATGTACCTCGGCGGCGGCAGGATGCTCGAGGCCTCCGGCAGCGCCGGCAAAGTGACCGTGAGTCCGGTGCGGACCTCGGGCCTGCAGCCCTACGCGGCGCGCATCATCGAATCCTGAGTAGCGGCTGAGTTAATTCGGGCGGCGTCGACGGATTCCGACCCGCCTGGAATAGTTGACGGCGGGTGTCCGGCCACCATCGGCCGGCGCCGCACCGAGCAGCAGGTAGTGCGCATGTGGAAGGAACGTTGATGACCTCACCGAGTGGGCCGCCGCAGGGCTCTGGAGGATTCCCCGGGCAGAACCCGGGCCAGGGCTACTCCGCAGGCGCGCACGCCGCTCCAGCTCCGTCGGCTCCCGCGCAGAACAACGGCGGGCTGCAGAACGAGGTGCACACGCTGGAACGGGCGATCTTCGAGGTCAAGCGGATCATCGTCGGCCAGGACCAGCTCGTCGAGCGGATGCTCGTCGGACTGCTGGCCAAGGGGCATGTGCTCCTCGAGGGCGTGCCCGGCGTGGCCAAGACGCTGGCGGTCGAGACGTTCGCCAAGGTCGTCGGCGGCACCTTCGCGCGTATCCAGTTCACCCCCGACCTGGTCCCGACCGACATCATCGGCACCCGGATCTACCGGCAGGGCAAAGAGGAGTTCGACATCGAACTCGGGCCCGTGGTGGTGAACTTCCTGCTCGCCGACGAGATCAACCGCGCGCCCGCCAAGGTGCAGTCGGCGCTGCTGGAGGTCATGGCCGAGCGCAAGATCTCCATCGGCGGCAAGACCTTCCCGTTGCCGAGCCCGTTCCTGGTGATGGCCACGCAGAACCCCATCGAGCAGGAGGGCGTCTACCAGCTGCCCGAGGCGCAGCGCGACCGCTTCCTGTTCAAGCTCAACGTCGACTACCCGTCGCCGGAGGAAGAGCGCGAGATCATCTACCGGATGGGCGTCAAGCCGCCGGAGCCCAAGCAGATCCTCAACACCGGTGACCTGCAACGCCTCCAGGACGTCGCGGCCAACAACTTCGTCCATCACGCGCTGGTCGACTACGTCGTGCGCGTCGTGACCGCCACCCGCGAGCCGGAGAAGTTCGGCATGCCCGACGCGAAGGCCTGGATCGCCTACGGCGCCTCGCCGCGCGCCTCGCTGGGCATCATCGCCGCCGCCCGTGCGCTGGCGCTGGTCCGGGGCCGCGATTACGTGATCCCGCAGGACGTCGTCGAGGTCATCCCCGATGTGCTGCGCCACCGCCTGGTGCTCACCTACGACGCGCTGGCCGACGAAATCTCCGCCGAGACCGTGGTCAACCGCATTCTGCAGACCGTGGCGCTGCCGCAGGTGAATGCCATTCCGCAGCAGGGTCATTCGGCTCCACCCGTCGTCCCGGCCGCTGCGGCCGCGGCGAACGGCCGCTGACCAGGTGGCTCCGATTCCGCGGTCCACCCGCTCCGTCGACCTGCCGTCGATGAAGCGTGGCGAGATCCGTGACCCGGCACTGACGGCGGCGCTGCGCAAGCTGGAGCTCACGGTCCGGCGCAAGCTCGACGGGGTGCTCCACGGCGATCACCTCGGTCTGCTGCCGGGGCCGGGATCCGAACCCGGTGAGTCGCGGATCTACCAGCCCGGCGACGACGTGCGCCGGATGGACTGGTCGGTCACCGCACGCACCACCCACCCGCACGTCCGGCAGATGATCGCCGACCGCGAGCTGGAGACCTGGCTGGTGGTCGACGTGTCGGCCAGCCTCGACTTCGGCACCACCGGGTGCGAGAAGCGGGACCTCGCCGTGGCCGCCGCGGCGTCGATCGCGTTCCTCAACAGCGGCGGCGGCAATCGGATCGGCGCGATCATCTCCAACGGCGAGACCACGCGTCGGGTGCCCGCCCTGTCGGGGCGCATGCACGAGCAGGAGCTGCTGCGGGCGATCGCCACCATTCCGCGCGCGCCCGTGGGTGTGCGCGGTGATCTCGCGGCGGCGATCGACGCGCTGCGCAGGCCGGAGCGCCGGCGCGGCATGGCGGTGATCATCAGCGACTTCCTCGGGCCCATCAACTGGATGCGGCCGCTGCGGGCCATCGCCGGGCGCCACGAGGTGCTCGGCATCGAGATTCTCGATCCGCGCGACATCGAGCTGCCTCCGGTCGGCGACGTCGTGCTGCAGGACACCGAGACCGGGCGGACCCGCGAGTTCACCATCGACGAACAACTGCGCACCGATTTCGAGAAGGCCGCCGCCGCCCACCGTGCCGATGTGGCGCGCACGCTGCGCCGGTGCGACGCGCCGCTGCTGACGTTGCGCACCGACCGCGACTGGATCGCCGACGTGGTGCGGTTCGTCGCGAGCCGGCGCCGCGGCGCCCTCGCGGCGCGGTGATCGCTCTCAACGACGAAAAGACAAGTAGGACATGACTTTACCGTTGCTCGGACCGATGTCGCTGTCGGGCTTCGAACACCCGTGGTTCTTTCTGTTCTTCCTCGTGGTGCTCGGCCTCATCGGGCTCTACATCGTGGTGCAGCTGTCCCGGCAGCGGCGGATGCTGCGCTTCGCCAACATGGAGCTCCTCGAGAGTGTGGCGCCCAAGCGCCCCAGCCGGTTGCGCCATCTGCCCGCGACCCTGCTGATCCTGTCGCTGACGTTCTTCACGGTCGCGATGGCCGGACCGACCCACGACGTCCGGATCCCGCGCAACCGCGCGGTGGTGATGCTCGTCATCGACGTGTCGCAGTCCATGCGCGCCACCGACGTCGCCCCCAACCGGCTCGCGGCGGCCCAGGAGGCGGCCAAGCAGTTCGCCGACCAGTTGACCCCCGGCATCAACCTCGGCCTGATCTCTTACGCCGGCACCGCCACGGTGCTCGTCTCGCCGACCACCAACCGTGAGGCGACCAAGAACGCTATCGACAAGCTGCAGCTGGCCGACCGGACCGCAACCGGTGAGGGCATCTTCACGGCGCTGCAGGCGATCGCGACCGTCGGCGCCGTCATCGGCGGCGGCGACGAACCGCCGCCCGCGCGCGTCGTGCTGATGTCGGACGGCAAGGAAACGGTTCCGTCGAACCCGGACAACCCGAAGGGCGCGTATACCGCGGCGCGGACCGCCAAGGACCAGGGCGTCCCGATCTCGACGGTGTCGTTCGGCACGCCCTACGGTTACGTCGAGATCAACGACCAGCGTCAGCCGGTGCCCGTCGACGACGAGATGCTCAAGAAGATCGCCGACCTGTCCGGCGGTGACTCGTTCACCGCGTCGAGCCTCGAGCAGCTCAAGGAAGTGTTCACCAACCTGCAGGAACAGATCGGCTACGAGACCATCAAGGGCGACGCGAGCGTGGGCTGGCTGCGGCTGGGTGCGCTCGTGCTGGCCGGTGCCGCGCTGGCCGCGTTGCTGATCAATCGCAGGCTGCCCACCTGAGTGGGGCGATTTGGTGAGAAGCCGACCGCACCGGCTAAGTTGACGGGCATGACTTCGACCCGACCGGAATTCGTCTCCCGCTCGGTGCTGGTGACCGGTGGCAACCGGGGTATCGGTCTGGCCATCGCGCAGCGCCTCGCCGACGACGGCCACAAGGTGGCTGTCACCCACCGCGGGTCGGGCGCTCCCGATGGACTGTTCGGCGTCGAGTGCGACGTCACCGACAGTGATTCCGTGGACCGCGCGTTCAAGGAGGTCGAGGAGCACCAGGGCGCGGTCGAGGTGCTGGTGTCCAACGCGGGGGTGGCGGCCGACGCCTTCCTGATGCGGATGACCGAGGAGAAGTTCACGAAGGTCATCGACGCGAACCTCACCGGCGCCTTCCGGGTGGCCCAACGGGCCACCCGCACCATGCAGCGCAACCGATTCGGCCGGATGATCTTCATCGGGTCGGTCTCGGGCACCTGGGGCATCGGCAATCAGGCCAACTACGCCGCCTCCAAGGCCGGGCTGATCGGCATGGCCCGCTCCATCGCCCGCGAGGTGTCCAAGGCCGGCGTCACCGCGAACGTGGTGGCTCCGGGCTACATCGACACCGACATGACCCGCGCCCTCGACGAGCGAATCCAGAAGGGCGCGTTGGAGTTCATTCCCGCCAAGCGGGTCGGCACCGCCGCCGAGGTCGCCGGCGTGGTCAGCTTCCTGGCTTCCGAGGACGCCGGCTACATCTCCGGTGCGGTGATCCCGGTCGACGGCGGCATGGGCATGGGCCACTAGGACAGAACAGGTAAGGACCTTCACATGACGCTTCTTCAGGGGAAACGGATCCTCGTCACGGGGATCATCACCGACAGCTCGATCGCGTTCTACATCGCCAAGGTCGCCCAGGAGGCGGGCGCAGAGCTGGTGCTGACCGGCTTCGACCGGATGAAGCTCATCCGTCGCATCGCCGACCGGCTGCCGAACCCGGCGCCGCTGATCGAGCTCGACGTGCAGAATCAGGAGCACCTCGACTCGCTGGCCGATCGGGTCACCGCCGAGATCGGTGAGGGCAACAAGCTCGACGGCGTGGTGCACTCCATCGGCTTCATGCCGCAGACCGGTATGGGCATCAACCCGTTCTTCGACGCGCCCTACGAGGACGTCGCCAAGGGCATCCACATCTCCGCCTTCTCGTACGCGTCGCTGGCCAAGGCCGTGCTGCCGATCATGAACCCCGGCGGCGGCATCGTGGGCATGGACTTCGACCCGACCCGGGCCATGCCGGCCTACAACTGGATGACGGTCGCCAAGAGCGCGCTGGAGTCGGTGAACCGCTTCGTCGCGCGCGAGGCCGGCAAGGTCGGCGTGCGCTCCAATCTCGTTGCCGCCGGCCCGATCCGGACACTGGCGATGAGCGCGATCGTCGGCGGTGCGCTCGGCGAGGAGGCCGGCGCGCAGATGCAGCTGCTCGAGGAGGGCTGGGATCAGCGCGCCCCGCTCGGGTGGAACATGAAGGACCCGACGCCGGTGGCGCGGACCGTCTGTGCCCTGCTGTCCGACTGGCTTCCGGCGACCACGGGCACCGTGATCTTCGCCGACGGTGGAGCGAGCACCCAGCTGCTGTGACGAGCCCCTTCGACGCGCTGCTGCTCCTGTCGTTCGGCGGACCCGAGGGACCCGAGCAGGTGATGCCGTTCCTGGAGAACGTCACCCGGGGCAGGGGCATCCCGCGCGAGCGGTTGGCCAGCGTCGCCGAGCACTATCTGCATTTCGGTGGCGTGTCACCGATCAACGGGATCAATCGCGACCTGATCGTGCAGATCGAGGCCGAGCTGGCCCGGCGCGGCATGGAGGTGCCGGTCTACTTCGGCAACCGCAACTGGGAACCGTTCGTCGAGGACACCGTTGCGCACATGCGCGACAACGGCGTTCGTCGTGCGGCGGTGTTCTCCACCTCCGCGTGGGGCGGCTACTCGGGATGCACGCAGTACCAGGAGGACATCGCCCGCGCCCGCGCCGCCGTCGGCCCGGAGGCGCCGGAGCTGACGAAGCTCCGCCAGTACTTCGACCACCCACTGCTGATCTCGATGTTCGCCGAGGCGATCCGCGACGCCGCGGCGACGCTGCCCGAGGAACTCCGCGCCCAGGCGCGCCTGGTGTTCACCGCGCACTCGATCCCGCTGCGCGCCGCGTCGCGGTGCGGCCCGGACCTCTACGAACGCCAGGTCGACTACACGTCGCGGCTCGTCGCGGCCGCCGCGGGCCACCAGGACTTCGACCAGGTGTGGCAGTCCCGGTCGGGCCCGCCGCAGGTGCCGTGGCTGGAGCCCGATGTGGGCGATCACCTCGACGCGCTGGCGCGCGACGGGGTGAAGGCGGTGATCGTCTGCCCGGTGGGCTTCGTCGCCGACCACATCGAGGTGGTGTGGGATCTCGACACCGAACTGGCCGAACAGGCCGCCGAGGCGCGCATCGCCCTGGCGCGCGCGTCGACGCCCAACAGCAGCCCCGGATTCGCGCGGCTGGCAGTGGATCTGATGGACGAACTGCAGCGGGGGATGCCCGCGGCCCGTGCCGACGGTCCCGACCCGGTGCCGGGCTACGGGTGCACCGTCAACGGGGCACTGTGCACGCCCGCGTGCAGCAGTTCCTAACTCCTCCAGGCCGAATGCAGAATCGCGTCGACGGCGGCCAGTCGCGCCGACCGGACCACGCCGCCCAGCGGGCGTAGCGCGTCGCTGGCCAGCTGAACCTCCGACGAGCTCTGCAACCCGATCGGGATCAGCCCCGAGCTGACGGTGATGATCGCGTCCACGTGCGCGGCGTTCTCGAGCACCCGCACCGCGCGCACCGGCGCGTGGTCGGGAATGCGGTGCGCCCGCGTCGGTTCGAGGACCTGTTCGACGAGCCTGCGCGGATCCGCGACATCGGCGCCCGACGTTCCGGCCCGCAGCGCACCGAGCGCGTCGGCCGCCGAGCGGACCGCGTCGCGCAGCGCGTACTCGGCCTCGCCGAGATCGATGGGGGACGTCACCGGCAGGGTGTCGAGCGAGTACACCGTCCAGGACAGCCCACACAGTTCGGGCTCGAATTCGTCGTCGTCGCCGGCGGGGGAGTCCGCGTAGTCGTCCGGGTACTCGAAGTCGGGGACCATGCCGATCGCGGCGCCGGCGCTCCCGACGATGATCGCCTCACCCGCCGCGATCGCGTCGCGCCCGAACTGGGTCCCCGGCGGGAGGCCCCGGACATCGCCGGGCACCGGCAACGCGAGGGCGATCGCCGGCTGCGCCGGGGCCGCGCGGGCTACGGTGCGCATCGTCTGCAGCAGCGACATCGCCCCGGTGTTGTCCAGATCCGGCCACGGCAGCCCGGTCCGCTCCGCGGCGACGGAATCGTAGGCGGTCACGGAATGCGTTGGCGTCCATTGGGATAACGCATCCAGGACATCGTCGGGCGCAGCGGCACCGGCCAGCCAGGAGTTGGCCCACACCGACAGCGAAACACTGGGACACCACATGATGGCTGCAGTGTAGTTGTTAGCCGCTCGCGAAGGGGTCTGCGCGCTACGCTGGCGCCATGGCCGTACCGCTGATCTGGCTGATCGCAGCGCTGGCGCTGGCCGGGGCCGAGGCGCTGACCGGCGACCTGTTCCTGCTGATGCTCAGCGGTGGTGCGCTCGCGGCGGCCGGATCGAGCGCGCTGCTGGACTGGCCGGTGTGGGCCGACGGGCTGGTGTTCCTGGTGGTGGCGGTACTGCTGTTGGTCGGGGTGCGCCCGGCGCTGCGGCGCCGGATGAACGCCGGCACCGGGCTGCCCGAGCCGGTCCGGGCGCTGGAGGGCAAGAGCGCGCTGGTGCTGGACCGGGTCGCCCGGCACGCGGGTCAGGTCAAGCTCGACGGCGAGATCTGGACGGCGCGGCCCTACAACGAGAACGATGTCTACGAACCCGGCGACCACGTGACCGTCGTGCACATCGACGGAGCAACCGCGGTCGTGTCCAAGATCGCCTGAGTGAGGAGTCCCCGGTGGAAGGTGCGGTAGCAGGCCTGGTCCTGCTCGGAGTGCTGGTGGTGTTCGCCATCATCATCGTCGCGAAGTCGGTGGCGCTGATCCCGCAGGCGGAGGCCGCGGTGATCGAGCGGCTCGGCCGCTACAGCAAGACGGTGTCGGGTCAGCTGACCCTGCTGCTGCCGTTCGTGGACAAGATCCGCGCGCGGGTGGATCTGCGCGAGCGGGTGGTGTCGTTCCCGCCCCAACCCGTGATCACCGAGGACAACCTGACGGTCAACATCGACACGGTGGTGTACTTCCAGGTCACCAACCCGCAAGCCGCCGTCTACCAGATCAGCAACTACATCGTCGGTGTCGAGCAGCTGACCACCACGACGCTGCGCAACGTCGTCGGCGGCATGACGCTCGAGCAGACCCTGACCTCGCGGGACTCGATCAACGGCCAGCTGCGCGGCGTGCTCGACGAGGCCACCGGCCGCTGGGGCCTGCGGGTGGCGCGGGTGGAGCTGCGCAGCATCGATCCGCCGCCGTCCATCCAGGACTCGATGGAGAAGCAGATGCGCGCCGACCGCGAGAAGCGCGCGATGATCCTCACCGCGGAAGGCAACCGGGAGGCGTCGATCAAGCAGGCCGAGGGGCAGAAGCAGGCGCAGATCCTCGCCGCCGAGGGCGCCAAGCAGGCGGCGATCCTGGCCGCCGAGGCCGATCGCCAGTCCCGGATGCTGCGCGCCCAGGGCGAACGCGCCGCGCAGTACCTGCAGGCACAGGGGCAGGCGAAGGCCATCGAGAAGACGTTCGCGGCGATCAAGCGCGGCCGCCCCACTCCCGAGATGCTGGCCTACCAGTACCTGCAGACACTGCCGCAGATGGCCAAGGGGGAGGCCAACAAGGTGTGGCTGGTGCCCAGCGATTTCGGCTCCGCGCTGGAGGGCTTCACCAAGATGCTCGGCGCACCCGGCTCCGACGGCGTCTTCCGGTACACCCCCTCCCCGGTGGAGGAGGACCTGCCCGCACCGGAGGACGACTCCGCCGAGGTGGCCGAGTGGTTCAACACCCAGACCGATCCGGAGATCGCGCAGGCCGTCGCGCAGGCGGTGGCCGAGGCGCGCACCCCGGTGGCCGGCTCGCTGGACGCACCGCCGCAGTACCCGCCGCTGTCCCAGCAGGCCCAGCCCCCGGCGACCGACTACGCCCAGCCGCCCACGCCCCGGCACGGCGCCGCGGAGTAGGCGGTGAGTTCCGCAGGCCTGCTCGGCTCCCGGCGCACCTACGCGGTGCTCGCCGCGATGCAGGCCGGCGACGCGCTGGCGTGCATCGGCCCCATCGCACCGGTGCGCAAGGCACTCGACGACGTCGGCCTCCCCGAAGAACTCCGCCCGGTGCTGCCGGTCGTGAAAGGGGCCTCGGCGGTGGGGCTGCTGTCGGTGTACCGGTTTCCGGGGCTGGCCAGGCTGACCACCTTCATGCTGACGGTGTACTTCACGCTCGCCGTCTCGGCGCACATCAGGGCGAAGGATTGGAGTCCTGGGTTGGCGGCGGCGTCGTCGCTGCTGGCGCTGTTCGGGGCGATGACGGTGCAGGGACCGCCGCCGCGCGGCGATGCGTCCTCACCTCGTAGATGAGGCCGGCCACGCCCAGCGCGGCGGTGCACAGCGAGACCACGAACAGCAGCGGGCTGACGTTGCCGGTGAGCGCATCACCGAGGATGACCACAGCGGCGGTGCCGGGCAGCAGGCCCGCGATCGTGGCCAGCGTGTAGGGCAGCAGCCGAACCGCCGACGCGCCCGCGGCGTAGTTGAGGACCGAGAACGGCACCGCGGGGATCATCCGCATCGCCATCACGGCGACCCAGCCGCGCTCACGCAACCGGGTGTCCAGCGCGTCGACCTTCGGATGGCTGACCAGCCTGCTGAGCTGCCAGCCCGCCGCGCGGACGAGCAGCACCGCGAGCACCGCACTGAGCGTGCTCGCCACCACCGCGATCGGGATGCCGATGTAGGGGCCGAACAGCAGGCCCGCCGCCAGCGTGAATGCCGTTCGGGGGAAAGGGAACACGGTGACCACGACGTGCGCGGCCAGAAACGCCAGCGGGAACCAGGGGCCGACCGACGTCGCCCAGTCGCGCAGCTGCAGCGCGGTGGGCAACGGCACCAGGAGCGCGACTGCGACGAGAATCACAATCGTGATCAGCATGGCCGCCAACCGGGCGGGAGGCACCGTCCGCAGGGTCGCGAGCACCGTGGCCGGCACGGCGCGCAACGCGCTGACGACGGGTTTCACGACTCCCCACAGTACGGGCACGGCCCGGTCACCTCGCGACACCGACGTGACGGACATCATTTAGCCTGATGGCTGTGCAGACACCCACCGATGTGGACCAATGGCGCTCTGCGGTGGCAGCAGTGCTGGCCAAGTCGAGTCGGCGCGAGCCGGCCGAGCTGGGTGCCGAACCCGAGCGGTTGCTGGACTCTGACACCTACGAGGGCTTCCCGATCCGGCCGCTGTACACCGGCGCCGATGAGCTTCCGGAGCAGGCCCTGCCCGGCAGCTGGCCGTTCGTGCGCGGCGGTGACGCACTGCGCGACGTCAAGTCCGGCTGGAAGGTGGCCGAGGCGTTCCCCGCCGGTGACGCCGCCGTGGCCGAGGTCAACGGGGCGGTGCTGCTGAGCCTGACCGAGGGGGTCAGCGCGCTGGCTCTGCGCGTCGGTGACGGCGCGATCGCGACGGACGACCTGAACCGTGTGCTCGAGGGGGTGTACCTCGACCTGGTACCGATCGTGGTGGAGGTGGCCGGCGACGGGCCGGTGTACCGCGCGGCCGCCGAGGCGTTGCTGGCGATGCTCGAGGACCTCGACGACGACCAGCGCTCCCGCCTGTCGGTGGACCTGGGCGGCGACCCGCTGACCGCCCCGCTGGCCGGTCGGCCGGCGCTCGCGCTCGCCGACGTGACCGCGGTGGCCGAGAAGGCGGCCCGCTTCGACGGGCACGTCCGGAGCGTCACCGTCGACGGCCCCACGCTGCACGACCTGGGGGCGAACGCCTCGTGGGAGCTCGGCGCCGCGATCGGCGCCGGGGTGGCCTACCTGCGCGCGCTGCTCGACGCGGGCCTGCCCACCGCCACGGCGCTCCGGCAGATCAGCTTCCGGTTCGCCGCCGACGACGACCAGTTCATGACGATCGCGAAACTGCGTGCGGCGCGCCGACTCTGGGCCCGGGTGGCGGAGGTGGCCGAAGCCCCGGAAGCCGGCGCGGCGACCCTGCACGCAGCCACGTCGCTGCCGATGATGGCGCAGCGTGATCCGTGGGTGAACATGCTGCGCACCACGGTGGCCGCCTTCGCCGCGGGCGTGGGCGGCGCGGACACCGTGCTCGTGCATCCGTTCGACGTCGCCATCGACGGCGGATTCCCCGGCACTGCACGCAGTTTCGCGCGTCGCATCGCCCGCAACACTCAGCTGCTGTTGCTCGAGGAGTCCCATCTGGGTCAGGTGCTCGACCCTGCGGGCGGGTCCTGGTTCGTCGAGGACCTCACCTCCCGGCTGGCCGACGCGGCCTGGACGAACTTCCAGGAGATCGAGGGCGCCGGTGGTTTCGAGGCGGCGCGTGAGCACGTGCGTGAGCGCATCGCCGAGGTGGCCGGCCGACGCGCCGAGGACATCGCCCACCGGCGCACCGCGATCACCGGTGTCAACGAGTTCCCTGATCTCGCCGAAGTCCCGCTCCCGCAGGGCAATCCGCTGCCGACCGTGCACCGCTACGCGGCGGACTTCGAAGCGCTGCGCAATCGCTCCGATGCTCACCTGGACAAGACCGGAGCCCGCCCCGCCGCCCTGCTGTTGCCGCTGGGCCCGTTGGCCGAGCACAACATCCGCGCGACCTTCGCGGTGAACCTGCTCGCCTCCGGCGGTATCGAGGCCGTCAACCCCGGACCGCTCGAAGCGGCCGGTGTCGGCGCCGCGGTGTCGGCGGCAGGCGGCGCGCAGGTCGCGGTCATCTGCGGCACCGACGCACGCTACGGGGACGAGGTGGCCGACGTGGTCACCGCAGCCCGGGCCGCCGGGGTGCGACACATCCTGCTGGCCGGGCCGGAAAAGGCGGTCGCCGAAGCCGATTCGAAGCCCGACGGCTACGTGACCGCGAAGATCGACGCGGTGTCCGTACTGTCGGATCTGCTGACCCGATTGGGGGCATGACATGACTCTGCACGATGTCGCCGGCGGACCGGCTCCGGTGACCGAACCCCGCACGTCACTCGGCAGCTTCGCCGACGTTCCGCTGCACGACGGCGGCGCCGCCGCGGCGCCGACGCGCGAGCAGGTCGGTGAGCGGGTGGCCGCGGCCGCCGCCGCGCACGGCTACAGCGCCGATCAGCTGGACTGGGCCACCCCCGAGGGAATCGACGTCAAACCCGTCTACATCGCCGCCGACCGGGACGAGATCGCCGCCGCGGGCTATCCGCTCGGCAGCCTGCCGGGGCTTCCGCCGTTCGTGCGCGGGCCGTATCCGACGATGTACGTCAACCAGCCGTGGACCATCCGGCAGTACGCCGGCTTCTCCACCGCGGCCGAATCCAATGCGTTCTACCGGCGCAACCTCGCCGCCGGGCAGAAGGGACTGTCGGTCGCGTTCGACCTGGCCACCCACCGCGGTTACGACTCCGATCATCCGCGGGTGGCCGGCGACGTCGGCATGGCCGGCGTGGCCATCGACTCGATCCTCGACATGCGCCAGCTCTTCGACGGCATCGACCTGTCCTCGGTGTCGGTGTCGATGACGATGAACGGCGCGGTGCTCCCGATCCTGGCGCTCTACGTCGTCGCCGCCGAGGAGCAGGGGGTGCCGCCGGAGAAGCTGGCCGGGACCATCCAGAACGACATCCTCAAAGAGTTCATGGTCCGCAACACCTACATCTATCCGCCGAAGCCGTCGATGCGGATCATCTCCGACATCTTCGGCTACACCAGCGTCAAGATGCCGAAGTTCAACAGCATCTCGATCTCCGGGTACCACATCCAGGAGGCCGGGGCGACCGCCGATCTGGAGTTGGCCTACACGCTGGCCGACGGGGTCGAGTACCTCAAGGCGGGCCTCGACGCCGGGCTGGACATCGACAAGTTCGCGCCGCGGCTGTCGTTCTTCTGGGGCATCGGGATGAACTTCTTCATGGAGGTCGCCAAACTCCGGGCCGGCCGGCTGCTGTGGAGCGAGCTCGTCGCCGAGTTCGGCGCGAAGAACGCCAAATCGCTGTCGCTGCGCACCCATTCGCAGACCTCGGGTTGGTCGCTGACCGCGCAGGACGCGTTCAACAACGTGGCCCGCACATGCGTCGAGGCGATGGCCGCCACCCAGGGGCACACGCAGTCGCTGCACACCAACGCGCTCGACGAGGCGCTGGCGCTGCCCACCGACTTCTCCGCGCGCATCGCGCGCAACACCCAGTTGCTGCTGGCCCAGGAGTCGGGTACCACCCGGCCCATCGACCCGTGGGGCGGCTCCTACTACGTGGAGTGGCTCACCCATCAGCTGGCGCAGAAGGCGCGCGAGCACATCCGTGAGGTCGCCGAGCACGGCGGCATGGCGCAGGCGATCGGCGAGGGCATCCCCAAGCTACGCATCGAGGAGGCCGCCGCGCGCACCCAGGCCCGCATCGACTCCGGCACCCAGACGGTGATCGGCGTGAACCGCTACCAGGTCGACGAGGACCACGAGATCGAGGTGCTCAAGGTCGAGAACAGCAGGGTCCGCGCCGAGCAGATCGCCAAACTCGAGCGGTTGCGCAGTGAGCGCGATGACGCCGCAACCCAGGCTGCACTCGCCGAATTGTCCCGTGCCGCAGCGGCTTCCGGCATCGCCGGCGAGGACGGCCTGGGCAACAACCTGCTGGCACTGGCCATCGACGCCGCCAGGGCGAAGGCTACGGTCGGCGAGATCAGCGACGCGCTGGAGAAGGTCTACGGCCGCCATCAGGCCGAGATCCGGACCATCGCCGGGGTGTACCGAGACGAGGTGGGGATGGCCGGCAACGTCAGTACCGCAACCGAACTCGTCGAGAAGTTCGCCGAGGCGGACGGCCGCCGTCCGCGCATCCTCGTCGCGAAGATGGGCCAGGACGGTCACGATCGCGGACAGAAGGTGATCGCGACCGCCTTCGCCGACATCGGGTTCGACGTCGACGTCGGCTCACTGTTCTCCACGCCCGACGAGGTGGCGCGCCAGGCCGCCGACAACGACGTCCACGTGGTCGGGGTGTCCTCGCTCGCGGCCGGGCACCTGACCCTGGTGCCCGCGTTGCGCGACGCGCTGGCCGAGGTCGGGCGCCCCGACATCATGATCGTGGTCGGCGGGGTGATCCCTCCCGGCGACTTCGACGAGCTCTACGCCGCCGGTGCGACGGCGATCTTCCCGCCGGGCACGGTGATCGCCGACGCCGCGATCGGGCTGCTGCGCAAGCTCGGCGAGCGCCTCGGTTACGACCTCGACTAGATGAGCCGACCGGTCGACCTGGCGTCCGCACTGCGCGGCGGTGACCGCTCCGCGCTGGCGCGGGCGATCACGCTGGTCGAGTCGACGCGTGCCGATCACCGACAGCAGGCTCAGGAGCTGCTGCTCGAGCTGATGCCCGACGCGGGCAAGGCGGTCCACGTCGGCATCACCGGCGTCCCCGGCGTCGGGAAGTCCACCACCATCGAAGCGCTCGGGATGTCGCTGATCGGCCAGGGCCATCGCGTCGCGGTGCTGGCCGTCGACCCCTCGTCCACCCGGACCGGCGGCTCGATCCTCGGCGACAAGACGCGGATGGCCCGGCTCGCGGTGCACCCCGACGCCTACATCCGGCCGTCGCCGACGTCGGGCACCCTCGGGGGCGTCGCGAAGGCGACCCGCGAGACGATCGTGCTGCTCGAGGCGGCCGGCTACGACGTCATCCTGGTCGAGACGGTCGGGGTGGGGCAGTCCGAGGTGACGGTCGCCAACATGGTCGACACCTTCGTGTTCCTGACCCTCGCCCGCACCGGCGACTCGCTGCAGGGCATCAAGAAGGGCGTCCTCGAACTCGCCGACGTCGTCGTGGTGAACAAGGCCGACGGCGAGCACGCCGTCGAGGCCAAGGCGGCCGCCCGCGAACTGGCCGGCGCGCTGCGTTTGCTCTATCCGCGTGAAACACTTTGGCGCCCTCCGGTTCTGACCATGAGCGCGCTGGAGGGCACCGGACTGCAGGAGCTGTGGAACGCCGTGCTCGAGCATCGCCGGGTGCTCTCCGAAGCCGGGGAGTTCGAGGCGCGCCGGCGCACCCAGCAGGTGGAATGGATGTGGTCGATGGTCCGCGACACGGTGCTCGACCGCGTGCTGTCCAGCAGCGGCGTGCGTGCCGTTCGCGCCGAGGTGGAACGCCGGGTCCGGGACGGGGAGCTGACGCCGGCGCTTGCTGCCCAGGAGATCCTGGATGCCGCCGAGCGCCCGGGCAAATCTTTAGATTAACGAATCGGTAACTCCCCGGTTGTTTGCCGCGCGGCGGGGTACATTCACGTCATTGTGACGGGCGTCAAGAATGATCCGGAGCGCAATGAGGCGCTCCCACCCGGGGTCCAGGGAGCTGCCGACCCCGCCTTCGCGTGGGCGGTCCGGGCGTTCAAGCAGATGTTCCCGCACCGCCGGTTCGGCGGCGGCGCTCTGGCGGTGTACCTGGACGGTGAGCCCGTCGTCGACGTCTGGACCGGCTGGTCGGATCGCCGGGGACGTCGGTACTGGACCGCCGACACCGCGCCGATGGTGTTCTCGGCCACCAAGGGAGTGGCCGCGACCGTCATCCACCGGCTGGCCGACCGCGGCCTGATCGACTACGACGCCCCGGTCGCCGAGTACTGGCGCGAGTTCGGCGCCAACGGCAAGGCGAAGATCACCGTCCGCGACGCGCTGCGGCACCGCGCCGGGCTGTCGCAGCTCAACGGTGTCGCCGGCGCCGATCTGATGGACCACTTCGGCATGGAGGAGCGGCTCGCCGCGGCACCCGCGAGCTGGCTGGTCGGTCGCCCCGCCTACCACGCGTTCACGTTCGGCTGGCTGCTGTCCGGGCTGGCCCGCTCGGTGACCGGAACCGGGATGCGGGAGCTGATGCGCAGCGAGATCGCTGCGCCGCTGAACACCGACGGCCTGCATCTGGGTCGCCCGCCGGTGCAGGCGCCGACGCAGCCGGCCCGCATCATCGGCCCGCAGACCCGGCTGCAGAACCCGGTGTTCAACCTGGTCGCGCCGCATCTGGCCGCGCTGCCGTTCTCCGCGGCATTCGGCGCGATGTACTTCCCGGGCGTGAAGGCGTTCGTGCAGGGCGACACCCCGATGCTGGACAGTGAGATCCCGGCCGCGAACGGGGTGGCCACCGCTCGGGCTCTGGCCCGCATGTACGGCGCGATCGCCAACGGCGGACGCATCGAGGACACCCAGTTCCTGTCGAGCCGGACGGCCGCGGCCCTGGTCGGCAGGCCGAGCCTGCGCCTGGACCACAGCATGATCATGCCGCTGTCGTTCCACCTCGGTTACCACGGGCTGCCACTGCCGGGCGTGCTGCCCGGCTTCGGGCACGTGGGTCTCGGCGGGTCGCTGGGGTGGGCCGATCCGGACCGGGGACTGGCGTTCGGCTTCGTGCACAACCGGTTGTTGACCCCGTTCGTGGTCAGCGACCAGGCCGGTTTCGTCACCACCGCGGCGCTGATCCGCCGCGGGGCCGCGCTGGCCCGCAGAAACGGCTACCGCCGGGTGCCGGACTTCGGTGCGCCGTTCGCCGACGTCACCGCGCAGGCGATGTAGCACCCACCTCGGTTCGAAGAGTGGCGACTCGGGTCAGTGCTGTTTGCTGAACACTGCGATTGCGGTCCACTCCGTCGCCCGGCGCCGAAGCGGAAGCAACCATTCCCCGTCCCACGCCGGGGCCATGGTATCGCTGATTTCGCTCAGTGGATAGGACCCGCCGCCGGGGCGGCCTCCGTGTCCTGCCGCGGATCAGGATTTGCCGAACTCGGCCGCGAGTGTCTTCTTGTCGACCTTCTCGCCCGCGAGCGTCGGCAGCGGGCTGTCGGTGAGGTGCCAGCTGGTCGGCACCGCGAACGACGCGACCGTGTCGGACAGGTGTTCGCGTAGCGCGTCGACCGCGGGCGGCTCGGCTCCCTCGCGATAGACGACCACCGCCGCCAGTTCCTCGCCGAGGTCGGGGTGGGGGACACCGAAGACCGCCGCCTCCACGACCGCCGGGTGAGACGTCAGCGCGGCTTCGACCTGCGGGCACGCGATGTTCTCACCGCCCCGGATGACCATGTCCTTGCTGCGGCCGTCGATGTAGAGGTAGCCGTCGTCGTCGAGGTGGCCGAGGTCGCCGCTGTGCAGCCAGCCCTCGCCGTCGACGGTGCCGTCATCACGCCCGGCATAGCCGAGCATCACGGTGGGGGAACGGGCCAGCACCTCGCCCACGCCGTCGGCGTCGGGCCGGTCGATCCGGACCTCGACCACCGGATACGGCCGGCCGACGGTCCCGGGGCGCTCGAGCAGGTCGCGTCCGTCGGCGACGGTCAGGAACCCGCCGGCCTCGGTCATGCCCCAGGTGTTGCTCAGCCCGCGGGTGGCCAGGTTCGGCAGCGCGGTCCGGATCCGCTGCAGCAGATGGGGGCTGACCGGAGCGCCGCCCAGCGGCCAGGACCGCAGGCTGGTCAGGTCGTGGGAGCCGAAGTCGGGGTGTTCGAGCACGCGCACGGCCATCGTCGGCACTGCGCCCCACACGGCGACCCGTTCGGCCTCGATCAGCGCCATCACCGCGCCGGCGTCGAACCGCCCCTGCGTCAGCACGATCCGGCCGCCGGTCAGGAAATGGGTCAGCAGCGAGGAGCACCCGCCGATGTGGAACATCGGCGTGCTGGCCAGGCTGACCACCGCGGGGGAGTCCGGCGCCAGCCGGTGCGGCTGCCGGCCGCTGCGGGCGAAGATGTTCTGCTGGTTGGCGATCACCGAGCGGCGGGACAGCTGCACGGCCTTGGGCATGCCGGAGCTGCCCGAGGTGAACAGCACCAGCGCCACGTCGTCGAGGTCGCGTTCGGCCGATGCGAGCTCCCCGTCGGCTCCCGCGCCGGTGAACGCGTCCGCCAGCTCGGCGAGGTCACTGATGGCGGTGGGCGCGTCCACGGCGGTGTCGGTGAGGATGTGGCGCAGGTCCAACAGGGTGGTGGCATGGGCGACCTCGGCGCGGGACCACCAGCGGTTGCCCAAGACGGGGACGGCGCCGATCAGCCAGAGCGACCACAGGGCGAGCACCCACTCCGGGCTGTTGTAGCCGAACACCATCACGCGGTCGCCGACGCCGATGCCGCGGGCGGTCAGCTGCTCGACCGCTCGTGGCAGGGCTACGCGGAAGTGCGCGTAGGAGATGCGGCGCTCGCCGTGCACCAGGAAGTCGCGGTCGGTCCAGCGGCGCGTTCCGGCGACCAGCTCAGCGAACGTTCCGGGGCCGTGCCGGTACAGCAGACCGGGATGTCCGGCGTAGGAACCCTGGTCGACGTCGGCCGACCACGGCGCGGTCGTCAGGTCCGGGCCCGGGTGAACCACTTGGTCCTGATCCGCCACGAGTGCGCCGACGTCAGCGCGAACCCGGCGCCGCAGGCACAGGCGAAGATCCACACCAGGATGCTTCCCGCCACGGTCTGCAGTGGGGGGATGAAGGCGGTGACGATGCGCACGACGCACGCGATGACGCCCATCGCCGAGGCCAACAGGTAGGTGTTCGCGATGCGTCGTGACCGGGGATCGCTGCGCAGGATCAGCAGGGCCCGCGACCCGTAGGCGAGCAGGTAGATCAGCATGCCGCACAGCAGCAGCCAGTACATGTTCAGCCAGAAGTCGGTCGGCACCTCGAAGAAGTCCCGGCGGTACACCGTGGCGCCGTTGCCGAGCCAGAACGCGGCCAGCAGCAGCGGAATGCACAGCGTGGCGGGGCGCTCGACGAACTGCTTGAACCGTTGATGCATCGCATGATCGGCCTCGAGCCGGCCGAGGGTGTTGTAGACGATGGCCGACGCGGCGACGATGTACGCGTCGTGGCCGAGGTAGTCCTCGAGGTTCCACTTGCCGGTGAGGCCGTACAGCCAGTGGCCGACGGTCTCCGAGGCCCACGGTGACATCAGCAGGACCGCGACGCCCTGCAGTGCGATGTTGAGGGTGGCGGCCACCTCCCAGCGGCACGACCAGGTGACACGCCGGATCCAGAGGCTCCACGCGATGCACAGCAGCGTGATGGCGATGAGTGTTGCCAGGGCCATGAGCGGACCGATCTACAGCGGCGGAGCGTCCAGCCGCGGCGTCAGCTCGGACAACCGCGGGATGCGTCGGACCGGCGCCTGCGCCGTCTTCTGCCGGGTCGCCACCGCCGCGCGCGCGGACTCGACGTAACTGAAGACTTCCTGCCGGGTCATCAGGCCGAACTGGATCTGCAGATCCGGGTAGCTCAGATCGAACCGGTCCGCCACGCGCCGCAGCTCCTCGGCGTTGGGGTAGTCCGGCTCCTTGATGCGCCGGTAATAGGTACTGCTGGACGTGCCGAGGGCGTCGTAGATGTCTTTCGCATCGATCTCCCCGTCGAGGAGATAGTCGAGCAGGGCTTTGAGCTGTCTGCCGTTCTCGTCCGTCCTGGGCACCTGACCACTGTAAACCGTGCGCCGGTTCTGGTCAGCCCCCGCCGGCAAACAGATAACACATTCTTAATTGACACGGCCGTCACAGTTTTGGGAGCAGTCTCCCAAATCTGGGACAACCCCTGTACGGTTAGCTGCATGGTCGCTCCTTACCTGCCTGACGAGGTCAAGCACACTTTCGTCAATTCCGCGCCGATAGCGCTGGATGTGTTCGATCGCGCTGCGGCGCCGTGTTCGGGGGCGCAGCGGGCCCGATGCGCCACCGCTCCGCCGAGCGAATTGGCCGAGGAGATCGACGGCGCCGCCGAGTGGCTCGGCGTGCAGCCCGAGGAGATCCTGCTGGCGGCGCTGGGCCGCACCTTCGGGCGGACCCGCGGCGAGGGCGCGGTCACCGTCGACGTCCGCACGGGGCAGCATCGGCAGGCGCGCCCCGTCTCGCTGCTGTGCGCGGCCTCCTGGCCCATGGGGCCCAGCGAGATGCTGCAGGGTGCCCACAACGCGCTCGCCGCGGCGTCGGGTCACCACGGCGCCCCCGCGGAGATCGCGCTGACGATCGACCCGGTCGCCGACGACGACACCGCGGCGACCGCGGCCCTCGAGTTGCGGGTGCTGCGCATCGACGGCCTGTTGCACCTGCAGTGGGCCTACGACGCGGCGCGGCTGGACGGCTACTCGGTCGAGGAGATGGCCGAGCAGTTCCCCCTCGCCCTGATCGAGATCACCTCGGACGCCGGCGCTCCGCTGTAGCGTCTCCCGGCCCGCTAGACTGTGGGCCACTGGCGTCGATCCGGCCATCACCGGGGAGCCTTCGGAAGAACGGCACGCAGCGCGTGCTCACTAGACCCGAACGGGTGGGCCCGTCACAGCCTGCGAATGAGCGGCGTACCGCAGGTACGCAAGCGGGGTGGTACCGCGGTGTTCGCGCGAAGCGCGGCGTCGTCCCCGTGCCTGGAACCTGGCACAGGAGAACAGACGCCGTGAGCGCCTACCCCAAGCCGGCGAGTGGATCGCCCGACTTCCCGAGCCTCGAGCTCGAGGTCCTCGACTACTGGGACCGCGACGACACGTTCCGCGCGAGCATCGCGCACCGCGAGGGCGCCCCCGAGTACGTGTTCTACGACGGCCCGCCGTTCGCCAACGGCCTGCCCCACTACGGCCACCTGCTCACCGGCTACGTCAAGGACATCGTGCCGCGCTACCGCACCATGCGCGGGTTCAAGGTCGACCGGCGGTTCGGCTGGGACACCCACGGACTGCCCGCCGAACTCGAGGTGCAGCGCCAGCTCGCCATCACCGGCAAGGCGCAGATCGAGGAACTCGGCATCGAGAAGTTCAACGACGCCTGCCGCGCGTCGGTGCTCAAGTACACCGGCGAGTGGCGCAGCTATGTCACCCGCCAGGCCCGCTGGGTGGACTTCGACAACGACTACAAGACCCTCGACATCGGCTTCATGGAGTCGGTGCTGTGGGCGTTCAAGCAGCTGTGGGACAAGGGCCTGGCCTACGAGGGCTACCGGGTGCTGCCGTACTGCTGGAACGACGAGACGCCGCTGTCCAGCCACGAGCTGCGGATGGACGACGACGTCTACCAGAGCCGCCAGGATCCCGCGCTCACGGTCGGGTTCCGGATCGTCGGCGGTCCACGCGCCGACCTCGTCGGGGCCTATCTGCTGATCTGGACCACGACGCCGTGGACGTTGCCGTCCAACCAGGCGGTGGCCGTGAATCCGGACGTCAGCTACGTGGTGGTCGAGCATGACGGCCGGCGCTACATCCTTGCCGAGGCCCGGCTGGGCGCCTACGCCCGCGAGCTCGGCGACGAGCCCACCGTGGTGGCCACCTACACCGGCCGAGATCTCCTCGACGTCACCTACGCCCCGCCGTTCCCGTACTTCATGGACTCGCCCAACGCTTTCCGCGTGCTGCCGGGCGATTTCGTCAGCACCGAGGACGGCACCGGCCTGGTGCACATGTCCCCGGCCTACGGCGAGGACGACATGGCGACCGCCACGGCCGGCGGGATCGAGGCCGTCACCCCTGTCGACGCCCGGGGCCGCTTCGACGCGACCGTGCCCGACTACGCCGGACAGCACGTGTTCGACGCGAACCCGCAGATCATCCGTGATCTCAAGAACGGTGCGGGCAGCGCCGCCCTCAACGGTGCGGTGCTGCTGCGCCACGACAGCTACGAGCACTCCTACCCGCACTGCTGGCGCTGCCGGAACCCCTTGATCTACCGGGCGGTGTCGTCGTGGTTCATCAAGGTCACCGAGATCCGCGACCGCATGGTCGAGCTGAACCAGCAGATCACCTGGTACCCCGAACACGTCAAGGACGGTCAGTTCGGCAAGTGGCTGGCCGGCGCCCGCGACTGGTCGATCTCGCGGAACCGGTACTGGGGCAGCCCGATTCCGGTGTGGAAGTCCGATGACCCGGCCTATCCGCGCATCGACGTCTACGGCAGCCTCGACGAGCTCGAACGCGACTTCGGGGTGCGTCCGGACAACCTGCACCGGCCCTACATCGACGAGCTGACCCGGCCCAATCCCGACGATCCGACCGGGCGCTCGACGATGCGGCGCATCGAGGACGTGTTCGACGTGTGGTTCGACTCGGGCTCGATGCCCTACGGGCAGGTGCACTATCCCTTCGAGAACCAGGACTGGTTCGAGTCGCACTTCCCCGGCGACTTCATCGTCGAGTACATCGGCCAGACCCGCGGCTGGTTCTACACGCTGCACGTCCTGGCGACCGCGCTGTTCGACCGCCCGGCCTTCCGGACGTGCGTCAGCCACGGCATCGTGCTGGGCAACGACGGCCAGAAGATGAGCAAGTCGCTGCGTAACTATCCCGACGTCACCGAGGTGTTCGACCGGGACGGATCCGACGCGATGCGCTGGTTCCTGATGGCCTCGCCGATTCTGCGCGGCGGCAATCTCGTGGTCACCGAGCAGGGCATCCGCGAGGGTGTCCGGCAGGTGCTGCTCCCGCTGTGGAACGCGTACGCCTTCCTGGCGCTCTACGCTCCCCAGAAGGGCACCTGGCGCACCGACTCCACCCACGTGCTGGACCGCTACATCCTGGCCAAGCTCGCCGCGCTGCGCGACGAGCTGACCGAATCCCTGGATGTCTGCGACATCTCGGTGGCGTGCGACCAGCTGCGGCAGTTCACCGAAGCGCTGACGAACTGGTATGTGCGACGGTCGCGTTCGCGCTTCTGGGAGGAGGACCGCGACGCGATCGACACGCTGCACACCGTGCTGGAGGTGACGAGCCGGCTGGCCGCGCCGCTGCTGCCGCTGACCACCGAGCGGATCTGGCGGGACCTGACCGGCGAGCGCTCGGTGCACCTCACCGACTGGCCCGAGGCGGGCTCGCTACCCGCCGACCCGCAGTTGGTCGCCGACATGGACCTGGTGCGTGAGGTCACGTCGGTGGGCTCGTCGCTGCGCAAGGCCAAGAAGCTGCGGGTGCGGCTACCGCTGCTGAAACTCACTGTGGCGGTGGATGACCCGCAACGGCTGGTGCCCTACCGCGACCTGATCGCCGACGAGCTCAACGTCAAGGCCGTCGAACTCACCGACGACATCGCCGCGCACGGCCGTTTCGAGCTCGCGGTCAACGCCCGCGCCGCCGGGCCCCGCATCGGCAAGGACGTGCAGGCCGCGATCAAGGCGGTGAAGGCGGGGGAGGGCGTGCTCAACGCGGACGGCACGCTGACAGCTGGCCCGGCGGTGCTGCTGCCCGAGGAGTTCACCTCCCGGCTGGTGGCCGCCGACCCGGAGTGGACCGCGGCGATGCCCGACGGCGCGGGTCTGGTGGTGCTCGACGGCACCCTCACCGAGGAGCTCGAGGCCGAGGGCTGGGCCAAGGACCGGATCCGGGAGCTGCAGGACCTGCGCAAGGCGACGGGCCTGGACGTCTCCGACCGGATCGCGGTCGTCATGGCCGTACCCGCCGACAAGGAGCCGTGGGCGCGCACGCACGCGGGGTTGATCGCCGGTGAGATCCTGGCCACCGACTTCGCGTTCGGCGAGCCCGCCGACGGTGCCGAGATCGGCGACGGCGTGCGGGTCAGCATCGCCAAGGTGTGACGGTCAGCCGACGCGCGCGTTCTGCCCGCCGAAGGTGACCACGTCGCCGCTGCGCAGCTGGCGGCCGCGTCGCGTCTCGACCTCGTCGTTGACCAGGACCTGACCGTCGGCGATCGCCTCCTTGGCGTCGGCGCCGCTGTCGATGAGGTTCGCCAGCTTGAGGAACTGGCCCAGCCGGATGGTCTCGTCGCGGATCGGTACGTCGTGCACGCCCGCCACGTTAGCCCGCCTACAGTCGCGGTGTGGGCGCGCGATGGGTGCTGCACCTGGACATGGACGCGTTCTTCGCGTCGGTCGAGCAGCTGACGCGGCCGACGCTGCGGGGCCGGCCGGTGCTCGTCGGCGGCCTCGGGGGGCGCGGCGTGGTGGCCGGGGCCAGCTACGAGGCGCGGGTGTTCGGCGCGCGCTCGGCGATGCCGATGCACCAGGCCCGCCGTCAGGTGGGTGCCGGCGCGGTGGTGCTGCCTCCGCGCGGCGTGGTCTACGGGCTGGCCAGCCGTCGGGTGTTCGACACGGTGCGGTCCAAAGTGCCTGTGCTGGAACAGCTTTCCTACGACGAGGCGTTCGGTGAGCCGCCCGAGCTGGCTGGCGCGAGCGCTGCCGAGGTGGAGGGGTTCTGTCAGCGGCTGCGCGCCGACGTGCGCGACGTCACGGGCCTGGTGGCCTCGGTGGGGGCGGGCTCGGGCAAGCAGATCGCCAAGATCGCCTCGGGCCTGGCCAAACCGGACGGTGTCCGGGTCGTGCCCCGCGACGAGGAGTCGACGCTGCTCGCCGGCCTGCCCGTGCGCCGGCTGTGGGGCATCGGGCCGGTGGCCGAGGACAGGTTGCACCGGCTGGGCATCGAGACGATCGGCGCGCTGGCCGCGCTCACCGAACGGGAGGTGGCCGACGTCCTTGGCGCGACGGTCGGACCGGCGCTGCACCGCCTCGCACGGGGCGTCGACGACCGACCGGTCGCCGAGAACGCGCCGGCCAAGCAGATCAGCGCCGAGTCGACGTTCGCCGAGGACCTCATCACGCTGGCCCAGTTGCGCGAGGCGATCGGCCCGATCGGCGACCATGCGCACCGGCGGCTGCAGAAGGACGGCCGCGGCGCACGCACCATCACCGTCAAGCTCAAGCGCTCCGACATGAGCACCCTGACCCGATCCGCGACGCTGCCCTACGCGACCACCGAGGCCGCGACGCTGATCGGCACCGCGCGCCGGCTGCTGCTCGACCCGGTCGAGATCGGGCCGGTCCGCCTTGTCGGCGTGGGCTTTTCGGGACTCACCGAGGTCCGCCAGGAGCCGCTCTTCGCCGATCCGGAGCTGGCGATGGAGGAGACGTCCGATGCGGGCGTGCCGGCCACCCTGTCCGATGTCGCGGCCGCCGCGCCCGCGTGGCGGATCGGCGACGACGTCCGTCACGCTGCGCACGGGCACGGCTGGGTGCAGGGCGCCGGCCACGGGGTGATGACCGTCCGGTTCGAGACGCGGGCGTCAGGCCCGGGCACGGCCCGCACGTTCCCCGTCGACGACCCCGCGCTGACCCGCGCCAATCCGGTGGACAGCCTGGACTGGCCGGATTACGTCGAGGCGATGGGCCGGGAGCCGTCAGCCCCAGCGGGCGAAGACCTCCCCGGCCGGTGAGCCGGCGGCCAGCGCCGCGATCAGCAGCACCCGCGCCTGCGGCGGTCGCAGCGTCGGCACCACGACCGCACCGGCCGCCATCAGGTCGCGGCCCGGCGCGTACCCGGGGCTGACCCGGCCGCCGGGGACCCGCGTCGACACCGCCACCGCGACGCCGGCCGCGCAGTGCCGCGCGACGCCGTCGATCAGCGCGGTGCCCGCGTTGCCCGCGCCCAGCCCTTCGATCACGATGCCGCGCGCGCCGGCGGCCACACAGGCGTCGAGCGCGACGCTGTCCGCGCCCGGGTAGGCCGCGACGATGTCGACCCGCGGCGCCTCGGCGGCGCGCAGCCGGCCCAGAGAGGGCCGACGACGGTCCGGTCCGAGCGGCCGGCCCGCGAAACTCTGCCGACCGGTTATGCTGACCTTCGCCAGCCCCAGCGCCTCGAACACCTCCCCGGCGAACGCGACCACCACCCCGACGCCGCGCGAGCCCGGGTCGGCCGCCACCGCCAGCGCCTGCCGCAGATTGGCGGGGCCGTCGGCGTCCGGGTCGTCGGCGCTGCGCTGCGCGCCGGTCAGGACCACGGGCACCGCGCCGTCGTAGGTGAGCTCCAGCCACAGCGCGGTCTCCTCCATGGTGTCGGTGCCGTGCGTGACGACGACGCCGTCGACGTCCCCGGTCCCGGCTGCGCGGTGCACCGCGGCGGCGACGACGTCCCAGTCCGCCGGGGTCAGCTGCGAGCTGTCGGCGCGCATGGCCTCGATCACCTCGACGTCGAGCCCCTCGGTGAGGTCGGCGCCCGACCGGGTGGGGCGTTTGACGCCCTCGGCGTCGGCACTGGTGGAGATGGTGCCGCCGGTGGCGACGACGACAAGGCGGCCCATGGCTGGAATTCTGCATCACCGCGCCTGGGATGATGGTCGGCGTGACTGACGAATCTTCGAGCCCCGCCGAACCGGCGACCGGCGAGCCTGCCGTGGAACCGGCAGCCGGCGGATCACCGCGACGACGGCTTCGCCTCCTGCTCACCGTGGCGGGTGTGGTGCTCGTGGCCGACATCGTCACCAAGGTGCTCGCGGTCAAGCTGCTGACCCCCGGCCAGCCCGTGTCGATCATCGGCGACACCGTGACCTGGACGCTGGTGCGCAACTCCGGGGCGGCGTTCTCGATGGCCACCGGCTACACGTGGGTGCTCACGCTGGTCGCCACCGGCGTCGTCATCGGCATCATCTGGATGGGCCGGCGGCTGGTCTCGCCGTGGTGGGCGGTCGGCCTCGGGATGATCCTGGGCGGTGCGATGGGCAACCTGGTCGACCGATTCTTCCGGTCGCCCGGGCCGCTGCGCGGCCACGTCGTCGACTTCCTGTCGATCGGGTGGTGGCCGGTGTTCAACGTGGCCGACCCGTCGGTCGTCGGCGGGGCGATCCTGCTGGTGGTGTTGTCGCTGTTCGGCTACGACTTCGACACCACGGGGAGGCGCCGGCCCGACGGCGGCGACACCCGATGACGACCCGGTCGATGCCCGTGCCCGAGGGGCTGGCCGGGATGCGCGTCGATGCGGGCCTGGCCCGGCTGCTGGGGCTGTCGCGGACCGCGGCGGCCGCCCTGGCCGAGGAGGGCGGCGTCGACCTGGACGGCGCCCCGGCCGGCAAATCCGACAAGCTGACCGCCGGCGCGTGGCTCGAGGTGCGGCTGCCCGAAGCGCCCGCGCCCGTGGAGAACACGCCCGAGGAGATCGAGGGGATGGGCATCCTCTACTCCGACGAGGACATCGTCGCGGTCGACAAACCGCCCGGTGTCGCCGCGCACGCCACCGTCGGCTGGCACGGCCCCACCGTGCTCGGCGGCCTCGCCGCCGCGGGCTTCCGGATCAGCACGTCGGGGATCCACGAACGCCAGGGCATCGTGCACCGCCTCGACGTCGGCACCTCCGGCGTCATGGTGGTGGCGCTGTCCGAGCGGGCCTACACCGCGCTGAAGCGGGCGTTCAAGCAGCGCACCGTGGACAAGCGCTACCACGCCCTGGTGCAGGGGCATCCGGATCCGTCCAGCGGCACCATCGACGCCCCGATCGGCCGGCACCGCGGACACGACTGGAAGTTCGCGGTCGTCGAGGGCGGACGCAACAGCGTGACGCACTACGACACGGTGGAGGCCCACCAGGCCGCGAGCCTCCTCGACATCCACCTCGAGACCGGCCGCACCCATCAGATCCGGGTGCACTTCGCCGCGCTGCACCATCCGTGCTGCGGTGACCTGACCTACGGCGCCGATCCGACGCTGGCCGCCCGGCTCGGCCTGGAACGGCAGTGGCTGCACGCGCGCTCGCTGGCCTTCGCCCATCCCGCCGACGGCCGCCGGATCGAGATCACCAGCCCGTATCCGGCCGATCTGCAGCACGCGCTGGACGTGCTGCGCGATCAGCGCCTGTGAGGTCCGGACTGCTCTTCGGCGCCGGCGCCTATGCCATGTGGGGGCTGTTCCCGGCCTTCTTCCCGCTGCTCAAACCCGCAGGCGCGGTCGAGGTGCTGGCGCACCGGATCATCTGGAGCTTCGTGCTGATGGTGGTGGTGGTCACCGCGGTGCGTCGGCTCGGTGACCTCCGGCAGATCACCGGCCGGGTGTGGCTGCTGTTGACCGCGGCGGCGGCGCTGATTTCCGTCAACTGGCTGATCTACGTGTACGCGGTCAACAACGGTCACGTGGTCGACGCGGCGCTCGGTTACTTCATCAACCCGTTGGTGTCGATCGCGTTGGGGCTGATCATCTTTCGGGAGAAGCTGAACCGCTGGCAGGTCGGCGCGCTGATGATCGCGCTCGCGGCGGTCGTGGTGCTGACGGTCGACGTCGGGTCGCCCCCGCTGATCGGGCTGGGCCTCGCGCTGTCGTTCGGTCTGTACGGCGCGGTGAAGAAGCTGGTGCCGACCGACCCGCGGGTCAGCGTCGGGGTGGAAGCGGGTCTGGCGGCGCCCTTCGCGGTGGCCTACGTGGTGGTGCTGCAGCTCTCCGGGCATGCCACGTTCACCGATCACGGGATGCGGCACGTGGTGCTGATGATGTTGGCGGGCGTGCTGACCGCGCTGCCGCTGCTCCTGTTCGCCGCGGCCGCCCAGCGGTTACGCATGGTGACGCTGGGACTGCTGTTCTACCTCACGCCGGCGATGCAGCTGTCCTGGGGAGTGCTCGTCGGCCACGAGCCGATGCCGCCCGCACGCTGGCTTGGCTTCGCGCTCATCTGGGTGGCGCTGCTGGTGTTCACCGTCGACGCGGTGCGTGGCGCGCGAGCCGATCGGCGTGCCGCGCATCCCTCCCGCGTGTGAGCTTTGCGGATTTGCTGATTGACCGGCTGGCAGCAATGTCATAGCGTTTGCCCGTGGAGCATGCGACGTCGCCGGTTGTCAGAGGGCGCGGCCGCCCGGTGGGCGCCGACTCGGAACAGACCCGGCGCACGATCCTGCGCGCCGCCCGCGACGTCATCGCCGAGTGCGGGTACGCCGCCGCCACCTTCGCGCAGATCGCGACCCGGGCCGGGGTGAGCAGGCCGACGCTGCACTATTACTTCGGCACCCGGGAGCAGGTCTACGAAACCCTGCTGGGTGAGCTGCACGCTCAGATCACCTCGTGCATCGCCGAGGCGCAGGAACAGCCGCAACCTCGGCGGCAGCTCGTCGCCTTCACCAGCGCTGTCCAGCGGATGTGCGCCGAGGACCCCGCTGCCATGCGCTTCCTCGTCGCGGCCCGGGTGGAGCAACGCCGTGGCCCGCACCGCAGCGCGGCCGCCCAGCGGGTGGTCTCCGCGATCCACGACTTCTACGACGCCCTGGCCGAGGCCGCGCACCGCAGCGGCGAACTGGCGCCGGACGCCGACCCCCGCGGGGTGGCCGACATGCTGGCGTCGTTGTTCTGGGGCATGGGCTTTCATGCCGGCTTCGTCGCCGAGGACGGCACCGCTTCGATCGTTGCCAGGCAATTGTTACAGCTATTCGATGACGGATTGCTGACATTGCCGATCGGTGCGCCTGTCGACGCGTGAGCCGGCGCCGGCGAGACACGCACCGCGACACGCCGAGCGCTGTCGGCGGTCGGCCATAGACTGGCCTGCCTATGAGCGGGTCATTCGTGCATCTCCACAACCACACCGAGTACTCGATGCTCGACGGTGCCGCGAAGGTCAAGCCGATGCTCGCCGAGGCGCAACGCCTCGAGATGCCCGCGATCGGCATGACCGACCACGGAAACATGTTCGGCGCCAGCGAGTTCTACAACGCGGCCACCGACGCGGGCATCACGCCGATCATCGGCGTCGAGGCCTACATCGCCCCGGCGTCGCGGTTCGAGACCAAACGGGTGCTGTGGGGCGATCCCAGCCAGAAGTCCGACGACGTGTCGGGCAGCGGCTCGTACACGCACATGACGATGGTCGCCGAGAACGCGACCGGGCTGCGCAACCTGTTCAAGCTGTCGTCGCTCGCCTCGTTCGAGGGCCAGCTCGGGAAGTGGTCCCGGATGGACGCCGAGATCATCGCCGAGCACGCCGAGGGCATCATCGCCACCACCGGCTGCCCGTCGGGTGAGGTGCAGACCCGGCTGCGGCTCGGACACTTCGACGAGGCCGTGGCGGCCGCGGCCAAGTGGCGGGAGATCTTCGGTCCGGAGAACTTCTTCCTCGAGCTGATGGACCACGGGCTCGACATCGAACGCCGGGTCCGGGAGGGCCTGCTCGAGATCGGGCAGAAGCTCGGCATCCCGCCGCTGGCCACCAACGACTGCCACTACGTCACCCGCGACGCCTCGCGCAACCACGAGGCGCTGCTGTGCGTGCAGACCGGCAAGACGCTCTCGGATCCGACGCGCTTCAAGTTCGACGGTGACGGCTACTACCTGAAGTCCGCGGCCGAGATGCGCGCCCTGTGGGACGACCAGGTGCCCGGCGCGTGCGACTCCACGCTGCTGATCGCCGAGCGGGTGCAGTCCTACGCCGACGTGTGGGCGGTCCGGGACCGGATGCCGATCTTCCCGGTGCCCGAGGGGCACGACCAGGCGTCGTGGCTGCGGCACGAGGTGATGGCCGGGCTGGAGCGCCGCTTTCCCGGCGCGGTCGGGCAGGACTACATCGACCGCGCGGAATACGAGATCAAGGTCATCTGCGACAAGGGCTTCCCGTCCTACTTCCTGATCGTCGCCGACCTGATCAACTACGCGAAGTCGGTCGACATCCGGGTCGGCCCCGGCCGCGGGTCGGCCGCCGGTTCGCTGGTGGCCTACGCGCTCGGGATCACCAACATCGACCCGATCCCGCACGGTCTGCTCTTCGAGAGGTTCCTGAACCCGGAACGGCCGTCGGCGCCCGACATCGACATCGACTTCGACGACCGCCGGCGCGGCGAGATGCTGCGCTACGCCGCGAACAAGTGGGGCAGCGATCGCGTCGCCCAGGTCATCACCTTCGGCACCATCAAAACCAAAGCCGCGCTCAAGGATTCGGCGCGCGTCAACTACGGCCAGCCGGGCTTCGCGATCGCCGACCGGATCACCAAGGCGCTGCCGCCGCCGATCATGGCCAAGGACATCCCGCTGTCGGGCATCACCGACCCCAGCCACGAGCGGTACAAGGAAGCCGCCGAGGTCCGCGGGCTGATCGACACCGACCCCGACGTGCGAACGATCTACGAGACCGCCCGCGGCCTGGAGGGCCTGGTCCGCAACGCCGGCGTGCACGCGTGCGCGGTGATCATGAGCTCCGAGCCGCTCATCGAGGCGATCCCGCTGTGGCGCCGGCCGCAGGACGGCGCGGTGATCACCGGCTGGGACTATCCGTCGTGCGAGGCCATCGGCCTGCTGAAGATGGACTTCCTCGGCCTGCGGAACCTGACGATCATCGGCGACTGCATTGAGAACATCAAAGCCAACCGCGGGGTCGACGTCGACCTGGAGTCGCTGGCCCTCGACGACCCGAAGGCCTATGAGTTGCTCGGGCGCGGTGACACCCTGGGCGTGTTCCAACTCGACGGCGGGCCGATGCGCGACCTGCTGCGCCGCATGCAGCCGACCGAGTTCAACGACATCGTGGCCGTGCTCGCGCTGTACCGGCCCGGCCCGATGGGCATGAACGCCCACAACGACTACGCCGACCGCAAGAACGGCCGGCAGCCGATCAAACCGATCCACCCCGAACTCGAGGAGCCGCTCAAGGACATCCTGTCGGAGACCTACGGTCTGATCGTCTACCAAGAGCAGATCATGTTCATCGCCCAGAAGGTCGCCTCGTACACGATGGGCAAGGCCGACGCGCTGCGCAAGGCGATGGGCAAGAAGAAGCTCGAGGTGCTCGAGGCCGAGTACAAGGGCTTCCGCGAGGGCATGACCGCCAACGGATTCTCCGAGGGCGCGGTGAAGGCGTTGTGGGACACCATCCTTCCGTTCGCCGGCTACGCGTTCAACAAGTCGCACGCTGCCGGCTACGGGCTGGTGTCCTACTGGACGGCCTACCTGAAGGCGAACTATCCGGCCGAGTACATGGCCGGTCTGCTCACCTCGGTCGGCGACGACAAGGACAAGGCCGCGGTCTACCTGGCCGACTGCCGCCGCCTCGGCATCACGGTGCTGCCGCCGGACGTCAACGAGTCGGTGCAGAACTTCGCCTCGGTCGGCAACGACATCCGCTTCGGGCTCGGGGCGGTGCGCAACGTGGGCGCCAATGTCGTTGCCTCACTGGTGAAGACACGCGCGGACAAGGGTAAGTACACCGACTTCTCCGATTACCTGAACAAGATCGACATCGCGGCCTGCAACAAGAAGGTGACGGAATCGCTGATCAAGGCGGGCGCCTTCGACTCGCTCGGCCACCCGCGCAAGGGCCTGTTCCTGGTGCACACCGACGCCGTCGACTCGGTGCTCGGCACCAAGAAGGCCGAGGCGATGGGGCAGTTCGACCTGTTCGGCGGTGGCTCCGAGGACGGTTCGTCGACGGACGCGGTCTTCACGATCAAGGTGCCCGAGGACGAGTGGGAGGACAAGCACAAGCTCGCCCTCGAACGCGAGATGCTGGGTCTGTACGTGTCCGGTCACCCGCTCAACGGGATCGCGCATCTGCTCGCCGCGCAGGTCGACACCCAGATCCCGGCGATCCTCGACGGCGATGTCGCCAACGACACCCAGGTCCGCGTCGGCGGGATCCTCGCGTCGGTGAACCGGCGTGTCAACAAGAACGGCCTGCCCTGGGCGTCGGCGCAGATCGAGGACCTCACCGGTGGCATCGAGGTGCTGTTCTTCCCGCAGACGTACTCGATGTTCGGCGCCGAGATCGCCGACGACGTGGTGGTGCTGATCGGGGCGAAGGTGGCGATCCGTGACGATCGGATCTCCCTGATCGCGAACGAGCTGATCGTGCCGGACTTCTCCAGCGCCCAGGTCAACCGGCCCGTGGCCGTCAGCCTGCCGACGCGGCAGTGCACCGTCGACAAGGTCAGCGCGCTCAAGCAGGTGCTGGCGCGGCATCCGGGCACCGCACAGGTGCATCTGCGGCTGATCAGCGGGGAGCGCATCACCACGCTGGAGCTCGATCAGTCCCTGCGGGTGACGCCGTCGTCGGCGCTGATGGGTGACCTGAAGGAGCTGTTGGGTCCGGGCTGCCTCGGCGGGTGAGCGGTGGGCGCTCAGTCCTTCGGCGCGCCCAGCAGGCCCGCGGTGAGCCATACGATCGCGGCCACCCCGGCGCCGGAGAGCACGGCGGGAGCGGCTGATGCCGTCGTCGTGGCGACCACGGCGAAGACGATCAGACCGATGAGCAGAGCCGCCACCTTGTAGGTGGGCCACGGCACACCGGCGATGGACACCGTCCCGGCGGGACGGGTCACGGCGTCGCCGAATTCCTGCGCGGTGGTCATGTGTTCCACGATAACCCTCAGAAGAGTTTTCGGCTAGCCGAAACTCCCGCGTTTCCGCTGGGGAGGGTTCCAGTGGCACCATGGTCGGCGTGTCCACCGAGCTGAGTCAGAGCCCCCGGATCGATCCCGCTGCGCCACTGCGCGCCGCGGACATCGACGAGGCCGCTCGGCGAATTTCGGGCGTGGTCTCCCAGACCCCGCTGCAGTTCAGCGACCGGCTCTCGGCGCTGACCGGCGCGCAGGTCTACCTCAAGCGCGAGGACCTGCAGGCGGTGCGCTCGTACAAGCTGCGCGGCGCCTACAACCTGCTCATGCAGTTGACGCCGGAGGAGAAGGCGGCCGGCGTGGTGTGCTCGTCGGCGGGCAACCACGCGCAGGGCTTCGCGCTGGCGTGCCGCTCGATGGGCGTGCACGGCCGGGTCTACGTGCCGGCCAAGACGCCCAAGCAGAAGCGCAATCGGATCCGCTATCACGGCGGGGACTTCATCGAGCTCATCGTCGGAGGAAAGACCTACGACCTGGCCGCCGAGGCGGCCCGCGAGGACGTCGCGCGCACCGGGGCCACGCTGGTGCCGCCGTACGACGACCTGCGCACGATGGCCGGTCAGGGCACCATCGCCGTCGAGATCCTCGAGCAGCTCGGCGCGGAACCGGACCTGGTGATCGTGCCGGTCGGTGGCGGCGGCTGCATCAGCGGTGTGACGACGTACCTCGCCGAGCGCACGGCCACCACGTCGGTGCTCGGTGTGGAGCCTGCGGGCGCGGCGGCCCTGGTGGCCGCGCTGGCGACGGGGGAGCCCGTCACACTGACCGAGGTCGACCAGTTCGTCGACGGCGCCGCGGTCGCCCGGGTCGGCACGCTGCCGTTCGCGGCGCTGTCGGCCGCGGGGGACATGGTGTCGATCACCACGGTCGACGAGGGCGCGGTGTGCACCGCGATGCTCGACCTCTACCAGAACGAGGGCATCATCGCCGAGCCCGCCGGCGCGCTGTCGGTGGCGGCACTGCTCGACGCCGACATCGAGCCCGGCTCGACGGTGGTGTGCCTGATCTCCGGCGGGAACAACGACGTGTCCCGCTACGGCGAGGTGCTGGAGCGGTCGCTGGTGCACCTCGGCCTGAAGCATTACTTCCTGGTCGACTTCCCGCAGGAGCCCGGCGCCCTGCGCCGGTTCCTCGACGAGGTGCTGGGCCCCAACGACGACATCACGCTGTTCGAGTACGTCAAGCGCAACAACCGGGAGACCGGTGAGGCACTGGTCGGCATCGAGATGGGCTCGGCCGCCGACCTCGACGGTCTGCTCGCCCGCATGCAGACCTCGGAGTGCCACGTCGAGCTGCTCGAGCCGGGGTCGCCGACCTACCGCTACCTGACCTGACGCAGCACGGCCACAGCGTCACGCGGCGACCGCCACAACCGCCTCGTCGTTGGCGCGGAAGAACGGCTCGACCGGCACGTCGAAGTCTGCGGCGCATTCGACGTCACTGAGCACCTTGAGGAAGCAGCGATCCGGGCCGACGAGCACGAAGCGCAGCAGGCGCTCGCCGAATCCGAGCGGGCCCATCAACGCCCGCCAGCGCTGCCGCAGATCGGCCGGCGAGCGGATCGGTTCGGTGGCGGTCTCCACGGCCGGGTATTCGGTCATCCACAGGCCGGCCGCCTGTGGATGACCGGCATCAGGTCCTCAGCACCGTGACAGAATGCCCGCCCAGCCGGGTCGTTTCCGTGCCGATGTGGGGCTCGCCCCACGTGAGCACCGACTGTCCGGTCACCGGCACGTCGACGTCTTTCTCGCCGAGGTTGCACGCGATCGCGAACGCGCCCCGGCGCATCAGGAACCAGCGGGCGTCCTCGTCGTAGTCGATGTGCAGGTGGTCCAGCCACGGGTCGGCCAGGTCAGGCTCGTTGCGCAATGCGATCAGGCTGCGGTAAAAGGCCCGCAGCCGGCCGTGGTCACCCTCGTCGACCTCGTCCCACTTCAGCTTCGACCGCTCGAATGTCGCGGGGTCCTGCGGATCGGGTATCTCGTCGGCATCCCAGCCGTGGTCGGCGAACTCCTTCTTGCGGCCCTCGGCGGTCGCCCGGGCCAGATCGGGCTCGGGATGACTGCTGAAGAACTGGAACGGCGACGACGACGCCCACTCTTCGCCCATGAAAAGCATTGCGGTGTAGGGCGATCCGAGCGCGAGGGCGGCCTTGATGGCCAGCTGACCGGTGGTCAGGTTCTGCGACGGTCGGTCCCCGATGGCCCGGTTGCCGACCTGATCGTGGGTCAGCGTGTAGGCGAGCAGACGGGTGGCCGGGATCGTCGCGGTGTCCAGCGGGCGGCCGTGCCGGCGCTGCCGGAACGACGAGAACGTGCCCGCGTGGAAGTAGCCGTGCCGCAGCGTCTGCGCCAACGCCTCCAGCGTGCCGAAATCGCTGTAGTAGCCCTGACGTTCCCCGGACACCGCGGTGTGGATCGCGTGGTGGATGTCGTCGTCCCACTGCGCGGTCATCCCGAGCCCACCCTGATCACGCGGGGTGATCAGGCGCGGATCGTTGAGGTCGCTCTCCGCGACCAGCGACAGCGGACGGCCGAGTTCGCCTGCCAGCGAATCGGTTTCAGCCGACATCTCCTCGAGGATGTGGATCGCGGTGGTGTCGACGAGCGCGTGGACGGCGTCCAGGCGCAGACCGTCGGCGTGGAAGTCGCGCATCCAGCGCAGCGCGCAATCCAGGATGTAGCGCCGCACCTGGTCCGCGCCGGCGTCGGCGATGTTGATCGACTCGCCCCACGGGTTCGAGCCCGAGGACAGGTACGGGCCGAACTCGGGCAGGTAGTTTCCCGACGGGCCCAGGTGGTTGAAGACGGCGTCGATCAGCACCCCGAGGCCGCGCCGGTGGCACGCGTCGATCAAGCGGATCAGCCCGTCCGGGCCGCCGTAGGGTTCGTGCACGGCGTACCAGAGCACGCCGTCATAACCCCACCCGTGGGTGCCGCCGAACGCGTTGACCGGCATCACCTCGACGAAATCCACGCCGAGATCGACCAGGTAGTCCAGCTTGTCGATCGCCGAGTCGAACGTGCCGTCGGGCGTGAAGGTCCCGATGTGCAGTTCGTAGATCACCGCACCCTCGATCGAGCGGCCCTTCCAGTCGGCATCCGACCACACATCGGCCGGCGGTTGCCACAGCTGCGACCGTTCGTGCACGCCCTCGGGCTGGCGCGGGGAACGGGGATCGGGAAGCACTTTGGGGTTGTCGTCGAGCACGAACCCGTAGCGCGCATCCGGCGACGCGTCCACGACGGCGCGCCACCAGCCGTCCTCCGCGCGCTCCATCGGATGCAGGGTGCCCTCGACGTCCAGTCGGACGACGTCGGGTTTCGGCGCCCAGACGGCGAACTCGTGCTCAGGCATCGGCACGCACCAGCAGCGCGACCGGAAGGTCGGCGAACAGATCCGCCGCCGCCACCGCGTCGGTGTGCGTACGGCCGGACAGCCGGTCGGTCCACGTTCCTGGCGGAAGCGTCACAGTGGTTTTCCCCCAATCGGTTTCGGTGAGCCGCACCGTCCACCGGCGCACCGCCACCACGACGTCGTCGCCGCGGCCGAACGCGAGCACGTGCTGGGCGTGGGTCCCGTCGGCAGGCACCGGGCGGTAGCCGCCGGCCAGGAACGACTCGGGGCGTTCACGGCGCAACCGCAGTGCCTCCCGCACGACGCGCAGCTTCGGGTGCGCCAGCTCGGCCAGCGCGGTCCGTCGGGCCGCGTAGTCCACCGCACGCCGGTTGTCCGGGTCGACCAGGCTGTCCTCCCAGAGCTCGGTGCCCTGATAGACATCCGGCACGCCGGGACCGGTGAGCGCGATCAGCTTCTGGCCCAGCGCATCGGCCTGCGCATGTTCCTCGAGGCGCGTCACCAGTTCGGTCAGCCCGGCAGCGACCGGTCCGTCGAGAACGGCGTCGATCCAGCTGTGCACCGCGGACTCGAAGTCGGTGTCCGGGTCGTTCCACGTGGTGTGCAGCGCGGCCTCGCGGATCGCCTTCTCCGTGTAGGCGTGCAGACGCTCGCGCAACTCGTCGGTGACCGTGCCGTCGGCCGGCCACACGCCGAAGATGTTCTGCAACAGGAAGAGTCCGGTGAGCGGATCGGGGGAGGGGGTCGTGCGTTCCCAGCCCTGCACCATCTCGGTCCACAGCGAGGGCACCTGCGAGAGCACCCCGATGCGGGCGCGGACGTCCTCGCCGCGTTTGGTGTCATGGGTCGACAGCGTCGTCATCGCGGTCGGCCACAGCGCCGCCCGCACCTGCGCCCGGGTGTGGAACTCCGCGGCGCTGACCCCGAAGTACTCGGGCTCACCGCCCACCTCGTTGAGCGTGACCAGCCGCGCATCGCGGTAGAACAGGCAGTCCTCCATCGACTTCGCGGTCGCGGCGCCGCACAGCTGCTGCAACCGCACCCCGACCTCACTGCCCGCGGCCAGGGCGGCGGTCAGCAGCTGCAGCGCCTCGGCCAGGTCCGGCCGGGCTTCGACGGTCTCGGAGATGGCTTCGGGCAGCACCAGCGGCAGCGACAGGTAGTCCGAGCGGTACACGCCGATGTGGCTGAGCAACTCGGCGATCGCCTCACCGAGCAGGTCGTGATCGCGGCCGGTGGCAGCGGTCACCGCGCGGCGCACCCGGGCCAGCTCACTGGCGAGCGTGACGGTCACGGCCTGCACCTTGAGCCGGCGGGCCTCGGCGGCCATCCCGGAGTAGTCCACGCCGGTCGACTCGATGAGTGCGGTCAGCGACTCCTCACCGGTGGGGTCGACGAACACGCCGCCGGCCTCGCGCAGTGCGTCGTAGCCGGTGGTGCCCGCCACGGGAAGGCTCGGGTCCAGCGGTTCGGGGACGGCGAGGATCTTCTCGATGACGATCCACGCCTGCGGGCCGGCCAGTTCCCGCAACCAGCCGAGATAGCCGGTGGGGTCGGACAATCCGTCCGGGTGGTCGATCCGGATGCCGTCGACCAGCCCTTCGTCGAACCAGCGTTTGACCTCGACGTGGGTGGCGTCGAACACCGCCCGGTCCTCCTGCCGCAGACCGGCCAGTGAGGTGATCGAGAAGAAGCGGCGATATCCGCAGATCCCGTGGCGCCAACCGATCAGCTTGTAGTGCTGCCGGTCGTGCACCTGCGACCCTGAGGCGCCGTCGTCGGCGGTACCGGGGCTGATCGGATACGCCAGGTCACCGAGGCGCAACGTGTCCCCGTCGACGACCAGATCGGCGACGTCGTCGTCGGAGCCCAGCACGGGCAGCACGATCCGCCCGTCGGGGTCCAGCGACCAGTCGACGTCGAAATACGAGGCGTAGGCCGAGTCCCGGCCGTGGGTGAGCAGGTCCCACCACCACGCATTCTGCCGGGGGACGTCGACGCCGACGTGGTTGGGCACGATGTCCACGATCACGCCGAGTCCGGCTGCCTTCGCCGTCGCGACGAGGCTCGAGAACCCTTCGGGTCCACCGAGTTCGGCGGAGATCGTGGTCGGATCGGTGACGTCGTAGCCGTGCGTGGAGCCCTCGGCGGCGGTCAGGATGGGGGACAGGTACAGGTGCGACACCCCGAGGTCGGCGAGGTAGTCGACGAGCTTCTCGGCGTCGGCGAACGTGAAGGCCTCACCGCTGGCGGCGCCGCGCATCTGCAGGCGGTAGGTCGAGAGAACAGCCATCAGGCGGTCTTACGCAGAACGAGCAGGGACCGGGGCGCCAGCGTGATCTTCTCGCCGGCCGCCACCGTCACGTCGGCGGCGCCGGTGGGATCGGCGGTGTTCAGGTCGGCCACCCATTCCTTGGCGTAATCATCTTGCGGCGCAACGAAATCCTGGTCTTCTCCGTGGGCGTTGAAGCACAGCAGGAAGGAGTCGTCGACGACCCGTTCCCCCCGTTCGTTCGGGGCGGCAATCGCGTCGCCGTTGAGGAAGACCGCCACGCACTGGCCCAGCCCGGTCTCCCAGTCCGCCAGGTCCATCTCCTTGCCCGACGGGGTCAGCCACGAGATGTCGCGGACCTGATGGCCGGTGCGGATCGGTTTGCCCTCGAAGAAGCGTCTGCGCCGGAACACCGGGTGGCTCTTGCGGAACTTGATCACCTTGCGGGTGAACTCGAGCAGGTCGGCGTTGGTCTCGCACAGCGACCAGTCCATCCAGGACAGTTCGGAATCCTGGCAGTAGACGTTGTTGTTGCCTCGCTGGGTGCGGCCGATCTCGTCGCCGTGGGCGATCATCGGTGTGCCCTGGGAGAGCATCAGCGTGCCGATGATGTTGCGCATCTGCTTGCCGCGCAACGCGAGAATCTCCGGGTCGTCGGTGGGGCCTTCGACGCCGCAGTTCCAGGACCGGTTGTGGCTCTCGCCGTCCCGGTTGTCCTCACCGTTGGCCTCGTTGTGCTTCTCGTTGTAGGACACGAGATCGGCCAGCGTGAAGCCGTCGTGGCACGTGACGAAGTTGATGCTGGCGCTCGGCCGCCGGCCGGTCGCTTCGTAGAGGTCGGACGATCCGGTCAGCCGGGACGCGAACTCACCTAGGGTTGCGGGCTCGCCCCGCCAGTAATCACGCACAGTGTCGCGATACTTCCCATTCCATTCGGTCCACAAACCTGGGAAATTGCCGACTTGATAACCGCCTTCGCCGACGTCCCACGGTTCGGCGATCAGCTTGACCTGACTGACGACCGGATCCTGCTGCACCAGGTCGAAGAATGCCGACAGCCGGTCCACGTCGTAGAACTCGCGGGCCAGCGTGGCCGCCAGGTCGAAGCGGAAACCGTCCACGTGCATCTCGAGCACCCAGTACCGCAGCGAATCCATGATCAGCTGCAGCGTGTGCGGGTGGCGCGCGTTGAGGCTGTTGCCCGTTCCGGTGAAGTCCTTGTAGTACCGCGGGTCACCGTCGAGCAGCCGGTAGTAGGCGGCGTTGTCGATGCCGCGGAAGTTGATGGTCGGCCCCAGGTGGTTGCCCTCGGCGGTGTGGTTGTAGACGACGTCGAGGATCACCTCGATGCCCGCCTCGTGGAACGCGCGCACCATCGTCTTGAACTCGGCGACCGCGCCGCCGGCATACCGGGTGGCAGCGTACTGGTAGTGCGGGGCGAAGAAGCCGAACGTGTTGTAGCCCCAGTAGTTTCGCAGCCCGAGGTCGAGCAGCCGGTGGTCGTGCATGAACTGGTGGACCGGCATCAGTTCGATCGCGGTCACGTTGAGCGACCTGAGGTGGTCGATGATCGCGGGGTGGCCGAGGCCGGCGTAGGTGCCGCGCAGCTCCTCGGGGATGCCCGGATGCGACTGCGTCATGCCCTTGACGTGCGCCTCGTAGATGACGGTCTCGTGATAGGGGGTGCGCGGAGAGCGGTCGGACGCCCATTGGAAGAACGGGTTGATCACGACGCTGGTCATCGTGTGGCCCAACGAGTCGATGCGGGGCGGCACACCGCCGCCGGCCAGGTCCTCGGCCTCCAGGTCGTAGGAGTACAGCGCCTGGGAGAACTCGAAATCGCCGTGAAAAGCCTTGCCGTACGGGTCGAGCAGCAGCTTGCTCGGATCGCAGCGGTGCCCCGAGGCCGGATCCCACGGCCCGTACACCCGGAACCCGTAGCGCTGGCCGGGGGTGACGGTCGGCAGGTAGGCGTGCCACACGTAGCTGTCGACCTCGTCGAGGTTCACCCGCTCCTCGCGGCCGTCCTTGCCGACCAGGCACAGCTCGACCCGCTCGGCGACCTCGGAGAACAGCGAGAAATTGGTGCCGGAGCCGTCGTAGGTGGCGCCCAGCGGATACGGCGAGCCCGGCCAGACCGTCGTCATCAGACCGGCCACCAGCGGGTCGCGGCGCCCAGTTGGCGGCCCAGTTCACCGGTCATGGTCCGCATGTAGGTCGACGAGATGTGGTGAGCGTCGTGATAGATCAACACGTTCCCCTCCACGGCTCGGCAGTAGTCCGGACGACACACCGCGTCGCTCATGTCGAGCGGCTTGAGCAGCGGGAACTGGGCGACGTAGTCCAGCGTCGGGTTGTGATCCGACAGTACTTCGGATCGGGGGATTCCGCAGGAGATGGCGTCACCTCCGTCGGCGAGGCAGTCCGACGGGAAGAACGGTTCGCCGTCGCGCACCATCCATGGCGTGTCGCGCATGGCCAGGATCGGAATCCTGTTGTCGGACAGTTCTTTCCAGATGCCCAGATAGCTCGAAGGCATCACGTCGCCGGGTTTGATGTTCCACGGCCGGGTGGAGGTCGTGAACACGAAATCGGGCTTGTCGGTGACGAGCTTGGCCATCACCCGCTGGTTCCACTGATGGCACTTCGGGTAGGGGTCGTTGTTGCCCATCACCAGCGGGACTTCCTCCGTGGTCAGCGGGCAGCCCATCTTCAGATAGGTGACGACCTTGAAGTGGTGCATCCGTCCGAGCAGGTCCAGCGCGGTGATCCAGTGCTCGGCGTGCGAGCCGCCCGCCAGAGCGATGGTGCGGGTGGCCGCCTTGTCGCCGTAGGTGCAGTTGATGACGCCGACGTTGTCGAAGTCGCTGATGCAGCCGTCGACGGTGGACTCGGGGATGTCGTTCTTGGCCTCGAGCGCCGTCGGGCGCATCGGCAGCTTGGGCACCCGGGCGTTGTTCACCAGCGCCCGCGCGCCCGGGTAGTCCCGCGGCGACAGTTCGGCGAGTTCCTTGCCGTTGGCCCGCAGCACGGTGACGTGTTCACGCCACGTGAACGAGGTGGCCGTCAGCGCGACGCCGAGCAGCGCCACCGTGGACCCCAGCACGATCGTCGGGCGGCGCAGCCGGGTGCGCAGCGGCACCGACGGCGCCTTCGCGGCGGGCCGGGTCGCCGGCCGGCGGCCCGCGCGTAGCGGCTCCTCGACGTAGCGGGTGGTCAGCCAGGCCAGCAGACCGGACACCAGCAGGACCGCCGCGCCCTCGACGGCGTTGACCGCCGAGCGCCCGGTGTAGGCCAGATAGAAGATCAGCAGCGGCCAGTGCCACAGGTACAGCGAGTACGCCATCGCCCCGAGCGACACGAACGGCGCGGTGGCCAGCAGCCGGTTCGGGGCGGGCAGGCGGCCGCCGGTGTGCGGGTCGGCGTACCGGTTGGCGGCCGACAGGATGAACAGCACCGTGGCGCCCACCGGCACCAGCGCCCACGGCCCGGGGAACTCGCGCACGCCGTCGATGAGTGCCCCGCAGGACAGGATCGCGCCGAGCCCGACGAGCGCGGCCAGCGTGCGCAGCCACATCGGGCACCGCAGCGACGGGACGACCGCGCCGACGAGGGCGCCCAGCAGCAGCTCCCAGGCCCGCGCGAAGCTGTTGTAGTAGGCGGTCGCCTGGTCGGTGTCGTGGGCGATGATCGCGTAGACGAACGACGCGATGGACAGCGCCGTCAGCAGCACCACGAATGCGGTGCGCATGTGCCTGCCGAACACCCGCCGGAACAGCAGCGCCGACAGCAGGATCAGCGCCAGGAACGCGATGTAGAACTGCCCCTGCACCGACATCGACCAGATGTGCTGCAGCGGGCTGACGGCCTCCCCGGCGCGCAGGTAGTTCGACGCGGTGTTGGCCAGTTCCCAGTTCTGGTAGTACCCGAGGCTGGCCAGGCTCTGATCGGCGAAGGTCTCCCAGCGGGTCTCGGGTTGGATCAGGATCGTCAGCACCGCGGACACGGCCAGCACGACGACCAGCGCGGGCAGCAGCCGCCGGATCAGGCGCGTGATCTCGGGCACCGGCCGCGGGAACGCACCCGGGGTCAGCACCCCGCGCAGCAGCCGGCCCCCGAAGAAGAAGCCGGACAGCACCAGGAACACGTCGACGCCGCCCGAGACGCGGCCGAACCAGACGTGGAACACCGCCACCAGCGCGATCGCGATGCCCCGCAGCCCGTCGAGATCGTGGCGGTAGAACCCGGCGGTCCGCGTCCCCAGGGAGGTCACCGGTGGCGGCCCCGAGGCTTTCGTGGCCGGCCGGGCGGGAGCGAGGGTCATCATGATCGACGGCTAATCTACCGAAGGTGCCTGCGTTGACGCCTATCGAGATCAGCGCCATCGACGCCGCTCACATCTGGCATCCGTACAGCCCGATGGGGGCCGACGCGATGGCCCCGGTGGTCGCCCTGGGTGCCCGCGGCGCCTGGCTGACCCTCGCGCACGAGGGCCGCACCGTCGAGGTTCTCGACGCGATGGCGTCGTGGTGGACCGCCGTGCACGGCCACGGCCATCCCGCGCTGGACGCGGCGATCACCCGTCAGCTCGCGACGATGAACCACGTCATGTTCGGCGGGCTGACCCACGAGCCCGCGGCGCGGCTGGCGCAGCTGCTGGTCGAGCTGACGCCGCCGGGGCTGGAGACGGTGTTCTTCAGCGACTCCGGGTCGGTGTCGGTGGAGGTCGCGATCAAGATGGCGCTGCAGTACTGGCGCGGCAGCGGCCACGCCGGAAAGCGCCGGCTCATGACGTGGCGCGGCGGTTACCACGGCGACACGTTCACCCCGATGAGTGTGTGCGACCCGCAGGGTGGCATGCACGCGCTGTGGACCGGGGAGCATTCACTGCTGGCCGACCAGGTCTTCGCGCCCGCGGTGCCGTCGGCCTACGACCCCGGCTACAGCGAGGCGTTCGAAGAGCAGCTGGCCCGGCACGCCGACGAACTGGCCGCGGTGATCGTGGAACCCGTGGTGCAGGGCGCGGGCGGCATGCGGTTCCACGACCCGCGCTACCTGACCGATCTGCGTCGGATCTGCGACCAGCACGACGTGCTGCTGATCTTCGACGAGATCGCCACCGGGTTCGGGCGCACCGGTGCGCTGTTCGCCGCCGATCACGCCGGGGTGAGCCCGGACATCATGTGCGTGGGCAAGGCGCTGACGGGCGGTTACCTCACGCTGGCGGCCACGCTGTGCACCCGGCGCATCGCCGAGTCCATCAGTTCCCATCCGCCCGGTGCGCTGATGCACGGGCCGACGTTCATGGCCAACGCGCTGGCGTGCGCGGTCGGTGTGGCGTCGGTGGAGCTGCTGCTCGCCGGCGACTGGCGCGCCCAGGTGGAGGCGATCGAGCAGGGGCTGCGGACCGGTCTGGAACCCGCGGCGGAACTGGACAACGTCGCCGACGTGCGGGTCCTCGGCGCGGTGGGTGTGCTCGAACTCGACCGCGACGTGGACCTGCGCATCGCGACGCCGGCGGCGATCGAGCACGGGGTGTGGCTGCGCCCGTTCCGCAATCTGATCTACGTGATGCCGCCCTACATCTGCACGCCGGGGGAGATCGCCCAGATCACCTCGGCGATGACCGAGGTCGCGCGTGCACTAACCTGAACGGTGTTCAAGTCCCCGTTCGAGTGAGGAGTGCCGGTGACGCGCATCGGTCTGTCGCCGCTGGCGTGGCTCGACGACGTCGAGGTTCAGCGGCGCGCCGCCGGCCTGCGCCGGTCACTGCGCACCCGCCCGCCCGTCGGGGCGGAGCTCGACCTCGCCTCCAACGACTATCTCGGCCTCGCGCAGCACCCGCGGGTGCTCGACGGCGGCGTCGCGGCGCTGCGCACCTGGGGCGCCGGATCGACGGGCTCGCGGCTGGTCACCGGCAACACCGAACTCCACGAGGTCTTCGAGCAGGAGCTGGCCGCGTTCGTCGGGGCGGCGTCGGCGCTGGTGTTCTCCTCGGGGTACACCGCCAATCTCGGCGCGGTCGTCGCGCTGTCGGGTCCCGGATCGCTGCTGGTCTCCGATGCGCTGACCCATGCGTCGCTGGTCGACGCCTGCCGGCTGTCACGGGCCCGTGTCGTCGTGACACCCCACGCCGACGCCTCCGCCGTGGAGGCCGCGCTGGCTGGGCGCGCGGAAGAGCGCGCCGTGGTGGTCACCGACTCGGTGTTCTCCGCCGACGGGACGCTGGCGCCGCTGCGGGCGCTGCACGACGCCTGCCGTCGCCAGGGTGCGCTGCTGATCGTCGACGAGGCCCACGGCCTGGGGGTGCGCGGCACCGGCGGCAGGGGTCTGCTGCACGAGGTCGGGCTGGCGGGCGCCCCCGACGTGGTGATGACGACGACGCTGTCCAAGGCGCTGGGCAGCCAGGGTGGTGTCGTGCTCGGCCCCACGGCGGTGCGCGACCACTTGATCGATGCGGCGCGGCCGTTCATCTTCGACACCGGCCTGGCACCGGCCGCTGTCGGCGCCGCCCGCGCGGCCCTGCAGGTACTGATCGACGAGCCGTGGCGCGCGCAGCGGGTCCTCGACCACGCCGCGACACTGGCCGCGCTCTGTGACGTCGCCGAGGTGCCGGCGTCGGCGGTGGTGTCGGTGATCCTGGGCGAGCCGGAGGTCGCGCTGGCCGCGGCGGCGGCGTGCGCGCAGCGCGGCGTACGGGTCGGGTGTTTCCGTCCGCCGACCGTGCCCGCGGGCACCTCCCGGCTGCGGTTGACGGCCAGGGCGTCGCTGTCCGACGAGGAGATGGCGCTGGCGCGTGACGTGCTGACCGACGTGCTGGCGGCCCGATGAGTGTGCTCGTCGTCACCGGAACGGGAACGGGGGTCGGCAAGACCGTCGCCACCGCGGCGCTGGCCTGTCAGGCCCGACTCTCCGGGCGCGACGTCGCGGTGTGCAAGCCCGTGCAGACCGGCACGGTCGACGGCGACGACGATCTCGCCGAGATCGGCCGGCTGGCCGGCGTCGACGCGCTGTATCCGGGCTGGCGCTATCCCGAGCCGCTGGCCCCGCTGGCCGCCGCCGAGCGCTCGGGCGCCGCGCTGCCGACCCGGGCGGAGCTGATCGACCTGGTCGCCCGCGCCGACGCGCCGGGGCGCCTGACGCTGGTCGAGGGGGCCGGCGGGCTGCTCGTCGAACTGGGGGAGGGTGGCGTGACGCTGCGCGACCTCGCCGCGGACCTCGCCGCGCCGGTGCTGATCGTGGTCGCGGCCGGGTTGGGCACCCTCAACCACACCGCCCTGACGCTCGAAGCACTTGCCGCGCATGATGTTTCGTGTGCCGGCCTGGTGATCGGAGCGTGGCCGGCGCAGCCGGGCACCGCCGAGATCGACAACCGGGACGCGCTGGCGCGGCTGGCGCCGGTACGTGCGGCGCTGCCCACGGGGCTGGGTACGCTCGGCCCCGCAGACTTCGGCCGCATCAGCTCCACGGCGTTCGACCCGGTCTGGTTGGCGGGCCTGCGCTAGTGGCGCACTCCGTGGAGGTGCTCTTCGACGCCGCCACCGAGGCCGCGCTGCGTAATCTGTGGGACGCGCTGGCCGCCGCCGGGCTGCCGAGCCAGGCCGGCCACACCGCGCCGAGCAACCGGCCGCACGTGACGCTGACCGTCGCCGAACACCTCGACGCATCCGTCGACATCGCCTTGCTTCCGGTGCTCGAGCACCTGCCGCTGCCGTGCGTGATCGGCGCTCCGATGCTCTTCGGCGGCAGTCGCACCGTCACGCTCGTGCGGCTCGTGGTGCCCTCGTCGGAGCTGTTGGCCCTGCATGAGGACGTCCACCGGGTGTGCCTGCCGCACATGCCGAAAGGGCCGCTGCCGCATGCTGATCCGGGCCACTGGACGCCACACGTGACGCTGGCGCGCCGGCTGGCGCCCGATCGGTTACCGGCCGCGATGGCGGTGCCGGACCTGGGCCGCGATGTGGAGGGTCTCATCACCGGGCTTCGGCACTGGGACGGCAACGCCAAAGTGGAGCACTGGATCAGCTGATCTGCGGTACCTTCCTGGTCGGTGGCCAAGCGATCCGACGAGGAGCCCGGCCGGACCTCCGACTGGAGCCCCGGCCGCGTGCACTGGTGGACGACCACCTCGATCGCGATCATCGGCGCGATCGTCGGCGGGACGTCGCTCATCCTGAATTTCTTCTACCAGCCGAGCCCGCCGCCGACCACGATCTCCTCGGGTCACTCCGAGTTCATGAAGCTGAGCTATGGCGACCGGATCGACCGCTGCGTGCCGTACATCTCGGCGAACCTCCCCGCGTGGCAGGACCGCTGGCGCACGGCCCTGGACGGCAGCGGCGGCGCGCGCCAGAAGCCGCCGGTGCCGTTCGCCGGGCTCGGTGACGCGGACGCCAGGGGGCAGGCGATCGTGAACACGTATCTGGCGGTGGTGAACTACGCCGAGAAGCTCGCGCCCACCGACGAGGGCGAGAACCTGCTGTCGTGCATCTACGCTCCGGTGCTGAAAATGGATCCCGCGCAGCGCTATCCGGACGTCGAGGCGCTGGTCGGCAGCGGCAACGAGACCCCCAAGGCCGACAACATCGTGGTCGCCGAGAGCCCGACCTACACCCAGGGCGAATTCGCCGGCGTCACCGCCGAGGGCCGTCCGAGCAAGATCGTCGAGGTGGTCATCCGCCCGGGTCCGAGCGAGGCGCACCGTCAGCTGGGCTTCGCGTTGGTGTCGGGCCACGAGCAGGGGGTCCGGATGTGGGCGCTCAACGCCTCGGTGGACCGAGGTGATCCGCAGTGGATGGCCGACATCCCGCAGTACCGCGGCTTCTAGACCCGCTGTTCCCGTCGCGCCAGGATCCCGTCGATCAGCAACTGCACCCCGAAGTCGAAGCGGGCATCCGGATCGTCGGTCAGCAGTGAGGGCCCCTCGGGCAGCTCCGCCCCCGCGGCATCCCACTGCCGCCGCGACTGCTCGTCGACGGTGAACCCGAGCACGTAGTACACGACGGTGCGCGCGGTCAGCTCCGCGTTGGCGGTCGCCACCCCGGCGTCGACGGCCGCGTCGCCGAGCCGGCCGAGCACGTCGGTCATCACGGCGGACTGCCCGGCCGCGAAGCTCGCCGACACCAGCTCGGCGCCGTCGGTGTGCGAGAGCAGCGCGTCGCGCAGCTGGCCGCAGACACCGGCGACGCGGGTGCGCCAGTCACCGGCGGGCGCGCCGACCGGCTGCAGGATCCGGTCGGCCACCGCGCCGAGGAGTTGCTGCTTGTTGGCGAAGTGCCAGTACAGCGCGCCCGGTGACACCTCGAGCTCGCGCGCCAGCCGCCGCATCGACAGATCGGCGATCCCGTATTCGTCCAGCAGGGCCGTCGCCGCGTCGACCACGTCGCGTTTGTGGAGCTGCACGCCAGTACCCTAACCTGAACACCGTTCAAGAGCGTGAGAGCACGAGGGAGACGGAACTGATGAGCGACATTCTGGCGGTGGCACGCGAGCAGGTGCTCGAGCGGGGTGTCGGCCTCGACCAGGACCAGACCCTGCAGGTGCTGCAGCTGCCGGACGATCGCCTCGACGATCTGCTGGCGCTGGCCCACGAGGTCCGGATGGCGTGGTGCGGTCCCGACGTCGAGGTCGAGGGCATCATCAGCCTGAAGACCGGCGGCTGCCCCGAGGACTGCCACTTCTGTTCGCAGTCAGGGCTTTTCGCGTCCCCGGTGCGCAGCGCGTGGCTGGACGTCCCGAGTCTGGTGGAGGCCGCCAAGCAGACCGCCAAGACCGGTGCCACCGAGTTCTGCATCGTGGCCGCGGTGCGAGGTCCCGACGAGCGCCTGCTGGCCCAGGTCGCCGCGGGCATCGAGGCGATCCGCAACGAGGTGGACATCCAGATCGCGTGCTCGCTGGGCATGCTCACCCAGGAGCAGGTCGAGCAGCTCTCCGCGATGGGCGTGCACCGCTACAACCACAACCTGGAGACCGCGCGGTCGTTCTTCACCAACGTGGTGACCACCCACAGCTGGGAGGAGCGGTGGGAGACGCTGCGGATGGTGCGCGAGGCCGGCATGGAGGTGTGCTGCGGCGGCATCCTCGGCATGGGCGAGACGCTGGAGCAGCGCGCCGAATTCGCCGCGAACCTCGCCGAACTGGATCCGCACGAGGTGCCGCTGAACTTCCTCAACCCGCGCCCCGGCACCCCGTTCGGTGACCTCGAGGTGCTGCCCGCGGCCGAGGCGCTCAAGTCCGTCGCCGCGTTCCGGCTGGCGCTGCCCCGCACGATGCTGCGGTTCGCCGGCGGCCGCGAGATCACGCTCGGCGACCTCGGCGCCAAGAAGGGCATTCTCGGCGGCATCAACGCGGTCATCGTCGGCAACTACCTGACGACGCTGGGCCGGCCCGCCGAGGCCGATCTCGAGCTGCTCGAGGACCTGCAGATGCCGATCAAGGCACTCAACGCCAGCCTGTGATGGTGCGCGATCTGCCCGCGCCGGTGGGCGCCGGCGTCTTCAACGTCTACACCGGCGAACCCGCGGGCAGTAGCGTGCCGACCGCCGCCGCGCTGGGATTGGAACCGCCGCGGTTCTGTGCCGAATGCGGGCGGCGGATGATCGTGCAGGTGCGTCCCGACGGGTGGTGGGCCAAGTGCTCGAGGCACGGGCAGGTGGATTCGAAAGATCTGGAGCTGTACCGATGAGCCGGACGCATGCGGTGCTGTGGGTCGTGGTCGGGCTGGCCGCTGCCGGCGCGCTGTGCGGCGCGGTGTGGGCCTGGCTGGCCCCGCCGATCCACGGCGTGGTGGCGCTGACCCGCAGCAACGAGCGGGTGAAGGCGTATCTGGGCAACGAGGCCGACCACTTCTTCACCGCGGCAGCACTTCTCGTCGGTCTGCTCGCGGTGCTCGTCGTCGTGGCCGCGGTCGCGGTGTGGCAGTGGCGCCGCCACCGCGGACCGGTGATGATGGCCGCGCTGTGCCTGGGGTCGGTGGCCGCGTCGGCGGCGGCGGTGGGCGTCGGGGCGGCCCTGGTGCGGTGGCGCTACGGCCACATCGACGTGGCGACGGTTCCGGTCTCCGAGCAGAACCGGGTGCACTACGTGACCGAGGCGCCGGCGGTGTTCTTCGGTCACACACCGCTGCAGGTGGCGCTCACGCTGCTGTTCCCCGCGGCGGTGGCGGCCATCGTCTACGTGTTGGCGGCGGTGTCCACCTCGCGGGACGATCTCGGCGGCTGGCCGCCGGTCGAGCCGGCCGCGCCGGTTACCGGTCGAACCGTGACAGAGGTTGACGCTCCACCCGTCGCCCCGTCATCACCTTCACCGTGATCTTGCCCAGGGTGAGCATCCCGCGGTAGGTCGAGGGGTTCAGCAGGGTGGGCCATTTGGTCCGCTTCACGTGGGTGCGCAGCGGCGCCCCGGCGAACCGGTCCCGCAGCCAGCGCAACGTCATCGGCGCCGACATCGGGTGCAGCAGCAGGTGTTCGCTGAGCAGGTCGCGGTGGTAGGTGACCCGCGCTCCGCCCCGGGTGTAGGTGTGGGTCAGCTCGTCGATGTCGTCGACGGAGATGATGCGGTCGTGCACGGCCTGCACGATCAGCAGCGGGATGGTCGGTGCGGCGGTGCCGAGCTTGATGCTCGCGAAGACGTTCTGCACCTCCGGCGTCAGCAGGATCTCCTCGAGCGGGCGGTCGATCATGTTGGCCATGTCGCGGCCGGCCATCGACACCATCGCGTGCGCGGTGGTCATCTTCTGAATCCGGTCCAGCATCGCCTTGCCCTCGGGGGTGGCGTGGGTCTGGATGATCTCGTCGAGCTCGGGGTAGATGTGGCACAGCGCGGCGACCACCAGTGCGGGCAGGCCGGCGTAGATGCTGCCGTTGAGCCGTTTGAACGCGTGGCCGAGGTCACCGACCGGCGAGCCGAGCACCGCGCCGACGACATTCAGCTCGGGCGCGTAGCTGTTCTGCACCTCGGCGGCCCAGGCCGAGGCCAGTCCGCCGCCCGAGTAACCCCACAGCCCGATCGGCGACGCCGAGGTCAGGCCGAACGACTGGTGGTTGATGGCCGCGCGGATGCCGTCGAGGATGTGGTAGCCCGGCTCGTAGGGCGCGCCCCACATGCCGGCCGACCCCTCGTGGTCGGGCACCGAGACCGCCCAGCCCTCCGCCAGCGCGGCGGCGACCAGCAGGAACTCGAACTGCGCGACGGCGCCGATGGCCTTGGCGCCCCGGCGTAGCGCGTACGACGGGAAGCAGCGGCTCGCGACGGCGTCGATCGCGCACTGGTAGGACATGATCGGTAGCGGTCGTTCGGGGTCGCGCTCGGTGGGGATCACCACGGTGGTGACGCCGGCCTGCGGGTCGCCCTTGAAGTCGGTGGTGCGGTAGAGCAGCTGCGTGGCCGTGAATTTCTGCGGGACGAACCCGAGAAACGCCAGTTCGACGTCCCGGGAGCGCAGCACCGTGCCGGGGCGGGCGTGTTCGAAACCCTCCGGCGGCTGGTAGAAGGGATCCTCGGCCGGGAGGATGGGCCGGTGCCTGGGCCGGAGCGGCTCGTGGTGGGGTTGGCCGATCCATTCGGCCCCGGTCGCCCGTGCCACATTGCCCAAGTCCATCCAGGCATTGTTACTTAAGAAGGCGTTAAGAAGCCAGCCGACTCACCCGGGCGGGCGCAAGGCAGCGAATTCGTCGGTCACCCGGTAGCGCGGATCGGCGAAGCGGTACAGGGCGGCCGGACGGCCCCCGCTGCGGCCCGACCGGGCGGTGGTGCCCGTCCGGGTGATGACATGGCGACGCTCGAGCACCCGCTGCAGATTGGTCGCGTCGACCGGGTGCCCGAGTGCCGCGCTGTAGATGTCCCGCAGCGTCGACAGCGCGAATTCGCTTGGTGCCAAGGCAAATCCGATGTTGGTGTACGACAACTTGGCCACCAGCCGGTTGTGCGCGTGGTCGACCATCGGGCCGTGGTCGAACGCCATGGGCGGCAGGTCGCTGACCGGGTGCCAGCGCGTGTCCGACGGGAGTTCGGGCGTCGCGGGGGAGGGCACCAGGCCCAGGAAGGTGGACGCGATCGTGCGATCGCCCGGCACCCGGTCGGGGTCGGAGAACACCGCCAACTGCTCGAGGTGGGCGAGTTCACGCAGGTCGACCTTCTCGGCCAGTTGGCGCCGCACCGAGTCCGTCAGCGTCTCGTCATGACCCAGTCGGCCGCCGGGCAGGGACCACCTGCCGCGCTCCGGATCCAGGGCCCGCTGCCATAACAGCACGTGAAGCACCGGTTTCCCGCCGGTGGCCGAGCCCTGCTGCGGACGAACCTGGAACACCGCGGCCAGGACCTCGTGGTGAGTGCTACGATATGGCATGTTTTCGATTGTAAGTCGAAAACCTGGATGAGTGAAGGAGACGGCGATGACCGTACTCACGGGATCCTTCGACGCCGCGCTGGCCGACAAGATCGTCGACGGCCCCGAGGGCTTCTCCGGCGTCGAGGGCGACGCCGCCTGGGCGGCGGAGGTCCGCCGACTTCTCGACCTGCGGGGCGCGACGCTGCTGGCGCACAACTATCAGCTGCCGGCCATCCAGGACGTCGCCGACCACGTCGGTGACTCGCTGGCCCTGTCGCGGATCGCCGCCGAGGCGCCCGAGGACACCATCGTGTTCGCCGGCGTGCACTTCATGGCCGAGACCGCCAAGATCCTCTCGCCGGACAAGACCGTGCTGATTCCCGACCAGCGAGCCGGCTGCTCGCTGGCCGACTCGATCACCGCCGATGAGTTGCGCGCCTGGAAGGCCGAGCATCCCGGCGCCGTCGTGGTGTCCTACGTCAACACCACCGCCGCGGTGAAGGCCGAGACCGACATCTGCTGCACGTCGTCGAACGCCGTCGAGGTCGTCGCGTCGATCCCGGCCGACCGCGAGGTGCTGTTCTGCCCGGACCAGTTCCTCGGCGCGCACGTGCGCCGCATGACGGGCCGCACGAACCTGCACGTCTGGGCCGGCGAATGCCACGTGCACGCCGGCATCAACGGCGACGAACTCGCCGCGCAGGCCCGCAGCCACCCCGATGCGGAGCTGTTCGTCCACCCCGAATGCGGATGTGCCACCTCGGCGCTGTACCTCGCCGGCGAGGGCGCCTTCCCGTCTGACCGGGTGAAGATCCTGTCCACCGGTGGGATGCTCGACGCCGCCAAGGCCTCGCACGCGAAGCAGGTGCTGGTCGCCACCGAGGTCGGCATGCTGCACCAGTTGCGCCGTGCCGCACCGGGTATCGATTTCCAGGCCGTCAACGACCGGGCCTCCTGCAAATACATGAAGATGATCACGCCGGCGGCGCTGCTGCGCTGCCTGGTCGAGGGCGCCGACGAGGTGGACGTCGACCGCGATGTCGCGGCTGCGGCCCGTCGCAGCGTGACCCGGATGATCGAGATCGGGCAGCCCGGCGGCGGGGAATGACCGCCGCCACCGGCTGCGGCGGCGCCGGCATCTGGCGCCGCCGCGCCGACGTCGTCGTGATCGGCACCGGGGTGGCCGGGCTGGCCGCCGCGCTGGCCGCACACCGCCGGGGCCGCACGGTCGTCCTGCTGAGCAAGGCGGGGGAGACCGCCACGTTCTACGCCCAGGGCGGCATCGCCGTCGTCCTGGCCGGCGTGCACGCCGACGGTGACTCCATCGACGCCCACGTGGCCGACACGCTCGCCGCGGGCGCCGGGCTGTGCGATCCCGCGGCGGTGCGGTCCATCGTCGCCGACGGCTCCCGGGCCGTCGCCGAATTGGTGGGCGCCGGAGCCCATTTCGACGAGTCCGCGCCGGGCCAGTGGGCGCTGACCCGCGAGGGTGGGCATTCCCGGCGACGCATCATCCACTCCGGTGGCGACGCGACCGGCGCGGAGGTGCAGCGCGCCCTCGACCACGCCGCCGCCCACCTGGACATCCGCCGCAATCACGTCGCGCTCGATCTGCTGATCGACGACGGCGCGGTGGCCGGCGTCTCGGTGCTCAGCGAGGACGGCCCGGGCGCCGTGTACGCGCCCTCGGTGATCCTGGCGACCGGCGGGGCGGGGCACCTCTATCAGGCCACCACGAACCCCGAGGGGTCGACGGGCGACGGGGTGGCGCTGGCGATGTGGGCCGGTGTACCGGTCTCCGACGTCGAGTTCGTCCAGTTCCACCCGACCATGCTCTACACCGGCCCGGCCGGCGGGCGGCGACCGCTGGTCACCGAGGCACTGCGCGGCGAGGGCGCCAGACTGATCGACGCACAGGGCAACTCGGTGACCTCCGGGGTGCATCCGATGGGTGATCTGGCCCCGCGCGACGTCGTCGCCGCCGCTATCGAGGCGCGGCTGGCCGAATCCGGCGATGCCTGCGTCTATCTCGACGCGCGGGGGGTGGTCGAGGTGGCACGTCGCTTCCCGACCGTGACGGCTGCCTGCCGGGCGGCAGGCATCGACCCGACAACACAGCCGATCCCGGTCGTTCCCGGTGCGCACTACAGCTGTGGGGGCGTGGTCACCGATGTCCACGGCCGCACCGCGATCCCCGGTCTGTTCGCCGCCGGCGAGGTGGCCCGCACCGGGATGCACGGCGCAAACCGGTTGGCCTCCAACAGCCTGCTGGAAGGTCTGGTGGTGGGCGGCCGTGCGGGAGTCGCAGCTGCGGAGCACGCCGTCGACGCCGGTTCGGCCCGGCTGGTCGCGCCGGCACCGTCGCCCCGGCCCGTGCTCGCCCGCCCCGAGCTGCAGCAGGCGATGAGCCGGCACGCCTCCGTCGTCCGCGACGACGCCGGGCTCGGTCTGCTGATCGATCGACTCGACTCGGCGGCTTCGCGAATCATCAACTCGCGCAGCACCTTCGAGGACGCCGCGCTGACCACGGTGGCCGGCGCCGTCGCCACCGCCGCGCGGGCCCGCACCGAGACCCGCGGCAGCCACCACCGGCGCGACTTCCCCGACACCGACCCGGCGCAGGCGGCCAGCATCGTCTGCGCTCCGGTGGCAGCGGGGTGCCGATGAGGGCCACGACGTTGTCGGCCGACGAGCTCACCGACGCCCGTGTGCTGATCGGCCGCGCGCTGGAGGAGGACCTGCGGTACGGGCCCGACGTCACCACGCTGGCCACCGTGGCGGCCGACGCCGCCACGACGGCGTCGGTGGTGGCCCGCGAACCGGGGGTGATCGCGGGCGGGGAGCTCGCGCTCATCGTGTTCGAAGAGGTGCTCGGCCCCGACGGCTACCGGGTGACGCATCAGGTGCCCGACGGCACCCGGCTCGAGGCGGGCGGTGCGGCGCTGACCGTGGAGGGTCCGACGCGTGGCCTGCTGACCGCCGAGCGGACCATGCTCAACCTGCTCTGCCACCTGTCGGGTATCGCCACCGCCACGGCGGCCTGGGTCGACGCGGTGGCCGGGACGTCGGCGCAGATCCGGGACACCCGCAAGACGCTGCCGGGCCTGCGCTCGCTGCAGAAGTACGCCGTGCGGGTCGGCGGGGGTGTGAACCACCGGCTGGGACTCGGCGACGCGGCGCTGATCAAGGACAACCACGTCGCCGCCGCCGGCTCGGTGGTGGCCGCGCTGCGCCAGGTGCGGGCGGTCGCCCCGGATCTGCCGTGCGAGGTCGAGGTCGACTCGCTCGAGCAGCTCGACGACGTGCTGACCGAAGGGGTCGAACTGGTGCTGCTGGACAACTTCCCGGTGTGGCAGACGCAGATCGCCGTCCAGCGGCGCGCCGCCCGATCACCGGAGACGAAGCTGGAGTCCTCCGGCGGGCTGTCGCTGGAGACCGCCGCCGAGTACGCGGGCACCGGCGTGGACTACCTCGCCGTCGGCGCGCTCACCCATTCGGTGCGGGTGCTCGACCTGGGGCTGGATCTGTAGCCGATGCGCGTACCCCCGTCCGCGGCGCTGGCCGTGGCACTGCTCTCGCTGGGAGTCTCGGCGGCCGCGCTGGTCCGGTCCTTCGACCACGGCGCCGACTACACCGACGCCCAGCGCGCTGAGGCGACGGCCACGATCTGCACCGCCTTCGCGACCGTCCGGACCGGGGTCGCGACGAACACCAATGTGACGCCGCCCGGCGACGTCGGCGGGGCGCTCGCGGCCGCCGCCAACGCCCGGCTGGCGCTGTCGGACGGCGGGCAATACCTGCTCGCGCGCCTGGACCCCGCCACGCCGGGCGATCTGGCCGCCGAGGTGACGAGGTTCGCCGATGCGCTGATGGACATCGGCGCGGCGGCCACCGCGGGAGTGCCCAACACCGATCCCGCGCAGGCCAAGCGGCTGGAGGCCGCGGAGGCCGCCAGTGCCGCCGTGAGCAATCGCTGCCGCTAGCCCTCAGATGGTGGCGGGGCCCCGGCGCAGCAGCGAGAGCACGACCGCCGCGGTGGCGAACAGCCCGGAGAACACGCGGTTGAGCACGGTCTGCTGGCGCGGGGTCCGAAGCCAGGTCAGCAGCCGGACCGCCAGCCCCGTGTAGAGACCCATCACCACCAGGTCCACGGCGACCATCGTGACCCCGATCGCGACGTACTGCGGCAGCAGCGGCGCCGTCGGCACCACGAACTGCGGCATCACCGCGAGGAAGAACAGCAGACCCTTCGGGTTGGTCGCGTTGACCAGGAAGCCCCGCGCCACCAGCGACGCACGCCCGCCGGCGACCACCCGGTCGACCTGGGTGCGCAGGTCCACCGCGGCGGTGCGCCACTGCCGGACCGCCAGGTAGGCCAGGTAGGCCACGCCCACCCACTTGATGATCGTGAACGCGAGGATCGAATTGGACACCGCGGCGCCGAGGCCGACCGCGACGAGTGTCAGCTGCAGCATCAGGCCGATCTCGAGGCCGATGATGCTCCAGTAGCCGCGGCGCACCCCGTGCGTCAGGCCGGTGGCCATCGACTGGATGGCGCCGGCGCCGGGGGAGACCGCGATCAGGATGGCCGCGCCGAAGAACGCCAGCCACATCTGCGTGCTCATGAGGCGATGTCGGCGACGAACACCCCGGAGCGCTTCGCCACCACCTGCGCCATCCGCGGCAGCGACGGGTCCGTGGTGCCGGCGGGCAGCACCCGCGGCCGCACCAGGTGCAGTTCCTTGGCCCCGATCCGGATGTCGGCCTCACCGGCGGCGAGCACGTTCTTCACCCAGTTCGTCTTGCCGTGCGCGAGCCCGATCGCCAGCACCGAGCCCTTGCGGTAGGGCGTGACGATCGTCTCGTAATCCTTGCCGGACGTGCGGCCGCGGTGCTTGATCACGCCCAGGCCCGGCATCCGCTTCGACAGCGGACGCAGCAGAGGGTTGATGTACTTGATCTGCAGCCGCTCGAACCACGGCGGGAAGATCATCGGCACGCCGGGCGCGTTGTTGGGGTGGCTGCTTCTGCTCGGTCGATCGGACACGACGCCTCCGATACTGATTTGTGCTGCTCTGGGACAATGGTCAGCGTGAATGTATCGCCACGGCTCCTGCGGCGCATCGACCTGCGTGGTGCGACGCTGTCGACGGCCCGTCTGCGCACCGCGCTGCCCCGTGGCGGCGTCGACGTCGACGCGGTGCTGCCCACGGTCCGGCCGATCGTCGAGGCGGTCGCGGACCGCGGCGCCGACGCGGCCCTCGAGTACGGCGCCTCCTTCGACGGCGTGCGGCCCGACCAGGTGCGGGTGCCCGCCGACCGGCTGGCGGCCGCGTTGGCCGAGCTCGATCCCGGCGTCCGCGCCGCCCTCGAGGTCGCCATCGACCGGGCCCGCGCCGTGCACGCCGACCAGCGCCGCACCGACACCACCACCACGCTCGGCCCGGGCGCGACCGTCACCGAACGCTGGGTCCCCGTGGAACGGGTGGGCCTCTACGTGCCGGGCGGCAACGCCGTGTATCCGTCCAGCGTGGTGATGAACGTCGTCCCGGCACAGACCGCCGGCGTCGACTCGCTGGTGATCGCCAGCCCGCCGCAGGCCTCCAACCCCGAACCTTTCGAGGGCCTGCCACACCCGACGATCCTGGCCGCCGCCGCGCTCCTCGGCGTCGACGAGGTGTGGGCGGTCGGCGGCGCCCAGGCGGTCGCGCTGCTCGCCTACGGCGGCACCGACACCGACGGCGCCGAACTCGCCCCGGTCGACATGATCACCGGGCCCGGCAACATCTACGTCACCGCGGCCAAGCGGATCTGCCGCTCGGAGGTCGGCATCGACTCCGAGGCCGGTCCGACCGAGATCGCGATCCTGGCCGACCACACCGCCGACCCGGTGCACGTCGCCGCCGACCTGATCAGCCAGGCCGAGCACGACGAGATGGCCGCCAGCGTGCTGGTCACCGACAGCACCGCGCTGGCCGATGCGACGGACGCCGAGCTGGCTGTACAGCTGGAGACGACGGTGCACCGCGAGCGGGTGACCGCCGCGCTGAGCGGCGAGCAGTCGGCGATCGTGCTCGTCGACGACGTCGACGCCGGCCTGCGCGTCGTGAACGCTTATGCCGCCGAACATCTCGAGATCCAGACCGTCGACGCCGCCGACGTGGCGGGCCGGGTCCGGTCCGCCGGCGCGATCTTCGTCGGACCGTGGGCGCCCGTCAGCCTCGGCGACTACTGCGCCGGGTCGAACCATGTGCTGCCCACGGCTGGCTGCGCGCGCCACTCGAGCGGCCTGTCGGTGCAGACGTTCCTGCGCGGCATCCACGTCGTCGACTACACCGAGGCGGCACTCAAGGACGTGGCCGGTCACGTGATCACGCTGGCGCAGGCCGAGAACCTGCCCAGCCACGGCGAAGCCGTGCGTCGGAGGTTCGAGAGGTGACCCCCGGCGAGACCGTGACCCTCGACGCGCTGCCGCTGCGCGAGGACCTGCGCGGGAAATCCCCCTACGGCGCCCCGCAGCTCGTCGTGCCCGTGCGGCTCAACACCAACGAGAACCCGCACCCGCCGACGCAGGCGCTGATCGACGACGTCGCCGCGTCGGTGCGCGAGGCTGCCGCCGAACTGCACCGCTACCCCGACCGCGACGCCGTGGCGCTGCGCACCGACCTGGCCGGTTACCTGAGCGCGCAGACCGGTGTCCAGGTGGGTGTCGAAAACGTCTGGGCCGCAAACGGTTCCAACGAGATCCTGCAGCAGCTGCTGCAGGCCTTCGGTGGCCCGGGTCGTAGCGCGATCGGGTTCGTGCCGTCCTACTCGATGCATCCGATCATCGCCGACGGCACGCAGACGTCCTGGCTGGCCGCGCACCGCGCGGACGATTTCGGCCTCGACGCGGCCGTGGCGGCCACCGCGATCAAGGAGCACACTCCCGACGTCGTGTTCGTCACCAGCCCCAACAATCCGTCGGGACAGAGTGTTTCGCTCGACGACCTGCGGCAGTTGCTGGACGCCATGACCGGGGGCGTGATGATCGTCGACGAGGCCTACGGCGAGTTCTCGTCGCAGCCCAGCGCGATCGGGCTCATCGACGAGTACCCGACCCGCCTGGTGGTGTCGCGCACGATGAGCAAGGCGTTCGCGTTCGCCGGGGGCCGGCTGGGTTATCTGGTCGCCGCGCCGGCCGTCGTGGAGGCGATGCTTCTGGTGCGCCTGCCGTACCACCTGTCCTCGCTCACCCAGGCCGCCGCGCGGGCCGCCCTGCGCCACGCCGACGACACCCTCGGCAGTGTCGCGACGCTGATCAGCGAACGCGAGCGGGTGTCGGCGGCCCTGACCGGCATGGGTTTCCGCGTGATCCCCAGCGACGCGAACTTCCTGCTGTTCGGCGACTTCGCCGACGCCGCCGCCACGTGGCGGGGCTACCTCGACGACGGGGTGCTGATCCGCGACGTCGGCATCCCCGGTTACCTGCGCACCACCATCGGCCTCGCCGAGGAGAACGACGCGCTGCTGAACGCCAGCGCCCGACAAGGAGTGAAGTGACCCGTCCCCACAGGTACGCGAAGGTCGAACGCAAGACCAAGGAATCCGACATCGTCGTCGAGTTGGACCTCGACGGCACCGGACAGGTGAGTGTCGAGACCGGCGTGCCGTTCTTCGACCACATGCTCACCTCGCTGGGCACCCACGCCCGCTTCGACCTGACGGTGAAAGCCTTGGGCGACATCGAGATCGAGGGCCACCACACCATCGAGGACACCGCGATCGTGCTCGGCCAGGCGCTCGGACAGGCGCTGGGCGACAAGTCGGGCATCCGCCGCTTCGGCGACGCGTTCATCCCGATGGACGAGTCGCTGGCGCATGCCGCGGTCGACGTGTCGGGTCGGCCGTACTTCGTGCACACCGGGGAACCGGAGTTCATGGTCAGCTTCACCATCGCGGGATCGCGGGCGCCGTACCACACCGTGGTCAACAAGCACGTCTTCGAATCCCTGGCGTTCAACGCGCGCATCGCGCTGCACGTGCGAACGCTGTACGGCCGCGATCCGCACCACATCACCGAGGCGCAGTACAAGGCCGTGGCGCGTGCTCTGCGCCAGGCCGTGGAGTACGACGAGCGGGTCAGCGGGGTTCCGTCGACCAAAGGGACGCTGTGACAGCCAAACTCGTGGTGCTGGATTACGGCTCGGGGAATCTCCGGTCGGCCCAGCGGGCGCTCGAGCGCGTCGGCGCCGAGGTCGAGGTGAGCGCCGACCGGGATGCCGCGATGGCCGCGGACGGCCTGGTGGTTCCGGGCGTCGGCGCATTCGAGGCGTGCATGACCGGGCTGCGCAAGGTCGGGGGCGACAGGATCATCGCCGACCGTGTCGCGGCCGGCCGACCGGTGCTCGGCGTGTGCGTGGGCATGCAGATCCTGTTCGCCCGCGGCGTGGAGTTCGGCGTCGAGACGACGGGCTGCGGGCAGTGGCCGGGCTCGGTGGTCCGGCTCGACGCGCCGGTGATCCCGCACATGGGGTGGAACGTCGTCGACGCGCCCGCGGACAGCGTGCTGTTCGCGGGCATGGATCCGGCCACCCGGTTCTACTTCGTGCACTCCTACGCCGCCCAGCAGTGGGAGGGCGACCCCGGTGCAGTGCTGACGTGGGCGACCCACCACGTCCCGTTCCTGGCCGCCGTCGAGGCCGGTCCGCTGTCGGCCACCCAGTTCCATCCCGAGAAGAGCGGGGACGCCGGCGCCGAGTTGCTGTCCAACTGGATCGGGGCGCTAAGTTGACCGGCGTGAACGCACCGAAGCTGGTCCTGTTGCCCGCCGTCGACGTGGTCGAGGGGCGCGCCGTGCGCCTGGTGCAGGGACAGGCGGGCAGCGAGACCGAGTACGGCTCGGCCCTGGATGCGGCGATGACGTGGCAGCGCGACGGCGCCGAGTGGATCCACCTGGTGGATCTCGACGCGGCGTTCGGTCGCGGCTCCAACCGGGAACTGCTCGCCGAGGTGGTCGGCACGCTCGATGTGGCCGTGGAGCTCTCCGGCGGTATCCGCGACGACGAGTCCCTCGCCGCGGCGCTGGCCACCGGGTGCGCCCGGGTCAACCTGGGCACGGCGGCACTGGAGAACCCGCAGTGGTGCGCCCGCGTGGTCGCCGAGCACGGTGACAAGGTCGCGGTCGGGCTCGACGTGTTGATCACCGATGGTGCGCATCGGTTGCGCGGCCGTGGCTGGGAGACCGACGGCGGCGACCTGTGGACGGTGCTCGACCGCCTCGACGCGGAAGGCTGCTCGCGTTTCGTCGTCACCGACGTCACCAAGGACGGCACGCTGAACGGGCCCAACCTCGACCTGCTGTCGGCGGTGTGCGAGCGCACCGACGCCCCGGTCATCGCCTCCGGCGGGGTGTCGAGCCTGGACGACCTGCGGGCGATCGCGACCCTGACCGGCGTCGGCGTCGAGGGTGCGATCGTCGGGAAAGCCTTGTACGCCGGTCGATTCACGCTGCCGCAGGCGCTGGCCGCGGTCGACGCGTGACCCTCGACGACCGGCAGCTCTCGGAGCTGCTCGACACGGCTGCGGGCATCCTCGACGGTGCCTCGACGCAGTTCGTCGCCGGGCATCGCGCCGACTCCGCGGTCGCCAAGAAGGGCGACGACTTCGCCACCGAGGTCGACCTCGCGATCGAACGCCGGGTGGTCGCCGAGCTGCAACGGCTGACCGGTATCGGTGTGCACGGCGAGGAGTTCGGCGGCGAGTCGGTCGATTCGGAGATGGTGTGGATCCTCGACCCGATCGACGGGACGTTCAACTACGCCGCGGGGTCGCCGATGGCGGCGATCCTGCTGGGGCTGCTGGTCGACGGCGAGCCGGTGCTCGGCCTGACGTGGTTGCCGTTCATGGCGCAGCGCTACACCGCGATCGTCGGTGGCCCGGTGCGTTGCAACGGCGACGAGCTGGCGCGTCTGGAGCGCGGTGACGTGGGCGACGCGATCGTCGGCACCGGCACCTTCAACATCGATTCCCGGGGGCGTTACCCCGGCCGGTACCGCGCGACGGTGCTGGCCAACCTCAGCAGGCAGTGTTCGCGGATGCGCATGCACGGGGCCACCGGCATCGACCTCGCCTACGTGTCTGCTGGAATCCTCGGCGGCGCAATCAGTTTCGGCCATCACATCTGGGACCACGCTGCGGGCGTCGCGCTGGTGCAGGCGGCCGGTGGCATCGTCACCGACCTCGCCGGGGAGCCGTGGACGGTGACGGCGCCCTCGGCGCTGGTGGCCGCGCCAGGAGTGCACGAGCAGATGCTCGAGATCGTCGCCGCGGCGGGGAATCCGAAGGACTACCTGTGAGCACCGGGGGTGATGTCGCGACCCGGGTGATCCCCTGCCTGGACGTCGACGCCGGCCGCGTCGTCAAGGGGGTCAACTTCGAGAACCTGCGCGACGCCGGGGATCCCGTCGAGTTGGCCGCCGTCTACGACGCCGAGGGCGCCGACGAGTTGACGTTCCTGGACGTGACGGCGTCGTCGTCGGGCCGCTCGACGATGCTCGAGGTGGTGCGGCGCACCGCCGAACAGGTGTTCATCCCGTTGACCGTCGGCGGTGGGGTGCGTTCGGTGGCCGATGTCGACATGCTGCTGCGTGCCGGGGCGGACAAGGTGTCGGTGAACACCGCCGCGATCGCTCGCCCGGAACTGCTCTCCGAGCTCTCCCGGCAGTTCGGATCACAGTGCATCGTGCTGTCGGTCGACGCGCGCACCGTGCCCGCGGGTGCCGAACCCACGTCGTCGGGCTGGGAGGTCACCACGCACGGCGGTCGGCGGGGGACCGGCATCGACGCGGTGGAATGGGCCACCCGCGGCGCCGAACTCGGCGTCGGAGAGATCCTGCTGAACTCGATGGACTACGACGGCACCAAGGCAGGGTTCGACCTCGCCATGCTGCGTGCGGTGCGCCGCGCGGTGTCGGTACCGGTGATCGCGAGCGGCGGTGCCGGCGCGGTGGAACATTTCGCGCCCGCGGTTGTTGCAGGAGCCGATGCGGTGCTCGCGGCCAGCGTGTTCCACTTCCGGGAGCTGACCATCGGTCAGGTGAAGGCCGCAATGGCGGCTGAAGGGATTGTGGTGAGGTGACTCTCGACCCGGCGATCGCGTCGCGGCTCAAGCGCGACGCCAACGGCCTGGTGGCCGCCGTCGTGCAGGAGCGCGGCACCGGCCAGGTGCTGATGGTCGCGTGGATGGACGACGACGCCTTGGCCCGCACGCTGGAAACCCGTGAGGCGACCTACTTTTCGCGCTCGCGCGGGGAGCAGTGGATCAAGGGTGCGACCTCCGGCCACACCCAGCGGGTGCATTCGGTGCGGCTGGACTGCGACGGTGACACCGTGCTGCTCGAAGTCGACCAGGTCGGCGGCGCCTGCCACACCGGCGACCACACCTGCTTCGACGCCGACCTGCTGCTGGGTCAGGCCGACTGACGCTTGCGCAGCGCCTCGAGCGCCTTGTCGGCGTGGGTGTCCATGCTGAACTCGCTGGCGATGACATCGAGCACGGTGCGGTCGGTGTCGATCACGAACGTCGTGCGCTTCACGGGCATGAACTTGCCCAGCAGGCCGCGCTTGACGCCGAACTGCGTCGCCACCACGCCGTCGGTGTCCGACAGCAGCGGGTAGTCGAACTTCTGCTGATCGGCGAACTTGGCCTGTTTGTCGACCGGGTCAGCGCTGATGCCCACCCGGGTGGCGCCGACCGCGGCGAACTCGGCGGCCAGGTCGCGGAAGTGGCACGCCTCCTTCGTGCACCCGGGCGTCATCGCCGCCGGGTAGAAGAACAGCACGATCGGCCCCTCGGCGAGCAGCCCGGTCAGGCTCCTCGTCGTCCCCGTCTGGTCCGGCAGTTCGAACTCGGCCACGGTGTCGCCACGATTCATGGTTCTCACCGTACTTCTGGGACAATGCCGGTGTGCAGTCCACCGCCAGCCTCGCTCTAACGTCGCGTGAGGACTTCCGGGCGCTGGCCGCCGAGCACCGTGTGGTGCCGGTGACCCGCAAGGTGCTCGCCGACAGCGAGACGCCACTCTCGGCGTACCGCAAGCTCGCCGCGAACCGGCCCGGAACGTTCCTCCTGGAGTCCGCGGAGAACGGGCGGTCCTGGTCGCGGTGGTCGTTCGTCGGCGCCGGCGCCCCGTCTGCGCTGACCGTGCGCGACGGCCACGCCGCCTGGCTGGGCGTCACCCCGCAGGACGCCCCCGTCGGCGGTGATCCGCTCGAGGCGCTGCGCGCCACACTCACGCTGCTGGAGACCGCGGCGTTGCCCGGTCTGCCGCCGCTGTCGTCCGGGCTGGTCGGCTACTTCGCCTACGACTTCGTGCGCCGGCTCGAGCGGCTGCCCCAGCTCGCGGTCGACGACCTCGGGCTGCCGGACATGGTGCTGCTGCTCGCCACCGACATCGCGGCGCTGGACCACCACGAGGGCACCATCACGCTGATCGCCAACGCGGTGAACTGGAACGGCACCGATGAGCGCGTCGACGAGGCGTACGACGACGCGGTCGCGCGGCTCGACGTGATGACCGCGGCGCTGGGCGAACCGCTGGCCTCGACGGTCGCGACGTTCAGCAGGCCGGCGCCGGTGCACCGGTCGCAGCGCACCGTCGAGGAGTACACCGCGATCGTCGACAAGCTCGTCGGCGACATCGAGGCCGGCGAGGCCTTCCAGGTGGTGCCGTCGCAGCGCTTCGAGATGGACACCGACGCCGATCCCCTCGATGTCTACCGGATGCTGCGCGTCACCAACCCCAGCCCGTACATGTACCTGCTCAATGTGCCGAACACCGAAGGCGCACTGGACTTCTCGATTGTCGGGTCCAGCCCGGAGGCGCTGGTCACCGTCAAGGACGGGCGGGCCACCACGCATCCGATCGCGGGCACCCGCTGGCGCGGGGACACCGAGGAGGAGGACGTCCTGCTCGAGAAGGAACTGCTCGCCGACGAGAAGGAACGGGCCGAGCACCTGATGCTCGTCGACCTCGGCCGCAACGACCTGGGCCGGGTGTGCACACCGGGCACCGTGAAGGTCGAGGACTACAGCCACATCGAGCGCTACAGCCACGTCATGCACCTGGTGTCGACGGTGACGGGCATGCTCGCCGAGGGCAGGACCGCGCTCGATGCGGTGACGGCCTGCTTCCCGGCCGGCACGCTGTCCGGGGCGCCGAAGGTGCGGGCGATGGAACTGATCGAGGAGGTCGAGAAGACCCGTCGCGGCCTGTACGGCGGTGTGCTGGGCTACCTGGACTTCGCCGGCAATGCGGACTTCGCGATCGCGATCCGCACCGCGCTGATGCGTGGCGGCACCGCCTACGTGCAGGCGGGCGGCGGCGTCGTCGCCGACTCCAACGGCCCGTACGAGTACAACGAGGCGGCCAACAAGGCCCGGGCGGTGCTGAGCGCGATAGCGGCGGCCGAGACGTTGAGCGAACCGTGACCCGCCTCGGGCAGCTCCTGCTGGTGGTGGCCGCGGCCGGGCTGTGGGGCGCGTCGCGCCTGACGTGGGTGGAGGTCACCTCGTTCGACGGCCTCACCCATCCCAAGACCGACGAGCTCACCGGTGCCACCTGGTCCACCGCGCTGATCCCGCTGGCGCTGGTGGTGCTGGCGGCTGCGGTGGCGGGCCTGGCGGTGCGGGGCTGGGTGCTGCGGATCCTGGCGGTGTTGGTGGCGGCGGCGAGCGCGGCGATGGGCTACCTGGCGATCAGCCTGTGGGTGGTGCCCGACGTCGCGGCCCGGGCGGCGCGTCTGGCCGAGGTGCCGATCACCGACCTGGTGGGCACCGAGCGGTACTCGACGGGCGCGGTGCTGACGCTGGTCGCGGCGGCGCTGTCACTGGTCGGCGCGGTGCTGCTGCTCAGATCGGCGACGCGGGGCGGCGCCGACGCGGCGCGGTACACCCGGCGTCGCACCGAGGCCGAGGAGCGCGGCGCCGCGATGTCGGAGCGGATGATCTGGGACGCGCTCGACGCCGGGCAGGACCCGACCACCCCGGACAACAAGGGGCGGTGACGGGCTGTGGTGTGGTGGCGACTACCCTTCGTAAAGAATCAAACGGCCGTCAGGGGAAGGGAAACGACAGCTATGGGTTCGGCAACCGTCCTCGACTCCATTCTCGACGGGGTCCGTGCTGACGTTGCCGCTCGCGAAGCCGTCGTCAGCCTGGCCGAGGTCAAAGAACAGGCCAAGCGCGCACCCGCGCCGCTGGACGTGATGGCCGCGCTGCGTGCGCCGGGCATCGCGGTCATCGCCGAGGTGAAGCGCGCGAGCCCGTCGCGCGGGGCGCTGGCGTCCATCGCCGACCCCGCCGAGCTGGCCCGCGCCTACCAGGACGGCGGCGCGCGGGTCATCAGCGTGCTGACCGAGCAGCGCCGCTTCCACGGCTCGCTCGACGATCTGGACGCGGTGCGCGCGGCGGTGTCGATTCCGGTGCTGCGCAAGGACTTCATCGTGCGGCCGTACCAGATCCACGAGGCCCGCGCCCACGGCGCCGACCTGCTGCTGCTGATCGTCGCGGCCCTCGAACAGCCTGCTCTGGAGTCCCTGCTCGAACGCACCGAATCGCTGGGCATGACCGCCCTGGTCGAGGTGCACACCGAGGAAGAGGCCGACCGGGCGCTGCAGGCCGGAGCCAAGCTGATCGGTGTGAACGCCCGCGACCTGAAGACTCTCGAGGTCGACCGGGACTGCTTCGCCCGCATCGCGCCGGGGCTGCCCAGCAACGTCATCCGGGTCGCCGAGTCGGGTGTGCGGGGGACCGCCGACCTGCTGGCCTACGCCGGTGCGGGCGCGGACGCCGTGCTCGTCGGCGAAGGCCTGGTCACCAGTGGGGATCCCCGCAGCGCCGTCGCTGACCTCGTCACCGCCGGCACGCATCCGTCGTGCCCGAAACCTGCGCGCTAAGTGACCGCGCATCTCGGACCGGAACTGCCGCGCGCCAGCGCGGCGGTGGCCGAACCCACGTCGCACGACCCCGATGCCCGCGGCCATTTCGGCGTCTACGGCGGCCGGTATGTGCCCGAAGCGCTGATGGCCGTCATCGAGGAGGTGACCGCCGCGTACGAGAAGGCGCGCGGCGACCAGACCTTCCTCGACGAGCTGGACCGGCTGCAGCGGCATTACACCGGTCGCCCGTCCCCGCTGTACGAGGCGGAGCGGATGAGCGAGCACGCCGGTGGCGCGCGGATCTTCCTGAAGCGGGAAGACCTGAACCACACCGGTTCTCACAAGATCAACAACGTGCTCGGGCAGGCGCTGCTGGCACGCCAGATGGGCAAGACCCGCGTCATCGCCGAGACCGGCGCCGGCCAGCACGGCGTGGCGACGGCGACCGCCTGCGCGCTGCTGGGCCTGGAGTGCGTGATCTACATGGGCGCGGTGGACACCGCGCGCCAGGCGCTGAACGTGGCGAGAATGCGCCTGCTCGGCGCGTCGGTGGTGCCGGTCGAGTCGGGCTCCAAGACGCTCAAGGACGCGATCAACGAGACGTTCCGCGACTGGGTCACCAACGCCGACAGCACGTACTACTGCTTCGGCACCGCGGCAGGACCGCACCCGTTCCCGATGATGGTGCGGGATTTCCAGCGGGTCATCGGTCTCGAGGCCCGCGCGCAGATGCTCGACCAGGCCGGCCGGCTGCCCGATGCCGTGGTCGCCTGCGTCGGCGGTGGGTCGAACGCGATCGGCATCTTCCACGCGTTCATCGACGATCCCGACGTGCGCCTGGTCGGCTATGAGGCCGCCGGTGACGGCGTCGAGACCGGACGGCACGCGGCCACGTTCACCGGCGGATCGCCGGGCGCCTTCCAGGGCTCGTATTCGTACCTGCTGCAGGACGAGGACGGCCAGACCATCGAATCGCATTCGATCTCGGCGGGTCTGGACTATCCGGGCGTCGGGCCGGAGCACGCGCTACTCAAAGACATCGGCCGGGCGCAGTACAAGCCGATCACCGACACCGAGGCCATGGACGCGCTGTCCTTGCTCAGCCGCACCGAGGGCATCATCCCGGCGATCGAGTCGGCCCACGCGGTGGCGGGGGCGATGAAGCTGGGTGCCGAACTGGGCCCCGGCGCGATCATCCTGATCAACTTGTCCGGTCGCGGCGACAAGGATGTCGAAACCGCGGCGCGCTGGTTCGGGCTGCTCGAGGACGGCGCCAGATGAGCCGGTTGGCAAGCGTTTTCGCGTCGTGCCGCGATGAGGACCGGGCGGCGCTGATCGGCTACCTGCCGACCGGATTCCCGGATGTCGAGACCTCGATCGCCGCGATGGTCGCCCTCGTCGAGGCGGGCTGCGACGTGATCGAGGTCGGTATCGCGTACTCGGACCCGGGCATGGACGGCCCCACCATCGCCGCGGCGACGGAGGTCGCGCTGCGGGGCGGGGTGCGGGTGCACGACACGTTCCGGGCTGTCGAGGCGATCAGCAACGCCGGCGGCCACGCCGTGGTGATGACCTATTGGAATCCCGTGCTGCGCAAGGGTGTTGACGCGTTCTCCCGCGACCTGGCCTCGGCCGGCGGGCTCGGGATGATCACGCCGGACCTGATTCCGGACGAGGCCGACGAGTGGCTGGCCGCCTCGGAGGCGCACGACCTGGACCGGATCTTCGTGGTCGCGCCGTCCTCGACGCCGGAGCGGCTGAGCGCGACGGTCGATGCGTCCCGGGGATTCGTGTACGCGGCATCGACGATGGGTGTGACCGGTGCTCGCGACGCGGTCTCGAACGCGGCGCCGGAACTCGTGCAGCGGATCAAGGAACTCTCCGACATCCCGGTCGGTGTCGGTCTGGGCGTGCGGTCGCGTGAGCAGGCGGCGCAGATCGGCTCCTACGCCGACGGGGTGATCGTCGGGTCGGCGCTGGTGTCGGCGCTGACCGACGGTGTCCCCGCGATGCGGGCATTGACAGAAGAACTGGCTGACGGGGTACGGCAGAGGATCACTGCGTGACATCGACGGTCTTGGCGTACATCCCGAGTCCTTCGCAGGGTGTGTGGCACCTCGGCCCGTTCCCGCTGCGGGCCTATGCGCTGTTCATCATCGCCGGCATCGTGGCTGCGCTGGTCCTGGGTGACCGGCGCTGGGTGGCACGCGGCGGCGAGCCCGGCGTCATCTATGACATCGCGCTGTGGGCGGTGCCGTTCGGTCTGATCGGTGGCCGGCTCTACCACGTCATCACCGACTGGCGGACCTACTTCGGGGCCGACGGAGCGGGATTCGCGGCCGCGCTGCGGATCTGGGACGGCGGGCTCGGCATCTGGGGCGCGGTGGCGCTGGGCGGTATCGGGGCGTGGATCGCCTGCCGGCGGCGGGAGATACCGCTGCCCGCGTTCGGTGACGCGATCGCGCCGGGAATCATTCTGGCCCAGGCGATCGGGCGGATCGGCAACTACTTCAACCAGGAGCTGTACGGGCGCGAGACGACACTGCCGTGGGGCCTGGAGATCTACGAGCGGGTGAATTCCGCCGGGGTGCCGGACTCGCTGAACGGGGTGTCGACCGGCGAGCTCATCCAGGTCGTCCACCCGACGTTCCTGTACGAATTGCTGTGGAATCTGCTGGTGTTCGCGGCGCTGCTGATCATCGATCGCCGGTTCCGCATCGGGCACGGCCGGCTGTTCGCAATGTACGTGGCCGGGTACTGCGTGGGTCGGTTCTGGATCGAGCTGATGCGCAGCGACGCGGCGACGCACCTGGCGGGCATCCGGGTGAACTCCTTCACCTCGACGTTCGTGTTCATCGGCGCGGTGGTGTACGTCATGGTCGCGCCGAAGGGCCGCGAGGATCCGGCGCTGCTGCGCGGCAAGCAGGAGGGCGACGAGTCGCGCGCCGAGGAATTGGTCAAGGATCTGGCGGTCGGCGCCTCGACGGCAGGTGTGGTCGCCGCGGCGACCGTCGCGGCCGAGGACGACGAGAAGTCGGTGGCGCAGGCGGCCGAGGACGACGCCGACGAGACCGATGTCCTGGTCGGGCGGGAAGCGGACCTGGAAACCGTCGAGGGCGACGAGGTCGCTGTCGATGAGGAGTTGGTCGTTCCTCGCGACGACAGCGTGGAGCCCGAAGCGGGCCTGGGGTCCGTCGAGGGTGACGAGGTCGCTGAAGCGGTAGACGGTGCGGCCGAAGTGCACGCGGTCGCGGTCGACGGTGAGGAAGCGGCCGAGGCGCTCGTCGAGCCTGAGGGTGAACCGCAGTCACTGGAAGCAGACGAGGTCGCGGACGCTGTTGATCTGGCGGACGAGGCTCCCGAGGTGGCAGTTGAGGGTGAGGGTGTCGCTGAGACGTTGACCGACGAGTCCGAGGTCGAGTCTGCTGAGCCCGAGACTGCCGGGCCGGACGCGGGTCTGGGGTCGGTCGACGGTGATGAGGTCGCCGAGGCTGTTGACGATGCTGCGGTGGCGCACCAGGTCGCCGTGGAGGGCGAGGATGCCGCGGAGGCGTTGACCGATGAGCCCGAGAGCGAGTCAGACGCGCCGACCGATCAACCCGAGACTGCCGAGCCCGAGGCGGCTTTGGGGTCGGTCGACGGTGATGAGGTCGCTGAGGCTGTTGACGATGCTGCGGTGGCGCACGCGGTCGCGGTCGAGGGCGAGGACGCCGCTGAAGCGCTGAATGATCAGCCGGTGGCTGAGGGTGAGGCTGCCGGTGAGGCGCTGGCCGATCAGCCCGAGGCCGAGCCCGAGGCCGAGTCCGAGACTGCCGAGTCCGAGGCGGGTCTGGGGTCGGTCGACGGTGACGAGGTCGCTGAGGCTGTTGACGATGCTGCGGTGGCGCACGCGGTCGCCGTGGAGGGCGAGGACGCCGCTGAGGCGCTGACTGATCAGCCCGACGCCGAGCTCGAGACTGCCGAGCCCGAGGCTGAGGGCGAGAGCGAGTCTGAAGTCCTGGCCGATGAGCCCGGGACTGCCGAGCCGGAGGCGGGTCTGGGGTCGGTCGACGGTGGCGAGGTCGCCGAGGCTGTTGACGATGCTGCGGTGGCGCACGCGGTCGCCGTGGAGGGCGAGGACGCCGCTGAGGCGCTGACTGATCAGCCCGACGCCGAGCTCGAGACTGCCGAGCCCGAGACGGAGACCGAGAGCGCGTCTGGAGCGCCGACCGATCAACCCGAGACTGCCGAGCCCGAGGCGGGTCTGGGGTCGGTCGACGGTGACGAGGTCGCCGAGGCTGTGGACGATGCTGCGGTGGCGCACGCGGTCGCCGTGGAGGGCGAGGACGCCGCTGAGGCGCTGACTGATCAGCCCGACGCCGAGCTCGAGACTGCCGAGCCCGAGACGGAGACCGAGAGCGCGTCTGGAGCGCCGACCGATCAACCCGAGACTGCCGAGCCCGAGGCGGGTCTGGGGTCGGTCGACGGTGACGAGGTCGCCGAGGCTGTGGACGATGCTGCGGTGGCGCACGCGGTCGCCGTGGAGGGCGAGGACGCCGCTGAGGCGCTGACTGATCAGCCCGACGCCGAGCTCGAGACTGCCGAGCCCGAGGCTGAGGGCGAGAGCGAGTCTGAAGTCCTGGCCGATGAGCCCGGGACTGCCGAGCCGGAGGCGGGTCTGGGGTCGGTCGACGGTGGCGAGGTCGCCGAGGCTGTTGACGATGCTGCGGTGGCGCACGCGGTCGCCGTGGAGGGCGAGGATGCCGCTGAGGCGCTGGCCGATGAGGCCGAGCCCGAGACTGCCGAGCCCGAGGCGGGGCTGGGGNTGACGATGCTGCGGTGGCGCACGCGGTCGCCGTGGAGGGCGAGGATGCCGCTGAGGCGCTGGCCGATGAGGCCGAGCCCGAGACTGCCGAGCCCGAGGCGGGTCTGGGGTCCGCCGAAGGTGACGACGTCGCCGAGCCTGTGGACGATGCTGCCGTGGCGCACGAGGTCGCCAGCGGCGGCACCGACGCCGTGGAGACGTCAGACGAGCCGGCTGCCGACGACAGCGATGAGGCCACGGCGGCCGATGACGAGGCATCTGCCTCCGACACCGCCGCCGTCGAGGGCACGGACGCGGCTGAAGCCCTCACCGCCGACGCAGAGCCATCCGCGCCGACCTCGCCACCGCCCGTGGCCTATCGCGAATCCCGCACTCCGACAACCATTCCCACGGAGGTCGGCCAGCGGGTCCGGCAGTGGATCCGTCGGCGCACGAACCGCTGAAAGTTATCCACAGGCTGGAAATTGGTGCCGGCCGGTGTCGGCCGTCGCAATTAGAATCGAATGTATGTTCGATTCCCGTGATCCTGCGGCGCTGATTGACGCGATGGCTGCGGCGTCGCGGGCGGAGTCGGCGGCGATCGCTGCGCGTCTGGAGGCGGTGGCGGG
>NZ_JYNL01000019.1 GCF_001044235.1 Mycolicibacterium chlorophenolicum | reverse complement strand
GGGTCCAGATCAAGCCGTCACGACGCCACGCCGAAGCCCGGGTGGGTCCCGAATCAGACCGTCACACTGGTCCCGAATCAGACTGTCACCGCCACACGGATGTCTCGGGGAGTCCAGATAACATTCTCAACGCCGTAGTGCCGTTCGCGGACTGGGGCGGTGAATAGGGCGCGCCGTGCTGGTGCTGCAGCGCCAGCCCGGACACAGCAGCACCAGAACTGCGCCGTTAATCGATGTGGGAAGAAACGAATTCAGAGCCTCTGGCAGCGGAGCCGCTTTACCAGCCGGCGGGCAGCAGTCTTGGGACGCTGGAGTCAGAGGGTGGTGACCTCGACGTCGCCGAATGGCACCGCCGTGCAAAGTTGACCCGCCCAGCGGCGGTCCCACGCCATACCCGCCGCCGAGGTCCTGGATTGGCTAGCGGCGTATACCTGTTAAGGAAGCGCCCACCGTGCGCATCCCGTCGTCGAAGTTTGGGTACAACGGACCGCCTGGCCGCCGCAGGTGTAACGCGGGTCAGCTGAGGATTACCAGGAGGTCACCGCCTTCGACTTGGGCGGTGGTCGAGACGGCGACGTGTTCGACGGTGCCTGCCTTGGGTGCGGTGATCCCGGCCTCCATCTTCATGGCCTCGATGGTGGCGATCGTCTGCCCGGCCTCGATGGCATCCCCGAGCGCGACGGTGACGGTCACCACCCCGGCGAACGGGGCGGCCACCTGGTCGGGGTCGCCGCGATCGGCCTTCTCAGCCGTCGGCACCTCGGAGGCGATGTTGCGGTCACGCACCACCACCGGACGTAGCTGGCCGTTCATGATGCACATGACCGTCCGCATGCCGCGCTCGTCGGCATCGGAGATGGCTTCGAGCCCGATCAGCAGCTGTACTCCCTTTTCGAGCTGCACCCGGTGCTCATAACCGTGGCGCAAGCCGTAGAAGAACTGATTCGCGCTCAACTGGCTGGTGTCGCCGTAGAGCTCCCGGTGCGCCTCGAATTCGTTGGTGGGCCCGGGGAACAGCAGCCGGTTCAGCGTGGCCTGGCGCTTGGCGCCGGGCTGGGCCAGTACTGCCTCATCCTCATGCGACAGCGGGGTCTCGGGTTTTGCCGGACCGCGGCCGTCAAGTGCCTTGGTGCGCAACGGTTCCGGCCAGCCACCGACCGGATCCCCCAGCTCGCCGCGCAAGAACCCGACTACCGAATTCGGGATGTCATAGCGCGACGGGTCGGCGGCGAACTCCTCGGCCGAGATGCCCGCCGCCACCAACGCCAACGCCAGGTCCCCGACCACTTTCGAGCTCGGGGTGACCTTGATCAGCCGCCCGAGACTCCGGTCAGCGGCAGCGTAGTTGGCTTCGATCTCCTCGAAACGGTCATCGAATCCGAGCGCGATGGCCTGCTGACGCAGGTTCGACAACTGCCCGCCCGGGATCTCGTGGGTGTACACCCGCCCCGTCGGGGCGGGCAGGCCAGATTCGAAGGGCGCGTACACCTTGCGTAGCGCTTCCCAGTACGGCTCCAACTCACACACCGCGTCCAGCGACAATCCGGTGTCACACGCGGTGTGCGCCGCGGCCGCCACGATCGACGACAGTGCGGGCTGGCTGGTGGTGCCGGCCAGCGGGGCTGCCGCCCCGTCGACGGCATCGGCGCCGGCCTGCCAGGCCGCTAGGTAGGTGGCCAGCTGTCCACCCGGGGTGTCATGGGTGTGTACGTGCACCGGCAGCTCGAATCTGCTCTTGAGCGCGGAGACCAGGGTGGCGGCCGCGGGCGGGCGCAACAGTCCGGCCATGTCCTTGATGGCCAGCACATGCGCGCCGGCCTCGACGACCTGCTCGGCCAGTCGCAAGTAGTAGTCCAGGGTGTAGAGGTCCTCGGCCGGGTTGGACAGATCCCCGGTGTAGGACATCGCCACCTCGGCCACCGCGGTGTTGGTGGCGCGCACCGCATCGATGGCCGGGCGCATCGACTCGATGTTGTTGAGCGCGTCGAAGATCCTGAAGATGTCGATCCCCGTCGAGGTCGCCTCATCGACGAACGCGCTGGTGACGATCTCCGGGTACGGGGTGTAGCCCACGGTGTTGCGCCCGCGCAGCAGCATCTGCAGGCATATGTTGGGCAGCGCCTCGCGCAGCGCGGCCAGCCGCTCCCACGGATCCTCTTTCAGGAAGCGCAGCGCCACATCGTAGGTCGCCCCGCCCCAGCACTCCACCGACAACAACTGCGGCATCGTGCGCGCCACATACGGCGCCACCATCAACAGACCCGTCGAGCGCAACCGCGTCGCCAACAACGACTGGTGCGCATCCCGGAAGGTGGTATCCGTGACACCCACGGCGGGGCTGTCTTTGAGCCACTGGGCGAAACCCTGCGGGCCCAGCTCGACCAGCTTCTGCTTCGACCCTGCAGGCGGGGCCACCGACAGGTTCACAGCGGGCAGCTTGTCCTGCGGGTACACCGTCGACAGGCGTTCCCCGTGCGGCTTGTTGACCGTGACATCGGCCAGGTAACTCAGGATCTTGGTGCCGCGGTCGGCGCTCGAGCGTGCGGTCAGCAGCTCCGGGTGCTCATCGATGAAGCTGGTGGTCACCCGCCCGGCCACAAAGTCTGGATCGTCGAGCACCGCCTGCAGGAACGGGATGTTCGTCGACACCCCACGAATCCGGAACTCCGCCACTGCACGCCGGGCCCGGCGCACCGCGGTGCCGAAGTCCCGGCCGCGGCATGTCAGTTTCACCAACATCGAATCGAAATGCGCCGAGACCTCCGCACCCACCAGCGTGCCGCCGTCGAGGCGGATACCCGCACCACCGGGTGAGCGGTAGGCGGTGATCCGGCCAGTGTCCGGGCGGAACCCATTGGCCGGGTCCTCGGTGGTGATGCGGCACTGCAGCGCCGCCCCGTGCGGAACGATCGCCTCCTGGCTCAATCCGAGATCCGCGAGTGACTCTCCGGCCGCGATCCGCAACTGGCTCGACACCAGATCGACGTCGGTGATCTCCTCGGTGACGGTGTGTTCCACCTGGATCCGCGGGTTCATCTCGATGAACACGTGATTTCCGCGCTCATCGAGCAGGAACTCCACCGTGCCCGCACACGAATACCCGATCTGACGCGCGAACGCCACCGCGTCACTGCAGATCCTGTCCCGCAGCGCCGGGTGCAGGTTCGGCGCCGGCGCCAACTCGATCACCTTCTGATGGCGGCGCTGCACACTGCAATCGCGCTCATACAGATGAATGACATTGCCGTGGGTGTCGGCCAGGATCTGCACCTCGATGTGACGGGGATTGATCACCGCCTGCTCCAGGAACACCGTCGCATCCCCGAACGCCGACTCCGCCTCACGGGAGGCCGCCTCGATGGCCTCCCGCAGCGCGCCCGATTCTGCCACCCGACGCATCCCGCGCCCGCCGCCCCCGGCGACGGCCTTGACGAACACCGGGAATTCCATGTTCTCGGCGGCGGCCAACAAATCTTCGACATCGGCCGAGGGCGCCGAGGACGCCAGTACCGGCAGCCCCGCCTCACGAGCGGCCGCGATCGCCCGCGACTTGTTACCCGTCAGTTCCAGCACCTCGGCCGACGGACCGACGAAGATGATGTCCGCCGCCGCGCACGCCGCGGCGAGCTCCGGGTTCTCCGATAGGAAGCCGTACACCGGGTACACCGCATCCGCGCCGGCGGCCACCGCGGTCGAGACGATCTCATCGACCGACAGATACGCCCGGACGGGATGGCCAACCTCGCCGATCTGATACGACTCGTCGGCCTTCAGGCGGTGGACCGAGTTACGGTCCTCATACGGATACACCGCAACGGTGCCCACCTTGATTTCGTACGCCGCGCGGGTCGCCCGGATCGCGATTTCACCGCGATTGGCGACCAATACCTTTGAGAACACGTGTCTGTTTCCGTCAATTCTGCCCGGTGGGCACGCGGCCCATGCTCTGCGGGGCGGTCAGGCGTGAGCGTGGAAGGGGGCGCCGGAGACAGCGAGAAGTGCTTCGCCCAGGGCTTCACCCTGGGTGGGGTGTGCATGAATGAACTGTGCGGCAGCGTTGGCCGCGATGCTGAAGTTGTAGAGGATCTGGCCTTCGCCGATGAGTTCGCCCACTCGGTCACCGACCATGTGAACGCCCAGGACGGAGCCGTTGGGTGCGGTGATGACTTTGACTGCCCCTGCAGTCTTGAGGATCTGGCTGCGGGCATTGCCGGCGAGGTCGTGGGTCGCGACGGAGATGGTGTCGCCGTGCAGCTCCCGAGCGGCCGCTTCAGTGAGGCCCACCGAAGCGACTTCGGGTTGCGAGTAAGTGATCCGAGGGATCCCGAGGGCGTCGGGCAGCTCCGGGCTTCTCCCGGCGATCTCCTCGGCCAGGAAGAACCCGTGTTGGAAACCCCGATGGGCGAGCTGGGGACCGCGCACGATGTCGCCGGCGGCGAAGATGGACGGCACGGTTGTGCGGAGGCGTTCGTCCGTGACGACAAAGCCGTCCTCGACGGCCACACCGTGGCGTTCCAGCCGGTTCGGTGTCGTGTTGGGAACACGGCCTGCGGCAACCAGGAGCAGGTCGGCTTCAAACGAGTCACCGTTTCCCGTCGTGACTTTGACTCCGTCGGCGTGTGTTTCGACGCTGGCGACTTCGGTACCGGTCTTGGTGGTCACCCGGCGGCGTCGGAAGGCCCTTTCGAGGTGGGGGGAGACGAACGGGTCCTCGCCCGCCAGCAGGCGCGGGAGGGTTTCGATAACGGTGACCTTGGCGCCGAAAGATGCCCAGAGGCTGGCGAATTCGACTCCGATGACACCGCCGCCGAGGACGATGACCGATTTAGGGATGAAGGACAGGTGGAGCGCTTGATCGCTCGTGATGACTTTCTCACCGAGTTCAACTCCGGGCAATATGCGCGGTAAGGAGCCGGTGGCCAAGACGATTGACTCGGCGTGTACTGCATTGTCGCCGACTTGAATGGTGTGGGGCCCGGCCAACTCGCCGCGGCCGCTGATGACGGTGATGCCGCGGCCGGTGAGGAGCCCGTCGAGTCCTTGGTGTAGCCGTCGGACAATGGTGTTTTTGAACGTGTGCAGTTGGTTGACGTCGATGCCCGAGAAGGCTGCTGTCACGCCGAATTGGTGTGCCTGGCGGGCGCCGTCGGCGATTTCGGCGGCATGCAGGAGCGCTTTGGTCGGGACGCAGCCGCGGTGGAGGCAGGTTCCTCCAACCAGGTCTTGTTCCACGAGTGTCACGGTGAGCCCGAGCTGGTTGGCGCGCAGTGCTGTGGCGTATCCGGCCGGGCCTCCTCCGAGGATGGCGATGTCGGTACTGGTCAAAGGTCTGTCCTTAATGTGCTGTGTCGGTGGTCGCCGTGTTGAGCGGCGGCAAAACGGTCGAGTAGGGCTGCGCGGTACAGGCGGCCGGCGCGGTATGACGAGCGGACAAGGGGTCCCGAGAGCACCCCGAGGAAGCCGATGCAGCGAGCCAGCTTGTCGTAGTCGTCGAACTCCGCGGGAGTAATCCACCGAGCGACGGGATGGTGGCGCGGGCTGGGGCGCAGGTATTGGGTGATGGTGATGAGTTGACACCCGGCCGAGTGGAGGTCGCGCAGAGTTGCCTCGACTTCTCCGGGGTCTTCACCTATACCAAGAATGAGGTTGGACTTGGTGATCAGACCTTGGGTGCGGGCGCGGGTGACAACGTTTAGCGAGGTGCGGTAGTCGAAGGCCGGGCGGATGCGGCGGAACAGTCGCGGAACGGTCTCGATGTTGTGCGCCAGAACTTCCGGGCCGCTGTCGTTGACCTGATCGAGCTGCTCAGTTCTGCCGCCGAAATCCGGGATGAGCAGCTCGACGCCCGTGTCGGGGCATTGTTGGTGGATCTGACGCACGGTTTCGGCGTAGAGCCACGCACCACCGTCGTCGAGATCGTCACGTGCCACACCCGTGACGGTGGCGTACCGCAGTCTCATCGTGGCGATAGATCGCGCCACTCGCCGCGGCTCGTCGCGATCGAGCGCTGATGGCCTGCCGGTGTCGATCTGGCAAAAGTCGCACCTGCGGGTGCACTGGTCTCCGCCGATGAGGAAGGTAGCTTCCCGGTCTTCCCAGCATTCAAAGATGTTGGGGCAGGCCGCTTCCTGGCAGACGGTGTGCAGCTTCTCGTGTTCCACGAGCGCCGTGAGTGCCCGGTACCCGGGTCCGGTTCTGACCTTGGTTTTCATCCAGGGCGGTTTGCGTTCGACGGGCGTGTGCGCGTTGCGAACTTCCAGCCGCAGCAGACGCCGCCCGTCGGGGGACGGTGTGTTCATCGCAGGTGTCTTGTGTAGCCGGTGCGTTACCAGCCGCGTTCTGCGAGGCGGTGCGGGACCGGGATGTCGTCGACGTTGATGCCGACCATCGCCTCACCCAGGCCGCGGGAGACCTTGGCCAGCACGTCGGGATCGTCGTAGAAGGTGGTGGCCTTGACGATCGCGGCGGCGCGCTCAGCCGGGTTGCCCGACTTGAAGATGCCCGAACCCACGAACACGCCCTCGGCGCCGAGCTGCATCATCATCGCCGCATCAGCCGGGGTGGCGATACCGCCGGCTGTGAACAGCGTGACGGGCAGTTTCCCGGCGCGGGCCACCTCGACCACGAGGTCGTACGGGGCCTGCAGTTCCTTGGCCGCGACGTAGAGCTCGTCCTCGGACAACGAGGTGAGCCGGCGGATCTCGCCGCCGATCTTGCGCATGTGGGTGGTGGCGTTGGAGACGTCCCCGGTGCCGGCCTCACCCTTGGAGCGGATCATCGCCGCACCCTCGGTGAGGCGCCGCAGCGCCTCGCCCAGGTTCGTCGCACCGCACACGAACGGCACGGTGAACTTCCACTTGTCGATGTGATTGGAGTAGTCCGCGGGGGTCAGCACCTCGGACTCGTCGACGTAGTCCACGCCCAGGCTCTGCAGGATCTGCGCCTCGACGAAATGGCCGATGCGCGCCTTGGCCATCACCGGGATGGTGACCGCGTCGATGATGCCCTCGATCATGTCGGGATCACTCATCCGCGACACCCCGCCCTGGGCCCGGATGTCGGCGGGCACGCGCTCGAGCGCCATCACCGCCACCGCACCCGCGCCTTCGGCGATACGCGCCTGCTCAGGGGTGACCACGTCCATGATGACGCCGCCCTTGAGCATCTCAGCCATACCACGCTTGACTCGGGAGGAGCCGGTCCGGGGCGCGGCAGCGAAGTTGTTGGTCATGTGGTATCCGATCGTCAGCATTCCACCACGTTGACCGCGACGTTGATCGCGAGCCCGCCGGTGGAGGTTTCTTTGTACTTGCTGCTCATGTCGTATCCGGTGGAGCGCATGGTCTCGATCACCTCGTCCAGACTCACCCGGTGCGTGCCGTCGCCGCGTAGCGCCATTCGCGCGGCATTGATGGCTTTGCCTGCTGAGATGGCGTTGCGTTCGATGCAGGGGATTTGAACCAGCCCAGCGATGGGGTCGCAGGTGAGTCCGAGGCTGTGTTCCATGGCGATTTCTGCGGCGTTCTCGACCTGGGCGGCTGTGCCGCCGAGGATCTCGGCGAGGCCGGCGGCGGCCATGGCCGCCGCAGATCCGACTTCACCCTGACAGCCCACTTCGGCGCCGGAGATTGAGGCGCGTTCTTTGAACAGCGATCCGATGGCTCCCGCGGTGAGCAGGAAGGTGATCGCGGTGTCGTCCGGGTCGGCTTTCCCGGCTTTGGTGTAGTGGGTGGCGTAATGGAGCACGGCGGGCACGATGCCGGCTGCCCCGTTGGTGGGGGCGGTGACCATGCGTCCCCCGGAGGCGTTTTCTTCGTTGACGGCCAGGGCGACCAAGTTGACCCAGTCTTCGGCGAACTCGGGGGCGTGTGTGGGGTCTTCGGCGTGCAGGCGTTCGTGCCATCGTTTGGCGCGCCGACGCACCCCCAGGACTCCGGGAAGTGTTCCGTCTCGCTCGATTCCGCGTGCGGTGCAGTCCACCATGACGTCGCGAATGTGGAGAAGCTGAGTACGGATCTGGTCGTCGGTGCGTTTGAATCGCTCGTTGGTCAGCGCCACTTCGCTGATCCGCATGTTGTGGGCTTCACACAGCTCGAGTAGTGCGCGAGCCGATGCGTAGGCCATCGGGGGATCGAAAGCATCGGTCGGGCTGGTGCTTTCGTTTTCGGTGACGATGAAACCGCCACCGATCGAGAAGTAGGTCTCCGTGGTGAGGGCGGTATCTCCAGCGGTAGCGGTGAAGGTCATCCCGTTGGTATGCCTGGGTAGCACTTCGTCTGGGTGCAGAGTTATGCCGTCTTCGGTGAGTGGGACCGGGCTGGTGCCACCGACACATGTGGTGCCGGTGCGGTGAATCCGCTGCAGGGTGTTTTCCTGCTGCTCGGTGGTGATGGTTTCGGGTCGATGCCCTTCGAGACCGAGCAGCACTGCTGACATGGTGCCGTGCCCGGCTCCGGTCGCGGCCAGGGAGCCGAAGAGGTCTACCCGCATTCCGGTTACCGTCGGTAGCAGATTGCAATCGCGGAGCGTTTGTACGAAATCTGCAGCGGCGCGCATCGGCCCCACCGTATGCGAACTGGAGGGCCCGATGCCTACAGAAAACAGTTCGAACACGCTGACGGTCATAGGAGGCCCGGGTAGAGGGGGTACTTTTCGGTGAGCGCGGTGACCTGGGCCGCCAGCTCAGCAGTCTCTGCTTCCGTGGAGGCGGTCAGTGCGCCGGCAATGATGTCGGCGACGGCGCTGAAGTCGTCGGGGCCGAAGCCACGGGCGGCCAGGGCGGGTGTTCCGATGCGAAGTCCGGAGGTGACCATCGGCGGGCGCGGGTCGAAGGGGACGGCGTTGCGGTTGACGGTGATGCCGACCGCAGCGAGCCGGTCTTCGCCCTGTTGGCCGTCGATGGCGGCATTGCGGAGGTCGACGAGGACCAGGTGGACATCAGTGCCGCCGGTGACTACCGAGATGCCGGCTGCGGCTACGTCGGGCTGAGACAGTCGGTCAGCGATAATTTGGGCACCCTCGAGGCAGCGTTGCTGACGCTCGACGAAGGCGGGTTCGCCCGCCATTTTGAATGCGACGGCTTTGGCGGCGATGACGTGCTCCAGGGGTCCGCCTTGTTGACCGGGGAACACCGCTGAGTTGATCTTCTTGGCGAGGGCGGCGTCGTTGGTCAGGATGATTCCGCCGCGGGGGCCGCCGAGCGTTTTGTGGGTGGTCGAGGTCACTACATGGGCATGCGGCAAGGGGGAGGGATGCAGTCCGGCGGCCACAAGTCCAGCGAAGTGGGCCATATCCACCATCAGATAGGCGCATACTTCGTCCGCTATTTCACGGAACCGGGCGAAATCCTGCTGACGTGCGTAGGCAGACCATCCTGCGATGATCAGTTTCGGTTGGTGCTCACGGGCGGCGGCGGCGACCTCCTCCATGTCGATCAGGTGGTCTTCTTTGGACACCCCGTAGGCAGCCACCTGGTAAAGGCGACCAGAGAAGTTGAGGCGCATACCGTGGGTGAGGTGGCCTCCACAATCAAGCGAGAGTCCCAGGATGGTGTCCCCGGGAGTGATCAGAGCGTGCATCACTGCGGCATTGGCCTGGGCGCCGGAATGTGGCTGTACGTTCGCGAATTCAGCACCGAAGAGCGTTTTGATGCGCTCGAGTGCCAATCGTTCGACGGTGTCGATGTGCTCGCATCCGCCGTAGTAGCGCCGCCCCGGGTAACCCTCGGCATATTTGTTGGTCAGCACCGAACCCTGGGCCTCCATCACCGCCACCGGGGCATGGTTTTCGGAGGCGATCATCTCCAGACCGGTCCGTTGGCGGTCAAGTTCGAGGCCGATGGCCTCGGCAACGGCCGGATCGTAGTCGGCCAGACGTTGGTCGAGCACCGACAGCACCGACATCTTCAGGCTCCGTTCTTCTCTGCGTACTCTTGGGCGGTCAGCAGTGTCCCCAACTGTGTGGGCTGCACCTCGAACAACCACCCGCTGCCGTAGGGGTCCTGGGTGACCAGGCTGGGATCGTCGATCGCTGCTTGATTGAGGGAGGTGACCTCTCCGCTGACGGGTGGGTAGAGGTCAGAAACAGTCTTGGTGGATTCGACTTCGCCGCATGTGCGGCCGGCCTCTATCTCGCTGCCCACCTCGGGGAGGTCGAGGAAGACCAGTTCACCCAGTGCCGCTGCTGCGACCGAGGTGATTCCGACGCGGACCGGGGAGGTGGGAACACTTGTTTGGCCGGGGCTGATCATGATCCACTCGTGCTCGTCGGTGTAGCTCCGGTCAGCGGGAATGTTATTTAACGGCATGAAATCTCCTTTAAGTAGGTGGAACCGGTCAGCTACGCCGGTAGAACGGCAGTGCGGTGATCTCGAACGGTTCCTTCTTGCCGCGGATATCGACGACAAGTAGGGCGCCGGGCTGGGCGACACCTGAGGCCACGTAAGCCATCGCGATGGGGTAGCCGAGTGTAGGGGACAGTGCGCCGGAGGTGATGGTGCCGACGGCGCCATCAATGTCATCGCGGTGCACGCTGTATCCGGTGCGGGCTGCGCGTTTGCCGACTCCTTTGAGGCCAACCAAAGTGCGGTTGGTGGGCGCTGCGGCGATCGGCTCGAGGGCGTTGCGCCCCACGAACTCTTTGGTCAGGCGCACCACTTTTCCTAGCCCGGCTTCGTACGGGTTGGTGTCGGCGGTGAGCTCCTGACCGTAGAGCGGCATGCCGGCCTCCAGGCGCAGGGTGTCTCGGCATGCCAGACCGGCGGAGATCCCACCGCGGGCAGTGGTTGCCTCCAGCAAGGAACGCCACAGGGGGACAGCGTGTGCTCGGGTGACGTACACCTCGAAACCGTCTTCGCCGGTGTAGCCGGTGCGGGCGAGAAGAACCTGATAACCCGCGATCACCGCAGGGGTGATCGCGTAGTACTTCAGAGCGTGCACGGTGTTGGTGAACGATTTAGGAACAGCGGAATTGATGATGGACTCCGAGGCCGGTCCCTGCACGGCGATCAACGCGTAGTCGGAGGAACGGTCAGTCACCGACACTTCGAACTGGCTTGTGCGAGTGGTCAACTCGGACAGCACCACCGATGTGTTGGCGGCATTTGCGACAACCAGGAATTGTTCGTCGGCGAGGCGGTAGGTGACAAGATCGTCGAGGACGCCACCGGCGTGATCGCACATCAGTGAGTACTTCGCCTTGCCGACGGCCACCTTGGACAGCTCGCCGACCAGCGCATAATCCAGGGCCGCAGCCGCTCCTGGCCCTTCGACGAAAATCTCGCCCATGTGCGAGATATCGAAGATGCCCGCCGCGTCTCGGACAGCGCGATGCTCGGCAAGTTCACTGGTGTACTTGACGGGCATCTGCCAACCGGCGAAGTCCGTGAAAGAAGCCTTCAGCGCCTGATGCTCGGCAACTAGCGGCGACGCTTTGGCGGTCTGGGTTGTCATCCGCTGATCTCCTCAGAGGTGGTCGCTAAGGCTTCGGGCAAGTGGGCACGAGCACATAAGGTTGCGATCACCGTGTCCTCCGTTGATGCGCTGAACGGGTGGCCAGTACTTGTGAAAATCCACGCGCGGTAGGGGATAGGCAGCCTGCCGTCGGGTGTAGGGAAGTTCCCATTCGTCGGATGCGATCTGTTCAGCAGTGTGGGGCGCATTGCGCAGTGGGCTGCGTTCAATCGGCCAGGTTCCCGTGGCGACATGGTCGATTTCTCGGCGTATGGCGATCATCGCGTCGATAAAACGTTCGAGCTCGGACAGGTTCTCCGATTCGGTGGGTTCGATCATGAGAGTTCCGTTGACCGGAAGTGACAGGGTGGGTGCGTGGAAGCCGTAATCGATCAGACGCTTGGCGACGTCCTCGGCGGTGACCCCGGTCTGACGGGTGAGCTCACGCAGGTCGACGATGCACTCGTGCGCGACCAACCCGGCCGGTCCGGTGTAAAGCACGGGATAATGGTCTGACAGCGATTTGGAGATGTAGTTCGCCGACAGCACAGCAGTGCGCGTGGCGCTGGTGAGACCGTCCGGCCCCATCAGGGCCAGATACGCCCACGTGATTGGCAAGATGCCCGCCGATCCATAGGCGGCTCCGGCAATGGCCGGTTGCGCGGAGGAGTCCGGGCAGAGGGGGTCGCCAGGGAGATAGGATGCTAGGTGAGCGCGCACCGCGACGGGGCCGACGCCAGGTCCGCCCCCGCCGTGGGGGATGCAGAAGGTCTTGTGCAGGTTCAGGTTTGAAACGTCGCCACCGAATTTTCCTGGCCGCGCGAGCCCGACAAGCGCGTTCATGTTGGCGCCGTCGATGTAGACCTGGCCGCCGGCGTGGTGCACCAGCTCGCATACCCTGGTGACCTGCTCTTCAAATACCCCGTGTGTAGAGGGGTAGGTCAGCATGATGGCAGCGACGGTGCCGACGTGTCGGACGAGCTTGGCGCGGAGGTCTTCGATATCGATTCCGCCGTCGCTGGCCGTGGCCACCACTTGCACCTGCATGCCGGCCAGCACAGCCGAGGTGGCGTTGGTTCCGTGGGCGGACTGAGGGATGAGGCAGACGGTGCGCCGATCGTCGCCGCGTGACTCGTGGTAGGCCTTGATGGCAAGCAGCCCGGCAAGCTCTCCTTGTGACCCGGCGTTGGGCTGTAGGGAAACCCGGTCGTAGCCGGTGATCTCGCACAACCACTGCTCTAGGTCGGTTACAAGCTTCCGGTAGCCTGCGGTCTGGGTTGAGGGGGCGTGGGGATGGATCGACGCGAACCCGGGCCAGCTGATCGGCTCCATCTCGACTGCGGAATTGAGCTTCATGGTGCAGGACCCGAGCGGAATCATGGTGCGGTCGAGTGCCAAATCTTTGTCGGAGAGTTTGCGCAGAAAGCGCAGCATCGCCGTCTCTGACCGGTGAGCGTGGAAGACTGGTTGTTGGAGGAACGGTGATGTACGAATCATCGTTGAGGGAATTCTTACGCGTCGGGCGGCTACAGAATTGGCCTTGAAGATACGCAGTAACCGCGCGATGACATCATCGGAAGTGGTTTCGTCGCAGGCGATGCCGATGTGGTTGCTATCAATCAGCCGGAGGTTGATTCCTACGTGGTCAGCCTCACCGACGAGCGCGCGTGCCTCACCCGGCGTACGGACGACGATGGTGTCGAAGAATTGTTCCTCGACCACTGCGACGCCCGCCGCGTGCAAGTTCTCTGCGAGGTGCCGAGCGTGATCGTGCACCCGCGTTGCGATGGCCCGCAGACCATCGGGGCCGTGATAGACCGCGTACATCGCCGCAACGTTGGCCAGCAAGGCCTGTGCCGTGGAGATATTACTGGTGGTCTCGCGGCGGATGTGTTGTTCGCGGGTCTCCAGGGCGAGCCGGTACGCCGGTCGACCCGAGGCGTCCACCGAGACACCGACCAGCCGCCCTGGCAGCATCCGTTCGAGTCCCGAACGGACCGCCATATAACCGGCGTGCGGACCGCCGAAGAAGAGGGGGACGCCGAAGCGCTGCGCTGAACCGACGGCGATGTCGGCGCCCATCTCGCCCGGCGGTGTGATTATCGTCAACGACAGCGGATCGGCTGCGACTGTGGCCAGTGCGTTGTGCTCGCGGGCGTGGCCGATGACGGCTGCATAGTCGCGTACGGCGCCGCTGGCGCCGGGGCACTGCAGGACGACGCCGAATACCCCACCCTTGGCGAGCTCAGCGCCGACATGGGTGGCCAGATCTGTCACCACTACCTCGATGCCGATGGCAGCGGCGCGCCCTCGGACTACATTGAGGGTTTGCGGAAGGACATCGGCGTCGATGAGAACCCGATCGCGGCCGCCAGCTTTGGGGGCCGCGCGGTGCATCAGGAGCACCGCTTCCACAACCGCGGTCGCTTCGTCGAGCAGTGAGGCGCTGGCGATCGGCAGCGCCGTCAGCTCTTCGATCACAGTTTGAAAGATCAGCAGCGCTTCCAGCCGGCCTTGGGAGATTTCCTGTTGGTAGGGGGTGTAGGCGGTGTACCAGGCCGGTGACTCGAGCATGTTCCGGCGCACGACCGCAGGTGTGATCGTGTCGAAGTACCCGAGTCCGATCATTTGGACGCGAGTGACATTGGCGGCGGCCAGATCTCGGAGTGCAGATAGTACTTCAGCCTCCTCACGAGCAGACGGCAGCACCAGCGGGTCAACGGCCCGTATCTGGTGAGGCACAGCGTCGTTGATCAGGGCGTCCAGGCTGCTATAGCCCAAGGCGCTGACCATCTGCTGCTGCTCGGCGGCGTCTGGTCCGATATGTCGGCGCTCGAAAGCGTTGGTAAGAGGCTGCGCAACTTTGTCATACACGAGGTGAACTCCTTTTCACTGCACCCGGACGACCCGGGCGCTGAATAGGGCACCTCCCCGCTCTGTCCTGAAACCTGAGAGCTTGGCGCGTAAGCGCATTCACCTTCGGTAAGTATCCAAGAAAACCTGGACACTGTTCTCCAGAGTTGCCTCGGCGCTGCGGTACTGGGCCTGAGAGATTCCCGGGGAGGACATTGCTCCTACGGCGCCTCCTAAAGGAGGTTCTCCCGCTGCGCTTCGTCGGCGTATTCAATTGTGCGCGTCGCTGTGTCTCTAGTCTCGCTGAAGCCTAATAGAAGGTCAAGTGAACGCATTAGGCGGCTACTTGCGGAGAGATCGATGGATGTTGGAGCACAACATATTTACTACTCTGGTGTGGCGGGCAGGCCGACGCCTGCGTCTGCGCTGCCCGCCACCAGGGAGCCGATACACCCTCTTAGACTGTGTGGTTAGGGGGAGACACAGCACAGTCGTCGGTGTATCGGTGGGTCCAGGCTACTGGTGTTGACTCAGAGCCTTTCGAACCCGCGAGCCTTCTCCTAGTTGGTGATGCTTTGATCAAATTAGTCGAGTTCATGCTCGGCCATTCGTGCGTATTGCGCCACCACATCATCGCCGAATGTTTCTTGCGCCGTAGTGTTTTCGCGGAACAGTTCGAGTGCCGACCCAAGCGTTATTGGAACTCGGGGGCAGCCCGGGGTCGTAGGCATTCTCTGAGATCGGTTCCTGGAGCTCCGAACCGTCTTCAGTTTACTGTAGGGCCGCCGACACGATCGCGGCAAGCGCGAGGTATGGGTTGACGTCAACGCCTGCGAGCCGGTGCTCCAGGCGCAACGACTTTCCACTGCCGACTGTAGTTGCTGACGGGCCGCAAAGCCCGGTAGCCGCTACCCCGCGCATCCTCGCGGAGGTGGTCGAACAGCCACATCAGGGATTAGCGAGTTCGGTCATCGCTTCGTCTAATCGCTCAGATGAGCCGACAATAGTGAACGGCGCGCCGCTCGCCCGTCCGTCAGTATTGTCGGCCTGTAGCGTGCTCGTCGATGGCCTGAAGATACCTGGCTGCATTGCGTTTGATGCTCAGAAGTTCTGCCTCGGTTAGATTGCGGCGTACCTTCGCGGGTACGCCTGCGACCAACGACCCAGACGGAATTCTGGCGTTACTGAGAACCAATGCGTTGGCGGCGATCAAAGTGTTAGACCCGACGACGGCGCCATTCAATATGGTGGACCCCATCCCGACGAGCACATCGTCGCCGATCGTGCAGCTGTGGACTATTGCGTTGTGCCCCACGGAAACTCTTTGTCCGATCACGATAGGCTCATCAGGGTCGACGTGAAGCACGCACCCGTCCTGGATATTGGTTTGGTCGCCGATAGTGACCGGTGCTGTGTCCGCACGTACCACGGCGTTGTACCAGATACCCACCTGTTGCCCAAGTCGCACGTTGCCAATGACCACAGCATTTGGGCCTATCCAACACGAATCGGGAATTTGAGGGCGACCGTCGCGCAACTCGATCCTCATCGACCTTCCTCCAAGTATCTTTGCCCGCGTTCAGAATCGAGCGACTAGTTGACAGTTACAAATCCACCGAGGCTAGCCCGCTCAAGCGAAAGCCACCGCATGCTCTGCACTTGCGTGACGTTCAGTGGCCTCGCGCGTCATTGAGCGAGACCACCGAAATCGCAGGAGTGGCTGCTATAGCGGGTCGATCAGCACGCCCGGATTCATGATCCCGTTGGGATCGACGGTTTTCTTAACTGACTGCAGCGACGCGGCGAACAGATCGGGCCGTTGCTGGTCATACCAGGGGCGGTGGAACCTGCCGACCGCATGGTGGTGAGTGATAGTGCCGCCGCCGCTGAGTACCGCCTCGGAAGCAGCGGCCTTGATGGCCGCCCACTGTTCGATCTCCGCACCTTGCTTCGCCGGTGCCAACACGGTGTAGTAGGGAGCCGGGCCGTCAGGGTAAACGTGCGTGAAGCGGCATGCCACGACTGCGTCTCCGCATTCGCGTTTGGCTGCCGCGGTTGTGGCTTCCATGACGCGGGCATGCATCTCAGGGAAGGCGCTCCAAGTGCATGCGGTTTCGAATGTCTCGCGGAGCACGCCCATCCGGGTGTAGCCCTCCTTATAGTAGGGTCCGCGGACAAAGAAGTCGCGCCAACGCCCGGCCGCGCCGGAGTGTCCGGCCTCGGGGCCCGAAATTCCCTGCAAGGCTTCCGCACTCACCCTGCCGCCGAAGGACGCGCAGATTTCAGCACCACGCTGCATCCAGGGGCTCAGGTCGTGATCGGCGGACTCGAAAGCCAGCACCAATATTGAGTCGGTGGCCGAGGCGCCGGACAGCAGAGCTTCGGTTGGGTCGAGCAATCGGCAGTTGGCGGGCTGCAGGCCAGACTGCGCCAGCGCACGGATGGCGGCCACAGCGTTGTCGAAGTCCGCGAACGGCACCGACGCGGCGACTTTGAATTTCGGCTTGTCTTGTAGCCGCATCCACGCCTCGGTAATGATTCCCAGCGTGCCTTCTGACCCGATGAACATGCGGTCGGCCGATACTCCCGCACCGTCGGCCGGCAAGCGGCGGGTCTCCATGGTGCCGGCGGGGGTGACCACGCGCATCGACTGCACGTAGTCGTCGATCTGGGTGAATCCAGTAGCGAAGTGGCCGGCCGCGCGCGTAGCGACCCACCCACCGAGCGTCGAGAATTCGAAGGCCTGCAGGAAGAAGCGCATCGAATACCCGTGTGGGCGCAGCTGGGCGTCCATATCGGGGCCTAGAACGCCACCCTGGATCCGCGCTGACCGTGATTCGTGATCGATCTCGAGAACTTGGTTCAAGTGCCGGAGATCGACGGTCACAGCACCGCGGTAATCGTCGGAGATTACAGGTTCGATCCCCTGCGCCACCGAGGACCCGCCACCGTACGGAACGACAGCGACCGCATTGTCGTGGGCCCAATCGAGGATGGAGACTACGTCGTTCTCGTTTGTCGGGAAGGCGACAAAGTCTGGCGGGTTGTCGAATTTCCGTTCCAGACCTCGCACGAAGTCGCCCAGGTTCTTTCCTAGGGTGTGCTCGGCACGTGTCCAGGTATCTGACTTGCAGATGCCAGCCAACGTGGTGGGCGGTGCGACTCGGGGCTCACGGAGCTCGATTTCATCGATTGTTGGCGCTTTGGCCAAATCCTGGATAGGGAAACCGAATTTGTCCCGGATCATGTTTCCCAGGTCACCGACTTCGGCATCGGTGATCCCCGTATTGGCGAATCCCCAGCCCCAGAACTTCCTGGTCCGATCGTCCAGCTTTTGCTCGGACATAACTACCTTTCCTTTATTGTCGTGCGTCGTCGCGCTCGGCGGCGGCGCCCTGTTCCATCAGTAGAACCGTTCAGAGCAGACGGATGATCAGTCCGTAGGCCGCGCACACAACCCGAGGCCCACATGAGCGAGTAGCCGTAGTTGGCACCCGCGCCTGTTGAATCGATGAGATCGCCCGTATCTTTCAAGTCCATGCTCACCAAGTCCGGGGCCTGTCCCCCTGACGTAATCGGTCCACTTTTGTGGCGGCGTGGCCGTAGAAAGTCCAGTCGATTCTCGGGTGATACGCGACTTCGTTGTCATCGAACATCTCCTGGAAGGGGTGTTGTCCTGGCGGAACATGACCGCGGGGAGGCCTGGGCACCGCCGCTCGAGTTTCGTGGGCATGAGTTGCCCCATGACTGTAGGTCCTCCAGCGGTGATGGTCAGTCCATTACGGCGCTACGAAGACAATATGAGTGCGATCACTGCGACGCAAGACCGTTTTTCAGCTACCGAAGGAAAACTTTCACCATACGGAATTGGATGCCGGGTAGGTATGGTGAAGGTGGTCCTTCAGTGCCGCGGCTGCTGCATCCGCGTCGCCGGCGCTGATCGCGCGGAGGATGCGGCGGTGTTCGGCCTGCAAACGATTCGAGACCTCGGGCCAAGGACCTAATGCGCGCATGGCAGAGAGACGATGGCGCTCGACGGTGTCTCGCAACGCGCCCGTGAGGTAGGCAATTAGACGATTTCCGCAGGCCTGAGCGATGCTGGTATGGAAAATCGAATCGAGAGCGTTGAATTGCACGATATCGACGCCCGGCTTCTCCATTGCTTCCAGCATTTGGGTGAGTTGGGCGATCTCGGCGGCGGTAGCTTTGGTTGTCGCCTCTCGGACCGCCCATTCCTCTACGATCAGGCGGGTTTGCACGACCTCAACTTCAGCGAAGTTGCTTAGCCCGATGTGCAGCCGAAGCATGCTTGTCAGCGCGTCCGAGGGCTCGGTAGCCAGCACTTTGGCCGACTCCGGACCGGAGGTAACCCGCTCGGCGACTATGCCAAGCGCTTCCAGGGAGTGCAACGCCTCGCGCACAGATGGCCGGCTGACTCCGAGTAGCTCACTCAACTGCCGCTCGCTCGGCAGACGGTCGCCACGCTGAAGGCCTCCGTGCCGAATCCGCTCTTCGATTTGTTCGATGACCAATTCATGGACGCGCGCCCGGCGCACTCGTGTCCATCCTGTGGTCGTTGAGACGGAATTTTCTTGCACGCTCACCCATATGAGTTTACCGTGTAAGGCCTACCACGATGGTCTGACCAATGAAAAAGGAGCGGCCGGCGATGACGCCATCCGATGCGAACCGAGTTGACTGGGTGAAGGAAGGGCAGGGCAGCCTCTCGGGCGTACGGGTGCTCGACCTCAGTCGTATCTTGGCGGGCCCGTACTTGACGATGCTCCTCGGCGATCTTGGTGCCGATGTAATCAAGGTCGAGCGAGACGGCGGCGACGACACCCGTGCGTGGGGCCCCCCGTTTTCCCGGGGCGAGGCCACCTACTTCTGGAGCGCTAATCGCAACAAGCGATCGGTGGTCCTCGACCTCCAGAACCCTGATGATGCCGTCATTGCTACCGAGCTGGCCGCCACGGCCGATGTCGTAGTGGAGAACTTCCGGCCAGGCGTCGCCGATCGACTGGGACTCGGTTACGAACGGGTGTCGGCCCTTAACCCCAGGACCGTCTACTGCTCGATCTCCGCGTTTGGCGACTCCGATGCTGCTCGGGATTTAGCCGGATACGACCTGCTGGTCCAAGCGGTAGGCGGTCTGATGAGTATCACGGGCACCCAGGAAAGCGGCCCGATCAAGGTTGGCGTTGCGCTTGTTGACGTCTTAGCCGCCCTTCACGCTGCAGTAGGCGTCCTGGCTGCACTGCGCCACCGCGACGCCACCGGAGCCGGCCAGCGAGTAGACGTGACGATGCTGCAATCCTTATTGGCGAGTCTGGCGAATCAGGCGACAGCGTTTCTCGGAACGGGAGTTTCCCCTAAACCGATGGGCAACCAACATCCCTCTATCGCCCCTTACCAGACCCTGCAGGGCAGTGATGGGCAGATTGCACTCGCTTGCGGCAACGACCGCCAATTTCGAAATCTTTGCGACGCCTTGGGACTCGAAACCCTCGCCGGCGATGCCCGATTTGTCACCAACACCGAACGCGTCATCCATCGCGAGGAACTCATCACATTGCTGGAAGCGACCACAACTGGCCTGACCTGTTGCGACTTGTTGCAGCGCATGCGCCGCGCCGGGGTGCCGGCAGGTCCAGTGAACTCCATTGGCGAGGCGTTTGCGCTAGCAGAAAAACTAGGCCTCCAGCCGCAGCGGATGGTCCGCTCAGGCGATCGCGAAATCCCGCAGGTAAGCAGTCCCCTCCGGCTGTCAGCCGCGCCGGTGCGCTATGACCTACCCCCGCCCACGCTGCCTAAACGACAAGCTCCACAGGATGTGTCATCCCAATGACGTTACTCGAATCGGACCCGGCCACTCGTCACAAGGTGTTCTTGGAAACGCTTCGTGCGTATCTTCGCCCTGAAGCTGTCATTACCGATCCCACCGCGCTACGCACGTACGAGTGCGACGGTCTTACCGGATTCCGGGTCGTACCCACCGCTGTAGTGCTCGCCGACTCCACCGACGATGTTCGCCGGGCCGTCGCGGCGTGCCGAGAGTTCGCCGTACCCTACGTCGCCCGCGGAGCGGGCACAGGCCTCTCGGGCGGAGCGATGCCGACAGCGGACGGCATCGTCATCTCTCTTCAGCGGATGCGCCGGATTACCGGCATTGATGCTGAAAATTTGAGCGCCAGAGTTCAACCCGGTGTCACCAACGTTGACATTAGTAAGGCAGCCGCGCCGTTCGGTTTACATTTCGCGCCAGATCCGTCAAGTCAACAGGTGTGCACGGTCGGGGGGAATGTCGCGGAAAACTCCGGTGGCGCTCATTGCCTCAAGTACGGCTTCACCGTCCACCACGTTCTTGAGGTTGAGGTCGTTCTTCCCGACGGTTCGGCGGTTCGCCTGGGCGGAGTTAATCGGGAGCAGGTCGGTTTTGATCTCCTGGCGGCCGTCATCGGGTCGGAAGGCACCCTCGGCATTGTTACCGAAGTGGTCGTCCGACTTGTTCGCAATCCGGCGACGGTTCACACACTCTGCGCAGATTTCCCGTCAATCACAGCCGCCAGTGAGGCCGTCACTCGCATCATCGCAGCCGGAATCGTCCCGGCGGCCATTGAGATGATGGACGCTCTCGCGATTGAAGCTTCCGAGGCGGCGGTGGGCGCCGGATACAGCCTCGATACCGCGGCTGCACTCATTGTGGAGAACGACGGTCCTGCCGCCGAATCCTTCGTCGAATTCTTAGCCGTCGAGCAGATCTGCCGAGATTCCGCGGCGACCAAAATTCGGATCGCTCAAGATGCGACCGAGCGGGCCATCATTTGGCGCGGCCGGAAAGCGGCTTTCGCCGCGGTCGGGCGAATAAGCCCCGACTACATCGTGCAAGACGGGGTGGTTCCACGAACCCGGCTCGGCGAGATCCTTCAACGCATCGCGGACATGGCTGATGAGGCCGGCCTGCGGGTCGCCAACGTATTTCACGCAGGGGACGGCAACCTGCATCCACTCGTCCTCTACAGCGAGGCCGAGGGCCAGCTGCACCGCGCGGAAGAGCTATCCCGCGAGATTGCAGAACTTTGCGTTGAGATGAACGGCTCCCTATCGGGTGAACACGGCATCGGCACGGATAAGGCCTGCTCAATGCCGCGCATGTTCTCGGAGTCTGACCTCGAGGCAATGTGGCGACTCCGTCAGGCATTAGATCCGGAAGGGTTGTGTAACCCGGGCAAACTCCTACCGACGCCGCGTCTGTGCGGCGAGAAACCGGGCATCTACGTCCCGCACCCTCTGGAGGTCACCGGTGACATCGAACGCTTCTAGCATCCGGGAGGCTCCCCGACCGGAGTGGGCGCCAGAGAGCATCAGCGAAGTCACCGACTGTCTGCGGACTGCATCTCAGGACCATGCCACCGTGGGTGTTTCCGGTGCCGGCACAGCTCAGTGCTGGGGTGGGATGACAAATGCACAAACTCTCCTCCGCACGCATAACCTCGACGGCGTTTTACGCTACGAACCCGCCGATATGACCATCCAAGTCGGCGCAGGGATGCGTGTGGCTGATCTGCAGGCCGTGGTGGCCGAACACGGTCAGCGTCTGGCGATCGACACAGCGCGGATTGACCAGGGCGCCACCATTGGTGGGTTGCTCGCCACGGCCGACCAAGGCCCGATGCAGCTGGCGTTCGGCGGCCCGCGTGACCTCGTGATCGGAGCCGGGCTCGTTCTCATGGACGGTCAAGTGGTCCGATCCGGAGGGCACGTCATCAAGAACGTGGCCGGTTATGACCTCGCCCGGATGGTCTGTGGATCGCTGGGCACGCTAGCAGTGATCACCGACGCGACGTTCCGGCTTCATCCCGTGCCAGCGGCCACCGGGACTATGGCATTGGAGGTGGGCATTGATGAAGCGGTCATCTGTGCTAGAGCCATTGCACAGGCTGGTTTGCATCCTGTTGCTGCGGAGTGGTTTTCCGGCCGACTCCTGATCCGTTTCGAAGGCACGCAAACGGGTGTGCAGGACCGGCTCACCGCAGCTGCGAAGCTGGTTGGCGGGGCCGTCGGCACCCTGGACGCCACCGAGGCCAATGCAGAGTGGAAACAGCACGCGACCATCGCCAACCCGAACCAGCAGAGCGAGGCGCACACCACCGTCGTTCGAGGTCTTGCGCGGCCCACCGATGTCACGTCGCTAGTCCAACAAGCCAACCGCATCACCCTCGAGCAGGAAGCGCTGCCGACCGTCGCCGCCGCAGTTCTGTCCGGTCGCGTAGATCTGAAAGTGGATGCAGTCATCTTGTCTTCGCATGCCGCGGTGGTGACGCGGTGGCGTCGACACGTAGAGAACCTTGGTGGCTCGACTATTCTTCGTCACCGCTCCGACGAACTCACCGACTTGATCAGCGCGTGGGGCGCGCCACCATCGGCCATCGACGCCATGCGAGCCGTGAAGGCAGCTTTCGATCCAGATCATCTACTAGAACCCGGACGTTTCGATCCGTGGTTCTGACGGCCGCTTAAGGAGATGCACCATGCCCAGTTCGTTCGACGAACACAACCCACCGAAACCAGAGTTGCTGTCCGATTGCGTTCACTGCGGTTTCTGCCTACCGACCTGTCCGACCTACCAGCTGTGGGGCGAGGAAATGGACTCACCTCGAGGCCGAATTCATCTAATGAACCTGGCTACAGAGGGGCAGATCCCCATCGACGACAGCTTCGCTAAGCACTTCGACGCATGCCTGGGCTGCATGGCGTGTGTGTCCTCGTGCCCGTCCGGTGTGCAGTATGACCAGCTAATCGAGGCGGTACGCCCGCAGATCGAGCGCGCAGTGCCTCGCACAGTTGCCGACAGATTGTTTCGGGGACTGATCTTCTCGGTGTTCCCGTTCCCTGCCCGCCTCCGGGTGGTCGCACTGGGGGCGTGGCTGTACCAGGTCTCGGGACTTCGGTGGCTGCTACACACGAGCGGGTTTCTCCGCCTGTTGCCTGCGCGGCTGCAGGCTTTGGAGGCGTTGATGCCGCCGGTGACACTGCGCAATATTTTCAGTAGGCACCGCGGAGTCCGTCGCCCTATCGGTGAGACCCGCCGACGGGTTGCTCTCATCGCGGGCTGCGTCCAGCAGGTCTTCTTCGCCGAGGTGAACAAAGCTACGGTTCGGGTGCTGCTCGCTGAAGGGTGTGAGGTCATCACGCCCAAACAGGAATGCTGCGGTGCCCTCAGTGTGCACGCCGGGCGTGAAGATGAAGGTCTGGCGCGCGCCCGCAAGATGATCCAATCATTCGAAGATCTCGACGTGGATGACATCGTGGTAAATGTCGCCGGATGTGGTTCTACACTGAAGGAGTATGGAGGGCTGCTTGCCGATGATCCCGAATTCGCCATCCGCGCTGCAGAATTCAGTGCTAAGGTTCGCGACATTAGCGAGGTTTTAGCGGAGCTGCCCCCCCAAGCCCCGCGACACCCCATCGCAGCGCGGGTGGCATATCACGACGCTTGTCACCTTGCGCATGGGCAACAGATCCGCAAACAGCCCCGCGATGTGTTACGGACCATTCCCGAGCTCGAGCTGTTGGAGGTGCCCGAGTCTGAATTGTGTTGCGGCTCAGCAGGGACGTATAACATGGTGCAACCGGAGGCCGGCGAGGAGCTCGGAAACCGAAAGGCTGCTAACATCCTTCACACTCGACCCGACGCCGTGACCACCGGCAATCCCGGATGTTTGCTGCAAATAGCGCGTTACCTTGACGGGGTTCCGCTTTTCCACCCAATTGAGCTCATCGATGCGTCCATCCGGGGCGTCAACCTCCTTACGGCCACAGCGTCGAACCTCTCCGACGCGAATCCGCAGACCACTTTGAGCAGCTCGTCGAAGCTGCGCGCCGTGGGTGAGTGACCAGCCCATCACTGGCCGCATTGGGGGAGTCAATGACTACCACTGGGCGATGCATAGTGTCGGAAAGTGCATCACGTCGTCGAGGCTAGTCACTGGCACCGTCACGAAGCGGCTGCAAATCAGCGCCCTGATTACTCAGATGGCTATGGCACTGCGTTTTGGTCGAATTCGACCGCTAAGTCATCCGCAACCCGCCGCAGCAGGGGTGTGACATGATCGGCTGATTCGATCCGCAGACGGGCTACGGGACCCGAAATCGACAGCGCCGTCAATGTCGGTGCGCCTGGGACCGGGACGGCGAAGCACCGCACACCGACTTCCTGCTCTCCCTCGTCCAATGCATATCCACGGGTTCGACACTCGGCGAGGTCAGCGAGGAGAGTCTCGGAGGTAACGTGCGAATTAGGGGTGTGCGCCGGCATACCCGCCTTGCTAATCAGGTTGCGGACGGTCTCGTCGGGTAGTTGCAACAGCAGCGCCTTGCCGACGCCGGTGCAGTGTAGATGCACTTGTCGACCCACTTCGGTGAACATCCGCATCGAGTGCGGCGAAGGCACCTGGGCCACGTACACAGCCATGGCACCGTCGAGAACCGCCATGTTCGCGGTTTCGCCGCTCTTGGCTACTAAATTAGCCAAGTGGGGTGCGGCCCACGCCCCTATTAAGTTTGTCGCGACGTCGCCGAGTCGAATGAGTTTAGGTCCGAGCGCGTAACCGCGACCAGGCAGCTGGCGGACATAGCCTCGGGAAGCCAACGCACGAATCAGGCGATGGGCTGTGGGCAGAGGTAGCCCCGCGCGCGCAGCGAGATCGCCGAGTGCCGTAGACCCACCTACAGCGGCCATGATTTCCAGTAGATCAATGGCTCGATCAACCGACTGAACGCCACCCGATCGTGTCGCACCACTCCCCACTTACTCTCCTTTCTCGCGCGGATCGGAACAGTACCTCCGACTGGCGGAAGTACCATTATGGCGACGATAGCGTGAGCGGTTTCAAGGGTTTCATGCAACAGCTGTTGGCTTGAACGGGTTGGACAGTAGTTCATCGAGGGCCTCGGCCGGGGTATTCCAACCGAGGGTCATGCGGGGCCGGGTGTTCGGCTTGGTGGCGACGTAGTCGAGGTAGTCAGCCGGGAACACCGACAGGTGTGTCGCTTACTGGGAATGTTTGTCCGACTCTCCGGGGTGCCCGGGCTGCTAATTGAGATCTGCGCTCAGTCGCTTAGTTACGGATGCGTCAGCGGGGTGTTCCACGGGCCGCTGTTGGCGCCAATTCGACGGACGGAGCAGCGTGACCGCACAACGAGACAGGGCATGGGTAGGTATCGATGTCGGCAAGACCCACCACTGGGCCTGCGTGGTTGATGCCGACGGTAAGAAGTTGTTATCGACGAAGGTCGCCAACGACGAGGCGGATATCGTGGCGCTTATTGGCGACGCCTATTCACAAGCGAGACAGCTCGTTTGGGCTGTCGACATCATCGGCTCGCCTTCGGCGTTGCTGCTCGCCTTGCTGGCTCGAGCCGATGAGTCGGTGCGGTACGCATCTGGGCGAGTCGTCGCGGCGATGAGCGCATCAACCCTTGAAACCGCCGCGTGATGTTCGAATCTCACCGCACTCTTGTGGATGTGTGCAGCGTCCCCGAAAGACCGTGGACCCAGTTCAATTCAGACCGTCAACCTCGATATGTGCATGATAACGCGTGTAACGGGGTCCTCGGACGACGTCTCCACGAGCAGGCGATCCGCACAATACCTCCCGGACTTAGCGTCGGGGGAGCGGATGCAGATGGTTCTCAAGCAGATCGACGGCGGCGATGCCGAGCAAGTCTCGTGCGTGCACCATGGATCGCTCGGCGTCTGGTTCGTAGTCGTGGAGGGAATAGACTGCAGCGAAGGGAGATTCGTTGACCTCACATGCGGTCAACATCGAAATCCCGACGATCGCGAACGCTGGCACCCCGCTGGCGAGAGCTTCCATTCCGACACCTATTGGGGCCTTACCCCGTAACGACTGGCCGTCTAGACAACCCTCTCCAGTAACGAGGGCGATCGCCCCGTCGAGGTTGTTGTGCAACCCGACCATGTCGAGGATGACATCCACGCCGGGGCGAATCTCGGCCCCTACTACCGCGATCGCGGCGAACCCCACGCCGCCGGCGGCGCCGGCGCCGGGTACATTTCGAAGGTCGCGGCCCGTCGTCTGCGCAACCAGATCTGCCCAATGTGACAATCCGGCGTCAAGTTCGACCACCTGGTCTGGTCGCGCGCCCTTTTGGGGCCCGTAGATCGCGGCGGCGCCATGGGGACCGCATAGCGGGTTGTCGACGTCAGAGGCGATCAACAGGGCTGCATCAGCTAGGCCGGGGTGCAGGTTGGTGAGGTCGAGCGCGGACGCGGAGGCGAGCGCGCCACCTCCGTCGGGTACAGTGGTGCCCGCCTTATCGATGAGCTCGGCGCCGAGTGCGCACAGGAACCCGGCGCCACCGTCGGTGCACGCGCTGCCGCCGATGCCAATTACGATGTCTGAGCAGCCGTCGTCCAGGGCGTGGCTAACTACCACCCCAAGACCACGGCTGGATGCACGCAGAGGTTCTCCGACATTGCCGACCAATCGGCCCAGACCCGACACATCGGCCATTTCGACGACTGCGGTGTCGCCCCGGCGAGCGTAAGCGGTTCGTACGACATCGCCGACGGGCCCCGGCGCGTTCACCTCGACGGCTTGAAAGCCAGCTGCCAGGGCCGCCGATAAGGTGCCTTCTCCACCGTCTGCGATGGGACATTCGACTGTCTTCAGCGTCGGATTGCGACGCCGCAGCCCTTGCGCAATTGCACTGGCAGCTTCGGCGGCCGAGAGCGAACCCTTGAACTTGTCTGGTGCGACCACGATGTGCGCGGCCATTCCAGCCTCCTTTACTGGCCTGGATTGCCTAGTCGCTAAGGCCTGCAGCCAATAAGAACCCCTCACTTTCGGAGAGCGGTTCGAACTCATTGACGTTGTCGAGTTCGGTGCCCATCGCAATATTTGTGATCCGCTCGAGGATTATCTCCACCACGACCGGAACTTTGTGCTCCTTGGCCAAAACCTCGGCCCGCAGCAGAGCGTCGGCGATATCATCCGGGTCGGTGACACGAATTCCCTTGCAACCGAACCCTTCTGCTACACGTAGGTGATCGACGCCGTAACCCTTGGGATGGTCCTCGGGCGACCCCTCCTCGGCGTTGATGTTGTCGAAGCCGAGCGAGACGTGATAGTTCATGTCGAACTGCCTTTGGGCTTGCCGGATCAATCCCAGGTAGGAGTTATTCACCACCACATGAACATAGGGCAAGTTGAACTGTGCGCCCACTGCAAGTTCCTCGATGAGGAACTGAAAGTCGTAGTCACCGGACAGACCAACCACGGTCGCGGTCGGATCGGCGACGACGACGCCGAGCGCTGCTGGCAAGGTCCAGCCCAGAGGACCTGCCTGCCCACAGTTGATCCAATTCCGGTCCTTGTAGACGTGTAAGAATTGCCCTCCCGCGATCTGGGACAGCCCGATTGCTGAGACATATCGGGTGTTTCGGCCGAACGCCCGGTTCATCTCTTGGTACACCCGCTGAGGTTTGATGGGCACGTCGTCGAAGTCGGTCTTGCGGTGCATAGTGCGTCGGCGGTGAAGACATTCCTGCACCCAGTCGGAGCGGTCGGGCAAGCCCCCCGCGGCGCTACGCTCGCTAGCCACCGCAACCAGCTGTTCTAGAGCAGCCTTGGCGTCCGAGACAATACCGTAGTCGGGAGTGAACACGCGACCGATCTGCGTCGGTTCGATGTCGATATGGACGAAGGTGCGCCCCTTTGTGTAGGTGTCCAAACCACCGGTGTGGCGGTTAGCCCACCGGTTGCCGATGCCAAGTACGAAATCGGCGGCCAGCATTGTTGCGTTGCCGTAGCGGTGCGCCGTCTGCAGGCCCACCATTCCCGCCATCAGGTGATGGTCGTCGGGAATCGTGCCCCAACCCATCAGAGTCGGCACCACGGGCACATCGAGTAGTTCGGCCAGCTGCACCAGTAGGTGGGCCGCATCGGCGTTGACAATTCCTCCGCCAGCAACGATCAGGGGACGTTGTGCGGCAGACAACATATCCAGTACCTTCTCGGCCTGTGCGCGGCTGGCCGACGGCTTATAGACCGGGAGAGGTTGATAGGTGTCTGGGTCGAAGTCGATCTCGGCCAGTTGGACGTCGATCGGGAGGTCGATCAGCACCGGCCCCGGACGGCCTGAGCGCATCAGGTGGAACGCCTGCGCGAAGGCCCCTGGCACCTGGCCAGGCTCGAGGACCGTCATGGCCATCTTGGTGACCGGCGCCGCGATCGCAGCGATGTCGACGGCTTGAAAGTCCTCCTTATGAAGGCGCGCGACGGGAGCCTGCCCTGTGATAGCGAGAATTGGAATTGAATCTGCCATAGCCGAATACAGACCCGTAATCATGTCCGTTCCAGCCGGGCCAGATGTGCCGATGCAGATCCCGATATTGCCCGCTCTGGCACGGGTGTATCCCTCAGCCATGTGGCTGGCCGCCTCAACGTGGCGTGCCAGCACGTGTCTGATACCAGCATGCGCTCGCATTGCCGAGTAGAATGGGTTGATCGCGGCTCCAGGCAAGCCGAATGCCTGTGTCGCGCCCTCGATCTCGAGTACCCGCACGGCTGCGTCTACGGTACGCATGCGTGGCATGGTAATTCTCCTTCACTTCGTCGATTGTGAGAGTTATCGCGGACTACGGCCGGACATCCGCTCCACCCCGCGCAGGAGTGCTGAGTGGTCGAGGCCGCCATCACCGTTCTCGCGCACCGATGCCATCAGCTGAGCAAGGGCAGCACCGAGCGGCGTGACGACTCCAACTTCTCGAGATGCGCTGGTGAAAATACCGAGATCTTTGTGATGTAGGTCAATTCGGAATCCCGGATTGAACTGGCGGTCCAGCATCATCTGCGCCTTCTGATTCAATACCGTAGATCCGGCTAGGCCTCCGCCGAGCACCTTGATGGCGGCATCCGTGTCTACTCTGTACGCTTCGAGGAAGACGAGCGCTTCGGCGAGCAGCTGAATGTTGCCGGCAACGATCAGCTGGTTCGCGGCTTTAACGGTTTGGCCTGACCCATTGGAACCTACGTGCACAACAGTCTTGCCAACTGCATCGAGGATGGGTTTCGCCGAATCGAAATCGGCGACGTCACCGCCGACCATGATCGACAGAGATGCGTTGATTGCGCCCGTCTCACCGCCGGACACGGGAGCGTCGATGATACGAAAACCGCGTCGCTTCGCTTCTTTTGCGAGGGCAGCCGACACATCAGGCCGAATGCTAGAGAAGTCGATGATCAGGGCGTCGTCCCGCGCGTTGTCGAAGACTCCGCCTTCGCCGACCAATACCTCCTCAACATCGGGAGAATCCGGCACCATGACAGCAATCACATCAGCGTCTTTGACTGCGGCGGAGATGGATTCGGCTGGTGAGCCGCCCGCCTCGACAAGTGGCGCTGTTCGCTTCGGTGACCGGTTATAGCCGATGACTTGGTGGCCGGCCTTGGCGAGGTTGACGGCCATCGGACTGCCCATGATTCCGAGTCCTATAAAGGCGATGGTGCTCATTAACGTGTTTCCTTATCGTCGCTGAGGTGTCAACGTGTGATGGGGCGGCCCGTGGATGCTCGGACCGATTCGTTTAGCCAATAGAAGGGGTCCGGTCGCGTGGCCTTGTATTCCAGGCCGACGTAGCCTTCATAACCGAAATCAGTCAACCGATCGAGATATGAAGCTAGATCGAGGTTTCCGGTACCGGGCTCACCGCGGCCGGGGGCATCAGCGATCTGAACGTGGCCGATTCGCTCGGCATAGACCTCGAGGGCATCAGCAACATCGTCGCCGTTGACGTGCAGGTGATACAGGTCGGCCAACAGACGGAGGTTGTTCGCTTTGTGTTTCTGCTGCACGCGGTCGATCACTGTGACAGCGTCGCGAGCCGTCTTCAGCGGATAGGCGGCCGCCCCGCTTACCGGCTCGATGAGAACCACCGCACCGATCTCATCGGCCGCGGCCGCCGCCACTCCGAGGTTGTCGGTTGCCACGGCATCCTGCTCCTCGATCGATAGTCCCTCAATTCTGTTGCCGTAGAGCGCATTGAAGGCCTTGGTGCCAAGAGTTCGGGCGATATCGACAGCGATATCCACGTTGGCGCGGAATTCACCGATACGGCCGGGGTCGGACAAAATGCCTCGTTCACCGGCGGGCATGTCGCCCGCCGCAAAGTTCAGTCCAGTCAACTGCACACCAGCGTTTGTGATTGCTCTGATGAACGCGTCGACCTGGGCATCACTGGGCAACGCCGTCGGAAAGGGCCACCAGAACTCGACCGCATCAAAACCGGCGTCGCGCGCTGCTTGGGGGCGGTCCAGTATCGGGATGTCGGTCAACAGGATGGAGCAGTTGACGGTGTATGCAATGCGAGTCATGAGTTCCTCTCGAATGAAGCGTATGTGTATGGACTTACGCCTAGTGCCCTGCGCCGATCACGGGCTGAAATCGAGCATTGTCCGCACACACCGCCCAAACGCAGTGATTCCGTATTGCGGAATTCTCGTTTCAGCAATCGATCCAGTCCGATCGCAGCCCGAGGCCTTCGGCCTCGAGTCGCCTCCATACCGTCTAGTGCAAGGCGGCGTTGACCTCATCGAGGCCGGCCCTTACGCCCTCGACAACAAAATCTAACTGCTGTTCCGTGGCGGTCAGCGGAGGGGAAAAGCCGAGGGCGCTGATCATCGGCCGGATGAGTGCGCCGTGACGACGCACGGCGTGGGCAATCATCGCCGGTAGCCCGGGCGTGCCGGCAAGCAGCTCCGCATCGAGCTCGAGAGCCCCCAGGAAGCCTGTTCCGGCCCTAGCGTGATCCACGAGCGGATGGTCGACAACAGTTTGGAGTGCCTCAGCAAGAACGCCTTCCATCTTCATCGAACGCTCGAGGAGACCCTCACGCTCATAAATATCGAGGTTGGCAATTCCGGCAGCGCAGGCCGCCGGGTGACCGGCGTAAGTCTGCCCATGTCTGAGCACCCGCCCGGGCTCATCCCAGAAGGGAGCGGCAATGCGGGGGCTTACAATCAAACCACCCAACGGTTGATATCCGCTGGTGACGCCCTTCGCGAACGTTATAATATCGGGTTCGACTCCGAAACGCTCAATCCCGAACCACGTACCCAGACGCCCGAAGGCACAGATCACCCCGTCGGCAACGAATATGACTCCATGCCGGCGGCAAACCGCGTGCGCCTCGGCGATGTAATTAGGCGGCGGTGCAAGCACTCCGCCGGAGCCGATGACTGGCTCACAGAAAAAGGCAGCTGTCCGATCTGCGCCGACCTCAAGAATCGTCTCTTCGAGAGCAGCAGCATCGAAGGCAGGGACCTCGACAACATCTCGGATGTAAGGACCGCCAAATCTGTTGGCCGGCATACCAGCCAGAGCCGTACCAAAGCCATGTGTGCCGTGATAGCTGTGCTGCCGGTGGATCAACACGGTGCGCTCCGGCTGGCCGACCGCATCGAAGTAGGCCCTGATGATCTTCGCAGCGGACTCGATGGAGTCGCCGCCACCACTGGTGAAGAAAACCTTTCCGCCACGGATCGGCGCCCTCTCGGCGAGCTGACCGGCCAAGCGCAACGCGGGCTCGTTGACGAAGTCACCGAAACAGTGATACGCCTCCAGCTCTTTCAGCTGTTTGGTGATCGCTTGGACGATCTCAGAGCGACCATGACCCACGTTGGAGTACCAGAGACTCGCCGTCCCGTCGAAGTATCGATTGCCATCACTGTCCCAGACCCATACGTCGTCTCCGCGGACGATCGATAGCTGCTGCTGTTTGACAGCATGCATGTCGGCGAATGGGTGCCACAAAGGGTAGGTGTTTGATGCAGGCGCGGCGGTCATCATGTGCTCCTTGATCAGTGGTTCCCGCCTCGTCCACGCGGGTTTAATGAGACTAAACCAGCGCCTGACGTTTAGCAATACAAAACCTGCTGTCCTGCCCTGGCGACAACAGCGCAAGCGAGCGGACGCGTTTTGTCGGCACCGGGTGGACGCGGACACTCTTACGTGCATTTGACTGGCCGAAGCGGCTCTGCTGCAACACTTGTGACATGAGCCGCGCGAGAGTTGAACCGTCTGCTCGTCGAGCGCAAACGGTTTCGAGTGCCCCTACTTCAGGTCGAGACGCCTTGCGAGAACCGATTGTCTCAATGATCTCCTGCAGCGCCGCGCATTCGATACCTATAGCTCACAGCTGGGCCGTGCTGGGCCAGCCTGCTCGACTCGGTCTTGTCGGCTCCGGTCGAAAAGTGAGCACCCTTTTGATGGAGAGTGATCACTGTGCAGGATCGGGCGGAGACTCGTCGGCTATGTCGGTCGGAGAACCTGTCGCAGGCTGCGATCGCGCGAAGGTTGTCGCTGTCGCGCAACGCCGTGGCCAAGGCGATCAACGCCGAGGCGCCGCCACGCCATGCACGCGCACCGTCGACGACGTCGGCGTGGGCGCAGATCGAGCTGGCGTTGCAGGTTCTTCTAGGCCGGTGCCCGACGATGCCGGGCACTGTGCTCGCGCGGCGAGTCGGTTGAGCCGGCGGGCATTCCTAGTGGCCGAGAATGTCGCCGGATACGTCCGGAATACGCCCCGGCTGATCCGTGTGACCGGCTGGTGCATCTGCCCGGCGAACAGGTGCAGTGCGAGGTTGCGTCCAGCAGAGTGGCGCCTCTCTGTGTCAAGTCGTGGTGTTGGCGTCGTTGAGTAATTGTCGGTAGACGCTGTCGGAAAGTCGCCTTTTGAGGCATCGCATCGCTTCGCTGTGACTCTTGCCGTTGGCGCGTTTGCGCAGGTAGTAGGTACGTCCGGGGGTGTCTCGTCGGATCTGGGTGATGGCCATGACGTGTAAGCAGTAATTGAGTTGACGATCGCCGGCGCGCGAAAGCCGGTGCCGGACGACGTCTCCGGACGACACTTCGATTGGGGCTGTGCCGGTATAGCTGGCGAACGCCGCAGGGGAGTCGAAGCGGTGGATCGAGCCGACGCGGGAGACGATCTTGGCGGCGGTGAGCGCCCCGATGCCGTGGAGCTCGGTCAGGGTGGTACCGCAGATTTTCACCGCAGTCTCGATGTCATGGACGGCCTTGTCGATTCTGCGGTCGAGTCCACGCAGTTCCGAGATCAGATCCGCAGCCAGTGCGCGTAGCGTCTTGCCGGCGGTGTCTCGCGGGCGCACGGTGCGCAGTAGCTCAGCGGCCCGTGCGGTGTTCAGGTCGCGGCTGGCGCCGCCGGGAATGAGGTGGGTGAGAACGGTGTGAAGCCTGTTGATGGTTTGTGTGCGGGTCTTGACCAGGTCGTCGCGGTGTTCGACGAGTGCGCGTAAAGCCGTTGTTGCAGAGTCGATCTCGGCCGTGTTCAGAGAACTAGAGGTATGAGCGGCGACGCCCACTGAAACGGCATCGGCTTCATCGCTTTTTCGACCGTGTCCTCTCGAGAGGAGCCTTACTCTGGCCGCGAGCTTTGCCGGGACGTCGAGGACGGTGATGCCATCTTGACGCAGTCGAACGGTCAGTGGAGCCCCGAGACCGCTGGCGCCTTCTATCGCCCACGCGGTGTCGGGCCAGCGCCGGGCGAAGCGCAGCAGCGTTCGGTAGCCGTCTCGGCTGACCGGGACGCGGATTGTTGCCAGTGGTTGCAGCCGGGTATCAACGGCCGCGGCGGTCCACGACCGCTTGTGCGGGTCGATCGCGATCATTACCGACGGGGTGGACGTGTTCAGGGTTGATGGCACGTTGTTCCTCTGCTCGAATGGATTTCGGTTGCGAGGAGGGCACACCAACTTCGGGTCGAACAAGCCTCTCTTCAGCCACTCCACGCTGTTGGTGGTGGCCGGCCGGCAGGCCACTCTCGGAGTCAGCCCGAAGGCGACAGGTGTACGACGAGCCAGACCGGTCACCACCACAGGGAGCATCGCTGCAGGCGGCGCATCCCCGTCCGAATTCAACAAGTTGGTGTACGAGTCGGACCTGATAAGGGGTACCGGCGTGTCGTAGCCGAATGAGTGAAGGTCATCGCGTGATTCTTCGAGGGACCGTCCAAAGTCACTCGAGCAAAGGAATCAACGCGATGACCACGGCCCACAATATCGACCTGCCCGCTGTGCTCGCCGAACGACTCACCACCTGCCATCCTGACGTCTTGCGTGAGCTGCTGGCCACGTTCATCCACACCCTGATGGGTGCCGAGGCCGACGCCCTGTGCGGGGCCGGCTACGGCGAGCGCAGTACCGAACGCACCAATTCCCGCAACGGGTACCGGCACCGCCAATTCGACACTCGCGCAGGCAGTCTCGATTTAGCGATCCCGAAGCTGCGGCACGGCTCGTACTTCCCGGAGTGGCTGCTGGAACGCCGCAAGCGCGCCGAGCGGGCCCTGACCACGGTGGTGGCCACCTGCTACCTGCTCGGGGTGTCCACCCGGCGGATGGACAAGCTCGTCGAAACACTGGGCATCACCAGTCTGTCCAAGTCGCAGGTGTCGGTGATGGCCAGGGAACTCGACGACGCTGTCGAGGCGTTTCGCACCCGCCCGCTCGATGCCGGCCCGTACACCTTCCTGGCCGCCGACGCCCTGGTACTTAAGGTTCGCGAGCAGGGCCGGGTGGTCAACGTGCACGCCCTGATCGCGGTCGGAGTCAACGCCGACGGGTATCGGGAGATCCTCGGCATCGACGTCACCACCGCCGAGGACGGCGCCGGCTGGCTGACGTTCTTGCGGTCGCTGACCGCCCGCGGCCTGTCGGGGGTCAAACTGGTCACCAGCGACGCGCACGCCGGACTGGTCGCCGCGATCGGCGCCACGCTGCCCGGCGCGGCCTGGCAGCGCTGCCGCACCCACTACACGACCAATCTGATGGCCGTCACACCCAAGGCGTCCTGGCCCTGGGTCAAAACGCTGCTGCATTCGGTATTCGATCAACCCGACGCCGAATCGGTTGCCGCCCAATACGACCGGATCATCGACGCTCTGGCCGACAAGCTCCCCAAAACCACAGAACACCTCGAGGCGGCACGGGCGGACCTGCTGGCGTTCATCGCGTTCCCCAAACAGATCTGGCGCCAGATCTGGTCCAACAATCCCCAAGAGCGGCTCAACAAGGAGATCCGCCGGCGCACCGACGTCGTCGGTATCTTCCCCGACCGTGACGCGCTGATCCGTCTGGTCGGTGCTGTGCTGGCCGAACAACACGACGAATGGGCCGAATCACGGCGTTACCTCGGCCTCGACGTCCTGAGCAAATCACGCGCCGTTAACGACACCCCCACAGAACAGGAGGACATCCCCGCGGCACTGACCGCATGAACCCATCACGACGAAGAATCACACGACGACGCCGTACACCACATCCCTGGACTTGACCCAGTGCGACCTGTGGTTCCCGGGACAGCTCGAGCCAGATCACGCCGGAGCGCTGCGCTCGTATACAGTGTTTTTTAGTGATGGTTGCCGCGTATACGCGGTTCATCGTCGCGATGATGAGCCCGTTACGGGTGACCGGAGATCTGCTGGCCGGGATGTGGCAGCTGCTCCAGGGTATCGGCGCGGTGCCCCGAACAATCATGTGGGACAACGAGTCTGGTATCGGTCAGCTGACCGAAGGGATGGTCGGATTCTGCGGGGTGCTGGCTGCCCGTATCATCCAGACCGACCCCTTGTCCCCGAAACTAGGGACTGGTGGAACGCGTCAACGGCTATCTGGAGACCTCGTTCCTGCCGGGTCGGGCCTTCGCTTCAACGGCGGATATTAACGCCCAGCTGTCGGCGTGGCTGGCCGCGATAGCCAACCGCCGCATTAACGCCACCACCGGCCTGATCCCCGCCGATGCGCTGGCAGCCGATCGAGCGACGATGGCCGGTCTGCCGCCGGTGGCGCCGGCGACGGGAACGACGGTCACACATATTCACCTAAGTGATTCCACGCTGATTTGCGCGTGGACTGGTCGACACGTCTAACGTCACCGTCGGCGCCCTTTTCCTCTCCCGGTCGATGCCTGTATTCGGTGCCCTTCCAAACCGTCCCGGGGGATCGGCGGCGTCACCACCCACACCACCTCGGCAACACCCTCAGCGGAGTTCTGCCACTCGTGCATGGACTGCGCGGCGAACGTTGTTGTGTCACCGGCACGCAACTGTCGGACCGCGCCATCGACAGACAATTCGATCGCTCCTCGCACGACCAGCACGAAAATGGTGTCGGCCTCCGTCCGGTAAGCGCCACCTGAACCGCCGCCAGGCTGTACCACCGACCTGATCGCCTGTAGGTCCTCTTGCTCGGCGGGTGTCAACAAGTATTCGGTCAGGCCGACACCTCCCATGTTGAGCACAGCGCCGACGCCGACAACAGTCTCCGAGGGGTAGTCGAACAGCGACCCAAGTTTGATATCTAGCGCGTCGCAGATGCGCAGCAAGGTCGGAACCGAAATTTGTGTCTTGGCCCGTTCCGCCAGACTCAGGAAACCTTTCGTCACGCCGGCGGCTTGCGCAACATCAGAGAGCGACAGTCCCCGACGGAGGCGGGCCTCACGCAGTCGCGGACCTGCGACACCCATGCCGGACCTCGCGTCTGATCCGAGCGGGCTTTCGTCAGCCACGGAATCCGCACCTGCCTAGCGATCAACCATTGTCACATCATGAGGATAACCATGCGCGGACCGCCCTCAGCGGTTCGACGCAACATCCGCTTCCGCGACGAGTTTTCTGGCTCTGTAAATCACCGGCTTGTCACATCGTCCATTGAGGGCGACCGCAGCTAAATCCCTGCCGCCAGTATCTTTCGCGCCCAGCTGGCCGCCATTGTCGACGGCGCCCGCGGCACTCATGACGCTTCCGACCTGTTTGGGGTGCATGCATAGCGAATAGCAGCCCCGTACGGTCCTCGGGCTCAATCCCCAACTGAGAGGCGAGATTTATGCTGCGGAAGGCGAGCCGAAGAACCACATTCAGACCGCACAAGTCTTTGCGACGAGAACGCCGGTTGCTGTCACAACCAGCGGGATGACGGCAACCCGGCCACCGTGTAGGTCGGCGATCGCGTCAACCTGCGCCGCGACTTCACCGCACCGGCGGCGAACCAGGATTGATGTGGCGACATGACCGAGATCCCGACCGACGAGGGCAAGCTCTACCTGGCTACTATCCTGGATCTGTTCTCCCGCAAGTTGCTGACCAGCCCGACGGCGGAGCATCCGGGTGCCGAACTGGCCGGCGACGTAATCAAGATGGCTGCCGCGGTGCAAGCCGGACGCACTGTGATCGACGGGGTGATCTTCCACACCGACCGTAATTTGACCTACACGGCCAAGAACTTCACGAAATATGCCGCCGGCTGGGAATTGTGCAGTCGATGGAGCGGATCGGGTCTTGTTCCGATAACGCCGCCTCGGAAGCCTTCTTCTCGACGCTCAAGCATGAGGTGCTGTCCCGCATCGTTTCCGCACCCGCGCCAAATCCCGCGCTGTCGTCGTCCCCTCGTGCCAGGACTTCTACAACTTCAAACGGCGGCACAGCTCAGCCGCGTTGCTGGCGAGTACGAGAGCATCGCTGCCATCTAACTGGACGCAGCTTAAATGTAGCCCGACTGATGCAGGGGAACCCAATCTCGGAGTCGATGGCGTGGGCCCAGGCGATGGTCGGTCTCCTTTCTTGCGGCCGCCGACCAACGTCAGTCCGAGGGTGGGATCTTGTGCCAGCCGACGCACGGTCATGCTCATGGGCGGCTGGCTCGCCGCCATTGGTTCGCGAGGGCGGATCGTCGCGGATCGGAGACCATGGTTTCCAGGGTTATGGCCGAGGTACTCGCGATAGCTTTTTTCAACGCCGGTTGGGCTTGACGGCGATCCGCCGGTCGGCGTCGACGCGGGCGAGGAAGGCGCTGAACAACGCCTTGCGGTCTGCGGCGGATCCGTCCGTGTCTTCGGGGTGCCACTGGACGCCGACCAGCCAGATGTTGGGGTCTCGGTGTTCGACGGCTTCGATCACTCCGTCGAGACCTCGAGCGGCTACTCGCAGGGTGGGTGCGACGTCACCGACGGCCTGGTGGTGGCCGTTTCGCACGGTGACCTCGGTGCGTCCGAGGATTTGGGCGAGGCGCGTGCCTGCTTCGACGATGACGGGGTCGTCGATGAAGGTCGGGCTGTCGCCGTGACCTCTGTGGGGGCTGTTGGGGCCCAGGTCGGGGATGAGGGTGCCGCCGTGAGCGACGTTGATGGCTTGGGCTCCTCGGCATATCCCGAACACAGGTCGGCGGTGGTCCAGTCCCCAGCGAATGGCTTCGATGGTGCGCTCGTCGCAGCGCCGGTCGACCCCCGACAGGTTCGGAACGTCGTCGTGGTGTCCGTAGAGCGCGGGATCCATATCCCCGCCGCCAAGCAGTAGAACCCCATCGATGGCGGCGTCGAGTGGCAGCGGCGCCTCACTCGTAGGTTCGATGACGCGGAAACGTGCGCCGAGTTCGGTCAGAGTGCTTAGGACCGAGTGGGTGAAGCGGACGATCAGCGCGCGGATTTCCTCCCCGATGTCGGGGTAGTGCAGCGGTGCTATGACGCCGATGAGGGGCGCCTCGGGGTCGTCGATGGGGTTGGTGGGCATGATTTCGGCCACCGTGATCGGGGCTAGTGCGCTCATGGGAGGGTGTCCTGTCTGAGGCGGGGTGGTGCGCAACGGTACTGCGGCGGTGTGACTGGCAGGGACACGGGATTGGCGACCTGTGGTGTGCGGCTGCCGGGGACTGCAACGGTGGCGTTCAGACCCAGCTTCTCGGAGAAGGTGAACGCCTCGGCCATGTCGTTGATGGGACCGGCGGGCGACCCTACCGAGGTCGGAACGCCACCCGGTGGCGGAGGGGCCGGCGAGCACGCGGCTGAAGTCGACGACGGTGGCCCGTCGAGGGCAGCGAAGGTCATGCGCGGGGTGCTCCGCTGCGCAGGTACACAGTGGTGGTGTGGGTGAAGAACTCCCGTGCCGCGGTGCCTTGTTCCTTGGGCCCAAGTCCGCTCTTCTTAGCGCCGCCGAACGGTACGTGCGGGTCGGCGCCGGCCGATTCGGAGTTGACGTGCAGCACGCCGACGTCGATGTGCTCCATGGCGCGCAGAGCCCGGGTGAGGTCTTGGGTGAACACGGCCGCCGACAGCCCGAACTCGCTGTCGTTGGCGAGGGCGAACGCTTCCTCGGCGTCGGTGGCTCGGCGCACGGCCAGGACGGGACCGAACAATTCGTCGGTCCAGACGTCGGCAGGTTGGTCGCCGAGTTCGGCCACGGTGGGGGCGATGAAGTAGCCGCGGGCGCGGGCATCATCGGTGTAGGGCGCTCCGCCGGCCAGGATCGTGGCCCCTTGGGTGCGGGCGGTGTCGATGCCCGTGGTGATGGTCTTGCGCGCCGAGTCGCTGACGACCGGTCCCATGTGGGTGGCCGCTTGGACCGGGTTGCCCACGACAAGTGCGCGGGTGCGCTCAGCCAGGGCGTCGAGGAAGCGGTCGGCGATGCCGTCGGTGACGATTAATCGCGATGTCGCGGTGCATTTCTGACCGGTGGAGCGGAACGCGCCGAGCATCACTTGGTCCAGGGCGAGATCGAAGTCGGCGTCGTGGAGGACGACGGCGGCGTTCTTGCCGCCCATCTCTGCTTGCACCGGTACGCCGCGTGCGGCCGCGATGCTGGCGATGCGCCGCCCGATGCCGGTGGACCCGGTGAAGGTGATGGCGTCGATGTTGGGGTGGTTAACGATGCCGTCGCCGACGTCGGAGCCGCCGATCAATAGGTTGAGCACCCCTGCAGGCAGTCCGGCGGTGTGCAGGGCCCGCGCCAGGTGGGTCGCCAATAGCGGGACCGTGCTGGCGGGCTTCCACACCACGGGATTGCCGTAGATCAGCGCCGGGGCGATCTTCCAGGCCGGAATCGCGATCGGGAAGTTGAACGGGGTGATGACTCCGACGACGCCGACTGGCTTGCGGGTGACCAGGATCTGCTCCCCGGCGCGGGGGGAGGCGTAGATCTCGCCGGCCTGTCGGTCGCCTTCGTTGCCGTAGTAGCGCAGGATCTGCGCGGCCCGGCGCACCTCGCCGACACCTTCGGCGAGGGTCTTGCCTTCCTCGACCGACAGGTCGCGGCCCCAGTCCTCGGCGTGGCGGTCGACGACCTCCGCGGCGGCCAGCAGTACCGCGCCCCGGGCGGCGATCGGGGTGGCTGCCCAGGCGCGTGCAGCCTCGGCGGCCGCGGCGACCGCCGCGTCGACGTCGGCGCTGCCCGCCGCGGCGCCTTCGGCGACAATGATGTCGGGCTGCGAAGGGTCGACGCTGCTGACGTCCTCGCCGGTGCCGGCCACCCATCGTCCGGCGATGAGGTGCTGCAGGGAGGCGGGAGAAGAGGTGGTCATCGATGCTCCGATCGGGTTGCGCTGGTGGCGGTTAACGGGAACGCGGACTGCCCGGTGAGCGCCTTGCCGATCGCCAGCATGTGCATCTCGGAGTTGCCTTCGTAGGTCAGCACCGCTTCGAGGTTTTTGGCGTGGCGCAGCGTCGAGTACCCCGAGGTGATGCCGCTGCCGCCGAGCAGGGTGCAACATTCCCTCGCGATGGCCAGCGATTCGCGGACGTTGTTGAGCTTGCCCAGGGACACTTGTTCGGGGCGCACACCCTCGGTGTTCTTAATGCGTCCCCGGCGCGGATACCGTCCTCGGTTTGGGCCCGCACGGTGGCCGCATCGGCGAGGTTGCCGTTGGTAATCCACATCTTGGACGAGCCGGCAGAACTGCGCGAAGGCTACGACGGCGCAGTTGTCGGATACCGAGGGCCAGCAGTAGGGGTAAGCCATCGGTGCCCGGTACACCTCGGGGGCGAAGGCACCGAAGCTGTGCTCGTAGGGCTGATTCTTGGCGTTGATAGTCATCTTCAGCAGCGATCGGCCGTGGAACGCGTGATCGACGACGACCACGGCGGGACGCTTGGTGGCCGCTCGGGCGTACTCGACGGCTTCACTGCCGGTGTTGAACAGCACGGTGCGTTTGTCGTGGGTGCCGGAATGAGCCGGTTGAGGATCTCGGCGACTTCGATATATGGCTCGCACTGAGTGGCCAGGAAGCAGGTGTTGGTGTGGCGAGCGAGCTGGTCGGCCGCGCGGGCCACGATTGGGGGTGCAGCGTTACCGACGGTGGTGACCGCGATGCCGCTGCCCAGGTCGATAAAGGAGTTGCCGTCAACGTCGACGGGGATCCCGCCACCGGCGGCGACGGTGTAGACCGGCGCGCCGCCGGACCAGCCCGCCGGCAGCGCGTCGGCCCGGGGGGCGGCCAGCTCCCGTAAGCGGGGACCGGCTACCTCGGTGATGAGCCGACGTTCCTGACGCAGGCTTGGGCCGTCGAGCACCGTGTCGAGCATCGTCATCAGCTCGCTCCTTCCGTTGGCGTCGGCCCCATCCTAGGAAGCACCACGCACCGACGGTTATCGCCGAGACGGACATTTCTTGCTGTGGATTTGTCCATGTCGGCGATGTCGGCGCGGAGTGTGGTCCCTGACACTGGGGGCGTCGAATGGAGGGACACCTGACATGCGCTCTGACGTCGCGACCGCTGAGCGTCTGGACAACGATCCGGGGATCGCTGCTGCGCTGAGCCGGATCCAGTCAACTGTTCAACCGCTGCAGGAACGAATGCTTCTCGTTGAGGGCGCGTACCGGGCGCGGTGGTGGCGTGGATAGACGCCAGCGTCAATTCATACCTGTCGCACACCGCGCTGCTGACCACGATGAAGCATGGCATCGAGAAGGCCACCGACCCTGGCCAGCCTCAGGTCGGCAGCAGTACGACGGGCACACCGTGCATGCCAATCTGCCGCTGACCCTCGGCGATGCCGCTGCGGCGTTCAACAACCAGGTCATCCGTGGGGCCCTGGCCCCCGACCTGGCCCACCAGTACACCGAAGTTAAGTCCGATGAGTGGGTCCGCGCCTGCGGCGCCGTGACTCACTTCGACCGCGAAATGTAATTGGAGTTCCTGTGACCCAGCCCCTGCGCCTGATCTGCGTCGACCTCTCGGCGCCTCCGCTCTTCGACAAAGCCGACCCCGACGGCACCCGCCGCGGATACGAGCCCTCGGCCGCCGAAACCATCGCAGCCAAACTCGGACGACCCGTCGAATGGGTCGTCACCAGCTGGGGTGACATGATCCCGGCCGTCAACGACGGCCGCGGGGACGCCATCTGGTGTGGTCAGGGCATCACCGATGAGCGCGCCGCACTGGTTGACTTCACCGACCCCTACGCCGTATTCGACGAATCCCTGCTGGTGCGTGCAGACACCGAGATCACCACCGCGGCCGACCTGGCCGGGCGGCGGGTCGGCGCAATCGCCGGCAGTACCAACATGGCGCTGGCCGAGACGTTCCCCGGCGTGGTGCCGGTGGCTTTCGAGGGCACCGACGACGTGTTCGGGGACATGATCGCCGCACTGCGCGCCGGCACGATCGACGGATTAGTAGACGACGACGTCGCCCTCGTCCCGGTGGGCGATGAACCCGACCTGAAGATCGCGTTCACCATCGCCACCCGCAACCGGTGGGGCGTCGCGGTAGCCAAGGGCAACCACGGTCTGCGCGAGGAGATCAATGCCGCGATGCGCGCCTCGGTCGCCGACGGGTCCCTGGAACGGGCCTGGACCCAGTGGATGCCCAACCTAACGTTCCCCCTGCACGCCGACTCCGCGGACACAACCCAGTGACCCGGCCGTTCATCGCCGTCCCCGCGATTCGGGCATCGAAGATCAGTGCGCTGCGCTTCTCCGGCGTGGTCGCCGCCGACAAGATCTGCGAAGCGATCTACCGGGCCGGCGGGGACCCGTTCCTGCTGCCACCCGGCGGGGAGGTAGCCGAGCGTCTGCGTTACGCCCCACGGCGCCGTGGTGCCCGGCGGGGCCGACCTGAGATCCGGCGACCTACGGCCAACCTCGCGACGACCGCACCGAGGACACCGACCCCGTTCAGGACGCCTACGACATCGCCTTCGTCCAGGCGCTGCTGGGCGCGGGCCTGCCGTTCCTGGCGATCTGCCGCGGAATGCAAGTGCTCAACGTCGCACAAGGCGGCACCCTGCACCAGCACCTGACTGAAACCACTGTGGCGCACCGCCGAGGCATGCACCGCGTCACTCTAGAATCCGGCTGTGCCACGGCATTGGCGATGGGCGGAGAGGACTTCGCGGTGTCGTCGTATCACCATCAGGCCCTCGACCGACTCGGCACCGATCTGCGGGTTGTCGGTCGCGCGGACGACGGATGCATTGAGGTCGTCGAGCACCGGTACGCACCGGTGTTGGCCGTGCAGTGGCACCCCGAGGACGACGCCGACACCGCCGGCCATCAACAGGGCCTGTTTGATTCGGTCGTCGCAGCCGCCGATTCACGCCGTCGCGGCGACTCGCCTGCAGGCCTGGCTGACGCGCTCAGGGCTTGACGTGGCGTCCACCGCGACACACCGTGACACCGACCCGGCATCGGTCGCCGCGGGCGCGGCGCACACTGCCCCTGAATGTGCGCTGCGCCATGACGACCCCGGCCGCGACCGCACCGCCGGTCTACGTGTGTCACCGCTGCGGCACCGCGATCGGACCGTCGACCTCAACCCCGACCACTGGGAGTGGCAGAAAGCAGCACGGTGCCGCGGGGAAGACCTCACCATTTTCTTCGGCGCGGACCGCGAGCGAGGCCGCGCCCAGAACGAACGTGAGGCGCGCGCCAAGCGTATCTGCGCCGAATGCACGGTCATTGCGGAATGCCGCCATTACGCCACCGTGCACCAGGAACCCTTCGGAGTGTGGGGAGGACTATCCGAACGGGAACGCCGACGAACCCTCCGCTACACCTGATCCTCCTGAAACACAGGCCTGCGTCGACGTTTTGCTCCCTCACGTGCCAAGCACGAGATGAGCACACACCCACTAAAGCACCGTGTGATGGCGCAAGACATCAGAATAGGTCGGAATAACGGTGGATCTGGTCTTGGTCTGACGCGCCGGACGTGAGCTTGGCGGGAAGGATTGATGATGTCCGGAAACACTCGAATCCGATGCAGTACCTCGCCCCTTAGGCCGGCTAATGTCGCCGGTCGCCAGGGTGTTGGGCGTGTTTGTGGTGGGCGCGGTGAGTGTCGGTGCCGCGATCTCGGGTTGGCGGTCATGAGAAGTGCGAGCCGGCTGATTGTTGATGCGCGAGTGCATTCCGGGGAGATCACCCGGTTCCGCAGTCACGTGGTCTGCGGCTAAGGCTTCTTATTGTGACATCTGGACTGGGGCTATCGGCGCCGACGGCTACGGGCGTTCTTCCTCACCCACCGGGCGTCGGGCTGTCGCGACGATGCGGTCCATCGAACGTCGGCCGGTCCAAAATCGCTGCGCACCAACACAGCTCGTGCATGTGGACAGAATGCCTCCGGAGGAGGTCTCCGTGGGGATCGATAGCCCACCGAAGGCCTCGTTTTTACGCGGCGGTGAGCACAACGACCCCGATCGCACACTGCGCGAAACCACGCGTGTGCTCGCCTCCGACGGGCAGGGGCTGTTCATCGAACACGTGCGGGCAAGCTCGCGGTTCATTGCGCAGTGCCAGGACCCCCTACTTCGAAGGTGGCGCCGCTTCGCCGCCGGCTGCAATCCAACCACCCAACCGCGCCGTTGAACTCGCGAGCTGGTTCACCGTCGAAGCCGACAACGTCGTCTGACACGGCATGCCTGCGATCGTCCTTCCACTCGTCGTCGGGCGGCCGGTTCCTATATATCTGTAAGCCGCTGGTAGATACCGACGCGCATTGAATAGAAATCGCAGTCGGACCGTGGCCTCGCGTGCGAGACCACGGCCCTCCTTTGCAATACCTCGACCTAATCTGTCTTTCAGCTTTCGGCGACGACGTAGATCTGCTTGTTGACGAACTCGTCGATCCCCAGCGCTCCCAGTTCGCGACCGAAGCCGGAGCGCTTGACACCGCCGAACGGGATATCGGGTCCTTGGCCTGAGGGCATGTTGACGTTCACCATCCCGGCGTCGATGCGCCGGGCCACCGCTTCGGCGCGTGCTGTGTCGGTACTGAAGACCGCCCCACCCAGGCCATACACCGTGGAGTTCGCCAGTTCGACCGCCTCATCGTCGGTGCCGACGCTGTACACCACGGCCACCGGACCGAATAGTTCCTCGGTGTACGCACGCATTCCCGGGGAAACCCCGGTCAGGACAGCCGGTGTGTAGAACGCGGTTGGCGCATCGCCCAGCACTCCGCCGACGTGCAGGGTTGCGCCCTTGTCGACGGCGTCGGCGACCTGCGCGGCCAAGTTCTCCGCGGCAGCACGCGACGACATTGGAGCGATGTCGCTCTGTTGATCGGCCAACGACACTAGTTCCGAGACGAACTCGTCGTACAGCTCGTGGAGCACGATCATCCGCTTGTTGGAGTTGCACGCCTGGCCCATGTTCGACGTCCGGAACTCCCACGCCGTTCGGGCCAGTTCTCTGCTGTTCCCGTCCAACACGATGAACGGGTCCGACCCGCCGAGTTCCAGGACGCACTTCTTCAACGCCCGACCAGCGATCGCGGCGACCGTGGCCCCGGCACGCTCCGAGCCGGTCACCGATACACCCTGCACCCGGGGATCCTCGATCATAGTCTGGACTTGATCGAACGTGGCGAACAGGTTGGTGTACACGCCATCGGGCACCCCGGCGTCGCGCATGATCTCGGCCATGGCCAACGCGCATTGCGGAACCGATTCCGCATGCTTGAGCAGAATGGTGTTGCCGACAACCAGATTCGGTGCTGCGAATCGGGCGATCTGATAGAAGGGGTAGTTCCACGGCATGACGCCCAGCAGCGCGCCGACGGGTCGGCGCTGCACGACAGCGGTTCCGCCGCTGAACGTCGGAATGGGTTCGTCGGCAAGCAGTTTGGCGCCCTGGTCAGCGTAGAACTCGAAGATCGACCCCGAGAACTCCGCCTCCTCGTTGCCCGCGTTGCGCTTCTTGCCCATCTCCAACTGTGCCAACGCGGCGAGATCGTCGGCACGTTCTCGCAACAGGCGGCCGACCGTTCGCACCACTTCGAGCCGATTCTCGAGCGGCTCGTCACGCCAGCTGCGGTAGGCCGCGTCGGCCGTGGCGAGGGCGGTAGCCACCTGGTCGTCGGTGGCCGTTTTGAACTTCGCGATAACCTCGCCGGTGGCCGGATCGAGACTCTGGTAGGGCGGTTGGATAATGCTCATTGCTGTCTTTCCGATCATTGGGTCAGGACGCCGAATGCAGTTTCTTCGGAATGGCGTCGTCGTACGGTGCTGTGCTTCGGTCGTGCAGCGGGTGAATCATCATGTACAACAAGCCGATTCCCACCACAATCACGGCCGACAAGGCGACAATCCAATTGTCGTACCACGGGGCGTCCGGTGTCCGCGGCCACGCCATATTAATCATTGCCGTCACCCCGTACACGAGTGCCGCGACGTTGACCGCCACGCCCCACTTGCCCAGCGTGTACTTCCCGCTGGGGACCCAGCCCTTGAGCCGGGCGCGCAAGGCCGCGAAGACGACCATCTGAAATGCCAGGTAGATGCCAAATGCAGCGAAGCTGATGATCTTCGTGATCGCGTCCGTCGAGAACTTCGACCCGATGACGATCACCGCGGGCACTGCGGCGGCGAGCAGCAACGCGTACGGCGGGACGTGCCGGGTCGCCGAGAACTTCTTTAGCAACGAGCTGCCCATGATCATGCCATCGCGTCCGTACGAGTAGGCCAGCCGGCTGGCCGCGGCCTGCAGGCTCATCGCGCAGGACAGGAACGAAATGAGCACAATGAACAGGACCAGCCGGGCGCCCGTCGTGCCGAAAGCCTCGTTGAGCAAAGTGCTGACGGGATCGGTGTCCTTCCCGGCGATTACGGCGGGGATGTCGGTCACGGCGAGCACCAGTGCTAGACAGACGAAAGTCGCTGCGGCGCCGCCGATGTATATGGTCCTGCGCATGGCTTTCGGGATTAGCCCGCCCGGGTCGGGGACCTCCTCGGCAACGTCGCCACAGGCCTCGAAACCGTAGTACTGGAAGATACCGATTAGAGCCGCACCCCCGAACGCCCACATATAATTGCCGTCGCCGCCCGCGCCGAAGTTGTCGAAGATGACGCCGAGGTTGTGCTCGCGATGCGCGATCAGCAGCCATCCACCGACGGCGAGCGCGCCGATCATCTCGGCGGTAAACCCTATGATCGCCGCGGTCGCTAGCACTTTCGTGCCCATGAGGTTGATCACCGTAGCCAGCGCGAGCAGCGCCAATGCGAAGGCGATGGCGTTGTTCACCGTCGCGTCGATGCCGAATGCCGCGGCGATGTAGGGTCCCGCGCCGTAGACCACCGACGCGATGGTCACCAACAGAGCAACCATGTAGACCCAGCCTGTCATCCAGGCGTACCGGCGACCCCACAGCCGCCGCGCCCAGGGATAGACACCACCTGCGACCGGGAACTGCGCGACGACCTCACTGAAAATCAGGGCGACAAGCAACTGTCCCACGCCGACAATTACGAGGCTCCAGATCATCGGCGGCCCGCCGGTGGCCAGCGCGTAGGCAAAGAGTGTGTACACACCGACGACGGGCGACAGGTAGGTGAAGCCCAGCGAGAAGTTCGCCCAGGGGCTCATCTCTCGCTTGAACTCCGACTTGTAGCCGAGCGCGTGCAGATGCGCTGCGTCGTCCTGGTCGTGAAAGGTGTAGTAGCCATCGTCGGTTGACGCAGTTGAGGACATAGGATCCACTCTCTTCCGTGGTGCGGGCTGCGAGCTGTGAGAAAAACTACAGTCCTATTGTTTATCGGGCAAGGAAAACGGCAGAATTACTCGAAAGTCGGGTAAATTGCCCACGTCAGGCGCTCGCGGAAGGAGACGATGATGTCGTTATCGCCGCTTGTCTCGCCGGAGATCTCGGGCGGTCGCGCCGACGAGATCGTTGAGAGAATTACCGAGGCCATTCATCTCGGTCTGCTCGACGATGGGGAACGCCTGCCGGTCGAAATCGATCTGGCCGCGCAATTCGGCGTCGCCCCCATGACCGTGCGCGAGGCACTCGCGACGCTGCGGGACCAGCAATTGGTGGAGACCAGGCGCGGGCGCAGCGGTGGCTCGTTTGTCCGACGCCCCGCTGGCCCGCCCGTCGACCAGTTGACCACCCGCCTGGCCGAGATGAGCGCCTCTGACCTGCGTGATTTGTTCGACGAGCACACCGCTATCGCCGGCCAGGCGGCGCGGCTCGCGGCCGAGCGCGCCGCGCCGTATGCGGTGCGACGGCTCTTCGCACTCACCGACCAGCTCGGCTCGGCTTCGACGCTGGGCGACCGAATTCGCGCCGACAGCAGGTTCCACATCCAGGTGGCCGTAGCCTCGCAATCAGCACGACTGGCGCGGCGGGAAGCGAACCTGCAGGCCGAGGTGGCCGGGTTCATCTGGCTGCCAGTGGATCCGGGTGTCGCTGTCGCCGCCTACATCGAAGAGAAGCACGCCATTGCCACGGCGATCGCCTCGGAGAACGCGCAGAAGGCGCGCCGGCTGGCCGAATCCCACGTGATGGGTCAGCTCGCTCGATTGACCGAAATCAATTTTGAGCTGTCGACGCGGGGGACTGTGTCATGACCGGTGACGCGCTGGCGCGCGAGCTCGCCGAGCAAGCGTCGGAATCCCTGGAACCGATCTATGTGCGCCTCGACCGCATCGCCGAGGAGGTGCTGCGGGCCCGACCGCCGCGGGCCGCGTTCACCGAGGCGCACCTAAGCAATCTGCAGCGACTCCTCGTGGTATTCATCGGCGAGGAGCGGGCGGCGTGGGGGATGGGCTTCATCGCGGCGCCGTCGGTGGTCGAGGGTCGGGCGCGCTATATGGCCTGGTGGCAGCGCTTCGGCGAACGGATCGCGCGCTTGCAGCTCAACTTCGACCCGGCGAGCATCGACGTCTACGACTACCTGCAGATGGACTGGTATCAGCTGGCCCGGCGCGGGCAGGCCCGGGTGGCCTATGGACCGTATGTCGACTACAGCGGATCGGACATGTACACGATCACCGCAACAATCCCCGTCGTAGCGGACGGCGTTTTCCTGGGTTTGGCGGGAGCCGACCTCGTGGTGGGGGAGGTCGAGCACCGACTCCTTAGTGTGCTGCGGCAGACGGCCGAGGACGCCGTCATCGTCAGCGCCGAACGCCGTGTAATCACCGCGAATACCCCCAGGTGGCTGGTCGGCTCCCGGCTGGCGGCACTGCCCACGGCCGGTCCGGCAACGGATCCGTCAGCGTTCCGTGAGGTTGTCGAGATGCCGTTGGGCACCGGCTGGGTGCTTGCCGTGGCATGGCCGGAGGCTGACGCCACCAAGGCTTGACAGCCGTCCGAACCCAGAGCTTGACAATTAACAATCTAATTCTAGAATATTTAATGACCATTCGGTCGCAGACTCTTGGAGGTAGCACTGATGTCGTCCCTCGCCCTCGGGCCTGTCGCTGCGTTTGATGTCGCCGATCCGTCGTTCTCCATCACCTCCGACGAGGTTCACGCGGCGCGGGAGCGCAGCTGGTACGCCACCACGCCGTACGGTATCGCCGTCCTGCGCTACGAGCAGTTCAGTCGCCTGCTCAAGCACCCCAAGTTGCGGCAGGGCAGCGTCGCGTGGCCCGCGCACAACGGCGTGACCGAGGGCCCGTTCGCCCAATGGTTCGCCAGCTGGATCCTCAACAAGGAAGGCGAGGAGCATCACCGACTGCGCCGCCTGATGAACCCGGCGTTCTCGCCCAAGCTCATCGGCTCGCTCGTACCGCGGTTCCAGGCCCTGGCCAACGAACTGGTCGACAACTTCGCCGAGCCCTACCGTTGCGAGTTTGTGAGCGAGTTCGCCGAACCCTATGCCGCCCGTGTCATCGCGATCATGCTCGGCATCCCCGAGGACGAATGGAAGGTCATCTCGACCGAGGCGGCGACCATGGGATTGTGTCTAGGCGTAACGCTGGGCAAGGACCTGCCCAAGATCGAGGCGGCCCTGCAGCGGCTCTACGAGTACTGCGACGCGCTGATCACCGACCGGCGCGCCAATCCGCGCGAGGACTTCGTCACCGCATTGGTCAAAGCTTCGCGCGAAGAAGACGGCCGCCTCAGCGATACCGAGCTGCGAGATGCCATGGTGCTGTTGATTTTTGGCGGCTTCGACACCACCCGCAATCAGCTCGGTCTGGCCATGCAGACCTTCATGGCTCACCTCGATCAGTGGCGCCTTCTCGCGGAGCGTCCCGAGCTCGGCGGCAAGGCGGTCGAGGAAGTCATGCGCGTCAACCCTACCGTGCGCTGGGTGACCCGCGAGGTATTGGAGGACTTCGAGTACGAAGGAGTCCCGCTCAAGGCCGGCACCACCGTCCACCTATACAGCGAGTCGGCAGGAACCGACCCCCGGGTCTTCGACGGGAGCTTTGATATCACCGCAGAACGCAAGCCGCACTTCGGCTTTGGCGGCGGAGCACACCATTGCCTCGGTCACTTCGTCGCGCGCTCCGACATGAGCGAGGCACTGCCGCTGCTAGCGCGCCGCATGCGCGACCCGCACGCGCTGCCCGGGGCGACCTGGCTGCCCGACTCGGGCAACACCGGGCCCATCCAGTTGCCCATCGGTTTCACCCCGGCGCGCTGATCGCCGCCCATCAACCCCAAGGAAGGACCCCCAAATGCGCGTATCCGTAGATCCCACGAAGTGCCAAGACCACGGCCAGTGCGCCATTGCGGCACCCCTGGTCTTTACGATGAACGACGACGGAAAGCTCGAATACAACGGAGCTCCCGACGATTCGGAGCGCGACCACGTCGAGGAGGCCGCAGACGTCTGCCCGGCCCAGGCCATCTTCATCGAGGACTGATGACCACCCCGCGGCACGTCGCCGTCGTAGGCGGCTCACTGGCCGGACTCCGGTCGGCCGAGCAGCTGCGCGCACTTGGCCACACCGGCCCCATAACGGTGTTCTCCGCCGAACGACACCTGCCTTATAACCGCCCACCGCTGTCCAAGGAAGCGCTCGGCGAATTCGATTCGGCCACAGCAGAAGAGCTGGCTGGTAGGCTTGCCTTCCGCCGCAGGGCCAGCATCGCCGACGTCGACATCCGCCTCGCAACACCGGTCGCGACCGCTGACCTCCGTGCACACCGCCTCACGCTAGGCTCCGGCGCCGAGCAAGCCTACGACGCATTGGTCATCGCCACCGGACTGCGGCCCCGCAGGCTGGTTGCGCCTGGACCCGCACGGGGACGCCACGTACTGCGAACGGTCGAGGACTGCCTGGGACTGCGGGCGGCCCTGCGGCCGGGCAGCCGCGCCGTCGTCATCGGTGGCGGGTTCATTGGATGCGAGGTCGCGGGCACCCTGCGCACGCTTGGCCACGACGTCACCGTCGTCGAACCCGCCGGACCGCCCATGCAGCGTGTTCTGGGGTCGGACCTGGCGGCCGCGGTGCAGGCGCACCTCACGGCCAGCGGAATCGAGTTCGTGATCGGGACCGGTGTGGTCAGCTTCACCGGCGACGATGCCGTCACCGGTGTCGAGCTCGCGACGGGCGAGACCCTTCGGGCGGACATCGTGGTCGAAGCCATCGGATCTGTTTGCAACGTGGAATGGCTCTACGGGCAGGGGCTCGATCTCAGCGATGGTGTGCTCACCGACAACCGCCTCGCCGTCGCCGGTGTGTCCGACACCGTCGCCGTCGGCGATCTCGCCCGCTTCCCTAACCCGTTGTTCGACGACGTGCCACGCCGTGTCGAGCACTGGTCGATTCCCGGCGATACGGCCAACCGCGCAGCGGCCACCCTGCTCGGTCCGCACGACAATGATGCGCCGTTCGCCCCAGTTCCGGCGTTCTGGAGCAACCAACTCGACCTGCGCCTGCAAAGCTACGGATCACCCGCTCTGGCCGACGCCGCCCACCTCGAAGAGGGCAACGTCGACGACCTCACCGGCGGCGTGATCCTGACGTACCACCGCGACCACCGGCATGTGGGGACGGTCGCGGTCAACCTCAGCCCCGCACGACTCCGCGAACTCCGCGATGCCTTCACCGCCGTCCAGCTGCCCGCATAACCTCAGCCCCGCACGACTCCGCGAAACTCCGCGATGTTTTCACCGCCGTCCAGCTGCCCGCATGACAACTTCAGCCCAAAACAACAACGAGGTGATCCGATGACCACAACACCACTCGACGTCCATCGCCAGGCGAACGCCACGAGTCCCGGCCTGGCCGCGGCACTGTCGACCATCGCCGACCGCGGCGTGGAATTCGTTTATTTCCAAGCGATCACCATCACCGGCCGCGTCCTCGGCAAGGTGGCACCCGCCCGACATTTCGAGCGTCTCGCCATCAAGGGCGTACAGCAGCACCAGACTGCTATCGCGAACCTGCAGGGCACCCGCGAGGGCGTGCTGCTCGCGGGGGGAGTCCACGCACCTGAGTACACCGCAGTACCCGATCTCGAGACCTTCGCTGTCCTGCCGTGGGACACCAGCTTCGCGCGGGTGTTCTGCCGGCTATACGAGGCCGACCACCTACCCGAATTCGGCGGCGCCGAATTCGCTTGTGACACGCGGGGGCTACTCCGGCGCATGCACGCTGGTTTCACCGATCGGACGGGCCTCGAGCTGCGGACCGGGTGTGAACCCGAAATGACCTGGCAGGGTGAGGGTCTGGAGGCGCACTTCCGGCCCGGCTCCAGTCCGGCCTACCACATCGAGCACCTCGAGCGGAACCGCCCGATCGTCAAGAAGGTGGTGGCCTACGCGCAGGCGCTGGGTCTCGACATGATTGAAGGCGACTACGAGGACGAGTTTCAGGTCGAACTGAACTTCATGTTCGACCGGGCCGATCTCACCGCCGACCGGCTCATTACCTACCGGCAGATTTGCAAGCAAGTCGCCCGCGAACTCGGCATCGAGGCGAGTTTCATGCCGAAGCCCGCAACGGGAATGATGGGCAACGGATGCCACCACAACTTCAGCCTGTGGCGCGACGACGTCAACGTGCTGGCTGATCCCGGTGTCGCGCAACTGCATCTGACCGAGATCGGCAAGCACGCCCTCGGCGGGTTGCTGAATCACTCGGCTGGCGCCATGCTGGTCAACGGCTCGACGGTGAACTCCTACAAACGCTATTGGGACGCAGGTCAATTCGCACCATCGCGGATCGACTGGGGCCTGGACAACAAGACATGCACCGTCCGGCTGTCCGCGAATGGCCGTCTCGAATACAAGCTGCCCGACGCCAGCGTCAACCCCTATCTTTCTCATGCAGTGATCCTCGCGGCGTGTGAGGACGGCATAAAGAACGCCACCGACCCCGGCCAGCCCACGCAGGGTTCGTCCTATGACACACCCCAGGACGACCGGTTCGCTGCGTTGCCGCTGACCCTCGGGGAAGCCATCGGCGCCTTCCGGACCGACACCGTGCTCACCGAGGCGTTCGGACCGAAGCTGTCGGCATTGCTGGTCGATTTCGCCGCCGACGAATGGGCCCGATTCTGTGGATACGTTACCGATTGGGAGCGCGACATGTACTGGCACGACACACCGTGAGCGCACCGCTGCGTCTGGCATGCTTGGATGCCGAAGCGCCACCGCTATTTTCGCTCTGGACGACCGAGCGCGGCAGAGAGGGCTATGAGCCAGGCGTCGCCGAGGCGCTTGGCGCCGAACTACGGGGGCCGGTTGAGTGGGTCAGGTTGCCGTGGGTCGAGATGATCCCGGCTGTGCAGCGTGGCGATGTCGACGCAGTGCTGTGCGGCCAGGGCATCACCGCGGAACGGTCAGCGCAAATCAACTTCACGCGGCCCTACGCCGTCTTCCACGAGGGCGTTCTGGTCCGCCGCGGGTCCGCAATACAAGGCACCGAGGATCTAGTTGGCCGCAGGGTCGCAGCGATCGAGAACAGCACCAACATGGCGCTCGCCGAAACCTTCACCGGCGCAATCCCGGTGGCGTTCGGCGCAGGATCCGACGATGTCTACGCCGACATGCTGGCGGCGCTGTTGAAAGGAGATGTCGACGCGGTGGTCGATGACGACGTCTTATTCGTTCCGCTTGGTGCCACCCATCCCGACTACGGGCTCGTATTCACGGTGCAGACCGGTAACAAGTGGGGGATCGGCGTCGCAAAGGACCGACCGCAGGTCCTCGCCGAAATCGATGGTGCGCTAGGGCGGCTCATCGATTCTGGACGTCTGCGTGAGGTGTGGAAGAGGTGGTTGCCGACCTTGGGCTACCCGTTTGACGAGGTCCCGGTGTGAGCCGTCCCCTCGTCGCGGTGATCGGGCGGCGGGCCGCGCAGGTGCCCATCCTGCGCTTCTCGGCCACCCTCGCCGCCGAAGCCATCGGCGAGGCGGTATGGGCGGCGGGAGGTGAGCCGGTCGTCCTGCACGGCCCAGCCGATGATCCCCTTGCCGAACTGCGGCAACGCCTGTCGAGTTTCGATGGGGTGCTGTTGCCGGGCGGTGCCGACGTCGAACCCAGCCGCTACGGCGCGGCCGCGGCCTCGCAGACCACGGACACGGTGGCCTTCCAGGACGATTTTGATCTGGGCGTCACCCACGCGGTGATTGACCTCGAACTTCCGACGCTGGCGATCTGCCGGGGTATGCAGGTCCTCAACGTCGCGTTGGGTGGGTCGCTGATGCAGCACATCGATGAGACAAACACGTTGCATCACAATGCGGTTCATCATGTCGATGTCACCGTGGGCTCACGACTGCATGCCATCGTCGGCACCGAGACCATCGATGTGTCGTCGTATCACCATCAGGCCATTGATCGATTGGGTGGAGACTTGACGGTCACTGCGGTGGCCGCCGACGGCGTGGTGGAGGCGGTCGAGCACCGACGCGCCGACATCGTCGCCGTTCAATGGCATCCAGAGGACCGCCACGCGACATCGGATACCGACGCCGCACTCTTCGGCGATCTGGTCGACCGCGCACGTAAAAGAAGGGACTCCCAATGACAGTCGGCAACCGGGCGTACCTGGCCGATGTCACCCCCGATTCGCCGATGCACGAGCGACCGCGCGCTCACGCGTGCGTCCTTATGTCACCCAACTATCCCGATGCCGATGGGGAGGAAGCGGCGCTCATCAAAAGGTTGATTCGTTTCGTGCTAACCACGCCGGTCGAAATCGGCGCCGGCTATCAATATGGTCTCACGGAAGGCGCTGAGGACCCCGACTGGTTGTACCCCGGCGTCTATGGCATCCCGAGGACTCCGACGGCCCGGAGGTCGATCGGTTGGGCTTGTTCGGCGCATTTCGTTGCGGCGGCTTAAGAATGCCGCACGGGGAGCGTCGGGCAGCTGGCAACATAGCACCATGGCGATCACTGCGCGGAGCCTGACCCAGGTCAAGAACCTCGGTTTGGCTTTGGTCGCAGGCGCCGAGGCCGCGGATCGCGAGATCGACTGGGCGCATGCGATTGAGCTGTCCGACCCCACGCCATATCTGGCCGGGGGCGAGCTGGTGATGACAACGGGCATCAACATCGGTACGGACGACGCGGCACAGCTGGACTATGTCGCGCGCCTGGTAACGGCTGATGCGGCGGCCCTTGCCGTCGACACCGGCACCACGTTGAGAGAAGTGCCTGCAGGTGTGCTCGCCGCAGGCGACGCGTTGGGCATGCCGGTCCTCGAGGTGCCCCGGTCGACACCTTTCATCGCGATAGCGAGGGTGGTGATCGATGCGCTCAAAGCCGACGAACTGCGCTCGGTGCAACGCGTCGTCGACGAACAGGAATTCCTCGCCAGGGCTACGCTACGGGGCGGCATTCCCGGTGCGGTGAGTGCGCTCGCCGATAGCTTGTCCGCCGAGGTCATCGTCGCCGACACTGATGGGACGATATTGGCCGCAGCTGGTGGCGGGCAGGAACGCCTGACCGCCGTTCTGTCCGAGGCGGTGCGCAAAGCGGCGTCGAACCGGCAGGCCGGCTACGTCACCGCGGACGGTGACGGCTTTGTCACCGTCCAGAAACTGCGTACGGCCCTACCGGTTCGTGGCCATCTTGCGGTGCGGACCGCTCATCCCATGTATAACGCCCACCGCCTGCTGGTCTCGCATGCGGTGTCATTGATATCGATCGCAATGGAAAAGCCGGCACGGGTTGTCGATGCCGAGCAACGCCTGCGCCGGGCGGTGACCCGCGAAATGGTCTGCGGCACCGGTAATGTCGACGTCGGGATGTTGCGCTACTTCGGTTTCGACCCCCGTGATGAGGTGGTCGTCGTTGTGCTCACCGGCGCAGGCCCCACGTTGGCCGCGGAACAAGTCCTGGACCGTCTATTGGCAAGCGCAGGCCCCTACCTGATGACGACGGTGAGCGACGAGATGGTGATCGTGATCCCTGCTGCGTGTGGGCGGCGCATCCCCGATGTGCTTACCGGGCTCGCCAACGAATCGGGCGAAGCGATTCGCGGCGGAGCCAGCGAGCCGATCCGCATTGCCGAGATCGATAAGGGCGTCGAGCAGGCGCGCATCGCATCGCTCGCCGAGAAGGGCAGCAGGTTCACCGAGTTCGGTCAGCTCGATGTCTTCGGTGTGCTCCTCGGCGGTCGCGGTAACGCTGAACTCCGTGTGCTCGCGGGACCTTTGGAACCGCTGGTTGAGCAGGGTGAGGAGTTGCTCGCCGCCCTCGTGGCATTCCTAACCCATAACGGGCAGATAGAGGCTGCCGCAACGGGTCTGGGCATCCACCGCCACACCATGCGCAACCGCATGCAGCGCATCACGGAACTGTTGGCTGACGACGTGCAGTCCGCCGACACGCGCACTCAACTGTGGCTGGCGATCAGGGCCAGGGAACTGCTTGCTATCAGGAGCCGAGCAGGGGCATCGTTTGTCGATTCTCGCTGGTCCTCGACTACGGCCCCACGTCTATCGAACTGGATGCAGCCTGAAGGTACTACCGATGGCGGTTGCTTTCCCGGTCCAAAGCATGCACAGAAGCCTCCGAGCTGTGTTGGCACCCCTTGCATCGTTGAGGGCGAACGCGACGCGATGACCGGCCTGGCAGGCGCGGATACCCAACCCGATGGATAGGTGCGTCTTGCCTGTGCCGGGTGGCCGAGGAAGATGACGTTCTGTTTAGCGGCGATGAAGTCCAACGTGCCCAGGTGAGCGATCTGCTCGCGTTTGAGCGAGCGTTGATAGTCGAAGTCGAACTCTCTTCTAATGCTTTTCGTGCCGGGAAGCGTGCTGCCCGGATACGGCCTTCACCGCCGTGAGCCTCTCGTGCGGCGACCTCGCGTTGCAGACACGCCGCCAGGAAGTCCTCGTGGGTCCAGGTCTCAGCGCGGGCCCGCTCGGCCAATCTGGGAATCGCGTCAGCCAAGGAGGGCGCTTTGAGGGCACGGGTCACAAACGCCAACTCCGCACCGACGTTTGGTCGTCACGAGGCGACCTCGCCGTCGAGACCGAGGATGCGGTCGTAGTCAGCCAGATCCCGATAGTCCACTCAGGCATCACTGGGCGGGGTCGCGGCGGCCGGCCAGCTTTGGGTGCGTAGCCGTGCCGCAGCGGTGACGTGGGTGGCATCGCTGATCGTTTGATGCGATGCCCAACAACGCTGATGCGCACCGACAAGGGCCGTGTCGCAATGGATTCGCACGGTGTGCAGGTCGGCGGTAACGGCGACCGTGGTAGGTGCGCGTTCGAAGCGGTATCAATCGAAGCCGGGTTGGCCGCCCGCGCGCAGCTAAGTCAGCTCCTCGCGTCGATTACAGAGCAATCGTGCTACGGCGATCGATCCGGGCGCTCAGCTTGAATTAGTTGATAGCGATGCCGGGGCTTTGCGAGACAGACCATTTGACCAGTTGTCGGGTCACGAGTAGAGCCGAGTAATCGCCCCGATCAAATCGCTCAGGCCCTGGGGAACGTCGTCACTCCACCAGACGAGCCTGACCGGAATGCGGGGACCGTCCTTGATTGGTCGGTAGGTCACCCCTGGTCGGGGGTGGTGATGCACGGTGGCTTCGGCCGTGGTTCCTACTGCGCCGCCCGCTGCTACCGCATCGAGCCAGCCATCGACTTCAGATGATTCGATAAAAGTGGGATGACGTTCGGTGCCGGCCCACAGACCGCTTGTCGTTGTCCCGGCGCGTGGGTCGATGAGCACGGTGCGCTCGGCGATCTCGCTCATGCTCAGCTGACGTCGGCGGGACCACTGAGGGTCGTCGGTGGCGAAAGCGACGAACCGGCGTTCTAGTCCCACTATTACCGACTCCAGTCGCGGATCCTCGAGGGGGATGCGCACAATCGCCACGTCGCAGAGACCTTCAGCCAGACCGCCGGTGGGCGAATTGTGCCGTATGAGTTTCAATTCCAACGCAGGGTGACTTACGGCCCACTGTCGCTGTAGCTGTGTAGTGTGACGGCCGACTGCCGCCCATGCGTAACCGAGGCGCAGCACGCTGCGTCGGGAGACGACGAAGTCGGTGAATCGTTGTGCCTCTGCGAGGACCCGGCGCGCCTGAGGCAAGATCTGCTGTCCAGTAGGGGTCAACTCACAACCACGTGGGACTCGTCTCAGCAGCTTTCCGCCGATGCTCTTCTCCAAGCCCCCGATCGTCCGTGAGACCGCGGCTTGTGAGACGTGTAGTTCTGCGGCTGCCTCTGAGAACGAACCCTGATCGGCTGCGGCGGCGAAAACCGCCAGTTCGCGAAGAGTCCAATGCATAACCAAATCGTATGGCAGCTGCAAAACTTGCAATAGGCATTTGCGTTCCTCCTGCCTACAGTGGCCGCATGTGCGAGACCCAAGATGCGAGCTGCTCAGATTCCAGTCGGTTGACCGGCCGGCAGGGCCACGCAGCATCAGTGCCCGCAGGTTCGCGAAAAGCGGGCGTGGCGATGCTGGTAGCCAGTTCTGCCGCCAATCAGACCGGCGCCGCCTTCGGTGCTATGGCTTTCCCTGTCATTGGTCCGGTGGGAGTTGTGGCAATCCGACAAGTTGTCGCCGCCGTGGTGTTGATGTCGATCGCGCGTCCAAGATTGTCGCGGCTTCGGCGTGACCAATGGTTGCCGGTGCTCGGCCTGTCCTGCACGTTGATAGTGATGAACCTGTCTCTGTACTCGGCGATCGACCGCATCGGTCTTGGTTTGGCAGTGACACTGGAATTTCTTGGCCCGCTGGCGGTCGCCGTCGCGGCGTCGCGGCGCGCCGGAGAGATCTTCTGTGCTGTCCTGGCCGGAATCGGAGTCGTTGTGCTGACAAACCCCGGGCCCAGCACCGACGTGATCGGAGTCGGACTCGCGCTCCTGGCAGCAGCAGCCTGGGCCGCCTACATACTCCTCAATCGCATTCTGGGGCAGCGTGTTTCGGGGATACAGGGTACTGCGACGGCCTCCCTCGCCAGTGCAATTGCGTGGACGCCCGTCGCCTTGATTTGGTTCTACATGCACGAGCCGACCTTGATTGCAGTGCTGCTAGGCGTTGTTTGTGCGCTGATGTCTTCGGTTGTACCGTGTGCGGTCGACCTCATGGCATTGCGCCGAGTGTCGGCGGGTCTCTTCGGCACACTCGCCAGCATCAACCCGGTATGGGCAGCAGTGGCGGGCTGGGTCCTTCTGGGCCAAGCGCTCCAACTCCACGAATACGTAGGAGCGGCACTAATTGTTGTCAGTAACGTCATCGTCTCGGCCCGGGCGTTCCCTTCCTCGCGACCCGCAGCTCTTCCTCGGGACCTACAGGCGCAGAGGGCTCCGTCGGCAAGCGGGCAGGATGGTCGCTCAGCGCTGGTTTGACCGAGCAGCAAGGCGCTCACGCCGTCAATTGACAGTCACACGACGCCTGTGACCTGCTAGCTGCCCAGCTGTCAGCTCCGGGTCGTTTCGGCGACAAGGTGATGGAGCCGACGAGACGGGTGTCGGGAGTCCCGGTCGGTCCGACGAGCATCAACGGTACTGCGACATACGTCGCAGGCTGGCGGACAAAGTCTCATCACACGACGGACAGTGGGTATCGCTTTCAACCTTAAGGTTGGGGAGTGACTGTAGTGCAGCGCTTCGGCGGTTGGGGCGCCAGGGCCGGGAAAAGGAATTTCACATGCAGACCATTAGCTTGCTGAACTCGGTGATCGGCCCAGTGATGCGCGGCCCGTCGAGTTCGCACACAGCGGGGCCATTCCAAATCGCCGACACAATAAGACAACTGACTACTTCATCCGGCACGGTGCAGTCTATTCGCGTGACGTTTGACCCTCGAGGCTCTTTCGCCCCAACCTACGCTCAGCAAAGCACTGACGAAGGCTTCGCTGCGGGTTTCCTGGGCGTACCGATCATTGCAGACACGTTCCGGGACGCCCCGAAGAGGCTAGAGGCCGGAGACCCGTTCAGTGACGGTGGCGGTAGGCAATTGAATGACAGACTTGCTAAGGCGGCAACGGGTATTTGATATAGCCTCACCGAATATTGTTGCGCGTAGATGGTCTCCTAGTGCTGCAGCTAGCTAGGGCGCTGCTCAAATCGATTCCTATGCGCTGTACCGGCGGCCGTACCTTTCTACGCGTAAGCGGAGTCCACAGGGAAACCGATCAACACGCGATTTCTTGAATCTCGGCAACATCAGTGTGGAACCATCGCGGTCACTGATGTCTTGTTTGCCGATGCCACCATCGGTTACCAGACCGTCCCGGCCGCGGTGCAGCCGCTCCATCTCCTGCAGCAGATGTAGCGCGACGTCCGTAGCGATCCGTGGACTCCGCACGCGGCCTCGGACTTCATAGCCGACTCTCATCGTGTGCCGACCCTGCACCCATCGGGGTCAGCGACGATGGGAGCCGTCGCGACGTCCGGAAATTGCCGGCGCACTGCTAAGTCGTCGTCCGCGGCAGAAGGAGCGAACGCCATGTCCAGCATCAACGAGTTACATCCGCCGATTGCGCAGTCCAAGCTGTTGAAGGGCAAGGTGCCACAAGTCACTTCGTTGTTCTGGGTGTTTAAGGTCTTGACGACAGGTCTGGGTGAAGCCGCCTCCGATGCGGTTATGCGCAGCTTCGGCACAGTCGCGGCTGCGGTTGCCGGGGTCGGGTTGCTGGCCGCACTCTTTGTGCAATTCGCCTGCAGCCGTTACCGACCGGCGGTGTATTGGTCGGCAGTGGTGCTGGTGGCGGTGTTTGGCACAATGGCCGCCGATATTCCGGCCTCGCTGGGAGCTCCGTTGTGGGCCACCTCGACTGTCTACTTACTCATCGCGGCGATCGTTTTCGCGCTCTGGTTTCGACGCGAGGGAACGCTGTCGTTCTCCAGTGTCACGACGCGTTCACGGGAGGGGTTCTATTGGGCAGCGGTCCTGGCGACATTCGCCCTCGGCACGGCGGTCGGTGACCTGATCGCTGATGTGTGGGGCTGGGGCAATCTCGCCTCGGGTTTGGTGTTCTGCGCTCTCATCGCCGTCCCGGCTGTCGCTGTCCGCGTCATCGGCCTCAATGCCGTCGCTGGATTCTGGACCGCATACGTCCTGACTCGACCTCTGGGTGCCTCGTTCGCAGACTGGATGAGCGTGCCGCACGGTCACGGCGGTCTAGGCCTGGGGGCACCATTGGTCGCCGTCTTGTGGGCGCTACCCGTTGTCTGTCTGGTCGGTTATCTCAGCGTTGCCGATTTGAGGCAGCGGTCTGACGGGCCGGCTTCTACTGCCGAGCAAGGGGTGCAATTAGATGAGCGAGCGACATCGCGCTGACGACGGCTAGCGTCATCATGCGCTGGTGAACAGGGACTGGCGAGCTTACGCCATATGACCAGTACCACCCGACTCACGGCAGTCATACCACTTGGGGTAGGAAGGGGGGGCGTAGCCCACACGGCTACGCCAGGCGGGACTGACGGCGGAAGATCCGAACCGCATACAAGGTTGCAAGAGCCCCGGGATGGTGAGTGCCTGACGCCAATAAGGAAATACTCGAAGGGAACCGGGACGCCTCGACGTATTCCCGACGACCGCATCGACTCCTACCGAGGGTGGGGCGTTAACCCTCGACATCCGAACACCGGTCTTCACGGTCGACAGTTAAGACCCGCTCCGTTCGCCGTAACCGAGGCGAGCACACCCCCGACGGGTGGGCCATGCCGACGGACACGTCACCCACCAACCCAGCGTGAGCACAGCTGGACCGAAAGGAAGGGCGCTAATGATCCGACGAACGTTCCTGCGGGGATGCGCTGGGGCCGGTGTGGCACTGGTGGCCGGTAGCGCTTGTGCCGCAACCCGCGCCGCAGGCCCTGCGGTCGTCCAGAACGCCACCGCGCTCACCGAAGTGTTCGGCGATGGGATGAAACTGACGGCGGTAGCGGTGCGCTACGACCGCGACATCAACACCACGACGCTGCCGTCCTCGGCGTTCACTGTCGCGGGCAGGAATGTTACTCGGGTCTACGCCAACACCAGTCCGGCCTCCGCAAGGAACGGGCACGACGGCCCGTGGGTCATCGTCGAACTTTCCGCTGCCGACCCGGCAGCCGCGCTGTGGGCCTCCCCGCAAGGTGGCGGGCCCAGCAGCGCGCAACCGGCTGCCCCTGGCGCCGGTAGCCCAAGTGGCGGTCCGCCCGCCGCGGGCGAAGCAGGTCCAGCGCCGACGATTAGGCCCGCTCAAGCCACGATCACCCAGACTGTTCCGTTGTCCGCAGCCGATGGATCGGTCGCCGTACCGACCGGGCCGACCGAAACCACCGACGTCATCAACGCGATCGTTGACGACTTCCAGCAATTGCGGTACGAGGATCCAGCCACAGGCGCCGCGCTGGACTACAACCTGTTCGCGCCTGCCCACTTCGATCAGGCCAAGCGGTATCCCCTGGTGTTGTTTATGCATGACGCCAGCGTGGTCGGCGCCCCTCCTACCGGCCCGCTCGTGCAGGGATTGGGCGCGGTGTCGTGGGCCAGCCCCGAAAATCAAAGCCGGCACGAATGTTTCGTCCTGGCACCGCAATACGGCACCGTGGTGATCGACGACACGTATCGGCCGACACCGGCGTTCGACGCCACCGCGAATCTGGTGCGCGCTGTGGTGAACCAGTACCCGATCGACACGAATCGGATCTATGCGACGGGTCAATCGATGGGCGCCATGATGACGATCGGCCTCAATCTCGCCCATCCAGATCTATTCGCCGCCTCGTACGTTGTGGCAGGGCAGTGGCCAACTGATCAGACCGCCCCGCTGTCTCGCAAGCGACTCTGGATCACCGTGTCCGAGGGCGACGACAAGGCCTATCCCGGCGAGAATGCGATCACTGCATTGGCCCAGCAACGCGGGGCCACGGTGTCTCGCGCCGTGTGGAATGGCCAATCCACACAGCAGCAGTTCGCGGACGCCTACGCCGCGATCACGGCGAACGACTCGTCTATCAATTACGTCGCCTTCGAGAAGGGCACTGCCATCCCGCCGGGCACGCCCGCCGGCGGGTCGGGCAGTGAGCACATGTCCACTTGGCACATCGCCTACGGCATCCCCGCGATTCGCGACTGGATCATGTTGCAGCACCTGTGAGAAGCGCCGTGGAGGGGTTGCTCATCTCGGTTCTCAGGCGGCCACCGGGGCCGGCGTGCCTTATCTCGAGGCTGCCATCGCGCGATATGTCGGCCAAACCATCGTCGTCTTCGGCTACGCCGTTAGTGAGCAGTGATGGCGTGGGCGGCGGCAGGAAGCGTCACGGCGAACGCCGTTCCACGCGCCGAGGCCGACAGGCCGATCCTGCCATTGTGGCTATGGATGATTGCTCGTACGATCGCCAGGCCTAGACTGGTTCCGCCAGCCAACCGCGACTGCGGCACCGTACGGAGTTATTTGGAAGCAACCGTCGATACGCAACATGGCGGTATCCGAGCACGAGGCAGACCGCCTACATCCATAAGCGTTGGTCAGGACGTACCCCACCCCAGGTCGTGTCCGGAAGCCCGTGTAAATAGGGAGCACGGGCGTAGGTTCCGCTTCACGACCTGGATGTCTGCGAAGAAGGAGTCACGCCCGTGCCTGTTTGGTATCAGCCACCGACCACATCGGCACCCAAATCGACGCCCTCGTGATCATCTTGCACAAGAGGCGTTTCCTCGCTTGACGTTTCGGCGCGCCTGCGAGGGCCCGCCGATTTGTCGCTACCTCCGGCCCTTGCTGTCGTCGCCGGGGCTGACTTCGTACTGCTCGTAGTTGCGGTCCAGATAGCGGAATGTTGCTGCGATTTCACCGCTGTCCATTCCCACGGTGAGCGCCGCGCTCACTCCGCGCCACAGGGTCTTTATCCGATTTGCTGGCCAAGCGCCTCCTGCAGGACCGAGTGGAATTGGGCGAATGTCCGGATAGACAGGTCCAGGTTTGCTTCCAGGCCCACGACCAGAGGCGTCCCATGGATCGCCTGCCTGCGAAACCATGTCGTCCCGCCATTCCTGCTTGCTGACGGCGAGGGCTTCCTGCTCGCTGAGCGCCAGGACGAGCGCGAGGCGCAGCTGGGGATCATGGAGGACCGGGGTGGTCGGGGGACGATATAGGCGACGACCGTTGAGCCTTTGACGACGTGGGTGGTCAATTCTTCCTCGGCGTCTGCGATGAGAGAGTTGAAGCCGTTGCGCGCTTCGCTGACTGAGCGCATTCGACTGGGACTGATGATTCGAGCAACGGTCCGTTCGGCAGCGATGCTATGCGGTGTGCAAGGAGAGCCATCGAGGCCCCGCTGAAGAACGCACTCGTCTTCATTCAAGGCCGGATTCGCGGCCATTGACGTTCACCTAGATCCGTGTTCATCGAACGAGCGCGACAGCGTTAGCGAGGGCTGGAGGGCCTGGAGGGCCACGGTTCCAGAAGGAATCGCTCTATCGAGTGGCGCGAGCGGCGTTCCTAGCACCTGCTGGTGTGAGGTCACGCTTGGGCAAGCTCCGTACAGAAATCCGGCCAGCGGCCTTCTTCAGCCGTCAACCGATGGCCACTGCCCTAATCCACTGCCCACAATTTGCCCACACTTAAGTGTGAAACGCTGTAATTACCGGTGATCTCCCATCACGTATTGCTGCAGTTCAGGGTGGTAATTCTTCGCGTAGCAGTAGCGCAGGATAGGGTTCAAATCCCTCCGCCACATGGGCGGGGCTGCACGTGGGTGCAAAGCCTGACCGTCACCCTGCGCGGATCTTGGCACCATCCGAGTATCGTCCGCAGGTCGTCCGCAGTAGAGCTAGCGACAGGTTTACCTCAACAACGCAGCCAACGCTATGAGCTGCATGTTTCTCATGCTACCAACATGGCTTGTCGGAACAAACGCCGAGAAGCGCGGACTGTAAATCCGTCGGCTTACGCCTACAGTGGTTCGAATCCACTACCTGCCACGCTGGTCAGGGCTGGTTTTCAACCGGCCCTGACTTTTTTGTTTCGCAGCTGATGACGGCGGCGCTTTCTCTTGGCCGCCCTCAAACGGGTGCGGTCTCCTTCCGGTCCCGCACCCGACCCTGAATCGACAGCGCCCGCCCGGTGGAAGTGTTCGCGGCGTCGGTTGCGGGTAAGCGGTGCGAAGGAGCCGATCGGACGGAGGGCTGCGATGGTGGTGCTCGGTGTGGTGTTACTGGTCTTGGCCGTGGTGGCCGTGCTGGCCGGGTTGCTGTTCTTCGGTAATGCGCGGGGAACGGTTCCCGACCGGCCCGGGCAGGACGTGACGGCCACCCGGCGGGGCCTGTCGCGGATCAACCGCTCAGATCTCTTCGCGACGATGAGGACCTCGGTCAAGGGAGCGGCGAACTCCGACGCGGAGCAGGATAAGCGCACGGCGTCGTTGGGGGGGTTTCTCGTCCTCACCGGTTTGGTGCTGGTGATCCTCGCGATCGTCGCCTTCGTCGTCGCCATGATCTGACCTGCGGGCGGCACGTCGTAGGGCGGACGCGGCATCGACCACGACGCCGTATCTTCTTGCTTCCATCTGGCGTTATGCTTTCGCCATCGTGACGGGATAGGAGCCGCCCATACCCCGATTTCGCCAGCATGCGGCCGACTCGCGAGTGCAACAAGTCGCGCCGGACTCCCAGCTGACTTTGCTGCGCGGGACCTTGCTGCAGTTGGCGTTGCGCGCGCTGCTGACCGCCTTCATCGTCGTGACGCTGTTATTGGAGCCGCCGGTCCGCGACCGATGGATCTGCGTGGCTGTCCTGATGGTCTACGTGGTTGTGATCGGGTGTTGGAGCGTGTGGGTGCGGACTCCGGCGCGCGCGGCCTTACCCGCTAGAACCGCTGTGACACTGCTGGTATCGGCCGCCGATGTCCTGGTGGTGTCTGCCCTGTCGGTGCTGTCTGGCGTCACCTCACCGCAGGAGTGGACGTCAGACGTGGTGCGCATGGGATTCTTTCTGATCCCGCTGATCGCGGCGGCGCAGCTGGATCCGGTCATCAGCGCGGCCGTGGCAGTTCCGACGGTGTCGGCATTTCTGGCCACGTGTTGGATAACCAGATCGGCCAATGAGGAGCCGTGGGCCTCGATTCTCCTGAGTTGTGCCGTGCTGGCCGGGCTGGCCGGCGGCTCAGTCGCACTGTCGTTCATCCAGCGGTCCGTAGTCGACACGGTGGTCGAACTGGCCCGCCAACGAAACCAGTTGCTGGAGGAGTTGCTCGGACTCGAAAAGCGCGAGCGCCAAACGATTTCGGAACGTTTGCACGACGGCGCCCTGCAGTACGTCCTGGTCGCGCGACAAGATATGGAAGAGGTCCGGGAGGGTTCGACGGTTGCCGCGGACCGGATGGAATCGGCGCTCGTCGAATGCTCGGGGCTGCTGCGCGATGTGGTCCGCGAACTTCACCCGGACGTGCTGACACGGCTCGGATTGAAATCGGCGATCTCCGCGCTCACCGAGAGCCTCACTTCTCGTACCAAGCTCGCAATGGAGTTCGATGCCCGCACATGGCCTGATGACTCACGCACCGAGGCGGATTACGTGCTCTACAGCGCCGCGCGTGAAGCACTGACAAATGTCATCAAGCATGCACGGGCACAGCATATTTGGATCGAGCTGGAATCTGACAACGGTCTTGCTTCCTTGCGGGTCGCCGACGACGGCGTCGGAATCTCGGAGGAGATGATCGCGCGCAAGGCGCGAGAAGGCCACATCGGAATGGCATCTATCCGAACCAAGGTACTCGCCTCCGGAGGACAGTTCGATGTCCGGTCGACATCTCCGGGGACCGAACTCACCATCTCCATCCCGCTGCCGACAGCGCACCGCCCAGCCGCCGGCGGCCTGGTAGTCAGCGGTAAACCTCCCGAGCAGGTCAACCAGACAGTCGTCTAGGTAACGACGTCGCCCGCCAGAGCATGCAGTTTGAGGTGACGTGCAATGGGTAGGCGGCGTTCTGGTGTCTACCTCACTTGTCCTCATCGCGGAGCCCGGCGCTCCGGCGGCCCTCGCAGACGAATTGGCGCAGGAGTTACCCGGGTTGCTGCCTGATTACTCATCGTCTCCGGAGTGGACGGTTTCGGTGAAGACGGGCTCCTACCTCGTCACGGAACAAGCATCACTGGCCGAGGTGCTCGAGCGCCTCGACCCAGCAAGCCAACAGCAAGATGTCGTCGTATACGTGACCGATCTGCCCCGTCGGGACGGCACCCGGCCGGTGGTCGCCGACATCAGTGTCCCGCATCGCTTCGGCGTGATTTCCGTGCCGAGCGTCGGTGGACTGTTCATCAGTCGGCGAGTGCGAACGATGGTCGAGTTCATCGTCTACGAGGTGAACGGGAAACCCGATGGTCGAGCTCCGACTCGAGGCGGGCTAACCCGAACCGAGGAGGAGGAGACGGTGCGATACGCCGCGCCGTCCAGGTTTGCACGGCTGCGCTTGCTCGCGGGCATGGTTTATGCGAACCGGCCGTGGAAGTTGGCAGCGGGCATGTCGCGCGTCATGATGGCGACTTTCGCCACTGGAGCCGTCAGTCTGGCCTACCCGACAATCTGGCAACTCTCATCGACGATGGGCCCGTGGCGACTCGGCGTTACAACAGTTTTGGCGACCGCGGCGATGGTGGGTTGGCTGATCGTCAACCACAAATTGTGGGAACGGCCGAGCTCACCGGTTGAGCGAGAACGGGCAGCCATGTACAACGCTTCCACCGCCGCGACGCTCACAATTGGGGTCGTCTTTCTGCACGCCACAACGTTCGTGTTGCTTGTGCTGACGGCATGGTGGACCTTGCCTCCACAGATGCTGGCGCAGAGTCTGGGCCATTCGGTCGGTCCGGCAGATTATCTGAGGTTGGCGTGGCTGGTAGCCGCAGTCGCCACGTTGGGCGGTGCCCTCGGGTCTGGGCTCGAGGACGACCAGGCGGTCAAGCAGGCGGCTTACGGAGCGCGTCAGCAACAACGGTTCGACCGTGACAACGAGGCAAACGACGAATAGCGCTCGACCGCAGGAATTCTTGCGCCACGGTCGGCCGCAGTAATTTTGCGGCCGACGTGCGCGCGGAGCGGTGCCTGGCGGCTGCGGTCAGCCGATCACCCGCCCGACCGCGGCCACGATCAGGTCCGCACGGGCGGGAACTGGTACGCCGTGAACGAAAACGCTGGGCGTGCCACCGACGCCGCGCGCCGTCGCGCGCGCCGTGACAAACGCGGGCCAGGGGAGATATCTGCCCGTTCGGATATCGGTGACGAACGTGGAATCCGTTACGCCCGTATGCTGTCCAAGACTGATGAGCTGGTCGTCGGTCAGTCCCAAACCCCCCTCGGGGGGCTGATTTTCGAACAAGGCGTAGGCGTACTCGTGGAAACGACCCGTGTCCGACGCAGACGCCGCCGCTGCAGCTGCACGGGTCGAATAGTGATTCGTTGACACGGCGTCGAGGAAGTTCATCGGATGACGGATGAACCGAATCATTTGCCGCTCCAGCAACTTGTCGATGGTGTTGCGGGAAGCAAGTTCAAACTGCTTGCAATACGGACATTGGAAGTCGATATAAGCTTCTACATCGACCGGGCCCGAGCCGACGACAACGCCAGTCTTGTCGTCGGTGGCACCGCGGGGGGCCGGCATTTCGACTGTCTGGTTCTGATCCATGGCCGCCATGCTGCCCGCTGCCGACCGTTGTAACCTGGGCCCAGCAGTGCAACCTGTTCAATGTCGGTTCAGCCTCGCGGGACGGGATCCCTACCGCAGAACACGTTTCACGCCTAACGCACCGACGGCCGCACAGCGCTCGGGCACCGGTGAGCCGACGCGTCACGTTTCTGCGACACCAGACAGCTAGCTTCCCAGGAGCACCGTGCGCTGGCGGCCAACGGCCATCAGTCTGCTCGCCGTTTTCTCAGCAGGCGAATGACCACCGCAGCTGCGAGAAACCATGGGCCCCCGACGATCAGGGGATCCAGCCACATGTGGTGGGTGTCGACCCGTTTTCTGCCGACCCGGGACTTCATCCCGTTACGGGTCCATTCCGCCTTGATCCCGGTTTCAGTGATCGGGTTGTCCGGTCGCAGAGTCGCCAGCGAACGGATGTGGTGCTCGGCGGCATCAACGCGGTCGGCGTAGAGCAGAATGAGCCAATGCAGCGCGCGGCCCTCGCTGAACTTGTAGGCGAAGCGGCGCATCACGCCGGAGACACCACTCAGCGGCTGAGCCGTCCCGAATGCCGGTGTGAGGAACCTGTGCTCGACCGATCGTTCCCGCGGCCGGTCTTCCGGTTGGCGCTCCGGGAAGTCCCACCAGGCGCCGGTGTCGAGGAACTTCAGCTTGGGGACCGAGGGCCGGTCCTCTTTGTTGAGGTCGGCGCCCCAGCCGGGGATTCGCGCCTGCAGGCTGTCTTTGTCGGGTACTGGGGGATGATCGGCTGTGTACGCCGGCACGTGTTCGGTGGTTCGCGTCATGGGGTTCTCCTGTTGGACTTGTCAGTTGGCGTTGACAGAGATGATCGGTTTGATGATCTGGTCGAGCTTGGATGAGAACGTGTGGTAGCCCTCGGCGATGTGCTCGAGCGGAATCCGGTGAGTCACAATCTCACTGGGCTTCAAGTAGCCGTTCTGTATGTGTGAGAACAAGCGGGGCCACTGCCGCTTCACCGGCGCCTGGTTGGTGTGGATGGTCAGACCCTTGTTCATCGCGTCTCCGAACTTGACGGCGCTGAACATCGGCCCGTACGCGCCGACCACGGAGATGGTGCCACCCTTGCGGACTGAGTCGATGGCCCAGTTCAGCGCAACCGGAGAGCCGCCCTGCAACTTGAACTTTGCCGTGGTGACGTGCTGGAACAGATTCCCGTCAGCTTCGGCGCCCACTGCGTCGATGGCCACATCGGCGCCGAGGAAGTCGGTCGTCTTCTTCATCTCCAGCACGATGTCGCCGTACTCGCCGAAGTTGTACGTCTCGGCGTGGGCGAAGTCACGGGCCTTCGCGAGCCGATAGTCCAGATGGTCGATGACTATTACTCGTCCGGCCCCCATCAACCACGACGACTTCGCCGCGAAGAGGCCTACCGGCCCGGCGCCGAACACCACCACCGTGTCGCCTTCGACGATGTCGCCGAGTTGGGCCCCGAAGTATCCCGTCGATAGCGCATCCGTGCACAACAAGGCGTCCTCGTCGGCCATCCACTCGGGAATCACCGACGGCCCGACATCCGCGAACGGGACCCGGACGAACTCGGCTTGCCCACCGTCATAGCCGCCACACGTATGTGAGTAGCCGTAGATCCCGCCGACTGCAGTCGCGTTCGGGTTCACGTTGTGACAGTTGGAATACAGTCCCCTGGCGCAGAAGTAGCATGATCCGCAGTAGATGTTGAACGGCACCATGACCCGGTCGCCGACTTTGATGGACTGTACCGACGGGCCGACCTCGTCGACGACGCCGATGAATTCGTGTCCGAATGTGTGGCCTACCCGGGTGTCCGGCATCAGACCGTGGTACAGGTGAAGGTCAGATCCGCAAATCGCCGCGAGCTGTACCCGCACAATCGCGTCGTTGGGATGCTCGATCCTAGGGCGGTCCTTTTCCTCGACCCGAACTTTGTAAGGTCCGCGATAGGTCATTGCTTTCATGAGAGCTCCTTTTGTGTACGTGAAAGCGGAAAGCGACGTCCGTCTACCCGCGTCGCCGCCGGCAAAACTGCCAGCAACGACGGCATGGAGCCCACCGTCGGCAAACACGGAAAGGCGGGCGTCCGTGTGGCATGACTCGTGGAAATAGGTCGAGAAAGACGTTGGTCGTAGGTATCTATGACGGTGCTACGCATCGTGGCTAACTTCGCTATTCCCCGCTTTCACCACAGCATGGTGAAAAGGTGGCGGCAATTTCGTCACCACAGAGCACTGTCCCAATCGCGCTGACTAGCCATGCCAAGTACGGGTACCTGGGGTCTCGCGAGGACGAAACATGCTCCGACGCTTGCCTGTTGCTGTCAGGACATAGGTTCGTCTCGCCTCGAGACCTTGCGTGATGTCGCCCCGGGGGAAGGAAGTAAGCGGTGAAGGATCTACCTCCGGGGAAGTCGGGCCGGCCCGAGTGCACTTCACGCAAGCCGGAGTAGTGGCGTGACCGGGCAGAACACCAGCCAGCGGGGTGGATCGACGTCCGAGGGCAACCTCGAACTCTTCTTCGACCTCGTGTTCGCCTTTGCTATGTCGCAGGTGACGCAGCTCGTGCTGCATGACGCCTCGCCGAGGGGACTCGGGCGGGCGGCGCTCGCGCTGCTCGCCGTGTGGTGGGCCTGGGTCGGTTATACGTGGCTGATCAACACGTTCGACACCGCCAACGTCAGTCACGAGGCGGTGGTCATCGCTGCGATGGCGGCCATGCTTGTCGCCGCTGCCGCGCTGCCCGCAGCGTTCACGTCGGCGGCGTTGGTGTTCGGGATCGCCCTGCTGGCGGTGCGCTTGATCCATGTCGCGAAGTTCGTCGCCTACTCCTCGGATGAGGACGCCGATTTGCGCCGCAGCATCAGGCGGATAGCGCCTGCCTTCGTCGCGGCGCCCGCGTGCATCGTGGCGGCTGCCTTCGTTGCCAGTCCGGGACGCGAACTGCTGTGGATAGCCGCCGCGGTGATCGACTACGGCGCGCCGGCCGTGCTCGGCTTGGGCGGTTTCCGCGTCTCACCATCATATTTCGTATCGCGTCACGGTTCGATCATCATCATCGCTCTTGGTGAAGCGGTCGTCGAACTGGGTTCCGGAGCAACGAATCTGCATCGGGTAGCGGTGATCGCCGCCCTCGTTCTGGGCGTCGCGATCATGGCGACATTCTGGTGGACCTACTTCGGTCTGACCGGCGGAGCAGAGCAACGGCTGGAACAGGCCACCGGTACCGAGCGCGCCAATCTGGCGCGCGACGCCTACAGCTATCTGCATCTGTTGTTGGTCGCCGGGATCATGCTGTTCGCCGTCGGCGCCCACGCCGCCGTCGCGCACCCCGGCAGTGCGCTGCCGTTGCTGCCGGCCATCTCCCTCGCCGGAGGTATGGCGTTGTTCTATTTAGGAGATGTCGCCTACCGGTGGCGCGATCACCGACAGGTCCCCATCGACCGCACCGCGACCGGGCTTGCAGCCGCAGCAACCGTGCCGGCTCTGCTGCACATGCCCGCGATCGCGGCGCTCGGCTTGCTCACCGGCATCGGGTGGGTTCGGTTGGCCTGGGAACTTCGGCACCGACCCCGCATCGGTCCCGGGGTGGCAGGGCAGGCGCGCTGAGGTGGCATCGATAACCGAGTAAGTGAGTCGCAGGGTTGGTTGAGCAGCGAGCCGACACTCGAAAGTGCAAGTGGCGCTTGGAGCGCCATGACATTGACAGGAGAATGATGTCAAACACACGACGCCTTTCAGGGCGGAATATCGCGGCGCTGGCAGCTGACGGCTTCGAGAAGGTGGAACTGGTGGTTCCGCTGCGTGCGTTGCAGTTGGCCGGCGCAAACGTCGACATCGTGTCTCTGCGCAGAGGCCGGATTCGGGGGGTCAATCTGCACATGCCCGCCAGCCGGGTGGGCGTGGACAAATTGGTGACCGAGGCCGACCCCGACGCCTACGACGGATTGCTGCTTCCCGGCGGCTTCATCAATCCTGATCTCTTGAGGCAGTCGGCAGCCGCACGGGATTTCGTTCGCGCCTTCGACCACAGCGGTAAACCGATCGTCACGCTGTGCCACGGTCCCTGGGTGCTTGCGTCAGCAGGATTGCTCAAGGGGCGCACCCTGACCTCCTGGCCCGGCATCCGCGACGATCTGGTCAACGCCGGCGCCACGTGGCTTGACCGCGAGGTGGTGCGGGATCGCAACCTCGTCACGAGTCGCGGACCGCAGGACATGCGGGCGTTCCTGCCTGCCATGCTCGACATCTTCGCCGAACCGACAAGTCAACAGCAGACGGTCCCCGACCATGACGGCTCAGACCCGTCGCTGGACAAGCCACTCGGTTGGGCGATGGCCGCGTTGCGCTGGTCGCCGAAGCCCTCGGCGACGGCGTTGACCAGTGTGGTCGCTGCCGCACTGACGCCGCCCCTACGCAGGCATCTGTCAATCCGAGCCTAGCCGGCCTTCGGCCGCCTGAACGCCGTGGAGCCACGATGACCCAAAACGAAATGCTGACACAGGACAACAACTCGGCCCACCATCGCCTGGTGGGTCAGCCCCACACCGACGCTGAGGGTCCGATCGCGGGAGCCGAGATACGTGCCGCACAGCTGCGCTCCCGCGACGAGCCACTCGGTCCGCCGGGCCCTCGGGCCAACTGGCGGTCGCCATTCTTCATCGGGCTTGCAGGTGCGGCCGGGGTCGCGGTCACCTACGGGGCTGTTCGAGCGCTGGGTTCTGTTTCCTCGATGCTGCTGCTGGTTGGTGCCGCGTTCTTCATCGCGCTCGGCCTGGAACCTGCGGTGTCATGGTTGGTCAACCGGCGGATGCCGCGGTGGGCGGCGGTCACGGTCGTGCTGACCGCCTTGTTCGCTCTGGTCGTTGGTTCGATCGCCGCGTGCATTCCGCCCCTTGCCGAGCAGGTGCGCCAATTTGTCGACCTCGCACCCCGCTACATGCAATCGATTCAGGACCATTCCTCCTGGATCGGCAGGCTCAACGATCGGTTCGGCCTTCAGCAACGGGTCACAGGCGCGGTTCACGACCTCGGAGGTTCGGCTGTCGGTGAGGTCGTCAAAGCCGGCAGCACGGTCGTCGGCGGGATCGCTGATCTGTTTGTCCTCGCCGTGCTGACCGTGTACTTCCTGATATCGATACCGCGTATCCGCGCGACCCTTTACCGCTTCGCACCCAATTCCCGTCGTCCGCGCACGATATTGATCGGTGACCAAGTGTGCGCGAAGGTCGGTGCCTACCTTCTCGGCAATGTGGTGATCTCGGCGATCACCGGGCTCGCGACCTTCGCCTGGGTCGTCGCGTTCGGCATTCCGTATCCTGTGCTGCTGGCAATCCTCGTGGCGCTTCTGGACCTCGTACCGTTCGGCTCGACCGTCGCGGGTTTGATCGTCGCGGCGGTGGCGCTGACCGTGTCTCTTCCACTTTCGATCGCCACGGCGGCGTTCTACGTCGTGCTGCGAGTGATCGAAGACTATCTGCTGGTACCCAAGATCATCGGGCGCGCAGTCGAAATCCCGGCGATCACAACGGTAGTGGCGGTGCTCATCGGCGGGGGACTGCTCGGCATCGTCGGAGCGCTGGTCGCCATACCGGTGGCGGCCGCCATTCAGCTCATCGTGCGCGAAGTCCTGTTCCCGCGGCTGGACGAGATGTGATTGCCGGGCGTTGTTGATTGCGGCTTGTCAGGGAGCGGTTGCTGCCGGGACGATCTCAAAAAGGTCGGTCAAATTCGCCTGTGCGAGGGCAGCTCCTACGGCACCTTCGCACGCCCCGACCAAGCAGAACGAGATGTCCGATTCCCCCGCGCGGATGGCGGTGGACACCAAGACGCTGAGACCGGCGGCGTCGATGTCGGTAACATCCGACAAATCGAGCGCGACCGAGTCGGGTGCTCGTCGCAATTCCGCCTCGACGGTTCGCCAGACCGAGGTGGTTGTAGGCCGGCATAACTGGCCCTGAATGCTGATGACGCTCGTGTCCACGAGCGCGCGACGTACGCCTATATGGGTTGAATTGAAACGTATTGGGGCAGTGTTTTTTTCCTGCATTTCACCCTCCGCGAGTGAAAGGGCACAGGTCACGGATCCGGCACGCGGCGCGGTCAGCCACCACAATACTGCCACTGAGCAGATGCTGCTACGTGTCGCGTTGCGTGCCGGATCACTGATCGCTCTATGGGTGGAGGACGACTTTGGTCCATCCGTCATCGCGGGCATCGAAGTGTTGATAGCCGGACGGAGCCTCGTCGAGTGACAGTTGATGGGAGACAATCCATGAAGGCTTGGTCCTACCCTCATGGATCAAGTCACGGAGCTGGCGGTTGTAGTGCTTGACGTTTGCCTGCCCGGTGCCGACCTTTTGACCCTTGAACCAGAACTTGCCCATGTCGAAGGCGATCTTCCCCTCCTGCTCCAGTTTGTCGGGCGTGTTCGAATCCTGGGGCAAGAAGATGCCCACCACTCCGATGTGCCCGGTGAATCGCACCGAATCGACCAGCCGGTTCAGTGTCATCGCCGAATCTTCGTGTCCCTGAGGGTCATGGGCTTGATATCCGACGCATTCGCAACCCTTGTCGGCACCCCGCCCCCGGTGTGCTCCATCACCTGCTCGACCGGGTCACCCTTCGAGTCGTCGATCGGGATGACGCCGACTTCTTCACTAAGGCGTAGGCGGTCGGGATGCCGGTCGACGATCATCACCTTGCTGGCGCCCTGGATCATTGCCGAGTTCGCAGCCATCAAACCCACGGGGCCTATCTCCCGCGGTCCGTTGTACACAACTGCTTCCACTGCTCATCTCCTCGCTTGTCGGTGTCGTTCTAGTCGCGTTCTCTTCTCGCAGTCTGAAATGCCGCGGGGACTCGGTGCAGGCACCTACGAGGCGAATCTTCGGCACCGAATTCGACCCGCCAGGACGAGTGCGGTGTAGAGAACATCCTCGGGAACCATGGCAGTGCGGCCAGCGGCTCGCACCGGGTAGCACACCCGCGCACCATATTTCAGGCGCATGTCCGATGTCACCTCCGCGGCCGCCTCGAGCGCATGGAGGTCGCCTGATCCGCTGAGCAGCCTCATGATGCGCCGGGGTGAATGCCGGTCCGCACTTTCGCCCTGGCAGGGCCAGGAGATCGGCGGCTCAAACGCCGAGCCTTGGGATAGCAGGTTGTTCGTACATAGGACACTCCGGTGAGGAGCCTGCGTACATGTCTCGAAGGAAGGAGCTCCCATGGCGAACACATTGCAGGGTAAGCGGGTTGCGATCCTGGCTGCCGACGGAGTCGAACGCGTCGAGTTGGACGACCCGCGCGAGGCGCTCCAGGACGCCGGCGCGAACACTGAACTGTTGTCACTGAAGGAGGGTGAGATCCAGGCGCGTAACAACGACCTCGACTCGGCGGGTACGTTTACTGTGGACCGATTGGTCGGCGACGCATCGGTCAACGACTATGACGCATTGTTGCTGCCCGGCGGTACGGTCAACCCCGACAAGCTTCGCATCGACGAAACCGCTGTGTCCTTCGTTCGAGCCTTTGTGGAGTCGGGAAAGCCGGTCGCGGCGATCTGCCACGGACCGTGGACTTTGGTAGAGGCAGGTGTGGCCGAAGGCCGTACCCTGACGTCTTATCCAAGCCTGCGTACGGATCTGCGCAACGCGGGTGCCACCGTCGTCGACGAGGAGGTCGTCATCGACGGGAATCTCATTTCCAGTCGATCACCCGCCGACCTGCCCGCATTCTGCAGCGCCATCGTCGAGGAGTTCGCTCAGTCCCCAGCGGCCGCATCACCGTGACGTGAAAATCCGTCTCCCTCGACTAATCACCCACCCGAGAGGATCGACCATGGCTACTAAGCCTCGATCCACCGATAAATTGGTTGGTCGTGGGGTGTCGGAATGAGGAAAGTGCCCCTTGAGCTGGGAGGATTGGTGTTCTCTACGCATCAATCAGGCCAGTTCAGAAAGGCNCCTCGATCCACCGATAAATTGGTTGGTCGTGGGGTGTCGGAATGAGGAAAGTGCCCCTTGAGCTGGGAGGATTGGTGTTCTCTACGCATCAATCAGGCCAGTTCAGAAAGGCACTTCCGGTGAAAGTGTCCCATAGGTTCGCCGCTGGGTCGGCGGTCTTTGATGATGAGCATCTCGTGTCGTGCGCGGGGCTGGTGCCGGTGATGACACTGGCCACCCAGACCGGGCTGCCGAAACTGTTGGCTGACAAGATTTCCATCCCGGCACCCAAGGTCAGATCTGGCTCGGCCAATCCGGCACCGAAGCTGACCACGGTGATCGCCGGGATGTGCGCTGGCGCTGACAGCATCGATGACCTCGATGTGGTGCGCTCTGGTGGGATGAAGAGCCTCTTCGGCGGCGTGTACGCACCGTCGACGATTGGAACATTGTTGCGGGAGTTCACTTTCGGACATGCCCGCCAACTGGAGTCAGTCCTGCGTCATCATCTGGCCGCGCTGTGTGAACGGGTGGACCTGCTGCCCGGCGCGGACACCCAAGCGTTCATCGACATTGACTCGTTGCTGCGTCCGGTTTTCGGTCACGCCAAGCAAGGTGCCTCCTACGGTCACACCAAGATCGCCGGCAAGCAGGTCCTGCGCAAAGGGCTCTCGCCGTTGGCCACCACGATCAGCACCCCCGGGTCGGCACCGGTGATCGCCGGGATGCGACTGCGTGCCGGCAAGACCGGCTCCGGGAAAGGCGCGGGCCGGATGATCACCCAAGCCATCGCGACCGCCCGCGCTGCCGGCGTGACCGGGCAGATTCTGGTGCGTGGTGATTCGGCCTACGGCACCCGCGCCGTCGTGGGTGCCTGCCGAAGCCACGGCGCCCGCTTCTCGGTGGTCATGACTCGAAACTCGGCCGTTGATCGGGCCATCACCGCGATCGACGAGTCCGCCTGGACACCAGTGAAATATCCCGGTGCGGTGCGTGATCCCGACACCGGGGACTGGATCTCTGATGCCGAGGTCGCCGAAATCAGCTACACCGCCTTCGCGTCGACCAAAGACCGGTTCCCCGCCCGCCTAGTGGTGCGCCGGGTCAAAGACGCCAGATTCCGCGACGCCCTGTTCCCCGTCTGGCGATATCACCCGTTCTTCACCAACACCGACCTTCCCACCGCCAAGGCCGACATCACCCACCGCCAACACGCGATCATCGAAACCGTGTTCGCCGACCTGATCGACGGCCCCCTGGCCCATATGCCGTCTGGGCGGTTCGGGGCGAACTCGGCGTGGGTGTTGTGCGCCGCGATCGCGCACAACCTGCTGCGCGCCGCCGGCGTGCTGGCCGGAGGCGCCCACGCGGTAGCCCGCGGCGCGACATTGCGCCGCAAGATCGTCACCGTCCCGGCCCGGCTGGCCCGGACACAACGCCGACCGATCCTGCACCTACCAGCACATTGGCCTTGGGCAGATCACTGGCTCACGTTGTGGCGCAACACCATCGGCTACAGCCCACCAGCCACCGCAACCGTCTGACCACTCGCCGAACAGGCACTACCGGAGACCACAGGAAAAGCTGGACAGACCAGCGGATTCACGCTGCCCACCCACCGCAGCACAGCAAAATCAGTCTGACCGGACCTCAACAGGGTCGATCCACGGATTGAGG
>NZ_JYNL01000018.1 GCF_001044235.1 Mycolicibacterium chlorophenolicum | reverse complement strand
CCTTTCTGAACTGGCCTGATTGATGCGTAGAGAACACCAATCCTCCCAGCTCAAGGGGCACTTTCCTCATTCCGACACCCCACGACCAACCAATTTATCGGTGGATCGAGGGTTAGTCGGTCATGGTGTTGCCGCGGTAGACGTCGCCTTCGATGTAGGTGAGCAGGTCGCCGTTGGTGTCGGCCAGGCACCAGTAGTAGGGGGCGTCGTAGCGGACGACCCGCCAGGTGCTGTCGGCTCGGTCCCAGTAGAGCTTGTCGAGGAGCTGGGTGTCGCCCCCGGAGCCGCCGAAGAAGGCGGCGCCGCTGGAGGGATTGAAGTGTTCGTTGAGGATGGTGATGACGTCTTCGACGGTGGTGGCCTCTGCGCAGCGGGTCAGGGCGGCGTCGACGTTGGCCCAGAAGTCGTCGAGGGGGTAGGTCATGGTTGTTCTCCGTTCGTCTGCGGTATTTGCTGCGCCGGTTAGCGCTGGGATGCAGGGGACCGGCGGGGTGGCGCGCGCAACCTCGAAGAGGCCGTGACGAGCGGAGCAGGGTTTTCGGCCCGCGCGAGCCGGCGCGCAGCGCCCTGGCGAGCTGGCGTTGGGCCGAAAAGGTCACTCGGCCTGCGCAGTTCGGCGCGGGTGTGGGTTGCGCGTGACGGGGCCTCGTCGGTCACACTGGGCGACCCAGCTGAACGGTTAAAGGTGAGCAGCTACCCAAACCCACGCCCGCCGCAGGCGGGCCTCCGCGCCTCCGGGCGCGCCGGCCGACAGGGGGGCGGCGGACCGGAAGACACCGCAGGCCCGCCGGTCCCGCGCGGCTGCGCGGACCCGGGCGGGCTGGTGGTTGGTCAGACCCAGAGCAGGGCGGGCACTTCGGTCCATCCGGGGCCTGGGTGCTGGGCTGCGAGGTAGATGCGGTCGCGGGCCCAGGTGGTGTGGCGTCTCTGTGTGGCGAGGCCGCCTTCGGCGGTGAGCCAGGGCAGGGGGGAGCGCCGGATGCCGTAGTCGTCGACACCGAAGTGGTCTTTGTCGAGGTACTGGCGCTTGTCGGGGTTGCAGATGTACCGGTGGGCCGGCAGTGCTGCGGGCGCTTCAGCGTTGGGGGTGACTGGCTCGTCGGGGTCGATGAGACCGGCGAAGCACACGAAATGCTGGGGTTCGACGAGCCAATACAGCGCATCCTGGTCGTCGTCGGGGTCCTCGTAGTCGCCGGCCCAGACCAGGCGGGCGCCGCCGTCGAGGGTGAGCAGTATTTCCACGGCGGTCATGAGCGGGGAGTCGGCGCGGGTGTGGGTGGACAGTTTGGGTCCGGCGCCGTAGGTGGCGGGGTTGAGGGCGGCCAGGGGTCGGCCCGTGGGGTCGACGATGACGGGGTTGAAGTATTGGCCCATGGTGGTGTCCTTAAGTTCGTAGTTGCAGTTACTTCGTGTTGTTACGTTGGGCTGTGACCCGGGTGGGTCGGGTGAGGCTGCATGGTCGTAGCCGGCCCTGGTGGTGCGG
>NZ_JYNL01000017.1 GCF_001044235.1 Mycolicibacterium chlorophenolicum | reverse complement strand
CCTTTCTGAACTGGCCTGATTGATGCGTAGAGAACACCAATCCTCCCAGCTCAAGGGGCACTTTCCTCATTCCGACACCCCACGACCAACCAATTTATCGGTGGATCGAGGTTTAGTTGACTCCTGACCTGTGAGGATTCGTCCTTGCTGGAAGGATCAATCTCGTGCCGACACCGTTTCCTGCCGAGTTTCGTGCCGACGTCATCGCCGTGGCCCGCAAGGGTGAGGCGCCGCTGCGCCAGATCGCGAAGGACTTCGGCATCTCGGAGGCCTGCCTGCATCGCTGGCTCAAGATCGCTGACCGGGAGGACGGCAGCAACCAGCCCGCGTCACCGGCCAATGCTGACGACATGGCTGCACAACTGCGCGAGGCACACAAGCGGATCAAACTCCTCGAGCAGGAAGCAGAGGTGATGCGCCGCGCGGTCGGATATCTGTCGCGGGACGCCAACCCAAAATGATGTACCCGCTGGTCCTCGACCTTGCCGCTGACGGCGTACCCGTTACGGTGACCTGCCGGGTCCTGGGATTCTCCACCAAGGCGTTCTATAAATGGCGCAAAGCGCCCGTGTCGCAGCGTGATTGGGACGATGCACACCTGATCAACGCTGCCCGCGACATCCACGCCGACGATCCGGCTTTCGGCTACCGGTTCATCGCCGACGAACTACCTGGGCGCGGGATCACCGCCGGCGAGAACCGCGTCGCACGCCTGTGCTCCCAGGAACGCATCTGGTCGACCTTCGCCAAGAAACGTGGACTGAACCGCCGATCCGGCCCACCCGTCCACGACGACCTCGTGCAACGCCAGTTCAGCGCCCAGGCCGCCAACCAGGTCTGGCTGGCCGACATCACCGAACATCGCACCGACGAAGGCAAGCTCTACCTGTGCGCCATCAAAGACGTCTACTCCAACCGCATCGTCGGCTACTCGATTGACTCTCGAATGAAGTCCACGTTGGCCGTGGCTGCCCTGGATAACGCCGTGGCGCTGGGGTCACCCGTCGCGACGATCGTCCACTCCGACGGGGGTAGCCAATTTCGGTCACGGAAGTTTGTTCATGCACTGTCGCACAACGGGTTACACGGATCGATGGGCCGCGTTGGTGCCTGCGGGGACAATGCCGCGATGGAGTCGTTCTTCGCCCTGCTGCAACGCAACGTGCTTGACCGAAAGCGATGGTCTACTCGCGCCGAACTACGCCTGGCGATCGTCACCTGGATCGAGCGGACCTACCACCGACGCTGCCGGCGCCAGCGCGCACTCGGCAGGCTCACCCCGATAGAGTTCGAACTGCTCCACACACCCGTCGCAACCGCGGCCTAAAATTCACACCCCGCGAGTCAACTGAACCCGGGGCAGTCCCAAGGCCTGACCTTCGGCGGCGGAGCCCTATCGGCTACAGACGATCAGGGAATGTCTACCGTCGCGTAGTCCACCGTGCATGTTCACAACGCTACACAGAAGGGGCCTAGCCGGTTGTGGCCATAACCGACAAAGCAGGCGCGTGTGGGGTGGGTCAGGATTCGATAATCGGGGCGGTCCAGCGCACGTGGGTGCCGCCCTCGGAGGGGGTGGTGATCTGGCAGGTGCCGCCGAGTCGTTCGGCGCGTCGCTCCATGTTGGACAGTCCGCTGCGGCGTTGGTTGTCGGTGGGGATGCCGCACCCGTTGTCGATGAGGTCGATGGCCAGTTCGTCGCCGGTGGTGATCTCGATCGTCAGGCGCGAGGCACCGGAGTGGCGCACGGTGTTGCTAATGGCTTCAGTAATGACGGCGTCGGCGTGGTCGGCCAGCTCCACACCCACGCCGGTGATCGACCCGCGCATCTGCAGCGTGGTGGCGATGGGGCGGTTCTCGGTCAGCTCGGCGATCAGCCGCTGGATCCGTTGCCGAAAATCGGCCACCTGCCCGCGGGGATGTTGCAGCCCGAAGTTACTGGTGCGGATCGCGTCGATGGTGGCTTGCAGGTCATCCACCGTGCGGGTGAGCCGCTCGACGAGCTCGGGCGAGCGGGCGCGGGCGATGCTGCCCTGCAGGTCCATCCCGGCGGCGAACAGCTTCTGGATGACGTGATCGTGCAGATCGTGGGCGATGCGCTCGCGGTCGACGGCCACGCTGAGCTCGCGTTCGCGGGCGTGGGCGGCGGCCAGCCGCAAGGCGATCGCGGCGTGACCGGCGAAGTCGCTGACCAGATCCAGATAACTGGGGCCGAACCGCGGCTGGTGGGGGTCGCGGGCCACGGCGATCACCCCGAGCACGGTGTCGCCGGCGCGCAACGGCATCAGCACCGCCGAGCGCTGCCCGACATCGGTGAACGCCGCAATCGGGTAGCGAAACGACTCGGTGATCACCGGTTTTCCCGTCCGGAACACCTCACCGCTGGTGGAGCCCTGCACCGGGACCTGTTGGCCGATCACCTCTCCGGCGTGCACACCGACCGCGGTCAATACGACCAGGGTGTCGATGTCGGTGGCCGGCAGGTCGGGGTCGGTGGGAACGAGCACGATCGCCTGCTCGGCGTCGGTGAGGTCGCGCGCACGCTCGGCGATCACCTGCAGCGATTCAGCCTGCGGCGCCTCACCCGACAGCACCGCGGTGCTGATCTCTCGGCTGGCGGTGACCCACTGCACCGCCCGGGTGACCCGGTCAAACAGGCGCGCGTTGTCGATGGCCACCCCTGCCGCCGCCGCCAGCGCCCGCGCGGCGATCTCATCAGATGCGCTAAACCCATGTCCGGGTTGGTCATCGGCCAGATATAGGCTGCCGTACACCGTCTTGCGGATAATGATCGGCACCCCCAAGAATCCCCGCATCGGTGGGTGATGCTCAGGGAACCCCACCGCCGCCGGGTGCTGGGTCAAGTCATCGAGGCGCACCGTGCTGGTGCGGTCCAGCAGCAGACCTAACACCCCCTTGCCGACGGGCAGATGCCCGATCCCGTGCACCGTGTCGGCGTCCATCCCCAAATGGTGAAACGAGGCCAGGGTGCCGTCGGCGGCGCGCACCCCCAACGCCCCGTAACGGGCCCCGGTCAAGCCCATCGCCGCATGAACGATGCGCTGCAGCGTGGCATCGAGATCCAGATCCGAACCGATCTCAACGATCAGCCCTAGCACCTGCTCCATTTGGTCACGAGCCGCCAACAGCTCATCGAGCTGCTCATGCATCCGCCCGGCCAGACCACGCCGACCCAGCTGGCCAAAAACCGCTCCGGACTCGTCGCTATCCACTAGCCCCGACACCTTCCGTGTTCCGCGTTCCGCGACCACGAAACCAGCAGTCTCCAATCCTAGAACCGAGCGATCTGTCTGTCTGAACATCAACCGCAGGTCCTTCGGTACACGGTCGCATGTGATGGCGACTACCTTCGGCTATTCTCGACATCCCGCACGGCGCCGCGCCAGGTACACGGGACGAGGAGCTGGGCCGCGAGCGACGGGCGGCGGCCAAGGCGTCGAGGAGGCCGAAGCGGCGGCGCGACAAGCGCTCCACGCCCGGCTGGATTAGTGGAGGGGCTTGGCCGAGGACCGGCACGACCTAGCCACGTAACCGATCCCCGGCCGCCGACACCGGCTGTCATCGCCTCCGTGGGAACATCGCGACCCGCAGCCGCGCAATCGTCTGCGCTCGTGTTCCTGCCTAATCCCCGCTCCCGACTTCGATCCAGGCCGCAACTCGAAGCCGACTACGGCGACCTATAGCGCCTGACTTCACGGGTTCGACTACGAACACGTCGGCTACGTTCACGCGCGCAGCGGACACCGCGAATAACTCGGCAGACAGTTCACACAACCGCTTCGACCGGGCGACCACCATCTCGCCCCACGTCGCCATGTTTATCCGATCGCCGTATCGGACCAAAGAGTAGGCGCCATGCCGACCGCGGTGGCCGCTGTGCAGCCGTTCAACGTCGGAGAAGAAGGTGGCTGCGTGTAGCAGCTTTGAAGCCACCCCACCCTCCAGTCGCCGGACTCATTCCCATGTTGACATAGTCTCCGCGACGAGTTGAAGTGCTCGCCTTGGCGTTGTCCCGGACTCCTGAAGCTGAACCAGCAACTTACTTGCCGAACACCTCGAGCGGAGTTATTTGGCGCTGCTTTCCAATGCTTTTCAGTTCCCGATATGGCTTGACTCGACCACCGCGCCAGGCGCCGTCAACGGTGCATTGGTAGTCAAGGGTGTGGTCGTAGTCGGGGGGACCAGGACGGCCGCGTCTCGGCGATGCCGTGTATGTGCCAGGAACGGTCGGGGCCGCGTACCGCGTCGTCGCTCTGCCGGATCGCTTCGGACGCCAACCCATCCAAGAATAGCGCGGCTCCGAATAGGCGGATGTAAGCGTCCATCAGGGACACCAGGTTCGACGGTGAAAGGATCATGGGATATGACGTTCAACGGAAAAGCTTGGGCAGGAGCAGTTTTGGCGGCAGCGGCTGCTTTCGGCCTCTCCCTGTCGACGGCGACGACGGCCGCTGCAGCTCCCGTCGGCCCAGGCTGCGCCGCCTACGCCCAGCAGGTACCCACCGGACCGGGCTCGGTCCAGGGCATGGCCGCCGACCCGGTCACCGTCGCCGCGTCGCACAATCTGGTCCTGACGACCCTCACCAAAGCCATTTCGGGCCAACTCAATCCAAAGGTCAACCTGGTCGGCACCCTCAACGGCGGCGAGTTCACCGTGTTCGCGCCTACTGACGAGGCGTTCGCCAAGGTCGACCCGGCGACCATCGACAAGTTGAAGACCGACGCGCCGCTGCTGACCACCGTGCTGACCTATCACGTCGTGCCCGGCCGCGTCGCTCCCGACCAGATCGTCGGCACCCACAAGACCGTGCAGGGCGCCGACGTCACCGTCACCGGTCACCCCGATGCGCTCAAGGTGAACAACGCGTCGGTGGTCTGCGGCGGCGTCCAGACAGCCAACGCGACGGTGTACCTGATCGACTCGGTGCTCATGCCCCCGATGTAGGAAACCTCTCGATCTAGTGCCCGGGAGTCCACCCGGCGCCCGGCATCTCGGGTGCACGCGCGACGCCTTCGGCGTAGAGCACCGTCGACGCTGGGAAAGAGCTGCACCACAAGCCTCAAGCCTTCCTTAAAACCTCAGTGCTGATCCGGGCGCAGGCCGTGCTCGAGGCAGCGCACCGTGTCGGTGGTGTTGGCCAGCCTCGCCCACACCCCGCCGTGGGGTATCTCGTTGTCCCACAGGTCCTTAGGGTCGCATTCCTTGCGGTCGTCCTCGTCGTCGTCACGCAGCAACCAGGCCACGCCTATCGCGCTTTCGGCACTACAAAAAAACACGCCGGTAAAAGCATGTGGGGCTAACAGAGTCCCAGACACGCCTTACGACTTTGAACGCTTGCGCAGGGCAGACCTACCCCGAAAGCTGTACACCGGAAGGCCTTCTCGAAAAGTGCCGTGGCAATCGACGAGCGTGGCCTAGGCACCCGGTCGCTGGCGTCTGGCAAAACAGTCCTCTACCGAGGGGGTCGTTCGATCCACCAGACGGTTCATGGGTGTCGTCTGTCTTGGAACGCTTCCGGCGCTGCTTCCGAAGTCGCTCAAGCCCCTTTTGCTCGGGTTGCATGCTGAAGAGGAGGACGGTGCGTCCCAGTCCCGAACACCGCTGCGGTCACGGTACAGTCGATTGAACGTCATGATCGATCTGCGACGACTGTGCAGCTAATGCGTCCGATAGCGAATAGCGCAAAGCGGACAACGCCCTAAGCGCTCCGTACAGTTGGGAATCAATGAGTTCCGCAAGCATCGTGACGCAGTCACCGTAGACGTCGTCGACTCGATCGCTCAGTTCGCCTAGACAGCCGATCTGCAACCGCTCAATCTGTTTCTCGGCATCAGCGATCAAATTTCTAATTGCAGCTTGATCATTGTGAAAGTTGTCGGACATAGGAATCTTCCTTTCTTATAACGGTATTCCGTCAAATTCTGCTGGTGCTAATCACCCTGTAGTGGTGGTGCCGTTCTTCTCCTGGTCGGCGAGCCACGCATCGACGGTGGCACGCTTCCACACACGGCGTCTCCCGATTTTGAAGCTGGCTGGGCCTGAGCCGAGGTGCGCCCAGTATCGCCAGGTGCTTTGAGGGATGCCCGTCCACACCTCCAGTTCATCGGCCGTGAGAAATTCGTTGCTCACTTTCCAATACCCTTCCTCTCTCGGGTCATCCAATCGAAAGTTCGTGCGCTGCCACGGAAGCCACACAAGCGGCAGAAGGCGATGCCCGGCCGCCCTCCTGCCTATTGCGTGGCTTCTGTGACGCGTGGGTGAACCCTGTAGCGCGGTGAAGCGGGCCGGCCTCCTGTCGGCTTCGGTGACGGCATCACGATCAGCCAGCCGAACTCAACCAGCCGCTCCAGGCCCGGCATGAGATCGGCCTTGGTGCGGAACCGCGCCCTGCTGGAGGCCACGTGAACGTCACGAATCGACACTTCGTCGCTGCCGAGGTGGCGAATGCGATCGAGTAGATACATGGCATCGACCCCAACGGGGTCGGTGCGCATTTCGATAAACGCGTTGATCGCGCATGCTCTGAAATACGCGCCGATGCGATATGCCTCCAGCACCGTCTGCGCCTCTACCGGTACATACGGCCCGGTGTCGGAACCGTGCTTGGCGAGGTGCAGAAGCCCTGCAATCCGCCCGATCGCGCCGACGTACTTTGCCCCCCAATCGGCCAGGGTGGCTAGTTCGCCGCCGTCGGCAAGCGTTGGCTCTACTGCGGCCTCGATGCACTCCATGGCGTTCCTCGCTGCCTCGGTCAGGGTGAGTACCGCGGGATCGCTGTGCCATTCGGCCATGCCCGCCGCCAACTCTTGCACCGCTGTCTCGTAGTCGTCTCGAATGGCCTCGTCGACAGGCTCGGGCGCAATTTTCCGCCGACCAACCTTCGAAACGGGAAAGGCGTAGAGGAAACGGGCCAGCAGTCCGCGGCCGCGGAATTCGGCGTTTCGGCCAGCCGCCGACAGCACGTGGGGCTGGATCATCAATCCCAGAGTGAGTGCAGGGCGCCGAACGAATTCCGGCGGCGTGGCCTTTCGGTCTATCCGCAACGGATCCCCGGCGTGGCCTTTAAGGAAGACATCCATGTTTGCCCGATGCTGGTAGCGCCCGGCGATGATGTCGAGGATTCCACCTTCCGACGACAGAATCGCCAAACGGCCGCCCTGCTCGGCGAGCAGGGAAGCTATTGCTTCCGGCGTGGCGTCGTCGGCGAAGATCCGCGGAACCGGCGGTACATCAATTGCTTCGGCCATCGCCGCGGCCTCGATGGCCTCGCGCATAGCGGCCTGCGAATCAACGGTGGTCGATTCGTCGTCTTCGACCTCCTTCTTAGGGTTGGCCGCGACATTGCGGAGCTTCTCCGCCCGCTTCACCGAAACCTCTTTCCGGGTCAGCGCCTCCAGTCGCTCCCGCAGACCCTGCTCGGCCAGCTGAGCCTCCACGTCGAGAATCGGCGAGGCCATTGCCTGCTGAACGGCGCTCTTTCGTTCACCGGGCGCGGCCACGGTGACAGTGAAGATGTGCAACGGTTCACGCCAGCCGGGGCGGAGCTCGATCTCGGCGTGACCTCCGATGCAGCCGGATAGGACGGAGAGCGCGGATACTCCCGGCATCGCCGGGTCGACCTGGCAAGCCTCGCTGATTGCGCGGACCATATTCGCGTAGGGCTCGGGTAGGGAGTCGGTTGGGAACGGCGGCAATGCGATGGTCGACGCCAAGGGGATTGGATCATCCAGTTGATCGTCATTGAGCTCATCGTCATCGGGCATCGGATCGACATCGTCAGCGTTGATCCTCATCTACACCGCCTTGCCCAGCCGATGTGCAGCAGCGGACAAATCACCGCCGTGACCGAGTACGGCGTACGCCCGGAATTTTGTGTATCCGTGGGCGTTCCCGCTCTCCGTGACGTCGAACGGCGTGTTCGGCGAAAAGCAGAACAACTTACCGAACTTGATGGTGGCTGAGTACGGGGCCGTTGCGGTGGGATGCCGCCAGCGGGCCCCATCGGCATCAGGATCGACATCTAGACATTCCCAGCCGTGCGGCTGCAGCACTTCCGCCCATGTCGTGTTCGCGCTGTAGCCGTCAGCTATGGAATCGCCAAAGTATTGCCGGCTTCCGGCCGGCCGCCCATGTACGCCAGGGCTGTCTTGACGCGCAACCTGCAGAAGGGCACTCAGCCAACGTGGCGGTGCAGCAACCGGTGCCTCGATCCTTCGGTACCTTCTTCCGGTGTCGGGATGTGCGGAGGGCGCCAACACGACGTAGCCACCGCTGGTCTTGACATCGATGCCGACGCCTAGACGGCGGCCGGTGAGCTGGCCGGGAGGACGCCGAAAGAAGTAGTGGGCGCCGCCGTCGCCGCGGCCCGACAGATCAGTAAGGGTGGTCGGCAACGGCTCGTACTTCTTCTCCAGCGCGGCGAGTGAATCGAGCCCGCCGTGGTACGGATCGATGTCGATCACGACCATGCCTTCGGGCACTCGGCCGCCGATGTTGGCGCGGCGGTACTGGCCGCCCCACCATTCCGCGATCTGAGCAATGTCGGTCGTGGCGTCGAGCAATCCGCGACCACCTCTGATCGCCGGGCGTTTGCCCCTTAGCGGGAAGACGGGCCAGCCGCAGATCCCGTACTCGATGGCGGATGTGCCGATGTCGGTGGTCGGTTCGATTACGTTGGCGTTGAGTGCCTTGATCGCCTCCGCTTCGGCGACCAGGACATCCCGCGAGGTGGTGTTATCGTTGGGGCGGTCGGTGTTTGGTGACATATTCATCGGCGTTTCGGTGGGGCTCGGCTCTAACGGCGGTGCCGAGCTCGACCCAATTTCTAGGTGGTGCTCCTTTCGGGACTCGCGGTGGCGGTAGAACCGGTCGACGGCGCATCATGCGATCGAGTTCATGAAAACCGCGCGGATACTTCTGGCTGTGGTCTGGGCACGACGGCAGCGCCCGAAACGGACAGCCGCGAACTTCGCATGGAGGCATACGGGGTTTCCCTCCTCAAAAAGTTGCCTAGGGTTATGGGCAGAGCCCGAATTCTGTTCCTCACATCCCCGACGCTGTCGGCAGTCGATGTGGTGTAGCGGGGGCGCGACTACCCGCCGTATCTGCGCTCGTGCTCTGTTATGCAGTTGTCAAACTCCAGGTCTGTAGCCCTGCCCTCACGAGTCAGTTCACCAATTCGGACATGTAATGTCTGTTTTAGCCATTGCAACTCTTGTTTGGAAGCGTCAGTCGAGTAAAGTCACTGAAGTGTCAAGAAGTAAGTGGACAGATAAGCGTTTTGGTGATCTGCTGCGGAAGGAGCGAACCGATCGGAAGTGGACGCAGCCTCAAATGGCCGAGATGCTGGACATGCATCCGACCGTGCTGGCGAAGATCGAGAAGGGAGCGCGGTCGGTCAGGATCGTCGAGGCGGCGGTAATCGCGGACCTTCTCGGCGTGTCCCTCGACTCACTTCTTGGCCGCAGATCAGGGGTGGCCAACGAAGTCGCCGACATCGTGGCCAACCTCAAGACCACAGCTGGCAAGGCGGTGATGGACATCGCCGGTCTTCACAACGCCATCCAGGGCTGGTTCACGGACCTCGGCGACCTGGACTTCGCCGAGCGTCCAGAACTGGAAAGGGCAGGCGGCTCGGCGTTGAAGGCCCTAGTTGACGCGCAAGATGCGTTGTATGGCATCGCCGCCGCACCAGCGCCGCAGAGGGTTGCCATGAAGCGGCTCAACGAAGCCGTTGAGCGTAGAGCAACCGAGATGTTGATCGGAATGCTCAAGGAGATAAAGGAAAGTGAAGCGCAATCGTAGGGCCGGGGTCGAGGATCGCTGGAACAAGACCGCTCACGATGAGCAAGGCAACTCGTGTACCGTACCCAGCGCTAACCATGGCAAGGGCAGCCGTTGGCGTGCGCGGTATGTCGACGACTACGGCAAAGAACACGCCAAAGCTTTCACTCGAAAGGCACAGGCGCAGGCCTGGCTGAACAAACAAGTTAGCGACCAAATAACGGGAGCATGGACTGATCCCTCGTTATCGGCGGTCACATTCGGGACAGTCGCCGAGCGGTGGATTTCTACGAAGGCCAACCGGTTGGCCAAGACGGTGGCTGGATACCGGTCGCTGCTCGACACCATAGTTTTGCCGCGGTGGGAGGAAGTGCCATTGCGTGAGGTCAGGTACGACGATCTCCAGGTGTGGATCGCGGGCCTGACCGTGGACGGCTCGGTGCGATTCGAGGGCAAGGGGCTGAGCGCGTCAAGGGTGCGCCAGACACATCAGCTCGTCGGCGCAGTACTCAATTTCGCGGTGCGGGCCAAGCATCTCCCCGCGAACCCGGCCGATGGCATCGACCTCCCCCGCCTACCCGAGACCGAGCAGCGCTACCTCACCCACGACCAGCTCCACCGGGTCGCCGTCGCGTCCGGCAACCTCCGCACCCTCGTGCTCGTGCTCTGCTACTGCGGGCTACGGTTTGGTGAGGCCGCCGCCTTGCGCGTCGAGGATGTGGACGTGAAGTCGCGGAGGATCCGAGTGCGCCGTTCGGTGACCTATGTCCGCAAGACCGGACTTGTGGAGGGTCCGACTAAGAATCACACCTCTCGCACCGTCCCGGTGCCGAAGTTCCTGTCACGTCTTCTGGCTACCGAGATCGAAGGCCGAGCACCGACCGCCCTGATGTTCCCGTCGGCACGCGGCGGCGGGTACCTGACTCTTGGCCAGGCACGCTATTCCTTCCAGAAGGCGTGCGGTGTAGTGGCCGGGTGCGACGGTGTGCGGCTGCACGACCTGCGCCACTCCTGCGCCTCGATGGCGATCAGCGCCGGCGCCAATGTGAAGGTGGTGCAGCAGCTTCTAGGCCACATCACCGATGCCGGCCGCGGCGCTTGGTGCGACGGGATTGGCCGTCACTCAGCGTGTGGAACGACTTCTATTTCCGCCGAACCGGATTCGCGCCCGCCTTTACCTCACTGTGGCGACGGGCGCGGCCCTGCTCGGACCACTCCTGGCCGCCGCGCTGATGCTTGCGCCATCGATATGCCTCTGACCCGAGGCGCAACCCGAACAGCTGCTGCGGCAACCCCAACGAGCCGACGAGCGGATCGGGTGGTCGCTGGAAGCCAGCCGCATGTAGACACCCTTCAAACGAAAGAGGTGGCTCCACTCGTCGTGCGCCTGGGTCAGTCGTCGTAGTTGGCGCGGCGGGTTCGCCCTCCTTCAGGTTGTTTGCCTTCATTAATGGCCAAGAACCGTTCGGCGCATCGGCCGGAGCAGAACCATATGTCTTGATCGTCGTGCCGCACATGGTGGCTGGTTGTGCGCGGATCAATTCGAACCCCACACACGGGGTCAACGGGATATCGGGGCGGTGGGAGCGACACGCGATACACCGCCATAGGAGATGCGATATTGCGGAGCGCGGTGGCGCCCAAAGAGCGGACCGCGAGACCCAACCCTTCGCATGCGGGCAGTATCGGATCGGTGACTATTGCCTGGCCTGCGCCGGCCAGCGCTGTCACGCGTGCGGCGGTGTTAACCGCATGCCCGAAGAAATCGTTGTCACGTTCGACGGCGCTCCCGTGATGGATTCCGACTCGGAGCACGAGGAAGCCGTCTTCGGCAGCGGCGCGATCGGCCAGCGCCACGATCGTCGCCATCATCTGTTCAGGACCAGGGGCGCGCAGCATCACCGCGTCCCCCATGCTTTTCACCAGGCTGACATGAACGGTGAGCGAGTCTCGCGCGAGGTCTACCAGCCGCCCGGCGAGAAGGGCGGCTTCCTCGTCGCCGCACATCTCAGTCAAGGCCGTAAAGCCGGACAGATCGACGAAAGCGAACGTTGCGTCCGCTGCAGCGGCCTCACCCATGGTTGGCCATTCTCACTCACGTCGCCCGTCGTTACAGTCGATCTGTGCGCTTCAGGCCTACCGCGGCGGCGGCCATCACCGTGCACCACCGTTGACGAGCGGCTTGGTGGCGACACCGAGCAGATAATCGCCCCGAATGCGGGTGACAGAGCCGAGGATGAGCAGGCCGTGCCGGCGGAGTTCGTCAACAAACTGTTCAGCGGTGAAGCGGTCGTCGGTGGGATGGTCGAACAGTCGCCGGTAGGTCGGGCGGTCGAGGGCGTGTTTGGTGACCTCTTCGAAGTAGAACCGTCCACCGGGGGCGAGCACCCGCGCGGCTTCTGCCACCGCGGTACGCCACTGCGGAATGTGGTGGATGATGCCGAAGTCGAACACCGCGTCGTAGCTGTCGTCGTCAGCGTCGAGCGCGGCCCGCAGGTCCGTGGCACTGCCACGGACCAAGGTGACCCGATTTCCGCAGGGTGCCAGCCGCTTACGGGCGCGATCGATCATCGTCGGATCCAGATCGAGGGCATCGATCCGGTCGGCGCCGAAGCGTTGTAGCACCAGCTGTGAGCCGTAGCCCGGTCCACAGCCAATCTCGAGGGCTGTACTGCCCGGCGGGATACGGCCCCCTAAGCGCAGCAGTACCGGCACTTCGTAGAAACGTTGCAGCCACCGCCGGGGCGGCGAATTGATCAGGGCAGTCTCGACCCGATTCATCAACACCTCAGAACCCTTTCCCTTCACGGCAGCCATCGCTCTATAAGGGTGCGACATCGCCAGCTAATAATCTACATACGACGCTATCATCGGTGTTTGACGATGAAAAGGGTGTGCGACGATCGGTCTTGTCCGGCACGCCGTCATCGGAGGTGATTCTGTCGTTCAGCTTGCGGATCGACCGAACCAGCGGTGTCGTCGGGTGACGGCGAATTCGGCTTTCTCGTCGGCCAGGTCGGTGGAGGGCCCGATGAAGGGGGCGGTGGGTTTGGACCCGGAGAGGAAGTCGGCGTCGACCTTACCGACCCGTCCATCGCCGAACTCGATGTAGCAGACCCCGCGCCCGGAATACTTGGCGGTAAATGGTGTCCCGTGCAGCTGTGCGGCGATGTGGGCGGCAACGGTGCCGGCAGCGTCTTCGGCGTAAACCCCGGCGCGGGGTACGGGTGCGTCGGCGCAGTCGCCGATGGCATACACACCAGCATGTTTGGTGGCGAGCGTGGCGGGGTCGACGGCGATCCATCCGTCGTTGCCTCCAGCAGTCAGCCCGGAGGCGTCGATCACGTCGGGGACGCGGTGTTTGGGGATGCCGATGAACAAGTCGTAGGGCTCGGTGTCGGTGTCGGTGTGGGCTAGGTGTTGGTTCGGGTCCAGTGAATGGATCTTGGTCTCAGGCCGGTAGATGATGCAACGTTCGGCCATGGCGGTGATCAGCGCTTCGGATGTTTCCGGGGAGACCGGGATCGGAGAGGGCATGGGGCTGATCACCTTGATGGTGACGGCGTCGCGGATGCCCCGCTCGACCAAGTGGGCATGTAGCAGCAGGACTGCCTCGTAGGGTGCTGGCGGGCACTTGAAGGGGACGCTGAGGACGCCCAGCACGATGGTGCCGCTGGTGAATTCAGCGAGGCGGTCGCGCAGTCGAGCGGCGCCATCCACCGTGTAGAAGTCGTAGCCGTCCTCGGTGAAGCCAGGGGTGGCTTCGGGCTCGTAGTCGGCGCCCAGGGCGATGACGAGGAAGTCGGGCTGATAGTCGGATTGGTCGGTGACGACGCGACGGGTGGCCGGGTCGATGGAGGTGATGCGTTCCTGGCGGAACTCCACGCCGGGCCTGGTCAGCTCGGCATACGGAATGCGGACATCCTCGGGGGTGCGATTCGTGAACAACACGTCGAGCTTGGAAAAGCCGAAGGTAAACCCGTCGTTGTGGTCGATCAGGATGACGTGCAGGTCGGCGAGGGTGTCGGAGAGTTGGGCGGCTAATTCCAGGCCGCCAAATCCGGCACCCAGGATCAGTACGGTCTTCTTCATTGGAGCGTCCCTCTTTCGTTGTAGTCGGACAATTGTTGATTCAGTCGGGGTCGGTACCGCACCCGAATGGGGTGGGCGCTGACGAGTGGTCAAATCTCGATGGGCCGGATTGACGTCACCCCCATTGCGTCATCCCGCCCACACCTTGGTCGACACAGCGTTTCGGGCCGAAGAATCCCAGGCTTCGCGCGCCGTGAACCGGCTTCCCGACCTGCAGACGACGTAACGCAGTGTCCGGGATGTCGACGAGACGCGCGGCCAGCACCTTTGATAGGCAGCGCGCCAAGGAAATGATGCACTGGTATTCCTAGGGCTTCGCGGGCATCCGCCACCCGACTGGCCGGCCGCGCCCCGCCTGGCAGCCAACTCGTCGACGGTGACTTCACAGGTTCATTCACCCTTCCTGTATACCCCCGCCGGTATACCCTGTCGATGGGTGGCGAAGTCACGGTCCGCCCTGATTTATTGAAATGCAAGGGCGGCCCGACCCTGCCTCTCCGACCACGGCGCGCCCCGTTTGCACCGAGCGCCACGACTGGCGTCGCAACGATCGGGTAGATACCCGGTGGGGTATACGATGGAACTACTGTTACGGAAGGGGTTTGGCGATGGTCGGCGATCAGGACAGCATCGTAGTGGTGCTCAATCGGTTGCGTCGTGCGCATGGTCAACTCGCGGGCGTGATCGCGATGATCGAGCAGGGCCGCGACTGCAAGGACGTGGTAACCCAGCTTGCCGCGGTGTCGCGCGCGCTGGACAAGGCCGGTTTCAAGATCGTGGCCACGGGTTTGCGAGAGTGCCTGGCCGGGCAGGTCGAAGGTGGGGCAGCGCCGATGACCGAGGCCGAGTTGGAGAAGCTGTTCTTGGCGTTGGCATGAAGGATGCGTGCAGTGCCTGGTATCGGCGTCGGAGACCGTGATGACTGACCTGCGGTGTGCTGCGTGAGAGCGTGCGTCCGGGCGTCGAAGCGGTGTCGCCGGTGACTGTGGTCATCACCTTGGTGCTGGGTGCGGTGATCGGGGTGCTGTTGGGGTTGCTCGGCGGCGGCGGGTCGATCCTGGCGGTCCCGGCGCTGGTCTATGCGCTCGGCCTCGGGGTCGAGCAGGCGATCCCCATGTCGCTCATCGTGGTGGCGGTGGCCTCGGCGGTGGGGGGGTTGCCCAGGTTGCGCGCTGGACAGGTGCAGTGGCGCCTGGCCGCTGTNATCCTGGCGGTCCCGGCGCTGGTCTATGCGCTCGGCCTCGGGGTCGAGCAGGCGATCCCCATGTCGCTCATCGTGGTGGCGGTGGCCTCGGCGGTGGGGGTGTTGCCCAGGTTGCGCGCTGGACAGGTGCAGTGGCGCCTGGCCGCTGTCTTCGCGGTGGCCGGCATACCGGCCGCCCTGCTCGGCAGCGCCATCGGCGAGCGCCTGCCTCAGCGGGTTCTGATGATCGGCTTCGCGATCCTCATGATCGGCGCCGGCCTGCGAATGTTGACCGATTCCACCGACGCCGGCACTGCCTGCACCGTCGGCGATGGCGGCATCAACTGGCGTCGCTGCGCACCGCGGTCCATTCCGGCGGGCTTCGCGGTCGGCCTGCTGACCGGGCTGTTCGGTGTGGGCGGTGGATTCGTCATCATTCCCGCCCTGGTGCTGTTGCTCGGTGTGCAGATGTCCGTCGCGATCGGCACCTCGCTGCTGATCATCGTCGCCAATTCCGCGGCCGGGGCGCTCTTTCACCTCGATGGGGCAAGCATCGACTGGTCCATTACAGCGGCGTTCGTTGCGACTGCGATCGGCGGCTCACTGGTCGCCGGGCACTATGGCGCCAGACTCGACACCGGCCGGTTGCAACACTGGTTCGCTTACCTGGTCTTCGCCGTGGCGGCATATGTCCTGCTGGACACGCTCGTCCTGACCTAACTGATCCCACCTTCATCAGCTGCCCCGTCCAAGAGGCTTCGATCCATACTGGCGGGGGTGAACATACTTTCAGCAATCCAGAAACCAGAAGGGAGTCTTTTCGTGGACGTCACGATTATCGACACCTCCAGTCTCGGCGACCGTAGTTACTTGGTCAGCAGCGGTTCGACGGGGGTCGTGATCGATCCGCAGCGTGACATCGACCGAGTGCTGGGCCTGGCCCAGCGGCGTGGGGTGCAAATCACCCACGTGCTGGAAACCCACATCCACAACGACTACGTCACCGGCGGATTGGAACTCGCCCGCACGGTGAGCGCCGAGTACGTGGTGCCCGCCGGCGACCAGGTGGACTACGAACGCCGCCCGGCGTGCGACGGGGATGTCATCGACGCCGGACCGATCCAGTTGGAGGTGATGCACACTCCCGGTCACACCCACCACCACGTCAGCTATGTGCTGCGCGACATCACCGGTGCGGTGACCGCAGTGTTCACCGGCGGATCCATGCTGCACGGCACCACCGGGCGCACCGATCTGTTGGGCGCCGAACACACGCACGAGTTGACCCGTGCCCAGTACCAGTCGGTGCACCGACTGGCAGCGGTGCTCCCCGATGCCACCTCGGTCTATCCCACCCACGGGTTCGGCAGTTTCTGCTCGGCGACCCCCGGCAGTGGTGATTCCTCGACCATCGCCGAGCAACGCCTGAGCAATCCGGCGCTCACCCAAGACGAGCAGGCCTATGTCGCGGAGCTGCTCGAGGGACTGTCGGCCTATCCCGCGTACTACGCCCACATGGGAGTGATTAACCAGGCTGGACCAGCTCCGGTGGACCTCTCGTTACCCGAACCGGTCGATCCCGAGGAGGTGCGGCGACGCATCGACGCTGGCCAGTGGGTAGTCGATCTGCGGAATCGCACCGCCTTCGCCGCAGGGCATCTCAGCGGCACGCTCGGGTTCGAACTGTCTGGCAGCTTCGTAACCTACCTGGGCTGGCTTCACCGGTGGGGCGAACCACTGACCCTGATCGGGGAAACACTCGATCAGATCGCTGAGGCCCGCCGCGAACTGGTCCGCATAGGCGTCGACCACCTCGACGGCGCCGCCACAGGAAACATCGACGATCTACGCGCCGGATCAACACTGCGCTGCTATCGGACCGCCGGTTTCGCCGACCTCGCCGAAACCCTAGGCAGTGGCGAGGATTTCGTCGTGCTCGACGTGCGACAACGCCAAGAGCACGACACCAGCCGCATCCCCGGCGCGATCAACATCCCGCTGCACCTACTCGCCGACCGCCTTCACGAACTGCCTGACATGCCGATCTGGGTGCACTGCGGCTCCGGGTACCGAGCGTCGATCGCCGCCTCCATCATCGACCGGGAAGGGGGCGTCGTGGTGCTCGTCGATGACGAGTACAGCACCGCGGACACCCTGGGCCTCACCTCCACACGACAACCCACCGACTCAACGTGACCATGGGAGGCCAGCAGCCCCGATAAGTGCCACCTGGCTGAATTGCATCAGGCGCAAGGCCAACAGATCGCCCTCAGCGTTCCATTGATGGCGGCGGCTTCACACCTTCCGCTCAGCCCCCTGGGACCGCAGCCGGCGTAAGCGGACACTCCAGGCGCGAAGTATCGCCGGGGACCATGTATCATCGTCAAATGGCGATGAATGTGTCGGATGATTGCGCGGCTGTCGGCTCAGCAGGTGGAACCTCTTCGAATCTGAATGCTGCGGTAGCGCTGTTTCATAGTCTCTCCGATTCCGCCCGGCTGGCGATCGTGCGCCGCCTGGCCGACGGTGAGGCGCGCGTGGCTGACTTGATCGGCGAGCTGGGGTTGGCGCAGTCCACTGTCTCAGCCCATGTCGCCTGTCTGCGGGACTGCGGTCTCGTGATCGGACGCCCCGAAGGCCGGCAGATGTTCTACTCGCTGACCCGACCGGAACTCATGGATCTGCTGGCCTCAGCGGAGACGCTGCTGGCCGCGACCGGCAACACGGTGGCGTTGTGCCCTAACTACGGAACCAACGCCCACACAACGACGACGATCGATACCGAGGAGCCCCGCCGATGAGTGACGCCTGCGGATGCGGCAACGACGAGCCCCGCGACACCGACGAACGGGACGGTGAGCCCGAACGGCTCTGGCAGATCAAGGAATTGCAGTTCGCCGCCATCTCCGGAGTCTTCCTGCTGGCTTCCCTGATCGCCGGAGGAGTCGATGCCGCCGAGTCGGTCGTGCTCACTCTGGAAGCGATCGGGCTGCTGGCCGGTGCCTACACCTTCGTGCCGTCTACCCTCAGACGGCTGGCCAAAGGCAAGATCGGCGTCGGCACGCTGATGACGATCGCCGCCGTCGGCGCGGTGATCCTCGGGGAAGTCGGCGAGGCCGCGATGCTGGCCTTCTTGTTCTCGATCAGCGAAGGGCTGGAAGAATATTCGTTGACCCGCACCCGCCGCGGGCTGCGCGCCCTGTTGTCACTGGTGCCCGACGAGGCGACCGTTCTACGCGATGGCGGCGAAAAGACCGTTGCGCCTGCGGAATTGCGGATCGGTGACCGTATGGTGGTCAAGCCCGGTGAGCGTCTCGCCACCGACGGCATCATCCGTCATGGCCGCACCGCGCTCGATGTTTCGGCCATTACCGGTGAGTCGGTTCCCGTGGAGGCCGGTCCCGGAGACGAGGTGTTCGCCGGGTCGATCAATGGCACCGGTGTGCTTGAGGTCGAGGTCACCACCACGGCCGAGGACAACTCGCTGGCCCGCATCGTGCGCATCGTGGAGGCCGAGCAATCCCGCAAGGGTTCCTCGCAGCGCCTGGCCGATCGCATCGCCAAACCACTGGTGCCCGGAATCATGATCGCCGCGGCGTCGATCGCGGTAATCGGCAGCGTGTTCGGCGACCCGGCCACGTGGATCGAACGCGCCTTGGTGGTGCTGGTCGCCGCGTCACCGTGCGCACTGGCGATTTCTGTGCCAGTCACGGTCGTCGCCGCCATTGGCGCCGCCAGCAAGCTGGGATCACTGGTCAAGGGCGGCGCCGCACTTGAAGGGCTCGGCAGAATCCGCGGGGTTGCCTTGGACAAGACCGGCACACTGACCGCCAATCGGCCCGCCGTCATCGAAGTCGTCACAATCAACGGATCGACCTCGGAACAGGTGCTGGACCTGGCCGCAGCGTTGGAGTCGCGCAGCGAGCATCCCCTCGCCGCTGCGATCCTGGCCGCCGTTAAAGAGGTCACCCCAGCCACTGACGTCGAAGCCGTCACCGGAGCCGGACTCACCGGACATCGCGATGGGCACGCCATCCGGCTGGGCCGCCCCGGCTGGCTCGACCCAGGCCCACTGGCCGGTGACGTCACCCGGATGCAGCAGGCCGGTGCCACCGCCGTCCTCGTCGAAGTTGCCGGTCAGGTGGTGGGCGCCGTTGCCGTGCGCGACGAGCTGCGCCCCGAAGCCGCCGAAGTCATCGCCCAACTGCGCCGCGACGGCTACCACGTGGCCATGCTCACCGGCGACAACCACACCACCGCAGCGAGTTTGGCCCGCGATGTCGGTATCGAGGACGTGCACGCCGAGCTGCGCCCCGAGGACAAGGCCCGACTGATCGAACAGCTTCGCAGCCAGCGTCCCACAGCGATGGTCGGCGACGGGGTCAACGACGCTCCCGCGCTGGCCACCGCCGACATCGGCATCGCCATGGGAGCGATGGGCACCGACGTTGCCATCGAAACAGCCGACGTGGCGTTGATGGGCGAAGACCTGCGCCACCTTCCTCAAGCGTTCCGGCACGCCCGCCGTGCGCGGCGAATCATGTTGCAGAACCTCGGTCTATCCCTCGGGCTGATCATCGTGCTGATGCCGCTGGCGCTGTTCGGCATCCTCGGACTGGCCGCCGTCGTGCTCGTCCACGAACTCGCCGAGATCATCGTCATTGCCAACGGGGTGCGCGCTGGGCGTACCAAACCGCTGGCCGATGCGGCACTGCACGAGGTGGCGCGACCGATACGCGCGGCCGTCGTGGGTGCGCCGTCGTGACCACCGACCACACCGACACCGACACCCGAGTGAGACGGGGGCGGATCGCCCTTGCCGCCACGGTGGTCACCGTGGCGGCACTTGACCTGGGCTTGAAGGCGTGGGCCGGTCGCGCACTGACCGGCGGCAACTCAACAGATCTCGGGCTGCTAGATCTGCGGCTGGCGTTCAACCCCGGTGTGGCATTCAGTCTCGGGGACACCCTGCCGCCAGCGGCCCTGCTCGGCGTCACCGGCCTGATCGTGGCCGGTTTGGCAGTGTTCGCGGTACGCCTCACGCGCACCGCGGCGCTGCCCGTCGTGCTGGCACTTGCGGCGATGCTGGGTGGGGCGGTGGCCAACGTGATCGACCGCGCCGCTGATGGGCAGGTCACCGACTACCTACACACTGGCTGGTTTCCCACCTTCAACCTCGCTGACGTCTTCGTCGTCACCGGGGCAGCCGCCCTCGTTGTGGCTAGTTGGCGGGCAAGCGATACCGCAGACTCGGAGGTAAACGGATGATCTTGTCCTCAGTGCTGCCCGCAATCGGCCTGTTCATCGTCACCAACATCGACGACATCATCGTGCTCTCACTGTTTTTCGCCCGCGGCGCAGGACAACGCGGAACCACGGCCCGGATCACCGCAGGCCAATACCTGGGATTCGCCGGGATTCTGGGTGCGGCTGTGCTCGTGACGCTGGGTGCCGGAGCGTTCCTTCCCCCAGAAGTGATCCCGTACTTCGGACTCATCCCCCTCGCCCTGGGACTGTGGGCGGCGTGGCAAACCTGGCGCGGCAACGATGATGATGATGACGACGACGGCAAAGTCGCTGGCAAGAACGTCGGCGTGTTAACCGTCGCAGCAGTCACCTTCGCCAACGGCGGCGACAACATCGGCGTCTACGTTCCGGTGTTCTTGAGCGTGGGACCGGCGGCCGTGGTGGCTTACTGTGCCGTGTTCCTCGTGCTCGTCTCGGTGCTGGTCGTCGCCGCCAGATTCGTCGCCACCCGCCGGCCGATCGCAGAAGTCCTCGAACGCTGGGAACACGTCCTCTTCCCGATCGTCCTGATAGGCCTGGGCATCGTGATCCTCGTCAGCGGTCTCGCCTTCGAGAACTAGGCAGCCACGAACACCAGCGGTGCACTCCGGCGCCAACATGAACCATCGAGAGGACTCCTCGTGACTAGCCTTAGGCAAATCGTCGCCGTCGTGGCAGCCCTTATCGTCGCAGCCACGGTTGCCGGCTGCACCACCGGCGAGGGCGCCGTCGCCCAAGGCGGCACCTTTGACTTCGTATCGCCCGGCGGACAGACCGCGATCTTCTATGACCCTCCCTCCACACGAGGCACGATCGGGGATCTAACCGGACCCGATCTGTTTACCGACGCACCGATCCGGTTGTCGGATTTCACCGGGAAAGTGGTCCTCATCAATGTGTGGGGCTCCTGGTGTGCGCCATGCCGCACCGAAACTCCAGAACTGGAAACGGTTTACGCCGAATACCGTGACCGCGGCGTGCAGTTCCTGGGTATCGACGTCCGCGACAACCGCGACACCGCACGCGATTTCGTCACCGACCGCGACGTTCAATATCCCTCCATCTTCGACCCATCGCTGCGCAGCCTCATCACGCTGGGACGCACCTATCCAACCAGCGTCGTACCCACCACCATGGTCCTCGACCGCCAGCACAGAGTTGCAGCGGTGTATCTCATGGCACTACTGGCCGAAGACCTACGGCCGCTACTGGACCGGCTGACCACCGAGCCCTGACATATTGCATAGTGGCGAACCGGCCGCAGTACCCGCAGCACTCGCATCGTGGGGGTATCTGACCACGCCGCTAGGGATGCCTGACACGTTCGGCCAGCACCGCGCGGAAGCGCGGACAACTGGCGAGGTCGCCGTGTTCACAGCCGAGCGCGGTGTCGATAAGGGCGAGTGCGGCTTGGGCTTCGACGACGCGCTGGCTCAGCGCGTCGTACTGGTGTTGCAAGACCCTGTTGCGCTCGGCTGGGGTGGCTGCGGTCAACATCGCACGAATACTGTCAAGACTCATCCCGGCCGCCTTCGCCTGCACAATCGCGGCCACTCGATAGCGATCCGCAAGGCCGTACATTCGGTGACCCGTCGAGGTGCGGCGCGGAACCACCAACCCCATCTATTCCCAGTGACGCAGCACATGGGTAGCCAGCCCGAAATGTTCGGCCAACTCGCCGATCGAAATTTCTCGGCCCTCACCGCTTGACTTCATGTCGACATTAACGCGCACGCTGGCGGCCGTGTCTACAACCCTTCCCTTCTGCGGCCGCGGCACCGGCGTGGTCCGCGAGAACATCAACTTCGAATCCGGCGGCCAACGATGCGAGGGGTGGCTGTACCGGCCAACGAGTCCCCCACCGCATCCCTGCGTGGTGCTAGCCCATGGCATCGGCGGTATCCGAAGCGCGGCCTTGCCCGATTTCGCGATCCGCTTCGCCGCCGTCGGCATAGCCGCCCTCACCTTCGATTACCGCCACCTGGGCACCAGCGCCGGTGAACCCCGCGGCCTGATCGACATCAGGCGACAGCGCGCCGATGACCGCGCAGCCATCTCTCTCGTCCGCCGCTTCAGCGGCATCGATCATGACCGAATCGCCCTGTGGGGCACTTCTTTTGGCGGTGGACATGTACTTGCCACCGCCGGCCGCGACCACGACATCGCCGCGGCGATCATACAAAATCCGTTCGTCGACGGGCGCGCCGCAGCCGCCGCGGCAATCCGCTACGCCCGCCGACGGCATGGCTATCGGATGGCATGGCGAGGGATCCGCGACAACTTGCGTGCACGATGCGGCCGCGAACCCCTACGGATCGAGCTGGCCGGAGCACCCGGCTCAATGTCGATGTTGACCACACCCGATGCCGCCGCCGGATTTGCGTCGATCATGCCCGCCGACCCGGTCGGCTGGGAGCCCACGATCCCCGCCCGGATCGTGCTGCAGATGCGCGCCGACCGGCCGGCGCGCCGGGCCAATCTGGTGTCATGCCCGCTTCTGGTGTCCGTCTGCGACGGCGACGCCATTGCACCGCCCCAACCCGCGATCGAAGTGGCCAAGCACGCGCCGCGCGGAGAGCTACAACGCTACCCCATCGGGCATTTCGACCTATTCAATGAACCTTGGATAGATCGCGTCGTCAACGATCAGATCGCATTCTTGCGCCGCACCCTTCTACAACCCCATACCGAACAGAGGTGACCAGCATTGACATCGACGATGCTCGCCCCTACGCCCCGACTACCTCGGGTACCCCTTAGTGTCGCCGGTCGAGCACCCGATGCAGCCATCCCAACACTTGTCCTGTTGGGCTAAGCAAGCTGAATCGGGCTCGGGACGATGCGCAGGTAAGCCCGGGGTGCTTGCCACCCGTTCGGATAGATCTGGCGGGCTTCCTCGTCGCTGACCGAATTGGAGATGATCACATCGTCGCCTTGGCGCCACTGCGCCGGAGTGGCGACCTTGTGGGTGGCGGTCAACTGCAGCGCGTCGATCACGCGCAGCACCTCATCGAAGTTGCGTCCGATGGTCATCGGGTAGATCAGCACCAGTGCGATGGTCTTGTCGGGGGAAATCACAAAGACGTTGCGCAGCGTCGCATTCTGCGCGGGAGTTCGGTCAGTGGGGTCCCCGGCGGCGTCGGCGGGCAGCATCCCGTAGGCCTTGGACACCGCGAAATCGGTGTCGGCGATCATCGGATAATTGGGCGCGACGCCCTGGGTATCGGCGATGTCTTGTGACCAGCTGGCGTGGTTGTCGAGCGGATCGACCGACAGCCCGATGATCTTGACGTCGCGCCGGTCGAATTCGGTTTTGATCTTGGCCATGTAACCCAGTTCGGTGGTACACACCGGGGTGAAATCGCGGGGATGGGAGAACAGCACCGCCCAGCCATCGCCGATCCAGTCGTGAAACCGAAGCCGACCTTCGGTGGTATCGGCCTCGAAATCCGGGGCGGTGTCGCCGATCGTCAGAGTCATCGCAAACCTCTAATCTCAGGGAGAGGCACGTCCCCCTCCTTCTACTGTCTACGTACCTGAACAGTAGAAAGTTATTTCCATCTGCGCCACTACGGCTGGTACAGGCGATAGTGGAAGTAAACGAGGGTGACGATGCGGTCCGGCCGGTCGATGGTGGGGCGGCGATGGAGGCGCGGTAGACCGACGCGCAGCGCATGCGCACGTCGCGCCGGGGACGTGGCCAGCCAAGACTGCGGGCGGCGGGGCCAAAGGCACCGGGACCACGGTGCCGAGTTGTCGCCCATGGGCTGTCGTGGCGACAGGACAGGCACCGACACACCTCCCCCGGCTTGGATGACGCGCTGCCGTATTGTGCATGGCCGTTGAGTCACCAACGATTTCGGCGCAGACGGTCTACGGCTGAAGCCGCATCTGCGCATTACACGCCCGTCAAACGAGGGGTTGCGTGAGCGTCTCGAAACCGTTCCCAGCTATGGTACTAACCTCTGTAGTAGATACGTAGGTGATGACATGATGCAGATGGGCGTGGGCGGACCCAGTAGCTGGAGTGCAGAAGCGGTCGCAATGCGCAGCCGCCGATGAACGGATTCACCGAGATCGCCATGTCAGGGCACGTGCTGCTGGCGGTGCTGGTATCGGCATTGGCCGGATTGGTGTCTTTTGCCTCGCCCTGCGTGATTCCCCTGGTGCCGGGATACCTGTCCTACCTTGCAGCGGTCGTCGGGGTCGACGAGCAAAGCCAATCGACATCGCGAAGTGCGCGGCTGCGAGTAACTGCGGCCGCTGGATTGTTCATCGCCGGCTTCACAGCGGTGTTCCTGATGGGCACCATCGCGATCCTGGGTCTAACGGCGACGGTGATCACCAATCAGGTGTTGCTGCAGCGTATCGGCGGCGCCGTCACCATCCTGATGGGCCTGGTCTTCATGGGCTTCGTGCCCGCGCTGCAACGCCAGGCCCGGTTCACCCCGAAGTCGATGTCGACCATCGCGGGTGCGCCGCTGCTGGGCGGGGTGTTCGGCCTGGGCTGGACCCCGTGTCTGGGGCCCACACTCACTGGCGTGATTGCGATGTCCTCGGCCACAAATGGATCGGCCATCGCCCGCGGGGTAGTCCTCGTCGTGGCCTACTGTCTAGGTCTGGGCATTCCCTTTGTCCTGTTGGCGTTGGGATCTGCACGCGCGGTGCACGCGATGGGGTGGCTTCGTCGAAATACCAGGGAAATCCAGATCTTCGGCGGTGTACTGCTGGTCGCCGTGGGACTAGCGCTGGTGAGCGGGCTGTGGAACGAATTCATCTCTTGGGTCCGTGACACCTTCGTCACCAACACCACGCTGCCGATATGACACCAACTTTGCCCTGAGAGTCAGGCGGCTGGGCTGGCTCGCACCGACAACGCCAGATGGAGTGAGGAATTCGACCGATTGGGTCGCGCGATTACCTCACGCGCCCGGAAAGCAACGGTGCAACGCAGCAAACACTCACGTTGCGCGTGGAGGGCGACGTTGAAGGCGGTCGCGGGCGATATCACAGCCGTTTGAGTCGTTGGGGGTGCAGACTGCCATAGTTTCGGCACCCGGCCGAAGGTACCGGCTGCGGCAGTGCCGATGGGCCTAGTTTGCCGTGGCCGGTTTCGTGTCCCCCAAGGCACGGGCCAGACAAATCTCGCCTCGGCCGGCAACCAGAGTCCGCACCGTTCACAGCGGTGGGAGTGTTACCAGAGTGGGCTTCGAGCCTCTTATTTGCCGCCGAACCCCGCATCGGCTGACCATCCGAGTCGCCAGCGGATGGCTCTTACCCGTTGTCGCCGGAGGTTCGTGCTGCGATGTAGTCGTTCCATTCGGTCTTGGCGTAGGTGGCCCACCGGGTGGCAGTGCCGACGTCGATGGCGAGCAGGTCGGCGAGAACGGCTGCGGGAAGTTCGGCGGCCAGCCCGAGCAGGGCGGTGTTCTTGCCGGCTCGGATGGTCAGGCCGCTGCGTTTGAGTCGCTTGCCGAATCCGCCGGTGTCGACGGGTCGATCGGGAGTTCGGCCGGGAAACAGCAGCCGATCCGAGGCGTCGGAGTCCGGCAATGTGGATCGTCGTGTGGAGCGCGGTAATTGAGCCATCAGGTCGGCCAGCTGGGGTGGCAGCAGCAGTTCGTGGTCGCGCAGGACCAGGAAGGTCTCGCCGTCACGCGTATGTACCTGGTTTCGTCGTAGGTTGAGCACTCGCCAGGTGGCTATGCCGTAGAGCAGGATGAGGGCGCCCGCGGCGCGCAGATCGACGTCGATACCGTCGTCGTGCAGGCAGCGGTGCAATTGTTCGAGGTGCGTTGCTTCGTCGATGAAGACCGACGGTGGAGCGGGCTTGGGTGCCGGCGCGGAGACGGCGCCAGTGATGCGGCGTTGGGTCGTCCAGTGCAGAAACGGTCGCACTTCTGGCCGGCGCCAGTCTCCGGTGGCCAGCCAGGTGTCCACGTCGCCCTGATCGATGTCGGTCAGGGACCTCCCACGGGCGTCACACCAGGTGAGGAACTCGAGTGCGACGCGCACTCTGCGCCGGATACGAGCCGCCCCTGCCGTGACCAACGGTCGGGGGCTTCGCCTGGCACGATGCAGGAGATACCAGACGGCGTAGTTGCGGACCATCAGGGTGTGGTCGGCTGGCTGGTCGGCGAGGTAGCGATCCAGCCACGGCTCGAGTCGCTCGAGACGCTCGTTGCGCATCGGCAATACCGATGTGCGGACCAGGATTTCGCGGATGTAGTTGACCTGCCGTCCGGGCGGCAAGGCGTCGAGAAGGTCGTGGGTGACCGTTTCTCCGCATTCGGCAAGGGTTCTCAGTAGTCGCGCGGCGTCGCTTCGGGCGAGCCAGACGGCAACGCTGCGAGGATCGGGTGCGGCGGCCAACGCGTCGGCCAGCGGCCGCAACTGGTCAGGTATCTGGCCGTCGTGGCCACCCAAGGCGGCATCAAGGAGCTGGGCGGTGACGCAGCGGCTGCACCGACCGTTGGCGTGCATGCCGGCCTGCCCGCAATTGCGGCAACGGTAATCGAGCGAGGCGCCTGCACACGGTCCGCAGATCCGCCCACCATGGTCGTTGAGTCCGATGAGGACCGCAGACTGCTGACACGTCCCGCAGATCCCCGGGTAAGACCGCGCCCGCTTGGCGCACACCTTGCAAACCGGGCCTGCTGGCCATCGGTTCATTATCGGGCGTTGCCGCCGGCAGAAGACGCAGATCGGGGCAACTCTGGGTGGCCGCGACGCGGGTAGCGCTGTCCGCGTCGAGGCCTTCTGGACGTCGTTGCGTAGTGCGCGTCGGCAGATCCCACAAATATGTGGACCGACGTTGCCGCCGGATTTCCTTCGGCGGAGCGCGCCGCAGGCGGCACAGCTCCACGACATGTTGATTCGGCTGTAGCAGGTGCTACAGATCGGCCCGTTCTCGGTGATGGATTGCGCGGGTCGGTCTTTGCCGCACTCGACGCAGGTGTGTTGGGGCCTGGGAGCGCACGCTGGACAGAGCACGCCTCCGCAAGGGAGGCGACGCCGACGGTGCCCCACCCGCCCGCACCGGTGGCATGGCGCTTTCGAAGAGGGGTCCCGGCTATAACAGTTCGAGCAGACTACGCCGTCGGCGGAATTGCGTCGGTGCAGAGCTGGCTTCCCGCAGCGCGCGCAGAGAACTGTGGGGCGGTTGGCTCGAAGGCAGTGTTCGCAAATTCGCCCGGACGGGCCGACATTGGTCAGTGCCGAGCGCTGGCCGCACTGAGTGCACTGCGGTGGGTGAACCGTGGTGTATCCGGCGGCGAGCAGGATGTGGCTCAATCGCATCATGCCGCGGGGGCACGCGGAGTCTGGGTCGCACACGCCGCCGGGCGTGATTGCCAGGTAGCAGTCGACGGCGTTGAGCGTCTTGGGGCGGTTCACGCGGGCATCGGTGAGCAGGCGCTCGGCCGCCTCGACGGACAGGCCGTCGATGTCGGCGACCAGGCGGGCGGTGACCCGGGCCCACGCGTCGGGCCGAAAGTCCGCCGAACCCTTCACCGAGTGTGGTCCGGGCGGCGCACCGTGGTGCGCCGGACCGTCGGCGGCGACGGGGCGGCCCCACCGGCGACCTTCTTGGCTGCGGCATTGACCACGGTGATCTCAACCAAATCGTTGGGTGTGCAGTCGAGGATGTCGCACAACGCCGCCAGAACGTCCATCGAGAGCCGCTGCGGAGGCTGAGTCACCAAACGGAAGACCTGTTCGCGGGACAGCACGACGCCACGCTCGGCCAGCAGCGGCACGAGCTCCGTGGTTTGAAACATCCCCTGCTGCGCCATCAGTGTGCGAAGGTGCCACTGGCAGCCCATCTTTCGGATCATGGTTCACCTTCGGTGATGACGCCACGTTTGGTGAGCGCCGCGCGCAGCAGGCGGTTGCGGTACTCGTCGGACACGTGGCTGTAGATCGAGGTGGTACTGGCGTAGGCATGTCCGACTTGGTCTTGCACGAAGCGCTCTGGGTAGTCGAACTCGGTGAGATGTGTGACGTAGGAATGGCGCAGCGAGTGCAAATCGAGTTCCTTGGGCAAGCCGGCCGCATCCCGTGCCGCGGTGAACGCCTCGTTGGCGCTGCGCTTGGACAAGCGCCCCTGACGTTCAGTGATCCACAAGCCGGGATGGCGGCCGGGCTGAAAACACGGCCGTACCTCGGCGACGTAGTGCTCCAGGACGCCGACGATCCAATCCATTTCCGGAACGGTCAACACCGTGCGACGCTTCGGCGCGTCGCCATGCGACCCCTTGCCATGGCGGACGAACAACCCACCAAAGCGGCCGTACGCCGGAACCTTCGGATTCGATCGCAGATCGACGATGTCGAGGCCCACCACCTCTTGGCGGCGAAGTCCATACGCGTACACCGTCTTTAGCATGGCGGCGTCTCGCAACGCCGACAAACTGCCCTTGCGGTGACGACTACGCGCGGCCTCGACCAACCCGTCAGCTGCGTCGAACAACTCCTGCACCTCGTCGAAACTCAGCGGACGCCGACCGGCTCTGCCTTCGAACTCGGTGACATGTGTCACGGTGTTCCAGTCGTGCAAGATCTGAGCAGGCGGCTGCCCGAACCGCTCCAGGCACAGTGCGGCCCACCCGTATCGGCGGTCGGTGATGAAATCGCAGAACAATCGCAACGCGTTCTGATACCCGCGTAGCGTCGAAACCGCCTTCGGCGATGAACCCGACCTCATCGATGAGAAGAACGCGTCAGCGTCCTCAGCGGTCCACTGCCAGGGATGGGTCCCGGTGAAATCGCCGAACCGCCGAACCACACTCGCTCGCGCGAGGATCGTCGGCGGCAAGCACACCCGCGCCCGCTGCTGATCCGACCAGCCCGCCATCATCGCCCGAAACACCGCCTCCTGCGGATCCAACGACGCGACCTTCGACACCAACGACAACGCCGCAGAACCCGGCAGATCAACACCCACACCCTTGTTGTAGCAGATGCAACAATGATGCGATAGAGGAAGACGCGCAGTTGAGGCGAGCGCATCGATGTCACCTCGCCTAACGGGACGGGATTTCACCAGGGACAACGACGCTCTAACGAGCGCCGAACTGTTGCAACAAATGCAATTCCGCTCAGTGGCGGCACGTATATGAGCGGTGGATTCCACTGCCGCGGTTGGAGCAGGCCGCGCACTGCTGCGTGCCGACCAGGACGCGCTGCGGGCCGCGGAGTCGGTGGCCTTGTGGGCAGAGGGCTGGCGGTCCGGGCTCGGCCCAGCCTTGCGGTGTCCGCCTCAGCTGCCCCATGAATGATCATTCTAGTCTCGAATTCGCTCATGTGTTCGATTCGCTTGTGATCATTACGCTCCCCCCGCCGGGGAGCAGCCACGGCGTCACTCCGATAGCGGCCGCGAATACCCCGCGATGCTGGCGCTACATTCGGACTAGCTGGATATGCGTGTTCGCTGATCCCCAGCCCGGTCGACGCGCCGCTTCCGGCATGGGTCGTTTGAAGTATTCGGCCAGGAATAGTGGCGGATCCTTCTTAGGTTGCATATCCTGCATAGAGGAGGTTGTTATGACCGAGCTTTTTGTTCTCGAACCGGCGGCCGCGGATGAGCCTAGCGACCGCATTCCCGAGGGTTTGCCGGTCGGAGGCGCCGAGCGTGGTCCGTTGGAGCGCGCCCTGCGCAACGCCGGATTGGCGATCGCCTCAGTGCCTTTCGACGTTCTCATCGACGCACCGGACGGTGGCGATGACCGCCGTGAACTGCGCGCGGCAGTTACGGCGGTGGTCCACGCGGCCGCAGACACCGAGTTGGAGCGCTTGCGCGCGGCCGTTCAGACCGATCCCGACGACGGACTCGATGTGGCGCTGTGGGGGCCTGCTCCCGATTCGGTGGCGGTGTCCAAAGCAGCATTCGCCGACCTGCAAGACCAGTTCGCGGCACGTCGGCAACTTTCGATCGAAAGCCTCAGCCGCGACGACGCTGCGCAGCTGCTGGGCGTGGCCCCCCAGAGCATCACTGCCAAGCTCGCCGCTGGCAAGCTGGTCGGGCTCAAGGTGGGTAGGGAATGGCGCCTGCCCATGTGGCAGTTCGATTCCGATGACCCGTCCGGCATCCTGCCCGACCTGGATCGGCTGCAGTCCGTGTTCCCCGGGGGGGTGGTCAGTCTGTCGGCCTGGATGCAGCGCGAACAGCCCGAGTTCGGGGGCCGCTCGGCGCGCGAGGTGATGTCGCGACGCGGCAGCGAACCGGTGATCGCCCTTGCCCAGGCCTTGACCGCTGCCGCATGGTGAAACAGCTCGACCCACCGCAACGTCCGCTACCCCGAGCTGCCGGGTTCCGCTGGACCTGGGCACCGCGCCCCGACGCGGCCCGTTGGCGGTGGTGTCGCGTCTACCACCGCGGCACCCACACCCCTGACGGGATGACGTTCCGGCAGTTCGGTCCGCTCTATCGACTCGACCACCACCATGCCGCCACTCCCCCACAACTGGACTCCGAGAATCGGCGGGTCCTGTACGTCGGAGCTGATCTAGCCACCTCGGCCAGCGAGGTGTTCGGTGAAGCTGGCATCGCAGCGATTTGCCCCCGCTACCGCGTGTCGATACTGGCACCTACCTCGCCGCTGCCCGTGTTCGACCTCACCAAAGCAGGGGCAGCAATGGCGATCGGAGCATTACCTACCCTCGCCGACGGCAACGAAGCGCGCGCCCTCACCCAGCAGTGGGCGCGTGCCATCTTCGAAGACCAGCCGGCTGGCCCCACCGTGCGCGGGGTGCGTTATCGCACCGCCTACAACTTCGGAACGTCACTTGCACTGTGGGATTGCGACGACTCCGTCGAACTCGTGTGTGACAACGCGGGACGCCAGCAGGATTACGCCCTCGATCATCCCGGGATCTTCGGGCGCTTCCAGGTCGACATGCGCAAGCGCCGCATTAGCGTGACGACCCTGCCAGAAAGTGACTGCGCGTTATGTCGGCGCGGATGACGGCGTACCGCCCATTCCCGGTTGGCGGTACGTCCTCAACCGCTCTCGCTGCCGTCAGGGCCGGGCATCTAGTAGTCGGCTAGCGAAACGGGGCGGTGACACACTCACTCCCCTACCCCACCGGGCGAATCAGGCGGCCTCCTTCGGCCCCATCACGGGCTTGCCAGACGTCGCAACTGTCGTTTACCGACGACGGTGCCGCGAGCTCCGTCCGGTCTAGGTGTCCTTTCGGCCAGGGAGAAAGGCGTTCAGGACTGGGGCAATCCATGTACTCCGTGTGGTGAAGCCAAGATCCTGCCCAATGCTGTCGAGCACGCTTTCCTGTTCGGGCGTGGGACTGAACCCGATCTGCACGCTCCCCCCGCCCAAGTAGCGCACCGCAGATGGGTCTGCGGGGAACAGGGAGCCGACGGGAGCGGTACTGACCGCGGACTTCTTGATGATGTCGTGAAGGTCTTCATGCTTGGCGGTTATCGCGTCCAGCACGACCTGAAGGTTGGTCTTCTTGGCCTTGTGTCGGTAGTCCTCGAACCGCTGTTTGACCCCCTGGCTTACGTACACCGCCGAGGTTGGCCGGGTGCGCGAGCGCGTACTCGACTGACGCGTAATCCGAGTCGGGCGAGCTGGCGCAACCGAATCATCCTCACGCACTGCCTCGACGGCTTCGGCGCGGGCTTCCGGGACCGGCTGACGCCGAGCCGTTGGTGTGGCAGCACCGAGTAGCTCGCTGAGTCCGGAACCGCGGGGCGCAGGGGCGCCCAGGTCCGAGAGGTCTTCTGCGGGGATGTCTTGCTGCTTCAACTTGCCGCTCATGGCCATACTCCTTGCTCGATCATCTCGGCACGTCGCGCCCCGGCGCGAGTCAGCATTTCCTTCGCCAGCTTGGCGAAGTCGCGGGCTACCGGCTTGGACGTGCTACTAACTACGGCTGTGCTCTTCGCTGTGCCGCTGCGCAACTCCCAGTACTTAGGGTTGTTGGCGATCTCTTGTTCCAGCTCGTGGGCGACACGGCCGTACTTGGTCATGTCATTCGCAACGGCTTCGGAGTGCCGGATGAACGACGACATCATCACGTCGCTCTGCGCTCCGAGGTCGCGCGTCACTTGGTCGTTCATCTCCTTACGCACCTTCGTGGCTGATGTTCCCGATGCGAACGCAAACACACCCAGCAGCGTGAGGAACTCGTTGAACTCGCGCATCCTGCGGATCTCGCCGGCCAACTCGCGGAGTCCGAATTGGGACATCAGCTCAGTCTTCATCGGCACGACGATGAAGCGAGCTGCGCATAGTGCAATCTCTAACAGCAGGGGATTCTCTGGCGGCGTATCGATGATTATGAGCTGATAGCGGTGCGCGATCCGCTGAAGACCGTCCGCCAGGGATAGAAGAACTGCCGGCACGGTTTCCTGGGACATCATGTCGCCGGCCACTGCTGCGCCGATCCGACGCACAAACGGACCGCCCGGCACCACGTCTAAATTTTCTCGCACGCCTTTGACAGGAGCCAACGCGGCCCCGCCGGTAATGGCACTGAACAGACCGCGACCATGGTCGTCAAGGTCGGTATTGGCGAACCCTAGGATGTGCGCGATGTTGCCTTGCCCATTGAGGTCAATTATGAGGGTCGGGGCCCCGTCGGAGGCGACGAGCGCCCCGAGATTGGCCGTGGTTGTGGTCTTGCCGACGCCACCTTTTCCGTTTGCGACTGCGTACACATGACCGAGGCGCGCCCAGTCGATTGTCGGTATGGGAGCAGTCCAGGCGGTTACGCTTTCGGTCATGAAAGCCCCCTGGCCTGCTCGCTTGCGCGCCACGCGCCACCAGGCGCGCGGTCCGCGCGTGTATTGCGGTTCATGGTCAGCAGAGTCTAGTGAGCCGCGCGCGACACGCACCGTCACGCCACGCCGAGCGTGCAACGGTGACCTAACTGTGACACTGGATGCGCCGCGCAGCACACCCCTAAACGGTGCAACACACCTGGCTGATTACGTGCGCTGTGGCGGTGCACGCAGCACAAGTCCGGCCGTCACCGACCACTCCGATGCAGGCTATGCGCCACTCGACACCCGCACCAGCGCTACACGCATTCCATCCAGTGCAGGCAACTACGTGCGGTCCACTTGCGTCGCAGATCTCAGCCTGCGCACTGGTAACACCGGCAGCAGCTGCATGCCCTGCAGCCTGCGTCGAGACACAACCACCAGCTCGCCGCAACGCTTTGCACGAGGCTGGCACCACCACCTGACTCACCACCTGACTCACCGCCTGACCAGTTGCCTGACAAGCAGCCCGCGACATTGCCAGGCATGCTGCCCGCTCATCTGCCATAGTTACCACCACCACCGACGCCACCACCCAGGCCTGAGCCAATGCCATAGCCTGTGCATAGATCGACGCACGCACACTCGCCTGATCACGACTGCTCAACCAAACACGCACACGCGCCCTGCCCGCCGCTTTTGCCCAGGTCTGCATGTAGCCTCAAAGCGCCATGTCACAACGAGTGCCTGCCACCATCGGAAACCCGATAGATTGTCAGACAAGCAGCGGTGCACAGGCACAGATTTGGCGCAGCGCCGACCGAGCAACTCCCTACCGGATGCCACCCATTGCATCGACGTCACCGTGTTGACCGACCTAGGAGTAGACACTGCTCGCAATTGGCCTACTAGCGTTGTGAAAGACTGCGTACGTTGCAGCGCACATTAGGTGCGCGCGTGCATGTGTAACGGTGGTTATCCACGCTGTGTCGGTTGCACGGGCAACAGCATTACCCACCGCGCGCTAGCAAATTGGTCGCGCCATTTGTTAAATCATCTGGAGCGCCGCTGAATGACCTACAGCATGAGGGATGACGGACAACGTGAAGCTACGGGTGCGGCTGCCTGCTCTAGCGCGTGCACGGCGCAATATAGCGCTCGGGATTGTGCATAAGACGGCGACGCCGGTTTGATCGCCACAGGAACGTTTGGACGCCGTTGCTGCCCTAATACGCTCTGACTAGGCGTTATGCGCGAACCGTACGTAGGCACATAGGACTACGCGGCCGCTGTGCCGGCTGTAGTGGACGCTGAGTCACCTGAAGTGCTTTTAGCCGTAGCCACCTAGTCGGCGCGGCGTTCGTGGCCCTGCGCCGCGCGTGGACGGTTTTCCCACTTCAGTGCGGGCAACGCCGACGGGCCGCGCCGCTGTTCTGCGGGGCCGAGCCTTTTCGGGCCGGCGGGGAAATCGTCGGCCAGGCGCCTATGTGCGGTGGGGAGGCGGATCGGGCGGAGCTAGTGCGCTGATGTCGTCTGGGGTGAGTAATTGGCCCAGGATGTCCTGGTAGTTGCTGGCTGCTTTCGCGAAGCTATTGGCGGAATCTCGATACTGCCCGGCGACGGCCCAGTGTCGATCGGTAAGTGCGCGGTAGTCGTCGATCAGTGCGGCGGCGCCATCACTTGCTTGTTGAAAGTCCTGAACGGCGTTGAGGAGGATTGATTGGTTGGCGCGGAGGATTCTATTGACTTCCTCGGCGGCGGCGGCGGACGCACGTGCTTGAGCTTCATCGTTGCGGGCCCGAGCTTCGGCGGCACGGGCTTGCTCTAGATCGCGCTCAAGCCCAGCGATGGCTTCCAAGAGCTCGCGCGAGTCGGAGGTAGCGGACGCGCGGCTGGAGGATGCGACCTGGTCGGCGTAGACGTAGTAGGTGGGCCGTTGGCCGGCGAGCGTCGACCCTCCGTCGAGTTGACCAGCCTCGACCATCCGTTTAACGGTTCGCCAGTCTTTGCCGAGAAGTTTGGCCGCTTGGGCCAGGGAGATGGTCGGGCGACCAGCATGCGGGGGTTGGGAAGTGCCCATTTCCACCCCTCTAACGCTGATCACGCATGAATGGAACTACTATACCGCCCCTATGGCCCAACGATGACGGTACTGAACAGGCCTTTTGGCGGTATTACCTACATCTATCGACATCGGACACGCGGGACCGGGTTAGCCAACGCTGCACTGGTCGACCGCTACTATATCGATGTCGGTTATTCCGACATTTCTGCAGGCAGACGCTGTGTGCATGGCGGCACGGCTCAACATGATCGGAGCTGGATATGGCGGAGACGTCCACGACGGCTACCTCGGGCCGTCGGCATCGGCCTGATTGGCAACGCCGGGAAGTGCGCGCCTCCCCGAAGATGGTCGCGCGGCGGGTGACCACAGACGACCACGCAGTGTTAAAGAGGTTCGCTGAGGCGAATGGTACGGCGATCGCCGAGATGATCGCGCCGGCCGTCGACGCTTTGATTGAGCAGGCGCGGGAATTCTGCCAAGACCTTGACTCGCAACAGCAAGACTCGCACGCGAGAGCTTCGTAACTTCAGGCTATGCGGCCACGATACGGCCGCCCAGTAATTCCGCGATGAGCTCGATGGCATCGAGATCATCGGCTCCGGGGTCGTAATGTGGTGGGCCAGTGGCCATCACTGACTCCAGCCATGCAGCGTGCTCAGCGTCGTCCGCGACTTCTTGGCCAGCGTCCAATGATGGTGGGGGAGTGCCGCCGATCTGAGTCAGATCTCGCTGTCGTGCACGCTCAAGGAGCCAGGTTCGCCAGGCGGCGCGCTCCTCACGGTGCTTCGCCAACCGTTCCTGCCTTGTTTCATGGAGGTGGTGGCGGTTCGCTATGTCATCGAGGCTGTGAGTTCCCGCCGCCACCGTGCCACGGCCCGTGACGGCGATGAGGCCTGCTACCCGCAGGTCGGTAATCATCGTGTCCGCTGTGGCGCGGGGCAGGGCAGCAGCAGCGTACAGATCCGCACGCCTCGTCATGCCGTGGTATGCGACGAGTTCATAGATACGTCGGAGATGGTGACCAAGCACCACCCATGCGTCGTGGACCGGTTCAATGCGCACACGCTCGGCACGCCCCGCCATGGTTTGAATCTTGTTTTGCGTGGTCAGCGCGTAGACGTCAGGCTCTGTTGCGATGTGCTTTCGTACAAGGATCAGTGGCGAGCCAGGACGCTCCCGTAGGTCGGCCAGCACGCGCCACATTGTGTCCTCGCTGAGTAGCCCGGCGCCCAACGACAGCGTCCGGCCGCCCACACCTACCAGCCACACACCCGATCGTTGTTCCCCGGCCACTAGGGCGTGGAAAGCGACGGTCTGCAGTACTGCGTGAACTGTCCATCGGTACCGCTTGCCGGTGAACTCACCGTCTGCCCAGGCCATTGCGTTTGCCAGCCACGCCCGCAAAGGCTGTGGCCCCCGGTACCCCCTGTGCCCCCCCGGTGAGTACTTATTCTTGTGCCGCGGGGGTGAGGATTTTAAGACGTTGTCGATCAGCCAGCTAGTTGCTTTGTCGATGTCGCGGGCGAGAGCGTCCTCGGCCCGGTGCTGATAGCGGCGGTAGGCACTGCCAAGTCCGTGTTCCCACGGACCCCCGGTGCTGATCATGTCGCGGAGCGTGGCCAGGCTGTGGCCTCGCGCTATGGCCTGGGTGACGACAGCCATGCGGGCTTCATGGTTGGACTGCCAAGTCGGGCGCGCGGGCGTCACGACGGCACGGGTGGCGTAGGCCTCGACGTCGGCGGGCAGGGGATCGCTGCGTACATACGCAGCAGCGATGGTTTGTGTCTCGCCTTCGCCGTGAAGGTAGTCGGCGCGGCTGCCGGCCGTTGGGGTTGCGGCATAGGGGGTGCTGGGACCACGCGACTTGAGTGCGCCGAGCAGCATGTACAGCCGGGGCAACAGGTCGGGCTGTGATCGCGTCGTCAGTGTTGCGATCGCGTCATCAAGCGAGCCGACTAGCTGGCGATAGCCGCCTTCGCGGCAGGGACTGCCCGGCGGGGTCATGCAACCTGTCTCGGCGTTGGTGTTGGGAGTGATGTCGAGAGTGGGGAGACGAGCTGCTAGGAGTCGGACCAAGGGCACCATTTCGTCAAGTGACGCTGAGGTGCCTATTGCGAGCGGACACAGGAGGTGGCCGCCGCCGCTAGTGGATCTGTCTGCAATGATCGCGCCCCCGCATTGGGTCAGCCATGAGGTCGCCGCGGCCATGTCGGCCTCGACGGCTGCGCGCCCGTAGCGTTTGGCATCGAAGTCGAGCCAGAGTATTTGGGTTCGGCGGCGGCTGTACAAGTAGACCGCAGCCGGCCGGGAAGGAAGCCGATCGGTGCGCTTGGTCGTTTCGCTGAACTTGCCAGTGTCTCTGCTGCACACTCGCATTCGGGAGCGCCCCGGAGCTGCCACGAGACGTGCGAGTCGTTTCCATACGAGCTCTGGCGCCGGTCCACTTGCTTGGTGTGTCTGCGCGTGGGCATCAGCCGTCATGGTCATGGCTGTGCCACCGAGTCCAGTTGGCGGCCAGCATTATTGATGTCTCGGCTGCGGTGAATGCGCGCAGCGCTGAGTGCGCTATTGCGGCTCACATGGGCGTCCTTTATCCTGGAGCCCGTCGCTGTGCCCTGAGAAGCGCAGCGTCGGCCCCAAAATCGGTCGTGGAAAATGCGGTTGTGGTGGCTCCGTGAACTGAAGTTGGCCCTTCAGTTCACATCTCGGATTCCCCGTCGATACGGCGGGGATTTCGAGTTTTAGGGGCCGGCGTCACGCTCGTGGCGACAGGTGTGCCGTGTGGCCAATGTGGTCGACGCTCCTCCTGGTTCTCGTGTTGCGGTCGAGTTTGACATGAAGTGGTCGGTTTAACCGACCAGACACGCCTAATGCCGGCCACAAAAATGCAGTACTGCGAACGGGCCGGCTTCCTAGTTGCACTATCAGGAGTGTGTGGCGTAGCGGCCAAAATCGTGCACGAAGACCCAGCGCACGAGTCATAGGGTCGGTGTCATGAGTCGCTCTCCTGACGACACCGTGCCCCAGCGCAGCGCAGCGGAGAAGGCCGCCTGGTCGACGATGCGCGCAGATCGCCGTTTCCTATGGTTCTGGCTGAGTGTCGCCACGGCATTGTCGGTCGCCGGCAACGTGGGCCACGCATGGTTGGAACTGCCGACCGAAGGCAGTCGGTGGATGGCCATCGGCTGGGCATCGGCACCACCTGCGCTGCTAATGCTCGCGATCCATGGCCTGCCCACACTGGCGCGGATGCTCGATCGCGCTGCGCGCGACAAGATTCTGTCTGTCGTGGTGTGGGGGGTGACTGTCGGAGCTTTCGGTTGGTCGGCGTTTGGGATCTACGGGTTCACGGTCGAAATGGGTATCCCGGCCGAGATGGCTTGGGTGGCACCTCTTGTCATCGATCTGTCCGTATTTGGCGCTACCCGCGGCCTGGTGCTGACTGCCCCTGTGGCGGCGCGCATGAAGGCAGGCATGCAACCTCTACGGTCTGAGGAAACGTTGTTGCCGACTACGCAGTATGCGCATGACGGTTCCCACTCGGCGATCAAGCCTGCGGCGGCACCGCGAACTGCCGCAGATAGAGTTCCAATGCCCTCAGGGGCACCCGCCGTGGCAGCGCGTCTTGACTCGCCGGCCAGGAACGAGACCGGTACAGGACCGGCGGTGACTCTTTCGGCCGAACAATCTGCGCCACCGAATGCTCCAATGCCACAGAAGGCTCCGGAACGGGCGCTGTCCGCGGTGCCGGCGGCGGGGCGTATTCCGGTGCAGATCCGTCCTGAATCCGTGCCCACGACCGACGATGACTCGACCACCAAAAGCCGTGCTCGTGCTGATCGGTGGTGGCCGGTGGCTGAGTCGATGGTGCGCGAGGGAGTGACGTCCAAAGATCCGGATCTGGTTGCCAAGATCCTGGCCGAGAGCGAGGCTGGCACCCCACCGAGCACTATTGGCCGCCGGCACGAAGTTCACCACACGACGGTGACTCGTATCCTCACGGCCGCAGAGCAATTCGCCGACGTCAGCGCTGGCTAGGAGCGATCTCCGCTCGCCCGCCAGGCTCAGTGGCCATCACCGGGCCGGCGGGCGGCGCGATTGCGTTGGAGCCGTCGCAGTTCAGCGAACGCCGCTGTGTGGCCGGGCCCACCGACCGCTCGGCGGCCTTCCTCGCGGGCGCGACGATTCTCGGCGCGCTCTGCCTCAAACGCTGCGCGTGCACGAGTCTGGCGGGCGCGCTCTGCGGCTAGGCGTGCGGTTTCGGCGGCCGCGGGTCGGTCGTCTAGTCCGTTGTGCGCCAGGTGCCAGGCGATGATTGAGCGGACCAATCCGATGGGCTTGTACGGTCTCTCGGGCATCCAGTGCCCGCCGGTGCCTTGCCAATCGGCGAGCAGCTGGTTGAGATCGTCGGCTGTCCAGCGGTGAGCCTGGCTGTGTCAACCCGATCTGGGACCACGATGACGGCCTGACTGGGACCCACCTGGCACCGGCTAATCACGCCCTTGGTCTCGGTGGTCACTGCCGAGTGGCGAGGGCTATAGGTATCTGCAG
>NZ_JYNL01000016.1 GCF_001044235.1 Mycolicibacterium chlorophenolicum | reverse complement strand
CCCGCCGCCATCGAGCGGCACGTAGGTGAAGTCGGCCACCTCCAGCGCGTTGGGCCGCGATGCATAGAAGCGCCGCCGCACCAGGTCCGGCGCCCTCGCGGCGGCCGGATCGCGCTCGGTGGTGCGTATCGTCCGGGCGCGCGTGGCCCCCCGCCAGCCGTGGGTGCGCATGATCCGTTCGACCGTGCAGCGCGCCACCGGGATGCCCTGGCGCTGCAGGTGCGCCCGCATCCTCAGGCTGCCGTACAGGCACTCCGGTGGGCGTTTGCCGTGCTCGTCGGGCTCATAGATGCCGGCGAGGATCTCGGTGATCGTGGTGTCCCACAGGGCCCGTTTTGACGGCGCCGACGACCCGTGCGCCCAGTAGGTGCGCGGGGCGATCTGCACACCGTGCACGGCCAGTGCCCGGCTCCTCACAGTGTTCGTCGATGAACGCGCACGATCACGGTGCCGATGCGCCGCCACCCGCGGGTCCGCATCNATCGTGGTGTCCCACAGGGCCCGTTTTGACGGCGCCGACGACCCGTGCGCCCAGTAGGTGCGCGGGGCGATCTGCACACCGTGCACGGCCAGTGCCCGGCTCCTCACAGTGTTCGTCGATGAACGCGCAGATCAACGGTGTTGCGGGTCGCACTCCCGACTAGGGAAGTAGCGATACTTCTCGACCGCATCAGCCCGCGGATTGCGGCGCACGCCGACCTGGGTTTGGCGCTCGCCGATTTCGTGGAATACACAGTTGAGGCTGCGCGCCGCGAAGAGATCATCGGATTGTTGTTCGGCAGCGACGAGGAACTCGCCGGCGTGGGTCTCGCGGCGGGGACCTCGACGTGCCTGTTCGAAATCGTCACCGAATTTCTGCGTCCCGTCTTCACCAGACACTGGCGTTGCGTGGAACCGGGCGTCTCCGTCGACGACGCCGCCGAGTGGGCTGTCCGCACGATACTGAGCCTGCTGACTGTTCGAGAGCCGCGGGAGCGCAGTCGTGACGGACTCCGAGCGTTTCTTTCGAGGTTTCTCCTTCCCGCGATCCTGGCGGGTGACCACGGTCGCCCGGTGTGACATGTATGGCGTAACGTCTCAACAGGAGCTGCGGTAGGAGGCCGGAAGTGTCTGTGCAATTCACCACGTTCAACGAAGAGGTCGCTGAGCAACTGCAGAGCGCAGCACACACCACGGGCGGGCTGGCCGGTTATCTCGGCTTACGTCACACGGACTTCACTGCGGGACGGCTCGTTGCGGAGATGGACGCCCGCGACGACTTGAAGACGCCTTTCGGCAACTTGCATGGGGGCTGCTTGTCGGCCATGGTCGACCACTGCCTCGGAGTGGTATTTTATCCCGTGATTCCAACGGGATCTTGGGTCGCGACGACGGAGTTCAAACTGAATCTGCTTCGTCCGGTCTCCAGCGGCACCTGTGTAGCCATGGCTGAGATTATCTCGCTGGGCAGAACCAGCGGTGTGGCGCGGATCGACATCTGCAACGACGGCAGAGCGGTGTGTGCGGCCCAGGGCACCGTCACCGTCGTCGCACCGAAGACGGACTCCTGATGCCTGCACACAGAGCAGGTGATTCGTCGGCCCCTTCCGTCGAACGCGTGCCCACGGCGGATGGGCTGTCGCTGGCGGTCGACCTCTACCGCTGTGATGCGCCGCGGGCGGTCGTGTTGCTCCTTCACGGCGGAGGTCAAAGCCGACACGCCTGGGATCTGACCGCCCACCGCCTGTACCAGCGGGGTTACACGGTTGTCGCGTACGACGCGAGGGGGCACGGTGACAGCGACTGGGACCCGGACGGACGCTATGACATGGACCGGCTGGGGTCCGACCTGTTGGCCGTGCGCACGTACGCCGGCACCGCCCGCCCAGTTGCCGCGATCGGCGCCTCTCTGGGCGGTTTGACCATTCTCGGCACACACTTACTCGCCCCGCCGGAGCTATGGCAGGCCGTCGTTCTGGTTGACGTCACTCCGCGGATGGAGATGGACGGCGCCCGACGAGTCGTAGCGTTCATGTCGGCACACCCCGAAGGTTTCGACAGCCTAGAGTCGGCCGCTGACGTGATCGCCGCCTACAACCCGCACCGCCCTCGCCCCGAAAACCTCAACGGCCTCCGAAAAGTTCTCCAACGTCGCGAAGACGGTCGCTGGGTCTGGCGATGGGATCCAGCCTTCGTGACGTCGAATTTCCAGTTCCTGCAGGGTGATCCAGACGAAGGCGCTGAAGACTTCGACATGATGAGCGCTTCCCTTCTCGATGGTGCGCGGCAGATGTCCGCGTCAACGCTGCTGGTCCGGGGCCTGCTATCTGACATGGTCTCCGAAGAGACAGTAAAGCATTTCCTCACCGTCGTTCCGCACGCGCAAACCGTTGACGTGTCGGGCGCGGGCCACATGATTGCCGGCGACAACAACGACGCATTCTCGACGGCGGTCGTTGAATTCCTCGACAGGACCATATGAACCCTGCTGTCGGTCGACTGCCCTTGTAGGGCTGGCGCCTATCCTGCTCCTATGCCAACTGAACCGGTGCGGATGTCTTTCCGCCGGCATGTGCGCGAACAGGTTTTGAGGGCGACACGAGAACTCACCATCGAGAAGGGCTGGGATCAGGTCCGGATGAGCGAGGTTGCCGAATCGGTCGGCGTGTCCCGCCCGACGTTGTACAAAGAGTTCGGCGACAAGCAGGGGCTCGGTGACGCGCTTGTGGTGTCAGAGGGTCAGCGCTTTGTGGAAGGCATTCGTGCCGTCCTTGCCGAACATGTGGGCGATGTGCAGGGCGGCATCACCGCAGCGGTGCAGTTCACCCTCTGTGAAGCAGAAGACAGTCCGCTCCTCAAGGCAGTTCTGACGTCCAGCCCCTCGGGGAATGATGGCGGTGGCTCGTCGTCTACTGGGGTCCTTCCTCTTCTGCCGACCTCGGCTTCCCTGCTTCAGCTCTGCTCCGGGGCTCTGATCACGTGGTTTAACGACCACTTCGCCGATCTCGACCCTGACGACGTCGGAGACGTCGCAGATGTTCTGGTGCGACTGACCGTGAGTCATGTTGTACTCCCAGCCGCGGACATCGCCACCACTGGTGAGCGGATCTCCCGCGTAGCACTCAGGTACCTGGGAGTTGTCCACAGTTTGTAAAGACCAGCAAGCTTTCGCTACTTTTTGGATCTGAGCCGACGCCACAATCTGCGGAGTTCCGAGCGCATGGTTTTGCCGCCGTCGCAGGATGTCAGATCGAGCCGGTGAGCAGGTCTGAGCGGTCAACCCGAAGTTGCTGGCTGATGGCCCGCTTACTGGACATGAAATCGCGAGGACGGTTGATGCAGTCGGCGGCGATGAGTTCGCTCTCGCGGAAGTAGAAGCAGCTGAAGTCACGGTCACGCGACGGGTCGCCGCTGAAGACTACTTCGTCGTACCCGGTGTTGAGACCGGCAATCTGGAGTTTGAGGTCGTACTGGTCGGACCAGAACCAGGGAAGCGCAGCGATTGCGCTGTGTTTACCGCAGATGGTCGCTGCGGCGATCTTGGCCTGCTCGCCGGCGCTAGGTACGGACTCCAAGCGAATACGCGAGCCGTATCGAGCCATGGTGTGGCTGGTGCAGTCGCCGGCGGCCACGATGTCGGGGTCGCTGGTGCGGGCCTGGTCGTCGATCACGATGCCGTTGTCGACGGATAATCCTGCGGCCGAGGCGAGCTCGGTGTTCGGCACCACACCGACGCCGACGATGACCAAGTCGGCGGGGATCGGTTCGCCGTCAGCCAGCACGACCTGCTGCACTCTGCCGTCACCGGAGAAGGCTTCGACGAGAGCGTGTGTCCGGATGTCCACTCCCTCGCCGTTGTGGATTCGGGTGTAAAACGCGGAAACCTCCGGCGCGGTGACCCTTTGGAGTACACGCTCGGTTGCCTCGAGGACGGTGACGTTCATGCCGAGCGAACGCAGCGAGGCCGCCGTTTCCAGGCCGATGTAACCGCCGCCCACGATCACGACCCTCCGACCTGATGCGGTGGCGGCACGGATCAACTCGACGTCTGCAGCGGTACGCAGGTAGTGAATTCCGGGAAGATCCACCCCTGGTGTGGGGAGTCGTCTGGCCCTCGCACCGGTGCACAACGCGAGCTTGGTGTAGGCCAGCGTGTCGCCGGTGTTCAGAGAGACGTGCTTGGCAGTCCGGTGGATGGCCTCCACGGTCGCGTTCGTGAGCTGAATATTCTGCTTGGTGTAGAAATCCGCGCCGCGAATCAGGAGATCGTCGAGGCCGTTCTTGCCGGCCAGGTATCCCTTCGACAACGGAGGCCGGTGGTAGGGCAGTCCCCCCTCGTCGCCGATGAGCACGACCTCCCCAGACCACCCCTCCCTTCGAAGATTAGCTGCCAACTGCGCGCCGGCGTGGCTCGCGCCGACGATCACCGCTCGTTCGGGAGTCACGCACTTGGCCTGGGAGTGAGGCGAACCATCAGCTTGCTGATACCCCTGACGAAATTCGATTGCACATACTCGGGTTCGCCGACCACCTCGATGTTCTCAAAGCGAGGGAGCAATTCCTCCCACAGGATTCGAAGCTGCAACTCAGCAAGTCGGTTTCCCATGCACCTGTGCACGCCGAACCCGAACGAGATGTGATTGCGGGCGTTGCTCCTATCGATGATCAACTCATCGGCCCGCTCGAAGACACGCTCATCGCGGTTACCCGAGGCGTACCACATCACGACCTTGTCGCCCTTGCGGATGAATTGCCCGTTCAACATGATGTCTTTTTTCGCGACTCGGCGCATGTACGCGAGGGGGGTCTGCCAGCGAATGATCTCGGATACCATGTTGGGAATCAGGTCAGGGTTCGCCTTCAACTTCTCGAACTGGTCGGGGAACTGGTTCAAGGCGAGAACCCCTCCGCTCATCGAGTTGCGAGTCGTGTCGTTTCCCCCGACGATCAGCAGTACCAAATTGCCGAGGAATTCCATCGGGCGGTCGATGAGATCCTTAGTGTCCTCGTTGGCCTGCAGCATCGTGATCAGATCGAAGCCCGGTCGCTCCCCGTTGGCGGTACGGGCCGCCTTGTCATGCCAGAGAGCGCTGAGCCCCTTCGCCATGTCGACCATGCCACGAAACACTCTGTCGTTGTCGGAAGGACCACCATTGGCTTGCTCCATGGAGGTGGCGAGGTCCGACCATTCCACGAGCTTGTGCCGCTGCTCGTACGGGAAGTCCAGCAGGGTCGCGAGCATGCGCGCTGTCAGTTCGATGGAGACGTGGTGCACCCAATTGAACGGCTGATCCACCGGTAGATCGTCCAGCACTTCCTGGACACGCGAGCGGATCAGCCCCTCCATCTCGCGCAGGTTCTTCGGCGCGACAACCCCTTGGACGGAAGCGCGCTGCAAGTCGTGTTGTGGCGGATCCATCGCGATGAACATGGCGATGTCCAAAAAGCGGGGGGGTCTGCCGATGATGATGAACGGCTCTGCGGAGAAAGCCTCGTGGTTCTTGTCGACGGCGATGATGTCCGCGTGGCGGGTCACCGACCAGAACGGGCCGAACGGACTGTGAGCCTGGTAATGCACCGGCGCCTCGGTGCGCACGCGTTCGAAGTAGGACTTCCAGCGGCCTTGGCGGTAGAGGAACGGGTTGCTGAGATCGATGTCGGCGATATCGATGTCCTCGACCGGAGGAATGGGCGTCTCGGTGAAGATCTTCTTACCATTGGTTCCGGTTACCCACCGGCGTGTCTTGTCGTAGAGGTGTGCGCCGCGGATTTGCAGCTCCAAAGGCACGGCAGACTGGGCTTTGGCGGCCACTGCCGCGGGAATACTCATTATTGTTTCCTCCAAATCCATGGCGTTGTTTCAGAGCTGGAACTCAGGTAGCTCGACCGTCAAGCCATCCCATGCCTCGGAGGCGGCCATCTGGCAGGACAGCCTCGACGTCCGCTGACGCTCGGGGTTCATCGCGAGCATCTCCTCTTCGTTGGCGCCGCAGAGTCCCACCGTGTCCGACCACTCGGGAGCGACGATCACGTGGCACGTTCCGCATGCGGCTTCCCCTCCACAATCGCCGTCGATGCCGGGCACCGCGTTGTTGACCGCAATCTGCATCAAGGACTGCCCTTCGGCCAAGGGGGCTTCGTACTTCTCGCCGTCATGAGAGACGAAGGTGACGACTGCCATGACTAACTCTCCTCAATCTGGAACTCCTTGTAATTAGTGTTGTCGCGCGTGACCAGCGTCGCTAGGCTCGCAGGAGTCAAAGAGTTGTGTTTTTAGCTCACGCGCAGGGAGGCACGTGAAACTCGACGACTCGGGTATGCCAGCGCTTGCTTTCCTGCAGATGCTGGACAGTGAGGCGCTGGGGCATGACGCCAGCATTGCGCTGCGCAGCCTCATGGTTCGCGAGCACGTCACCGAGTCGATGTTGGTGGGGCGCGACGCGCAGGTCCCCTTGCGGTGGTTCAGGGAGATATATCCCGATTTCGATTGTGATCAGGGAACCCGTCTGGGTTTCGCGTTCGCTGAACACGCCAAACTGACGTCCTTTGGGGCACTCAGTGTTCCGTTGGTCAGCGCGGGCTCGGTAGCCGAGGTTGTCGAGTTACTTGCTTATCTGCCGGTGATCACAACGGCCCTCAGCCCGTCGTTCCATTCGACTGAACGCGGCCTCACGATCGGGCTCACCGGTCGCACAGGTGACGCGGGCCTGAACTGCCTGGCCGTCACCTACGGTGGGCTGGCGCTGTTGCGTCTGCTCGACATGCTCGCGGGTGCCGTACCGAATATTGAACTGCATCTGAGTCATTCAGCGCCTGAGTCGTGGGTTCTTCGTGAAGAAGTGTTGGCGGGTCGGATCTTCTTCGACGCCCCTAGCTCGTTCGTCCACGTTCCCGCGGCTACGCTGGAGGAGGTCTGTCGATTCTCCGATCCTGTGGCGTACCGGATTGCCGTCACCGATTTGCAGCGAACTCTCGATCAACGACGTGACACGTCGGTCTCCGAAAAAGTAAGGGACCTGCTCGAGAAAGATCCCGGAAAAACGAACATCAGCCGGACGGCGGGCGAGCTCTCGATATCCCCGAGCACGTTGAAGCGGCGCCTCAGCGAAGAGGGGACCACCTTTCGAGAATTACGTCAGTCGTTCTTGCAGGAGCGAGCAATTCTGCGACTTCTCGACAGATCGGTGTCTGTAAGCGAGATCGCGGCAGAACTCGGGTACGCGGACCTCACGAACTTCACACATGCCTTCAAACGGTGGACCGGTCGGTCACCGCGCCACTTCAGAAAAACGCGCGACTGAGCGCGCATTGATCCGCCCGCGTGCGCCGGGCGTCCACCGGAACCAGCGGGCTTCGCGATCGGCCTCATCTGTCACCTGGACATCGTCGAGAAACGACACGATCGGCGCGGGTTTCGGTCATCGCAGCACCCTCTTGGGAAGAGGCGCAACGACATCCAGAGAATCCATACCGCGCTGGCGGCGGGTGCGGGCCGGGGGTGACGCGGACCCCCTAGTCACGCTATGCTAACCGTCGTTCACGTCGGGACCGGCGTTGAACGCGTGGTCGAGAGGAGCGCGGATGCCACATGACCAGCCGGCCATCATCGGTGCCGCCGAACTCGCTCCAGGAAGAAACGTTCCGTACACCTCCACTGAATTGCATGTGCGCGCCGCGGTCGCGGCTCTCGCCGACGCAGGGGTGGTCCCAGACGAGGTCGACGGCCTGGTGTGCGCCGGGCCGATGACGAACGAGGGTTCGATCTTCCTGTCCGAGGACCTCATGGACTATCTCGGTCTGCACAACCTGAAACTTCAGATGACCTGTCAGCTTGGCGGCGGGACTCATCTGGCCATGACGCGCATGGCGAGTAACGTCGTCGCCCGGGGCGAGGCCGAGACGGTGCTGGTCGTGTCGGCGGGCAAGTTTCCGCCGATACGCGATGGCGGGCGCGAACTGATGGCGTTGGTCTGTGACCACGCGTTCGAGATGCCCTACGGACCGTCCGTGCCGGCGCTGTACGGTTTGATCGCGCAGGCCTGGATGCACGAGACGGGACAGGGCAAGGCGGACATCGCCGAGGTCACCGCGTCGCAGGACCGGTGGGCGGCGTTGAACCCCGCGGCGATCGCGCACCGCTCACAACGCCTGACTGTGGAGGACGTGCTGGCGTCCCGCCCGATCGCCGGGCCGTTCCACTTCTACCACTGCTCGATTCCCTGCGAGGGCGGTGGCGCGCTCGTGCTGGGCTCGGCCCGCCGGGCCCGCGCGGGCAAACACCGGCCGGTACACCTGCTCGGGTTTGGAGAGGGTCACACCCACGGTTTTCTGACCTCGCTGGCCCGCCCGGGTCGTACCGGGGCCGCCCGTTCGGGTCCGATGGCCTTCGAGCGCTCCGGACGGGCGCCGGCCGACATCGACATCGCCTTGCTCTACGACGCCTTCGCCTCCAACCCGGCGATGATCCTGGAGGAGGCGGGCTTCGTGAAGCCCGGCGGGGCAGGCGATTTCTACCGTGACGGCCGCGCCGATCCGGGCGGCGACCTTCCGGTGAACACCGACGGCGGCCTGATCCGGTTCGGGCACACCGGGACCTCCTCTGGCATTTCGCAGATCCTCGAGGGTTACTGGCAGCTGTCCGGTCGCGCCGAGGGCCGTCAGGTGCCCGGGGCGGACACCGCGTTCGTGCACAGCTACGGCTCGATGCTGTGCAGTCACGTCAGCATGGTGATGGAGGGAGCGTCATGACCGCAGCTTCGAGTTCCCTCGACGGTCTGCACGATCCTGAGGCGCTGCCGCCGCTGACCGATGTCAACCGTCCCTACTTCGCAGCAGCGGCCCGCGGCGAACTCGTTTTCCAACGGTGCGCGAACGGCCACCCGTTCCTCTACCCGCGGCTGGTGTGTCCCGTCTGCCATGACGGTGAGTTGGCCTGGGAGACCGCGGCGGGCACTGGCGAGATCGTCAGTTTCGCGCCGGTGTACCGCCCCCCGTGGGACTCGTTCCCGCGCAGCGAGCCGTACGTCGTCGTGCTCGTTCGTCTGGACGAGGGGCCGCAGTTGCTGGCCACCCTCGAGGGCGTGGCCCCCGATGAAGTTGCGATCGGCGCAAGAGTGCGCGCAGTGTTCGAGCGGGTGAACGAGAACCTTGGGCTGGTCCGATTCAGGCCGGCGGCGTCGTGAGCACGTACGGGGTCTCGGTGCTCGGCGCGGACTTGGCCACCCTTGTCGAGACCGCCGAGGCTACCGACCTCGCCGGCTTCGACGCCGCCTGGGCCTCGGAGTTCTACTCGCGCTCCGGCTCGATCTCGATGGCCGCGATGGCCGCGCGCACAAAGCGCTGCCGCATCGGGTCGTCGATCCTGTACGGCGTCGGGCGCAGCCCGCTCGTGCTCGCCACCGAGGCGCGTGACCTCGACGAGCTCTCCGGCGGGCGCGTCGTGCTCGGGCTCGGCAACGGCACACGCCGCATGATGAGCGACTGGCACGGCGTGGAGGACACCTCCGCTCCCGCTCTGCGCATGGAGGAGCTGGTCCCGCTCGTGCGTCGGATCTGGAACCTGCACGAGGGCCCCGTGCGCCACGAGGGGCGCTTCTACCGCATGAATCTCGTCCCAACCGGCGACGTCGCGCCGCCGAAGCGAGCGATCCCGATCATCACCGCGGGCGTGCGTCCGCGGATGTGCGAGGTGGCCGGGCGCGTGGCCGACGGGTTGGCTGGTCATCCGCTGTTCACCACGGCTTACGTCGAGGAGGTCGCCCGCCCAGCCGTCGTGCGCGGTGCGGAGCGGGCCGGACGCGATCCCGCCGACATTGAGATCGTCTCGATGGTTATCTGCGCGGTGCACGACGACCCACAGATCGCACGTCGTGAGGCCGCGCAGCAGATCGCGTTCTACTCCTCGGTGAAGACCTACGAGCACGTGCTCGACGTCAGCGGCTTCGCCAGGCAGGGAGCGGCCATCCGCGACGCGTTCGCACGGCGTGACCTGCCGGCCATGTTCGCCGCGGTCACCGACGACATGATCGACGCGATGGCCGTGGCCGGCACCGCCGCCGAGGTCCGCGACGGGCTGCGCCGCTACGAGGGCGTGCTGGACCACATCGTTCTCTACTCACCCTCGATAGGGGTCGCGCCCGAACGCATCGCCGAGAACCTCGGCAACCTCATCCGCGATTGTGCGCCGGCGCTCGCCGGCGGGAAAGGTGACCAGAGTGGCTGATCCCTCGCTCATCGGGACGCACTTGGGCACGACCACGTTCCCCGTCGACCGGTCCAAAGTGCGCGAGTTCGCACTTTCCCTCGACGACGACGACCCGATCTACCAGGACGTCGCGGCCGCCCGCGCCGCCGGCTTCGGCGCGATCCCCGCTCCTCCGACCTTCGTCGTCTCCTCGGCTCACTGGCGCGCCGACGACGACATGTTCGGCGCCCTCGGCCTCGACCTGCGACGCGTACTGCACGGTGAGTGCGGCTGGGAGTATTTCGCGCCGGTGTTCGTCGGCGACGAGCTCACGGAGACGCGCCGGGTGTCGAACGTGACCAGCCGCGAGGGCAAGCGCGGCGGCACCATGACAATCGTGACGATCGAGACCGACTTCACCAACCAGCGCGACGAACTCGTCGTGCGCCAGACCGACGTCTTGATCGAAACCGGAGGCTCCACCCAATGACGACATCCCCCGCGCCGGTGGCGTTGGCCGCCGGCGACGAGATGCCGAGCTCACAGTTCGGCCCGCTGACGCGCTCGCACATCGTCCGCTACGCCGGCTCCGGCGGCGACTTCAACCCGATCCACCATGACGAGGAGTTCGCCCGCGCGGCCGGCATGCCCGGTGTGTTCGGTATGGGACTGCTGCACGGCGGTGTGCTCGCCCAGCGGCTGACCGCCTGGGTGGGGCTGGCCAACATCCGCTCGTTCCGCATCCGGTTCACCGGTCAGGTATGGCCCGGTGACCTGCTCAGCTTCGGCGGCAGGGTCACCGGCGTGCGCGAGGCCGGAGGGCAGCAGGTGGCAGACCTCGAACTCGTGGTCACGCGCCAGTCCGGCGAACCCGCGATAAAGGGGAGCGCCGTCGTGCAGGTGGCCCGGTGAGCGCGCCAACGAGCGACGTCACCGGCCTCGGGATGACATTCGGGACCTTCGACGAGGGCCGGGCGTGGGTCGGCCATCGCACGGAACCGCGGCGTGCGTGGTTCCCGATCGACCGCTCGATGGTGTTGTACTACTGTTCGCTCGTCGAGGACGCGAACCCCAGCTACTGGGAGGGTGAGGACTGCCCGCCCGGGCTGTTGATGACCCTTGGCTTCGCGCCGCAGTGGGCGCCGGAGCACCTCACACGCACGGACATGCTGCTGGCCCTCAGCGTGCCGCTGCCGGGCCACCACATCATCAACGCCTCGACGACGACGGAGTTCGAACGCCGGCCCCGGGTGGGCGATCACGTGTCGATCGTGGAGGAGGTGGCCTCGATCTCCGAACCGAAGACGACGCGGGTGGGCACCGGCGTGTTCATCACCACGGTGAGCACCTTCTCCGATCAGCACGGCGAGATCATCGGGCGCAACACCAACGTGCTCTTCCGATACGACACCGCCGATAGTGAAGGCGCATCATGAACGACTCCACCGAGCACAGCATGGTCCGCGTCCCCGTGCGGTTCGAGGACATCGCCGTCGGCGACACCCTGACGCCCGTCTCGATCGAGATCAGCTACAAGCGCATCTGCATGAACGCGGCTTCGACATGGGACTGGTTCCCCGGTCACCACGACCCCGACTACGCGCGCAGCCAGGGCCAGCGCACGATCTACCTGTCAACCCTCTTCTTCCATGGCTTCATCGACCGCGGCCTCAACGAATGGGCCGGACCCGACGCGCTCATCCGGCGCCGCAGAATCTCAATGATCCGGTCGATCTACCCGGGCCAGACCGCGACCCTGAGCGGCAAGGTCGTGGCCAAACGCGACGATGGCGGACGGCGCCTCGTCGACCTCGAGTTGCTCGTCTCGAGCGAAGATGGTCCGTGCGTGCCGAGTGAAGCCACCGTTGAACTGACCGACGAATCCGCTGCGGCGCCTGCGTGAACCACCGAGTACGTCCGCAGCGACGTTAAGAAACGGAGGACCAGTGGGCGAGCAACCGATTCGCTACGAGGTCGTCGACAGCGTCGCGTGGCTGACGATCAACCGGCCCGAGGCGCGCAACGCGCTGAACAACGCTGTGCGCACGGGGCTTTTCGACGCGGTACGCCGCTTCAACGACGATGACGCGGCGAAGGTGCTCGTCCTCACCGGCGTGGGCGATAAGGCGTTCTGCGCCGGCGGGGACTTGAAGGAGATGGCGCAGAACGCGCTCAAGGTGCCCCCGAAGGACTTCGCTCCGCAGTTCGGCCGCAACATCGATGTCGCGAAGCCGACGATCGCGGCCGTCAACGGTGTCGCGTTCGCCGGGGGCTTCCTGCTCGCGCAGCAGTGCGACCTGGTCGTGGCTGCCGAACACGCGACCTTCGCCGTCAGCGAGGTCAAAGTCGGCCGCGGGTCGCCGTGGGCGGCACCGCTATCGTGGCTGGTGCCCCCACGCGTTGCCATGCAGATCCTGCTGACCGGCGACCCGATCACCGCCGAGCGCGCCCACCAGGTCGGCTTAGTCAATGAGGTGGTGCCGGCCGATCAGTTGCGCGAGCGTACCCAGCAGTTGGCGCTCAGCATCGCCGCGAACGCACCGCTATCGGTGCTTGCGTCCAAGCGCACCGTGTACCTCTCGGCACAGCACCACCTCGCCGCCGCCTACGACCTGGCCGACGAGATCTGGGAGCCGGTCTATCTGAGCGACGACGCGCAGGAAGGCCCGACGGCGTTCCGCGAGAAGCGCGCACCACAGTGGAAGGGACGCTGACATGGCGGTGACCATGCAGTCGGTAATCGCCGACATCGAAGCCGAAACGGCCGCGTTGCGCGAACTCATCGCACCGCTGCCCGAAGGTCCGCGCGGCTGGGACGCACCGACTCCGGCCGTGGGCTGGGCGATCCGCGACCAGATCAGCCATCTGGCGTTCTTCGACGACGTGGCGGTGCGCTCGGCCACCGACCCCGACGGTTTCAGCAGCGACTACCTGCCGATGATGGCCGACGGAAGCATCTCACCCGACGTCATCGCTGAGCGCTACCGTCAAATGCCGGCTGCCGACCTGCTCGCGTGGTTCGACACGTCGCGTGCAGCCCTCGTTGCGGCGTTCGCGGACATGGCCCCGGCGACCCGCCTGCCGTGGTTCGGGCCGCCGATGAGCGCGGTCTCGTCGCTGACAGCGCGACTCATGGAGACCTGGGCGCACGGCCAGGACATCGTCGACGCGCTCGGCGCGACCCGCGAGGCCACGGCACGGCTGCGGCACGTGGCCCACATCGGGGTGGGTGCGCGCGCTTTCAGCTACCTGGCCAACGGTCGGGACCTCCCCGCGGACCCGGTACGCGTCGAGCTAGCCGCCCCGGACGGCAGCGTCTGGACGTGGGGGCCAGCCGACGCCGCCAACCGCGTGAGCGGGCCGGCGCTGGACTTTTGCCTGTTGGTGACCCAACGCCGCCACCGCGACGACACCGCTTTGGTCGCCGACGGACCGCTGGCCGACCAGTGGCTCGCGATCGCCCAGGCCTTCGCGGGGCCCCCTGGCGGCGGGCGCGTGGCGGGCCAGTTCGCAGGGGGTCAGCGGTGAGCGTCCCGGTTCGCATCGGCAACTGCTCCGGCTTTTACGGCGACCGCATCGCCGCAGCCCGCGAGATGGTCGAGGGCGGACCGATCGACGTCCTGTGCGGTGACTATCTGGCCGAGCTGACCATGCTCATCCTGGCCAAGGCCCAGGCCAAAGACCCGTCCGGCGGGTACGCGCGGACTTTCCTCACCCAAATGGAACAGGTGCTGGGCACCTGTCTCGATCGTGGCATCAAGGTCGTCGCGAACGCGGGCGGGCTGAATCCCGCCGGCTTGGCCGCCGCGTTGCGCGAGCTGTCCGCACGTCTCGGCCTCACCGCGCGCGTCGCGCACGTCGAGGGCGACGACCTACGTGGCGACCTCCACGCAATCACGCCGCCCGTCGGCGACATCAAACCGGTATCGGCCAACGCCTACCTCGGCGCCTGGGGCATCACCGAGGCGCTGCGTTCGGGCGCCGACGTCGTCGTGACCGGCCGGGTCACCGACGCATCCCTGGTGGTCGGTCCAGCTGCCTGGTGGCACAGCTGGGCGCCCGAGGACTGGGATCGGCTCGCGGGCGCGGTCGTCGCCGGGCACGTGATCGAGTGCGGCCCTCAGGCGACAGGCGGCAACTACGCGTTCCTCGACGAGATCACCGACCGCCGCTACCCGGGGTTTCCGATCGCCGAGGTCGCCGAGGACGGCTCTTCGGTGATCACGAAGCATCCCGGCACGGGGGGATTGGTCTCAGTCGGCACGGTCACCGCCCAGCTGCTCTACGAGATCGCTGAACCTGCCTACCTCGGCCCCGACGTCGTCGCCCACTTCGACACCATCCGCCTGGCTCAACAGGGTGAGCACCGCGTCGCGATCAGCAACACTAAAGGCAGTCCGCCGCCGGACACGTTGAAGGTGGCGTTGAATGAGGTGGGCGGCTTCCGTAACACGATGACCATGGTGCTCACCGGCCTGGACATCGAGGCGAAGGCCGCCTTCGCCGAGCAGCAGCTTTTCGACGTTCTCGGCGGGCGGGAAGCCTTCGACGAGGTCGACGTGAAACTGCTGCGCTTCGACGTCTCCGATGCCCCGACGAACGAGCAAGCCTGCGCGCACCTGCGTGTGACGGTCAAGGACGCCGACCCGTGCAAGGTGGGCCGGGCCTTCTCCGGCGGGGTCATGGAGATCGCTCTGGCCGGTTTCGCCGGCTTCCACACCACCACGCCACCGTCCTCGGAGACCGCCTTCGGCGTCTACCGGCCGGCCCACGTGCCGCGCTCGGCCCTCACGCACGTACTCGTCGACGCCAACGGCACACGGCACGAAATCTCCGACCCGCCGACCGGTGCCGTTCCGCCCGCCGAGATCGCGCCGCCCGCGAACCTGCCGGTGCCGTCCGGGCCGACGCGGCGCGCACCGCTCGGGTCGGTACTCGGCGCGCGGTCCGGAGACAAGGGCGGCAACGCCAACCTCGGCCTGTGGGCACGCGACGACCCTGGCTACGCGTGGGCGCGCGACTACCTCAGCGTCGAGCGGCTGCGCACACTGCTCGGGCCGGAGACGGCGGACCTGCGCATCGAGCGCTTCGAACTGCCGAACCTGCGCGCCCTCAACGTGGTCGTGCACGGTTTGCTCGGTGACGGGGTGGCCTCCTCGACCCGGCCGGACGCGCAGGCCAAGGGGCTGGGGGAGTACGTGCGGTCCCGTGTGGTGGACATTCCCGAATCGCTGCTCGACACACGCTGAACAATCCGGTGCGCGCGCCGCACCGTCTAGCTGTCGTGACCCGACACGTTGTTGTCAGGCGGCGAGCCGGCTGATGGGTGGTTTCCCGCCGAGGGCGGAGTGGCCTCGTTGAGTGTTGTAGCGGCGAAGGAATCGGTCAAGACCGCTTTTACGGAAGCTGTTGCTGGTCCAGGGGCGGGCGTAGGCCCATTCGGTGAGCAGGGTCCGGTTGAAGCGCTCGGCTTTGCCGTTGGTCCAGGGACATCCTGGTCGGATGAATCGACGTTTGAGCTGCCAAGCCGAGCACACCCAGCCCCAGTTCGTGCCGCGCCGGTAGACCCACGCGTTGTCGGTGAGCAGACGCCGTACGCGCACGCCGTGGCCGGCGAACCAGGTCAGCGCCCGGTGCAGGAATCCAGCGCAGGTCAGGTCCTTCTCGTTGGGCAGTACTTCGCTGTAAGCCAACCGGGAGTGGTCATCGATGGCCGTGTGCACGTAGTCGTAGCCGATCCTGACCGTCTTGTTCCTGTGGGCAACGGAGACCGGGGCATGGCGGCCGTGCAGGCGCCATCCGCCACCTGCCGGGATGCGGCCGAGCTTTTTGACGTCGACATGGACCAGTGATCCGGGTGTGCGGTGTTCGTAGCGGTGGGCGCTGCGCCGCGAGAAGCGCACCGACTCACCGGTGATCGGGTCGATGTCAGACAGATGCGGCACCTCATGGCGTGCCAGGATCCGTCCGACCGTGGACGGATTCAGATCCAGTTCGGCGGCCAGCACCACCGCGCCACGCTTGCGGCGGCGCCGAGCGGCAAGCACTTTCTGCTCGACCCGATTACTGGTGCGCTGCGGCATCCGGATCGGCCGCGACGACCGGTCGGCCAACGCCGCGTCCCCGCCTCCCTCGGCATATCGGCGCAGCCACTTGTACACCGTCGCGCGCGAAATCCCCAGTTGCTCAGCCACATGCGCAGGCGGCCAACCAGCAGCGACACGCTCAACGATCAGGCGACGAGCGAACACGTTGGTACGGGCGTTAGCGTGAGACACGAGGACCTCCTACGGGTGAATGCCAGACACATCCACTCCGTCAGGAGGTCCTCCCAATTTCAAGCAGCCACGCCGTCAACAACCTCCCAGGTCACGACACCTAGCCGCTGTGTATCCCCGAGTCCGACTACGTCAGCGGACAGGTCGTGCAATGCTGGGGCGGCTTCAACCCCTGAGGGGACTCAGCCGACCGCCACGCCGAAATCCGGTCACGGCGCGCCGCTGAACAGCGCCGCAACGGCCGCGGCGGCCAGCATCGCCTCGATCGTCGCGTCGTCCAGCGACGCCGGCATGTGCGCGGACGCGTTGAGCAATGACAGCACGGCGGCGACCAGGCCCTGTGCGCGCTCACGGTCCAGATCGCCGCGTGCTCGTACGAGCGCGTCGACCCAGATGGACTCGTAGCTGTGCTGTCGGCGTCGCAGGGCGCGGGTCGCCAGCGGTGATAGCGAACGGTGCTCGCGGGCGTAGACGGCCAACAGGCCGCGTCGTCGCGCGCCGAAGGCCGCGTGTAGGTCGACAAGGGCGTGCAGGACCTCCGTCGGTGTGCCGGCATTGGTGGCGCGCCGGGCGCCGGCCAGCAGCTCAGTCATGGCGGCGTCGCATAACTCGCGCAGGATCGCGTCCTTGTTCTGAAAGTGCCGGTAGACGGCTGGCCCGCTCACCCCTGCTGCGGCACCGATGTCGTCGATGCCCACGGCGTGAAAGCCTTGCCGCGCGAACAGGTCGGCGGCGGCCTCGAGGAGCAGTTTGCGGCGCAAACCGGCCACTTTCAGGCCTCCTGTCGATTTGTGGTTACGTTGTTCGCCGTCCGATCCGCTGGGCCGGGCTGGGATCCTACCGGCGCTGGGGTTGCCTGCGTCGGCACCCGCCGCACCAAATCAAGGGAGGTGAACGAAACCGCTAGCCCCCGCCGATGCTGTCGCATCCTCTTCCCAGTTCATGATTTAGGGGCCCTGCTTCGAACCCGCGATGTGCAGCGGCACGACTCAGCGCAAAACGACTCCGCCCTCGATGCCCGTGAACTGCGCACGCAGCTCGGTCTTGAGCAGCTTGCCGGTGGCGTTGCGCGGCAGTTCGGCGACGAAGTGCACGTCACGCGGACACTTGAAGTGTGCCAGCCGCTCCCGGCACCACGCCACGATCTCCTCGGCGCTAGGTGCCTGTGTTGCCGGGTCGGCGACGACGACCGCGACGACGCGTTCGCCCCACTTCGCGTCCTTGCCGCCGATCACGGCGGCGTCGAGCACCGCCGGGTGGCGGAAGAGAACCTGCTCGACCTCGATCGGGTAGACGTTCTCGCCGCCGGAGATGATCATGTCCTTCTTGCGGTCGACGAGGGTGATGAAGCCCTCGGCGTCCATGCGCCCGAGGTCGCCCGTGTGGAACCAGCCCCCGCGTAACGCCTCGGCGCTCGCCTCGGCCTTCATCCAGTAGCCGGTGAACACATTCGGGCCGCGCACGATCAGTTCGCCCACGGTGTCGGTCGCGACGTCGCGGTCGTCGTCGTCGACGATGCGGGCGTCGACATGCATTGCGACGCGGCCGATCGACCCGGCCCGCGTGCTGACGTTCTCGGCGTCGAGGACGGTCACCAGGGGAGCGGTCTCGGTCATGCCGAAGCCCTCGGTGAAGGGCACGCCTCGCTCGCGCATGAAGTCGATGACGGTGAGGGGGACGGGCGACCCGCCGCCCATGGCGAAACGCAGCGCAGACAGGTTGAAGGAGTCGAAGTCGGGCACCTGTGTGAGTGCGGTCCACATGGCCGGCACCATGAACTGGACCGTGACGTGGTGGTCGGCCATCGCCTGTAACGTCGCTCGCGGCTCGAAGGACGGCATGATCACGCTGGTGCCGCCGACGTAGAGCAGCGGCAGTGTGTGTACTCCCAGCCCGCCGATGTGGAACATCGGCGCCACCGCGACGGTGACGTCCTCGCCCCGCAGACCGATGTCGGTGCCGAGGACGTTGATCGCGTTCCATAGCAGGTTGTCGTGGGTGAGGATCGCGCCCTTGGGTCGGCCCGTCGTCCCCGACGTGTACATGATGAACGCGGGGTCGCGGCCGTCGACGTCACCGCCGAGCGGTTCGGGCGCTCCCGCCGAGACGATGTCTTCGTAGCCGAGCTCACCCGGCGCCGGCACCCCACCGGCGCGCATGACGTGGCGCACGCGGACTCCGGGCTCGGTGACGGCGCTCCTGGCCTGCGCGGCCAACGGCTCGTGGAAGACCAGAACATCGGCGCCTGAGTCGGCCAGGATGTAGCCGATCTCGGATCCGGCAAGGCGCACGTTGAGCGGCACTGCAAGTGCGCCGATTTTGGCGCAGCCCAGCAGCACCTCGATGAACTCGGTCGAATTGACCAGCAGCACCGCGACCCGATCGCCCCTGCGCACGCCGAGGGCGATGAGTGCGGCGGCGACCTGGTTGGTGCGCCGATCGAGGTCGGCGTAGGTGATGTGCGCGCCGTTGCTGATCAACGCGGTGCGCCCGCCATTGAGGAAGGCGCGCCGGGTGACCCACTGACCGATGCCGAGTTGCATGCGATTCCCTTTCAGTCCGCGGCGACTCAGTAGGACGCGGGCAGTTTCAGGCTGTGCTGCGCCACAAAGTTGAGGATCATCTCGCGGCTGATCGGCGCGGTGCGCATGAGCCGGGCCGGACCCCACAACGTGGCGAGGCCGTACTCGGTGGCCATGCCGTTGCCGCCGTGGGTCTGAATCGCCTGGTCGAGCGCCAGGATGCCCGCCTCGGCTGCGGCATATTTCGCCATGTTCGACGCCTCACCCGACCCGGGGTCGCCGGCGTCGTGCAGGGAGGCGGCACGCTGAGTCATCAACCGGGCCAGCTCAACCTGGATCTTGGCGTGGGCGAGCGGGTGCGATACGCCCTGGTGCGAGCCGATCGGAGCTCCCCACACGTGGCGCTTGCGGGCGTAATCGGCGGCTTTATCCAGCGCGTAGCGACCGATGCCGTTGCCGAGCGCCGCCCCCATGATTCGCTCCGGGTTCAGGCCCATGAAGACCTGGCGCAGGCCCTCGTTCTCCGTGCCGATCAGGTTGGCGGCCGGCACGCGGACGTCATCGAAGAATAGAGTGAACTGCTTCTCCGGAGTGACAGCCTGGACCGGGATGAGTGACTTGGTGAGCCCGGGGACATCGGTGGGCACGACGAGCAGGCTGAGCAGTCCGCGGCCACGGTCATTGGTAGACGTTCGGGTGACGACCAGGACCGCCTCGGCTTCGTCGACACCAGAAATGTAGTACTTGGTGCCGTTGATGACCCAGTCGTCACCGTCGCGTTTGGCGGTCGTGGAGATGTTATGCGAGTTCGAGCCCGCGTCCGGCTCGGTGATCGCGAAGGCCATGATCGTCTCGCCGCTGGCGATGCCCGGCAGCCACTGCTGCTTGAGTTCCTCACTGCCGAATGCCTGGATGATCGTGCCGCAGATGGTCGGCGAGACGACTGTCATCAGCAGCGGGCAGCCCGCTGCGGCGAGCTCCTCGCCGACGATCTGCATGTCGTAGATGCCGCCGCCGCCGCCGCCGTACTGCTCGGAAAGGTTCACCCCGAGGAAGCCCTGTTTGCCCACGGCCTGCCACAGCTCGGTGCTCTTCCCCCCGGCCAGCGACTTTTCCAGGTAGTACTCGTGTCCGAAGTCCTTGGCGATCTCGGCGACCGCCTTGCGCAGGTCCTGACGTTCCTCTGTCTCGTGCAATTCCATGACACTCCTCACATCGGTATCGACGCGCCACCGATCGGCAGAGCGCGCCGGGTTCATTAGAGCTCGGTGGCGTCCGACGCCACTTCACCGCCGTCCACCGCCTCGACCACGGCGAGTACATCACCGCTCGAGACCTGATGGCCGACCTGGACCGGCAGGGCGCTCAGCACCCCGTCGATCGGGCTCGCGACGGTGTGCTCCATCTTCATCGCCTCCAGGACGACAAGGGTTTGGCCCGCCGAGACCGTCTCGCCCTCGGCGACTGGCAGTCGGACCACCGAACCCGGCATCGGCGCGGTGAGCGACCCGGGCGGGTTCAGAGTGCTCGGGTCGACGAAGCGTGGCGCCAGCCGCAGGGCGGAGTAGCCGGCGACCGAGTCGAGGTGGGCAACATCGCCGTCGAGGACGACATCATAAGTGCGGCGCACCCCGTCGACGCGCAGCACCACCCGCTCGCTACTGCCCTCGACAACCTCGACGTCGGCCAACGGCTCGTCGTCGACCTGCAGGCAGGTCCCTGTCGAACCTAACGTGTACCCGACGCGCACTTCGCGCCCACCCTGGGTCTGCCAGGTTGTGGTCTGCGGCTGCGAAGGGTTGTTGCGCCAGCCGGCGGGCAACGTGGCCTGCAGAGTTGCGACGGCACGCCGCGCGGCCACCCCGGCCACGGTCGCCGCGACAGCGTGCAGGCGCTCGGACTGCGTGTCTGGGAGGGCAGCGCCGAGTTGGGCGACGTCGTGTCGGTCAAGGAAACCAGTGTCGGTGCCCCGCCCGGCGAACTCGTCATGGCGCAGGACGCGAACAAGCAGGTTGCGATTGGTCGTCACGCCGTGAATACGGGCGCCGGCCAGCGCCGCCGAGAGGCTGGCAAGTGCCTCGTCGCGCGTTGGTGCCCACGCGATGACCTTGGCCAGCAGCGAATCGTAGTAATGACTGATGACCGAACCGGCACGAAAACCCGAGTCAACCCGCACGCCGGCAAGCGCCGGGACATCCAAGGTGCGCAGGGTGCCGGTACAGGGCCGGTAGTCATCGGCCGGATCCTCGGCGCACAGACGGGCCTCGACCGCGTGACCGCGAATTCGCGGGTTGTGCATCTCCTCAGGCAGCGGGCGGCCCATGGCTACGAGCAGCTGGGCACGCACCAGGTCGAGGCCGGCGATCAGCTCGGTAACCGGGTGCTCGACCTGCAGCCGGGTGTTCATCTCTAGGAAGGCGAAGGAGTCGGCTTTGCCATCCTGAGCGGCGTCGTAGACGAACTCGACCGTCCCGGCGCCTACGTAGCCGACGGCGCGCGCGGCGGCGATGGCGGCGTCGCTCATCCGAGCACGCAACGCGTCGTCGACGACCGGTGACGGCGCCTCCTCGATCACCTTCTGGTGTCGACGCTGCACGGAGCACTCGCGCTCGAACAGAGACACGACGTTTCCGTGCGTGTCGGCCATGACCTGGATCTCGACATGGCGTGGGCGCTGGACGTAACGCTCGAGGAAGACGGTGCCGTCGGCGAACGCGGCGGCGGCCTCACGCGAAGCGGAGGTGACCGCTTCGTCGAGCTCGTCCGGCGACGCGACAACGCGCATGCCTCGGCCACCCCCGCCGGCGCTGGCCTTGACCATTACGGGGTAGCCGACGTCGGCGGCCAGCTTCGCCAGCTGCTCGGCCGACAGCCCCGTCGTGTCGCCACCGGGCAGCACAGGCACCCCCGCGTCGGACATCATCTTCTTGGCCTGCAGCTTCGAGCCCATCGCGTCGATCGCCCCGGGCGGCGGACCGATGAAGACGAGGTCGGCGGCGGCACAGGCACGCGCGAACCCGGCGTTCTCCGAAAGGAAGCCGTAGCCGGGGTGTACTGCGTCCGCGCCGGTGAGCGAGGCAGCGGCGATGATCCGGTGGATATCGAGGTAGGTCTCGGCGGCAGACGAGCCGGGAAGGTGCACGGCCTCGTCGGCGTCAGCGACGTGCCACGCGTCCGCGTCGGCGTCGGAATAGACCGCCACGGTGGCGATCCCGAGGTCGCGGCAAGTGCGGAACACCCGCCGCGCGATCTCGCCACGGTTGGCGACCAGGACCTTGCGGATCTCGGGCATCGCCATCACATCCGGAACACGCCGTAGCCACGCTGGCCACGGACCTCGCCGTTGTGGATCACCGACAGGCAGAACCCGAGAACGGTCCGCGTATCGCGGGGATCGATGATCCCGTCGTCGTAAAGGCGGCCGCTGTTGGCCAGTGCGACGGATTCGCGCTCGATCTGTTCCTCGACGGCGGCGCGCATCTGGGCGTCGGCCTCCTCGTCGAAGGGCAGCCCGCGGTCGGCGGCGGACTCGCGCGCCACGATGGACAGCACTCCGGCCAGTTGCGCCGGACCCATCACGGCCGACTTCGAGTTAGGCCAAGCGAATAGGAAACGCGGCGAGTACGACCGCCCGCACATGCCGTAGTTCCCGGCACCGTAGGACGCACCCATGGTGATGGTCACGTGCGGAACTGTGCTGTTGGACACGGCGTTGATCATCTTGGCGCCGTCCTTGATGATGCCGCCCTGCTCGTACTCGGCACCGACCATGAAACCAGTGGTGTTCTGCAGGAAGATGAGGGGGGTGTCGATCTGATTCGCCAGTTGGATGAACTGCGAACCCTTCTCGGCCTCCTCACTGAACAGGATGCCCCGTGCGTTTGCGAGGATGCCGACCGGGAAGCCGTGGATCGAGGCCCAGCCGGTGACGAGTGACGTGCCGTAGAGAGGTTTGAACTCGTCGAAGGCCGAGCCGTCGACCACTCGGGCGATGACGTCGCGGGGGTCGAAGGGCACCTTCGGATCGACCGACGCGATGCCGAGCAGCTGATCGGGGTCGTGCACCGGCGGGTGCGGCGGCGTGGTGGGTCCGGGGCCGCTCTTCCGCCAGTTGAGCCGCGCCATGATGCGACGGCCGATGCGGATCGCATCCTGCTCGTCCTCGGCCATGTAATCGGCCAGCCCCGAGGTGCGGGCGTGCATGTCGGCGCCGCCGAGCGACTCGTCATCGGAGACCTCGCCCGTGGCCATCTTGACCAGCGGCGGACCGCCGAGGAACACCTTGGAACGGTTGCGCACCATCACGACGTAGTCGCACATGCCCGGGACGTACGCACCTCCCGCGGTCGAGTTGCCGAAGACCAAGGCCAGTGTCGGCAGCCCCGCTGCGCTGTGCTGTGTCAAGTCGTGGAACAGCTGTCCGCCGGGCACGAAGATCTCTGCCTGCGTGGGCAGGTCGGCGCCGCCAGACTCGACGATGTTGATGATGGGCAGCCGGTTCTCCCGCGCGATGGCCATGCCGCGGAACACCTTGCGGAAGGTATAGGGGTTCGATGCGCCGCCGCGGACGGTGGGGTCGTGGGCGATGATCATCGACTCGATGCCCTCGACCACGCCGATGCCTACCACCACGCTACCGCCGACGGGGAACTTACTGCCCCAGGCGGCGAAGGGGCATAGTTCGAGGAACGCCGTGTCGGGGTCGAGCATCAGCTCGATGCGCTCGCGGACAAGCAGCTTGCCCCGCTTACGGTGGCGCGCAACGTATTTCGCGCCGCCGCCGCCGTTGACCAGCGCCAGTTGCTCCGCGATGGTGTCGAGTTGCGCGCTCAGTCCTTCGCGGTTCTTGAGATAGCCGGGCGCGGTGTCGTCGACCCGATCGGGCAGGACCTGTACCAAAGTTTTCCCTCCAAGCGACCATCGACGTCGATCTACTAGGCGCTGATGTTAGCCGCAATTAACATCAGGTGACAACGGTGCGGGGCGGGCGTCGGATTTGTTCCGCGCCGTGGTTCCGTCGGATGGCGAGGATCGAAGCGGTGCGTTTCGCTGCAGATCGAGCGATCGAAGGAATTGACTGGGGAGGGACGGCACACAGGGCCCGTGCGAGGTCGTATCGAGTTCCTCGTCCGGCGCGCGTGGAGTCTACGGTTCACGATCTCGGGTGAACACCCGCAGCGATTGTCAGTGTCGCGCCATGCCCTTCAGCCAATTGAGTAGTGCATAACGCCGGTCGGCCAGAATCTATTCCTCAGCTGCGGCCAGCCGCGGAGCGGCCTGATCAGGTGCCTGCCCGAGGGTATACAGCCCGAGACTGCCGAGAAAACCCGCACCGTGCTCGATAAGCATTTCAGTCGAGAGGTTCAGTTGTCCGTCTATCCAGCGACGGAGTATCTCGAACAGGCCCCCGACACCGTAGGTAGCGGCGAGATCTGCGACTTGAAGCACATCGCTGGGTATATCGAGGTGCAAACGGGCCTCTCTGAGGACCAGCTCCGCAAAATCGGTCATCAGTTCGCTTCGCAGTTGCCGAAGAAGGGGTTCTGCGCCCGACTCGACAAACAGTATGCGGGCCATGCTGGGATCGTTCTCGATCACCTGAACCAGGGCCTTGATCGGAGCGTAAGCGAGTTCTTGAGGCGCAACCGTGTCGTCCGGAATGGCGCTGGTTACCACCGCTTGGAAGGTGGCGGAGATCTTGGCAAATACCGCGTGCAACAGCGCGTCTCGGTCGCGAAACTGCTGGTAGAAGTACCGGCTCGTCACTCCTGACTTCGCACACACGGCGGTCACGGTGCACGCGGCAGCTCCGTGGGTGCCCATGATTGAGACTGCGGCATCAATCAACATCATCCGGCGCTGCGCATCGCGTTGAGCTGCGGACAGCCCGCCATAAACACGTGCTGGACTCATGTCCTACAGTCTGGCAGTCTTATCTGACAAGGTATAAAGTCAGATACAACTTCGAGGAAGGACCTCAAATGTCGGAAGATCAAGCCCCGACCAGGACCCGCGTGCTGCCAAAACCCAGGCGTGTTCGTTTTCCGATGCCGACCTCCACGAAGCGGCAACATTTTGTCGATGGCGACCTGGTGATGAGCCATTTCATCTCGGTGCTTTCTGCGACGTTCCCGGAAGGCGAGGATTTCTTCATCCGCTCGGTCAGGAACTTCCAGAGTTCCATCGAGGATCCCCAATTGGAGACAGCGGTCAAGGGTTTCATCGGACAAGAGGCCACACATCGACACCAGCATCGTCTCCTCAACGAGCGACTCCAGGTCATGGGGTATCCGACCGCGCGAATCGACCGTCATGTCGCACGCCTGATCAAGCGATTGGAACGGCGCTTTTCGCCGGAAATGCGGCTGTCCATGACGTCCGCGTTGGAGCACTACACCGCTACGCTGGCAGAAATCATTCTTACCAGCGAAGACGCCCAGAAGCTCATCGGACAGACAGAGGTTCGACCGATTCTGCTGTGGCATGCCTTCGAGGAGTCGGAGCACAAAGCGGTTGCCTTCGACGTCTATCGGCTCGTGGGAGGAACCGAGCGCACCCGTGTACGGGGCATGCGGATCGCTTCAGTAATTCTGTTCGGCGAACTCATTCTGCAGACTGCCCTGTCCATGGCCGCTGATAGAGCCTCGTATAACCCGGTCACGTTGGTGCGCAGTCTGTACCGCTTCAGTCGCACCCCGATGTTCACCGCCGATGCGCTGCGGCGATTCCGTTCCTACAACCGCCCGGGTTTCCATCCTGATGATTGGGACAGCGCCGCGGTCCTGGAGCGTTGGAGCAAAGAACTGTTCGACCAAGACGGTTCACAGAGAGTTATCGCTCAGCCGGGATAGCAAAGGTACGGAAGTTCGGCGACGCAGGAGCACCGTTCCTGCGTCGCTCCTTCCGAACAGGGTGTGACGCGCCGGCGACTCACGGATTCGGTGCTTGGTAGCCGGGCGAGACGGCGGTCGGACCCGCAAATGCGGTTCGCAGCGATCGCCACGGGGCTGGCTGGCCCTGTTGTGAGCCTCGATCAGTCGCTGACGACATAGCGTTGAGCCAGGGTTTCAGCAAGTCTGCTAGTGTGCGCGACCACTTCCTTCTCGGTCACCGCGAGCAAACCCGAGTGCCAGGCGGTGATGACTTCGACGAACCCCCCGACAGCGATCAGAGTGTCCATGCGAAGGGCTATCTCGTCGGCATCTTGTCGGAGGTGTGGCCGGCTTGCCTCAACGACTAACTGCGTTGCTTCCTGTAGCGCCACGGCGCGGCGGTCTTGCAGCGGTGAGCTACCTACGTGCTGAGCGAGGAGGATGTGTGCTCGGCCGGGATCGCGTGCGATCCGGTCGACCACGATGGTGATCGCTGCGGTGATTGTTTCGATCGGCGGCCGATTCGCACGCTCGTTGAAGAGCGCGGCGACCTCGCCGAGCATGTCGTTGCGGACGCCATCCCACGCGGCAACGAGCAGCTCATCGCGCGTCTTGAAGTCCTCGTAGAAGTATCGATCGTTGAGCCCTGTGCGGGCGCATACTCCGCGCATAGTGACCGCGGCCCAACCGCTCTCACTCCAAATCTCGGTTGCGGCCTCGATCAATTGCTGCCGTCGTTCTGCACGACGCTCGGCCCCGGTCCGACCACCCCAGCGCTTATTTCTCGACCGCACCTCTCCATCTTGACAAGGTGCTCGGTCCACGACAAAACTGGTGGCATGCGACACCAATGGTGGCTGGTGCCCCCAGATGAGAGTTCCCTCACAGCAGACGTCAATGTCGCGACCCGAAAGGCAGACGAATGAGATTGCTGCCATTCGGCGGCGCACCAGGCAGAACGCACCGAGCCGATGCAGTCGTTACGGGCGCAGGAAGCGGTATCGGCCGCGCATTCGCCGTTGAGCTTGCACGCCGAGGCGGACGCGTGGTGTGCGCTGACAGAGATCCCGTCACCGCAAAAGAGTCGGCAGAGTTGGTGAGGCAGGCTGGCGGCGAGGGCTTCGACATCGCATGCGACGTCACCGATCTTGAGCAGATCCGCAACCTCGCTGATGTGAGCGAAGACTGGTTCGGGAAGGCCGCGAGCCTCGTCATCAACAACGCCGGAATCGGTGCAGGCGGCAACCGCATCGGCGCGACGTCAATCGAGGACTGGAAAGCGGCGATTTCTGTCAACCTCTGGGGCGTGATCTACGGCTGCGAGACTTTTGTGCCTCGGCTCCGGAGCAATGGGCATGGCGGAGTCATCAATGTGGCGTCCGCAGCGAGCTTTGGCTCGGCCCCTCGGATGGCGGCTTACAACGTCAGCAAGGCCGGAGTGCTCGCTCTGTCGGAGACACTGGCGGCCGAACTGAGCGGTACTGACGTCAACGTCACAGTGCTTTGTCCCACCTTCGTGAAGACGAACATCGCCAATAATCCTCACATCGACGAGGCGGCTGCACGACTCGCGACCAACCTGATGAAATGGACCGGCATTTCGCCACAGCACGTTGCTCGAACGACGTTGAACGCGCACGATCGCGGACGAATTTATGTAGTACCCCAACTCGATGCCAAAGTCTTGTGGCAACTCAAGAGAGCCCTACCCGGTCCTTTTACACGCACGCTGGGCCTCGTGGAGCGCATGGCCTCAAGGAACGATTCAGCCGAGTAGAGGAGCAGGAAAATGGCTTTCGCATACAGCGACATGCTCGAGACAATCAAGAACAAGCAATGGGCTCTCGCCGATATCGATTGGGACGCCCCTGGCGCGGAACTGATCACCGATGAACAGCGTCCCACACTCAAGCAATTCATGTCCGACGTGGTGTGGATTGAGCATGTTGGAGCACGTGCCTTCGCCGCGATGGCTCCGAAGGCGCCATTCGAAGCGCTCGGAGACATTTACCGTTACTTTCACGCCGAGGAGCAGCGTCACGCCAATGCCGAACTTGCCCTGATGCGTCGCTGGGGCATGCTGGAGGAAGGCGAGAAACCGGTCCCGAACAAGAATATTCGGCTGGTGATCGAATGGTTGGACCGTTATGCCGAAGCCCTGCCCCTGACCGTCATCGGGGCCGCGATTCCGGCACTGGAGACTGCGCTCGATGGAGCGCTGCTGAAGTTTCTCCTCGATGAGGTTGACGACCCTGTGTGCGGGGAGGTGTTCAACAAGGTCAACAGCGACGAATCGCGGCATCTCGCGGTTGGCTTCCAGGTCTTGAATGACCTGGGCGCCAGCCCGATGCGAATCCACGCCATTCAAACTGCGGGTGCTCTGGTCGACCCGCGCATTCTCACCGGCGCGTTGCTGTATATCCCGCTCCTGACGCGTATGTTGATGAATCTCAACGCTATGGGTCTGTCCGAGGAGAAGTTATACAATGCAGTGACGCGGTATGCCAATGTCGGCGACCGGAGTGAGCATACGCGGAGGGTGCCCGGTTATCACATCTTGAAGGCGCACATGTCGTCTTCCATCAAGCGGTCCCAGCCTCTGCACTTCGTGTCTCAGCGCCTTGGCAATGCGATTGATGTTTTCCCTGTTCAGATTTTCGGTCGGCCGCCATCCTGGACGGACGAACTGACCTACGAACCGGTTGCCAAATGACAGGCACCACGACGACGTTGATCGTCGGCGCCGGGTTCGCAGGTATCGGTGCGGCGATCAGACTGCTTCAGGAGGGCACGGATGACTTCGTCATCCTGGAACGGTCAGATCGCGTTGGAGGCACCTGGCGAGACAATACTTATCCCGGTGCGGCCTGCGATATTCCCTCGCTTCTCTACTCCTACTCGTTCGAGCCGAATCCGGGCTGGACTCGTACCTACTCGGGGAGCGCTGAGATCCTCGAATATATCGACGAGATCGTCATTAAGTACGACCTTGCCCGGTTCATCCAGTTTGATACCGATGTAACCGCCTTGGAATTCGATGAGGGTGCCGGCATCTGGGTGGCCGACACGGCCGACGGAACGCGTTATCAAGCTCGTTCGGTCGTGATGGCCAGTGGACCACTTGCCGACGCGAGCTTTCCGGATATTCGAGGTATCGACTCGTACGAGGGAAAGAAAATCCACAGCGCTCGATGGGACCAGGGCTACGACCTCCGCGACAAGAGGGTTGCAGTCATCGGGACGGGCGCGAGCGCGGTGCAGATCATTCCTGAGCTCGTGAAGTCGGCTGCGTCGGTCAAAGTCTTCCAAAGAACGCCCGGCTGGGTATTGCCCAGGTTTAACTTCAAGCATCCGGCTTGGGCGCGCTCGACCTTTAAGCAATTGCCGGCGAGCGAACAGGCGCTCCGTGACGCTTGGTTCTGGGCACACGAAGTGATGGCAGTGGGTATGGTCTGGAACACCGCCGCGACATCGGCGATACAACTGATGGCGAAGGCTCATCTGCGTCGGCAGGTGAAAGATCCCTGGTTGAGACGTCAATTGACGCCCCATTTCAGAGCAGGTTGCAAACGTATGCTCATGACCAGCGATTATTATCCTGCGCTACAGTCGGATAACTGTAAGCTGATCAGTTGGCCGATCGCCACGTTGTCACCGAACGGTATTCGGACCGCTGACGGTGTGGAGCACGAGGTGGACTGTATGGTGTTTGCCACTGGCTTCGATGTGGCCAAACGTGGCACCCCGTTCCCGATCAGCGGCCTCGGTGGTCGGAAGCTCGGCGATGAATGGTTCTTGGGGCGATACGCCTTCAAGAGCGTGAGCGTGGCCGGGTATCCGAATTTGTTCTTCACTTTCGGACCGAATTCCGGGCCAGGCCACAATTCGGCGCTCGTATATATGGAGGCCGCAATTGACTATATAGTCAAGGCGATCAAGCTCCTTCAGCAAAATGACATCGGTACTTTGGATGTGAGGGAGGATCGCCAGGACCGCTATCACTCCGAAATTCAGCGCCGCCTTCGACGTACAACATGGAATTCTGGCTGCAGCAGCTGGTATTTGACCGAGGACGGCTACAACGGGACCATGTACCCAGGTTTCGCGACCCAGTTTATGAGAGAACTATCCCACTTGGATCCTCATGATTACGTGATAACCCGGCGCGACGATACACACCTCGAGCTGACGCAATCACTCTGAATACAAATTTGCAAGGCTGACCGTCAGAACGGTGAAATACAGCAATGGATCGCAAGTCCGACCGTAATTACGAGATAATCATCATAGGAGCTGGATTTTCCGGCATCGGGTCTGGCATTAGCTTGATGAAGGCGGGATTTACCGACTTCTTGATGGTTGACGACGCCGATGGCGTAGGTGGTACGTGGCACTGGAACACCTATCCCGGTATCGCGGTCGACATACCGTCGTACAGTTATCAATTCTCATACGAAATGCGGCCCTCTTGGTCGCGTACATACGCCCACGGCAACGAGCTCAAAGCCTATGCGGAGCAATGCGTTGAAAAGTACGAGCTTGGAGACCATATTCGTTTCAATACAACCATCACCGCAGCTTGCTTTGACGAAAATGCAACATTTTGGCGTCTGACGACCGCAAAAGGTGAGGAGATCACCGCACGCTTCGTGATCAATTGCTCCGGCGTTCTCAGTCGGCCGAAATGGCCTGAAATCAAGGGGGTGCGAGATTTCGCCGGCGTTACGCTCCACACGGCTAGATGGGACGATACCAAAGATCTCAGCGGGAAGAGGGTCGCAGTAATCGGTACCGGTGCGTCAGCCGTGCAACTGATACCCGAAATCGCAAGAAAAGCAGAGAGTCTGACGGTCTTTCAGCGAACTCCAATTTATTGTCTGCCCAAGCCAGACTTCCCAATACCGACGTGGGCTGGAAGGCTTCTACATTTCCTGCCGGGGGCACAATTGGCGACCCGGACCGCGAGCCAGGCGTTCGTAGAAATCACTTTCCCAATCGCCGCTCACTTTCATACGGTGATACCGTTCGCCGATGTCATGGAGAGCGCCGCAAAGCGGTACATGCGGCGTGAAGTCCATGACCCGACGACGAGAGAACAACTCATTCCGCGCTACTCGTTGGGCTGTAAACGACCCAGCTTCCACAATTCCTATCTCGCAACGTACAACCGGTCCAACGTTTCGCTCGAGACGAGCGGCATAACCCATATCGACCATGCATCCGTCCATACTCGAGACGGCAAAGCTCATCCCATTGACGTCTTGATCCTGGCCACCGGCTTCAAAGTGATGGAGTCGGGCAACATGCCAACGTACGTGTTGAAGGGACGCGGCGGGCTGGAGCAGGCTACATGGTGGGACGAGCATCGACTGCAGGCCTTCGAAGGGGTGAGCGTCCCGGGATTTCCGAATCATTTCAACATCTTCGGTCCCTACGGCTACAACGGCGCCTCGTACTTCACGCTCATCGAGGCGCAGAGTCGGCACATCGTCCGCTGTCTTCGTCGCGCGCGGGCACTGGGTGCGAGCCTCGTCGAGGTTAAGAAGGAGGCGAATGACCGTTACTTCGCCGAAGTGCTGAGTCGTCGTCACAGGCAGGTTTTCTGGCAGCCGAGCTGTTCCAATGCCAACAGCTACTACTTCGACAAGCACGGCGACGTTCCACTCCGTCCATCAACGACTCTGGAGACGTATTGGCGAAGCCGCACCTTTCGCCTCTCGGACTACCGATTCGAGAATCGGCCCGAGGAGGTGTGTCCCCGGTGACCAGAATGGATGCCCCCGACTGGCAGCCCAGCCTTGCCAGCCATCTCGTCGCGATGTCCTCGCGAACCACGCTGCGCCCACTGACACAGCTGATGCCATCAAACGCCTACGGACTTGCGGTGATGGATCGCGTGCTGCGAACAGCGCTCGTCGCCTCACGGCCTCGGCGCGGCGTCACAGTGCGCAAGGTTGACACTGTATTCGCCGGAGGCCCGGTTCGTGGGGACTGGATCACCACACCTGTGATACATCCGCATGCGAACCCATTGCTGTACATCCACGGCGGTGCCTATTCTATGTGCTCGCCGGAGACGCACCGCGGTCTTCTCGGCGAACTCGCCTCCGCAAGCGGACGCCCAATCTTCGCCGTCAAGTATCGACTTGCGCCACGATATCCCTATCCCGCAGCCGCGGACGATGCACTGAACGCGTATCGCTGGCTTACCAGCGGAGGGTCCCCAGGTTCTTGCCAGCGCACCGTCGCGGTTGCCGGAGATTCAGCGGGCGGTCAGCTCACGATGGCCACGGCCTTGGGCGCACGTGCAGCTGGATTGCCGCTCCCTGATGCGATGCTGCTGATGTCTCCCGTCCTGGATCTCAGGTGCGAACTCGCCAGAGCGCGTGAACTTCGCCGCCGGGATCCTTTTGCCTCCGCTCAATCAGCGGCGCGCGCTCTTGACCTCTACGTAGGTGGTGCAGATCGCGGAGATCCGCGCCTCAGCGTGCTTGACGCGGACCTCACCTCGATGCCGCCGATCCTCATTCAGGTGGGCGGGAGAGAAATGTTGATCGATGACTCGCGCCGTCTCGCCGAGCGACTTCAATCAGCTGGATCCCACGTCGAGATCCAGGTATACCGGGGACAGATCCATGTATTCCAGGCTATGTTCCGGATTCTTCCCGAAGCCCGAGACGCGATTCATCGAGCGGGACGCTTCCTTGAAGCCTCGGGAGTCAGGTGAAAGTGTCCGAACAGGCAATGCACCTACACCTACACTTACACCACCTCCACCGCCGCAGCGTGAAGTCAGTCGTCTCTGCCTCATGAGCAGCAACTTCGCGACGGCCTGTCGCGCATACGATCCGTCGATCGTGATCATCGGGGCCGGCTTCGCCGGGGTTGCGATGGCCCACCGGCTGAAGAAGGACGGGTTCACGAACTTCACGATCCTGGAAAAGGCTGCAGACATCGGGGGTGTTTGGCGTGACAACACCTATCCGGGAGCGGCCTGCGACGTGCCGTCAGCGTTGTACTCACTCTCGTACAAGCCCAATCCTCGTTGGTCACGGCGGTATGCCGAGCAACCCGAGATACTCGAGTACCTCCAACGACTCGTGGAGAGTGGCGGACTGGCCGCACATCTGCGCACACAGACCGAAGTTGTCGACCTGACCTTCGACGATCAGTCCGGGCGTTGGACCCTGGCCACGAGCTCGAACGAGACGATATGCTGTGATGTCGTCGTCTCGGCCGTGGGTCAGCTCTCCTTACCCCACATACCGGATATCGCCGACGCAGACACCTTTCAGGGGCCGCGCTTTCATTCGGCGCGTTGGGACCGATCGGTTTCGCTTCGCGGCAAGCAAGTAGCCGTCATCGGCACAGGGGCAAGTGCGGTCCAATTCGTGCCACACATCGCCCGCGAGGCAGAGCATGTCACGCTGTATCAGCGCACGGCTCCGTGGATCTTGCCGAAGTGGGACAGCAGGTATGGAGTCCTTCACCACAGGGTGAGCGAATTATTGCCGATGGCGCTGCGCCTCGAGCGTTTCGCGGTATGGCTACTTTTCGAGTTGCTCGCTGTGACGCTAGTCGACGCGAAGCCCCTCTCACGCGTTCTCGGTGCGATCGCGCGCCGCCACCTACATCGGCAGGTTGCCAGCCCATCTCTGCGCGAGCAATTGATGCCTTCCGACGCGCCAGGGTGCAAGCGAGTGCTGTTCTCGAATGATTACTATCCAGCAATCGCGAGTGATCGCGTGTCGTTGGTGCCGAAGGCTATCGCAGAGCTCTGCGACAAGGGTGTGAAGACCGTGGATGGAGAGTTTCGTCCTGCAGATGTCGTGATCTACGGAACCGGGTTTCGCGCCACCGATTTTCTCGCCCCGATGTCCGTGCGCGGCTCTCGCGGAGTCTCCTTGGCCGAGGTGTGGAAGACCCAGGCATACGCATATCTGGGCATCACTGTCCCCATGTTCCCGAACTTGTTCCTGCTTTATGGTCCCAACACGAATGTGGGCTCGGGGTCGATCCTCTACATGATCGAGTCACAAGTCCGTCACATCGCAACGCTCATCAAGGTCGTGGCTGCTCATCCGGGTCATGCGGTCGAGGTCAAGTCAGAGATCGCGCAACGTTACAACACGCGCTTGAGAAGGCGACTACGGAGGTCGGTGTGGGCGCTGTGTGCGAGCTGGTATCGAACCTCGAGTGGGGAAATCCCGACGAACTGGCCGGGGCCTACCTTGGTTTATCGACTCCTCACGCGGAAGCTGCGCGGCGGCGATTACGTCTTGAGAAGGGTCGGGCGTCTAAAGGTCGGAGGCCCCGCTGCACCGAGTCTGCCGGGTCCTGGGCCGGCCATGGGTGCGAGACGCGCACTTAACTCCTAGCCCAATATTGTCCAGATATTGACATCTAGCGCGCTTATGTAAAGACTAGCGATGACACGGTCAGAGCGGCTCAGCGTCCAGGAGGAACCATGACGAATCACCGTCTCGCACCCGCCCACCACGTGAAGGAGCGGTTGTCCTCTGTGATCATGGTGCCTGCGCCTCACGCCGTCGACGACAGATGGCGTCGATGGAGCCGGGACTGGCCGGTTCGTGAACTGGCACCGGCACCCGCGGGCAGTGGATTGAAAGCCGTCCGGGGGGATGCCGGACTGCCCTTCGTGGGTCACACGCTCGACTACATCCGATTCGGCTCGGATTTCAGTCGAGAGCGCTACGACCGTCTGGGTTCGGTGTCGTGGATGGGCGCGTTCGGCACCAAGATGGTGGTCATCGCCGGCCCTGACGCCACTCGAGAGGCGTTCACGAGCGAAGCGAAGGCATTCTCTCAGGATGGCTGGTCTTTCCTGATCGACGCCTTCTTCCATCGCGGTTTGATGCTCATGAGCTTCGACGAGCACTTGATGCACCGGCGCATCATGCAGGAGGCGTTTACGCGTCCGCGCCTGACCGGATACGTCGAACAGGTAACCCCATGCGTTCGCTCGGCAGTGCCTGCGTGGCCGGTGGGCCCGTCGGTTCGTATCTACCCACTGTTGAAGGAACTCACCCTCGACATAGCTACCGACGTCTTCATGGGCGGCCGTGGCAAGGACGAGAGCGATGCCGTCAACAAGGCGTTCGTCGCTACCGTCCGGGCGGCGAGTTCCCTTGTGCGTGTTCCGCTTCCGGGAACCAGATTCCGCGCTGGTGTGCAAGGGCGGCGCGTCTTGGAGGACTACTTCTTCCGGCATCTGCCGGCCGCGCGAGCCGGTGAAACGGAGGATCTGTTCGCTGCTCTCTGTCAAGCCACCACCGAAGACGGGGAGCGGTTTTCCGACGAGGATGTGGTGAATCACATGATCTTCTTGATGATGGCGGCCCACGACACATCGACGATCACCACCACAGCGGTCACCTATTTCCTTGCCAAGTATCCGCAGTGGCAGGAGGCAGCGGCTGCGGAAGCCGATGCCGTCGGTGACGGGTTGCCGGACATCGATGCCCTGGAGAAGATGACGGTCATCGACCTCGTGATCAAGGAAGCGCTCAGACTGCTTGCACCTGTTCCGCTGGTGATGCGCAAGACGGTTCGAGATGTCGCCATCGACGGATATCACATCCCCGCGAACATTTTGTGCGCCATAACGCCTGCCGTGAATCACTTCGATCGAACGATCTGGAGTGATCCGGAGCGGTTCGATCCCTCACGTTTCGACGAGCCTCGGCGCGAAGATCAACACCACCGATTCGCCTGGGTTCCGTTCGGAGGTGGAGCGCACAAGTGCATCGGCATGCAATTCGGGACGCTCGAGGTCAAGGCGATCCTGCACAGGATGCTGCGTTCGTTCACCTGGACGGTTCCGGAGAACTATCACGTCCGATGGGACAACACTTCGCTGCCCATTCCGGTGGACGGACTTCCGTTGGAAATGAAGCGCCGATGACCATTGACCACAGGCCCTACCTCGAACCCACGGAGTTCCTTGACTGGCAACAAGATTCGGTACGTGACTTCGTGTCATCGGCGATCCGTGGTGCCTGCGGCGACACCGAGAAGGCCATCGGCATCTTCACCGCGGTCCGCGACTCCATTTGGTACGACCCCTACACGGTGACCGATAACCCGCACGCCTATCGCGCCAGCACCGTCGCAACCGCAGAACGCGCCTACTGCGTTCCGAAGGCCGTGCTCTTGACTGCAGCGTGCCGAGCGGCGGGCATCCCGGCCCGGCTGGGGTTCGCCGACGTCCGAAACCACCTCCAGACCAAGACATTGCGCGAGCGGATGGGTGGTACCGACGTTTTCGTCTACCACGGTTACAGTCTCATGTTTCTCAACGGTGCGTGGGTAAAGGCGACCCCGGCGTTCAATCGCGAGCTGTGCGCACGTTTCGGTGTCTCGCCGATCGAATTCGACGGCCGTAGCGACGCGCTGCTCCATGGTTTCACCGGTGACGGCACCCAGCACATGGAGTATCTGCGCGACCGGGGAGCCTACGACGATCTACCCCTGGCAGACATCCTGCAAGCACTGAGAACGTATTACGGCACATTCATCGACCAGCCGAACTGTCGTCCCGACCTCTTCGCCTGAAAGGGCACTACGCGATGCAAAGCACGATGCAAGATGTTCCGCTCACGGTTTCGGCGATCGTTCAGCATGCGGCAGCCATACACGGTGACAGCGAGGTTGTCACTCCGACCGGAAATGGATATCGGAGAACGCTTTACCGCATTGTGCTGGCGCGAGTGGCTCGCCTTGCCAATGCGCTGCGCAGCCTTGGCATCACTGCAGAACAACGCGTGGCCACCTTCCAGTGGAGCAACCAGGAACATTTGGAGGCCTACTGTGCGGTTCCCTCCATGGGTGCGGTGCTGCACACTCTGAACATTCGTTTGGCTCCGGAGCAACTCGCGTACATCGCCAACCATGCGAGCGATCAGATTGTGCTAGTAGATGCTTCGGTTGCGCCGTTGTTGGCTTGCGCGCTCCCGGCGATGGCGTCGGTGCACACCGTCATCGCGACCGGGGAGGGCGACCTTGCCCCGCTACAGGGATGCGGGAAGACCGTTCTGCGTTACGAGGAAGTGCTTGCCGGCCAGGAAGAGTCATTTGACTGGCCTCGGCTCGACGAGCTGTCCGCCGCGGCCATGTGTTATACGAGCGGCACCACCGGGGATCCCAAAGGGGTCGTCTACAGTCACCGTTCGACGTACCTTCACTCCCTGACCGCCTGCACGGCTAACGCGTTGTCAGTTAGCGAGGCCGACCGTGTGCTGGCCATCGTCCCGATGTTTCACGCCAATGCGTGGGGGCTTATCTACGCAGCGTTGATGTCCGGTGCGGATCTGGTGCTGCCTGACCGGTATCTCCAAGCCGAACCGTTGGTGTCGATCATCGAAGACACCAGGCCGACCGTGGCCGGTGCAGTGCCGACGATCTGGAATGACGTCGACCGATATTTGGATTCGCACCCTGACCGAGACATTTCTTCACTGCGGCTGGTCGCATGCGGGGGATCTGCTGTTCCGCTTTCCCTGATGCGGGCGTTCGAAGAGAAGTACAACGTGCCCATCGTGCAGGCATGGGGTATGACCGAAACCTCTCCACTGGCTACCGTTGCACGCCCGGCTCGCGGAGCCGACGAGACGCGACGATGGGAGATGCGCGCAAGCCAGGGTCGACCGATCTGCGGTGTCGAAATCCGGTTGCGGGACGACGACGGGAAAGACGTGCCGTGGGACGGTCGGTCAGTTGGGGAAATTCAGGCGCGCGGCCCTTGGATCACCGGTTCCTATTTCGGAGACAACGATACGGAGAAGTTCGATGAAGGATGGCTGCGTACCGGTGATGTGGGCAGGATCGACCCCCAGGGCTATCTGACACTGACCGACCGCTCGAAAGACGTCATCAAGTCAGGTGGCGAGTGGATCTCCTCGGTAGAGCTGGAAAACACGCTGATCGGGCACCCTGCCGTGTACGAAGCGGCGGTAGTCGGCGTCGCGGACGATAAATGGCAGGAAAGGCCGTTGGCGCTTGTCGTTGTCCACCCCGGAACCGACGTTGACATTGACCAACTCCGATCGTTCCTTTCGGGCAAAGTCGCCAAATGGTGGATTCCTGAGCGATGGAGCTTCGTGTCCGATATTCCGAGGACGAGCGTCGGAAAGTACGACAAAAAGGCCATCCGTGCGCGCCACTCTGCCGGCGAATACCTCATCGAAATCGAAACGTCATAACGTCGAATCCCTGGAATTCCAACAGTCGGAAGGTAATCATGTCCTCACCAATCTCTCCCTGGATGAATGCCGAATTACTCGAGCTTCGTGACCTCGCTGCGAAGTTCTTCTCGGCCGAATTGGCGCCGCATGCGAACCGCTTTGCAGACCAGCACCATGTCGACCGAGAACTGTGGAACCGAGCGGGCGAGCTGGGCCTGCTCTGCATGTCTATACCTGAGGAATACGGCGGAGGCGGTGGCACTTTCGCGCACGAAGCGGTCGTGCTTGAAGAGCAGGCCCGCATCGGTGACAGCTCATGGGGCGCGGGACTGCACAGCGGAATCGTGGCCCACTACATCCTGCAGTACGCGACTGAAGAGCTGCGCGCGCAGTGGCTTCCCAAGATGGCGTCCGGTGAAATGATCGGGGCGATCGCCATGACAGAACCGGGGACCGGGTCCGATCTGCAGAGCGTCAAGACAAAGGCCCTCCTTGACGGTGACGAGTACGTGATCACCGGCTCCAAGACTTTCATCACCAACGGCCAACAGGCCGACCTCATCATCGTTGTTGCCAAGACAGATCCGAGCCAGGGCGCTGCGGGCATCTCTTTGATCGTTGTTGAGGCTGACCGGGTGGGATTCCGGCGGGGCAAGGTTCTCGACAAAATCGGCCAGCGCGGCCAGGACACCTCCGAGTTGTTCTTCGATGAAGTGAGAGTTCCGCGCTCGCATCTACTGGGCCAGGCTGAGGGACAGGGCTTCATTCAGCTGATGACGCAGCTGCCACAAGAGCGACTCATCGTAGCGGTGGGGGCTGTCGCAGCGATGGAACTTGCCCTGGAGCAGACGCTCAAGTATACGCGTGAGCGGGAGGCGTTCGGTCGGCCTGTCTTTGGCTTTCAGAACACCAAGTTCACGCTGGCTGAAGCCGCGACCGAAACGCGCATCGCACGAGTGTTCCTCGACTACTGCATCGACCTGCACCTTGCGGGTCAACTGGACGTGCAGACCGTCGCCATGGCGAAGTGGTGGACCACTGAGCGAGCGATGAAGGTACTCGATGACTGTATGCAGCTTCACGGCGGATATGGCTACATGACCGAGTACCCCATCTCGAGGTTGTGGGTGGATCAGCGCGTGCAAAAAATCTATGCCGGCACGAACGAGGTGATGAAGGAAATCATCTCGCGTTCCCTATGACGCAGATGAGTTGCCGCCTGCACGTTAGTCACCTGGAGGAGGATTGATGGCATCGATGGTGGTGCCGTATCGCCACGACATGGGCGGCCATTGCGGATCGGGGGCTCTTCGGGATTTGACCGAATGGGCCGGGATCCGTTGGAGTGATGACACCCCGGACGAAGGCATCGTGTTTGCTCTCGGCGGGGCCCTCGACTTCTCGTATGTTCGCTCGGCGCACCTACGTCCACCGATCTACCTCGTTGGACGCAGCGCGGACCTCGAAGACGAATACTTGACCCGGTTGGGCGCGCGCTTCGAGTGTCGTTCGACAGACGACCCCGATCTCGGTTGGAAATGGGTGACCGAACATATCGATGCCGGTACGCCGGTCATGGTGTGGACTGACATCGCCGAATTACCCTATCTGAGAACGCGTCTGAGTATGAGCCGACACGATGTCGTGATCGTAGGGTACGACGACGACGAGGAACTCGCGTTCGTGGTTGATAACGATCGCGATACACCTCAAGCCGTGCCTTACGAGAATCTACGGAAGGCGCGGGCATCGACGGGATTTCCCGTCCCCACGCGGCACACCACCTACGTGGTCGAGTGGCCCGGCGCCGCACCAGATCTCGGCAATGCTGCCCGGTCGGCCTTCCGTAGGTCCGCGGACGCGATGCAGGGTTCGTGTGTGAGCGCGCCGATCACCGAGGGCTCCGATTGTGAGATTCAGGTGCGTGGATTATCAGGGGTATCGACCTTTGTGGAGGACCTCAAGCGGTGGCCGGAGATCTTTGACGACGACACCCTCGACGGTGCCTTGTTTGCGCTGAGCGCCTTCATCGAAAAGGCTGGAACCGGAGGCGGTCTGTTCCGAGATCTGCAGGCACGTGGATGTCGACGCATCGCTGAAGAGTTGAGTTTCGAACCTGCGTTCCGAGCAGCGGAGGCTGCGAAGACCGCATCTGAGTTGTGGACCGCTGTTGCGCACACCGCATACAAACGCGGTGCAGATCCGCGCCGGCGAGCGAGTGGCGCCGCGTCCCTCGCTGCGCAGTTGCCGCGAGCCGAACGTCGACTTGCGGAGGCGCTGAGGGAGGCAGGGAATTTACTCCTATGAGTCCTGATTGCCTGTGGAGGAAATCAACCTGGGTGCGACCCAACGGATTTCTTTGTGAGTGCTTGGATTGCGTCAATAGAATGGAGATTCACGATGGCTGTCTTCGCTGATGCGGAAGAGGTTTACCGCTACCTCGCCGGCATCTTTCGACGAGGTTTGGAGAACGAAGACCTTGCGAACAGACTTGCCGGGTCCGGGGTGGTGTTACGGATCCACTACACCGATCCGGACGCGGTAGTAACCGTGGATATGCCGAAGAAGGTGATAGAGACCGGCGCGGACAGTGGCGTTACACCGAATGTCGAATTGTTCATGTCCGCGGATACCGGTAACAAGTTCTGGTTGGGAAAGGTGAACTTGACCATGGCGATGGCCAAAGGAACTGTACGAGCGAAAGGTCCTGTCACGAAACTGATCAAGCTCATACCGCAGGCCAAAAACCTTTTTCCAGAATATCGGGCAATCCTCGAAGCCGACAAGCGTCACGACCTGCTCGATGTGTGATGTCAGTCCGGTGTACGAGACCGGGCGCGGGCGAGCGGCCGCCGCGGCCCCTGGGCGACGTGCCCGGAGATCATTCACGACAGTTCGCGGTATCGCCGTGCGCGGTCGGGGTAACTACTTCAGAAGCGTCATTAGATAGAAAAGAAGGGACTTCAGCATGAAGACACGTGCCGCTGTTTTGTGGGGCTTGGAGCAGAAGTGGGAGGTCGAAGAAGTCGAGTTGGATCCGCCAGGTCCCGGGGAGGTCCTCGTGCGGCTGACGGCCACCGGCTTGTGCCATTCCGACGAACATCTGGTGACCGGCGACCTCCCGATCCCATTGCCGGTAGTAGGGGGCCATGAGGGTGCCGGCACAATCGTGGAGTGCGGCGCAGGGGTTGAGGATCTGTCCGAAGGTGATTCTGTCATCTTGACCTTCCTTCCCTCGTGTGGGCGCTGCTCGTACTGCGCGCGCGGCATGGGCAATCTCTGTGAGTTGGGAGCGGCGCTCATGATGGGCCCGCAGATCGACGGCACCTATCGCTTTCACGCACGAGGCGAGGACGTCGGGCAGATGTGTTTGCTCGGAACGTTTTCCGAGTACACCGTGGTGCCGCAGGCATCCGTGGTCAAGATTGACGGCGGAATCCCGCTGGATCGGGCAGCCTTGATCGGTTGCGGCGTCACGACGGGCTACGGATCTGCGGTGCGGACTGGGGAGGTGCGCGCCGGGGACACCGTCGTGGTAGTGGGAACAGGCGGGATCGGAATGAATGCGATTCAGGGCGCGCGAATCGCGGGGGCGCTAGCGATTGTGGCGGTCGATCCGGTGAAGTTCAAGCGAGAGCAAGCGAGCGGGTTCGGTGCGACGCACACCGCCGCCTCGATGGATGAAGCTTGGTCGCTGGTCAGCGATATGACGCGGGGCAAGCTGGCCGATGTCTGCATCCTCACCACTGATGTGGCTGAGGGCTCTTATACCGCCGAAGCGCTGGCCTTGGTCGGAAAGCGCGGACGCGTCGTGGTTACGGCCATCGGGCATCCCGACGATTCGTCGATCTCAGGGTCACTGCTGGAGATGACGCTTTACGAGAAGCAGATTCGTGGCGCTTTGTATGGCTCATCCAATGCGCCACACGATATTCCGCGGCTGGTCGAGCTTTACTCCGCGGGGCTGTTGAAGCTCGACGAGTTGGTCACCCGCGAATACTCCCTCGACCAAATCAATGAGGGCTACCAGGATATGCGTTCAGGAAAAAACATTCGCGGGCTCGTCCGGTTCTGAGGAGAAGCATGTTCCACAGCTCGTGTTCATGTCCTTGCGCCGCTGCAGATTACACGCCGCCGGACCGCTTAGCTTAGCCTCGATCCACCGATCGAATTGCGTGGGGTTCGGGGTGTTGATATGAGGAACTGCCTCTTGAGCTGGGATGATTGGAGTTCCGACACACAGCAATCTGGCCAGCGACACGAAAGGCACTTCCGGTGCAAGTGTCGCACAGGTTCACGCTTACGTCGGCGGCGTTCGATGATGATCATCTCGTGTTGTGTGCCGGGCTGGTCCCGGTCATGACGCTGGCCGCCCAGAGCGGCTTGCCGAGGCTGCTGGCCGATAAGATCAACATCCCTGAGCCCAGGATCAAGTCCGGGTCGGCCAACCCGGCGCCGAAGTTGGCGACGCTGATCGCTGGCATGTGTGCCGGAGACAGTATCGATGATGTCGCCGTCGTCCGTGTCCGGCGGGATGAAACCCTCTCCGGCGGGGTGTATGCGCCCTCGACGATCGGATCCTGTTGCGGGAGTTCACCTTCGGGCATGCCAACCAACTTGAATCCGTGCTGCGCCACCACCTGTCCGGACTCTGCGCGCGGGTCGAACTGCTGCCCGGCGCCGACGCCCGGGCCTTCGTCGACATCGACTCGCTGCTGCGCCCGGTCTACGGCCATGCCAAGCAGGGCGCCTCCTACGGGCGTTCGAAGATTGCCGGCAAGCAGATCCTGCGCAAGGGCCTGTCTCCGCTGTGACCACGATCAGCACCGAGGCGGGAGCGCCCGTGATCGCCGGGGCCCGGCTACGCGCCGGGCGGGTCAACTCAAGCAAAGGCGCTGCCCGGATGATCGCTTAAGCTGTGGGCACTGCCCGAGACGCTGGGGTCACCGGCCAGATCGTGGCAGGTGGTGACAGCGCGTATGGCACCGGTGTGGTGGTCTCAGCCTGCCGCCGCGCCGGTGGGAGGTTCTCCCTGGCGGTGGCCAAGAACCGCTCCGTCGCCGCCGCTATCGCCGCAATCGAGCAAGGCTCCTGGACTGCGGTGTCGTATCCGGGCGCGGTGCGTGATCCCGACACCGGCGACTGGATCTTGTGCCCTTCAATCGCGCACAACCTGCTGCGCGCCATCGGCGTGCTCACTGGAGGCGCCCACGCCGTGGCCCGTGGGGCCACCCTGCGTCGGCGGATCGTCAACATTCCCGCCCGGCTGGCCCGACCCCAACGCCGACCCGTCTTGCACCTGCCATCACACTGGCCCTGGGCATAAGCATGGAAAACCCTGTGGCACAACACCATCAGTCACAACCTTGCGCCGACGCCGACGTCCACCCCCAGCGGCCACCCCCACCTGACCACCGCCGAACGGCCCGACGGAGCACGACAGGAAAAGCTGGGCAGACCAGCAGCTACCCCCTACCCACCAACAGCAAGCGCCTACCAGCCGTGGCCAGCAGCCTCACCAACAGCTTCATCGGTGAGCCGGGTTCAATTTCCTGTCTCATCTGATGCTGCAGGCCACCGGTCGGTGCGCGTTGGGGTGCGTTTCCCGCCAGGGATCCTATCGACGAACCGGCCTAGCCGCGCCACGGTGTTGTCTAGCGGGTCGACGATCTCGGTGAGTCGCTGAACGGCGGGCAGCGCCTGCGCCAGGCTGCCCGCGCTGTTGTCGATGCCCTGCGCCGCCTCGGTCAGCGTGGCGATCTCGGCAGCGATTTCCCCGGCGTTGCGGTTAAGACCGGCCGCACTCTCGGTGAGTTCGCCGATGTTCTCGGCGATGAACTGGATGGACCGCCGCAGTTTGTGCACGTCGTCGACCAGGTCGTCGGCGCGGTCGAGCAGGCGCAGCAGCGCCACGACACGTCGCCCCGTCGTCTCGCCGGCACGACGGGTCCGGGTCACGGCCGCCCAGGGTGAAGCCAACACATAATTAACGATGACACAGCTAACCATGCTGGCGCTCAACAGGCCAAGATTCCAGGACGTCGGTGTGAGGGACTATCTCGTGAAGGGTGTTTCCGGCGGTTTTCATCAGTAGGTTTCGGGGAATTGGTCGCCGAAGGTGATTGCGAACGCGTTCAGAGCAGGTTTCCACCGCATCGTCCATCGTGCCCTGCCGACACCGGTCGGGTCCAGCGATCGGGGCCACAAGTACAGGCACTTCAGCGCAGCTTGCTCGGAGGGGAGTGCCCGCGGGCCTTGATCACGCGGCGGTAACGGGCGTTGAGGGACTCGATCGAATTCGTCGAGCAGATCACCCGCCGGATCTCCACGTCATAATCCAGGAAGGGGATGAACTCGTTGCAGGCGCTGTCCCATAATCGGATCACTGCCGGGTTGAAGCATCCCGGGTTTCGTGCACACCTTCTTTTGAGGGAAGGATGGCACGATGCCGAGCAAGTACGACGAGAACACCAAGGCCAAGGCGGTGCGGCTGGTCCGCGAGCATCGCGATGACTACGAGACCGAGTGGGCGGCGATGCGCGCGATCTCGACGCGGTTGGCGATGAGCGCGGAGACGCTGCGCAAGTGGGTGCGCCAGGCCGAGGTGGACGAGGTGAGGCTGCGGGTGTGCCGACTGAGACCGCATGCGAGCTGCGGGAGCTTCGCCGCAAAACTAAGGAACTTGAGCAAACGATCGAAATACTGAAAGCCGCAACAACTTTCTTTGCGCGGGAGTGCGACCCGCAACACCGTTGATCTGCGCGTTCATCGACGAACACTGTGAGGAGTTCGGGGTCGTGCCGATCTGCCGGGCACTGGCCGTGCACGGTGTGCAGATCGCCCCGCGCACCTACTGGGCGCACGGGTCGTCGGCGCCGTCAAAACGGGCCCTGTGGGACACCACGA
>NZ_JYNL01000015.1 GCF_001044235.1 Mycolicibacterium chlorophenolicum | reverse complement strand
GCCCAGCCCGCCGACGATCAGGCCGAGAATCCAGAGGTCGGCGCCGGCGCCTGGTGAATTGATCGCACTAGACAAGGGTGTGTAGGCGGTCCAGCCGAAGTCCGCGGCGCCGCCGGGGGTGATGAAGCCCGCGGTGGCGATCAGTGCACCGAAGAGGAACAGCCAGAACGAGAACGCGTTCAGCCGCGGGAACGCGACATCGGGGGCGCCGATCTGCAGCGGCAGCACCAGATTCGCGAAGCCGAACACGATCGGGGTGGCGTAGAACAGCAGCATCACGGTGCCGTGCATCGTGAACAGCTGGTTGTACTGCTCGTTGGACAGGAACTGCAGCCCCGGCACCGCCAATTCGGTGCGAATGAACAACGCCATCAACCCACCGATGAGGAAGAAGGCGAAACACGCGACGCAATACATCATGCCGATCAGCTTGTGATCGGTGGTCGTGATCAACCGGTAGATCAGGTTGCCTTTCGGGCCCATCCGGGCAGGAAAAGGACGGCGTGCCTCCAGTTCCGCGATCGGTGGCGCATCGGCAACCATTGAATCCCTTCCGCCACGCGCCGGAACGCGCTCCCATTATCTACTGACTAGATACGTAGGATACTCTACGGCGGAGCTTAGTACTACCTTGCGTAGCTGCGCCATCCCGGATCCGGGCGTGAGCCACATCGCCCGGTGACGGGTGCCCCGCCGGGGCGGGTGCAGAGCACTCGCGCCCGCTCCGGCCAGCGCTGAAGGGTCGTTTTCTGCGCGCGCGGCGTTGCGCTATCCGGCGACGACGGGAGTTGTTTCGAGGTGGGTCGCCGAACGACATCCATCCTTGGCGATCGTCCGTAACTCGCAATCTACTACGTACGTACCAAGGATCGAGATTGTGTGCAGCGCTGCGTTCTGACGTAACCAAACTGATTGCGCCTCAACCCTTTGCGCGAAGCATGTTGCCATGCCGGGGGGACCTCGCTACGGTCGGCGGCTTGCCCAATCGCGGGCATTGGGTTAGCGTCTCGCCAACCAGATAACGAATTGGTAACGGCAAAGGATCGTCTCGAAGTGGTGCATCACCGGATCGCGCAACCAAACGCGCCGGCCGATCTCGCCAACGACGTCACCGAGATCATCGCCCTCGGCGAGTTCGGCGCGATGCTGGATATGCCCAACTATTGCACTGATCCCCTTGCCATCGAGCTCGCGGTGTTGAACGCACCTGAACTCGACGACCTCAACGATGTGGTCGACGAGTCTCCGCGGCTGCTCCTCTCACCGAGAGATGCTTCGAAGTCAGAACCGCCGACCGTGCCAATCCCCGTCGGCGGGGCAAGGCTTCCGGGAAGCCCACTTCCGTCTCACCGGGCGCTGTCGGGCGCTACCGTCCGCGCTTCTTGTGGGGCGCATCGAAAAATCCCCCCGGCCACCGGCGCGGCGCACAGCAGGCTGGTCGTCACGGCTATCGCCGTTGGCGCGATCGCTGCCGCAGCGAATACAGCGGTCAACGCAGCCGATGCGCAGCAGCCGGTTTTGGTCGCAGACACTGCGGCGTCCCCGGCTGCCCTGCCCGACCCTTCGGGGATGCAGATCATCCCAGTGGCGAACAGCTTTGATGCCGGGATCCATCGACAGGAGTTGGCCAACGGGGCGGCCTACGCTCAGGAGCGGGCACAGCGGGAGGCACGACTTCGGCGCCCACAGTTCGTTTTTCCTTCCCGAGGCATCTTGACATCGGGCTTCGGAGCCCGGTGGGGCACCCTGCACGCCGGTCTCGACATCGCCAACGCCGTCGGTACTCCGATATACGCCGCATCAGATGGCGAGGTCATAGCTTCCGGTCCGACACCGGGTTTCGGCATGTGGGTCAAGATTCGTGCCGGGGACGGCACCGTGACGCTCTACGGGCACATTGACACCACCATGGTGCAAACCGGCCAGCGGGTGATGGCCGGCGACCAGATCGCCACCATGGGCAACCGAGGCAATTCGACAGGACCGCATCTGCACTTCGAGGTGCATCGCAATGGAACTGACAAGATCGACCCGATGGCGTGGTTGGGGGAACGGGGAGTACCCGACGGCTAGGCGCCCTGGAGAGGCCGGGCGATCCGAGGGGTCGAAGGCCCGGCCTCATGGCCGGCAGCATTCGCGAAGTGCATGCCCGCCGCTGAAGGCTACCAGCTCAATTACTGACTTCCTCAGTAGGATCCTGCCTGGCCCGGCTGGCCGCTGCGAGGTTGCAGTCGGTGCCGCGCGCTCACTTCAGCGTCGGCACGCCGATCGACACCGTAAGCTACCTACTGACCAATTCAGGAGGTTCGATCATGGCTCGGGTGCGTGGCTTCGGAGAACTCGAGGCGTCGATCATGGATCGCCTCTGGAACCGTGACCCTGACGCCGACACCACGGTACGGGACATCTTCGACGAGTTGAGCACCGAACGCCACATTGCGTACACCACAGTGATGTCGACGATGGACAACTTGCACAGCAAAGGCTGGCTGTCGCGTGAACGCGACGGCAAGGCTTATCGCTATCGGCCAACGCTGACTCGCGAGGAGCACAGTGCACGACTCATGCTGGAGGCACTGAGCGGCGGCGGTCGATCCGAGGCGATCCTGAGTCATTTTGTGGCGCAGATCGACGCGGAGGAATCCGCTGATTTGCGTGCTGCGCTGCGGCGTCTGGCCCGCAAGTCGGGTCGCTGATGACCGTCGCGGCGGCGTTGCTGCTGTACGTCGCGGCAGTCCTGTACACCGGACCGAAGGTGCTGGTTCACATCACGGCCGACGGCGGGGCTCCGCGCCTGGCGATAGCCGCGTGGATCACAGCTGTCGTGACGGTGATCGGCTGCGCGGTCGCCGCCGTCGCGCTGCTGCTCATCGAGGCCGCTGGGCATTGGGACAGCCCCGACGCGCTGCTCGTCACGTGCCTGGAACGTCTGCGCGCCATTCTCGTCGGCCACGCCGGGTGGCCGGCCCGAACCGTCGCAACCGTCGCGGTAGCCATCGCCGTCGGTAGTCTGATCGCCGTCGTCTTTCGAATCGGCCGCGCTCTGGGGCGCATGCGCTCCCACACTTTCGCGCATGCCGACGCCGTACGCCTGGTGGGCAGGTCGTACGGCAGCGATGTCGTGGTCATCGAAGCATCCGAGCCTGCGGCGTATTGCGTGGCGGGCCGCCCACCGGCGATTGTGGTGACCTCCGCAGCTCTTGCCGCACTCAATGAAGACCAACTGGCTGCCGTTGTCGCCCACGAGCGTGCTCACCTAGATGGCCGGCACGCCTACGTCGTCGCCGCGACCCGCGGCCTGACCGCCGCGCTGCCCACCTGCGGCCTCTTCGCGAGCGCCGCCAGCCATATCAGTTCTCTATTAGAGATGTGCGCCGACGACGCGGCCGCTCGTCGCCACGGCCGTCAGCCGCTGCTCGCTGGCTTGTTGACCCTCTCGGGCGCCACCACCCCGGCGCACGGTCTGGCCGCCGCCGGTATCGCCGTGCTCGCTCGTGCCGAACGCTTATTGAAGCCACCACGAAGGTTTGCCCGCATCCGCACCCAAGTCACGCTCAGCGGTGCAGTAGCAGCGATGGCCACTACACCGTTGGCGATCGTCGCTCTGTCCCTAGCGGGCGTGTTGATCTGCTTCGCGTAGACGGCTCACGCGCCAAACGACTTCCCGACCGACCGTTGGCGCGTCCTAATACGGTGCTGGACGGCGTCCTTGTTGAACTTGCAGCTACGCAAGGGGCTTGGTGCTTGTACTGATAGCTAGACGCCCATGAGGTGAGCGGCGGCCGGGTCGGCTACGAGCAAGGCCAGCACCGCCAAACTCAGCGCCAGCAATAGCGCAGTCGCGATCCATCGGCGAGCTAGCCGACCCGCCGACCGCGCGTGATGCTGGTGTGGCCAAGTCGACCGCGGTCCCTGGCAGGACACGGCCAGTGCACTCTTCACACCACTAACCTACTATGTGACTACGTATATGACCATTGCTTGACTGTCACGCGGCACCAGGTGCGGCGATGGTCCCCTAGCGCCGGATAGTCGAGCCTGCGCCCGGGCGCCTAAGGCATTCATCGTCTCCTCCTCTTCTATGCCAGTGAATTCGGAATAGACTGCGTCAGTGAGGATTCCGTAAAGACCCGATTACCGATCCATGCGGTATGGGCGGCTCTCGCAGCCGTTGCAACCATCGTTGCGCGAATGCGCTGATACACAAAGCCCTCGTCGCCAGGTCGCGGGCCAGTATCTCGAATTGATGATCAGCAGCACGGTTTACGATTCCGGCCGCACCACCGGATGCAGTTAGGGCGGTTCTCCGGGGATGGCGATGTGCGGCGACCTAGGTCCGGCGCCAGGATATTGCCCACGTCTCGTCGTGGCGGTGTTCGGCAGATGGGCAGCTGGTCAGCGCTGTTGGTGCAGTTGGCGCAGAAATGCGTTGTAGGCAGCCAATTCCGCGTCGTCGCGTTCGACGTCGGCCTCCCTCTTCACCGACTCCAACTCCTCGTCACGGCGCCATCGGATGGCGAAGATCACCGTGGTCAGCAGGGCGACCGGCTCGCCGTAGGACCACGCCAAGGCGCCGGCGACCCCCTGGTCGGCGACGGGGTCGACGTTCCAGTCCGGCGGAGGTTGGGCGAAGGTCTCGGTGAGCGTCCGAGGCGCCATCATCAGGATGACGCCGATGAAGACGTGCAGCGGCATCTCGACGAAGATGTCGAAGAAGCGTCCGAGGTTGCTCTGCCGGACCGGCAAGGGACCGGTCGACAGGATCGGCACGATGAACAACAGGCCGCTGACTAGGAAGAACACTTGCAGTGTGACGTGTCCGGCCACGCTGGCCGCCGCCGCGTCGAACAGGTCGGAGAGGTACAGGCCGTAGTAGCTCAACAGGAACACCGGAATGGTGAAGCCGGGGTGCAACACGATTCTGCTTGCCCGGCAGCGCAGTCCGCCGAGCGCGGAGATGACGACGTAGCGTCCGAGTCCACGATGGGGCGTGGACCTCAGTAGCAGCCTGCCGGGCGCACCCAGCACCAGCAGCGGCGGGACGAGGATCGAGAGCGTGAGGTGCTGGAACATGAAGGCACTGAACAGTCGGTAGCCGTAGCCGTCGATGGCCAGGCCCGTCACCGCCGCCAGGGCGATACAGCCCGCCAGGAAGCTCGCCGTCCGTTTCCACGCCCACTGGCGGCCCCGCGATCTGACGACGCGAACGGCGAGCAGGTACCAGACCGCCAAAACAATTGCTAATACGGGCAATAAAGGAACCGGTGGTACTAGCCAACCGAGCATCGCCCAGAGCGACGGCGGCGAGGTGGGGAGCACCACCTGACCAATCACGGTGCCGCCTTCCGTCGAGTCGCACCGTTGCGCCTGAGCCTCGGCCGGGCCCCGCGGTGACGTGCGGCCGGGGCGGGGTCACCGTTCACCGCGGTGGTCCGGAGCCGGTTGCGGTCTCGGCGGCGAGCCGACGGACCACCGGTTCGAGATCCTCGGCGAGCAGCGCCCTCAGGAACACCGCGGCGACGCGATGTGACCGGTCCAAGACGATGGTGGATGGAATAGCGGTCGTGGGATACCTCGCGCCCAAAGCGATCATCGTGCGCATCGGTGGGTCGTAGATCGATGAAAAGGTGACCTTGCGATCGACGATGAAGTCAACCGCCGCTTCGCGATTGTTGTCGCGGACGTCGATGCCCAGGAAGGCGACTCCCTCGTTGCGGGTCGCGTCGTACACCCTTTGTAGTTCTGGCATCTCGGTTCGACAAGGACCACACCACTGACCCCACACGTTGATCACAACCACCTTCTCGGAGAAGTCATCAAGTGACAACGTGCGGTCAGGGTCCATCAGGTCGGGTCCGCTTATCGGCCCCGGCCGACCACGACTCAGCGGCGGGTCATAGAAGATGTCGACCTGCCCGCCCGGCGACACGAACTCGAATGTGCCACCCTGCGCGACGGCATCGGCTCCGCTGGAGCATCCGGACACTGCGGCACCGAGCAGTACCGCGCTCAGGCCTGCAGCGATGCCGCGCCGCATCAACGGTGACCAACGTGTCGGGGGTCGCCGCCGGCACCAACGCTCAACACCCATGTCCAGCCGCGACCGCGACATTCGAGGCGCATCGGTCAGTCGATGAGTCATTTGAGCGCCTCTCACGTTCGCTCGTTGAGATATAGGCCTGCCGACTCGAAGCTGCGCAACGTAGGGCGTGAACTTTGGCGACGACACAACGACCTCCGTTACGGGACGTTCGGCGGCGACCCTGGTGCAAGAGCCCGCTGCGCACGCCACATCCTACGTAGGGACTACGTAGGATGTTAGTGCACCGGCTTCACCCGAATGACCGGACTGGCATGGTGGGCCGGATCGACCATGCTCGCGATCCATCGGCGCAGAAGCGTTCACTCGCCGTTGAGGTCACGGCCCCCGGTTGAGGTGATGGCGTGCAGGTCTGCCCGCTCTCAACATGATGACGGCGATCGCGACCAGTCCCGCGACGGCGCCACCCAGGATCCACAGCGCCGGGTTCGCGACTTCGGGTTGGTCGGGGTGCGTGTCGTCGTAGGAGTGTTTGGTCGGCGTTGAGCCCACGGGTCGTGGCGGAGCTGTCGAGGTGGCCTGCGCCGACGTCGGCTCCGCGGCGACGTTCGCCGCGACCGTCGAGGCGAGTCCGAGGAGGGTAGCCACGACTGCGACGACAACGGCCGCCCGCGCCGGCCACCTTCGGGATCGTCGACACCTGCGCGGCGTGCCCCCCGTCATCTCACGAAGTAGATGACGGCAAAGAGCGCGATCCACACGATATCAACGAAGTGCCAGTAGTAAGACACCACGATGGCGGCGGTCGCCTGGGCGGGAGTGAACTTACTCATGCGCGTGCGCACAAGCAGCAGGATGAACGCGACGAGACCGCCGATCACGTGCAACCCGTGGAAACCCGTCGTGAGGTAGAAGACCGACCCATAAGCGCTGCCAGCGATCGTGGTTCCCTCACGCACCAAGCTGAGGTACTCGTACCCCTGGCCGAGCACGAAGAACAACCCCATGACGAACGTGACGACGTACCACCGGCGCAGGCCGAACACGTCGCCGCGCTCGGCGGCAAATACACCCATCTGACAAGTGAACGAGGACGCAATGAGGACCAGGGTCACCGGCACTGCGAGCGCGAGGTTTAACTCGGTGGGTGGTGGCGGCCACTCCTCGGCCTGAGCGCGAGCGGTGAAGTACATCGCGAACAGACCGGCGAAGAACATCAGCTCACTGGACAACCACACGATCGTCCCCACGGCGACCATGTTGGGCCGATTCAGGGAATGAACCCGTGCCGTGATGGCGGTGCCACTTGTCATGTCGTTCCTCGTCGAGCCAAGTCCGCAGACGGTCTACTGAGTTCCTACCTACTATTGCACATAGTAAATATGTGATAGTAGCGGCGTCAGGTCCATGGTTCGCCTGCCCGAAACATGCTGCGGAAAGGCGGTTTTGAGCGGTTCCTCATGCGATGGAGCGCGCGCGATCGAAGTGTACGGCCGCTGAGCGATGCCGCGCGCGTGGACATTGGACGCAGTTACTCGTAATCTTTCCGTGACCTACGTAGCTAGACCATAGATGTCCCTGCGGGGTGAGGACTGGTGTTTTGAGGATGAACCGCCATGGCGCGGTATGCCGATCGGCGGGTGCTCTCGTCGTGGCGATCGTGCTGGCACTGACACTCGGCGACTCGGCCGGCGTCGGGTGGGCCGACCCGGCTGCCGATGCCTTGGCCCGCTTGACGGAGCTCTCTCGGGAGGCCGAGCGGACCACGGAAGCGGTCTATTCGGCCGAACTCGACCTCGCGGCGAAACTCACGGCGCAGCGCAGGGCTGAGGATCGTCAACGCGCCGAACTGGCGGCGATGACCGCGGCGCGAGCCGACCTCGGTGAGTACCAGACCGCCGTGAACCAGGTGGCAGCTGCGTCTTACATGGGCGGTTCCACCAGCACAATCAGCGCGGCGCTGACCGCGGAGTCTCCGCAACGCCTCCTCGACGAACTCTCGGCGAGCAAGGTGATGGCCACTCAGATGTCGGACCGTATCGAGGCTTTCCGCGCCGCATCGACCCGTGCCGACGACGCAGCGCGTGCGGCGCAGTCGTCGGCGCTGGCAGCTCGTACTGCCACGGAGCAGGCGTCCGCGGTCAGCGCAAGCCTGCAATCCAAGCAGAGCCGGCTGCGAACACAGATCGCCGAAGTAGAGGCGCTATATCGCGCACTCACTCCCGACCAACGTGCAGCGCTTGCCGATCCCGGTCCCGTGCCGCCCACGCCGCCGGCCCCCCCAGCGGCAAACCCGGCCATCATGGCGATGCCCGAGGCGATAGCGCCGGCGGGGCCGGGTCCGTCCAACTCAGCCGACGGGGCCGCCGTCGTGCAGGCGGCGTTGACCCGTGTGGGTGCGCCCTACTCGTGGGGCGCGACAGGACCAGATGCCTTCGACTGCTCGGGGCTCATCAAGTGGGCATTTCTGCAGAACGGCAAATCGCTCCCCCGATCCAGTCAGGCGCTCGCGGCGGGCGGACAACCCGTGGCGACGACCGCGGTACAGCCTGGCGACATCGTCACCTTCTACTCGGACGCCTCACACGCGGGCATCTACATCGGCGACGGGAACATGGTGCACGCCTCGACGTACGGCACTCCGGTGAAGGTGGCGCCGATCTCGTCGGCCCCGATCTACAACGTGCGCCGCTACTAGCCGGCTAGCGTTGTGTTGCCCGCCCCCACGGTTCCCAGGGAATGTTCCATCGCCGAGTCCGTCGGTCGGTACCGGACAGGGTGGTCCCACCGTGTTGACGGCTTCGACGACTATGCGGCGTTTGGTGTTGTCGTACGTTTGGTGTTGTCGTAGAAGCCCTTGCCTGCAAGGGTGCCGGTGTTGAGGCACGCGTGACTGGCGTTGGCGTTGGCGTTGCCAGACCAGAACATACACTCAGGTGCGCGGACCCCGTGTTGGCGCGACGGACGCGAAGCTCAAGGAGGACCGTGAACCTGGCCACTCGCACCGTCATGACCACACTGGCGGCGCTGGCCTTCTGGCTGTCCGGGGTCGGGGTTGCCGCCGCGCACACCTCACTCGTTGGTTCTGACCCGGCCAAGGACGCGAGCGTGACGTCCCCATTAGCCGCCGTCGTGCTGAACTTCTCCGAGGAGATCAATCCGGCGTTCGCTGACGTCGCCGTCACCAGCGCCGATGGTCGCAACTGGGTGTCCGGGTCGGCAAGCGTCGAAGGGCCGCGCCTCACCGTCGCCGTCGGACCCGACCGACTCACAACGGGCCTATACACCGTCAGCTACCGCGTGGTTTCAGCAGACGGCCACCCTGTCTCCGGCGCTTACACCTTCACCATCGCCAGCGTCCCCGAACAGACTTCACCCACAACCGCGCCAGCCCGTGCAGCACCCATCACCGCTGACCCGTCTCCCCCGGCGCCCGCCGGTTCGGACACCAAGGCGTCTGTACTCACAGCGGCCGGCGTCGGTCTCGCGCTCGGAGGTGCGATCGCGTTCTGGCAACATAGGCGAAACCGCCGGAAGAAGGCAGCAAAACACCCCGGATCTGAAACCGGGCCCTCACGTGGAGAACAAGACACATCACCTCCTTCTGGTCGGAGAGACTGAATGGGCTATGAGCAGTGGACCTGACGCTGGGCCAGTGATGTCTTGATAGGGGTATGGGCAATCAAGAAATGATGCGCCCCAGACGATCACGGGCGCTGACGGCTGCCCTTCCTCGACAGGTTATGTGATTAGCAGGTCTGAACCTGGCAGGCTACCGTGGCTTTTAGTGACTGCCCCAGACGCCTTCACGGACGACCAGCGGCGGCCGCTGCGGATCGAGATCGTCGTTGTGTTGATGGTGACATTCGCTCTGAGCGCCTATACCGCGATCCTGGATCTGATCGAGGCGGTGCTGCTCGGCCTGGCGGGGCAGACCATAGCGCTCAACCCGCGCCGCTCCGCGTTCGACCTCATTGATCTCGGCCTTAATCTGGCGACTGTTTTCCAATTGGTCGCTTGGGGTCTTCTAGCGGTATACCTTTTGTGGCGCAGTGGTTTTGGGCCGGCAGCAATCGGGTTGGGCCGACCACGGTGCCGGGTCGACCTGCTCGGTGGCATCGGGCTCGCGGCCCTTATCGGGCTGCCCGGCCTGGCGCTGTATCTTGCCGCCCGCGCATTGGGTCTCAGCGCATCGGTAGTGCCCTCGGAACTGAACGACACGTGGTGGCGCATCCCCGTCCTTATTTTGGTGTCGTTCGCCAACGCCTGGGCCGAAGAGATCATCGTGGTGGGTTTTCTGCTCACCCGGCTGCACCAACTGCGGGTGCGCCCGGTCACCGCGCTCGTGCTGTCAAGCCTTTTGCGCGGCACCTACCACCTGTATCAAGGGTTCAGCGCCGGGCTGGGCAACGTCGTAATGGGTCTGGTATTCGGCTACACGTGGCGGCGCACCGGTCGGCTGTGGCCACTGATCATCGCACACGGTGTCATCAACACGGTGGCCTACGTCGGCTATGCGCTGGTCGCGGATCAACTGAACTGGCTGTATTGAGTTCACCGCAACCCTCCTGGGACCTAGCCCAGACCGACCACCCGCGGCGCGGGCCTAGAGCTGGCAGTCACAACGCGATGCCGAGATCCCAACGCGGATCCGTCACCGCCGGCGGTGATGCAGAGCACCGGCGATGCCCTCACCGTCACGCTGCCGCGGTCTAGACGGGCGTGGTGGCCATCAACACCGACTGAGCCGCCGACTATTGCCTACGTAGCCGTTGTTGCTCAAAGAACATTGGCGTCCCGACGTGCACACGATCTCGAAGGACGGCGTCGGCTCAGGCTCTGCGAGAAGGCCTTGCATGATCGTGATCTCCCGCTGCTGGGTAACCCCAATCGATCGGGGCAGCGCGACGGCCGCTGCCCATGTCCTCGAAACGCGCGATCACGCGGGATTAGACATCCCACCGTCGAGCCTCGGCTCTGGTATTCCAAGATTGCGCGTTGCCCGCTTGAGGTCGAGCGGGGCGATGGGCTCTGCCACCGCTCGGACGTCTGCGCCCACAACACGCAAGGTGAACCCCCGGCTTCAGGCCCGTGGCACAATGGCTTCGACCAGAATGGCTTGAGGGAGTCCAGTGTCGCTGGTGCGTGTGCGGGTTGTCGCCGTTGTGGGCGTGACCGCGATGCTGGTGGCGTCCAGCTGTTCGTGCCAGATCGGCACCTCGATGCCCGAAGGTATTCCGCCACCCTCGGGCGCCCCGGTGCCCTACATTGACTATCCTGCCCGCGGCCGACCCGCCGACCAGTTGCGCGTCTGGGCTGCCCAGCGGGCGCCGGCGCTGAATATGCCGGCTACCGCGCTGGAGGCATATGCCTATGCGGCCAGAGTCGCCCACGTCGAGAACCCCGACTGCCAGCTGGCTTGGACGACGCTGGCGGGGATTGGCATGGTCGAGAGCCGCAACGGCACCTTTCGCGGCGCTACCATCGCCCCGAACGGGGATGTCACTCCGCCGATTCGTGGTGTACGCCTTGATGGCTCGAACGGCAATATGCGCATCATCGACAACGGCGGCGGCTCGCCCGACGGTGAGCCCGGATTCGCCCAGGCGATGGGTCCGATGCAGTTCATCCCGGAGACTTGGCGGCTGTATGGGGTCGATGCCAACAACGACGGCGTCGTCAGTCCCGACAATGTCGACGATGCTGCGCTGTCGGCCGCCGGCTATCTCTGCAATCGCGGCGGCGACCTGGCGACGCCACAGGGGTGGATGAAAGCGCTGCGGGCTTACAACCAGTCTGATCCGTACGCCCGCAGCGTGCGAGACTGGGCCACAGCCTATGCTTCCGGCCACTCTCTGTAGCCACTTCGAGGTCGCCGAATCTATGCGGTCGCGCGCATTATCGACACATAGATGTGGCGCGGCGGCGGGTCGCGCATAGGATCGAACTGCCATCTGATGAGGCACTCGTAAGGTCCAGTCGATGGACCCGACCGCCAGTCTGAACCACTCTGCTGATGTTTCCTTGTTATGCCGAAACCGAAAGGGAACGAACACGATGGAGAAGCACATCATCTGGCGCGGCCTGTTGGCTGGCGCCGGCGCGGGAGTACTGGCGTTCGTGTTCGCGCGATTATTCGCTGCGCCGCAAACTGCACGGGCAATCGAGTACGAAGATGGCGTGGGTGCCGCCCGGGAGGCCATGGATTCGGCGGGGGGACACGCCGGCCACGGAGAGAACGTCGAGCTGTTCACCCGCACGGTGCAAATGAACATCGGCATGGGACTCGGTCTACTCGCGTTCAGCGTCGCCATTGGCGCCTTGTTCGCGGTGGTGTTTGCGGTGGCATACGGCCGTGTCGGCGGTGTGTCGGCACGACTGCTCTCGCTCTACATCGCGGGCGGCATGCTGCTGAGTTTGTACGTCGTACCCAACTTGAAATACCCCGCCAACCCACCAGCGTTGAGTCTTGACCAGACCGTCCGTGAACGCACGCTGCTGTACGTGTTGATGGTGGTGCTCTCGGGGGCGCTTCTGATCGGCGCGGTGGTACTGGCTCGCCGATGGGTGACCAGGTTGGGTGCCTTTAATGGGGTGTTGGCCGCCGCTGGGGCCTACGCGGCGGCGATGGCAATCGTCATGTTCGCACTGCCGACCATCAACGAAACACCGGCACCGCTGCGCGACGCTACAGGCGCGATCGTCTATGAGGGCTTTCCCGCCGATGTCCTCTACTATTTCCGGCTTTACGCGCTNCCATCAACGAAACACCGGCACCGCTGCGCGACGCTACAGGCGCGATCGTCTATGAGGGCTTTCCCGCCGATGTCCTCTACTATTTCCGGCTTTACGCGCTCGGCACCCAGGTTGTCATCTATACGACGATCGGCCTCGTGTTCGGCGCGATGACGTCGCGGCTAGTCGCGGATCGCCAAAAAACGAGCAACTAACTGTGGCGCCCGATTCCCGGCCATGCAGGCGCCAGCGTCAGGGCAACAAGTCCAACCGCAGTGACTTCGCGGTACCTCGCGCTGAGATCTTCCACAAGAAGGCGAACTGGCGGCGTCGGCCAGGCAAGCAGGCCGCTCCCTCGTCGCGGCCTACAGGTCTATCAGCTGAGCCGGGTTGAACGGTGAGCGGGTAATCAGCCCGCGCGACCGCGCTTCGTGAGCCGGGTCAATGGGTTAGCGAAACGCCCTTCGCTGTCCGCGAGCGTTGTGCCGGGTGGTCAGGACGGCATAGCCCGTTACGGTCTCGGTTCGCCACGCCGAAGCGGGTTGGGGCCCGCCAGGCGCTGACTACTGCTGCTCACCGAGAGCGTTCTTGATCGCAGCGCCCAGGTCTGCGTAGGTCTTGATCTCTATTTGCTTTCCGTTGACGAAGAATGTGGGCGTGCCCTGCACGCCGAGGGCGGTGCCGTCGGCGACGTCCTCTTCGATTCGATCGAGGGTGGCTGGAGCGTTGTACGCCTCCTCCCACGCGGCCACGTCGAGACCTAATTCCGTTGCAAATCCGCGGAATACCTCGTCTGCGGGTACCTGCTTTTCGCCCCACTGACTCTGCGTCTCGAACATCTTCTTGTACATGGGTTCGAACTGGCCTTGCTGCGCTGCCGCTTCTACCGCGCGCGCCGCGCGTTCTCCGTTGAAGTGGCCAGGCATCGGAAAGTACCGGGCGACGAAGGTGACTTGCTGGCCGTACTGGGCGCGCAGCTGCTCAACGGCGGGGAACGCCGCGCGGCACCCTTCGCACTCGAAATCGAGAAACTCGACAAAGGTCACATCGCTGTCGGGCGCGGAACTGAGGCGATGACTGTTCTCGCGGACTACCTGGGCTTCGCCATCAGCCTGTGTTCCACCTGATCCTGCGGTTCCGCCATCTCGGGTCGAGAAGTACACACCGGCACCGATGGCGACAGTGATGACTATGAAGAAAGTCAGCAGAATTCGAGTCAGTGGATTCACGCCGGCAGTTCCTTTCGCTCCGTAGCGCTCTGTGAGCCTGAGCAATCTACGGTGTATCTACGTAAATATTTCTACCACGATAGCTCTCCCCCACGTTCAAGCGTTCCGCACTTGCCCTTCCCACTCCGTTTCAAGGCTCAGAGTGCGTCGCGAATCAACCATGCATAACGCCATGGCTCCTAGCTTTGCAAGGAGGCTCTAGAGCCCCCGTATCGCCACAGCGGAGTTCATCCGCATATCCACCAAATCATATTATTTTTCAACAGGTTTCGAGACTCATCGGTCTTGAACACTGTCCAACTCAACGTCGGCAGACACAGACCTCTCGCGACGACATCAGTGCTGAGCCCTCGCCCGCCGATGCTTGCTGACCACCTTCCGTCCCGCCGCAGCGCACCGCTACCGCTGGCACTGGCACACCCCCCTTTCTCAGTTGTTGTCCGCAGACGCTGGCGACCTGCTGCCAGGATTGAGACTGTGACCGGCACCCCTCCAGTACCCGACGAGCATCCGTCGCCTCAAACGCTGCCCGAAGTTGGAGCCCGCACCGCGACGGTCCTTGTGTTCACTTCTTCGGCTGCGGTGCTGGTGGTAGAAATCACCGCGCTGCGGTTGCTTGCGCCGTACCTCGGGCTGACCCTGGAAACCAGCACCCTGGTCATCGGAATCGCCTTGGCCGCAATTGCCCTTGGGTCCTGGGCGGGCGGCCGGCTTGCCGACCGCGATGATCCGCGCCGCTGGCTGGGNAACCAGCACCCTGGTCATCGGAATCGCCTTGGCCGCAATTGCCCTTGGGTCCTGGGCGGGCGGCCGGCTTGCCGACCGCGATGATCCGCGCCGCTGGCTGGGGACATCGCTAGGGGTATCAGGGGTAGTCGTGGCCTTCACGCCTTCCGCCGTCCGCGCGGCGGCCGAATGGGCACCTGCGACGCTGTTGCTAGTCGCGACGCTCACGATTCTGGCACCCGGAGCGTTACTATCGGCGGTCACACCGATGGTGACCAAGCTGCGCCTGATCAAGCTCGCCCAGACCGGCACCGTTGTCGGTCAGTTGTCTGGTGTAGGCACCATGGGTGCCATCGCCGGCACCGTGCTTACCGGATTTGTCCTCGTGTCGCGGATACCAGTGAGCGTGATACTCATCGGACTCGGATCGATACTGGTACTCGGCGGCATCGTTGTGCAGTGGCGCATGCGCCGACGGAACACCGTAAGCGCCACCGTACTAACGCTTACAACCGTCGGCGCCGGCCTGGCTGGCTATCTCGCACCCGGCGGTTGCGACGTGGAAACCAAATACCATTGCGCCCAAGTCATCGCCGACCCGGAGCGAGACAGCGGCCGAATCCTCATGCTCGATGGCGCGCGCCACTCGTACATAGACCTCCAAGATCCGGCTCTCCTGCAATTCACCTACGTGCGCGCCTTTGCTTCGGTCGTCGACGCATCCTTCCCCTCCGAGAAGGCATTGGAGGCATACCACCTTGGTGGGGGCGGCCTCACCTTCCCGCGGTACCTTGCTGCTACGCGGCCAGGAACACGCAACGTGGTGTCCGAAATCGACGGCGGCGTGGTGCGCATAGACCGAGACAAACTCGGATCGGCTTCCAACGCTGGGACACAGGTGCTCGTCGAGGACGGCCGCCTGGGCCTTGCGCGGCTCGATGACGACAGCCGTGATCTGATCGTCGGCGACGCCTTTGGCGGCGTGAGCGTGCCATGGCACCTGACGACGGTGGAAGCGTTGACAGACGTACGCCGAGTCCTCAAAGACGACGGTATGTACATTGCCAATCTCATCGATTACGGCGAGCTGGCGTTTGCGCGTGCCGAAGTCTCAACACTCACAGAGATTTTCGATCACGTCATAGTCGCCGCCGAGGCCGGCGACGTCGGCGTCGATACCGCTGCGACACCCGATGGTGGCAACCTGGTCGTGCTCGCTTCCGATCGACCAGTTGACCCGGACACGCTTCAGCGCGTTCTGAACACCCGCAAAACCGGGTGGACGATCACTGCCGGCAAAGAACTCAGCAGGTGGATCGGCGACGCGCGAGTTCTGACAGACGACTACGCGCCCGTCGATCAACTTCTCGATCCCTACCGTCGACAGACCGGCGAGTGACTTGTCACGCTCAGCCTCGATCGAACACTGATCAGGGACGCAAAGCGCTGCCACTCACCCATTCATCCCAGGGCACAGACCAATCTCCGTTCTGCCACTGTTCCAGCGGTGCGCCGCCGGTATTGCGGACCTCGACAACATCGCCCGGATTGGCGAACTCGTAATACCACTCGGCGTTTTCCGCGCTCAGATTCAAACAGCCCGCCGACACGTTGGTGTTTCCCTGCGCCCACACCGTCGCCTCGCGCTCATGCAGGTAGATGCCGTCAGGACTGATCCGCACCGCGTGCGGGACGCTGATCTTGTACCCCGACGCAGAATCGACGGGCAATCCGTAGGTCGACGAGTCCATCAAGACGGGATTCTGCTTCTCCATCACCGTATAAACGCCAGGCTGGGTCCAAAAGGCAATCGTCTTGCCCCCGACAGTCTGCGTCCCGCCCCGGCCCATCGACGTCGGCATCGTGCGGACCAAACGGCTGTTTTCGTACACACTGACCTGTTTGGTCGTGTCATCGGCGACCGCGACACGAGACGGTCCGATCCGGAAACTGACCTGCTTGTCCTGTTCTCCGAATAATCCACCACCCAGATCAGTGCCGTAGAGATCGGCTTTGACCGTGACCTCAGTACCGGAAGGAAAATACTCACGGGGCCGCCAGTGCGCCTTGCGATCGTTGACCCACATCCAGGAACCGGCTAGGTGGGGNCGGCTTTGACCGTGACCTCAGTACCGGAAGGAAAATACTCACGGGGCCGCCAGTGCGCCTTGCGATCGTTGACCCACATCCAGGAACCGGCTAGGTGGGGTGACGTTTTGACCTCAAGCCGCGATTCGGCCGCAGCCCGGTCCGGGATGTCGGCGTCGAAGGTTGCCACGATCACGGTTCCGACACCGTAGACGCCGCCCTCCGACAGCGACGCTCCGTTAGTCATGCCCAGCCTGACCCCGACCTGGGATTGCGGCGCGACGGTGGAGAACTCCGAAACGGACGTGACGGTNGCCCTCCGACAGCGACGCTCCGTTAGTCATGCCCAGCCTGACCCCGACCTGGGATTGCGGCGCGACGGTGGAGAACTCCGAAACGGACGTGACGGTACGGGAGTCAGCCCCCTGGCCCGTCGCGCTGAGCCTGTAGGACCGCCCGTATCCGAGTGGCTCGGCGGGCTCCCAGGCGCGTCCGCCCCCCACCATTCGGCCGGCAACGACCCTGCCCTGTTCGTTCTGCATACGCACATCGGTCAGGGTCCCAACAGTCGCGGTCACCTTCACTGCTCCGACAGGGACCACATCGCTCGCGCCTGTNGCCGGCAACGACCCTGCCCTGTTCGTTCTGCATACGCACATCGGTCAGGGTCCCAACAGTCGCGGTCACCTTCACTGCTCCGACAGGGACCACATCGCTCGCGCCTGTGCGGGGGAGAATCTCGATTGCGGGAGGCCCGGGTGCGGCCTGCGGCGTCTGCTCAACCTCCACAGCACCGGGCGCAACCACCGTATTCGACAGCCGAGAGTTGAGCGCACTCGTCTGCGATGCCGTCACGAGTACCGCGACAGCCGACAACACGCTCAGCGCCACTACCTGTCGTCGTTCACTCAACACTTTCATCACAACAATCCGTCGGGTCCCGCTCCTGCTACTACGTACCCACATAGTAGTTGGTGGGACGACCAACCGCCGTTCCGGCGCGGTGGGATAGCAGAAGGGCGGCGCCCAAATCCCAAGCGGCTGACCAACCGGTGTCGGCGATATGGGTATTACGCCGTCGGCGGGACCCACCTAAAAATAGGCTCACCCTCCGGCTTAGACGCCAGCTGGACGGCCGCTTCGGGAGCTCGCTCGAAGTAACACTGTGGCGGAATCCCCCGACAGGATTCCGCCACAGTGCTTAGTCGGGATCGGTCCCACCTCACCTGACGGGTCCACAATCTACTATGCCACTCAGTAGGACGTTGAGAAATCTGCGAGAGAGGCTGTTATCAGCCTCCGAACAGAAGGTAGAGACCGGTGAAGGTGTAGCCGACCATCGTCAGCATCATCGCCACCTGACCGGTGATCTGATGCTGTTGCGGCAACAACCGCAAAGCGCGATCGTGCGCAGAGATCACCGCCACGATGTGCCCCACGACCACACAGGCAACCTTGATCGTCCAGAGCACTGACGGATGTTGAGACAAGACGTAACTGACGTCATCCGGCGCCAATCCGAACAGTCGCCAACCCAGGCCGAACGGATCAGCCAAGCGCACGACAGTTTCCTGTCCGCGTTCGACGAGGTAAGACAAGTAGTGGGCGAATATGTAGCCGACCACGATGGGTATCAGCGAGTGCGCTAACTGGCCGGGAAGTCGTTGGCGCTCCTGAGGGCTGATGCCGCCGGTTGCTCGTGCCGCACCCCAGAAAGTCGTACCGACAACCGCGACGAACACGACCAATGCCGTTGTCCGCAGCACGGTCGCACCGCCGGCGTCTCCGAAGAACGGAACTCCTGTTGCGGTGCGATCAACGAAGTTTCGGAATGCCGGAGCCTGGGAGAAACTGTCGAACGCAGTAGAGCCCAGCAGCACCGCCAGAACGGCGACGGTTCCAGGACGCACCGGCAGCGTCGGTAGATGATCGAGGGGATTGATGAGTTCTATTCGTCCCGATGCCGGCGCACGCCGAAAAGGTGATAGCCGCGATACCGCCATGCTGTAGACCTCGAACGGGTCTGCCCGCGCGAACCACCGTGCGCCAAAAGCCCACGCACCCAACCCCATAGCCAGTGCGTAAATTAATAGCCATGTCTTGATGGCAGCCAGGGAGCCCGGGTCAGGGCTGGCCAACTCCAGCCAGACAAAGGCGAAAAGCCCGAAGGCCGCCGGCCAGTAACCCCAGTGTTGCGGGTAGGAGCGGCCCGAGCTATCGGGACCCTTTCGTCGAACGATGCCGTAAATGCGATAAACAGTGCGTGGCGGCGACAGTAATCGCCAGACTGGGCCGACGCAGACCGAGAGAGCAACGAGCCCGACCCAAAGTAGGACGTAGAACGCGCCGGGCAGAGCGTTGTCGCTTCCGGCGGGGCCCCATATGGCGGCCACCAGAACCCATAGCGCAAACAGCAGTGCCAATATCGCGATGATCCAGCGCGCCGTCGGAGAGTCGACGGCACGGCTGACCCAGGCAGGTAATTCGCGGCCGGGCTTTGCGGGGTCGAAGCGCGGGTGCTTCCAAGCGAGGGCAACGATCGCGAAAGTTGCCGTCAGGGCCCATGCCGCACCGATGAGGGCGAACGACAGCGGTACAGGAAGGTCAGTGGAACCTCCTACGCCGTGCGCGAAGATTTCGACGTGCGGAGTCACGGCCGAACTTGGATGGTGACGACAGTGCGATTGAGGTCGTGGAGCTCGATGTCGACTTGTCCGGGCACATCGACAGTGAACTCGAAAGTCTGATCTGGGCGCGGTTCGATGCTGAAGGTGTGCTCAGGTATTGAGTGGACGTGCAGTTGGTCGGCGTCGTCGCTGGTCACCTGCAGCACAATCGGCTTTCCGACTGTGGCTTGCGCTTGGCCGTTCGTCGGAGTGACCGTCCCCCCGGCGATCGAGACCACAACGAGGGTGACGTCAGTCGCTGGTGACGCCTGTTGGGGCCGAGGCGGCTCCGTGGAGATCGTCGTGGCGGCTGTCGACGCAGCCTGGCTGGTCGACGATGTTGAATCCGTCGTCGTGGATCCGCAGCCGACTAGGGCAGATAGCGTCGCCGCAGCTGCGATGGCGGCGCTGAACTGGAGTGTCCGAGCGATCATGCGTTCTCGTTCCTCTCGACGACGGGGCTCTCCGCGGAACCTGGTTCGCGACGTCGGTTCCGACGGGCAGTAAAGAAGACGACACCAACGATGACTAATGCAGGCGCGAACGCTGGAAGCGACATCCACAGGCCGACGTCGGTAGCGAGGTAGGAGATCGCCGGAGGATTCGCGCCTCGACCGGCTTCGCTCGCTAGAAGGTCGATCAGCACCGTGGGCCACCGATCGCCATGGACATCAGCGACACCCCCTTCGACGCCAACCATCCGATAGCCCCGCGCGCCGGGTCGGGACTCATCTCCTCCGACGCCTACGTACTATCGCCGTACTTTGTGAGGACGAAACATACCGGAACCGTCGGTACCGAATTTCTTCAGGTGAGCCCAACCTGGCCAGGCATCGATGGTGCCCGTCGTTCCGCTGTTGACCGACGGCAGCGGGTCACCCCTGACCGGCATCACGTGGTCGGCGACGACTTGCGTGCACGAGTCGCTTTGAGCCGTTCGCGCAGCCGTGAGTCACTCACATCCCCTCACGGACGGCCCTCAGTCAACGCGGTTGAGGAGCAATGGATGTTGATCACAGTTGCCGCAGTTCGCGGTAGCGGGCAGGCGTCAGATGCTCGCTGCGAGTGACCTGCAGTTGGCCCGGGCGCGTGCGTTGCTCGTAGGCGGTTATGACTAGGCCGACTCCGCCGGCTGCGGGCACCAGGACGCCTTGCACATGCAGAAACCATGCGGCATGACCTACTGCTTGGCAGGCCGACCAATCGTCGCCGTGGATGTCGTCGTCTTCCAGTCCTACCGCCTCGCGGGCTTCTGGGGTGGTGAGATCCAGGACTGACAGGTCGGTGGCCTCGATGGTATGCAGCCGGTAGGAGGCTTCGAGCAGCTTCTCCGGGGTCGTTGATGCCGCCTGCGCGGCGCGTTCCACTTCAACCATGCACGCTTGCGCGGAATCGGCCAGATAGATCGCTGAGAACAGCAACGGCGGGTTCCACCTGCCGCCGAATCTGCGTGCCCCTTCCCCCGATAAAGGATCACGGCGGGCGCCGGTGTACCGAGCGCACGTTCCCGACCACTGGATGGTGCCACGCGCGTCGATGCGCTGCACCAGTCCTTCGTCGAGCGCATCGCTCACACAAAGATCCCTTCGGCCATGGCGTCAATGAGGGCCAAGACGCGCTGGTATTCGCCGTCGCGTACCAGGTCGGCGGGCTTGCCGTGCGCGAGTAATCGATTTGGCGAAAACATCCAGACGTTGGCCTGGTCGCGGGGGAGCACCTCGGACAGCGCGTCGGCGACGTAGGCCAGTTCGATTAGTCGTTGCTTGTTGAGGCGTTGCGGGACGACCTGACCTGAGGTCCAGCGCGCCACCGAGCGCGCTGAGGCATCGACGATGCCGCCGACCTCCTCGTAGGTCAATCCCAAGCGCTCGATCGCACTCGACACGGTCGAGGCGAGCGCATTAGCTCCCATATCGTCTGCCTGTCTTCCTTTTGTCAGTCCCTATGTCATGTAGTCTGTCACGAAACGACGCCTGGGGCGAGAGGACTTTCACCACGATGGGCATTCAGTTTCGGCTGGGACCTAACGACCACAAGCCGGTCGAAGACTTCCTGTCCCGCGAGCACGCCGGCACCGACGCCATCACCCTCGATACCAAGGCTGCGCGTCACCAAGCGGCTGCGGCAGCGGCTGCCGCCGACGCGGGCCTGCAGGTGTACTGGGAGCCCGCAGCAGAACGGCTGGCCGACGAGGGTTTCGGCCTCGACAAGTTCCCGCTGTGGACCGGGCAGCCCTACGACATTGACAACCTCTCCGCTGACCAGGCGGCACGCGCCGCACTGGTCGGCCTGACTGTGGACAAGCACCCGGCGCGGGTCACTCACTTCACCGCCCCGCACTTCTATGTGACCGATGAGCGCACCGCACGCCTCAACGTCGACCTCGCCGAACGGACCCGGCTGGCCGTCGGCGAGGACAAGCCCACCCGGGCCGTGATCACGGTGTCGACCACCGCCGTGGGCCGCCTCGGCATCGACCTTGCCGCCGAGTACGCCGGCGCAGGGATCAACGACGTCGAGATCCGCTTCTCGCCCTTCGGTGGCGACGACGAAGGTATCCGCAAGATCCGCGCCGCTTTTGGGGTGCTCGACCAGTTCCGTGAACACGACCTCACCGTCACGCTTGGGCTGTCGGGCAACATTGGCCGCGCTGCACTGGCCATGGGTCACGCCGACGCCTACTCAGTCGGCCTGGGGATGCTCGAGAAGGTCAACCACTCCCAAACGATGGCTCGCTACCGTAAGGCCCCCGACCCGGATAAGGACCAAGGCGGTGGCGCCGCCGGCGGCATTTACCTGCCCCTACTCGGAGCCACCGTGTCGGCCAAAGCTGCACGACAGCTGTTGAGTCACACCGATATTCGCACTCGCGTCGGGTGTCGTATCGGATCGTGTCGCAACAGCGTGACAGGACCCCTCGACGACCGAAGAGCACACTACCTGCACTCCCGGTCCAGCGAGGTGGCCGAGATGCTTCGTCGGCCCGCACCCTGGCGCGGGGCGATGGAAATTGACCGCCTGAACGTTGCGATCGGACTCCGCGAACGCGTCAACGAGCACTATCTCAGCGACGACGTACACAAACTGGGTACGCGCACGCTGCGCAGCCTCATCGACGAGATACAACACGAACAGCAGCAGGCTTCTTAGAAGTCGCCGCCGCCGGTTAGATGAGCGCTCGAATCCAGGTGCCGGTTCAGCGTCCGTGTCGTGCTGCGGGAGTAGGTTGCCAACAACCGATCCGGTCAATTAGGAGAACCATCGTGGCTGACTACGACGTGCAGTACGACACAAATTCAGGTGACTGGGGCGCCAAACGTGCGGGAGCAGAGAAAGCTGCGGGACGCTACGAGACCCAGGCCGAGGCGCACGAGGCCGCGCGCGGTTTCGCAGAACGAAGCGGCGGCGGCGAGGTTCGAGACCACCGCAAAGACAATAACCAGATTCGGAACACGGACACAGTCGGCAAAAGGGACCCCTACCCGCCGAAGGGCTGAAGCGGGCGCGTCATCCCCTGCCGGCAGCCTGCGCAGTCTGGTTCTTGAGAACTGGAAGCTACCCGACGAGCAGCGACGCACGATTACAGGGGCAACAACCACTACGAGTTCGGAATTGCGTGGCCGTCCTCTGTCCACGCGCCGAACATGCGGGAACTGTCGCTCCCACGGGTATGGGATTCGGCCTGTCGGTTCTTACCGACTAAAGGCCATTACGTCACGGTGGCAAATGATCACAGCCGAGCGTCTCTAAGTCAACGCTGGCCGCCGCGACCGCCGACATGCGCGTTGTCGACGTAAGCGCGCAAGAACGCCGCCCAGTGATCGCGCAGTCAGTTATTTGCGATGCGGCGGTATTCCTCCACCGGGATGAGCACCGCGATCTCTCGCCCGCGCCGGGTGATGACGTAGGTCTGTCCCTGTGTTACTTCACCGAGTATTCGGCCGAACTGGCGGCGTAGTTCGGTCACACCGATCCGCGGCAGCGAGGGATCAATCATCAGGGGCCGCAACATGTCGGATCCGTACCACGCAGCGCGGCCCGCGGGTTGCGGCGGGCGTCACCGAGACCACCGCGTCCCGGAGTGGTGTGACATCGAGTCGATGCGGGCGGTGGCGCGGGCCAGACGGTTCTTCTTGCGGCTTTGTGCTGAGTTGGCGGCGGTAATGTCGAAGCAGCGTCGGAGCTTGAGCGTTACTCGGGCGTCTTCGCTGGCGCGTTGACAGATGAGACGGGCGAGCGGTGTGAGCGCCTCGTCGTGGTACACGTCATGAGATTCGAACTTGCCGTCAGCGAGGATGACCTCAGCGAGCAGGTGCTGCGCGGCGGTCGGGTCGTGAGCGTCCAGTACCGCGGCGGCAAGGGTACTGGCTCTTGCGGTGTGCACGGCGGAGGGCATCGTGGGTCGGGCCGTGGTTCGTCCTTTGCTGCTGCGGTCTGGGCTGGCGGCAACAGCGTTGTCGGAGCGCAGCGTTAAGTCCGCGGCGCCGCCGAGAAGTGTGAAGACGTACGAGCAAGGGTTTTCACGTCCATGAGCATCTCGTGTGGTCTCGGTTGATGTGCGCCGTACACGCGGAGCCGCCTTGGTCTTCCCGCGAGCAGCGCGTTGATGAGCCGCTGGGTCCGCGCCATCGAGAGGCTCAGGGGGTGATCGGCTGGCTGAACGCGGGTCAGGTCGGCGCCGCAAAGCCGCCGCTGCCCGACGAGGTCGAGGATCGGTTGAGCACATCGGTCCAACTCGGGGATCATGTAGGTGGGTGGGCGGTAGCGTTGCGGCGCAGCGCAGTTCGGGCAACCGTCCTGCAGCAGGCATTTGTGGGTAGGACAGGCGAAGGTCCAGTTGAGTCGCCATGCGAGCAGCCAGCGCCCTCCGGTGTCGGTCAGGCACTGTGGGCACCAACGTGAGGAGGTGCGCCAGTCCCAAGTCGAGGACAGCAGCGTTCGTCCACCGCTGAGCGGGCCCACACCACTTCCGCTGCGCGGCAACGCCAACGCATTGACAACATGGCGGCCGTAGCCGGTTGCCTGAGCGATTCCGTCGATATCGGCGGGGGTGAGTAGGCGTATCCAGGCCCCGTAGAACGAAATGGGTGCGATGGCGCATCGCTCGATGACAGCTCGGCGTGGCACGTGGTGCCGGTGGGCGATCGCGTCGAGCCAGGAGTCAAGCGCCTCGCCCTGGATCGGCGCTACCCGCAGCGGAAAGCTACGGTCGATCCGTGACATCGAGGGGGTGGCACGTCGACTCGAGGACGCGAGGACTGGCTGAGCCGGTATTGACCGGTTGCCCCTCGCGCCTCACTCACACCTCAATGTACTGCTAGCGATACATATTTTTATGCCCTTCTTGGTGGGCTGACTTTCGTGTATCGCAGGTGACTACTTGGGGGTGCCGACACGACTTCCTGCCGATGATCCCGACCGTGCCCAGCAGTGGCAGCGTCGCCGCGCGTTGGTGGGGTCACGGATCCGCGCGTTGCGGCTGGAGCGGGGGTTGTCGCAGGAGAGTCTGGCGCTGGAGTCGGGGGTGGCGCGCAATCAGTTGATTCAGATGGAGCATGGCCGGCGTGGGGTGTTGATCGAGCGGGTGTATGACATTGCCGAGGCTCTCGGGGTGTCGGTGAACGAGATCGTGGTCGACGATCCGGCTGCTACCGCGCAGCGGTAGTCCAGTACGTATGTCAGGGTCCGCCGAGTTCGGCGAGTCGGTGCACCGCCGCGAGGACGTCTTTGCCGAAGTCGGTGCAGCGCAGCGGTTTCTGGGTGAGCAGGCGTGCGCGGAAGTCTTTTTCCAGGCGGGCGATGTGGTGGCCGGTGACGGCTACTCCCCTGCCGAGGTGTTTCCCGGCGTCGGTGAGCGTGGTGAACTGGGTGATCACGGCGAAGCGTTGTAGCCGTTCCCAGCCGCCGTGGCCGACGAGGGCCGGGATGAGGATGGCCGGGATCTTTGGGTTGTCGCGGAGTTCGGCGTCGGTGTGTCGGGCCACGGTGCGTACCGGCATTCCGAGCGTGGCGGCTTGGGCGGCTACCGCTCCGCAGCGGATTTGGAGTTCTCGCGCGAGGTCTGCACACGAGCGTTGGCGGACGATGTATTCGGTGTAGAGCCAGTCGGGGTCGACCGGCTCAGTGGGCCGTGGCCCGGACGGCCGCAGGGGAATCGTGTAGTCGTGCATCAATCGAGAGAGGGTGCGTTTGCTGAACCCGGTCAGGGCGGCGATGTCGGCGAGGCTGCGTTGTTCCTGGCTGTACAGGGCGACGAGGCGTTCCCGCGGCAGCGCTTCGGCGGCTTGCTGATACACCCTGCCGGGCCGCCGGGCGCCGATGCGCGGGGCACGCGGGCGCGGGGGCAGCGCCGGGGCGGGATGCTGTTCGAGTGCATAGCGAATGAGGTCGCCGCTGACTCCTAACTGCTGGCTGGTGGCGGCGATGGTGCGGCGGTCAACCCGGATTAGTCGGTGTAGCTCCGCGATCTCGATATCGCCGAGCTCGACACCGGGTAACGATAGGCCGGCGACGATATTCGTCGGGGGTTCCCACACCACCGGCTCGTCCTGAATGCCTTGGGTTGCAAGGAACCTCGTTGCGTGACGGTGTAGGGCGCGGCTGAGCTGCGGGGTGAGGCGGCCCGGGAATTCCCTGAGCTCGGTGTCGGGGCCGTCCAGGCCGGTGCGGGGTTTGGTGGTGCCGCGGAGCTGGTGCTGCAGGTAGCTGCGTGGGTGGGCTGCCGAGCATCTTTGGTGGCTGAGGCTTCCGCAGATGCGGTCCCACTCGTCTTGGGCGAGCAGGCCGCGGTAGTCCAGGCGCCGTCGCCGCGCGTAGTCGATGGGTGCACTCTCCTCGCTGAGGTAGTCCGATAGGGCAGCGAGGGCGTCGCGGATCGCGGGCCAGTGCGGCGATTCTTTGAGCCGCCACAGCAGGTAGATGGCGTTGAGGCGGGCCAGCTCGCCGCCGAGATGCGCGGTGGCCTCGGCGATGTCCAGGTCGCTGCCGACCAGCAGCACTGCGGCAGCCAGCGCCACCCGCGAGCTGGAATGGGCCAACGCCGGCGGGCTCAGCCGCAACGCCCAGCCCGTCCACAATGCTGTGGGCAGCGCCCGAACCAGCTGCTGCTGCCGCTGCGTGTCGGTGGCGTGCAGCCTTGGGAAGGCACTGCCGAGGCGGCACTGCAACTGCGCAGCGGGGCTCAGGCGGTCACCGAGTGCGGTGAAATGCAGGGCCTGAAGCACCGGGCTCGCCGACGGCCCGGCCGGCAGGTCGAGATAGGTCCATTGATGCAGCACGTAGCGGCTGACCTCTTCAGGCAGCGCTGCCAGCGGCGCCGCGGCCGACCCGAAGTCGGGCCTGCTGAGCACGGTGACGGCCGCGGTGATCGCCGCGGCGCACGTCAGGACCGACGATGACATCTGCGCGTTGGCCGCCTGCCGCTGGTGTCGATATTGTGCGGCCAACTCGGCGGGCAGCAGGTCCTCGAGGTAGCGACCGGCGGTGGCCGACAGGATGCCGCGGCCAAGGATGCGGATATCGGCCAGCACGTCCCGAACTGGCATCGGATGCTGCGCGTAGAGCCCGAACTGGCCATTCTCGGCGGCGACCAGGTCGAGGAGCACCTGTTGGGCGAGCAGTGTCGGATGATCAGCCTCCAGCATGGTGACTGGGGTGTCGGCCAGGTCGGCGTCGCAGCGGAGCCGGTTTCTGCCGGCAGCCGTGGGGCTGGGGTGAGCACAGTGCACTGGACGCGGTGGGGCGGCGTTGAGGGGTTGGGGCGCGCGTTGGCGCCGGCCGCAGCGCGGGCAGTGTTCGGCCAGCAGGCATCGATGCTGCAGGCAGGCGAAGCTCCACATCAATCGCCACTGCAGCAGCCACGTTCCCCCGCTCGCGCCGAGGCAGTGCGGACAGAACCGCCACCCGCCGTGGTGGCGCGGCGTGGTTGCGGTCAGATCCGCTGTCGCTTCCTGTGCCCAGGACACGTTCGCTAGGTAGTGCGCCAAGGTCATCGCGTGCACCTGTGTCGGTGTGAGTCCTGTTGCGGCGGCGATCCGTTGCGCGTCGTCCTCGCTTACCGTGGCAGCGGTGACGCGGGTGCGCAGATCGGCAACGGTGTCTAGGCCCATGTGGTGGTACAGCGCGTTGAGTGACGTGTTGTGGCGCACCGCGATGGCGTGTAACCAGGAATCCAGCGCCTCCCCCGCCGCCGGTGCTGTGGTCAGGGGTAGCGCGCGGACGGTGGTCATGGCGGGTTGGGCGTGGTGCGTAGCCGGGTGGTTTTCTTGCCGGTGCGAAACGCGGCGTGTAGTTCACGGCGGCCGAGCTCGGCGGCGCTGTCGATGCGGCAGGACTCGAGGAGCTCGGCGGTGAGTTTCTCGGTGCCGGTGCGCATGGCTTTCTGGCAGGCCAATCGGATCAGCGCCATCAACGAGCCGATGTGGCCGGTGCTGCGCACGAACAACTGATCAGAGAGGTCATCGGCGAGCATGCCCGGATACTTCTGAGTCAGGAGCAGCCGTTGTTCGAGGGTGAGCAGTAAATCCCGCCAGCGCTGTCGTTGCTTTTCGGTGCCGACCATGAACGGTGACATGTCCACCGGCGTGGTGCAGCGCAGCAGCTGTTCCATTTCGTGATCGCGGTAGGCGTTGCAGTCATCGAGTAGCGCGTTGCGCTCGTGCAGGCCGATCCCGATGAGCAACACCGTCAGGGGGAACTCGTTGGCGATGTATTTGAACTGGTTACTCAGATCGGTCATGCGTTCCCGGCGACCGCGCAAGAAGTGCAGGTCATCGATGATGAGTAGCCTTGTCTCACAGGAGGACACATCATCGAGCGCGTGCCGCAGCAGTTGTTGGGCGCTGGCCCGCTGCCCTCCCGGGTGGGCGTAGAAGTCGCATATTGCCGCGTTGAACTCGCGGGTGCCCGTGGAGGCGGTCATACCGATCCGGCACACCGGCCACCTTTCATCTCCGGCGCGTGTCGTTGTCCCGTAACGCTCGATATGTCTGCGGTGCAGGCGTTTCCCGAACACCCGCGAGACGGTGCTCTTACCCAGACCGGGCAGTCCGCTGAGCGCAATCATCGGTTTGGTGTCCTCACCGGTCTGGCAGTTGCAGGCCACGAAGTCTTCGAGTTGCTCCAGCACGGATTGGCATTCAGCGGTCATCACCGTGCCCATTTGGGCGTGCCAGCGGCGGCGCTGATCGTTGTAATCCTCGCTGGCAGCCGCACCCAGATGACGTAGTTGTTTGTGGGACAGCGCTTCCGGCCGGTCCAGGGTCGGTGCGTCAACCATGTCGCGCCACCCCTCCTTGCGGGCCAGGGTGAGATTATCCAGATACTCGCGAGGGTTTCTGACGTCCGATTTGCCCCGCGGCGCCCTGGCAGGTCGCCGCTTCGGTGTTGAGGACTTCGGTGAGGTCATTCCACCTCCAGCACACCGTCGTAGAAGCTGCCCTGCTCCAGCGGCGGCTCGTCGGCGTCATCGAGGTCGCCGGGTTCCTCGTCGAGGTCATCAACGAACGCATCAGCGCCGGCGTCGTGGGCCCGCTCGCGAGGTTCGCGATCCAGTGCTGTAGCGACCGAGCTCAATTCGGCGCTGTCCGGTGGCGGGTTGAGATCACCGATGAGGCTGGACTGCTCGCGGGCCACCCGCAGTGCCCGGCGACGCTCGGCCATCGAGTTCGCGACGCTGAGTTTGCGGCGTTCCAGGAAGCTAGTGATGGCCAGCGGGTCATCGACATACCGGTTCTGGGCTTTGGCCAAGGTGCGCTCGAAACGCAAGATTTCCTCGCTCATCGGGGCGTCAAGCATGTCGGCGTGCTCCCATACCAACGGATGCCAGTGGCGGGTGCGGTCATCGCGGAAATACACTTTGGTGATGTCGTCGACGTTGTAGGCGATCGGCCACTTCTGGTTCGGATACGGGCTTTTCTCCTTCGCGCGTCCGGCGACGATGTCTCCTTTGTAGCGGCGCCCTCCCACGTCGATGCCATAGTGCTGGATGACGCGCCACACCACCGGCAGAAACTCGTAGGCGAGATCCGGATCGCGCGGCACCTCCAGATAGCCGGCGCGCGCCACCCCGTGGGCGAACATCTCCGCCGGGGTCATCGTCAGCTTCGGCACCCCCAGCCCGGACAGACTGTCGTGGGCGCTGTGGTGATAGATGACGGCGATCCACTCCCGGATGATGGCTTCCAGCTCATCGAGGTAGAACCAGGCATCCTGTTCCGGTGACACCCCGCGCGCGAAAATGTCCTGCCCCTTATAGCCGGGCAGCTCCTGCAGCAGACCCACGCGCAGCGTGGAGAAGAACCGCTCCACCGGCCCCTTATCGCGGGGTTGGCGCAACCGGGCCGGCTGGATTGAGATCCCCAACCGCTGACACACGCTGTTGAGGTGCGCGCTGACATAGATTTTGCCGTGATCGACGACCAACGTCTCGGGAACGACCGCCGGGGTCGCCGCCGGCACACTGCCCGGGTCGAGAGCGTCCTGTTCGACGAGCACCGAGCGCGGGATCCCGCGTGGGGGCCACATCGCTTCGGCCGGCCAGTCCCGCCCCGCCGGTTGCGGCCGAAACGTCTCGTACAACACCGCGGCCGCATCAATGGATTTCGTCGACACCGGGGTCAGCCGCAACCCGGTGACGCAGCGGCTGTACCAGTCCATCGCGACCGTCAGCTCGGCGTTCACCCACGTCAGCGTGTAGGGATCCATCGCGAACACATCCAGGCGAGTGGTGTCCATCAGCAGGTACTCCCCCGGCCGCATCGGATGCAGCTTGCCGTACACCTCGTTCGATCGGGAAGCGATGTCGCGGTTGCGTTTCGTGCTCTGCTTAAACAGCGGCCGCTGGTCCTCGAGCCGGGCCAGGATCCGATACGCCGTGCGCTGCGACGGCACCTTCACCACACCGGCGCCGAACCGCGCGTCCAGACGCGCACGGGTACGTCGAATCACCAAGTCCTCGTTGGGCTTCGACAGATCCGTGTACTCGCTCATCACCTCCAGGGCCGTCTGCTGCCACCGCGGATCCTGCCGCCCACCCATGCCAGGCTGCACCGCCCGCTGCGAGATCAATCCCGCTTCCCCGTGCGCCTGGTACTGCGCAACCCACCGCTCGACCGTGCGGGACTGCACACCCAACTCGGCCGCCTTGGCGGCATAACGTTCCATCACCGGCAGCTCGGACCGGTACGCAGTGCGCGGTTCATACGGCAGCGCGGTCTCCTGGCATCCGGAGCGGTAACCTGTCAACACTTCTCGCACGTGGGCCGCCCGTTCCAGCGCTTGTTTCCGGGCGGCCGCGGAGACCGCAGACAATGTCACCGCCGCGACCTCGCCGGGATCATCGGAAGCGGGTCCTTCATCAGAGCTGAGCACCCGAGCGCGATCAGACATCAGCAATTCACTCATGGATAATCGACGAATCACGTTGCCGCGCAGACCCCTCGACAACACTTCCAGGGACGAAGCCGTCACGTGCATCTCGACGATCTCTAACGCTTCGCCTTCGTAGATGATGCGCGACCCCACACCCACGGGCACCGCGGCATTCGTCATCGCCGTACCTCCAAGACACTCGAGGGCCGCAGCGGTGTTGCGAGGTCGACCACGATCTCTTGTTTCCACAGCAGATGCATCAGAGCATTNCCTGCTCGGGAACGTTCGTTTTCTTGCCGGTTATCGTCCAGACGCAGCCCGCCCAAACCGTCCATCGCACAACGAATGCGGTCGAGTGATCGCTGATCGACATATTGCTCTCGGCGATAACCGGCAAGAAAACGAACGTTCCCGAGCAGGATGGGTGGCTGCTCGCTCAACACCCGATACTCCCACCCCAGCGCCTCGAGCACTTCACGCGTCCACTCGCACAGCATCTGAATCTTCGGGTTCTCGGCAAGTCGCTGCGCGCGCACCACATCCACGACGGTGAGTCCGACCCCACTCCCCCACAGAAAATCTGGAATGTGGCGTCGCAGCCGACCGTTCACTACCGCACTCAGCCGGAACGGCTGCGCCACAACGCGGGTAACCGCCGGATCGAAATCCGCCAATAACAGCGAGGAAAGCTCCAAACGCGACTCGTAGATAACGTGGTCGCGTTCAGTAGCGGCCCAATACTTTCCGGAGTAATGACGCTGACCCTGATAGAAACGAAAAGTACGCCAAGGAACCGCCTCCAAGAGGACCGTATCCGAGACCTGACTCGCGGAGCGGACGTCGGCCTCACCGCTGCCCATCCGGTGCTCGATCACAGCCGTGGCCAAATCGACCTCGACACCGCCAGTCACGTCGGACATCCACAAGTAGGCCCGTGCAATGCAATCCCGCGTCCCGNCGGTGCTCGATCACAGCCGTGGCCAAATCGACCTCGACACCGCCAGTCACGTCGGACATCCACAAGTAGGCCCGTGCAATGCAATCCCGCGTCCCGCCCGACCCGGTGCTTCCGCGAACAGCCAAGTGGCACAGAAAGAATCGCGCAGCAAGCCCATGCGTCGCCGACGCCACGCCGATTTAGGCCGAAGGGCTTCCACCAACGGCCAACTGACCGTAGGGATCGAGAAGCGCTCTACCGGTACCACACCTAAGCAACTCCACCCAGCTTGTGATGTCCTCTGAGCATGTGCCTGCCCAGGACCAGAAGCAATAGGCTGGCCACGGAGAATTGATAGTCCACCGCGCCGCGATCGCTCTGGCGCAGTTTTACCCGTGCACACGGGTCGTCCGCGCCGTACTGCCGTGTCTCGACCGGCTACTCAGGCTCTACCAAGCAATGATCAGACCTTTTGCCATCCGACATGTCGAATTCGACATCGTTCGACATTTCATATGGCAATTCGACACGGAGAATGGCAACCTACACGGCCCTGATTTCGGCAGCCGCTCAGTATCCCCTCGGCGGCCTTGTTGGGTCTGCCTGTTGAATTTTCTGCGCGAGATCCGATCCGTCGGCCGAGACGTTGTACCGGCCCATTGCGTAGTTGACGAACGCTGCGCCCTGAGCCACCGGGTCACGCAAAAACGGTGAGGTGCCTGGCTCGTGGTAGGCCCGAAAGGTCGGCTCGATAAACTGGAAGGCGCCCTGGGACGGAGTTCCCTTGACAGCGTTGGAATCCCAGTTGTTTACGGCGTTGATGTCGTTTCCGGACTCCCGGGTTGTCACGACTTTCATGCCGGTGGCCCAATTGCGGCGAGCCCGCGGGTCGGTAATGCCTTTTATGTCGAGCGCTCTGCTAATCGCGGCATCAATCCCGCCCGCAACTGGCGACGAGGCAATGTCGCTGCGGCGCAGCCGCATCCCGGCATGGCGGTCGCCCAGCGGGCGCCGCCCGGAGTGAATCTGCCCGGTCAGATTGGCGGCCTTGGCCAGCTGCGGAAGGTTGAAGCTCGGAAAGCCACCGCCTCGCGAGGAGCCCATCGGCGTACCGATCCCGGCTCCGCCGGCGCCAAATGGTGAGCCCCCGCCTACAGCCGCGCCACCGGCGTACCGCATCGACCGCAGCATCGCCGCCATCTGCGCGTCGCGGGTTTTGTAGGCCTGGACGACTTGTTGTTGTTGGGCGACGCGGTTGCGTAGTGCGACCAGGAGTGCTTTCTGGCCGGCGGGGGTGTTGGTGAACGGGGCTAATCCGTTGGTGTCGGTGGCGGCGCCGTTGACCACTCCGCCGGAGCTGGTGCGTCCGGTGCGGTCGGTGCGGGCGGCCTCGTCGAGCTGGGTGCTCAGCGCCCGGTCGTTGCCGGCCAGGGTGTCTAGGGCCGGGCCCGCGCCGCCGGCGAAGGTGGAGTAGTTGGTGGCCAGCTGCCCCGACAGTGGTGCCATCTGCGCTTGTCCCGAGCGCACCAGCTCCCCGGCGCCGGAGAGCTTCATCACCGAGCCCGCGGCCGGGCCTTGTCCGGAGGCCGGTGGATCGCCGAACAGCGAGTGCGCGCGGCCCAGCACCTCACCGACCTGAGCCACCACCGCGCCAACCGACACGAAACCAGTATCAGCGACCCAGACCCACCACCCAGACACAAAATCTGCTGGCGGCCGGCACTCTCGCTAGCGCGGCTGGGCGCCGGTGTTGCCCGAAGCGGGGTGGACCCCCACAAGCCGCGACCGGCCCCGCGGGCTGAGTCCTCCGCGAACGGCGACCTCGCGTGCTCGCCGAGGCGGGTGGGATGAGTCGAAGATGTGGCTGCGCCCGGCACCCGCGGCCGCGCCCAACACCGAGAAACCTTCCTTCGCAGTCTGGATGTAGGCCAGCGTGCGGTTAACTGCAGTTGGATGATCCACGTGGTGCGGCTGTGCAGGCTCAACTTGTCGGCCGGTGCGTTTAGTCTCCACGCAGATTGAACTTCCGGACCAGGGGCTGTGATGGATGACGGGATCGAACCGAGACTTGTGGAGGTTCTCGATGTCCCGAGGCTTGGTGCGGTCGTTCGCGGCAATGCGGGCTCGTTGCCGTGGCGTTTGGTCGACGAGTCGGGTGCCGGCGTAAACCACGTCAATCTGTGGTTGGCCGACCTGTTCGCGTGCGACAACTCGCCTGCGACGCTGCGCGCCTATGCGTACGACCTACTGAGCTGGAGTCGTTTCCTCGGCGCACTGCAGGTTTCGTGGACTCAGGCAACGCGGGGCGAAGTCCGGGACTGGGTGAGGTGGTACCGGTGTCGCGCGAACCCGCAACGACGCCGCGGATCGAGTGCGGATACTCATCGGCCGACCCCAGGTTCTGTGAACGAGCGGACGGGCAAGGCCTACCTGGAGTCTTCCTACGCGCGGTCGTCGATGAATCGCAGACTGTCGTCGCTCAGTGGCTTCTACGAGTTCGCCCTGGAGTCGGATCTCGGGCCGCTCATCAACCCGGTACCGAAATCGCGCGACGATCTCACTCGACTCGACGTGCACCGCCAGCACTTCGATAACCCGCGCCCCCAAAAGCGCGCGCCTTATCGGCAGAAGCTAGTGGAACGTGCGCCGCGCGCGCTCAGCGACGACCTGTACGAGGAGGTATTTGCATCGCTGAGAACAAACCGCGACCGTGCCATTGTCGCTACGGCGATCTCCTCTGGTTTACGCGCCAGTGAACTGCTCAGCATGCGGCGGGGGATGCTCCATGCCGCCGACCAAACCGCCGATGTAATACCCAAGGGCGGGAATGGAAGTCGTGTCATGGTCCGTATCAGTCCCACTGCGTATCTCTGGATCGCCCGGTACCTTGCTGAGCGCCCCGTGGGTCCGCCTGAAGAGCCAGTCTGGCTGACATTGCGCGGCACACCGCGGCCGCTGAGCTATTGGGCAATGCGACAGATCCTTGAACGCAGCAACGCGCTGCTGGGCTCCAACGTCACGATGCATGACTTCCGGCACACCTTCTGCATGCGTCTCGCCCAGGACGAGAACATGACCATCGCGGAAATGCAGGAGCTGATGCGGCACGCGTCGATCGCCAGCACCACACGCTACCTGCGACCCACCGTAGCCGAACTCGTCGACAAACTTGATCAGCACTGGAATAGACCCCCGTCACCGCAGCCCACGCCGGCGAAAGGCTATGCGGCAGAAGATCTCCAAGTTCTTTTCGGTCGGGCATTCTGATGGCGCGGGTGCTCACGCGTGCCCAGTCGCTGGCGAGTTCGTCTGCGTTTGCCAACCATCCAGTCGAAGTACTGCCTTCGCTGTCCCCGACGCCCGAGGACCATCCGTGGTTCGGAAACACTGTCACCTGCGCCGAACGTGAACGCATCATCACTGCGCGACTTCCGCTCGTGATGGCACGGATGAGTGAGAAGTACCGCAGCGAGGCAGTAGCCCGCAGCGGTGCACGGCTCTGGCTGAGTCGCCTATTGGACTGGCTGGATGGCTTTGTCGGCGACAGTTATCAAGACCGTTGGATCGCCAGCGATTCCGATCGCCAGCCGAAGGCGTGGTGCCCAGCCTTATCAACCGGATCGCATACACGGCTTGGGGCAAGGCTGTCGATCAACGCACTCATAATGCTGGGGGTCATTCGTCCCGGCCATGACTGGTTGATCGAGAACAAGCAGGCGCGGTTCTACCGTGACTGGACGACCACGCACGAACCGAAGGCGTGGGATCGCTACTTCGCCGCCGCGGAGCACGAGGGCGCACCGGAAGTGAAGAAATGGCGAACCGCCACCCACCTGGTACGTATCAGCATCTGCAACGGGCTGCCAATCACCGAGCTGCACAGCCAGCATGTGTTGGCCTACCGAGACTTTCTCGTCTCGACCGGCAGGATGCCGGGGGATCTTCTCGCCATGTGGCACTACGGACGCCGCGGCGGACTGTTCGCCGGTGAAGCCGACGACCTGCGGCACTACCTCATCGCCAAACGTCTCAGTCCCACCGAACTGGTCGACCGCTTCAATGTGCGAGCTCCCAGCGTGCGAGGACTGTTGATCGCCTACCTCGCCGAGATCGCCGTCGGTCAGGACTACGCCAGCCTGGACGGAACCAGCCGAAACCTGGTGAAGCTGTTCTGGAAACCGATCGAAGACGCCAACCCCGGCATCGACACAATCAGTTTGACGAAGGCCCAGGCATCCGCCTGGAAAGAGTGGTTGCGCACCAAACCGGATGGGACTCCGCGCCGGCACGCCGAGAGCATTCTGGGAGCGGTCCGCAGCTTCTACCTCGACGTGGCTGCCTGGTCCCACGAGGATCCCTCGACGTGGGCCCATTGGGCTGTCTCATGCCCGGTCAGCATCCGCGACGTCCGAGGCCAGCAGAAGCGCCGGGCCCAGCGGGCACACCGCATGCATGCCCGCACCCGCACCCTCACCCCGCACGTCGATGCACTCGTCGCTGCAGCCCGGCGGGCGTACGTGCAAGCAGCAGAGCTGCAAGCGGTCGCGACGACAGCGCCGTTCGGTGAACCGTTCGCCGTGCACGGGAGCACCTACATCAAGCACACACCGGGCAAGCGGGCCGACCGAGTGCGCATCCATGTTCTGCAGGATGGATCGGAGAAGCGGGTTGACATCCACTACACCGTGACACGGGCCTTCATGACCTGGACGATCATCGAGGTGTTGCGCCACACCGGTATCCGGATCGAAGAGATGCTGGAGCTGACCCATCTGAGCATCAAGCAGTACCGCAAACCCGATGGCACCGTGATACCGCTCCTGCAGATCGCACCGAGCAAGACCGATCAGGAGCGGATATTTCCCTGCAGCCCGGAGTTGACCACCACCTTGGCGCGACTGGTCGAGTTCGTCAGCATCGATGGCCGCGTTCCGCTGTGCTGCCGAATCGACACACAGGAACGCCAGGTGTCGGCGCCGATGCCGCATCTGATCCAGATCCGAGAGGGTGGACGGTCGCGGGTAATCAACCAGTGCACGGTCCGAAAGTGGTTATCAGAGCTGGCCAACAGCATGGCCTTGAAGGACGCTGACGGTACTTCGCTGCATTTCACGCCACACGACTTTCGCCGGATCTTCATCACCGACATCGTCAACGCCGGGTTCCCGATCCATTTGGCCGCAAAGATGGTGGGCCACAACAATATCGAAGTCACGCGCGGCTACACCGCGGTGTATCAGAAAGATGTCTTCGAGGCATATGACCGGTTCATCGACAACCGTAGACAGGCACGGCCATCGGCCGAATACCGTGAGCCCACCCAAGCCGAATGGGACGAGTTCGTCGAACACTTCGGCCAGCGCCGGATCGCGCTCGGCAATTGCCACCGCCCCTATGGATCTGACTGTTCCCATGAACATGCCTGCATCCGGTGCGATTTCTGCGAGGTTGAACCGGCCCAGGCCGCAAGGCTCGATGAGATCCGTGACAACCTTCGCCTCCAGGTGGTCGAGGCCCAAAAGAACCGGTGGCTGGGCGACGTTAACCAATTACGCCTCACCATTGAGCACGCCGACCGCAAGGCGGCGAGGCTGGCAGCCCTCACCGAGGCGGCCCCGGTACTCCTTGCCGCGCACACGTCCTGACGCGAGCAGTAAGGGACCGTCCTTCTGACAGCTAGGTGCAGCAGTTGGGGTCGAGGACGACGCAGAGTGCCTGCAGGGCTTCGGGTTTGACGCGGTGAAAGACGTTCATGCCGCGCCGGTCGGAGATCACCAGCCCGGCTTTGCGGAGCTGGCCCAGGTGGTGGCTGACGGTGGATTCACTCAGGTCGAGCACCGCGGCCAGATCGCCGCTGGTCTCTTCGCCGGGGCGTGAGCTGAACAGCAGCGACATCATCTTGACCCGCACCGGGTCGGCGAGCGCCTTGAGCCGCATCGCGACCTGCAGGGCATCGGCGTCGCTGATCGGGCCCGCGGCGACCGGGGCGCAGCACACCGGGGCGGACATGTCGATCACGGGCAGCGCTTTGGGCATGACCCCATCCTGCCACCTGTCTTGACATATATCAAAAAGGTGGCATCCTGAGGTCGACGCGCCAGTTCGATATATGTCTCATCCCTAGTGGGAGGTCCATCATGTCCCGTATGCAACTCGCCCTCAACGTCGATGACCTCGACGAGGCGATCACGTTCTACACCAAACTGTTCGGCGTCGACCCCGCCAAGGTCAAGCCCGGCTATGCCAACTTCGCCGTCGCCGAGCCGCCGCTGAAGCTGGTGCTGCTGGAAAATCCCGGTAAGGGCGGCACCATCAACCACCTCGGCGTCGAGGTCCAATCCAGCGACAAGGTGCACGCCGAGATCGCCCGCCTGACCGGCGAGGGGCTGTTCACCGATGAGGAGATCGGCACCACGTGTTGCTTCGCCACCCAGGACAAGGTCTGGGTGACCGGGCCGGCCGGAGAGAAATGGGAGGTCTACACGGTGCTGGCCGACTCCGACACCTTCGGCACCAGCCCACAGCACCTCGACGATTCCGCCGACGGCGAGGGTGGGGTGTGTTGCGGCGGAGCCTCCAAGGAGGCTGACCCCGCCGCAGCGTCCTGTTGCTAGCCGATCGCACCTGCCGCGGCCGTGGTCACATGGCCGCGGCAGGCGCATGATCGGGGCATGGACCGCGATGCCATCGCTGCCGATCTGGAGCGCGCGCGTGTCACGTTCCACCAGCTACTGGCGGCCGCCGGCCCCGACGACTGGGATGCGCCGACGCGCGGAACCCGGTGGACCAACGAACAATTGCTGTTCCACATGGTGTTCGGCTACATGGTCGTGCAGCGGCTGCTGCCCCTGGTGCGGGTGATGGGCCGACTACCTGACCGCGTCAGCGGGGCATACGCCCGGTTGCTCAACGCCGCGACCACGCCGTTTCATCAAATCAACTACTACGGATCATGCGCCGCCGCCATGGTCTACAACCGGCGCAGGATGGGCGCCAAACTCGACCGGGTCATCGACTCACTGCAACACCGGCTCGCCCGCGAGACCGACGACACCCTGCGGCGCGGCATGCATTTCCCGCCGGGATGGGATCCGTTCTTCTCCGACTACATGACGCTGGAAGACGTCTACCGCTACCCCGGGCGCCACTTCGACTTCCACGCCGCCCAACTCACCTTCACCTGACGTTTCATTTGCCAACAACTTCGATATCCGTCAATATTGATGTATGTCGAAGTCGCAGGAGTCGTTGACCGACGGGGACGCGTGCTGCCCACCCGGGGCGCTGCTGCGCGAACCCCTTACCGCCGCGGACGCGGCGGACATGGCGGTCAAACTCAAAGCGCTGGCCGATCCGGTACGCCTGCAGCTGTTCTCCGCGATCGCCAGCCACGCCGGTGGTGAGGCCTGCGTCTGCGACATCTCCGCCGACATCGAGGTGTCACAACCGACCATCAGCCACCACCTCAAAGTGCTGCGCGACGCCGGGCTACTGACCTCACAGCGCCGGGCCTCCTGGGTGTACTACGCCGTGGTGCCCGACGCGCTGGCCAGCCTCGCCGTCCTGTTCGGCATTGACGCAGCCGCCGGGGTGTCGGCATGACCGACACCACCACCCCGGCCCCAGCGGTCGTGGGCAAGCTCTCCACCCTGGATCGGTTCCTGCCGCTGTGGATCGGCGCGGCGATGGTCGCCGGGTTGCTGCTGGGCCGCTGGGTTCCCGGCTTGAACACCGCGCTGGAAAGCGTTCAGCTGGACGGGATTTCACTACCCATCGCTCTTGGCCTGCTCATCATGATGTACCCGGTGCTGGCCAAGGTCCGCTACGACCGCCTCGACACCGTCACCGGCGACCGCAAGCTGCTGCTGTCCTCACTGGTCCTGAACTGGGTGCTCGGCCCCGCGCTGATGTTCGCGCTCGCGTGGCTGCTGCTGCCCGACCTGCCCGAATACCGGACCGGCCTGATCATCGTCGGCCTGGCCCGCTGCATCGCCATGGTCATCATCTGGAACGACCTGGCCTGCGGCGACCGGGAAGCCGCCGCCGTCCTCGTGGCGCTCAACTCGATCTTCCAGGTCATCATGTTCGCCCTGCTGGGCTGGTTCTATCTGTCGGTGCTGCCCGGCTGGCTCGGCCTGGAACAGACCACCATCGACACCTCCCCGTGGCAGATCGCCAAGTCCGTGCTCATATTTCTGGGCATCCCGCTGCTGGCCGGCTACCTGTCGCGCCGGCTCGGCGAGAAAACCAAGGGCCGTGACTGGTACGAGGCCAAGTTCCTGCCCCGGATCGGGCCGTGGGCGCTCTACGGGCTGCTGTTCACTATCGTGATTCTCTTTGCGCTGCAAGGCGACCAGATCACCCACCAACCGTTCGACGTCGCCCGCATCGCCCTGCCGCTACTAGCGTACTTCGCGATCATGTGGGGCGGAGGCTACCTGCTCGGCACCATGCTCGATCTCGGTTATGAGCGCACCACCACCCTGGCGTTCACCGCCGCGGGCAACAACTTCGAACTCGCCATCGCCGTCGCGATCGCCACCTACGGCGCCACCTCCGGCCAAGCCCTGGCCGGCGTCGTCGGCCCGTTGATCGAAGTCCCGGTCCTGGTCGGGTTGGTCTACGTGTCCTTGGCGTTGCGCAACCGGTTCCACCACCACACCTCCCAACACCTTCCTGCCGACGGCTCGACGACGAGAACGGAACCCAATCCATGACTGACAGCCCCGTCACCCACGAGCTTCGCCACGATCTGTCCATCGACCAGCAACTCGCCCTGAAAACCGCGGCGACCCGGCTGGGCGGTGAGTTCGATGGCACCTTCGGTACCGAAACCATCGAACGGTTCTTGCATTCGTCCTACGACCAGTTCGCCGGCCGGGCCACCATTCCGAACTTCCTGCCGCTGTTGGCCGAACGGTTCGCCCGCCAACGCCTGCACGCCCTGGCGAGAGTGGAAGGAAAGATCAGCGACGGCAAACCGACCGTGTTGTTCCTGTGCACCCACAACGCCGGCCGCTCGCAGATGGCGCTGGGCTACTTCACCCACCTGGCCGGTGACCGGGCCGTCGCCTGGTCCGGTGGATCCGAACCCGGCAACGAGATCAACCCCGCCGCGATCGCTGCCATGCACGAAGTCGGTATCGACATCACTGGCGAATACCCCAAACCCTGGACCGACGAAATTGTGCAGGCGGCCGACGTCGTCATCACCATGGGCTGCGGGGACGCCTGCCCGATCTTCCCCGGGAAACGCTACGAGAACTGGGAACTGCCCGACCCCGCCGGCCAGGGCCTCGACGCCGTCCGCCCGATCCGCGACGACATCGAAGAACGCGTCCACCGTTTGTTGGCCGACCTGAACGTGCCCGTCACCCGGTAGCCGCGAAAACCTCAAGGGAACACACCGAATATGGCTGACACATCAGTGTTGTTCGTCTGCGTCAGTAACGCCGGAAAATCGGTCATGGCCGCCGGGCTCATGCGCCAGATCGCCGGACCGACCATCCACGTCAGCTCGGCGGGCACCCGCGCCAAGACCGCCGTCAACGACCTCTCGGTACAAGCCTTGGCAGAAGTCGGCGTCGACATCAGCGACCATCAGCCCGCCCAACTCACCGCGCAGATGCTCGACGACGCCGACCTGGTCGTCATCGTCGGCAGCCAAGCCCACCTCGACGAGTACTGTCCCGGCGTCACCATCCAGCGGTGGGATACCGACGAACCCTCCTTGCGCGGCATCGACGGAATCGACCGCATGCGAATCATCCGCGACGACATCACCACGCGCGTCCAGGCCTTGGCCGCCAACCTTTCCACCGCGATCACACCACCCACCGGCCAGCCATCCCGATCCAACGCGCGTATTGAGCGAAGCTAGATGTATGCGTGTGGAACTTCTCACGAGCCCGGGATGTCCGAATGCGGCGGCGGCTCGGCGCTTGCTCGCCGAGTGTCTGTCTGAGGTTGATATCGCTGAAGATGTGGTGGTGGAAAGGGTCGGTGGATATCCATCGCCAACAGTGCTCGTTGATGGTATGGATGTCATGAAGCCGGGCACTGAGCTGGCAGCTGATGCGTGCCGATTGGACCTTCCGACCAGGGATCGCGTGCTGGCGGCGCTTCGGAGTGCGACGCCGTTGACGTGATCGATCCGGGGTCTTACCCCGATGTTGCGGCCCCGAGTTCAGCTGGCTGCCGTGGTCTTCTGGTTGCGGGTGTGGGCCAGCCGGTGGGAGTCGGTTCCGGTTTCGATGATGGTGCCCCCGAGGGGCTTGGTGCGTCCGGCGCGCACGCCGTTGGCGATGACGACGATTTCGGCGAGTTCGTGCACCGCGACGACCGCGGCCAGCCCGAGGACACCGGTGAGGGCGAGCGGAATGAGCACCGTAATCAATGCCAGTGAGAGGCCGACGTTTTGCAGCATGATCCGCCTCGCGCGCCGCGCGTGGGCCAGTGCTTGGGTGAGGTGGCGCAGGTCTTCACCCATCAGCGCGACGTCGGCGGTTTCGATGGCCACGTCGGTGCCCATCGCGCCCATGGCGATACCCAAATCGGCAGTGGCCAGGGCCGGGGCGTCGTTGACGCCGTCACCGACCATGGCCGTCGAGGAACGTTGGCGCATTTGACCAATTAGCGCGGCTTTGTCTTCGGGCCGCAGATCGGCATGCACGACCTCGATGCCCACCTGCTTGGCCAATGCGTGGGCGGTCGCTTGGTTGTCACCGGTGAGCATGGCCACCTGATACCCGCCGCGGCGCAGCTGGGCGACGACGTGGGCGGCTTCGGGCCGCAGCTCATCGCGCACCGCGACTGCCCCGATGATCTGGTCGTTGTCTTCGATGAGCACGGCGGTGGCGCCGGCGGCCTGCATGGCCGCGACCTGGCCGGCCAGCGGGCCGGGGTCAAGCCAGCCGGGGCGGCCCAGCCGCAATCGACGGCCATCCCGCGCGCCGGTCAACCCGGCACCGGTGACCGCCTGCACGTCATCAGCCGGTTGCACGGGGCCCTGCGCGGCGGCGAGAATCGCTGCCGCGAGGGGGTGTTCGCTGCGGGCCTCCAACGCCGCCGCCACATCCAGCACGTGCTCGCGGGTGGCGCCGTTGGTGGTGGCGACGTCGATGACGGTGGGTGCGTTGGCGGTCAGGGTGCCTGTCTTGTCCAGCGCGATCGTGCGGACCGCGCCCAGGGCTTCCAGCGCCGCCCCGCCCTTGACCAAGACACCGAGCTTGCTAGCCGCGCCGATCGCGGCGACCACCGTGACCGGCACCGAGATCGCCAGCGCGCAAGGAGAGGCCGCCACCAACACCACCAGGGCACGTTCGATCCACACCAGCGGATCGCCCAACACGCTGCCGATGGCGGCGATGAGGACCGCGGCGATCATGATCGCGGGGACCAGGGGTTTGGCGATGCGGTCGGCCAGGCGCTGGGCTTCGCCCTTGCGGGACTGCTCGGCCTCCACGATCGCCACGATGCGGGCCAACGAGTTGTCAGCAGCAGTGGACGTGACCTCAACCTCCAGCACGCCGGTGCCGTTGATCGACCCGGCGAACACCTCATCACCGGGCCCGGCCTCTACCGGCACGGATTCGCCGGTGATGGCCGAAACATCCAGCGCCGTGCGCCCCGACACGATCGTGCCGTCGGTGGCGACGCGTTCGCCGGGCTTGACCAGCATCCGGTCACCCACCGCCAACTCTGCTGGGGCGATGGTGGTTTCGGTACCGTCGCGGAGCACGGTGGCCTCATCGGGCACCAGCGACAACAACGCCCGCAGACCTCGGCGGGTGCGGGCGAGGGAGTATTCTTCGAGGCCCTCGCTGATGGAGAACAGGAACGCCAGCATGGCGGCCTCGCCGACCTCGCCGAGGATCACCGCGCCGACCGCGGCGATCGTCATCAGCGTGCCGACCCCGATCTTGCCCTGCGCCAGCCGGCGCAGCGTCGAAGGCACGAACGTGTAGGCACCGATCACCAAGGCGAGCGCATACAGGCCGATTTCGACCGCATGGGGGCCGCCGGACCAGCCGACCACATAGCCGGCCAAAAGCACCACGCCCGCCACCGCGGCGGCGCGCAGTTCGGTGATCTCCCAAAGCCGTTCGGGTTCCTGCTCGTCCTCGCCGGGGCGGTCGTCGCTGCCGCAGCCGCACGCCTCACTCATCGCCCAACCTTCTTCCGCTCAGTCGGGTGGCCGTAGTTGGGGCACAACGCCACCGCGTTGCCGGTGGCCTCCAAGACAGCTTCGGCGGCCCGCAACATGTCCAGTAGTTCCGGGCGGGCCAGCCGATACACCGAGGCGCGGCCCTGCGGCCGGAAATCCACCAGCCCGCAGTCGCGCAGGCACGCCAGATGCGCCGACACCGTCGACTGCGCCAACCCCAACTCGCCGGTCAGATCCACCACCCGCGCCTCACCGACCGCCAGCCGGCGCAGGATCGCCAACCGGGTGCCATCCGAGAGGCTGTGAAACAACGCCGTCGCCGCATCCACATTCCCGCACATCGCGGGATCGACCGAACCACTTTTCATCGCCACACGACGATGATAGCGTCCAACACTATTGATCGGTCAACCCCGCCAACATCGATACAACCCGATGGATGAGGACGCAGGGCGGGGACGGGCCGACCGGGAAGGAGCAGGCGATGGCACTGACTGCACTGGGCCTGTTCGCGATGTTGATGCTGGTGATCGGGGCCTGTCGGCGCCGGATCCAGCTGGCCCGCATCGGCGACAGCGGCAACCGGCGGGGTTGGCGGCCCGACGGCACCCTGGAATGGTGGGCGCTCGCGCTCGCCGACGTGGGCTATCTGCTGGTCGGCGTCGGCGCCCCAGCGGCGGCCCTGGCCGGGCTCGCCCCACTGCGTTTCGCCGACCATCTGCTGGTTCATGCGACTGGGATCGCGGTTGCGGTGGTGGGCATCGGGCTGACCTTGCAGGCCCAGCTGGGGTTGGGGGCCTCGTGGCGGATCGGGGTTGATGAGACCGAACGCACCGAGCTGGTCACCGGCGGCCCGTTCGCGATTGTGCGCAACCCGATCTTCACCACACTGCTGCTCACCCTGACCGGCCTGACGCTGATGGTGCCCAACCCGATAGCGATCGCCGGCCTGCTGATCGCGATCGCCGGCATCCAGCTGCAGGTGCGCGAAGTGGAAGAGCCCTACCTGCGCCGCGTCCACGGCCACACCTACCGCGACTACACCACCCGAGTGGGGCGCTTCCTACCGTGGCTCGGCCGCACCAGAGATGAGACCAATGATGCTGCCCGACACTACACCTGACTTCGACACGGTCGAGGCGACGGCGGCGTTTGTCGACCTGGCCGGCTACAGCATCCTCACCGAAATCTGCGGCGACCACGAAGCCGCCCAGCTCGCCGCGCGGCTTGCCGACCTGGCACAGGCTGCACTACAACCGGGCGTGAGGCTGGTGAAGACGATCGGGGACGCGGTCATGTTGACCGCCGACACACCCACCCAGATGCTGGCCACCCTCACCGACCTGGCAGAGCAGGTCGCCGGCGAGGACGGGTTCCTGGCGCTGCGCGCCGGAATCCATCACGGACCCGTCATCGCCCGCGGCGGCGACGTGTTCGGCCACACCGTCAACATCGCCGCCCGCATCACCGCACTCGCCGGGGCCGGCCACGCCGTGATCACCGACCCGATCGCGGCTGCCGCTACCCGACAAGGCCTGTCCACCCCAGCGATCGGTGCTCCGCCGCTGCGCAGCATCACCACCCCGATTCCGCTACACACGCTGGCCCTGACCGAGGCCCGCTACCCCCGCGACCCGGTCTGCGGCATGCGGATCAACCCGGAAACCGCCCGGGCGCGACGCCGCTACCAGGACCGGGATTGGTGGTTCTGCTCGACCGACTGCGCCCACCAATTCACCACCACCCCAAGCACTTACACATCGACACTCCCGGTCACCGCCAGTGAACGGCAGCCGACATGAGCCGCCCCTGGGGCCGCAACCGGCTCAAATTCGCCCTGGCCGGACCGCTGTTCGAAGCCGGCAACCGGTTCATCCCCGGCCGACCCCATGACCGGCTCGCCCAGCTCGTCGCCGACCAGAAACCGAAACGAGTGCTCGAACTGTGCGGCGGCACCGGCTACGCCGCCCGCCTGCTCGCCCGCAAATCCCCGAGCACACGAGTGGATTGCCTCGACATCTCCCCGGAAATGCTGGCCGTCGGCCGCCGCTACCTCACCCGCGCCGGGATCGGTACCGTGGCGCTGCATGAAGGTGACGCCGCCGCACTGCCGTTCGGCAATGACACCTTCGACGTGGTGATGAGCGTGTTCGGCTGGCACGAACTGCCCACCGACATCCGCCACCGCGCCATCGACGAAGCCATCCGCGTTCTACGTCTCGCCGGCCAGGTCATCGCCATCGACCTCGACCCACCACCCACCGCCCGCACCATCTTCGAGACCTACATGCGGCTCGCCGAACGACCCCACGCCCGCGACGTCCTGGGCACCGGCCTGGCCGACGCATTCACCGCACACGGACTGGCCGTCACCACCCATCTGCCCGCGCGCAGCTGGGCCGCCCCGTTCCAGATCGTCCACGCCCACAAAAGAGGTATCTGAATGGCGCGCACCAGCCGCATCCTGCTCACCGCGTTCGTCATCGCCGCCATGGCGATCGGGGCGCTGGTCTACCTGTCAGTGCGCGACCGCGACTCGACCACCACGGCACAGCCCGATACCGGCGAGGCCGGGCAGGTGGTGCGCGAGAACAGCCACCGACTCAACACGGTGCCCGACAGCACGGTGACGTTCGTGGAGTTTCTCGACTTCGAATGCGAGGGCTGCCGCGCGGTCTACCCAGAGATCGAAAAAGCGCGGGCCGAATACGGCGACCGGGTGAATTTCGTGATCCGCTACTTCCCGCTGCAAGCCCACGTCAACGCCGAGCGGGCCGCCCGCGCGGTGGAAGCCGCCGCCCAGCAAGGCCAACTGGAGGCGATGTATCGCAAAATGTATGACACCCAAGCCCAGTGGGGTGAAAAGCAAAGGGTCTGCTGCACGAATAGGTGACATCTGAGTTGGCTTGCCCAGCATGGGCGGGCTGGAAGGATGTCCCCATGGCAAGGCCCTACCCCCGCGAGTTCCGCGACGACGTCGTCCGGGTCGCTCGCAACCGCGATGACGGTGTAACGATCGAGCAGATCGCCACCGATTTCGGAGTGCACCCGATGACGCTGCAGAAATGGCTCCGTCAGGCCGACATCGACGAAGGCACCAAGCCCGGCAAGAGCGCCAGCGAGTCCGGTGAGCTGCGCGAAGCCCGACGGCGGATCAAACTGCTAGAGCAAGAGAACGAGGTGCTGCGCCGGGCCGCAGCGTATTTATCGCAGGCCAATCTGCCGGGAAAAGGGTCTACCCGCTCGTGAAAGAGCTCGCCGCCGACGGGATCCCCGTCGCGGTGACGTGCCGGGTACTCAAGCTCTCCCGCCAACCGTATTACCGCTGGCTGGCCGACCCCATCACCGAGGCCGAACTCATCGAGGCCTACCGCGCCAATGCGCTGTTCGACGCGCACGCAGACGATCCGGAGTTCGGCTACCGCTACCTCGTGGAGGAGGCGCGCGATGCCGGCGAGCCGATGGCCGAGCGCACCGCATGGCGGATCTGCTCGCAGAATCGACTGTGGAGCGTGTTTGGTAAGAAACGCGGCAAGAACGGCAAAGTCGGGCCGCCGGTGCACGACGATCTTGTCGAGCGTGACTTCACCGCTGAAGGGCCAAATCAGTTGTGGCTCAGTGACATCACTGAGCACCGCACCGGTGAGGGCAAGCTCTACCTCTGTGCGATTAAGGACGTGTTCTCCAACCGGATCGTCGGCTACAGCATCGACTCCCGAATGAAGTCACAACTGGCCATCCGGGCACTACACAGCGCGGTAGCCCGACGCGGAGATGTCGCGGGGTGCATTCTGCACTCGGATCGCGGATCTCAGTTCCGGTCAAGGAAATTCGTACACGCCTTGAATCAACACGAGATGGTCGGCTCTATGGGCCGTGTCGGAGCCGCCGGCGACAACGCCGCCATGGAGAGCTTCTTTAGCCTGCTGCAGAAGAACGTGCTCGACCGCCGCCGCTGGGACACCCGAGAACAACTCCGCATCGCGATCGTCACCTGGATCGAGCGCACCTACCACCGGCGCCGCCGCCAGTCCGGCCTCGGGCGGTTGACCCCGATCGAATTCGAAGCAATCATGACCACACCGGCCAGTCAGGCCGCGTGACCGAAACTGTCACCTGATCGTGCAGCAGACCCAAACCCCAGCCGATGACGTATTCCGCGGATTCGCAACAGAACTCGGCCTGGACATGGCCGAGTTCGACGCGGCCTACGCCAATCCCGCCACCCTCGAACGCATCCAACTCGACATGGCCGACGGCCGCGCCTTGGGCGTGCAGGGCACCCCGACCTTCTTCCTCAACGACACCCGCATCCAGCCACACAGCTATGAAGACCTAGCCCAGGCCTTCGATCAAGCGCTCGCCGAGAACTAGGCGCGGCCTGCCGCATCCATCGGCTTGACCGCCCCTCTCCACATCGACACTCATCTCAGTCCGGCCAGGAGGTTCACCCATGCCCGCCACCGCGCTCGTTCTCTACCTGGTCTTTGCCGTCTTAGGGTTCGGCTGGCGCAGCTGGACCCAGCACCGCCGCACCGGCTCGACCGGGTTTCGCGGCATCCACGGCCGGCCTGGCTCGCTGGAATGGTTCGCCGGCGCCGGATTCATCGCTGCCATCCTCGCCGGGGCGGCCGCACCGCTGCTGCAACTGCTCGGCATCCTCACCCCGATCGCGCTCCTGCAGGCGCCGTGGATTCAGGTGGGCGGGACGGTGCTGGCGGTGGCGGGTATCGCGGCCACCCTCTACGCCCAGCGCGACATGGGCGAGTCCTGGCGGATTGGCGTCGACCCCAGTGAGACCACCACATTGGTGCTCCGTGGTGTGTTCGGGCTGGTGCGCAACCCCATCTTCACCGCGATGCTGATCTTCGCCGCCGGCATCACCCTGATGACCCCCAACCCGCTCGCCCTGGTCGCGTTCGTCGTGCTGCTGGCCACCATCGAGCTGCAGGTCCGCGTCGTCGAAGAGCCCTATCTCAACGCTATCCACGGCCAGGCCTACCGGGACTACTGTGAGACGGTCGGCCGGTTTGTTCCCCACATCGGACGCACCCGAATCGTCTGACTGGCCGACTCGAATCGAGGTGAACCATGGCCACCGGTGATCGCACCGCCCGATGGAACCGATACTGGGACAAGAAATCCCGTACCTACGACCGCGAAATCGGATTCTTTGACCGCCACCTGTTCGGCGACTCCCGCCAATGGGTCTGCAGCCAAGCGGCCGGCACCACCCTGGAAGTCGCCGTCGGCACCGGCCTCAACCTCGAGTTCTACCCCGACACCGTCACGCTGACCGGGATCGACTGGAGCGAACAGATGCTCGACCTGGCTCGTCAACGTGCCGCCGACCTCGGCCACCCCGCCACGCTGCAACAAGCCGACGCCCACCACCTACCGTTCGACGACGCCACCTTCGACACCGTCGTCTGCACCTTCGGGCTCTGCGCCATCCCCGACCACACCAAAGCCCTCAACGAAATGACCCGCGTCCTGCGCCCCGGCGGACAACTCATCCTGGTCGATCACATCCGCAGCAGCGTCGCCCCCGCCCGAGCCGTGCAACGCTTCCTCGAACTGTTCACCGTTCCCCTCGGCGGCGAACACTTCCTGCGCCGCCCCCTCAACCACATCCGCAACGACCCCAACCTCGACATCGAACGCGTCGAACGCTTCAAACTCGGCCTCGTCGAACGCCTCACCGCCCGCAAAACCACGTAACCCGACGCGAACTCACCGACCATCCAGCTAGAGCTGTCCCACATCAACAGCTCAGCCGCGCCCTCGAAGGCTCCAAAGACTCCGACTGATGACCGGCCCCGGTGAACCGGATTGACTAGTGCAGATAAGTCCGCCCATACCGATCCCGCGCGTCCTGGCTCGGATCGCCCACCAGTACCACTCGCTTGTTCAGCAACGTAGCCTCGGCGAACTCAGTCGCCTCAGCGCCCCAACACTGAGCAGGCGGCTTAGTCTCCGGAGTATTGATCCCTAGAACCCGCACGCGCAGTCGGCCACGCCCGTCGTCGCGCACATCGAGGGTGTCACCATCGACCACACGCAACACCACAGCGGAACCAGACTCCGCAGAGACCGGGGCACACCCGGCCAACGCGGCGACACCGAACAACAGGGCGAGCAGTCCTGGACGCATACAACCATTTTCGCGCAGCAGACACACGCCACATGCACAAAAATGCGGCCTGGCGGTCTCTAGTGGTCTGAATCCAGGTCCTGGATGAGTGCTTCGATGCGCGCGGCCTTCTCCGCATCGTCAACCGCTGCGCCGTTCTCCACCGCCACGACGAGCTCATCCGGCAACCCGCTGATCGCCGCGACCTCACTCGCAGTCAGATTGGTGCGATGACGCGCAGCGTAGAGCCTCTGACCCAGCGTTGCGGCCGGATGCTCGCTAGTGCGCAGCATCAGCTCGTCGTAGCGGCGCCGAATCACGCCGAGCGCCTTGACCACCTCCACTGCTGACCCGCGGCTATGCCGTACCGCCCGGGCTCCTATCTGTTCCAACTTGCGCAGATCGGCCAGAATCACCGAGGCGTGATCGACGAACTCTGGTGCATCGGCCGGCGGCAGATCGGCGATAGCTTGATCAAAACGAATGAGCGCTGGCTGGACCGCATCAGCCACCAACGACGCCAAAAATTCGCCATCGGCGCTGTCTGCGCTGCCAGTGCCCATGAAAGCCTCTGCCGGTTCGCCGTCGCGGATACGCGCTATCGTTCCCGCCGGCCACTGCAATATTTCTTCGAGCACGTGTCTAGTGCGTTCACGCGGCCAGGTGCGCCCCTTCTCGAAGCGGATCAGCGCAGTCGCGTTGATGATCCCCTCACGGGCGAGCTGGCGCTGAGAGATCCCGAGTTCGCGCCGCCGAGCTGCGACGGTCGCGCCGGCACGAGCAATGCCAGGGTCCGGTGCGCCGTCTTCCACGGCGTCAGTGTAACCAGCAGGTATCGGCCGATCGGGATATCGCACCCGCAAAAGGAGTCATCGGTGGCGGCGCAGGTGCTTGCGTTCTAGATTTCCCTGGTTTGTGGCCGCTATCTCTCCTGGGTGTGCGTTGCAATACGATGAAAATATTGCACTGCGATACTTTAGTGCTAGAGTCCAGATCATTCGATAGCTCAGTGGGAGGAGCTTCAGTGACCGTGACACTCGAACGACCGGTAATCCGCAGCAGCAATGCACAGCCCTGCGTCTCAGACCCCGACAGGTGGGCGGCCGGCGGCAACGACCCCGAACTCAAGACCCTCTGCCGGGGCTGCCCCCGACGCTGGCAATGCGCCAAGGATGCCCTCGACACGCCGGGCGCCGAAGGCATGTGGTCCGGGGTGCACCTGCCCAAAGAGGGACGCGGCCGCAAGTTCGCGCTGCGCCAACTGCGCTCCTTGGCCGCTCACGGCGGTTTCGACGTTGCAGAAGATCTCGACGACGAATAGGTCCGGCGGGCGGCCATCCTCATGGATAACCCCCGCGAGGGACGAAACACAATGCGCCAGAACATCATTGCGATCCTCAGCGCGGCCGACGAGCCACTGAGTACCGCACAGGTCTACGCGGCCCTGGCTCAATGCCTCACCACCAGCAGCGTTCGCCGGCATCCCGCCACTCACGAACGTGTCTACCGACAACTCCTCAGCCTCCAGCGCAACGGCACCGTGCAGCGCACCTCCAAACACGGCCGGCACGTCTGCTGGTCAATGGCAACCGGCCAACGGCTGGCTGTGCCCGTCGCGTCGAACGGCCCCAGTGACATAACAGGCCTGCAGCCGGCAGCCCAGGAATGCGGCGCCGGCAGGGATCACCCAACGGCATCACCTGCAAGAGCGCTCGATGTGAGCGGTCGCATCGCAGTGCGGACATCCGACGAAACGGTGACCATGACTTATGGCCGGCCCGGTATCGACCGCTGCCGTGCTGTGATCGGGCAGCACGGATACACCACCATGCTGCGTGTGCAGCTCAACTACAACGCCCTCACAGCCGACGATATCGAAGCTGTCGAGCGCGCTATCGCCGAAATCGCCTGTCGAATGGTCCGTCTCGCGGCGGCGCAACGTCACGCCAACAGCCCTTTGTTCGGAGTCGCGCACGTCATAGAGAACCTCAACCGGCGGCGGCTATGACCACCCCCAAGGAGTCCGCCAATTCGACGATCGTCTGACCATGGTTGACGCAGAGCCCGAGCCAGTGACCCGGCACTGTCTGCGGCTGGCCGTGCACCCCTACTCCAGAGTCTCCCAACGGATTCGCCACCTACGGGGCGATAGCGGTGCCTTGTCGGGCAGTCAGTATCTGGCTACTCGCGCCCCGAGCTGCCGCCTCCGTGGACTCCAAGCCAAGGAGGTATCCCCACACACCAGCGACTAACGCCGCTACCTGGCCACGACCACCACCAGTGGCGACCAGGTTGCCGCACATGACATTTGAACAACGCGAGAGCCTCAGAAACGGCGAAACCCCCGGAGTACCAGTCCGAGGGTGAACGCCATCTGAAGTTATCCGAGTTACCAGGCTCGGCTCGTGCTCTCGCCCCTATCCCTAGGGAGCTGTCGTGCAAGACACCTCTCACGGTAGCGCACGCCCGCGTGGAGCACCAGTCGTTGCGCACCGTGAACGCAGATTGGCGGGACCAGAAAAGGTTGACCGCGGGTACCGCGGAACGAGCAAAACCAGGCCGCGACGCGGCACCGCCCGTACCCGCTCATGCCGGCAACGACAGGCCAGCCAGACCTCGTCGGCAGCAACGCAGCACTTCCTGCACCAGTTATCCCACGAGGTAGCCGGCCGCACACCAACAGCGATTCACCTCGAACTCGACGAAGATACCTACGCCGGCGTGCCATGCTGGCTGTCCGGCGAACAACGATGGGCCCGCGTCGCGGTCCCCATCGCCTACCTCAGCCACTACGACACCAAAGTCCGCCCCGCGATGCCGAGCAACCCCATCTCATTGCGCGCCCTCGTACGTGTCGCTGAGGCACGAGCCCGCTACGCGGACTGGACAACCGGGCGCAATAGCCGGCCAACCAATGCGCGGCTTGCCCGCGATACCGGTCTGTCCGTACGCACCGTGCAGCGGGCCGACACCACTCTGCGGTTGTTGGGCTTGGCCACGGAGGTCCTGCGGGGTAGGCAGCGTACCCGTGCAGAGCGGTTCGCGTCCTGGCGCGTCGGGGATCGTCACCGCGGTTGGGCATCAGTGTGGGCGCTGCATCACGCGCCGGTCCTACCCCTGTCACCCCACCCCCGTAAGGGGTCTCTTTTAAGTTCTTATCTCTTGATCTCTAGTAAAAAAGTTGTATCCAGCTGCGCCGGGGGCCATACGGCCCACACAAGAGGCGGCGCTCCGCGCCCAGCATCGACAAAGGAGATCCGCCGGCGACGACCAGAAATTGCCCCAACGCCACGCGTGGCCTACTTGTTGGCTTGTGACTGGCTCCGTGACGAACGAACACCGCGGTGGGCGCGTCAACACTCCCCCAAGGCATGGGCAAGGATTCTGGCCGCGCTGGCGGCTCACCTGGCGGTGACAGTCTGATTCGGGACCAGTGTGACGGTCTGATTCGGGACCCACCCGGGCTTCGGCGTGGCGTCGTGACGGCTTGATCTGGACCC
>NZ_JYNL01000014.1 GCF_001044235.1 Mycolicibacterium chlorophenolicum | reverse complement strand
TCGGCGGGTCAGCGGTATTTGTTGACGTACTCGGTCATCGTGGCGAGCTGGTAGCGCGAGACATCATGGGCGGCTTCGTCTTCGGCGAACACGCTGGACACCATCACGGTGTCGTCGCGGTCGTAGAAGCCCAGCTTCGCCAGGCCGCCGAAGAACTCGTCCCAATTCACGTCACCGTCGCCGATCTTGAGATGCTGGTGCACCCGCACCGGGTTGCCGGGCGGGTTGGTGATGTAGCGCAGGCCGTGGCTGCGGTGATGATCCATCGTGTCCGCGACGTGCACCAGGCGCAGCTTCTCGCCCGCGGCGGCCATGATCTCGGCCATGTTGCCGCCCATGTGGAAGCTGTGGCAGGCGACGTAGACCATGCCGACGTTCGACGAGTTCACGCCGCGGATGATCCGGATCGCCTCGAGCCCGTCCTCGACGAAGTCGTCGGGGTGCGGGTCGATCCGCACGTCGATACCCTCCCGCTCGAAGATCGGCACGAGCTCCTCCATCGACCGGAAGAACGCCCGCTCCGATTCCTCGGCCTTCTCCGGCCGTCCGGAGAACTCGGTGTTGATCACGTTGACACCGAGGTCGACGGNAGCTCCTCCATCGACCGGAAGAACGCCCGCTCCGATTCCTCGGCCTTCTCCGGCCGTCCGGAGAACTCGGTGTTGATCACGTTGACACCGAGGTCGACGGCGATCTGCACGACGCGCTTCCAGTTGCGCACCGCCGCCTCCCGCGCGTCCTCGTCAGGACCTGACCAGCGCAGCACCGGCAGCACCGACGCGATGCCCACGCCGGCGTCGGCGCACGCCTTGCGGAACTTGNCGCCGCCTCCCGCGCGTCCTCGTCAGGACCTGACCAGCGCAGCACCGGCAGCACCGACGCGATGCCCACGCCGGCGTCGGCGCACGCCTTGCGGAACTTGGCGACCAGCGCGTCGTCGGCGCGCGGATGGTTGAAGAACGGGATGAAATCCCGGTGCGGGGTCAACTGCAGGTACTCGTAGCCCAATTCGGCGACCAGCGCCGGGAACTCGAGCAGCGAGTAGTCGTGGTGGAACGGGGTCGGATCGANCCCGGTGCGGGGTCAACTGCAGGTACTCGTAGCCCAATTCGGCGACCAGCGCCGGGAACTCGAGCAGCGAGTAGTCGTGGTGGAACGGGGTCGGATCGAGGGCGATCTTCACGGTGTCAGGCTCCTGGGATCGAGGCGCGGTCGACCATGTCCACCGCGACGGGTTGTCCGGACTGCAGGGCTTGCACGCCCGCTTCGCAGACGGCGGTGGCGGCGTAGCCGTCCCACGCGGTCGGCCCATCTGTGTAGATCCCCGTGGTGCCACCGGACTGCACTGCGTCGACCCACCGCTGTATCTCCGTGTCGTAGGCGCGCCCGAAGCGCTCCTTGAAGCTCGGGGTGATGGTGCCGCCCCACGTTCCGGGGGCACTCTTGCGGACCAGACCGACATCGAGACCGATCATCGCGCTGCCCTTTTCGGCGACGAGTTCGGTGCGCACCTCGTAGGCGACGCCGGTGGTGACGAACAATTCGACGTCGACGTGCTTGCCGCCCGCGGTGCGCATGATCGCGATCTGCGGATCGAACAGGCCCTCCCGCGCAGCCGGATTCGTTGTCGGCGTGACGATCTGGATCGAGGTGATCTCCTCCCCGAACAGAAAGCGGGTGACGTCCACCTCGTGCACGAGCGAATCCCGCACCGTCATCACCGAATCGAAGTGGTCGGGGACGGCCGGGTTGCGATGCACGCAGTGCAGCACCAACGGGCTGCCGAGCTCACCGCCGTCGAGAAGCGCCTTGAGGCCGGCGTACTCGTCGTCGAAGCGGCGCATGAAGCCGACCTGGATCAGGCGGGTGCCCAGCTCGGCCTCGCGGCGCACCACCTCGAGCGAGGTGTCGACGTCGGTGGTCAGCGGCTTCTCGCACAGCACCGGCTTGCGGTGCTCGAGGCAGGCCAGCAGCTGCTTCTCGTGCGTCGGGCCCGGGGTGGCGAGCACGACGGCGTCGACGTCCGGGTCGGCGATCGCGTCGAGCGGATCGGCGATGGCGCGGCACCCCGGGATGCCGACCGCCACCTGCTCGGCCTTCTCGGCCACGTAGTCGTTGACGACGGCGACCCGGGCGCCGGAGATGCGGGAGGTGATCCGGGCGACGTGATCGGCGCCCATCAGGCCGACGCCGAGGACGGCGATGCGCAGGTCGGACATGGCTTTCGGCTCCTAACGGAAGGTGACGGACGGGACGCCGCAGGACCCGAGGTAGCTCCGGGTGCGCTGGGCGATGGGCAGCGGGGCGTCGACCTCGCAGGGGTACATGTCCTGCTCGACGATCGCGAACACGTCGATGCCGAGACCCTCGACCTCGGCCAGAAGTGAAGGCATGTCGGGGATTCCGCGCGGTGGCTCGGTCATCGCGCCGAGCTTGACGGCCTCACCGAACGGCAGGTCCTCGGCTTCGACCTTGGCCCGCACCTCGGGGTCGACCTGCTTGAGGTGCAGGTAGCCGATGCGCTCAGGTGCCCTTCGGATGATCGCGATGTTGTCCCCACCGCAGTAGGAGATGTGGCCGGTGTCCAGGCACAGGTTGACGAACTCGCCGTCCGTGCCGTCGAGGAACCGGTAGACGTTCTCCTCGGTGTCGACGTGCGAGTCGGCATGGGGGTGGTATTGCGCGCGCACACCGTAGGTCTCGAACATCGCCTTGCCGAGCTCGTTCATGCCCTCGGTCTTCCTGCGCCACTGGTCGGGGGTGAGGACGCGGTCCTCGAGGACCGCACCGGTGGACGGGTCACGCCACATCTCGGGGATCACCACGACGTGCGTGCCGCCGACCGCCGCGGTCAGCCGGGCGACGTCCTCGACCTGGGTCCACACGGCATCCCACGCATCATCCTGATGCAGATGTTCGAACACGGTGCCGGCGGAGAGCTTCAGGCCGCGCGAACCGAGTTCGGCACGAAGCTTTTCCGGGTCGGTGGGCAGGTATCCGTAGGGACCCAGTTCGATCCACTCATAACCGGATTCGGCGACCTCGTCGAGGAAGCGATGATACGGCGTCTGCTGCGGATCGTCGGGAAACCACACCCCCCACGAGTCAGGGGCGGAGCCGACGCGGATGGTGCTCATACAGGAGTCCTTTCGGTGATCCACGAGGAGACGCCCGAGCCACCTCGCCCTTCGACTAACGCGCGTTAGTAACGCGCGTGAGGTCTACTATGAACCGCGCCCCGTGAACGTGTCAACCGTCACTCCTGTGGAGGATCCCGCTGTGAGCACACCCCGCCGACGCCGTCCGACGATGGCTGACGTCGCCGAACGCGCGGGGGTGTCGCGCACGCTGGTGTCGTTCATCCTCGACGGCAAACCCGGCGCCAGCGAGGAGACGCGGCAGCGGGTGCTCGCGATCGCCCGGGAGATCGGCTACCGGCCGGACTCTGCGGCACGTCTGCTGGCCCAGGGGCGCAGCCGCACCCTGGGCGTGATGACCGACGTTCGCCAGCTCTTCCAGGCCGAGCTGGTGACCGAGATCTACCCTGCCGCAGAACATCTGGGCTATGAGGTGCTGCTGTCGGCGAACCTGCCGGACCGCACGGAGGGCGCGGTGGTGGACTCGCTGCTCAGCCACCGCTGCGGGGCGCTCATCCTGCTCGGCCCCAACGAGGAACCGGCCTTCTTCCGCGAGCTGGCGACGCGGGCACCGGTGGTGGTGGCCTGTCGGCGACTGCCGGGGCTGGACGCGGACACCCCGCTGGCGACGGTGCGCACCAACGATGCCAAGGGGATCCGGCAGGCGGTCGACTACCTGGTGGGGCTCGGTCACCGCCGCATCCACCACGTCGACGGCGGCACCGACCCGGGTTCGGCGGACCGGTCACGGGCGTACAAGTCCGCGATGCGCGCACACGGCCTGGCCGACGAGATCACGGTGATTCCCGGGGCGCACAACGAGGAGGCGGGCGCGGCCGCCGCACGCGCGATGCTGGCCGAACCGTCGCTGCCGACGGCGGTACTGGCGGGCAACGACCGCTGCGCACTCGGCATCCTCGACGTGTTCACCCGTGCAGGTATCGCTGTGCCCGAACAGGTTTCACTGGTCGGTTACGACGACAGCCGGCTGTCGGAGAACCCGCGCATCGACCTGACCACGATCCACCAGGACGCACCCCAGATCGCCCGCAACACCGTCGAACTCGCCGTGCAGATGCTCGTCGACGGTGCCCCGCGGACGTCGGACGTCGTGCTGGAGCCGACGCTGATCGTGCGCGGAACGACGGCGGCGCCGCGCGGATGATTGCTCAGGACCCGGCTGCCGAGGCGATCATCCGATCGATCACGGCGAGCAAGCCCTCGTCCGCGGCCGACGGGGCCGGTTGCCCGCCCAGCGCACGGTGTAACGCGTTGTAGTACAGGCCGTCGCCGATCAGCTTGACGGCGCGAGCGGTGTCGAGGTCACCGATCGCCTCGTGCAGGATCGTCAGCCATTCCTCGGCCGCGGCCTCGATCGCCGCCCAGGCCCGGGCGTCACCGGCCTGCCGCAACCGGGACACCGCCACCAGCACCCGGTCCAACGGCGTGCCCGCGTAGTGGGAGGAGCGGACGTAGTAGCGCGCCGGGCCCTCCGCGGCGGTGCGCATCACCTGCGCATCCTCGGCGGCCAGGACCGCCAACCGTTCGCACACCGCGGCGGCGAGCTGGTCTTTCGACGGGAAGTGATACAGCACGCCGCCCTTGGACACCCCGGCGCGCGCTGCCACCGCGTTGATCGTGGCGAACCGCTCACCCTCTTCTGCCAGCAGATCTGCGTAGGCGTCGAGGATGCGGTCGCGCGAGGACATGGGGCCAGCCTAAAACTCGGTGGTTTACTGCACCGTCTGGACGGTACAGTCCGGGCATGCGGACCTACCGTGCTCTGTTCCGGGTGCCGCGCGTCCTGAACATCACGGCCGCGCAGTTGTTCGCGCGGCTGCCGCTGGGCATTCTGTCGCTGGCCGTGCTGGTGCACGTCGAGCACCACACCGGCTCGTACACGCAGGCCGGCGCCGTCGTGGCGTGCCTGACCGTGGGCGAGGCGGTGGCGATGCCGGCCACCTCGAAGCTGGCCGGGCGGGGCAGCAGAACGGCCCCGACGCTGGTGATCTGCGCGATCGTCAACGGGCTGAGCATGCTGGCGCTTGCCGTCACCACCGCCTCGGGCGTGCCGCTGATGGCGCTGGGCCTGCTGGTGGGTGCGTCGGTGCCGCCGTTGATGCCGGTGGTCCGGGCGCTCTACCCCCAGATGCTGCCCCGCGACGGCGTGCGGGCGCTGTTCGCCCTCGACACCACGGCGCAGGAGGTCATCTGGGTCGTCGGCCCGGTCGCGGCGATGACGCTGTCGACGCTGGTCTCGACCGCACTGCCGCTGATCGTGTCGTCCGCGATCACGCTGGCGGGGACTGCGTGGTTCCTGGTGAGCGCGCGAGGGCTGCGTCCGCGCAGCGGATCGCGCACCGGGGCCGGCGGCCGCGTGCTCGGCCGCCGCAGCGTGCTGCTCGCCATGGTCGCCGGGTGCGCACTCGTCGGGTCGTTCACGGCGCTGGAGGTCGGGGTGGTGGCCCAGCTCAGCGGCGACGGGATGACCGCGGGCGCGGCGATCGCACTGGCCAGCGTCGGCTCGGTGGTCGGCGGGCTCACGTGGGGACATCGCCGGCTGGGGCTGCGCGGCATCGTCGCCGCCCTGACCGTCGTCGCGGTGGGAACGTCGTTGTTCGGACTCACCCACGTCCTGGCGCTGCAGTTCTGCGCGCTGTTCGTCTCGGGCCTGGGGTTCGCGCCGGCGATGTCGGCGCTGTACTTCATGGTGTCCCAGGACATCGACGAGAGCGTGGCCACCGAGGCGTTCGGCTGGCTGCACAGCGCCGCCCTGGTCGGGGGCGCGCTGGGCACCGCGACCGCCGGGATTGCCACCGACGCGCACGGCGCATCCGGAGCGGTGATGGTGGGGACGCTGTTCGCCGTGGTCGCCGCGATCAGCCCGCTGGCTGCGCGCGCCACGGGCCGGATCGGCGGACTCGTCGAGCCTGAACCGCTCGCCCGCGCGACGGTGGGTTCGCCGCACTGACCGCTGTCGGCGGCACCTAGACTTCTTCAGCGATGGACGACGACCGGGCAGTGCAGTTCGTCGGCGCCGGCCCGGGGGCCGCGGATCTGCTGACGGTGCGGGCCACGCGCATGCTCGCCGCCGCCGACGTCGTGCTCTACCCGGGCAGCTACCTCGATCCCGAGGTGCTCACCCACTGCTCCCCCGCGGCCGAACTCGTCGACACCGCCGAGCTGGATCTGGACGCCATCGTCGACCGCCTGGTCGCGGGGTATCGCGCCGGGCGCCGGATCGTGCGCCTCGTGTCCGGAGACCCGTCGGTGTACTCGGCGGTCTCCGAGCAGACCCGCCGACTCGACGCGGCGGCCGTGCCGTGGACCGTCACCCCCGGTGTGCCCGCCTACGCAGCCGCAGCCGCCCGCGTCGGCCGTGAGCTCACCGTCCCCCTGGTCGCGCAGTCGGTGGTGCTGACCCGCACCCAGCAGCGCTCGACGGCGATGCCCGCCACCGAGTCGCTCGCCGCGTTCGCGGCGACCCGCGCCACGCTGGTGCTGCACCTGGCCATCACCCGAATCCGGGAGCTGATGGCAGAACTGGTACCCGAGTACGGTTCCGACTGCCCCGTCGTCGTGGTGTACCGCGCCTCCCAGCCGCAGGAGACGGTGCTGCGCGGCACCGTGTCCGACATCGCCGACGCGGTCGAGGCCGCGGGGTTCCGGCAGGCCGCGGTCATCCTCGTCGGCCGCGCCCTGGGCGACCGGCCCGACCCCTGCGCCGGCGAGAGCCATCTCTACGACCCCGCCCGCGACCGCTCGGCCCGCCCGTGACCGCGGGGAAGAAGGCGGCGCTGTACGACGTGATCGGCCGGCGCCGCGACACGCGGCGCGAGTTCACCGGCGAGCCGGTTCCCGACGACGTTCTCGAGCGGGTCCTGCTCGCCGCCCACGCCGCGCCGTCGGTCGGCATGAGCCAGCCGTGGGATTTCGTGCTGGTGCGCTCCCCGCAGACCCTGCGCACCTTCCGCGAGCACGTCGCCGCCGAACGCGAGGAGTTCGCCTCGACTCTGAGCGGCGAACGCGCGCAGACGTTTTCACGCATCACGATCGAGGGGATCTGCGAATCCGGCCTGGGCGTCGTGGTCGGCTACGACGCGACGCGCGGCGGGCCGCAGGTGCTCGGCCGGCATGCGATTCCGGACGCGGGCCTCTATTCGGTGGTGTGCGCGATCCAGAATCTCTGGCTCGCCGCCACCGCCGAAGGCCTCGGCGTCGGCTGGGTGTCGTTCTACCGCGAGGACTTCCTGCGTGGGCTGATCGGCATGCCCGACCATGTCCGTCCCGTCGCATGGCTGTGTGTCGGAGCGGTCGCCGAGCTGCCCGACGTGCCCGACCTCGAGCGGTTCGGTTGGCGCGCACGGACTTCCCTGGACTCGGTGCTGCATCAGGAGACCTACCGCGCCCACTGAAGTCGCCCAAACCGACAAACGGGTGCGAAAAGGGCCCCTTTTCGCGCCGGTTTCTCGGTTTGGGCGTAGGAAACAGGGAGTCACAGGCGCAGGACGCGGCCCGCGATCACCAGGTGCACCTCGCCGCAGACAGCGGCGACGCGCTGGTTGACGGTGCCCAGCAGATCCCGGAACAACACCCCCGAGCGGTGCGCCGGCACCACGCCGAGCCCCACCTCGTTGGTGACGATCACCGCCTGCGGCATCCGCTCGAGCACGTCACACAGCGCGTCGACCCGCGCCCCGACCAGATCGTGGACGTCGGCCGACCTCGCCTCCCACAAGCCCGCGTCGTCGACGACGGCCACCACCCAGGTGCTCAGGCAGTCGACGAGCACCGGGCCGTCGACGGCGGCGAGGGCGCCGGTGAGGTCAGCGGTCTCGACGGTCTGCCAGTCGGATGATCGCCGGGCGCGGTGCGCGGCGACGCGGTCGTCCCAGTCGGGATCGCTGCCGTCGGCCGCGCGGCCGGGCGCGACGTAGGTGACGCGACCGGCGTCGGCCAGCAGCGCTTCGGCGTGCCGCGACTTGCCGGACCGGACGCCGCCGGTGACGAGGATCCTCACCAGGTCATCGTAGAGAGCGCGCGTACCCAGTCCACTGCGTCCGCGACGTCGGTGACGGTGGCGACTCCGGGCGCGCGGGCGGGGCGACGCACGATGACGACGGGGACACCGAGTTGCTGCGCGGCGTCCATCTTCGGCCAGGTGTACTCACCACCGGAGTCTTTGGTGATCAGCACATCGCTGCGGTGCTCCCGCATCAGGGCCAGCTCCCCGGGCAGCGCGTACGGACCCCGGCTGGTGACCAGCCGCCACCGCGGCGGCAGCACGTCGTCGGGGGCCTGCACCACGCGGGCGAGAACGTCGTGTCCGCTCAGGGCGGGCAGGAAGCGTGCGAGTTCCTGTCGCCCGACGGTCAGGAACGGCCGCCGCCCCAGCTGTGCGGCCACGGCGGCGGCGTCATCGTGGGAGTCCGCCCAGTGCCACGAGTCACGCGAGCGCTCAGCCCAGCCGGGCCGTTCCAGCCGCAGCAGGGGCACGCCGCCGGTACCGCAGGCTTCCGCCGCGTTCCCCGAGATCGTCTTCGCGAACGGATGCGTCGCATCCACGACCGCATCGAATTCGGCCAGCGCGGAACGTAATCCGTCGACGCCACCGAAACCGCCGATGCGGACCTCACCGACGGGCAGGCGGGGATCGGCGACGCGCCCGGCCAGCGACGTCGTCACCTCGCCCAGCGGGGCGAGCTTCTCGGCGAGCTCCCGGGCCTCGGCGGTGCCGCCGAGCAGCAGGATCCTCACGGGGCACCCGGCGGCAGGAACGGCAGACCGGCCGGCGCACCCCGGTGGGCGAGATCGACCAGCGCGTCGACGTCGAGGTGCTGCTCGACCAGATCCCCGAGCAGGTCGATGCGCCGCTCGCGGGCGGCGGGGAAGGACACTCCCGACGCGGCGATGCCGAGCGTCTCCCCCAGGAACCGCGCGCGCAGCGCGTCGCCCTCCAGGGCACCGTGCCACATCGTCCCGAACACCGATCCCTGGCGCACGCCGCCGAGGAACTCCTCCGCGACACTCAGCGCCGTGATGCGGCCGTGGTGGATCTCGTAGCCGGACGCCGGCGTCCCCGCCCATGAACCGGTGGGTAGCCGAAGTGCCTTCTCTGCAACGAAATCGGTCTCGACGTCGAGCAGGCCGAGTCCGTCGACCTCGGTGGCCGTCCCCTCCACGCCCGCGGGATCGCGGACCGTCCGGCCCAGCATCTGGAAACCCCCGCAGATGCCGAGCACCGGCTTGCCCGCTGCGGCGTGGGCCAGCACGGCGTGGTCGAGTCCGCGGGAACGCAGCCACGCCAAGTCGGCGATCGTGGACCGCGTGCCCGGCAACACGATGAGGTCGGCATCGGTCAGAGCAGCGGGATGCGCGGCGAAGACCACGTCGAGCTCGGGTTCCAGACCCAGCGCATCGACATCGGTGAAGTTGCTGATGCGCGGCAGCCGGAGCACCGCGACCCGGCGGGCACCTGACCGCGGCGAGCGTCTGCCGGTGAGTTCCAGGGCGTCCTCGGAATCGAGCCAGACGTCGGGTTGCCAGGGCAGTGTTCCGAACACCGTTCGGCCGGTGACCTTTTCGAGATCGGCCAGGCCCGGTTGCAGCAGTGCCAGGTCGCCGCGGAACTTGTTGACGACGAACCCGGCGACGAGAGCCTGGTCGTCGGGTGACAGCAGTGCGACGGTGCCCAGGAAGGCTGCGAACACGCCGCCGCGGTCGATGTCCCCGACCACTACGGTCGCCAGTCCGGCGTGGCGGGCGAGTCCCATGTTGACGTAATCGCCTGCGCGCAGGTTGATCTCGGTCGGGCTGCCGGCGCCTTCGGCGACGACGACGTCGAAGCGCGACGCCAGGTCGTCGTAGGCGGCGTGGGCGGCCACGGCCAGCGCGCGCCGGCCCTCGAGCCAGTCCGACGACGACACCTCGCCCCACGGTTTACCCATCAGCACGACGTGGCTGCGACGGTCGCTGCCCGGCTTGAGCAGAACCGGGTTCATCGCCGCCTCCGGCGTGACCCGTGCGGCCACGGCCTGAATCCATTGCGCACGGCCGATTTCCACGCCCCCGACCGGTGCGGCACAGACCATCGAGTTGTTCGACATGTTCTGCGCCTTGTACGGCGCGACCCGGATACCGCGGCGGGCCAGTGCCCGGCACAACCCGGTGGTCACCAGGGTCTTGCCGGCGTCGCTCGTGGTACCCGCGATCAGCAGCCCGGCCATCACGGTCTCCTGATCAGGAACAGATCCATCACCCAGCCGTCACGCGCCTCGGCGGCGGCCCGGGCCTCGGGCAGGGCGGGCAGCACGTCACCGAGCCGCCCGGTCAGCAGACGTTCCCCGGGGGCGCCGAGGTTGGCGCCCCACCAGATCGTCCAGTCGTGCAGGCCGGTGAAGTCGAGGCGCTGCGGCGGCGGGTTGAGCATCGCGACGAGGTTGTCGACGCCGGCGGCGACGGCCTCCTGCAGCCGCCGGCCGGTGGTGATGTGAACCGACCGGCCCACCTCGTGCAGCACGATGCGGTGCCGGGCGGCCAGGAGCGAGGGCGCGCTGATGCCGGGCAGCACGTCGTAGTCGACGTCGACCTGTCCGCGCAGGAGAGCGCGCACCTTGTCGACGACGCGAATGGTCGAGTCGTACAGCGACGGGTCGCCCCACACCAGGAACGCGGCCGTGCCGCCGCGGCGCCGCAGCACCTCGGCGTAGCGCTCGGCGCGGGCGTCGTGCCAATCGGTGACGGCAGATTCATAACCCGGGGTGCTCAATCCGGCCGAGCGGTCCCGCGGCGGGTCGGGCACCGCGATCACCTCCGCCGGCCCGCGCGGACCGGGGTGGGCGTCGACGATCACGCGGCGCAGCGCGAGCAGCGGATCGTCGTCGGACTTCTCGGCGGCCAGCACGTAGTCAACCGACCGCAACGCGTCGGCGACCTCACGCGTCACGTGCTCAGGCCCCATCCCGACGCCGAGGATCCGAACCCTGACCGGCGCATCCATGCCCCGATTGTCCCTGGCCCGGGTCAGCGGGACCGGAGCAGGTCCGCTGCGGCCGCGGACACGGCGTCGGTCACCAGGTCGACGGTCGGGCTGTCGAGCTTCCAGCACTGCCAGTACAGCGGCACGTCGAGGTGCTCGTCGCAGATCCGCACGAACGTGCTGTCGATCAGCTGCTCGGGATACATCCCCCACCCCAGACCGGCGTGCACGGCCGCACCGAAGCCTGCCGCGGTCGGCACGTAGTGCACGGGGCGCCGGAGGACAGTCCCGAACGCCTTGCGCAGCAACTGGTCCTGCAGCGCGTCGTCACGGTTCCACGCCAAAGACGGTGCGCGCCCGGCAGCGTCGGCGGTGAAGCCGTCCGGCAGATGGCGTGCCACGAAGTCGGGCGTGGCCACCGGCCGGTACCGCATGACGCCGAGCGGACGCACCCGGCATCCGGTCACCGCGGCGCGTTCGGTGGTGACCGCACCCATCACGACGCCTTCGCGCAGCAGGCGCGCGGAGTGGTCCTGATCCTCGATGCGCAGATCGAGCAGCGCGTCGGTCAGCCGGTCGAACACACCGGTGAACCAGGTCGCCATCGAATCCGCGTTGACGGCCAGCGCGATCCGGGGCCGCTCAGCCGAGCCGCCCCGCATCTCGGCGAGCGCCTCGGCCTCCAGGAGCGCGGTCTGCGCCGCCAACCGCAGGAGCGGAACGCCCGCAGCTGTTGCAACACAGGGCTTCTCACGCAAGATCAGGACCTGGCCGACGCGCTGCTCGAGGGCCTTGATGCGCTGGCTGATCGCCGACGGCGTGACATGCAGGTGCGTGGCCGCCGCGTCGAAGCTGCCGAACTCCACGACCGCCGCGAGCGCGGCGAGCTGACCGCTGTCCACCTGGCCCGCCACAGGGCAATGCTAAGCCTCAGACGGCGACGGCGATGTCGGAGGGGTGTGCCGCCAACGGGGTCACGGCGATGCTCATGAACGGGAACAGCGGCAGCCCTGACAGGATCTGGTGCAGTTCGTCGTGGGAGTCGACGTCGAAGATCGAGTAGTTCGCGTACTCGCCGACGATGCGCCAGATGTGCGGCCACTTCCCCGACCGCTGCAGGTCCTGGGAGTACTCCTTCTCCCGGCTGATCAGCGCAACCCGTTCCTGCGGGTCCAGTCCGGCGGGCAGCCGGACGTCCATCCGGACGTGATACAGCATTGCGGCTCAGCCTTTTTCGGGATCGAGCACGAAGTCGTAGACGATCTTCTGCGAGCCGTCGGGCATCGACTGCGGGTCGAGGACCAGCTCGGGCTTGACCGCGTCGGCGATGTCGTCGTCGTTGTGCGGGTCGCCGGGGAAGTACAGCTGTGCGGTGAGCTGCTCGTGGCCGGGAGCCGACACCTTGACGTGCAGGTGGGCCGGACGCCAAGCGTGCCAGCCGGCGGCGGCGATCAGCTTGCCGCACGAACCGTCGGTGGGGATCTGATAGGGCGCGGGCCGGACGGTGGTGATCTCGAAGGCGCCGTCGGGGTCGGTGGTGAAGGTGCCGCGGAGATTCCACTCCGGCAGGTTCGGCGCGAACTGCGAGTACAGGCCGTCGGCGTCGGCGTGCCACAGCTCGACGGTGCCCGGCAGTGCAGTGCCGTCGGTCGACGTGATGCGTCCTTCCCACACCAGGCGGGTGCCGTCCTCGTGGTCGCGCATCGGGATGGTCCCGTGCGCCCCACACTCAGGCGAACCCGGCACATAGTAGGGCCCCTCGATGGTCCCCTTGTTGCCCTGGCGGTGGTCGGTGGCGACGTCCTCGACGACGTGCTCGACCCAGACGTCGAGGAACAGAGGCCACTCGCCGTCGGCGCCGACGTTGATCAGCCATGCCTTGAGCGCGTTGTATTCGTCGTAGGTGACCCGGTGCCGGCGGATGGTGTCGTGCACCGCGGAGAGGACCTCGCGGGCCAGCAGATCGACGCGTTCGGTCGGCGTGTTCTTGACCGCCTCGAACGGTGACTTGTCGGTGTGGAACCGATCGGTCGCCGACGCGCCGGACGCGGCGGCCGTGGCGACCTCGGTGGCGGTTGTCTCGGTGGTTGTCATGGTCGTGCTCTTTTCTCTGGGTTGTCGTTTGGTTGTTCCGGTCGGCTGATACCGGGGGTCTTCAGTGGTCCGTGCGGTAGCGGGCGAGCTTGTCGGGGTCGATCTCGATCCCCAGGCCCGGTCCCGCGGGCACATGCAGTTCGCCGTCGCGGATGCGCAGCGGCGCAGCCAGCAGATCGTCGGACATGTCCAGGAAGTTGGACAGCTCGCCGGCACGGCGCGCCGTGCGCTCGAACGCGGCGCCGAAGGCCACCGCGCAGGCGGTGCCGACCTGGCCGTCGATCTGGTTGCCGATGACGACCTCCAGGCCCAGTCCCTCGGCGAGGTGATGCACGCGCTGCGAGCCGGTGAACCCGGTGCGTGCGGTCTTGATGCTGACCGCCGTGGCCGAGCCGGCCAGCACCTCGCGGGTGACGTCGGCCGGGGTGGGCACCGACTCGTCGGCGATGAACGGCACCTGCAGGTGGCTGACCAGCCACCGCCGGCCCAGGACGTCGTCGGCCGGGCACAGTTCCTCGGCGAACAGCAGATCGAGGTCGGCCATCTGCGTCATGGCCCGCAAAGCCTCTGCGGCGCTCCAGCCGCGGTTGGCGTCGACGTAGAGCTCGACGGTGTCACCGAAGTGCTCGCGCAGCGCCCGCACCACCGCGGTGTCCAGCTCGATCGGGCGACGCCCGACCTTCACCTTGAACGTCCGGATGCCGTAGCGGTCCACGATGCGCTCGGCCTCGGTCACCATCGCCTCCGGGGAGTCGAAGCCCAACATGTGACTCACCCGCATGCGATTGGTGTAGCCGCCCAGCAGGTCACTGACGGGCAGGTCCAGGCTGCGGCCCAGCGCATCCCAGATCGCCATGTCCACAGCGGCTTTCGCGGTCGGATTGCCGACGGTGCGCGCCAGGCGGGCGGTGACGACTTCGCGTTCGGTCAGCCGCAGGCCGACGATCTGGGGGGCGAAGATCTGCCGGATCACCGCGAGGATGCCGTCCTGCGTCTCGCCGTAGGTGAAGGGGCGCGGCGGTGCCTCGGCCACGCCGACGACGCCTTCGTCGGTGTGCACCCGGACCAGCACGTGGTCGGCCGAGTGCACCTCGCCGGAAGCGAACCTGAGCGGCTTGCTGTACGGGATCGAGAACGGAACAGCCTCTACGGCAGTGATTTTCATGATCGTCCCTGGGTGTGCGCGAAATCGGTGGTGGAGGTCAGCCCGGCGGAGAGCAGTGCGACGACGGCGTCAACGACGGGGTTGTCGACACCTCGGCGCCACGCCAGCGCGAGCTCGATGGTGCCGCTGTCGGTCAGGTCGCGGAACACGACGCCGTGCAGTGCCAGTGCCCGCACCGAGGCCGGCACCACCGCGACGCCGAGACCGGCCGCCACGAGCGCGAGCAGCACCGCGGTGCTCGGGGCGCTGTACTCGCGGTGGGGTACGAAGCCGGCGCGCCGGCAACTGCGCGCCACGGCATGGTTGACCGCGGAGTCGGGGCTGGCGTAGCCGACGAACGGTTCGCTGCGCAGATCCGCCACCGCGACCACGGGTTCGACGGCCAGCCGGTGGTCGGCCGACACCGCCAGCACCAGCTGTTCGAGGTCGATGGTGCGGATCTCGATGTCCTCGCCGACGGCCGGCGGGCGCAGCACACCGACGTCGAGGGTGCCCGATCGCAGGCCCTCGCACTGGTCGGGGGTGAGCACGTCGGAGCGGATGTCGAGCGCCACCCCCGGCAGCTCCCGCCGCACGATCCGCGCGATGCGGGGCAGATGGGAGAACGCGGCGGTGCCGGTCATCCCCAGCCGCAGCAGGCCGGTGCGGCCGGCCGCGATACGGCGCACCCCGCGTTCGGCTTCGTCGACGCCCGTGAGGATCCGTCCGGCCTCGGCGCGCAGGAACTCCCCGGCCGGCGTCAGCGACACCCGGCGGGTGGTGCGGGTGAACAGCGTGGCGTCCAGTTCGCTTTCCAGCTGCCGGATCGCATACGACAGTGCCGGCTGCGCGATGTGCAGCTGCTCGGCCGCTTGACCGAAGTGACAGGTATCGGCCACGGCGACGAAGTAGCGGAGATGGCGCAACTCCATGTCCAGTCCTTCCGGCTTCGCGTCGATGTCCCAGGCCTCAGAGGGTTGCCCGGTGTGATCACCGACACGGTTGACGCTAGACCGCCAATCCATCGATGACAAAGACCTATTTGTGCTCTATTCATCGATGCCAATGGTCAATAGACGTCCAGGTCAGGACTGGCAATTCACCTAGTGTGACCGGCACCACGCGGTGACAGTGTTCGGGGAAGCATCACACGAACGCTCGCTGGAGGCACCTGTGACCACATCCCTGAACCACGTCGCCGACGTCCTTTCCGACGCCGTCATCGACGACCCGGACGCCGGCGTCTTCCGGACCAACCGGCGCATCTTCACCGACGAGGACGTCTTCGAACTCGAGATGACACACATCTTCGAGGGCAACTGGATCTACCTCGCCCACGAGAGCCAGGTGCCGAACCCGGGCGACTACTTCACCACCTACATCGGGCGCCAGCCCGTCGTCATCACCCGCGACAAGAACGGCGACCTGCACTTACTCATCAACGCGTGCGCACACCGCGGCGCCATGGTCTGCCGGCGCAAGACCGACAACCGAATGACCCTGACGTGCCCGTTCCACGGCTGGACGTTCCGCAACGACGGGACCCTGCTGAAGGTCAAGGACCCCGACGGGGCGGGTTACCCGGAGACGTTCAACGTCGGCGGCAGCCACAACATGACGAAGGTCGCCCGGTTCGAGGGGTACCGCGGCTTCCTGTTCGGCAGCCTCAACGACGACGTACTGCCCCTCACCGAGCACCTCGGTGACGCCACCACGGTGATCGACATGCTCGTCGATCAGTCCCCCGACGGTCTGGAAGTGCTGCGCGGCTCGTCGACGTACACCTACGACGGCAACTGGAAAGTACAGGCGGAGAACGGCGCCGACGGCTACCACGTCACCGCGACGCACTGGAACTACGCCGCCACCACCAGCAGACGCACCACCGGCGAGTCGACGAACGACACCAAGGCACTCGACGCCGGCGGCTGGGGCAAGTCGGGCGGCGGGTACTGGTCGTTCCCGCACGGGCACCTGTGCCTGTGGACCTGGGCGGCCAATCCACAGGACCGCCCGTTGTGGGACCGACTCGACGAACTCAAGGACAGGTTCGGCGACGCCAAGGGCGACTTCATGGTCAAGGGCTCACGCAACCTGTGCATCTATCCGAACGTCTATGTGATGGACCAGTTCTCGACGCAGATCCGACACTTCCGGCCCATCGCACCGGACAAGACCGAGGTCACCATCTACTGCATCGCGCCGAAGGGGGAGAGCGCGGCCGCCCGCTCCCAACGGATCCGCCAGTACGAGGACTTCTTCAACGCCTCCGGGATGGCGACCCCCGACGACCTCGAGGAATTTCGGTCCTGCCAGCTGACGTTCCGCGCGAGCGCGGCCCCGTGGAACGACATGAGCCGGGGTGCTCAGCACTGGCTGACGGGACCCGACGAGGTGGCCACGTCGCTGGGGATGGACGGGGTGATCTCCGCGGGTGTCAAGAACGAGGACGAGGGTCTCTACCCCGTTCAGCACGGCTACTGGCTCGAGACGATGCGCCGCGCGGTGCGCGGGCAGGAGGAGAACGGACGATGACCGAGACGATCGAGACGACCGGGAAACTCGTCACGCAGAACATGATCGAGCAGTTCCTCTACCGCGAGGCACGCTATCTCGACGATCGCGAGTTCGAGAAATGGCTCGACTGCTATGCCGACGACGTCGTGTACTGGATGCCGGCGTGGACCGACGACGACCGACTGGTCGAGGACCCGCAGCGCGACATCTCGCTGATCTACTACGCCAACAAGGGCGGCCTCGAGGACCGGGTGTTCCGGATCCGCACCGAACGCTCGTCGGCCACCTCGATACCGGAGCCGCGCACCAGTCACAACATCAGCAACGTGGAAGTGATCGAGCGCCGCGGCGATCTCGTCGACGTCCGATTCAACTGGCACACCATGTATTTCCGCTATCACACCATCGATCCGTATTACGGAACCTCGTTCTACACCGTCGACTTCACCGGCGAGCAACCTCTGATCCGCCGCAAGACCGTCGTGCTCAAGAACGATTACATCCACCACGTGGTGGACGTCTACCACTTCTAGAGGAGATCGCCGTGACCGCTGTGTCACCCCCCGCACCCAACCGGAACCCGGCCGACGTGTACTCCGTGGCGCTGTCGTTCGAAGACGGCGTCACCCGGTTCGTCAGCTGTCGCGGCGACCAGACCGTCGCCGACGCGTCCTATCGACAGCGCATCAACATCCCACTGGACTGCCGCGACGGAGCGTGCGGAACGTGCAAGGCCCTGTGTGAATCCGGAAGTTACGACGGAGGGACCTACATCGACGACGCGCTGTCCGCCGACGAGGCGGATGCCGGGTACGTGCTGCCGTGCAGCATGCGGCCCCGCTCCGATCTAATTCTGCAGATCGCCGGTACGTCCGACCTCGCCAAGACCCAGGCGGCCAGCTACACCGGTACGCTGACCGAGCTGCGTCGACTGTCCGCGACCACCGTCAAGATCGGGATCGACATCCCCAACCGCAACGAATTGGCCTTCCTGCCCGGCCAATACGTCAACATCACGGTACCCGGCACCGATCAGAGCCGGTCGTACTCGTTCTCCAACGCGCCCCACGAAAGCCGGCTCACCTTCCTGATCAAGCTCAGCCCCGGCGGCGCGATGTCGGGTTACCTGACCGGCCGCGCCGCCGTCGGGGACACCCTCACCTTCACCGGCCCGAACGGGTCGTTCTTCCTCCGCGAAGCCGAGCGGCCGGTGCTGCTGCTGGCCGGCGGCACCGGACTCGCGCCCATTCTGTCGATGCTGCGCGCGATGCACGCCGCCGGCAGCACCCGCCGGGCGCATCTCATCTACGGGGTCAGCACCGATGAGGACCTCACCGCGCTCGACGAGATCGCCGAAATCGACTCGGCGATGGATACTTTCACGTGGGACCACTGTGTGTCCGACCCGGGCAGCTCGGCGCCGAACCGGGGGCCCGACCGGGCGTACGTCACCAGCCTCATCGATCTGGAACACCTCCACGGCGGCGACGTCGCGATCTACCTGTGCGGGCCACCGCCCATGGTCGAGTCGGTGCGCACCCACCTCAACCGCGCCGGGCTCGAGCCCACCGGCTTCTACTACGAGAAGTTCGGTCTGGTGAAGACCGGCGCTGCCACCTCACGGACCGCCGGAGACGCAGGTTCGGCCACAGAGGTCGACGAGGACCAGATCCTGCCGGCGCCGGAAGCGCGCACCCTCGCCGGCCAGTCCGTGCTGCCCGCGCGGGAGTTCCCACCCCTGCCCGCGGCGGGGCCGGTCCGTGACGACGGTGACCTCGCCCGGCGTATCGCCGGTCAACTGATGACCGCGCCCGTCGCCGCAGCCGCGCGGCCCGACGAGCCGGCCGTCGTCAGCGCCGACGGCTACCAGATCGGCGAGGAGCACCCCGAGGTGCGCGAGTCCGACGCACTGTTCGAGGCACGCTCGGCACTGGAACTCGGCGCGCTCGAACTGACCGTCGGCCGGCTTTCCAGCACGCAACTCGCCGGCTACCGCCTCCTCGCCGAATCGACGTTGCCCTATGTCGACGGTGACCACTTCGTCGATGCCGCGCAGTACACCGAGACCAACGCCGCCTTCCACGACTACCTGTTCACCCTCACCGGCAACGAACATCTGTTGCACGCCTATCAGGCGCTCGGCGTCAAAGGACGGATGAGCGAGGTGCTCAGCGAGGCGACCTGGTGCTATCCGTTGTGTGCCCGCGACCACGTCGACATCGTCGGGGCGTTCGAATCCGGCGACCGCGACGCCGCCCGGGAGCTCATCCTCGCCCACGCCGAGCGGTCGAAGCAGACCATGCGCCGCGCGATGGCCGACTCCGCGACCGCGGCGGCCCCGGTCTTCGTGACCCCGGGCCGGTTCGCCGGCAAGGTCGTCATCGTCACCGGTGCGGCCCAGGGCATCGGGGAGCGCACCGCCCGGCGAATCCACGCCGAAGGCGGAACCGTGGTTCTCGCCGACCGGTACCCACTGGTCGAAGCCCTCGCCGGCCAGCTCGCCGGCGAGAGCCGGTCAGCCGTGGCGGTGACCGCTGATCTCGAGCACATCGACGGCGCGGAAGACGTTGTTCAGCAGACACTCTCGGCCTACGGACGCATCGACGTACTGGTCAACAACGTCGGCGGGGCGATCAACTTCAAGCCGTTCACCGAGTTCAGCGCCGCCGAGATCCGCTCCGAGATCGACCGCTCGCTGATGACCACGCTGTATGCGTGCCGTGCAGCGCTGCCCGCCATGGTGCACCGCGGCCGCGGCGTCATCGTCAACGTGTCGTCGGCGGCCACCCGGGGCATCCACCGCGTCCCGTACTCGGCCGCCAAGGGCGGCATCAACGCGATCACCGCGTCGCTGGCGATGGAGTACGCCGACGCGGGCATCCGGGTGGTCGCCACCGCGCCCGGCGGCACGGCCGCACCCCCGCGGCGGATCTCCCGCGGCACCCCCGAGCCGTCGAGCTCCACCGAGCAGGCCTGGTTCGACGCCCACATCGAGCAGACCATCACCTCGTCCCTGCTCAAGCGTTACGGCACACTCGACGAACAGGCGGCCGCAATCTGCTTCCTGGCCTCCGACGAGGCGTCCTACATCACCGGCACCGTGCTGCCCGTCGCCGGCGGCGACCTCGGCTGACCCTGGACGCCTACGATGAGCACGTGACCGGGACGTCCGTCGCGTTCGTCGGCCGCGTCCGCGAGATCGACGCGCTGACACGGCGATGCGCCGTGTCCGGCTCCGACGGGATCAGCGTGCTCACGGTGACCGGTGCGGCAGGTATCGGCAAGACGGCGTTGCTGCGGCACGTGGCGGCACGCTGCCCCTTCGTACGCTGGGCCACCGCCACTCCCTGGGAGACGGCAGTAGCAGGCGGCGTCGTGACCCAGCTCCTGCAGGAACCCGCCCCCACCGAACCTGTCGCCGCCGCCGACGCAATGGCGCGCGCCCTCACCGGCGACGACCCTGTGGCGGTCGTGATCGACGACGCTCAGCACGCGGATCTCGTTTCGCTGCAGGCACTGTCGACGCTGGTACGGCACCACCGCCGGCTGCCCGTGGCGGTGCTGCTGACCACCGAAGGGTCGGCCCTGCCGGTCCCGGACCTCGACGCCGAACAGCTCCGGTTGACCGGCCTGTCCCGCAGCGAGGTCGCCGAGCTGGCCTCCGCGTCCGGCCGGATCCTGCATCCCGCGATGGCCGAGAGACTGACCAGGCACACCGGCGGCGTGCCGCGGCATGTGCTCGACCTGCTCGACGAGGTACCCGCTGCGACGTGGACGCGTCCCGATGCGCCGCTGCCCGCGCCGCGAGCCGTCGCGCGCAGTGTCGCCGCACAGCTGGATCGGACCGGTCGGGACGGGCGGGCACTCGTCACCGCACTGGCCGTTCTGGGCAACCATCCCAGCCTCGCCGACGCCGCCCTGCTCGCGGCCGTCGACGATCCCTTGGCGGCCCTGGAATCCGCGACCGCCGCCGGACTGCTGACGCCCGGCGACCCCAGCGAACCGACGTGGTCCGACGCCCTCACCGAGAGCGCGGTGATCGACGTGACCGGGATCAGCGCCGCTGCCGAATGGCACCGTCGCGCAGCCGATCTCGTCACCGATCCCGTCGCGCGGCTGCGGCACCGGGTCGCGGCCACCCCGGTGCCCGACCCGCTGTTGGCCGACGAGGTCGATGCGCTGGCCCACTCCCACGGCCACGACGGCGCCTGGGCACAGGCCGCCGAGCTGTTCCGCGACGCCAGTCGGCTGACCGCCGACCCGCTGCTGCGCGACGAGCGGCTGATGCGTTCGGTGGACGCACTGGTCGCGGCGGGAGACTGCATCGGGGCCGCCGCGCTCGTCCCCGTGGTGGAGAGCCTGCGCGAAACAGCGCTGCGCAACGCGGTTCTGGCCTATCTCGCGATCCTGCGCGGAAGAGCCACGGAGGCCGAACTTCGCCTGCAACGCGCGGGGGACATCGTCAACACCGACCGGGATGCCGGCACCGCGGCGTTCATCGCGCAGCGGCACGTTCTGCATGCACTGGTGCAGTGTCAGGGCGAGCAGCTGGTGCGGTGGGCTGATCGGGCCCTGGAACTCGCCGACGCGGACTCCCCCGCGGCCATCGAGGCGAGCGCGATTCGAGGTCTGGGCCTGCTGGCCGCCGGCCAGCCCCGGCGGGCTACGGCGGCCTACGAGGAACTCTCTGCACGGGTCCGTCACGGCCCGCAGGCCCAGCGGGTCGCGATGGGACGCGGCTGGGTGCAACTGATGCGCGACGACGTCGACGCCGCCCGGACCAGCCTGGAGACCGCCGTCGCCGCGGCGTCGCTGGGCGGATCGACGCGAATCACCCTGTGGGCGTACGGATGGCTGGCGCGCGTGCAGTTCGTGACGGGCGAGTGGGACGACGCGATGACCAGTGTTGCGCGCGGACGCGCACTGGCCGACAGCAGCGGGATCGTCCTGGTGACACCTCTGTTGGAATGGACTGCCGGTCAGATCGCCGCGCTGCGCGGTGACTGGGACGCCGCGGCCGAGGCGGCGCGGGCAGCGTCGGCCGGTCCGGGTGAGTACGCCATCATGCGCATCCCGGCGCTGCTGCTGAACGGTCAGATCGCCGAGGCACAGGCCGATCACAAAGCTGTGCGCAGATTCGTCGAGCCCCTGCGCCGCATCGCACCGGGTACATCTCTCCAGGAGCCCGGATACTGGCCGTGGCCGGATCTGCTCGGCAATGCTCTGGTTCTCGACGGCGACCTGGCCGCCGCGGAGGAGTTCCTGCGGCCCCACGAGCAGCGAGCGCGGGCGCGGGGCCACCGCAGCGCCCAGGCCCGGCTCGGATACGCCCGCGGCCGGCTGCTGGGCGCGCGCGGCGACATCGCCGCGGCTCGAACATCATTCGACCAGTCGCTGGCCCTGCTCGAGGGACTGCCGCTGCGCTACGACGCGGCCAGGATCAACTTCGCCTACGGGCAGACGCTGCGCCGGGCGGGCAAGCGCCGGGACGCCGATGCGGCGATAAGCACGGCCCGTGAACTCTTTGCGTCGCTGGGGGCGACCGCGTTTGTGGCGCGATGCGACCGTGAACTCAAAGCAGGTGGCCTGAACCAGGTGCGCGACACCAACGACGGTATCGAGCTCACCCCTCAGGAGGAGGCGGTGACCACGCTGGTGGCCCGGGGTCTGTCGAATCGTGATGTGGCCGCCGAGTTGTTCGTCTCACCGAAGACGGTGCAGTACCACCTGACCCGGATCTACGCGAAGCTCGGTGTGCGCTCACGCGCGGAACTGGCTGCGTTGCGGCGCTGAGAATCGGCACCGTCAGCGCAGCAGCTCCCAGTGCTCCCGCTCACGGGTGGTCAACGCATTCGACGTGATCGCGCCGAACGCCGCCGCGTCGCGGGCGAACACCGCCGCGGCGCCGGGCAGCGCGTCGGGACCCTCGAGCCGGAAGCAGCTGGGGGCCAGTGGCCCGAACAGCAGGGCGCGCTGCAGGTCCGGCCAGGCGTCGAGGTCCGGCTCGCAGCCGGCGGCGCGCGCGTAGGTGAGGGCCGCGAGGTTCATCCGGGTCTTCTGCGGCAGACCGCGGCGCTCCCGGTAGGCGGCGATCGACGCCCGCTGCGCGACGGGATCGGGCGGCGGGATGACCCCGCCCCACGTGTAGGCGATCCAGCGGGCCTGCAGTTCCAGCGGCACGAAATAGCCGCCCGACTGGTCCCACATCCCCACGAACGCCAGGCCGGGCAGGTCCGGATGGAAGGTGTGCCGGTCGGCGTCGAGGTGGACGGTGTCGAGATCGACGGTGGCCCTGATCTCGGCGTCGAGAAACGGGATGTCGAGGGCGAATCCGGTGCCGAAGACGATGCCGTCGATCGCCTCGGTGCTGCCGTCACCGAAGGTGACGTCGCGCCCGGCCACCGACGTCAGCCACGGCCGGATCCCGATCCGGCCCTCGGCGACGAGTGGGAGGTAGTCCTGGCTGAGCGTGACCCCGGCCGCGAACAACGACGGGTCCGGGCGCGGTGCCCCGTACTGCTCGGGGCTGCCGCCGGCGTCGGTCACGATGTCGCGCAGCTGACGGTCCACGGTCGACCTCGGCAGACGCTCGTCGGCCAGCACGCCGTACCGGGTGAAGATGCGGTGATCCGACGGGACGCCTGCGGCGAACTTCGGCAGGACGTAGCGCTGCCGCCGCTGCGTCACCACCACCGCCTCCGCGCCGCCCTGCGCGAGCTCGGCGGCGACCTCCAGCGCGCTGACCGCGCACCCGCCGACCAGCACCCGTTTGCCGCGGTACCGTTCGGCGCCGCGGTAGTGGAACGTCGACGTCACCCCCTCGGATCCGGCGAAGGTGTCCAGTCCGGGCACCGTCGGCACCGCCGGGCTCTGGAAGCGTCCACTGGCCACCACGACCCTGTCGAAACTCTCTGCGCCGCTGTCGGTTTCGACGATCCACTCGCGTGCGCCCCGACTCAGTCGGGACACCCTGGTGGACAACCGGATTCGGTCGACGAGGCCGAACGTGTCGGCGTACCGGATCAGGTAGCGGCGGATGTCGCCGGCGGCGAGGAACGTCTGATCGCCGTCATGCGGGAGATCGCTGAACGCCGTCAGGATGCGGCTGGTGTTGGTGTAGAGGCCCGGCCAGACACCGCTGGTGCCGTCCAGACCGCTCCACTGGCCGCCCAGCGCCGTCGCCTGCTCGAAGAGCGTCGGCTCGAAGCCCTGCGCGAGGAGCCACCGCGCGTTGACCAATCCACCGGGTCCCGCTCCGATCACCGCCACGCTCTGCGCCACCCTGGCACTCTCGCACGTGCGCGGGTGTGGAGGTGGGTTACTTGAGCATGCTGCCTGCGTCCACTGTCACCGGCAGCCCCGTGATGTAGCGGGACTCGTCAGAAGCCAGGAACAGCACGGCATTGCTGATGTCGATCGGCTCGACCCACCCGATCGGCAGGGTGTGCATGAATTTCGCCGCGACTGCGAGGTCGTCAGGTCCCGGGTTCTCCATGTCGGGGCGGAACAGTTTCATCGTGCCCTCGTTCATGAACATCGGGGTGTTCACGTTGGTGGGACAGACCGCGTTGACCCGGATGAAATGCTGCCCGAGCTCGACGGCGAACGTCCGCATCAGCCCGATCACACCGTGCTTGGCGGCGATGTAATGCCCGGTGTGGGGATAAGGCTTGAGACCGCCGACGGAACTGGTGAGGATGATCGACCCACCGTTGCCTGAGGAGAGTAGATGGGGAACAGCGGCTTTGACCGTCTTCCAGACACCGGTCAGGTTCACGCCGATCATATCGTCCCAGTCTTCGTCGCTGGTCTTGTCGAGGGTCTGACCGCCGTTGCCGATTCCCGCATTGGCGACGACGATGTCGAGGCGACCGAGTTGCTCGACACCGCTGATGAGAGCGGCCTCGAGTGCGCCGTAATCGCGCACGTCGATCTGCGAGGTCACGATGCGGCGGTCGAGATTCTTGACCAGATCGGCTGTATGCGCCAGATCGGCTGGAGTCGACGGTGCGATCTGACTGTCAGCGCTCACCGGCCCGCACACATCGACGGCAATGATGTCTGCGCCCTCTTCTGCCAGTCGCACCGCATGACTGCGGCCCTGCCCCCGCGCCGCACCGGTGACGAATGCGACCTTCCCCTGAACACGTCCACTCATCGAAGTCCTCCGATCTATTGGTCGATCGATCAGGAAGCATGGCAGCTGCCCTCAGGGGTGTCAATGAGCAGGAACCGATCAGCGACCTGAGCCAGGGGTCACGGCAGCCAGCGTTCGCAGTTGTCGTTCGACGAATGCGCGCATCTCGTCGTGGCCGAGGGTCACCCCGACGGCGCTTTCGTTACAGAGGCTGCGCGCGGTCTGCGCGATCAACATGGAAACCACGACCGGCGGAAAGGCTTGGGGGTCGACCCCCCGGGCGCGTAGCGACACGGCCACCGCCGCCGTCTCGATGTCGCGTACGCGCTCCGCGTACGCCTTCAACTCGACGCGGATGACCTTGCGATGGTTGGCAAGTGCCATGAACTCGGTGTTCAATGCCGTCATTCGCGACTCTCCGTTCAACGACCACAGCGTCAGCAGTGGATCGTCATCAGTGAGGGCATCACGCATGCGGGCCAGGGACACCTCGGCACCCGCGCGCAGCACCTCGACGAACAGGTCGTCCATCGAGGGAAAGTAGTAGTACACCAGCGCTTGCTTGACGCCCGCTTCCGTCGCCACCCGGCGCGAAGTCGCCGCAGCGTAGCCCTCGTCTCGCATGACCTTGGCTGTCGCTTCGATAAGCCGCAGACGAGCCCCACCGTCTGCAGCTTTGGCTTTGCGCGACTGGGCCATTCAGCGTCCCCCTGCTCGTCGATTCCTTGACCAGCGACCGCACCGCATGGTAGGCATGCAGCATTCTAGCCGTTTTGTCGATCGATCAGTAGGTAGTTCTCGTGGCCACTCACAGGCATCTGCGCAAGAGGCACGCGGCGTGCGTGCGCTCTGCTCTCCATCTGTTCATTTCCGTTCGGTGCCATCAGCATCAGTAAGAACTCACCCACGACCGTTTCCTGGGAAAGGACACCCCAGTCCATGACCGATCTGGCATCCGTCGACTTCTTTTCGGATCCGGCCCTCACGCAAGATCCGTACGCGTACTTCGACTACCTACGCGAGCAGAATCCGGTATTCCGTGGGCTGCCCCACGGGGTCGTCGCCGTCACCGGATATGCGGAGGTGATGGCGGCCTTCAAGGACCACGCGACGTACTCGGCGGTGAACGCGATCGGTGGTCCGTTTCCTCCGTTGCCGTTCACCCCCGACGGTGATGACATCACCGAGCAGATCGAGGCCCACCGCCACCTGTTCCCGATTCACGAGCACATGGTGGTGATGGATCCGCCGTCGCACACGAAGGCGCGCTCGCTGCTGAACAAGCTGCTCACACCGCGGCGCCTCAAGGAGAACGAGGAGTTCATGTGGGAACTCGTCGATCATCAGATCGAGGAGTTCATCGAGAACGGACGCTGTGAGTTCCTCTCCGAGTACGCCAAACCGTTCGCAACGTCGGCGATCATCGACCTCCTCGGCGTGCCTGCCGAGGATCGTCCCGAATTTCTCGCGGCTCTCGGCGCCGAACGTCCTGACGGAAACCGGGTCGGTGCCCTCGACGGAGAACCGGTGGGGCGCGATCCTCTGCAGTATCTCGACGACAAGTTCGTGGGCTATCTGGCGGCACGCCGTGCCCACCCGCGGGGCGACGTCCTGTCGGGCATCGCGACCGCCCTCTACCCAGACGGGTCGACACCGGAGCTGATCGAGCTCGCCAAGCCCGCGACGTTCCTGTTCGCGGCGGGCCAAGAGACGGTCACCAAGCTGCTCAGCGCGGCCGTGCAGGTGCTGGGGGAGCGACCGGAGTATCAGCAGCGATTGCGTGAGAATCCCGGTGGAATAGCGGCGTTCATCGAGGAGGCTCTGCGCATGCACTCCCCGACCAAGGTCGATTTCCGCCTGGTTCGCAGGACCACCGAGCTGGGGGGAGTGCACCTGCCGGCCGGCGCCGTCGTTATGCTGTGCCTGGGTGCAGCCAACCGCGATCCGCGCAAGTTCGATGATCCTCACGAGTTCCGACCCGAGCGCAAGAACGTGCGTGAGCACATCGCGTTCGGACGCGGAATTCACTCCTGCGCAGGTGCTCCCCTGGCCCGCGTCGAGGGCCAGATCACCGTGCGCCGCATGCTGGACCGCATGACAGACATCCGGATCGACGAGACCGTCCACGGTCCGACCGACCGCCGCAACTACGAGTACGAGCCGACGTTCCTTCTGCGCGGACTGACCGAACTGCACATCGAGTTCGATCGCGCGCCCTGACGACCCCGGATCACATGCCACGGCCGGCTGACGATAGGACGACGCGACTCTCGCGGTGAGCAGGTCAGCTCATACCGATGCGGATGTTCTTGACCTGTTGAAACTCCCGCAGCCCGTCGAGGCCGCCGGTGCGTCCCGAGCCGCTCTGCTTGTAACCGCCGTAAGGGCCTTGTGGAGAGATTCGGCTGCCCTGGTTGATCCAGACCGAACCTGACTGCAGCTGCCGGGCCACCGAGTGCGCGCGTGTCAGATCGCGGGTGTGTACGAAAGCATTCAATCCGTAGGGGGTGTCATTGGCGATCCGGACGGCCTCGCCGTCGTCGGCGAACCGGATGAGGGAGACGACGGGCCCGAACGTCTCCGTCTGTGCCAATGAGGAGCGACTGTCGACATCGCCCAGTACGGTCGGCTGCATGTAATAGCCCTGTGCCAATGTGCCTTCGGTGATGCGGCTGCCACCGGTCAGCAGCTCGCCGGCTCGTTCCGCGAGAGCGATGTCGACAACGCCGAGAATGCGATCCAGAGCCGCAGCGGAGATGACAGGACCGAAACCGGTTGCGGGTTCGAGTGGGTCGCCGACTCGTGTCGCAGCGATGACTGCGAGGAATCGCTCGGTGAACGTCTCGTAGACGGCGTCGTGCACGAGTATCCTGCTGGCGCAGGCGCAACTCTGGCCGGACTGCATCAGCGGCCCTTGATGGGCGGAACGTACCGCGGCGGCGTCGAGATCGGCATCGGCGAAGATGATGTTGGCCGACTTCCCTCCGAGTTCGGTGACCACCGGGGTCAAGTTCCCGGCCGCTGCGCGCAGGACCCGCCGCGCCGTGTGTCCGCCGCCGGTGAAGTGGATCTTGCCGATCCCCGGATGTCGCACCAACGCGTCACCTCCGGCGGCAGCTGCGGGGACGATGCTCAGCAGTCCAGGGGGTAGTCCCGCCTCGAGGCAGAGTTCTCCGAATCGTAGTGCGGCCAGAGGAGCCAGCTCTGATGGTTTGAACACCACGGCGTTTCCCGCAGCCAATGCCGGGGCGACGCAGGCCGCAGCAACAACCAGCGAACCGTTCCACGGTGCGATGACCCCGACGACTCCGAACGGCTCACGTTCGATGAAGTTGAGGTCGGTGCTGCCGCTGACCGGTGAGCTGGATCCGAGCGGCTTGTCGACGTAGCCGGCGAAGTGCCGCAGGAACTGTTCAATCATGATCGCGTTTCCTGCGAAGGAAATCGGGACGCCGTAGTCCAGGGTGTTGAGCTCGGCGAGTTCGGCAAGGTGCTCGCGCACCACGTCGGCGAGGTCGATGAGCTTGTCGCGGCGCTGGTCCACCGTCAGCGCCATCCACGCTCGCTGCGCGTCCTTCGCTGCCGATACCGCAAGATCGATCTCGTCGGCACCCGCCAGTGCCACCGCCGCATTGGGCCTGCCGGTGCCGGGGTAGATGTGTGAATGCAGGTCGACCGACGTCGTGGTGATCCGGTCCGTCCCGATCAGAAGCCCGTACGGGTCAGCGGAGAGGCGGTTCGTCGTCACGAGTTCGACGCCGTTTCCTCGCTCCACTCCTGGATCACCCGCTGCTTTTGCTCTGCGACCACCTGATTGAGGTGCGAACCCTTCGGCCAGCCGTAGTGAGCCGCGAAATGTAATGCCAGTTCGTCCATTTCATCGAACGAGATGTCCTTGCTCTTGAGCGCCGCATAGACATGACTGAGGATCGGATAGGGCGCGTCCTGAAATGCGACGCAGGCCACCGTGATCAGGCGGCGCTCCTTCATTCCCAGGCCCGGCCGCAACCACATCTCGCCGAAGACGAAGTTGAGGATGCCCGCACCCTGGAAAGGGTTGTCGCGCTGCGGTGCGTACGGCAGGCAGTTGACGTCCTTGAAGCACCTCTCACCGAAGGCAAGTCGCTCCTCGGGATCACTCGGGGTGGCCAGCGGCAACAGAGGCTCCGGCGGGGGCACCGCCAAGCCTCGGTCTTGATGAATGCGATCCCACTGGTCGTCGACGACCATGTTGAAGCGCGACGCCTTCGGCCAGCCGGCGTACACCGCGAAATGCAGGACGGTCTCCCGCATTTCGCCGATACTGAGATCACCGCTGCTCAGCGCGGCATACACATGTTCTCGCAGAGGCCCTTCGGAGTCCGCTGCGGCGACGCACGGCAGCGTGACCAAGCGTCGCTCTCGACGGGTCAGGCCGGGACGCAGCCACACCTCGGCGAAGACGAAATCCAGCAGATGCGTCGTGACCGGGGAGGGATCCTGCGGGGCGGGCGTCAGCATGATGTCGGTGTACGCACGTCGACCGCGTTCGAGTCGTTCGGGGACAAGAGTGGTCACGTCGAACTCATTTCCGCTCGTAGTGCGCCGGGATCATCGGATAGTGACGCCGGCATCGACTTTGAACTCCAAGCCGGTGACGTACCGCGCCTCGTCGGAGACGAGAAACAGCACCGCATTGCTGATGTCGACCGCCTCGGCCATCACGATCGGCAGCGCGTTCTGGAAGACCGGTCCGAGGTCGCCGCGCTTGTCGTGAAGCAAGGTGTGCAGCGACGCCGGCTGCATCCCCGTCGGCACGCCGGTTGGATGCACGGTATTGACCCGGATATTCACCGCGGCAAGCTCATTGGCTAGCGCCCTGCTCATGCCGACGACACCTGCCTTGGACGCGGTGTAAGGCGTGTGCAGCGGTGAACCCTTGATGGCGGCGGCCGAGCTGATGTTGATCAGGCTGCCGCCGCGCTCGATCAGATGCGGGATGGCGGATCGACAGGTGTTCCAGGTCCCGATCAAATTCACGTCGACGACGGTTCGCCACTGTTCCGCCGTGGTGGTGTCCCATGACCCACTCGTCAGCACTCCAGCGTTGGCGACCGACGCATCCAGCCCACCCAGTTTCCCGACACCGTCGTCGACAGCGGCCGACAGCGCCTGCTCGTCGCGCACGTCCACCACGTGCGCGACGGCGCGACGACCCTGGGCCTCGACGAGGCGAACGGTCTCTGCGAGCTCTTCCCCTGTCGCCAGCGGATACTCGACGGCGGGGAGGGAGTCGCAGATGTCGACCAGAATCAGGTCGGCACCCTCCTGCGAGAGCCGAACGGCATGGCTGCGACCCATCCCCCGTGCAGCGCCGGTGATCAGGACCCGTTTGCCTGCGACCCGCCCGCTCATAGCTTGTTGCAGAAGCCGGCGTCAACGGGGAAGGTCACCCCGGTGACGAACTTCGCCGCATCGGACACCAGATACGCGACGCCGGCGCTGATGTCCTCGGGCTCGAGCAGTGACACGGGCATCGGGTTCTGCAGGTGCGGGCCGCCGTCGGGGTAGTTCTCCAGGAACTCCGTCATCGCCGGGTTGACGGCCATCATCGTGTTGACCGCTGTCGGGTGCACCGTGTTGACCCGGATGCTGTAGGGCGCAAGCGCATTGGCCAGGGTGCGCATCAACCCCACGATGCCGTGCTTGGAGGCCGCGTAACCGAGCCCGCCGCCCTGGAGGCCGCCGAAGCCTTTCAGGCCGGCGGTGGAACTCGTGAAGACGATTGCGCCGCCACGGTCCCCCGCAATCAGGTGCGGAATCGCCGCCTTGGCCGTGTGGAAGGAACCGGAGAGATTGACGTCGACCACATCGGTCCACATCTGCAGGTCTTCTTCGATGGACACCTCGCGGAATGCCGTGGCGGCGATGCCGGCGTTGGCGCAGACGATGTCGAGGCGACCGAAATGCTCGACCCCGGCATCCAGTGTGGCCTTGAGCGCGGAGAAATCGCGCACATCGGCCACCAACCCGAGCATCTTGCCGCCCACGGATTCGACCAGTGCGACGGTCTCGTCGAGTTCGTCGCGGGAGGCCATGGGGTAACTGCTCGATGCGATGCCCGAGCAGATGTCCACCCCGATGATGTCGGCCCCGTCCGACGCGAGACGGACTGCGTGGCTGCGTCCCTGTCCACGGGCAGCGCCAGTGATGAAGGCGACTCTGCCGTCTAGAGAACCCATTGCTCCTCGTTTCGTCCGCATCGAGTAACCGTGTTACAGGAGGTAGGGTAACCGCGTTACTGAAGGAAGGGCAAGGGTTGGGGTCGATCAGCGGGGACGACCGTCTGCTCGACGTCGTCGTCGACATACTCGAAACCGATGGTTACGACGCGGTGCAGCTTCGCGAGGTGGCGCGGCAGGCTCAGACGTCGCTGGCCACCATCTACAAGCGCCACGCCACGAGGGACGATCTAATTCTGGCTGCGCTGGAGTACTGGATGCAGCGGCACCGTTACTCGGGGCTCATCGAGCAGACGCGAGCACCAGGAGCGTCGCTGTACCACGCGCTGATGGAGGTGTTCCACACAATCTTCGAACCGTGGGAGCGACATCCCGAGATGTTGGTGGCCTACTTCCGGGTACGCTCATCACCCAAGGGAGACAAGCTCTTTCGGTTCGGATTGGACATCGTCGCTCCTGCTGGGCTGGAAGTGCTCGCCGGCGTCGAGGACGGGTTCGTCGCCGACTTGGACGCCATCATCAGCAGCTTGATCTACGGCCTTTTGGGTCGGCACTCGACTGGCGAGATAGCGGTGACCGACATTCTCCCGATCCTCGACCGTACGGTCTACTGGTTGATCCGCGGCTATGAATCAAATCCGACGGAGGCTGACGGACACGTCGACCGCTTCATGTGACGATGGGTCGCCGAACCATAGGTGAACGAGCGTGCACCCGATCCGTCGGTCACGCATCTCAGCCCGCGGTGCCCGCAGCGTTGACGAGGACGCCCGCCGGGGCGCCGCCCGCGAGCCGCCCCGCGGCGAAATCAGCTGCCTGCGTGACCATTCCGGATTCTACGTAGTGGCTGTGGGCCGGCCGGTCGTCGCCGGTGGAGCAGACCGGGTCGGCTCCGTTGCAGAGGTCGATGGTCTTGGCGCCGTAGAGCGGACTCGACGTGGTCAGCACGCGCCCGATGCGGCCCGCGGGGTTCCCGAAGACCGCGACGGCGGCGACATGGTCGGCGACCGCGGCCGGCATCGGACGTCCGAAACCGAAGGTGGCGGCCGGATCGCCGGTGATCAGGTCCACCACCGCCGCGCCCTGCGAGTACCCGCCCACCACGATGCGGGTAGCGGGGCAGCTGGCGGCGGTGGCCTGGATCTGGGCGCTGGCGTCATCGGCGCCGGCGGGCGCGGACTGCAGGAAGTCGTAGGAGGCAGGGTAATTCACGGCCGACGCGCTGACGGTGCGCCCGCCCAGCTGGTCACGCAGGTCGTCGACGAACGCGTCACCGACCCGGCCCAGACCTGCCGGTTCGGCAGTGCCGCGGGCGAACACGACCTGCACGTCGGGACACGCGGCGGCGGCGTCGGCGCTCGCCGCACCGGGACCGATCAGGCCGGCCGCGGCCACCGCGCCGATACCACTCATCAGCAGGGCCCGCCGCACGGTGTGCTGCTCGGTCATGTCGGTCTCCTCCGTCGTGGCCGCCCCTGCGGCATCACCAACAGGAATGCCTCCGACCGCGCAGAAATTCCAGGAGGAGCGGAGCGGCCGCTACCGCACCGTCTGGCGCAGCTCCGCGGCGTCGTCGCTGTCGGTGTCGTAGACCCGCACGATCGCCTGATCGCCGGTCTTGAGGAAGGTGCTCTCGCCGAGCTCGGTGTAGCGGGTGGCGCCGATGCCGATGAGCACGTGTTCGGGGTGGCCACTGGCGACCATCAGGGCTCCGACGTCCTCCAGAGGGGTGTCCGGTGAGCCCTTCTGGTTGGCGAGCCGCTCGACGATCCAGTCGAGGAGGACCTCGCCGTAGTACGAGTAGCCGATCAGGGGGCTGTCGACGCCGTAGGCGTGCTCCTGCTCGTCGGAGTGCAGGAAGCAGACCAGGCGCAGCGATGCGGTCGGCCCGTCGGGGGTGAGGTCACTGATCTCGAAGAACGACTCCGAGACACCCTTGGAGGCCGGCCCCCAGTTCTTCTTGTGGCTGATCTTCTTGGCGCCCGGCCGACGGATCGAGCAGTCGTTGAAGGCGCCCAGCGCGAACGGCTGCAGCGTGACGACGGTGTCGCCCTGCCACACCACCCGGCACGCCACCCCGACCTCGGGTTCGATCTGCAGGTTCAGCGGACCTGAGAACTCGGGGGTTTCGGCCGGGAGCTGGATCGCGTCGTTGGACAGCGGGAACTCACCGAGAAAGCCCTCCGCGCCCGGCGCGTACCACGGGAAGATGCCCTTGGGTGCGGTTCCCTCGCTGGCCACATTGACGAAATCGACGGCCTCCCCGGCCTGTTCGAGGTGACCGGCGAAATTGCCCGCCACCCCGAAGCCGAACCAGTTCCGCATCTCGCTCAAGGGGATCTCGATCACGGTGGGTCAGCCTACGCCGGGCCGATAGCCTGGACGGGAACCGGTGCACGGGAGGGGACGAGATGAGCAAGGAACCGTCAGAGCACGACGATCGCGACGACAAGGACCGGCCCGGCCCGGCCGACCACGGCCGCGAGGGCGGCATGGCGACCCGCGAGAACGCGCCGGAGCTGACCGAGAACGACGACTGAACTCAGCGCCGGCGGCGAAGCCAGATCAGCACGCCCAACGTCGCGGCCCCAGCGAGCAAAACACCCACCGGAACGGCCGGCTTTTTCTTGGCGGTGTCGATCGCGTCGTGACTGCGTTGCGCCACAGCCTGTTTCGTGTCAGCGACCTTCTGCTGGGCGCGACCCTTGACATCGAGTTTGTCGGAGAGCGCCCCGACGGTCTCACCGAGTTCGGCGCGGGTGCGCTCGATGTCGGCCTGCAACTCGTCGATGCCGGCGTCCGGACCCGGCTCGGGCCGCGGATCAGGCTGTGCTGCCATGACGGGCTCCCTTCAACTCGGCGATGTCGGTCTTCACGCTGTCGACCGACACCGCAGCCGGTGGCGGCACCTTCTCCACCTGCTTCTTGCCGATCAGCGCGGCGATGCCCGCCGCGGCGAACACCACCACCGCCACGATCACCGCGGCCGCCCACACGGGCAGCACGAGGGAGAGCGCCGCGACAGCAGCCGCGATGAGGGTGGCCAGCCCCAGGACTGCGAGCAGTCCGGCCGCGCCGGCCAGGCCGGCACCCACGCCGGCGTGCTTGGCCGACTCCTGCATTTCCTTCTGCGCCAACCGCAGCTCGTCACGAATCAGGCGTGACGTCTGCGAGGACAACTGACCCAACAGCTCCCCGGTGGAGGGCTCGGTCTTCGGTTCCGTCATTTTCGAGGAGTGCCCGCTGCGTCACCGGACAAACCCGGACCCGTACGCCTTCCGGCTCGACGTTTCGGGCCGCCGCCCCGGGGAAGACCGCCGGGATGCAGCAGCAGCTCACGCTACCCCGCCCGCGGCGCAGCCCCGCCGCGTTGGCCGGCGCGTTCCTGGCCGGCCTGGCGACCGGAGCCCTGACGACACGCAAGAGCTCCGACGAGCGGCCGGAGACACCGCGCGCCACCGGTGCCGTGAACGCGACCGGCACCGAACCCGCCGAGCCGCCGCCCGCGCAGACCGTCGAGGACCGGCCCGACGCCGACGATCCCGGCAAGCCCGACTCCCCCACCGAACTGACCCGGCCCTCGCTGCTCTACGTCCTGCGCCAGACCGCCGGCGAATTCACCCGCGACCAGTGCATGGACCTCGCCGCCGCGCTCACCTACTACGCCGTGCTGTCGCTGTTCCCCGCGCTGCTGGTGGTGATGTCGCTGCTGGGCGTCGTCGGCCAGGGCGAGCGCACCGCCGACACCATCCTCGGGATCGTCGACGACGTCAGCCCCGGCGCGGCCGTCGACGTCCTGCGCCAGCCGATCGAGCAGCTCGTCAATGCACCGTCGGCCGGGATCACGCTGGTGGTCGGCATCCTCGGCGCGTTGTGGTCGGCATCGGGTTACGTCGGCGCCTTCGGCCGCGCGATGAACCGCATCTACGAGGTCGAGGAGGGCCGCCCGGCGTGGAAGCTGCGGCTGCAGCAGCTCGCGCTGACCTTCGCCGGGCTGATCGTCGCGGCCATCGCGGCGCTCCTGCTCGCGGTCAGCGGACCGGTCGCGGAGGCGGTGGGCGGCTCCCTCGGCATCGGGGAGACCGGGCTGACGGTGTGGAACATCGCCCGGTGGCCGGTGCTGCTGCTGCTCGTCGTCGTGGGCGTGGCGACGCTGTACTTCACCGGCCCCAACGTCCAGCAGCCGAAGTTCCGCTGGATCAGTGTGGGGGCGGCCATCGCGATCCTCACCTGGATCGTCGCGTCGCTGCTGTTCGGCTTTTACGTCGCCAACTTCGGCGGCTACAACAAGACCTTCGGCACGCTCGCCGGGGTCATCGTGTTCCTGCTGTGGCTGTGGCTGACGAACCTGGCCCTGCTGTTCGGCGCCGAGGTGGACGCCGAACTCGAGCGCGGCCGCCAACTGCAGGCCGGGATCCCCGCCGAGGACGATCTGCAACTGCCGCTGCGCGACACGAAGATGATCGACAAGAACGCCGCCAAGGAGCACACCCAGCGCCAGCGTGGCCGCACGCTGCGGCGCTCCCACGGAAAGCGGGCATGATCGCCCAGGTGAGCGGGTATCCCCGCAGCGGCGCAGGGCCGCACAGGCGTGGGAGGTCACGATGGTCGGGTGGCTGGATCGCTTGCAGCAACGCAGCCGGGCGGCGGGGTTCGCCATCGCCGTGGTCTACAAGTACGTCGACGATCAGGCCGGCTACCTGGCCGCGCTGATCACCTACTACGCGTTCGTCTCGCTGTTCCCGCTGCTGCTGCTGTTGACCACGCTGCTGGGCGTGGTCCTCGCGGGCCGGCCGGAGTGGCGCGAGCAGATCGTCAACGCAGCCATCGACCAGTTCCCGGTGATCAGCGACCAGCTCAGCCGGCCCGAGGCCCTCAGCGGCGGCACCACCGCTGTGATCATCGGTATCGCGGGCGCGCTGTACGGCGGGCTCGGCGTCGGCAACGCCCTGCAGAACGCGATGAACACCGTGTGGGCGGTCCCGCGGTACACGCGACCCGACCCCATCAGAGCGCGCCTGTACAGCCTGGTGCTGCTGATCGTGCTGGGGTCGGCGGTCATCGGGACAACGGTCCTGACCGCCGTCGGCAGGGCCTGGGCCGGCCTGGGATTCCTCGGCACCGTCGGCGTCGTCGTCGCGTCCCTGGCGTTGAACACAGCGGTGTGCGTCGCCGCGTTCCGGGTGACCACCGTGCGTTCGCTGAGCTACCGCGACGTGCTGCCCGGGGCGCTCACGGCCGCCGTGCTCTGGCAGATGCTGCAGTGGTTCGGCGCGGCGTATGTGGCTCACGTGCTGGGCACGGCCAGTGCCACCAACAGTGTGTTCGCGATCGTGCTGGGCCTGCTGGCGTTCCTGTATCTGGTGTCGACGTCGCTGCTGGTCTGCGCCGAGATCAACGCCGTGCGGGTGGACCGGCTGCACCCCCGGGCCCTGTTGACGCCGTTCACCGACAACGTGGAACTGACCGAGGCCGACCGCAAGATGTACGCCGGACAGGCCGAAGCGCAGCAGGCCAAGGGGTTCCAGCGCGTCGACGTCACCTTCCACCAGCCCGAGCCCGACGACGACGCCGGCGTTTGCGGCCCTGACGGCCAGGGTATGGCCGAGGCACATCCACGAAGCGGAGGCCACACTCATGAGCGTCACCACCCGAACGCGGTCGGCGGCCCGCCTGGGCCTGAAGGTCCAACGTAGGGTCGCGCTGGCCCAGATGCTGTTCTGGCCGACGGTGATCACGACGGGCGCGCTGCTCGGCGCGCTCGTGCTCGCGGGACGCCGACGCGGCCGATCGTCGGGTTCTGAGTACGTCCCCGCCGCGGGCGCGGGGGCGGCCGAGGCGCTGCCAGTGCCCGACAGCCCCGCAGCGACGGCGTGATGCGCTAATCCGCGGGTCGCTCGGCCGTCCCCAGTAGGGCGTCGATCATCGCCGGGTCGACCTCCGCGCCGGCCGCCGCGGCGAACACGCCGGCTCGCCCGATCGGGATCCCCTCGAGCATCCGGGCGATGTCGACGCCCTCGGGCATGATCCCCGCGGAGCCGCCGCCGTCCGGCATCGCCGAGGCCATCGCCTCGGCCAGCGCGGGACCGGCCACCGGGTGCGCCATCACCTCGCCGATCGACGACATCCGCGTCAACGGCAGACTCACGTCGTCCCCGGCGACGTCGACGCGCAGCGAGGCGCGCACGTCACGACTCGACGCGGCGACGTCGACGATGTAGGTCCCTTCCTCGACGACCCAGCCGTCGACACGAATGTCCCAGTACGCCAGGTCCTCCCGGCGGATCGTCAAGCTGACCCGGCGCTTCTCACCGGGCTCGAGTGGCACGGAGGCGAACGCCTTGCACTCGCGCGGGGCCCGCGCCACGGCACTGTCACGTAGACCCGTGTAGACCTGCACGATCTCCCGTCCGGCCACCGCACCGGTGTTCGTCACCGACACCTCGACGGTGAGATCGCCGGAATCGTCGACGGTCGCCGACGCGTCGCGGTAGTCGAAGGTGGTGTAGCTCAGCCCGTGGCCGAACGGGAACGCGACATAGAGGTCGCGCGCGTCGTACCACCGGTAGCCGACGAAAAGCCCTTCGCCGTAACGGACATGGCCGTGCTCACCGGGGAAGTCGAGATAGGCCGGGGTGTCCTGCAACCGCAGCGGAATCGTCTCGGTGAGCTTGGCCGACGGATTGACCACACCGAACAGCACGTCGGCGAGGGCGCCGCCGCCGGCCTGGCCGAGCAGCCATCCCTCGAGCAGCGCGGGCACGTCCTCGGCGAACGGCAGCGCCAACACCCCACCGTTGGACAGCACCACCACGGTCCGCGGGTTGGCCGCCAACACCGCGTCGAGGAGCGCCAATTGCTCTGCGGGCAGGTCGATGTCGTCGCGGTCGTATCCCTCGGACTCCGCCGCTTCCGGCAGGCCCAGGAACACGACGGCGACGTCAGCCACCGCAGCGGCGGCGACGGCGTCGTCCTTCGGGTCGCCGGGGTGATAGGTGACCGTTCCGGTGGCCAGGCGACGAATCTCGTCGAGCGCGTTGTCGAGCCGGGTGGGATTGATCTTCGACGAGCCGCCGCCCTGGTAGCGGGGCTCCGCGGCGAAGGCGCCGATGACGGCGACGCTGGTGTCGGAGCGTAGGGGCAACAGGTCACCGTCGTTGCGCAGCAACACGATCGACCGCCCCGCGGCCTCGCGGGCCAGCGCATGGTGGGCGTCGGCGTCCACGGGATCGGCCGATCGGTGGGCCGTCCTCTCGATCAGCTTCAGCACCCGGGCGGCGGCCTCGTCCACCCGCTGCGCGTCGACGGTGCCGGTCTCGACGGCAGCCAGGATCGCCGCATCTCCGGCGCGGGTCGGGCCGGGCATCGCCAGGTCCAGGCCGGCGGCCAGCGACGCCGGGCGGTCGTCGGCAGCGCCCCAGTCCGACACGACGACACCGTCGAACCCCCACTCCTCCCGCAGCACCGTCGTCAGCAGCCACCGATCCTGCGCGGTGTAGACGCCGTTGATGCGGTTGTAGGAGCACATCACCGTCCACGGCCGCGCATCCCGCACGACGTGGGCGAAGGCCCGCAGGTAGATCTCCCGCAGGGGGCGCGGATCGATGTCGGCGCTCACCCGCATCCGGTCGGTCTCCTGGTTGTTGGCAGCGAAGTGCTTCAGCGAGGCACCCACCCCGCGGCTCTGGATGCCGGCGACCATCGCCGCGCTCAGCACGCCCGAGACCACGGGGTCTTCGGAGAAGTACTCGAAGGTGCGCCCGCACAGCGGTGTGCGCTTGATGTTGACGCCGGGACCGAGGAGCACCGCCACGTCCCGCGCGGCGGCTTCGGCACCGAGGGCCGCACCGACCCGCTCCACCAGGACGGGATCCCAGGAGCAGCCGAGTGCGACCGCCGGAGGAAAGCAGGTCGCCGGCTCGCTGTCCCCGATGCCGAGGTGGTCGGCACCGGCGCGTTGCTTGCGTACGCCGTGCGGCCCGTCGGTCAACATGATCGACGGAACCCCAACGCGCGCAATCGCTTCGGTGTACCAGAAGCCGGCGCCACTGGTCAGCGACACCTTCTCTTCGAGCGTGAGGTCGGCCGGGTCCGGCAAGGAGGTCATGCCTCCAGGGTGCCTCAGCCTGATCAGGGGGCGCCGAACTCGATGCGGACGAAGTCGGTGACCACCTCGAAACCGATGCGCTGATAGATCGCGTTCGACACGGGGTTCGCCAGATCGGCGAACAACACCACCTCGCCGGTTCCGCTGCGATGCGCGAGCCCGGCGGCCGCGGCCGTCACCGCGGACCCGAAGCCCTGCCCCCTGGCCGCGATCGGCGTGTACACCGGCCCGATCCGCGAGACGCCCGACGCCGGGGCGCGCAGCATCGCCATGCTCACCGGCTCGTCGTCCCGGGCCCACAGCACGAACCGGTCCCCGATGTCGGCGGCGCGCGCGACGAACCGGGCTCCGGCGGCGTCGTCGCGGGGTTCGTTGAAGGTCTCGACGAAGAAGTTCTCCACCCAGTCGACGAGCACCGCGTGATCGTCTGCGGTCGCGAGACGATCGGCGCCGCGCACACCGGCCGGTGGCGCCAGCGTGCCGAGCCGGTAGAGCCGCTCACCGAGGTCGACGTGCCCGGCCCGGCCGGTGGCCTCCTGCCAGGCCGCGGCAAACCGCGTCGCGGCGCCCCGGACACCGCGGATGCCGTCGAGATCGGGGTGCGTCTCAGCGAGGCGTTCGGCCGCGCACTCTGTCGCAACGCCCCCCAGACCCGTGACCAGTAAGGGATACGGCGGCGTCTGCAGCGCCGCGCCGACCACGGTGTCACCGTCGTGCACCGTCACCATCGTCGACTGGGCGGGTATCCCGGCGCCGAGCGCCGTCAGCTCGATCGTGTGCAGGACGGGATCGCGCCGGTACAGCGGCCCTGCGTGGGCGAGGAACGCCTCGACGTCGTTGTGCAGCTGGACGTCCATCACCTCAGCATGCGGACCGCGCCGGCGGCCGTCGAATGATTAATTCGTGCTCGCTGACCGGTGGGGCGATTACACGCGGGACGGTAGGCGGCAGTCCCACGGTGTCGCGGGCGTCCGCAGATCAGCCTTTGAGTTCCACTTCGACGAAGACCACGGATGCCTCCGAGGAGCTCACGACGTCGTGGTCGGTGCCTGCCGTGCCGCGGTAGGGCGAGGCCGCGTGTTGCGTCATCTCGCGGGTGTCGCCTTCGGCGTCAATGACGGTGAAGGTTCCGCCGGTGACAGGGATGACGACGTAGTCGTATTCGTGTCGGTGAGGGTCGGTGGAATCGCCGGCCTGCTCGAACGTCCATGTCGTGACACGGATGTGTGGGTCGTCGATTGCGACGATTGCTCGCGCGGTGCTCATCGTTGGTCCTCGAGGGTCGGTGTCCCGGGTGCGAACTCTGCGGCGCGGCGCGAGGTCTCGCGCACCATGGCGTCGATGTGACGCTCGTCGGTACCGCAGCAGCCGCCCAGAATGGACAGGTGCGGAAGCCGGTCGAACAGATCGGCCTGCGCCGCGGCGAATTCGCCCGGCGTGCCGTCGTCGCGCGCAATCGCAGCGTCTAGATCCGCGTGGCCGGCGGTGGAGGCGTTCGCGCGGATCCCGGCGATTCGGCGGCTCCAGTCGGCCGGCTCGGAGCCGACTGCACTGGCGATGTGGTTCGGATGCGCGCAGTTGACCAGGAAGTAGTCCGGAGGTGCGGCCTCGTCGACCGCTGTGATCGCCTCCGCCAGGTCGATGCCGCTGAGCAGGCGTCCGTCCGCGTCAACCGTGAACGACACCGCGATCGGCAGTCCCTCGGCCCGGGCGGCGCGCACGATGCCGATGGCCTCGCCGATGTGAGTGATGGTGTAGGCGGTGGCCAGATCGGCAGGACCGGCGGCGAACACGGCCAGCTGCGGTCTGTGATAGTCGAATGCAACGTCCGGGTGCGGCTCCGATGAGGCGGAGTACCCGTCGTGACGCGGCCCGATGGTCCCGCTGACGAGGATGTGGCCGACTGCGTCGACGTGGTCGCGGCGCAGGTCGGCCATGAATTCGATCGCTGCGGAGTTCACCCGCTCGAGATCGCGGGCGTCGTAGCCGAGGAGCCGACCCCAGTCCGGGTTGGCGCGCCAGGTGGGGCTCTCCAGCAGAAGCGGGCGCCCGCTCGCCACCGCGATGGAAACGTATCCCGTGTAGTAATCCCGCAGCGCCGATCGGCCTTCGGCCGTATCCAACAGCACGAACGCCGCGAAGTGCGGCACGTCCACGCCGCGACGGAACATCAGGTCGGTTTCCACGCCGCCGTCGGTGATGCACACCCCCGTGCCCTCGGCCGGACGACCGCTGCGCTGGCCCACCGTGCGCTCCTTCTGCGTTGTCCAATAAGCCCGGCGACGAGGACGGGGTGAGGTCAGGCTATTGAGGGGTGGACCCATCGCCCGGCCGCTCCGTGGGCTCGTAAGAAAAACTAATCCCAGTGAAGAATCATGAGCTGTATTGTTGGCGCCGTCGCTTCTAGCGTAGGTGACATGACCCCCACCGCGCTGATCGTGCTCAGCGGCTTCGCCACCACGATGGCGCTGATCGCGGCGATCGGGGCCCAGAACGCGTTCGTGCTCCGTCAGGGCATCCGGGGCGAGCACGTGCTGCCGGTGGTGGCCGTCTGCACCGTGTCCGACCTGGTGCTCGTCGCCGCCGGCATCGCAGGTTTCGGCGCCCTGGTCAGCGCCCACCCCGACCTCGTGACCGTCGCGACGTACGGCGGCGCCGCGTTCTTACTCGGCTACGGCCTGCTCGCAGCGCGACGGGCGCTGCGGCCGGGCACGCTGACGCCGTCAGACGCGCAACCCGCTCGCCTGGCCGGCGTGCTGGCCACCTGCCTGGCGCTGACGTTTCTCAACCCGCACGTGTACCTCGACACCGTGGTGCTGCTCGGCGCGCTCGCCAACGAGCACCGCGACGGGCGCTGGCTGTTCGGCATCGGTGCGGTGACCGCCAGCGCCGTCTGGTTCACCGGGCTGGGATTCGGCGCCCGACGGTTGCGGCGCTACTTCGAATCGCCGCGAACGTGGCGGCTGCTCGACGGCGGAATCGCGGTGATGATGATCGCGCTGAGTGTGACGCTGGTCCTCACCTGATCCAAACCACGGTTGCCGGCCCTCGACTACGAGACAATCGATGGTATGAAGCCGGGCAACTCCGAAGGGCTCCGGGAACGCAAGAAGCGGCAGACCCGTGAAGCGGTCCGCATCGCTGCGTTTCGGCTCTTCGAGAAGAACGGCTACCCCAACACCACGATCGAGCAGATCGCCGAGGCCGCGGACGTCTCACCGCGCACGTTCTTCCGCTACTTCCCGAACAAGGCCGCGCTGCTGATCCCCGACCAGCTGATGGAACCGATCGTCGCGCTGTTCCTCGCCGCGCCCGCCGAACTGTCTCCGATCGCCGCCTACCGGCACGCCCTCGAGCAGGTCTTCAGCGGGTTCGCCGGCTCGGAGTGGGGCGACGAGATGGCCCGTCAGCGGCTGCTGTACACGCTGCCGGAGGCCGGTGGCGCCCTCTATCACGAGTACATCCACACCATCGAGCTGATCACGAATGCACTCGCCACCCGGCTGGGCCGGCCCGTGGACGATCCGCAGCTGAGGATCACCGCCGGCGCGATGACCGGCGTGATGATGGCTGCGCTGCACGGGACCCCGATGGCTCCCGACGCCCTGTTCGCCGGGCTGGACTTCCTCGACGCCGGCCTGCCGCTCACCGCGGCCGAAAAGTGACGTCCCGCAGCCCGTTTGCGCGCTTCTGTTCGCCCTGATCGCAACCGCTGACATCGGAGCCCGCCGCACCTAGCGTCTGCGGCCATGCCCGAACAGCCCGACGCGCCGCCTCCCGGCCGGCGACTCAACGAGGATTGGCTGGCCGTGATCGTGGGCCTGACCCTGCTGACCCTGGTGCTGATCGGCGCCCTGCCCGGCAGCGTGATCCCGTGACCGGCCCGGCCACCGACGCCCCCACCCGGCCCCGGTCCTCCGGCGTCGGCTACGCCGTCGCCGGTGTCCTGGTCGTGATCGCCCTCGGCGCGGCCACCCGGTTCCTCGAGCAGCAGGTGCCCCGCTGGGCCGACGGAACCGGGTTCGCGGGGGTGGCGAAATCCATCGAGTTCCCCGTCTACGCCATCGCGCTCGGGCTGCTCGGCAACGTCGTGCTGTCCCGGTTGGCGCTGCGGGACGCGTTGTCGGCGGGCTTCCGCACCGAGTTCTTCATCAAGACCGGTCTGGTGCTCCTCGGGGCGTCGATCAACCTGAAAGTCCTCGCAACGGCCGCGGGCCCGGCGATCATCCAGGCGTTGCTGCTCATCAGCATCGTGTTCGGTTTCACGTGGTGGCTCGGCGGGCGGCTCGGCATCGAGGACAAACTGCGGGCACTGCTGGCCTCGGCGGTGTCGATCTGCGGGGTCAGCGCCGCGATCGCCGCCGCCGGCGCGGTGCAGGCCAAACGCGAACAACTCGCGTACGCCGCGTCGCTGGTTATCGTCTTCGCGCTCCCGTCGATCTTCCTGCTGCCCTGGCTGGCAGGTGTTCTCGGGCTGTCCGACGCGGTGGCCGGAGCCTGGATCGGCGGCAACATCGACACCACCGCGGCGGTCGCGGCCTCCGACGCGATCGCCGGAGAGGACGCCCTGCAGATCGCCACCATCGTGAAGACCACGCAGAACGCGCTGATCGGCGTCGTCGCGATCGCGCTGACCGCGTACTTCGCGCTCAAGGTCGAACGTCGCAGCTCCAGCGAGGCCCGCCCGACCATCGGGCAGTTATGGGAGCGTTTCCCCAAGTTCGTCCTCGGCTTCATCGCGGCGTCGGTCATCGGCACGCTGTACCTGCAGTGGGGCGGCGACAAGGCGACCATCACGACCGTCAACGACCTGCGCACCTGGTTCCTGATCTTCGCGTTCGTCGCGATCGGCCTGGAGTTCTCGCTGCGGGGCCTGCGCGAAGCGGGATGGCGACCGATCGTCGTCTTCGCCTCGGCCACCGTCGTCAACATCGTCGTCGCGCTCGGACTGGCCCTCGTGTTGTTCGGAAACTTCACGGTCAGCTAGCTATTCTCGCCGGGTGCCCGAGTTGTGGTCCCGGCGGAACGTCCTGGGGATGGCCGCCGCGGCGGCGTTGCTGACCGCCTGCCGATCCGAGAAACCGGGCGCCGTCGCCTCCGACGGCTCGGTCACCGTCACGCACGCGTTCGGCGAGACGACGATCACCAAGCCGCCCACCCGCGTCGTCAGCGCCGGCCTCACCGACGCCGATTTCCTGCTGTCGGTGGGGGTCGTGCCCGTCGCCGTGACGGACTGGTTCGGCGGCGAACCGTTCGGGGTGTGGCCGTGGGCGCAGGCCCGGCTCGGCGGCGCAACGCCGGCGGTGCTCTCGCTCGCCGACGGTATCCCGGTCAAGGAGATCGCCGCCGCCCGACCGGATCTCATCATCGCCACCAACGCCGGCCTGGACGCGGACACCTACACCGCGCTCAAGGCGCTTGCCCCGACGATCCCCCAGTCCGGCCGCGATGCGTTCTTCGAACCGTGGCGCGATCAGGCCGACCTGATCGGGCAGGCGACCTACCACCACGAGGACATGACCAAGCTCGTCGCCGACGTCGACGCGTCCTTCACGAAGGTCAAAGACGACCATCCCGCATTCGCCGACCGGAAAGTGCTGCTGCTCGACGGCCGGCTGGAGCCCGGCGGCGCCCGGGTCAGCGGGCCGGCCTGGCGGCGTGAATTCCTGACCGCGATGGGCCTCACCCTCGGCGACGCCGACGGGCTGATCCCGCGGGACCGGCTGACCCAGGTGCTAGACGACGCCGACGTGGTGATCTGGACCACCGAGAGCGACGAGGAGCAGGCCGCGCTGCTGGCCGACCCCGCCGTCGCGCAGTCGCGTGTCACCACGCGGAAACGCAACGTCTTCACCGATAAGGAGCTGGCCGGCGCGATCGCCTACGCCTCGACGCTGTCCTACCCGGTGGTGGTCGACAAACTGCCGCCGCTGCTCGCGACCGCGCTGGGCTGATCTAATGGGCCGGTGACCGAGCAGCCCACCGACCTGGATCGACACGCCACCTTCGCCCGCGTGGGCTCGGCCTACTATCCGATCCTCGTCGCCGTGTTCACCGCCCTGGTGATCATCTCCAACGTCACCGCCACCAAGGGCGTCGCCTTCGGGCCGATCATCACCGACGGCGGCTTCATCGTGTTCCCCCTGACCTACGTGATCGGCGACGTGCTCAGCGAGGTGTACGGGTTCAAGGCCGCCCGCCGTGCCATCTTCACCGGCTTCGCCATGAACATCCTTGCCGCCCTTGCCTTCTGGGTGACGATCTACCTCCCCGCGGCCGACTTCTACACCAACCAGGAGCACTTCGAGAACATCGTGCACGCCTACACCCAGCTGATCGTCGCCGGGCTGGCCGGCTTCATCGTCGGGCAGACCCTCAACGCGTGGGTGGTGGTGGCGATCAAGGAGCGCACCAAGGAGAAGCACCTGTGGGCGCGGCTGGTCGGCTCGACGTTCGTCGGCCAGCTCGGCGACACCCTGGTGTTCTGCACGATCGCCGCCAGCGCGATCGGCATCTCCACCTTCCGGGACTTCGCCGTCTACACCGCGCTGGGCTGGTTCTACAAGACCGCCGTCGAGGTGGTCATGCTGCCCGTCACCTACCGGGTGATCGCCGTGATCAAGCGCAACGAGCCGACGTACCAGCTGGTGGGCTAACCCACCTCGATGTGCATGTCGGCCTGCCGGCCCCCGCTGCGGGCGGCCCCGACGCCGGCGATCACGACGACGAAGATCCCGATGATCGCCGAGACGCCCAGGCTCTGGTGCAGGAGCGTGAACCCGACGACGAAGGCCAGCGCCGGCTCGAGGCACATCAGCGTGCCGAACGCTGCCGTGGTCAGCCGGCGCAGCGCCAACAGTTCGAGCACGAACGGCACGACCGGAAGCAGAATCGCCATGCCGAGGCCGACGAGAAGGATGTGCAGCGTCATCCGCTCGAACACCGCCGGGCTGACGGTGAACGTCGCCACCAGACCGGCGACGGGCATCGACACCGCCAATCCGGTCACCCCGGCCACCTGGTCGCCGACGTTCTGGGTCAGCAGGATGTACACCGCCCACGCCGCACCGGCGGTGAGCGCCAACACCACGCCCTTGAGGTCGACGCCGCCGCTGAACGGCTGACTCAGCAGCACCACCCCGACCGCCGCCAGGCCCGGCCACACCAGGCGCGCGCGGCCCGTGCCGTGCGCCGCCGCGACCGTCAGCGGGCCGAGGAACTCCAGCGCGGTGGCGGTGCCCAGCGGCTGCCGGTCCAGCGAGGCCATGAAGAACAGCGACACCGCGGCGCTGACGATGCCGAGCAGGACGCACATGCCGAACGTCTTGCGGGTGAACGCCGACGGACGGGGACGCACGACCACCAGCAGCAGCAGGCCGGCCCACGCCAGCCGCAGCCACGCGGTGCCGTCGGAACCGATGTCCTCGATGAGGTTGACCGCCACCGCCATGCCCAACTGGACCGACATCATCGCGGTCACCGCCATCAGCGCACCGGCGCGCGCCTGCCCCCCACCCATCCGTGCATTCAACCCCGCAGGACCCCTCCGACCGTCGCGACAGGCCGCTCCTCTGAGCCCTTCATAAGGCAGCTCTGGCAAGGTTCACAGAGCTTGCAGCGAGCAGCGGACGGAAAAGCTACTCGACGGTAGCGTTGGCACATGAGCGTGACTGCGGATGCGATGCAAGCAATGCGAACCGGGGGCGCACGCACGATCCACGACTACGGCGATCGGGCGCTCCTCCTCGAATTCGGCAGTACTGCCGAAGTGTTGGCGTGGACCGATGCGCTGCGGGCGGCCGAGCTGCCCGGCGTGGTGGATCTGGTGCCCGCCGCCCAGACCGTGCTGGTCAAGTTGGCCGGCGTCGACTACCAGGCCCCGACGCGCCAGCGGCTGGGTCGGGTGCAGCCGAGTGCGGAGGCGATCGCCGAGTCCGCCGCACCACCCGACGGGCACGCCGACGTGACCCTCGACGTCGTCTACGACGGCGCGGATCTCGACGACGTGGCGCAGCTGACCGGGCTGAGCGTCGACGACGTCATCGCCGCGCACACCGCACGGCCGTGGCGTGTCGGATTCAGCGGGTTCGCCCCGGGATTCGCCTACCTGGTGGGCGGCGACGAGCGGCTCGCCGTGCCCAGACGCGCGGAGCCGCGCACCAAGGTGCCCGTCGGATCCGTCGGGCTCGCGGGCGCATTCAGCGGCGTCTATCCGCGGGAATCGCCCGGCGGGTGGCAGCTGATCGGACGCACCGACGCGGTGCTGTGGGACGTCGAGCGCGAGAATCCCGCGCTGCTGACTCCCGGTCTGTGGGTGCAGTTCCGGGCGGTGCAGTCATGAGCGGGGTGACGCTGGAGATCCTTCAGCCCGGACCGCTCGCGTTGGTCGAGGACCTCGGCCGGCCCGGCCTGTCCCATCTCGGCGTGACGCGGTCGGGGGCAGCCGACCGGCGTTCGCACGCGCTGGCCAACCGGCTCGTCGCCAACCCCGGAGACCGGGCCACCGTCGAGGTGACGCTCGGCGGGTTCGCCGCCCGGGTGCACGGCGGAGACGTCGCGATCGCGGTCACCGGCGCCGACACCGATCCAGCGGTCAGTGGAGTTCCGTTCGGCACCAACAGCATTCACCACGTCCGCGCCGGCGAGGTGATCTCGCTGGGGCCGGCCCGGTCCGGGCTGCGCTCCTACCTGGCGGTGCGCGGCGGGTTCGACGTCTCGCCGGTGCTCGGCTCACGCAGCTACGACGTGATGTCGTCGCTCGGCCCGCTGCCGCTGCGCTCGGGGGATGTGCTGCGCGTCGGCGAGCACACCGACGAGTTCCCCGAACTCGACCAGGCGCCGGTGGCCGCCCTCGGCGACGAGGCGCTCGAGCTGCGGGTGGTCCCGGGACCGCGCGACGACTGGTTCGTCGACCCCGACGTGCTGGTGCGGACGAACTGGCAGGTCACCAATCGCAGCGACCGGGTCGGGATGCGACTGGTGGGGATGCCGCTGGAGTATCGCTGGCCCGACCGGCAGCTGCCCAGCGAGGGCGCCACCCGGGGTGCGATCCAGGTGCCGCCCAACGGTTTTCCGGTGATCCTCGGCCCCGACCATCCCGTCACCGGCGGCTACCCCGTGATCGGCGTCGTGGTCGACGAGGACATCGATGCGATGGCCCAGGCGCGCCCCGGCCAGACCGTGCGGCTGCACTGGTCGCGGCCCCGGGCGCCGTTCGGCCCGCCGGGGGACGGCTCGGCCTGGTAGACACTGGAGGTGTGCGCGCACGCCTCGTTCACACCTCGGACCTCGACGACGAGTCCCGTGAGGACGCCCGCCGGATGGTGATCGAGGCCTTCGGCGGCGAGTTCTCCGACGCCGACTGGGAGCATGCGCTCGGCGGCATGCACGCGGTGATCTGTCAGCGCGGGGCGATGATCGGCCACGCGGCCGTCGTGCAGCGCCGACTGCTCCACCAGGACACCGCACTGCGGTGCGGCTACGTCGAGGCGGTCGCGGTCCGCGAAGACCACCGCGGCCAGGGGTTGGCGCACGCGCTGATGGACGCCGTCGAGCAGGTGATCCGCGGCGGCTACGTCGTCGGTGCCCTCGGGACCAGTGATCTGGGCCGGCCGCTGTACACCGGTCGCGGCTGGGTGCCGTGGCAGGGACCCACCTCGGTGCTCGCACCCAGCGGCATCATCCGCACCCCCGACGACGACGGCGCGGTGTTCGTGCTGCCGGTCTCGGCCACCCTCGACCCCGCGGCGGGCCTCGCCTGCGACTGGCGTGACGGCGACGTCTGGTGAGGCCTCACAGTCGGCAGGTGCCGGCGGTGAGCGGAAATTCACGCCCTGTCCGGCCGTGACACCACCCGGCAACGACCGGGTAACCGGCACGAAACACGGCCTGAATAGACAGTGGGCATGAGTGAGCCGGACTGGTCGCCGCTCACCGGATTCCGGGTCGCGGTGACGTCAGCGCGGCGCGCCGACGAACTCGCCGCGCTGCTCGCCCGTCGCGGCGCGACCGTCACCAGTGCCGCCGCCATCGAGATGGTGCCCCTGCCCGACGACGACGAACTGCGCCAGCGCACGCGCGCACTGATCGACGAACCGCCCGACATCGTCATCGCCACCACCGGCATCGGTTTCCGCGGCTGGGTCGCCGCAGCCGACGGCTGGGGCCTGGCCACCGAACTCACCGGGGCACTGGCCAAGGCCCGCATCGTGTCCCGCGGCCCGAAGGCCACCGGCGCGCTGCGCGCGGCCGGCCTGCCCGAGGAGTGGTCGCCGGAATCGGAGTCCTCCCGCGAGGTGCTGCACTACCTCGTCGAGGGCGGTATCGCCGGCAGCCGGATCGCGGTACAGCTGCACGGCGCCACCGCCGACTGGGATCCGTTCCCCGAGTTCCTCGACGAATTGCGTTCCGCCGGAGCCGATGTGGTGCCGATCCGGGTGTACCGCTGGCATCCGGCGCCCCGCAACGGCGACTTCGACGCGCTGGTCGCCGGCATCGCCGAGGAGCGCTTCGACGCGGTCAGCTTCACGTCCGCGCCCGCGGTCGCGTCGGTGCTGATGCGCGCGCAGGAGATGGGCATCGAGGCTGAGGTGCTCGCAGCGCTGCGGGGCGGGGTGCACGCGATGTGCGTCGGACCCGTCACCGCGCGCCCGCTGGTCCGGCTCGGGGTACCCACGTCAGCGCCGGAGAGGATGCGGTTGGGGGCGTTGGCCCGGCACATCACCGACGAACTGCCGCTGCTGCAGGCGCGCACGGTCCGGGTGGCCGGACACCTGCTGGAGATCCGCGGCAACTGCGTGCTCGTCGACGGTGCGGTGAAGGCGATGTCGCCCGCGGCCATGGCCACGATCCGGGCGCTGGCGCAGCATCCGGGCGCGGTGGTGTCCCGCGCCGATCTGCTGCGGGCGCTGCCCGGCAGCGGCACCGACACCCACGCGGTCGAGACCGCGGTGCTGCGACTGCGGACCGCGCTGGGCGACAAGAAGATGGTGGCCACCGTGGTCAAACGCGGCTACCGACTACCCGTCGACGAGGCCTACGCTTCATGACTCACGTGCTGGTGGCCCACGGCACCCGCAAGCGGCAGGGGGTGTCGCTGATCGGCGACCTCGCGTCCCGGGTGGCGGCAACGCTGGGCCGGCCGGTACACGTCGCGTTCGTCGACGTCGTCGGACCGACGCCGGCCGAGGTGCTCGGCGCCCGGACCGGGGAACCGGCGGTGCTGGTGCCGGCGTTCCTGGCCCGCGGTTACCACGTCAGCAGCGACATCCCGGCCCATGTACGCGACAGCGGCCACGACGACGTCACCGTCACCCGCGCCCTCGGACCCGACCCGCAGCTGGTGCGGGTGCTCGTCGACCGGCTGATCGAAAGTGGCTGGCGGCCTGATGATTCGGTGATCCTCGCGGCCGCGGGCACGTCAGATCTGGCGGCGCTGCGCGACCTGCACACCACCGCGGCGTGGCTGTCGGCGACGCTCGGTTCGCGGGTGGAACTCGCGTTCGCCGCGACCGGGCAGCCCCGGGTGGCCGACGCCGTCGGCGCGCTGCGGGGCCGCGGCAGGCGCGTGGTCGTCGCGTCGTACCTGCTCTCGGAAGGCCTGTTCCAGGACCGGCTGCGCGACAGCGGCGCCGACCTGGTGACCGATCCGCTCGGCACACATCCCGGCATCACCCGGCTGATCGTCAGCCGGTTCCAGCGGGCTCTGGTGTCGGAGCCCGCGGCGTCAGGGGTGCGGGGTCGTTGACGGCGGCCGCGCGGCCACCAGCGGCGTGTCCGCGCCGACACGACCCACCCGGGCCGCGCCGCCGGGATCTCCGAGCGGGGCCTCGCGGCCGGGCAGGACCATGCTGAAGAAGGCCGCGTTGTCCTCGAGCGAGGCGGCTTCTTCGTCGGGCAGGTCGGTCTCGTAGTAGATGGCGTCCACCCGGCACGCGATGCGGCAGGCGCCGCAGTCCACGCACTCGTTCGGGTTGATGTACATCGCCCGGGCGCCCTCGTAGATGCAGTCAGCGGGGCACTCCTGCACACAGGACTTGTCGACGATGTCCACACATGCGCTACCGATCACATACGTCATGCCTACGACGGTAAGTAGTTCTCACGCCGCCGTCGTGGGCCGAAAGTCCCTAGTTCGGTAACAACGGAATAGCATTCCCGGCTGTGATGACGGGCCGGAGAGCAACCAGGAATGCTGTTCCGCGGATCAGGAGCCGACCTGCACGTCGCCGGCGGGGGTGACGCGCGTGGCGTAGACGAGGAGCGCGTAGCCGGGGTCGTCGAGGCAGACACCGTCGTCGAGGGCGAACGCCTGCTTCTTCAACGGCGACTGCACGATCGGCCGGCCGGCGCGGTCGCCGACGATGCCGCGGGAGATCACCGCGGCCCCGGTGAACGGGTCGATGTTGCCCACCGCGTGCAGGGTGCCGTCGTCGAGACGGAACAGCGCGGCCTGCGCGCCGTCGGGCAGCAGTACCCCGACCCCGCGGTTGGGCAGCAGGACATCCAGGCGGCACGCCGTCGTCCACACCGTGACATCGTCGAGAACCGTCACCGCTGAACCACTTTCGGCATACCGATCGGCGTCGGCACCAGCCGTCCCGCAGATCGGGTGAAGGTCACCGTGGGATCGTCGACGCCGGGGGCGTTCACGAACGACACGAACCGCGACAGCTTGTCCGGGTCCTCCAGCACACCCTTCCACTCGCACGCATAGCCCTCGACGTGCCGGGCGACCGCGGCCTCGAATTCGGCTGCCAGGCCCAGCGAGTCGTCACACACCACCTCGCGCACATGCTCGAGACCCTTCTCCTCGACCCACGGCGCGGTGCGCTGCAGCCGGTCGGCGGTCCGGATGTAGAACATCAGGAACCGGTCGACGTAGCGCACCAGCGTCTCGTCGTCGAGGTCGGATGCCAGCAGCTCGGCGTGACGCGGTGTCATGCCGCCGTTGCCGCCGACGTAGAGGTTCCAGCCGTTCTCGGTCGCGATGACGCCGACGTCCTTGCTGCGTGCCTCCGCGCACTCCCGCGCGCACCCGGACACTCCCATCTTGATCTTGTGCGGGGCGCGCAATCCGCGGTAGCGCAACTCGAGGTTCACCGCCATCTGCACCGAATCCTGTTGGCCGTAGCGGCACCAGTCGCTGCCCACGCAGCTCTTCACCGTGCGCAGCGCCTTGCCGTACGCGTGCCCGGACTCCATGCCCCCGTCGACCAGGCGGCGCCAGATCTCGGGCAGCTGGTCGACCCGGGCGCCGAACATGTCGATGCGCTGACCGCCGGTGATCTTGGTGTAGAGGCCGAAGTCCCGGGCGATCTCGCCGATCAGGATCAGGTGCTCGGGCGTGATGTCCCCACCCGGCACCCGCGGCACCACCGAGTAGCTGCCGTTGCGCTGGATGTTGGCCAGGAAGTGGTCGTTGGAGTCCTGCAGCGAGGCCTGTTCTCCGTCGAGGATGTGCCCCGTGCCGGTGGAAGCGAGAATCGATGCCACCACGGGTTTGCAGATGTCGCAACCCTTTCCGGACCCGAACCGCTCGATCAGCCCGGAGAAGGTGCGGATCTCGGTGGCGGTGACGATCTCGAACAGCTCGGCGCGCGACTGCGGGAAGTGTTCGCACAGCGCCGTGGACTGCTCGACCCCCTGGGCGTCGAGCAACTGCTTGAGCAGGGGCACGCACGAACCGCACGACGTGCCGGCCCTGGTGCACGCTTTCAGCCCCGCCACGTCGCAGCAGCCGGCAGCGATGGCATCGGTGACGTCGCCCTTGCTGATGTTGTTGCAGGAGCAGATCTGGGCGGTCGCGGGCAGCGCCCCGACCCCGACGCCGGCCGCGCTGCCGTCTGATCCGGCCGGGGTCAGGAACGCCAGCGGATCACCGGGGAGCTGCTCGCCGACCATCGGGCGCAGCACCCCGTAGGCCGAGGCGTCGCCGACCAGGATGCCGCCGAGCAGCGTCGACGCGTCGTCGGAGAGCACCAGCTTGGCGTAGGTCTGCCGGACCGCATCGTTGACGGCCACCTCCAGGCAGTCCGGGGTGTCGCCCATCGCGTCGCCGAAACTCGCGACGTCAACACCGAGGAGCTTGAGTTTGGTCGACATGTCCGCGATGCCGAATTCCGCTGCGCCGCCCAGCAATCGGTCGGCGACCACCTCGGCGCTGGTGTAGCCGGGTCCGACCAGGCCGTAGCAGCGGCCGTCGATGGCCGCGACCTCGCCGATCGCGTAGATCCGCGGATCTCTTGTGGCGCAGGAGGCGTCGGTGAGCACACCGCCGCGCTCGGCGACCGCCAGTCCGGCGACGCGGGCGAGCTCGTCGCGCGGCCGCACCCCCGCCGCGAACACCACCACGCCCGCGTCCACCGTCTGCCCATCGCTCAGGGTGACCCGCACCCCCGCCTGTGCGGGTTCGATGCGCTCGGTGCCGACCCCGACGTGCACGTCGATGCCCAGCGCGCCGACCATCCGGCCCAGCAGGGCGCCACCGGCCTCGTCGAGTTGCTGGGCCATCAGCCGCGGCGCCATCTCCACCACGTGCGGGGTCAGCCCGAAGCTGCGCAGTGCGTTGGCCGCCTCGAGTCCGAGCAGCCCGCCTCCGATGACGACACCGGCGGCGTCACCGGAGGCGGCAGTCACTGCGCGGGCGGCGTCGGCCCGGATCGCGTCGAGGTCGTCGAGCGTGCGGTACACGTGGCACTGCGGCAGGTCGTGGCCGGGAACCGGCGGCACGAAGGCATACGAGCCGGTGGCCAGCACCAGTGCGTCATAACGGAATTCGGCGCCGTCGGCAGTGGTCACCGTCGTGGCGGCCGAATCGAGCGCGGTGACGCGCCGACCGAGGCGCACGTCGACGAGGTCGTCACCGCCGTACAGATTGCCGGGAAGTGCGAGCCGGGAGCGCTCCCAGTGCTCGGTGTAGCCGGTCAGACCGACCCGGTCATAGGCCGCGTCGAGCTCCTCGGCCAGCACCGTCACGTGCCAGCGGTCCTCGGTGTCGCGGGAACGCAGGGCCTCGATGAAGCGGTGCGCGACCATGCCGTGGCCGACGACCACGACGCGTGAAGTGGGCATGCCGCTCAGGCTAGGAAGCCGATATTGCCACTGTGTCGCGCCGTGTGAAGCGCCCATCACGGTGTGCTCACCGCGGTGCCGGACCCGTTGTGAGACGCGGACCTCAGTCGCGCGCGGCCACGTCCTCGACCGTGACGTCGACCGCCACGCCCGGCCACTCCCGGGACACGGCGGCGCGGACGGCGGCGGCGGTCTCCCGCACGGCAGCGCCCTCCAGCACCGTGATGTGGACGGCGATGGTGTCGTCGCCGAACCGGATCCCGGGCACCCGGCGGCCGGGCAGATAGGTGCCGACCTCACCGAACATGCCGGGATGCAGATCGGCCACACCCGGCACCGCCCGCACGAGTTCGGCGACCGCGTCCGCCCGTTCCTGCCGGGTCATTCGACCCTCGCCGGGCGGTCGTCGCGTTCGGCGTCGTCCTCGTCGGCGACGAAGACGTCGTGGACGGCGATGTTCACCTCGACAACCTCCAGGCCGGTCATCCGCTCGATGGCGGCGATGACGTTACGCCGGATGCCCGACGCCAGATCGGCGATGGCCACGCCGTAGTCGGCGACGATGTCGATGTCGACGGCGGCCTGCTTCTCTCCGACCTCGACCGACACGCCCTGGGCGTGGTTGACCGTGGCGCCCGGGATCCGCTCCCGCAGCGCGCCCACCGCGCGGCTCGCGCTGCCACCCAGCGCGTGCACGCCGGTGACCTCACGCGCGGCCAGCCCGGCGATTTTCGACACCACGGCATCAGCGATCGTGGTCTTGCCCTGATCGGTGCTCATGTCTGCTCCTTTTCGTTGAGTCACCCGGTTGGTCGGTGGACGACGGACGAACCGAATGTCTGACGAATGTGTCACCGACCACATCATCGCCGCGGCTCGTGGCTAGGCTCTCGGCGTCACGCGTTTTCGTTTTCCGGATGCCTCGAGAGGACCGATCGGCCGATGCTTGCCGGCGACCCCACGGTGGATCGCGAGGTCGACGACCGCGAGCTGGCGGCGGCGGCCGCCGCCGGAGATCGATCGGCGTTCGAGACCCTGATCCGCCGGCACGGGCCCGCCCTGCACCGCTATGCGCGCCGGATGACCCGCGACGACGCGGCCGTGCAGGACATCGTGCAGGAGACATTCGTCGCGGCATGGCGCCAGATCGACCGTTTCCGGGGCGAATCCAGCCCGCGGACATGGCTCTTCGCGATCTGCGCCCGCAAGGTCGTCGACTCGCACCGCGTCAAGCGGGCGGTGCCGCTCGATGACCGGCTGCTCGACCCGGCGGACGCGTCGGCCTCGGCCGATCCGTTCGCCAACGTCTCGAACACCGAATTCCTCGGGGCGCTGGAGGAGGCCCTCGCCGAACTGCCACCCCGCCAGCGCGCGGTCTGGCTGTTGCGGGAGGTCGAGGAATTGACCTTCCCCCAGATCGGGACGATCCTGAGTCTGAGCCCGGACGGGGCGCGGGGGCATCATCACCGCGCCCGAACGACACTTCAGCAGAGGCTTCAACGATGGCGATAGGCGACTACGACGTGCTGGCCCGGGCGTCCCGGGACCTGCGCGCGATGCCCGAACGCGGCTGGGTGGCCATCGAAGCCCGCGTGATCGACGCCGTGCGGGCCACCCCCCGCGGCGGCTGGCCCCTCGACGTGGTCGACCCACGCCCGGGCGACGCTGCGGGCCGGATCGCGGTCAGTGACCTGGTGTTGCGGGCCGGCCTGGCCCGCGCGCTGCGCTCGCTGCCGGACCTGACGCTGGTCGACGTCGCCGTCGCCCTGGACGAGAAGACGCTGCGCGCCGTGCGCATCGAGGTCAGCGGCCGGTACGGCGCCGATCTCGCCGCGACCGCGGCACAGGCGCGCACGCTGGCTGCCGCCGTGATCAACGAGGTGATCGGCGTCGAGGGCGTCGACATCGACATCGTCGTGACCGACGTGCACCGCTGATGTCGATCGGCGCCCTCTGGGCCCCGTGAGTGAACAGTTGTACACTCACCGCAATCGAATCACGGGAGGGGCGCATCCATGACGAAGTACTCGACCATCGTCGTCGGCACCGACGGCTCGGAGACCTCGCTGCGGGCGGTCGACAAGGCCGCCGCGCTGGCCGCCGAGTCCGACGCCCGCCTGATCATCGCGTCGGCGTACACACCGGCGCGTCATGACGGCGGCGCACCGGAACCCGATCAGCCGCGCGGCGACGAGTACCGCATCCAGGGCGACGCGCCCGTGTACGGCCTGCTGAACGACGCCGCCGACCGCGCCAGGAAGGCCGGCGCACACAACGTCGAACAGCGCGCCGTCAAGGGCGTGCCCGCCGACGCGCTGGTCGACCTGGCCGACGAGGTGGGTGCCGACCTGCTGGTGGTCGGCAGCGTCGGCATGCGGTCGGTGGTGGGCCGACTCGTCGGGTCGGTGCCGAAGATCGTCAAGCGCCGGGCACACACCGAGGTCCTCGTCGTCGACACCGACTGACGGACTGACGCCCGGTACGACTCAGCGCCAGCGGGCCAGGATCTCCTTCGAACGCTCCGCGAGCGCGGCCTGCCAGAAGGGTCCGAAGCTGATCCGGGCCACCCCGAGCGGACCGTAGGACGCCGGGTCGGCCTTGTCCGGCGCCGCGATCGCGTTGACCGGCAGCGGCAGCTCGGATGTCAAGCGCTGCAACGTCTCCGGGCCGTGCAACCCGACCGGGTAGAGCACGTCGGCGCCTGCGTCGGCCGCCTGCGTCAGCCGGGCGATCGCCCGGTCGACCCGGTCGGACTCGTCGCCGTCCTGCCTCAGGAACAGATCGGTGCGCGCGTTGATCACCACGTGCACCCCGGACGCGTCGGCCGCCGCCCGCAGCGCACCCACGAGATCGGCATGCTCGTCGGCCGACCGCAGCCGGCCGCCCTCGCTGTGCACGGTGTCCTCGATGTTCAGGCCGACCGCCCCGACCGACAGCAGGCCCTCGATGAGCCGTGACGGTGCTTCGCCGTATCCGGACTCGATGTCGACCGACACCGGCAGATCGGTGGCGGCGGTGATCTGGGCGACGCGGGTGATCAGATCGTCGAACGTCATGCCCTCGTTGTCGGGCTTGCCGACCGAGTCCGCCACCGGATGGCTGCCCACGGTCAGCGCCGCGAAGCCGGCGCCGGCGGCCAGCCGGGCCGACCACGCGTCCCACGCCGTCGGCAGGATGACCGGGTCCCCGGGCCGGTGCAGCGCCAGCAACGTCTCGGCGCGGCCCCTCAGAACGTCGTCGGTCATTCTTACCTCCGTGTCATCAAAGTGATCTGTCTCACCCATCAGGTGGGTGATGTGGCTAGCATCAAATGCGTACTGTGATCCATGACACCCTTCAGCCCAAGGAGGTCACTTGTCCAGCAGCACCACCGAGCTCGCCGAGCTTCACGATCTGATCGGAAGCCTTCGGCGTTGCGTGACATCACTGGCGTCGCGATACGGGGACAGCCCGGCTACCCGTCGCATCGTCAATGATGCCGAACGCATCCTCAACGATATCGATCGACTCGACATCGACGCCGAGGAACTGGAACTCGCGCGCGGTCTGTCCCGGCATCACCATGTCGGCGAACGCATCCCGATTCCGGATACCCAGTACGACACCGATTTCTGGCGCGGCGTCGACGACGAGGGGCTGGGCGGAACGCACTGAGCCAGGGAGTGCCCGGTCGGGCACATCGGGCTCGTGCGACAGTCGAGTGCGCGAGTCGAGTTCGTCAAGAAACATTCATCGAGAGGGAAACGTGAGCGCACCCACCGCCGACCGCAAGGCGACCGGCGTCTTCTCCCCGGGCCGAGCCCAGATCGCCCAGCGCACGCTGCGCACCGACAACTGGCTCAAGTCGCCCATCGTCACGGATCTGGGTTTCGCCGCGTTCATCATCTACGCCACGGTGCGGGCGTTCATGCGCGACGACTTCTTCGTCGAGAAGTACCACTACCTCACGCCGTTCTACTCACCCTGCCTGAGTAAGGCCTGCGGCGAGGCCAGCGAGTTCTGGCCGCAGATCCTGCCCACGTCGGGGCCGTTGTCGCTGCTGCCCTACGCGCTGCTGTCGCTGCCGTTCCTCCTGCTGTTTCGAATCACCTGCTACTACTACCGAGGTGCCTACTACCGCTCGGTGTGGCAGTCGCCGACGGCCTGCGCCGTGGCCGAGCCGCACGCGAAATACACCGGAGAGACCCGTTTTCCGCTGATCCTGCAGAACCTGCACCGCTACTTCTTCTATATCGCGGCGCTCATCTCGCTCATCAACACCTGGGACGCGATCAAGGCCTTCCACTCCGAAGACGGTCCGGGCGGCTTCGGCTTCGGGCTGGGCAACGTCATCCTCGTGATCAACGTGGTGATGCTCTGGGTGTACACGATCTCGTGCCACTCCTGCCGGCACGTCGCGGGCGGCCGGCTCAAGCACTTCTCCAAACACCCGGTCCGGTATTGGATGTGGACGCAGATCAGCAAGCTCAACACCCGGCACAAGCTCTACGCCTGGGTCACGCTGGGCACGCTCATGCTGACCGACTTCTACGTCATGCTGGTAGCCGGCGGCACCATCTCCGATCTGCGGTTCATCGGCTGAAACACAAGGCGCACAGAGTTTTTCATTGATCAAGGACGAGTGAGGGTTGATGGCTTCGGACGAAGCAGAAATCGAACGGCACGAATACGACGTCGTCGTGATCGGCGCCGGCGGGGCGGGACTGCGCGCGGTGATCGAGGCCCGGGAACGGGGCCTGCGCGTCGCGGTGGTGACGAAATCGCTGTTCGGCAAAGCCCATACCGTGATGGCCGAAGGCGGCTGCGCCGCGGCCATGCGCAACGTCAACACCAAGGACTCCTGGCAGGTGCACTTCGGTGACACCATGCGCGGCGGGAAGTTCCTGAACAACTGGCGGATGGCCGAACTGCACGCCCAGGAAGCCCCGGACCGGGTGTGGGAGCTCGAGACCTACGGCGCGCTGTTCGACCGCACCAAGGACGGCAAGATCAGCCAGCGCAACTTCGGCGGGCACACCTACCCGCGACTGGCCCACGTCGGTGACCGCACCGGCCTGGAGATCATCCGCACCCTGCAGCAGAAGATCGTGTCGCTGCAGCAGGAGGACAAGCGGGAACTCGGCGACTACGAAGCGCGGATCCGGGTCTTCCACGAGGTCGCGATCACCGAACTGCTGCTCGACAACGGAAAGGTCGCCGGAGCCTTCGGCTACTACCGCGAGACCGGCGACTTCGTGCTGTTCGAGGCGCCCGCGGTGGTGCTGGCCACCGGAGGCATCGGCAAGTCGTACAAGGTGTCGTCGAACTCCTGGGAGTACACCGGCGACGGGCACGCGCTGGCGCTGCGCGCCGGGTCGTCGCTGATCAACATGGAGTTCATCCAGTTCCACCCGACCGGCATGGTCTGGCCGCTGTCGGTGAAGGGGATCCTGGTCACCGAGGGCGTGCGCGGCGACGGCGGAGTGCTGAAGAACTCCGAGGGCAAGCGCTTCATGTTCAATTACATCCCCGACGTCTTCAAGGGTCAGTACGCCGAATCCGAGGAAGAGGCCGACCAGTGGCTCAAGGACAACGACTCCGCGCGCCGCACCCCTGACCTGCTGCCCCGCGACGAGGTGGCCCGGGCGATCAACACCGAGGTCAAGGAAGGCCGCGGCACCCCGCACGGCGGCGTGTACCTCGACATCGCCTCCCGCATGACCCCGGAGGAGATCAAGCGCCGGCTGCCCTCGATGTACCACCAGTTCATCGAGCTGGCCGAGGTCGACATCACCACCGACGAGATGGAGGTCGGACCGACCTGTCACTACGTGATGGGCGGCATCGAGGTCGACCCGGACACCGCCGCCGCCGCGACGCCCGGCCTGTTCGCCGCGGGCGAGTGCGCGGGCGGTATGCACGGCTCCAACCGGCTGGGCGGCAACTCGCTGTCCGACCTGCTGGTCTTCGGCCGGCGCGCCGGGCTCGGCGCCTCGGACTACGTCCGCGCGATGTCGGATCGGCCGGCGGTCACCGAGGACGCCGTGGCCAAGGCCCGGGAGATGGCGCTGGCGGTGTTCGACGGTCCGAGCGACGGCTCGGCGCCGGAGAATCCGTACTCGCTGCAGCTGGACATCCAGGACACCATGAACAACCTGGTGGGCATCATCCGCAAGGCCGACGAGATGCAGGAGGCCCTGGATAAACTGCAGGAACTCCGGGACCGCTACAAGCGGGTCAAGGTCGAGGGCGAGCGCAAGTTCAACCCCGGCTGGCATCTGGCGATGGACCTGCGCAACATGCTGCTGGTCAGCGAATCGGTGGCCAAGTCCGCGATGACCCGCACCGAGAGCCGCGGCGGCCACACCCGCGACGACTACCCGTCGATGAACGCCGGCTGGCGCAACCACCTGCTGGTGGTCCGGTCCGAGGGCGACGACCCGGTGGTTCCCGACGTCAGCGTCTCCAAGGAGCGCCAGCCCACCATGCGGTCCGACCTGCTGGAGACGTTCGAACTCTCCGAGCTCGAGAAGTACTACACCGACGACGAACTCCTCGAACATCCGCAACGGAAGGGCTGACCCATGGGTGCCTACAACGCTCAGATGCGCGTCTGGCGCGGCGACGCCTCCGGCGGGGAACTCAAGGACTACACCGTCGAGGTCAACGAGGGTGAGGTCGTCCTCGACATCATCCACCGGCTGCAGCAGACCCAGACCGGCGACCTGGCGGTGCGCTGGAACTGCAAGGCCGGCAAGTGCGGCTCCTGCTCGGCGGAGATCAACGGCCGCCCCCGGCTGTTGTGCATGACGCGCATGTCCACGTTCGGGGAGGACGAGGTCGTGACCGTCACCCCGCTGCGCACCTTCCCGGTGATGCGGGACCTGGTGACCGACGTGTCCTTCAACTACGAGAAGGCCAGGGAGATCCCGTCCTTCACGCCGCCGAAGGACCTGCAGCCCGGCGAGTACCGGATGCAGCAGGAAGACGTGAACCGCAGCCAGGAGTTCCGCAAGTGCATCGAGTGCTTCCTGTGCCAGAACGTCTGCCACGTCAACCGTGACCACGAGGAGAACAAGCTCGCGTTCTCCGGTCCCCGGTATCTGATGCGGCAGGCCGAGCTGGACATGCATCCGCTCGATGTGCACGGCCACCGCGCCGAGCAGGCCCAGGAGGAGAACGGACTGGGCTACTGCAACATCACCAAGTGCTGCACCGAGGTGTGCCCCGAGCACATCAAGATCACCGACAACGCGCTGATCCCGATGAAGGAACGCGCCGCCGACCGCAAGTACGACCCGGTGGTGTGGCTGGGCAACAAGCTGTTCCGGCGGAAGTAGGGGGAAGTAGCACCATGACCGGCGCGCCGGTGGCGGCGGACAACGTCGCCGTCGCCGGGTCGATCTCGACGTCGGGCAGTGCCGCGGTGGCCGGCTCGATCGGCACCGTCAACAGCGCGGCCGTCGCGGGATCCATCGCCACCGCGGGAAGTGCCGGCGTCGCCGGATCCGTCGCCACCGCGGGCAGTGCGGCGGTGGTGCGCTCGATCGTGACGGCAGGCAGCGCCGGTGTGGCCGGATCCATCGCTACCGCGGGCAGCGCCGCGATCGCCGGGTGCGTGCTGACCGTGCTGTGCATCGCGTGCCGCGGCTGCCTCGCCTGCCTGGGCTGCATCGACTGCGGCCGGTGCCGGGCCTGCGTCGGCTGCGTGAGCTGCGACGACTGCATCGGCTGCGTGGGGTGTGTGAACTGCTCGGGGCTGCGTAACGCCGTGGGTCTGCGCGACGTTCACGCCTGACCGGGGCGAATCGGGCGCGGAAAGCGACGCTCCTCGTTGTTTGGCGCGCCGGATTCGCCGGGGGCGCTAGATTGCCACCCATGACCGCACGCCCCCTGCTGCTCAACCCGCACTCCTTCGATCCGCCGCGGCTCGACGCGGAATCCCGCCGCCAGCTGCGCGCCCTGATCGACTGGTTCGAGCAGCGCGGCAAGGACCGGCTGCTGCGCGACGACCTCGATGCGGCGTGGGTGTCGGACTTCCTGGACTTCGTCAAGCAGGAACGGCTCTTCGCGACGTTCCTGACGCCGTCGGAGTTCTCCGGCGGGGACGCCGACAAGCGCTGGGACACCTCCCGTAACGCGGTGCTCAGCGAGATCCTCGGCTTCTACGGGCTCTCCTACTGGTATGCCGAGCAGGTCACCATCCTCGGGCTGGGACCGATCTGGCAGAGCGACAACGTCAAGGCCAAGGAGAAGGCGGCCGCCCAGCTCGAGGCCGGCGGCGTGATGGCGTTCGCGCTGTCGGAGCGCGAGCACGGCGCCGACATCTACAACACCGACCTGCTACTCACCCCCGCGGAGAACGACAGCGAGGGCGTGCTGTTCCGGGCCTCCGGCGAGAAGTACTACATCGGCAACGGCAACGTGGCCGGCATGGTGTCGGTGTTCTCGCGGCGCACCGACGTCGACGGCGCCGAGGGTTACGTGTGGTTCGTCGCCGACAGCGGCCACGAGAACTACGAGCTGATCGGCAACGTCGTGCACGGCCAGATGTTCGTCAGCACGTTCCGGCTCAACGACTACCCGGTGTACGAGGAGGACATCCTGTGCACCGGGCCGGAGGCCTTCTCGGCGGCGCTGAACACCGTCAACGTCGGCAAGTTCAACCTGTGCAGCGGCTCGATCGGCATGTGCGAGCACGCCTTCTACGAGGCCATCACCCACGCCAACAACCGGATTCTGTACGGCAACCCGGTCACCGTGTTCCCGCACGTGCGCGCGAACTTCGTCGACGCCTACTCGCGGCTGATCGCGATGAAACTGTTCAGCGACCGCGCCATCGACTACTTCCGCAGCGCGAGCCTCGAGGACCGCCGCTACCTGCTGTTCAACCCGGTCACCAAGTCCAAGGTCACCTCCGAGGGCGAGAAGGTGGTCACCCTACTGTGGGATGTGTTGGCCGCCAAGGGTTTCGAGAAGAACACCTACTTCAGCGAGGTGGTCCGGCTGATCGGCGCCCTGCCGCGGTTGGAGGGCACCGTGCACGTCAACGTCGCCCAGATCCTGAAGTTCATGCCGAACTACATGTTCAACCCGGCCGACTACCCGCAGATCGGCACCCGCGACGACGCAGCCGACGACGTCTTCTTCTGGCATCAGGGCCCCGTCGGCGGCGCCTCCAAGGTGCGGTTCGCGGACTGGGCACCGGTCTACGAGCGCAACACCGGCATCCCCAACGTCGGACGGTTCTTCGAGCAGGTCACCGCCTTCAAGGAACTGCTGGCCAGGGCGGCACCCGATCAGGATCAGCGCAGCGACCTGGACTTCGTGCTGGTGATCGGCCACCTGTTCTCACTGGTGGTGTACGGCCAGCTGATCCTCGAGCAGGCCGAACTGACGGGCCTCGACGCCGACCTGACCGACCAGATCTTCGACGTGATGATCCGCGACTTCTCCGCCTACGCGGTCGAGCTGCACGGCAAGCCCAGCTCCACCGCCGACCAGCAGGCGTGGGCGCTGTCGGCCATCCGCAAGCCGGTCACCGACTCCGCCCGGTTCGACCGGGTGTGGCACGAGGTGGCGGGCTACGACGGCGTCTACGAGATGAACCCCTGAGTGACCTGGTTCACTCCGGGGTGTGTCGGGAGTACGCTCGCGAAGAGCACCACTCAGCGACGGAAGGCAGCGCAGTGTCGCTACACCAGCCCTTGAGCACCAACGATATTCGGACCGCCATCCGAGAGATCAGCAGCCGCGCCGAGCTCGCCCGGCGGGAGGGCCGCACGGCCGACGCCAGGGAGCTCGACGAGCGGGTCAGACACTACCGCGACGAACTCGGCTACCGCCCGTAGCTGCTGCTACCTCAGGCCCCGAGCCTGCGGAACGTGCTGCGGTGAAACACGATCGGCGCCACATCGGGGTGCACGGTGATGTTGCTGACCCGCAGCACGACGATCGTGTGGTCCCCGGCGGGCACCTGCTGCTCGATGGCGCTCTCCAACCACACGCTGGTGCCGTGGATGAACACCGCCCCCCGCTCGGTTGACGCCGTCTCCAGCCCCGCGAACCGGTCGCCGGTCTTGGCGGCCAGTGTCCGCGCCGCCTCGTCATGGGACTCGCCGAGGACGCTGATCCCCAGGTAGGGCGCGTCCACCAGCCGCGGCCAGGTGGTCGACGAGTTCTGCACACAGAACGACACCAGGGGCGGGTCCAGCGACACCGGGACGAAAGTGCTTGCCGCCAAGCCGACCCGGGTGCCGTCGACCTCCGCGGCGATCGCGATCACGCCCGTCGGGAAATGCCCGAACGCCTCCCGCAGGGACGACGGGCTCAGGTCGATCTCGGAGTGTGTACCGCTCATCGCCCTCCATCTTCACACGTCGCCCGGCGCGGCCACCATGATGGGAATCCCCGTGAGTACAACGTGCCGTAAGTTGACGCCATCATGTGGTTCCCGCTCATGCTGATGGCCCTCGCGGTGAGCCTGGAGCCGTTCCGGATCGGTATGACGGTGCTGATGCTCAACCGGCCGCGGCCCGCCCTGCATCTGCTGGTGTTCCTCGCCGGAGGTTTCGCGATGGGCACCGTAGTCGGGGTGGTGGTGCTGTTCGTGCTGCGGCCTGCGCTGGGATCGGCGCATTTCACGCTGCCGACCGTGCAGATCGTGGTCGGCGCGGTGGTGCTGCTCAACGCCGCCCTGATCGCGGCGGGGGTGATCGGCCGGGTGAACCCGGACGGGAAGGCGGGCCGCACCCTCGGTCCGCTGATGCGGCGGGGACGGCAGCTGATCGACGGCCGGTCCCTCTGGGCGGCCGGGGCGGCGGGTTTGGGGATCGCGCTGCCGTCGGTCGACTACCTCGCCGCGCTGGCCCTCATCGTCGCCTCCGGCGCCGCGGCGGCCGTGCAGTTCGGCGCGCTCGTGACGTTCAACGTGGTGGCGTTCGCGCTGGTGGAGCTGCCGCTGCTGGCGTACCTGGTCGCGCCGAACCGCACGCGGGCGACGCTGACGGCGTTCTACGACCGGGTGCGTGCGCACGGCCGGCGCGGATTCGCCGCGCTGTTGGCCGCGATCGGTTGCGTGCTGCTCGCCGTCGGGGTCGCCGGGCTGTAGCCGCCGCTACGGGGGATGGTTCAGCACGTACTGCAGACCCGACAGCAGCTGGGACACCGGGTCGGCGGCGCCGCCGAACGCGGCCTGCGTGGCGGGGGCCGTCACCGCGGCGGGGTCGTAACCGTTCACCGGATCCACCGTGACGGGAGCGGTCGCCGGATCGTCGTTGCGGGAGTAGCCGGCGTCGACGTAGGGCTGCAGCACCTTGTCGAGGTCCATCAGCGTGTTCTTGTCCACACCGAGGTATTTGAACGGCAGCACCAGCGGCAGGTGCTCTTCGGGGATCATGAACGTCGTCGTCTTCGCGCCCCGCGAATTCACGGTGGTCCGGATGTTGCGCGGGGGCACCATGTCGGGCTTGGTGAACGCGACGGCGGTGTGGCCGGTCGCGAGGCCGACGATCGCGTTGGCCACCGACAGCCAGTTGTCCGGCCGGTCCGGCCAGTCGGCGATGCTGTCGTAGGCCGAGACGAACTGGTAGGTGTCGTACTGGCTCTCCACCGGCGCCGGTATGCGGTAGTCCAGCGACGGGACCACGCTGCCGACCGGGAAGTTCTGCGTCAGGAAGCTCTCACCGAAGGCGTGCCGGGCCACCGGGTCGCCGTAGGTGGCGAAGCTCAACTGGTCCGGCGGCGGCGCGGCCGGGTCGTAGGCGAGCTTGGCCTGCACGTCATTGAGCACCATCGCGCCCTCGGACAGGCCGATCGCGGTGCCACGGCCCCCGTTGCGGATCGCGTCGATGACATTCGGGGTGCCGACGTCGACCGACTCGCCCACGCTGGGCCCGTCGATGCCCAGCCCGGGCATCGATTCGCCGAGCCGGCCGATCCCGGGGAACAGCCGCTCCAGCGTGTGGCCCTGGACCTGCCCGGCGGGGTAGTCGACGATCTGCCGGTCCAGGCCGGGGAACCAGTCCGCGCCGGTGCGCATGATGTATTCGTCGTACGGGATGCCCAGCACGTGTGCGCCGCCCAGCGCGTAGGCCCGGCCCGGGGTGCCCAGCGGCGGCGGTCCGCCGGCGGGGTTCGGCGGCGGGACCGGCGCCGGCTCGTCGGCCGTGGCGACGCCGGGACCGAAACCGCCTGCCACGCCGAGGGTCATCAGCGCCGTGACCGACGCGAGGAGTCTGCGCATCACCACTCCCGCCGAGGATTCGTGTGTGCGCATCTAGGCATCCAACCGCACGAACTGGTCGGCCCGGTAGTGCTCCACGCAGGCGGCGCGTCGCACCTTGCCGCTGGTGGTCGTCGGGATCGACCCGGGCGGGACCAGCACGAGGTCCTCGACGTTGAGGCCGTGCACGGTGGAGATCGCGGAGGTGACATCGCTCTTCACCTCGTGCAGCCAGCCCATCGGGTCGGCGTTGATGTCGGTGCGTTTCTTGAGTTCGATGACGGTGACCAGCTTTTCGGTGCTGTTCCTACTGGTAGTAGCGTAGCGAAACTGCCCGTACCGGTTTGTCTGGGGTGTCATGTCAAACACCGATGCGTCACGCCCTTTGCGGTCGCTGTCGCGGGGTCAGCAGTGGACGCTGGCGGTGTCGTGCCTAGGGGTGGCGTTGGTCATCGGGTCGATGGCCGCCCTGTATACGTCGTTGTCGGATATCGCCGCCGACACGGGCGCCAGCCAGAGGCAGCTGACCTGGGTCGTCGATGGATACACCCTGGCGATGGCGTGCCTGGTGTTACCAGCGGGCGCGGTCGGTGACCGCTACGGGCGGCGCGCGGTGCTGATCGGTGGCTTGGTGGTGTTTTCCGCGGCGTCGGCGGTGCCGCTGGTCGTCCCGGATCCGGCCTGGTTGATCGGCGCTCGCGCGGCCGCCGGTGTTGGTGCCGCGTTTGTGATGCCCTCGACCCTGTCGATCATGACCGCCGAATTTCCCGCCCACCAGCGCCCCCGTGCCGTGGCGATTTGGGCCGGCGTGGCCGGTTCGGGAGCGATCTTGGGCATCCTAGGCTCGGGGCTGCTGCTGCAATTTTGGTCATGGCAGTCGATCTTCGTCGGGCTGACCGCCGCGGGAGTGGTGTTGCTGATCGCTGCGGCCACGGTCTCCGAGTCACTTGAATACGCCCATCCCGAGATGGATTATGTCGGCTCGCTTGCCGTCGCCGTGGTGATCGGGCTGATCGTCATCGCGCTCACCGAGGCGCCCCGCCGCGGCTGGACAGACCCGCTGGTCCTGGGTCTTTTCGCGGTCGGCGCTGTGGCTTCAGCGGTTTTCGTGGTCGTGGAGTTGCGCCGCGCGCATCCGCTGCTGGACCTGCGGTTGTTCGCCGATCGTGGTTTCGGCAGCGGCACGCTGTCGATCACGTTGCAGTTCCTGGTCCTGTTCGGTGTGTTTTACCTGTTGATCCAGTACCTGCAGCTCATCGTGGGCTACAAACCGTTGGGTTCGGCGTTGGCGCTGACGCCCGTGGTCGTCCCCATCGTGGGCATCTCGCTGCTGGCACCCTGGCTGGCCGAGCGGTTGGGCCTGCGCGTGCTGACCATGCCCGGCATGCTCGCGATCGCCGCGGGAATTTTTCTGGCCAGCCGCCTGCAGGTCGAGTCGAGCTACACCGATTTCTTGTGGGCGCTGTGATCATGGGCACCGGGCTGGGGATATGCATGGCCCCGGCGACGGCCGCGATCGTTGCCGCCACACCGGTGGAGAAGCACGGGGTGGCAGCAGCCGTCAATGACGCCGCGCGTGAAGTCGGCGCGGCCGTCGGCATCGCCATCGCCGGCAGTGTGTTGGCCGCCGGCTACACCGACCGGATCACGCCGGCGCTGCCCGGGCTGCCCGGCCCGGCGCGAGGACCGTTCTCCGACTCCCTGGCCGCCGCGCTGCAGGCCGGCGAGAAGTCCGGACCCGCGCGCGAACAACTCGCCACGATTGCCAAATCGGCGTTCATGCACGGTTACGGGCATGCCGGTGTGGTCTTGTCCGGGATCACCGTGGCCAGTGCGCTCATCTTGGCGATCGGGGCTCCCGGGCGCCGCGACGCGACGCTCGACGGCGCCGAAAACCGTGGCGACAACCCACTTTCCGGGACCACCGCACGACCACACAGCCACACCGGCCATGACATGCCCGATGACCACGACGAGCCGACGTCGGGTTACCAACAGGTGGAAAGGATGGAAAGGTTCGACGACTCACCATGACGACACCGATGCCAGGGCAGCCGCAGCCGGTGACGCTGCCGTCGCATACCGCGACGTGCATGGGGTGCGGCCCGGACAATCCCCACGGGCTGCACCTGAGGGTCTACCGCAGCGGCGATCAGGTCTACAGCGACGTGACCTTCGACGAGCGCCACATCGGTGCAACGGGTTTGGCCCATGGCGGCGCGGTGGCGGCTGCCTGCGACGACCTGCTGGGGTTCACCCTGTGGATTGCCGGCACTCCCGCGGTGACGCGCAGCCTCACTGTCGAGTATCTACGGCCGGTGCCGTTGCATCAGCCCCACCGCATCGTCGCACACATCGTCTCGCGAGATGGCCGCGCCCTCAACGTCATTGGCACCGGAACAGGCAGCGATGGGGTCACCCGGTTCACCGCCAGCGCGGTGTTCATCACGGTCGGCACCGATCACTTCGCCGCCCACGGCGATGTGGCCGGTTTCGGTGACCTGCTCGAGCAGTTCTCCCGCAGCAGCGGCTCCCGGCCCGACTCGTACGACCCACTATCGTGACCGTCTTCGGTACCCGCCTGCACCTCAAACGGCAACAGCCGGGCCGGATTCGGCGCCCGACCTGGCACACACGGCCGACAACTCCACGCTCGCGCGCGTCGACACGTCGCCGCGAGGCGATTCTGGATGCGGCGCTGACCGTGGCCGCGGCCGGTGGCTAAGAGGCCGTCCAGGTTCGGGCGGTCGCCGAGCGCAGCCGCTACCACGAACAGCGGCGCGCCGGGGTGCCCGCCGATCAATCGGCCACCTACGCCACCGCCAGCATCGGGCGGGTCATTCTCGCCGCAGTGGCCACCGTCGCATTCGCTTTCCTGTCAATGGTATTCGCCAAACCCCGTCACGCGCACCCTCGTCGACCTGATGCTGACGGATCCAGTTGCGCTGGGTTTCCGCGGTCATGCCCAGCCGCTTGGACACCGCGGTGATTGCCGCCCACTCGCTCGGATAGTCCTCGCGGTGATCCAGCACCAGACGCACAGCCCTGGCTCGGGTCTCCGGGTCGTACTTACTCCCCACGATATGCACCTTCCCAAGAGCAGAGGTGCGCATCAAACGCGGGAGGCTTCAAACCACGCCTACTGCGGCTGCAACTGGACAGGCAGACATCGGCTGTGGCTGGGAAGTGCGTTCGGTGACGCTCAGGTGCACGCCGAGCAATCGGGGCACATGGTCGCGTTCGACCCGCTACTCGATCTGCGGAGCGCGAACAAGCTATGACGCGGTGCGTAGCAGGATTGTGCGACAAGCGCTTCGAACATCAGGCCGTCTATCGAGTGACGCTCACCTGTCACTGCACCGTCCACTACTGCGTCAGGGCGTTCGTGGCCGCGGTGAAGCGCATCAATCACCGTTGCCCGACGTGCCGACAGCCAGAAGCCACCGTGGCCTCATACGCGCTGCTGAGAGGACGCTAAGGGAGACCACGCACAACGTCCATCGCTACGCATCCAATAGATGTCGGTGCCGCGTGTCTACGATCATGCAATTCCGATTTGTATGAATGTCACGACATGGCGAGTGGGATTGCATATTCGCGAGAATCTCAGCGCTTCCCGAGTCCATAGCGTGTCGTAGCAGACCGGAGGAATGACTCACGTAATTCCTGTCGCCCGTGGGCGATCGGATGCAGCCGCCGCCGCAGCGCCGCCGCAGCGGCCGGTGCACCGCCTCCGCCTCCACAATGGCGGCACCCGGCCAGCACCTTGTCCACGACAGCCCCTCAGCGAACGCCGGAACCAGTTCGATGCCACTGGAAAGCCTCTCTATCGTTCCGAAAGGCGAGAGGGGTCAACTACGACGGCTCGAAGAGGTCGTCCGTTGCGGTCACGATTCGAGCTACCAACCTGCCGCGACGGGAAACCTCGACGGTCTCACCTGCCGCAACCCGTTTAAAGTAGTGCCCTCCGCGGGTTCGCAGTTCGGTGAGTCCGATCCGACCGCCAGCGTCGCGTGACTCGCACTTCGTCGGATTACAACTGGCCTCAGCGGAGGCCGCTACCGCCACAATCCTGGCCACCGACCGGCCGCGCCACACGATTGCGAGCGACTGGCCTGCCGCAACCCGATCGAAGCAGCGGCCTGCGCGAGTACGCAGATCATCGAGCGAAACTGTTCGGTCGGAAGCCTGGTTTAGCCCGACCGGCTTGCCGTCGGATGGTAAATCCGGAACCGCTGTAACTGGCTCGATCCGAGCCACCAACTGACCACGACGAATTATATCAAGCGACTCCCCGAACGTTACCCGCTCAAGATAACCGCATGTGTCGCTGCGAAGTTGACCAAGACCAATCGCTTCGGCCATGGCGATATAGTGCCCATATGTGAGCTTCGAGTCAACGTGGCGCGTTGAAGCCCTTCCGCGTTCGTGGTAGTAAGTTGTGAGAAATGCCCACTGGGCGAGGTGAGGTGAGCCCGTCGTAGTGGTCCAGTCGTTGTGGGACTCTGGTGCCCGGTCTGCGGCAAGGAAGAATCGACAATGACATGGCACGGTTGCGTCCACCAAGGTGGTGTACGAGTCGGGCTTGATCAGGATGTCCGGCGTGTCGTAGCCGAATGATTGAAGGTCATCGCGTGATTCTTCGAGAGACCGACCAAAGTCACTCGAGCAAAGGAATCGACGCGATGACCACCGCCCACGATATCGACTGGCCCGCCGTGCTGGCCGATCGACTCACCACCACCAGCCCCGACGTCCTGCGCGAGCTGCTGGCCACGTTCATCCACACCCTGATGGGCGCCGAAGCCGACGCGCTGTGCGGCGCCGGCTACGGCCCGCGCAGCAGCGAGCGGACCAACTCCCGCAATGGCTATCGGCACCGCCAGTTCGACACCCGCGCAGGCAGCCTGGACCTGGCGATCTGAAGCCTCCCGGGTTTCATGCACCCTCGGGGTTCTGTGAGCCGGCCGGTTGGTCGGTCACGAGTTCGGAATAGTAGCGGGCCTCGGCTTCGGCGGGTGGGATGCGTCCGAGTCGATGCATGAGGCGCTGTTGGTTGAACCAGGCGACATAGTCGGCGGTGAGGTACTCGACATCGCCCAGGGTGTGCAGCGGGCCGCGGCGAAACGGAGAATCCGCTCGGATGCATTCGTTCTTGTAGAGCCCGATGGTGGTCTCGGCCAACGCGTTGTCATACGCATCCCCGACACTGCCGACCGACGGGCGCAATCCCGAAAGGCTAAGTGTTTCACCGAATCTCACGCTCGTGTACTGCGATCCTGCGTCGCTGTGATGGATGCCGTCCTCGATCGGGTGGCCCTGACGACGGCGGAGCGCGGCGGCCTGGCGGATCGCGGACTCGACGAAACGGGTGTGTTTGGAGCCCGAGGCTTCCCAGCCCACAATCGACCCGGCGTAGGCGTCGATGACGAACGCCACGTAGACGAGGATCCCGGTCACCAACTTCACGTAGGTGAAGTCGGCCACCAGCAGCGTGTTGGGAGCAGTCACACCGAACTGTCGGTCCACCAGATCCGGTGGCCGCACCGCGGCCGGGTCCGCGATGGTGGTGCGGACCTTCTGCTGGCGCCGGACGCCCTGCCAGCCATTGGCCCGCATCAGCCGTTCCACGGTGGACTTGGCCACCGGGATGGCCTCACGTTGCACAACCGTGGACCAACAACACGGGTACAGATCAACTGGACCACCAAACGGGTCCCCCTCAGAGGGGCTGTGTCGAAATCGGTCTGGTGTTACGGCTGCTTGTGTCGAATTTACTTTCGGCCTGCGGTCGCTGAGGGAAAGTCTGGAAGGAGATGGATTAGGTGCCGTCCGCCCATCAGTGGCGCGACGCACTGACGGCGTAGACGAATAAGATCATCCCAGCACTGCCACCCACCCTGGGATTGTCGGAACACCGGCGGATCTAAACTTGGTCTGACAGCCCTATATCACTTGGCGACCGTACTTATTGCTGCGGTGTGAGGTCCAGCTTGGTCATGGCGTTCATGCCCGTGATCAACCAGTCGGCGTCGTGACGCTCCATCGTCAGGCGATACGACAGATAACGCAGCGACGGAACGTTCTTGCTGACCGGACTCGTGGACACCGAGTTGGTGTACACCAGCGCCATTGCCTCAGACAGACCCAGCGATTCGACGGCAGTGCCCATCACCTGCGTGGTGTTGGTGACCTGCGCCTGCCTGTTCGGCTCAACGATCGCGTCGATGTAACGGCGGTATTCCGTGGCGAACTCACCGGCTAGGTACTGCGACGAGCGGTCCGGCAGCGACGCCATGTCGTCCGGGGTGTAAGTCCACAGTGTGGTGATCGCGTCCGCGGCGGTCCGCGCGATGTCCAGCTTGGTGTCCACCGCGGCACGGTCCGACAGATATGGCTGCAGCGTGGCTCCGGCGAACGCGCCGGCGGCGACGAACAACATCGATGCGACCGCGGCGGTGATCAGCAGGTGCTTGCCCGCGGGCCGGGCCGAGACGAGCACGAACGGCTCGGGTTCGGGTTCGACGTCCGGTTCGGCTTCACCGTTAAGTCGCGCCGAGTCGTCTTGATGCGCCCGGTCGTCCGGTTGCGCCGAGTCATCAGGTTGCGGGTCGGGCGCCTCGTCCATCTCGGTGGGCGGTTTGTCCTCCGCCCGCGGCTGGGCGGCGGCAACGTCCGGATCCTTCGTTGTTCGGCGCGTCTTTCCGGTCGGGACGCGGCGCTCTGGCGCAGCCTCCACCGGATCCTCCGCGACGCTGTCGTCGGTCGCTTCAGACACACCGGGCGTCGACCGGCGCCATGGCCGGCGCCAGTGACGCCGAGACGCCAGTGCACCGGTTGCGTCCGGTTCCCCGCTCTCCTGGCCCACCGGTTCGTCTGTGTCCTCGCCGGTCGCCCCTTTGGCAGGCGCTTTTTCGGCCGTGGCCTCCGGCTCGGTGACCGCGTCTTCAACGTGCTTCCTCGTCAACGCAGGCCGGTGCCCGCGACGGCCTGCCGCCTGCTGCTCGGTCGAGCCGACAGCGGACTCCGTGGTCAGATCACCTGAATCAGCTGGGAGATCTTCCACTGCTGTCCTTCCTGAATCGCCGTTACCACCCAACGGTTTCCGCTCTCGATCGTCGACTTGCCATCGGGGGTCTTCGCGGTCGTCTTCGTCGCCACTAGGACGTCGGCGCTGCCGTTGTCGTTCCAGCGCTGCACGCCTGCCTCGACCACGGTGCCCTGAGTGGGTTCCGCCCGCGCGACCTGAATGACGATCTCGTTCATCTTCTCGCGGAACATCTTCGCGAAGTCGCCGGTCCCCTGCGCCAGCACCCGGTCGGCGTAGGCGTTCGCGTTGAACGGATCCAACGTGGTGTAGGCGGTCATGAATCCGTGCACGTAGTTCAACGCGGCGGCGTCGCGGAGTTGGGCGCGGCGGTCGGTTTCGTGGGACACCAGCATCAGAGCGCTGGCCGTGATGGCGGCAGGGAGCAGGAGACCGGCCACGGACGAGACGATCGCCAGTCCCCACCGACGCGGCGGTGTGGGCTCGACGGTGAAGTAGTCGCGTTCGTCGGCGTAGGTCCTGCGGCGCGGGCTCACTGGCCGGCCGCCTGCATCAGGGGCGCCTTTAGCACCGTCAGGTTGTTGACCCGCCAGTTGTCGCCGACCTTGTCGAAGTCCACGCGGACGGTCGCGGTAATGAACTTGAGTTCTTCGACCTTGGTGCCGCGCTGGCCCTGCATCGCGAGCAGCATTGCGGCCTTGTCCTTCGACACAAACAGAACGGCGCTGCTGACCGCCCAGTACTCGTTGGTGGACGCGCCGGACTTGCGGACCGCCTCCTGTTGGGCCACTAGCTGGGGCCGGTAGTTGTCAGTCGCCAGCGACTGCGCTCTGCTGAAGTCGTCGTTGAGCGTGTCGACCCCGTAGCTGAGCATCTGCTCGACGATCCGCGGGCCCTCTTCGGTGACCTGAGCGCGCGCCTCGTCGACCACCTGCTCGTGGCGGTAGACCAAGAGATAGCTCAGCCCGACCGAAAGCGCGGTCACCACAACCGCCGCCACCAGAACCTTCGCGGTGAATCGGCGCATGTCCCGGTCGGGCCGCGTGGCGAGATGCACCTCGGTGCGCAGCACCAGATCAGCGAAGGTGCGCCGCCGGCGGTCCCACAGCGGCCAGAGCCACCCGACGAATAGGGCGGCGGTGTCCAGCAGGTGGGCGAGGTCATGCAGGAGCAGTCGCCCGAATCCGGGTGGTCGCCCGTCGCGGCGCACGATCCGGATGCCGACCAGGGCCCGCCCCAGGGTCCAGCCGTGCATGGAGGGCAACAACCAGCGGTTGCCCGCCAGCACGACGACCGCCAGTCCGGTGACCACGACGAACGTCCACCACGCCCACCCGAGCTCGGGTCCGGCCAGCAGCCACGGCGCGGTCGTGGCGAGCACCGCCACCCCGGGGAGCACGTCGACCGCGAACGCGGCCGCGCGGGTGTGCCACGCCGCGACGGGTTCGGCGGGGGTGTCGAGGACGGGGGTGTCCGGAGTCAGGTCAAGCACCGCGGTCACGAGGTGACCTGGTCGAGTTTGGCGACCTTGTAGGTACCGTCGGCTGGCGCCATTTTAACCCGCAACCGGTAGCCCTGCTCCTGGTCGGCGGCCTCGGAGTTGGTGACCTTCACCCGCACCGCGACCAGGACGTCGATCGAGCCGTCGTCGTTGTGGCGCTCGACGGCGGCCCGCATCTCGGAGACCTGCACCTGGACGTTGGCAGAGCGATAGGCGTCGACCAGCATGCCGCTGTAGAGCGCCGCCTGGGCACCGAAGTCACCGGTAGAACACTCGATGATCTTCGCCTGCCCCGTCGTCATCGCCGACGTGTCCGGCGCCTGGGTGGCGGTGACGCACTCCTTGGCCGCTTGCAGCGCCCTGGCCTCCTCGACCTCGGTCGCGGCGCTTTCAGAATGGGCTCGCAGCGCCAGGTAGCCGCCCACCGTGGCGCCCGCGGTCAGCAGCAAGAGGACGGTGCAAATCGTGAGCCAGCAGCCTCGGCCGAGCCGCGACGGGCGGCCTCCGACGGCCGTCGCGGCGGACTCCTCGACAGAGTCCGGCCCCGGCGTGGTCTCGTCGGGGAAGTCGGTGTCGTCCGGGGATACTGCTACCGATTTGTCCGGCGTGTCCTCAGCGTCGGTGGGGTTCAGCTGGCTGGTGCCAGCATCTCCTTCCATTCGTCGTCTCCTGGGTTGCTCGAGTTGCTGACGTTGTACTTGACGCCGTCAGGTCCGACCACCTCGCCGCTGCCTGGGCTGTACACCGCAGTGCGGGGTGGCCCCGGTGCCGGAGTGTAGATGCATGGGTTGGGTTGTTGTCCACTGCACTGGACGCGGCCCTGCCCGGGCGGGCTCAGTGGATCGCTGATCGGCGAGGGCGGCTGTGGCAGCTGGTCGGCCGGCAACGGGTTCATGCCGTTGTTGACCGACGGCGCCGGAATGACCCGGCCGGGATCGACGCCCTGGTCACACCGGGCGCCAGGCGCCGGGCAGGACAGGATCTGGTTCGGGTCGCCGTACCACGGGTTGGTGCCCAGTGGAACATACGGCTCATCGCTACGGCACTCGCGCGGAGTGGCCGCCCGCTTACCCGGCGCGTCAACGCAAGGGAGGTTGCGCGCACCGCGAACCACGTTGCCTTGGAGATCCTTCGGTATCTTGCAGTAAAGGTTCGACGGCACCGGCGCTGCGCTGGTGTCGGCAAACGCCCGCCATTCCGACGCGGGCAGGAAGCCGGTGAGGCACGGCGGCGGCTGGTTGAGCGTCAGGTTGAAATCAATTTTTGCACTGTCGAACGGTGCCACTACGGCTTGAGCGACCGAGGCCCCCTGAGGGAGGATGACAAGGGTCTGTTCGAGGCCTTTGTGGTAGCGCTTGAGCATGTCGGCGACGACCGCCACGTTGGCCAGCGTCTGGGGCAGCGAGTCGCGCACGCCGCTGAACACCGTGTTGAGTTGGTCGGCGGTGGGCGCGGCCTGCTGCAGACCGCTGCGCAGCGCGCCGTCCTGCTCGGCCGACTGCGCGGCGAGGATGTTCAGATTGCGCGACCACCGCGCGATGTTGTCGCCCGAGGTCACCTGGCTCTCCAGGATCGGCGCCGAGTTCGCGATGATGTCGTTGACCGGGTCGATGTTGTCCTTGAAGTCCTGGGCGATGTTGGTGGTCGAGTCGACGAGTCGCTGCAACGCCGGCCCGAGGCCGCCGACCGCCTCGGAGGTCTCGGTCAGCAGCGTGTCGATCTTCTCCTTGGGTAGCACCGCGAGACCGTTGTTTGCGGCGTCGAGCGCCGGGCCGACCTCGGTGGGCACCGTGCTCTTTGTGATGGTCTGGCCATCACGGAAGTACTGCCTTGGATTGCCCGTCGACACCAGGTCGAGATACTGCTCACCGATCGCGGAGACCGAGTGGACGTTGGCGCTCGCATCGACGGGAATTTTGTAGCGGCTGTTAATGCTCATCGTTGCTGTGGCGCCGGTCTCAGTCGGTTCGACGGCGATCACCTTGCCGATTGTGGTGCCGCGGTAGGTGACGTTGGCCGTCGAATAGAGCCCGCCCGAGCGGGGCAGTTCGGCGTTGAGCGTATACTGCCCGATGCCCACCAGACTGGGCACCCGCAGGTAGTACCAGCCCAGCGCGACGAGCGCGATCAGCGTCAGGATCGTGAAGATGATCAGCTGGATCTTGATGAAGCGAGTCAGCACCGTTCACTCACCCCTTTCGACCAGCGGCCCGTTCGGCGCATCGTGCGGGTTCGGCGTGAACCGCACATCTGGGATCATCGTCGCGGGATCGCGGCCCCAAGCCTGCTCTAGCGCCCGCAGCGAACCAGACAGTCCGGTGCCGGTAAGAATTGCGTTGTCAACCATACTCAACGTCAAGTCAATAGTTGCCGACACGTTGACGTAGTCGCCTCTGATCAGGTTGGGGACGGTGTCGATATTGAACGGGACCGTCAGCAAAAGCTTCAGTGCGCCGGTCAGGTATGGCGACGCCTTCGCCAGCTGCTTGAGCGGCCGCTGCAGATTGTTCAGGTTGGCCCGCAGGTCCGCATTGGCGGCCGAAAGCGTTTCGTCGGCCGAGGTGCTGATGCGCCCCAGGGCCACCACCGCGTCGGCGAATAGATCCCGAGTCTCGGCGAAATGCTCGATCAGCGGCGGAAATTCGGTGAGCACCCGGTCGAGCGTATCGTTGCGATTGACCACGATGTTGAGCAGCCGGTTAGTCGAATCGATGGCGCGCGTCAGGTCCTGGCGCTGCTGGTTGAGCTCGTCGGTGAAGACGTCGAGCCGGCCGAGGAAGTCGCGGATCTGCTCTGCCCGTCCTGTCAGCAGGTTGTTGACCTCGGTCTGGATCACCTCAAGGTTCGGGATGCCGCCGCCGGTGAGGATGGTGGCGATGCTGGCCAGCACCCGCTCGGTGGTCGGGAACGCCGAGGCGTTCTCCAGTGGGATAGTATCGCCGTCGCGCAGCTGCTGCGGGGACGGGTCCGGTGGAGCCTCCAGTTCGACGTGCTGGGAGCCCAGCAGGCTCGTCTGCCCGATGCGGGCCAGGGCGTTCGACGGCAGCTCGATGCCGGGCTGGATGCCCAGCGTGAGCGTCGCGACCCAGTTCTTCAGCTCGATGGCCCGCACGGTGCCGACGAACACATCGGCCACCCGGACCCGGCTGTTGACGTTGAGCGCCAACGTGTCCGGCATCTGCACGTAGATGGTCATCGCGTCGCCACCGGTGCCCGGACCGCCGGGCAGCGGGACGTTCGCGATGCCCTTCCAGTTGCCGCAGGACGTGAGCACGACCGCGACTACGGCCAGCGCGGACGCGCGGCGTGCGATCTTGGAGAACCTGCGACTCATCCCTACCTGCTGTTCTTCGCGCACCCGGCTCATCGCGGCGCTCCGGCTTCGGCGGGCAGCGGCGGTCCGGCCGGTGCCGGTGGCGCGGCGCCGGGCCCGGGTATCGGAGCCGTCAGTGGCGATCCCGGATCACCAGGAACAACACCCGGCGCGGGCACCGGCGGCGGACCGGGCTGCGGATACCACGGCGGCGGCAACGGATTGTGCTCATCGAAGGCGTTCGGCGGCCCCGGCAGGTTCCCGCCACGCGTCGTCCCGAACGCCGGCGGCGCGGGCGGGATCGGTGCATCCGGCCCACCCAGCAGGGCAGCCAGCGACTCCGGGGTGAGCATGTTGGCGGTGAACGGCTGCACGTCAACGCCCTGCATCCCGGGCGCGGTGACCCAGCCCGGCTCGTGGTTGCCGTGGGAGAACAACGTGTCCCGGGCGAAGATACCGGGCACGGTGGTGTCCTTATAGCCCGGTGGCGGCTGCAGCCGCGGTTCGGAGTACGCAATCTGCTTCGGCAACGTGGTCGCTGTGTTTATCGGATTCAAGCCGAACGGCAGGAAGTTGAACTTGATCGCATCCATAATCGGTGCCAGATACTGTGCGCACAGCTCCGCCGAGTCCTGGTAGCCGAGCCGGCTGCCTGCCTGAATCGCGCTGCAGATGAATTGCATCGGATTGGCGAACGATGCAATCGCCGGTGCGGCTGAAAGATTGCCGCGTGTCGGTTCGTAGATGTTCACCAGGTTGGCACCGGCGTTCGGAAGCACGTGCAGGGCCGTCTCGAGGCCGTCGCGGGGCTCGGGCTGCAGGATCGCGTTGGTCACGTCGGCCAGGTTATTGACATCGGCGGTCAAGACGTCGCTGTTCTTGTCCAGGAACTGCCGCGTCGTGGTCAGCAGCCCTTTGAGGTCCTGCAGTGCGGTCGCCAGTTCGCGGTCGGTGTTGATGAACGCGTTGGTGAACTGGGCCAGGTCGTCGTTGAGTGCCACGAACTGCTGGTCGCTGCGGTAGAGGGCGTTGACGAACAGCGCGAGGCTCTTGACGACGCTGAAGAAGTCGCCGCGCCCCTCGTTGAGGGTGGTCAGCGCCTCCGACAGGCTGTTCAGGGTGGTGTTAATCTGCTGGCCCTTGCCGGCCAGCCCGCCGCCGAACGACTCGATGATGTCACCGAACGGTCCCTTCGGCTGTTGGGGCGTCGGTCCGAGGTCGGTGAGGATCCGGTTGAGCGAGTCGCGCAGGTCGTCGTACTCGACCGGCACCTGGGTGCGGTCCAGCCCGATGACGGCGCCGTTGTCCATCACCGGTCCGCCGGTGTAGGGCGGGGCCAGCTGGACGGTGCGCGACGCGACCAGGCTCGGGTTGAGGATCGACGCGGTGGCGTTGGCCGGGACCTTGTACTTCTTGTCGTAGTTGAACGTCACCTTCATCTTGTCGCCGTCGGGTTCGATCTTCTCGATCTTTCCGACCTGCACGCCCATGATCTGCACCTTGTCCCCGGGGTACAGCGCCAGAGTCTGGGTGAAGTAGGCGGTGACGGTGTTGGTGGTCAACCGCTGATAGGCCTTCCAGCCCACGAACGCGGCCACGATCGCACCGATCAGCACGATCGTGCCGACCACCAGGGCCGCCCGGGACACGCCGGGCAGCTTGAGGTTTCGCACGTTGAAGATCGTCGACATCTAGCTCTCCCCCCTTAACCTTGTGAACCCGGCGGGACGAACGGTGGATTACCCGGCAGCGGAGCCGAATCCGCCGGCGGCAACTGCGGACCCGGTCCGGGCGGCGGCGGCGGACCGGTCAGCGCCGGCGGCAGCGGCGCGATACCCGGCGTGAAATCGGGCGCCGAGGGCTGCGGCGCCAGCGGAACCGTCCGCGCACCCGGCGGGGCCGGCGGCAACGGCGGCATCGCACCCGGCACGTTCGGCGAGAGCTGACCCGGGATCGCGGCAGCCGGCACACCCGGACCGGGCAGCGGCCCGGTCGGATTCGGCGCCGACGTCGCGACGTTCGGACCCTGGCCCTCGTAGTTCGGGCCGTACGGATTGTCGCCGTAGGGGCCGACCGACAGCCCGGCGCACGGCAGCGGGTTCCCCGGCCGGGGCAGCCCGTCCGCGGGCGGGGTGTACGAGCACGGCGAGCCGGGCACGACGGCCGGACCCGGATTGTCCGGGGTGCCCTCCAGCGGCGTGGGTGCCGGCGGCGGTGCGCCGTTGGTGAAGCCGGTGCCGTTGGGATCCGGGAACCGGAACGCCGGCAGGCCGGCGTTGCGCCAGAACTCCTCCGGGTTGATACCGCGCTTCTTGAACGCGGCATCGACGAACGGCTGCAGGATCTGGTATGGCAGCAAGTTGGACAGGAGCACTTTGAAATAGGGCCCCGAGGCGACGGACTCGCTCAGAGCGGTGAGGAACTTGCGAAGCGTGGTCAGCACGTCGATCAGGTCGAACTTGCGCTCCACCAGGACGTTGGTGATCGTGCGCAGCTGCTCGAGTACCCGGTTGAGGTTCGGGTTGTCGTCGATGAAGCCCTTCACCTGCTCCGAGAACGCCGACACCCGCTCCAGCAGCTGACCGACGGCGTAGCTGCGCTCGTTGATCGCCGACAGCAGCGTCTGCGCATTGACCAGCAGCGCGTTGACCTCGCCGCTGCGCTCACCGAGGACGCCGGCGATCTTGTTGGCGTTGGCAAGAACCTGTTTGATCTGCTCGTCGCGCTTGCCGATGGTGTCGGAGAACCGGGCGACCCCGTTGAGGGCGGCGCTCAGGTGCGGGTAGGTCTGGTCGATCGTCTCCGACAGCACGTTGAGCGATTCGCGGACCGACTTGGTGTCCCAGCCGGACGCCGACTTCGTGACATCGAAGAAGGCGTCGTAGATCTGGTACGGGGTGGTCGTCTGGCCCAGCGGCAGCACTCCGTTGGCCTGCAGCGCCTCCGACCCGCGCGGTTCGATCTCGATGTTCCTGCGGCCGAGGATCGTGTCGGTGCGGATCGCCGCGCGGCTGTCGACGCCGATCTGCGTGCCACCGAGGGTGAAGCCGAGGACAACCTTGTCGCCCTCGATGTCGGTCGTCATGACCTCGCCGACGTCGACGCCGGCGATGCGCACCTTGTCCCCGGGGTTGATGCCGCCGGTATCGCCGAACTGGGCGTAATACTTCGGCTTGGCGAACAGCATCGGCACGCTGGCGAAGCTCTGCCCCACCCCGATCACGATGACGAGCAGGATGATGCCCATCAGCCCGCCGCGGACGCGGTTGGATCCCTCGAGGACTCTCATTTCGGCGTGCACCTACCCGAGGGCTGCGAGGTGACCCTCACCGTGCGCACCGGACCACCGGGCTGCAGACCGTTCAGCTTCAGCGAGATGTCGCACAGGTAGAAGTTGAAGAAGTCGCCGTAGATACCACCGGCGCGGCCGATGATCTTCAACGCTGACGGCAACCGGGTCAGGATGTCATCGAGCTGGTCCTTCTGGTCAACCAGAGGTTGCTGTACGGCGTCGAGGTGGCCGACGGTGCCTTGCAGAAGCGGCCGGTTGTCGGCGAGCAGATCGGCCACCGTGCCCGCGGCGTCGCTGATGTCGGCGACTGACGAGGCGATCGGGTCGGCGCGGTTCTTCAGGCCGGTGATGAGCCTCTCGAAGTTCACCAGCGTCTCGTCGAACTGCTTCTGATGCCGGACTGTTGTATCGAGCACGGTGTTCAGGTTGCGGACCACCTCACCGATCGCCTGGTCACGATCGGCCAGCGCCGAGGTCAGCGACGCCGTCTGGTCAAGGATATCGTTGATGGTGCCGCCCTGACCCTGGAAGACCGTGATGATCGACTGCGCGATGTTGTTGACCTTCTCCGGATCAAGCGCCCGGAACACCGGTCGGAACCCGCCGATCAGTGCGTCCAGGTCCAGCGCCGGCTGGGTGCGCTCGATCGGGATGGTGCCGCCGGCCGGCAGCCGCTTGTTGCTGTCACCGCGCTTGAGCTCCAGGTACCGGTCCCCGATGAGGTTGAGGTAGCGCACCGAAGCGGTGGACTCCTCGAACAGCTCCAGGGACCGGTCGACGTCGAAATCGACGCGCACCTTGGAGCCGCCCTCGATCAGCTTCACGTCCTTGACCTTGCCGACCTCCACACCCGAGGCGCGGACGAACTGTCCGGAGCGCAGCCCGCTGGTGTTGGTGAAGATCGCCGAATAGCCGGTGGTGCGGTCAAAGCGCATCTGACCGAACACCACGACGATGATCGCGGTGAACAGCAGCAGCACCAACGAGAAGGCGCCCAGCTTGATGGCGGTACCGGTGATTCTCATGGGTTGATCGTGTGCTCCCCTACCTGGCGACCCCAAACGTACTCGGTGAGCAGCGGCTGGCCGAGTTCGAAATGGTTGTACGGCGCTATCGACGCACCGGTGTCCATCACCAGGTACGGCGCTGGCCACAGGTCACGCGTGATCGGCTGCCAGCAGCCCGGCCGCCCCTCCGGGCCACCCTTGGCGTTCAGCCGAGGCAAGTTGTCCGGATACACGTACGGGTTCTCGGCGCCGGTGATGGTGGAGTTCGTATCGAGCGAGTAACCGTTGCCGCCGACTCTGGCCGCGACCTCGGGTGCGACGTCGTGGAAGTTGCGGATGGTGCAGAACAACGCCGGGCTGTACTCGTCGAGCAGTTCGCTCGTCGGAATGAGGTCCTCGGCGCCGCGCACCAGATACGGACCGCCGCGCTCCAACACCTGACCGCCGGTGTTGCCGAAACCGACCGCCGCCATCAGCGCCTGATCGAGGGTTCCGCGCTGCTCGTTGAGCGTGCGGGCCGTCGTCACCGCGTGCTCCAGACCGTCGAACAGGTCAGGTGCGGCGTTGGAGTACACCTCGCCGAGGTCGGCCAGTCCCCGCACGTCCCGGCGGATCTGAGGCATCTGCGGGTTGAGGTCGGCCAGGATGGTGTTGCCGTTGATCAGCGATTCGCCGAACCGGTCGCCGAGCCCGTCGAGGGCCTGCGCGGTCGCGGTCAGGGTCTGGTTCAACTTGACCGGGTCCACTTTCTGCGCCAGCTCGACCACGGTTTCGAACAGCGTGTTGAACTCGGTGGTCACGCTGGTCACGTCGATCACGTCGGAGCTCGTGATGCGCTGTTTGGTCGGGTTCTCCGGCGACGAGAACGCCACGTACTTATTGCCGAACACCGTGGTCGCCTTGATCTCGGCATCGACGTTTCGCGGGATCAGGTCGATGTACTTCGGATTCACTTCGAGCTTGATCAGCGCCTGCGGCTCGTCGCCGACCGTAACCGCTTCGATCTGGGAGACCTTGCCGATCTCGACGCCGTTGTAGGTGACCTTGGAGCCCGGGTCCATGACGAGGCCGGCGCGCGCTGCCTTCATGGTCAGCTCCTCGCGCGGCAAGAACTCGCCGCGAAACTGGAACCACACCAGGGCCACGATGACCGCCAGTACCAACAGCAGTACGAGACCGGCCAGCTTGTACGGCGGCCGCTTCGGGCTGTTCACCGGTGCTTGAGGGGACGTCATGACTACACCGTCAGGTTGAAGTTCGGGTCGGTGCCGTACAGCGCCAACGAAGCGAATAGGACAACCAGCACGATCGCGATCAGCGAGGCTCGCATCGACCGGCCGACGGCCTCACCGACGCCGACCGGACCGCCGCTGGCGAAGTAGCCGTAGTAGCAGTGATTGAGCATGACGATCACCGAGATAATGATCGCCTGCACGAACGACCAGGCCACGTCGTCAGGCCGCAGGAACGTCCGGAAGTAGTGCTCGTAGGTGCCGGTGGACTGACCGTAGAACAGCGTCGTGGTGACCTGCGCGGACAGGAAACTCATGATGATCGCCATCGCATACAGCGGAATGATCACGATGAACCCGGCCATGATGCGCGTCGACACCAGATACGAGATCGACTTGATCCCCATCACCTCGAGGGCGTCAATCTCCTCGCTGATGCGCATGGCGCCCAGCTCGGCCGTCGCACCCGCGCCGACGGTCGCCGCCAGCGCCTGACCGGCCACCACGGGTGCCGCGATGCGCACGTTGACCAGGGCGGCGAAGAAGCCCGTGAACGCCTCCACACCGATGTTGCCCAGGGAGGAGAAGCCCTGGATGGCGATCAGTGAACCGCCAGAGAGGGTGACGAAGCCGACGATCGCGACGGTGCCACCGATGACCGCCATCGCCCCGGTGCCCATACCGATCTCGGCGATCAGGCGCAGCACCTCCTTGCGGTAGAAGCGCAGCGCGTGACCGATCGACCCGATCGCCGTGACCACGAACCACGCGACGTGGCCCACGCTGTCCAAACCGCGCGCGGGGGCGCCAACGAGGCGCTCCCCGCGGGCATAGCCCCGCGGAAAGCGTTGCCGGAGAACCGTGCCGGTACCCGGTTTTGTCGCCATATCAGCGCCCCGTTCCGAAGCGGACGCCGATCGTGGTCATCACAACGTTGACGGCGAACAGTGCGATCACGCAGAGAACCAGCGTCTCGTTCACACCGGTGCCGACGCCCTTGGCGCCGCCGGACACCGTGAGACCTCGATAGCAGCCGACCAGACCGGCTATCAAACCGAACACGAGTGCCTTGACAACCGAGATGAGCACCTCGGGCAACCCGGTCACCAGCGTCAGCGTCGACACGTATGCGCCGGCGGAAATGTTCTGGATGTACACGCCAAAGATGAACCCGCCGACCAAGCCGATGGTGATGACCGCGCCATTGAGCAGGAAGGCCACGAACGTGGAGGCGACGACGCGCGGCGCCACCAGGCGGTGGATCGGGTCGATGCCGAGCACCTCGAGGGCGTCGATCTCCTCGCGAATCGTCCGGGCACCGATGTCGGCGCAGATGGCCGTTGACCCCGCGCCCGCGACCACCAGCACCGTCACCAACGGGCCGAGCTGGGTAACGGCGCCGAGCGCCGCGCCGGCCCCGGAGATGTCCGCGGCGCCGAACTCGGCGAGCAGGATGTTGAGCGTGAAGATAATGAGCACGGTCAGCGGGATCGCGACCGCGATGGTGGGCAGGAACGCCACACGCATCAGAAACCAGCTCTGCAGGATGAACTCGCGCCACTGGAACGGACGGAACAGAGCCCTGCCGGTCAGAACGCACATCCGAACGAAGCCGCCGACGGCTTCCAGCCCCGGCCTCACCTGATCAGTTATGAGACCGCCGGATGCGGCGCTCACCGGCGCACTCCCGTGACGGAACCGACTCCGTCGCGGCGCAACGATAATACTTGCCCCACGCACCCCTCCTTGCCCCGTCCCCGTACCGTGATGGCTGCACACCCAAACTGGCAGACAGCAAGAGCAACTACACTGTAGCCGATGCGGGTCAGCCGTGTAACCGAATGGCAATTGTTGCGATCTACACTCGTCCCGGCGCTTCCTTAGATGATGCGCTTACCGTTTCGCCATCGCGGCGGTGGACTCAGTACTGCGGACCCGCCACTTCTATTTTGGGGCTCCGATAGGCAGGGCTACCGCGGGTTTCTTCTTCCGCAAAGCACCTGGGCGCAACGGCTTTCGGCCGCCGATGAAGCAGCAGATGATCGCCGCCTGGCATCACAGACGGGACTGTGGATCTAACGGTGTTTCCGGCCTGACACGCTGAGCGATGCTCGGCGAGAAACGTCGCCGTGATGACGACACTGGATGATGTGGCGAAGAAGAAGCAGGCGGAGTAGTCCGCTGAGCAGAAGGCTGCCGTGGAGCCAGCTAATTCGGCTGGCCCAAGAACGGGGTCTGTCGCTGACGGGGCCCGAGGGGCTGCTCAAACAGCTGAACAAAGCGGTCCTGGAGACCGCACTCAATGAGGAGATGACCGAGCACCTGGGCTATGAGGAACACTATCCGCCCGGCGCGGGGACGACGGGCAACATCCGCAACGGGACTCAGACCAAGACGGTGTTGACCGACACCACCGGTGCTGTCGAGCTCGACGTGCCGCGGGACCGGGCGGCGACGTTCGAACCGCAGATCGTCAAGAAACGTCCGCGTCGACTCTCCGGTGTCGACGAGGTCGTACTGTCGCTGTACGCCAAAGGGCTTACCACGGGCGAGATTTCGGCGCACTTCGCCGAGATCTACGGTGCCTCTGTGTCCAAGAGACGATCAGTCGGATGACCGACAAGGTCATCGAAGAGATGAACGATTGGACGGTTCGCCCGCTGGATCAGAGGCAGCTTCTAGTGATCGTTGCGAATCCTGGTCCGATGGGATTGCCATGCCTCGTTACGCGCCGAACAAGATGCCGCCGAGTATTAAGCGTCGATACTTCGAACTGATCCGCACTGGAATGTCGGGTTCGGAGGCGGCCACGGCGGTGGGAGTGTCGCTCAGCTGTGGGTCGTTGTGGTTCATCGACGCTGGCAGCGTGCGTTTCATCGACAAACCAATAAGTTCTCGTTACCTGACCCAAGACGATCGCATTGAGATCGCAGACGGCCTCGCCGCTGGGGAGCCGGTGAAGGTAATTGCCGAGCGGATCGGCAAGACCTTCCAGGGTGTGTATCGCGAGATCGCAAGGAACCGGAAGCCTGACGGGACCTATCAGCCGTGGTATGCCCACGCCCAGGCCTATCAACGTCGCCGCCGGCCGAAAATGCGTAGATTGGCCATCGATGAGGGACTGCGGGCCGCTGTAGCCAAGAAGCTGGCCAAGAAGTGGTCTCCAGCCCAGATTAGCCGCTGGCTGCGCCACCGGTATCGGCGGCAGCCGAAGTGGCACTTATGCACTGAGACGATCTGCGAGGGTGTCTACCGGGGCCTGGTCGTCGAGTTCGACCAGCACGACCGCAACTCGGGAAAGAGCGCCAACATCCTGCGGACCGGCCGTATCTATCGGCATCGACGCGGGCGTGGACGCTCGCGAGACGGTGCTCTGAAACAACTCACCAAGCTCAGGTCGATCCATGAGCGACCGGCGAGCGTCCAAACCCGCCGACACGCGGGCCACTGGGAAGGTGACCTCATCGTCGGCGCCCAGCAGCGGTCGGCGGTCGCCACCCTGAACCGTCCCGGTTTTGATGCACACCTCGTTTCGTGTGACCGGTGTGCTTCCCGATCTGGTGGTGAGCGTAGTACGCGGCCGTAGACGCTAGGTTCGTCGTCTACGGCCGCGTACTACGCTCGCCACCCTGAACCGTCCCGGTTTTGATGCACACCTCGTTTCGTGTGACCGGTGTGCTTCCCGATCTGGTGGTGAGCGTAGTACGCGGCCGTAGACGCTAGGTTCGGTTCGACGAGTTGGTGTCGTACCAAGCAGCCCAGATCTCGGGGCGGAGCCGGCCGCGGTCGGGTACCGGTAAGCCGGTGCTGCGAGCCCAGGCGCGGACTTCCGCGGTGGATGGTGTCGGCGCCGCGGGTGCCTGGTCGAGGTGGGCGATGTCGACTCTGATCGGTGAGATACGTTGCATGGCAGCGTGTTCGGTGATCGCCCAGGCGTTGGCGGCGGCGAGGAATCGGTAGGTGTATTCCTCGGCGAGCTGGCGGGTCTCGCAGAACACGACGGGCACGTTTGGCCAGCGGATCTGGAGCTCGGCGAGCCCGTCGGCGACCATCGCGGGACGGACGCGGTCAAGCTTGAACAGCTGCGAGTAGGGGTAGGCGAACAAGGCCTTTTCCCGCGGCCAGGTCCCCGACGTGCGGAACAGCAGATCACCGCCAGCGAGCGGGACCCTCAGCAGCAGCCGNGAACACGACGGGCACGTTTGGCCAGCGGATCTGGAGCTCGGCGAGCCCGTCGGCGACCATCGCGGGACGGACGCGGTCAAGCTTGAACAGCTGCGAGTAGCGATCCTCGATCACCACCGCCGCACGCGGGAGCGCGGCCAGCTCGCCGACCTGGTAACGCAGCTTCCCGCCGGTGAGGCTGGCGACCAGATCGACCAGCGACTTGCGCTCCACGCTGGCGACAAGCTGACCATCGACGACGATCCCGTAGTCCCCGCACGACAGCGCCCGCTTCACCGTGGTGACCTGCTGGGTTGTAAACCGGTAGGCGTACTGCTCGTGGCTGTCGACGACGATCTGCAACTCCTCGATGCCGTGGGCGCGGGCGGTCGGGGTGCGCACGTTCGGGCGCGCCTGCTTGCGGGTGCGCGGCGACTGCCAAAACACCACGTCACGGCCACGAGCCTGGGTGAACACGAGCTGGGAGCGGTTGTGCCGGGACCGGTCGGCGATCACGTCGATCGCCGCGCCGCGCCGACGACACGACCGAAGCGGCACTTGTTCGACGATCACCGGATTGTCGGGCCACTCGTCCAGCGGTACCGGGTAGGCGAACAAGGCCTTTTCCCGCGGCCAGGTCCCCGACGTGCGGAACAGCAGATCACCGCCAGCGAGCGGGACCCTCAGCAGCAGCCGNGGGGTAGGCGAACAAGGCCTTTTCCCGCGGCCAGGTCCCCGACGTGCGGAACAGCAGATCACCGCCAGCGAGCGGGACCCTCAGCAGCAGCCGCAGCCGGGAGTCGTCGTCCGGGTTGACCGCGATCAACAACTCCGCCATAAGTCCCGAGTCTGCCATCGGTGTTCGGTGACACCCCCGTCGCGACCCGAGCCTACGGACTGCTGATGGGGTCACCGGCTTGCAGCCGGGCGTAGTACTCGGCCTCGGCTTCGGCTGGCGGGCGGCGGCCAAGGCG
>NZ_JYNL01000013.1 GCF_001044235.1 Mycolicibacterium chlorophenolicum | reverse complement strand
GAAAAGCTGGACAGACCAGCGGATTCACGCTGCCCACCCACCGCAGCACAGCAAAATCAGTCTGACCGGACCTCAACAGGGTCGATCCACGGATTGAGGTTTAGCCACCGCTTGCGATACAGGTTGTCCATGGTCGACAGCACCGTGGTGTACGCGATTGGCCGCTGCTCAGACAGGTCCTCGAACACGTCGCGTACGGTGACCGGCTCCTGGTGATACCACACCCAGTCCATGACCACCGCTTCGAGATCGCCGAATCCTCGCTGTTCCATCCGCCGCAACTCCTGCTCGCTCTAACGAGGTGGCCGATTCGCACAGGGCGGCACCCTGCAGCCTCCTAATGTAGCCGCCAACAGACCAGATGTCGGGGACCTCGCCGTGGCTGCGCAACCGATTTCGCCCCGGCGTGCGTCATCGAATCGGATCCAAGGCACCGGCACCTCGGGCCAACAGCAGATCCTGCCGGCCGGTCAGGTGTTACCGAGTTGAGACTGTGACAGGCGTTTCTCCTGATGCTCCAGTGATGTACGTTCCAAATACGTACTATGCCACTACGTACTTACAGCGGTAGTAGGCCGTCAGACATGACACGTCGGCGCACTGCCCCGTCCGACTCGCGGCCACCCGGCAGCCGCCCCACTCAGGAGAATTGATGCGGCGCCTCACTTCACTTCTCATCGCCGGGGTACTTGCGTCAATGCTGGTGCTGCACACCTCGGGCGTCGCAACGGCCGGCCACGGAAGCGAACCTGATGGTGACAGCGAAACGGTCGCAGGACTTGTCGCCGCCGTCGCCGAGGTCAACCAGCACGTCGCCGATATCGGCGCGGACATCCAACACAAGCAGGAGAGCGTCAATCGGGCCCTGGTTGAGCTTGCCACCGCCCGCGAGGCGGTCTCCGAGGCGCACCGCAGACTCGCCGACAGCGAGAAAGCACTCGCCGACAGCCAAACCGCCATCGACGCGACGCAGCAGCGTTTCGACGAGTTCGCCGCCTCGACCTATATGAACGGTCCCTCGCGCTCACTGCCGCTGGCAAGCAGCCCTGAAGACATCCTCTCGGCAGCCTCGACGCAGCAGACCTATCTCCTTGCCTTCGGCAGGGTCAAAGACGATCTTCGCCGAAGCCAGACTGAACGCGCCAACCGACTCTCAGCCGCCAAGCAGGCCCGGCTGGACGCCGACGCCGCAGCGGCCGAGGCGCAACGACGGCAGGACGGTGCAGTCGCGGAACTCGTTGCCGCGCAACGCGCATTCACCAATCAGCAGTCCGACCTCACCCGGTTGGCCGCCGAACGCGACTCCGCACAAACCCGACTCACTACTGCCCGACCGGTAGCAGCCACCACGCGCCAGCCCACGGCCGCACAACCCGGTACCCCGGTGCCGCCGAGCGGCCAATGGGACCGCTCCAGCCCGGCACCGGCGGACAGCTCGGGCACCGGCCAGTGGGACACCACGCTGCCGATGGTGCCCAGCGCCAATGTGGCCGGCGACCCCATAGCCATCATCAACGCCGTCCTCAAAATCATGGCGACCTCGCTGCAACTCACCGCCGACATGGGCCGAAACTTCCTCACCAAACTGGGCATCCTCTCCCCCGCGACCGCTGCTGCAGATCCCGGCATCACCAATGGACGCATCCCCCGCCTGTACGGCCGCCAGGCCTCGGAGTTCGTGATCCGACGAGCCATGTCACAACTCGGCGTTCCCTACTCATGGGGCGGTGGCAACGCCAACGGGCCCGCTCGGGGAATCGATCAAGGAGCCAACACCGTCGGCTTCGACTGCTCCGGCCTCATGCTCTACGCCTTCGCTGGAGTCGGCATCAAACTCGACCACTACTCCGGATCCCAGTACAACGCCGGCCGCAAAGTACCGTCATCGCAGATGCAGCGCGGCGATCTCATCTTCTACGGCCCCAACGCCAGCCAGCACGAAGCCATGTACCTCGGCGACGGCATGATGCTCGAAGCCCCCTACACCGGGTCAGTG
>NZ_JYNL01000012.1 GCF_001044235.1 Mycolicibacterium chlorophenolicum | reverse complement strand
GAGGACGGCCGCAAAGTACCGTCATCGCAGATGCAGCGCGGCGATCTCATCTTCTACGGCCCCAACGCCAGCCAGCACGAAGCCATGTACCTCGGCGACGGCATGATGCTCGAAGCCCCCTACACCGGGTCAGTGGTCAAAATCTCCCCCGTACGCAGCTCCGGCATGACGCCCTACGTCACGCGCTTGATCGAATACTGACACCCCGCGCGAGCGCTACGTTGGCCGCGTTGCTGACCAGTCACTCCGCCCCGACTTGGCCGCTGCGAACAGGCTCCTCTATTGCCTCACGCCGCTGCCTGCGGCGCGGCCGGCCAGAAGCGTGGAACAGGGCCGTCGCGCCGGCGGCTCACATCACGACAATGACGGCGCACAGGATCAGCCACGTTTGCCACCCGAGACTGTTCGGGCAGACGTCCATCAGCAAGCGCATATCAGGCCCTCCTCCACAGTGAGCGTCTCCCAGCCGAAGGACGCAATCGGCATGAGTCTCGTAAAGATCTGCTGAAGATCGCGCCGCTTCGTGCGGTCTGCGCCGCCGCGGCTGCTTCAGCGGGCACCATGCGGGATATGGATAACCACCCGGGTACACCGCCTGAGCAGGCGAAGGGATACCGCGCCCTGGTCGTCGACGACGAACTTCCCCTGGCCGAAGTGGTGGCCAGCTACCTGGAACGCGAGCAGTTCGAGGCGGTCGTGGCCGGCAACGGCGTCGACGCGATCGCCGTCGCGCGCGACCTCGATCCCGATGTCGTCATCCTGGACATCGGTCTGCCCGGCATCGATGGTCACATCAGCGTCGTTGTGGACCGCGTCGCTGCTCGCAGCGCTCGGCGATGACTGAGAGTCTGTTGTCGCATTCGAACAGGCAGTGATGAACAGGGCCGACGCTGCCAACGCCGCAAACCCAGTTCCACATCGCTTGTGCTGCATCGCGCATCCTTCTTATACAACTTCGTGACACCAGGCCACGCGGCAAGCGCTCTCGCAGCCTCGGTCCAGCCTCAAGATTCCGAGTATGGGTCGGTTCGTGTCCCGATGAAGACTTGATGAAGAAGCCTCACTGTCCTGTCGGTACGCGCAGCCCTGCCCAGGGCGTCATACCAGCGTCGCGCCGTTGCCCTGTGCCGCCCATCTACTATTGCACTACGTAGATAGTCCGCGACCGGAAGGTTTCTAAGCCTCGATCCACCGATAAATTGGTTGGTCGTGGGGTGTCGGAATGAGGAAAGTGCCCCTTGAGCTGGGAGGATTGGTGTTCTCTACGCATCAATCAGGCCAGTTCAGAAAGG
>NZ_JYNL01000011.1 GCF_001044235.1 Mycolicibacterium chlorophenolicum | reverse complement strand
CGCACCAACGTTCTCTACGCCCTCATCCGTGACAACCGGACCTGGCAACCTGATTCACCCCCGGTCACCGCCGCGGCTTGACTTCTTCATTGAGAGTCCTTTCCTCGAAGGCCGGAAGCGGCCGTCCAGAGTTCGGAGATTACACGCGGCGCGTGCCCCGCCCGGGCGAAAGAAAGCGGCTGACCAGCGGCGAATCGACGCTCCCGCGGGTGTGCTGGGCGGCGCGGGCGCCGCCGACGACGGCGCGACCGCCACCCCTGCCGGCAGTCGGTGTTTGCCGGCGTGTGCGGGGACGGGGACGACATGCAGGTGCTGACCGGTGGGCTGTTTGCGAGAAGTGGCTCACCCGGCACGGTCGCCGCGCACACGATGCGCTGGTCGTTACGGGTTTCTTACGAATCGTCTGTTCTGGTCAGGCGGGGCGGTGCACGGCGATCAGCGCATCGGCCTGCCGCGCGCAGCGCCGTAGCGCGGCGAGGTCGCGGATCGTCACCCCGTGGTCGTCGAGGGTGATCCAGCCGTTGGCGACGAAGGCCGCGAGCGCGTCGGTGCCGGAGGTGTGCCCGGCGCCGGCCAGCTGGGTGAGGTCGTCGTTGTGCAGCCCGCAGGCGATGTGCACGGTGCCGTCACTGCGGGTGTCGAAGCGCGACGCGAGGTGCACGAGCTGTCCGGCGATCCGGCCGGCGACCCCGGTCGACGCGAAGCCCACCAGCTGCGCCTCCACGTCGTCGAGGCGCTCGGTCAGCCGTTCGAGCAGCAGCCAGCACCACTGCGGATCGTCGGTGAGCACGGCGCGCAGCAGCTGCCGCGGCACCTTGGTGGCGATCACCCGGGACAGTGCGGTCGCCGTGCTGGTGCGCGGCCCGGGATCGAAGACGGCGAGTTCACCGAGCACGTCGCCGGGGCCGAGCACGGCCATCAGGAAGTCGCGGCCGTCGTGGCTGCGGCGTGAGACGCGGACGTGGCCGCTGCGGATGACGAGCATGTGATCGCCGGGATCACCTTCACCGAAGATCACGGTCGACTCTCCGAACATCACGTCGGCGTTCAACCGGTCGAGCTCGCGCAGCTGCGCACGGTCGAGACGGCCCTTCATGGTTCACGACGCTACGAACGGGGCCCCTGCCGCATAAGGGCCTTTCGGCCCTCGTCGCCTGCGTCAATGGGCCTCAGACTCTCGGCATGGACGACCATGGGCATCATCACGACGTTCTGAACGACCTGCGGCCGCAGCATCGCGCGCTGCGGCAGATGATCCCGGACGTCTACAAGGGGTTCGCCGCGTTGAGCGAGGCGGCGCTCGTCGACGGTGCCTTGAGTCAGAAGGTCAAGGAGCTGATGGCGATGACGATCGGGATCGTGCACGGCTGCGACGGGTGTATCGCCTCGCACGCGCGGTCGGCGGCGCGTGCCGGGGCCACCTCAGCGGAGGCGGCCGAGGCGATCGGCGTGACGATCATGATGCACGGCGGCCCGGCGACCATCTACGGGGCACGGGCGTACTCGGCGTTCTGCGAGTTCGTCGGAGACGGCGTCGGATAGGCTCGCCGCCGGTCAGAGCGCGCGCAGCGTCCGCTGGTAGCGCCGCATCCCGGAGATCCAGCGGTCGTAGTCGCCGCCCTTGTGCCGGTACATCCCCAGCAGCTCGGCGTGGGGCAGCACCATGAACCGGTCGGCGAGCATCGCCTCGATCGTCGCGGTCGCGACGTCGGCCGCGCTGATCACCGAGGCAGACTGCTCGACCGACGACGCGCCGAGCCGGCCATCGGGATCGTCGGTGCTCCGGACCGCCTGCAGCAGCGGTGTTTCCACCCCGAGCGGGCACACACAGCTGACACCGATGCCGTCGTCGCCGTAGGTGATGGCCAGCCACTCGGCGAACCCGACCGCCGCATGCTTGCTCACCGCGTATCCGGCCGCACCGAGTTGCGTCAGCAGTCCCGCCGCCGACGCCACCGCCACGAAGTACCCCGAGCCCCGCGACTGCCAGTGCGGGACAACCAGTCTCGCCGCTCGGATGTGCGCGCGCAGGTTCACGTCGAGGATGACGTCCCAGTCGGCTTCGGACCCCAGGCCCGGGGCCCCCATGACGCCGGCATTGGCGACGTAGATGTCGACCGGATCGAACTCCCGGCTGGCCAGCGTGATCATGCCTTCGATGTCGACCACGTCGGCGGCGTCCGCCCGCAGCGCCACCGCCTGGCCCCCGGCCGAGCGGATCGCCTCCGCTGTCGCGTGCGCGTTCTGCTCGTCGAGGTCGCCGACGACCACCCGCACTCCGCGCTGCGCGAGACCGTCGGCGATCGCCGCCCCGATTCCTGAGCCTGCGCCCGTGACGATCGCGACCTTGCCGTCCAATTCCATGCGCTGATTGTCGACCGTGAGCGTGCGTGAACTCCCGGTCTGGGGCGGCGTGTCGGCCGCAGACACGCACTGTCGGGCGGAGAGGGGAGGGGGCTTCCTAGCCGAAGTGGACGCCCTGGGCCAGCGGGAGTTCCGAGGAGTAGTTCACCGTGTTGGTGGCGCGCCGCATGTACGCCTTCCACGCGTCCGAGCCGGATTCGCGGCCGCCGCCGGTCTCCTTCTCACCACCGAACGCCCCGCCGATCTCGGCGCCGGACGTGCCGATGTTGACGTTGGCGATCCCGCAGTCCGATCCGTCGGCGGCCAGGAAACGCTCCGCCTCGCGGACGTCGAGCGTGAAGATCGCCGACGAAAGTCCCTGCGGCACCGCGTTGTTCATCGCGATCGCCTCGTCGAGCGTCTCGTAGGTCATCACGTAGAGGATCGGCGCGAACGTCTCGAGGTGCACCACCTCGCTCTGCGCGGGCATCCGCACCACCGCGGGACGCACGTAGAACGCGCCCTCGTCACCGACGTCCACGCGCTCGCCGCCGACCACCGTGCCACCCTCGGCGGCGGCCTGCTGCAGCGCGCCGACCATGTCGCGGTAGGAGGTCTCGTGGATCAGCGGGCCCACCAGTGTGCCGTCGGCCGACGGGTCGCCGACCGGCAGCTGGGCGTACGCCGACACGATCCGGGACACCAGCTCGTCGGCGATCGAGGAGTGCACGATCAGCCGGCGCAGCGTCGTGCAGCGCTGACCGGCCGTGCCGGCCGCGGAGAACACGATGCCGCGCACCGCGAGGTCCAGGTCGGCCGACGGTGTCACCACCGCGGCGTTGTTGCCGCCGAGTTCGAGCAGCGCCTTGCCGAAGCGCTGCGCCACCCGCGGGCCGATCTGCCGGCCCATCCGCACCGAGCCGGTCGCCGAGAGCAGCGCGACGCGATGGTCCTCGACCAGCCGCTCGCCGACCTCGCGGCCACCCTGCACCAGCTGCGAAACGCCTTCGGGGGCGCCGACGTCGGCGCACGCGCGGGCCAGCAGCGCGTGGCAGGCGATCGCGGTCAGCGGGGTCAGCTCGGACGGCTTCCACACCACCGTGTCACCGCAGACCAGCGCGACCGCGGTGTTCCACGCCCACACCGCGACGGGGAAGTTGAACGCGGTGATGACGCCGACCACGCCCAGCGGATGCCAGGTCTCCATCAGCCGGTGTCCCGGCCGCTCGGAGGCGATCGTCTTGCCGTAGAGCTGCCGGGACAGTCCCACGGCGAACTCGCAGATGTCGATCATCTCCTGCACTTCGCCCAGCGCCTCGGAGGTGATCTTGCCCGCCTCGATGGTCACCAGCGACGCCATCTCCTCCTTGTGCTCGACGAGCAGCTGACCGAGCCGGGCGACCAGCGCGCCGCGCACCGGCGCCGGCGTGGTCCGCCACGTGGCGAACGCCTCGGCGGCCGCGGCGATCGCCGCGTCGACCTGATCGGGGGTCGACTCCGCGACGGTGAACAGCACGTCGCCGTTGATCGGCGAGCTGGCGGTGACGCCGCCGGCGTTCGGGTCGCCGAGCGGCACCTGCGCGCCGACGGCGGTCATCGCCTCGCGTACGCGGGTGCGCAGCGCGTCGGAGGTGGGCAGGGGGGACGTCACAACGGTGGTCATGAGCACGCGACTTTCTCGTAGAGGTCGTACGGGTCGTGAATGTGATGGCCGATCCGGCCGGCCATCCAGTCCTGGCTGTAGGAGGTGTCATCGGCGCCCTCGGCGGCGGGGGAGTCGCCGTCGAGGTTGGAGCGGAAGATGCCGGCCGCCGACGCGGGCAGGAAGTCCTCGTACACAACGGGTCTCGCCGGATCGCCGTCGTGGTAGTAGGCCAGCCCGGAGGCCGCCATCTCGGCGTCGGTCGCGGGGAAGTGCTGATCCCACACCGCGGCCGGATCGGGGCACGCCATCGCCGCGTCGTAACGCTGCCGGCCAAGCGGGGTCAGGGCAACCCCGCGCTGCTCGACCTCGCCGAAGCGCACCCGCAGCGTCCCGTCCACCACGGAACCGTCGGCCAGCCGGAACCGGCGCGGCTCGGTGAGCGCCCGAAACGAGGTCTGCCGCAACAGCACCTGCGGGCCGTCGGTGCGCGGCGGGCCCTGGATGTGGTCGATCATCGTGATGCCGCGGGCGGTCATCCCGCGCTGCAGCGCGTCGATGTCGAGCACCCGCGGGGTCAGGTGGTTGATGTGGGTGGAGCGCACGCCGGCGATGTCGGCGGCCACCGCGGAGACCGCGGAGAGTTCGTCGTACCAGCCCCGGTCGATCGGCTCGCGCGACAGCGCGAACGCCGACACGGAGGCGGCGACGAAGTCGTCGGCCTCCGTTGTGGGGCATCCGCCGTCGGCGGCGATGCGCCGCGCCGCCGCGATCAGCGCGGGGTCGAACAGCCGGCGCGTCTCGAGGAAGGCCGCCACCCGCGCGCGCAGGTCGTCGGAGAAGAACCGCCGGTCGGCTGAGGCCAGGATCGAGGTGAACACACGGAAGGGGTTGCGCGCCAACTCCTCCGGGTCGATCGGACGGAATGCCGTGGAGACCACCGGGACCGGGGAGGCGGCCTCGCGCAGGTCGTAGTACCCGACGGGGTACATGCCGAACGCGGAGAACAGGTCGGCGACGTCGGCGAGTTCCTCGGCGGTGCCGACGCGGATCGCTCCGTGCCGTTCGGCGGTGACCCGGTCCAGCGAGCCGAGCCGCACGGCCTCGCCGTCGGCGGCGACGACGCCGCGGTTCACCTCGGAGCTGACCTCGACCAGGGTGTGGTAGGCGGGGACCTCGGCGCCGTACATCGCCGCCAACCCGGCCGCGAATTGCGCCCGTAATCGCCAGGTTTCAGTGATGGACACGTACGCATGCCCCCTTCCGATACAGTGCGGCCATGACCGGCCCCGAGGAATGCCCGCCGCTCGACGACATCGATCGCGTGCTGGTGCGTGAACTGGTCGCCGACGGGCGCGCCACGCTGGCACAGCTGGCCGCGACGGCGGGGCTGTCGGTGTCGGCGGTGCAGTCGCGGGTGCGCCGGCTGGAGTCGCGCGGCGTGGTCACCGGGTACACGGCCCGGATCAACCCGGAGTCCGTCGGCAACATGCTCTCGGCGTTCGTCGCCATCACTCCTCTCGATCCGTCTCAACCCGATGATGCGCCTGCCCGGCTCGAGCACATCCCCGAAATCGAGTCCTGCTATTCGGTGGCCGGGGAGGACAGCTACGTCCTGTTGGTGCACGTGGCGTCGGCGCGGGCGCTGGAAGGTCTGCTGCAGCGGATCCGCACCGCGGCCGACGTGAAGACCCGCAGCACGATCATCTTACATAAATTCTACAGCGACAGACGGTACATACCGGAGTAGTAGCGGTCAAAAGTGGCTTTGACGGTAAATATTCCGTTAGGATGCCCGTATGACTGATGTTCTGCCGGCGCGCGTCCAGAATGCGCTCACCCCCGCCGACGTCCGCCCCGTGCTGGCCCGCAGCATCCTGGCCGACGGCCTGGACCTGGTTCTCGACATCGAGCGCTCGCACGGCTCGTATCTGGTCGACGCCCGTACCGGTCGTGGCTACCTCGACATGTTCACGTTCTTCGCGTCCTCGGCGCTCGGCATGAACCATCCGGCGCTGGCCGGTGACGAGGAGTTCCGCGCCGAGCTGACCGCCGCCGCGCTGAACAAGCCGAGCAACTCCGACGTCTACAGCGTCCCGATGGCGCGCTTCGTCGACACCTTCGCGCGCGTCCTCGGCGACCCCGCGTTGCCGCACCTGTTCTTCGTCGACGGCGGCGCGCTGGCCGTCGAGAACGCGCTCAAGGTCGCGTTCGACTGGAAGAGCCGGCTCAACGAGGCGCAGGGCCGCAGCCCGGAACTCGGCACCAAGGTGCTGCACCTGCGCGGCGCGTTCCACGGCCGCAGCGGCTACACGATGTCGCTGACCAACACCGACCCGAACAAGGTCGCCCGGTTCCCCAAGTTCGACTGGCCGCGCATCGACGCGCCGTACCTGCGGTCGGGTGCCGATGTCGAGGCACTCGAAGCCGAGTCGCTGCGCCAGGCCCGCGCCGCGTTCGAAGCCGCTCCCCACGACATCGCGTGCTTCATCGCCGAGCCGATCCAGGGTGAGGGAGGTGACCGGCACATCCGCCCGCAGTTCTTCGCCGCGATGCGCGCGCTGTGCGACGAGTTCGACGCGCTGCTGATCTTCGACGAGGTGCAGACCGGCTGCGGCATCACCGGAACCGCTTGGGCCTACCAGCAACTCGGGGTGATGCCCGACGTCGTCGCGTTCGGCAAGAAGACCCAGGTGTGCGGCGTGATGGCCGGCGGCCGGGTCGACGAGGTGCCCGACAACGTGTTCGCGGTCAGCTCGCGCATCAACTCGACGTGGGGCGGCAACCTGGTCGACATGGTGCGCTCACGCCGCATCCTCGAGGTGATCGAGGCCGACGGCCTGTTCGAGCGCGCCGCCGACAACGGCCGCTACCTGCGTGACCGGCTCGACGAGCTGGCCGCCGCGTTCCCAACCTTGGTGCACGACGTGCGCGGCCGCGGGCTGATGTGCGCGTTCAGCATGCCCAGTGCCGCGCTGCGCGACACGCTGGTGGCCCGGCTGTGGGACGCCGGGGTGATCATGCTCGGCTGCGGACCCGACAGTGTGCGGTTCCGGCCCGCGCTGACGGTGTCGCGCGACGAGATCGACACGGCGGTCGACGCGGTCAGCGCGGTGCTCAGGTCGATGTCGGTTCGATCGGCTGGGTGAGCCGGCGGATCGTCGAGCGCAGTCTCGGCAGTTCGGCGCCGCCGACCAGCGCGCACCCGTGCAGTTCCGCCAGTTTGCGTGCGGCAGGGGTGAATTGGTGGTTGGTGACGACCATGGTGCGGGTGCAGTCCTGCATCGGGGCGCCGGCCACCACCTCCTGCACCGCGCCCGTCCCGACCGGCCGTGACTGACGCTTGCACTGCACGGCCAGGCGGTGCGGCCGGTGGCCGACGATGAGGTCGACGCCCCAGTCCCCGGACAGCGGCGTCATGATCACCGGCACGCCGACCGAGCGTGCGATCCGCGCGACGTAGTCCTCGAACTCGGTGCCCGACATCTCGTCCCGCACGGCCCGCTCCCGCTCACCCGGGGTGGCCGCGCCGACGACGATCGCGGTCAGGAAGCGCGGCAGCAGCGGTGTGACCGCCGCGAGCACCACGCACCACCAGCCCGGCACCCCGAGCAGATACGCGCAGGCGCCCGCGGCGACGCCCAGCGCCATCGCCAGTCGCCAGCGTGTCCAGCTCACACCCGGATCGTAGGGGCGCACCCCGACACACCACGTTTACCCGCGGGGGTGTCCGGGAAGTCACGATCGCATGACGGACCTGTCAGGCCACCGGAGCCGGCACGGCGTCGATTACGACGACCACGGTGTGCGCGACGCCGTGCGCGCCGGACTGGGTTTCGCGGCGGCCGGTCTGCTGTTCCTGATCACCGCCTCGTTGTGGATGAGCACCTGCACGGGTTCGACGGTCGACGCGCTGGCGTGCGGTGCGCCGCAGCGTGCCGGCGCCGCGGCGGGTGCGCCGCTGATCCTGCTGGCCGGCGCCGCGTGGTCGTTGCTGCGCGGCGCCCGGGTCCGGCGCGAGGCGCCCGCCTGGTGGGCGTGGCAGGGCGCCGGGTGGACGCTGCTCGTCCTGATGGCCGTCAGCGTCGTGGTCGCCCTGCCCTGAACCCGCCTCGGCCGCTCAGACACACTCCACGAGAACACCGTTCGTCTCGCCGACCGCACCGAGGGTGGCGTGCACGCTGATCTCCTGGTCCCCCGGAGAGAAGGTCGCGCAGACGATTCCGCACTCCCGGCGGTCGACCTTTCGGGCCAGCGCCGGCGACCGCTGCATCAACCCCAGTCCGGTCTCGACGATGTGCGCGGAGGTGACCGACTCCACCGAGTCGCCCGCGGCGCCGCGACGCACCACCGACAGCAGCGCGTGCTCGACCGCGGTGCGCATCGCGCCGTCGGGTAGTTGCGCCTGCTCCCAGGCGCGCAGTGCGGCCCGCATGGCGGGGCAGTCGTCGTGGCCGAGCACCACCACCAGTGGGACCTCGAGGGTCTCCACCGCGTACTCGATGCTGGCCAGCACGCTGGTGTCCACTGCGTGACCCCAGGTGCTGACGTCGAGCAGCGCGCCGGCGGGCTGGTTGAACACCGTCTCGCTGCTGATGCCGGCGTCGGCGCAGCGGAACACCGCGGCGACGGGTTTGTCGGTGGGGTGGGAGATGCCGGCCCGCAGTCGCTGCCAGGTCGTCGTCGCGTCAGGCATGTCAGTGGTCATGTCACTCATTTCCTTTCGAAGGGTCTTCAGCTGAAGTACTCGGGACGGCTGACGTAGGTCTCGGTCACGAACAGCACACCGGGGGAGGCGTCGAGGAACCGGCGCAGTCCGGCCAGCAGCGCCTCGACCTTGTCGTCGGGCACCACGGTGATGATCAGTTCCAGCGTGGCCTGCTGGTTGAACAGCAGCCGGCCCTGGTGGTAGCCGTGGTGGCCCAGGCCGGACACCCCGGACACGCTGGTGTAGCCGGTGGCGCCGACGCCGGCGATCAGTTCGCGCACCGCCGCCGCGTCCTGTCCGGAGACGACGACCTCGACCTTCGTCATCCGGGTGAGCGTGGGTGTCATCGGATCATCTCCTTGGTGTGAGTGGTTGTGGGACGGTCGGTTTCGTGCCAGTTGCGCCATCCGCTGCGGGTCCAGCGGCGCCAGCTGTCGTGGGTGTCCTCGCGCGCGGCGACGGCCACCCAGTCGTTGTCGAACAGCTGTTGCAGCAGGGGGTTGCGCTCGATCACCGTGTCGATGCGCGAGAGCGGGGCTTGGATGATCGCCAGTAGTCGCTGCGGCTCGTGAATCAGTCTGTCGCCGAACCTGATCGACTGCTTCGGCAGGCCGAGGCGCAGATCGCCGACATGCCCGGCGAGGACGCCCGCGTCGCCGACCACGTTGTGGATCGTCTTGGTGCCGGCCCCGAAGGCGTCCGGGGCCACCGTGGAGAAGTAGTACTGGCAGTTGATCCACTGTGCGACCACCAGCGGCGCGGTCATGATGGTCTCCAGCGCGGTGCCGTCGGCGTCGACGTCCGCGTCGTAGGAGTGCAGGAACGCCCGCCGCTGCAGGTCGATCCCCGCGGTGACATCGCGCGGGGCGATGATGAAAGCGGCGTTGCCGGCCAGCCCCCATTCGGGATACACCTGCGCCCAGTCCAGCGAGCGTGCCGCGACATGGCGCGCCGCCTTCGCGGGGGAGCGCCGGCGGGGTGCGCCGGGCAGGTCGGCGCACCGTTCGGCCGCCAGCGCATCACCCGCCTGCGCGAGATCGGCGGTGAGCCGGTCGATGTCGGCGCGGTGACTGGCCGGGATCAGGTGGTCGTCGAGCACCGTGACCCGGTCGGTGGTGGTGTCGTGCACCGCGGCGACGACGAGGGTGTCGGCGGGGATGTCGATCCCGGACCCGCGGAGGTCCTCACGCACCTCGGGGTCGTTGAGGATCAGCGCCGCCGTCCGGGCGTTGGGGCCGCCGCCCTGTCCGCCGCAGGCCCCGCAGTCCAGCGAGGCCTGGTACGGGTTGTTCTCGGTGGTGCTGTGGTGCCCGCAGAGCACCAGCAGGCGACCGAAGCCGCGGACCAGGCCGATCGACTGGAAGAGGGCCTGGGCGAACAACACTCGCTCGCTGCGCGGCATCCCGGCCACCGCCAGCACGGTCGCCGCCGGCGGCGCGATGAGATCGCGCAGACGGTGACGAAGCGTGCCGACGGTGGCGGGAGCCGCGGTTTTGGCTGCCGCGAGCGGTGCAGCGAGCCAACCGGCGGCCTCGGCGAGGGTGAAGGGACCTGTGAGTGATTGCTTGGCGGTGTGGAACGCGGTCTCGGCCGCGGCCAGGCCGGTGGCGCCGCTGATCTGCCGGTCGGCGCCGCGGCTGTCGGCCGGTTCCTCAGTGACGTCGTGGTTGGGGGAGATCAGCACCGGGCACAGGTCGGCCGGATCTCCGCCGAGCAGACCGGTGTAGCGGATCGCGACCGCGAAGAACCCGGCGAATCCGTAGGTCTGGTAGCCGCCGCGGTTCTCCAGATGCCGGCGCAGCCCCTCCGAGCGGGTGTCGATGCAGGTGACCAGCTGGGTGTGGACCGGCCCGGCCGCCTTCGCCTGTGTGGTCTCCAGTGCCGTGAGCAGATGGTCCTGGTAGTGGCTCTCGAAGGCCTGCTGCCACACCATCTCCCGCGCGGCGAGCGGTAGTGCTGCGAGAATGCGTGCGGCCGTCGCGAGTTCGTCCTCCGAGACGATGTCGGTGTCCCAGACCCTCAGCAGGTGGGCCGCGCGCTCCCTCGCGGTGGGGGTCGCGGGCCGCGGTGGCTCGGCGACCGGCGCGTCGGGCGGCTCCGGCACGAAGGCGGCTTCGTAGCTCAGCCGCATCGCCAGGTACTGCAGCAGGTCGATGCCTGCTCCGCGGTCGGTGCCCCAGTGGATGTGGGCGGCCCAGCCGGGCAGCCGGGTCAGGTGGGCCTGCAGGTAGATGACGCGGTCGTCGTCGCCGATACCGAGCGCGTCGAGCGCCTGCAGCACGGCGTCGTCGGCGCGCTCGGCGTTGGCGCGCAGCCGCTTACGGACCGCGCGCGGCAGGGTGCGGTCGGTGCGGGCCAGCTCGCGCCAGGCGGGGTAGAACCCGTCGGCGCGGCCGGGCATCGGCCAGCTGCCGCCGCCGAGGAATGCCGCACACCAGGTGGCGGCGTGCGCGTCGATGTCGGCGGCGAGCCGCGAAGAGACCCGTTCGGCGTGAGTGGTGAAGCGCCGCAGCGGTTCCGGGGCGGTCTGGCCGTGCAGCAGGTCGGCGCGCAGCAGTTCGATCGCCGTCACGGTGCGGCCGGCCAGCTGCAGCTCCGGCTCGTCGGCCAGGTTCGGGTGGCGCCGCATCAGCACCGCGTCCAAGTCGGTGTCGGTGATGCGGCCCTGCCGGTACAGCGCCCGGAAGACCACTTCGGGCAGGGTGCCGCGCATCCCGTACACGTCGCTCGCGCGCCGCACGGCCTGTTCGAAGGGCATGGTCTGCAGACCGGCCAGCGGGTTGACCGCGATGAAGGTGCCGAGCGGGTAGTGCGTGGGCAGCGCGCGGGCGGCGAGCCGGATGTCGCTGCGCAGCCGGGCGCGCTGGGAGGCGATGTCCGTCGGTGTCATCGGTGTGCTCCTGTCGGGTGAAGGGTCCCGGCGCTGATCGCGTGGGTGTAGAGCGTGCGCTGCAGGCCGCGCGCTGCCGGCGATGCCCGCAGGGCCGCCAGGGCTCCGAGCACCGCGAGGGCTCCGGCGATCACCGCCCAGATCGTGGCCGGGGACACGGTGGAGGCGGGCAGGGCCGGTGCGAGGTAGCGGCTGACCGCGCTGATCACCGCCACATAGGTGACCGCTGCGGGTAGCAGGACCGCCGCGGCGCCGACGGCACCGGCGAGCGTGGGTTGCCGGCGCAGCCAGCCCCAGGTCGCGGCGGCCCCGGTCACCCAGGCGAAGACCAACAGGGCGAGTTCGGCGGCGTGGCCTTCGGCCCAGGTCGGCATCACGGCCGCGCCGATGGCGAGGGCGCTGAGCGGCAGTAGCGCGGCCGTGGTCGCGATGGTCCACCGGCGCGGGCGTGTCAGACCCGGGGGTGGGGCGAGTGCGTGGTGGCGCTGGTGCCGGGCGACGGCCGTGCCCGAGGAGAGGAACAGCGTCGCCTTGTAGAAGCCGTGGCCGATCAGGTGGATCACCGCGGCGGCCCACAACCCCAGCCCGCAGGTGAGCATCATGAAGCCCATCTGGGCCATCGTCGAGTAGGCCAGCGCGCCTTTGATGTCCGGCTTGACCAGCATGAGGACCGCGCCGTAGGCCATCGAGGCGGTACCGGCGGCGATGACGATGCCGGCGGCCAGTGGGCTGGAGAGCCCGCTGAGTTTGACCAGCAGCACGCCGCCGCCGTTGACCACCCCGGCGTGCAGGAGGGCCGACACCGGTGTGGGCGCGGCGAGCGTGGCGGGCAGCCAGCGGTGGAAGGGGATCTGCGCGGAGCGTGAGAGTGCGGCGATCACGATGAGCACCGCGATGATCGGCGCGAGCGCGTCGGCGTCGAGGTGGTGCAGGCCGACGGCTGCCCACAGCGCGCCGTCGCCGATGCAGAAGGCCAGTGCGGTGCGGCGGACACCGTCGCGTGCGGCGGGCAGTTCGCGGTAGGTGCCGAGCAGCAGACACAGCACCAGACCGACCGCGGTCCAGCCGATCGCCAGCCCGATCATCGTCGTCGCGGAGGCCATCACCGTGGATGCGCTGGTGAGAAGTGATGCGCCGCAGGTGAACCAGGCCGCGCGCGAGTCGCCGGCGAGGTAGCGCACCGCGAAACCCTGGGCGATCGCGCTGACACCGAAGATCAGCAGCAGGAGGGCCGCGGCGAGGTGATCGGTGGCCGAGGGCAGGCCGGCGATCGCGATGAGCAGGCCGGCGGCTGCAGTCGCGGTGCCGAGCCGCGCGACGAAGACCGGTGCGCGGCGCCCCATCGCGGCGGCCACCACCGCCACCACCAGAGGGGCGATGATCAGCGCCAGCAGAGCGGGTGTCGCAATCGCGTCCAACATGCGAAGTAAATTACGTGTATTGTGGATCGCGTGTCAAGCTTCGTAATAAAACCGTATCTCGGTGTCGTAGTGGCGGTGGGCACACGCCATCTCAAGCAGCACCAGCTCGCGCCGGCGTTCGCCGACGTTCTCGGTGCGCGGCTGGTGGTTCCCGACGATCTCGACACCGATCTGTTCGGCACGTTCTCCGGAGAGGTTCCGCGGACGGCATCGGCGTTGGAGACGGCGCGTCGCAAGGCGCGGCTGGGAATGTGCGTCACCGGCCTGCGGCATGGCATGGCGAGCGAGGCCAGTTACAGCCCGGCCGGGCACAAGGAGATCCTGGTCTTCCTGGACGACGTGCGTGGCATCGAGGTTTATGAAACACATTGGGAAGTTGCGGAGTACGCGGTCAGCCACTGCGTTCGATCGGTCGAGGAGTTGCCCGGGTCGGTGACGGATGCGTTGTCGGCGCAGGCGGTGATCGTACGGCCGTCGGATTCGCGTGACGGCATTGTCAAGGGTGTCAACGACATTGCGTGCCTGCGCGCGGCGGTTGCGGGCGCGGTCCGGCACGCCGGGGACGGGGTGGCGGTGGTGGAGCCCGACTTGCGCGCGCATCACAACCCGCCGCGGCAACGGGCGTTGGCACGCTTGGGATACCGGTTGGCGCACCGGTTGGCGACGCCGTGCCCCGACTGCGGCTCACCGGGTTTCGGACGGGTGGGCAGCACGGCGGGTCTGCCGTGCAGGGCGTGCGGATCGCCGACGAGTCTGCCGCTCTACGACGAGCACGCGTGCTGTGCGTGTGCCTACCGGAGCACTGTTCGAAACGCCTCGGCCGGAGCGGATCCCGGCCGGTGCGAGTACTGCAATCCCTGACGACGAGGAGTGTTGATGACGTCTGCTGTGGTGGTTCCTCTGTGGGGGTGGGTGGCGTTGACTGTCGCCATCGCCGCGATGCTGGCTCTGGATCTGTTCCTGCACCGGGACAATCACGTGATCGGCTTCCGGGAAGCGGCGGTGTGGTCGGCGGTGTGGGTGGGTGCGGGTCTGGGCTTCGGTGTCGTGCTGTGGTGGATCTACGGCGGCGAAGTCGCGGGCACCTATTACGCCGGCTATCTGATCGAGAAGGCGTTGTCGGTGGACAACGTGTTCGTGTTCGCGTTGATCTTCACGTATTTCGCCGTCCCGGACCGCTATCAGCACAAGGTGCTGTTCTGGGGGGTCGTCGGTGCGTTGCTGTTCCGGTTGGTGTTCATCTTCGTCGGGGCGGAGTTGTTGAAGACGTTCTTCTGGACCGCTTACGTGTTCGGCGTGTTCCTGATCTACACGGCGTACAAGATGGCGTTCCAGCACGATAAGGAGATGCAGCCGGACAAGAACCTGCTGGTGCGACTGATCCGGCGGGTGGTGCCGATCGACGCGCAGTATCACGGGGACCGGCTGTTCACCCGGATCGACGGAAAGCGCGTCGCGACGCTGCTGTTCGTGGTGCTGGTCGCCGTGGAGGCCACGGATCTGATCTTCGCGATCGACTCGGTGGCGGCGGTGCTCGCGATCACCACGAGCACGTTCATCGTGTGGACGGCGAATGCGTTCGCGGTGCTGGGGTTGCGCAGTCTGTACTTCTGCCTGTCGGGGCTGCTGCGGCGATTCCGTCATCTGCACTACGGGTTGGCGTTGCTGCTCGCTTTCGCCGGGGTGAAGCTGATCCTGTCGGAGACGCCGGTGGGCAAGCTGCCGATCCCGTTGACGATGAGCGTCATCGTCGTGACCCTCACCGTGTCGATCGTGTGGAGCCTGGTGGCGACGCGCGAGGTGCACGACGCACGCTGATTGCGGAAATGCACTACACGAATAACTTATGCTGGCCCGGATGGCCGCGACACGGAAGAGCACAGCAAAGGCGGCGCCGAAGAAGGCGCCTGCCCGCGCAGCCCTGAAGGCGGCCGGTTCGCCCACGCGCACGTGGACGTTCCTGACCAACCACGCGCACGTGCTGCTGTGCCTGGCGCAGGGGGAGTCGCTGACGGCCCGCGAATTGAGCGTGCTGATCGGGATCACCGAGCGATCGGTGCAGGCGATCCTCGCCGATCTGATCGCCGACGGTTATCTGAAGAAGTCCAAAGTGGGCCGGCGGAACAACTACACCGTCAACCCGGCGGGGCGGCTGCGCCACCCGCTCGAGTCGGCGCACAGCGTCGGCGAACTCATCGCCGCCCTGAGCTGACCGCCTGTCCTCGGCCCTAGCGTCGAGGTTGCCCTGAGGGTTGTGCGCCACAGTGGCCGGGCAGGGTTCGGGTTCGCCCCACCTGTTCTCGCCCCTTGGGTCGACATTGCCGTGACGGTTGTGGCGGAACGTGGACATGTCAGGCGGAGCGCGGGGTTCGTCCCACCTGGTCCCGACCCTCATGCCGACATTGCCCCGACGGCGAGGGTGCGCGACCATGGCGGCAACCTCGTGCATAGGGGTGGGGACAGGGACCTGCGCCGAGTCGGGCCGACGGTGAGGGCGCGCGACCATGGCGGCAACCTCGTGCACAGGCGCGGGAAACCTATCCACAGGCCCGGTCCGCACGGGCCGGAAGTGTCGGTGTCAGAACCCACGATCACCGCATGGACGAGATCTTCCGCGGCAGCGAGGCCATCGACGCCGGCCGTCTCACCCGCGGCGCCCTCCGCTACAACTTCCGCCGCATCTTCCCCGACATCTACATCCCGGCCGCCGTGCAACCGTCCCTCCGTGACCGCACCATCGGAGCCTCCCTCTGGTCCCGCGGCGCCGGCGTGATCGCCGGCCGTGCTGCCGCCGCCCTCCATGGCGCCCAGTGGATCGACGACCGCGCGCACATCGAGATGATCCGGCGCTGCCCACGTCCACCCCGCGGCATCATCGTCCGCAACGAGACCATCGCCGCCGACGAGATCACCTCCGTCGACGGGATGCTCGTCACCACTCCGGCACGCACCGCCTTCGATCTCGCACGCCATCTACCCCGCGGCAGGGCGGTGATCTGCCTCGACGCTCTGGCCCGGGCCACCGGCGTCGGGATCGGCACCGTGCTCACCCTGGCCGGCCGATACCCCGCCGCCCGCTGGTGGCGCGACGCACTGGAAACCATCAGCCTCATGGACGGCGGCGCCGACAGCCCCGACGCAACGAACGTGCGTCTGCTGTTGCGAAAAGAATGGCGCGACGTGCCGGACACCCAGATCCGGCTGGGCACCGACCTCTACGTGGACCTCGGCTATCGCGGCCCGAAGGTTGCGCTGGATGTCGTGGAAGAGGACCACACCGACATCTTCATCAGGCGCCCGGGCGGAGTGAAGGTGCGTCCCGACTTGGCGCGAAAGACCCGATATGTCACCCGGGCAGGATGGATCTACATCCTCGTTTTCCGGCAGGTCAACCGAGGCCAAGTGCTGGCCCAGACCCGCAACGCCTTCGAGAAACGCGGCTATCACCCCCGCCGCGGCGGGATCGCCCTGTACTGACCATGTACGGCAATGGGCCCAACCGGTGATCCGGTTGGGCCCATGAAAGCTTCCGTATTACTGGTTGGCTTCCTGGCGCTTCTCGGCGGCCTTGGCCCCGGCGCGAGCCGACTCGGCCTCGGCTTCCTTCTGCGCAACCTCACGCTCTGCCTCGGCCTTGTCCTGCTGGGCCTTGCCCTCGCGGACCATGTCGTCACGCCCGGTGACCGTGCCGATGGTCTCCTTGGCCTTGCCCTTCACGTCCTCGACGACGCCCTTGATGCCTTCTTCGGGACCACTGTTCTTCTCGGTCATGGTTACCTTCCGCTGTGGGGATCGGTGTTGAGATCCGGCTCCGGTGACCGGCTGCCGACAGGCTTCCCGGGCCCCTGAGCGCCTAAACGGGTGACGCGCGTCTCACCCGGAAGCCCAGAAACCGCCACGTCGCAAGGTAATTCGACGCCGAGTTTGCGTGTTTGGGGCCCGGGGTATGGAACCCGGACCATGACAGATTCACTTCATCAACGGCGCGAGGATGACATTCTGCCGCCATTCACGCCGGGCCGGAGCTCCCATGGGTAGCAGTAACGCGCCCTGGGGTAGTCTCTCGGGGAAGTTTTCGGGAGGTCATATGGCGGAGGGTGCGAGCCACATCAACGGGAAGCGTCAGAGCCCTCAATCGGTCGAGCTCCGGGTGGCCGCCACCCTGGAGAACCTCGCCGTGTTGCGCACCCTGGTGGCCGCCATCGGCACGTTCGAGGACCTCGACTTCGACGCCGTCGCCGATCTGCGGCTCGCCGTCGACGAGGCCTGCACCCGGCTCATCCGGTCCGCCGTTCCCGACTCCACGCTGCTGCTCGTCGTCGATCCGCAGCCGGACGCCCTGGTCGTGCATGCGTCGACCACGTGCGACAGCCCCGACATTCTCGCCCCGGGCAGCTTCAGCTGGCACGTGCTGAGCTCCCTGACCGACGAGGTCACCACGTTCTCCGACGGCCAGTCGCCCGAAGGTCAGATATTCGGCATCTCGATGACGACAAGGCGAGCGAGTTCATTGCAGTGACCCGGTCGTCCTCGCAGGGTTCCTCCTCACGACCGAGCTCTGAATATGCGGACGTGGCCGACATGTTCCGAGAGTTGGAAAAACTCGAAGACGGGTCGGCGACGTTCCAGCGCCAGCGCGACCGCATCGTCGAACGCTGCCTGCCGTTGGCCGACCACATCGCCCGCCGCTTCGACGGCCGCGGCGAACCCCGCGACGACCTGGTGCAGGTCGCGCGCGTCGGTCTGGTGAACGCCGTCATCCGCTTCGACGTCAACGCCGGCTCCGACTTCGTGTCGTTCGCGGTGCCGACGATCATGGGCGAGGTCCGTCGCCACTTCCGTGACAACAGCTGGTCGGTGAAGGTGCCCCGCCGGCTCAAGGAACTGCACCTGCGGCTCGGTGCCGCCACCGCCGACCTGTCCCAGCGGCTGGGCCGGGCGCCGACGGCCACCGAGCTCGCCGCCGAACTGGAGATGGACCGCGACGAGGTCATCGAAGGCCTGGTCGCTGGCAGCTCCTACAACACTCTGTCGATCGACAGCGGTGGCAGCGGCGGCAACGAGGACGCGCCCGCGATCGCCGACACGCTCGGTGACATGGACATGAGCCTCGATCAGATCGAGAACCGCGAGGCCCTGCGCCCGCTGCTGGAGGCTCTGCCCGAGCGGGAGCGCACCGTGCTGGTGCTGCGGTTCTTCGAGTCGATGACGCAGACGCAGATAGCCGAGAGGGTCGGCATCTCGCAGATGCACGTCTCTCGGCTGCTGGCGAAGTCGCTAACGCGTCTGCGGGATCAGCTTCAGTAGCCGCGGCGGATCGCTGTGCACCGTGGTGAGTGCGTTGGGGATGTCGACGCAGATCGGCAGCGTGGAATCGGGATCGCAGAGACGCAGTAGCCGGTCGACGGCCAGGCTCGGCACAAGGGCCCAGCGGATGTCCTCGCCGGCGCACTGCACGTTGAGGGTGTGCAGCGCCGAGAAGCCGGCGGTGGCGAAGAAGGTCAAGCCGGTCAGGTCGATGACCAACCACTGGGTTTGCGTCGCATTCCGCAACGCGTACTCGACGAACTTGTTGCCGTTGGCGGCGTCGAGCTCACCGCGGGCGGAAACCACTGCGGTGGAAGGCTGCGGCCAGCGGGTTTCGAAGTGGGCGGAATGGCACACGCGGTTGTCGGGTGCGAGGTCCGGGGGCGATTCGCCGGGGGCTTGAGGCACTGTTGGCTCCATCAGTCGAAATGTGATTCGGTCTGTGGTCGCGCCAAGGGGGGCCCTAGAGTTCTTAAAGCCTGCGCGGGGACAACTCGCCCGCGTGTCGATGACGTTTCCTTCGAAAGGCTGTTCGTTCAACCCCTGAGGTGAACCATACGCTCACGCCGTGATCTTGGACAACGGCTTTCCACGGTTGTTCACATTTCCTCAGGTTTCGTTTGTCAAATTTGCCATATGGCCAGCGAAGGGCGGTGAATCATTCTGTGACACAACACGTTTCAGCGGCAGGCGTGGTGCTGGCCGCGGGGGCCGGAACGCGGTACGGCATGCCGAAGGTGCTTGCCGAGAATGGCGCCTGGTTGGCGTCCGCGGTTGCGGCGTTGAGCGACGGCGGGTGCGGTGACGTCGTGGTGGTGCTCGGGGCGGCGGTGCAGGGCGTCGACGTACCTGCGCCGGCTCGCGCGGTGGTGGCCGACGACTGGGCGGACGGGCTGAGTGCATCGGTGCGCGCGGGGGTGCGCGCGCTGGGGGAGGACGTCGGGTTCGCGGTGTTGACCACGGTCGACACCCCGGACGTCACCGCGGCGGCCGTGCGCCGGGTGTTGGCCGCAGCCGAGAGCACTGGACTGGCGCGCGCGAGTTACGCGGGGCGGCCGGGACATCCCGTGGTGATCGCCCGCCGGCATTGGCCCGCGCTGCTCGACAGGCTCGCCGGTGACGAAGGGGCCGGGCCGTTCCTGCGCGCTCGCGACGACGTCGCGATCGTCGACTGCGCGGATCTGGGCTCCGGCTCCGACATCGATCACCGGTGATGTCCACCGATCGGGGGACACCACTTTCCACCGGCACACCGCCCGATCGCCCGACAGACGACAAGCCTCTGACCAGCGAAAGTTGAGTCATCACTCAACAAGGAGGCACATCATGAACCGCATCACCCGCATCGTCGCCCTGCCCCTGCTGTCCGCCGGCATCATCGGCGGCGCCGCGCTCGGCTTGGCAGGCACCGCCAGCGCCGCGATGACCGTCAACGACGACGGCAGCATGGTCGCCACGCCGGACACCGTTGCCCAGCCGTGGGTCGGCTGGCCGCGCGTCGGTTACGGCTACGGCTACTACTGGCCGCAGCAGAGCTTCTCCTCGCCGAGCTGGTCCATTCAGCAGAGCCACTGAGCACGTTTGCTCAGGCTGGACTCGTCCCGCGCGGCAAGTATCAGAGAGTACTCGCCACAACCCTTTAGCCGTCGATCAGCCAAATCTGTGAATGGGAAACAAAGTTGCTGTACGCTCCCTGAAAAATTGACGGAGGGGTCGGGGGTATGGGGAAGCACAGTCGTCAGCGCGCGGAACAGTTCGCGATCAGGCGTTGGCTGCAGCTCGGTGCGGCGTCGGCGGGGGTGAGCGCAGCGTTGCTGGGCGGCTCGCTGCTGGCCGAGCACACGATGGGAGTGGCCTCGGCCGACGGGGCGGACGGATCATCGGCCGCCGCGTCGGCGGGGGACGGCGGCGGACCCGCGGAGACGGCAGGGTCACGCGGGCCGAAGGCGAGCGCCGAGCGCGACAAGCCGGCCGAAGCCGACGGCACGGACGACGACGCGCGGGACGCCGCAACGCGCGACGATGAGCCCGACACCGACGCCGCAGACTCCGACGCCGACGAGGCATCGGAGCCCGACACCGACGACACCGGCGACACCGACGAAGCCGTTTCCAAGGCCGCCGAGGATGATTCGGACGCGGTCATCGAGAAGACCGCCGCGACCCGACCCAGCCGCCAGGAGCGCGTCAGCCAGGCGATCAACGACATGACGGCCGAGGCGCTGGAGTGGATCGACAACCGGCCGGTCAGCGATGCCAGGAAGGAGAGACTGGAGGAGGCGTGGGCCGCCACGCGCCGCACCTTGTTCAACCAGGCCCCGACGGTGAACCCGGTGCAGGTCACCGGCGTCATGGACGGCCCGATCGCCGGCACGATCGGTGCCGAGGATCCCGACGGAGACCGGATCGTCTATCGCGTCGTGAAGAAACCGACGACGGGCACGGTGACGCTCAACAGGGACGGCTCCTACAGCTACACCCCCGGCGAGGGCTTCAACGGGGTGGACGTGTTCGTCGTGCGTGCCCGAGACCTCGGGCTGCACGTCAATCTGCTCGACTGGTTCCGGCCGCCCGCGACCCGCGCCGAATCGGTGATCAATCACCGGGCCATCACCTACGACTTCACCTGGGTCGGCGACGAATGGACGGCGGACCGCAAGGCGGCGTTCCAGCGGGCAGCCGATTACATCGCCGGGTTCTTCGTGGTGAGAACGCCGATCGTGCTCTCCTACGAGCTCAACGCGATCAACGATCCTGACTACCTCGTGAATGCCGACACCTTGGCAGCCTTCACCGAACCTCCCGGCTTCCTGCAGACCTCCATTCAGCACGAGGTCATCACCGGCGTCGACGTGGAGAACGGCGCCCTCCAGGCGTTCCTGAACTGGAACTTCGCCTGGAAGTGGGCGACGGGTGACGTCGTCGCCGACGACGAACTGGATTTCCAGAACACGGCGCGACACGAGCTCCTGCACTCGTTCGGCATCTACTCGTTGACCGGTTCCGACCTGGGATTGTGGTCCGTCTACGACAGCTTCCTGACGACCGCCGACGGGACGTCGTTGTTCGGTCCGGACGGCAAGCTCCGCCCCGACGCCGAGGACTACCTCAACGGACTCAACGGTGGCGCCTACTTCGGCGGTCCGCACGCGATCGCCGCCTACGGCAAGCCGATCCCGCTCTCACACCAGGGGTCGCCGTCTCACCTGGACCGGTTCGTGTTCTCCGGTAACGACTACAAGCTGATGAACGACAAGAGCCCCGGGACGGGGTGGCACAACGTGCGCTTCATCAGCCCGATCGAATACGCCATGCTGCAGGATCTCGGCTTCACGATGCGGCCCGAGCCGATCAGCTGAGCATCGCCTCGGCGAAGCGGGCCACCGCGTCGGCCCCGGTCTGGGCTGCGGGCTCGTGGCCGGGGCGGGCGCGCACCGCGATCGCGCGGGTCTGCGGGTCGAGGGTCACTTCGGCGAGCAGCTCGCCCGTCGTCGGCTCACACACCGCCCAGGTGAACAGCGTCTCCGAATCCCAGTGCGCGGCGGCCTGACTCACGTGGTCGGGCCGGTGCTCACCGAGGTCGGCGAGCGCGGGCCGGTCGTCGACGCGGTCGTCGGCACGCAGCGCGCGCAGATACCACGCGCCGGCGTTGATCTCGACAGGCTCCACGGGCTCAGACGATCGCCGAGTGCACGGTTTCTGACGGAAATCGGCGAGATCCCATCAGAAACCGTACGTTCGGCGTCAGGTCATTCGCTCTTGAGCTCGCAGAGCACGGTGCCCTGGGTGATGGCCGCACCGGGCTCGACGGACAGGCCGGTGACGACACCGTCCTTGTGCGCGGTCACCGGGTTTTCCATCTTCATCGCCTCGAGCACGGCGACCAGTTCGCCCGCGGCCACGGTCTGGCCTTCTTCGACGGCGACCTTGACGACGGTGCCCTGCATGGGCGCGGTCACCGAGTCACCCGACGCGGCCGCACCGCCGCCGCCGCCACGCTTCCGCGGCTTGGGCTTCTTGCGGATCGCGCCGTGCGGGGCGCCGCCGCTGCCGTTGCCGAGCGCCAGATCGCCGGGCAGCGACACCTCGAGGCGACGGCCGCCGACCTCGACCACCACGGTCTGCCGCGGCAGCGTGTCCTCTTCGGAGATCGGGTCGCCGCCGGTGAACGGCTCGACGGTGTTGTTCCACTCCGTCTCGATCCAGCGGGTGTGCACGTCGAACTTGGTGCCGTCACCGATGAACGCGGGATCGGAGACCACGGCGCGGTGGAACGGGATGACGGTGGCCAGGCCCTCGACATGGAACTCGGCGAGTGCCCGGCGCGAGCGCTCCAGCGCCTCGTCGCGGGTGGCGCCGGTGACGATCAGCTTGGACAGCATCGAGTCGAACTGGCCGCCGATCACCGAGCCGGCCTCCACGCCGGAGTCCAGGCGCACGCCCGGACCGGTCGGGATGTCGTAGCGGGTGACGGGACCCGGGGCGGGCAGGAAGCCGCGGCCGGCGTCCTCGCCGTTGATGCGGAATTCGAAGGAGTGCCCGCGGGGCGTCGGGTCCTCGGTGATGTCGAGCGCCTCGCCGTTGGCGATCTTGAACTGCTGACGCACCAGGTCCAGGCCGGAGGTCTCCTCGGTGACGGGGTGCTCCACCTGCAGGCGGGTGTTGACCTCGAGGAAGCTGATCAGGCCGTCCTGGCCGACCAGGTACTCCACGGTGCCGGCGCCGTAGTAGCCGGCCTCCTTGCAGATGCGCTTGGCCGACTCGTGGATCTCTTTGCGCTGCGCGTCGGTCAGGAACGGCGCGGGGGCCTCCTCGACGAGCTTCTGGAAGCGGCGCTGCAGCGAGCAGTCGCGGGTGCCTGCGACGACGACGTTGCCGTGCATGTCGGCGATGACCTGCGCCTCGACGTGGCGCGGCTTGTCGAGGTAGCGCTCGACGAAGCACTCGCCGCGGCCGAACGCCGCGATGGCCTCACGGGTGGCCGACTCGAACAGCTCGGGGATCTCCTCGAGCGTGCGGGCCACCTTCATACCGCGGCCGCCGCCGCCGAACGCCGCCTTGATCGCGACGGGCACGCCGTACTCCTTGGCGAACTCGACGACCTCGTTGGCGTCCTTGACGGGGTCGGGGGTGCCGGGCACCAGCGGCGCCTGGGCGCGGGCGGCGATGTGGCGGGCGGTGACCTTGTCACCGAGGTCGCGGATGGACTGCGGGCTGGGTCCGATCCAGATCAGCCCGGCGTCGAGGACAGCCTGGGCAAAGTCGGCGTTCTCGGAGAGGAAGCCGTAGCCGGGGTGCACGGCGTTGGCGCCGGACTTGGCGGCGGCGTCGAGCAGCTTCTCGAACACGAGGTAGGACTCCGCCGAGGTCTGCCCGCCGAGCGCGAACGCTTCATCGGCGAGGCGCACATGCGGCGCGTCGGCGTCGGGCTCGGCGTACACCGCCACACTCTCGAGTCCGGCGTCCTTGGCTGCTCGGATCACCCGGACGGCGATTTCTCCGCGGTTGGCAACGAGGACCTTGGAGATCTTTGAGCTGGCGTGAGTGGCCACTGCGCCTCCTGATGGCTGTCATTTCTAAGAACGTCTTAAAGAATGTATCCCGGGGGAGTTTAGGCGTCCCAATCTGAGTCTCGGCGCGCCGGTCCCTTACCCGCGAGTAACCCCGTCGCCCCGCCGGGCCGAGTTCACCTCGCGAGCATCGACTCGAGGATCTCCAGGCCGCGCGTCAGCGATTCCTCCGGCAGGGGGTTGGCGTCGGACACGGCGATCAACACCCCAACGATCGCGCCCGCGATGGTCTGGCGTTCGGCCAGCCTCGAGGACGGGCCGAGCCGAACGCCGAGTGCCTCGGTCATTAGCCTCATCAGCAAGGTGTATTCGGCGTAGAGCAGGCCCCGGCCTTCGGGCACGGAGTACAGCAGGTGTTGGGCGACGATGGTCTCGTGGCGCTCGGCATCGCTCAGCTCGTCGAAATACGCGGCCACCGCGTAGCGGTAAGCGGCGACGGGCGACAGCTCGGCGGGGGCACGCTGGAACGCGCCCATGACCAGCTCGGCATAATCGCAGATCAGCACAGCCTCTTTGGCGGCGAAGTAGCGGTAGAAGGTGCGGGGTGAGACGTCTGCCGCGTCGGCGATCTGTTCGACGGTGGTGTCGGCGAATCCGTGTTGCTCGAACAGGCGGATCGCCGCCCGGCGGATGGCGAGCCGGGTAGCGGTCTTCTTCCGCTGACGCAGACCTGGCGCCGGCTTGAAGGACGACACCCCATCAGTGTGATCCTTCGCGGCGCCGGTGTCCGGCAGACTGAAGAGCCGTGGCCGAGGTGTTGAACGCGCACAATCCGGACCCGGCTCGCGGCTGCCCTACCTGCTGCGGATTCCGCAATCCGGCGGCGATCTCCTATTCCGGACCTCGGACACCTGGCCCCGGACCAAGGCCCTCTACTGCCATCCGGTCGATCTCGATGAGTGGCCTCAGGAGGCCGACATCGTCGAGCGGCTACCTCTGCGGTCGTGCCGCCGATCCGGTGCGTCGATCGACGTCATCGCTGAGCGAGGCCGCGAGAACCGGTTGCAGCTGGTCTTCACCACCGCACGCGGTCGGGACATGGTGTTCTGGCAGTCGCCCCGTACGCGCAGGCAGGCTCGGCCCAAAGTCCGCACCCCCACTGCGCGGGCGCACGGCATCGATGCGCTTCAAATCCTGGTCGATGCTCACGAGCGCTACGCCTACGGGTTCTCTCACCAGCAGGCGAAGACGGACCGACGGGCGCTGCCATGCGGGGATTACGGGATCGAGGTCGACGGGGTCCTGATCGCCTGTGTCGAGAGCAAGTCCCTCGCGGACCTTTGTCGCGAGTCTGACCAGTGGCCGGTTTCGATTCCAGGTCGCCGATCTGGCTGCGCTACCCCGGGCCGCTGTCGTCATCGAAGAACGCTACTCGCAACTGTTCAAACTCGATCGGGTCCGGCTGCGGTGGTCCTCGACGGCCTCGCCGAGGAGTGGACGTATCGCTTCCTCGCTGCGGCGCGTACCTGGACCGCCTCGAAAGATGTTGCCGTGCAACAGGTTCAGTCCGCCGGTATCGGCACTGGTGAATCCGGAGCTGAACCGAGCTCAGCCGAGGTCTGGGCGTGGGCCCGCGGCACGGGCCTGCCGGTGCCCGACCGCGGCCGACTGCGTCCGGACGTGTGGTCCGCGTGGCGGGCGGCCCACGGCGCGACGGGCGAGTAACCCTTCAGTCCACGTCGACGACGTGGACGTGCACCCCGGCCGCGGCGATGCGGTCGAGCTGGTCGCGGTCGGCGGTGGAGTCGGTGACGAGGTGGTGCATCTGCGCCGGCGCGATCATCTTGGCCAGCGTCACCTTGCCGATCTTCGAGCCGTCCACCGCGACGACGACCCGCTGCGCGTTGGCGGCCATCGCGATCGCCGTGCGCGCCTCGGCCTCGTCGTAGGTCGTCGCGCCGATCTCCGCCGACATGCCGTCGGCGCCCAGCACCGCGGTACCGACCGTGATCACCTGAAAAGCGTGCTCGGACATGGGCCCAACGGCTTCGAGCGAGTTCGCCCGCACCAGCCCGCCGGTGGCGATCACCTTCATGTGCGCGTCGACGGCGCAGTCGGCGGCGATGGTCAGCGAATTGGTGACGATCGTGATGTGCGGCCGGCCCTTGAGCGCCCGGGCCACCTCGCCACAGGTCACCCCGCCGGTCAGCGCGACCGCCTGCGGGCCGGCCGGCACCAGCGCCGCCGCGTGCTGGGCGATGCGTCGCTTGATCGCGACCATCCGATGGTCCCGCAACCGCACCGGGATCTCGCTGCCGCTCGGGTCGAGCGCCTTGGCGCCACCGTGGGTGCGGACCAGCAGGCCCTGCTCCTCGAGGTCCGCGAGGTCGCGCCGCAGCGTCGCCGGGGAGACGCGCAGTTCGGCGCACAGCACCGCGGAGGCGACCTCGCCGCGGTCACGCAGCAGCGAGAGCACGGCGCGCATCCGGTCGGTGCGCTTGATCGACATCGCGGGCCTCCTCGGCGTGAATGCTGGCGATCAGTTTTCCTGATCGTTTGACCGCTTGGTATTGCGCGCTATGAGCGAGCTTCTCATGCTCGAGTGATGTACCACACAGCCGCGCCGCAGGAGGTGACATCGTGACCCTCGTTGCCACCGCCGAGCTTCTCGCCGCCGCGATCGACAACGGCACCGCCGTGCCGGCGTTCAACGCGATCACCCTCGAGCACGCCGAAGGCATCGCCGAGGGCGTCGCGCGCGCCGGTGTCGCCGCCCTGATCCAGGTCAGCGAGAACACCGTGCGCTTTCACGGCGGGCAGATCGCGCCGATCGCCGGGGCGTGCACCCGCATCGCCGCGCACTCGAGCGCGCCGCTGGCCGTGCACCTCGACCACTTCACCGACGCCGCACTGCTCGACGAGGCCGTCGACACGGCGGCGACGCTGGGGATCACGTCGATCATGATCGATGCGGCGCATCTTCCGCACGGCGAGAACATCGAGCAGACAACGACTTTCGTCGATCGTGCGCATCGTGTCGGCCTGTTCGTGGAGGCCGAGATCGGTCAGGTCGGCGGGAAGGACGGGCAGGTGCTCGGCGCCCACGCGCCCGGCGCCCGCACCGACCCCGACGAGGCGGCCGCGTTCGCGGCGCAGACCGGAGTCGACGCGCTGGCGGTCGCGGTCGGCAGTTCCCACGCGATGACCACCCGCGACGCCGAACTCGACATGGCGCTGATCGAGCGCATCGCCGCGGCGGTGCCGGTTCCCCTTGTGCTGCACGGCTCCTCGGGGGTGTCGGACGAGAACCTGCGCGGCGCCGTGGCGGCGGGCATCCGGAAGATCAACATCGGCACCGCGCTCAACCTCGCCTACACCGGCGCGGTCCGCACCGTTCTCGACGCCGACCCCACGCTGTCCGATCCGCGCAAGTATCTGGTGCCCGCGCGGCAGGCCGTCGCGGACACGGTGGCCGCGCTGTGCCGCGTGGTGGCCGCGAGCTCGGTGGAGGCGTCATGACGCGTGCGCAGATGCTGCGGCGGGTCGACTGGCTGGCCGACACCGTGGAGCGGCACAAGGCCGGTGAGCCCGTCGGGGTGTACTCAGTGTGCTCGGCGCACCCGACCGTGCTCGAGGCGGCGATCCTGCAGGCTGCCGCCGACGACGGCTACGTCCTCATCGAGGCGACGTCGAATCAGGTCGACCAGTTCGGCGGCTACACGGGCCTGCGGCCCGCGCAGTTCCGCGACCTGGTGTTCGGCATCGCCGACGCGCACGGCTTCGCACGCGAGCGGGTGGTGCTGGGCGGCGACCATCTGGGACCGAACCGCTGGCAGCGCGAGAACGCCGATGTCGCCATGGATCACGCGGAGACGCTGATCGCCGCGTACGTCGAGGCGGGCTACGCGAAGATCCACCTGGACTGCAGCATGAGCTGCGCCGACGATCCGGCGGTACTGGCCGACGAGGTGGTCGCCGAGCGCAGCGCGCGGCTGCTGCGGGTGGCCGAGGACACGGCGCGGCGCGTGGCATCCGACGGTCCGGTCTATGTGATCGGTACCGAGGTGCCGGTGCCCGGCGGCGCGCACGAGACGCTGGACCGGCTCACGCCGACACCGGCTGAACGGGCCCGGCGCACACTGGCCGCGCATCGCACCGCGTTCGCCTCGGTCGGCGCCGACGACGTGTGGCCGCGGGTGATGGCGCTGGTGGTGCAGCCCGGCGTCGAATTCGACCACCTGCACGTCATCGACTACGAGCACGCGGCGACCGCCGAGTTGCGCCACGTCCTGGACAGCGAACCGCACCTGGTGTTCGAGGCGCACTCGACGGATTACCAGCGGCCGGCGCAGCTGCGCGAGCTCGTCGAAGACCATTGGGCCGTCCTGAAAGTCGGGCCGGGGCTGACGTTCGCGATGCGGGAGGCGCTGTTCGCGCTGGCGATGATCGAGACCGAGCTGGTGCCGCGGCCGTCGCGGTCGAACCTGATCGAGGTCGTCGAACGCCGGATGCTCGCCGAGCCCAGGTACTGGCGCGACTACTACGAGGGCGACCCCGTGGCCCAGCGCACGGCCCGCCGCTACAGCTACAGCGACCGGCTGCGCTACTACTGGGCCGACGACGAGGTGGATGCCGCCCGAAAGATGCTGCTGGCCAACCTCGACCGCGTCGGCATCCCGCTGCCGCTGATCAGTCAGTTCCTGCCCCTGCAGTACGACCGTCTCCGCGCCGGCCTGCTCGAACAGAGAGCCCAGGCCCTCGTGATCGACCGTGTCCGCGACGCGCTGCGGCCCTACGCGGACGCGTGCCGCGCCGACAACCCCGGAGGTACCCGATGACGCACACCGCCATTCCCGACCAGAAGGACGGCGGCGCCACCATTCTCGAGATCGGACAGCAGCCCGATGCGTGGCGGGAAGTCGCGGGACGATTGACAGAGGGGGTCGAGCAGTCCGACGCGTTCCTGCGCGACCTGCTGGCGCGCCCCGATCTGCGGATCATCCTGACCGGCGCGGGCAGCTCGGCGTTCGCGGGGGAGATCGCCGCGCCGGTGCTGCGGCGCCACCTGCACCGCCGGGTGGAGCCGATCGCCACCACCGACATCGTGGCGAGCCCGCTGGATCACCTCGAGGCCGAAACCCCCACGCTGCTGGTCTCGTTCGCCCGCAGCGGCAACAGCCCCGAGAGCCTGGCGACCACCGCGCTGGCCGACCAGCTGGTCGACCACGTCTGGCACCTGGTGCTGACCTGCGACCGGGACGGGAAGCTGGGCCGCGCCCACCTGGGCCGGCCCGACTCGCTGGTGGTCTACATGCCGGAGCGCACCAACGACTCCGGCTTCGCGATGACCTCGAGCCTGACCTCGATGCTGCTGAGCTGCCTGCTGCTGCTCGGTCCAGCGCGGGCCGAGGACGTCGAGGCGCTGGCGGGGGCGGCCGAGCACGTCGTCGGGCTGCAGTCCGACATCCGGGCGCTGGCGCAGACCAAGAAGCAGCGGTTCGTGTACCTGGGCAGCGGCCCGCTGCAGGGCCTGGCGCGGGAGTCGGCGCTGAAGCTGCTGGAACTGACTGCGGGAGAGGTGGTCACGTACTTCGACTCGCCGCTGGGGTTCCGGCACGGCCCGAAGTCGGTGCTGGACACCGACACCCTGGCCGTGGTGTACCTGTCGACGGACCCCTACACCCGCCGCTACGACCTCGACATCATCGCGGAGTTGCGTGGCCAACTCGGCCCCGACGCCGTGCGGGTCGTCAGCACCGAGCCGATCCCCGACGACCTGGGTCGGTCGGTGGTGCTGCCTGGGCTGGCCGGGCTGCCCGATGCGCTGGTCGCGCTGCCGTACCTGGTGTTCGGTCAGTATCTGGCGCTGTTCACGTCGCTGGACTACGGCAAGACGCCCGACAACCCGTTCCCGTCCGGTGAGGTCAGCCGCGTCGTGCGGGGCGTCACGATCTACCCGATGAACGGAGACCGGTGATGGCGCGCTATCTGGGGGTCGACGGCGGCGGATCGAAGACCGCGTTCGCGTTGATCGACGACGGCGGTCACGTCCTGGCCCGCGCGACCGCGCCGACGTCTTACTACTTCAACGACGGCTTCGACGTCGTGGAACGCGTTCTCGCACAGGGTGTCTCCGACATCTGCGGGCAGGCGGGCATCGACACCGCCGCCATCGACGCGGCGTTCTTCGGCCTGCCGGGCTATGGCGAGGCCAGCGGAGACATCGCTGCGCTGAACGCCGTCCCGGCCGGAGTACTCGGGCACGACCGCTACAGCTGCGACAACGACATGGTGTGCGGCTGGGCCGGGTCGCTGGCCGGTGAGGACGGCATCAACGTCATCAGCGGGACCGGGTCGATGACCTACGGGGAGCGGCAGGGGACCGGGCACCGCGTCGGCGGCTGGGGCGAGCTGTTCGGCGACGAGGGTTCGGCGTATTGGGTTGCCGCCCGCGGACTCAACGCGTTCAGCCGGATGAGCGACGGCCGCGCGCCCCGCGGCCCGCTGTACGACCTGCTCAAGGAGCGGCTCGGGATCGGCGGTGACCTCGACGTCGTCAGTCTGGTGATCGACACCTGGAAGGGCAGCCGCGGGTCGATAGCCGCGCTGGCCACCACCGTGTGCGAGGCCGCGCAGGCCGGCGACGACGCCGCGGCGCGCATCCTCGCCGACGCGGTCGACGAGCTGGTCGCGCTGGTCGAAACCACCCGCGTGCTGGTCGGTTTCACCGAACACGAGACGGTGCCGGTGTCGTACTCCGGTGGCATGTTCTCCGACCGTCGCCTCCTCGACGGCTTCACGGCCGCGCTGGGCGCCCTGCCCGCGACCTACGACCTGCGGCAGCCGCTGCTCGACCCGGCGGTCGGGGCGGCGCTGTACGCCGCCAAGCACAGCGGACATCCGTTGAGCGCGACATCGGTCAAGGAACTCGCCGGTGCCGCAACCACATCCGAGAAGGTGACCACACCATGACCGACATGACCACCACCGGCAGGACCGGTAAGGGCACCCGCAGCTGGATCTTCTACGCGACGCTGCTGATCCTGTTCTGGGGCGTGTGGGGCGCGTTCTCCGCGCTGCCCGCCACCTGGTACGGCTACCCCGACGAGATGATCTACTGCATCTGGGCGCTGACCATGATCATCCCCGCCGCCTTCGCGCTGAAGGGGGAGACGTTCGACCGCCGGCCCAAGGCCACGATCTACGGTCTGCTGATCGGACTGACCGGCGCCGGCGGGCAGCTGCTGCTGTTCCAGGCGCTGACGATCGGGCCGGCCTATCTGATCTTCCCGATCGTGTCGATCTCCCCGGCGATCACCGTGCTGATGGCGATGGTGCTGCTGCGCGAACGCATCCGCGGGCTCGCCATCGTCGGGCTGATCTGCGCACTGGCGGCCATCGTGCTGTTCAGCATCACCAGCGGTGACTCCGACGCCTCCTCCGGTCCCTGGCTGCTGCTGGCGATCCTGATCTGCGTGGCCTGGGGGGTGCAGGCGTATTTCATGCGCAAGACTGCGACGCTGGGCGTCAACGAGGCCACCACGTTCGGCTGGATGGCGATCTCCGGGATCGCGCTGATCCCCGTCGCGCTGTTCTCCCTCGGCGGACTGCCGCTCGATTTCCCCTGGCAGGCGCCGGTGTTGACGGCCGGCACGCAGCTGCTCAACGCCGTCGGCGCCCTGTTCCTGGTGATGGCGCTCGCTCGCGGCAAGGCCACCATCGTGGCGCCCACCACCAATGCGCTCGCCCCGGCACTGACCATCGTGGTGTCGCTGATCGCCTACCAGACGCTGCCCAGCCCGTACGGCGCCGTGGGCATCGTGCTGGCCCTGGTGGGTTCGACGCTGATGGTCTACGCCGACGAGAAGCGCGGTGAAGAGCCGACCGCGGCCGTGCTGCAACCGGACACGAAGGCGACGAAGGCGTGAAACCGACGATCACCATCATCGGGGCGGGCAGCGTCGAGTTCACCCGCGAACTGCTCGGCGACATCCTGTCCTTCCCCGAACTGGGCGCGGTGCGGGTGGTGTTGCACGACATCGACACCGAGCGGCTCGAGACCGCCGAGGCGATCGCCCGGGCCACCGCCCGCGCGGCCGGGGCGCAGCCGGAGGTGGTGTCCACCACCGACCGGCGCCGGGCGCTCGACGGCGCCGACTACGTCATCAACACCATCGCCGTCGGCGGGCACACCGCGACCGTCCGCGATTTCGAGATCCCCGCCAAGTACGGCCTGAACCAGACCATCGCCGACACCATCGGGGTGGGCGGCATCTTCCGTGGGCTGCGGACGTTCCCGGTGCTCGCCGGGATCGCCGAGGACATGGCGCAGGTGTGCCCCGACGCGTGGCTGCTGAACTACACCAACCCGATGGCGATGAACGTCACCTATCTGCACCGGGTGGCGCCGGATCTCAAGGTGCTCGGGCTGTGCCATTCGGTGTACTGGACGATGGTGGGCCTGTGCGAGCTGATCGACGTGCCGTACGACGAGGTGTCCTACTGGTCGGCCGGGGTCAATCACCAGGCGTGGGTGCTGCGCTGGGAGCGCGGCGGGCAGAACCTGTACCCGCTGCTCGACGAGCGCATCGCCGCCGACCCCGAACTGCAACGGCGGGTACGCGTCGACATGTACCGCCGGCTCGGCCACTACCCGACCGAGACCAGCGAGCACAGCAGCGAATACGTGCCGTGGTACCTGCACGACCCCGACGAGGTGCAGCGGCTGCGACTCAATGTCGGCGAGTACGTGTCGATCAGCGAGGCGAACCTCGCCGAATACCAGCGCCTGCGAGCCGAATTGGCCGACACCGACACGCTGCCGATCGACACGGGGTCCACCGAGTACGCCCCTCAGGTGATCCACTCGCTGGAAACCGGCACGCCGCGGGTCATCTCGGCCAACGTCGTCAACGCCGGCCTGATCACGAACCTGCCCGACGGTCTCGCGGTCGAGGTGCCCGCGCTGCTCGACAGCCTGGGCGCGCACCCGATGGCGGTGGGGGACCTGCCGCCGCAGTGCGCCGCGCTGAACCGGAGCTTCCTCGGCCCGGTCGATCTGACGGTGCGCGCCGCCGTCGAGGGCGATCGGCGGCTGGTCCGCGCGGCGGCCATGGTCGACCCGAACACCGCGGCCACGCTGAGCGTCGACCAGATCGCCGAGTTGTGTGACGAATTGACCGCCGCCCACGGCGATCTGCTGCCCGAACCCCTGCGTACCCACCACTAAGGAGTGTCCACCGTGATCAGAAGCCGCCTCTGCATCGCCCTGCTCGCCGTTCTCGCGCTCGTGCTCGCCGGCTGCGGAGGTGGTGGCTCGTCGTCCGGACCCACCGAGATCGCGGTGTGGCACGGATATCAGGACACCGAGGGGGAGGTGTTCAAAGGCCTGATCGCGCAGTACAACAAGGACCATCCCGACGTGAAGGTCAACGAGCTGTATTCCAGCAACGACCTGGTGTTGCAGAAGGTGCTGACCGCGGTGCGGGGCGGCAGCGCGCCGGACGTGGCGTACATGTTCGGGTCGTGGTCGCCGAACATCGCGCAGATCCCGCAGGTCGTGGACATGGCCGGCGAGGTGAAGAACCCGGACTGGACGTGGGACGACTTCTATCCCGCCGAGCGGGAGGCCGCGACGGTCGGGGACAAGATCGTCGGCGTGCCGGCGCTGGTGGACAACCTGGCGATCGTCTACAACAAGAAGCTGTTCGCCGACGCCGGCGTGGCCCCGCCGAGCCCGGACTGGACGTGGGACGACTTCCGTTCCGCCGCAGCCAAACTCACCGACCCGTCGAAGGGGCAGTACGGCTGGCTGATTCCCGCCGACGGCAGCGAGGACACGGTGTGGCACTACCTCCCGATGCTGTGGGAGGCCGGTGGGGACATCCTCTCGCCCGACAACGAGAAGGCCGTGTTCAGCTCCGAGGCCGGTGTGAAGGCGCTGACCGTGCTGCAGCAGATGGCCGTCACCGACAAGTCGCTGTATCTGGACACCACCAACGAGAACGGCCCGAAGCTGATGAACAGCGGCAAGGTCGGGATGCTCGTCACCGGCCCGTGGGATCTCAGCCAGCTCTCCGACATCGACTACGACGTCCAGGTGATGCCCACGTTCGCCGGGTCGTCGGGCGGGCACCAGACCATCGCCGGTCCCGACAACTGGGTGGTGTTCGACAACGGCGACAAGAAGAAGCAGGCGGCCGTCGACTTCGTGAAGTGGCTCTCGGCGCCCGAGCAGGTCAAGGCGTTCTCGCTGGGCACCGGTGACCTGCCGATCCGCCAATCGGTCGGCAAGGATCAGGCGGTGCTGGACAAGCTGAACCAAAACGTGCCCGGCACAGCCGCGTTCGTGCAGAATCTGAACAACGTGCAGAAGGTCCGGCCCACCGTGGAGCAGTACCCCGACATCTCCGAAGCGCTGGGACAGGCGATCGTCGCAGTCATGCTCGGCAAAGAGCAGCCGGCTGCGGCCCTGGACGCCGCCGCCCAGACCGCCGACGCGAAGCTGGCCGAGAAGTAGACGGGACATTCGCCGATGCTGATCGCCGACGTCTCCGACACCGGAGCGCCGCACCGCACAGCGTCCACCCCGCCGCGGCGTAGGTGGCGCTCGCACGGCACCGACGGGGTGACGGGCTGGGCGCTGGTCACCCCGGCGGTGGTGCTGATCGGGATCTTCGGTCTGCTGCCGGTGCTGATGTCGCTGCAGCTGTCGTTCCAGAAGTCGGATCTGCTCACCCCGGAGACGCCGTGGGTGGGGTGGGACAACTACCGCAAGATGGCCGACGATCCGGTGTTCCTCGACGCGATCAAGCACACGATCATCTACACCGCGCTGTTCGTGCCGGGCACGATGATCGTCGGCCTGCTGGCCGCGGCGGCGCTGAACCGGTCGGTGCGGTTCATCTCGGTGTACCGGACCGCCGCCTACATCACCATGGCGGTGTCGACGATCTCGCAGGGCATCATCTTCCTGTGGCTGACCGACCGGGACTACGGTCTGGTCAATGCCGCGCTGAACGCGGTCGGGGTGCCGTCGCAACCGTTCCTGGCGTCGCCGTCGCAGGCCATCTTCGTGATCGTCGCGATGACGATCTGGGGCTGGACCGGCTTCTCGGTGATCGTGTATCTGGCTGCGCTGCAGGGTGTTCCGCCTGAACTGCACGAGGCGGCGGCGATCGACGGGGCGAAGCCATTCACCCGGTTCCGCACCATCACCGTGCCGCTGCTGGGTCCGGCGAACCTGTTCCTGCTGGTGTGGCTGACCATCAACGCGCTGCAGTTGTTCGACGAGGTGTACGCCACCACCCGCGGCGGCCCGCTGCGGGCCACCACGGTGATCGTCTACTACCTGTGGGATCAGGCGTTCGTGCACTTCGATGCCGGTTACGCCGCGGCGATGGCCTACGCGCTGTTCGTCGTCATCCTGATCGTCACCGCGGTGCAGTTCCGGCTCGCCCGCAGATATGCGCACCACCCATGACGACGATGACGGCGACGACGCGCCGGCGGCTGCCGTTCAGCCCCTGGCATCTGGTGCTGATCCCGCTGAGCTTCCTGCTGCTCGTGCCGCTGCTGTGGATGCTGATCACCTCGCTGGAGACCGAGGGGGAGGCCAATCACTTCCCGCCGGTGCTGTTTCCGGCCAAGCCCCGGTTCGCGAATTACACCGAGGCGTGGGCGCAGGCGCCGTTCGGGCACTTCTTCCTCAACAGCCTGACGGTGACCGCGGTGGTGCTCGTCAGCAACCTGGTGGTGTGCAGCCTCGCGGGATATGCGTTCGCGCGCATCCGCTTCCTGGGGCGCGGCGCGCTGTTCGTCACGTTGATGGCGACGCTGATGGTGCCGTTCCAGGTGACGATGATCCCGGTGTTCCTGATCGTGAAGTGGTTCGGCGACAACGTGTGGGAGGGCCTGGGCATCGACCACATCGGCGCGCTGATGCTGCCCAACCTGGCGACCGCGTTCGGGATCTTCTTCCTGCGCCAGTTCTTCCAGACGGTGCCGGTGGAACTCGAGGAGGCCGCCCGCGTCGACGGCACCTCCCGGCTCGGGGTGTTGTTCAAGATCGTGCTGCCGCTGTCGCTTCCGGCGATGTCGACGCTGGCCGCGTTGACGGTGCTGACGTCGTGGAACGACTTCCTGTGGCCGCTGATCGTCATCACCTCGCAGGATCAGATGACGATCCCGTTGGGGCTGAGCTATTTCCAGGGCGCGCATCATGTGCAGTGGCCGCTGCTGATGGCGGCCAACGTGATGAGCCTGCTGCCGATGTTGCTGGTGTTCGTCATCGCGCAGCGGTATTTCGTGCAGTCCGTGGCCAGTACCGGGATCAAGGGGTAGGGCGTTGGCAGAAGTCGAATTCCGTGAGGTGTCCCGGACGTATCCGGGTGGCGTCACCGCGCTCAACGGGCTGAACCTGACCGTGGGTGACGGCGAGTTCCTGATCCTGGTGGGTCCGTCCGGGTGCGGCAAGAGCACCGCGCTGCGGCTGCTGGCCGGGCTGGACAAGCCCACGGCGGGGGAGATCCGCATCGGCGGGCAGGTGGTCAACACGCTGGGGCCGGGGCAGCGCGACATCGCGATGGTGTTCCAGAACTACGCGCTGTATCCGCACATGACCGTGTACCGCAACCTGGCCTACGGGCTGAAGCAGCGTAAGACCCCGCGGGCGGAGATCGAGCGCCGCGTGCGGGAGACGGCCGAGCTGCTGCAGATCGGGGAGCTGCTGGACCGCAAGCCCGGTCAGCTCTCCGGCGGGCAGCGCCAGCGGGTCGCGATGGGCCGCGCGCTGGTGCGTGATCCGCAGGCCTTCCTGCTCGACGAGCCGCTGTCGAATCTGGATGCCAAGCTGCGCAACCAGGTTCGCGGCGACCTGAAGCGGCTGCACCGCGAGGTGCCGGTCACGTCGGTGTACGTCACGCACGATCAGGTGGAGGCGATGACGCTGGGCGACCGGCTGTGCGTGATGGCCGGCGGCGAGGTGCAGCAGATCGGCAGCACCGACGACGTCTACCACCGGCCGGCCAACACCTTCGTCGCCGCATTCATGGGCAGCCCGCCGATGAACCTGCTGCCGGGCGTGGTCCGTTCGGGTGCACTGCATCTCGGCGGGGCGGAGCTGCACGCGGTGCCGTGCCCGGACGGCCCGGTCACGGTCGGGGTGCGGCCGGAGCATCTACAGCTGGGCGGCGCCCAGGCGGACGGCGCGGTGCCGGCCCGGGTGGATTTCGTCGAACCGCTGGGCAGCCACGTGCTGATGACGGCGCTGGTCGACACGCCGGATCCGACGCGGGTGATCGCGCAGGCGCCGCCCGGGACGGCGCTCGAGGCCGGCACGCCGGTCGGGCTGCTGGTGCCGCCGGAGCGGACCTATCTGTTCGACGCCGAGACGGGGGACGCGGTGCGCTGACGGTCAGGAGCGACTGTCGCGCTTGGCTTGTCGTCGGGCGCCCGCTGCCGTCGATGCCGCGTCGCGTTTCTTGCGTCCAGGGTTGGCCCGCGTGTCATCTGACCGGGGTGCCCTGCTCGCGCGGACCTTGCCGCGCTCACGTGGGGTCGGGGTGCTCGGTGCGGGCGTCTGTTGGGCGCGGGCGAGGCGTTCGGCCTTGAGTTCGACGGCGCTGCGCCGTGCGACCTGGGCGAGTTGTCTGCTGACCCGGCTCAGTGCGTCCTCGAAGATCTCAGCGCGATCGGCGTTGCGGTCGTTGGCTTCTTTGGCCGCGGCCCGTGATCCCTTGGTGCCGACTTTCACGGCTCCGGCGCGGCGGTACTTCCCGACGTGCTTGTTGCGGGCGCGGCGCACGCGAGCGTGCAACTCGAGCAGGTCGTCCTCGTCCAGGTCGGCCATCTGCCGGGGTTCTGTCGCGCGGACGACCTGGAAGTCGGCTTCGCTCAGGGACTGGAGCAGCTTCTGCATGGCGGGAGCGTACGCGCAGGAACGTCCCGTCAGTCAGCGTTCGGGACAACGGTCATGCGTTCACCAGCCGCCGATGCCGGGGCCGACGCGCACACCCTTGAAGCCGCCGGCCGTGGTGCCGGGCGTCGCGACCGGGGACTGGCGGATGGCCCCGCCGGCGGGGGCCAGGATGTACCCGTCGCGCACCTCGCCCTGGGTGGAGTCGCGGCGGACGTCGCCGGCCTGCGGGCTCTTCACCCATGGGCTGGGCTTGATGTCGTCGGCCTTGGCCAGTGCGCTGCCGAAGCTCAGGGCGCCCGCAGTCATGGCTGCGGCCAGTGCGACGAGCGTCAGCGCCGATCGCTTGGTCATCGACATGGTCAACGTGCCCCCCTTGATAGGTGTTTGCTCAGTGCGTCGTCCCCCGAGCGCCAGACGTTACCGGAGTGACTGCTGTTCTGTACGGGCTATCCCCGGAGCCGGTGTTTGCCGGCCGTGTGCGGGAGACTTCCCTGATGTCCTCCATGCAGTCCCCGGCAGCGCGGGTCTTCAACGCCCTCAGCGACGTACTGCGCCGTCCGGCGATGCGGCCCGTCACCCGGACGTTCAGCACGCTGCACGCCGTCGCCTACCGGCTCACCGGGGGCCGCGCGCAGAACCACAAGTACCCGACGATGCTGCTGACCGTCACCGGCCGCAAGACCGGCAAGCCGCGCACGGTGCCCGTCATCTACATCAAGGAGGGCGACCGCTTCGTCATCGCCGCGGCGTATTCGGGCAGCGACACCGACCCGGTGTGGTGGCGCAACCTGCAGGCGAATCCGACAGCAACCCTGGACGTCAACGGGGAGACGATCCGCGTCGACGCGGCACTCGCCACCGACGAGGAGAGGCCGGACCTGTGGCGGCGGCTGGTCGAGATGTACCCCTACTTCACCGAATACCAGAAGCGGACGACGCGGGAGATCCCGGTGATCGTGTTGACTCCTCGCTGATCACTGGAGCCGGCTCCGGCCCGCACCAGTGGCTTCCGCCCTGACGTTTGGCGCGGTACATGGCCCGGTCGGCGCGCTCGAGGGCTTCGTCGATGGCATCCGGCGTGAGCATGGCGATACCGATGCAGATGGTGCCCGGAGACAGAGCCTCGACGCGCTCCACCAATGTCTGCGCCATCTGTTGGGCCTGCGCCGGAGTCGTCCGAGGAAGCAGCACGGCGAACTCGTCGCCACCGATCCGGGCGAGAACGTCGGACAGACGCAGTCGCCGGCTGATGATGTCGGCGACGTTCCTCAGGTAGGCGTCACCCGCGCCGTGACCGTGTTGATCGTTGACCTGCTTGAGACCATCGAGGTCGATCATGAACACGGCTGCCTCGTCGACGTTCGAGTGCCGGCTTGCCCGCACCTTGTAACGCCGCAGCTCCTCCTCGAACCTGTTGCGGTTGTAGACGCCCGTGAGGGTGTCGAGCGTCGCCTGCCGTCGCAGCTGTTCCTCATCGCGGCGGCGCGCGGAGATGTCCTCGATGTGGGAGATGAATGCTTGCGGCTCGCCGGAGTCGTCGTGGACCAGGAAGACGGAGAGCCGCACCCAGACGACGTGTCCGTCCCTGGAGTAGTACCGCTTGTCCATCTGGTAGCTGGCGATCTCGCCGGCGAGGAGTCGCGACGCCTCGGCGAGGTCGATATCGAGGTCATCCGGATGGGTGATGTCCTGGAACGTCAGTCTGGTCAGGTCCTCGGGCTGGTACCCGGCGATGCGGCAGAACTCCCGGTTGACCTTGTGAAAGCTTCCGTCGAGCCCGATGACGGCCATGCCGATCGGGGCGTTCGCGAAGGCCGCCGCGAAGGTCGCGTCGAGGCCCCCCGGCGCGGCGGCGGACGGCATCGCGACGTCGATCGATGTCGGGCGTTCTCCGATCTGCTGCTCGAGCACCGCGTGCACCTGGACGTTCTCCATCGCCACCGAGGTCACGTCGGCCAGCGCCTGCAACAGGGCCAGCTCGTGCTGAGTGGGGCGCCGACGCTGCGCCCAGTACGCGCCGAGGGCGCCGACGGGATCCCGCCGGCGGATCGGCACCATGGCCAGGCTCTTCACGAAGGTCGGACGGTAGGCGTCATGGGGGACGCGCTCGTCGGCGTAGATGTCGGGAATCACCGCGGGTTGCTTGTGCACCATCACCCATCCGCTGACGCACGCCTCCATAGGGAAGCGCCTGCCCTTCCACAGCGGCGTGACCGCGTCCTCGTCGGCATAGAAGCACATGTCACGGTCCCGGATCACGACCGTGGCCCCGTCGCAGCCGAGTACCTCCCGCGCGGTGGAGGCGACGATCCGTTGCACCTCGCTCGCGGTCCGTGACAGCGACAATTCCTGGATGACGTCGGTCAGCCGCGTCATCCCCCGCACATAGTCGGCTTCGGAGAAGTGCGGTGGTTGGTCATCGGCGGCAAGCTGCGGCTGCCCGTCGATCGGCAATGCGCCCGGTGTCATCGGAAGACCCCCTCGAGACGTCGGCACACCCGTAGGAGTCCAGCGTAGTGCGTCGCTCAGCCTTGGAGCCGGCGTTTGATCCGGGTCAGCATCGCCGACATGCCGCGCAAGCGCAGCGGGCTGATCAGCGCGCCCAGCCCGAGGTCGGTGTAGAAGTCGTCGGGCACGGCGAGGATGTCGTCGGCCGACTGCCCGTCCAGGCCGGCCGCCAGGATCGCGGCGAACCCGCGGGTGGTGGGAGCTTCGGCCGGCGCGCTGAAGTGCAGCCGCACGTGCTCACGGTCGCCGGCGTCGACGTGGAGGAACAGGGGGGACTGGCACTCGGGTACCGGTTCCATTGCCGCCTCCTCCAAATCCGAAGGCAGCGGCGGTAACTCGTTGGCGAACTCCAGCAGCATCGCGAGCTTGTCCTGGCCTTCGACCTCCTGAAAGTCGGAGACCACCTCGGCCAGCGCGGCCGGCATGCTCACGGCGCCTCGCCCGGCTCTTCCCCGACAGCGACGGGCACCCGCACCGCGTTGCCCCACTCGGTCCACGAGCCGTCGTAGTTGCGGACGTTCTCGCGGCCGAGCAGATGGGTCAGCACGAACCAGGTGTGGCTGGACCGTTCGCCGATGCGGCAGTAGGCGATGGTGTTCACATCGGGCTGGAGGAAGCCGTACAGCTCGTCGAGTTCGGCGCGGCTGCGGAACTTTCCGTTGTCCTGCGCGGCCTTGGCCCACGGCACCGACACGGCGGTCGGGATGTGGCCACCGCGCAGCGCGCCCTCTTCGGGGTAGTCCGGCATGTGGGTGCGCTCGCCGGTGTACTCCTGCGGGGAGCGGACGTCGATCAGCGGTTCCTTGCCCAGCGCGGCGAGGACGTCGTCCTTGAACGCGCGGATCGGGGCGTCGTTGCGTTCGACGACGGGGTAGCCGGTGGTCTGCTTGGACGGGACGTCGAGCGTGGTGTCGCGGCCGTCGTTGATCCACAGCGAGCGGCCGCCGTCGAGCAGGCGCACATCGGGGTGGCCGAACAGCGTGAACACCCACAGCGCGTAGGCGGCCCACCAGTTGCTCTTGTCGCCGTAGATGACGACGGTGTCGTCGCGGGAGATGCCCTTGCGGTTCATCAGGTCGGCGAACTGCTCGCCGGTGATGTAGTCGCGCACGTGCGGGTCGTTGAGGTCGGTGTGCCAGTCGATCTTCACCGCTCCCGGGATGTGGCCGGTGTCGTAGAGCAGCACGTCCTCGTCGGACTCGACGATGGCCAGGCCCGGCCGGCCGAGGTTGCCCGACAGCCAGTCGGCCGTGACCAGCCGTTCGGGGTGGGCGTAGGACTGCAGAGCAGGCGTGGGATCAGGCGGTAGCGGCACGGGAGTCAGCCTACCGGCGAGCGGCTACGCCTTCCTCACGCAACAGGGGCGAGGACGACGGCCGCGTTGTGCCCTCCCATGCCCAGCGAGGTCTTCAGCGTCAGCCCCGTCCGCATCGGCGTGAGTCCGTCCAGCAGGCGGGGATGGCCGGGGGCGACGGTCGGCGGGGCGGGCACCTGCTGCTGGCCGTAGCCGAGCGCCGCCGCGGCGACCTCGACGGCGGCCGCGGCGCCCTGGCAGTGCCCCGTCAGCGGCTTGACCGAATAGATGTGGGCCGTGCCGCCGAGCACCTCGTCGAGGACCGCCGCCTCGACGGTGTCGCACTGCTGGGTGCCGGGTCCGTGCGCGTTCATGTAGGTGATGTCGGCGGCGTCGACGCCGGAGGACGCCAGCGCGTCGAGCACGCAGCGGTCCACCTCGGTCCGGGACGGATCGACCGAGGTGAGATGGAAGGCGTCGTGCGACATCGCCCCGCCGAGCACGTGCACGTAGGGCGCGTCGCTACGTCGGGACAGCACGAACGCGACGGCGGCCTCGCCGGCCGGGAAGCCGCGGCTGCCCTCCTGGAACGGACGGCAGGCGTCCAGCGGATCGGTGTCGACGACACCGACGCCGAGCCGGACGAAGTGCTCGACGTTCTCCGGGGTCAGTGACAGGTCGGTGGAGACGAACACGACGTCGTCGACGATGCCCGCGTCCAGCCACATCTTGGCGGTGATGAGCGCGGCGTTGCCTGACGCGCACATCGCCGACACGTTCATCGCCGGGCCGTGAAAGCCGTACTCCTGCATCAACATCGACACCGGGGTCGACGGCATCAGTGTGAGATAGTCGCGGACGCGCCGGGTGGCGTGGTCCTTGAGGTAGAAGTTGCGCCAGCCCTCGACCTCGGCGATCACGACCGCGTGCAGCAGGCCCACCCGGCGCCCGGGTGTCCACCCGCGCCGGCGGGCGTCGGTGATGGCTTCGCGTGCCGCGGCGCGCAGCGCCTGGCCGAAGCGGCTCAGACCGTCGCGCGGATCGCCGTCGTCGCTGATCCGGGACAGCCAGGCGTCGTCGTTCCCGCCGGGCCCGAAGCCCGGGTACAGCGTCGCGGCCGGCTTTCCGCTCGCCAGCCCGTTCCACAATGTTTGCCGTCCCCACCCGTAGCCGGTGACAGCCCCGATTCCCGCGATGCCCATGTGCGCAGTGTTCATGTGATCTCCCCTTCGTTGTGGCGTTGCCCCCGCGGGCCCCTAGCTCGATTAACACCCATTCGCAAGCAGATCACTAGCCCAAAGGCCAGGTCGCGGCCATACTGTGAAGCGAGGCACTCGTGGCAGTGGAGTGTCAGATTTGCTGAATATGATTGTGCAGCAAATCATTTCTCAGGGGGAGTGTGAGGACAACGTCGGAATCGAGCACACAGGGCAACTCCGGACGCCACGTCGATACGGCCGAGGAGCGTTACCGTCGGCTGGTCGACCTGAGCCCGGACCCGATGTGCGTGCATTCCGACGGTCGGGTGGTCTACGTCAATCCCGCGGGGGTGCGGGGTTTCGGCGCCGACAGCGCCGAGCAATTGGTGGGGCGTCCGATCATCGACTTCGTCCATCCCGACTCAATCGGCTCGATGCTGGAACGCATCCTCGCTCTGTCGGACGAAGGCGACAGCTCACCGGCCTCCGAAGCCGTCCTGCGGCGCCTCGACGGCAGCCCGTTGGAGGTCGAGGTGGTCTCGGTGTTGACCACCTGGAACGGTGAACCCGCCTACCAGGTCATCTTCCGCGACCTGACCGCGCAGAAGGCGGCCGAGGCGGCGCTGCGCTATCAGGCGGCGTTGGTCAACCACGTCAGTGACGCGATCATCGCCACGACCGCGGACGGCATCGTCACCAGCTGGAATTCGGCCGCGGCGGCGGTGTACCGGCGTCCGGTGGAGCGTGCGCTCGGCCTGCCGCTGGTCGAAGCCGTCGACGGCGATGTCGACCTGGCGGACATCGTCGCCGGCGGCGGGGTCGTGCACGCCAGGCACCGCGCGGCGGACGGGTCTCCCGTCAACGTCCGGCTGTCGGTCGCGGCGATGGACGACGGCTATGTGGTGCTGTGTTCGGATTACACGGCGCAGCGGCGCGCGGAGGTCCACTTCGAATCCGTCGTACGGTCCCTGCACGACGGAGTCATCGTGCTCGACCGCCACGGGAAACCGCAGTCGATCAACCCGGCGGCCCGCCACATCCTGCGGCTGGGCACTGCGGGTCTGGTCGCCGACTACACCAGCGGCGCGCTCACGTTTCCGGTCTTCAACTACCGGGGCGTCAAGATCGGCGACAACGAACTGGGTTCTGTGAAGCTGATGTTCGCCAACGCCCCACTGGAGAACATGGTCGTGGGCGTCGAGAGGGCGGACGGCACCCACGCATGGCTGTCGGTCAACTGCTGTCTGCTGGACCCAGCAGACACGGAGAACTCCGCGCTACTCGTCTCGTTCGCCGACATCACCGCAGAACACAACGCCAAAGCCCACCTTGCCTATCAGGCGCACCATGATCCGCTGACGGGGCTGCCCAACCGCGCGCAGATCGAGGCGAGGCTCGCGCGGGCGGAGAAGCCGGGTGCCCCGCACCTTTCGGCGGTGTTGTTCGTCGATCTGGACGACCTCAAGGCCATCAACGACGATCTGGGCCATCACGCCGGCGACGGTGCGCTGCGGGAAACCGCGCGACGGCTGCGCAACAGCGTGCGCGACGGCGATTTCGTGGGCCGGCTCAGTGGCGACGAGTTCGTGGTGCTGCTGTACGGATGCCTGGACCGCGCGGCGCTGGAAGGCCTCACCGCGCGTATGCACGGCGAGTTCGCGGAACCGATCTATGTCAGCGGCAGGCTTCGCAGGGTCAGTGTCAGCATCGGGGTCACCGAGCTGTCGGCCGCGGACGAGCGCGACGTCGAGGACATCCTGCGCGACGCGGACGCGGCGATGTACCAGGCCAAGATCCTGCGCCGGGGAACGTCTTTCGCGTGACGTCGACGCCGCTAACCGGCGGCGCTGTCGGGCAGACGTTTCAGGAGGCTGCGGGCCGCCGCCGCGACGCGGGTGCGGTCGAAGGTGATCACCGACTCGAAGCGCCGGTCGCCGTCAAGGACCGGCGGGTGCTCGCCGGGCTGTTCGCGCGCGATCAGCGCCGCAGCGGTGTCGGGCCCGAGCACCAGCACGGTCCATTCGGTGGCCAGGGGATCGTCGGGAGTGACGGCCACACCTCGAATGCCCGGTTCGGGTTCGTCGGGAACACCCTCGCCGAACACCACGACCAGGGGTGAGCGCTGCGCGATCTGCGTGTACATGTCGCGGGTCGCGCCGCCGAAGTTGCCCGCGTGCTGCACGGTCGCCAACACCATCGGGGTGCTGTCGGCGGTCAGGGCCAGACGTTCGATGTGCCGGCACAGTTCGTGCAGCGTCTGCTTGCGCACCGTCCGCTGCACCAGACCCGGGGTGGCCAGCTCGAACACCGAGGGGCTGGTCGACTCCGGCGTGCGTGACGTCCACGAGGGTAGCGCCCGGACGTCGGGCACGGTGGTCAGCGCGCCGGGATGGCCGAAGAGGTAACCCTGGCCCAGGGTGGCGCCGTAGGCCAGTGCCTGTTCGAGGTGCAGTTCGGTTTCGATGCCCTCGGCCAGAATGGTCGCGCCGGTCCGTTCGTGGTGACCGATGATCGCGGCGACGGTGCGCGCCTGGACGTCGTCGGGTTGGTGCTGCACCAGCCCCATGTCCAGTTTGAGGATCTCCGGGGCGATGATGTCCAGCAGCGCCAGCGAATCACGTTGGGCGCCAATGTCATCGAGACCGATCATGAAGCCGTGTGCGCGCAGCGCGTCCAACTTGCGCAGCAGCGCGCGGGGGTTGTCCAGCAATCCGCGCTCGGTGAGCTCGAACATCAGGTGGAAGGCGCCGGCCGCCTCGGCGACGGCGTCGTCGTCGAGGTCCAGATCTTCCGTCGACGGTTCGCAGTTGATCAGCAGCAGCATTCCGGGTGTGCTGTTGCCGCGCAGTGCGGCGTCGGCGGCGCGGTGGATGCATTCCCGGTCGAGCACGTCCAACGTGCCTCTGCGGGCGGCGTGGGCAAAGACCTGCAGCGGGCCGGTCCCGTCGAGTTGGGGCCACCGCGCCAGTGCTTCGTATCCGACGACGGTCCCGCCGGGAAGTGACACGACCTGTTGAAAGCTCGGAATCAGGCCACTACCCAACGCGGCATCGTCGAGGAGGTCCGTCACTGTTCGCCTTGTTTTCGGGGGATTGACGTCCACCCTAGCTAGCCTTACGGGGGCTGGGGCAAACCCCGCGCCGAGATGTTGCGTGGTCGTTACTCGAGATGGCCGCAGCAGGGCAGGGCGGGGTGGGTCTGTTCGTAGCGGTCGGGGCGGGCGGCAAAGGTGATGACGGACAGGGTGATCAGCACCAGTGCGNTCGAGATGGCCGCAGCAGGGCAGGGCGGGGTGGGTCTGTTCGTAGCGGTCGGGGCGGGCGGCAAAGGTGATGACGGACAGGGTGATCAGCACCAGTGCGGCGACGGCGGCGATCTTGGTGGACCGCTCGACGTGGTAGAGGCCGTGCCGCATGTCTTCGCGGGCCTGCTGGACGGCGCCCCAACTTCCGTGTCGCAGCGGGTTTTCCAGGAAGTGGTGGCAGGCGATGGCCAGGCCGAAGGACAGGGCCAGCGCGCCGGCGTAGAAGTAGACGCTGGTGTCCATCACGGTGCCGAGCAGGACGATGACGGGCCAGGTCGGCCGCGGGCACCGCCCAGACGAAACGGTAATCGGTGGTGAACCCGGGTTCGACNGGAAGTGGTGGCAGGCGATGGCCAGGCCGAAGGACAGGGCCAGCGCGCCGGCGTAGAAGTAGACGCTGGTGTCCATCACGGTGCCGAGCAGGACGATGACCGGCCAGTGCACCAGGTAGAGCGCGTAGGACAGGTCGCCCAGATAGGTGGCGGCCGGGTTGCGCAGCAGGGGTTGGAACATCGGTTCGCTGCCGACGCCGGCGGCGATCACCAGTGCGGTGCCGGCGACGGGGAGCAGGGCCCAGGGCACGGGGAAGCCGGCGGAGTCGGGGGAGATGAGGACCAGGCCGGCGGCGATGAGGGCGATCCCGGCCCAGGACAGCAGCGGGCGCAACCAGGCCGGGGTGGTGGTGAGGACGGCGACGGCGGTGGCGAGCAGCGCGCCGACGCCGAGTTCCCAGGCGCGGGCGACGGTGTTGTAGAAGGCGCTGTGCGGGGACACCGCGGTCTGGTAGGTGGCCCAGGCCAGGGAGGCGGCGGTGAGCAGGCCGCTGGTGGCGGCGATCAGGCCGACCCAGCGGTCGCGGCTCCAGGCGCGGCGGACGACGAGCGCGGTGACCGCGAGGATCAGCAGCGGCCACAGCAGATAGAACTGCTCCTCGATGGACAGCGGCCAGTAGTGCTGGAGCGGGGAGCCGGGTTCGGCGCCCCGTGCGGCGAAGTGCCAGTTG
>NZ_JYNL01000010.1 GCF_001044235.1 Mycolicibacterium chlorophenolicum | reverse complement strand
GATAGACCAGACCTACAAGACCAGCAATGGTCGCAGGGAACTGGCACTAACCGGCCGAAAACTTACAACAACAACAAAACCTCGCAACCACACCACACACCACAACCCACACCCCACCACCAAATAACCCAGGGGCAACAAAACTCACAGATTCACACTCAAAAACGAGTGAATAAAGTTACGGCGGTCCATAGCGGCAGGGAAACGCCCGGACCCATCCCGAACCCGGAAGCTAAGCCTGNAACTCACAGATTCACACTCAAAAACGAGTGAATAAAGTTACGGCGGTCCATAGCGGCAGGGAAACGCCCGGACCCATCCCGAACCCGGAAGCTAAGCCTGCCAGCGCCGATGATACTACCCACACGGGTGGAAAAGTAGGACACCGCCGAACACCATTTGGAATCGCCCCCCGCATTTCGCGGGGGGCGATTTCCTATTTCGCAGCAATTGGCCAATGAATTCGTCAATTGTGGCGTCGGACTTTTTGGCCGTATCCTTTTTGTCGTGTCCCACGACAATCAGGACGGCCGCGGCGACCGCCGGCCCCAGCGCGGCGGTTCGGCCGGCAACAGGCAGGGGCCGCGGCGCGATCAGCGCTCGGCGCCGCGCACGTCGGGACCTCAGCGTGCCCGGCCCACCCAGCCGCGCACCCACGACGACACGAAAACTCCAGCGGGCCCGCCGATTCCCGCCGAGATCGAAGCCCGCCAACTCTCCCCGGAGATCCGGGGCGAACTCACCACCCTCGATCGGGCCACCGCCGACGCCGTGGCGCGTCATCTCGTCGCCGCCGGCGAGCTGCTCGACGAGGATCCCGAGGCTGCGCTCGAGCATGCCCGCGCAGCCCGCGCTCGCTCCGGACGGATCGCCGCGGTGCGCGAGGCCGTCGGCATCGCCGCCTACGCGTGCGGGGACTGGGCGCAGGCACTCGCCGAACTGCGGGCGGCCCGCCGAATGGGCAGCAAATCACCGCTTCTCGCGCTGATCGCCGACTGCGAACGCGGCGTCGGCCGGCCGGAGCGGGCCATCGAACTGGCCCGCAGCCCCGAGGCCGCACAACTGACCGGCGACGACGCCGACGAACTGCGGATCGTGGTCGCCGGGGCCCGCTCGGATCTGGGTCAGCACGAGCAGGCGCTCGCGGTGCTGTCCACGCCGCAGCTAGATCCGTCGCGCACCGGTCAGACCGCAGCCCGGCTCTTCTACGCCTACGCCGACACCCTGCTGGCGCTCGACCGCAACGACGAGGCCCTGCAGTGGTTCCTGAAGGCCGCGGCAGCCGATGCCGACGGCATCACCGACGCCGAAGAGCGCATCACGGAGCTGTCCTGACATGAGCAGCCTTGCGCAGCAGCATGATTGCCTGCTGCTCGACCTCGACGGCACGGTGTTCCGCGGCCGCGAACCCACCCCCGGTGCGGTCGACACGCTCGCCGCCGTGCAGTCCCGGGTGCTGTATGTGACGAACAACGCCTCCCGCGACGCCACCCAGGTCGCCGACCATCTGCGCGAGCTCGGTTTCACCGCCGCACCCGACGATGTGGTGACCAGTGCGCAGAGCGCGGCACGGCTGCTCGCCGACCAGCTCCCGGACAACGCGAAAGTGCTCATCGTGGGCACGGATGCGCTGGCCGAGGAGGTGCGCAGCGTCGGCCTGACGCCGGTCCGGGAGTTCGCCGACGAGCCGGTGGCCGTCGTGCAGGGCCACTCCCCGGACACGGCGTGGACCGCGCTCGCGGAGGCGGCGCTGGCGATCAGGGCCGGGGCGCTGTGGATCGCCGCCAACGTGGACAAGACGCTGCCCTCGGAGCGGGGACTGCTGCCCGGCAACGGGTCCATGGTCGCCGCGCTGCGCGCCGCCACCGACCAGGAGCCGCAGGTCGCCGGCAAGCCGTCGCCGGTCCTGATGACGAATGCGTTGGCGCGCGGGCACTTCGAGTCACCGCTGGTGATCGGGGACCGGCTCGACACCGATATCGCCGGCGCCAACGCCGCCGAACTGCCCAGCCTGATGGTGCTGTCGGGCGTCAACAACGCCGAGGACGCGATCTTCGCGGTTCCCGACGAGCGCCCGCAGCTGCTCGCCGAGGACCTCCGCGCGCTGACCGACGACGCCGACACCCTGCGCGTCGGGCCACATCCGGCGTGGCGCGTCGAGGTCGACGACGATGCGGTCTCGGTGCACTCCACCGGCACCGATTCCGGCGACGCCCTGTCCGTCGTCCGGGCGATCGCCGCCGCCGTCTGGGCGGCGGACGAGCCCGTGCGCCGCCGGCCGATCGTCGCGGCCGACGACGCAGCCCGACAGGCCGCTCGGCGGTGGTCGCTGCTGTCGGACGCCATCGACTAGCGTGAACCACGACATGAGTACCGACCCCGAGCAGATCCGCGCCCAGGTCGCCGAACTCCTGGGCGAGCCGACCGAGCCCACGGCCGCCGACCTGGATGCCGTGGCCGCGCGCCTGGACGAGGCGCACGACGTGCTGGTGCGCGCGCTGGAATCGGTCGAGAAGGGCTGATCCGCGTGACGCGGCGCGCTCGTGTGGACGCCGAGCTGGTCCGGCGCGGTCTCGCGCGCTCCCGCCAGCAGGCCGCCGAGTTGATCGGGGCGGGACGGGTCAGTATCGACGGCATGCGGGCGGCCAAACCGGCGACGGCCATCGAAGTCAGCGCGAACCTGACCGTGGACGACGCCGGCGAACCGTCCTGGGTGTCGCGCGGGGCGCACAAACTGATCGGCGCGCTCGACGCGTTCGGTGTCGATGTCGCGGGCCGGCGCTGCCTCGACGCGGGCGCCTCCACCGGCGGGTTCACCGAGGTCCTGCTCGCCCGCGGGGCGGCTGAGGTGGTGGCCGTCGACGTCGGTTACGGACAGCTGGCGTGGGCGCTGCGCACCGACGAGCGGGTCACGGTGATGGAGCGGACCAACGTCCGCGAGCTCACCGGCGAGGCCATCGGCGGACCGGTCGAGGTGATCGTCGCCGACCTGTCGTTCATCTCGCTGGCGACCGTGCTGCCCGCGCTGACTGCGTGCGCGTCTGCCGGCGCGGATATCGTTCCCATGGTGAAGCCGCAGTTCGAGGTCGGCAAGGACCGGGTGGGCGCCGGCGGGGTGGTCTCCGACCCGCTGCTGCGCGCCGACGCGGTCCGCTCGGTCGCCGAACGGGCGGCCGAGCTGGGCTGGTCGGCCGTCGCGGTCACCGCCAGTCCGTTGCCCGGCCCGGCCGGCAACGTCGAGTACTTCCTGCATCTACGAGCCGACACGACGGATCCCCTGCACGGCGACGCGCTCGCCGCCGCGATCCACCGTGCCGTCGAGGAGGGTCCCCAATGACGCTCGAACGCACCATCCTGCTGGTGGTGCACACCGGCCGCGAAGAGGCCACCGACGTCGCACGCCGGGTGGAGAAAGTGCTGAGCGACAACGGGATCGGGCTGCGGGTGCTCTCCGCAGAGGCCGTCGACCGCGGGCCCCTGCATCTGGCGCCCGACGACATGCGCGCCCTCGGCGTCGAGATCGAGGTCGTCGACGCCGATCAGCGCGCCGCCGAGGGATGCGAGCTGGTGCTGGTGCTCGGCGGTGACGGCACCTTCCTGCGGGCCGCCGAGCTCGCCCGCAATGTCGAGATCCCGGTGCTCGGGGTGAACCTCGGCAAGATCGGGTTCCTCGCCGAAGCCGAGGCCGACTCGATCGACACCGTCCTCGACCACATCATCCGGCGCAACTACCGCGTCGAGGAGCGGATGACGCTCGACGTGACCGTGTGGGCCGGCGGCGAACTGCTCGACCGGGGCTGGGCGCTCAACGAGGCCAGCCTGGAGAAGGGGCCGCGGCTCGGTGTGCTGGGCGTCGTGCTGGAGGTGGACGGCCGGCCGGTGTCGTCGTTCGGATGCGACGGGATGCTCGTCTCGACCCCGACCGGTTCGACCGCGTACGCGTTCTCCGCGGGCGGCCCGGTGCTGTGGCCGGACCTCGAGGCCATCATCGTGGTGCCCAACAACGCGCACGCCCTGTTCGCCCGGCCGATGGTGACCAGCCCGCACGCGCTGATCGCCATCGAGATCGAGGCCAGCGGCCATGACGCGCTGGTGTTCTGCGACGGCCGCCGCGAGATGGTGCTGCCCGCCGGTGGCCGCCTCGAGGTGACCCGCTGCGGCACTCCGCTGAAATGGGTGCGGCTGGACAGCGCGCCGTTCGCCGACCGGCTGGTGCGCAAGTTCCGGTTGCCCGTCACAGGGTGGCGCGGGCAGTAGTGCTAGCCGAGATTCGGATCGAGTCGCTGGGCGCCATCAGCGTCGCGACCGCAGAGTTCGACGGGGGATTGACCGTGCTGACCGGGGAGACCGGTGCCGGCAAGACCATGGTGGTGACGGGCCTGCACCTGCTCGGCGGCGCACGTGCCGATCCGGCCCGGGTGCGGTCGGGCTCGGTCAAGGCCGTGGTCGAGGGGCGGTTCGTGACCGACGATCTGGGCGACGCGGTGGTCACGCAGGTGGACGACATCCTGGACTCCTCGGGGGCCGAACGCGACGACGACGGCAGCGTGATCGCCGCCCGCTCGGTGAGCCGGGACGGGCCGTCGCGGGCCTACCTGGGCGGCCGGAGCGTGCCCGCGAAGTCGCTGAGCGAGTTCACCAGCGAGTTGCTCACGCTGCACGGCCAGAACGATCAGCTGCGCCTGATGCGCCCTGACCAGCAGCGCGCCGCGCTCGACCGGTACGCCGACGTGTCGGCGCAGCTGCAGCGCTACCGCTCGCTGCGCGAGGAGTGGCTCTCGGCCCGGCGTGATCTCGACGAACGGCGGCGCCGCGCCCGTGAACTCGCGCAGGAGGCCGACCGGCTCCAGTTCGGCCTCAACGAGATCGACGTCATCGCGCCGCGACCCGGAGAGGACGAGTCGCTGGTGTCCGACATCCGGCGACTGTCGGAGCTCGACGCGTTGCGCGAGGCGGTGCAGACCGCGCGCGCCGCGCTGTCGGGGATCAGCGACGACGGGGCGGGCGAGGGGTTCTCGGCCGCCGACTCGGTGGGCCAGGCCCGGACGGCGCTGGAGAACACCGACGACGCGGCGCTCAAGGCGCTGGCCGGCCAGCTCGACACGGCGCTGACGGTGCTCACCGACGTGTCGGCAGAGCTGGGCGGGTTCCTCTCCGAATTGCCCAGCGATGCAAGCACATTGGAGGGCAAGCTGGCCCGGCAGGCCGAGCTGCGTACGCTGACGCGCAAGTACGCCCCGGACATCGACGGGGTGCTGGAGTGGGCGCGCACGTCGCGTGAGCGCCTGGCCCAGCTCGACGTGTCCGAGGAGGCGTTAGCCGGCCTCGCGCGCCGCGTCGACGAACTCCAGGGCGCCGTGGCCGCCGCCGCCGCGGAGCTGACCAAGGTCCGGGTCAAAGCGGCCAAAGGCTTGTCGAAGGCGGTGACCGCGGAGCTGTCCGGGCTGGCGATGTCCGGCGCCCAGTTCATGATCTCCGTCGGTCCGCTGCCGGCGCGTCCCGACGACAGCGCGCCGCTGACGCTGGCCTCGGGTGACACCGTGCACGCCGGCCGCGACGGGGTCGACGCCGTGGAATTCGGGTTCGCCGCGCACGGCGGGTCGGACCTGCTGCCGCTGCACAAGAGCGCCTCCGGCGGTGAGCTGTCCCGGGTCATGCTCGCGCTCGAGGTGGTGCTCGCCGTGTCGACGGAGGGCACCACGATGGTCTTCGACGAGGTCGACGCCGGCGTCGGCGGACGGGCCGCCGTCCAGATCGGCCGTCGGCTCGCGCGACTGGCACGCACGCATCAGGTGATCGTCGTGACGCACCTGCCCCAGGTGGCCGCCTACGCCGACGCGCACCTGGTCATCGAGGGAGAAACGGCGGGCACCAAGGCCCGGGCGAAGTCCAGCGGGGTGCGCCGTCTCGACGACGACGACCGGGTGGCCGAGCTGGCCCGGATGCTGGCGGGCCTCGGCGAGTCCGACAGCGGGCGCGCGCACGCGCGGGAGCTCCTCGACGCCGCCCGGGCCGAACGCGAGGGCGCCACCTGAGCGTGTGACGGATGTGAAAGAAAGAGACTTCTGGGGCTGATGTTACGGCGCGCCTCCGACGGATCCGGAGGGTTGCTGGCAAGAATCGGCCCATGAAGATGTCAGCGCTGCTCTCCCGAAACGCCAGCTCACGGCCGGGCATCACCGGCACCGCCCGCGTCGACCGCGACATCGACCGGCTGCTGCGACGGGTGACGCCGGGGGACATCGTCGTCATCGACGCGCAGGATCTGGACCGCATCACCGCTGACGCCCTGGTCGAGGCGAACGTCGCCGCCGTCGTCAACGCGTCGTCGTCGATCTCGGGGCGCTACCCCAACCTCGGACCGGAGGTGCTGGTCGCCAACGGCATCACGCTGGTCGACGACACCGGCCCCGAGGTGTTCAAGAAGGTCAAGGACGGCGCCCGCATCCGGATCAACGAGGGCGGCGTCTACTCCGGGGACCGTCGGCTGATCCTCGGCACCGAGCGCACCGACGCCGACATCCACGAGCTGATGCAGGAGGCCAAGGGCGGGCTGGTCGCCCACCTCGAAGCGTTCGCGGGGAACACCATCGAGTTCATCCGCAGCGAGAGCCCCCTGCTGATCGACGGCATCGGCATCCCCGACATCGACGTCGACCTCAACCGCCGGCACGTCGTGATCGTCGCCGAGGAGCCGCACGCCGCGGCCGACCTCAAGGCGCTCAAACCGTTCATCAAGGAGTACCAGCCGGTGCTGGTCGGCGTCGGGAGCGGCGCCGATGTCCTGCGCAAGGCCGGCTACCGGCCGGCGCTGATCGTCGGTGACCCCGACAAGATCAGCACCGAGGCGCTGCGTTGCGGAGCCCAGGTGGTGCTGCCCGCCGACGCCGACGGCCACGCCTCCGGTCTGGAGCGCATCCAGGACCTCGGCGTCGGCGCAATGACGTTCCCGGCCGCCGGGTCGGCCGCCGACCTGGCGCTGCTGCTCTGCGACCACCACGGCGCCTCGCTGATCGTCACCGTCGGGCACACCGCGAGCATCGAGGAGTTCTTCGACCGCACCCGCCAGCGCAGCAACCCGTCGACCTTCCTGACCCGGCTGAAGGTGGGGGAGAAGCTCGTCGACGCCAAAGCCGTTGCCACGCTGTACCGCAGCCGTGTCTCGGGCGGGGCGATCGCGCTGCTGGTGCTGGCGATGCTGATCGCCGTCATCGCCGCGCTGTGGGTGTCGCGCGCCGACGCCGCCGTGCTCGAGTGGATCACCCACACCTGGAACCAGTTCCTGCTGTGGGTCCAGGGCCTGGTCTCGTAGGACAGCCGCCGTGATCTCGCTGCGTTCGCACGCCATCTCGCTGGCCGCCGTGTTCCTGGCGCTGGCCATCGGCATCGCCCTGGGCTCCGGGCTGCTGTCCAACACCGTGCTGTCCGGGCTGCGCGACGACAAGGCGCAGATGCAGACCGAGATCGACTCGCTGACCAACGACCGTAATGCGCTGAACGAAAAGCTGAGCGCAGCAGGCGATTTCGATGCCCAGATGGCACCGCGGATCCTGCGCGGCAGCCTCGCCGACAAATCGGTGGTGCTGTTCCGCACGCCCGATGCCGCCGACGACGACGTCGACGCACTCGCCCGGCTCGTCAGCGAGGCCGGCGGCACCGTCACCGGCACCGTCGGCCTGACCCAGGAGTTCGTCGACGCCAACTCCGCCGAGAAGCTGCTGTCGGTGGTGAACTCACCGATCGTGCCCGCCGGCACCCAGTTGAGCACCACCACCGTCGACCAGGGCTCGCAGGCCGGTGACCTCCTGGGCATCGCGCTGCTGATCAACAGGGACCCCAAGCTCGCCCCCGTCAACGACGACCAGCGCGACACCGTGCTCACCGCCCTGCGCGACACCGGCTTCATCACCTACGGCGCCGACCGCATCGGGGCGGCCAACACCGCACTGATCGTCACCGGCGGCGCGCTCGGGGACGACGCGGGCAACCAGGGCGCCACCGTGGCCCGGTTCGCGGCGGGTCTGGCACCCCACGGCTCCGGCGTCGTGCTCGCCGGCCGTGACGGCGCCGCCTCCGGTACCTCCGCGGTGGCGGTCGCCCGTTCGGACAACGCCTTGACCAGTACGGTCAGTACCGTCGACAACGTCGACCGGGAGTCGGGGCGGATCACCACCGTGCTGGCGCTGAGCGCACTGATCAACAACGGCAAACCCGGCCAGTACGGCAGCGGGCAGGGCGCCTCCGCCGTCACCGTGCCGCAATAGGGGGCCCGCCGCCCGCGTGTCAGCGACGCGGTGTCGGAGACGGTGTTAGGGTGGGGTTCCGTGCCAGGCCAAATGAAGCCGTTGCGCAAGCACCCGCAGACAGCCACCAAACACCTCTTCGTGACCGGTGGGGTGGTGTCCTCCCTCGGTAAGGGCCTCACCGCCTCGAGCCTCGGTCAACTGCTCACCGCCCGCGGTCTGCAGGTGACCATGCAGAAGCTCGACCCGTATCTGAACGTCGATCCGGGCACCATGAACCCGTTCCAGCACGGTGAGGTGTTCGTCACCGAGGACGGCGCCGAGACAGACCTCGACGTCGGCCACTACGAGCGCTTCCTCGACCGGAACCTGTCGGGCTACGCCAATGTGACCACCGGACAGGTGTATTCGTCGGTGATCGCCAAGGAGCGGCGCGGCGAGTACCTCGGCGACACCGTGCAGGTCATCCCGCACATCACCGACGAGATCAAGAACCGCGTGCTGGCGATGGCCGAGGCCGACGCCGACGGCAACCGGCCCGACGTGGTGATCACCGAGATCGGCGGCACCGTCGGCGACATCGAGTCGCTGCCGTTCCTGGAGGCCGCCCGGCAGGTGCGTCACGAAGTCGGCCGGGAGAACTGCTTCTTCCTGCACTGCTCCCTGGTGCCGTTCATGGCGCCCTCGGGTGAGCTGAAGACCAAACCCACCCAGCACTCCGTGGCGGCGCTGCGCAGCATCGGCATCAGCCCCGACGCGCTGATCCTGCGCTGCGATCGCGACGTGCCCGAACCGCTCAAGAACAAGATCGCGCTGATGTGCGACGTCGACATCGACGGGTGCATCTCGACCCCGGATGCGCCGTCGATCTACGACATCCCCAAGGTGCTGCACCGCGAGGAGCTCGACGCCTACGTGGTGCGGCGGCTCAACCTGCCGTTCCGCGATGTGGACTGGACGCAGTGGAACGACCTGCTGCGACGGGTGCACGAGCCGCGAGAGACCGTGCGAATCGCGTTGGTGGGCAAGTACATCGACCTGTCGGATGCGTACCTGTCGGTCGCCGAGGCGCTGCGCGCCGGCGGTTTCGCCCACCATGCCCGCGTCGAGATGCGCTGGGTGCCCTCCGACGACTGCGAATCCGACACCGGCGCGGCCGCCGCACTCGCCGACGTCGACGGCGTGCTGATCCCCGGCGGCTTCGGCATCCGCGGCATCGAAGGCAAGATCGGCGCGATCCGCTACGCCCGCCGGCGCGGCCTGCCGGTGCTGGGCCTGTGCCTGGGACTGCAGTGCATCGTCATCGAGGCCGCGCGGTCGGTCGGACTGACCGAAGCCAGCTCGGCGGAGTTCGATCCCGACACCCCCGACCCGGTGATCTCCACGATGGCCGACCAGCAGCACATCGTCGCCGGCGAGGCCGACCTCGGCGGCACGATGCGGCTCGGCGCCTATCCGGCCGCGCTGACGCCGGGATCGATTGTGGCGCAGGCCTATCAGGCCACCGAGGTGTCGGAGCGGCACCGGCACCGCTACGAGGTCAACAACGCCTACCGCGACAAGATCGCCGAGAGCGGCCTGCGGTTCTCGGGCACCTCGCCCGACGGGCACCTCGTCGAGTTCGTCGAGTACGCCCCCGAGGTGCACCCGTTCATCGTCGGCACCCAGGCCCATCCGGAGCTCAAGAGCCGGCCCACCCGGCCGCACCCGCTGTTCGTCGCGTTCGTCGGAGCCTCGCTGGACTACAAGAACGCCGAACGGCTGCCGGTCGAGATGCCCGAGATCCCCGACCACGAGGACACCGAAACCGAGGCCAACGGTGTCGAGCACACCCTCGAAGACGCCCCGGCCCGTGGCTGACGGGGACGCCACAGACCTCGGAGGACCCGGCAACCACGACTTCACCGTCGCCGCGTCCGAGACGCTCTACGTCGGCAACATCTTCGCGTTGCGCGCCGACGAGGTGCAGATGCCGGGCGGCACGACGGCGCGGCGCGAGATCGTCGAACACTACGGCGCGGTGGCCGTGGTCGCCCTCGACGACGAGGGCCGCATCGTGCTGGTCTACCAGTACCGGCACCCGTTCGGCCGCCGGTTGTGGGAACTGCCTGCGGGCCTGCTCGACATGGATGGGGAACCGCCGCACGAGTCCGCGGCGCGGGAACTCGAAGAGGAGGCCGGACTGACCGCCGAGACCTGGCACACGCTGGTTGACCTCGACACCGCGGCCGGGTTCAGCGACGAGAGCGTGCGGGTGTTCCTGGCGACCGGGCTGCGTGAGGTCGGCCGCCCGGAGGCTGAACACGAAGAAGCCGACCTCACCGTCGAGCGTGTCGCGCTCGACGAGGCCGTCGCCAAGGTGTACTCGGGGGAGATCGTGAATTCGATCTCCGTCGCCGGCATCCTGGCCGCGCACGCGATGCCCGGCATCGATGCGCTGCGCGCCGTCGACGCGCCGTGGACCGACAGGCCCAGGGCGTTCGCACGGCGGAAGGGACATGCGTGACCCAGACGTTCTCGTCGGTCGGCTCCACCCTGGACGGTCAGATCCAGGGATACCTCGACCACCTGGCGATCGAACGTGGCGCGGCGGCGAACACGCTGAGCTCCTACCGGCGCGATCTGCGGCGCTACGCCGAACACCTGACCTCCCGCGGTGTGTCGGACCTGGCGGGCGCGGCCGAGGCTGATGTCAGTGAGTTCCTGGTCGCGCTGCGGCTCGGTGACCCCGACAACGGCGTGCCGCCGCTCTCGGCGGTGTCGGCGGCGCGGGCGCTGATCGCGGTGCGCGGCCTGCACCGGTTCGCCGCCGCCGAAGGCATCGCCGCCCTCGACGTCGCGCGGGAGGTCAAACCGCCCACCCCGAGCCGCCGGCTGCCCAAGAGCCTGTCGCTGGACGAGGTGCTCGCGCTGCTCGAGGCCGCGGGCGGCGACAGCGAGGCCGACGGGCCGCTGACGCTGCGCAACCGGGCGCTGCTGGAACTGCTGTACTCGACCGGCGCGCGCATCTCCGAAGCCGTCGGCCTCGACGTCGACGACATCGACCTGCACGCCCGGTCGGTGCTGCTGCGCGGCAAGGGCGGCAAGCAGCGCCTGATCCCGATCGGCCGGCCCGCGGTGGCCGCGCTGGAGGCTTACCTGGTGCGGGCGCGTCCCGATCTGGCCCGGCGCGGCCGCGGTACCCCGGCGATCTTCCTCAACGCCCGCGGCGGGCGGTTGTCCCGGCAGAGCGCCTGGCAGGTGCTGCAGGACGCCGCCGACCGTGCCGGCATCACCGCCACCGTGTCTCCGCACGTCCTGCGCCACTCGTTCGCCACCCATCTGCTCGAGGGCGGCGCGGACGTGCGCGTCGTGCAGGAGCTGCTGGGTCACGCGTCGGTGACGACCACGCAGATCTACACCATGGTCACCGTCAACGCGCTGCGTGAGGTGTGGGCGGGCGCTCATCCCCGGGCGCGGTAGCAGGCCCCAGATACTGGGACTCCAGCAGCAGGTCGGGCAGCACCGACTGGTACTCGACGTGGGTCTTGTGTTCGACGGTGTGCCACCGGGTGCCCTCGTGCCGGCGCATATAGGCCCGGTACCCGGGCGCGCCGGGCACCCGAACGTTGTCGGCGACCACGACGGATCCGGGGTGCAGCCACCCGCGGTCGAGGATCGTCCGCAGATCGGACAGGTACGCGTTCTTGTCGTGATCGATGAACAGCACGTCGACGCTGCCGACGCCGACGCCGTGGTCGGCGGTCAAAGTCTCCAGGGTGCGGCCACCGTCGCCGATGGTGCCGACCACGCAGGTCACGCGGTCGGCGACGCCGGCGTGGGTCCAGATCCGTCGCGCGACGTCGGCGTTGGCCGCGGAGAACTCGACCGAGACGACACGCGCGGAGGGTGCCGCACGCGCGATGCGCAGTGCGCTGTACCCGCAGTAGGTCCCGAGCTCGAGCACCAGCGCCGGTGCGGCCCGGCGCACCGCGGCGTCGAGCAGCAGCCCCTTCTCGTCGCCGATGTTCACGAGCATCGCCTCTCGGCGCGCGAACGCGTCGATCGCCGAGAGTGCGGCGTCGATGTCCCCGTGCGGGGCGGTGGACTCGACGAACGCGGCGCAGGCGGCTTCCCGCCCGTCACCGATCTGGCCGGTGCGGACGAACGACGGCATGCCCAGGGCCAGGCGCGCCCAGCGCAGCACCGGCACCCGCTGAGTCAGTCCCATGCGGTCCAGCTTAGGAAGCCGCCGCACACTCGCGGCGATCTTGCCTGCGGGTCTGCCTCACCGGCGCGATGCTCACCGTTAAACTTGCCGCGATGTCCGCCACGCCGCAAGGATGCCTGACCAGCGACGGTCCGGTATGAGCGACGACACGGGCACCATCGATCCCGCACCCACACCCGGCCTGACCGGCCGCCTTCCCCGCGAAACCCCCGATCCCGCGCCGCGCAGCTCCCACGGACCGGCCAAGGTCATCGCGATGTGCAACCAGAAGGGCGGGGTCGGTAAGACCACCTCGACGATCAATCTGGGCGCCAGCCTCGCCGAGTACGGTCGCCGCGTCCTGCTCGTCGACCTCGACCCGCAGGGCGCGCTGTCGGCCGGCCTGGGCGTGCCGCACTACGAGCTGGAGAACACGGTCTACAACCTGCTGGTCGAGCCGCGGGTGTCGATCGACCAGGTGCTGCTGACCACGCGCGTGCCGGGCCTGGACCTGGTGCCCAGCAACATCGACCTGTCGGCGGCCGAGATCCAGTTGGTCAACGAGGTGGGCCGGGAGCAGTCGCTGGCCCGCGCGCTGTACCCGGTGCTCGACCGCTACGACTACGTACTCATCGACTGCCAGCCCTCGCTGGGCCTGCTCACGGTCAACGGGCTGGCCTGCAGCGACGGCGTCATCATCCCGACCGAATGCGAGTACTTCTCGCTGCGCGGCCTGGCGCTGCTCACCGACACCGTCGAGAAGGTGCACGACCGGCTCAACCCGAAGCTGTCGATCAGCGGGATCCTGATCACCCGCTACGACCCGCGCACCGTCAACTCCCGCGAGGTGATGGCCCGCGTGGTGGAACGCTTCGGCGACCTCGTGTTCGACACCGTGATCACCCGCACCGTGCGCTTCCCGGAGACCAGCGTGGCCGGCGAGCCGATCACCACGTGGGCGCCGAAATCGGCTGGGGCCGAGGCATATCGGGCCCTGGCACGCGAGGTCATCCACCGGTTCGGCGCGTGAGCGGGCCCCCGGCCGCCGAGGAGTCGACCAAGCCCGGATTCCAGGTTCGGCTGAGCAATTTCGAGGGCCCGTTCGACCTGCTGCTGCAGCTGATCTTCGCCCACCGGCTCGATGTCACCGAGGTGGCGCTGCACCAGGTCACCGACGAGTTCATCGCCTACACCAAGGAGATCGGGAGCCGGCTCGGCCTCGACGAGACGACCTCGTTCCTGGTGGTCGCGGCCACCCTGCTGGACCTGAAGGCGGCCCGGCTGCTGCCCGCCGGCGACGTGCACGACGAAGACGACCTGGCGCTGCTGGAGGTGCGCGACCTGCTGTTCGCCCGGCTGCTGCAGTACCGCGCGTTCAAGCACGTCGCGGAGATGTTCGCCGAGCTGGAGTCCGCCGCGATGCGCAGCTACCCCCGGGCCGTCGCGCTGGAGGACCGCTACTCCGAGCTGCTGCCCGAGGTGATGCTGGGCGTCGACGCCGCCCGGTTCGCGGAGATCGCCGCCGCCGCGTTCACCCCGCGGCCGGTGCCGACCGTGGGCACCGAACACCTGCACCAGGTGCCGGTGTCGGTGCCCGAACAGGCCGCCAACCTGATGTCGCAGCTCGAAGACCGGGGGATCGGCCACTGGGCGTCGTTCGCCGATCTGGTGGCCGACTGCCGGATGCCGATGGAGATCGTCGGCCGCTTCCTGGCGCTGCTCGAACTGTATCGAGCGCGGGCGGTAGCATTCGACCAGTCAGAACCGCTTGGTGTGCTCCAGATTTCGTGGACCGGGGAGCGGCCCAACAGCGAGCAGTTGGCGACCGCGGACGCCGAATAACGCGGAACAGAAAGACGATGACAGAAGATCTTCCCGTAGACACCGAGCCCGGCGCCGAACTCGAGGACGCCGAGCTCGACGCTGCGCTCGAGGCGCTGCTGCTCGTCGTCGACACCCCGGTGCCCGTCCACGCGCTGGCCACCGCCACCGACCAGGCGTCCGGCCGGATCTCCGAGCGGCTGCGCGTGTTGGCTGCCGACTTCGCGGCCCGGGAGAGCGGGATCGATCTGCGGGAGGCCGGCGGCGGCTGGCGGCTCTACACCCGCGCCCGCTACGCCCCCTATGTGGAGAAACTGCTGCTCGACGGCGCCCGGTCCCGGTTGACCCGCGCCGCGCTGGAGACCCTGGCCGTCGTCGCCTACCGTCAGCCGGTGACCCGCGCCCGGGTCAGCGCCGTGCGCGGCGTCAACGTCGACGCGGTGATGCGCACCCTGCTGGCGCGCGGACTGATCACCGAGGCGGGCACCGATCCGGACTCCGGCGCGGTCACCTTCGCCACCACCGAGCTGTTCCTGGAACGCCTCGGGTTGTCATCGCTGACCGACCTGCCCGACATCGCACCGTTGCTGCCCGACGTCGACGTCATCGACGACATCAGCGAAACCCTCAGTGAAGAGCCACGTTTCATGAAGCTCAACGGCACACCCACCCCGCAGGCCGGGGCCTCCTTCGACGTGGATCGAGACTGACGATGACCGATGACGACGGCGTGCGCCTCCAGAAAGTGTTGTCCCAGGCGGGAATCGCCTCCCGCCGGGTCGCCGAGAAGATGATCCGCGACGGCCGCGTCGAGGTCGACGGCGTGGTGGTCACCGAACTCGGCACCCGGGTGGACCCGCAGGCGTCGCTGATCCGGGTGGACGGTGCGCGCATCGCGGTCGACGACGACCGCGTCTACCTCGCCATCAACAAGCCGCGCGGGATGCACTCGACGATGTCCGACGACCGCGGCCGCCCCTGCGTCGGCGACCTGGTCGAGCACCGGGTCCGCGGCAACAAGAAGCTGTTCCACGTCGGACGGCTGGACGCCGACACCGAGGGCCTGCTGCTGCTCACCAACGACGGGGAACTCGCGCACCGGCTCATGCACCCCTCCTACGAGGTGCCCAAGACCTATCTCGCCACGGTGCTGGGCGCGGTGCCGCGCGGGCTGGGCAAAAAGCTCCGGGCGGGCGTCGACCTCGACGACGGACCGGTGCGGGCCGACGACTTCGCGGTGGTCGACACGGTGCCCGGGAGATCGCTCGTGCGGGTCACGCTGCACGAGGGTCGCAAACGCATCGTGCGCCGGCTGCTGGCGGAGGTGGGCTTCCCGGTGCAGGAGCTGGTGCGCACCGACATCGGCGAGGTCACGCTCGGTGACCAGCGGCCGGGCAGCATCCGGGTGTTGACCCAGAAGGAGATCGGCGACCTGTACAAGGCGGTGGGACTGTGAGCCGTACCACGGTGATCGCGATCGACGGTCCGGCGGGAACCGGAAAGTCCACGGTGGCAAGGGGATTGGCGACGTCGCTGGGTGCCCGGTACCTGGACACCGGGGCGATGTACCGCATCGTCACGCTCAGCGTGCTGCGCCGCGGCGTCGACATCGCTGATCCCGCCGCGATCGTGGCGGCCGTCGGCGACGTGGACCTGGCGGTCGGGCACGACCCCGGTGAGGACCGGTCCTATCTGGCCGGCGAGGACGTCTCAGCGGAGATCCGCGGCGACGCCGTCACCAAGGCGGTGTCGGCGGTCTCGGCGGTGCCCGAGGTGCGCAGCCGGCTGGTCGCGCTGCAGCGGGCCCTGGCCGACGGGCCGGGACGCGTCGTCGTCGAGGGCCGCGACATCGGCACGGTCGTACTGCCCGACGCCGACGTCAAGATCTTCCTGACCGCCTCGGCCGAGGAACGGGCCCGGCGGCGCAACGACCAGAACGTCGCGGCCGGCCTGCCCGACGACTACGCGGCCGTGCTCGCCGACGTCCAGCGCCGCGACCACCTCGACTCCACCCGGGCGGTGTCGCCGCTGCGCGCCGCCGACGACGCGGTGGTCGTCGACACGAGCGACATGACCCAGGACGAGGTGATCGGCCACCTGACCGAACTCGTCGAACAGAAAGCCGGTGCGACCCGATGAGCGATGGTGACGGCACGTGGGTCGACGAGGGCGACTGGGAGGTCGGGGCCGAGGACGTCGCCGAGGCGATCGAGGAGGCGTCGTCACCGCCGCCGGTGCTCGCCGTCGTCGGGCGCCCCAACGTGGGTAAATCCACGCTGGTCAACCGGATCCTCGGACGCCGGGAGGCGGTCGTGCAGGACATCCCCGGTGTCACCCGCGACCGGGTCTCCTACGACGCGTCCTGGTCGGGCCGACGGTTCGTGGTGCAGGACACCGGCGGGTGGGAGCCCGACGCGAAGGGCCTGCAGCAACTGGTCGCCGAGCAGGCGTCGGTGGCGATGCGCACCGCCGACGCGATCGTGTTCGTCGTCGACTCCGTGGTCGGCGCCACTGCCGCCGACGAGGCCGCCGCCAAGATCCTGCAGCGCTCCGGCAAGCCCGTCTTCCTGGCCGCCAACAAAGTCGACAACGACCGCGGGGAGGCCGACGCCGCCGCCCTGTGGTCACTGGGTCTCGGTCAGCCGCACCCGATCAGCGCGATGCACGGCCGCGGGGTGGCCGATCTGCTGGACGCGGTCCTCGAGGAACTGCCGGCCATCTCCGAGATGGGCGGCGGGGGCGGCGGCCCGCGCCGCGTCGCGCTGGTGGGTAAGCCGAACGTCGGCAAGTCCTCACTGCTCAACCGGCTCTCCGGGGACGAACGGTCGGTGGTGCACGATGTGGCCGGCACGACCGTCGACCCCGTCGACTCGCTCATCGAGATGGAGGGCAAGCTCTGGCGCTTCGTCGACACCGCCGGGCTGCGGCGCAAGGTCGGGCAGGCCAGCGGCCACGAGTTCTACGCCTCGGTGCGCACGCACGGCGCCATCGACGCCGCCGAGGTGGCGATCGTGCTGATCGACGCCTCCCAGCCGCTGACCGAACAGGATCAGCGGGTGTTGTCGATGGTGATCGAGGCGGGCCGGGCGCTGGTGCTGGCCTTCAACAAGTGGGACCTGGTCGACGAGGACCGCCGCTATCTGCTCGACCGCGAGATCGACCTGCAGTTGGCGCAGATTCAATGGGCGCCCCGGGTCAACATCTCGGCGAAGACGGGCCGGGCGGTGCAGAAGCTGGTGCCCGCGCTGGAGACGTCGCTGGCCTCATGGGACAAGCGGATCACCACCGGGCAGCTGAACTCGTTCCTCAAAGAGGTCGTCGCGGCGACGCCGCCGCCGGTGCGGGGCGGTAAGCAGCCGCGGATCCTGTTCGCCACCCAGGCCACCGCGCGGCCGCCGACCTTCGTGCTGTTCACCTCCGGATTCCTGGAGGCCGGCTACCGCCGGTTCCTGGAGCGCCGGCTGCGGGAGACGTTCGGCTTCGAGGGCAGCCCGATCCGCATCAACGTGAGGGTGCGCGAAAAGCGGGGCGCCAAGCGCCGATAGGGTGAGTCGAGTGCCCGTCGTCGACATGATCCTCATCGCCCTCGCGGGCGTCGGCGCCGGCGCCATCAACGCGCTCGTCGGCTCCGGCACGCTCATCACGTTCCCGACCCTGGTGGCGCTGGGCTACCCGCCGGTGACCTCGACGATGTCCAACGCGGTCGGTCTGGTCGCCGGGGGAGTGTCGGGCACCTGGGGTTACCGGCGCGAGTTGCGCGGTCAGTGGCACCGGTTGCGCTGGCAGATTCCGGCCTCGCTGATCGGGGCCGGCTGCGGCGCATGGTTGCTGCTGCACCTGCCCGAGAAGGTGTTCACCCGGGTGGTCCCCGTGCTGCTGGTGCTGGCGCTCGCGCTGGTGGTCATCGGGCCGCGGATCCAGACGTGGGTGCGGCGACGGGCCGAGGCGTCGGGCCGCTCCGTCGACCACATCTCCGGGGCGCGGATGACGGCGCTGGTCGCGGCGACGTTCGCCGTCGGGGTGTACGGCGGCTATTTCACCGCCGCGCAGGGCATCCTGCTGATCGCCGCGATGGGGGCGCTGCTGCCCGAGGACATGCAGCGGATGAACGCCGCGAAGAACCTGCTGTCGCTGCTCGTGAACATCGTCGCGGCCGTCGCGTACACCACGGTCGCATTCGACCGGATCAGCTGGCCGGCGGCGGGGCTCATCGCGCTCGGCTCGCTGATCGGCGGTTTCCTGGGCGCGCACTACGGTCGCCGGCTCTCACCCAATGTGCTGCGGGCGGTCATCGTGGTGGTGGGATTGATCGGGCTGTACCGACTGTTGACCGTGTAGGCTGACCGCAGTTTCGCCGGGAGCCAGACAGGGGAGGGCAGTGGCCGAGCAGCCGTACGGCAGTGCGCCCTCGGACGTCGCTGCGCTCGAGCCGTTCTGGCCGTCTCGCAGGCTGCTCGCCTTCGATGAATTGTGTTGTTCGCGCTGACTTTTCGCGCCCACACTGTCATCCCCGGCTGACCGGTAGCCGCTGATCGAAAGCCTCGGTCCCATGCGTTCTCTCATCATTTTCGCCCTCGTCGGTGTCGGCGCCCAACTCGTCGACGGCGCCCTCGGGATGGCGTTCGGCGTCACCGCGTCGACCCTTCTGGTCCTCAGCGGGGTCGCCTCGGCGCAGGCCAGTGCCGCTGTTCACCTGGCCGAAGTCGGCACCACGCTGGCGTCCGGCCTGTCGCACTGGAAGTTCAAGAACTTCGACTGGCCGACCGTCGCGAAGCTCGGTGTGCCCGGCGCGGTCGGCGCCTTCCTCGGCGCCACCTTGCTGTCATCGCTGTCGACCGAGGACGCCGCCCCGTTGATGGCGGCCATCCTGCTCGCGATCGGCGTCTACGTTCTGATCCGGTTCTCGCTGGGCCGGCCCCCGGGGCTGGCCACCACCCACACCCCGCACTCGGCGAAGTTCCTGGCGCCGCTGGGGCTGTTCGGCGGCTTCATCGACGCCTCCGGCGGCGGCGGGTGGGGGCCCGTCACCACCAGCACGTTGCTGTCGCGGGGAAAGACCGCGCCGCGCACGGTGATCGGCTCGGTGAGCGCGTCGGAGTTCCTCGTCGCGGTGTCGGCCTCGCTCGGCTTCCTGGTCGGTCTGCGCGAGGAGTTCCTGGACAACCTCCCGATCGTGCTGGGCCTGGCGGTCGGCGGTGTCATCGCCGCGCCGCTGGCGGCGTGGTTGGTGAGCAAGGTCAGCCCGGCGCTGCTGGGCACCGCGGTCGGCGGGGTCATCGTGCTGACCAACAGCCAGAAACTGGTCAAGTACTTCGGCATCGAGGCACCGTGGTCGACGGCCACCTACGCGACGATCGTGGTGGCGTGGGCCGCGCTGGTGCTCTACGCGTGGCGCACCTCTAAGGCACCGCAGTACGTGCCCGACGAACTGCGGGCCGAGACGGACACCCCGGCGGCCGAGGACACCACGCGCTGAGCCATCAGAACCGGTCGCGCGCTGACTCCTGTTCGAGCACGGCGTCGAGGTCGCCGAGGCGTTCCATCGACGACACCGCCCGCCGGGTGCGCATGTTCTTGGCGAGCAGATCCTGGTGGCGGTGCGTGAAGGCCCAGTAGCCGGCGGTGAACGGGCAGGCGTCGTCACCGAGGCGTTTCTTCGGGTCGTACGCGCACGTGCCGCAGTGGTCGCTCATCTTGTTGATGTATGCGCCGCCCGAGGTGTAGGGCTTGGTGGCCAGCAGACCGCCGTCGGCGTGCTGGCTCATGCCGACGACGTTGGTCGGCATCACCCACCGGAAGCCGTCGACGTAGGTGGTGGCGAACCACTCGGTCAATTCGTCGGGCCGGTAGCCGCGCTGTAAAGCGTGGCTGCCCAAGATCATCAGCCGCTGGATGTGGTGGGTCCAGCCGCGGTCGCGGACCCCTTTGAGGGCGTGGTGCAGGCACTGGGCGGTGACGGTGTCGGCGTCCAGATCGGCCCACCACTGCGGCAGCGGGGTGCGGGCCTTCAACTCGTTCTTCGCGGTGTAGTCGGGGCCGAAGTGCCAGTACAGGTGCCACATGTACTCACGCCAACCGAGGATCTGTCGGATGAAGCCCTCGACCGCGGCCAGCGGAGCCTTGTCGTCGCGGTAGGCCCGTTCGGCGGCCTCCACGGCGTCGAGGGGATGCAGCACACCGAGATTGAGGGGCACCGACAGCAGCGAGTGCGACATCGCCCAGTCGCCGCCCATCATGGCGTCCTCGTAGCGTCCGAACAGCGGAAGCCGATGCTCGATGAAGCGGCTCAGCGCCCGCTTGGCTTCGGCGGGGGTGACGGCGAACAGGCGCGGTCCGTCGGCGCCGACGGTGTCGAGCTGCATCTGGTCCAGGTCGTGACGGACCTGCTCGTCGATGTCGTCCTCGCGCGGCTTGTACGGGGCGGGCACCTCGAGGTGGTCCTGCTTCTTGGGCGGGGACTCGCGGTTCTCCTCGTCGTAGTTCCACCGGTTGCCGACGGGATCGGCGCCGTTCATCAGCACATCGAAGCGGCGCCGCTGATCGCGGTAGAAGTCCTCCATGCGGAACCGGGTGCGCTTGCCGGCCCACTCCTGGAAGTCCTTGCGCGGCAACGCAAACGTCGGTGTCGGCAGAACGTCCTCGACCAGCCCCCGCTCGTTGAGCCGGTTGACGAACCGTTCGGCGGCGTGCGAGGTCGGTTGATGGACGAGCACCGGGCGCTCGAACTGCGTCAGCGCGTCGGTGTAGGTGTCCGCCTTGATCAACGTCGCGCGGTCACCCAGATCACGTTCGGCGTGCCGCAGCGCGGACAGGACCAGGTGCAGCTTCTGCCGGTGATACCGGCGTTTGGTCAGCGCCGAGGTGGCCTCGACGAGCAGCACCTCGCGGTGGGCGTGCTCGCCGCCGTAGACGGCGGGACCGAGCTGATCGGCGAACAGCCACAGCGGAGTGTCGTCACTCATTCCTCCACGGTAGGCGTCGGCGGTGACAGGGCCGGGCGGTTGGGATCCGGGGCGGGGGCTGAGGTAGGCTTTCGACCGCCTACCGGCGATCCCGGGAGGCACCGCGGGCTGTGGCGCAGCTTGGTAGCGCACTTGACTGGGGGTCAAGTGGTCGCAGGTTCAAATCCTGTCAGCCCGACGCAGGTAAGAGGCGGTTTCCGATCATCGGAAGTCGCCTCTTTTGCGTCTGTACGGCCTTTCTATACCGCCTTCATAATCCGAGTGCATCGCCGAGCCCTCTTACCGCGGCCCGCGCGGCGTCGTCGCTCGTGTGCCCGTACAAATCGCCGGTGATGCTGATCGACGCGTGGCCGAGTAGGTCGGCCGCGGCCTTTATGTGAACACCTGATTCCAGCCAGCCGACGGCTGCCGAGTGACGCAGCGTGTGCGCGCCGACGTTCTCAATCTTGGCCTTCTTCGCCGCCAACTCCACAGTGCGCAGCAGGTTGCGCGGGTCAACCCACCCGCCTTGCTCAGTGGCGAACACGGCGCCCGTTTCGGTCCACTGGTCGCCGGCGTGCAGTCGCTCGGCCACCTGCGCCTTGCGGTGCGCCTTCAGCTCGGCCACGACGCCGGCGGTCAGGGGGATACGCCGGCGCGACCGATCGGTTTTCGGCGCGGTCCACGTCAAAGCACCGGCGACGCGCACGACGATGCCCGCCACGGTTAACTCACACTTGCTCAGGTCCACATCGGACCAGCGGAGTCCGGCGACTTCACCGCGGCGCATTCCCGTCGCCGCCATCACCAGCACAGCCCGCCGGTAGCGCAGCCCGTCCAGATGACTTAGGAGCAGCCGCACATCGTCCGTGGACAGATAGCGCGCTTCTTTCGGCGCGACGGCCGGACGTTTCACTTTGGCGGTGGGATTGGCAGCGAGCAGGCCATCGCGGACCGCTACGTCGAGTGCGGCCCGCAGCACCGTGTACACCTGTCGCACTGTGCTGTCGGACAGGCTCTTGCCGCGCAGGCGCAAGACGAGCGCTTCGACGTGCGTCGGGCGGATCTGATCGAGCCGCAGGGCCGCGAGAGCGGCGTCGCCTTCTAGATGCTTCCGGCACAGGCCGGCGTAGAGCTCTTGGGTGGTCGCCTTGCGGGACGACGCCGGCAACGCTGTCGTCCGCCAGGTCTCCAGCCACGACCCGATCGTCTGCTTGTCGTCGCGCGGGGGAGCACCCTCGGCGATCCGCTTGCGGGCCTCGTTGAGTTTCCCGCGCGCCTCAGCGCGATTTTTGCCGTACACGCTGAGCCGTTTCCGCTCCCCATCCGGCGCGGTGTACCGGGTGGATGCTTCCCAGAGCCCGTTCGGTCGCTGCCGGTATGAGCCTTCACCATCGGCCCGCCGTGTCGCCATAAACCGCCCCCTACGAGTCAAGTGGTCGCACAAAGAAGGATAGGGGCAGACACGCGCAGCGGTCGCCGTTAAACGCCATGCAGCGGCAGGCGTGTACAGTCGGGAACCACAATCGAACACCGACGCTAATCACGGCTCACAGGCGACACGCTGCTACACAGGCAGATTCGACCGGCGCACAACCCACCGGGAACCCCGGACCGGCGAGATCGTAGGGGCCAAGACCAACGGCGCACACCCCGAACCGGGGTTCACCCGCTGAGTCCCAAACTGGGACTTGCTGAACCGGCAGCCGAGCACAGACAAGACCCAGATGGTCTACCTGTTGCTCGGCTGTTCCCGTTCAGAAGGGAAAACGCTGTGCGCGAAAATCCGACGCCAGCCCAGCGCAAGTTGTGCACCATCCCCGACGCCTGCGGACAACTCAGCGTTGGCCGCAGCACCGTGTACGGACTGATCGACGACGGCACTCTACGTCGCGTGAAAATTGGTGCGCGGACATTGATTCCGCAAGCTGACATCGACAAGTTCGTTGCCGGCCTGCTCAACGGCGGCGCCGCGTGAACAAGCCGCCTGATCAGCCCGCGATCCATATTGCCGCCAATGCGGCGCGGCCCGGCCTGGTGCTCGTCGCCATCGGATCCGGCACCGATCCGTTCTCCGTGAGTCCTGAGTTCGCGAACGAACTAGCCGGCCAACTGCTCGACGCCGCCACCGCAGCCCGCGACGCAGAGACGTACGCGCGGGATGCTTGATGACGGGCGGATCGGGGTCGTTCGACAAGTTCGGATGGCTCAAGGCGCTGCATTCGGATACGACACTGCCAGATAAGCACTTTCGTCTGGCGGTCGTGATCGGCGTGACTTACACCCGCGCCGACGGCTCAGGGTGGTTCGTCGAACTCGACGCGCTCGCGGCTGCGCTTCCTGGCGGCCTGTCCCGCCGGCGGTTAGTGGAAGCACTTCGGGGGCTGGAAGAACGCGGCTATCTGGTGGAGTCAGATCGGTCGGGCGGCGGTCGCGGCGTAACCGCTAAACGATGGTTCAACCTTCGTAAACCCCCGACGCCAGCGTCCGGGGTTTCAGTCAATCGCGACCTGTGGACAACTACCGAAACCCCTGACGCCAGCGGTACGGGTTTTGGAGAAACCCCTGACGCCAGCGTCCGAAACCCCCGACGCCAGCGTCCGAAACCCCTGACGCCAGCGTCGCACAAAGTAGCCTTTGACCAGCACGAACGACCCCCTACAGGTACTTCTACAGGGACTTCATCAGGGGGCGCGCCGTCGACGTCCGACGCTGAACCGGCACCTTTCTGCCCGCGCCACCCCGCCGGCACTCAGGAGAACTGCCCCCGCTGCGGCGATCACCGGCGAGCACACGATGCGTGGGAGGCGCGGCGGCGCAGCCGGTCCTGTGACGCTAAACAAGCCCGCCGCGACGCAATCGAGCAGTGCCCAGACTGCGACGAGTTCGGACAGGTCGACTGCGGTAACGCGGTGGCGAACTGCCGGCACCCGAATCTGGCACGCGAGGAGTCGGCGTGAGCCGCCGCAGCGCCGTCGACCAGTCCGCGCGTGAGGCGCGGATAGCAGCAATCCGTGCTTGCCGCGGCTGCGATCCCTGTGGGTGGCTGCTCGGCGGGGACCGCACACCCATCGACCCGGCCGTGCGCTGCACGCATGGCACCACCGCCGCACCGTCCGCGGTGCGCGACATCACCGAACCGATCCATCAAGTCGACGACACCGAGGACTGAACTGTGAACTGGGAAGACGTGACGGGGCTACTCCGTGGGATACCGGACCTGCCGGGCGCCCGCTGTAAGGGCAAGGCGCAGCTGTTCGAGGCAACGATCGGCGAGTATCGCCACCGCGCCGGCCGGCCGCCGACAAGCGACGAGCTCGGCCACGCCCGACGCCGAGCCCTGAGCGTGTGCCGCGCCTGCCCCGCGCTCAGCCTGTGCCGCGCATACCTGGACGGCCTGCCGCTCGCGCAGCGCCCGCGAGGCGTCGTCGCCGGCCTGATCATCAAATCGTCTGGGCGACCGTGGAACACCGTCGCGCCGGAACGCGAGGCTGGCCGATGAGCGCGCAATCCGGGGTGATCCGCGCCAGCGCCGCCGTCATCCTCACCGGGCCCGCGCTGCGGTTCGCGCTCGACTGCGCGCTCATCGCGCTCAGGCAGCGCAAGAGGTCCGGCCTGCCGTTCTCAACCGAGCCGTACGAGGCGCTGGCCTGCGAACTCGCCGCAGCCATGGCCGCCGACGGCCACTCGGACGTCCACTCAACGCCAGTAAGGGACGCTGTCGCCGTGGAGAAACCGACCGTGCCGATCCCCGAGGTCGCCGAGCGCCTGGACGTCTCGCCAAGGCAGGCTCGCCGGCTGGCCCCACAGCTTGGGGGCCAACAGATCGGCGGCCGTTGGTTTGTCGACGAAATCGCATTGCGTGAGCACATCGGAGGACGCCAGTGAACCGCCAAGAACGGGAACGAATCATCGCCTCCATGACCGACGGCGAGCTAGAAGAACTCGTCGACAGCCTGAGCGACGACCAGCGAGAGCAGCTACACAAACGCGCTGCCGCCCCCGAAGATCCGGCGCGGCAGTTCCTCCGCGCCGTCATGGCCGAACGGGAACGCGACTGGTTCGCAGAAGTCGTCGACCGGCTCTCCGCACCGTCGCGACCCAAGACCAGCCGCGGTAACCACGTCGCGCGCGAAGGTGGCAACCCCGGAAAACCTGGCCCGCCCACCGACCGACAACGCCTCGCGGACTTCGCCCGAACCATCGCTGATCCCACGCACGACCCGATGTACTGAAAGGACCGACATCATGCAACCCACCCCGCGCCTCTACGCATCGCAGGTCAGGAAAGGCGCCGAAACGCTCGGCGTACCGCTGCCGCCAGCACTCGTCGAGCAGCTGGACCACGCCGACAACCTCACCCACACCGCCGAAACGATGCTCCGCGGTGCTGGCGACCTCAACGAGGCGGTCCTTGACGCCATCGAAGCCGGCCGCGCCTTCCACACCGACAAGGCCGTCCAGCGACTCGTTATTGAGCGGATGCTCGCCAATCAAGGGCACGGCATCGCGGACGCGGCCCGCCGGCGCAGTATGCAACAGCAGCGGGCCACCCTCGTCGAGTTCGCCGACGTCGTGCTCGACGAGTGGGCAGACGCGCTCAGCGAGCACTCCGCGGCGCTGACGATCGCCGCGACCGAGCTCGGGGTCGACAACCTCGACGACGTCCGGAGCGTCATCACGCGCGGGCCCGCCGCCGTCCAGCAGTGGAGCGACGCCCAACGAGCCACCACCATGTGGGCCGCTGCCGTCCAAGGGTTCACCGGGTTCGCCGACGCCGCCAGGATCGACTACAGCGGGCACAAGGCACTGATATTCGCCGACGCCGACGCGGCCGGCCTGACAGCCGTACGGCAGACGGCCCGCCGTCTCGACGCCTGGAACCTCGCCCGCCACGGCCTGCCGCTCGAGCTCGCCACTCTCGACGAGTTCCGTGCACGCGTCGAACGACACGAAGGCGCGGCCGACGACTACGAGCAGGAGTTCGAGCTCGCCGACAACCGCATCGGCTGACCCAATCCAGTGGCGTAGAGAGCGCCACTACCGACAGCCTCGCGGCCGGCGCGAACGGAGTTCCCGATCCGCGACCGCGCCGCCGCGAGGTCCACCACGACGATGAGGACCAGGACATGACCCCCAACCCGAAATGCGCACCCGACGGCGACCACTGCACCCGATGCAACGGCGTCCACAACCCACAACCCGGCGTCACATTCGTCACCAGCCGGACATGGGGCGACGACGAACAGGTCGACGAGGACTGACCCGATGCCGTTCGCGTCCAAGGCCATCCGCGACCGAGCACGTCGCCGCATCGCGCTCCGCGTCCGCGCCGGCGAACCGTGCTGCTTCTGCGGCCGACCCATCGACCTCGCCGTGCCCTGGCCCGAACCCGACTCGTTCGTCGTCGACCACGCCACCCCCACCAGCCACGGCGGCGACGACCACGGCCACGGCCAGCTGCGCCCAGCACACAAGCACTGCAACGAACGCCGCAGCAACCAACCCGACGGCACCGTCGGCCGCAACAGCGGCGCACTCGGATGACAACCCCCGACCAGCCCGAACAAAGACCAGGGGGGAGTCTCCTTCGAGCACGATCCAAGCGACCCCCCCTGGCATAGGGATACATCTGGAGCCCCAAGTGACCACAGCAAAGAGGAAGCCGAAACCGACGACTGATCGGGGCCGTCTGGAAGCCCTGCGGGACCGTTTGGCGGGCATCATCGACAGCCCGGAAACGTCGCCGCGCGATGTGGTGTCGGCCTCGCGGGAGTATCGGATCGTGGTCGCTGCGCTCGGGCAGACGGCACCGCCGGCTGCTGGGTCGAAGCTCGACGAGATAGCGGCCCGCCGGCGCCGCCGCGCGGCACGATGAGGACCAGGACGAGGCCAGCGACGGCGCCGACGTTCTCGCGGGTGCCCGACGGCAGCGACCTGACGGGTAGGGATTGCGTCGAGCTCGCCGCCGCGTACGGGGTTCCGCTCGACGGCTGGCAGGCCGACATCGTGCGCGGCATCCTGCGGGAGTCAGACGGAACGTGGTCAGCGTCGCAGGCCGGCGTCGTGGTGGCCCGCCAGTCCGGCAAGGGCCAGATCCTGTTGGCGCTGGAGCTCTTCGGGCTATTCGAGCTCGGCGAGCAGATCTTGCACACCGCACACGCGGTGAAGACGTCGAGCGACGCGTTCCGCCGGCTGTGGTCGGTGATCCAGTCCGACGCCGACCTCGCGGGCCGGGTACGCCGGCACTCGCAGATGATCGGCGCCGAGTACGTCGAGCTCGACACCGGGGCGCGAATCGCGTTCACGACACGCTCGGCGTCGGCCGGCCGCGGACTGACCATCGACCGGCTCATCGTCGACGAAGCCGAGGATCTGCCGGCCGCCGAGGTCGGCGCGCTGCAACCCACCGTCTACTCCCGGCCGCGGGCACAGTCGTTGTTCTTCGGGACCGCGCCGGGACCGACGCACGACTCCGAAGCGTTCACCACGATGCGCAAGTCGGCACGCGACGGACTGAACTCGCGGCTCGCCTGGTGGGAATGGTGCGCCGAGTGGGGCGACGACATCGACGACCACGACGTGTGGATACGCACGAACCCGGCCGTGGCGACCGGCCGCGTCCCGCTACAGGCCATCATCGACGACCGGGCCGTCCTGCCACCGGACACGTTCCGGGCCGAACGACTGTCGATGTGGGTTCCGCGCGCCGCCGGCGATCAGGTTTTCGACGCTTCCGTGTGGGAGGCGCTGACCGACCCGAGCTCAGTGCCCGCGGCCGATCTTGCGATCGGCGTCGACGCGGGGCCGTCGCGCGACGCGGCAACAGTGTGCGTCGCGGGCCGGCGCAAAGATGGCCGGCTACACGTCGAGTGGTACATGACGGCGCCAGGAGTGACGTGGCTGCCCGGTTGGATCGCGGGGCATATCGGGCCGCGGGTGCGCGCCGTCGTCATCGACGAGCGCGGCGCCCTGGCTGAGCTCGACTGGACCGGCGCGCGGGTGCGCCCGACGCGGGTCGGGCACCGCGACGTCGCGATCGCCGCCGGCCAGTTCGTCGACGCCGTCGCCGACGACGAACTGAAACATCGCGGTCAGGTCGAACTATCGCGCGGCGTGCTCGCGGCGAAGCAGCGGCCGATGCTGGGCGGGCAAGCGTTCGGCTGGGACCGCAAAGCCCCCGGCTCGTCGGCGCTCATCGCAGCCTCGCTGGCGCTGTGGGGTGTCGGCTGCGTACGGCCGGCGCGCCCGTATGGGCGCCGAACGAGCCAGCGGGAAGCCATCATCCTCTCCTGAGTGCAATCCCGTCGTGGCGTACCTTCGGCGATGTGGACACCCCTGACCACCAGGAAGACGCTGACGACGACACCGACGCGACCACCCATAAGTCGCCATTCGGGGAGATGATGGACAGCCGGAACGCTCACCTGGACGCACTGCCGGGCAAGATGTACCGGGACTGGTTCGAACAGCTGAACCGCGCGTCTAGCGTCTTCGCTGGCAACAGCGTTGAACTAGAGAAGCACTTCACTCAATTCGTCGGGACGCAGATGTTCGTGAGTGAGTTGCCCGAGGACTTCGGGAGCGAAGCTGCCCGCCTGCTGCACAACTACCTGGCGGCACTGGCGACACTCCGCGACGTCATGCGCGGCATCCACCGCCGAGTATGGCCTGAGCGTCACGCACCGGGCACCGACGACAAGCGCACCAAGTGGGAGGTGGATGTCTGGACACCGAAAGTCGACGAGCTACTGAGCGACGAGCCGACCACATTCCTGGTTGACCTGCGGAACTACTCTCTGCACTACGCCATACCGGTCACGTCTATGACCACGAACTTCTCCAGTACCGGCCGTGGCGGCCCGACAGCCCTGTGGAACACCATCACCGTCGACCGCGCCGAGCTCCTCAAGTGGGACGGCTGGCGGTCCAAAGGGCGCAAGTACATCACGTCGCACAGCGGTGACAACGTCGACGTCATGACCCCCATCGCGACCTACTCGACTCAAGTGCGGGAGTTCTTCGGGTGGTTTTGGCAACAGATTGAGAACACAAACCGTATCGCAATCGACGAATATTTCTGCAAGTCAATGGAATTCGGCCTGTACCTGCAACACGACTCGATGCTTGGGCGATTCGGTCCCGACGGCCGCGGCGTTCTCCGGCCGAAGCTGGCCGAAGCGCGTCGTCAACGCGCGGAATTCGGAACGCGCGGCTGGCGACTAATCACCCTCGACGAGAGCGGCGAATGGGTAGTCGGAGAGCGGGACCCCGACTGGCCGCCGTTGCCACCTGGCCCACGATGAGGGCGATCAACCACAGTCCAGCGCCGACACCATTTCCGCGCGGACCTCGTCGTCGGCGTGGGACCGCCGCGGCGGGCCCGCATGCCCGCATGATTGCCCGGTGACGAAACGCGCGGAATACACCTTCGCGCTCTACTGCGGGTCGCTCGCAGAACCCGGCGACCGTAACCCCTACGCCGGCCACTCACTGGTCCTCGCGAAGCTGTGGATGCGCGGGTACATGCGGATGCTGCGGGTGAGGATCGAGACGGGGCCAGCGATGCAGCGCCACCGGGCGGCTCGGCAAGCCGTTGAAGGCAGAGAGGGAAGCTGATCGTGCGAATCAAGGTCGAGTACGGGACAAGCACCTATGACATCGGCGATACGCCGGACAATCGGGACGCGCTGAAAGAGGTCGGCGAACTAGTCTCGGAGGGGCGTTCGGAAAACCTGATACTGGAACTTGCGGACGGCGGCACGGTCATATTCGTAGTCGGTCCGGCAATTCCATTGGCGGTCTCTTACCTCGACATCTAACCGAGCGCAGCCATTGCCGCGGCCCGTATCTCGTCGTCGTCGACCGCGGTGTACCGCTCGGTTGTCGCGACCGATGAGTGCCCGAGCAGCGTTTGAACCGCGCGCAGGTTCCGCGATCCGCGGTAAGCCCTGGTGGCGAACCGGTGCCGCAGGGTGTGGGCGGTCCAGTGATCGGGCAGCGCGCCGGCCATCAGCTTGCCGACCCACCGCGGCGACAGGTGCCCGTCGTCGGTGCCGGGGAACAGGTAGCCCGGAAGGGTGTCCGTTGAGTGGACACCCCTTGTGACACCAATACCCTCCGCTCGACTGAGGGTATTCGCGCCGGCGATCGCCGCGGCCAGGTCGTCGCCGACCGGCACGACGCGCAGCTTCCCGCCCTTGCCATGGACCAGGAGCTCGGCGCCGGCCGGCCCGCGTGTGAGGTCGCGGCGATGCACGCGCGCTATCTCCGCGCGGCGTAAGCCGGCCTCGGCCGCGAGACGCAGCATCAGCCGCACCCGCGAATCTGCGCCGGCCATCGCAGCGGACCAGGCCGCGTCCGGCGCCGGCCGGGGCGCCGGCGCTGCCGCACGCATCACCGGAAGATCCGCAGCTGGGTCCGTCGGCAGGTAGCCGGCGCGGTGCGCCCATCCGAAGAACGAGACGGCGGTGTTGCGGTGGCTGCGACGCGTCTCGACACTCCAGGCCTGCCGGCCGAACCACGCGAGGATGCCGGCCGTCGTAACCCGCGCCGGCGCGCACCGCAGCCCGCGCGCCATGAACGCCAGATGCCCGCGCCGGGTCGCGATCGTGGCCGGCGACCGGCCGGCGCCGGCCTGCGCCGCGAGGTACGCGCCGATCAGGCCGGCCCACGCCGGCGGAAGCGGGCGCGTCGCCGGCCCGCTCACATCACGTCCAGCACGGTCGCGGCGCCATCGAGCGCCTGCGCCAGGCCGTGGGGGTTGTCGGAATTGAACTCCGACAACCGGCAGCCCGCACGCATCGCGGCGGCACGTATCCGAAGTGCGCCGACGGGATCGTCGGCCGTGCAGGCTGCTTCGGCGATCGCCGCGGCGGCGAGGCGCGCGTCCGCCACGGTGGTCAGGCTGGCGAGCGCGCTGTCGAGTTCGAGGGCGCCGGCGAACTGTTGCAGCGCGGCCCGCATTGCAGGGGCGCCGCCGGGAAGTGCTTCGGCGATCCGAACCAGGAGGTCGAGTGCGGCGGATTCAGGGTTGGCCGGTGGGGTGTTCGCGGTGGTTGTCATGCACCAAAGCTAACCCCGTAGCAGTCAAGTTACCAAGGGCTGCAACAGAAGTCGTACATATGCTGCTGCCAGCGCAAATATCCGAATCGGGCATATGTCGCGGCGCGGTGATATGTCGTCGCCTGATGGCGAGTACCCGACATTGCTTACGCCGCCTAGTACCGCCTTTCGTACCGCCATTGCGTCGATTTGACCGCGATTTCCCGCATCTGTTCGCCACCGTCCGCGTGCGACTTAATCCGTTGTGCCACAGAGACATGAACGGACTCTGGCGGACACCCACGCATACCGCCATTTAGCCTGGGGGTCAAGTGGTCGCAGGTTCAAATCCTGTCAGCCCGACGCTGTGATGTCGCAAGACATCGGAATAGCCGCGGACCTACTTCAGGTCCGCGGTTTTTTCCGTTTGGGGCCTTTGGGTGCTCGCACTCTCGTCTCGGAGGGACGCAACGGCGAGCGGGTTTTACGACCCGGCGGCGATCATGGCGACTCCGGTGATGGCGCCCAGGACACCAGCATTCTGTGATCGCGACATTCTTTCGTGGTCGATGACACGCGCCAAGAGCACTGTCGCAGACGGATAGAGAGATCCCAGTACGGCCACCACGGAAAGAGCGTCCGAGACACTCGCCTGGGCGAACAAGAGGTTGGCACTGACGTCGGAGATGCCGATGGCGGTCAGCAGGGCGATCACCTTCGGTGGGAAGCGCTGTGCGGGTTCGGGATTTCGGCGTCGTGAGCGCAGTGTCATAAGGGTTCCCAGGGCTAGCAGCGGAACGGACGTGCACCGCATGATGACCATCGTCATCACCGTCGAGTGCGCCGCCCCGCCGGAAATCGCGTACTGCAGTAACCCGAATCCCGCTGCGACGCCGATCGCCAACAGGATCGACAGGGCATGCCGCTCTGTGCGGGCCGCAATACCTGCGGGTCGCGCCGTGATGACCACGCCACCGATCGCGACCACGATTCCGACCAGACATAGTGCCGAAGGCACGGCGCCACTGAACACCCCAATGACGACGGGGATGATGACGCCGAGCGCAGCGATGGGAGCCACTATCCCCATCGTTCCGATCGCCAACGCCTGATAGAACAGCAGAACCGCCGAGGCACCGGCCAGGCCCGCCCCGATGGCCCACGGTACGTATCCGGCCGGCGCGACAAAGGAACTCGACACGATCGCGACAAAGACCGCCACGAGTAGCCCCGCCATCTGCGAGATCAAGACCACCACCACCGTGGAGCGGCCGCGCGAGGTCTTGCCCCCGAAGTAGTCGGCCACTCCCCACATCAGTGACGAACCCAGCGAAAGCAGAAGCGTCACCGAGCGCTACCCGTCATGGGCGTCTCTGCGGCGCCGGTGTCACGACGCGGCGAGCGACCCACGAGCGTCGGGCTCAACCAAGCGTGGTCCGGACCCGCGTCCTGCGTCACGACACCCCCGACGACGACACGGGACAGCGCAATCCTTCGATGTAATATGACTCATGCATATCAATCAGGGTAGCCGTGATCGCAACGTGCTCGCAGCGTGGGCGATCGCGCTCTCCGACGTCGTGCGTACCGCAGTCGAGCACGCCACCGGCATGGCCGGAAGCGGCCCCGCAGCCTTGGTCGCCATCGTCGCCGACCCGGGAATGAGCATCAACGAACTGCGGCGAGTGCTGGACCTCACCCACCCCGGGACCGTGCGACTCGTGGATCGCCTCGTCGAGAAAGGCTGGGTCCAGCGTGAGCACGGCCCCGGTCGCACAGTGCTTCTGGCGCCCACACCGGTGGGCATAACAGTCGAACGCCAATTGGCCGCAGCACGGGAGCAAGCTGTCGCCGACGTTCTGACTGCCATGCCAGAACATGATGTGCACATCGTGGCCGGACTCGTGGAGCCCGTGCTGGGCGCCACCATCAATGACGTCGATGCCATGCGCCGCCTCTGCAGACTCTGCGACCGCAACGTCTGCACAAGTTGCCCAGCCGAACTACCGGACACAGGTGACAACAGCAACGACGGGCGACTACGTGAGACAGGAGCCGTTTGATCTCGGCTCTTGAGTTGTCAGACCGGCGCACCGCGCTTCTGGCACCCGAATTGCCATTAGCCGCACTGTCGTTGCCCCACTGGGTGATCACCCCGCGGACGGCGGCCGCATTGCCGGTGTGCAGCCCGCGCGGACCGACCGTCATCAACGCCGCTGCTCTCGGGCGGGGACGGTGATGTGGTGGTCCTGGGCGTCCTTTCAGGTCGGCCCGACCAAACGCACACGACGAGGGCTTCCCGCAGTGGTGCGGACGCGAACGCTGCACGGCCCCGGCGTAATTCCGTCCATGTCCGAGATCGCCGACGAACTGGGCATGGCTCAGAGGACCCTGCGCAGAAAGCTCGCCGCGGACGGCACGACGTATCGCCCTCTGCTCGACGAGGTCCGCGCGACGTTAGCCGCGGAACTACTCGATTCCGGCATGACGGTCGAGGCGACCGCCCACCGACTCGGCTATACCGAGACCTCCGCCTTCACCCACGCCCACATCCGATGGAACGGCCGGCCGCCCAGCAGGCGAGCCAGGTGAGGGCGTCCCCGACACCCGGGAAACGGCTTCAGCAGGGGTCGCCGGGGGGCGTGTAGTACGGCGTGCCCTGCACCGTGTAGCAGGGAATCTCGTTGGGAACGTACGGATAATCCTGCGACGCGATGGCCACGGCCGCGGCGTCACCGGCCACGTTGGTGCAGCCACCCACCGAGAAATGGCGTCCGCCTGCCGCGGCGCAGACGTCGGCCTGGGCCACGGGCATTGTCACCATCGGCGCCAGGGCCATCCCGGAGGCCATCACCAGCACTGCTGCCAGCTTCTTCATGGTCGAACCCTTCGCCGAGGTACGGAGCGCTCTGAGTATCGCAGTCAGGGTTCCTTTTGGCCCATGATTCGCGATGGCGGTCGGCGGGACCTGGACGCGTCCCCTACGTCCGGTTGGCCTCGAGGATGCTGATGACCTGCTGCAGCGGATCGGACACCGTCGAGACCGCGCCCACATAGGGATGCGAGAGCTCGACGACCAGGAAGAGTTGCGCGCCGACGAGGGTGCCGATGATCGCGACCATCGCGTAGTGATTGGCCGGCTTCTCGACGCCGTAGATGATCGCGCAGCCCAGCAGCAACCCACTGGTCACGAAGATGACCGCCCACAGCGACCACGGCGGACCGGTGTCGGTGCGGGCCTGGAGCACCCGCTCGGTGCGCGCCTTGCTCAGATCATTCAAGTTGCTGAAAGACGTTGACAGCAACGTCTTCTGCGCGTCGGTGCTCGGCCGGACACTCTCGTAGGCGCCGTAGAGCCGGTTCAGCGCCTGATCCGCCTCGGGGTACATCCGGCCTTCGTTGGCCTCATCCCACTCCCTGATCGCGGCCTGCTCGTATTCCAGCAGGTGCTGGCGGATCCGATCCCGGTCCGGCGCGTCGAAGATGTGGGAGTCGCGGGCCAGTTGGGCCCCGGCCGCCCCTTCGGTGCGGACGACGGTGTCGGCGTGACTGATCTGCCCCCACATGGCCGACACGACGAACCCGATGAAGAATGCGAACACGAAACCGACCACACCGAACGCGAACTTGGTGACGTCGTTGTGTTCTTCACCGCGCAGGCCGGGAAAGCGGCGCCGCACGAACGTCTGCACGAGGATGGCGACGCCCGCGGTGCACGCGACGAGAAGGATCAGCAGCAGCCACGCCGGCACGTGGGTCACCAACCACTCACTCATGAGCCGCCCCCTCGTGTCGACCCTTGACTCTAGGGGGCGACGTCGACGGCGGAGGCCAGATGCGCGAGCAACCGTGCCGCTGCCGGTGGCTCACACTCTGTGAAAGGCCTGTTCGGACCCTGACCGGCAGGTCTACCATCGACTCGTACGGTTCCGCGATATGGAGCTCGCGACCGTGCGCAGGAGGCCGCGATGCGGCTCATATCTTTGGTCGTCGCTCCGGTCGTCATCGCCACCGGACTCACCGCCACGCCCATGGCATCAGCAGACTGCACCAGCACCGCCGGCACCACCGTCTGCTCGCAGGGCGACGTCCGGGGCGCGAACACCGGGCAGGGTCCCGGTTCGGTGCCGTCGTTCAACCCCAACCAGTGCTGGTGGTGCAACAACGACGGCTGGGGGCTCACCTTCGTCATCGTGCGGCCACCGCGTCCGCGTGGTGGCGGCGGCGGTCACCAGGGCTCACGCTAGGCGTGATCTGGCTCCGGTGCAGTTGGAACAGTCTGCACCGCAGCTGATGTGGCGCGCACGGCGAGCAGTCCGCCGCCGATGACCAGTGCCATCCCCAGATACGTCGACAGAGTGGGACGGTGGTCCCAGAACAGCCAGTCGATCAGTGCGGTGAACACGATGACCGAGTAGATGAACGGACCTAGCTTCTCCGCCGGCGCGAAGCGATAGGCGATCACGATGAGCAGCTGCGAGAGCAGCTGCGCGACACCGACGGCGAACAGCCACGGCCATGCCTGCGGCTCGACCGCCCGGAAATCCAGCGCCGCGACCGGAACCGACATCACCGTGGAGAGCAGGAAGTAGTAGAACAGGATGCGCAACGTCGGCTCGGTGGCCCCCAGCCACCGCACCGACATCATCGCCACGGCCAGCAGCACCGCCCCGGCGAAAGCCGACAGTTCGCCGATGCTCACCCCGTGCCCCTGCGGTCGCAGCACCAGCACCACTCCGGCGAAGCCGACGCCGGCGCCGATCCAGGTGGCCGCGGCGACCCGCTGCCGGGTCACCGCCCACGCGATGAGTGGCATCCACAGCGGCGCGCTGTAGGTCAGCAGCGTCGCATTGGCCAGCGGGATCAGCGTGATCGCGAAGAACAGCGCATACCAGCAGGCGGTGCCCGTCGCAGCGCGCAGCAGATGCAGCCCGAACCGCTGCGTCCGCATCGGGCCCCACCCGTGACGCAGGGCCACCGGCGCGACGGCCACCAGACAGATCGCGTTCTGGGCGAGCAGCAGCACACCGGTCGAGGTGTGGTGCCCCGCGACCTTGGCCAGCGCACCGACCAGGGCGACACAGAAGAACGCCGCTGTGGTGAGAGCAGCCCCGAGGACCAGGTTCTCGGTGCGGTATCCCGCTCGGTCACCCGGCATCGGCCGACTGTAGACCGACACGGCGCAGATCTGAGCCAAACACCGCCGTCGTTCGCTGACGGCGGCGTAACTTACGACCCACATGGGCGGCGGTCGGGCAAAGGGGAGTCTCATGAGTCACGCCAGGTACATCGGACGGGTCGGGGCACTGGCCGTCACGCTCGGAGTCGGCTGGGCGGTGGCCACCGCAGCGCCCGGTGTGGCGTATGCCGACGACTCCGCCACCGCCTCGAGCGCCGGCGACACCACGTCGGCGTCCGCGTCCGCGTCCGCGTCAGCGGACACCGGCACCACGGCCGCATCGGCGGCGTCAGCGCGTTCCGAGCGGCGAGCCCGCGCCGAGCAGCGACGCCAGGAAGTTCGCGACGCCGCAGCGGACCGACGGGCACAGCGCCAGGCCGCACGCGAGGCCCGCGCCGCCGACACCGACACCGACACCGACACCGACCAGCCCGAGCGCAGCGTCACCGCCGTCAGCGTGGCGACCGTCCCGGCGTCGTCGCTGTCCGAATCGCAGGCCGAGTCGCCGTCCGACTCCGATCCCGCCGCCCCGCTCGCGGCCACCACCCTGCTGACCGCGGCGGCCGCGTCCCGAGAGGAGCGGCAGGCCCTGCGGCGCGCCTCCGTGGCACCGCAACCGCAGGTGAGCGCGCTCGCCGCCGACGACACACCCAACATCCTGGTGATCGGCGTGGACGGCACCAACCTGAGCAAGATCCTGGCCAACCCCCTCAACACCAACCTGTTCAGCCTCATGCAGGGCGGGACGACGGCCGCGTCGACGATCGTCGGGCACACCACGATCTCCAACCCGTCCTGGACGTCCATCCTCACCGGGGCGTGGGGCGAGAAGACCGGCGTGATCAACAACGTCTTCACGCCGTGGACCTACGACAAGTGGCCGACGGTGTTCAACCAGCTCGAAGGATTGAACAGCGCGATCGAGACCACCGCGATCTCCGACTGGGACGTCATCGCCGGCATCGCGGGCGCCGGTTCGACTCCGGTCGACAACAACGTCTACTTCACCCAGGTCACCGGCGACACCGACTGGTCGAAGACCGACGACCGGGTCGGCGACGCCACGGAGGCCGCGATCGCGGGCGCCGACCTCACCGTGCCCAACTTCATCTTCAGCTACTTCGTCGGAGTCGACGAGAACGGGCACATGCACGGCGGTGATTCACCCGAGTACGCGGCCGCCATCCAGAACGTCGACCGCAACGTCGGCGAGATCCTGGCCGCGGTGGCCGCCAGCGGGGAGCAGTGGACGATCCTCGTCGTCACCGACCACGGCCACCAGCCGCAGAAAGGCATCGGCCACGGCTTCCAATCCCCGCCCGAGACATCCACATTCGTGATCGCCAACGGGGGCGGCTTCGACCCGGGAGCGATCAACCTGACCTACTCGATCGTCGACATCACCCCGACGGTGGTGACCCTGTTCGGTGGCCAACCCTCGGCGGACTCCGACGGCGAGTCCCTGACCGATCAGTCCGACAGCAACGTCTACCCGATCAACGACGACGGAGCGCTGAGGGCCGGACTGCTCGACATCATCGCCAAGTACGGCTACCCCGACACCGGCACCGAGCTCAGACTCGGCCTGCGGACCATCGTCACGTCGGTGCCCTACTTCGTGTTCGGCGCCACCACGCAACTCACCGCGGGCCTGCAGGGCCTCGTCGACCAGGGCATCCCGCTGATCAGCCTGGTCGCCAAGATCGCCATCATCCCGGTGCAGTTCGTCGGCGATCTCGCCTACGTGGCCACCAACCTCGCCGCGCAGATCGTCGCGAAGCTGACCGGAGTGGAAGGCGCGAGCATCTTCCCGCTCTGGCCGCCGGCCCCGCCGTCCATTCAGCCGCAGCCCGACGAGGGCACCACGCTGGTCGATCTGTTCGCGGTGTGCGGCGACGACCCGGCCTCCGCGAGCTTCCTGCGGTGCGGAGCGCCGAGCATCGCGGTCTAACGCTGCATCGACCCGATGAAGTAGGACTCGTGTCCGGTCGGGTAGCCGCCACCGTCGGTGGCGATGTGCACGTGATCGAAGTGATTGGCGGTCTCGTTGCCGTAGTCGGCCGTCCAGCTCGGCGCGCCGATCCCCGGGTAGATGGCCTGCCGCCAGATCACGTGCAGCACCCCCCAGCGCTTCGCGTTCGCCAGCGCGTACCCGGCGATCTGATTGCCGAGCTCGATGCCGTCCTTGGAGTGGTAGTTCGGGATCATCACGTCGATGGCCAGCCCATTGGGATGCCACTTGAGCGGATCCTGCCGGTAGCCGCCGATGGTCGTGATCTCCGGGAACATCATGCTGATCGCGCGCGCCGCCCAGATGGTCTTGACCTGCAAACCCTGCTCCGGGGCGACCCCGCGGGGCAGGGAGAGATCGAACACCCGCGAATCGACCGGCGCACTCGCGGCCAGCAACTCCGCTGCGGGCGGCGGTGCGGCCGCCGCGCTCGACGGCGCAGCGGCCGAGGGGACCGGCGCCGGGAGGGCCGGGGCCGGCCGCTCGGTGTCCTGCGCGTAGAACATGCCGGCCGAGATCACCAGCGAGGCCGCGACCGCCAGCCAGCGGCCACGGCCGTTGGCTAACAGGTTCGCGGGCACGATCAGCACCTTAACGCCGCGTGGCGTGCGCGCGGGCAATGTTCGGCCACGGCGCGTTTGGATTTTCGCCGCCGTGGGCAAGCTCTGGGTCTGTTTCCGTGCAAGGGGGCACGCATCTGCCGAACGAAAGGCGTATGTGGTGAGCGAAGTCGCAACAGGCTCTACGCAGACCGGAGCCGACGGACGCAAGCTGGGGACCAGCCTCAAATCCCGTCACATCACCATGATCTCGATCGCGGGGATCATCGGCGCCGGGCTGTTCGTCGGCTCGGCCAACGCGATCGCCGAAGCCGGTCCGGCCGTGCTCATCTCCTACATGCTGGCCGGCACCCTGGTGGTGCTGGTGATGCGCATGCTGGGGGAGATGGCCACGGCCAACCCGGACACCGGCTCCTTCTCGGTGTACGCCGACCGCGCGCTGGGCGGCTGGGCCGGCTTCTCCATCGGATGGCTGTACTGGTGGTTCTGGGTGCTGGTCATCCCCGTCGAGGCCACGGCCGCGGCGAACATCCTGACCGACCTCATCGGTGGCGCGCAATGGATCTGGGCGCTGGCCGTCACGTTGCTGCTCACCATCACCAACCTCGCCAGTGTCGGCAACTACGGTGAGTTCGAGTTCTGGTTCGCGCTGATCAAGGTCGTCGCGATCATCGCGTTCATCGGCGTCGGTGTGGCCGCGATCGCCGGCGTCATCCCCGACTCGCAGGTCAGCGGGATCGACCACCTCTGGCAGCCGGACGGCTTCATGCCCAACGGTTTCGGCGCCGTCATCGCCGGCATGCTGATCACGATGTTCTCGTTCATGGGGACCGAGATCGTGACCATCGCGGCCGCGGAGTCACCCGATCCGCAGCACGGGATCAGCAAGGCGGTGCGGACCGTCATCTGGCGCATCTCGCTGTTCTACATCGGCTCGATCTTCGTGATCGTGGCCCTGATGCCCTACGACTCCCTGTCCAGCGGGTCCTACCAGTCGACGCTGCAGGCGATCGGCATCCCCGGCTCCAAGATCATCATGGACATCGTCATCCTGACCGCGGTGGCCTCCTGCCTGAACTCGGCGCTGTACACGGCGTCGCGAATGTTGTTCTCGCTCAGCGAGCGTCACGACGCGCCGCGGGCCGTCAGGAAGATCGCCCGGAACGGCGCCCCGTGGGTGGCGGTGGTGGCCTCGACCGCGGTCGGGTTCCTCGCGGTGATCGGCAACTACCTGCTGCCGGAGAAGATCTTCGGGTATCTCCTGGCCACCAGCGGCGCCGTCGCCCTGTTCGTCTACCTGGCGATCGCGGCCAGTCAGTTCGTCCTGGGCCGCCGGATGCGCGCCGAGGGGGAGCGTCCGCCGGTGAAGATGTGGCTGTTCCCCCACCTGACCATCGTGGTGATCGTCGCGATCGTCGCCATCCTGGTGTTGATGGCCTTCGACCCCGACCAGCAGCAGGCGATCGGCCTGTCGGTGGTGTCGGCCGTCGTGATCGTCGCCCTGGGGGTTTTCGTGCACCGGCGGCACGCCCGCACGGAGGACTCCGCAACGGCCACCTGACTCAGGGCCGCTTGGCGACCGTCAGCAGGATCGCGGAGTCGTCCAGCGCGAGCAGCGAGTGGCGGCTGTCGGGGATCATGAGCAGGTCGCCGGTGCGGCCGTCCCACTGCTGATCGCCGGCGATCAGCCGCACCGACCCCTTGAGCACGTAGATGGTCGCCTCGCCCGGGTTCTCGTGTTCGCTCATCTCCGAACCCGCCGTCATGCCGACGACGGTCTGCCGGAGGATGCGCTCGTGCCCACCCACCACCGTGTCGGCCGCGTTGCGCCCACCGGCGAGGGCGCGCTCGAGTTGTTGGCGGGCCAGGGCTTCGATCGACACCTTCTGCATGACTGCCATTCCATGCCCGCGGATCGGGCACGTCAACCACCGAACGGGAGGCCTTGCGCGGAAGTGACCCGTCCCGCGGGCGGGCCCGTTCGGTAGGCTGCGCCAGAGGGTGGCGATGCCATCGAGAAGGCGCCGAGACAGGCACCTCCGGTGCCGTCGACACCCCCACAAGACGTGCCCCAGTACTGACCGAAACTGACGCCGGGAGACCACCACATGAGCGCCGAGCAGCCCACCCTCTTCTACACGCTGACCGACGAGGCGCCACTGCTCGCGACGTACGCCTTCCTTCCGGTGGTCCGCGCCTTCGCCCACGCCGCCGACATCGACGTCAAGTCCCGCGACATCTCGGTGGCCGCCCGCATCCTCGCCGAGTTCTCCGACCGCCTCACCGAAGAGCAGCGGGTGCCGGACAGCCTCACCGAGCTGGGGGAGCTGACCCAGTTCCCCGAGACCAACATCATCAAGCTGCCCAACATCAGCGCCTCGGTGCCTCAGCTGCTCGCTGCGATCAAAGAGCTCAAGAGCAAGGGCTACGACCTGCCCGACTACCCCGGTGAGCCGAAGACCGACGAGGAGAAGAAGATCAAGGAGCGGTACTCCAAGATCCTCGGGAGTGCGGTCAATCCCGTTCTGCGCGAGGGTAATTCAGACCGCCGTGCCCCCAAGGCGGTCAAGGAGTACGCGCGCAAGCACCCGCACAGCATGGGCAAGTGGTCGATGGCGTCGCGCACCCACGTCGCGACGATGAAGCACGGCGATTTCTATCACGGCGAGAAGTCGATGACGCTGGACAAGGCGCGCACCGTGAAGATGGTGCTGGAGACCACGAGCGGCAAGACCATCGTGCTCAAGCCCGAGGTCAAGCTCGACGAGGGCGACATCATCGACAGCATGTTCATGAGCAAGAAGGCGCTCTGCGAGTTCTACGAGGAGCAGATGCAGGACGCCTTCGAGACCGGGGTGATGTTCTCCCTGCACGTCAAGGCGACCATGATGAAGGTCTCGCACCCGATCGTGTTCGGGCATGCGGTCAAGGTGTTCTACAAGGACGCCTTCGCCAAGCACCAGGCGCTCTTCGACGAGCTCGGCGTCAACGTCAACAACGGCATGTCCGATCTCTACGACAAGATCTCCTCACTGCCGGCCTCGCAGCGCGAAGAGATCATCAACGACCTGCACGCCTGCCACGAGCACCGGCCCGAACTGGCCATGGTCGACTCCGCCCGCGGCATCACCAACTTCCACTCGCCCAGTGACGTGATCGTCGACGCCTCGATGCCGGCGATGATCCGCCTCGGCGGCAAGATGTACGGCGCGGACGGCCGGACCAAGGACACCAAGGCCGTCAACCCGGAGTCGACGTTCTCCCGGATGTACCAGGAGATGATCAACTGGTGTAAGACCAACGGCCAGTTCGACCCCACGACCATGGGCACCGTCCCCAACGTCGGGCTCATGGCGCAGAAGGCCGAGGAGTACGGCAGCCACGACAAGACCTTCGAGATCCCCGAGGACGGCGTCGCCAACATCGTCGACGTGGACACCGACGAGGTGCTGCTCAGCCAGAACGTCGAAGAGGGCGACATCTGGCGGATGCCGGTGGTCAAGGACGCCCCGATCCGGGACTGGGTCAAGCTGGCCGTCACCCGGGCGCGCGCGTCCGGCATGACGGCGGTGTTCTGGCTGGACACCGAGCGCCCTCACGAGGCCGAATTGCGCAAGAAGGTCAAGGAATACCTGAAGGACCACGACACCGAGGGCCTCCACATCCAGATCATGCCGCAGGTGTGGGCCATGCGGTACACGCTCGAGCGCGTGGTCCGCGGGCAGGACACCATCGCGGTGACCGGCAACATCCTGCGCGACTACCTCACCGATCTGTTCCCGATCCTCGAGCTGGGCACCAGCGCCAAGATGCTGTCGATCGTGCCGCTGATGGCAGGCGGCGGGCTGTACGAGACAGGGGCCGGCGGCTCGGCGCCCAAGCACGTGCACCAGTTGGTCGAGGAGAACCACCTGCGGTGGGACTCGCTGGGCGAGTACCTCGCGCTCGGCGCCAGCTTCGAGGACATGGGTGACAAGGCCGGCAACAAGAAGGCCTCGATCCTGGGCAAGACGCTCGACGCCGCCATCGGCAAGCTGCTCGAGAACGACAAGAGCCCGTCGCGCAAGACGGGGGAGCTCGACAACCGGGGCAGCCAGTTCTACCTGACCCTGTACTGGGCCCAGGAGCTGGCCAACCAGAGCGAGGATCAGGAGCTCGCCGATCATTTCGCTCCGCTGGCCACGACGCTGGCCGAGCAGGAACAGACCATCGTCGAGGAACTCAACAGGGCGCAGGGCGATGCCGTCGACATCGGTGGCTACTACTACCCGGACCGGGAGAAGACCACCGCGGTGATGCGGCCGAGCAAGACGTTCAACGACGCGCTGGAGTCGCTGCCGAGCTGACTTCCGCATCAGCTATCCCGCCGGATTCGCCGCGACGGTTAATTGCAATTTCGCCACGATCCGGGAAACCGCCTTGCGGACTGAGTAACATCCGTCACAGACGCGCCGATAAAGGGCCAACACCGGCCGTCGTCTAGGGGTAGCTATGCGCGTGGTTATGGGTCTCTCGTTGACGGCCAAGAGTGCTGTGTGGGCGCTCGTCGACACCAAGGACGGCACCATCCTCGCCGACGAGGTGGTCACCCTCGACTCGGCGAACGAGATAGCCAGGGCGGCGGCTCGCAGCATCCAGTCGTTCGCCCTGCAAAGCGAGCGCGACATCGACGGCGTCCGGATGACGTGGAGTGAGGACGCCCGTGCGCACGGGATCCGGCTACGGACCAAGCTGCGGCTGTTCGGTTTCGAGACCGTCGAGACGGTGTCGCAGGACGCCGCCCGCGAGGGTCGCAATCGCACCGCGCGGCACATCGCGCCGCACCTCGTCCTCGCCTACGGCGCCGCGCGCGCCGATATGCACGGTGACGACCACCGCAACATGCTCGTCCGCCTCGTCTCGCGGGTGCCCGTCGCCATGGGCGCCGCCGCCGCGGCCGGCGTGGCCGTGGTCGCCGGTGTCGGCATCTACGCGCTGACCGGTGGCTTCTCCGCGACGACGCCGGTGACCGACGCCGCCGCGCCGGCACCCGCACCCGCCCCCGCCGCGGTCCCACCGGTCGCGGCTCCGGCCCCGGCGGCTCCCATGGCCGCCCCCGTTGCCCAGCCCGTCGAGGCGGCCCCGCCGACAGCCGTCGAGGTGGCGACGGTCAGCCCTGAGGAGACGCCCGAAGCCTCGGCGATGGCCAGCGTCGACACCGCCGTGCCGACCGCCAGCCTGCCGACCGCCAGCCTGCCGAGCGCCACCGACTCGGGCGACACCCCGTCGAGCGCGGCCGTGCCGCAGGTCGCCACCGTGCAGGACGTCCAAGAGGTCCCGGCCGCCACCGCCGCCGCGGCCGGCATCACCGCCGGCGAACCGCAGACCCTCTCGACCATGATCGGCGAGCCCCACCTCACGGGCTCGCAGCTGGCCGCCGGTCCGGTGCAGGCGGTCGTCGCCCCCGTGCCCGTGGCCGCCGGGACGACGCCGACCGCGACGACACCGACCCCGACCGAAGCGTCGAACGGGCCACTGAGCGTCTTCCTGGGCGCACTGCCCTGAGCGCACCGGCGTAGTACTACTCATTCGCCGAGGCCCGTCGAGCGGGCATGCTGGCGCCATGACCACCACGACCCCCGATCGCGACCGGGCTGTCGACGTCGCGCGAATCGCCGCCCTCGTCGTCGTGATGTTCGGGCACTGCGCGCTCCTGCTCGCGACCGTGGACGAGCGCGGCGTGCACATCGGCAATCTGATCGGCGCGCTGCCCGCCATCGCGCCCGTCACCTGGCTCGCGCAGGTGATGCCGTTGTTCTTCCTGGCCGGCGGCGCGGCAGGCGCCTACGGGTATCGCGCGGCGACGCCGTGGGGGGCCTGGCTGTTCACCCGGGCACAACGGTTGTGCCGACCGGTGTTCGTCTACCTCGCCGCCTGGACGGCGGGCCTCATCGTGATCCGCGTGCTGCTCGGGGCGGAGTCGGCTGACCGGGTGGGGCGCGAGAGCGTGGCGCTGCTGTGGTTCCTCGGCGTCTACCTCCTGGCGCTCGCCTTCGTGCCGGCGCTGACGCGGCTGAGAACCGGCCGTGCCGTGGGGATCACGCTCGCCGGCCTGCTGGTCGCGGCCGCTCTCACCGACGCAGCCCGCTTCGCGAGCGGTGATCCGCTGGCGGGCGTCTCCAACTTCCTGGTGGTCTGGTTGATCCCGGTGCTCTTCGGCGTGGCCTACGCCCGCCGACTCCTCGACCTCCGCGTCGCCGCGTCGATCGGGGTGTGCGCCTTCGCCGCGCAGGTGCTGCTCGCCGCAGTCGGACCCTATGACGTCTCCCTGGTGGTGACCGGCGCGGAGCACGTCTCCAACGTGTCGCCGCCGACGCTGCTGCTCGCGCTGCACTGCACGTGGATGTCGTGCGCGTTCGTGCTCGGCGCCCGGGGACTGCAGCGCTGGGCGCAGCGACCGCGGGTATGGCGGGTGGTGGCCGCGGGCAACGCCGGGGCGATGACGCTGTACCTCTGGCACATCCCGGCGATCGCGGTCGCGACGTTCGGCCTGAACGCCGTCGGCGCGGACGCCTACGACGTGCACGCCCCGAACTTCTGGACGCTGCTGGCCCTGCGCGCCGTCGTGTTCGCGGTCGTGATGAGTGTGTTCTTCGTGCTGCTCTCCCCGCTGGAGCACCGCCGGTTGCCGTGGTGGGATGCGCCCGTGCGGGCCGTCGGCGCGCGCGCCGGTGTCACCGGAGCACTGGTCTGTGCGGCCGGGGTGGCGCTCGTGCTCACCGCGAAGTTCGGGCTCTCCGGATGGGGGTGGGTCGCGCTCGCGGCGTTCGTGGCGATGCTCGTCGGTGCGCGGGTCTGCGCGCCGGCCGGCGGCACGCCCGCCGGGACCGCGCCGGAGCCACGACCGGTCGGCCTCCGGCAGCCTTGATCACGTGACGTGACGCTGTGACGGATTGTGGCCAACTGATTTTCGGAAAAACTTGATCCCATCCAGAAAAGGGACCAAGATCGAACCGATGGCCGACGATCCTCAGTACGCGGACGCGCTCAAGTCAGTGGGGCTGCGGGTGACCCGCCCCCGGATGGCGGTGATGCACGCCGTCGAGCACCATCCGCACGCCGACACCGAGGTCATCATCAACGCCGCGCGGGACGAACAGCCCGACATCTCCCGCCAGACCGTCTACGACGCGCTCAACGCGTTGACCGCGACCGGTCTGGTGCGGCGCATCCAGCCCGCCGGCCACCTGGCCCGCTACGAGTCCCGCGTCAACGACAACCACCACCACATCGTGTGCCGATCCTGCGGTGTGGTCGCCGACGTGGACTGCGCCGTGGGTGAGGCGCCCTGCCTGACCGCGTCGGACGATCTCGGGTTCGACGTCGACGAGGCCGAGGTCATCTTCTGGGGCCTGTGCCCCGACTGCACCCTGCAGACCCGATCACATCCGTGATCAGCTCGTCATCCACCACCGAAAGGGAATGTTGTGTCCTCTGATACGTCCGATGCCCGCCCGCCGCATTCAGACACCAAGACCCACAGCCACAGCGAGAGCGAGAACCCGGTCATCGACGCGCCGGAGCCCAAAGCCCATGCGCCACTGACCAACAAGGACTGGTGGCCCGAGCAGGTCGACGTCTCGGTGCTGCACAAGCAGAACGAGAAGGGCAACCCGCTCGGTGAGGACTTCGACTACGCGACCGAGTTCGCCAAGCTCGACGTCGAGGCCTTCAAGCGCGACGTGCTCGACGTCGTCACCACCTCTCAGGACTGGTGGCCCGCCGATTACGGCAGCTACGCCGGCCTGTTCATCCGGATGAGCTGGCACGCCGCCGGCACCTACCGCATCTACGACGGCCGCGGCGGCGCCGGCCAGGGCTCACAGCGGTTCGCCCCGCTCAACAGCTGGCCCGACAACGCCAACCTGGACAAGGCCCGCCGTCTGCTGTGGCCGATCAAGCGCAAGTACGGCAACAAGATCTCCTGGGCCGACCTGATCGCCTACGCCGGCAACGCCGCGCTGGAGTCGGCCGGATTCCAGCCCTTCGGCTTCGCGTTCGGCCGTGAGGACATCTGGGAGCCCGAGGAGATGCTGTGGGGCCAGGAGGACACCTGGCTGGGCACCGACAAGCGCTACGCCGGAACCAACGACAGCGACCGCAAGCTGGCCGAGCCGTTCGGCGCCACCACCATGGGCCTGATCTACGTGAATCCCGAAGGGCCGGAAGGCAAGCCGGATCCGCTGGCGGCGGCGCACGACATCCGCGAGACGTTCGGCCGGATGGCGATGAACGACGAGGAGACCGCCGCGCTGATCGTCGGTGGCCACACCCTCGGTAAGACCCACGGCGCCGGACCGGACGACGGGATGGGCCCCGAGCCCGAGGGCGCCCCGATCGAGGATCAGGGCCTGGGCTGGAAGTGCCCCTTCGGCTCCGGTAAGGGCGCCGACACCATCACCAGCGGGCTCGAGGTGGTGTGGACGACCACGCCGGCGAAGTGGAGCAATGCCTACCTCGAGTTGCTGTACGGCAACGAGTGGGAGCTGACCAAGAGCCCGGCCGGCGCCTGGCAGTTCGAGGCCAAGGACGCCGAGGCGATCATCCCCGATCCGTTCGGCGGACCGCCGCGCAAGCCCACGATGCTGGTCACCGACGTCTCGATGCGCGTCGACCCGATCTACGGCCAGATCACCCGGCGCTGGCTCGATCATCCCGAGGAGATGAACCAGGCCTTCGCCAAGGCTTGGTACAAGCTGATGCACCGCGACATGGGGCCCGTCAGCCGGTACCTCGGACCGTGGGTCGCCGAGCCGCAGCTGTGGCAGGACCCGGTCCCGGCCGTCGACCACGAGCTGGTCGACGAGGCGGACGTCGCGTCGCTGAAGAGCACGGTCCTGTCCTCGGGACTGTCGGTGCCCCAGCTGGTCAAGACGGCATGGGCGGCGGCCGCCAGCTTCCGCGGCACCGACAAGCGCGGCGGCGCCAACGGGGCACGGCTGCGCCTGGAGCCCCAGCGCAGCTGGGAGGTCAACGAGCCGTCCGAGCTGGACAAGGTGCTGCCGGCGCTGGAGAAGATCCAGCAGGACTTCAACGCCTCGGCGTCGGGCGGCAAGAAGATCTCGCTGGCCGACCTGATCGTGCTGGCCGGATCCGCGGCGGTCGAGAAGGCCGCTAAGGACGCGGGGTACGAGATCGACGTGCACTTCGCCCCGGGTCGCACCGACGCGTCGCAGCAGGACACCGACGTCGAGTCGTTCGCGGTGCTGGAGACCAAGGCCGACGGGTTCCGCAACTACGCACGGCCCGGGGACAAGACCCCGCAGGAGCAGTTGCTGGTGGACAAGGCGTACCTGCTCGACCTGACCGCACCGGAGATGACCGCGCTCGTCGGCGGTCTGCGGGTCATCGGCGCCAACCACGGGGGCAGCAAGCACGGTGTGTTCACCCAGACGCCGGGCGCGCTGACCAACGACTTCTTCACGAACCTGCTCGACATGAGCACGCAGTGGAAGCCGTCGCAGGCCACGGAGAACGTCTACGAGGGATTCGACCGGGCGACCGGTGACCTGAAGTGGACGGCCACCGCCAACGACCTGGTGTTCGGCTCGAACTCGGTGCTGCGCGCCATCGCCGAGGTGTACGCGCAGGACGACAGCCGGGGCAAGTTCGTCGAGGACTTCGTCGCGGCCTGGGTCAAGGTGATGAACAACGACCGGTTCGACCTGCGCTAGGTCAGAGCCGGTTCTCAGGACCGAGTAACGCCCACACCGTCTTCCCGCCCGCCGTGGGGCTGCAGCCCCAGGCACGGCTGACCGCCGTGACCACGGCGAGGCCGGAGACGGTGTGGGCGCCGGTCTTCGGCGCCTCCTGACGTACCGCCGGCCGGGGATCGGAGTCACTCACCGCGACGGTCACGACGTCGTCGACGGTCTCCACGAGCACCACCGGTCTGCTCAGGGTGTGCGTGAGCACGTTCTCGACGAACACCGTCACCACCGTCGACGCGGTGAGGACCATGTCCGAGTGCCCCCAGGCCGTGAGGCAGTCTTCGGTGAACCGGCGTGCGGCGCGCATGCTCGACGGCGTCGCGTCGAACTGGGTCTGGGCGCGCCGGCGGCGTCGGTGATCGTCGCCCGCCGCGGCGACCGCGGCCGCCCGGTCACCGAGCACGGGCACATACCGCGTGACGCCGCTGCGCCGGATCCGCGCACGCCCGACCTCGCTGTCGCAGACCAGCAGAACGGGTACGGCGGGCCAGGTCAGGACGTGCCAGCGTGCGCTGGTGAACGCCGTCCACGCGCTCACCGCGGGCGCGTCGAGCCGGCTGACGTCGACGATGACTGCCGCCAGTCCGGTCACCGCGGCCTCGATCACGCTGTCGCGGACCCGGCGATAGGTCCGGCTGTCCAAAGTCCCGGTGATCGCCATGACCGTGACACCCGACGATCGGCCCGCCGAGATCACCAGGTCGTGGTGGTCAGTCATCCGGGGATCTCCGGCGCAGGCACATTTCCAGGGCAGTACCCCGATACCGCGGAGGCATTCCCCGATCGACCGATCCCGTCATCCACGGCGCGAATCGTCCGGTCCGCTGAGCGAAGTGCTCGCAGTCGTTGCGTTTGGCGCCTACTGCGGCGGGACTCTCCACACTCATGAGGCTGGCGATAGTGGGCGACCTGCCCGGCCGCGTCCCGATGGCCCCGGGCACCTATGACCTGTCGAGCCTGGCGGCAGCGCTGACACGGCGGGGGCACGACGTGCGCGTGCTCACCGCCTCGCGGGTCGACGCAGGGGCGGCGGGCGGCGGCTACCGCGTGCTGCCCCTCCCGGGGGAGTCGGCGGACGACAGAAGCAACGAAGATCTGATGCCGATGATCGGCGACATCGGCCGGTTCCTGATCGACGACTGGACCGGCGACCCGCCCGACGCCGTGCACTGCCACGGCTGGGCGTACGGCATGGCCGCGCAGCTGGCCGCCAAGCAGCGACCGGTGCCGATCGTGCAGGCCTTCCCTCAGCTCGCCACGCGACAGCAGCCGGGCGGGGACGCGCCGGCGACGCACAGCACGGGCGTCAAGCTGGAGACGCTGCTGGCGCGCAACGCCACCCTGGTGACCACGGCCTGCACCGACGAGATGCACGAGGTCATCCGGAGGGGATGCCCCCGCGTCCGGGTGAGCGTGGTGCCCTCCGGCGTCGACGTCGACGCCGACAGCGTGGACGGCGACATCGCAGCACGCGGTCCAGAGCGCCATCGCATTGTCGCTCTCGCACAGGACTTTTCATCCGCGCAGGGCCTTCATCAGGTACTCGGGATCCTGCCGTCGCTGCCGGCCGCCGACCTGGTGGTCATCGGCGACAGCGGTCCCGATCACGACGACGCCCGGCGGCTGCGCGCCACCGCGGAACGTCTCGGGGTGAGCGGTCGCGTGCAGACCGTCACCACGTCCGACGACCGTGAGGTCGCCTCCTGGTTGCGGTCCGCCGATGTCGCGGTCTGCCCGGCGCCGTACGACCCGGACACGCGAACGGTGTTGCGGGCGATGGCCTGCGGTGCCGCGGTGATCGCCACCGAGAACGGTGGACCGCGGGACGCGGTCATCTCCGAGGTGACGGGGCTGCTGGTACCCGCGGACAACCCGGCCGCGCTGAGCCGCTCACTGCGCTCGATGCTGGCGCAGAACGTGCTGCGGCAAGGGATGGGGCTGGCCGGGCGCGCCCGGGCGCGCTCGCGCTACTCGTGGGACCGTGTCGCCACCGATGCCGAGGTGGTCTACGACGCTGCCGCGCGGCGTGCCGCCGCGATCTCGGCCTGAGCTCGCAACTACGAGAGACCGACCGGTTGCGCAGCCAACTGTGCGCCGGTCGCCTGGAAGTAGACGCGCCGGGCGATCTCCACGGCGTGGTCGGCGAAGCGCTCATGGAAGCGGCCGAGCAGCACCACATCGGCAGCGCCCATCGGGCCGTGACGCCAGTGCGGCCCCACCACGCGCACGAACAGTTGCCGGTGCAGGTCGTCCATCCGCTCGTCACCCACGCAGATCCGTTCGGCCAGTGCGGTGTCACGGGCACGCACCGCGTCGCGCGCGTCGGCGGCCAGTTGCACTGCCGTCGCGCCCATCTCGGTGAACAGGTCGGACACCTCGTCGGGGACGGCCCGTTCCGGATACCGACGCACCGCGGTGCGCGCCACGTGCGAGGCCAGCGCCCCCATCCGGTCGGCGTCCGCGCCGATGTGCAGAGCAGACACCACGGTGCGGAGATCGCGCGCGACTGGTGCCTGCAGGGCGAGCAGGTGATAGGCGCGGTCGTGCACCGACGTGCCCAGGGCGCTGAGCTCCGGCAGCTCGACGCGCAGATGCTCGGCCTCGGACAGATTGGCGTCGAGCAGCGCCGTCGTCGCGGATCGCATCATCGCCGAGGCACGGCCACACATCTCGGCGAGATCGGTGACCAGGCTCTCGAGTGTGTCGTGGAATTCAGTGCGCATGGGGTACCCCGCGAGTCGATCGGTGCGATTGCGGTACCCGGACGTGCCGATACCAAACCTGCAGGCCCCTCAGCCGGTCAGCAGCGTCGCCGCGAACCGGAGATCGGCGACGAGCGAGGCGAAGGACTCGTCGCGGGCGTCGGCCGGCCCGCGCAACACCGCCGAGGGGTGCAGCGTGACGACGACCGAGGGATCGACACCCTCGGGCGCGTCGTCAGGAGGCAGGCGCAACACCTCACCACGGTGGGCTGTCAGTCGGAAGTCATTGCCCAGCAACGCTTTTGCAGCTGTCGCCCCCAGCAGGACCACCACCTCGGGCGTCACCGCCTGCAGTTCGGCGAACAGCCAAGGCCGGCACGAGACCACCTCGGTGCGGCTCGGTGTCTTGTGAATACGCCGCACACCCCGTTCGGCCGGGACGAACTTGAAGTGTTTGACGGCGTTGGTGACGTACACGGGTTCCCGAGGCACCTCGGCCTCCCGCAACGCCTTGTCGAGCAACTTCCCGGCCGGGCCCACGAAGGGCTCGCCGGCGACGTCCTCGCGATCACCGGGCTGTTCGCCGACGAGCATCAGCCGTGCGTCGGCCGGGCCCTGCCCGAAGACCGTCTGGGTGGCGTCGGCGAACAGATCGCAGCCCCGGCAGGCCCGCGCGGCGGCGGTGAGATCGCCGAGATCTCTGCTCGGCGGCACATAGTCGGCGGCGGTGACGGACGGCATGCCGCGATGAGTACCCCGGGTGTGGGCCGTCGAACGAACCGGATGGGCATCTCGCAGATGCACGTGTCGCGGCTGCCGGCCCAGTCCCTGCGGGCGCACGTCGCGTAGCCCCGGGGGAACCCACCCGGTGCGTCCGGCGCCGAGCTGTCGGCGATCTTCGGTAGGGTCCTGCGCGTGACGACGAGCACCGCCGCGATCTCCGGCCCGACAAGCGTAAACGCCCGCCTCGCTGCGGAACTGGCCGTCGGAGAAGGACAGGTCGCGGCCGCTGTGCGGCTGCTCGACGAGGGCGCGACCGTGCCGTTCATCGCCCGCTACCGCAAGGAGGCCACCGGCAGCCTCGACGACGGCCAACTGCGGTTACTCGCCGAACGGCTCGCCTATCTGCGCGAGCTCGATGAGCGCCGCAACGCCGTGCTGGCCTCGATCGCCGAGCAGGGCGCGCTGACCGACGAGCTCAAGGCCGCGCTGATGGCCGCCGACACCAAAGCGCGTGTCGAGGACATCTACCTGCCGTACAAGCCCAAGCGCCGCACCAAGGCGCAGATCGCCCGCGAGGCCGGGCTCGAACCGCTGACCGACCGGCTGCTCACCGACCCCGGCGTCGCTCCCGAGCAGGCCGCAGCCGCGTTCGTGTCCGACGAGGTCGCCGATGTGGCCGCCGCGCTCGACGGGGCGCGCCACATCCTGGTGGAACGTGCCGCCGAGGACGCCGAACTGGTGGGCGCCGTGCGGGAGAGGTTCTGGCAGAACGGCTCCGCGCGGACGAAACCCGCCTCCGACGCCGTCGGGACCTCGGCCGCGGCACAGAAATACCGCGACTACTTCGACTACACCGAGCCGCTGGACACCATGCCGTCGCACCGCGTGCTCGCGGTGCTGCGCGGCGAGAAGGAGCAGGTGCTCGCGCTGTCCCTCGACGGCGGCGACGACGTGGTCTATCAGGCGATGATCGCCGAAGCGCTCGGCATCGACCTGACCGCGGGCGCTGCGGCCACCCCGTGGCTGGCCGGTGCGGTGGGGTTCGCGTGGCGGACCCGGCTGTCGGTGTCGGCGTCGGTGGACGCGCGGGTGCGGCTGCGGCTGCGCGCCGAGCAGGACGCCGTGTCGGTGTTCGCGCGCAACCTCAAAGACCTGCTGCTCGCCGCGCCCGCCGGTAACCGCACCACGCTGGGACTTGATCCCGGCTTCCGCACCGGGGTCAAGGTCGCGGTCGTCGACGGCACCGGCAAGGTGCTCGACACCTGTGCGGTCTTCCCGCACCAGCCGCAGAAGCAGTGGGACGCCGCCAAGGTCGCGCTGGCCGCGCTGATCGCCCGGCACGGCATCGAGCTGATCGCGATCGGCAACGGCACCGCATCGCGGGAAACCGATGCGCTGGCAACCGAACTCATCGCCGACATCCGCGCCACCGGCGCCGGCGCCCCGACCAAGGCCATGGTCAGCGAAGCGGGCGCCTCGGTGTACTCGGCGTCGGCCTACGCCGCGCACGAGCTGCCCGACCTCGACGTGACGCTGCGCGGGGCGGTGTCGATCGCGCGCCGGCTGCAGGATCCGCTGGCCGAGCTCGTCAAGATCGAGCCGAAGTCGATCGGCGTGGGCCAGTATCAGCACGACGTGACGCCGGGCATTCTCGCGCGCAGCCTGGGCGCCGTGGTCGAGGACGCCGTGAACGCCGTCGGCGTCGACCTGAACACCGCGTCGGTGCCGCTGCTGTCGCGGGTCTCGGGCATCACCGAGACCCTGGCCGAGTCGATCGTCGCCCACCGCGACCGGACCGGGCCGTTCCGCAGCCGCCGCAGCCTGCTCGACGTGCCGCGGCTGGGCCCCAAGGCGTTCGAGCAGTGCGCCGGGTTCCTGCGGATCCGCGACGGCGACGATCCCCTCGACAGCTCCGGGGTGCATCCGGAGTCCTACCCGGTGGTGCGCCGCATCCTCGACCGGGCCGGGCTGAGTCTGACCGAGATCATCGGCAACGAGCGGGCACTGCGCGGGGTGCGGCCCGCCGAGATCGCCGACGACCGGTTCGGCGTCCCCACGGTCACCGACATCCTCGCCGAGCTGGAGAAGCCGGGCCGCGACCCGCGGCCGGCGTTCACCACCGCGAGTTTCGCCGCGGGTGTGGAGAAGGTGTCCGACCTGAAGGTGGGCATGATCCTGGAGGGTGTCGTCACCAACGTCGCCGCGTTCGGCGCGTTCGTCGACGTCGGCGTGCACCAGGATGGTCTCGTGCACGTCTCCGCGATGGCCGACCGCTACGTGTCCGATCCGCACGACGTGGTGCGCTCCGGGCAGGTGGTGCGGGTCAAGGTGGTCGACGTGGACGTCGACCGGCAGCGGATCGGGCTGAGTCTGCGGCTGACCGAGCAGACCCGTCCCGCACGCCCGGCGGCCGGCGCCAAGCGCCGGCCCGACAAGACCCCGCGCAGCTCGGGTTCGCCGCGGCGGGGGAAGGAGAGCCCCCGCGCCGGCGGATCCATGGCGCAGGCGCTCCGGGACGCCGGCTTCGGGCGGTGATCCCGGTGGCCCGGCTGGCACCGGTGGCGGCCGCGACGGTCGCCATCGCCCTCGCCGCCGGGTGCACGCGTCAGATCGACGACGCGCGGCCCCAGCCGGCGGCGCTGGCCGCGCCGATCACGGTGCTGCAGGTCGGGGATCTGCTGAGCCCCGCCGTGAAGCGCGAGGAGGGCAACCTGTTCACCACCGCCACACCCGAGGAGTGCGCAGGGCCGGCGCGTGAGGTCGATCCGCCCTTCATCACCGCCGGCCGGCCGTTGGCCACCGCCGGTGGCCACTGGACCAGCGACGACGGCGCCGTGTTCGTCGAGGAGATGGCCGCGGTGTACCGGTCTGACTTCGACCCGGCCGCCGCGCTGAAGACCGTCGGCGAGACGGTCCGGTCCTGCCGCGGCACGCGGGTGACCGTCACGACGATGAGCGGGCACTCCTACGTGTTCGACGTGGCGCCCTCGGCGGCGCAGGCGCCGCGCGACAGCGTGCTGTGGAGCCTGCGCGCCGCCGACTGGAACTGCGACAACACATTCGTCGTTGCCTACAACGCCGCCGTGGAGATCACCGCGTGCGGCGCCGGCGGCGGACCCGACACCGCCGCGCTCGCCGAGCAGGCGCGCCGGCGCATCGAGGCGCTGGCCCACACGACCGCCTGATCAGCCCAGGTACAGGCCGTGGCCGTCCGGATAGCCGCCGCCCAGGGTCGCGATGTGCACGTGGTCGTAGTGGTTCGCGGTGTCCGAGCCGAGGTCGCTCATCCGGTGCGGGGTGCCGTGCGCGGGATACATCGTCTGGCGCCAGATCACGTGCGCGACGCCCAGCCGGTCGGCGTTGCGCATCACGAACGCGAGCACCGCGTCACCGAGCGCGATGCCGGCGGGGCTGCGGTGATCGGGGATCATCACGTCGATCGCCAGACCGTCGGGATGCCATCGCAGATAGTCGGGGCGGACGCCGCCGATGCTCTGGATCTCCGGGAAGATCGCGCTCACGGCGCGAGCCACCAGGATCGTCTTCACCTGGAGCCCCGCCTCGGAGCCGACCGTCGGGGGCAGGGCGGTCTCGAGGTCACGGTGCATCGAGCGCGAGGCTGCCAGCAGCAACCCGTCGTCGGCCGGGGTGGTGCGGTACTGCGTGGCGGCAGGGGGTTCGGCGATCAGCTCGGCGCAGCACGCCGACGGCGCGTCATGGGTGGTCGCCGACAGCGAATCCGCGCCGACGGATACCAGGGCGAGCGCCGGCAGCGCAACCGCGGCCGCGGGCGCCGACCATCTGCGGCGCCGTGGCGTGGCTAAGCGATGTCTGCCCACGGGCGGGCACTTTACCTGCAGTTCTGTCGAACCCAGCAATCGTGGCGACGGGCGGCGGCGCCGTCGGCGCTGTTTGGGCAGGTCAGCCGGGGGAGTAGCGGACCCGTTCGCCGGGCGGGAATCGGCCGGCAGCACTAGGCTCCCCGGCGGTGAGCAGCTGCAACCGCTGTAACAGTGGTCACAGCTCGCCCGATGAATCACAGACACCGGCTTCGACCGAAGGAGATGCCGTGGGCGCAGTGCTGGGGTTGTCGTTGACCGCGACCGAGGTGGTCTGGGCGCTGGTGGACGAGGCAGCGCGCACCGTCGCCGATCACGACGCGGTCGAGTGGGACGCCGACCCCGCCACCGCGGCGGCCGCCGCACGCGGCGCACATGCCCTGGCCCGGGCCTGCGGGCTCGACGTCGAGCGGGTGCGCCTGGTCTGGACCCCCGACGCCCAGGCACACGGCCAGCGGCTGCTGTCACATCTGGGCTCGCTCGGCATCGACGCCGAGGCGGTCCCGCTGACGTGCGCGACCCGCGTGCTCGTCGACCCCGGGCAGTGCGACATGCCCCCGCTGGTGGCCCTCGCCTACGGCGCGGCGCTGGCCGAGGTGGATCCGGCCGAGGCGCTCACCGTCCCGCTGCCGCGGCAGACCCCCGCCCGGCGCCCGCGCCGGCCCGCCCGCGTGCTGGCGGCCGCACTCGGGGTGGCCGCGGCCGCCGCGGTGGGTGCGGTGTTCCTGACCGCGGGTTCGGTACCGCAGGTCGAGCCGGCTGCCAGTGCGGTCGTCCCGCCCGCCGGCGCCGACCCCGGCTGGGTGAGCGTCACCGCGCCGGCCGACGGCACGACGAAGCAGCAGCGCAAGGTCGTCACCGAATCCAGCGAGCCTGCGACCGGATACGTGCAGTACGCCGCGCCGGTCAAGGCCGCCCCGGTCTCCGCCCCGATTCCCGAGGCGATCCCGGCGGCCGCACCGGCGCCGGAGGCGGTGCCGGCACCTGAGGCCGTGACCGTTCCAGAGGCCGCGCCCGGTCCCGAGACTGCTCCCGTTCCCGAAGTCGCGCCTGTTCCTGCGGGCGCCCCCGAGCCGCACCTGCCGGCCAGCGACCAGCAGCACCTCCCCGGCGCGGAGCCGGTGGTCGCGCCGCTGCCCGGCCCGGACGCCGAGACGCCGCAGCTGCCCGACACCCAGATGACAGTTCCGGTGAATCTGTTCACTGCGCTGCCCTGACCCGCTACCGTCGAGGCCGTGACAGCGGTCCCGCAGATGGCTCGTGATCAGGTGGTCGGACTGGCCCGCGACATGCGCGACGTGGTGCGCGCGCACGCCGCCGAGTCCGAGGCTCTTCGCACGCTGGCCCCCGGCATCGTCGACGCGATGTGGTCGACGGGCCTGATGTCGTCCTTCAACCCCGCTCCGGCGGGCGGCACGGAACCGTCCTTCGCCGAGATGATCGACACCTGGATCGAAATGGCTTGGCAAGACGGTTCTTTCGGCTGGATCGGGATCGCCAACATGCCGTCCTCGTTCGCGGCCGCCACCTACTTGCCCGACGACGGCTTCGACGAGGTCTTCACCGCGCACGACAACCACGTCACGATGGGCGGACAGTTCTTCCCCAACGGGCAGGGCGTCGCCGTCGAGGGCGGCTACCGGCTCACCGGATCGTGGAGCTTCGGGTCGGGCACCGGGCACGCCGAGTACGTCGCGGCGGGATTCCTGCCGATGGTCGACGGGGAGATGCAGTGGGTCAGCGAGGGGGTGCCCGACATGCAGGTCGCGATCGTGCCCCGCGCCGAGGTCGAGTTCCTCGACGGCTGGCACGTGCAGGGCCTCAGGGGCACCGGCTCCTACGACTATGCGATCCATGACGTGTTCGTCCCGCACCGGCGCACGTTCGCGCTGTTCACCCGTGAACCGCGGCGGGGGAGCTCGCCCGCGACCCGGATGGGCATGATGCCGGTGACCGCGGCGGGTCATGCCGCGTGGGCGCTCGGGGTGGCCAAGAGCATGCTCGACGACGTCGCCGAGCTCGCGGCCACCAAGTTCCGGATGAGCGACATGGCCTCGCTGGCCTCCCGGCCCACCTTCCAGAAGGGCCTCGCTCACCATGTCGCGGGATGGCGGGCGGCACGGCTGCTGGTGCTCGACGCCTTCGGCTCGGCGGAGGCCGCCGTCGCCGCCGGCGACGACCTGACCCCGACGATGCGGGCCGACATGCGGGTCGCGGCGGTGTTCGCCACCGACACCGCCCGCACGTGCGCCGAATGGGCGCATCTGGCGGCGGGTACGACGTCGATCCGCGAGGGCAGCCGGCTCGAGCGCGCGTTCCGCGACATCTACACCGGCACCCAGCATGCCTTCATCAGCGAGAAGGTGGCGATCGACGCGGCCCAGGTCTGGCTGGGCATCGTCGACGACCAATTCGGCCTCTAGCCTTCGCCTTTCACCCTCCGCGGGCGGGCGGTGGCTTGGGTTCGAACGGTTGGTACCACCACCACTGGGCGCGTTCCCCGGTGGGCCCGGAGCACGGAGGGACGTCGGGTGGGGGTTGGGTCGGCGGCCGGGCCAGGGATGCCGACGTCATGGGTCGGCCGGCGTGGTCGGTGACGACGAGGTGGTCGGCGGGCCCACTGATCGTGATGAGCCCGCGGTGGTGGGCTCGGTGGTGATACGGGCAGACCAGGGCGAGGTTGGCCAGTTCGGTCAGGCCGCCGTCCTCCCAGTGCTTCAGATGATGGGCGTGCAGGCCGCGGGTGGCCCCACAGCCGGGCACCACGCAGGTCCGATCTCGATGCTCAAGAGCCCGACGCAGCCGTCGGTTGACGGTGCGGGTGGATCGGCCCGCTCCGATGGTGCGGCCGTCGCGCTCGAACCACACCTCGCACGTCGCGTCACAGGTCAGGTAGCGCCGGTCCGCGTCGGTGAGCAGCGGGCCCAGGTGCAGCGACGCGACCCGATCTTTGACGTCGACGTGCACGACGACGGTGGTGCGCTGCCCGTGCGGGCGGGCGGTGGCCTCGGCGTCCCACCCCGCGTGCACCAACCGTAGAAAGGCGTCCGCGGTGCTGGGCATCGGCGCAGAGGTGTTGCCCGCCTGCTGTTTCCAGTCGGCGAACAGTGCGTCCCGGTGCGACTGCAGCGCCGCCTCGAACGCCGCAGCCTCGACGTGGGGGAGCCGGATGTGCCAGTGGGTGTACTGCTCGTCGGAGGTCGTCGTGATCGAGGGTTCCGGGCCAGGAGCCGCTGCGGGCTTGGGCTCCGACTCATCGTCGGGCTCCGGGTCCGGCGCGGGCTCAGGTTCCGGCTTGGGTTTCGGTGCCAGGTTGAGCGCGGTGCGCAACTGCGCCACCGTGGCGCTGGCGGCCAACTGCGCGTAGTGCTCGTCCGAGCCGTCGGCCGCCCGCTGGGCGATGACGCCGACCTGATCCAGCGACAGCCGGCCTTCCCGCAACCCGGCCACACACTGCGGGAACTCGTCGAGCCGATTCGCCACCGCGGCAATGGTTTCCGCCCGCGACGGGGACACCCCGGTCTTCCATGCCACCAGATGCGCCGCCGACCTGGCTCCGGTGATGCCGCGCAACTCGTCGCGCTCGATCTCCGCCACGATCTCCACGATCCGCCCGTCGATCGCATTGCGCTGCCCGGTCAGCTCCGCCAACTCCTCGAACAGCGAGTCGATGCGCTCCGAGGGCGAAGCGACACGGGCGGTGGGGGACATGACTCCACCCTCACCGAGCGGACCGACAGATCGCCCGCGCCGAGCCCACGCCTGGGGATGGATCCGGCTTTGGGGATGAATCTGAGATCGCGTGCATCGTCGACGGGGCGCGGCGTCGGCGGCCAGGCGGGACCTTGGGCCCTACTCTCGGAGATTCATGATCAATAACGTCGAACACGTTTCGGGTCAACGGAGGTCATCAGCAACATACTGAAGGAGTCGATCATGAAGTTCTTGATGTCATGGACACTGCCGCACGGCGACGCCTATCGGGCAGCAGTCAAGAGATTTCTCGAGACCGGCGGCTCTCCTCCCGCCGGCGCTCAATTGATCGGTCGCTGGCATGGCTGTGATGGCAAGGGCTTCGCCATCGCAGAAAGCGATGACCCGAAAGCCATCTTCCATTGGATGGCGCAGTGGTACGAATTCATGGACATCGAAGCCACCCCTCTCGTCGACGACGCAGACGGAGGGGCTGTACTCCAGTCGCTCTACGGTTGACGACGAATCAGGCTGTGGGGGTGGGTTTCACGCCGATCGTGATGAGGTCGGACAGCACCTGCGTCCACAGCGGACGCCGCACCCGGTGCTGATCCTCCACGGTGAAGCCGGCGGCGGTGAACATCGCGCGCATCGTCGCCGGGGACGGGGCGTCGTAGGCCGGCAACCGCACTGCCGCCAGCATCTGCTCGGGCACATACCGGCGCGGGCTCAGCGTCGCCACCGCGGCGATGCCCCCGGGCGCCAGCACGCGGTGGAACTCGCGCAGCGCCGCTGGCTGGTTGAACCAGTGGAACGCCGACGTGCTGACCACCGCGTCGAGGCTGCCGTCGTCGAACGGCAGCGCCTCGGCCGGCGAGGTCAGCCACGACACCGCCGTCGACCGCTGCGCGGCCTGCGCCAGCATCCCCTCGGACAGGTCGACCCCGTACACCGCTTCGGGGTGCACCTCGCGGGCGATGCGGTCAGCGAGAATGCCTGTGCCGCAACCGATATCGGCGACGCGCCGAGACCCGTGCGCGGTGAGTGCGGCGATCACCTCGTCCTGGGCCGGGCGGTACACCCAGCGCTGGACGACCGCGGTGTCGTAGACCGGAGCCGCGAGGCTCCAGAAGCCGGTGACCGCCTCGTTGAACCGCCTGCGGGTGGCGGACGGCACGGTCAGCCGGCCGGGCGGTTGGCCGCCGCCTCGAGGATCGGCAGCTTCTCGGGGCAGTAGGTGCGCAGACCGGCGGCGACGAACTGGTACGCCTGGTCGGTCGTGGTGCCCTTCTGCAACTGGTTGTGCACGAAGTTCGCGGTGGCGAACACATCGGGGTCCACCCCGGTGTACACCCGCTTGCACATGATCTTGCCGATCCAGGCGTTGTAGTCCTTCTGGCCGTAGATCCCGTAGACGTGCAGCTCGTTGGCGAAATCGGTGTCCGGGTCGGCCACCGCGGGTGCGGCGGTGCCCAGCGCACCCACCGTCATGGCCGCCGCGGCGATCCCCATCAGAATCCGCTTCATGCTCTCACTCCCTCTGCCGGATCGGACTGTAGACCACCGGGCCGCGGCCACGGCTCCGGAACGGGCCGCCTGCGCACCCGCTGCGGCCACCAGAACCACGGGCCCATCAGCGCGGCGATCGACGGTGTCATGAACGCGCGGATCACGAGCGTGTCGAACAGCAGACCCAGACCGATCGTCGTACCGACCTGCCCGATCACGGTCAGCTCGCTGACCGCCATCGACATCATCGTAAGCGCGAACACCAGACCCGCGGCCGTGACGACCGAACCGCTGCCGCCCATCGCGCGGATGATGCCGGTGCCGATGCCGGCGTGGATCTCCTCCTTGAGGCGCGACACCAGCAGCAGGTTGTAGTCCGCGCCGACCGCCAGCAGGATGATCACCGCCATCGCGAGCACCATCCAGTGCAGCGGCTGGCCCAGGATGTGCTGCCAGAACAGCACCGACAGGCCGAACGACGCGCCCAGCGACATCACCACCGTGCCCACGATGACGGCCGAGGCCACGACGGCCCGGGTCAGGATCAGCATGATGATGAAGATCAGCCCCAGCGCGGCGATACCGGCGATCAGCAGGTCGTAGTTGTTGCCTTCCTGCATGTCGGCATACGTGGCCGCGGTGCCGCCGAGGTAGATCTTCGCGCCCTCCAGCGGGGTGCCCTTGATCGCCTCCTTGGCCGCGTTCTTGATCTTGTCGATGCGGGCGATGCCGTCGGCGGTCAGCGGGTCGCCCTCGTGGGCGATGATGAACCGCACTGACTTGCCGTCGGGGGACAGGAACTGCTCCAGCCCGCGCTGAAAGTCCTTGTTGTCGAAGATCTCTGGCGGCAGATAGAACGAATCGTCGTTCATGGAGTTGTCGAACGCGTCCCCCATGGCGTCCGAGTCCTCCTGCATGGCCGCCATCTGGTCCTGCTGACCCTTCTGAGTCTGATACATCGTCAGCATCATCGTCTTCATGGTCTTCATCGTGGAGATCATCTCGGGCATGAGCGCGACCATCTGCGGCATCAGGCTGTCGAGGCGTTTCATCTCCGGGATGATCTGCTTGAAGTCGTCGGTCATCACGTTGATGCCGTCGAGGGTGTCGAACACCGACCGGATCGCCCAGCAGACCGGGATGTCGTAGCAGTGCGGTTCCCAGTAGAAGTAGTTGCGGATCGGCCGGAAGAAGTCGTCGAAGTTGGCGATGCTGTCCCGCAGCGCCTCGATGTCGACGACCATCGCGTCCATCTTCGTCACCATCGCGTGGGTGATCTCCGACATCTGCTTGGTCAGGCCGGCCATCTTCTCCATCGTGGCGATGGTCTTGTCCATCTCACCGGCCTGCACCAGCATGTCGGCCATCCGGTCCTGCATGTACTTCTCGTTGAGCCGCTGGGTGGTGCCCTGCATGCTCATCTGGAACGGGATCGACGTGTGCTTGATCGGCTTGCCGTCGGGACGGGTGATGGCCTGCACGCGCGCGATGCCCTCGACCCGGAACAGGGCCTTGGCGATCTTGTCGATCACCAGGAAGTCCGCCGAGTTGCGCATGTCGTGGTCGCTCTCGACCATCAGCAGTTCCGGGTTCATCCGGGCCTGCGAGAAGTGCCGGTCGGCGACGGCGTAACCCTCGTTGGCCGGCAGGTCGGCCGGCAGGTAGTTCCGGTCGTTGTAGTTGGTCTGGTAGCCGGGCAGCGTCAGCAGGCCGACCAGCGACAGCGCGATGGTGCCCACCAGGATCGGCCCGGGCCAGCGGACGATCGCGGCGCCGATCTTGCGCCACCCGCGAATTCGCATCGCGCGCTTGGGTTCCAGCAGTCCGAAGCGGGTGGCCAGCGAGATGATCGCCACCATCAGCACCACGCCGGCGAGTACCACCACGACCATGCCGATCGCCAGCGGCACACCGAGGGTCTGGAAGTACGGCAGCCGGGTGAAGCTCAGGCAGAACGTCGCACCCGCGATCGTCAGACCCGAACCCAGCACGACGTGCGCGGTGCCGTGGAACATCGTGTAGAACGCGGACTCTTTGTCCTCACCGAGACTGCGCGCCTCTTGATAGCGGCCGATCAGGAAGATCGCGTAGTCGGTCGCCGCGGCGATGGCCAACGTCACCAGCAGGTTCGTGGCGAACGTCGAGAGCCCGATGATCTCGTGGTAGCCCAGGAACGCGACCATTCCGCGCGCGGTGGCCAGCGACAGCACCACCATGACCAGCGTGATCAACACCGTGACGATCGAGCGGTAGACCAGCAGCAGCATGATGATGATGACCGTGAACGTCGCCGCCTCGATGAGCGTCATGCTGCGGTCGCTGGCGATGTGCTGGTCGGCGGCCAGCGCGGCCGGACCGGTGACGAACGCCTTCACGCCGGGCGGCGGCGGCACGCTCTCGACGATCTTCTGGACGGCCTCCACCGACTCGTTGGCCAGCGTCTCGCCCTGGTTGCCGGCGAGCTTCACCTGGACGTAGGCGGCCTTGCCGTCGTTGCTGGTGGAGCCGGCGGCGGTGAGCGGATCGCTCCAGAAGTCCTGCACCGACTGCACATGGGTGTCGTCGGTCTCGAGTTTCTTGACCAGCTGGTCGTACCAGGCGTGCGCGTCGTCGCCGAGGGGTTTGTCGCCCTCGAAGACGATCATCACCGAGCTGTCGGAGTCACCCTCCTTGAAGGCCTCACCGACCTTCTTCATCGAGATCAGCGACGGCGCGTCGTCCGGGCTCATCGACACCGCGCGCATCTGGCCCACGGTCTCCAACTGCGGGACCACCGTGTTGAGGATGACGATCACCGCGATCCAGCCCAGCACGATCGGCAAGGCCAGCGTGCGGATCAGCCGGGGGATGATCGGCCGGGGCGGGCGAGGGGGCGGGGGAGCGTCAGGGGCAGCGTCTCGGACCGGCGCGCTCATGCCGACTTCACGAAGCAGAAGGTCTGGGCATTGAGCCCGTCGGTCGTACGCTCGTCCTTGAGCTCGTCGTCGACGAGGATCCGGCAGGTGATCGAGCTGCCGTCACCCTGGGCGACGATGTTCGGGGCCGCGGACGGCTCGGTGGTGCTCAGCGTCAGGGACCACGGAAGCGCGGCGTTGTCGACCCGCTGCGGCTTGGCGTCCAGGTCGAGATAGTTGATGTCGGCGTAGCTGCCGGTGCCGGTGATCTCGTAGCGGACCACCTTCGGGTCGAACGGCTCGGGCAGATCGGCGAAGTTGCGCGGTGTCTCGATGATGCCCTCGGAACCGAAGAAGGTCCGGATCCGCGACACGGTCAGCCCGGCGACCACCACGACGAACACGATGAGCAGCGGCAGCCACACCTTCCTGGCGACCTTGATCACGACGCGTGTCTCCCCACGTGCCCCTGACGTTTGCCGCGCAATCTGACCCCTGGCCTCGTGTCCGCTGTTTGGCTGATCTTAACTTAGCCCGTATAAGTTCTCACTCGGCGACAGATTAGCTCAAGTGAATGTGGCGCTGCTAACTGCTTTCCCGGCGGTGCGGGCCACGTCACGGAATGGCCGGGGTGACGTTGGACGCCGGAGCGCCTACTCGGCGGTCGTGCCCTGGCCCGATTCGGTGCTGCTCTGGCCGGCGTCGAGCACGCTGACCGCGATGCCGTAGGGCAGGAACCGGACGCGGCGCGTGGCGTCCGTGTTGTTCTTGTTCGCGCGCAGCGCGTCCAGCTCGGTGGGGAACACCTGCTCGATGTGCGCGCCGCCGGACTCGTCGACGGTGTAGATCGTCCACACCCCGTCGCCGGTCTCCCCGGTGGTCTCCGGGCGGCGCGGCCGGCCGCCGCGGGCCAGGTCGTCGAAGAGCACCGACCACCCGGCGCGCTCGCCCGAGGTCGTCATGAACTTGCCGAGCGCGTCGCGCAACCCCTCCCCGGCTTCACGCACCACACGGTCGAAATCCTCGGGATCGAAGCCGAAAGGCCCGTTACCGCTCATGGCGTTCCTCCTTGCGAAGCTGTGCCCGCAGCACAGCGGATGACACCAGTGTGCCCGCGGCGGCGGGTGCAGTCGACTCCCTGCCGCCCGAGGTGGTAGGCAACCGTATGCCCTTCACGCGCGCCGACGTGCTCTCGGCCGCCCGGCGCTCCCTCGCCGCGGCGTCCGCACACGACCGCGACGGGTGGGTCGGGCTGTTCACCGTCGACGGGCGGGTGGAGGACCCGGTCGGTTCCGCGCCCCACCGCGGCCGCGTGGCCATCGGGCATTTCTTCGACACGTTCATCGGGCCCCGCGAGATCAGCCACCGTTCCGAGGCCGACATCGTCGTCGGCGCCACCGTGATCCGGGACCTCACCCTGGAGATCCGGATGGCTTCGGCGCTGACGATGGAGGTGCCCACCTTCATCCGCTACGACGTGAAGGACACCGCGGAGGGCCTCCGGATCGCGGCGCTGTCGGCGTACTGGGAACTGCCCGCGATGATCCGTCGCTTCCTGCGCGGTGGCGTCGCCGCGGCGCCGGCCGGGCTGGCGCTGGGCCGGGCGATGATCACCCATCAGGGCGTCGCCGGCAGCCTGGGCTTCCTGCGCGGGTTCGCCGGCACCGGCACCGGCGCCGCCGGGGTGTTCGCCCGGCTCCTCGACGACGCGTGCGGGGGCGACGAGGTCGGTGTCCGGCGGCTCACCGGCGACGTGCCGATCACCGCCGGCGACGACGAGCCCCGCAGCGCGTCGGATCTGCTGCGGCTGCTCGGGGGCGGGCAGTGGGACAAGCTGATCCGCTCCGGACGGTCGGTCGCCGCGAGGGTCCAGCGCGACGAGGGGCGCTGCGTCGTGATCGGCGAGGTCGGCCGGCGTGGTGAGGACCGCGCCGCGCTGACGCGGCTGCGGGTCTTCGGGGAGATCGCTTAGCTGCCGGGACGGCCGGGTTGTCGCGCCCGGCACCGGGAACGTGAGAACGTAGCAGGACCATGGACACCACTGGCCGCGCTCCGGACGCATACATGAGCTACGAAGAGTTCGGCCGGCGGTTCTTCGAGGTCGCGGTGACCGAGGAGCGGGTGGGCGACGCGATCGGTCAGATCGCCGGCGAGGCGTTCGAGATGGGTCCGATCGCCCAGGGGCCCGGCAAGCTGGCGAAGGTGACGGCCAAGGTGCGGATCATGCCGCCGCGGGTGAACCGGCGGGTGGCCGACGAGATCACGTTCGCGATCCGGATACCGCTGGAGATCGACATGGTCGTCGACCTGCGGATCGACAAACCGAAGTTCATGGTGTTCGGTGAGATCTCGCTGCGCGCGGTGGCCCGGGCCGCCGAACCGCTGCTGCTCATCATCGACGTCGAGAAGCCGCGGGCCGCCGACATCGCGATCCATGTGACGTCGAAGTCGTTGCGCGCCGAGGTCGTGCGCATCATCGGCGGCGTGGACGCCGAGATCAAACGGTTCATCGCCGCGCATGTCGCCGGGGAGATCGAGAGCCCGGCGTCGCAGAAAGCCAAGGTCATCGACGTCGCGACGGAACTCGACGCGACGTGGACGGGCATCTGAGCGGATCAGCCCGCTACGTCGGTGAGCAGTCGGTGAGCACCGGCCGGCGCGGCGCCCGCGCGTCACCGACCGACCGCCCGCGCAGGTGATCCCACAGCCACGGCATCAGCATGTTCTGCGTCCACAGCAGCTGCGAGTAGGTCCGCGAGCGCAGCGACGGCGGCCGCGCCTGCGGGTCCGCGGTGGCCCAGGCGTGGCTGCTGCCCGGCAGGCCGAGCGCTTCGGCCGCGGCCTCGGCGAACAGCATGTGCCCCCGCGGCGAACCGTGCACCCGGTCCGGGCTCCAGGTGTCCGGCTGCGTCATCGACGGCGCCGTGTAGAGGTCCACCAGCGCGAAGCCGTGCCGCCGGGCGGCGGACCGGATCTCCTCGTTGATCGCGAGCACCCGCCGGCCCAGCACCCGCCCGATCGGCAGGATCCGGGCCAGGTCGGGGAACGTCGTGGTCACCACGGTGGCACCGGAATCCGCCAGCCGGGAATGCAGCTCGTCGAGCTGGCCGAGCGCCTGCTCGAAACCGCGGCCGGGCCGGGTCATGTCGTTCATGCCGATGCACACGGTGATCAGGTCCGCACCCATCGCCAGCGCGTGGGGCAGCTGTGCGTCGAGGACATCGCGGATCTGGTTCCCGCGCACGGCCAGGTTGGCGTACTGCAGCCCGGGGGACAGCGCGTCGAGTCTCTCGGCGAGACGGTCGGCGAAACCCCGCAGACCGGAGGTGTCGTCGCCGTCCCACAGGCCCTCGGTCTGGCTGTCGCCGAGCGCGACGTAGCGGGCGTAGGAAGCCACGCAGGGGACTCTAACGCGAACGGCCCAGCCGGGTCAGGTTGAGCGCCACGCCGACGCTGAGCTGGGTGATGATGTCCTCCAAGCGTTTCCGGTCCAGCTCGGTGCGCCACTGGGGCAGCGTGCCGGACACCCGCACCACCCCCGGCGCGAACTCCACCCGGGTCAGGGTCAGGCCGTGCGCCAACTCGGGCAGCCGCACCGGGTAGGCCGGGGTGCGGGCCGGCAGCCGCCAGCGGGTGGTCCCGACGGCCACCGTGTGGGCCTGCAACCACAGCGTCGACCCGTCGACGCGGGCGTCGATCTCGAGGTGCCCCAGTCGCGGGCGCCGGGCGAACCGGATGCGCGCCACCCCGTCGGCCCCGACGTCGCCGGCCAGCCGCGGCGCAGCGCGGCCGAACAGCTCGTCGAGCACCGGCGTCGGCACCTCCAGCGTGAGGTCCACCGGGGCGGCCACCAGCACCGGGGGCGCTCCGGGCCGGACGTGGACGTTGTGCAGCACCACCGTGGCGGTATCGAAAACACTTGTCCGCCAACGAATGTCACCGGCCACCAGGCGGACGTCGTTGAGCTGGCCGACCGACAGGCCCCGCATGTCGAGACGGGAGTCGAACCGGGCCACCGTCAACGTCAGATCGCCGTCGTCCAGGCGCACCGTCAGGCGCCTGCCGACGACCAGGCGGCGCACGGTCACGAACAGGGCCCGGTAGGCAGCCGCGGCACTGCTGTTGACCGGCACCATCGCGGTGGCCGACCACAGCGAGGTGAGCATGTCGAGCGGCCGGAACGGGTCGAACCGGCGCACGGACCGCGCGGGACGGGTCATCACGGTCCATCCTCGCACGGGTTATCGTCGCGCATGCCCACGCTCAGCGCCGGCCTGCTGCTCTACCGCGGCGACGGCACCGGTCTCGAAGTCCTCATCGGGCATCCCGGCGGCCCGTTCTGGGCACGCAAAGACGAAGGCGCGTGGTCGATTCCGAAAGGCGAGTACGCCGAGGGGGAGGACCCGTGGGAGGCGGCGCGGCGGGAGTTCACCGAGGAGATCGGCACCCCGCCGCCCGAGGGGCCGCGCATCGACTTCGCGCCGCTGCGCCAACCGAGTGGCAAGATCATCACCGCGTTCGCCGTGCGCGGTGACCTCGACGTCTCCGGCGCCGTCAGCAACACGTTCACGATGGAGTGGCCGCCGCGGTCGGGCCGGCTCAAGGAGTTCCCGGAGATCGACCGGGTGGCGTGGTTCGATCTGGAGGCGGCTCGCGCCAAGCTGCTGAAGGGCCAGCGCCCGCTGCTGGACCACCTGGTGCTCGCAACCGGCGGATCGGACGCGTCTCGATCGCGTTGACGGTCAGCGCCCGGCCGTTGATGCGCCACCCGGACCGGGTCCTCAGATACTCGTCGTCGTAGCGCAGATGCCACACCACGTCGGTGTCACCCGTCCAGTGGTGCGCGATGCAGGTGATGCGGCCGAGCGCGTGATCGGGATGCCGCCCGGGGGCGTACACCTCGCCGACGATCGCATGCTCGGTCCGGGTGACCGCGGTCAGCGCCGCCAGCGCGGTGCGCACGCCGTCGTGACCGTGGTGCACGTGCACCGGCTCGAGGATGTCCGGCGGCGCCGGCAGGTGGAATTCGGCTGTCGCGGTGAACAATTCGGGCACGCCGTCGAACCGGCGGTCGTCCACCGCCGATGCGTAGAGGTGCACCAGGTCGGCCAGCGCCAGCCGGTCGGCCACCGCGAGGGTCATGGCAGCGATGTCGCGCCCGGAGCCAACGGCATCACCGGATCCTACCGGCGTGCCTACAGATCCAGAGTCAGACGCGAGGTGCCGGCGGCCCGGGACACGCAGGTCAGCATCTGGCCGGCGGCGCGTTCGGGATCGGTGAGCAGCGTGTCGCGGTGCTCGACCGCACCGTCGAGCACCCGGATGCGGCACGTCCCGCAGAACCCCTGCTGGCACGAGTACGGCGCCGGCACCCCGGCCCTCCGCAGGGCGGCCAGCAGCGTCTCGTCGGCGGCCACGGCGACCGGCGCGCCGGTCGAGGCCACGGTCACCTCGAACGCCCGGCCGTCGACCACCGGCGGCGCGGCGAAGCGCTCGAAGTGCAGTTCGACGTCGTCGCGCTCGACCAGCGCCGCCCGCACCGCGCTCAGCATCGGCGCCGGACCGCACGCATACACCGCGGTGCCCGTCGGACAGTCGCCGAGAAGGTCTGCCGCAGTGGGTAACCCGAACTCGTCATCGGTGCGGATCTGGACGGCGGAGCCGTGCGCCGTCACCTCGTCGAGGTACGGCAGGCTGTCGCGGCTGCGGCCGGTGTAGATCATCGACCAGTCCACACCGAGGCGGCGGGCGGCCCGCAGCATCGGCAGGACCGGGGTGATCCCGATGCCGCCGGCGATGAAGCGGAACCGCCGCGTCGGGGATCCGTGACCGGGCACCGTCAGCGGGAACGCGTTGCGCGGGCCGTGGGTGTCCACGACAGCGCCCTCGGTGAGCGCGCCGTGCACCTCGACCGATCCACCGCCGCCGGCGGGGATGCGCCGCACCGCGATCCGGTAGACGTCGGCGTCCGAGGGATCACCGCACAGCGAGTACTGCCGGACCAGACCGCTGGGCAGGTGCAGGTCCAGGTGAGCGCCGGGATACCAGCGGGGCAGCGAACCGCCGCCGACCGCGGTCAGCGTCAGCTCCACGACGTCCTGGTCGCGGGCCACGACGCGGCGCCGCAGCACGCTCAGCGCGATCGTGTCGTCGCGGCGCGCGGGCGGGGAGATCCGGCGGCGCGCCGAGGCGGCGAACAGCCCGGAGATGCCGGCGCCGGCCAGCGCCAGCACCGGGTCGTGCCGGGTACGTCCCGACGCGCTCGGCGGGGTCTGCCGGTAGTACGGCAGCAGCCGCATCACAGGTGCGCGGCGCGCGCCGCGGGCGAGGTGGCCAGATAGGCCACCGCCTGGGCGGTGGAGCCGAACTGCTCGGGGGAGTACCGGGGCCGGAAGTAGGTCAGCGTGCCCGACCCGAACAGCTGGCGGTAGCGCGGCAGCAGGCCCAGCTTCGAGTCGCGCATCCGCATCCGGTTGAACTCCCACCAGCCGACGTCGACGGCCGGGTCGTTCTTGACCAGGTACCAGGCGGTGCGCTGGAAGAACACGAACAGCATCGTGGCCGACAGCGTCATCGCCCGGATCCTCGCGAGGTAGCTGTCGTGGAAGTACGTGGCGACGTCGTGGGCGACGCTGCGGTGCTCGACCTCCTCGCTGCCGTGCCAGCGGAACAGGTCGGTCAGCGTGGGGTCGGCGCCGTGCTCGTCCCACGAGCAGTTCAGCGCGAAGTCGCCCATCACTGCGGTGTAGTGCTCGATCGCGGCGATCAGCCACAGCCGGTCGCACAGGTGGTTCATCCGCCGGGTGGGGTCGGGGGAGTCCAGCGGGGCCAGCACCCGGGAGAAGACATGCTCCACCTGGGCGAGGATCGGGGCCGGATCGACGCCGCGCTCGACCATGAAGTCGTGCAGGATCGCGTCGTGCACATCGGCGTGGGTGGCCTCCTGGCCGATGAACCCGCGGATGTCGTCGGCCAGCTTCGGATCCTGCACCATCGGCAGTGCTTCGTTGAAGGTCTGTACGAACCAGCGTTCGCCGGCGGGCAGGACCAGGTTCAGCACACTGACGACGTGGGAGGCGACGGGGTGGTCGGGAATCCAGTGCAACGGCACATCGGTGACGTCGAACGCCACCTTGCGGGCCTGGATCTGCACGGGGCCCGGATCGATCTCGTCGGCGAAACGGCGCGGTCGCAGCATGACGGGGAGTCTACGACGCCCGACCCGGTTAGTGGGAACGCTGGTCCCGGATAGCTGGGGGTGTCAGCCGGCGGGCAGCGGCTGACCGGGGATCGCCGGTCCGCCGGCGATCTGCGGCGGTGCGCCGGCGATCGGCGCGCCCGCACCCGGGGCGCCGGCGATCGGCACGACCGGCGTGGGGGTGACCGTGGTGATGCCGTTGGCGCCGACGGTGGGCCCGCCGGTGGGGCCCTGGGCCTTGATCTGGTCGGCGGCGGCCTGCGTGCAGTCCAGCGACAGCAGCATGCGTCCGCCGCTGGTGACCTTCTGCTGGTCGACCAGGCAGGCCGACTGCGGCAGCACGCTGCCACGGGAACCGCCGAAGTAGGCCTTGATGCCCTGGCTCTTGAGGATGGCCAGCGCGCGGCCGTACTGCTCGCCGGTGACGTTGTACGGGCTGGGCGCCCCGGCCGGCTGGGACAGCGCAGCACCGGCCCCGACCAGGGCGATTGTTCCGGCGGCCACCAGGCCACCGCTGAACACGACGAGCTTTCTCACGACAACTCTCTCCTCGGGTCGGCGACGCGGTGCGAACATATCGCAGCGGTGACGAATGTGAAACCGCTGCGCAGCCCCGCGGCGTTACATCGCCGGTCGCGGGTCAGCCCGCGACGGGCTTGACCGCCGCGCGCATCACCTCGCACAGCGCGGCCGTCCGGGGATCGTCGAACACGTCGTCGAGCAGCACCGCCCGCCCGTCGGGACCGGCCAGCGGAACCCGCCAGTTGGGGTATTCATCGGTGGTTCCCGGCTGGTTCTGGGTGCGCGTCTCCCCGACGGCGTCGGCCAGCGACATCGCCAGCAGGCGCGACGGCGTGCGGCCCAGATACCGGTGCAGGGCCCGCACGACCTCCTCGGGGTCGGGGTCGGTCTCGCTGTCGGGCAGCAGCCCGGCCCGGCGCAGCTCGCTCATCCAGGCCCGCTGGTGGGCGCGGTCGGTCGCCAGTTCCTCGGCGGCGGGCCGGGCCAGCAGACCCAGCTCGTCGCGCAGCCGGACGTGCTCCCCGGCCAGATAGCCGGCGGTCGGCGGCAGGTCGTGGGTGGTGACCGCCGACAGCGCGGTCTCCCGCCACCGCTCGGCGGGCAGCGGCGCACCGTCGTGGTCGGCTTCGAACCACAGGATCGAGGTGCCGAACAGACCGCGCTCGTGGAGATAGTCGCGCACCCAGCGCTCGACGGTGCCGAGGTCCTCACCGACGACCAGAGCGCCGGCCCGGTGCGCCTCCAGCGCGACGATGCCGATCATCGCCTCGTGGTCGTAGCGGACGTAGGTGCCCTCGGTCGGGAGCGCGCCCTTCGGGATCCACCACAGCCGGAACAACCCGATGATGTGGTCGATGCGCACGCCGCCCGCATGCCGCACCGCCGCCTGCACGAGCGCCCGGAACGGCTCGTAGGCGGTCTCGGCGAGCCGGTCGGGGCGCCACGGCGGCTGGGACCAGTCCTGGCCGAGCTGGTTGAACTCGTCGGGCGGGGCGCCGGCGGTGACCCCGAGCGCCAGCGTGTCCTGCAGCGCCCAGGCGTCCGCGCCGTCGGGATCCACGCCGACCGCGAGGTCGGCCATGATGCCGAGCTCCATGCCCGCCGACAACGCGGTGGCCTGTGCGGCGGTCAGCTGCTCGTCGAGCAGCCACTGCAGCCAGCGATGGAAGTCCACCTCGGCGGCGTGGGCGGCGGCGAACTCGGCGACCGCCGGACTGCGCGGATGCTGCAGCCCCGCCGGCCACCCGTGCCAGTCGGAGCCGTGATGTTCGGCCAGTGCACACCACGTCGCGAAGTCGTCGAGGCTGCGGCCCTCGCGCCGGCAGTAGGCCTGGTAGGCGATCTCGCGGCCGGCCGAGAACTCGACCAGGTAGATGCTCTCCAGCGCAGCGCGTTTGGCCTTCCACACCCCGTCGCGATCGATGCGTTTCGAGCGGGCGGCCTTCGCCTGCACCTGCGCGCGGGCCTTGCGGATCCGCCCGCGGTGGCGCAGGTAGGCGTATTCGGGCACCGCCTCGACCCGCAGATAGAGCGGGTTGACGAAGCGGCGCGAGGTCGGCAGGTAGGGCGAGGGCTCCATCGGGGCCGTGGGAGCCGCCGCGTGCAGCGGGTTGACCAGCACGAACCCGGCGCCGTGCCGGGCCGCGGACCACACCGCCAGATCGGTCAGATCCGCCAGATCGCCCACGCCCCAGGACTTCTGCGACCGCACGCTGTAGAGCTGGGTGGACAGTCCCCATGCCCGGCTCTGACCCAGCCGCGCGGGCGGCGCGATCCGCGCCGGGGACACGATCACCGTCGTCGCCGCGTCGAACGAGCCGACCTGCAGGTGCAGCCGGTGATAGCCGACCGGCAGATCGGCGGGCAGCTCGAAGGTCGCCTCGCCGATCAGTCGGCCGTCCAGATCGTAAGGGGGACTGTTGTTCTCGAGCTGGCGCAGCCCGGTGCGCACGCTGCCGTCCTCCAGTCGCAGCCACAGCCCCACCGGGTCGCCGTGCGTCACGTGCACCCAGAACGGGGTGGCGGCCCCGGTGCGGGCGACGATCGCGGGGGGCACAGACCGCGCCCAGTGGGCGCGCTCGTGCGCGGTGAGCGCCTCGGCGCGCTGCTCCTCGGTCGCCGCCGGCACCCCGAGCGCGGCGAGGACCGCGATCAGCGTGGCGGCAGGCACCGTGATCCGCCGGCCGCCGGTCCAGTCGTCGTACTCGGTGGCCACGCCGTACCGGGCGGCGAGATCGATCAGCGACGCGGTGCGCTCCTGCTCGGACATGGCGCAATCTTGCCCTCACCGCCGGTGCCGCGTCGCGTCGACGGTGTCGACGGCCCGGTAGGGTCGGTGCACCATGCCGCCACACCCGCTCGACGGCGGCGAGGCGCGCGACCGGCGGGCCCGTGTCGCGATCGGCGCCGTCTTCCTCACCAACGGTGCGCTGTTCGCCAATCTGCTGCCCCGGCTGCCGGAGATCAAGACCGACCTGGGGCTGTCCAACGCGATGCTCGGCGGTGCGGTCGCGTCGTTCTCCGCGGGCGCGCTGATCGCCGGGCCGACGGCCGCCGCGCTGATCCGGCGGTTCGACTCCGCGCGGGTGTCGCTGGCCACCACCGTGGTGCTCGCCCTGTTCATCGTGATCGCCGCGTCGGCGCCCGCGCCGCTGATCCTCGGTGTCGCGCTGTTCCTCGCCGGCGCCGCGGACGCCATCACCGACGTCGCCCAGAACGTCAACGCCCTACGGCTGCAACGACAGTACGGCCGGTCGATCATCAACTCGCTGCACGCGGTGTGGGCGGTGGGCGCCGTCACGGGCGGCCTGATGGCGGCCGCCGCCATCGCCGCGCACGTACCGCGAGCGATTCACCTCGGCGGCTCCGCGGTGCTGTTCTGCGCCGTCGCCGCCGCGGCCTACCCGTTCCTGCTGCACGGGCCCGACCACGACGACCATCCGGCGCGCCGGGACGGGGCCGCGCCCGCGGGCGCCGCGGTGTATCTGACGCTGCTGGCGCTGGTCGGGATCGCGATCGCCGGCGCCACCGTCGAGGACGCCGGAAGCTCCTGGGCGACGCTGTATCTGCGGGACAGCCTCGGCGCGCCCGGGCCGGTCGCCGCGCTGGGCTACGTCGCGCTGGTGGGGTGCATGTGCGTGGGACGGCTCATCGGGGACCGGCTCGTCGACCGGTTCGGTGAGCGGGCCGTGGCACGCGCCGGCGGCGTCGTCACCGCGGCCGGAATGGCTGCGGCGCTGGCGTTTCCGTCGGTGCCCGGCAGCATCGCGGGCTTCGCCGCGGCCGGTCTGGGGGTGGCCACCGCGGTGCCCGCCGCGATGCGTGCCGCCGACGAGCTGCCGGGCCTGCGTGCCGGCACCGGGCTGACGATCCTGACCTGGCTGATGCGGGTCGGCTTCCTCGGGGCGCCCCTGGTCGTGGGGGTGGTGGCCGATGCGGCGAGTCTGCGAGTGGGGCTGCTCAGCGTGGTGGTCGCCGGGGTGAGCCTGATCGCGTTGAGCGGGGTGCTGGCCGGCCGGCGCCGGTAGCCGTCAGTACACCAGCCCGAGCCGCGGCGGACGGGTGCCGTGCAGCGTGTGGTTGCCCAGGTGCACGTATTTCCACCGGGCCGGATCGTGCAGCGAGTGCACCCGCACGTTGCGCCAGTGCCGGTCCAGGTTGACCGCACCGTCGGTGGCCGAGGTGCCCGCCAACTCGAAGATGCCCCCGGCGATCTCGACGCCGTCCTGCTGGGCCAGCGCCTTGGCCGCCGCGACGGTCAGAGACGCCTCGGCGGCGGCGTCGCGGGTCATCTCCGGCGCGGCGAGCGCCTCGTCGATCAGGGCGGTGCCCCGCGCCAGCAGCGCCTCCAGCACGTAGAGCCGCGCGGTGAGCTCGCCGAACCGCCGCACGATGTGCGGCTCCTCGTCGGCGCGGTCGATGCCGGCGTCGAGCGCCTCCTTCCACGGCCGCGAGCGGGTGCGGACGAACTCCGCGCCGTCCTCGAGGGCAGCCCGCGCGATGCCGATGTCGATCGCGGCGTGCAGCGCCTGATCGAAGGCGCCCGCCACGCTGGGCGGCGCGTCGACCGGGTGCGGCGGCGGGCCCTCGTCGATGACCAGGTCGGCGGGGACGGTCACGTCGCGCAGCGTCACCCGGCCGCTGCGGGTGCCGCGCTGCCCGAACGCCGACCACTCGTCCAGATCCAGCGTGACGCCGGGTGGGTCGGGCCGCACGAACAGCGTGGCGGTGTCTCCCGAATCCCGGTCGGCGATCCGCGCCGACACCGCGATCCACGCCGCGCCGAGCGCGCCCGTCGCGTAGTACTTGGTGCCGTTGGCCACCCAGTCGCCGTCGCGGCGGGTCACCGTGGTGCGGCGGTCCAGCGCGTGGGCGGTGCCCCGCTCGGCGGTCGCGTTGCCGAGCTGGGCGCCGGCGAGCAGATCGGCGAAGATCCGCGGCGCCGGCTGCCGGTCGCCCAGTCCGGCGATGTTGTGGGCGATGACGTAGTGCGCCAGCAGCAGCTGCCCGACGGCTCCGTCGGCGCGCGAGAGCCGGCGCAGCACCTCGACGACCGTGGACGCCGGCAGCCCGGGACCGCCGTGCTCCGCCGGAACGGAGATGCCCAGCAGCCCGGCCTCGGCGACCAGGCGCAGCTGCGGGATCAGCACGGCGTCGGCGCGCTCCCGTTCGGCGCTGCCGGGTGAGATCGCGGCGGCGACCCGGTCGGCGGCGGCCAGGGCGTCGCGCGGCGTGGACAGCACCGGCGGTGTGGTGTCGGTCGACCCGCCGGGGGTCGGGGCGAGGATGTCGGCGGTCATGGCGGCACCGTAGGGAGGGGCGGCGCGGCGCGGGAGAGTTGTGAGCAGCGAGAATCTTTGTCGTGCCGCGCCGTCGGGGCGATCTCGGCGGAGCACGCCGCTGGTACAGTTACGTACCGGCTGTCGATCGAAGGAGATCAGCGATGACCGCGGAGGCGACGACCCGCAGCAATGCGGACGGACGGCCAATTGTGGACACCACCTACGGGCCTGTCCGCGGCGCCGACGACGGGGTGGTCGCCTCGTGGAAAGCGGTCCGCTACGCTGCCGCGCCGGTCGGTGACCTGCGCTGGCGGGCGCCACAGGCGCCGACCCCGTGGACCGAACCGTTCGACGCCACCCGCGTGGGCCCGGTGTGCCCGCAGCCCACCGATCCGCGCATCCCCATCGACCTCGGCGCCCCGCAGGGCGAGGACTTCCTGCGCCTCAACGTGTGGGCGCCGTCGGGTACCGAAGCCGGTGCCGGCAAGCCGGTGATGGTGTGGGTGCACGGCGGCGCCTACATCCTCGGGTCGGCCAGCCAGCCGCTCTACCACGGCCGACGGCTGGCCGCCGACGGCGACGTCATCGTGGTGACGGTCAACTACCGGCTCGGCGCACTGGGCTTCCTCGAGCTGGCCACCCTGGGTGCCGACTCCGAGCGGTTCGCCACCAACCTCGGCCTGCGCGACGTGCTCGCCGCGCTGGAGTGGGTGCGCGACAACATCGCCGCCTTCGGCGGTGACCCCGGCCAGGTCACGCTCTTCGGCGAATCGGCCGGCGCCGGCGTGGTGACCACGCTGCTCGGCAGCCCGGCGGCCAAGGGCCTGTTCCACGCCGCGATCGCCCAGAGCTCCCCGGTGACGTCGTCCTACGACGCGGAGCCGGCCAGCCGGATCGCCGCCCGCTTCCTCGAGGTCGTCGGGGTGGGCCGCGACGAGCTGTCACGACTGGCGGACGTGCCGATCGAGGCGATCGTCGCCGCGTCGCGCACCGTGTTCGACGAGGTGCCGGTGCACACCCCCGGCCGGCTGGCGTTCGCGCCGATCGTCGACCGCGACATCATCCCCGACTATCCCGTGCGGTTGGCGCGGGCCGGCCAGACGCATCCGGTGCCGCTGATCATCGGCACCAACCGCAACGAGGCGGCCCTGTTCCGCTACATGAAGTCGCCGCTGATGCCGATCAAGCCGGAGTCCATCCGGGCGATGTTCGCCGAGATCGCGGCCGAGCAGCCGGAGCTCTCCCTGCCCGCGCAGCGCGAGCTCGAGGGGATCTACCGGGGCCGCCGCAAGGGCAAGGGGCTGGGCCTGGCCGGTGACCTCGGCTTCCGGATGCCGTCGATCTGGTTCGCCGACGGTCACCGCACCTCCGCGCCGGTGTATCTGTACCGCTTCGACTTCGCCACCCCGATGCTGCGGCTGCTGCGCCTGCACGCCGCGCACGCCACCGAGTTGCCGTTCGTCTGGGGCAATCTCGGTGCGGTACGCCGGGATCCGATGTTCGCCCTCGGCGGCCGCGCGGCCGGCGAACAGGTGTCGCGCCGGGTGCGCGCACGCTGGACGAACTTCGCGCGCGGCGGGGTGCCGACGGGGCCGGCCGGCGAACCGCAGTGGCGTCCCTACGGCGCCGACGACCGCGCCACGCTGGTCATCGACCGGCAGGACTCCGTGATCGACGACCTCGACGGGCCGGTACGGCGCGCCTGGGGCGACGACATCCTGAGCTTCCGGTAGGAGCGGGGGAGCGACGTGGACTTCCTGGACGTGCTGCCCCCGCAGATGCGCGACCCGGTGCTGTTCGCGATCCCGTTCTTCCTGCTGCTGCTGATCCTCGAGTGGACCGCAGCCCGCAAGCTCGAACACGTTGTGGCGCAGAGACGGTCACCGGAACCGGGGCGGCCCGCCGCCGGCGCGTACCTGACGCGTGACTCCTGGGCCAGCATCTCGATGGGGCTGGTGTCGGTCGCGACGATGGGCGCGTGGAAGTTCCTGGCGCTGCTGGGCTACGCGGCGATCTACACCTATCTGGCGCCGTGGCACCTGTCGGCCACCCAGTGGTACACGTGGGTGATCGCGCTCGTCGGGGTGGATCTGCTGTTCTACTGCTACCACCGCATCGCCCACCGCGTCCGGCTGATCTGGGCCACCCACCAGGCCCACCATTCCAGCCAGTACTTCAACTTCGCGACCGCGCTGCGCCAGAAATGGAACAACAGCGGCGAGATCCTGATGTGGATCCCGTTGCCGCTGTTGGGCGTTCCGCCGTGGATGGTGTTCTTCAGCTTCTCGGTCAGCCTCGTCTACCAGTTCTGGATCCACACCGAGCGCATCGGCACGCTGCCGCGGGCCGTCGAGTTCGTGTTCAACACCCCCTCGCATCACCGGGTGCACCACGGCATGGACCAGATCTACCTCGACAAGAACTACGGCGGCATCCTGATCATCTGGGACCGGCTGTTCGGCACCTTCCAGCCCGAGGTGTTCCGGCCGCACTACGGGCTGACCAAACCGGTGAACACGTTCAACATCTGGCGCCTGCAGACGCGCGAGTACGTCGCGATCGGCCGCGACGTGCGCGCCGCGCGGCGGTTCCGGGACAAACTCGGCTACGTCTTCGGCCCGCCCGGCTGGGAACCCGCGAGTGTGGCCGGCAGCGAGACCACAGCGCATGTCACGCCGTAGTCTGCGCGGTGTGGAGACCGTCTTCGATGCCCCAGTCGACCCCGCGCTGATCGACCGGTCGCTGTCCGGCAGCACGCTGGGCTCGGTCTGGCTGGACACGCCCCGGCCGGACTACCCGCCGCCGTCGGGTCCCGTCACCGCCGACCTGCTGGTCATCGGCGGCGGCTACACCGGGCTGTGGAGTGCGCTGCATGCCGCACGCCGCCATCCCGACCGGCGGGTGATCCTGATCGAGGCCGACCGCATCGGCTGGGCCGCGTCCGGGCGCAACGGTGGATTCGTCGACGCCAGCCTGACCCACGGCTACGACAACGGGAAGTCCCGCTGGCCAGACGAGATGGACACCCTCGAAGCACTGGGCATGGAGAACCTCGACGGCATGGCCGCCGAGATCGCCGAGCTCGGCCTCGACGTCGAATGGCAGCGCACCGGCATGCTGACCGTGGCCACCGAGCAGCATCAGGTGGCCTGGCTGGCCGAGGCCGCCGCCGACAAGCACGGCGAGTTCTTCGACACCGCGCGGGTGCGCGAGGAGGTGCACTCACCGACCTATCTGGCCGGGCTGTTCAGCGCCGACGACTGCGCGATCGTCAACCCGGCGAAGCTGGCGCTCGAGCTCGCCCGGGCCTGCCGGGAGGCGGGCGTGGAGATCTTCGAGCACACGACGGCCCGCGGGATCGACTCGGGTGGCGCGTCGATCCGGGTGCACACCGACGGCCCGACGCTGACGTGCCGGCAGATCGTGTTGGCCACCAACGTGTTTCCCAGCCTGCTGCGCCGCAACCGGCTCTACACGGTGCCGGTCTACGACTACGTCCTGGCCACCGAACCGCTGACCGACGCCCAGCTGGACCGCATCGGGTGGCGCAACCGCCAGGGCATCGGCGACTCCGCCAACCAGTTCCACTACTACCGGCTGTCGATGGACAACCGGATCGTGTGGGGCGGCTACGACGCGGTGTACCACTTCGGCCGACGGGTCACGTCCGCCTACGAGGACCGCACCGCGAGCTACCGGCGGCTGGCCGCCCACTTCTTCCTGACCTTCCCCGCCCTCGACGACGTGCGCTTCACCCACCGGTGGGCCGGCCCGATCGACACCAACACCCGGTTCTGCGCGCACTGGGGGCTGGCGCGGGAAGGCCGCGTCGCCTACGTCAACGGGTTCACCGGCCTGGGCGTCGGCGCCACCCGGTTCGCCGCCGACGTCTGCCTGGATCTGCTGGACGGCGTCTCCACCCCGCGCACCCGGCTGGAGATGGTGCGCCGCAAGCCGCTGCCGTTCCCGCCCGAGCCGCTGGCCAGCGCCGGGATCCAGGCCACCCGGTGGTCGCTGGACCGGGCCGACCACAACGCGGGGCGCCGCAACCTGCTGCTGCGCGCCCTCGACGCCGCGGGCCTGGGCTTCGATTCTTGAGACGAATCTCTAAATCTTCACCCCGGGCTCTCGGCGCTGAGTAGCGTCTCTCGCACCTGAGCGAGAGAGAGACACCGACATGAGCGACAGACTTCTCAAGGGCGAGAAACTGGACCGAGGGCAATCGCTGACGTCACGCAACGGCGCCTACGCGCTGACGCTGCAGGACGACGGCAACCTCGTGCTCACAGAACGCGGGCGCGCCGTCTGGGCCACGGCCACCGACGGACAGGACGTCGTCCGCGCCGAGGTGCAAACCGACGGGAACTTCGTGCTGTACACCCGCGACAAGCCGGTGTGGCACAGCGACACCAAGGGCGCCAAGGACGTTCGCCTGGTGCTTCAGGACGACCGCAACCTCGTTCTCTACGGGTTCGACGGCCCGGCCTGGGCATCGAACACCCACACCGACGACGCTCCGGCGCCGCCCGCGGCCGAGACCGCCGACCAGCCGGCGACCGCGCAGCCGCAGGCCGCCACGGAGCAGGAGGCCGTCGCGCAGCCGCAGAGCGCGCCGGCGCCCGTCCCCGCCGAAGCGCCCGCGCCACCACCCCCGCCGCCGCCGCCCGCGCCGCGCACCTACACCGTGGTCTCGGGCGACTCGTTGTGGGCGATCGCGGAGCGGTTCTACGGCGACGGGAACCGTTACCGGGCCATCGCCGACGCCAGCGGCATCACCAACCCGGACCTCATCCACCCCGGTCAGGTCCTCACCATCCCCTGACCGCGGCGCGGCCCGGCACGCCGTCCCGCGTGTAACGCCCCGTTATCGGCCCGCGATGAGCCGGTTACACCGTCGGAGCACGCGGGTATCACCCCGATGTCCGGCGGTCGCCGAGAACTCATCCGGGGAGAGTGGAGGGGCTGTGTCGAATCGACCGCCGTCGCGAGGACCGAAGATGCTGCCCGCGCTGCTGGCCTGCCTGGCCGCACTGCTGGTGCCGTCGGCCCCGGCCAACGCCCAACCCGACGTGCTCGTCCACCCGGGCATGGAGATCCACCAGGACTCGGTGCTGTGCACGCTGGGCTACGTCGACCCTCAGAGCCGCATCGCGTTCACGGCGGGCCACTGCCGGGCCTCGGGCACCGTCACCGACAAGGGCGGCACCGTGATCGGCACCCAGGTCTCGTTCCGGGACAACACTCCCGACGGCACCACGATCGACACCAACCACCAGATCGCCGACTGGCAGGTGATCCAGCTGCTGCCGACCGCCGCGGCCAACAACGTGCTGCCCAGCGGCAAGGTGCTGGTCACCGATCCGGCCGTACTGCCGGTGGCGGGCATGCCGGTGTGCCATTTCGGCGTGGTGACCGGGGAGAGCTGCGGCACCGTCGACGCGGTCAACAACGGCTGGTTCACGATGGCCAACGGCGTGGTGAGCCGCAAGGGCGACTCCGGCGGACCGGTCTACACCACCACTCCCGACGGCCGCACCGTGCTCATCGGCGTCTTCAACAGCACCTGGGGCACGTTCCCGGCGGCGGTGTCGTGGCAAACGGCCAGCCAGGAGGCCCGTGCGGACACCATCTCCGCCGCGTCCGCGACGATCACGCCGGTGGCGGCGCAGCCCTAACCCGTCAGCTCGAACACCGGGATCGAGCCGGCGGCCGCCCGGACCTGCCCGTCGCTCGACGCCGGTGTCAGCCCGCCGGTATGGCCCTTGACCTGCCAGTACCACCGGTCCAGGTACCGCCGCAGCAGCGCCGGTTTCGCGTCGTCGGGCACCTCGACGACGCCGCGGCGCCGGGGTCGGTGACGCGGCCCGGTCTCGACGTCGCCGGCGGCGCGCACGTTGCGGGCCCACTGGGTGTTGCCGCGCGGCGACACGAGGTAGTCGCGGCCGTCGACGGTGAGCAGGTTGACCACCACCGAGCGGACCTCCCCACTGGTGCGGCCCCGCACGCGCAACGCCGTGCTGCCCTGGACACTGACTCCCCGCTCGGCCAGTCGCCGGATCAGGCCGTTGAAGAGGCGGGTGGCCCGCCCCGGAACGTCGTAGCGCTCGGACATGGTGGTTTCCTTCCGGTTCGAATGCGAGAGCACTGCTCTCGCTTCCAGCGTGACACGGCCGCACGAGAAATTCAAGAGCACTGCTCTCGGATATGTCACACTGGCGGCGTGGGCACCCGACAGGACAGCCGTGACCGGATCGAGCGCCGCATCGTCGAGCTGGGCCGGCGCCACCTGATCACCGACGGTGCAGCGGGCCTGTCCCTGCGGGCGATCGCCCGCGACCTCGGCATGGTGTCCTCGGCGGTCTACCGGTACGTGGCCAGCCGCGACGACCTGCTGACCCTGCTGCTCGTCGACGCCTACACCGAGCTGGCCGACGCCGTCGACGATGCGCGGGGGGCCGCCGGCGACGACTGGCGGGCACAGCTGGCGGCCGTCGCCCGTGCGGCCCGGCGGTGGGCCGTCGACCAGCCGGCGAGCTGGGCGCTGCTCTACGGCAGCCCGGTGCCCGGCTACCACGCCCCTCGCGACCGGACCGTCGGCCCCGGCACCCGCGTGGTCGGCACGCTGTTCGCGGTCGTCGCCGCCGGGGCGGCCGCCGGCGACATCCCGTCGGCGAAAAGCGCGGCGCCGCAACCACTCTCCTCGGACTTCGAGAGTCTACGGGCCGAGTTCGCGGTCTCCGTGGACGATGCGACGCTCACCAAGTGTCTGGTGCTGTGGGCGGCGCTGGTCGGCGCGATCAGCCTGGAGGTGTTCGGGCAGTACGGATCCGACACCCTCACCGACCCCGCGCTCGCGTTCGACACGCAGGTCGCGCTGCTGACCGGGATGCTCGCTCAGTAGGTCCAGCTGCCGGCGGGGGCGAGGACGAATCCGTGCTCGCCGTAATGCCGGTCGGGGGGATCCGGGGTGTCGACCGGCCAGGAGTCGGGTTTGGCGGCGCGGCAGGCCAGCGTGTCCGCGGTCGGCACGGCGCAGACCACGCCGTTGCCCGCCGCGAACCGGGACCCCGTCGGCAGCAGGGGATAGGACCCCTCGTCGGTTCCCACGTCGTCGTGCCCGATCTCGCCGGCGTGCGTCAGCGACACCGACGCCGTCGAGACCCCGGACGAGGAGCCCGGCAGCGGACCCCGACAGTAGATGCCGAGATCCGGGATCAGGCTGTCCTGGCAGCGCAGGCCCGCGGGGGTGCTGAAGACCCAGCCCGACATGCTCGGGTGCGCCCCGAAGACCTGGTAGCCCGCCGGATCGACCGCGGGAAACGCGTCGAGGTCGGGGAAACCGGGCGGGGTCGCCGCCGCCGGTGCGGCGCCGGCCAGCAGCCCGGCCACCACCAGTGGGACGACAAGTGCACGCATGACCGGACTATCGGGTCCCGCCGACCCCGCGTTAGCGACCGAAAGTAGAACACGTTCTAGCTTGGGCGGGCCGGTGGCGATATTCTCGAACCGATGCTTGACCAGACACCTGTCCAGATTGCGTGGGTGACCCGCGATCTGGCGGCCACCGAGGCGGCGCTGAGCGCACTGCTCGGCGCCAAGACATGGGTGCGCATGCCCGGCGTGCACTTCGGCCCGCAGACGTGCACCTACCGCGGCCGCCCCGCCGACCACGTCGCCGACATCGCGCTGAGCTACGCCGGTGACACCCAGCTCGAGGTGATCGCCCCGGTGCGCGGGGACAGCGTCTACACCGAGTTCCTCGACCGCAGCGGACCCGGCCTGCACCACGTGTGCCGGGCCGCCCCCGATGGCGACGCGTTCGACACGGCGGTGCGCGACGCGCAGCGCGACGGCGCCGAGGTCGCCATGGCGGGCACGATGCCCGGCGGCATGCGCTTCGCCTACCTCTCGGCCGCCGACGCCGGTGTGCCCTACCTCGAAATCGCCTACATACCAGACGAATTCGCTGCATTCTTCGACCACATCAAACAGGAGCAGAAGTGAGCATGCACATCCCCGACACCGTCCGCTCGGCCGACGTCACGTCGTGGTCCGACGAGGTGGACGTGGTCGTCCTCGGATTCGGCATCGCCGGCGGGTGTGCGGCGGTCAGTGCGGCCGCCGCCGGCGCGCGCGTGTTGGTGCTCGAGAAGGCGGCCGCCGCGGGCGGCACCACGTCGATGGCCGGCGGGCACTTCTACCTGGGCGGCGGCACCGCCGTCCAGCAGGCCACCGGGCACGACGATTCGCCCGAGGAGATGTACAAATACCTCGTCTCCCAGTCCCACGACCCCGAACTCGACAAGATCCGCGCCTACTGCGAGGGCAGCGTCGAACACTTCGACTGGCTCGAGGACCTCGGTTTCCAGTTCGAGCGCAGCTACTACCCGGGCAAGGTGGTCGTGCCGCCCGGCACCGAGGGCCTGTCGTACACCGGCAACGAGAAGGTCTGGCCGTTCTGCGAGCAGGCCGTGCCCGCCCCGCGCGGCCACTCCGTGCCGGTGCCCGGCGAACTCGGCGGCGCCTCGATGGTGATCGATCTGCTGGTGAAGCGGGCCGCCGACCTGGGCGTGCAGTTCCGGTACGAGACCGGGGCGACGGCGCTGGTGGTCGACGACGACGGCGCCGTGGTCGGGGTGCGGTGGAAGCACTTCGGCGAGACCGGCGACGTGTCGGCCGACGCGGTGGTGATCGCCGCCGGCGGCTTCGCGATGAACGCCGCGATGGTCGCCGAGTACACCCCGGCCCTCGGGGCCGAACGCAAGACCAAGCACCACGGCACCGTGGCGCCCTACATCCTGGGCAACCCGAACGACGACGGCCTCGGCATCGGGCTCGGCGTCTCGGCCGGCGGCGTCGCGACGAACATGGAGGAACTGTTCATCACCGCCGCGGCCTATCCGCCCGAGATCCTGCTCACCGGGGTGATCGTGAACGCCGAGGGCAAGCGGTTCGTCGCCGAGGACTCCTACCACGCGCGGACGTCGGCGTTCGTGCTCGAACAGCCCGATCAGGTCGCCTACCTGATCGTCGACGAGGCGCACATGCAGATGCCCGCGATGCCGCTGATCAAGTTCATCGACGGCTGGGAGACGGTCGCGGAGATGGAAGAGGCGCTGGGCATCCCGGCCGGGAATCTGGCGGCCACGCTGGAGCGCTACAACGCCAACGCCGCCGAGGGCGCCGACCCCGACTTCCACAAGCAGCCCGAATACGTTGCCGCACAGGACAAAGGCCCGTGGGCGGCGTTCGACCTGTCACTGGGCCGGGCCATGTACTCGGGGTTCACGATGGGCGGGCTGAAGGTGTCCATCGACGGGGAGGTGCTGCGCGAGGACGGCAGCCCGATCGCCGGGCTGTACGCGGCGGGCGCGTGCGCGTCCAACATCGCCCAGGACGGCAAGGGGTACGCCAGCGGCACCCAGTTGGGCGAAGGCTCGTTCTTCGGCCGGCGGGCCGGCGAGCATGCGGCGCGGCGGGCCCGGGCGACCGCGGGGCAGCAGGGCTAGACCCGGGCGCCCCAGCCCTGCACGTTCTGCAGGTGGCTACTCGAACATCCTCTGCAGACCGTGCAGTCCTGTTGCTCGTGGGGCAGCAGGCCTAGACCCGGGCGGGCTCCCCGCCGATCACGCCGAGTTCCCACGCGCCCTCGCCGAGGAGCTTCAGCTCGCGGGTGTGGTGCCGCTGCAACGTGCTGCGGTGGCTGACGCTGACCAGGATGGTGTCGGGCAGCTCGGTACGCACCAGGTCGTACATCGTCAGCTCGAGGCCCTCGTCGAGCGCCGACGTGGACTCGTCGAGGAACACGGCCTTCGGGCGGGTCAGCAGGATCCGCGCGAACGCGATGCGCTGCTGCTCGCCGGGGGAGAGCACCTTGGCCCAGTCCTGGACCTCGTCGAGGCGGTCGACGAGATGCGGTAGCGCCACCTTCTGCAGCGCCGTCCGCAGCCGGTCGTCCTCGATGTCGCCGGTCTTGCTCGGGTAGGACACCACGGCCCGCAGATCGCCGAGCGGAACGTAGGGCATCTGCGACAGGAACAGCGTCTCGTTCTCGTCGATCGGGTAGGTCAGCCGCCCCGACGTGAACGGCCACAGCTGCGCGAGGCTGCGCAGCAGCGTGGTCTTGCCGGTGCCGGACTTGCCGGTGATCATCAGGCATTCGCCCGGCTCCAGGCGCAGGTTCACCGGGTCGAGCAGCTGCGTGCCGTCCGGGGTGCGGACCTCGACGTTCTCGAGCGTGACGTTCTGGCCGGTGCAGCCCGCCACGTCGAGCACGGGCAGCGCGCGGCCCTGCTCGTCGGCGGTGACCAGCCCGTCGAGACGGATGATCGCCGCGCGGTAGCCGGCGAACAGGTCATAGGCGTTGCGGAAGAACGACAGCCCGGACTGGATCGCGCCGAACGCCGACGCCGACTGGTTGAGCGCGCCGAGCGGGATCTCCCCGGCGGCGAACCGCGGGAACTGCACCAGATAAGGCAGCGGCACGATGACCTGGCCCATCGACCAGTTCCAGCCGTTGAACCGCAGTGACCGGTTGATGTACCGGCGATAGTTGGCCACGACCGGGGTGAACAACCGGCGCAGCCCGGTGCGCTCGGCGACCTCACCGCGGTAGAACGCCACGGCCTCCGACGCGTCGCGCAACCGCACCAGTGCATAACGGAACGCGGCGTTGTACTTCTCGTTGAGGAACGACAGGCCGATGATGGGCCGGCCGATCCAGAACGCAACGACCGAGGCGAACAGCACGTAGACGATGCCGATCCAGAAGATCGCGTGGGACAGGGTGAGCCCGAACATGGTCAGCGGGCCGGACAGCTCCCACAGAATCGCGGTGAACGACACCACCGACACCACCGCCGAGATCGCGCCGAACAGCAGCGAACTCGACGAGCCGTAGTACGGCACATTGGGCAACGGCCCGTTGGTCGCGGTGAAGATGTCGATGTCGGACTGGATGCGCTGATCCGGGTTGTCGATGGTCTCGTCGATGAATCGCGCGCGGTAGTAGGCCCGGCCGTCGAGCCAGTCCCCGGTCATCCGGTCGGTCAGCCAGGCGCGCCACCGCAGGCAGAACCGCTGGAACAGGTACATGTCCAGCAGCAGCTGGGTGATGGACAGCACGGCCAGGATCGAGAAGATCCCGATGGTCGACCAGAAGCCGTCGATACCGGACTGCCGGACCGCGTCGTTGTCCGAGGTCAGGCCCGACACCACCACCTGGAAGCTGGTCAGCAGGTCGTTGCTCTGGTACGTGAACAGCACGTCGAGCCGGACGTTGATCATCACCGAGGCCAGCAGTACCGCGAGGAAGATCCACACCTTGACGCTCTCGCGCCCGGTGAAATAGGCGCCGGAGATGCGCCAGAACTGCTTGCCCCAGGTGGTGAACCGGCCGATCAGCGCGAGCACGATCAGCGTGGCGACCGCGGCGATGGCCCAGCCCTTGGCGATCCACACCAGTGAGATCCACAGCTCGCTGCCCCAGTCCAGCGTCGGGGCGAACATTTCTTGCATGCGGGCAAGGTACCGCGACAACCTGGTTGCGGCGTGGCGGAGGCGTCAACCCGTGCGCGCGAGTCTCTCCAGTCGCCACCGCCCGTCGCCGATCAGCGAGAGCCGCCGGTCGTGCAGCAGGTGCACGCTGGCGCGGTGGCTCACGCTGACGATGATCATGTCGGGCAGCCGCTCACGCAGCAGGCCGTAGAGCATCTGCTCCAGATCCTCGTCCATCGCCGAGGTCGACTCGTCGAGGAACACCGCGCTGGGCGCCCCGAGCAGCACCCGGGCGAACGCGATGCGCTGCTGCTCACCGACCGAGAGCACCTTCGCCCAGTCCTGGCTGTCACCGAGCCGGATCATCAAGTGCGGCAACGCCACATCGAGCAACGCCCGCTGGATGGCGGTGTCGTCGACGCCGCCGGGCGGGCGCGGATAGGTGACCGCGGCGCGCAGATCCCCCAGCGGCAGGTAGGGCAGTTGGGGCACGAACATCACCGCGTCGCGCCCGCGTGGCAGCCGCACCCGGCCCGTCGCGTACGGCCACAGCCCGGCCAGGCTCGCCAGCAGCACCGACTTCCCGATCCCCGACGGACCCGCGACGACCAGCGATTCCCCGCTGCCGATGTCCAGATCCAGTGGATGCAGCAGCGTCGTCCCGTCGGGCTTGCGCACCTCCACCCCGGCCACGTTCAGGTCGCCGCCGGGGGAGTCGACGACCTCGACGGCGGTGAACGTGCCCGCCCGGTCGTTCTGCTCGGCCAGTCCGTCGAGCCGGATGATCGCCGCCCGGTAGCTCGCGAACTGGTCGTAGGCGTTACGGAAGAACGACAGCGAGTCGTGGATGGCGCCGAAGGCGTTGGAGGACTGCCACACCCCGCCGAAGGAGATCCGCTGCGCGAACAGGCCTTGGGCCTGCACCAGCCACGGCAGCGGGTTGATGGCCTGGCTCATCGACACGTTCCACCCGAAGAACAGCATCATCCGGTGCAGCCAGTGCCGGTAGTTGTCCATCACCGCGTCGAGGCGCCCCCGCAGCAGCGAGCGTTCGGCCGGTTCGCCGCGGTACAGCCCGATCGCCGCACTGCCGTCGCGCACCCGCACCAGCGCGTACCGGAAGCCCGCGTTGCGCAACTCGTTGAGGTAACTGAGCCGGATCAGCGGACGGCCGATCGCGAACGCCACGATGGTCGCGACCAGCACGTAGACCAGCACGATCCAGAACAGGGCGCGCTGCAGCGTCCCCCCGCCGAGCGTGACCGGTTCCGAGAGCCGCCACAGGATGGTGCCGAACGACAGCACCGACAGCACGGCCTCGACCGCACCGAACAGCAGCGTGTTGCCGGAGTTGTAGATCGGGTTGTTGGTGTCGCCGCCCACGCCGGTGGTGAACACGTCGACGTCCTGCTGGATGCGCTGGTCCGGGTTGTCGATGGGCCGGCCCGCGAACTGCGCCCGGTAGTACGCCAGGTCGCCCAGCCAGCCGTCGATGAAGCGCCGGCTCAGCCAGATCCGCCACCGCATGATGAACCGCTGCGTGAGGTACATGTCGAGCAGCAGGCGCACGATGTAGCAGCCGGCGAGCACCGCGAACACCACCATCGTGGCCCAGAACCCCGCGATGCCGCTCGAGCGGCCCGCCCCCTGGGAGAACGCGATCTGCAGCGCGGTGAACAGGTCGTTGACGTAGTAGGTCAGCAGCACGTTGATGCGCACCGAGACGATCACCGACAGCAGCAGCAGCCCGACGAGTGCCCAGACCTTCAGGCTGGCCCGGCCGGTGAAGTAGCCGCCGGTGACCCGCCAGAACTGGCGGCCCCATTCGGTGAACCGCCCGATCAGCACCAACACGACGCCCAGGCAGACCGCGCTCACGACGAACGCGGTGAGCACCCAGATCGTCGAGCTGACCCACTCACGGCCCCAGTCGAGGGTCGGCTGGAACGACTCGGTGTCCACGACGCGCACCCCCCTTCCGCGGTCCGGCCTGCGGCGAAGTTACCGCAGGACCGCCGCGCCGACGGGGAACGCGCCACGATTGCCCAGGCCGTGGGAGCCACGCACCCGGCGAACGCGCCCGCGTACCGTGATCATGTGGCACGCACCTCATCGAAGACGACGAAATCCTCGACCGGGCGCCTGTCCGGCCGGTTCTGGAAACTCCTCGGCGCCAGCACGGACAAGGACCAGAGCCGCTCGATGGAGCAGGTCCGCGGGGCAGCCGATTTCGACGCCAAGGCCGCCGACCTCGACGACGAGCAGCTGCGCAAGGCCGCCACCCTGCTCGAGCTCGACGACCTGGCGGACTCGGCCGACATCCCGCAGTTCCTGGCGATCGCGCGGGAGGCCTCCGAACGCGCCACCGGCCTGCGCGCGTTCGACGTGCAGCTGCTCGGTGCGCAGCGGATGCTCGCCGGCGATGTCGTCGAGATGGCCACCGGCGAGGGCAAGACCCTCTCCGGCGCGATCGCGGCCGCCGGTTACGCGCTGGCGGGGCGCAACGTGCACGTCATCACGATCAACGACTACCTGGCCCGCCGCGACGCCGAGTGGATGGGTCCGCTGATCGAGGCCATGGGGCTGACGGTCGGCTGGATCACCGCCGACTCGACCCCCGCCGAGCGCCGCGCCGCCTACGAGTGCGACATCACCTACGCCTCGGTCAACGAGATCGGCTTCGACGTGCTGCGCGACCAGCTGGTCACCGACGTCGCCGACCTCGTGTCGCCGAACCCGGACGTCGCACTCATCGACGAAGCCGACTCGGTGCTCGTCGACGAGGCGCTGGTGCCGCTGGTGCTGGCGGGCACCAGCCACCGCGAGTCGCCGCGGGTGGACCTGATCCGGTTCGTCGGCGAGCTCGTCGAGGGCACCGATTACGCCACCGACGCCGAGGGCCGCAACGTCCACCTCACCGAATCCGGCGCCCAGAAGATCGAGGCCCGGCTCGGCGGTATCGACCTGTACTCCGAAGAGCACGTCGCGACCACGCTGACCGAGGTCAACGTCGCGCTGCACGCGCACGTGCTGCTGCAGCGCGACGTGCACTACATCGTCCGCGACGACGCGGTGCACCTGATCAACGCCTCCCGCGGCCGCATCGCCACGCTGCAGCGCTGGCCGGACGGGCTGCAGGCCGCGGTGGAGGCCAAGGAGGGCATCGAGACCACCGAGACCGGCGAGGTGCTCGACACCATCACCGTGCAGGCGCTGATCAACCGCTACCCGACGGTGTGCGGGATGACCGGCACCGCGCTGGCCGCCGGTGAGCAGCTGCGCCAGTTCTACAAGCTGGGTGTCTCACCGATCCCGCCCAACGCGCCCAACATCCGCGAGGACGAACCCGACCGCGTCTACGTCACCGCGGCCGCCCGCAACGACGCCGTCGTCGACCACATCGCCGAGGTGCACAAGACGCGCCAACCGATCCTCGTCGGCACCCGCGACGTCGCCGAGTCCGAGGACCTGCACCGCCGGCTGGTCAAGGCCGGTGTGCCCGCGGTGGTGCTGAACGCCAAGAACGACGCCGAGGAGGCGGCCGTCATCGCCGAAGCCGGCAAGCTCGGCGCGGTCACCGTGTCGACCCAGATGGCCGGCCGCGGCACCGACATCCGCCTGGGCGGCTCCGACGAAGCCGACCACGACGCTGTCGCCGACCTGGGCGGTCTGCACGTGATCGGAACCGGCAGGCACCACACCGAACGGCTCGACAACCAGTTGCGCGGCCGCGCCGGCCGCCAGGGCGACCCCGGGTCGACGGTGTTCTTCTCCAGCTGGGAGGACGACGTCGTGGTGTCACACCTGGACGCCGGCAAGCTGCCGCTGGACTGCGACGAGGACGGCAAGGTGCTCAGCCCCAAGGCAGCCAGCCTGCTCGAGCACGCCCAGCGCATCGCCGAGGGCCGGCTGCTCGACGTGCACGCCAACACCTGGCGCTACAACCAGCTGATCGCCCAGCAGCGCGCCATCCTGGTCGAACGTCGCGACACGTTGCTGCGCACCGCGACCGCCCGGGACGAACTGGCCAACCTGTCCCCGGAGCGGTACGCCGACCTCAGTGAACAGGTGGGGGAGGAGAAGCTGGAGAAGATCTGCCGGCTGATCATGCTGTACCACCTGGACCGCGGCTGGGCCGATCACCTCGCCTACCTGGCCGACATCCGGGAGAGCATCCACCTGCGCGCGCTGGGCAGGCAGAACCCGCTCGACGAGTTCCACCGCCTCGCCGTCGACGCGTTCGGATCCCTGGCCGCCGACGCGATCGAGGCCGCCCAGCAGACCTTCGACACCGCGCCGTCGATCGAGGACGAGCCGGGGGTCGACCTGTCGAAGCTGGCGCGGCCGACCTCGACGTGGACGTACATGGTCCACGACAACCCGCTCAACGACGACACCCTCTCGGCGCTGAGCCTGCCCGGGGTGTTCCGCTAGGTTCTACCCATGGCCCGCGGGTTGGAACACGGGGAAGCCCCGGCGCCGCGCGACCGGATCTGGACGGTGCCCAACGCGCTGTCGGTGATCCGGCTCGTGCTGGTCCCGGTGTTCCTGGTGCTGCTGCTCGTGCTGCACGCCAACGCCTGGGCCGTCGTGGTGCTGATGTTCAGCGGGGCGTCCGACTGGGCCGACGGCAAGATCGCGCGGCTGTTCGCCAACCAGTCCTCCCGGCTGGGCGCGCTGCTCGACCCGGCGGTCGACCGCATCTACATGATCGTCACCCCGGTGGCCATGGCGCTCGCCGGTGCGCTGCCGTGGTGGATCGTCGCGACGCTGCTGGGCCGCGACCTGGTGCTGGCGACCACGCTGCCGCTGCTGCGCAGCCGCGGCCTGACCGCGCTGCCGGTCACCTACATCGGCAAGGCCGCGACGTTCGCGCTGATGTCCGGGCTGCCGCTGGTGTTGCTCGGGCAGGACACTGCGCAGTGGAGCCGGGTGGTGCTGGCTATCGGGTGGGGCTTCCTGATCTGGGGCATGGCGATGTACCTGTGGTCCGGGGTGCTGTACCTGCTGCAGGTCGGCATGGTGGCGCGACGGATGCCCCGGGTGTCGTCCCGAACGTCGGTGACGTGACCGAGCTGGGGGGCTGGGATCCCACGTCCGGGCGCAGCGCGCACCGGGCGGGCGCCCCGACGCTGATCCCGGTGCCGTCCCTGCTGCGGTCCCTGCTGTCCGACCACCTCGACCCCGGCTATGCCGCCGCCGCACGCTCACCGCGTCCGCGCCGGGCCGTCGACCGCGTGTGGCAGGTGGCCGCCGCGGCGCTGGTGGCCGCGGTCTTCGCGCTGGCCTGGTCGCAGGCCAAGGCCACCGCGCCGGGAGTCCGGGAGTCCCAGCAGGTGCTCGCCGCCAGCGTGCGCTCGGCCGAGGCGTCCACCGACGCGCTGACCGTCCGGCGCAACGGGCTGGCCGCCGAGGTGGACTCCGAGCGCCGCAGCCGGCTGGCCGGCGACGCGACCGGCCGGCAACTGCTCGGCGACCTCGACCAGGCGAACTTCGCGGCGGCCACCACACCGGTCATCGGACCCGGGCTGACCGTCACCGTCACCGATCCCGGCGTCGGCCGTGACCTCACCGACGTGTCCAAGCAGCGGGTGGAGGGCAGCCGCCAGGTGATCCTCGACCGCGACCTGCAGCTGGTGGTGAACTCGCTGTGGCTCAGCGGCGCCGAGGCGATCTCGGTCGGGGGAGTCCGCATCGGCCCCAACGTGACCATCCGGCAGGCGGGCGGCGGCATCCTGGTCGACAATCAACCGATCGCCAGTCCCTACGTCATCCTCGCGGTGGGCCCGCCGCACGCGATGGCCGACACCTTCGACCGCAGCTCGGGCCTGCAGCGGCTGCGGCTGCTCGAGTCGTCCTACGGAGTCGGGGTGAGCGTGGCGAACGGGGACGGGCTGACCCTGCCCGCCGGCTCGATCCGCGACCTCAACTTCGCCACCGAGCCGGGTCCGAAGTGAGAGGCACATCCGCGTGATCGGCATCATCGCGCTCGTCGTCGGCATCGTCATCGGGGTGGTCTTCCACCCCAGCGTTCCCGAGGTGATCCAGCCGTACCTGCCCATCGCCGTCGTCGCCGCGCTGGACGCGGTGTTCGGCGGCCTGCGCGCCTACCTGGAGAAGATCTTCGACGCCAAGGTGTTCGTGGTGTCGTTCGTCTTCAACGTCCTGGTGGCGGCCCTGATCGTCTACGTCGGCGACCAGCTCGGGGTGGGCACTCAGCTGTCCACCGCGATCATCGTCGTCCTCGGCATCCGGATCTTCGGCAACGCCGCGGCGCTGCGGCGGAGGCTGTTCGGGGCGTGAGGTGAGCGACGAGCAGCACGGCCGCCACGAGCTGCCCCCCGAGGCCGGGACCGCCCCGCGCGGCGGGCGCCGGGTGTTCGGGGTGCTGGCGGTGCTGCTGTGCCTGGTGCTCGGCATCGCGATCGCCACGCAGGTGCGGCAGACCGATTCGGGTGACTCCCTGGAAACCGCCCGCCCCGCCGACCTGCTGGTGCTGCTCGACTCGCTGCAGCAGCGCGAGGCCGCGCTCAACTCCGAGGTCGCGGACCTGCAGCGGACACTGGCCGAACTGCAGGCCTCGGGCAGCAGCGACCAGGCCGCGATCGAGAACGCCAGGTCCCGGCTGGCCGCGCTGTCGATCCTGATCGGCACCGTGGCCGCGACCGGGCCGGGGGTGACGCTGACGATCACCGACCCCGCGCCGGGCGTAGCGGCCGAGACGATGCTCGACGTGATCAACGAGCTGCGCGCCGCGGGTGCCGAGGCGATGGAGATCCGCGGCGGGCAGAACTCCGTGCGCATCGGCGTGGACACCTGGGTGGTCGGGCCCCCGGGTGCGCTGGTGGTCGATTCGGCCACGCTCAACCCCGCGTATTCCGTTGTCGCCATTGGGGATCCGCCGACGCTGGCGGCCGCGATGAACATCCCCGGCGGAGCGATGGACAGCATCGAACGCGTCGGCGGGACGATGGTGGTACAACAGTCCGACCGGGTCGACGTGACCGCCTTGCGGCAACCGAAACCGCGCCAATACGCTCAGCCCGTCAAGTGACGTGACCGTCAGGTCGCACGAGAACCAAGGAGCGCCGTGACCGAGATTCCCGCCGACCTGTCCTACACCGCCGAACACGAGTGGGTGGCACAGAAGGGCGACGACACGGTCCGCGTCGGCATCACCGACTTCGCGCAGTCCGCGCTGGGCGACGTGGTGTTCGTCCAGCTGCCCGACGTCGGGGCGCAGATCAGCGCGGGAGAGTCCTTCGGCGAGGTGGAGTCGACGAAGTCGGTGTCGGATCTCTACGCCCCCGTCACCGCGAAAGTCGTTGCGGTCAATGGTGATCTGGAGTCGAATCCGCAGCTGGTCAACTCCGACCCGTACGGCGAGGGCTGGCTGGTCGAACTGCAGGCCGACGGCGAGTCGCTGCGCGCCGCGCTGGACGCGCTGCTCGACGCGGAGGGCTACCGCGCCCACGTGACCGAGTAGGTGTTGTTAGGGTCGGTGCGACCAGGATGCGGATCCGGCCGTGGTGGACACAACGCGGTCCACTGCACGGTACGGTCGACACCAGCGGCGCGATGGCTGGATGTCCCGGCCGGATACCGCCACAGCAGCCAGTGAGGAGCAGCGGGTGACGGAAAAAGACTTCAACTCGGGGGCCGACTCTGACGAAGTCACCGTGGAAACGACATCGGTCTTCCGCGCCGACTTCCTCAACGAGCTCGACGCACCGCCCGCGGCGGGCGGCGAGAGCGCGGTGTCCGGCGTCGAAGGGCTGCCGGTGGGGTCGGCGCTGCTGGTGGTGAAGCGGGGGCCCAACGCGGGCTCGCGGTTCCTGCTGGACCAGCCCACCACGTCGGCGGGCCGGCATCCCGACAGCGACATCTTCCTCGACGACGTCACCGTGAGCCGCCGGCACGCGGAGTTCCGTCTCGAGGGCGGCGAGTTCCAGGTCGTCGACGTCGGCAGCCTCAACGGCACCTACGTCAACCGGGAGCCCGTCGACTCCGCGGTGCTGGCCAACGGCGACGAGGTTCAGATCGGCAAGTTCCGCCTGGTGTTCCTGACCGGACCCAAGGGCGACGACGGCACCGCCGAGTAACCGACCCACCGACCGCGGCGGCGATCTGCGATGACCCAACCCGAGACCCCGGCGCTCGCCGGGATGTCGATCGGGGTCGTGCTGGACACGCTGCGCTCCGAGTTCCCCGACGTCACGATCTCCAAGATCCGGTTCCTCGAGGCCGAAGGGCTCGTCACACCGCAGCGCACCGCGTCGGGCTACCGGCGCTTCACCGCCTACGACTGTGCCCGGCTGCGCTTCATCCTCACCGCGCAGCGCGATCACTATCTGCCGCTGAAGGTGATCAAGGCTCAGCTCGACGCGCTGCCCGACGGCGAACTGCCGCAGAGCGGTTCGGCCTACGCCGCTCCCCGCCTGGTGCCGGTGGGCGGCTCCGACGGCGCGGAGGCGGTGCTCCCCAGTGCGCCGGCCCAGAGCCGGCTCAGCCGCGAGGCGCTGCTGGAACGCTCGGGCGTCGACGAGGAGTTGCTGAACTCTCTGGTGAAGGCCGGCATCATCACGCCGATCTTCAAGGGCGCCGGCACCGTGTTCTTCGACGAGCACGCGGTCGTCATCGCCCAGTGCGCGCGGGCGCTGGCGGACTACGGCGTCGAACCGCGGCACCTGCGGGCGTTCCGGTCCGCGGCCGACCGGCAGTCGGACCTGATCGCCCAGATCGCGGGCCCGGTCGTCAAGGCGGGCAAGGCCGGCGCGCGTGACCGCGCCGACGACCTGGCACGCGAGGTGGCGGCCCTGGCGATCACGTTGCACACGTCGTTGATCAAGTCGGCCGTACGCGACGTTCTGGATCGCTGAGGACTAGACTCGATTCGACGGCTTCACCGTCGCGTCCGGGCCGTCGACAGGGCCGGACGGAACAGGGCAACACCGGTGCGGAGGGCAGGCACACATGGGTGAGGTTCGCGTCGTCGGAATCCGCGTGGAACAGCCGCAGAACCAGCCCGTTCTGTTGCTGCGCGAATCCAACGGCGACCGCTATCTGCCGATCTGGATCGGGCAGTCGGAGGCCGCGGCCATTGCCCTGGAGCAGCAGGGGGTGGAGCCCGCCCGGCCGCTCACCCATGACCTGTTCCGCGATGTCATTGCCGCCCTTGGCCATTCACTCAAGGAAGTGCGCATCGTCGATCTGCAGGAAGGCACGTTCTACGCCGACCTGATCTTCGACCGGGACATCAAGGTCTCGGCGCGGCCGTCGGATTCGGTGGCCATCGCGCTGCGGGTCGGGGTGCCGATCTACGTCGAGGAGGCGGTGCTCGCCGAAGCCGGGCTGCTGATCCCCGACGAGAACGACGACGAGGCCACCGGCGCCGTCCGCGAGGACGAGGTGGAGAAGTTCAAGGAGTTCCTGGATTCGGTGTCCCCGGACGACTTCAAAGCGACCTAGGACTGCCCCCTAGCGCCTCTTGGTCACGGATGCGTCTCGTCGCGCTCGACACGCGGGGCGAGTTTCCGGCACCTCCCCGACGGGCAGCCATACTTGGTCCCGACGGGCAGTCAAGACAGTCGTCCGAGCGTATGCTCGAACGAGGTTCGGGCTGGGATAACGTGCGCCCACGCAGGTCAGGCGACGCGAGTTCGATCGGCGAGAGGATTCGACAAGTGGGAGACACGCCCCGCCAGGAGCAACTGGATCTCAACACCGGCGCTCCTTCGGCGGACCCTCTTCCCCGGGCAGCCGAGCCGGTGCAGGCCGGTCTGTTCCCCGATGACTCGGTGCCCGACGAACTCGTCGGCTACCGCGGGCCCAGCGCCTGCCAGATCGCCGGCATCACCTACCGGCAGCTCGACTACTGGGCCAGGACCTCACTGGTGGTGCCCTCGATCCGCGGCGCCGCGGGATCGGGCAGCCAGCGGCTGTACTCCTTCAAGGACATCCTGGTCCTCAAGATCGTCAAACGCCTCCTCGACACCGGCATCTCGCTGCACAACATCCGGGTCGCGGTCGACCATCTGCGCCAGCGCGGCGTCTCCGATCTGGCCAACATCACGCTGTTCTCCGACGGCACCACGGTCTACGAGTGCACCTCGGCCGAGGAAGTGGTGGACCTGCTGCAGGGCGGTCAGGGCGTGTTTGGCATCGCGGTCTCGGGCGCGATGCGGGAACTGACGGGCGCCATCGCCGACTTCCCGGGCGAGCGTGCCGACGGCGGCGAGTCGATCTCCGCGCCCGAGGACGAACTCGCCTCCCGGCGCAAGCACCGCGACCGCAAGATCGGCTGATCGGGCGAGCGGAGATCCGGGCCGGTAGACTCGGGCCCGCATCGCCCTCTCGCGGGAGAGTTCCGTGGCCGCCAGCCACGGACGCCGAAGGAGCAACACCTCTCCGTCAACCTCTCAGGCACCCCGGACCGCGACCGGCCCCGATGCCTCTGGAAAGCGGTGCCTCGCACCCGCCCATGGGGAAAGGCCACTCGACCCGCGTCGAGAGGGCCGAATCTCTCAGGCCGCCCGGACCGGGCCGACGACAGAGGGGGAGGAGCCGCTCCGCGTGCGCTCCTCGCGCCCGAACGTCGGGAGACGTCCCTCGTGTCTGATCAGCCCACCCCCACCGAGCTCACCTTCGTCGACCGCCACATCGGCCCGGACGCCGCCGCCGTCGCCACGCTGCTCACCACCATCGGTGTCGACTCCCTCGACGAACTGGCCGCCAAGGCGCTGCCCGCCGGCATCCTCGACGCACTGACCGACGAGGGCGTGGCCCCCGGTCTCGACCACCTGCCGCCGGCCGCGTCGGAGGCCGAAGCGCTCGCCGAGCTGCGGGCGCTCGCCCAGTCGAACACCGTCGCGGTGTCGATGATCGGGCAGGGCTACTTCGACACGCTGACCCCGCCGGTGCTCAAGCGCAACATCCTCGAGAACCCGGCGTGGTACACCGCCTACACGCCCTACCAGCCCGAGATCAGCCAGGGCCGGCTCGAGGCGCTGCTGAACTTCCAGACGATGGTGACCGACCTGACCGGGCTGGAGGTGGCCAACGCCTCGATGCTGGACGAGGCCACCGCCGCCGCCGAGGCGATGACGCTGATGCAGCGCGCGGTGCGCGGATCGGGTCGCCGCCTCGCTGTCGATATCGACGTCTACCCGCAGACCGCCGCCGTGCTCGCCACCCGCGCCCAGCCGCTCGGCATCGAGATCGTCACCGCCGATCTGCGCCAGGGCCTGCCCGAGGGCGACTTCTTCGGCGTGATCGCCCAGCTGCCGGGCGCGAGCGGCGCCGTGCACGACTGGAGCGACCTCGTCGCGCAGGCCCACGAGCGCGGCGCCCTGGTGGCGATCGGCGCCGACCTGCTCGCGCTGACCCTGATCGCGCCGCCGGGCGAGATCGGCGCGGACGTCGCGTTCGGCACCACCCAGCGGTTCGGGGTGCCGATGGGGTTCGGCGGTCCGCACGCCGGCTATCTGGCCGTGCACTCGAAGCACGCCCGCCAGCTGCCCGGCCGGCTGGTCGGGGTGTCCGTCGACGCCGACGGGGCGCCGGCCTACCGACTGGCGCTGCAGACCCGGGAACAGCACATTCGCCGCGACAAGGCGACCAGCAACATCTGCACCGCGCAGGTGCTGCTCGCCGTGATGGCCGCGATGTACGCGAGCTACCACGGGGCCGACGGCCTGCGCGCGATCGCCGGCCGCGTGCACGATCACGCCCGGACCCTGGCGGGCGGGCTGGCCGAGGCCGGCGTCGAGGTGGTGCACTCCGCGTTCTTCGACACCGTGCTGGCGCACGTGCCGGGCCGGGCCCGTGAGGTCGTCGACGCCGCCAAGCGCCGCGGCATCAACCTCTGGCTGGTCGACGCCGACCACGTGTCGGTGGCCTGCGACGAGGCCACCACCGAGGCGCACGTCGCCGACGTGCTCAGCGCGTTCAGCGGCGGGGCCACCACGGTGCCGGCCGCGCGCAACGGTTCGGACATCGCGACGAGGACCACCGAGTTCCTGACCCACCCGGCGTTCACGTCGTACCGCACCGAGACCGCGATGATGCGGTACCTGCGCTCGCTGGCCGACAAGGACATCGCGCTGGACCGCAGCATGATCCCGCTGGGCTCCTGCACGATGAAACTCAACGCGGCCGCCGAGATGGAGCCGATCACGTGGCCCGAGTTCGGCCGCCAGCATCCGTTCGCGCCGGCCTCGGACACCCCGGGCCTGCGCCGGCTGATCGCCGACCTGCAGGCGTGGCTGACCGGGATCACCGGATACGACGAGATCTCGCTGCAGCCCAACGCCGGATCGCAGGGCGAGTACGCGGGTCTGCTGGCGATCCAGGCCTACCACATCGCCAACGGCCAGGCCGAGCGCAACGTGTGCCTGATCCCGTCCAGCGCGCACGGCACCAACGCCGCGTCAGCCGCGCTGGCCGGCATGAAGGTGGTCGTGGTGGCCTGCCGGGAGAACGGGGACGTCGACCTCGACGACCTACGCGCCAAGGTCGCCGAGCACGCCGAGCGGCTCTCGGCGCTGATGATCACCTACCCGTCCACCCACGGCGTCTACGAGCACGACGTCGCCGACATCTGCGCGGCCGTGCACGACGCCGGCGGTCAGGTCTACGTCGACGGTGCGAACCTCAACGCGCTGGTCGGGCTGGCCCGCCCGGGTCGGTTCGGCGGCGACGTCAGCCACCTCAACCTGCACAAGACGTTCTGCATCCCCCACGGCGGCGGCGGGCCGGGGGTGGGTCCGGTGGCGGTGCGCGCGCACCTGGCGCCGTACCTGCCCGGGCATCCGCTGGCCGAGGAACTGTCCGACGACCTGACCGTGTCGGCGGCGCCGTACGGGTCGGCGTCGATCCTGCCCATCACGTGGGCCTACATCCGGATGATGGGCGCCTCCGGGCTGCGGTCGGCGACGTTGGTGGCGATCGCGTCGGCCAACTACATCGCCCGCCGTCTCGACGAGTACTACCCGGTGCTCTACACCGGGGAGAACGGCATGGTCGCCCACGAGTGCATCCTGGACCTGCGCGGGATCACCAAGGCGACGGGTGTGACGGTCGACGACGTGGCCAAGCGCCTGGCCGACTACGGCTTCCATGCCCCGACGATGAGCTTCCCGGTGGCCGGCACGCTGATGGTGGAGCCGACCGAGAGCGAGTCGCTGGCCGAGGTCGATGCCTTCTGCGAGGCGATGATCGCGATCCGCGCCGAGATCGACAAGGTCGGCTCCGGGGTGTGGCCCGCCGACGACAATCCGCTGCGCGGCGCTCCGCACACCGCGGAATGCCTGACGGCCGACGACTGGCCGCATCCGTACACCCGGCAGGAGGCGGCGTACCCGCTGGGCCACGGGTTCCGGCCGAAGGTGTGGCCGCCGGTGCGCCGCATCGACGGCGCCTACGGCGACCGCAACCTGGTGTGCTCGTGCCCGCCCGTGGAGGCGTTCGCCTGACGGGGACGGACGATAGGGTGTCCGGGTGACACAGCCCAGGTTGTTCATCTTCCCGCACGCCGGCGGGTCGGCGCAGTACTACGTGCCGTTCGCCAAGACGTTCACGATCGACGTCAAGCGGACGGCGGTGCAGTACCCCGGGCAGCGCGGTAAGCAGGACTTCGCGTCGTTCACCAGCCTGCCCGCGCTGGCCGACGAGGTGGTGACGATGGTGTCGCCGGACCAAGATCACGGTGGACCGGTCTTCTTCTTCGGGCACAGCATGGGTGGCCTGCTGGCCTTCGAGGTGGCGCGCCGGTTCGAGGCGGCGGGCCGGCCGATCGGCGCGTTGTTCGTCTCGGCGGTCGCCGCACCGGGCCACGTCGGGTACGAGGACATCCCGGACGACGACGACGGCCTGCTGGCGGCGGTCAGCACGATGACGGGCGCCAATCCCGAGTTCATGAAGAACCCGGAGTTTGCCACGGCGATCCTGCCGACCCTGCGCGGGCTCAAGGCGATCGCGTCCTACAGCTGCCCGCCCGAGGTGACGCTGTCCTGCCCGATCCACGCCTACTACGGCGACGACGACGAGATCGCGACGGCCGAGAAGGTCAAGCCCTGGGCCGATCGCACCACCGCCGAGTTCACCGCCACCGAGCTGCCGGGGCACCATTTCTACCTCAATGAGCACCTCGGCGAGGTGGTGCCCGACATCGAGGGCAAGATCGCGGCGCGCGCGGCCCGATAGCCTACGACACGGCTGTGGTCTTCGCCACACCATTGGCGGACCTTTCGGGAACCGTCATCTCCGGTAGAGCACACCTGTGCGGTCGGGAGGTGGGCGGGCGACAGGCCGGTCCGAACCTCCCCGGACCTGCTTCTTACCGGCGAGTCAGGAGCAAACACGACGCGGCCGTGCAGATTCCGCAAATCACTTACGCGCGCGTCAAGACGAAAGGAGCATTGCGTTAAGCTGCCCTGCTCAGGTGCCCGCGTACCGGGCAGTTTCCCACTTGAGCAACCAGTGTCCCCGAAGTGAAGTGGGGCGTTTGCAGTACTGGCAAAACTTCGGGCCCGTCGGAGGGAATAAATTGCACACCCGCGTTTGCTCCTTGCGAGCGAAATTTTCGCTGGTCGCGCCGCTTTCCTCTGGCAAGCAATTCGTGGTCTAATCCTTGGTCGGATTGCACGACATGGAAGACGGGTCGGTGTTAGCCTTCGGGCGAGCGGGGGTTGCGCGGCCACGAGCTGCGATTCGGTTTGCCACACGGCAATGGGGCCGGGACGCAGAACTATTGATGAAAGGACGTCGCCATGCCTTTGCTTGAGTCGACCATTCCCGGCATCCTCGCCGAGCGGGCTCGTCAGCAGCCCGATGATGTGGCGTACACCTTCATCGACTTCGACATCGACCCGGCCGGATACGCCGAGTCGCTGACCTGGTCCCAGGTCCACCACCGCGTTCAGGTCGTCGCCGAGGAACTGCTGCGGCACGGCTCCAAGGGCGATCGCGCCGCGATCCTGGCGCCCCAGGGCCTCGAGTACATCATCGCGTTCTACGGCGCCATGGCCGCCGGCTTCATCGCCGTGCCGCTGCCCGTGCCCGCCATGGGCCAGCTCGACGAGCGGGTCAACGGCGCGCTGCGCGATTGCCAGCCGGTCGCGGTGCTCACCACGTCGGCCGTCGTGCACGACATCATGACGTACGTCGGCACCCTGCCCGGCGGCAATCCGCCCGCCGTGATCGAGGTCGACGCGCTGGACTTCGACTCGCCGCGCACCGTGGAGCTGAACGTCGGTCCTCTGCCCAAGACTGCGTACCTGCAGTACACCTCGGGATCCACGCGCGCGCCGGCCGGCGTGATCATGACGCACCGCAACGTGATCGCCAACGTCAAGCAGGTGTTCGACGACTACATGGAGCACCGCAACGGCATCCCGCCGGAGGACATCACGTTGGTGTCGTGGCTGCCCTTCTACCACGACATGGGCCTGATCCAGGGTGTCTTCGCGTCGCTGCTCACGCCGTCGGAGAACGGCGGTCTGCACGGCCGCCCGGCGATGCTGATGAGCCCCGTCGCGTTCCTGCAGAAGCCGGCGCGCTGGATCCAGCAGCTGGCGACCCACACGCACGCCTGGTCGGCCGCGCCGAACTTCGCGTTCGAGTTGTCGGTCCGCCGTACCAGCGACGCCGATCTGGAAGGCATGGACCTCGGCGACGTCCTGGGCATCATCAGCGGCAGCGAGCGCATCCACTCGGCGACGATCCGGCGCTTCAACGAGCGGTTCGCGAAGTTCAACATGCCGGCCACCACGGTGCGTCCGTCCTACGGCCTGGCCGAGGCCACGCTGTACGTCATCTCCGCCCCGATGGGCCACACGCCGTCCACCGTCCGGTTCGACTACGAGAAGCTCGCGGCCGGTCACGCCGAGCGCTGCGGCACCGAGGCGGGCACCGAGCTGGTCACCTACGGCGCCCCGCGGTCCTCGACCGTGCGCATCGTCGATCCGGAGACCCGCACCGAGAACCCCGACGGCAAGGTCGGCGAGATCTGGGTGCACGGCGACCAGGTCGCGATGGGCTACTGGCGCAACCCGCAGCAGACCGAGCGCACCTTCGGCGGCGAGATGGTCAACCCGTCGGAGGGCACCCCGGTCGGTCCGTGGCTGCGCACCGGCGACCTCGGCGTGATGAGCGAGGGCGAGATGTTCATCATCGGCCGCATCAAGGACATGCTGATCGTCGACGGACGCAACCACTACCCGGACGACATCGAGGCCACCATCCAGGAGATCACCGGCGGTCGTGTCGCCGCGATCTCGGTGCTCGACGACACCAGCGAGCAGCTCGTCGCGGTCGTCGAGATGAAGAAGAAGGGCAGCTCCGAGGCCGAGGCCATGGACAAGCTGCGCGCGGTCAAACGTGAGGTGGCCTCGGCCATCAAGAAGACCCACAGCGTGCGGGTCGCCGATCTGGTGCTCGTCGCGCCCGGGTCGATCCCGATCACCACCAGCGGCAAGATTCGGCGCTCGGCCTGCGTGGATCGTTATCGCCAGGACGAGTTCAGCCGGTTGGACATCACTACATGACCTCTGCTTTCGACGAGGACGCCCTGCGGAACTGGTTGGTCGACTATCTGGTCACCAACATCGGGTGCAGCCCCGACGAGATCGATTTCGACGCACCGCTCAACGACCTCGCCGTCGGTTCGAGCGATGCCGTCGTGCTCACCGGTGAGCTCTCCGAGCTGCTGGGCCGCACCGTCTCGCCGGTGGAGTTCTGGCAGTACCCCACGATCAACGCGCTCGCCAAGTTCCTGACCGGCGGGGAGGTCGAACCGGTCGTCGAGGCCGCCGCCGCGACCGTCGGCGCCGAGTACGTGGCCGGCAACGAGCCGATCGCGGTGATCGGCCTGGGCTGCCGCTTCCCGGGCGGCACCGACCTCGACGGCAACATCGAGGGGCCGGACGCCTACTGGCAGTTCCTCACCGAGGGCCGTTCCGCGGTCCGCGAGGTTCCGGCCGACCGGTGGGAGACCTTCGCGGTGGACTCGCCCGAGGCCGCCGCGGCGCTCGCCGGGACCACCCGGTGGGGATCGTTCCTGCGCGACGTCGACTCCTTCGACGCGGAGTTCTTCGAGATCTCGCCCAGCGAGGCCGACAAGATGGACCCGCAGCAGCGACTGCTGCTGGAGGTCACCCAGGAGGCGCTCGAGCACGCCGGCATCCAGGCGCACAGCCTGCGGCACTCCCAGACCGGGGTGTTCGCCGCGGCGTGCCTGGGGGAGTACGGCTACCTGTCGACCGTCGACCTCGGCGACGTGGACTCCTGGTCGGGCACCGGCGGTGCGCTGTCGATCATCGCCAACCGGGTGTCGTACTACTTCGATCTGCGCGGCCCGTCGATGACCATCGACACCGCCTGCTCGTCCTCGCTGGTGACGATCCATCTGGCCTGCCAGAGCCTGCGCGCGGGCGATTCGAACCTCGCGCTGGCCGCGGGGGTGAACCTGCTGCTGTCGCCGGCGGTGACCCGCAGCTTCGACCAGCTCGAGGCGATGTCGAAGACGGGGCAGTGCCATTCGTTCGACGCCGCCGCCGACGGGTTCGTCCGCGGCGAGGGGTGCGGCGTGGCGGTGCTCAAGCGGCTCTCCGACGCCCAACGCGACGGTGACCGGATCCTCGCGGTGATCCGCGGTTCGGCGGTCAACCAGGACGGCCGCTCCAACGGCCTGATGGCCCCGAATCCGGCCGCCCAGATGGCGGTGCTGCGCTCGGCGTACACCGCCGCGGGCGTCGAGCCCCGCGAGGTGGACTACGTCGAGGCGCACGGCACCGGCACGCTGCTCGGCGATCCGATCGAGGCCCGCGCGCTGGGCACGGTGCTGGGCAAGGGCCGACCCGCCGAGCGCCCGCTGCTGCTGGGCGCGGTCAAGTCCAACCTCGGGCACCTCGAGGCCGCGGCCGGTATCGCCGGATTCGCCAAGGCCGTGCTCGCCCTGCAGCACAACGCGATCCCGGCCAACCTCGGATACCAGAAGCCCAACCCGCACATCCCGTTCGACAACCTGCGCCTCAAAGTCGTGGACGCACCGACCGAGTGGGCGCCCGCGGGCCGGCCGCGTCGCGCCGGCATCTCGTCGTTCGGCTTCGGCGGCACCAACGCCCACGTCGTCATCGAGGAAGCGCCCGTCGCCGCGCCGCAGCCCGCCGAGGCTGCCCAGCCCGCGGTCACGACGCTGGTGGTGTCGGGCCGCACGCCCGAGCGCATCGCGTCGCAGGCGGCGATGCTCGCGGAGTGGATGGCCGGCCCCGGCGCCGAGGCCACGCTCAGCGAGATCGCGCACACGCTCAACCACCACCGCTCCCAGCACGCCAAGTTCGCCACGGTGGCGGCCCGCGACCGCGAGCAGGCCATCGCCGGGCTGCGGGCGCTCGCGGCCCAGCAGGCCGCACCCGGGGTGGTCGGCCCCCACGTCGGCGCCTGCAAGCGCGGCACGGTGTTCGTGTTCTCCGGGCAGGGTTCGCAGTGGGCGGGCATGGGCCGGCAGCTGCTGGCCGACGAGCCCGCGTTCGCCGCGGCGGTGGCCGAGATCGNCGGTGTTCGTGTTCTCCGGGCAGGGTTCGCAGTGGGCGGGCATGGGCCGGCAGCTGCTGGCCGACGAGCCCGCGTTCGCCGCGGCGGTGGCCGAGATCGAGCCGGTGTTCGTCGAACAGGTCGGCTTCTCGCTGCACGACATCCTCGCCGAGGGCCGCCCGGTCAGCGGCGACGCCGAGGTGCAACCCGTGCTGATGGGCCTGCAGCTGGCCCTGACCGAGCTGTGGCGCTCCTACGGTGTGCACCCCGACGCGGTNCCCGGTCAGCGGCGACGCCGAGGTGCAACCCGTGCTGATGGGCCTGCAGCTGGCCCTGACCGAGCTGTGGCGCTCCTACGGTGTGCACCCCGACGCGGTGATCGGCCACTCCATGGGCGAGGTCACCGCCGCCGTCGTGGCCGGCGCGCTCAGCCTGGCCGACGGCCTCAAGGTCATCGCCCACCGCTCACGCATCATGTCCAGGCTGGCCGGGCAGGGCGCCGTCGGGCTCGTGGAGCTGGCGCCCGACGCGGCCGAGGCGTTCGTCGCCGACTATCCCAGCGTCGAGGTCGCGGGCTACGTGTCGCCGCGCCAGACCGTGGTCGCCGGCCTGCCCGACGAGGTCGACGCCGTCATCGCCGCGGTCGGCGCGCAGGACCGCTTCGCGCGCCGGGTCAACATGGAGGTCGCCTCCCACACCGCGCTGATGGACCCGGTGCTGGACGACCTGCGCGCGGCGTTCGCCGGGATCACCCCGCGCACGCCGACGATCCCGTTCCTGTCCACGGTCGTCGATGCCGAGGAGCCGGTGCTGGACGCCGACTACTGGGTGGCCAACGTGCGGCAGCCGGTCAGGTTCAGCCAGGCCGTCGCGGCGGCGGCGCAGGAGATCGGCACGTTCATCGAGGTCAGCGCCAACCCGATCCTGACCTACGCGGTCGCGGACACGCTGGGTACCGGCCACCACCACAGCCTCGGCACGCTGGTCAAGGACGGCGACGACACGCTGTCGTTCCACACCACGCTCAACGCGACGCACACCACCTACGCCCCGGAGACCGTCCACCCGGAGCACCAGGGCGGGCCGCTGCTCGACCTGCCCGCCACGCCGTGGCACCGCACCCACCACTGGGCGATCCGCAAACCGGTGTCCTCCGGCGCGTCCGCCCCGCGGCCGGGCACCGTGCTGGGCGCGCACACCCCGGTGGCGGGCCCGCAGCCCGGCCATCTGTGGCAGGCCCGGCTCAGCCCGCAGGCCAAGCCGTACCCGCACGCCCACCGCTTCGCCGGGGTGGAGATCGTGCCGCTGTCGGTGCTGCTGCAGACGCTCGCTCTGGCCGCGGCGCACGCCGGGGCCACGGCGGTCGCCGACGTGCGCTTCGCGTTCCCGATCGCCGTCGACGCGCCCCGCGTCGTGCAGGTGTACGCCGACGCCGACACCGTGACCATCTCGTCGGCCACCGGCGAGGAGACCGAGGACCGGCACTGGGTGCGGCATGTCACCGCGCGCATCAGCCGCGACGCGGTCGGCCCCGCCGCACCGGCCGCGGCCGACGCGTCGGGATACGACCCCGCCGCGCTGGCGGAACTGCACACCGCGTGGGGCATCGACGGGCTGGCCTATCCCTGGACCGTGGAGTCGCACACCGGGGGTCGCGGGGAGTCGCGCACCGAGGTGACGTTCGCCGACGCTCCCGACGCACCGCTGGCCGCGGTGCTCGACGCGGCGGTCAACCTGGGCCGTCTGGTCGACGCGTCGAGCCCCGGGCTGATGGTGCCCTCCTCGGCCGACGTCGTTATCTTCGCGGCCACGCAGCCGACGGCACGAGGGACGATCGTGACCCGCAGCCGCGGCCGCGACGACGACGCGCTCGTCGTCGACGTCTCGGTCACCGCCGAGGACGGCAGCCCGGTCGCCGAGCTGCGCGGACTGCGGTACACGCCGGTCGAGGCGGGCGACGCTGCCGAGCCCGACGCCGCACCCCAGCGCATCGCGCACCGGCTGGACTGGCAGCCCTGGACCGCCGAGGCCGCGGACTCCGCGCTCGGCACGGTCGCTGTCGTCGGCACCGGCGAGGTCGCCACCGGGCTGCGCGCGCTGGTCGACGCCGCGGAGGTGGCCGACGCCCGGCACGTGGTCTACGTGGCCGAGCCGGACGCCTCGGCGCAATCCGACCAGGAGACCGCGGTCCGCCTCACCACCGAGGTGTCCGAGCTCGTCGGCACGCTCGCCGACCGGGGCCCGCGCGAACCGGCGACGCTGTGGATCCTCACCCGCGGGGTCTACGAGGCGGTGTCGGACGCGGCGTTGAGCCAGAGCTGCCTGTGGGGCGTGGCCGGCGTGGTCGGTGCCGAGCAGCCGCAGCTGTGGGGCGGTCTGGTGGACCTGCCCGAGAACGCCGACCCGGAGCTGTCCGCACTGGTCGACGTGCTGTCGACGCCGGTCAAATCTGTGGCGGTATGGCGCGACGGACAGCTGCGCACCTCGACGTTGGCCGAGATCGGCGAGGAGCCGGTGCGTGAGACGCTGCGCTGCCGGCCCGATGCGGCCTACCTGATCACCGGTGGGCTGGGCGTGCTCGGCCTGCTGACGGCCGACTGGCTCGCCGACCGCGGCGCGCGGCGCCTCGTGCTGGCCGGCCGCACCGCGCTGCCGCCCCGACGTGACTGGGACGCCGCCTCGGACCCGGACGTCCGGGCCCGGATCGCCGCGATCCGCGCGCTGGAGCTGCGCGGCGTCAGCGTCGACACGGTGGCGGTGGACATCGCCGACCGCGACGCGGTCGCCGCCGTCCTGGACCGGCGCGACGCCGACGGCGCACCCCCGATCCGCGGCGTCATCCACGCGGCGGGCATGACCGAGGCGCAGCTGCTCACCGAGATCGAGGCCGACCGCGTGCACCGCACGGTGTGGCCGAAGATCGCCGGGGCACGGGTGCTCGACGCACTGTTCCCGCCCGGCAGCCTGGACTTCCTGTACCTCGCCGCGTCGGCCGGCGCGGTGTTCGGCATCCCCGGTCAGGGCGCCTACGCGGCGGGCAACGCCTACCTCGACGCGCTCGCGCGGTCGCGGCACGCCCGCGGCGACAACACCGTCAGCCTGGACTGGGTGGCCTGGCGCGGTCTGGGCTTCGGCGGCGAAGCCCAGGTCGTCGAGGCCGAACTCGAGCGGGTCGGCTCACGGCCGGTCGGGGCGAGCGAGGCGTTCGCCGCGTGGGACCACGTCACCCGATTCGACGTCGACCAGGTGGTGATGGCCCCGATGCAGTCCGCCGAGGACGCCGCGGCCGTCGCCTCCGACGCGCACCGGCCCGCGGCGCCGACGCGCAACTGGTCGGCGATGAGCGCCGACGAGCTACTCGCCGAACTGCGCACCGGGCTGCGCGGCATCCTCGCGACCGAGCTGCGGCTGCCCGAGGACGACATCGCCACCGATCGGCCGTTCGCCGAGATGGGCCTGAACTCGGTGATGGCGATGTCGATCCGGCGCGAGATCGAACGCCTGGTCGGGCTGGAGTTGTCGGCGACGATGCTGTTCAACCACCCGACGGTCGACTCGTTCGCGACCTACCTCGCTCAGCAGCTGGTACCCGACATGGACGTCGGCGGCGACGACGAGGGGGCCGACGACGAGGGGGACAGCCTGCTGGACTCGCTGTTCGACAGCGTCGAATCGAACTGAGCCGGCCGGGGGATCGATGCGACGAACCACCCAGGATTTCTCGGATCGACCCGACGCGCGAGACGATGTCGGGAGTTATGTCGGGAGTTTCAGAGAGGAACACTGATGCCAGCACTGACGGCGCCCACCGTGACGACCATTCCCGCGCTCCTGGCTGACCGTGTCCGGCAGCAGCCCGAGGACACCGCGTACACGTTCGTCGACTACGAGTCGGATCCGGGCGGCATCGCCGACAGCCTGACGTGGGCGGAGTTCCACCACCGCGTCAAGGTCGTCGCCGCGCAGCTGGCCAAGATCGGCTCACCGGGGGACCGCGCCGTGGTGCTCGCCCCGCAGGGGCTCGAATACATCATCGGGTTCTTCGGCGCGATCGAGGCCGGCTTCATCGCCGTACCGCTGACCATGCCGCAGCTGCGCCAGCACGACGAACGCGTCACCGGCGCGATGAAGGACTCCCAGCCCGTCGCGGTGCTGACCACCTCGGCCGTCGTCGACGACATCCGCCGCTACGGCCAGGCCGACCCCCGCCAGCGGCCCCCGAAGTTCATCGAGGTCGACACGCTGGACTTCGACTCACCGCTGCGCCCCGCCGCCCCGGTGTCGCTGCCCAAGACCGCGTATCTGCAGTACACGTCGGGTTCGACCCGGCTGCCCGCCGGCGTCGTCGTCACCCACAAGAACGTGCTCGTCAACGTCCCCGAGCTGCTCACCGACTACTACGAGAGCCACCCCGACGGCCGCGCGCCGCAGGACACCACCGTGGTGTCCTGGCTGCCCTTCTACCACGACATGGGGCTGATCGTCGGCGTGTTCATCCCGATCCTGCTCGGCTGCCCCGCGGTGCTGATGAGCCCGATCGCGTTCATGCAGAAGCCGTCCCGCTGGATGCAGCTGCTGGGGTCGAACCCGGGTGCGTTCACCGCGGCGCCGAACTTCGCGTTCGAGCTGGCCGTCAAGCGCACCAGCGACGAGGACATGGCCGGCAAGGATCTGAGCGGGGTGGCCGTGATGATCAACGGCGCCGAGCGGGTGCACGGCACGACGGTGCGCCGCTTCAACGAGCGCTTCGCGGCGTTCGGCCTGCCGGACTCGGCGATGCGCCCGTCTTACGGGCTGGCCGAGGCGACGGTGTACGTGGTGGCGTCCGCGGGCGGGCGGCCGCCGACGTCGGTGCGGTTCGACTACGAGAAGCTCGCTGCGGGGCACGCGGAGCGCTGCGATGACGAGAGTGGTACCGAGCAGATCGGGCTGGGCCGGCCGCGCACCACGACGGTACGGGTGGTCGATCCGGAGACCCTCACCGAGAACCCGGCGGGCAAGATCGGCGAGGTGTGGCTGCACGGCGAGCACGTCGCCGGCGGCTACTACCAGAACCCCGAGCTGACGCAGAAGCACTTCGCGGGCCAGCTCGCCGAGCCGACCGCGGGCACGCCCAAGGGCCCGTGGCTGCGCACCGGCGACCTCGGGGTGCTGTTCGACGACGAGCTCTACCTCGTCGGCCGGATCAAGGACCTGCTGATCGTCGACGGGCGCAATCACTACCCGGACGACATCGAGGGCACGGTGGCCGAGTTCACCGGCGGCCGGGTGGCCGCGATCTCGGTGGACGACGACGCCAGCGAGCGGCTGGTGGTGATCGCCGAGCTGAAGAAGCAGGTCGATCCGGCGGAGCTGGAGGCGGTCACCCAGCAGGTCACCTCGGCGGTGTCGATGACGCACAGCGTGCGGCTGTCGGACTTCGCGCTGGTACCCCCGGGCTCGCTGCCGCTGACGACCAGCGGCAAGGTGCGCCGCGCGATGAGCAAGGACCTGTACCTCGAGGGTGCCTTCACCCGGTTGGACGCCACTTAGATGACCTCAGCTTTCGACGAGGCTGCTGTTCGTCGCTGGCTCACCGACTATCTGGTCACGAACAACGGTTGCAGTCCTGAGCAGATCGCTCGAGGGGCGTCGATGCACGACCTCGGCGTGGGCTCGCGCGACGCCGTGGTGCTGACCGGGGTGCTGTCGGAGTACCTGGGTCGCCCGGTGTCGCCGGTCGACTTCTGGCAGTACCCGACGGTCGACGCGCTGGCCCGGTTCCTGACCGGCGGCGAGGTCGAGCCCGTCGACACTCCGGTCGGCGCGGCCGCGGGCCGGTCGGGCTCGGCCGACGAGCCCGTCGCGGTCGTCGGGCTGGGGTTGCGGCTGCCCGGCGGCGCGGATCTCGACGGCAACATCGAGGGCCCGGACGCGTTCTGGGACTTTCTGACCGAGGGCCGTTCGTCGGTGGTCGAGGTGCCCGCCGACCGGTGGGCCCCATTCGACGACGGCACCGCCGAGGGTGCGGCGGCGCTGGCGGGCACCACCCGCTGGGGTTCCTACCTGCGCGACATCGACGCGTTCGACGCCGAGTACTTCGAGGTGATCCCGCGCGAGGCGATGCGGATGGATCCGCAGCAGCGGCTGCTGCTCGAGGTGGTGCACGAGGCGCTGGAGAGCGCCGGCATCCCCGCCGACACGCTCGCCGAGACACGCACCGGCGTGTTCGCCGGCGCCAGCGCGGGGGATTACGCCCAGCTGGGCGCGTCGGATCTCAGCCAGGTGGACGCCTGGTACGGCACCGGCGGCTCGATCAGCATCATCGCCAACCGGGTGTCCTACTTCTTCGACTTCCGCGGGCCGTCGGTGACCATCGACACCGCATGCTCGTCGTCTCTGGTGGCGATCCATCTGGCCTGCCAGAGCCTGCGCACCGGCGATTCCGACGTGGCGCTGGCCGCGGGGGTGAACCTGCTGCTGTCCCCGGCCGGCACGCGCAGCCTGGATCAGGCCGACGCGATGTCGAAGACGGGGCAGTGCCACGCCTTCGACGCCGCCGCCGACGGGTTCGTCCGCGGCGAGGGCTGCGGCGTGGCGGTCCTCAAGCGGCTCTCCGACGCCCAGCGCGACGGCGACCGGATCCTCGCGGTGATCCGGGGTTCGGCGGTCAACCAGGACGGTCGCTCCAACGGCCTGATGGCGCCCAACCCGTCGGCGCAGATGGCGGTGCTGCGGGCCGCCTATGCGACGGCCGGCGTGGACCCCCGCGAGGTGGACTACGTCGAGGCGCACGGCACCGGCACGCTGCTGGGCGATCCGATCGAGGCCCGCGCGCTGGGCACGGTGCTGGGCAAGGGCCGGCCCGCGGAGCGTCCGCTGCTGCTGGGTGCGGTCAAGTCCAACCTCGGGCACCTTGAGGCGGCGGCCGGTATCGCCGGGTTCGCCAAGGCCGTGCTGGCGTTGCAGCACAACACGATCCCCGCCAACCGCGGATACGAGAACCCCAATCCGCACATCCCGTTCGACAAGCTGCGGCTGCGCGTCGTCGACGAGCACACCGAGTGGGCGCCGGCCGGGCGGCCGCGCCGCGCCGGCATCTCGTCGTTCGGCTTCGGCGGCACCAACGCCCACGTCGTCATCGAGCAGCCGCCGGTGGCCGTCCCCGCCGACAACCCGGCCGAGCCGGCCGTGACGACGCTGGTGGTGTCGGGCCGCACGCCCGAGCGCGTCGCGTCGCAGGCCGCGATGCTCGCGGAGTGGATGGCCGGCCCCGGCGCCGAGGCCACGCTCAGCGATGTCGCGCACACGCTGAACCACCACCGGTCCCAGCACGGCACGTTCGGCACGGTCGTCGCCCGCGACCGGGCCCACGCCGTCGAGGGCCTGCAGGCGCTGGCCGCCGGGCGGTCGGCGCCCGGAGTCGTGCCCGCGGGCGCGGTCGCGCCGAAACCGGGGACCGTCTTCGTGTTCTCCGGGCAGGGTTCGCAGTGGGCGGGCATGGGCCGGCAGCTGCTGGCCGACGAGCCCGCGTTCGCCGCGGCGGTGGCCGAGATCGGNCGCCCACTGCGAACCCTGCCCGGGGACCGTCTTCGTGTTCTCCGGGCAGGGTTCGCAGTGGGCGGGCATGGGCCGGCAGCTGCTGGCCGACGAGCCCGCGTTCGCCGCGGCGGTGGCCGAGATCGGGCCGGTGTTCGTCGAACAGGTCGGCTTCTCGCTGCACGACATCCTCGCCGAGGGCCGGCCGGTCAGCGGCGACGCCGAGGTGCAACCCGTGCTGATGGGCCTGCAGCTGGCCCTGACCGAGCTGTGGCGCTCCTACGGTGTGCACCCCGACGCGGTNGCCGGTCAGCGGCGACGCCGAGGTGCAACCCGTGCTGATGGGCCTGCAGCTGGCCCTGACCGAGCTGTGGCGCTCCTACGGTGTGCACCCCGACGCGGTGATCGGCCATTCGATGGGCGAGGTCACCGCCGCCGTGGCGGCCGGCGCCCTGAGCCTGGCCGACGGCCTGAAGGTGATCGCCCACCGCTCACGCATCATGTCCCGGCTGGCCGGGCAGGGCGCCGTGGCGCTGCTGGCGCTCGACGAGCACGCCGCCGCCGCCCAGATCGCCGGTCACCCGAGTGTGGAGATCGCCGGGTACCTGTCGCCGCGCCAGACCGTGGTCGCCGGCCTGCCCGACGAGGTGGACGCCGTCATCGCCGCGGTGACCGCGCAGAACGCGTTCGCCCGCCGGGTGAACATGGTGGTCGCCTCGCACACCGCGCTGATGGACCCGGTGCTGCCCGACATCCGCGCGGCGCTGGCCGACATCGACGCCGGCGCTCCGACGGTGAGGTTCCTGTCCACGGTCACCGACCCCGCCGAGACGCCGACGCTGGACGCCGACTACTGGGTGGCCAACGTGCGCCGGCCGGTGCAGTTCAGCCGTGCCGTCACCGCCGCGGCCGCCGATCACGGCACCTTCATCGAGATCAGCCCGCACGCCACGCTGGGGCAGCCGATCGCCGCCACGCTGGCCGAGCAGACCGACGTCCACTCACTCGGCACGCTCTCCCGCGACGCCGACGACACCGTCACGTTCCACACCAACCTCAACGCCACGCACACCACCCGCGCGCCGCAGACCCCGCACCACGGCGAGCCGCACGTGGTGCTGCCCGCCACGCCGTGGCACCGCACCCGGCACTGGGTCGACGTCCGGCCGGCGCGCCGCGTCGCCGAGGATCGTCCCGCCACGGTTCCCGCCGACACCACGGTGCCGGCCGAGTGGTTCTGCGCGTTGACCTGGCCGGTGAAACCCCTTGCCGAACAGCAGGATTCGGCCCCGTCGCACGGCGCATGGCTGGTCGTCGGCGACGCCCGGATCGGCGAGGCGATGGCCCGCCTGCTCGGCGGCCCGGTGAGCACGCTGGCGGCAGGCGACGACGGCCTGGCCGATGCGGTGGCCGCCGCCACCCACGTCCTCTACGCCCCACAGGAGCGCGACGGCGACGAGCTGGGCTACGAACTGTTCGAGGCCGGCCGCGCGATCGCCTCGGCGGCCGCGGCGAGCCCGGCGCGCCCGGCGCTGTACCTGGTGACCCGCAACGCCCAGCCCGTCAGCGAGGGCGACCGGGCCAACCCGGCCCAGGCGGTGCTGTGGGGGCTGGGCCGCACGCTGGCCCTCGAGCATCCCGAGATCTGGGGCGGCCTCGTCGACGTCGACGCGTCGGTCCCGGCGCCGGTGACCGCGCGCTGGGTGCTGGCCGAGGCTCACGCCGGGGACGGCGAGGACCAGGTCGTGTACCGGGCGGGTACGCGCCGGGTGGCCCGGCTGGTACACCAGCCGCCCACGGCCGCCGGCACCGCCGTGCTGGACCCGAACCGGGCGCACCTGGTCATCGGCGCCACCGGCAACATCGGGCCCCGGCTGATCGAGCAGCTCGCCGCGATGGGGGCGAAAACCGTGGTGGCCGTCTCCCGGAACCCCGGCGGCCGGCTCGACGAGCTGACCGCACGGCTGGCGACGACGGGCACCACGGTCGTCACCGCGGCCGCCGACGCCTCCGACGAGACGGCGCTGCGCGCACTGTTCGACCGGTTCGGCACCGACCTGCCGCCGCTGGGCGGGATCTACCTCGCCGCGATGAGCGGGGGACCGGTGACGCTGGCGGAGATGACGCACGACGACGTCGTCGCGATGTTTCGCTCCAAGATGGACGCCGCCGCGCTGCTGCACACGCTGTCGCTGGGACACCCGGTCGAGCAGTTCGTGCTGTTCTCGTCGATCTCCGGTGTGCTCGGCTCCCGCTGGCTGGCCCACTACGCGGCGACGACGACGTTCCTGGACACGTTCGCGTTCGCCCGGCGCGCGGCCGGCCTGCCGGCCACCGCGATCAACTGGGGTCTGTGGAAGTCGCTCGCCGACGTGCAGGAGGGCTTCGAGAAGCAGGCGACGGCCGAGTCGGGCCTGGAGCCGATGGACGACGACACCGCGATCGAGGCGCTGCGCCTGTTCGTCGGGCCCGTGGCGCCGGCGCGCGCCACCGTGGTCGCCGCGGACTGGCCCCGGCTGGCCGCCGCATACCACACCCGCGCCCAGTTGCACATCCTCGACGACCTGCTCGCCGAGGACGCGGGCACGCAGGCCGCGTTGACCGGGGACACCCCATTCCGGGGTGAGCTGCGTGCCGCCGACCCGGAGCGACGCAGAGATTTGCTGGCCGACCATGTCGGTGCCCAGGTCGCCGCGGCGATGGGGCTGGCCTCGGCGCACACGCTGGATCCGACCGTCGGGTTCTTCCAGTTCGGCATGGATTCGCTGATGAGCGTAACGTTGCAACGTTCTCTGAGCGAAAGCCTTGGGGAGGTCCTGCCTGCCTCGGTGGTGTTCGACTATCCGACCATCGAGGCGCTCACCGATTATCTGGCGTCGGTCCTGCCTGAGATAATCGAGACCGCCGGTCACGACGACGAGGTCGCGGCGGGCGAGGGCGGTGACGGCTCCGACGAGGCCGCAGACGCCTACGACGACCTGGCCGAGGACGAACTGCTTGCCAGACTTTCGGAAAGATTGAGTTGACTGAGATGACCCAAGCGTCGCCTGCTTCGCCGGATCGCCGGGCGATCATCACCGAGGCCCTGCGCAAGATCGACGATCTGAGCGCGCGGCTGGCGGTGGCCGAGAAGGCCGAGACCGAACCGATCGCCGTCGTGGGCATCGGCGCGCGACTGCCCGGCGGGGTCGACAACGCGTCGCAGTTCTGGCAGTTGCTGCTCGACGGCGGCAACGGCGTCATCCGGGTGCCGGCCGACCGCTGGGACGCCGACGAGTTCTACTCGCCCGACCACAGCGTGCCCGGCACCATCGTCAACCGCGAGGGCGGGTTCCTGACCACTTGGCAGCCCGACGAGTTCGACGCGGAGTTCTTCTCGATCTCCCCGCGCGAGGCCGCCGGCATGGATCCCCAGCAGCGGCTGCTGATGGAGGTCGCGGTAGAGGCGCTCGAGGACGCCAACATCAGCCCGCGATCGCTGCGCGGCTCGTCGACCGGCGTGTTCGTCGGCCTGACCGCCAACGACTACTTCCGCTCGGTGATCGGCAAGCTCGAGCCCGAGGAGATCGACCCCTACATCCCGTTCGGCAACGCGCCGAACTTCGCGGCCGGTCGGCTGTCCTACTTCCTCGGCGTGCGGGGTCCCGCGGTGGTCAGCGACACCGCGTGCTCGTCGTCGCTGGTGTCGATCCACCTGGCCTGCCAGAGCCTGCGCCGCGGCGAGAGCGACCACGCGCTGGCCGCCGGGGTGAACCTGATCCTGAGCCCGGAGAACAACATCGCCTGCTCGCGGTGGGGCATGCTGTCGCCGACCGGCCGGTGCGCGACGTTCGACGCCGACGCCGACGGCTACGTGCGCAGCGAGGGCTGCGGCGTCGTCGTGCTCAAGCGCCTCACCGACGCGCTGCGCGACGGGGACCGCGTGCTCGCGGTCGTCCGCGGCTCGGCGGTCAACCAGGACGGCGCCAGCAGCGGCCAGACCGTCCCCAACGGCCCCGCCCAGCAGGAGCTGATGCGCACCGCGCTGGCCAACGCGCGGCTGGCCCCGTCGGACATCGACTACATCGAGGCACACGGCACCGGCACCGGGCTCGGCGACCCCATCGAGCTCGACGCGCTGGCCGCCGTGTACGGCGACCGCAAGGACTCCGCGCCGCTGGTGCTCGGGTCGGTCAAGACGAACCTCGGGCACCTGGAGTCCGCGGCGGGCGTCACCGGCTTCATCAAGACGGTGCTCAGTGTGGCGCACGGCCACATCCCCAAGCAGCTGCACTTCACGAAGATGACCCCGCAGGCGTCCGAGGGCGCGTCGAAGTTCCACATCGCCGCCGAGCCGATGGACTGGCCGGCCCACGACCGTCCGCGCCGCGCCGCGGTGTCGTCGTTCGGCGTCAGCGGCACCAACGCCCACATCGTCCTCGAGCAGGCCCCCGAGCCCGACCCTGCGAAAACGCCGGCGGCTCAACCGGAACCGCCGGTGAGCACACTGGTGGTCACCGGCAAGACCCCGGCCCGTGTCGCGTCGCTGGCCGGCGCGCTGGCCGACTGGCTGCAGAGCCCGGACGCCGCGTCGGTCGGCCTGGCCGACGTCGCCGAGACGCTCAATCACCGCCGCGCCCAGCACCCGCGGTTCGCCACCGTGGCCGCCACCGACCGCGACCAGGCCGTCGCCGGGCTACGGGCGATCGCCGGGGGCTACCCGGCGCCGGGTGTGGTGCCCGTGCACGACGGCGCCTGCGGTTCCGGCACGGTGTTCCTGTACTCGGGGCAGGGCTCGCAGTGGGCCGGCATGGGCCGACGGTTGCTGGCCGACGAGCCGGCGTTCGCCGCGGCGGTCGACGAGCTGGAGCCCGACTTCGTCGCGCAGGCCGGGTTCTCGCTACGCGACGTGCTGACGTCCGGGGAGACCGTCGTCGGCATCGACCGCATCCAGCCGGTGCTGGTCGGGGTGCAGCTGGCCCTGACCGCGCTGTGGCGGTCCTGCGGCGTCGTCCCCGACGCCGTGATCGGGCATTCGATGGGTGAGGTGACGGCCGCGGTGGTGGCCGGCGCGCTCAGCCCGGCCGACGGCCTGAAGGTGATCTCCACCCGCTCGCGGCTGATGAAGCGCCTGTCCGGGCAGGGCGCGATGGCCCTGCTGGAACTCGACGCCGCAGCGGCCGAGAAGCTGATCGCCGGCTACGACGGGCTGACCGTGGCCGTCTACGCCTCGCCACATCAGACCGTGATCGCCGGCCCGCCGGACCAGGTCGACGCCGCGGTCGCGGTGGTCGACGCGCAGGACCGGCTGGCCCGCCGCGTCGACGTCGACGTGGCCTCGCACCACCCGATCATCGATCCGATCCTCGACGAGCTGCGCACCGAACTGGCGACGCTGCAGCCGAAGGCGCCGGCCATCCCGGTGATCGTGACCACCGATCAGCGGCCGACCGATGGTTCGAACGTGTTCGACGCCGACCACTGGGTGGCCAACCTGCGCAACCCGGTGCGGTTCGCCCGCGCGGTCGCCACCGCCGGGGCCGACCACGCCGTGTTCGTCGAGGTGAGCCCGCACCCGCTGCTGGGCTACGCGATCAAGGACACGCTGGCCGAGCAGCACCACCACAGCATCGCCACGCTGCAGCGCGACGCCAACGACACGCTCACCTTCCGCACGAACCTCAATGCCACCCACACGACGCGGCCGCCGAAGACGCCGGAGCGGCCCGGCCCGCGGGTGCAGATCCCGACCACGCCGTGGCACCACTCGCACCACTGGATCCACACCGCCGCGATGCGAAAAGCGGCTGAGGACAACGGTTCTGCGGTGTCGCCGGCCGGCGGCGAGGGCGGCTACCACGAGTGGATGCACCGGCTGAGCTGGCCGGTACGTGAGCTCGGCGCAGCCCGCGCCGACGGCTCCTGGCTGGTGCTCTCCGACGACGAGGGCCTGGCGAAGGCGCTGGGCGCGCAGGGGCTGCCGCTGTCCGCGCTGGACGACCCCGCCGCGCTCCAGAGTGCTTTCGGCGCAGCGGATGTCGTCGTGTACGCACCGTCGGTGCCCGCGCAGCGCTTCGACGCCGCCGCGGCCTACCAGATGTTCGACGAGCTGCGCCGCCTCGTGGTCGCGCTGGCCGGAACCGGTTCGGCACCAAGGCTCTTCGTTGCGACGCGCAACGCGCAGCCGGTCGTCGACGGGGACCGCGCGAACCCCGCGCACGCAGTGCTGTGGGGCCAGGGTCGCACGCTGGCGCTGGAGCATCCCGAGTTCTGGGGCGGTCTGGTCGACGTCGACGAGACGCTGCCGCCGGAACTGCTGGGCGCCTACCTGCGCACCGAGGCGTCGACGCTGGGGGACACCGACCGCGACGACCAGGTGGTCTACCGGGTCGGCGAACGGCGTGTTCCGCGGCTGGAGTCGGCGGCGCTGCCGGCGGTGGCGGTCAGCCGCCTCGAGAGCGGCACCAGCCACCTCGTCGTCGGCGCCACCGGCAACGTCGGCCCGTACCTGATCCGCCAGCTCGCCGAGATGGGCGCCTCGACGGTCGTCGCGGTGTCGCGGCGCGGCACAGGGCTCGCCGAGCTGGCCGCCGAGCTGGCCCCGCACGGCACCACGCTGGTCGAGGTCGCCGCCGACGCCGCCGACGAGGCGTCGATGGCTGCGGTGTTCGACCGGTTCGGCGCCGACCTGCCGCCGCTCGACGGCGTGTACCTCGCGTCGCTGGCGGGCGGCGAAGCGCTGCTCACCGACATGACCGACGACGACCTGCGGCCGATGTTCCGGGCCAAGGTCGACGCCGCGGCGGTGCTGCACAAGCTGTCGCTGACCACCGCCGTACGCCGGTTCGTGCTGTTCTCGTCGATCACCGGGCTGCTCGGTTCCCGCGCGGTCGCCCATTACACGGCGGCCAACGCCTTCGCCGACGCGTTCGCCTACGCCCGCCGGGCGCTGGGCCTGCCGGCGACGGTCGTGGACTGGGGCCTGTGGAAGTCGTGGTCGGACGCCCAGCCGCAGATGAAGGCGGCCGGGCTGGAGCCCATGCCCAACGACGTCGCGATCCGGATGCTGCCGACGGTGCTCAGCCCCGACGCCGGCACGCAGATCGTGCTCGCGGGCGCCGACTGGCCGCGGCTGGCCGACGCCTACCGGATGCGCGCCGCGGTCAAGGTGCTCGACCACCTGGTCAGCGGGCCGGTCGACGGCGCGGACCTGTCGGCGCTTCCCGCGCCTGCCTGGGGCACGGTGCTCGGCGACCCGGTCGAGGCGGCCGGTCACGATCACGTGTGGCGGGCGCGGCTGCAGCCCGGCGAACGGTCCTACCCGGTTGCGCACCGCGTGCGCGGCGTCGAGGTGGTGCCGGTGTCGGTGGTGCTGCACACGCTGTCGGCCGTGGCCGCCCGCATCGGTGACGGGAAGGTCGCCGGGGACATCCGGTTCGAGTACCCGATCGTCGCCGATCAGCCGAAGGTCGTCCACGTCGTCGCCACGGGCGACGCGCTCAGCGTGTGGTCGAGCGCCGGACCCGACACCCCCGAGCAGAAGTGGACCCGGCACGCCGGGGCCACGCTGGTCACCGCCCCCGGGGCGGCGCCGCAGGGCGATCAGAGCCCCGTCGGGACGGTGTTCGACGGCGCGGCGATCGAGGAGATGCAGCGCGCGTGGGGGGTGGAGGGCCGGCCGTTCTCCTGGACCGTCGCCGACGCCACCGCCACCGCCGCCGGCGCCCGGGGCACGGTCGACGTGCCCGCGGGAACGGACACGCCTGCTGCGGCGCTGCTGGACGCCGCCGTGCATGTGGCCCGCCTCGCCGACGCCGACAACCCGGCGCTGCTGCTGCCCGCGGGCGTCGAGAGTCTCGCCGAGGCCGACGCCGCGGTGGACGGGCCGGCCGTGATCGAGGTGTACCGGCGGGCCGGCGCCGGCGACGGACTGGTCGTCGACGCGGTGGTCACCGGACCCGACGGTGCCGCGTGGGTGGACATCCGCGGCCTGCACTTCGCCCCGGTGGAGTCGGCCCCGGCCCCGAGCACGGGCCAGACGGCAACGGCGACAACCGAATTCGTCGACTGGACGACGATGTCGGGCGCGGACACGATTGCGCAGCTGCGGGTGCGGCTGCGCGCGATCCTGGCCCGCGAGCTCGGCATGCCGGAGGACGCGGTCGACGTCGACGCGCCGTTCCCCGAGCTGGGCCTGGACTCGATGATGGCGATGAACCTGTTGCGCGACGCCAAGGCGCTCGTGCGCATCGACCTGTCCGCGACGATGCTCTGGAACCACCCGTCGATCGCGCTGCTGTCGCAGTTCATCGCCGAACTGCTCGCACCGACGCAGCAGGCCGCACCGGAGTCCGAGCCTGAGCCCGAACCCGAGGACGACTCGGATGAGTTCAGTCTCGACGACCTGTTCGACAGCATCGAATCTTCCGTCGAGTCGGCCAACGCCGGCAGTGAGGGCGCCATCTGATGAAGACCACCTTCGACCGGATCTCGGCGATGACCGTCGAGCAGCGCGACAAGCTGGCCGAACAGTTCGAGAAGGCGTCGCGCGTCGCCGGTGCCGAGCCGATCGCCGTCGTCGGCATCGGCTGCCGGCTGCCCGGCGGGGTCACCGGACCCGACAGCTTCTGGAAGCTGCTGGAGAGCGGCACCGACGCGGTCACCGAGGTGCCCGCCGACCGGTGGGACGCCGAGGCGTTCTACGACCCCGACCTGAGCGCGCCGGGCCGGATGCCCACCAAGTGGGGCGCCTACCTCGACGACGTGACCGGCTTCGACGCCGACTTCTTCGGCATCACCCCGCGTGAGGCGACGTCGATGGATCCGCAGCAGCGGGTGGCCCTCGAGGTCGCCTGGGAGGCGCTGGAGAACGCCGGGTACGCCCCCGATCAGCTCGGCGAATCCCGCACCGCGGTGATGCTGGGCGTCTACTACAGCGAGTATCAGAACGCCTCGCCCGACAACGCCGACGCCATCGACGCGTACTCGGCGACCGGCAACGCGCACAGCGTGACCGTCGGCCGCATCGCCTACCTGCTGGGCCTCAAGGGCCCGGCGGTGGCCGTGGACACCGCGTGCTCGTCGTCGCTGGTGTCGATCCACCTGGCCTGCCAGAGCCTGCGCATGCGCGAGAGCGACCTCGCGCTGGCAGGCGGCGTGAACCTCAACCTGCGCCCGGAAACCCAACTGGCGCTGGCCAAGTGGGGCATGCTCTCGCCGCACGGGCACTGCTATGCGTTCGACTCGCGTGCCGACGGGTTCGTCCGCGGCGAAGGTGCCGGCGTCGTGGTGCTCAAGCGGCTGACCGACGCGGTGCGCGACGGGGACCGTGTGCTCGCGGTCGTGCGCGGCTCGGCCGTCAACCAGGACGGCCGCTCCAACGGCCTCACCGCCCCCAACGCGCCGTCGCAGCGCGACGTCCTCACCCGGGCGTTGAAGTCGGCCGACGTCGCGGCGGCGACCGTCGACTACATCGAATGCCACGGCACCGGAACGGCTCTCGGCGATCCGATCGAGTTCGACGCGCTGGCCGCGATCTACGGCAAGGGCGAGGTGCCCTGCGCGCTGGGCACGCTCAAGACGAACATGGGCCACCTCGAGGCGGCCGCCGGCGTGGCCGGATTCATCAAGACCGTGCTGACGCTGCAGCACGGCACGATCGCGCCGAACCTGCACTTCGACAAGTGGAATCCGCAGATCGACCCGAAGCCGACGCGGCTGTTCGTGCCGACCGAGGCCAAGCAGTGGCCCACCAGCGACCACCCGCGCCGCGCGGCGGTGTCGTCGTTCGGCTTCAGCGGCACCAACGCCCACATCGTGCTGGAGCAGGGACCGGAGAGCCCGGCGGCAACGCCCGCACCGGAAACCGGCGTGACCACCCTGGTGGTCTCCGGCAAGACCCCGGCCCGCCTCGCCGCGTCGGCGAAGGCGCTGGCCGACTGGCTGGAGGGCGACGGCGCGGCGGTGCCGCTCACCGATGTCGCGTTCACCGTCAACCACCACCGCAGCCGCTACCAGACCATCGCCACGGTGTGCGCCCGCACCCACGCCGAGGCCGTGACGGGCCTGCGCGCGCTGGCCGCCGGCCAGAGCGCGCCCGGCGTGATCGGCGCGCACGACGCCAAGGTCGGCAAGGGCACGGTGTTCCTGTACTCGGGGCAGGGTGCGCAGTGGGCCGGCATGGGCAAGGCGCTGCTGGCCGAGGAGCCGGCGTTCGCCAAGGCCGTCGACGAGCTCGAGCCGGCATTCGTCGACAAGGTGGGCTTCTCGCTGCGCCAGACGCTGGAGGCCGGCGAGCCGGTCGTCGGCATCGACCGCATCCAGCCGGTGCTGGTCGGCATGCAGCTGGCACTGACGGAGCTGTGGCGCTCCTACGGCGTGGAACCCGACGCGGTGATCGGCCACTCGATGGGCGAGACGACGGCCGCGGTGGTGGCCGGGGTGCTCACGCCCGCCGAGGGCCTCGACGTGATCGCCACCCGGACCCGGCTGATGAAGCGGCTGTCCGGCCAGGGCGCGATGGCGCTGCTCGAACTCGATCCCGCGGCGGCGGAGAAGCTGATCGCCGACCGTCCGGACGTGACGATCGCGGTGTACGCGTCACCGAAGCAGGTGGTGATCGCCGGACCGCCCGATCAGGTCGACGAGCTCGTCGCGCAGGTCGACGGGCAGGGCAAGCTGGCCCGCCGCGTCGAGGTGGACGTGGCGTCGCACCACCCGACCATCGACCCGGTGCTGCCCGAGCTGCGCGAGGCGCTGACCGCGCTGAGCCCGGCCGCGCCGAAGATCCCGCTGGTCTCGACCGTCGCCTACACCGGCTCCTCGCTGATGTACAGCGCCGACTACTGGGCCGCGAACCTGCGCAACCCGGTGCGGTTCAGCCAGGCCGTGCACGAGGCGTCGGCCGAGAACAGCAACTTCATCGAGATCAGCCCGCATCCGCTGCTGAGCCACGCGATCTCCGACACCCTCGCCGCGCAGTCGACCAGCCGGCGGTTCCACGTCGGCTCGACCGTGAACCGGGACCACCCGGAGACGCTGGCGTTCCACGCGCAGCTCGCCGCGGTGCGCCCGCCGGCGGTCAAGGCCGCCGACGGCGAGTTCGGCCGCGTGGTGGACGCGCCGACGAGTGCCTGGCAGCACGTGCCGTTCTGGCAGTCCGACCGCGGGTCGGGTCAGCAGTTCACCGGTGCGCACCCGCTGCTGGGCCTGCACGTGGAACTGCCGTCGGGCAGCGGCCACGTCTGGCAGTCCGACGTCGGCACCGAGCCGCATCCGTGGCTGGCCGACCACATCGTGCACGGCCTGCCGGTGATGCCCGGCGCCGGATTCGCCGAGATCGCGCTGGCCGCGGCCCAGGAGGCCCTGGGCGTGCCCGCGACCGGGGTCGAGGTCTCGGTCGAGGTCGAGCAGATGCTGCCGCTCGACCCGCACACGAAGCTCACCACCCAGCTGCACACCGCCGACGACGGCGCGCTGCGGGTGGAGATCCACTCGCGGTCCGACGCGGGCGGTTGGACCCGGCACGCGGTCGGCACCGTCCGGGCCGTCGACGCGGGCGACGCACCGGCGAAGGTGACGCCCACGGCGGGCGGCACCCCGGTGTCCCCGGCCGACTTCTACACCGCGCTGCGCCGAACCGGCGCCCATCACGGCCACGCGTTCGCGGCGCTGACCCGCATCGCGCGGTCGACCGATGCGGCCGACACCGAGATCGAGCTGCCCGACGAGGCGACGCCGCACCGGGGTATCGCGCTGCACCCGGTGATGCTCGACGCCGCGCTGCAGGGCCTGGCCGCCGCGATGAGCGACTCCACGCTCGCCGACTCCGGCGAGGACACCTATCTGCCGGTCGCGTTCGGCTCGATCCGGGTGTTCGGGACGGTCGGGCGGCGCGCCCGGTGCCGCGCCGAACTGGTCAGCGTGGTCGCCGACACGGGTGACGCCGTCGGCCGCGTCACGCTGACCGACGACACCGGCACCGTGCTGGCGCGCGTCGACAACGTCACCCTGAAGCGGGTCCAGCGGCGCACCGTCCCACTTCCGTTGTCGCAGAAGATCTTCGACTCCCGGTGGGTCGAGTCGGCGGCGACGACGGCGGGATCGCCGACGGGCAGCTGGCTGGCTTTGGCCGACGGCTCGGCGGGCCTGGCCGCGGCGCAGGACTTCGCCACCCGGTTCGGCGGCGCCACCCGGCGGGTCGTCACCGCCGACCTCGGCGACGAGGCGGCCGTGCGGGAGGCGTTCGCCACCGCGACGGCCGACCCCGACCTGCCACCGGCCGGCGTGATCGTGTTCGGCGACTTCGGCTCCGGCGATGCCGCCGACGCCGCAGCCGGACTGGACCATGCCCGCGACGTGATCTGGGGCGTGGCCGGCACAGTGCGCGCGATCGTGGGCAGCTGGCACGGCAAGGCGCCGCGGCTGTGGCTGGTCACCCGCGGCGGCCTGGTCGTCGCTGCCGAAGACGGGCCGGGCAACCCGGCCGCCAACAGCCTCAAGGGCCTGGTGCGGGTGCTGGCCTACGAGCATCCGGATCTGAAGACCACGCTGCTCGACACCGGCGCCGACGACCCGGCCGGGGCGCTGGCCGCCGAGATCGACGCCAACGGTGCCGATGACGTGATCGCGTGGCGCGGCGGCACCCGGTTCGTCGAGCGGCTTTCCCGCGCGGCGCTGCCGGCCACCCCGGGACAGCTGACCGTCCGCAGGGACGGCTCCTATGTCGTGACCGGTGCGCTGGGCGGCGTCGGCATGTCCGTGGTGACCTGGCTGGTCGAGCACGGCGCGGGACGTCTCGTGCTCAACGGCCGCCGCGGACCCTCCGAGGAGGTGCAGGCCGTTCTCGACGGGCTGTCGCAGCGCGCCGAGATCGCGGTCGTCACCGGCGACATCGCCGACCCGGGGGTGGCCGACCGGCTGGTCACCGCCGCCGAGGAGACCGGCAAGCCGCTGCGCGGTGTCATCCACTCGGCCGCGGTGCTCGAGGACGAGATCTTCGTCGGCCTCACCCGCGAGAGCCTGGACACGATCTGGGCGCCGAAGGCGACCGGCGCGCTGCGGCTGCACGAGGCCACCGTCGGCAAGGACCTGGACTGGTGGGTCGGCTTCAGCTCGATCGTGTCGCTGCTGGGTTCACCGGGTCAGGCGGCCTACGCCGCCGCCAACGCCTGGGTGGACGGGCTGGTGGCGGCGCGGCAGGCGGCGGGGCTGCCCGCGATCGCGATCAACTGGGGCCAGTGGGCCGACGTGGGTCTGGCCAGCACGCTGCGGTTCTCGGTGCTCGACCCGATCAGCCCGGCCGAGGGCGTCGACGCGCTCGGCGGCGTGCTGGCCGCCGGGCTGTCCCGGGTGGGCATCGCGCGGCTGCGGCTCGACCGTGCCGCCGCGGCGTTCCCCGAGATCCATCAGATCGGGTTCTTCACCGACCTGATCGGCGAGCTCCAGACCGACGACATCGACGACGACTGGGGCGGCGCGGACGCGCTCAAGACCATGGACGCCGCGGAGGTCAACCGGGTCGTGGTGGCCCGGCTGCGCCGCCGCATCTCGGCGATCATGGGCTACTCCGACGACAGCGCGGTCGACGTCGCGCAGCCGCTGACCGAGCTCGGTCTCGATTCGCTGATGGCGGTGCGCATGCGCAACACCATCCGCGGCGATTTCGGGGTCGAGCCGCCGGTGGCACTGTTGTTGCAGGGCGCCACGCTCAACGACCTCGCGGTGGATCTGATCCGCCAGCTGGGGCTCGAGGAGCAGGAGGACGCGGAGCGTCCCAACGCGCTGCGCGAGCGCGCCCAACAGCGTGCCGCCGCGCGTCAACGTGCCGCATCGCGGCGGAAAGTAGGACCACGATCGTGACGGACAACCAAGCGGAGCTCCCCGACAACGCCATCGCCGTCATCGGCATGGCCGGGAAGTTCCCGGGGGCCGAGTCGGTGTCGGCGTTCTGGCGCAATCTGCGGGCCGGCGTGGAGTCCATCGTCGACCTGTCCGAGGACGAGCTGCTGGCCAACGGCGTCACCGAGCGGGCGCTGGCCAACCGCGGCTACGTCCGGCGCGCGGGGCTGATGCCGGGCATCGAGGAGTTCGACGCGGAATTCTTCGGGTTCACCCCGTACGCGGCGCGCATGCTCGACCCGCAGCACCGGCTGTTCCTGCAGTCGGTGTTCCACGCGCTCGAAGACGCCGGCTACGACCCCAAGGGCCTGGAGTCCACCGTCGGTGTGTTCGGCACCAGCAGCTCGAGTGGCTACCTGCTGCACAACCTGATGTCGAACTTCGACCCGATGATGGTGATCGGGCAGGGCGCCAGCTTCGAGATGGTCAACCTGTCGCTGCAGAACGACAAGGACCACCTCGCCACCCGGGTGGCCCACCAGTTCGATTTCCGCGGCCCGGCCCTGTCGGTGGCCACCGCGTGTTCGTCGTCGCTGGTCGCGGTGCACCTGGCGTGCCAGTCGATCCTCAACGGCGAATGCGACATCGCGCTGGCGGGCGGGTCCTCGTTGCGCATCCCACACCACGTCGGCTACTGGTACGAGCAGGGCGCGATGGTGTCGCCGACCGGGCAGTGCCGCCCGTTCGACGTCCGCTCGGACGGCACGATCTTCGCCAGCGGCGTCGGCGTGGTGGTCCTCAAGGCGCTGGCCGACGCGATCGACGACGGTGACCGCATCCACGCGGTGATCCGCGGCTCGGCGCTGAACAACGACGGCGCGACGAAGATGACCTACGCCGCGCCGAACGCGCTCGGGCAGGCCGAGGTCATCGCCGAGGCGCACGCGATCGCGGGCGTCGACGCGTCCTCGATCACCTACGTCGAGACGCACGGCACCGGCACCCCGCTGGGCGACCCGATCGAGATCGAGGGCCTGCGTCAGGCGTTCGAGCTGGCCGAGGACACCCGCAGCGCGCCCTGCTACCTGGGCTCGGTGAAGTCGAACATCGGCCACCTCGAGACCGCGGCCGGCATCGCCGGGCTGATCAAGGCCATCCTGTGCCTGGAGCACAAGGCGATCCCGGCGACGCTGCACTACACCAGCCCGAACCCGGAACTGCACATCGACCGCGGACCGTTCCGGATCCGCAACGCCGACGGCCCGTGGGAGTCCGACGGCATCCGGCGCGCCGGGGTCAGCTCGTTCGGGGTGGGCGGCACCAACGCCCACATCGTGCTCGAGGAGGCGCCGACCGCACCGGCCCCGACACCGAGCGCGCGGCCGCAGGTGCTGGTGCTCTCCGCCCGCACCCAGGAGGCGCTCGCGCAGTCGCGGGCCGCGCTGGCCGCGGAGCTGGCCGTCAGCGACGAGATCAGCCTGCCCGACGCCGCCTACACGCTGACCCGGCGCCGCAAGGACCCGTTCCGGCTTGCCGCCGTCGTGCACGACCAGGCCAACGCCGCGACGGTGCTGTCGGCAACCGAGACCGACAACGTCTTCGAAGGCCATGGGGTGCCGGACGCCGAGTCCTCGGCCGACCGGGTGGCGTTCCTGTTCCCGGGCCAGGGCGCCCAGCACATCGGGATGGCCCGCGGGCTGTACGACGGCGAGCCGGTGTTCGCCCGTCACTTCGACGAGTGCGCGACCGCCTTCAGCGACGAGATGGGCTACGACCTGCGCGCCGAGATCTTCGACGGCGTGGGCCGCAACCTCGAGCACACCGATCGTGCCCAGCCCGCGCTGTTCACCGTGGAGTACGCGCTGGCCCGGCTGATCCAGTCCTACGGCGTGGAGCCCGCCGTGATGGCGGGCCACAGCATCGGGGAGTACCCGGCCGCCACGATCGCGGGCGTGTTCGACCTCGACACCGCGGTCAAGGTCGTCTCCAAGCGGGCGCAGCTGATGCACGCCGCGCCGCGCGGCGTGATGGTCGCGGTTCCGCTGAGCCCCGAGGCCATCGCCGAGCACCTCACCGGCGACGTGGACGTCGCGACGATCAACGATCCGGGCAGCTGCGTCGTCGCGGGCAGCGAGGAGGCGATCCGCACCTTCCAGGCCGGCCTGGCCGAGAAGGGCATCGCCGCGCGGCGGGTGCGCACCTCGCACGCGTTCCACTCCCGCCTGATGGATCCCGTGGTCGCCGAGTTCAGCGCGTTCCTGTCCGGCATGACGCTGCACGAGCCGCGAATTCCGTTGCTGTCCAACATCACCGGCACCACGATGTCGGCGGCCGAGGCCACCAACCCGACCACCTGGGCCCGCCAGATCCGGGCCACGGTGCGCTTCGCCGACGAGCTCGACATGCTGCTGAGCGCGCCCGACCGGGTGCTCGTCGAGGTCGGTCCCGGCGGCACGCTGACGTCGTCGGCCGGCCGCCACCCGCGCTGGTCGGAGCGGCACCGCGCGGTGCGGCTGATGCGCCACCAGGCCCAGAACCGCAGCGACTCCGACACCTTCCTGCTCGGTCTCGGCCAGCTGTGGGCGGCGGGCGTCGAGGTCGACTGGAACCAGGGCACCGACAGCGAGCCGCAGCTGGTGACGCTGCCGGGCTACCCGTTCGCCAAGCAGCGGCACTGGGTCGAGCACAACGCGAACGCGGCGTGGCTGGCCGGTGCGGGCGCCAACGGCATCGCCGTGGATGCGGCCTCGCCCGCCGGGATGTCGGGGGCGCCGGCCACCGCGGGCGGCACGTCCTCGGTGGAGACCGCGCTGCAGCAGGTCTGGGCGCAGTGCCTGGGCCTGTCCGACATCGACCGCAACGCCAACTTCTTCGAGCTGGGCGGCGACTCGCTGATCGCGATCAGCGTGGCGATGACCGCGGGCCACCGCGGCCTGGACCTCACCCCGCAGGATCTCTACGAGAACCAGACGGTGTCGTCGCTGGCCAAGGTGTTGACGGCGCGGTACGCCGAGGGCGGGCTGGCCCGGCATTCGCTCGACGACGTGGTCACCCCGCCGGTGCCGCCGAACGTGGCGTACTTCCTCGAGCACGGCCTGCGCGACGTCGGCCGCTGGCGCACCCCGGTCATCCTGGGGCTGCGCGCCGACATCGGTGAGGACGACGTGCGCGCGGTGCTGACCGCCGTCACGGGCGTTCACGACGCGCTGCGGGTGCATCTCGTGGAACGGGCCGGCGTCTGGGAGCAGCACATCGCCGAGCCCGGCGAGTTCACCGAACTGGTCGTGCGTGCCCTGCCCGACGGGGTGTCCGCGGGCAGCCCGCAGGAGCGGGAGGCTGTGCAGGCCGCGCTCGACGAGCAGGTTCGCGAACACCAGTTGCTGACCGCGCCGCTGACGGCGACGTTCCTGCGCGGCAGCGCGGGCGGCCCGTCCTACCTGGCGCTGAGCCTGCACGGGGTGGCCGGCGGACCGGGCGACGACGGGGTGTCGCGCGACGTGCTGCTGACCGACATCTTCACCGCGTTCTCCCAGCGGATGGCGGGGGAGGAGATCGCCCTGGCCGCGGTCCCCACGTCGTGGCGGGAGTGGTCGCAGCGCTGCGCCGGGCTGGCCACGCACCCGGCGGTGCTGGACAGTCGCGACTACTGGCTGCAGACCGCGCGCGCCGCGACGGTGAGCGTGGCCGGACCCGAACCGGCCGAGCGGCCGGGCGCCGACGATCTGGTGCGGTTCTCGGCGGCGATGTCGGCCGCCGAGACCGGCGAGATCGACGACACGCGGCGGCGGCTGCGGTTGCCGGTCGAGGAGATCCTGCTCGCCGCTCTGGGCCGGGCCGTCGCGGCGACGGTCGGCGAGGGCGCGGTGGCGGTTGACGTCGGCGGGCGTGCCCGCTCGGTGCTCAAGCCCGACGTCGACCTGCAGCGTACGGTGGGGTGGTTCTCCACCCTGCACCCGGTCGCGCTGACCGCGGCGTCGGCCCAGAACACGGGTGCGGGGGCGCTGCTCGAGGACGTCCGCGAGACGCTGAAGGCGGTGCCGCACTACGGCATCGGGTACGGCCTGCTGCGGTACCTGTACGCGCCGACGGCTAAGGCGCTGGGGGAGACCCGGTCGGCCGACATCCTGTTCACCCACGTCGGCACGATCCCCGAGGTGCCCGCCGAGCAGCCCGAGGACGCGCCGGTGCGCTTCGACGCCGACACCGCGCTGCCCATCCGCGACGCACTGCCCGGCCTCGGGCACGCGCTGGAGTTGCGCGTGTACCGGACCGGCGGCGTGCTGCACACCGACTGGTGGTACGACAGTCGCCGGCTCGGGCCCACCGATGTGGAATCCTTTGCCCGGCAGTACTCGACGGCACTGCTGGAGATCACGAGGGAAGCGCTGGCCGAGGAGGACTCCGACGCGGCCGGCGACGAGCTGGCGCTCGTCGACCTGTCGTGACACGGCGCAACCGGGCAGGAGGAGCTCATGGCCCGCTCTGAGAAGGCGGTGGTGGTCGCCGGCATCCGGAAGTCGTTCGGCGACGTCGTCGCGCTGCGTGACGTCAGCTTCGAGGTGGAGCGCGGCGAGGTGCTCGGTCTTCTGGGCCCCAACGGGGCGGGCAAGACGACGACGGTCAACATCCTCTCGACGCTGATCACCCCGGACAGCGGCCGCGCGCTGATCGCGGGTCACGACGTGGTCGGCGATCCCGCGGGGGTGCGCCGGTCGCTGATGCTGACGGGGCAGTACGCGGCGCTCGACGACATGCTCACCGGTCGGGAGAACCTGCTGATGTTCGGCCGGCTGCAGGGCCTGAAGAAGAGAGTCGCCAAAGAGCGCGCGGTGGAGCTGCTCGAGCAGTTCGACCTGGTGGCCGCCGGGGACCGGCCCGTCGGCACGTATTCCGGCGGGATGAAGCGCCGCATCGACATCGCCTGCGGGCTGGTGGTCCGCCCGGAAGTGGTGTTCCTCGACGAGCCGACCACCGGGCTGGATCCGCGCAGCCGCCAGGCGATCTGGGAGCTGGTCACCGACTTCAAGGAGGCCGGCATCGCCACGCTGCTGACCACGCAGTACCTGGAGGAGGCCGACCTGCTCAGCGACCGCATCATCGTGATCGACAAGGGCACGGTGATCGCCGAAGGCACCGCCGACCAGCTCAAGGAGCGCACCGGCGGCACCTACTGCGAGATCGTGCCGCGGCACATGCGCGACCTGCCCGAGGTGGCCCGCGTGCTGGGACCGCTGCTGCCGCAAGCGAACCGGGCCGCGCTGACCGAGACCTCCGACCGCATCTCGATGCCGGCGCCGGACGGCCCGACCACGCTGATGGCCGCGCTGACCAAGCTCAGCGAGGCGAACATCGAGCTGATGGACATCGCGCTGCGGCGCCCGTCGCTCGACGAGGTGTTCCTGGCGCTGACCGGTGACGACACCCGCGGCGACGACGAGCGCACCGCCAAGCTCGCGGCTGCGGACGCCTACGCGTGACCGGCTCCGTCTCGACCGCGGCGCGGTCGTCGAGGTCCACGGTTCCGGACGCGTCGCGGCCGCGGGTCAACCCGATCCAGCAGTGGTGGGTGCTGACGGTCCGGATGATCATCCCGACGCTGCGCAACGGCGAGCTGGCCACCCAGATCGCCGGGTCGATCGTCTTCACCATCGGCTACTACCTGCCGCTCAAGCAGATGATGGGCGCGATCCAGCCGCTGTCCAGCTACGCCCAGTACCTGACGCCGCTGATCATCCTGCAGGCGATCTGGTTCGCGGCGGTGTCGGCGGCGTTCCGCTCGGCGACCGATTCGATCCAGGGCATCAATCGGCGCTTCCGCGCGATGCCGATCCCGGCGATCATGCCTCTGGCCTCGCGGTTGACCGCGAGCATGTACCGCTGCTGCATCGCGCTGGTGGTGTCGGTGGTCTGCGGTCACGTGATCGGGTTCCGGTTCCACGGCAGCCTCGCCCACATCGCCGCGTTCGTCGGACTGGTGCTGCTGATCGGCGCGACGCTGGCGGTCATCGGCGATCTGATCGGGATCGCCACCCAGAACCCGGAGGCGACGGCCCCGATGATGCTGGTTCCGCAGCTGACGCTGGGCCTGGCGTCGGTGGGCCTGCAGCCGGTCGAGCGCTTCCCCGAGTGGATCCAGGGTTTCGTACGCAACCAGCCGCTGTCGCAGTGGGTGTACGGCCTGCAGGCGCTGGCCGGCGACAGCACCGATGCCGCGCCGGAGGCGACGTGGGCGGTGCTCGCTCCGGGCCTGGCGTGGGCGGTGGGCTGCGGGGTGCTCGCGGTCGTGCTGCACGGCGTGGTGAGCAGGAGACGCCGATGACGGCGACGCAGGCGTCCCGGGCGGAGGCGCCCTACCGGCCCGGCGGGCGGCACCGGGTGGCCAGGGTGTGGGAGAACTCGCCCCGCAGGCTCGTCCCGCAGGTGCTGGTGCTGACCGCCCGCATCCTGCGCCGCTGGAGCCGCGACCCGGCGACGCTGGTGCAGTCGCTGGTGATGCCGGCCGGGTTCCTCGCGGCGCTGGACATCGTGCTCGGCGACGTCATCGAGAAGGTGACCGGACACAGCGGCCTCTACGGGCAGGTGCCGCTGGTGGCGCTGGTCGGCGGTATGACGGGCGCGATCATCGGCGCGGTGAACGTGATGCGCGAACGTGAGGTCGGCCTGCTGTCCCGGTTCTGGGTGGTGCCGGTGCACCGGGCGGCCGGGCTGCTGGCCCGGCTGCTGGCGGACTTCGTCCGCATCCTGGTGATCACGCTGGCGGTGATGTGCGTGGGCCTGGCGCTGGGCATGCGGTTCGAGCAGGGCCTGCTCGCCGCGGTCGTCTGGGTGTTCGTGCCGTCGCTGTTCGTGGTCGCGCTGTCGGCCGCGGTGCTGACGCTGGCACTGTTCTCGCAGTCCACGATCGTGCCGCAGGCCACCGAGATCGTGATCGCGCTGCTGATGTTCTTCTCGATCGGGTTCGTCCCGCTCGACCAGTACCCGGACTGGCTGCAACCGATCGTCGAGCATCAGCCCGTGAGCTATACCATCGAGGCGATGCGGGGCCTGTCGCTGGAAGGGCCGATCGCCGAACCCCTCCTCTTCACGGCGCTGTGGTCGTTCGGCATCTTCGCCGTCTGCGCGGTGCCGCTGGCGATCGGGTACCGCAGGGCCAGCCGTCGTGGGTGAGCCACCCACGCCACCGACGTACAGGGAGAACTGAGCGATGTTTCCTTCCTCGGGCATCCGCAAGCTCGCGCGCAGCGAGGAGATGTTCGCCGAGACGCACAACTTCATCGGCCTCGCCGCGCACGTGAAGGGCCCGATGGACGCCGACGCGCTGTCCGACGCCTTCGACGCACTGCTGCAGGCGCATCCGGTGCTGGGCGGGCACCTCGAGCAGCTGCCCGACGGCAAGTGGGAGATCGTGCTCGACGACCTGATGCATCCGGGCATCGAGGTGGTGGAGCTCTCCGGCGACGAGCCGGCGCCGCCGCTGATCTTCGACCAGACCCAGTCGCTGGTGCACCTGCGGCTGACCGTCCGCGACGGGCAGGCCCAGCCGACGCTGTACATCCACCACAGTCTCGCCGACGGCCACCACCAGTTCAGCCTGGTCGAGGAGTTGTTCTCCACCTACACCGATCTGGTCACCACGGGCACCGCCCGGCCGGTGAAGGTGCATCCGGCGCCCGAGCCGCTCGAGGTCATCCTGGCCAACCGCGGCGTGGAGAAGAGGCCGCGCTCGGGGCTCGAGCGGCTGCTGGCCGCGATGTTCGCCTACGAGCTGCCGCCGTCACGGCGCGCCCCGTCGGACGTCAATCCTGTTCTGCCACAGCTGGTTCCGATGGAGTACTGCACACTCTCCGAGCAGGACACCGAGAAGATCATCGCGTTCTGCCGGGCGAACAAGCTGGGCCTGAACAGCCTGCTGTCGGCCGCGGTGCTGATGGCCGAGTGGCAGGTGCGCAACACCCCGAACATCCCGGTGCCCTACGTCTATCCGGTGGACCTGCGGTACCTGCTGACCCCGCCGGTCTCGGCGACCGAGAGCACGAACCCGGTCGGCATCGCGACCTACCTGGCCGAGATCCATCCGGGCACCGATGTGGCCGCGCTGGCCCGCGACATCAACGACACCTACAAGAAGGACATCGCCGAGGGCGTGATCCAGCAGAGCTTCCTGCACTTCAGCCCGCAGTACGTCGGCAACCCGCCGGGCCTGCCCGATGTGGTGATGTTCACCGACAACGGGATCGTGCCGCCGCTGCGGACGCCGCCGGACATGGAGGTCGCGGCGAGCCACGGCGAGTTCTACTTCGCGGTCGGGGCGGGCATCGAGATCTACACGTCGAAGATCTTCAACGGCGCGCTGATGATCGAATACCACTCCCACGGACCCGATCGCGACAAGTCGATCGCCGCGATCGAGGCGCAGCTGCGCAGCATCGCGGCCAAGCAGGCCGCGAGCACGGGCGCCTAGGCGCCCGGCCCGAACGCGTAGCGATGGTATTGCAGCGAGGTGCGCAGCGCCGGCGCCAAGGTCACGGCACGCTTGAGCGCGTGCATGCCGCGGCCCGTGCGCGCGTAGGTGCTCGCATCGAAAAACGTTGCCGCCGAGAGCAACCGGATGTCGGGCAGCTTGTCGAGGATCTGCTGCGGGCTGTTGACCGCCCAGTACAGCACCGATCCGGAGGTGCGGACCAGCGACTGCGTCTTCTGCGATTTGATGGCCAGCCAGTTGAAGAAGTCGATCTGCAGCTCCCCGGTACCGAAGCGGTCGATGAACCGGCGCAGCAGCGCGATGCCCTCCTCCTCGGTCAGGTACATGCTGATGCCCTCGGCGATGAGCAATGTCGGCCTGTCCGAAGGGATCTGGTCGAGCCACCCGGGCTCGGTCGCCGGGGTGGGGATCAACTCGTAGTGGGGCCGGCTCGGGTAGATCTGCTCGCGCAGCGCGATCACCTGCGGGAAATCGACGTCGTACCAACGGACGTCGGGTCCGGGGTCGATGCGGAACACACGGCAGTCCAGCCCGCAGCCGAGGTGGACGACGGTGCACTCGGGGTGCGCGGCGATGAACTGGCGCACCCAGATGTCGTACTGCGCGGTGCGAACGGTGAACAGCGGAGCCCACTTCGGGGTGATCTCGAGTTCACTCCAGTCGAAGTCGAGCTTGCCGATCGCCTCCTTGGCGAACCGGTCGCCGAGGATGGGCTGCTCGAAGTCCGCATCGAGCGCCTTGAGGTACAGCGTGGACAGCATCGTCTTCGCGGGACCGCTCAGATTGACCGCAACTTTGTCGTTCACGTGTGTGAGGCTATGCGGTTGAGGCCCGGCGTGGCACGTCGGGGCGTGCGCACCAGGGATGACATCAGGGAAAGGATGTGCCGAGGGTGACTGAATCACCGCAACCGGCGGCCCGGTCGCCGCGGGTGCTGCTGCTCTACTACAGCTACACCGGGCAGGCCAAGAAGGTTCTGGATGCGGCGGCGACGGTGTTCCGCGCCCGCGGCTGCGAGGTCACCGAGGCGCCCATCGAGTTCACCGATCCGCGCTACGCCGAGCGGTTCTCGCGGTTCCCGATGCGCCGGGTGTGGCCCGAGTTCATCGGGATGCTGCCCGCGCAGACGCTGCAGCGCACCGGGGACATCCGCACCCCGGACGCGGTGCGCACCGGCGACTACGACCTGATCTGCATCGGCTCGCCGACGTGGTGGGACACCGTGTCGATGCCGCTGCGGTCCTTCCTGAAGTCCCACGAGGCGCGACCGCTGTTGGAGGGCAAGCGGTTTGCGGTGTTCGTGGTGTGCCGGCGCAAGTGGCGCAAGAACCTCGCCGGGGTGCGCAAGCTCGCCGAGAAGAAGGGCGGCCGCTACGTCGACGGCATCCACTTCACCTATCCGGGTGGCGAGCTGCCGTCGATGCTGTCGCTGACCAGCTACCTGGGCACGGGGGAGTACCGCGACCGCTACCTCGGGGTGAAACTGCCCCCGACCAACATCGACGACGACCACCTCGAGGAGGCGCGCCGGTTCGCCGCGCGTGTCGCGGACAAGGTGTTCGGCCGGCAGAAGCAGGAGACGTAACCGACGTGCCCCGTCCCTTCGACGTGACGACCGAGACGTCGGCAGGCGTCGCCGATGTCGTCGCCGCATTCAGTGCCCAGGAGTACTGGCTGGCCCGGCTGGCAGCCTACGGCGGTGACTCGATGACGCTGGACTCGCTGGTCGTCGACGACGACGGCGGCATCGTCGTGCGCACCACCCAGGATCTGCGCCAGGAGATGCTGCCCGGCGCGATCGGCCGGCTGCTGCCCGGCGACACCGCGATCACCCGGACCGAGTCGTGGCGGCCCGCGACCGACGGGCAGGTGCACGGTGAGTTCACCATCGCCGCCCGCGGGGTGCCCAGTTCGGGCGCGGGAACCATGGTGCTGCAACCGGTTCCGGCGGGCTCGCGGCTGCGGGTGCGGGGCTCGCTGGAGGTGCGGATCCCGATCATGGGCGGCCGCATCGAACGCTACGTCGCCGATCTGATCGCCCGGGAGGTACCGCAGATGCAGCAGTTCACCGCGTCGTGGATCGCCGGGGAGGCCTAGCGATGCCCGAGCCGATCCCGGCCACCGCCGACGCGCTGGCCCGGCTGGACATGCCGTTGGTCGAGGCGATGATGACGCAGCGGGCGATCCGGCGGGTCCGGCCCGACCCGGTCGACGACGCGATCGTGCTGAGGTGCATCGAGCTCGCACTGCGGGCACCCACCGGCGCGAACGGGCAGAACTGGGAGTTCGTCGTCGTCAAGGACCCGCGGATCAAGAAGAAGCTGCAGCGGCGCTACCGGATCGCCTGGCGGGTGTTCCACCGCACGTCGATCCGCGACATCGCCTCCTACGACGACGAGATGGCCAAGAGCGTGAAGGCCATCGAATGGCAGCTCGAACACTTCACCGAGATCCCCGTGCTGGTGATCGCCTGCCTGCGCCTGGGCGCCCGGGACGGCAAGGTGCCGTTCGTGCCGATGCCGCACGCGGCCGCGTCGTCGTTCTACGGATCGATCTACCCCAGCCTGCAGAACCTGTTGCTGGCAGCGCGCTCCATGGGGCTGGGCGCCTCCCTGATCACGTTGCCACTGTGGAACGTGACGTCGGCCCGACGGGTGCTCGGGCTGCCGCTGGACGTCACCCCGTGCGCGGTCGTGCCGCTGGGCTGGCCGAAAGGCCGGTACGGACCGACAACCCGCAGGCCCGTCGACGAAGTCGTGCATCTGGACCGGTACGGCAACCGGGCCTGGTTCGGCCCGCGCCGGACACTGCAGAACTGACGCACACGTCAACCGCGGAAGCGTCTCGGCGCGGTCATCTCGCTTTGCTGGACACCCGTGGCCGGGTGGGATACGTTCCTTGCTGTCGGGGATCTGTTCACGCACAGTCGATTCACAGTTGAACCTGAAAGGGGCGTCATGCCTGCTGCCGTACGGCCTTATGTCACGGCCGGCGTGGCACTGGTAGGGGCCAGCGTCATCTCCGTCACTCCGATCCAACCGGTGTCCCTCGCCGACCGCGCGGTCACCCAGGAATACAGCCTGACCGCCGCGTCGAGCCCCACCTGCGCACCGGGATCCGTCTCGGCGCTGTGCGGCGACGCCTCCGGCGCCGCGGCGCTGCCCACGGGCCTGCCGGTCACCGCGCTGGGCACCGACCCGTCGCTGCTCTACGTCCCGATCAACCTGCTCAACATGGCCCTGAGCATCCCGGCGTGGGAGATCCAGGCCATGGACCGGTTCGCCGACGCGATGATCGGCACCGGCAGCTGGCAGGTGTGGGGCCCGACCAACGTGTTCGGGTTCGACGAGTGGGATCCGCCGAAGCTGAAGGGCTTCGTCGACATGCTGATCCCGATCAAGCCGTTCTCGTCGGTGCTCGGCCAGGACCTGAGCTGGTGGGCCCAGGCCAATCTGCCGATGAACTCCGGTTGCGCGGCGTTGCCCGGCGCGTGCCCGAACCTCGGCGGGCTGCTCGGCAGCATGTTCAAGGTGTCGCTGCTCGACCTCTACCAGGGCTACACGTTCCCCGCCGCGGGCGAGGAGGGTTCGACCAACCCGTTCACCGGTGAGCCGGTGTCGTGGGCGGGCCAGACCGTCAAGCTGGATCCGTTCGGTCCGATGACGTCGATGTGGGACTACCTGACCGCACCGCCCACCGGCCCGGAGACCGTGCCGCTGAGCGACTACTTCTCGGTGCCGGCCAAGCTGGGCAAGGCGCTGTTCGACTCGTTCTACCCGTTCGTGCAGAACAGCGAGTGGTTCAACGACGAGCAGACCAGTTTCGCGCCGCTTTTCCGCGCGCTGGCCCCTCTGCTGTGCCCGTCGTGCACACCCGGCAAGCCGGTCTACGACAACCCGTGGCTCTACGAGAACTACCCGCCGAACCAGCAGGCCACCACGGAAGCGACCCCGACGGCCACGCTCGCGGCCGCGACGGCGCCCGAGGCCCCGGAGGCAAACACCGGAACTCTCGCAAACCGTGAAGAGAAGTCTGAGAGTTCGCACCCGGTGAAGGACGCGGTGACGGGTCTGCTGAAGAAGTTCGAGTTAGCCGGCGAGACCGACGACGCCGCGGCCCCGGCCCCTGCGGAGCCTGCGGCCGAGGTTGCGGAGAAGCCGGCCGAGGCCACCGAATCCGCCGCGACGGAGACCGAGGCCGGGACCGGGACCACGGCGGAGACCGCGTCGGACACCGCCAAGGACGGCACGGACGGCGCCGCGGAATCGGCGAAGCCGACGCGGACCGGGCTGTTCGGCAAGCACCGCAAGTCCGAGGGCGACGACACCAACTCGGTGAGCTCGATCCGGGACAAGGTCAGCTCGGACAAGGGCTCGTCGTCGGACAGGAGCACCTCGTCGGACAAGGGCGCGTCGTCGGACAAGGGCTCGTCGTCGGACAAGGGCTCGTCGGACAAGGGTTCCGGCGGCGCCGAGTAACGCGCAGCGAGTCGCCGTGCGCCGCTACCCGCGGCGCGCGGCGGCCCTGCGCAGCGCGGGCAGCAGCAGGGCCCGCGGCGTGAACCGCCCACCCAGCCCGGTGAGTTTGGGCAGCAGGCCCGGCACGACGAGGCGTTTCCCGGCGAGCATGCCGTCGATGCCGGCCTCGGCGACCTCCTCGGCCGAGACCTGGACCGGCCCGCCGGGCGGGGCCTCGCCGGCCACCTCCCACCACTCGGTGGGCACCGGCCCCGGGCACAGCGCGGTGCACGACACCCCGGTGCCGCGCAGTCCCTCGTGGACGGCCTCGGAGAAGGTCTGCACGTAGGCCTTGCTCGCCGAATACACCGCGGCCCCCGGCAGCGGCTGGAAGCCGGCGATCGAGCCGAGGTTGAGGATCGCGCCGGACCCCTGCCCGATCATCGACGGCAGCGCGGCGTGGGTGAGCTCGGTCAGAGCGAGAACGTTCAGCACCACCTGGCCGCTCTCCCGTTCGGCCGGCAGATCCTGGAACAGGCCGTTGGTCCCGAAGCCCGCGCTGTTGACCAGGCCGGCCAACCCTCCGCCGCGCAGCCGCTCGGCGACGGCGGCCCGGTCGTCGGCGTCGTCGAGGTCGACGGCCAGCACGTCGACCGGGCGTGCCGGACCGCGCAGTTCGTCGGCCAGCGCGTCGAGGCGGTCGCGCCGGCGCGCGACCAGTGTCAGCGGATAACCGCGCCGGGCCAGACCGCGCGCGATCTGGGCGCCGATGCCCGACGACGCGCCGGTGATCACGACGGTGCGCTCGGCACCGGGCGGGGGGAGGGCCATGGGGGGATGGTAACGACCGCAGGCGCACGGGCGCGTATACGCTGGCCCGCGATGCTCGAGGTCATCGACAGGGGAACTGTCTCCGAATCCCATCCTGTCCCACTGCTGTTCGTGCACGGCGCCTGGCACGCCGCGTGGTGCTGGGAGGAACACTTCCTGCCGTTCTTCGCCGACCGCGGCTACCGCGCCACGGCCGTGAGCCTGCGCGGGCACGGCGGCAGTCCGACCGACAAGAAGCTGCGCGACCTGTCGTTCGCCGATTTCGTCGCCGACGTCGTCACCGCGGCCGACGCGCTGCCGGTGCGGCCGGTGGTCATCGGTCACTCGATGGGCGGGGTGCTGGTGCAGAAGTATCTGGAGGTGCGCGACGCACCCGCCGGGGTGCTGATGGCCTCGATGCCGCCGCAGGGCTATCTGCGATCGGGGCTGCGCTGGATCCGGCGCCATCCCTGGCATTTCGCGAAATTGACGGCGACGGGCCGGTCGCTGCCGTATGTCAGCACGCCGGAACTCGCCCGGGAGCGGTTCTTCAGCGCGCACACCCCCGAGGCGGTGGTGTCGCGTTACGCGGGCCGGCTGCAGGAGGAGAGTGCACGCGCGGGACTGGACGGACTGGTGAGGTTGCCACGACCCGCCCGGGTGCACGCCCCGCTACTGGTACTCGGCGCCGCCGACGACGGCGCGGTGACCCAGGACGAGGTGCGCGCCACCGCGCACGCCTACGGGACGACGGCGCAGTTCTTCCCGCAGATGGGGCACAACATGATGCTGGAAGCGGGCTGGGAGGACGTCGCGCGCAGGATCGACGCCTGGCTGACCGAACGCCGCCTCTGACGGTCGGGCGGCAAACCGGGTGAAGCATTGCTCCAGGGTTGCTCGATCCGCGAATACTTCGCTGGCAGGGTGCGTCTCGCACTGCTGACGGGCGTGCTCTAAGATATCTTTCAGGTTTTCTGACGATGACGTCAGCAAATGCCCGCAATCATGTGAATGGCATCGATTTGCTAGACACGTGGTCACTTTTTGGATACGTTCTTCGCTGTCGTCGATATCGTCCAGCAACACTCGAAAGGGGCGTCATGCCTGCCTCCGTACGTCCGTATGTCACGGCGGGCGTGGCGCTGGTGGGGGCCAGCGTCATTTCCGTGACCCCGATCCAGCCGGTCACGCCGCAGACCCGGATCGCCAATGACGCCTACAGCCTCACCGCGGCCGCGGTTCCCGGCGCCCCGATCGACGGCAGCGGCGACGGGGTCCCCTGCTCGGGCTACCACACCGACAACTGCGACATCTACGCCCCGCAGTCCTACACGCCGATCACGGTCGACACGAGCAACGGCTCGATCCTCAACGTGCCGGCCAACATCCTCAACGCGATCATCAGCGTCCCCCGCGCCTACCTCGACGGTCTCAACGACCTGTCCTACGCGCTCGAGGTCACCGGCAGCTGGTGGGTCTACGACCCGGTCAACGTGCTCGGCTACGACCCGGCCGACCCGCCGAAGATCACTGCGGTCACCAACCTGCTGATCCCGTTCAAGGCGCTGTCGAATCCGCTGGGCGAGCATGTGTCCTGGTGGGCCAAGGCCAACCTGCCGATGAACTCCGGCTGCACGGGCACCGCCCCGCCGACCTGTCAGGACGCCGGCGCGATCCTGTCCAAGATGTTCACCGCGCCGATCTGGGACCTGATCTACGGCTACACGTTCCCCGCGCTGAACAACCCGGTCAGTGACGCCGAGGGCGCCGCGGGCGAGGCCATCCCCGGCGAAGAGGGCGCTCCGGTGCCGTGGTCGGGTGCGCACATCCAGATCAACCCGTACGACCCGATCTGGAACGTCATCAACTACATGCTGGCCGACCCGACGACGAACCGTCCCGAGGCGATCACGCTGAAGGAGGTGGGTCAGTCCCTCGCGCGCTTCGGCAAGGCGCTGTGGCAGGACTTCAACCCCTTCGTGCCGGGCAGCTTCCTGTGGAAGGGCTTCCCCTACACGCTGGTGACGCCGTTCATCAAGCCGTTCGTCAAGGTCCTGTGCCCGAGCTGCGACCCCGAGCACCCCGAGGATCCGACGCCGTTCGACGGTCAGCTGCCGCCGAGCAGCCAGGCCAAGGAGTCGAACAAGGGCGTCACGAACCTGCTCGAGAAGCTGGGCCTGAAGAAGGAGGAGACCACCTCCGACACCGCGACGCTGGCGGCCAAGCAGACCGAGCAGAAGGCTGACGCCACCACGGAGACCACCACCACCGCGGCCACGACGGAGGAGTCCGCCACCAAGGGCGACAGCTCCGAGACGTCCGAGGCCACCGACGGCGCCCAGAAGGGCGACGTTGTCAAGGACGCGGTCGCGAACCTGCTGAAGAAGTTCGAGAAGGCGCCCGTGGAGACGACCCCGGCCACCGACGCGACCGACACCGACGGCAAGACCGACGCCGGTTCGCCCGCGACGGACGCCGGTTCGGCCACGACGGACAAGGGCGGCGACGACGCCTCCGCGTCGTCGCCGAAGAAGTGGTCGTTCGGCGGCAAGCACCGCAAATCCGAGGACACCACCAAGTCCGCCGACGCCGGTGCGGAGAGCTCCGCAGGCAAGTCCTCCTCGGAGAGCAAGTCGGAGACCAAGAAGGACACCTCCGACGCCAAGAAGGACACCTCGGGGTCGAAGGGCGCCAAGGCCGGTGCCGGCAGTGCGAGCAGCAGCAACGGGTCCGACAGCGGTGGCAGCGAATAGGACTGGCGTCGGCCACCGTCCTGCTGCGTCTCTGACTGCCCGTAGTATCGCCACGTGAGTACGGAGCAGTTCGACGCCGTCATCGTCGGTGCGGGATTCGGCGGCATGGGTGCCGCCATCCAGCTCAACCGGCTGGGCTACCGCAACATCGCGATCCTCGATCGCGAGGACGATCTCGGCGGTACCTGGCATGTGAACCGGTACCCGGGGTTGACGGTCGACGTGCCGTCGACCACGTACTCCTACTGGTTCGAGCCCAACCCGTACTGGTCGAGGCTGTACGCGCCGGGCGCGGAGCTCAAGAGCTACGCCGAGCACGTCGCCGACAAATACGACCTGCGTCGCTACATGCGCTTCAACACCACCGTGGAGGGGGCGCGCTGGGACGAGGAGTCGCAGACCTGGCAGGTGTCCCTCCAGGGCGGCCAGACGTTGCGCGCGCAGTTCCTGATCCTGGCGACGGGGTACCTGTGCCAGCCGAAGAAACCCGACATCCCCGGCATCGAGGACTTCGCGGGCACCGTGCTGCACGCCCAGGAGTGGAACGACGACTATGCGCTGCGCGGCAGGAAAGCGGCGATCATCGGCACCGGTTCGACCGGGGTGCAACTGATCCCCAAGCTGGCCGAGGACGTCGCCGAGCTGACGGTCTATCAGCGCACCCCCATCTGGGTGATGCCGAAGTTCGACCTCGCCTTCGGTCCGGCAGCGCAGCGGCTGTTTGCGAGATTCCCTGTCACGCAACAGCTTCTGCGCAGGTCCAGCGATCTGTTCCTGGACATCATGGTCACCATCGCGATGTGGAAGTTCCGTCAGTTCCGCCCGGTGAACACCGCGGCCGCCCGCATCGGCGCACTGCACCGCTTCCTGGCGATCCGTGACAAGGAGCTGCGGCGCAAGCTGACCCCGAACTACGACTTCGGCTGCAAGCGCCCGACGCTGTCCAATGTGTACTACCGCACGTTCAACAAGCCGCACGTGCATCTGGAGACCGCGGGCATCGAACGCATCGAACCCGACGGCATCGTCGGCAGGGACGGCGTCAAGCGCGCCGTCGACACCCTGGTGCTGGCCACCGGGTTCGACGTGTGGGAATCCAACCTGCCCGCGATCCCGGTGATCGGCAGGCAGGGCCGCGATCTCGGAAAGTGGTGGCGGGAGAACCGGTTCCAGGCCTACGAGGGCATGACCGTGCCGATGTTCCCGAACATGGTGACCCAGGCCAGCCCGTACGCGTGGGTGGGCATGTCCTGGTTCGACACCGTCGAGTACCAGATGCGGCACATGAAGCGGCTCTTCGGCGAGCTGCAGCGCACCGGCGGCCGTACCTTCGAGGTGACCGAAGAGGCCAATGACCGGTTCCTCGACCGCATGCTCACCCTGCTCGACGACTCGGTGTTCCGGCTCGGCGACTGCACCAACTCGAGGTCGTACTGGTTCAACAGCTCCGGTGAGGCGCCGCTGTTCCGGCCCACGTCCATCCGGCAGGCGGTCAAGGAGCAGGAGCACTTCCCGCTCACCGATTACCAGATAGCCTGACGTCCACGCACCAGGAGGGTGACACCATGACAGCGGCCACCACAGAGCCGGTGAAGCTGCCACCAGGCCCGCGGATACCGAAGCTCATCCAGGGCGCGGCGGTGCTGACCGCGCGCTACGGCGCGATCGCGGCGCTCGGCCGCCGGTACGGCTCGGAGTTCACGCTGAACATCCCCGTGTTCGGTGAGACGGTCGTGATCAGCAATCCGGCACTGGTCAAGGAGTTGTTCAGCAGCAGCCGCGAGCTGATCGGGCGCCCGCAGAACAACCTGGGCGGCGACGTGCTGGGCCCGGGCTCGATCTTCAACCTCGAAGGCGACGAGCTGCTCGCCCGCCGCAAGCTGCTGCTGCCGCCGTTCTCCGGCAAGAACATGCGCGCCTACGAGAGCATCACCGAAGAAGAGGTGGTCCGCGAGATCCGTTCCTGGCCCGAGGGTGTCGAGTTCGCGACGCTGGAGCCGATGATGCGGATCACGCTCAACACGATCCTGCGCGCGGTGTTCGGCGCGGAGGGCGAAGAGCTCGACGAGCTGCGCGAGCTGATGCCCAAGGCCGTCGAGTTCGGGTCGAAGATCGCGCTGATGCCGTCGATCGTGCGCAAGGACGTCGGCCCGTGGAGTCCCGGCGGCAAGTTCGCGCAGTACCGCCGGCGGATGGACGAGTTGCTGAGTTCACTGATGCGCCAGGCACGTTCGGACCCGAACTTCACCGACCGGGGCGACGTGCTGTCGCTGCTGCTGCAGGCCCGCTATGACGACGGCCAGCCGATGCCGGACAACTATATCGTCGACGAGCTGCTGACCATGCTGGTGGCCGGCCACGAGACCACGTCCACGCAGTTGGCGTGGACGATCGAGCGGATCCGGCGCCACCCGAACCTGCTGACCCGGCTGACCGAGGAGGTCGACGCCGGCGGCAACGAGCTGCTGCTCGCGACGATCGCCGAGTCCCAGCGCACCCGCCCCGTGCTCACCGCCGCGCTGCGACGCACGCGTACCCGGGTTCGCTTGGGGGAGTGGGTGATTCCCGAGGGGGATACGATCCTGGCGAGTACTCAGCTGGCGATGGCCGCCGAGAGCAGCTTCCCCGACGCCGAGAAGTTCGACCCGGACCGCTTCGTGGGCAACCCGCCGAACCCGTTCGCGTGGATCCCGTTCGGCGGTGGCATGATGCGCTGCATCGGGGCCTCCTTCGCGACCATGGAGATGGAGGTCACGCTGCGCACCATGCTGCGTGAGTTCCGTGTCGAGCCGACCGGCGAGCCCGACGAGAAGCCGCACAGCAGGGGTGTCACCGTCACGCCGGCGCGGGGCGGCCGCATCGTCGTGCACCGCCGCACGGCGCCCTCGGCCACCGCGGCCGACGCGGTGTCGGCAGCGAAGGGCGACACGGTCTAGAACCGGTACTGCAGCACCCGCGCCTTCCGGGCGATGGCGGGGATCCGGTGGGAAAGCCGGGCCGCCAGACGTAGCCCCGCGGGAAATGACGTCGCCTCGGGACGCTGCATCACGCTGGCGGCGTCGAGCAGCGTCAGCGCCGGGTTCCACGCTTCGGGGCGCCGCGGGTCGGCGAAGCCCGGGAAGTTCCACTGGGTGTGCGGCGAATTCGTCGTGCGTGCCGTGGCGAGCCTGCCCAGCAGCCGGTTGGCCCTGCTGACCGGGCCGTAGTCGTTGAACGCGAGCACCCCGGTGCCGAAATGCGCTGTGACGCTGCCGAACAGCGATCGCACCGTGGGTTCGTCGAGGAACGCGACCAGGCCGTCGGCGAACACCATCGCGGGCCGGTCGGCCGGGACCGCGTCGGCCCAGCCCGGCTCGGTCAATGAGGCGGCGACGGCGTGCTCGACGGGGTGCGGCGGGCGCAGCCCCGCGCGCACGGCGTGCACGGCGGGCAGGTCGACGCTGTACCAGTCGATCCCGGCCGGGGGGTCGACGCGGTGCACGGCCGCAGAGAAGCCGGCGCCGAGGTCGACCACCACCGCGTCGGGGTGGTCTCGGATGAACGTGCGGATGGCCTCGTCGAGCATCTTGGCGCGCAGCGCGACCAGAGGCACCACGCTGGGCGTCGCCGCCAGCCTGGTGAAGTCGTAGTCGATCGCGGCGACCGACTCCTGCGCCCACCGGTCGCCGAGGATCGGTCGGGCGGCGGCGTTGTCGAGCGCACGGCAGTACTCGGTGAGAAGGGCGGTCTGCTCGACGGAATCGAGGTGGCTGACGTCCATCCCGCCAGCCAAGCACAGCCCGCGCGGTTACGACGCGGCGGAGGGGCTGTCCGCGTTCGCCGTCTGGTGCGCGTGGCGGCCGAGGAGTCGGCCGCCGAACGGGCGTGTGCGGGCGGGCTTGTCGCTCGCGGCCCGGCCCTTACCGGAGTCGTCGGCTCCGCTCGCGGCGGGCGCCGGCGCGGTCGCGTCGCTGTCATCGGTGTCGTCGGCCGCGGAGTCCACGGAGTCCACCGAGTCCGCGGTCGTGTCGTCGGCGGGATCCGCGTCGGTGCGCGGGTCCGCCGCGGTGTCCTCAGTGGCGGCGTCATCGACTTCGGCGACGGGCCGACTGGTCGCCGTGTCGTCGTCCGCCGCCTTGGACGACGTCCGCACCGTGCGCGCGGCGGTCAGGGTGGTCGGCTCGGTGGGCGTCGGATCCTGTTGCGGCGGATCGGTTTTCGGCAGCAACTCCGGCGGCCAACCCGGCGTGGCTGGCAGATAGGAGCGGTCGTAGGCCTTGTCGATCTTGGCTTTCAGCGGATCGTTGAGCTTGTCGGCCAGCGCGTCGAGGCCGAGCCTGCGCAACGGCTCGAGCAGCGGAATGTTCTCCGTCGGCACGAAGACGTAGGTGGTGTTGCCTTCTTTCCACACGTAATTACCCGGGTCGTAGATGTCGACGTTCTCGTAGTCGATGTGGATGTAGCGCATGCCGGCGTACGCGTTGGCCAGGGCCAGCAGGTTCAACGGGCGGTCTGGCCAGTCGGAGGCCATGTCGTACTCGCGGCTGACGTCGATGATGTCGTATTGCGTCTCGGGCGTGACCTGACCCAGGTGCACGTGCGCACCGCCGAACTTGCGGTCGGGGTTGCCGATCAGCACGACACTGAGCTGAGCCGGCGTGCGGGCGCCCGGGGCGTCGCCGTACTCCTCGAGCCACTGCGAGACGACGCGGGCGCCCTGGCTGTAGCCGAACACCACCACCTGCCCGCCGGACGTGTCGAGGGTCAGCGCGCTCTGCAGATCCTCGGCGCCTACGCTGCGTTCCAGATACGGGTAGCTGACGGGCTGGCAGGTGCGCGCGCCCGTGCACATGATCCCGCCGTGGTCGTCGGTGTTGCGGCCCGGATACAGCGCGAGCGTGACAATCGGCTTCAGCGCCGCGGCGGCTTCCGGCGCCGTCGCCAGGGCCGGCATGCCCGCGACCAGCGGCACGGCCGTCGCTGCGGCGGCCAGCAGCGCGAGCCGGCGCCTCGGATTGGTCAGTCGCTTAGCTGTCCCGCTCATGAACCACCCTTGCCCAGCACCGCCGCACCCGTTTGCTGCGTGGAGCCCAATGTACCCCCGCGTAAGAGCGGCAATCCTGCTTTAGCTGTGCGATTCCGGATTCGTAATAACTGTCAATTTTGCCATCAGCACGTTGCGCGTAGCGACAGCGCGGATTCCGGCCGCCGACGGTATCCGGGTTTGCTCCTTGAGGTGCGCAGTCAGAGCCGGCCGGCGACGAAGTTCGCCGCCTGATCGACCATGCCGTTCTCCACGTAGGAGAAGTGCGCCCCCAGGCTCAGACCCTTCGTGCAGAACACGTCGTCGAGCGCGCACATGTCGATGGTCTTGGGGCCGAACGTGCCGCTCAGCGCCGGGAGGGGCCCACCGCCGGCGACGTCACGCAGCGGATTGCCGAAGACCGCGACCGCCGCCACGTGGTCGGCGAGCTGCGGCGGCAGCGGGGTGGGGGTGAACCGTCCCAGCGGGCGCGGGTCGACGGTGATCAGGTCGATCACCCCGGCACCCTGGCTCATCCCCCCGAGCACCAGCTTGGTGTTCGGGCAGTTGTCGGCCATCCACTGCACGCGGCCGGCCGCGTCCGCCGCGCCCGCAGGGGCGGAGGAGTCGAAGTTCCAGCCCGCCGGATAGTTGACCGCGTAGGCCGCGACCGAGCGGCCGCCCACCTTGGAGCGCAGCGAGTCGACGAAGGCATCGCCGACGAATCCGAGGCCCGGCTCGGCACCGGTGCCCCGGGCGAAGATCACCTCGATGTCGGGGCAGGGATCGGCGGCCGCCGGCGGCGCGGCGGCAACGCCGAACACCAGTGCCGCCGGCAGTGACGTCGCCGCACCGAGAAAGCCGAGAACACGCCGCAAGACCATGCTTCCATGCTGACACACCGTTGCGGCGGCCCGCCGAAAACCGTTGTTGAGCTGCGCTTTCAGGCGAACGAGTAGTCGCTGAGCGGGAAGTTGTCGTTCTCCCGATTGGTTTCGTTGGTCGACGCCGGCCGGACCAGGGTCTCACCGGTGGGGCTGAAGTAGTAGGACCGGGAGCGCGCGCAGTCGCCTTGGCGGAACACCGTCTTGCCGAGTTTGGCCGCCATCCGTTCGCGGAACGAGGTGTTGGCCTCGTCGGTGACCTCGAAGGTGGTCGCGCCGAGACGGTGCAGCTCCCCGAACAGCCGGTCCATGTGGCGCATCTGGTACTCCATGGTGTTGAAGTACGACAGACCGCTGGAGGCGTACGGGCCGGCGAGGCTGATGAAGTTCGGGAACGCGGGCACGGTGACCCCCTGGTATGCCTGGAACCCGTTGTCGCGCCACCACTTCCCGAGGTTGCGCGCGTCGCGGCCGATCACCTCGATCGCCGGGATGTTGGCCTCCCAGATGTCGAATCCGGTGCACAGCACCAGCGTGTCGATCGCGGTCTTCGTCCCGTCGCACGCGACGATGCCGTCGCCGACGATGCGCTCGATGCCCGCGGTCTGCAGGTGCACATGGGGTTTGGCCAAGGTGGCGTAGTAGGTGTTCGAGTACGTCGGGCGTTTGCATCCGAAGTCGTAGTCCGGTGTGAGCTCGGCCCGCAACGTCTTGTCGCGGATCGACAGGAACCGCAGGAACGCCGACAGGTACGACGCACCGACGTTGAGCTGGCGGAAGTACTTGTAGTTGATCACCGACAGGATCATCATCACTTCGAGGTTGATGTCGGTGGTGAACCGGAATGCGCGCTGCAGCAAAGGAATGCGCGCGAACAGCCGGCGCAGGACGGGCGGGATGGCGAAGTCCAGCTTCGGTACCACGTGGATCGGGGTGCGCTGGTAGACGGTCAGGTCGGCAGCCGTCTTGGACAGCTCCGGGATGAGTTGCACCGCGGTCGCGCCGGTACCGATGAGACCGACCCGCTCACCAGCGGGGGAGTAGCTGTCATCCCAGTCCATGCTGTGGATGATCCGGCCGGTGAAGTCGTCGATCCCCGGGATGTCGGGGTTGCGCGGCTGCGACAGGTACCCGGTCGCGGTGATCAGGAACCGCCCGGTCAGAGTCTCCCCACTCGAGAGCGCGACCTGCCAGTACCGGCCTTCTTCGTCCCAGCGGGCACCGTCGACCGGCGCGTTGAACCGCATGTGCCTGCGCACGTCGTACTTGTCGGCGACGTGGTCGGCGTACTGCTTGAGTTCCGAACCCGGGGCGTAGAGCCGGGACCAGCGCGGGTTGGGTTCGAACCAGTAGGAGTACGTCGGCGACGGGATGTCGACGGCGAGCCCGGGGTAGTGGTTGACGTACCACGTGCCGCCCAGGTCGTCCTCACGGTCGAGGATCACGATGTTGTCGTAACCCATCTTCTTGAGCTGGATCGAAGCACCCATCCCGCCGAAACCGGCGCCCACGACGATCGCGTCGTACTGCGGCTCATCCATGGGCATCAACGCTACCTCACAGCAAATGGGTCATCGGCGAGTGCATTTTAGGACGCCTGCCGCCCCGGCGCGCGCCGTCGCAGACACCACGGAGCCCCGGCGCGAGGCCGGGGCTCCGGGCGGGTGTCTGAAGACTTCAGGCAGCCTCGAGTTCCGGGGAGGGCTACTCCGAGGAGCCGGAGGAGTCAGACGACCCAGATCCATCGGACGGCGCGGTGTCGCCGCCGGACTTCGCTTCTTCGCGCGCGGCCTTCCTGGCCTCGCGCTTGGCGGCCGCATCCGCCTTCGCCGCCGCCCTGGCCTCGGCGCGTGCGGCCTTGGCCTCGGCGCGCTGGGCCTTGGCCTCCGCCCGGGCCTCGGCGCGTGCGTCGCGCCGGGACAGTGCGTCGACCTTGGGTGCCGGCTGCGCCTGACCGGACGACGCCTCCTCGCCGCCCGCGTTGCTCGCCGGTGTGGCGGCGGCCTCGGTCGCCACATTGTCGGCGGGGACGAGAGCCGCGGTCTTGGTGGCCGTGGCGGTCGCCGTCACCGGATCGTTGCGGCTGTAGCCCTTGTCGATCTTGGCCTTGAGCTCGGCCTCCTTTGGCTTGAGCCACGGCATCAGCTGCACCAGCGGCAGGGTCGTGGTCGGCACCAGGTAGTGCTTGGTGACGCCGCCCTTGATGTTGGTGTCCTCCGTGTAGTACTTGGTGCCCTCCAGCGCCGCGAGTTCGGCCATGCTGGTGGTGTACATCACGGGTACGTGCACGACGATCGAGCCGGCCATCGCGTTCATGATCGCGAGGAAGTTGAACGGACGGTCGGGCATGTCCGCCATGCCGTCGTACTCGCCGGTGATGACGATGATGTCGTAGGGGGTGATCGGTGGCGGCTGGTAGGTGTAGTCGAACTTCGAGCTGTACTTGACGTCGTTGATCAGCTTCTGCCGGCTGGAGTCCTCTACCACGATGAACGTGACGTCCTCGGGATCGGGCATCTCACCTGTCTTCACCCAGTCCCGCAGCACCTCGTTGACCACCAGCGAGCCGGCCGACAGGCCGACCACGGTGACCTTCTCGCCGTTGATCGGATTGCCCTGCGCGTCCCGGGAGAGGTTGCCCAGCGCGGTGTTGATGGCGGCCTCGAGGTTGGGGATGCCGACGGCGATCGAGGCGCCGAGCGTCATGTCGCCCTTGCCGGAGTAGGGGCCGGCCTGAGCGGGCCACGTCACCGATGTCCGGGTCTGGTTCTTGAACGCGCCTTCGAGCAACGGTGCCATCATCATGTCGGTCATGGTCGGGATCTTGATCCCGCCGATCATCACGGCCGTGCTGCTGGCGCCGGCACCGGTGGCGGTGGACAGCGCTAGGGCGATCGAGGCAAAAGCGGTGCCACAGGCAATCCCGGCTTTGCGGATCTTTGTTTTCATGACATCTCCCCGATTTGAAGCGATTGCTGATCCGCCGTACTCGGCGCGACAAGAGCATATTGCGCTTACGTCAAAGCCTGCACAGCAAAAACAGAACATTTCCGCTGAATGCGATCTAAGCAAACTGTATCTACATTGCTGTTATCCATTCTTTATCGCTGCTCTACATTAGTAGAGAAATGGATTCGAAGATTCCCGGTAAATGGTCGTGGTCCGGTCTTTGGTAAAGATTACTGCTGTCAAAGAGCCATAAAACAAGATCAAAGTGAGATCTTCAGGCGAAAGCGGCGAAAATTACATTTTTGTGATTCGTCCTTGACGTGATCGGACAGGGATGCATCTGAGATGTTGCTGACATGTACCCGGCTAAAAAAAATTTTTGGTCTGTACCATCGCCTGCAGCACACGATTACCGGCAAGGAACGCACGCCTGAACAATCGGTGATGCCGATGCGTTCCCTCCGCGGGCTCCTTCGCGGGCGGTATGCGTGATCTGACTTTCGAGTAAGTTGGCGGAGGGTCCTCCGCAAACCCGTTTGCCACTCAGCAACACACGGCGGCCTTGCTCGCGGCGGTGGGGGAGATTCAGCCGGAACCCGGACCTGGGTCGGCACCACAGCGAACCTGCTGCGCGACAACTGTTTTCGTCGACGCAGGCGCGCGCCGGGCGGCCACGCTCTCGCGGCCCGGGGGCGCGGATCCCCCCGCCAATGCGCCGGGCGCGATAGCCACCCACGGTCAATAGTCGGGGGCAGTGGGGATTTCCGCTCACTTCGAGTTTGCTAAGTAGATGCCCGAGAAGTCTTTGCATATGGTAATGTCCGCGTCGGTCGAGGCGTCGGCACTCCTGCCGGCTCCCGGCCCGCGTACCGCTGGAGGGCTCGCCTGCCGAGCCCGGCAACCTCGCACGTCGGCCCGACCAACGGGTTGGCCAGCGAAGTCCGACGTCACACCGCATACTTCTGCGTGTCGCGGTCGGTACGCGCGAGTCGGTTGCCAGGTCACCGGCGTCCAGGGCGGACGTCACCTCGAGAAGGGAAGTCTGCGTGAAGCGAGCGACCAAGGCCGTGATGACTGCGGCGGCAATCCCTTTCGCAGCGGCGTTGCCTCTGACATTCGGCGCCGGCACGTTGCCCGCCGCCGCGGCCGCCGCCAGCTCCGCCTCCTCGCTGATTCCCAGTGGTCCGGCGACCGTCCTGCACCACGGCCCGACCCCGTGGGAGATGGACGAGAACCTCGGCGGCGCACTCTGCGATGCTCCGAAGGTCTGCCGGGAGGTCGCCTACGGCTGGATTCAGCCGTACGGCCCGATCGAGATCGGGATGACCGAGAACGTCAACCGGCTGGACTGGGCGATCCACTACGTCGGCACAGGCCCGAAGATCGTGTACGGCTTCAGTGGTGGAGCGCGTGTCGCCTCGGTGTGGCTGCGCGATCACGCGGACGACGCGGACGCTCCGGATCCCGACAAGCTGTCGGTGGTTCTGATCGGGAACGGCGGCCGCAAGTACGGCGGCGTCAACGGCTGGTTTTGGGGTGATCTGTTGATGACCCCCACCGACACCCAGTACGACGTCGTCGACATCGCCCGCGAATACGACCCGATCGCCGACTTCCCGTCCAACCCCTTCAATCTCCTCGCCCTGGCCAACGGGATCGCCGCGTTCTCGTACGTGCATCTGCGCTACGACGAGGTGGATCTCGACGATCCCGACAACGTCGTCTGGAAAGAGGGCAAGACGACCTACGTTTACGTCCCCACCGAACACCTGCCGCTGCTGCAGGGCTTCTACGATGCCGGGCTGGGCTCACTGGTCGAAGGCATCGAGCCCAGGCTCCGCGAGATCATCGACAGCGCCTACAACCGCACCTGGCTGGAGGGCAAGCCGACCCAGGGCGAGCAGAACGCAGCCCCGCGCTCACTGGTGCGCGCCGCCGTGGCCGAGGACACGGACACGGACACGGACGATGCCGCGGACACCGCCAAGGACGACGACACCGCCGCCCCGCGCGACCACGCCACCCTCCCCGCTGCCACCGCGCCGGAGGCTGCCGACGACACGGAGGCGGGGGACACCGACGCGGACGACGCGACGGACTCCGAGACCGGCACCGACACCGACGTCAAGACCGACACCGAAGCCGAGCCCGACACCGAGACCAAGCCCGACACCGAGACCAAGCCCGACACCGAGACCAAGCCCGACACCGAGACCAAGGCCGATACCGACACCGGCGCCACGGACGAGGCGACACCGGCCGTCGGGAAGCACCGCGCCCCGCTGCATGGCACGAAGAAGTCGGACACCACCGAGTCCGCCACGTCCACGAAGGCCGACACCACCACGTCCACCAGGTCCACGACGTCTGCCGCCTCCTCGGCGAGCAGCAGCTCGGACGGCAGCGGCGCGAGCTGACCGCGGTCGGTCGGCCGCTATTGTTCCGAAGGTGACAACCAAAGGCACTGCGGCGCTGTCGCAGAAGGTCGCGTTCATCACCGGCGGCGCGTCGGGCATCGGGGCGGCCCTGTCCGAATCGCTGACCGCCGCGGGCGCACAGGTGTGGATCGCCGACCGTCAGTTCGACGTCGCCGACCAACTGGCACAACGACTTCGGAGTGCCGGAGCGCGCGCCCACGCGGTCGCGCTCGATGTCCGTGACCCCGCGGCGTTCGAGGCTGCCGTCGCCGAGGCGGTACAGACCAGCGGCCGGCTCGACTATCTGTTCAACAACGCCGGCATCGGCATCGGCGGCGAGGTCGACTCGCTGACGCTCGAGGACTGGACCGACATCATCGACGTCAACCTGCGCGGCGTGATCCACGGCGTTCGGGCCGCCTATCCGGTGATGATCGGCCAGGGCAGCGGGCACATCGTCAACACCGCCTCGATGGCCGGGCTGATCACCACGTCCGCGCAGGCCGGTTACTCGGCCACCAAGCACGCCGTCGTCGCGCTGTCGAAGACGCTGCGGGTGGAGGCCGCCAGCCACGGGGTGCAGGTGTCGGTGCTGTGCCCCGGGGTGGTGCGCACCCCGATCCTCTCCGGCGGCGAATACGGCCGCAACAGAAACGTCAGCCGGGAGAACCTGCTCAAGCTCGGTGAGGCCCTGCGGCCGATCGAGCCGGGGCAGTTCGCCGAGCAGGCGCTGCGCGGCGTGCTGCGCAACCAGGCGATCATCGTGGTCCCGCGCTGGTGGAAAGCGTTGTGGTATCTCGAGCGGCTGTCGCCGACGCTGTCGATGCGGACGGCCGCGGTGGCCCTCAAGCGCACCCGGGAGGCGGCGTCAGCCCCGCTGCAGTAGCCGCTCGGCGTCGCGCGGCTTGAGCGCGGCCAGCCGCACATCCCCGCGGTAGTGCTCGGCCACCCGCCGATCCATCACCCGCCGCCACAGTGGCGGGCACAGCGCCAGCACCACCATCGCCGCGTACCCGGCCGGCAGCTGCGGAGCCTCCTCGGCGTGGCACAGCGCCTGGTAGCGGCGCTGTGGGTTGGCGTGGTGGTCGGAATGGCGTTGCAGGTGGAAGAGGAACACGTTGGAGATCACCGAGTTGCTGTTCCAGCTGTGCGACGGACGCACCTGCTCGTAGCACCCGTCGGCGCGGCGCTGGCGGCGCAGCCCGTAGTGCTCGAGGTAGTTGATCGTCTCCAGCAGGAACACCCCGATCAGCGCCTGCCCGATCAGCCACGGCACCACGTCGACGCCGAAGCCGGCGATCAACGCCGCGAACAGCGCGGCGGTCATCAGCCATGCGTTGAGGACGTCGTTGTGCAGGCTGAACACCGAACCGCGGTGGCGCCGCAGGCGTCGGGCCTCGATCGACCACGCCGAGCGCAGGCTGCCCAGGATGGACCGGACGTAGAAGAAGTAGACGTTCTCACCCAGCCGGGAGCTGGCCGGGTCCTCGACCGTCGCCACCCGGGCGTGATGGCCGCGGTTGTGTTCGACGAAGAAGTGCCCGTAGCCGGTCTGCGCGAGCGCGATCTTGCTCAGCCACCGTTCCGAGCGGGCGCGCTGATGCCCCAGCTCGTGGGCGGTGTTGATCGCGATGCCCCCGATGCCGCCGACGGTGAGCATCAGGCCGACCTTGTCGGGCAGCGTCATCGTGACCCCGCCGCCGCCGGTCCACAGCCAGCAGCCCAGGACGAGTGACAGGTACTGCGCGGGCAAGTACAGGTAGGTCGCCCACCGGTAGTAGCGGTCCTGCTCGAGGTGCGCCAGCACACTGTCGGGCGGGTTCTCCGCGTCCGGGCCGACGAGAAAGTCCAGGGCCGGGATGACGAAGAACATCAGCATCGGTCCCGACCACCAGAACAGCCCGGAACCGGTCAGCGCGACGGCCGCCCAGGACGTCGGCACCAGGATCGGGATGACGACGCCGAGCAGCCACACGTACCGCTTGCGGTCCCGCCAGGTGCCTCCCTGAACCGGCGGGGCGGCGCGCAGCGAACGGCGAAGCCGTCGAGTCGGCATCCTCAGCTCCATCCCCCTCTTTGCCGGACGGTTCCCCGATCATCGCAGACCCGGGCGTCGATCAGGTAACGCCGTCATACCATTGTTGCTCGTCATCGGGCAATATCAGCAGCGAAGCGACGTCGGTCACTTCGTTGTGCGGACCGTGCCGAAGTCGTGCTGGGCGGTTGCTCAGGGAGGTCACCGCCAGCGCCGGCGACCGAGGCTGACCCGCGGGGACGGTGCCTCCCCACCGATGTTGCGCCGGACGAGGTCCGCCAGGGTGCTCGTGGCGTCCAGCACGGCCATGCCCTCCGCCGAGAACGTCGCCTCACCGTACACACCCGGGTCGAGCAGCGGGTTGGTCAGTGCCTGGGAGAAGGCGTCGACCGCCACCATCGCACTCATCACCGGCGGCAGTGTGCTGCCGCGCCGGACGTCCTCGGCGAACAGTCCGACGAACAACTCGACGCGGTCGATGCCGTCGGCGCCGTAGCAGCGCTCGAGGGCGGCCCGCACGTCGCTGCGCGAACTGAGGTCGCCGATCGAGCGCAGCGCGGGGAACCCGCACGCCCGCCGGTAGTCGTTGTAGGACGCGAGCTCGGCGTGCCGGCCGATGCGGATCGACTTCTCCTCGATGGCCAGCATCGAGGCGTCGGTGTTGCCGAGCCGGATCGTGCTGCAGGGTTGCCGCGAGGCTTCGTCGAACAGGGCCGACAGCCCGTGCTCGGTGACCGGCCGGGTGTCCCACCACAGGTCGGCGAACGTGCGGCGGCGCCCGCCGATCGTCACCTCGGTCGGCACCAGCGAGTGCCACCGGTACAGCAGGTTGAACTCGACCGACATCCAGTTCTGCCGATACCACTTCTCGTTCGCGCCGATACCGGGTTCGACGGACAGCGGGAACCGGATCGGGGTGATGTGGTTGATATAGTCCTCGATGACGATCTTGAGCAGCACCACAGTGAGCGTGTTGCGGGTGGTGTCGAAGACCCGGTCGTCGCTCCATTCCGGATGAGCGGCGCTGATCAGTCCGGCGATCCGGTTGTGTTCGCGCAGGAACAGCGTGCTGATCATCACGAAGCCGTAGTGGATGTTGCCGCGGGGGATGCCGAGCGCGAACAGCTTCGGCCGCAGCGCATCGGGTACGGGCCCGCCGCCGGCGGCCTTCAGGTCGCCGCCCCGGAAGATGATGTCCAGATCGGCGAACTCGTGCTTGACCGCGCCGTCGGCGTCGCACAGGTAGGGCGGGAACTCCGCGGCCAGGCTCGCCTCGGTCTTCAGCCGGCCGCCGGCGCCCTCCCGCAGCATCGCGGTCACCTCGGTGGTCTGGCCGTAGAGCTGGCTCAGGTCGATGTCGTGGGTGGAGGTGTTCCTGGTGTCGTCGTTCGGGTCGGTGCGCAGGAAGCCGTCGACGAACCACTGCGCGAACAGCGGGAACAGCAGCGTCGAGCGCGCCGATTCGTCGCCGGTCGTACCGTTGCGCGCGAACAGTGCGGCGACCGCGGCCGGCGCCGGGAGACCGGCCTGGAACTCGGGCTTCGGCGGCAGGTGGCGCTGGCTGTACGTGCGGTCGTGCAGCGACTCCCACGAGGTCCACGGCAGCATCGTGCTCAACGCACCGGGACGTGTCCGCATCGTGTAGACCAGCGAGTTGATGATCCACCGGTTGACCATCGGGCCCACTGTCGGAGTGGCGCGCAGTGCCAGCCACACCGGGGCGAAGTGGGTCGTCAGCAGGATGCGCACACCCCTTCTGACGCCGTTCTTCCGCCAGAACCCCCTGGTCACGCAGGTCAATATACGGCGCGGACGGCGGGGGGTCAGCCCAACAGCGTCGCGATCGCCGATGCCAGCTCCGGGTCGGTCGAGCTGCCGACGTTCTGGTAGCTGCCCCCGGTGGTCTGCGCGACCGCCTCCCAGGTGGCCCGGTCGCTGTCGTCACCGAAGTCGATGACGTTGACGGCCACCGGTTTGGCCTGGTCGAAGGCGCCGCTGATGTACTGACGCAGCCCGTCGGCGCCCAGCGACTGGTCGGTGTGCGGACCGGCCGTGATCACCAGAACCGAATTCTTCTGTCCCTCACGGTATTTCGCCGACGCATCGGTGTAGACCAGGCGCAGGGTGGTGAACGACACCGCACCGCCGCCCGACGGGGTCTGCCCGTCCAGGGCACTGGTCAGCGCGGCCGAGCGCGGCCGGCCGTCCACCTGGTCGGACAGGGCGCCCAAGCTCACCTCCGAACGTCCGGCGACCCCGTCGAACGTCCACAGGCCCACCCCGGAGTCGGCCGGCAGCACCTGCAGACGGGCCTTCAGGGCGTCGACGACGTTGGTCAGCCGGGGTTTTCCGCCCTCGTCGGTCGGCATCGACTGGTCGAGCATGATCGTGACGGTCGGACTCTGCGCGGGCGTGGTCAGCGTTTCGGCGATCGTGGCGCGCAGTGCGTTGTCGCCGAGGTTCAGCGGCGCACCGACAGGCGCGAAATCGACGACGTCGTTGCCGGGCGGCTGCTGGCCCTCGACGCGGAAGCCGGCCTTGGACAACTCGGCGAGTTGTTCGGGTTTGCGCAGGAAGCGGGCGAACTCACTGGCCGCGGAGATCTGCTCCTGGGCCAGCCAGTCACCGGAGAGCAGCACGGTGGGGAAGTCCGCCATCGCCGTGGGTCCCGGCGGCAGCCACGACGCGAGCGCCGACCGGGCGTCGGGCTGCGAGGCCGCACGCTGGAAGAGTCGCTGCTCGGTCGTGACGACCGCGTGCACGGGAGCGGTGGCCGGATCGTTCGCGCCGACGAGCGCGTCGAGCGCCGTGGCGGCATTCGTGTCGGCCAGCTGCGGGGAACCTGCCATCAGCGTGCTGACGGCGCCCAGGCCCGCGCTGGGCGGTGCGCCCGACGGCGCCGACGCGGCCGCCACCGCCTCGGCCGCCAGGAACGACGCGTCGCTGTCCTCACCGAGCGGGAGCGCCAACCGCAGGCCGCCCCAGCCCTGCAACCCCAGGCCGTCCAGGCCGGCCTGGTCGCTCTGCAGCCGCGGCAGCGTGCCCCAGTTCTGCTCTCCCATGGCGCCTTTGAGCTGAGGGGAGACCGCCAACACCACGGGCGAGGTCACCAGAGAGCGGCTGTCGCTGACGATCTGGGAACCGGCCTTGGCCTCCAGCCGGGCCTCGGAGGCCGAGCTGCCCGGGATCCACAGCGCCGGGCGCTCACCCAGGTCGCCGGGCCAGTCACCGGACAGGCCGGTGAACACCTGCTCCGAGTCGGCGGATCTGATGCCGACCTTGACGCACTTGTCGCCGACGGGCTCGGCAGTGTCGTTGTACCGCTGCGCGAGCGCGTTGAGCGGTTCGGCGATCGCCGGGTCGGCGACCACGGCCACGGCCACCTCGCCCTCGACGCAGCGCGCCGCCGCCGTGTCGGACCTGCTCGACAGCGCGTCACCGAAGAAGCGCCACAGGATCACCGCGCCGACGATGACGACGACGCCGACCAGGGCGGCGATGACACCGACGGAGATCCCGCGCCGGCCCGGAGTGACGGCGCGGTGGCTTCCGGTCCATTCCCCGTTGTCCCAGCCGCCGCTGTGCTGCGGCCCGCCGGGCCGCGCGGGTGCGTCGAACCGCTCGGTCTGCGACTCGTCGCCGGCGGAGTCCTCGGTGAACTCGCGTGCGTCGCCATCCGCGTGGGAGGAGTCGTCCGCGGGTCGGGAGTCGTCGGGGTCGGGGAGGCTATGTCGTCCCATACCTGCCTTCGGTGTCGGGGTCAGCCAACGTTACTAGCCGCTTTGAACTCCCGGCGCCGGCGGTGCAGGATCGGCTCGGTGTAGCCGCTGGGCTGCGCGCCGCCGGCCAGAATGAGTTCCTGGGCCGCCTGGAACGCGATGCTGTTCTCGGGATCCGTTGCCATGGGCCGGAAGTCGGGATCGGCGGCGTTCTGCTCGTCGACCACCGCGGCCATCCGGCGCAGGCTGGCCTTGACGTCCTCCTCGGTGATGACGCCGTGGCGCAGCCAGTTCGCCAGCAGCTGGCTGGAGATCCGCAGCGTGGCCCGGTCCTCCATCAGCGCGACGTCGTGGATGTCGGGCACCTTCGAGCACCCCACGCCGGCGTCGATCCAGCGCACCACGTAGCCGAGGATCGACTGGCAGTTGTTGTCGACCTCTTCGCGGATCTCCTCCGACGCCCAGGCCAGCTCCTTGGCCAGCGGGATGGTCAGCAGTTCCTCGATGGTCGAGCGGCGCTTGCCCTCGAGTTCGGTCTGCACCGCGAACACGTCGACAGCGTGGTAGTGCATCGCGTGCAGCGTGGCCGCGGTCGGCGACGGCACCCAGGCGGTGGTGGCGCCGGCCTTGGGCTGGCCGATCTTCTGCTCGACCATGTCGGCCATCAGCTCGGTCATGGCCCACATGCCCTTGCCGATCTGCGCCTTGCCGGAGAAGCCGGTCTCCAGCCCGATGTCGACGTTCTGGTTCTCGTAGGCCTGGATCCACGCGGTCGACTTCATCGCGCCCTTGCGGATCATCGGACCCGCCTCCATCGAGGTGTGGATCTCGTCGCCGGTGCGGTCCAGGAAGCCGGTGTTGATGAACACGACCCGGTCCGCGGCGGCCTTGATGCAGGCCTTGAGGTTCAGCGTGGTGCGCCGCTCCTCGTCCATGATGCCGACCTTGATGGTGTTCTGCGGCAGGCCCAGCACGTCTTCGACGCGGCTGAACAGCTCGCAGGTGAACGCGACCTCGTCGGGGCCGTGCATCTTGGGTTTGACGATGTAGATGGAGCCGGTGCGGCTGTTGAGCAGTGGGCCGTTCCCGTCAGCGCCGTCGTCGTCGGCCTTCAACCCGTGGATCGCGATCAGGCTGGTGAACAGCGCGTCCTGGATGCCCTCGGGCACCTCGGCGCCGTTGTCGAAGGTGATCGCGTCGTTGGTCATCAGGTGGCCGACGTTGCGCACGAACAGCAGGCTGCGGCCGGGCAGGGTGAGCTCGGACTCGCCGTCGGGGGCGGTGAAGGTGCGGTCGGCGTTGAGCACCCGGGTGAAGGTCTTGCCGCCCTTGCTGACCTCCTCGGCCAGATCGCCGCGGTTGAGCCCGAGCCAGTTGCGGTAGCCCAGCACCTTGTCGTCGGCGTCGACGGCGGCCACCGAGTCCTCGAAGTCCATGATCGTGGTGATCGCCGACTCCAGCACCACATCCTTGATGCCGGCCCGGTCCGTGGAGCCGATGGGGGAGTCGGCGTCGATGAGGATCTCGATGTGCAGGCCGTTGTTGACCAGCAGCACCGCGGTCGGCGCGTCGGGCTCGCCGAGGTAGCCGGCGAATTGGGCGGGGTCCTCCAGCGCGACCGAGTCAGCGTCGTCGAGCGTCGCGGTCACGGCGCCGTCGGCGACCGTCAGGCCGGTGATGTCCGTCCACGAGCCCTGCGCCAGCGGGGCCGCCCCGTCGAGGAACGTGCGGGCGTAGGCGATCACCTTGTCGCCGCGCACCTTGTTGTAGGAGTCGCCCGGTTCGGCGCCACCCTCCTCGGAGATCACGTCGGTGCCGTACAGCGCGTCGTACAGCGAACCCCAGCGCGCGTTGGCGGCGTTGAGCGCGAAGCGCGCATTGAGCACCGGCACCACCAGCTGCGGTCCGGCGGTCGTGGTGATCTCGTCGTCGACCCCGGCGGTGGTGATCGTGAAGTCGCCGGGTTCGGGCTCGAGGTAGCCGATGTCGGTGAGGAACTGCTTGTACTCCTCACCTTCGAAGCCGCCGATCACCCGCGCGCGGTGCCACCGGTCGATCTGGGCCTGCAGTTCGTCGCGGCGGGCCAGCAGTTCCTGGTTCCTGGGAGTCAGGTCGGCGACGACCTTGTCGACGCCGGACCAGAAGGTGTCGGGATCGATTCCGGTGCCGGACAGCGCCTCGTTGGTGATGAAGTCGTACAACACCGGGGCGACGCGCAGGTTACCCACCGTCACACGTTCGGTCATGATTCCTCCCTCGCCGGCACATGCGCTCGGCCCGCGCGTTGCCTGTCGTGAAATCCGTCGATGCAGTTTACCCGCCGGTAAACACGCTGATCCCCGGCCCACTTCGCCGGCCGGCGTCGCGCAATGCGACGCAGGCGCGGAGCAGCCGCTCCCGCAGCGGCGCCGCGCGGACGCTGAGGGACTCCTGCGCCGTCGCGTATTCCCGTCGGCCATCGGCTGTTTCGACGGCGATCGGGGCGAAGCCGAAATCCCGCAGATCGTACGGGCTGGCCCGCATGTCGAGGACGCGGGCCTCGGTGGCCAGCTCGAAACAGTCCAGCAGAAGGGAGGATTCGATCAACGGACCGAGTTTGAACGCCCATTTGTAGAGGTCCATCCCGGCATGCACGCAGCCTGGTTGTTCCTCGGCGATCTGCGTCTGCCGGGTCAGCGGCCGGGCGTTGCGCGTCACGGCCGGCTCGGTGAAGAACCGGTAGGCGTCGAAGTGGCTGCAGCGCAACGGAATCGACTCGACCACCGCATCGGTGCCCGCCGCCCCGAGGCGCAGGGGCACCGCGCCGTGGCGGACAGCGTCGGTGCGGTACACCATCGCCCATTCGTGCATGCCGAAACACCCGAACCGGGCCGGGCGCGCCGCGGTGGCCGCCAGCAGGTCGGCGATGAACGTCACAGTGCCCAGGCGCGTCCGCAGATGGTCACGGCTGACGGTGACACCGGCCTCGGTGCGGTGGTAGCCGGCGCGCGTCAGGTACTCCTGCGCGGCGTCGCCGCCGAGCACCACCCCGTAGCCCGGATGCCACACGCGCAGCTGGCGCGGCCGGCAGCTGTAGTAGGTGAACAGGAAGTCGAACACCGGGTGGGGCACGCCCGCGCGGCGGCGCTCGACGTGCGGGGCGAGCAGGGCGTCGGCGCGGCGCCGGTGCGCCTCGGCACGCTCGGTCCACTCGGCAGGGTCGAGCCGGTCGGTGCGCTCAGACACGATGGGTGCCGTCGCGGACGGTGCCCACCAGATCCTCGACGAGGTCTTCCAGCGCGACCATCGCGGTGACGCTGCCGTCGGCGGCCGTCACCAGCGCCAGGTGGCTGTTGGTGCGGCGCAGCCGGGTCAGCGCATCGGGCAGCGGCAGCGAGGCCGGCACTCGCGGCAGCGGACGCACCATCGACGACTCGAGCACCACCGAGTCGTCGTGCGGCCCGTCGAGCAGGGGCAGCACGTCCTTGATGTGCAGGTACCCGGCGTAGGCGCCGGACGGGTCGGCCACCGGGAACCGCGAGTAGCCGGTCTCCTTCAGCGCCTCCTCGAGAGCGCCGATCGTCGGCCCGGCACCGGTGCGCGCCGCCGGCACGGCACGGATCTGGTGCAGCGGCAGCGCGACGTCGTCGACCACGCGGTTGCGGATCTGCAGTGCGCGGGTCAGCCGGGTGTGCTCCTCGGGGTCGAGCAGCCCCTCCGACAGGGACTCGGCGATCATCTCCGAGAGCTCCACGGTCGACACCGTGACGTCGAGTTCGTCCTTGGGCTCCACACCGAAGGTCCGCAGCGTGGTGTTGGCGCACCAGTTGTAGAACGCGATGAACGGTCGGGCGGCCCGGATGTAGACCAGATACACCGGGATCAGCAGCATGGCCGTGGATTCCGGGCCTGCGATCGCGATGTTCTTCGGCACCATCTCTCCGAGCAGCACGTGCAGCGTCACCACGGCCGACAGCGCCACCAGGAACGACACCGTGTGCAGCAGCGCGTCGGGGATACCGAACAGCTCGAACGGTTTTTCCAGCAGGTGCGCCACGGCGGGTTCGGCGACGCGGCCCAGCAGGATCGAACAGACCGTGATGCCGAGCTGCGCGCCGGCCAGCATCAGCGACAGGTTCTCCCCGGCCCTGATGACGGTGACGGCGCTGCTCTTGCCCTGCTCGGCGAGCGCCTCCAGGCGGTCGCGGCGGGCCGAGATCAGCGCGAACTCCGAGGCCACGAAGAACGCGTTGGCGCCGAGGAGCACGAAGGTCAGCAGCACCCCGAAGATGTCACCCATCAGAGGTCCCCACCGGAATCGTCGTCGTCGTCGCCGTGGTCGTCACTCACACGACCGAGGTTGGTCAGGGTCAGTTGGTCGATGCGGCGACCGTCCATCTTGACCACCGTCGCGAGCCAGCGGATGGGGTCTTCGATCGGCCCGTCGGGGTCGAATGCGGTCAGCTCCACCGACTCGCCCTCGTCGGGGATGTGGCCGAGTTGCTCGAGCACCAGGCCGCCGATCGTCTCGTAATCGCCTTCGGGCGCCCGGAACTCGGTGTTCTCGGCCACCTCGTCGATGCGCAGCAGACCGGAGACCCGCCAGCCGCTGCCTGCCGGCACGACGTCGGGGGGTTCGACGTCGTGCTCGTCGCGCACGTCGCCGACGATCTCCTCGATCAGGTCCTCGACGGTCACCATGCCCGCGGTGCCGCCGTATTCGTCGACGACGAGCGCGGTGGCGAGGCCGTTGGCGCGCACCTCCGACATCACCGCGTCCCCGTCGAGGGTGGACGGGACTTTCGCGACGGGCTGGACGATCTCCCACAGGCGGATCGTGGGCCGTTGGTCACGCGGCACCGCGAACACCTGCTTGACGTGCACGACGCCGATCGTCTCGTCGAGGTCGCCGCGGATCACCGGGAAGCGCGAGTGCCCGGTCCGCACCGCGGCCTGGCTGAGCTCGAGCACGGTGTCGTCGGCGTCGAGGGTGTCGATCTTCGAGCGCGGGGTCATCAGTTCCTCGGCGGTCCGGTCTCCGAACTGCAGCGAACGGTCCACCAGCACCGCGGTCACGGGGTCCAGCGAGCCGCTCTGAGCCGACGTCCGCACCAGCGACACCAGCTCCTGCGGCGAGCGCGCGGAGCGCAGTTCCTCGGCCGGCTCGATGCCGAGCCGCCGCAGGATCCAGTTCGCGGTGCCGTTGGTCATCCGGATCAGGGGGGTGAACAGGAACGAGAACATCAGCTGGGGGCCCGCGGAGGCCCGCGCCGTCGGCACGGGCCGGGCGACCGCGAGGTTCTTGGGCACCAGCTCGCCGAACACCATCGACACCGAGGTCGCGATCAGGATGGCCAGGATCAGCGCCAGCGGGGTGGCGAACCGCTCGGGCAGACCGACGGCGGCGAGCCCCGGTTCGATCAGCCGGGCCACCACGGGCTCGGCGAGGAAACCGGTGGCCAGCGTCGTGATCGAGATCCCGACCTGGGCTCCGGACAGTTGGGTGGACAGCGTCTTGTGGGCGCGCTGTACCAGCTGATCGCGCCGGTTGCCCGAGCGCGCGTTGGATTCGACGGTGCTGCGTTCCAGCGCGGTCAGCGAGAACTCCGCGGCGACGAACACCGCGGTGCCGGCGGTCAGCACGACGATGGCCAGCAGCGACAGCAGGGACGTGACGGCGGTCAACGGAGCGCTCCGGGAACGGCAGCAGGGGAGGCGCCGGGCTCGAGGCCCGGCGGACTAGAGGAGGGTTCGGCCTCGGCGGGCTCGTGGTCGGGCCGCTCGGCGAGCGTGGCCGGCGCGGATGGGCCTCCATCCAGTGCCTGCGGCACCTGATCCCTTTCGCCTGAGTGACAGATCCGCTGAGTGACAGCGTGACCACACATGCTAGCCGAAGTGCGGGGCACCTCCCGCCGCGGCGAGCGTTTAGTAAGCCTAACCTCACGCGATGGTAGGTTGCAGATCACGATCAACGAAAGGCGGACTGCACCCTCATGCCCCTGAAGTCGATGTCTGCGCCCTTCCCGAAGACCTCCCTCGGGCGGTTCTCGGTCTCCCGCTGGGCCGGCGCGTTCGGAGCCGTCGCCGCCCTGGTGGCGCTGTCGGCGTGCGGTTCGGAGACGCGCACCGACGACGCCGACAAGGTCGTCGTGTACTCGGGCCGCAGCGAGGAACTGGTCGCGCCGCTGCTCAAGCAGTTCACCGTCGACACCGGAATCGAGGTCGAGACCCGCTACGCCGGTTCGGGCGAGATCGCCGCGCAGCTGATCACCGAGGGCGACAAGTCCCCGGCCGACGTGTTCCTGTCCCAGGACGCCGGGGCCCTCGGCGCGGTGTCGAAGGCGGGGTTGCTGGCGCCGGTCGACGCCGAGACGCTGCGCGCGGTTCCCGCCGCGTACGCCGCCACCGACGGCACCTGGGTGGGGGTGTCGGGCCGGGCCAGGGTGGTCGTCTACAACCCGACGCTGGCCCCCGCACCGCCGGACACCATCGACGGTCTGCTCGCCCCGCAGTGGAAGGGCAAGATCGGCTTCGCACCGAGCAACGCGTCGTGGCAGGCGTTCGTCACGGGGCTGCGGGTGGTGCGCGGCGAGGACGGCGCCGCGCAGTGGCTGCGCGCCTTCAAGGCCCAGGACCCCAAGGCGTTCGAGAACAACGTCGCGGTCCGTGACGCGGTGGACGCCGGCCAAATCCCGCTGGGCCTGGTCAACCACTACTACCTCTACGAACTGATCAACGCCAAGGGCGCCGACGCGGTGACGGCGCAGAACAAGTTCATGGCGGCCGGCGACCCCGGCGGCCTGGTGAACGTCGCCGGTGTCGGCGTGCTGAAGGCGGCACCGAATCCCGAAGGCGCGCAGGCGTTTGCGGCCTACCTGGTGGGCGAGTCGGCGCAGCGGTACTTCGCCGAGGAGACCGCGGAGTACCCGCTGGCCGCCGGCGTGGCGCCGGCCGCGGAGATGCCGCCGCTGAGCGACCTGCGTCCGCCCGCCGTCGACCTGTCCCAGCTCGACGACATCGAGACGACGCAGGAGCTGCTCGTCGAAACCGGCCTGCTGACCAACTGAGGGTGGCCGGTTCGGTCCGGACGGCACATCGTCCGCCGGCGCTGCTGGTGCTGCCGGCGGCCCTGGTGGCCGCGGCGACGCTGATTCCGCTGGTGTACCTCGGCGACCGGGCGCTGTCGCGCGGCTGGTCGGCGGTGGTGGCCGAGGTGGTGCAGCCGCGCACCGCGGCTCTGGTCGGCCGGTCGCTGCTGCTCGTGGTGACGGTCACCGCGGCGTGCGTGGTGCTCGGCGTGACGCTGGCGGTGCTGCTCACCCGGACAGACATCCCGGGCCGGCGGATCTGGAGCGTCGCGCTGACGCTGCCGCTGGCCATGCCGAGTTACCTGCTGGCCTACCTGTGGGTGTCGGCGGTGCCGTCGGTGGCGGGTTTCTGGGGCGCGGTGCTGGTGCTGACGCTGGTCAGCTATCCGCTGGTGCTGCTGACCACCACGGCGGCGCTGGCCCGGGTCGATCCGGCGCAGGAGGAGGTGGCCCGCTCGCTGGGCCGGGGCGGCTGGGCGGTGCTGTTCGGGGTGACGCTGCGGCAGGCGCGCGCCGCGATCGCCGCGGGCGCCCTGCTGGTGGCGCTGTACGTGCTCAGCGATTTCGGCGCGGTGGCGGCGATGCGCTTCGAGGCGTTCACGTGGGTGATCTACGGCGCCTACCGGTCGGGGTTCAACCCGTCGCGGGCGGCGGTGCTGTCGCTGGTGCTGATGGTGTTCGCGGTGGCGCTGGTCGCCGCCGAACACCTTGTCCGGGGCCGCGCCGCGGCGTCGCGGGTCGGGTCGGGGGCGCCGCGGCCGGCGCCACGCAACCGGCTCGGGGGGTGGACCGGGGTGGCGCTGGCGGCGCCGGTCGCCGTGCTCGCGGCCGCGGTGCTGGTGCCCGGGGCGGCACTGGTGGATTGGCTCGCGACGGCCGGCCCACGCTGGGATCCGGGTCTGTGGCTGGCCGCCCTCGGGTCGACGCTGTGGTTGTCGGCGGCGGCCGCGCTCGTCTCGACCGTCGCCGCGCTGCCACTGGGGGTGCTGGCGGCCCGTCACCGCGATCGCGCGACGCGGGCGCTGGAGGGCGCCAGCTATGTCGCGCACGGCCTGCCGGCGATCGTCATCGCGATCTCGATGGTGTCGCTCGGGGTGCTGCTGCTGCGGCCGATCTATCAGCGCGAACCGCTACTGATCCTGGCCTACTCGGTGCTGTTCGTGCCGTTGGCGGTCGGTTCGGTGCGGGCCGCGGTGGAGTCGGCGCCGATCCGGCTCGAGGAGGTCGCCCGGTCGCTGGGCCGCACACCGGTGCGGGCGTTCACCGCGGTGACCGCCCGGGTCGCACTGCCCGGCATCGCGGCCGGCGCCGCGATGGTGCTGCTGACATGCATGAAGGAGCTTCCGGTGACGCTGCTGCTGCACCCGACGGGGACGGACACGCTGGCCACCCGGCTCTGGGGATACAGCTCGGTCAGCGACTACGCGGCCGCCGCACCGTACGCGGCGGCGCTGCTGGTGTTCGCGGCCGTTCCCACCGCGCTGCTCGGCGCGTGGAGTGTGCGCAGTGACTGAGCCGGTGGCCGGGGTCGCCGCGCACGGCATCCACAAGGCGTTCGGCGACCGGCAGGTGCTCGCCGGCGCCGACCTGGTGGTGCCCGCGGGCTCCATGACCGCGGTGCTCGGCCCGTCGGGGTGCGGCAAGACCACGCTGCTGCGGATCCTGGCCGGCTTCACCGATCCCGACGCGGGCACCGTCCGGATCGGCGGAGAACTCGTCGCGGGCGGGCCGGTGGCGGTGCCCGTGCACCGCCGCCGGGTGGGGCTGATGCCGCAGGAGGGGGCGCTGTTCCCGCACCTGAGCGTCGGTGCCAACGTCGCGTTCGGCATGCCGCGCGGTGGCCGTGTCGAGGAGTGGCTCGAGGTGGTGGGCCTGGAGGGGCTGGCCGACGCGCGTCCGCACGAGATCTCCGGTGGTCAGCAGCAGCGGGTCGCGCTGGCGCGCGCGCTGGCCGCCCGGCCGCGGGTGCTGCTGCTCGACGAACCGTTCGCCGCGCTGGACGCGGGTCTGCGCATCCGGGTCCGGGAGGACATCGCGACGATCCTGCGCGACACCGGCACCACGGCGGTGCTGGTCACCCACGATCAGGCCGAAGCGCTGTCGCTCGCCGACGCGGTGGCCCTGCTCATCGACGGGACGGTGGCCCAGCACGGCAGCCCCGCCGACCTGTACGAGCGGCCGGCCAGCCTGGCGGCGGCCCGGTTCGTCGGCGCCACCGTGGAGCTGACCGGCGCGGCCGCGGCGGGCGTGGTGCAGACCGCGCTGGGCCGGCTGCGCCCGCGGGTGGCAGTGGCCGACGGCGCCGTGGTGGTGGTGCTGCGCCCGGAGCAGCTGCGCATCGGGGCCGACGGGGTGCCGGCCCGCGTCACCGCGTGCCGGTTCTACGGCGCGGACACCGCGGTGGAGCTGGTGCTCTCCGACGGCACCGCGATCCGCATGCGCCACCCGGGGCGGCTCGATCTGGCCGCCGACAGCGCGGTCAGCGTGCAGGTGGCCGGCGACGTGCTGGCCTATGCCTCACCAGCCGGCGGGCAGCGGATGCCCCTCGGCGAACCCGGCCGCTGACTGCACGCCGAGCACCACCTTCTCGTGCAGTTCGGGCAGCGTCGCCGCGCCGACGTAGGTGCAGGTGCTGCGCACCCCGGAGGTGATGTGGTCGAGCAGGTCCTCGACGCCGCCACGCACCGGGTCGAGGTTCATCCGCGACGTCGAGATGCCTTCCTCGAACAGTGCCTTGCGGGCCCGGTCGAACGCGCTGTCGGCGGCGGTCCGGGCGGCGACGGCGCGCTTGGAGGCCATGCCGTAGCTCTCCTTGTACGGCTGGTTGTCGCGGTCGTGCAGCAGGTCGCCGGGGGACTCGTAGGTGCCCGCGAACCAGGAGCCGATCATCACGTTCGACGCTCCGGCCGCCAGCGCGAGCGCCACGTCACGAGGGTGACGCACCCCGCCGTCTGCCCACACATGCCCGCCGAGTTCCCTTGCCGCTGCGGCACATTCGACGACAGCGGAGAACTGCGGGCGGCCCACGCCGGTCATCATCCGGGTGGTGCACATGGCGCCGGGGCCGACGCCGACCTTGACGATCGAGGCGCCGGCGGTGATCAGGTCGCGGGTGCCCTCGGCCGAGACCACGTTGCCCGCAGCCAACGGCACCCCGAGGTCCAGCGCGGCGACGGCGGCGATCGCGTCGAGCATCTTGGCCTGGTGGCCGTGGGCGGTGTCGATGACCAGCAGGTCCGCCCCCGCTTCGACGAGGTCGCGGGCCTTGGCGGCGACGTCGCCGTTGATGCCGACCGCGGCGGCGATGCGCAGCCGTCCGCGGTCGTCGAGTGCGGGGGTGTAGATGCCGGCACGGATGGCGCCGGTGCGGGTGAGCACGCCGGCCAGCCCGCCGTCGGCGTCGGTGAGCACGGCGACCGCCACCGGCGCGTGCTCGAGCAGGTCGAACACCTTGCGCGGGTCGGTGCCCACCGGCGCGGTGACGAAGTCCCGGACGGCGACGTCGCGGACCCGGGTGAAGCGGTCCACGCCGCTGCACACCGACTCGGTGACCAGGCCGATCGGGCGGTTGCCGTCCACCACGACGGCCGCGCCGTGGGCGCGCTTGTTGATCAGCGCGCACGCATCGGACACCGAGTCGTCCGGCGACAGGGTCACCGGGGTGTCGACGACGGTGTCCCGGCTCTTGACGAAGTCCACGGTGTGCTGCACCGCGGCCGCCGGAAGGTCCTGCGGCAGCACCACGATGCCCCCGCGGCGGGCGACGGTCTCGGCCATCCGGCGGCCGGCGACCGCGGTCATGTTGGCCACCACCACCGGGATCGTCGTGCCCGACCCGTCGACCGTGGACAGGTCCACGTCGAAGCGGGAGGTCACCTGCGAGCGGCCCGGCACGATGAAGACGTCGTTGTAGGTCAGGTCGTACGGCGGGTCATCGAGGAACTTCACGCCCCGAGTCTAGTGGCGCAGGGTCAGGCCTCGATCTCGCTGCGGTCGCCGCTCCACAGCGTGTGGAAGCGCTTGGCCGGGTCGCTGTCGATGCGGCCGTAGGTGTGGGCGCCGAAGAAGTCCCGCAGCCCCTGGGTCAGTGCGGCGGGCAGCCGCTCGGTGCGCAGGGCGTCGTAGTAGGACAGGGCCGAGGCGAAGCCCGGGATCGGGATGCCGAGTTCGGTGGCGGTCACCACGACGCGACGCCAGCTGTCGATGCCGGCTTCGATGGCCTCGCGGAAGTACGGAGCGGAGATCAGCGTGGGCAGGTCCGGGTTCTCGTCGAACGCGTCGGTGATCCGGTTGAGGAACTTGGCGCGGATGATGCAGCCGCCCCGCCAGATCCTCGCCATGTCGCCGGGGGCGATGTTCCAGTCGTACTCGTTACTGCCGGCCTGGATCTGGTTGAAACCCTGCGCGTAGGCGATGATCTTCGAGGCGTAGAGCGCCTTGCTCACGTCGTCGACGAATTGGGTTGCGTCGCTGGGCTTGTCGCCGAGCTCACCGGAGGCCAGGCCGGTGGTGGCCTTGCGCTGGGCGACCGAACCCGACAGAGCGCGGGCGAACACGGCCTCGGCGATGCCGGTCACCGGGACACCCAGGTCGAGGGCGGACTTCACCGTCCAGCGGCCGGTGCCCTTCTGCTCGGCTTCGTCGAGGATGACGTCGACCAGCGGCTTGCCGGTCTTCTCGTCGGTCTGGCGCAGCACCTGCGCGGTGATCTCGATGAGGAAGCTGTCGAGGTCGCCGGTGTTCCACTCGGCGAAGATGTCGGCGATCTCGGGGGCGGTCTTGCCCAGCCCGTCGCGCAGCAGCTGGTAGGCCTCGCCGATGAGCTGCATGTCGGAGTACTCGATGCCGTTGTGCACCATCTTGACGAAGTGGCCGGCGCCGTCGGGGCCGATGTGGGTGCAGCACGGCACGCCGTCGACGTGCGCGGAGATCTCCTCGAGCAGCGGCCCGAGGCTCTCGTAGGACTCGGCGGGCCCGCCGGGCATGATCGACGGCCCGTTGAGGGCGCCCTCCTCGCCACCGGAGATGCCGGCGCCGACGAAGTGCAGTCCGCGCTCACGGATGGCCTTCTCGCGGCGGATGGTGTCGGTGTAGAGCGCGTTGCCGCCGTCGATGATGATGTCGCCTTCTTCCATCGCGTCGGCGAGCTCGTTGATCACCGCGTCGGTCGGATCACCGGCTTTGACCATGATGATCACCCGCCGCGGCTTCTCCAGCGCGTCGAGGAATTCGGCGATGGTCTCACTGCGCACGAACTTCCCCTCGGAGCCGTGCTCGGCCAGCAGGGCGTCGGTCTTGGCGATCGAGCGGTTGTGCAGTGCCACGGTGTAGCCGTGGTGGGCGAAGTTGCGCGCGAGGTTCGACCCCATGACCGCGAGGCCGGTGACGCCGATCTGCGCGGTACCGGTGGTGGAAGTGGCGGAGTCGGTCATGCGGACAGCCTTTCGTTGTGCGGTTGTGGGGGATCGGGCAGAGCTCGAGGGCATCCAGAGGGCATCTAGAGGGCACTGAACAGGCGGTGCAGCTCGGTCAGCCACGGCACCGCCAGCGCGACGGTCGGCAGCACCAGCACCGTCGCGGCGCAGACGTAGGCGCATGCGGCGACGGTCCGGCTGTTCGGCGCGCCGCCGAGCCGGCGCACCCGCAGCACCGTGGTGGGTCCGCCCGCCGCCAGCGCGCCGCGCGGGGTGTGCCCGGCCGCGCAGGCGACCAGCGCGCGGGCCAGGGGAGTGGGGCCGGTGTGGCGGACGGCGGCGTCGTCGGCCAGCGCCTCGATGAGCAGGCGCACCGCGTTGAGTGCGTGCCCACTGCGCACGATGCGGGGGAACGCGGCGTGCACCGCGGTGAACATCTCGAGCACCAGGTCGTGCCGGGCCCGAAGGTGCGCCCGCTCGTGCGACAGGATGGCCGAGATCTCGTTGTCCGCCAACGTGTTCAGCGCACCCTCGCTGACCACGACGCGGCTGCGCACGCCGGGCAGGCAGTACGCCAGGGGTTGATCGACGTGAAGGATGCGCAGGCCGCTGGCCGCCATCGGCCGGGTGGGGTGCGCGCCGACGAGGTCGACGATCATGCGGTGATGGGCGCGGCGGCGGCGGGTGGCGATCGCCACCTGCAGGATCGAACCGATCAGCCGGGCCCCGACGACGAGGGTCAGCGCGAACACGACGACGTAGGTGGTCCACAGCGCCCACCCGAGGTCGTCGTACGCGGTGACGATCGTCGCGGTGGGCCGGCCGTCCGGACCGGGCTCGAAGAGCCGGCTGGCGATCGCGATACCCGCGGAGAAGAAGGACAGCACCGCGGCCAGGGCGATCGACTGCCAGAGCACGATCGCGGCGCGGGGGGCGCGCAGCGGCCAGGTGGCGCGCGCCAGCATCGCAGGCACCGGCCCTGACAGAAGCAGGGCGACGGTGGTGAAGGCCAGCGCGGACACGCTGTCAGTGTCTCTCAGCCGGTGGGGTGATCGCTACCGGGTCGGTGCGAGCGGTGCTTGTCCTCGAGTTCTGCCAGCGCCCGGCGCAGCGCGTCGGCCTCGTCGGCGCCGACGCGTTCGACGAAATGCACCAGCGCGGCCTCCCGACTGCCCGAATCGGCGGCCTGGTCGAGGGCGTCGACCATCAGGCCTGCGACCAGTTCGTCGCGTCCGTGCGTGGGCGCGTAGCGGTGCGCGCGGTCGTCGCGATGCTGGACGACCAGGTTCTTCTTGGCCAGCCGCTGCAGCACGGTCATGATCGTCGTATAGGCGAGTTCGCGGTGCGCCGACAGGGCTTCGTGCACCTGCCGCACGGTTTGCGGTTCGCCCGCGGACCACAGGTGGTCCATCACCGAGCGCTCGAGTTCTCCGAGCCGTGTCAGCTTGGCCATCTTCCGTTTCTCTCCTACCGGCGGTGGTTTCGAGCCTACTACGGGATTACTACCGCGTGTCGTATCAAGTTCCTGGGAACCGGCGACGGGCCGACTCACGTCGTTGCGTTGACCAACGTCAGCACGCCTGGGCGTCGTGCCGTCGAGCGTTGTGAGTCCGATCACAGCCGGTGGTCACCCCTTCCGCGGTCATGATTATAGTAAGGCTAACCTAACTCAACGTGGAGGTGTCGTGACGGTCCTGGTGGACGATCCCCTGATCGCGAGCATGTCGATCCGCCGCACCCTGCCGGTCCACGAGTCCAGCCGGCGGTTGCGCGAGCTCTACCGCGAGTGCCCGCGGGTGTACGGCGTCGCGGTGATGGGGGATCTCTCCCGGCGGCGCTGGTGGCCGCTGGCCGAGTTGCTCACCACCGACCGGCTGAGCCGGATGTACGACGCGGCTCTGGCGGAGTCGGGCGGCCCGGCGGCGGTGACCCAGCAGCTCGCGGCCACCTTCGCCCACGTGGTGGTGGGGCGCGTGATCCCGCTGCTGGTCCTGGAGGGCCGCGCGTGGGACACCGGCCCGGAGAACCTGTGGGTGCACGTCGACTCCGAGGGCGCCATCGACTGGGTGGGGGTGGCCGACCCGACGCTGCGCGCGCTGCCCGACGATCCGGTGTTCGACGGGCGGGCGGCGGTCGTCGACGACGGGATCGTCGCGCTGCCCAGCGAGGCCGCGCTGACCACCTGGGTCGCCCACCGCAGTCACCGCGCGCTCGCACCGCTGTTCGGCCGGCTCACTGCGGTCAGCGGCGGCGCGATGCCGGTCGCGGCGATGTGGCATGCCGTCGGGGTGGCGGCCGTCGGCGCGGCCACCCGGATCCCGGTGCTCGCCGGCACCAGTGAGGTGGTCAGCATGCGGCGCGCCCAGGCGGTGCTCGACGCGCTCGTCGGCTTCGGTGCCCCCGTGCGCGGGTCGCGCGCGGCCCGCCACGGCGAAGCCCTTGCTTGATTAGGGAAGCCTTGCCTATATTGATGGGCGGTGCCGCAACATCGAGAACCACCGGACCGCGCCGGAGTCCTGAGGGCTGCAGAGACCCCCGGTCCGACCGAAGGACGGGCCCCACGCTCCCGCGTGGGGCCCGTCCCCCTTTTCGCGGCCCCACGACAGGCGTGTAGACACGATCCGTGACTGATCTTCCCGATGGAGTCGGCGGCGGCTTCGACAAAGAACTCGGCCTCACCTATCTCGACATGAGCCCGGACGGCGGACACGCCACGCTGGAGATCACCGAGAAGCTGTTGCAGCCCTGGGGAATCGTGCACGGTGGCGTCTACTGCGCGGTCATCGAGAGCATGGCCAGCGTCTCGGGCCAGGTGTGGCTCTCCCAGAACGGGGGCGGCCACGTCGTCGGCGTCAACAACAACACCGACTTCCTGCGCGCGATCAACACCGGCACCGTGACCGCGGCGTCCACGCCCATTCACCGCGGCCGTCGCCAGCAGCTGTGGTCGGTGACCATCACCGATGCGTCCGACCGGTTGGTGGCGCGCGGTCAGGTTCGGCTGCAGAACCTGCCCGAGGAGTAGGCGCACCCGCGTGCGCTGCTGACTGTCGCGCGGCGTGGCAGGATCGCCCACTATGCGCCTGACCCCGCATGAACAGGAACGGCTGCTGATCTCGTATGCGGCCGAACTGGCCCGCCGCCGGCAGGCCCGCGGCCTGCGGCTCAACCATCCCGAGGCCGTCGCGGTGATCACCGACCACATCCTCGAGGGAGCCCGGGACGGCCGGACCGTCGCCGAGCTGATGGTCAGCGGCCGTGCCGTGCTCGGCCGCGACGAGGTGATGGACGGTATCCCCGAGATGCTGCACGACGTCCAGGTCGAGGCCACCTTCCCCGACGGCACCAAGCTCGTCACCGTCCACGACCCGATCTCGTGAGGCGGCGGCGATGATTCCCGGAGAGATCGTCTTCGGCGACGGCGACATCGAGCTCAACGCCGGCGCGCAGCGGCTCGAGCTCGACATCGTCAACACCGGCGACCGGCCCGTGCAGGTCGGCAGTCACGTTCATGTGCCCCAGTCCAATTCGGCCCTGCAGTTCGACCGCACCGCCGCCCACGGCCATCGGTTCGACATCCCCGCGGGGACCGCGATCCGGTTCGAGCCCGGCGTCACCCAGCGCGTGGGCCTCGTGCCGTTGGGCGGCACCCGCGAGGTGTACGGCCTGAGTCTCGACCCGCCCGGCAGATTGGACGGACCGGTATGACCTCCCTGTCCCGGGCCCGCTACGCGGCCCTGTACGGCCCGACGACCGGCGACCGGATCCGGCTGGCCGACACCGACCTGTTCGTCGAGATCACCGAAGACCGCAGCGGCGGACCGACACTCGCCGGCGACGAGGCGGTGTTCGGTGGCGGCAAGGTGCTGCGCGAGTCGATGGGCCAGTCCCGCGCCACCCGCGCCGACGGCGCCCCCGACACCGTCATCACCGGCGCGGTCATCCTCGACTACTGGGGGATCATCAAGGCCGACATCGGGATTCGTGACGGCCGCATCGTCGCCATCGGCAAGGCGGGCAATCCGGACATCATGTCGGGGGTACACCCCGACCTCGTGGTCGGACCGTCGACGGAGGTCATCGCCGGCAACGGCCGCATCGTCACCGCGGGGGCGATCGACTGTCACGTGCACCTGATCTGCCCGCAGATCATGGAGGAGGCCCTGGGCGGCGGCATCACGACGATCGTCGCCGGCGGCACCGGACCCGCCGAGGGAAGCAAGGCCACCACGGTCACCCCGGGGTCGTGGCACCTGGCGCGGATGCTCGAGGCGCTCGACACGTGGCCGCTCAACGTCGCGCTGCTCGGCAAGGGCAACACCGTGAGCGCCGAGGCGATGTGGGAGCAGTTACGCGGCGGCGCAGCAGGTTTCAAGCTGCACGAGGACTGGGGCACCACCCCTGCGGCCATCGACGCCTGCCTGACGGTCGCCGAGGCCGCCGGCGTGCAGGCCAACATCCACACCGACACCCTCAACGAGGCGGGCTTCGTCGAGGACACCCTCGCCGCGATCAAGGGCCGGTCGATCCACGCGTATCACACCGAGGGTGCGGGCGGGGGACACGCACCGGACATCATCACCGTCGCCGGCAAACCCAACGTGTTGCCCAGTTCCACCAACCCGACCCGCCCGCACACCGTCAACACCCTCGACGAGCACCTGGACATGCTGATGGTGTGCCATCACCTCAACCCCAGCGTGCCCGAGGATCTCGCGTTCGCCGAGAGCCGGATCCGGCCCTCGACGATCGCGGCCGAGGACCTGCTGCACGACATCGGGGCGATCTCGATGATCGGCAGCGACGCCCAGGCCATGGGGCGCATCGGCGAGGTGGTGCTGCGGACGTGGCAGACCGCGCACGTGATGAAGCGCCGCCGCGGCTTCCTGCCGGGGGACACCCGCGCCGACAACACCAGGGCGCAACGGTATGTCGCCAAGTACACGATCTGCCCGGCGGTCGCCCACGGGATGGATCACGAGATCGGCTCGGTCGAGGTGGGCAAGCTCGCCGACCTGGTGCTGTGGGAGCCGGCCTTCTTCGGGGTCCGTCCGCACGCGGTGCTCAAGGGCGGCATGATCGCCTGGGCGGCGATGGGCGACGCCAACGCCTCCATTCCCACTCCGCAGCCGGTGCTGCCGCGACCGATGTTCGGCGCCTCGCCGGCCGCGGCCGCCGCGACCTCGGTGCACTTCGTCGCCCCGCAGGCCCTGGAGGACGGGCTGGCCGACCGGATCGCGGTGCGGCGCAGGCTCGTCGCCGTGGGCAACGTCCGCGCGGTCGGCAAGGCGCAGATGCCCCTCAACGACGCGCTGCCCGACATCCAGGTCGACCCGGACACGTTCACCGTCCGCATCGACGGTGAGGTGTGGCAGGAGCAGCCCGCCGCGGAACTGCCCATGGCGCAACGGTTCTTCCTGTTCTGATGGACACCCTCGCCACCCTGCTCGTGCTGGCCGATTCGCGGCTGCCCACCGGCGGGCACGTGCATTCGGGGGGCATCGAGGAGGCGGTCACCAGCGGTCTGGTCATCGACCTCGCGACGCTGCGCGCCTACCTCGGCCGCCGGATCCGCACCACCGGACTGGTCGCCGCGTCGCTGGCCGCCGCCGTCCACGAGGGCACGTTGACCGCCGCGGCCGGGGGTACCGGCGACAGCGAGACCGACGCGCGCACACCGGCTCCGGCCGCCCGCGCGGCGTCGCGGGCACAGGGCCGCGGGCTCGTCCGGCTGGCCCGGCGGGTGTGGCCCGACACCGACTGGGACACACTCGGCGCCACGCCGCATCTGGCGGTCGCCGCGGGGGCGGTGGGCCGGGCGAGCGGACTGACGCCCGGGCAGACCGCCCTGTCGGTGGTCTACACGACGATGACCGGATCGGCGACGGCCGGCCAGCGCCTGCTCGCCCTCGATCCCGGCGACGTCGCCGCGTTGACGTTCGCGCTGGCGCCGCTGTGTGAGCGGACCGCCGCCGAAGCCGTCAAGGACCTCGCCGACCTGTCCGACCCGCTCCTCGACGTCCTGGCCCAGCGCCACCTCGACCGTGACCGTCCGTTGTTCGCGTCCTGATCCGAAAGAGCCGCCATGCCACCACATCTCATCGACGGAGTCGGCCACTCGCACGGCCACGCGGATCGCCCGCGCCGCGCCCGGCGGCCCGGTGAACCGCTGCGGATCGGGGTCGGCGGTCCGGTCGGCTCCGGCAAGACCGCCCTGGTGGCCGCGCTGTGCCGCACGTTGCGCGACGAGCTGTCCCTGGCGGTGCTGACCAACGACATCTACACCACCGAAGATGCGGACTTCTTGCGCCGCAACGCCGTACTGCCCGACGACCGCATCGCCGCGGTGCAGACCGGCGGCTGCCCGCACACCGCGATCCGCGACGACATCACCGCGAACCTCGACGCCATCGACGACCTGATCGCCGCGCACGACCAGCTGGATCTGATCCTGGTCGAGTCCGGTGGCGACAACCTCACCGCCACGTTCTCGTCCGGCCTGATCGACGTGCAGATCTTCGTGATCGACGTGGCCGGCGGCGACAAGGTGCCCCGCAAGGGCGGACCCGGCGTGACGTTCTCGGATCTGCTGGTGATCAACAAGACCGATCTGGCGCCCCTCGTCGGCGCCGATCTGGATGTCATGCGCCGCGACGCCGCGGCCGCCCGGGGGGACCGTCCGTTCGCGCTGATCTCGCTGACCGCCGATCCCACCGCGGGCCCGGTGCTGGAGTGGGTGCGCGAGCAGCTGCGGGTCGCGCAGGCGGTGTAGATGCGCTCCGACGTGCTGATCGTCGCGCGGGCCGGCCGTTCACCCCACCTGGAATGTGCGGGCGGGATCGCCGCCCGCCGGACCGAGCGCGACACGGTGCACCTGGTCTCCGCCGCGGCCACACCGCTGGGCGGTGACGCGATCCGGCTGCGGGTGGTGGTCGAGGAGGGCGCCCGGCTGGCGGTGCGCACGGCCGCGGCGACGATGGCGCTGCCCGGGGCGCTGACCACCGAGTCCCATGCGAGTTGGGACCTGGAGGTGGCCGGCGTCCTGGACCTCGACCCGCAGCCCACGATCGTGGCGGGCCCGTCCCGCCACGTGACGTCGACGCGTCTGGCGGTGGGCGCCGGCGCGTCGGTGCGGCTGCGCGAGCGCGTCCAGATCGGCAGGACCGGGGAGCGCGACGGCTACTGGTCGGGATCGCTGCACGCCGACGTGGACGGCGTCGCGCTGCTGCGCCACCGGGTCGAGTTGGGCAACGGCTCGTTCGCCGACGACGAGATCGCCGCTCCGCGGGCCTGTGTCAGCGAATTGCATTACCCCGCCACCGACGTCGACACCGCCGGCGTCACGCTGGCACTGGCCGGCGGCGGCTGTCTGGCCACCTGGCAGGGGGAGCGGCTCTAGCTGGCCGCTTTCTCCTCGACGGCCGCGGCGATCTCCTCGAGTTCCTCGATCCTGGTGCGCGCGTAGGCCTGCTGCTCGGTGATGGTGAGCTGACCGCGGTTGCTGCCCAGGAACGTCACCGTCCACGACAGCAGCGTGGCGATCTTGGTCTTGAACCCGACCAGGTACACCAGGTGCAGCAGCAGCCAAGCCAGCCACGCGATGAAGCCGCCGAACTCCAGCGGGCCCACCTTGGCCACCGCGTTGTACTTCGACACCGTCGCCATCGAGCCCTTGTCGAAATAGCTGAACGGTTCCCGCTGCGCGGGGTCGGCGCCCTTGAGGCCGGCGATGATCGCCTTGGCGGCGTACTTGCCGCCCTGGATGGCGCCCTGCGCCATGCCCGGCACGCCTTCCACCGCAGCCATGTCGCCAACGACGAACACGTTCGGGTGACCGGGGATCGAGAGATCGGGGAGCACCTTGACCCGGCCGGCGCGGTCGAGCTCGACGCCGGACTGCTCGGCGAGGTCGCGGCCCAGCGGGCTGGCCGACACGCCGGCCGACCACACCTTGCAGGCCGCCTCGATGCGGCGGATCTTGCCGTCGGGGTCCTTGACCGTGATGCCGTTGCGGTCGACGTCGGTCACCATCGCGTTGAGCTGGATCTCCACGCCCATCTTCTCCAGCCGGGCCTGCGCCTTCTTGCCCAGCTTCTCGCCCATCGGCGGCAGCACCGCCGGCGCGGCGTCGAGCAGGATCACCCGCGCCTTGGTCGAATCGATGTGCCGGAAGGCACCTTTGAGCGTCTGGTCCGCCAATTCGGCGATCTGCCCGGCCATTTCGACACCGGTCGGGCCGGCGCCGACGACCACGAACGTCAGCAGCTTCTCCCGGCGGGCCGGGTCACTGGACCGCTCGGCCTGTTCGAAGGCGCCCAGGATCCGGCCGCGCAGTTCGAGCGCGTCGTCGATCGACTTCATGCCCGGCGCCCACTCGGCGAAGTGGTCGTTGCCGAAATAGGACTGACCCGCGCCTGCGGCGACGATCAGGCTGTCGAACGGCGTGATGTAGGTGTGGCCCAGCAACTCCGAGCGCACGGTGTTGGTCTTCAGGTCGATGCCGGTGACGTCGCCGAGCAGCACCTGCGCGTTCTTCTGCTTGCGCAGGATCACCCGGGTCGCCGGCGCGATCTCGCCCTCGGAGATGATGCCGGTCGCCACCTGGTACAGCAGCGGCTGGAACAGGTGATGGGTGGTGCGGGCGATCAACTTGATGTCGACGTCAGCCCTCTTGAGGGTCTTGGCCGCGGTCAGCCCGCCGAATCCCGATCCGATGATGACCACCTTGTGGCGATCGGATGCGATGGCTCCGGGATGGGTCATGGCTACTCCTGTGCACGGTGCTCTCGGGTGTCCTTGGCGGAACTTCTTTACCCATTCAGAACAACCAGAACCTTAGCCGCCGCACTTCCTGGCGGCGCGGTGAGATGCCCCACCGCGCCGGCTCACCCCGTGACCAGCGGCTTGAGCGCCTCGCCGAGGGCGGTGATCTGACCCGGCTGATAGCCGACGGTCTGGGTCGGGACGAACAGGATGACCCCGTCGATGCCGGCGTCGAGCACCTTGGTCTGGACCTGCTCGGCCACCTGCTCGACGCTGCCCGCGACCATCCGCTGCCGGAAGTCCTCGGGGATCATGTCCGGGGTGACGCCGTCGCCGACGATCGCGCCGATGAGCATGCTGGTCTCCAGCGTCGCGGGGTCGCGGTCGATCTCCTCGCAACGCTGTTTGACGACGTCCACCTTGCGGGCGAGCTCGTCGAACCCGGCGATCACGTTGAGGTGGTCGAAGTGCTTGGCGGCCAGCGGAATGGTCTTCTTCTCGCCGCTGCCGCCGATCATCAGCGGAATGTGGTCGCGGAAGCGGGGATTGGCCAGCGCCTCCTGCGTGCGGTAGTGCTTGCCGGTGACGGTGGGACGCTCACCGGCGAGCATCGGCAGGATGATCTGCAGCGCCTCGCCCAGCTTTTCGAACCGGTCGGTGAACGTGCCGAAGTCGTAGCCGAGTTGGTCGTGCTCGAGTTCGAACCACCCGGTGCCGATGCCCAGGATCGCGCGGCCGGCGCTGATCACGTCCAGCGTGGTGATCGCCTTCGCGAGCAGGGTGGGGTTGCGGTAGGTGTTGCCGGTGACCAGGGTGCCGAGCTGCACGGTGTCGGTCGCCGCGGCCAGCGCGCCCAGTGCGGTGTACGCCTCGAGCATCGGCTCGTCGTAGTTCCCGATACCCGGCAGTTGGTAGAAGTGGTCCATCAGGAACACGGAGTCGAAGCCGGAACTGTCGGCTTCTTTCGCCTGAGCGACGACGGTGGGGAACAGTTCCCCGACGCCGGTTCCGTACGAGAAGTTGTTGATCTGAAGCCCGAGTCGAATCGTCACGAGTCAGACCCTACGCATCGGGCGGGGCCCACCGTCCGCCGTTTCACTCGGCGCGAAGCGCGGAATAAACGGTGCGCGTGGACGGTTTGCGGTCAGCCAACATCGTCGGACTTTCCCCCGCAAGCGGGTGGTGCCCCCACAACGCGGCTCGTGCCTCGCCGCTTGATCGTCGTCCTCAGCCGAAGTTGGCCAGGGCGCCGTGGCTGACATGCAGGGTCTGCCCGGTGATGTGCCGCGCGGCGGGCGTGGTGAGGAACAGCGACAGCCGGGCGATCTCGGCGCTCACCGACGGGGAGGTGGTGCCCAGCCCTTCGTAACCGGGCTCGGCCCCGCGTCCCATGGCCACCGCGTTGACGGTGATCCCGCGGATGCCGAAGTAGTGCGCCTGTCCGGCCGTCCATTCCGAGACCGCGGCCTTGACCGCCGCTGCGGCGCTGCCTTCCCGCAGCGCGTCCCCGATGACCGTGACGATCGAGCCGCCGGAGCGCAGCTGGTCGCCGAGCACCTGCACGGCCAGCACCGCGGAGAGCAGGCCGGCGTCGAACAGTCCCCGCCATTCGGCGGCATGGTCGACGAGTGTGTAGGCGCGCGGGTCGCCGGCGTTCCAGGTGGGGGCGGGCACGTTGATCACCGTGTCGAGGTGTGCGGGGAACTGGTCGTGCGCCGCCGCGATCGCGGCGGGGTCGGCCATGTCGACGGCGATGGCGTCCGCGTCGAGTTCCTTGGCCAGCACCTCGAGGTCGTCGCGGTGACGTCCGGCGACGATCACCCGGTGCCCGGCGTGGCTGAAATTCTCGGCGATCGTGCGCCCCAGGTCGGTGTCGCATCCCGTGATCAAGACATCCATCATCGGCCTCCTGTTGTGTTCGGCGCTGAACCCCAGCGAGTCGGCCCCATGTTACTGGACGGTAGCTAGCCGCCCGAAACCGACGCGCCGCCGGCGGTAACGCCACGGGGCCGGGTCGCGATCAACCGTTCGTCGACGTCGTACGACGTCGGCCCCGCACCCCGCGCCACGCGCGGGGCGCTCGCCATGCGAGCAATCGATCAAAACTCTCTGACATGCGTCTATACCCGTGCTGGCAATGTCACAATTCGGCACATTCTCAGCTACTCACACTTGCGTCACGGCTGTAACACGGTAGTTTCTTCCCCATGCATGAGCGAGACGTGCCTTCCCCCCGCCGCAGGAGCCTGCCGACCTCGGTCGGACTGGTCGCCCTGACCGGCGCCACCGTGGCCGCGCTGACCTTCCCCGCCGTAGCGGGAGCCCAGCCGGCGCCGGCGCCGCCGCCCGGGCCGACCCCGACGGCACAGGACGCCCCGCCGCCCGCGGCGCCGCCGCCCCCGGCCGATCCCAACGCTCCGGCGCCGCC
>NZ_JYNL01000009.1 GCF_001044235.1 Mycolicibacterium chlorophenolicum | reverse complement strand
ACGGGTATTGGGCTCCGCCCAATGTGCCATACCTGAATTATGCTGTAATGGAACGGTTCTCAACCCCCACGTCCGCTCACGGTTCCGCCGTGCGCTTACAGCCAAATCTACTGTATTGCAACGGGTTACGGAGGCAACACTGTGCGCCGGCTGCGCCGCGCCCATACCCTCACCCATGACTACATCCTATCAGTGTTTGCTAGGACTATCACCGATCCACACTGCTATCGGGGTGCCGGCTCACGCCGGCCCCCTCCCCCCACCATGACACACACCCACCAACCCACCGCCACCCACCGGGCTACGCCCTAAAACAAGGCACGGCGCGTCCCTTGATTACGCGGTAACTGACCGAGCGCTCATCGACATACTGAAAGAGGATGCGGTCGGAATTATCCTCCTGGCACCAAAGTTCTTCTCCCCGGTTGCCGTAGTTCGTCACCTCTTGCTCATCCTCGGAGTAATCGAACTCCCAGTCGTCGGGCACTTCGAACTCTGCCGTGTAGTTCACTGTCTCAGTAACTTCGAGCCAGATCTTCATATCAAGCTCCCCTCTCGATAACCGGTACACAATGCCGGTCTCCGTCGGTACCCCCGGTCCAACGCACCGGAGGTACCGACGACCCCACACCAGAGGGTCATGCCCTCCGGCAGCTCGCGTCACAGCACCAACTCGCCCCAACGCTCACTTCGCACCACCTCACGGTTCCAACACAGGCAGTCACGAATGTGCTCATAACAATCAGTGCACGAACGGCACTGACCGCAGTAACCCTGCTCGTCGACCTCCCCCCACCAACACAGATCGCAATGCCCACCAGCCACACCACCACCAACAGACGACGACCCCACCTGGCACACGCCGCCTAGATAGTCCTCATTGCTGTGCCACATCCCGGACTCCGCGTCCCACCGGCCCAAGCTCTCGTTGATCACGTAGGAGTTTCGCTGGTAACGCGGGTCGGCAGTCAGGATCACCAGCTTGTTGGCCCTCCCACACCACCGTGACAGCGCATCGTGCGCGCGGCGGCGATCAAGACGGCGAAACCGGGTCGGCAGAATCTCGTCAGCGAACTTCCGACTATCCGAGCGGTCATCCCCCTTAGCCGGGTGCGCCTCCGTGGGCAGGATGCCGTTGTGCGCGACCACGGTCAACTCCGAGCCACCCACCACGAAGGGATGCACGTTCGGGAGGTTCACGCTGCCGTGCGTGGCCCACCGACTGTGGAACAGCGCAGGACCTGCCGGGTGCCGTTCCCGCGCCGCCACGAACGACTCCAGGGCCTCTGCCAAGTCCAGCGACTTGCCCACGACGACCCGGTCTGTCTCAACGATGGCCCAGCCATGACCGTGTGGGTTGTTAATCCCCCCGTTCCACAGGCCGTTTACGTCGACGGTGGCCTCCGGGGGCAGAAAACTTAAAATGCACATGAAATTGTGTTCCTTTGCGAATTGCGACGGACTTGGCTTAAACGGGAGAACTTGCGAACGACGAGCGCTTGAGCGCAATTAGTTTCAGGACGCAAATTCGATTTCGGCGGACAGGTTCGGGTAATTCCGTGTTTCGAGCCACTCCGCGAAATGACTCCACGTGAGCGCGCCACCACCGAGCACGTCGCTCATCCGCAGATCTTGCGTGTATTGCACGCTCGCGTCGGCGAATTCCAAAGCAGCGAGGAATTCCCGGGCGTCCAACGTCGCTGCAAAAAATCGCAGCTCGAACGTCTTCTCATTCCTGCAATTGACTGCCACGTATCGCGCTCCGTTGTCCACCTCAGTCGCCTTGCGCGCCAGCTCGCCAGGCATCGGTGCGGTGAACGACGCCCACTTGTCCGACTCCCGCCTGGCCAACAGCGTCAGGTCATCGACGTTGCGGTACATGAACAGCAGCCACATCATCTGGTGCGCGCACGACTGCCTCCCGTGTCGCCGAAATGCGTTGCGGGACACGTGGATGTGCAGGCCGTATTCGTCGCCGACATCGCAGCCCTGTGCACGTAGACCGGCGAGCAGATTCTCGAACGGGTACTGGCGCGCCCAGGCCAGCGTCATCGGATGGGTGACGATCTCGACGCCATCGATCGACCCGTCATGCTTCATGTACAGGTGGTCCTCGCTCGGGTCGTAGGTCTGGACCACATCGACGATTCGCGACTCCTGGCCGCCTACCTCAAGTTCGACCCCGAACAACACCTCGCCGGGATAGTTCCCCTTGGGCCGAAAAGATGGCGGCCGGTAGTCGTAGGGTCGGACGTCGTCGGACACTTCAGCGCAGTTATTGCACGATGAGCAGTCATCGCAGAACACGGCCGAACAGCTGTCACAGCACCAGCCGAACTGCTCATAATCGAACTCGTCATCGCAGGCGTCGCAGTACCGTAGATCGGTTTCGGTGAGCGTTGATGGCATGAGAAATGCACCCCTCTCAATGGGTGGTCGGGGTCTGCCGGGAATGGTTGACCCTCGCCATTCATTCTATCAATTACCTACGACAAGTGAGTGCCGAAACGAACTGTCTCCCGAGGCTTTTCACCGAAATAGCCTGCACCCCACCCTGCACCGAGCAGGGTGGGGTGCAGGCGCGACCGACTCACGCACCCGCACGACGCGGTGTGCGAGGACCGCCGGCCGGCGCCGGCCCATCCCCCTACCCACAGAGCAGACGGGGGACCGACGCCGACCCGGCGGTTGGCGCCCGGTCAGGCGGCCGCGGCGCCGCCGGTGTCGGCTCGCACGGTCTCGGCGATCGCGGCGTCGACTTCCGCGAGCTCGGCTCGCGCCGCCAGCAGGTCGGCGGGCTCGGACAGGTCGACGTCCTCGGCGGTGGTGCGCGCGTCCTGGGCACGGTGTTGCCACTGCGCCATGCTCGCCGCTGTGTCGGCGCGTTCGGCATCTACGCCACCGGTCCATGCGGCCACCCACCCCGAGACCCAGCCGGCGACCGCTGCTGCGCCTCGCCGCCGCACCTTGCCCGGCAGCGCTTCGCTCCACATGGTGCGGTAGTCAAACAGCAGCTCCAGGCGTTGGCCGGGATCGGCGTCGACGATGCGCACCGACACTCGATCGTGTCGCCACTCCCCCCGCGCGGCCCTCCAGCCGAGCGACGCTCCCTCTGAGCACGCCCCTTCGGCGATCTGCGCCGCGTCGACCTCTCCTAGGCTCGGGAGGCATTCGGCGAGGTCGTCCAGGGCCGCCACGCGCCGCTCAGCGGCCGTAGCGGACGCCTCCGCACTGGCTGCCTGCGTGAGCAGCGTCCGGACATTCTGTGTGACGGTGACGTGGGCCAGTCGTAGGGTCCGCACGCGGCGCGCCAGTTCGTGCTGGCGCCGCAGCAGATCATTGCCGGCGGCGGCTGCTTTCAACTCGGCGAAGGTCAGCGTTCCGTCCCCGCCGACGTCCTCGATCTCCCGGGCCTGCCCATCGACCCGATACAGCTGCTCGAACCCACGCGACTTCCGTTCGACGGTGCCGAACATATAGGCGTCGAAGGTCCCCCGCGACACGAAACTGTAGATGTCGACGACATCGTTCTGATTGCCGTTGCGGATGGCCCGACCGTTGCGCTGCTCCCACGCCGCGGCCGTCCACGTTGGGTCGACGTGAAACAGCGCCGCCAGCCGCGATTGAATGTTGGTGCCAATGCCCACCTTTGACGTCGAGCCGATCAGGACCGCGACCCGCCCATCACGGCATCCGGCGAACAGGCCTTCACGCGCCTTGGGGGTGGTCGCCTCGTGCACGAAACGGATCTTGCCTGCCGGCACCCCCGCAGCGATCATGGCCGCCCGCAGTCGGCCATAGCTGCTCGAATCGCCCGGCTTGGGCGTTCCGAGGTCGCAGAGCACCAACTGAAAGGACCCTGGCGTCTCCGAACCCGCATACAGGCGGTCGACATTCTGGTGGTAAACCTCGGCCACCCTCTCGGCCACTTGCGCCAGCTTCGGCGCGTCCTCGTTGATACCGACCAGGTTGGGGTCCAGCGCCACCTTGCGGCCGTCCCCGCACACCACCAGCATGTTGTCCGCCCCCGGTTGCGTGCGGCCCGTCCGGAGCGCGTCAGCGCGGCAGACCAACTCGGCCATGAACGCGCGCTGTCCGGCTGTCGGCTCGCTGACTTCGGTGTGCCGGATAGCTTCGGGACGTTGCAGCCCGACACTGTCAGCTCGCACCATCGACATGAACTCCGAGAGCATCGTGCGCATCTCGGGCACATTTTGGATCACCGATGGGCGCCGCTTCGACCGGAATCCCGAACCGTCGGGGCTGGTTTCTATCAGCACTTCGTATCGCACGAATTGCGCCGCCCAGGCGTCGAAGTGAGCCAATCCTGTCTCGGACAGGCGGTCTGGCGTGAGCATGCTTTGCCAGACGAAACCCTCGGCAAGGGTGTTGGTGAACGGGGTACCGGTCATGAGGCAGGCGTGAGGCCGCTGCGGATTGGCGCGCCTGAGTAGCGACACCTTCAGGAACAGATCAAGCGCTCGCTTCGAGGAACCCAGGCTGAACCCATCGGCTCGAGTTGCTACGGGCAGTCGACGGAATTTATCTGCTTCGTCGATGATGACGTAATCCAAGCCCAGGTGCGCGAAGTTGATGGCGCTGGCGTCGTTGAACGACGAGCGTAGCCGCTCGATACGGCCCTTCAAAGATCGCACCGCCGCCGCAATCCGCTTACCGCTGCCATAGCCGACACTGCGGGTGTAGCTTTCGAGTTCTCCCAGCTGATCCTCCAACCAGGCCCGCTCCACAGTGGCCGGTACCGGAATCGATGAGAATGTCTCATGCGTCATGATGACCAGATCCCAATCCCCGGTGGCGCATCGCGCGACGAAACGGCGCCGCGCATCGCCGTGCAAGTCGGCACGCGTGACGATCAGAAACCGCCCCGAGGGCCAGGCCTGGTAGCACTGCCGTGTCGCTTGCTCTATGAGGTGCTGCGGTACGATGAACCCGACCCGGTTTGCCAACCCGAATTGTCGTAGCGTCATCGCCAAACCTATTGCCGTCAACGTCTTTCCGAGCCCGACTTCATGTGCGCAGAACGCGGCGGGCGTACTGACTGCCCGGTCGACGAAATCAGCCTGCCACGGCCATAGCTCGATACCGTCGGCCAGTCCAGGAAACGTCAGGTGGGCCCCGTCGTGCTGGCGCAACACCCGCGCATTCATGGTGTGGTTGTAGAGTTCCACGATTCGGCGTTCGCGGGCTTGGTCCTCCCACACCCAGAGCGAGAATCGCTCGCCGATAGCGGCGAGTTTTTGTTCGGCGGCCTCGGTGGCGTCGGCGTTTCGTACCTTCCGGTAAGAGCGGGATTCCGGATCGTAAACGTCATCCCACACCACCGGCGCCGCGCCGTTGAGGCCGATTTGCAACAGCTCAAATGCGTCGAGGCGGGCTGTGCAGTAAGCGATTTGGGCATCGGCGGAGATGCTTCGCCGCGTGCCGCCGGCAACCTCCCACGCCGCCAGCGGTGCGATGTGCTCGACACGCGCCCGTGCGCCGAACACCTCCGCGCAGAAATCGCTGACATCCGTGGCACTCACCCACGGCGATCCGACTTCGATCCGAATCTCCTCGCGCCCCAGCCACGGCGGTAACACCGCCTGCAACGCCGCCACGTTGCGTTCATAGTCCGCATCGATCGCTGCACCGGCCAGGGCCTCCCGCAGCTTGTCGCGGACGTTGCCGCTGAGATAGTCACGGGCGTTGACGGCCCGCCCATCGGCGGGATCGCGGTACACGAGATCCCCCAGGGCCTCGAACGCGGCCTGCGCGTCGCGCAGGCCGCACAACTGGGCAACCCGGTCGAGGTCCAATCCGCGGCCCTCGCCAAGGCAGATCGCCAACGCCTCACCCGCAGAGCCGGCACGCTCGGCCGGGCGGGGACGCTTGTTGACCCGGCGAGTCAGGATGGGCGCCGCCGCTGCCTCTCCCGTGTCTTGGTCGAAGGTCTCCAGCGCCAGAACCAAAGGGGCGTCCGGGTCAGTCCGGAACCCTCCCAGCGGAGCCACGCGCCACCCGAGCCGCGGCAACCCCGTCTCGGGGTCCGGTTTACCTTCCGTGCTCGTCCCGCGGTTGAGCACACCCCAGCGTGCCGTGTAGGCGTCGTAGAGCGCCCGGGACTGCACCCGCAGTGGTTCGATCTCGGCGTCGGGGCGGTCCCAATCGGACTCCGCCTCTACTAGCGCCACCGCGGCGTCGCGCAGCCCGATCAACGCCCGCAACTCCGCGCTTGGCCTGTTCACTGCCGACAGCTCGCCGTCGACGACGCGCACCACCTGTCCGTCGACGATGTGGAGCGATCCCTCTTTGCGCCCACAATCGTCGATTAGCCGGACGTCGGCCCACTCCTCGGCAAGTGTCCCGGCGTCCGCGTAGGGGATCAGCAGCGGCGTGACGCTCGCGAACGCAGCCGCTACGGCCGCGTCCTGATCTTCCGCGTCGACCGCCAGGGGCAGCCGGTCGAAACCGGTCAGCCGCATTGCCCCGGCCACTAACTCCGGATGTGCTGTCCAGATTCCGCTCACCCGTTCCTGGCAATACCGGCCATTCACGGTCGCAGACATCACGGTCGACTCCGCACCCCGCACTGGCAGCCACCCACGGGGAGTCGCGCCATCCTCACGCACTCGCAGCACCAGCACGTCGGCAACGACCGCGGTCCCCGACGCTGCGAAGTAGCCGGAAGGCAACCGCACCGAGGCGATCAGGTCTGCCCGCTCGCGGACTGACGCCGCTAAGCCCTCGCCGGCGTCGAGGGTATGGCGCGAGGTCACCAATACGGCGTAACCGCCGGCGCGGACCGCTGCCAGCGCGCGCAGCACGAAGTACTCGTGCAATGGCCCCCAGAAGTCAAGAGCGCCATCATGGACGCGGGCCGCCGAGAACGGCACGTTGCCGACTGCGGCGTCATATCGCCCGGACTGCAGCGCGACCTCGCGCAGATCGCCGGCGATGATGTTCGCCTGCGGCACCAACGCAGCGGCGATCCGAGCTGAGATCGGGTCGACCTCGACGCCGGTCATTGACGACACCAAATCGGGCGGGGCTTGATGCAGGAACGCACCGGCCCCGCATCCCAGGTCCAGGACTGACCCGCCCGCGAATCCTGCAGCCCGCAGCAGGTCGTAGACGTGAGCGACCAACGCCGGTGGGGTGAAGAATGACGTGTCCACGACGCGCGCCGCCTGCCCCATCAGGTCGCCGATCAGGTCGTCGAGCTCGTCGGCGAGATCCGCCCACACCCCCTCGGGGCGAGGATCGAACGCCTTGGCCAAGGGTCCCCAACCTGGGAAGCCGGCCAACACGTGGCGCTGTCGCTCGTCAGCGGCTGCGGACCCGAGGGCTGTCAGAGTGCGGATTGCGGCGATGGCACGTCGGGCTGGTGTTGCCGAACGCTCAGATGAAGCCGGATCGGTCGCAGAATGGATGGACAACACGAATGAATCCCCTCTCCATGGGATACCGGGGCCTGCCGGATGTGGTTGGCCCTACCAGACTGATATTACCCGAGACGCCCGACAGATCTGCACATTCAGGCGCGCCAATCCGATTGTGTTGCACGATTGTTGGCACGCAGCGGAGGAGCAGACGGTGGCCGCGGCGGCGGCGGCCGGCGCCGATGGTCAACCGGATTAGCCGACACCCCACCCTGCACCGAGCAGGGTGGGGTGTCGTGAAGGATGGCAGCCCACGGTGCCGCTTGCCAGGCAGCACCGCGGGCACTGACTTACGCCGATGCCGCGCCCTTGAACGCTGTCTCGGTGAAGGAGTCTGTTTTCGACGGATCGGCGCGGAACTTGGGTCCATCCGGAAAGACTGCAACCGCCGTACGGTGCACGTTGCGCAGCAACGTCAACGCCGCCTCATACCCCGCCCAATCCACCACCCGCCATTGCACCGGCCCCATGTGCACATCCACCCAGCACACCGTGCGGCGGCGCCGCTCGTCATAGCAGGCCTGGTTCACCACCGACCACTCCGGCGGCCTGGTCCACGTCACCGACACCACCGATACGCCTGGCCACTCATCCCCCCTCACCGCCTCCAACGTCGCGCTTCCTGCCGCCCCCCGTAATGCCTCCCGGACCGCCCCGAACGCCGCCAGCACGGCCGACACCTGCGCAGCTGAGGTGAAACGCATGAAGATGTCCCCCCATTGCACCGACACCACGGCCAAGTCGGTGCGGGCATCCTGCACCGACACATGCCCCGCCACTGGCCGCACCAACACCATCGTGCGTGTCACCAAACCCGCCGGAATGGGCATGCGCTCCACCACCCGCGAACCCAACACCGCGGCGGTCGCGCCCGATTGCTTAACCCTGGTCTGTGCCATAAGGAATGCACCCCTTTCGATGGGTGTTCGGAGTCTGCCGAATTGGTTGACTCTCGATCTCAATTCTACTCTGCGACACGGACAAACACGTCTTCGTGATCACCGAGCGCCGCCGCCGGTGCTCGCTCGGTGGTGGTGCTGCTGCTGCTGCTCGGTGCTGACGATCATCGAGGACAGCCTCCACCCCACCCTGCACCGAGCAGGGTGGGGTGGAGGCTGGGGTTCATTGGTTGTGCGTGCGTTCGGCGGTGCTGTCAGCGCGCCGGTATGACGACGCGGACGTCGTGGCCGGCGTCTCGGAGCCCTTGTGCGGCGCGGCCGGCGGCGGCGTAATGGACGCTGGCCGGATAGGGCTTCTGATCGCGCAGAGTGACCGCGGCCGCGGCGCGTCGAGCCCGGGTTCCGGCGTCCCCACCGCCCATCAGAACGGCTTTGATGTTCCCGACATCGACGACGCGAACGTTGGCGGCCTCGGCGGCGATGAAGTCCTCAACGGCCTGTAACTCTGCGAGCACGCGGCTGAGGGGCTTCTTTCCTTGCTCACCTAGCAGATAGGTCTTCTCGTTGAGGCCGAATAGCAGCGCCGCTTCCTTGCCTGACAACCCAACCGCGCGGCGACGCACTAGCAGGTCGGCGCGGCGACTACCGCGGTGGACCTCTACAGTCCGACCTTGCCGTTGCAACTCACAGGCCACTCGTCCAACGGCGTTGTGCTGCAGCCCCACTGGGTACGGCACCCCATCACGGCGAGTCTTCGCCAGGGGGAAGACTGCTTCGAAGGACGCCTGGTCGGGCACGGCCTCTAACACGACGACCCCGGCCGCGGGGACCGCCGCGGCTAACTGATCGGCCAAGCCCGTGACAAAGGCATTCATCGCGGTGAGTTCGGCGACCAGGTGTGCTTGTACGTCCTTGGTGTCGGCCTCACGGGCTTTGTAATTCTCCCCGTCGACACGCACGACCGTGGTCAGCTCGTGGATGGACAGCCCCACTGCATTACGTGCGGCCGCGAGGTCCGCACCGCTGTACCAGCTGTTGACGAGCTGCTCCACAACGGAGTCGCCCAACTCCGCCGAGCGGGCTGCCGTCACGATGGCATCGTCGTTGTCCACAGCTTCACCGTACTGACGGCGCCTAGCGGACGACCGATTCGGGCACCCCACCACCCCGAGGTGGTTGGCACCGGTGTCTCGGCGTAGAAGTCCAACGCTCATCGCAGGTAGCTCCCTTCCGTGGAGATTCGGGTCCGCCAGGGGTGGTGGTGCCCGCACTGCTTGGTTCTGCTGAGACGCCTTTCGGCTCCGAGCATGTTCCGCGCGTACTCTCAGCCTATCAGCGTCGCGACGCGATCAGGTGTATTCGCGCAGCCGCGGTAGCGCGAAAGCTAGTCGGTCGAAGAGGTCCGGCCACCCCCTTTGCAGCCACGCCACGTGCCCGTTGGACAGTTTCGAGGCGTCGATGATGGAGTCGACCCGGATTTGGGCGTCCGGCATCCCCAACCTGGCGAATTTCTCGTACAGCGGGTTCGGCTCGATACTGCGCGCGGCCAGATACCCGAACACCTGGGCTCTCTGCCAGTCCCAGATCGGCCCGTAGGTCACGGTGCCATCAGCGCGTTCGATGACTCCACCCAACGACGCGCGAGCCGCCCCACGCCCGAGATCAGGATGGCGGGCGCTGCGGGCCGCCAGTTGCTGCCGATACAGGGCCCGCCGCCCTGAGGATTCCTCGGCGCGCACACCCCACAGTGCGCCCGGCCCGTGCAACCGATGCGCCTGCGCCGCAGGCCCTTTGATCATCAAGTCTGCGAGCTCAACACCACCGAGGCGACGGTCCGGCGCGTCATGGTCAAACCCGCCGAGAGCAATCAAGACGGTCAGAAGATCTGGTTCTGCGGCGATCACGTGGTAGTTCAGGCGCCACTGCAGGGCCCGGTCTTCGAGGTACTGATAGGTCTCGGGGAACTGCAAGCCACTGTCGAAGAACACCACCGGTACGTGCGGGTCGACCTGGCGCGCTAAATCGACGACGACAGTGGAATCCTTGCCGCCGCTCCAGGAGACGTAGCCGTCGTGATCGTCGAGGTGTTCGGCGACCCGATCCAGCAGGCCCGGAAGTGCCGTCGCTGTCCGGCGGCGGCCGGCGATCGCCCTCAACTGCTGCAGATCCAGCCCCGGCTGCGACGCTGTCACCGGCGATCGGCCAATGTGATCGAGCGGCGTGGGAACAGGCGCTTCAGATACGCCTCGACGTGACCAAGTGCCTCGGGGCCTTCAAGGATCGACACCTCGGTGGTGGTGTCATCCCACCACCACCACCGGCCACGGTCCATGAAACCGAAGGGTGGCGGGACCTCGATGTTGGTGTAGGCACGGGCGAACGCCCGGGCGGATCCGACGACGAACCACCAGTCCTGCCCACCGAAGGTCAGGGAACCATCCGGGTCGGCAAGTGGACGGAGTCGACGGGGCAGCACCACTCGGGCAGTGCACGTCGACTCGGTCACCGGACGCCGGCGGCGTGGCCCAGGGCGGTAGTGGCCGTTGCGACCGGGTTCGTCGACACCGATCTGTGAACGGTTCGGGTGCACCACCCACTTCTTCGCCGTCATCACCGCTCCCTTAGTTGCACGACGAGGCGCTCACCGAATCCGCGCGGCCGAGTCTGGTACGTAACGAACTCCGCCGATACCACCTCATACGATGTGCCCCGAGGCAGAACGTGCGTGGTGTCCGTGCCGCTGCCGGACTGGCCGAGATACATCCCCCGGCTGGTCACGAGCTCGAACATCACGTATCGGTAGCTGTCGTGGCCCGGGGCCTCGCTCAGGTCGTGTCGAGCCAGGGTGAACTGATCGAACTCGAGTACCGCTCCCGGCCGCAGATTGGGCGGCATGTCCTCGACTCTGATCACGTTGGGCTGGTTGTCCGGCAATTTCACGGCAACGTACACCTTGTGCATCCGGTCGTTACGGCGTTCATAGGACTGGATGAGACGGTCCAGACGCTGCACCGTCGCCCGGTCACCGTCATCGAGGGTTTGCACGTCACCAGCACCCCGATGCAACGCGGCATTCACCCGGTTCCACTTGCCGGCGTCCTCGTCGATGAGCAACTCACGCGCCGCGACCCGCTGCGACTCGGGCGCGGCGGCCAGGACCTCGTTCTTCACCGCGGAACGCACTTTGCGCTGCCGACCGCTGACGGATCGCCGGAACTCGGCCGGAGGAGGGAGGGCTCTGCGTAGCCGGTCGGAGTCGACGTGGCTGGCGTCTCGAGGTGAGGCGCGATCGCGATCACGCCTGGCCCGGGTGAGCGACCTATCGGAGTCCCGCGCCTCGTCGATGATCCGATTGGCCAACCGCCGGAAGTCCCGGTCGCTCATCGCCGATTCGGCGACCTCGCGGGCTGTCTTGATGTCGCGTGCGGTGATCGCGCCGCCCTCGATGTCGAGGACCACCCGTTCCCGGTTGGGTCGCGCCGATCTAGCCCCCACCCCCGGAGTGTATGAGCCAGCACGTCACGGCCCGCGCATTGACAGCCGTGCTCGGGCGAAAAACGCGGGAGGGGCGGCCCCGAACCGATCAATCGGTCCGACGCCGCCCCTGGGCAAGCCTTCACCCAACCCTTGCACGTGTTTCGTGTCGCCAGTATATGACAGCCCGCGTCCACATCGGTCGTAGTCTTGCGGCCACGATGCTCACCGATCCTGCCGCTGCTGCCTGGCGAGCTGCCGGCACCCCTGGCATCCAGGTGGCCGGCCCCGGCAGATGTGGCCGCTGCGGTGACGACGGCCCGACGACAGCCAGTTCGCGCATCATCTCCAACCGATTCACCGACTTCGACACCTGGCCCTATGGCTCACGCCGTCTGTGCGCAGCATGCGCCTGGGCCTACAGCCGCCGGCCCACTTCCCAACCCACGATGCTCATCACCGCCAACGGTGTCACCGAATACCCCACGACCTCTCCCATCGCCGAGTTCCTCGCCGCCGGCGCACTGAGCGACACCGCATCCGCGGTCGTCCCCACCACTCGCCGCCGGCACATCCTGCCCACGGCCCAATGGGCACACCTGGCCACCGACGGACTCGTCATGCGCTGGGATGACGCCGCGGCGAAGCGCCTGCGGTCGATCCGAATGCTGCGCCTCGACCTCGGATTCACCTGGCCGCAATTGAGCAACCCCGCTCCTCCGGCCAAGGCCCTCAAAGCCCAACCATCACACACCTGGCCGCAGCTTCTGGCCGCGTGGAGCGACGTTCAACCCTGGCGGCGCATACCACCACTGTGGGCGTGCGCACGCCTGCTCACCGCCCCCGTCACATCCGACACCCCCACAGCGGCGTCTCCACGGCGTGGCGACGACCAGTCGTTACTGTGACGCTCATGACGACGCCGACACCCACCCAGGTGTGGCGGGCCACTGTTCCCGAACTTCCGCCGCTGGTCGACGAGGCCGGCGACACCGGGACCACTACCGCCCGCGCGGCCGACACAGCTGAACGACTCCTGCTTCTGCTGCACTACAGCATCGACTGGGAGTCCAGTTGGGTCGCCGATCCGAAGCACCGCAAAACCTACTGGGATGAGCTGCTGCCCGGCCGCGTCCGCCGTGCCGCCTACCGCGCCGACACGCTGGATCGCTGGTGGTCGGAGGTTGCCGGACAACTCGGCGCGCCGGCGCCGCGACACCGCGACCGCCGGCTCGAACTCGCCACCCTGCTTCGCGAACCGGCCGTACCGGTCATCACCGTGTTGCGCGATAGCCTGCCCGCACTACTCCTAAGGGTCCGGATTATCGCTGAAGCTGTTGCAGCACAACGCATGAATGGCTCCAGCGCGACGGATGCCGCCGGCCCCGACGGACCAGCATGACGCTATCGACCATTCGTTGGGACGTCGACATCGTCGCCCAGTCATCGATCGTGCACCGCGACGAGTACACGTCCGTCGGTAGTGACACCTTCACGCTGTTTCGCCGCGAGAAGGTCATCGGACCCGACGGCCAGATCATGCAGATTCCCCTCATTTCGGGAAGCAGCTTCCGAGGAGTCCTGCGCCGCATCGGGGAAGCCCTGACCGCCGACGTGCTCGGCTATGAAGACATCGCACTACCGGTGCCCGCCGCCCATCTGCTCACCAACGGAGGCCGCCTCGCCAAGTCGGCGCACCCACTCACCGACGAAGAAGAACGCCACCTCAAAACGCTGCTCCCGCAGATCGCGGTCTTCGGCGGAGCCGCCTCCGGACGCGTCATGTCCGGACTGCTGTCGGTAAGCAAGGTTCTCCCCGAGGTCGCCGAACTGGCTCACCTGCTACCCCGACCGCCGCACTCGACGCCTCTGCTCCCGGCCGTGCTCAGCGTCGCCGACGAATCCTTCACCCACCTGCCCGACCACCGGCCCACGACCGGGAGCGCCCCACGTACCGACCATGCTGACGGCAGCCCGCTCGGCAGGTTCGCCGTAGAGACGCTGCCGGCCGGCACCCGTCTACAGACGTGGGCTCGACTGGACAACGCCACTGAGCATCAGGCGGCGTTCTTCGACAACGTCCTGGCCACCTTCGCCACACACGGCCACCTCGGCGGCCGAAGCGCCGCAGGCCACGGACAGGTCACCGCCACCCTCACTGCCACCGCCCTACGCGGCAACCTCCCCCGCGCCACCGTGGACTGGGCAGACCAGTTGAGCAACGACCGCGACGCAGCCATCGCCGCGTTGACCCGACTCAGCTGACGTGCACGAGCCCCTCCTCATCACGGCAACCACGCCACACGGGATCGTGCTGTCTCGGCCCCACGGCATCGCCTTGGACGGTCTGCTGGCATCGGTTCTATGGCATCGCCACAAATGGGCCGCCCGCGCCGAAGGCAGGCACGTGTCCTCCTCGCCCCCCGATGACCCCGACGTCATCGCCTTACCGCTGGCCACCTGCGGCGACCCCACCGTCGACGCCGATTGGCATTGGATGGCCACGTTCTCAGACCAACAACCCCTCCGCGTCGACGCCGCCGAACCGGACATCCGCTGGCGGTTCTCCCGCACCGACCGAGCCCGACTACAACACCTCAGCCCAGTCATCGGCCGCGGAATAGTTCACGACAGCATCGGCCGCTACCAACGCCGCGTCGTACCCGTCATGGCCACCCCCACCACCTCCCTGACCTGGCGGGCCGTCGGAGACGGCAACCAGATCCGCGACCTACTCTCCGACCTGACGGCGATCGGGAAGCACCGCGGAGTGGGAGAGGGCATCGTGACCCACTGGGAGGTCACCTCAACCCCCGAGGTGACCGACTGGTCGGCAGCCCACGAACACGAACCCGGCGTCCTCGGCCGACCGACTCCCCAACGCTGCCTCACCGACCATCACACCCTTACCGGACCTGCCGGCTCCCACGCCATCCGGCCGCCATACCTGCATCCCACCAGCCGCGTCTCACCGACGTACCAACCTCATCGCTAGCTGGGCGCACCGGCCACCACTGATCCCACAATCGGCCATGACCGCCGCCATTCCGCATTAGGTCCAGCGTCATCACACACGTCCATCCCAAAAAGTTCCCTCCCCATCGTGTCGATACGCCAGGGGCGGTTGCAGCGCCGGACATACTCGGTCGCCAAGCGAAGGCCGTCCCATCACCGTGCGGCCCCTCGACTCGCTCACCTGAAGGAATGGCTACGCCCCATGACTGACCATCCTCGCCAGCTCGACAGAATCGCCGAAAAGAACGGCTGGACAGTCACTCCCGGCTGCTCCGCGTTCCACGGTGGACAACGACCGAACGGCGACCAGATAGTCGCATACGAACGATTCGCGACTCAGATCCTCGTCGAATGGACACCGCAGGGCGGCGCCGCCTCAGTCGTGAAAAACCCTCACAACGCGAACGAGATACGCACGCAGGGTGCGGTGGGCCTGCTCGACGTCCAAACGTGGTTGCAGGAGCCGCTGTAGAGCAACGGCCCGCACGCGAAAGCTCCTGCCCCGCAATCCCAATTTAGCCGCCAAGCCGCACTTCACCAGTCGAGAAAGAGACTCCCATGCCGAATTACCCACGCGACGACGACTACGACATCGACCTCATGTCCTCCGGAAACGGATGGCTGGGCACCTTCGCCACCACGGTCCGCACCACAGCGACCGACATCCTCAGCGACGGCCGCGAATGGGGTCCCGTGTCGATCACTACGAGCGAGCCCACCACGCCGATCATCGGTACCCTGCTCGCCGCAGACGGCGAGACCCTGACCGTATTGATCGACGGCGAGGACGATCCACGCCCCATCCCCATCGACACCGTTCTGAGATTCCGCGCCTAGCCATCTCTCAGATCGGGCTCGACGACGCAACTACTTACGCCGTCGGCTATCGCGTCAAGCCGCCGGCGGAACTCACGTCTGTGGCAACGGCAGATTCGGCGAGCGTGCGCAGCACCGTCGCGACGCTCTGCATTTCGGTGCGGATCTTGTCACGCGTCTGCTGGTCGCGGCAGGCGTCGCAGAGTCGAGCGGAACCCGCTTCAAGTTCATCGGCTAGCCGCCGATACGCGTCCGCGGCGTCGGCCACGGTCAGGTTCTGGGGCGGCAGCAGGGCCGCGACAACTTCCAGCCCCGGTATATCTAGCGTTTCCAGCGTGGCTGATCCGTCGTCGCCACCGACCTCCGTGTGGTTGACCGGCTTGCCGAAGGCGCTGCTTGACGCGTCCCCCCTGGCCGGCGATCCATCGGCCACATCAGCAATGAGTCGAACGTGCCAGGCCCCGGCAACGGTGAGCAACCGGGCCCAACGGTCAAGTTTGGACGCCAGCGCGTGTAGCCGGTTCTCGGCGTCGATCCGGTCGGTTCGCCTCGACTCTCCTGCCAGATTGCGCCACCCGTAGGAGTACGCGCTCATCTCCTCGGCAATACGCCTCAACATCGTTGCGCCACGCGCAAATTCATACGGCTCGCCATCAGGGGCTTGGTGGGCGTGCGGTGGCAACAGGCTGTCAATGGTCGATGCCTTCCACCCTTGGTAGCGCGACCCGATCATGGCGTCCGGAGCGGGGAAGGTGCCGGCCCGGATACGTCCGTTGACGGTGTTGACCGAGACCTGCATCAGGTCGGCGATGTCGGTAACTGACAGGAAGCGCTCCACACCAGCCAGTGTGCCACATTCGAGTGTAAATACGAATGTGTGCGGTCGAATCGACCCTCCGGCGATCTCTGAGCCGCAGCGTTATCGCACGTGTCGCGAATACATGGCCAGGATCTCCGGGTGTGGCTCGATGAGTTCGGGGTCGTCGAGCGCTACCAAGGTGTCGACTCCGTGATAGTGATCGTCGTCGGTTCCCAGCTGCCCGAGTACGGCTTCACCATTGCGAATGGACCGGATCCGGAACAGGCTGGGATTACCGCCGACCTCGTACTCGTGCTTCAGCTGGACGAGATCTCCGCGGGTGAACTTGGTGGCCATCGCTACCGCACCCCGGGGACGTCAGCTTCGGGCCACCTGGCTCGAATGCCCTGTTTGGCCGTGTCGTCGAGGTGGGCGCACCACCCTTGCGTCAGCGGGTTGTAGAAGGGCCAGTCGGCGCGGGTGTGCGCCACGACGGCCCATCCGCGGCCGATGTTGTCCGAATCGGTCGACACCACGCGAAATCCCATGCGCCCCAGTTCGTGGACGAGCCGATCCTCAGTGGTCTCACTCGCCGGGATGGTGACGGGGGCGACGATGTGGCGGTTGGGGTCGTTGTCGTCCCAGTGGACGACGATCTGGCGGTTGGCCCCGTCGTAGGCGATGGTGCAACGGTAGAGCGACATGTCTTGATGCAACCTTTCGAAGTGCGAGATCTCGACTGCAGCGGCGCGAACGTACTGTGTGGCTACGGCTTTCAGGGCCACCGACGCATCCGCACGCGAGCTGGGTGTGTCAGGGGCGCGGGTAGACGGCGGTGTACCAGTTCGTGCAAAGTTCCATCCACAGCCCGTTGGCTTCGAGAGCCTTTTCGAGTTCGTCGTGCAGCGCGTACTGCTCGTAGTCGAGATTGAACGCGCCGGCGTGGTTACCGCCGTCGTGGGTGACGAGCAGCAGGGAGGTGCGCCCGTACAGCTCTCCCCTGTCGACCCATTCTTCGGGCGTGTAGAAGCGCCCCCCGCCGCCGTGATCCTGGATGCCCCTGTCGTGCAGGAAGCTGCGAATCACCTCGGCTGCTCGGACGCCGAGTGGGGAGAGTCCGTGGGGGATCGGCCAGGTCGCGTCGTCTGATTGCATGCCGTCATGGTCATCGTGATCCCGGTGCCCGACGTCGACCGACACGTTTGGATGATCTGTTTCTCCGAACCGGTCGAGGTGGTCTTTGACCGACGGCTCAGGCCGGCACTTCCCTCGAGTACCGGGCCCGACCGTTCCCCTGAACGGTGACCATCCGATTGCCGTTGGCGTCGACCTCGGCGAGGTTGCCGACGAAATCCTTTACCTCATCCCAATTCTCGATTACCGCTTGGGCGGAGATCGTCGGGCTGGCCTCGTCGATCGGGTGAATGGTGCTCTCCCTCGGCTCGGTCGCGATCCGAAGGCGCATGCCGTAGTGCGAGATGACGTCTCCGAGCTTGAAGTCGTGCGGCGAGATGCTCTCGTAGGTCCTAGACACCAGGACCTCCTTTCAGTCGACGGGGCGCCTGCGGTCACCCTTACCCGTGAGCCGCGGGGCTGGCATGGACCGACACGTTCGGATCGCCACGTTTTAGCCATGCAGGAGGCGCGTCCGTTGGGCCAGGACCGACGATCAGCGTCGCATCCGCCCGACCACCTCGTGCAGCGACAAGAGTTCGTTCGTCGTTGGGGCCCAGTAGGGGCCGCGCACCCACGTCCGCCTGCGGTACACCCAGCTTCCATTGGAGAGTGTGGTTTCTCAGGACATTGGTGACACGAAATGCGGGCTCGCCGGCTTCCACGGTCCTCCGCTGGTTCATCGTTGGCAACGGTGGGGTGCCCGGCCACGAAGACAGCGCCGGATGCCGAGGCTAGGCGAACCGCTTCGTACTTCCAGCTATGGCCTCCCATCAGTGCCCCGTGAACGCCGCCTTGCTGGTCCACCCCTTCTCCAGTCGAGTTCGTCATCTGTCGGTCTTAGAACTTTCCCGGCCGCGAAAAGTGTCGTGGGGGGCGCACTGATAGCGCGCTGATAACGTTGCAATCGGACTTTAAGAATACGATTTGCTGGAGGAGAAGGTTATGGCGATCCCCGTACGGCCTACGCGGATGCGTAGGCCTAGGCTGACGCTACGGTGCCGTGGTGTTCGATCCTGCGACAACTTCGTCGTATGAATCGTTGCAACCCTTCGATGAAGGGCACGTCCATCGCGGGCCGATCGGCCGTCGCCACGGTAGTGGCAGCCTTGCTGTCTGCATGTGGGGGTCAGGCAGTGCCCGCCACCCCTTCGACCGTGCTCAGCGCGGACGAGACGGCGAGCAGGTTTACGTCCTGGCTCGCGGACAACACCTACCCGTACGTGTCGGTGGCGAGCGTCTACTGCTCCGAGACCGGACCGAGCTCCGAAGAATCACTCCCCTACGCCGCGAAGTGCTTGTTTACCGCCGAGCTTGCCCCGAACACGAAGTTCCCGAAAGACAATCCGTTAGGTCTCACTGGACCCTCGCCGGACCCGACGCATCTGCACGACATGAACTGCGAACTCAAGTTCTCGGACTCACGGGAGATTGAGTCCGTGCTGTGCCCGACCGTCATAGGGTGGATCTTCAGTAGTCGTAAGCACTCCACCGCAAGCTAGACCGAAGCCTCTCGCTGCGCTGCAGGCATCTAGCGTCGAACGCGGCTAGCTCCACTAGCCCAGGTCGTCGACGCCTTGCTCGCACCTTCAGCACATTTTGCCGCCGCCCACTAATGGCTTTGCTGTGCTGTCTCAAGAGATGGATAGGCGGCGGCGGCGGGCGGATGCTGGCGACGTGGACCACCGGCATCAACGAGCGCGACTGGGCTGTGTACGACGACAACCGCGTCGGCCCGATCGCCTGTGGTCAGGAGTACGGGCACGCAACGCCAAGCTCGCGGCCCTCGCCGCTCTTGCTAACCACCTCGGGGGAGCCAAGTGAGCCCAGGTGGTCATCCTGAGGTGGGCAGGCCGATCAACATTCGGCTTCGGCTCGGTGACGACATTGGAGGTGAAGCGTCGCAACGTTGCTCGCGACGATGCTTGGAGACGACGTGCAATTCTGCAGATAAGCGCCCATCGCGATCACCCGCCCATCGGTGACGCGTCCGAATTTCTTTGCTCGGCAAGGTATTTGTCGAGATCCGCCAGGTGCACCCGGCGAGTTCGGGGGGCCTCTGCCCTGATCAGCTCTGGGGGTAGCCACCGCAGCGCATAGTCAAGACCTCGATCGTCCACGCTGATCGCGTGGGTGGGCGGCTCGTTGTCCGGGTCGACGTCCACCACTCCGTTGAGGCGATGGAAGAGTATGCACCATCGAACGGTGAGGACCGCCTGTCGATGGATGGCGCGGTTGAGCTGTGGCAGGTCTATCACGGAACTCATTTCGCGCTGCTTCACAAGCTCTTCGAGTGTCTGATCGTCCGACATCGTTACGCTCCCCTTTTCTCGACGTCGGGCCAGATGCTATGAAGCGGCTTCGGCGGTGGGAGTTTCCGACACGTTGGCGGCCAACGTTTTTGAGCACCGCACTGCCGTAGCCGCGGATGTGTCCGAAATGCGCGCGCCCGGCTCGCGGTCGGCGAGTTCCGCTGAAGGGTGACCTAGGTTCCTTCGTGGGGACGAATCTGGCCGCCACGACTGCCAGTTTCGACCGGACGGGCACAGATGGTGGCATTATTCCGGCGTTCGCACCTTGCCAAGGTCTGAGTGATGGGGTTGACCAATGCAACGATGGGATTCCTTGCGCGGCCCGCTGCAATATCAACGGCGGGGCCCGAAGGAGCAAGCCAACGACGCGCGGCGGGCATACGCAGCCCTTGAACAGAGCAGACCATCAAACCTCGGTGAGGCCTCCTATCGCCTTTACCTGGACGTTCTGCGCGCCCGCATGTTGGACACGTCGGCGTCCCTGGCCGAGTTGTCCGCCGCAATGTCACCGCCCATGACGAAGGAAGCGTTTGCCGCGCAACTTCGTCGCGCGCATGCCGCCGCGGGCGTGCCGTTCACACTGATTCCGCGCTGATCGCAACAATCACGACGCACCATCGCTGGGGTCAGCCCCTCGCGGGTGCAAGCTGTCAGCCCCACCGCTTGGCTCTTTCTTCGCGATCGGCGCAGTTCCCGCAGAATCCGTCGAAACCTTCACCGTCGTCGGCGTCTTCGGTACACCCTTCGGTTCGACACTGCGACCATTCGTGGTCTTCGCACCGGCCGAAGTAGTCCTCATCCCCGGGTGCAGTGCATCCATTCCATCCGCATACCGCCGCCACGTTCCCCCGATCACCTGTCGCGTGAGGGGGCCGATGCTATCGGCGCCGTTCTCTCGGTAGCGGTGACCGACACGTCCACTCGGCCCGGATTTTCAGGCGCCGCATCTCGTCTCAGTGCAGGGTGATGTCGGTGATGCCGGTGACGACGTACTCGCGATCGGCTTCACCTTCCCAGTCGACTTGTTCAGCGATCTCGGGGCCGAGCAGCTCGGCGATGTAGTCGAGGTCGCCCAGGGCGTAGGCGATGCGGATGTCGTCGGCCGCCGGCGGGTAGATGTCGATCGTCACGGATAAGTCGCGCGGGTATTCCTCCCCGTTCACTACCAGCACTCCTTCGACGTCGGCGATGACGGTCAGGGCGCCGGGAACGAGTGGTCGCCCGAGGTCTCGCCATCGCCGCACCGCGTACTGGCTCACACCTAGCAGCTGGGCGAGGGCCTTGACTCCGCCGGCCGCGTCGATCCTCGTCTGGCGATCGCTGACTGTGGGGTCCAAGCCACGCGGTGTCCGGTTGGTGCGTGCGCTGCGTCGGATGGTGGAATCGGCGGGGCGCCGCCCTGATTGCTTCTCGATTCGGTTGGCCATCTCGGTGGTGGCTCGGCGGGCGGCTTCGGCTTGCCGTTCGCGTTGAGGCCGCTGCAGCCACCTCCCTCCCAGTTCACGCAGCTTGCGGCCGGTGAGCGCTTGGAACGCTGCACTGAAGCCCGGGGACGGCAGTGACGCCGTGAAATTGGTGGCCCTCGGCGAGCCCGCCGAAGGGCGTCGTGGCGGTTGGGCCGGCGGATCCGGAACACCCCAGCGCTCCATCAGCCTTCACCGGAGCGGATGGCTTTGACGCGGTACTTTCCGTTGTCGGGGGATTTCTCCTCGAGAAGCTTGTAGGGGTCGGCGTCGGCGGGAAGCCGGTAGACGAAGGTGTCGATGTCGCGGGCGGCGATGGGGTATAGCCCATGATCGGCGACGATCGTCGCGGCGTAACGCAAGGCCCGGCGCCGGGTGTCGGCATGGATGGTGGCCGCCCACGCCGGTTGCTGGTAGTGGCGCTGGCCGGCGGGATGCTGGCTACCCACTATGCGCCCGATGAACGACTTGTAGATGTTCTTGATCAGGTCTTCTTGGTCCTTGCGCCCCTCGGCAATCGCCTCTATCAGCCTGCTGCGCAGGATGTCGGCCCACCCGCGCAACAACCGGGATTTCTGAGGCCACACCCACGCTCGGCTGAACTGCAATTCAGCTAGGCCCAGACCCCCTCCACCCTCTTCGGCCGGTTCCATCAGATGCGTCACCGCACGCGTCGTCGCCCAGAACGTCCGCGATTCCGTCCAGTGCATGTGCTCGTGGGGAAGAGGTAGCTTCTGCGTCAACCCGTCGATCATTCCCGCCGGCGGGGTGGTGATGCGCCACAGTCCGAAGGGATTGCGTTCGACGAACACCTCCGGATCCACCTTCTCCATTTCGACGGGCACGCCATATCCGAGGTCGACCTGGCCAGCGCTGGCCAGATAGGCCGCTCGCTGGTCGACTTCGACGTCGACCGAATCGCCCTTCGCGTTGTGCGGCATGTTCTTCCAGGCCTCGAGGTTGGGATCCAGCCTCGGGGTCTCGGCGTGCAACGTGTCGGGCAAAGGACACGCTTCAACGCGCTTCTTATCACGGGCCCGCGCACGCACCGAGTCCAACAGCGCGGCCCCAATCGAGGCCGGTCGCGCCGCCGGCAGCACGCCCTCGGAGATGCTGGTGAGCCACGCGATGCGGCGCCCGAGCGTTTCGACGGCCTGGTCTTCATCGTCGGGCAATTCGGTCTCGGTACCCCGTGTTCCGGCCAGGCCCTCGTCTTTGGGCCGCTGCGGGGCGGGGTCGAGCCAGAGGAACGGCAGTAAGACGAGCTGAACGCGGCGGCTTTCGCCGTCGCCTTTCGGCGACCGGAACGCGGCGGTGAACCATCCGGCTTTGGCGCTGGTGATCTCGCAGTCGAACAGCGCTGCGATCGTGGGCGACAGATCCTCGGAACGCTCGATGGCCTTCTTCGGGGGCGTCATTCCCGCCGCCTGCAAGGCGGGCGCGGTGATCCAGATCTGCGGGTGTGCCGCAGCGCCGCGTGCTCCGCGAGCATCGGGCTTGTTCGGCCAGCGATGCCAGACGAACCGGGCGAGGTCGGCGGCGGTGCGCAGCGGTCCGCGGCTGATAGCGAGTCCGGACGGGGTGAGGGCGCCGCGGCTGCTCAAGATGACCACCATGCGGTCGCCACTGGCGGGGGGGTCCGACCATTGGCGCTGGCCGAGCTCCCACTTCCCGGTTTCGACATCAGCGTCGGTGCGACGACTGCCTCCTTCGGTGGTCTCGTCGGNTCCGACACGCCACTGTTGTTCCTGCACAACACCACCGGCTACATGGTGGGCAAGGACTACGAGGTCGGCGGCGGTGCGCAGCGGTCCGCGGCTGATAGCGAGTCCGGACGGGGTGAGGGCGCCGCGGCTGCTCAAGATGACCACCATGCGGTCGCCACTGGCGGGGGTGTCCGACCATTGGCGCTGGCCGAGCTCCCACTTCCCGGTTTCGACATCAGCGTCGGTGCGACGACTGCCTCCTTCGGTGGTCTCGTCGGCATCGACGCCGGCGGATTCCGTCCCGCCAGACGACGCGACCTCAGCGGGCCGCTCCGACTGGGCGGTCGTCGCTCGCTGTGCGTTCGCGCCTTCTTCCCACTGCTGAACGGCCTCCGGCAGCCAGCCCCGGGTTCTGCCGCCGCTTTGCCGGCCTTCGTCGCCGATGACGACTCCGGGCTCGGGGAAGTCACTAGGAATGGAGCTTCGGCCGATGCGGCTGATCACCTGCGGGCGGGAGAGCGCGTTGAGTGTCGTCGGTTCGCCGTGGAATTGGCATAGCCACTCGATGATGCCGTCGATATCGGCCCCGTCGTGGCCGTCGGCGGACACCCGGTACGTCTGCCCTCCGGAGGTGATCAGATGCTCGGCCACGACACCATCCTTTCTGTATCCACAGCCATACTGACGTACAGATCATCACACGTGCGCCCGTATAGTCGTGCAGCAACACGCCCACATACTCACATACCCGTATGACAGCTCGTTGTGGTTACACTCAGCCCCGAGCGCGGCGCCAAACCATATGACTCGCATGACGTTAGCGCCACGGCCCCCTCGGGGAACGTCGCTGACAGGAAAGGCTCGTTCGATGACAAACAGTCGTCCCGACAAGAGCAAGACCGCGCGGGCGCGTGGCGCCAATCAGGCTGCTCCTACACAACCGTCCGCACCGCGCGAGAGTCGGCTCACCCTCGACATTCCCGCGAACTTGCACCACGCCATGCGTATGCAGGCCACCGCGACCAAGACGCCCATGGTCGACGAGGTGACTCCACTCCTGCTCGAGCACTACGCCGACGCGATGCGCCGCTTCCCGCTTCCCCCCGTCACCTGAGAACCTCCCCAGGCCCCGCGGCAACGGGCGGGTGGGGTTTAAGTGATCGCCCCGCTCAACGAGCTGCGGCCGCGGCGGCAAGCTCGTCGTATGCCGCCAGTGCCTCGTCGAGACCAGGGAACTGCGTCTCCACGCGGTCGACGGTCAGCGCGTAACCACTCTCGCCCCCGCGGCTCCACGTCGACAATGTCGCCGTGCGCCCATCGCCGATCGGCCGGGTCCAATAGCAACCGACCGACCGCATCTCCCATCCCGCGAACGGGTCTACCTCAGTCATCGCCGCACCCCTTCTCCCACGGTGCCCACCTCACCCGAACTCCACGGTGCGCCCGATCAGGGCCTCATTCGCCGTGGCCAGAATCGTGACCTCGTGGAACCCGTCGACCCGATGTGTGTCGCCGTGACCGTCACCGGTGAACTCGAAGAGGTGATCACGCAGGGCGTCCTCGTCGGTTGGGTCACCGGTGAACTCATCAACGTCGGTGATCGTCTGCTGGGACTCATGTCCGTCGGAGTATGCGTTGTCGACCCGAATCGTCATCCCCATGGCCAAACCACTCCCTTTCCATTCGTCGGGACCAGACGGGCCCGCTGGCGCAGTTGGGAGCGTGCCCTGGTGGCGTGTGGTGCCACCACACCTCAATGGCCGCGCCAGCCCGCCGAACGACACGAATCAGGAAGGACTTTTCTGATCCCAGCCGCAACACTCGGATCGACTACCCGAAGTAACGCAGGCGTGGTCGTTCACCTCGGCAGCAAGCCGTAGCCAGTCACCGACTCAGCGCGAGTTGACGGCTTCCCAGAACTCGACTGCGGCCGGGCTCTGATCGAAGACGCTAGGCACCAAACCCTCCATGTCCTTCATCACCGGTCGCACGGCCTCGGCGACGCTGTCGAGCGTGTCGTAGTTCCATCTACTCTGAGACCCCAAGGCGGCCATGATCTTGGCGACCGCGTGTTGGGCGGCGCTCGACGGGATCTGCGTTGCGATGGTCGCGATGTCAGCGGACATGGTCTTCCCCCTTGCGGTGGCCGCTCGCGGATTGGGAGGCGGTTCGCGGGTCATGTTCACGCGTGGCGAGCCGACTGTGGACGACCGACACTTTTGCCGGCCGGATTTCTTGTAACCGTCCATGACCGGGACTGCCAGGCCCGGCTGGTTTCGGCCATCACAGCGGGCCCGTCACTCCTCGGCGATGACGTCGTACGTATCGAGACGTGCCGCGTCTTGGGTCTTGTCGATGGTTAAGCCGGTGTCGGTGGTGAACGTCAGCCAGGCTGCGCTCAGCCCGTGGATGGTGATCGCTGTGACTTCATGCCGGATGCCGTTGGGGTCGATGATGACGTCGCCGGTGCTGAGCTGGTTTGCCTGCCGTGTGATGGTTTTCATGAGTTCCTCCGAGTGATCGAGGTGATGTTGTGCCAATCCGCGCATGTTGTTCCACACCGTCACGGTGCTGTTTCATCGGTCTCGTCGCCGTGCTGTCGCTCAGAACTGTGTTCGGTCGGATCTGGGACCGGACGTCGCGGTCCGTGGCTCCGACGGCGGGGAATTCCGCGGAGCCCCTCCGGTTCTGAGGTGAACTCTGATCGCCGGGCCCGGCGCCGGGCTCTGTCTAGCCACAATCCCAGTCCGGTCGTCCGGTGTAGCGGACGAGCACGCATCCCAGGCCTGGCGTCCCGTAGTCCCGCAACGGTGCGTACGCGAACTCTTCCGCAGGTTCACTCTCCCCGTTCCAGAACAGGGTCCCGGTGACGTACAGGATGTTGTCGTCGTCATACATCCGGAACTGGTGGCGGTGGGCGTAGCCCGTCGGATTGCCCTGATCATCCAGGCGGGCGTCGCGTGGTCCCGCAACGCCGACGGCGTTCGGCGGCGCCGAAACCAGGTGGTCTTCGTCGATTCGCCACGCGTAGACACTGATCACGATCACTCCCAGGGGTGTATTCACCGCCCGTCGATGCCCGGGCTGGTGCGTCATTGTCGCGATTCTCACCGCCGCTAGGCGCCTCGGCGGGGACGTGCCCCGGTGTCGCCTACATTTCTGGCAGGCCGCGGGTTTAGTACGCAACCGATCTGTGATTTGGCGCCGTCTCCTCCAAACTCAGCACCGCGGTGTCTCGACCGCGCGACGCACGCCCTGGCCGGGCATCTCGACGCGACAATCCGCGTCGCTCATCCCAGGGCGGTGGCGTCCGGGCGGAGATCAACTAATTGTTGTCGCTCAGTCGCGCCGAAACCGTCCGCTGCTTCTCCTGGGGACCACAATCCTCACCGTGACGGAGAATCGGAACGGCCTGTCAGTAGACGACCGCACCAAGTTGGTTGATGGTCAATGGTATTCGATCCTGCTGCGCCATCCGCGGAGTCACAGGTTCGCCCGCTGGGACGGCGCCCATCGTCACTTCGTGTGGGTTGGGAGCTCTGAGGACCATCTGGTTGGTCTCGACGAGGTCGCCGAGGTGCTCGAGCGTGTCGATGAACCGCCAGCCGACTCGCCCTGGTGTTGATCAGCGCCGACGACCAGTCGCCCCGTCACCGCCACCTTAACCTCGGGCGCGAGCCGAATCGCACGTGCATGTCTCACTGCTGGCGGTGACCTCGTAGGGTGCGTGGCGTCCCCAGCTTTCTCCGGCTGGGTGGTCATGATAGGAAATCAGCGGATCGCCCTGGCTGTTGTCGCTGAGGTAGTGACCAATGATGAACTTGCCCGGCGAGAGTTGGACCACAACCCGTTCCAATGGCTTCAGCTTCATACCCGTTCCTCGCTGTCGTTTCCTTCCCCCGGTATGGGATGACGCCACTCGTCTAGTTCAGGTGACTCTTGTTGTGCCGGAGGGGCTCTGGCGTACCGCGTTGTGTACCCATCTGGTTTGCATTACCGGGGGCACCTGCATGTAGCGACTCGAAGGCCGTTTTCGGACAACGAGGTCGCCACTCACGCCCGAACAGCTCGGCTAACGGCCGGCGCTGTCGAACACCGCGTGCGCGTGGGCGTAAAGGAGGTCCACGAAGTGGAGTAGGTCTTCTGGCCTTCCGTCGATGATCAGTCCGTCGCCGCCGGCGTTGAACAGGCCCAGGGCGTGGGTCCCCGCGATCTCGGTCGTTCCCCACTCCGTGCGCGCTTCAACTGTGGACAGACCTTGATAGAGCGCGCTCTTAGCATCGGTGTGAAGGTAGTTGTACCGATCAGACACTGACTCTCCTTACCATGCAAGCAGTTTCGCCAGGCGCCCTGTGTCCATGCCGCAGCATCGATCCGTCTGACAGGCCGACATTAGGCAACCGCCGGCATAACGGTCGTGACCGACACCATTGGACGGCCCCCATTTCCGCTCCGCGGCTCTACGTTGCGGCAGCGGAGAGAGTGCGCAGTAATTGGGCCTGTTCACTCCAGCGCCGGCCGTCAAGGTCGAGTGCGGCCTGTCCGAGGTCGGTTCGCAAATTCTCGACCGCGACCATGCGCGTCGGCGCGGGCCCGGCGAGGAAGTTGACGGAAACCCGCGCAAACTCCTGATGGATGCTCATGCGCGCAAGCGCGACTGCCCGCGAGTGATCTCCGTTGTCGTACGCCAGGGACTGAGCCAGGGTCAAGGCCAGCTCCACAGAGGCACAATCGCCGTGCAGATCGATACCGACGACGTAGCGTTGCTCGACCGCTGGCACCACTTCCGCGTCACACGTCGGTGTGCCTTCGCGCCCCTGGCGACCCGATTCGGCACCCGTGTCAACCACCCGCTTGCCCCTTCGAATCGCCGGCACTTCCGGCCTCACCGTGACGCCACGCCCAGGCGACTTGGAAGTCAAGGGTGACGGCTATGCCCTCAGACGCACGCGTTGCGGTGCGTGTCGCGGCGCTTTCTTACCCCTCGGCTTGGTGGGAGGACTGTCCGTGCCGTGGAATTCGGTGGTCAGACGGCGGTGGCTGCGAGATCGCCCGCGAGTCTCTTGAGGATGAAGGCCTGCAGCATGCCGGCGCCCTCGAGTCCTTCGTCGGCGGCCGCACGTTCCAGCGCCGCCCGCTCGCCCGGCAACAGGTTCAGCTTGACCTGCTCGGTGCGCTGCCGCTTGGCCGAACCGCTGCGCCCCTTCCGCTTGGGAGCACCGGCGGCGACGGGCTGATCGATCATCTGTTCCATCACGGCGGTCATGGCGGTCCTCCGAGTTATGATTTGTAGTCGTTTACCAGCGGCGTTGCGGCGTTTTGCAGCAGTGTCACCATCATACTGGCGGGTGCGGCACAACGCGTGTCTATCAGCGGGGCGTGTCGCGCGTACGCGCGTGTTACATTTTGTATCATCAACGCAGTTCAGACTGTATTGCGAGCCAGCAGTTCGCTAGGGTGATGCGCTCGGGTTTAGTCGAGCGAGGAGGGGCGGAGGTGAGCCGTTGACGAGCATCCAGCGGGCACCTCAGCCTGGACGGCCCACCGTATCTCTGCGTCAGGCGGCGCGTCTTCTGCGCCGAGACCCGCGCACCGTTCAGCGGATGGTCCGCGACGGCGAACTCGAGGGCGGTTACGAATCCTCCGCTCAGCAGCGGGCCCGGTGGTACGTCTACTCCGACCAGCTCTCCGCGCCGATTCGCCGACCCGCAGATACATCACCCCCGGTCGATGCTTCAGCGTCGTCGGAGATCAGGGAACTGCGGGAGGAAGTCGCGGCCGCCAAGGCACAAGCCGCTCAGGCAATCGAATCCAACCGATTGATCCTGGCCAGCCAAGCGATGCTGCTCACGGCGCTCAGCCAGTATCGGAACGCCAGTAACGAGATCAACGCGATCTCCGACGATTACCGCGCCGTCATCGAGGACTATCGCGGCATCATCGAGCGCCATGCCGGCGCGGCGCAACGTTACCGGGATTCCGCCGACAGCTTCGCCGACATCCTGGAGAACTACCGCGATATCGTCAGCCAGTTTTTCACCCCGAACGATGCGAGTGCTCTGACCGAGCCCTGACCACCACCGACGCCGACAAACACGCGCTGCAACGGTGGACACGTCTGAGACGCGTCGATACCCTCGACGACACGATGCCGCCAGACCCGCGAGAGCGCGTCTTGCTCACGCCTGCGAGCTGGCGAGCCACTGACCGGCGGGTGGAGGGGATTGGCGCGATGGCCCACATAGACGATGAGACACTCGTCGACGTTCGCCGCGAGCTGAGAAACTTCCAATCAGCCAGCGGCAATCGCGAGTACGAGGCTTCCCTTCTCGCCGGCGCGGTGCAGGAACTCCTTGATCAGGCACAGTGCGCCAATCCCCCCGAGCGCCCCATACTTCCCTATTCCATCGGCGCCTAACCGGCGACGCGATTCGCCTACCGCACCAGCACCCCCGGGCGTCGGCCCATGCCATTTCGCCCCGCGAATCAAAAGATTGCCGACACGAGCTGCGCCTACCGCTGCCTCACTCGCGGCGGCCTAGTCTCTTGGCCCAGATCGACGTGCACCGGTACGTCAACTGGGCCGGCTGCGCAGGCTGCGCGGGCTGGTTCGCACACGACGGCTAACACCAGGGGGAAACGCCCACATGCGCGCACCAGAACACGATCCAGTGCAGATCGCCGAAGGCGTCTGGGTTCACGCCACCCCCTTGGACATCCCCGATGACTTCCCCAACCCCGAACCGCACCGATACGTCTGGCAGTTCACCGGAACCCCCGAGCACGACGGTCACAGGACCACGTACTTCCCAGCGCCGCAACATGCTTCGGCGATTCGGCATGCCGCAGGAGAAACTCAGTTTCATCACGCGAGCTCCGTCGAAGCCGCCGTAGAGGCGGCTCGAGAAATCTACGCGCGTGCACTCAACGAACACATCTGATCTCCGCCCTCGTCAACGAGGCATGCGGTGCTATACACGCATGCAATGCAAGCGGTGCATTGCGGTATAGGCATACGCGGAAGGGCACCGGACGCACAGATCAGTTCGGATCCGGATCTCCTCGGTTGAGCGCAGCGCGTTCGTCGCGCTCCCACTCCGCGATCAACTCCATGGTCGGCTCTGCCTGGCGATCGATCGCCGCCTGGATGGAGGCATTGTGCCGCCAGTCGGCGCGTGCGCGGTTCAGGTACGCCACCATCTCCTCGGCGTAGTGCTGGTCGTAATCACCGCTGTACGGACCGGCCCCAGGTGGTGTCCACGACCGGTTGTGCGCGCCCAAGAAGTCGCTCACGGCAGCGAGAGACCGCATAGCCGACCCGACCGCATCGAGGTGCCCGTCATAGATCTGACGCGCGACGACGTCACCGCCGAAGGCACGGTCCAACACCGCTTCAATGGACCCGTCCGGTTCACCGGCGGCTACGACGATCGCGTCCCATGTCGACCGAGCCAGCAAGGCGAACACCACGGGATCTGCATCGATCGACACCAACGGCGCGGGCGGCACCACCGGTTGCGCAGCGGGATCGCCGTGTTCACCCCAGAAGCGCCACATCGTGGTGTTGCGTTCTACGAGCGCGATCAACGCATCAATCGCGGAGGAATGCCACCCGGGTTCCGGCCAGATCGAGTCGCCGGCGAAGTAGTTGTTCGCGACGAGGCGTCCCGTGTCCAGCTGCGCCACAAAGAATTCGACGATCAACGCTGCGTTGGCGTCCTCGACGATGCAGTCCACTCCGCCCATCTGATCAAAGGTTCCGAAAACCGGTAACGCGATCGGCGCATAGGACCTGTCGCGGCACTGGCGCAATATCACCGCGACGGCATCAGACGGGCGAAGACTCATTCCCGTCAACATGCAGACGCAGTGATAGCTCCCCACCGGACAGCCCCCAGAGATCTACTCGCCCGCCCCCCCCCCGGAATGTGAGGCCGCAGGACTCTCACCAGAACCTACACGCTGCTGCCGGGATACTAGTTTCTAGTTTCTAGTTTCTGGATTCGACAATCACACCGCCAGCCTCGCGTGCGACGGGAAGTCAACTGTCCGACTGGATACTTCCTCTCTTGCGGGTTCTGCCAACCAAGCGAGTTATCCGGCGTTGGCCGTGGCGACTACCAGTTGGCCAGACAGTGGCCATCTCGGTTGAGATTTGGCCACGTGAAATGAGCCTCCACAATTCATGAATAGCCGCGCGCAAGGTCGCGGAACGAGGACATGTGAAGAGTGGACGCGACGGTGCACGTCTTAATCGGGCCGTTGCGGTGCTTGGCCAGGATCAGGTCAGCCTCGCCGGCGCGCGGACTGTCTCGGTCGTACCCGTCGGGCCGGTTGATGAGAATCACCAGATCCGCGTCTTGTTCCAGCTGGCCGGTCTCGCGTAGGTCAGAGAGTTGCGGAACCTTGTCGACGCGTTGTTCCGGACCGCGGTTGAGCTGACAGACCGCGACCACCGGGACGTCGAGTTCCTTGGCCATCAGCTTCAGGCTGCGAGAGAACTCCGCTACTTCCGTTTGCCGGGACTCCACCTTCTTGCCCGACGTCATCAGCTGCAGGTAGTCAACGACGATCAGCTGCACATCCGCCTTCTGTTTGAGCCGGCGTGCTTTGGCGCGGATCTCCATCATGGTGAGGTTCGGCGAGTCGTCGATGTAGAGCGGGGCGTCGCTGATCTCGCCCATCCTCCGGGCCATCTGGGTCCAGTCGTCATCACTCATCCGGCCGGCGCGCATGTCGGCCAGCTTGATGCGCGCCTCCGCGGACAGCAGCCGCATCACGATCTCCGACTTGCTCATCTCCAGGCTGAAGATCACGCTGCCCCGTCTGTGTTTGATCGAGCATGACCGCATGAAATCCAATGCCAGAGTGGACTTTCCTTGACCTGGCCTGCCCGCGACGATGATCATCTGGCCTCCGTGCAGGCCGGTGGTCACCTCATCGAGCTCGGCGAACCCGGTCGGGATTCCTTGGCCTTGGCCGCCGCCTGCTTGGATGGCGTCGATCTCGTCCATGGTCGGCTGAAGCAGGTCCTCCAGCGCCACCATGTCCTCGCTGCCGCGGTCCTCGGTGACGTCGTAGATCTCGGCCTGGGCGCGGTCGACGACCTCGGCGATGTCGGCTCCCTCGGCGCCGGCGTAGCCGTACTGCACGACGCGGGTGCCGGCCTCCACCAGGCGGCGCAGCACGGCCTTCTCCGCGACGATGCCGGCGTAGTAGCCCGCGTTGGCGGCGGTGGGCACCGTGGCGATCAGGGTGTGCAGATACGGCGCCCCACCGATGCGCTGCAGCACCCCGCGCCGGTCGAGTTCGGCGGCGACAGTCACCGCGTCGGCCGGCTCGCCCTGCCCGAACAGGTCCAGGATCGCGTCGTAAATCTGCTGATGGTTGGGCCGGTAAAAGTCCTTGGGCCGCAACCGTTCGAGAACGTCGGCGATCGCGTCCTTGCTGAGCATCATCCCGCCCAGCACCGACTGCTCAGCGGCTAGATCCTGCGGCGGCTGCCGGTCGTTGTCGAGGTCGGCATAGGGCTCCACCTGCCGGCGACGAGAGGTGCGTGTCGGTGCGTCGTCAAGATCGGTCATGCCGAGATCACCTCCTCGAATTCGTCCTCTTCGCCACCGCCAGCGAGATCGGCAGCGATGTCGGGCCAGCACTGGTCACACACCGTTGCCATGGCCTTCAGCGGCAGCTCCGGGCGGTAGGTGCCGTGGTCGGATCCGCACACCACGCAGTTGCAACCACCGGTGATCGCCAGGTCCATCAGGAGTTCCTCGCTCAACGACGGCACCGCCGAAACAGGTTGAACTGCAACAGGTTGCGGCTCGTGTTCGGCAAGGACGTCGCTTGCCCAGCGCGCTAACGCCTCCGCCAGCGGCATTTCCGGGAACATGAAGGTCACCAGGCGGGCGGCCACCCCCAACGCAGCCAACGGGTCCTTCGATCGCCGCCCGAACCTCGCTTCGTCAGCGAGAAGCACCTGCTCGCGCAGCTCTGGGCTGGTCATCGCCGCCAGATCGGCGAAGCGGCGTTCTTTGGTGTCCTCGGCTTCGGCGCGTGCCGCGGCTGCGGCGCGGGCGTCCCACGCGGCTTGCAGCGGGCGCAGCCGAGGACCCGAACCCACTACATTTTTCTGCAGCCGCCAGATGGCGAGTTTGTATGGGCGCAGCACCTGAGCAGGCATTTCAGCGTTGAGGACATCAAGGATCTGGTCGGCGCGCCAGCCCCGCTTGAGTCGTTGCAGGATCTCGCTTCCGAGCTTCCACCGCAGGTGCTTGGGCAGCTGAGCCATCGGCTCAGGCAGTCCGTCCATGACGGTCTTGAGTTCTCCTCGGGGAACCTTCACCCCAATCGGTCGAGAAGTCTCGCGCCGCCTGTCGTTCCGGAGGGTAGGGAGGTAATTCTTTTGGTCTATATAAGGAAGCGGCTCGGAAAAGGTGACGGAATCGGTCTTGGAATGGCCGGTGTAATCGACGATTACGCGCCCAGAGCGGTCCCGTTGAAGGACCTCGATGCCTTCGGTGAACCGGGTATGGATGGCGACCAAGGCGTGCTTCCCGCGGCCTTGTGCGGGCCGGTAGAGGATCAACTCGTCGGCCGCCAGGGATGCCAGTGCGCGTCCGACTGTCTTGACGTCGTAACGACGCCGCCCGGCCGCTGCGATCAGGTCGACGATCTGCGACAGTCCGATACGGTCGTCGGTAAGCCTGCTGTAGCCGCAGAGCAGCTTGAGCACGGCTGTCAGGGCATGTCGACGTGCGCCACGCAGACGGAGTTCAGCTGCGCTGGATTCGACGCGTTCCCGTACGGCTGCGGCGTCGGAGAATTCGACGCGCGGACGCGGACCGACGGTGGCAGCGCGCCGGCGACGCGACGACGGCAAGGAAGTCGTCAGGCGGGTCATCGCTGCGCACCCCGCCTCGGCGAGGTCCACGGCTGGGCTTCGATCGCCGAGGCCAGTGCGCGGGTGGCAAAGTGCACGCCATTGAGGCAGAGCTTGCCGACCGGCCGACAGTCTGCTGGCGCGGCCTGGCCCCGCTCACGACGTGTACGAGCGACTCGCTGCGAGGTCAGTGATCCTGCCGGTGCCCGACGCAGACACCCGCCACCGACCTCGATCAGCGCGACGTTTTGCGACGACATCAACCTCGAACCGGCGCCATGGGCGCGGTTCTGGCTAATGCATCGAAGGAATGTGCTTGGAGTGCTTGCACTGCTATCAGGGCGTGTTCTACCCTGGAACTCACCTGGCACGGTGAAAGTCCCTTCGCTTCGCGAGGGGCACGAGATCGAAGTTGACGCTTCGCTCTCAAACGGCCCGGAGTTACCGCTCCGGTGGCATGCTTCAAGCGTCCAACTCCCCCTACGGGGGGACTGCCGTATGTGCCCCTACTGATTTAGTTGTGAGGTCGACTCAGCAGCGCCCCGTTCCCAGGGCGCGCAGTGTCGCGCGATGTAGTTGTTGCACCTCCTCATTGCCGCCGCGGATGACACTCCCGTGGATGCGCGCGTACGCGCGCCACCGGTTCATCGCAACATGTCACCGCGGGAAACTTGTGGAACGACACGATGGAGCGCGCCAACAGGCTGCTCAGGGCCCCGTTGAGCCTCGGCGAGGTATCGCACTGCCCACTGGCACAACCGCGGCCAGTCGACGTCGATGTAGCGCGCAAGCGCCGGGTCGGAGCGCTTGGCCTCCGCTGCCACCACGGAGGCCACCCAGCGCAACGCCGCCGTCCCCCGTAGCCCCGTGGCCATTCGCGCCGCATCCAAAATCGTTGGCGGCTCCACAACGTCATCGACGCGCGCCCGATCCGTGTGTGTGGTGATCCAACAGACGACGAGCAACTTCGCCTCACCGACCAACTCGTGATCGCGCAGTGCGGCCATTACCGCCACTCCGTCAGCGGATACATCGCGACTGGCCCCGCGCTGACGCCGATGCCGGGCGATATCGGTCACCGACGCGAACTCAGATGCCGACACCAAGCCATCGAGAGTCACGACACCGCCCCCATCACTAAACGGTCGAACCGGGCGTCATGGTCATAAGAGCCAGTTGGCGCACAGCACAAACAGCTCAGCGTCGGCGCCCGGCTCGCGCCGTCGACGTCCAGCGGCCGGCCGTCCGTCGTCCAGCCCAATACCGCCAACGAGCCGCAGTGGCGGGCCAACTCCTGCTGTAGAAGCCGGGCCGCAGCTGCGCCGCAATGGACGTCAATGGCGTTCCCCCACGCCAGAACCACCAGATCGCGATCGTGAGCCAGTGAACGGAGCGCGGTCGGGTCCAGTCGGCCAGCACTGGCGCTCGGCCCACCGCCAGCAGGTTCCGCCGGCGGGCTGATGAAGCCGATGTCGATTCCGCCGTAACCCAGGCCGCGCGCAATCAGCGCACATCGACGATGAACCGCCGCGGCGCGGTGATGGGGGCTATTCTGCGCCGACAGCACCCACCCAAGCAGTGGCTGCCGGGAGTCCCAGCAGCGCACCATCCGCCGCTGAGGACCGCTCCTGTCGCGGGACGACACTCCGCACATGGGCCAGACCTGCCGGCGGGCACGCTGCAGGGTCACAGCTTGCACGTGCCCGTCCTGGTCCGGCGGCGGGGTGACGGTGTCCCAAACAAGCGCTCCACCTTGCGATGCTGGCGTGACTCGGACGCCAGGCCCCGGCCTGCGCCGGCTCATCCATGCCGCGTCGTTCCTCACGGACGCCTCCACGAGGAGGCGTGAGCGTGGCTATGGTCACCGTTCGGCAGGTGTCCCGGGGCGGCCGCGGGAGCGCGGTGAGGCAGCTGAGTGTGGTCGGACCACATGGCCTCGGCGGGGATTGATCCGGATAGCTCTGCGGTCTGTGTTGGTGACCGATACTCGAGCAGGGCCATATCGCAGAAGGCCACGCCCACCACCTCCGACGAAACTGCCTGCGCAGGTGTCAGGTCTGAAAAGAGCCGACGCGCGTGGTCGGCAACGTCGCCACCAACGGAGACCCAGTCGACGGTGCTGAGGCGCTCGGCAAGGTCGTGAAGAACCTCGGCCCGTCCCGCCGCAATCATCGTCCCGGTGCAGCGATGAACCAGGGCCAGTCCGTCGACAAGGCGCAGTGAACCCAATTCAGACGCGTCGATGCGCGGAGTGATGACCAAATCAGGGCAGGTCGTCCGTTGCGCCGTGAGGTCAACGCACTGTTCGCCGACACGCACGGTTTGACTCACGAAAGGGTGAGCCGAGGGCGCGCGCTCCAACATCGAGGTCATGGGTGCCCCTCCGAGATCGACGCCTCGGCAACTTCGTCCGCGTCCAACGCCAACGTAAGCTGCTGCGCGACAAGTGAAGCCGCGCTCTCACGGCGGATGAGGGCTATCGATATGTCCCCGCCGTAGTCGATGGGTACCGCGCCTAGGGCGATCGCCTGCTGCCGCTTGGATTCGGTCACGTCATAGTGCGAAAGGGCCGTCCCGGGATGCTGCGCCCAGGCCTTCTTGAGGCCCAGCTTGGCGGCGAACTCATCGAGTTCATCGTCGGAGTCGGCCATCAGGTGTGACCACCTGCCCGAGATGGTGCCCACCTGTGCCGATAGCCGCATGTTGTCGACATAGACGGTCATGCGCTACGCCACCCCAGGCAGAGGTAAGCCGTAGTCGGCCAGGCATGTCGTGCAGGTGTCGACCCCAGCGGGAGCCGGATGTCGACAGATGGAGCAGCGGGCAGGCGGCCGCGGCACGAAGGTGGCCATGACGAACTTCCCGCCACCGACCGCATCGGAGATCTCAGGAGATGCCATCAGCTGCCCTTCCGTGGTGGGTGGCTCGCACCTGCACTACGCGCCAGGCGGGAACTCGAGATCGCGATGTAGTCATCGGCCGCCTCCGATCGGCGAGGCCGCGGCGACCGACGCACTCACCGGCGCTGCGGCTGCGAGTGAATGGTGAGCGGATGAGTGGACAGCGATCGACGCCGTCGACGAACTGTCGTTGGGAACCCGATTCGCGGCAGCGGCAAGGTCTTCGGCGAAAAGACAGGCTCGGTCGAGCTGGCAACTAAATGCGCTCTTCGTCATCGGTGGAGACATCCTCGCGGCGAGGTCGGCCAAAGATGCCTGGTCATCTGCGGCGCGCCGCTGGAGTACCTCCAACCAGCGCCGTCGCCAGACCGGTGACGTGGAGAGGTTGACCGAGGTAAGGACTTCCAGGGCGGCCCGGGCGCGCGCTGACTGTCGCGACGCGGCATCTCGCCGCCGGTTCTCGTTGGCGGCACCGAGAGACTCTGCGTTACGCCACGTCCGCCCCGATCCGGGATAGCTGTGACGAGACATCAGAACCGTCTCCCCTTCGTCGCCGTCCCCCGGTGCGGTGACGTGACGGCCTGATGCCCGTCGCGGTGGTGATCACCGGCGATGCGGCGCGGGTCCGCGCCGATCTCATGCCGGTACCGCCACCGGGACCCTCCGCTCACCGAACCCCTCACCCGGTGTGCGAATGCGTGATGCCCCGCCACGTGGCTGGCGGCCACCGATATGGCGTTGGCCTGGCGGGCAGCTGATGTTGTGCGTGTCGCCGGCCCGACTTGGGGTCGCCTCGCCGCGGTCATCCGGCTTTCCTGATGTCGTCGTCGAAGTCGTTGAGCGAGTCGAGGTCGAAGTCCAGGCCCAGGGCGTCGTCATCGACGTCGTCGAGATCATCGCTGTCGTCATCGACGTCGAGACCGTCCTCGTCGAGCTCGTCGAGGTCTTCGTCGACGTCGGAAGGGGCGGCGGCGCCATTGGCGGCGGCCTCGAGATTGCGCTTGAGGCGCCGACGCTCGCGCTCGCTCAGGCCGCCCCAGATCCCGAACCGTTCGTCGTTGGCGAGTGCGGCGTTGAGGCAATCTCCGATGACGGGGCAGCGCTGGCAGATGCGCTTCGCGTCGCGGGTTGATCCGCCCTTTTCGGGGAAGAAGGCCTCCGGGTCGGTTTGGGCGCACAAGCTCTTGCGCTGCCACTGGTCGTCGGAGAGGTCCAAGCCCAGGAGGTGGGCTAGGGAAATGTTGGTCACTGCGGTGGTGGGGGGCTCGTCTTCGTTGTCGCCGACGATGAGTGGCGCCGCGGCGCGAGCGGAGTCTTCTCGCTGAGGGGCCTGCACGTCACCGGTCTGACGCGCGAGGGCGGTGTTGCCGGCGAGTAGCGCTTCGCGTGCTTCGGTGAACTTGGCCGCGACGTCGGCGCGGGTGCGCCCTTCCTGATCCTGGTAGGTGAGCAGCTTGCCGTCAGGGACGACGCGGCGCAGTTGCGCCGTGACGGCAGCGAGAGGCACAACCATTGCTTGTGCGCGCCAGGCGCGCTCGGCCACGTGGTACAGGTCGCAGCGGTCTTTGTCCCATTTGCGCAGCGCAATGGTGCGTGCACCGTCGAGGACGTTGGCCACACCCATCACGAGGTCGTGCGGCGGCAGTGTCGTGGCTGTGATGGTGACTGGTGCTGCGGTAAACTCTTGGACGTCGTTCAAAGCGATCTCCCCCTTCGGGTGGATGCCGATCCAGTTCGTGGCTCGATCGGCGATAGCAAGGACTAGCCCTCGGTGACGACCCCCCGGTCACCGAGGGCTGTCGCATTTCGGGGCCGCGCGCCGGACCTTCCTCCACCACCCGCGGGTGCGTGTCTGTGGCCATTCGCCGGCTCGCTCTGAGGTTCGCGTGTGGGGCCGCCTCCTTCGATTCCGCTTTTGATGACTCCGAATGGGTCCGCTCGGCGTCTCCGTATGGGACTGACTGTAAACCCCGAATAGAGACGCCGTCAACAGCTGAACGGAGTCATTTGGACGCATTTCATCCACAGTGGCGGAGGAGCGCGGCCATCACGACGCGAGAAGCGGACAAAATACGATGCTCTGCGCCGGAGTTATGTCCTCTCATCGGGCTAGGTCCGCCGCTGACCAGGACGTATGATGTTGGCCATGACCGCACCGCCCGGCGGAAATGTCCGGCTACGCGCCGCCCGTCGTGAACGCGGCCTCACCTCACAAGCGGACTTCGTCGGCGCTCTCACCGCGAAGGCTGCCGAACTCGGCCTCGTCCCGCTCTCGGTCACCACGCGCACCGTCCGGCGGTGGGAGTCCGACAATCCAGGTTGGCCTCACCGACCGCACATCGAGGCGCTCGAGGCGCTGTTCGGACTGCCCATCACAGATCTGGGCTTCACGCCACGCTCGGAGCGCACGGCACTGTCCGCAGCAGAACGCGGTGGTCGACCCTCGGGCCCGACACTTCCCCCAGCCCCGGACGGCCCCGCTCCCCCGCCGCACTTCCACGAGATGGGATCCGCTCAGGCCACCGCCCGGTACGCGCAGATGACGACCCTCTACAGCGACATGTACTGGCACGTCCCAGCAAAGATGCTGCAGCAGCCCATATTTCGACACGCGGAACTCGGGGCGTCGCTACTTGCGGCCACCGGCACCGATACCACTGAGCTGGCAACCCCTGTTGCCCTGGCCTGGATGCTCGCCGGCCGCGTACTGCTCTTCGACCTACATCGACCCGGCGACTCTCGGGCCTGCTTCACCGAAGCGCTCGAATGCGCCCGCCTGACCGAAGACGAGTCGCTGGGCGCGGCCGCCCTCGGTCACCTCGCGCTAGCGACCACGCGTGACAACGACGGCGACCTACCCCAAGCACGAGAACTCATCAGATCCGCCCGATCCTTCTCACGGCGCGGAGGAAACCCGCAGCGACTGCAAGCATGGCTGGACACCATCGAGGCCGACATAGCCTCACGCGCCGGCGACCATGGACACGCCGCCACACTCATCGCACACGCCGAGCAGTCCTTGCGTGGAGCCGACGGGCAGCCCCCCTGGCTCGACTGGTTCACCACACATCGGATGGCGATAGCCAAAGCCAACACGCTGTTGTCGGCCGGCCGGCTCACCGATGCCCGGATGGCATTGGATCGTGCACTCAACGAACTACCCACCCACGATGTGAAGACGCGAGCACTGACGTTGTGCGACCTGGCCGCCGTCCACGCCGTCGGGCGAGAACCTGAACAAGCCGCAGCCCTACTCACCACCGCACTCGACGAGATGGGACCCTCATCCTCGGCCGCATTGAGCCGCCGCATTCACACGGTCCGCACGATGCTCGACGAATGGGCTGATAGCACCGCGGTGCACGAACTTGATGACCGCCTCTCTCAGTGGAACACGACCGTCACGGCGATAACAGCATGAGCGCCAACACGAATCCACCCACCTGGGCGGCAGTCATTCAGGCCCGCCGCGACCAGCTGGGCATTTCACAAGCTCAACTCGCGCGCCTGGCCGGCGTTCCCAAGGGCACCTTCCAGCGCTATGAGACCGGCGACCGCGAGCCGCCACTGTCCGTCGCACGCGCCATCGCCGAAGCCCTCGACGTGTCGCTCGCCGAACTCGCAGGTCAGGTACCCGCCGGTGAGGACCCAGTGGAGACGCCTGGGCTCTCCGTTGTCGGCGAGGTCATGCAGGCCCGTCGTCGCGAGCTCGGGCTGACCCAGACCCGTGTTGCAAACACCGCAGGGCTGGCCTTGGAGGCCTACCAGCGGTACGAATCCGGCGATCAAGAGCCGTCGCTCGCTGCCGCAGCGGCTATCTGCTCCGCCCTCGACATCAGCCTGCCCACCCTCGCCGGTGTTGACCCACGGCCCATCGAACTCAACGGGAAATGGTGGGCGACCTGGCAAGGAGGATTCGGCCACCACGACCAGGCCGACCTGCACACCGTCGACGCGCTCCGCGCCGGCGACACCCTGCTGCTGGACAACGCATGGAGAGGCGAGTTGCGCATCTTCTCCAACGAGGTCCTCATCGGTTGGTACCGGCCGCCAGGAATGAGCACTCGCAGCCGCCAGGCCGTGTTCCTCTGGTTACCCGCCAGCGAAGAGTATCTATACGGCCGGTGGACCGGGGTCGCGGCGAACAACTCGGTGGTGTCCGGCTGGTGCGTGCTCGCGCGCGACGAATCAACCTCCCGGGAAGTGTTCGAGAAACTGGCCCGCGACAACGTGCAACCGCGGCCGGCCCTGAAGCTCCCCGAGCTGGGATCGTGGGGTTCCGGGTAGGTCGCGCAGCAACAGCTTCCCCCCTCCCCCACCGCGCTCGGCACCCACGCCGCCCTGCTCCAGCTGGTTACCAGCGCGTATAGCGCTGCAAGCGGCGCTTTGTGGGGTCCTCCCGCGTTACATGCAACGATGTATAGCATCGCTATGACGTAAAGCGATGCCCTGATTCTGCATGCTGACCTGCGAGAAACTGCGCAGTGCGCACTAAGTAACCGCATCGCAAACGTGTGTCTTGCCCTGTGTGGGGTGCCTTGCGGAGTGATGCTGTGCGTATACCTCCCCCGCGTGGAAAGGATCGCCCCGCGATGTCCCGCAGTGCAGCGCTGTCGAGTGCGCCCCTGAGTACTGCGGCGCTATATCCAGCGACCCACTGCAGAGCTGGACTGTGCGGTGCATCGCTCAGCGATGAGCAGGACAGCTGTGCAACACGGTGCTGCGCGTTACGGTGCAGTACTACGAAAGTACCGCTGTATAGAGCAATGCACCGCAGTACCACACGTCGCACAACAATGCAGTGCTGCCGGATGCAGCAGATCGCAGCACGCTGCATGCGAATGCATCCGATAGTTCCGCACCACGGTGCACGTTATCGCGTAGTTCTGCGGTGCGTCGAAATGCAATGCGACACGCCGCGTCGTACTGCGGATTGGTGCACCACGATGCGACACTAACAATCGCGATGCACCGCTAGGGGTGCTATACACCGCATGTATAGCATCCCTAGGAACGCAAGCATATAAATCAGTGGAAGACCTGATAGCGGCGAAAGCGCCGCGACCACTGCTAGACGCTCGACACGGAGGAGCAACCAATGAAGAAAACAGCCATCGCCAACCAGAAGGGCGGCGTCGGCAAAACCGCCACCGTCCTGGGTCTATGCAGCGCAGCGACTGCCCTCGGCCACAGGATCCTCGCCGTCGACCTCGACCCGCAGGGAAACCTGACTCGCGGGCTCGGCGTGGACGCCAGCCAGCTCGGCGACGACACCGCCACAGCCAACGAACTGCTCCTCGAACTCCAAGAGGGGACCGCCCTGGATGCCGCCGTGGCCACGCCCTGGCCCGGGATCGACGTCATCCCCGCCACGCTCGACCTCGCCAATCGAGACCTCGACGGCGCCAACGACGTCATCTTCCGCCTCCGGGCAGCTTTCGAGGGGTGCGACCTGAGCGCCTACGACGCGGTCCTCTTCGACTGCCCACCCAGCGTGGGCCGTCTCCTCGTCGGAGCGCTGGTCGCCGCCGACCAGGTCATCTACGTCACCGAAGCCAGCATTGACAGCCTCGGTGGCATCAAGAACGTGCAGGACACCACCTCTTTCGTCAAGAAACGCGTGAACCCCGCCATCGAGATCGCCGGCATCGTCATCACCAAGCGCGAGAACAACGGCGAGGAGGAATTCCGAGAGGCGGAGATCCGCGACGCCTACGGCGAGTTGGTGGCCAAGACCGTCATTCCGAAGCGGGCGGCGTGGAAAGACGCCAACGGCCTCGCCACGCCGATCCATTCGATGCGGGGGAGCGCCGGCGCCCGCGCGCTGAGCACGGCCTTCACCGATCTGTTCCTCGAACTTCCCATCACCGAGCCCGTCACCGCAGGAAGGTAGTCCCCGCCATGAGCACGACGAAGATCACACGCCAACGCGTTCTGCGAGCCGCCGGCGAACAGCACCCCGTAATCGGGCTGATCGATCAGGCCGACGGCACCGCCACGCCGCCCGCCGACAACGTCGCCACACCCGATCCGGCCCCGGCCGCCCCAGCCCCGGCGCCGGCCGCGCCGGCCCCCACCGCGCCACCGGCACCACGGACGCCCCTCGCTGCCGAGACGGCGGAAGAGCACGCCTCCAAAAAGCAGGTCAACTACCGCCTCGACCCCGCCCTGATCAGCGAACTGAAAAAGGCGAGCCTGGTGCACAGCTACCGCCAGGGTCGGCAGATCAGTCAGAACCAGATCGTCGAGACAGCACTGCGCGAGTGGCTGGATGCCAACGGACCGTTCGACCTCTGAACCATCTGCAGCTCGAAGAGCCTCACCGGCGCCCGACCAGGCCTCATGCGCCACAACGCCACGCCGCCGCCCAACCCTCTCCATCTCCGCGAAATGGACAACCAGTGATCACGATCGACGATCGACGATCGGGTGTTGGCACCCCCGTGCCCCACTCGACCATGCCCTCCCACGACACCCGCAAGGCCAAGCGGTTCTTCTGGACCGTGCTGTCGATTGCGACTCTCGCCTCGGTCAGCGGCAACGTCGCCCACGCCCTACTGAACGCCGCGCCCGGCACCGCGGCGGTCTCCGCGGCCGTCGCAGCCGTCCCTCCGATCATCCTGTTGGCGGGCATCCACGGCCTGGGCACTCTCGCTCGGGCCAGCAGGGGCTCGGGTCCCGCCTACTGGGCGGCGATGGTCATGACCGTCTTGCTTGCCTGCGGCGCGTTCGCATTGTCGTTTGATGCGCTGCGCGCTCTGGCCGAGACTGCGGGTATCCGCAGCACTCTCGCATGGATCTGGCCGCTCATCATCGATCTGTCCATCGCTCAATCCACGTGGGCGCTCCTGGCGTTGACCCGCCGCGACCCCGCCGCCCCGGGCACTGCCCGAGACGACGGCCAACAGCACCCCTCCGCCGTCCATCCGGTGCCCGTCGAATCCGGGGGCGCCGTCGACGGCGACCCGTTAAGTGAGGCCGAACTTCAGGACGGTGAGGTAGCGGGGGAGAGGAACCCTGTGGTGGAAGGGGGAGACGACGACGCCGTGACAATCATCGAATGCGATGGATGCGCCACCGCCGAGGTCACCGACGAGGCCGACCCTCGCCGCGACGCCGAAGCGCGGCGGCGACGCGGTTGGCGCTCGGATAATCGTGGCGCACAGCGGCGGGACTACTGCCCGTCATGCCCGCAGCCGCAGCCGAACGCGGCCGCACCATCACGTGACGAAACAAAGGTGGACTCGATGGAGCTCGTTGCCAGCCCTGCATAGCGGTAGTGGCAAGCGGCGCCGAGCAATGCGTACACCTGCCAGCGCATCGAGGCGCACGACAAGAGCGCTGAACGCCGAAAACCGATGAGGCCGGAGAACCCAGGGGTGGGTTCTCCGGCCACATCATCGATCGATAGCGTGCGCCGCCGAACGGGCCTCACATCTGTCGAGCGCGGGGGAGGCGTCAGGTGTTAGGCCTGAGCGTCGGCGGCGGAAAGGTTGCCGGGATCGAGTACCTCGACCGAGACGTGGTTGAACTTCGCCGTGGTGAACTGGCCTGCCAACTCCTTGGCTTGCTCGACTGCGACGCCCTTGAAGCCCACGACGATGGTCGCCGCGACGTAGGGAACGTTCTCTGTCCCGGTCCCGTACACGGTGTCGGTTCCCGTCAGGTTGGACATGTCATGCGGAACGTCGAGCAATTCCACCTTGTCGACGAAGTACTCGCGGACCTCGTCGTTGAAGTCGCGCACGGACTCCTCGAAGGCGTTCCCCTTCAGGTCGTTCCAAGGGAACAATTCGACGGTGAGCAGTACCGGGATCGCCATGACCGTTTCCTCCAGCAAATTCGTATTCTTAAAGTCAAGTTGCAACGTTAGCAGCGGACTCACGACGCGCGGAGCGTGACACTTCTCCAGGTAGGGAAACTTCTGGGCGTTGCGCCCCGGCGGTCGTGAGCCAGGTGGCACCCAGACGCGGATCAGCCCCCGGCTGAGAAGCCGGGGGCTGATCACCGAATCCCGAAGGGGGTCGACGTCGAATCGTGGGCTAGGTGCCCATCAGTCCCATGAAGGTGCTGTCGACATGCTGCAGGTCATCCGAAGCCTGCGACGCGCCCTGGTGCAGCGCCTGGATGACCTCGGCCTCCTGGGCGCGGGCGTGGCTCGCCATGTTGGAGAACTCCATGCCGGCGTCGGTAGCCCGGCCCGAAGCGATCGAATCGAGATGGGTGTACTGCTGAACCATCTGATTGCCGATGTCCTGCTTCTGTGCGTGGATGCCCATGACGGTCGCCAGGCCACCCTGGATGCCGACCAGGTCGTAATTGATTTCGCCGCTCATCGTGTGTGCTCCCTTGAATCGTAAAAGTGAGGTCGTGTGCTGGTGGTCAGGCCGAGGCGATCGCCATGATGCGCGACTGGGCTTCCTGAGTGGAGTTGAGCCCGGCCTGCGCGAACTGTCCGACGCCCTGGTACTTCTCGCTGGACGTCTGCGTCATGCGGTCCACGGTCTGCTGCAGCTCCGTGGTCTTGTTCAACACGGCCAGACCGGCAGCGCCGCGCATGTGCATGGTGGCGAACTCGTTGGCCACGTTCACCAGCGCCCGGGTCTGGGCGGAGTAGCTGTCGCAGTGCGACTGGCCCTGCTGGGCGATCTGCAGCATTTCCTCGTTCGTGAGTTTGATGACACCTGCAGGCATGAGTGTGAACCCCTTTTCCTCGTTATGTGGTGGGAGGGGTTCTTGAGTACCCCGGACACCCCCTTGTGCCCGCAAGTTTAAACGTGGATTGGCGCACCCGCAAAGGCTATCTGCGCGTCGTTTCCCACCAATTCGAGACTGGAACATGCTGCTGGCAAACGAGACGCCCGCACGCGGCGCGGTACGTCGGCACCGGCACTGCCACCGGCCTACCCTGGAAACGACCATCCGAGCAAGCGCAGACCACAGGCGGGGGCCCGACATATGTACCCGGAACTCGAAGACATCCGAGCAAGTATCGCCGCTCTCGAGGCCGTCGACGCCCAACAGGACTCAGCATTCTCCGAAGCGGTCGGCATCTACTCCGACGACCCCGTATCGCCGTCGGTCATGGCCCTGGTCTGGCGCGGCCGCCTCGCCGACCTCAAGATCGCCGACGAGGTCTGCCAGCTCCCGCCGCCCACTGCCGCCCAACTCATCAACGCCGTACTGATCAACGCCTTCAACGCCTGGCACATGGATTACACCCGCAGGGCACTGCCCCCGACAGTCACCGCAGGACCCGCCTTCTAATGCCCACAGATCCCGACAACGTGGCCGCCGACCTGGCCGCGATCCGCGAGACCCTTGCCGGTATCGGCCTCGACGACACCGCCAGTGGCGATGCCGCAGACGCCGTGCGCCGCGCCCTGGCTCAACACGGACGTCACCTCGACGCCATCGGCGACGCTGCCCGCGCGGTCGCGCAGGCCGCCAATGATCGCGCCAACCTCGTCGCCACCCGCGACGCCGAAACACCGACCGACGACGAGATCCGCGCTGCACAGGAAGCGGTCATCCTCGCCGCATCAGCCGCTGCCGACGGCACTGGCAGTCCCGACGACGTTCGGGCCGCTACCGACCGCCTATCTGACCTGTTGGCCCAGAAGAAGGACGCACAGGAGAAGTTCTCCACCGGCGAAGCCACCTCAGCGCAAAAACTCGACAACGCCACCACCGATTTGCCTACCGACCCTGCATCGTCGCCCCTGGGCTCGGCCAGTGTGTTGCCGGTCCTACTGTCCACCCTGAGCCAGCTGCGGCCACCGACGGCCCCGATGACCGGGTCGCCGGCCGCCGGGGACGCCGCCACGGCCCCCGTAGGCGTTCCCGAGGACTCCGTTGACCCCGACGTCGCCTCCCTGCTGGACTCCCTGCAACCAGGCCCGGACGGCAACAGCAGCGGCCCGTCAGGGCTGACGGACCCGAACTTCGCACCCGGCGCCGGCCAGACACACACCTCAGCTGACGAGCTTCCCCCGCAGATGCCGACGTTGTCCGGTGCCCAGACGGCCGCCGACGTCTCAGGCCGGCCCGCCAACCCCTTCACCGTCGCCGCCTCGGGATCCCCCGCACTGGGGGCGGGCGCTCCCGGAACTGGCGGCGGGATGCCCATGGCGCCGATGGCCCCCATGGCACCAATGGGCGGATCTGGCGTTTCCTCCGGGAAGGGAAAAGGCGAGAAAACTATCATCAGACGAGATCCCGATCTCACCGGAGCCGACATCGACGCCGATATCGCCACCAGCGGAATCGTGGGTCGCGGTGAGCGACACCGCTAGCGAGGGGGAAATGAGCCAACCGTGACGACACCGACACCGACACCCGGCAATGGGTCAGGAGCATCGCCGATGCTCGCCCCCGACCTCATCTCGTTGCCATCCGTTTCCGGTGGCCAGTCCGACGTACTCAGTGACGTTCTTCGTGCCGGCCTCGATCCCGCGGGCGCGTTCGGCGCGGCCTTCGCCTTGAACCGAGTCGTGGGAAACGACCGCGTCAACGACACGCTGAACAGGTTCGCCGGGCGCACCCCGGAAGGGGCACCTGACGCAGCTGTACCGCCGGCGCAGGACGCTCCGCAGACCTCACTGGATCACTCGGCCCCCAGTCCGATGGACGGCAAGACCGCAGAGGTCAAGACCCCGGCAAGCGCGCCGAGGCCCACCGTCGACCCCGCCGCGGTACCCAAGCCGGCGGGCCCGGTGGCCACCGCGGCGTCGGATGCCACCGCCACCGCGGGCCGGCAGGCGGCCAAGGACGCCGGGGCCGATGCGGCCAAGGCCGCGCAGCGGTCGATGGCTCGGGCCTTCGCTGAGCGCGGTGCCGGCGCTGCGGCACGAGAAGGTGCCGTGCTCGCGGCGCAGCGCGGAGCTGCTCTGGGAGGCCGACTGGCCGCGATGTCGCTTCTGCGTCTGGGCGCACTGTCGGTGCCCGGTCTCGGCACGGCGATCACCGTCGTGCTGTGGATGGTCGACACCGACGGGCGGAAGGCGTTCAACAACCTCATCGCATCGGTCTTCGGTGGGGGCAGCGAGGCGCCGGCGATCGACGCGCCGCCGTCCCCGCCGCGCACCCACTTCCTGCCCTTGACTAACGACGGCAACCGCGACGGCATCATCGAGGGCAAAGACCAGGGGATGAGCCGCACCAACGACGCGGCCTTCCGCTACCACCCTGACGACGTCTGGCCCACTAGCGCACCCAACATCGAGACGACGAGCAACTTCGCCGACGTCGCGAACAAGGTCAACGCCCTCAACGCGAAACTGACCCACCTCGTCGACTCGGTGACCTCGATCTACCAGTCTCAGACCAACGAGCCGTACGTCGTGCAGAGCTGGGCGAACACCAAGCCCGGCGTCGAGGCGCTCGGGGACTTCCAGTCGACGATGCTGCCGACCATCGCCTCGCAACTGATGGCTGGAGCCAACAGCGCCAACAACGCCTACCAGGCGTTCCGCGGGGTCAACCTCAAGAACCGACAGGAGATCAACAACTCGACGTCAGGGTTGATCCCGTTTCGGGCCAACCACGTCAACGAAGCCCACATGTCGGATTCGACGGGCGAACTCAAGACTGCCGTCGACGACATGCAGCGCATCGCGCAGTCGCTTACCGCGGCCGCGGACAACTTCGCGGTGAAACCCAATCGGTCGACCACCGACCCGTCAGGTGGCACCGGTGGCACACCGCAGTCCGAGGCCCCGGCCGACACTGCACCGCCGGTGACGACTCCGCTGCCGGCGACTCCTCCGGCCGCTTTCGGTGGACCCGCTGCCTCTGAGCCCAATGCGGCCGACAACCCGGCCAAGGACCTGGCATCGCTGCTGCGCAACAACATGCCTGCCGGTGGCATGCCCATGCCCGGCATGGGTGGGATGCCGCAGGTGCCGGGTATGGGCGGCATGCCGCAGATCCCCGGCCTCGGTGCCGGCGGACCGAAACCGATGGACTTGGCCGACAAGCCCATCGACAAGGCGTCGCTGCAGAAGGCTCTCGACGACCGCCTCAAGAACAAGGACGGCGACGACGCCAAGAAGGCCCCCGCAGACAACGGTCCCGGCGATCACACGCCTCCGGGCGCCCCGGCGGTGGCCGGACCTGCCGCGGTCAAGGCGACGCCCGCCGGGCACGGCGACAACGGGCCGCAAGGGGCACCGCCGGTGAACCCTGCGTCGAATACCACCGAGATCGGCGGCCGTAAGTGGACGTTCGATAATCCCAAGCTCGCGAACCTCGCTCACGGGCTTACGGGTACCGACGGGCCAGGCCACAAGAGCATCTACCAGGCCGCCGAAGAGGCTGGGTTCAAGATGCCGCCCCCGGGACAGGACATCGGCCAGAACGTGCCGGTCAATCAGCTCAAGCCAGGCGACGTCGTCATGGGAGCCAACAACCACAACGGGGTTTTTCTCGGGGTCGTTGACAACCAAGCGATGGCGATCAACGAGGCCGGCAAGGTGGTTCCCCTGTCGGACATCGCGCAGTTCGACGGTCCACACCAGGGTTTCTTCCGCCTCGCCGACGACGGCGCCCCGGCGACGCCAGTGGCGCAACCCGTGGCCGACACCGGCGCAGCACCGCCACCGGCACCGCCCGTCGCGCCGCCCACGCAGTTGCCGCCGACCACAGGGGCCACCGATCCTGGTGTGATCCCAGGGCAGAACACGGGCGTGCAAGGGCTCAACCCGCGCACCGTCCCGCCGAACAACTAACCAGCGCAGCAGTATTGGACCTGGCAGGCATCCTCAACCATGGCACCGGAACCCAATCAGATCGCCGTCGATCAACCCACGGCCGAGCAGACCTACAGTCAGTCGCAGACGGCGCTACGGGATCACCGCGGCGGTGTGCCCGACCCCAGCGGGCGCGGACTGGAAGATCCGGCGATCTCCCAGGCGCTCAAAGACCACAACGACAAGACCAAAGGCAACATCGACGATGCCGACACGTCGCTGAGCAAGGGTAAGGGCGCGGCGAACGCTCTCGATGACACTGATAAGGGAAGCGCCGAACGTACCAGCCGCGCAACAGAACCCGGGGGACTGGCTGCCCTGCGTGACGCCCTGTCCCGCCCCGCTGGTGCCTCTAATCCGTTCGCCAACTCAGCACCGATGATGCCCGCACCTGCGCCAATGCCTGCACCACCACCCCCGATGCCCGCCATGGCTCCCCAAATGCCCACGGCCGCACCGGGAATGTTCAACGTTGCCCCCGCTGCGCTGGCCAAGCTCCTCGCCGGCGCCGAGGGATCGGAATCGCTCTCCGGTAGCACCTCGGCTGCCCGCGCGCCAGGTGGCCGGGAACCGCTGCGCAACAACGAAATCGTCACCGAGCCCACCGGGATGACGCTGACCAGACCGCAGGTCATGGAGGTCATCGAGCGGTCGCTGGACAACAACGGCGTGAGCACCAACCCCGAGGTGAGAGCGCGCTGGCGCGAGATCCTGCTCAACCAGTGGTGGAAGGAAAGCAGCTACGTCCCCGACGCAGTCAATCGAGACGACGACAATGCGCGCATTCCAGGGCCGCCCCGCAGCGACGGCGCCCCCGCCGAAGCGACCCGCGGCATCGCGCAGATGAAACCATCCACCTTCGCCGCCTACCACGTCGCAGGAACATCGAGAAACATGTTCGACCCCGTAGCCAGCGGCTCAGCAGGCGTCGCCTACATGATGAGCGAATACAAGGTGAGCGCCGACGGAACCGGCCTCCAGCAGTTCCATGCCCGCCGGGTCGCCGCCGGGTACGGCGGCTACTGACCACTCACGCTCCAACCCCGGATTCCGGGCCCCTCAACCAGTGTCGCCGCGACTCACCCCCCTACCTGAACCGTAAACTCCGGTTTATGTACCCGACGACGGTGAAGACACCGCGATGACGACCACCGGCAACACCAACTGGCGTGCCCCGAAGGCGTTCCAATGGCGCAACGTCATCATCCCCGTCCTCCTCGTCGCCCTCGTCGCCGCCACGGCAGGCGTGACCTGGGCCCTGACCCGCACTGACCCGCCGCCCCCGCCTCCGCCGCCAACCCTGCCCACCGAACACCCCCTCAGCCAGCTGGAGATCACCGGCATCACCACGCTGCTGGCTCGACAGCGCTCCGGTGCGCACAAGGCGTCCGGGACGATCGTCGTCAACGGACACACCTTCGGCGTACAACTGACCTACCTCGACGACAACACCGCCGGATCCGGTGTGATGACCGCCGGGGGCACTCGCGGCGACGCCCTGCTCGACCAAGGCACGGTCTACCTCCGCGGTGACACCGACTTCTGGTCAGCCCTCGGTGTCACCGGTACGCCACCACCCCCGCCGGGCTGGGTCAACATCGGTGATCTGCTGCAAGGCAAGCTGTTCTACCCACCGGCGAAGTGGACGGCTGCGCTCACACCGACGCCAGCCGCCCGCCTAGACGGCAGCCGCTACACCGCCGGACCCAACTCGGCGACCATCACCAACGCCTCCGACATCACGCACTACTCGGTCAACGACGTCGACGTCGACGTGACCGCGGCACAACCGCCCGACGTCCTGGCCGCCGCAACCCAACTTGGCGCCGACCACGGCCCCGGCGCGCCGCTCTCACGCACCGCGGCCGGAGGCTGGACCCTCACCGCCCCCGCACCACCAGCACCGCCGGCCGGCACGCCCACCACCACTGGATCGTCGCCGGCGACACCCACCCCGTAAGGGCTCGGGCACAAGCCAACGGGGGTGCCATCCGGCCGCGCCCGGCCGCCCGAAGTGGCTCGGGCGCCCAGCCCGCCCAGGCGCCGTCGAAGTACGGCGGCCCAGTCGGTGCAGCCTGACGACGGGCCGCTACTTGTAGCTGACGTCCCCGAAGTGGACCGGCTCGTCGAACCCGTCAACCAGCCACTGCTTGTTGTTGCTCAGCGTCAGCCGCAGCGGGGCGTCGATGGTGTTGAACGTCGTCGTGCTCACTGCCGCCTTGGCCGTCGCCAACACGTGCACCGTGGTGCCCGGCTGCGCCGTAGCGGTGTCAGGGGAGTCCTTGGCAGCCATGATCGAGGTGATTTGCACCGACGTGTACGGCGAGCCCTTGATGGCGCTGTCGGTGAATTCCGAGGACACGTAGCTGCCCAGCGAACCCGCGTTGTTGCCGGTGTAGAACGCGGTCAAGAACGCGCCAACCTGCGTGCCCAACGGAGTGTTGGCGGCGATGCCGTTGGTGTAATACGAACTGATCTGCACCGCCCGGGCAGCGTTGTTAACCGGCCGCGGCCACATCAACGCCTTGTACGTTCCACCGGCCTCGACGAAGGTGACACGAAAGTAATTGCGCGCGTTCGTGCCTGATCCGGGTGAGATCAGGGTGGCGGCAAGAGTCAAACCCCATTCGGTCTCCTTGCCGGCAGCAGTGCGCGTCACCGGTGGCACCGCGTTGATATCGAGCACGGTGAACGGGTCGGCATTGAGCTGAGGTTGGCCGGGCATCGCCGTCATCGTCGCCAATTTCTCCGCCTCGTGGGGACTGCCGCCCAGCCAGACCAACAGGAAGTTTCGGGCGAAGAACTCCGCGCCGACGTAGGCGTTGATCTCACTCATGACGTCCACTGGCTTCTGTGCGGACTCGATGCGAATGAGCCAGACGATCAGGGCGATCACGACCAGAAGAGCCGTCCACGCGGCGGCGGCGGTCGCGAAAAAAAGGCGCCGTGTCGCGCTCGGGGTGAACTGGATTTCGGACAGTGACGGCATGATGAAGGTGTCTTTCCAGGCGGTTGGCAACTCGCCGCTATCATAAAGTCAAGTTGAAACATCGGACCGGAGGCGCGAGCGGACGTGGCACAAAAGGGGGACCTACCGCTTGACCCGGCAGACATCGCACCCGCGCACGCCAAGCGCATCCATTCTCAGGTCGATCAGTTCCTCACCGACCGAACCTTGTCACCTGAGGACGAGTACGCAGCCATGAACGCGCTGCTCAACGAGGTCCTTCCCGCTCCGGCGCCCCCACCGCCGCCACCGATCGAACGACCTGCACCCGAGTTGGAGGACTGGGCACGCGACGATCCCCGCCCCGCCCAGACCGTGCCGAGCCCGCAGGCCAGTGTCGCGGCGCCGTGGACACCCGTGGGTGGCGCCGAGGGGGGCGGCGGCAAAGTCACTCCAGCCTTCCCCGACCCGCCGGTATGGCTGCCCGACGGCGACCACGCCGGCATCCCCGCAACAGTCGAGGAGGACCGCTACGCGCTGTGGCACCCACCGCAGCCCGACGAACTCACCGTGCCCGACGATGTCGCCGATATCGCCCCCGTCGACGACCCACCGCCGGCCTCGCCGACGCCCACCGCTCCGTTGGGGAACCCCATACCTGCGACCGCGCCGTGGGACCCCCAACCTGCCCGCCAGCGCGGTCACTCGCTGGCAACGATGTGGGGATCGTTGCCGGGGTGGGCGCGCATCGCCGCACCGGTTGCCGCGGTCCTGGTGGTAGCGCTGGCCGGCGCGCTCGTCATCGGCGGAGGCCACGACTCCGCCCCGATCGACGCACCACCTCTGACGGCCGAGGCGCCGCCCCCGCCGACGACAGCCCCCGCCGACACCCCACTGTTGCCGCAGAACGTTTCCGCCGATTGCCCGGCCGGCAGCTCCGACAACCCGGGACTGATCTTCGGATCAGACAAGTCGCAGGCCTGGATCTGCACCCGCATCTACGGCGTCGACAACGGGGTATTGACGATCGAATTCAAAGAACCCGTGGTCGTCTCGGCGATCACCATCGTGCCCGGTTTCGACTACGTCGAACCCAACGGCGAAGACCACTGGAACGAACACCGCTTGGTCACCCAGATCCTGTGGCGCATCGGAGGGACGCAGATAGTGCAGAAGATCAACCCGACCCGCGGCGGCGCCACCCTCACCATTCCCAACATCGCCACACAGATCATCACCGCGACCATCCAGAGGACAGAGCGCCCACCCGCGGTCCCCAACCAGGGCGGCCCGCTGCCCGGCATCCTGGGCGGGCCCGACGCGGGGCAAGTCGACGGATCGTTCGCCGTCGGCCACCTCAGCATCATCGGCCGCCCCGCTGGCGGCACAGCCTGAACGCCGCAACCATGATCTTCACACCGCGGCCTTCCTCGACCGCCTCACCCCGGGGGACCACACCATGACCCAAAGCACCAGCGACCTCGTCACCTACTTCAGCACCGGCCTGACCGCCGGGATCGTCCACAAGAACACCGCCTCAGCGCGCGAACACTTCCAGTGGTGCATCCAGCAGCTCGACCCCGATCAGTGCGACCTCTACCGCGCACTGGCCATCCTCGACGAGGATCGCCCCGCGGCACCCACCATCGTGGAGAACATCTATCGAACGCTGCCCACCTGGGGAAAGCTGCTCGGCCAGGTCATCGAGAACGGCCAGCGGCTACGGGAGGACGTCCTCTTCACCAAGGTCAGCCTCATCCCAGAACTCGATCTGACCTATACCCTGCGGACCCGCACCATCGCCCACCTCGGCTACGCGGCCATCCTGGCCGGGCAGTCCCGCTTCGCCGACGCCTACGACGTCCTCAACGCCGCCCCGTCACCGCTGCCCCCCGTGACCCTCATGAAGGCCTACATCCACTTCCGCGCCGAACGCTGGCAAGACGTCATCGACCTCACCCAAGACGTCCTCTCGCCCCACAGGTTCGACGCCTATGAGCGCGACGCCGGCGAGACCGACACCCTCCTGCAGTCCGCGGCCTACCTGTACAGCGGCATCGCCTACGCCCACCTGGGCAACTTCATCGTCGCCGAGGAACGCCTCAAGAAGGCCGAGCTCGCGCACTACATCAACGTCGGCGCCGAATCGTGCTACTACCTCGGCCTGATCGCCCGCGCCAAAGGCGACGAGGACGCCGCGGCGATCCTCTGGAACAGCGGAATGGCTTACGTGCGCACCGACAAACTGGACGCCGCGCTGGCAGATCCGACGATCACCCTGAAACAGACCACCGCAGAACTGATTCGGCAACGCGGATCGTACTGGGATCCCAGCACGGAAACTGACCTCAGCGAGGTCCGCGAGGCCCAACGCGCCGAAGCCCAAAACACGCTGCTCGCCGAAGCTGACGCAGAACTGAACCGGCAGATCGGCATGACCGACGTCAAACATCAGGTTCTGCGGTTCAGAAGAGACGTCGCCTGGGATGTCGAGGCTAAACGCCGCGGCCGGGGAGCACAGGCGAAGTCGCTGCACATGGCGTTCACCGGGCCACCAGGAACTGGCAAGACCACCGTGGCCCGCATCGTCGCCAACATCTTGTGCGGCCTGGGGATGATCAAGACCAACAAACTCAAAGAGGTGCGCCGAGCCGAGCTGGTCGGCCAGCACATCGGTGAAACCGAAGCCAAGACCAACGCCGTCATCGACAGTGCCCTCGACGGCGTTCTGTTCATCGATGAGGCCTACACCCTGGTCGTGTCAGAGACCAAGAACGACTTCGGCAAGATCGCCATCGACACCATCCTTGCGCGGATGGAAAACGAGCGAGACCGGCTCGTCGTCATCGTCGCCGGCTACCCCGAGGACATCCAGCGCCTCCTCGACGCCAACGACGGCCTCAGCTCTCGCGTCGCCCGCCGAATCAACTTCTCTTCCTACAGCCCCGAAGAAATCGGTGCGATCGCCGAAGTGCTGGCCCAACAACGCAATTCGATACTCCCCGCAGCGTCGCGCGACCTCATCGTCGACGAGACGCGCTCACTGCTGCTCGTGCAAGATCACGCCGGCCGACGTCTGATCGACGTCGCCGGCAACGGCCGCTTCGTGCGCAACGTCATCGAAGCCGCCGAGGAGTACCGCAGCCTTCGAGTCGGCGCGAGCAACATGCAGGCACTGTCCGACGAGGAATTCTTCTCGCTCGTGCCCGAGGACGTGGCCCTGGCGTTGCGCGACAAGATCGATCCGCTCCTAGGCCGGCGCAGCCCGACACCACCGACCACACCGCACACCGGCGCCGACAACTCAGGGGGAGAACACACGTGGCACGGCAACTGACAACCAAGGTCCAACTGTCCGGCTACCGCCTTGGCGTCCGCCGCATCGAACAAGGCATCACCCGCCGCGACACCAGCCTCAACACCAGCCCCTTCTCGCCCCAAACCCTCGCCTTCGCCGTGGGAATCTTCCTCGCCGCCATGATCCCCGCCATCGGGCTACTGATGTCGGTGTTCGCCTCACGCGCCGACCAGAACGGCGCCAGCATGGTCATCACCAAGTCCGGCGGCTACTACGTCATGTTCGACGGGGCTCTGCATCCGGTCACCAACCTGGCCTCCGCGCGGCTGATCGTCGGCAAGGCCGACACCCCCAAGGTCGTCAAGGACGACACCCTGACCGGCCAACCGCGCGGCCAGCTGATGGGCATTCCCTCCGCCCCCAACAACCTCTCGCAGCGCACCGACGACACTGCCGACTGGACTGTCTGTGACAAACACACCGACACCACCGATCTTTCGCTCACCAAGACCGATGCACTGTCGACCACCTTGCTCGCCGGCACCGACGCAGTCAGCCCCGCCGTCAGTGCGCTGCGCAACACCGACGCCATCCTCGTCAAACTCGAATCCGCGCCCGATCAACTCTGGATGGTCTACAAGGGCGAGCGGACGTTGATCGCCCCCCAGGACATGGCCACCCGCGCCGCACTCGCGCTCAACCCGAAGGTCATCGACGACGCCATCCCCATCTCGCTAGGCCTGTTCAACGCCATCCCCGCCGCGCCGACACTCACCACGCCCTACATCGCTGACCGAGGCCAAGTAAACCCCGGCCTGCCCGCGGTCCGAAACGGCGACGTCATCACCACCAGCGACGCCGACGGGCAACGCCAATACCGCGTCGCCCTCTCCGACGGTCTGCAACTGGTACCCGAATTCGTCGCCCAACTGCTGATCAACACCGGAAGCAACCAGGTCACCACCATCGATCCGTCCGACCTGGCCAAACAACCCCTGGCCAACGACATCGACGTCAACCACTACCCCGACCGCACGCCGACCTTCCGCACGCCGCACGTCCTGTGCTGGTCATGGGAGAAGGGCGCACGAGATCAGCGCGCCACCACGACCATCTCCACCGGCGAATCCCTTCCCATCGCCCCCGAGGACCTCAGCAAGGTCGTTCCACTGCTCAAGTCCACCGACCCGAACGCCACCGCCAACGCCAGCTTCACCGACCCCGGCCACGGCTGGTTCGTCCGAATCACCGGCGCCGCACCGGATTCCCACGCCGCCGAACAGCTCATGTACATCGACGACACCGGGATCCGCTACATGATCGGGCCTGATTCCTCCGGGCAGTACGACGAGGTCGTCAAGGCGCTCGGGTTGGGAACCCGCGACCCGCTGCCCATCCCGTGGTCGATCGCCAAGCTGTACGCACCGGGGTCCACCTTGTCACGCGCCAACGCACTCACCGTTCACGGCCTGCTGCCAGATGACCTCAACCAGAAGGCCATTCCCGCCAACCCGCAACAGGCCGACCAGGCCGCCGCACCGCCGGGCTGACCCAGTGTCGCCGCAGCGCCACTCATTTCTGACTCGACTAATCGCCAACTGTCACAGGGGGATACGCACACATGGCCACTGAAGCCTTCGTCTCACCGCCGCGGGTGTCACCACCGATCGACAATCAGCCCGTCGTGGTCCCCGATCCCGAGATCCTCGAGGAACAGGCCCCCGGGCCCTGGTACATGCGGCTGATCCCCGTCTTCATCGGTGTCATCATGATCAGCTTCTTCGGCATGATGATCTTCACCGGAACCCGCGTCATCTCACCCATGATGATGATGGCCCCGATGGGCATGGCCGTCGGCGCGCTGGCCTACCTCGGCGTCGGCGGCGCTGGCGGCGGCTCGATGGGAGAGCTGAACATCAAACGCAAGAACTACCTGCTTGCGCTGAGGGAGAAGCGCAAACTGGCCCACCAACACGGCCGCCAAATCCACGCCCTGCAATCACTGGTGTACCCACACCCCGACCTCCTCTTCACCCGCGTCGGCCGCCCCACCATGTGGACGGTGCGCCCGGAAACGCCAGCCCTCGACGACGCCGACGACGAGCCCGAAGCAACGCACCCATGGCTGACCGCACGCATCGGCGTCGGCATCACCCGAGTCTTCCCGCGCATCAAGACCCGCGATCAAGAGCCCGTCGACGAACAACAGGAGCCATTCACCTACGCGGCCTACCGGCGGTTCATGCGCACCCAGCAATTCGTCACCAACTGCCCCCTGGGTCTGAGCCTGCGAGAACTGCCCGCCTACGCGTTCCGTGGTGATCACGAGGCCGTCATGGGACTGGCCCGCGCCGTCATCGTCTCCCTGATGTACAACTCCTCACCACGGGACCTGACCATCGGACTCATCTGCCCCAACCCCGACAACGACGACTGGGACTGGCTCAAATGGGCGCCCCACACCCAGGACCGCTTCCGCACCGACCGATCCGGCACCGCACGCCTCGCCTGGCGGTCAGTCTCGGAGTTCGTCAACGACACCCGCGAACGCCCCGCTGAGGACACCAGCCACACCGTCGTCTTCGTCGACACCCCCGACTCCGACGTCGCACTGCCGCCTGGCTTTTCGACCACCAACACCACATTCATCATCCTGCGGGCCATCAGCGAATCGCTGACCGAGACCGCCGGAAGAATCAGAGTCACCGCAAGCCGCGAATTGTCCACCCCCACACAGAAGAACTTCGCCCACGCCGACTCGGTCAGCGTCATGCAAGCCCGACTCATCGCCCAGAAGATGAGCCGACACCGACCGCCCAACTTTGACGGCGTCGCGACCACCGAAAGCGCCGCACCCACGGAGCTAACCGATTTCCTCCAGACCCTCGGCATCACAGACCTCGCCACGTTCGACCCCCGCCCGCGGTGGAAGCAAACCGCGTTCAGCCCCAACTTCGAGATCCCAATCGGATTTCGGGCAACCGAGAACTACAAGCGGACCAACGAGCCCATCACCCTCGACTTCGCCGAACCCTCCGTCGGCGGCACGGGCCTCCACGGCGCGTTCCAAGGCGTGACCCGCTCGGGTAAGAGCTACATGCTCAACGGCACAGTTCTGGCGCTGGCGACATTCTTCCCCCCCGAGAAACTGAACCTCATCCTGATGGACTTCAAAGGCGGCTCGACCTTCGCCGGCTACGAGGTGTTGCCGCACGTGGTCGCCAACATCACCAACCTCGAACAGGAAATCGAGCTCGTCGAGCGCGCATACGAGGTGATCGAGGGCGAAATCATCCGCCGCGAGCAATTCCTGCGCAAGTACAAGGCCAAGGACGTCGTGGCGTATCGCAAGATGCGCCGGGAAGACCCCACGCTCCCGCCCCTGCCAGATCTGTTCATCTTCGTCGACGAGTTCCGCGAGTTCATGGAGACCCACAAGGAGCAGGGCTACCTCCGACTGCTGACCCGGGTCGGCGCTGTTGGTGGTGGCCTAGGGATGCACATCATCCCGTGCTCGCAGTACATCGATCAGTCGTTGCTGCAGGACCTCATGGAACACCTCACCTTCGGCATCTCCTTGAAGACGCAGACGGGCCAACGGTCGAGGGCCGTCCTCAAAGACACCGACGCCGCCAAGGACCTACCGATGGGTATCGGTGCCTTCATCCTGCGCCGTGACACCGGCGAACGGCTCACCAACGGGATCAGCTTCGACGTCGAGGCGCCCTACATCCCCAAGCGTCTCGGCAAGGTCGCCGCAGCCGCACAGAACGCCGACGGCGCCACAGCGGCGAGGCGGCTTCATCGGTTCACCCTGAGCAATCAGTTCGTCACCGACGCTGACGAACAACCCGCCCCCGAGGCCGATTCGGGCAACGAGAAGATCAAGTACGCGACCATGCGCGACGCGCTCATCGAGCGTCTTTCGCACTTCGATGAGGTCAAGGGACTCGAATTGTGGAAGCCGTCGCTGCGTACCCCCATCAGCTACGCCGACATCGACATTCAGCCAGCCACGTCTCAACGGCTCGAGCTGCGGATCGGCGACACGGACGCGCCGCGGCTGCACACCCGCCTGCCCTACGTCATCACCCCCGAAGGAAGCAAGGCTCACATCCGGGTCATCGGACGCGGCTCGTCGGGTCGCACGACGGCCATCGAGGCCGTCATCTCCGCCGCCTGCCGCGCCTACTCCCCAGCGTTCTGCTCGTTCTACCTCGTCGACTACGCGGGCGCCAAGCTCGGCGAGATGGAACAGATGCCCAACGTCGGCGGCTACGCCCGCAAGTCCGACACCGACAAAGTCGCTCGCCTCATCGGCGAAACGTTCAGGCTCATCGACATCCGGGAGCGGGAGTTCGGTGTCAGGGGAGTGGTGTCCCTGGATCAATACTTCGCCTCGCGCGCCGCCAACCCCGTCGACGACGACCCGTACGGCCACTACTTCCTCGTCATCGACGGCTTCCCCAGCTTCACCGATGAGAAACCGGAGGCCAAGGAAACCTTCCTTCGACTGCTCAACGACGGCGGCCGCCTGGGCGTGCACCTCATCGTCTCAGGCGAATCGCAAAACCGAATCCCGCTCAAGTTGAACGATTTCTTCGGCACCACGATCCAACTCGCCGTCGAAGATCCAGCGTCGTCCATAGGACTCGATCAGCGCCAGAAAGCATTGCTCCGTTCCATCCCCGCCCGCCAGCCGGGCCGCTGCGTCGATCTCGACCGATCACTCGCCGCCCGCGTTCTGATCCCGATGTTCGAACCCGTAGAACCGATTGGCGAAGAGGAAGGCAACCCGGTCTACGACCCTCACGCCGACTACAGCTCAGCCATCCAACGGTTCGTGACGGCCATGCAACAGCTGCACACCGACGCCCAGGGCGAGGCCATCACGGCGCCCCGAGTCGACCCGGCGCCGCCGGTCATCGACTACAGCGTGGTGTGGGACGTCTACGACCGCCATCGTGTGCAGACGTGCCAGCGCAAACTCGGGCACGCCCCGGCACCCACGGAATTCGCCGAGTGGTGGAGCGGACAACGCGCCACCGACAAGCACCTGCCCATCGGTGTCAGCACAGAGGATCTGCGCATCGTCACCATCCCCGACATGACCTCGCCGCACCTCGTGGCTGTGGGCGAGCCCAAGTCAGGGCGGACATCGCTGCTGCGCGGCATCATCAATTCGATCGTCCAGCAGTTCACTCCTGAGCAGGCTCAAATCGTCATCTTGGAGACGAAGTACGAGCTCCTCACCGAGCAGGAGGAACTCGGCAAGCGCGGCTACCTCATGGGCTATTCCAGCGACAAGACCACCAGCAGCGAGATCGTCGCAAAGGTCAAGACCGAAATCGAGCGCCGCAACCCCACCATGGACCAACAACTCACCGCGGCCATGATCCGAGACCGCTCCTGGTACAGCGGCCCCGAGATCTTCGTCTTGGTCGACGGCGTCCAAGCCTTCGGCGGCTCGACGGCCATGTTCGGGCAGGAGAACCCAATCGACCCGATCGCCGGCCTCGTCGAGGGCCGCAACGACTTGGGCCTGCACGTCTACATCACCGGACCGGCGCAGGGCTTCGCCACCACCCGGATGAGTTCGCGCATCTACAAGGCGCTCTCGGGCGCGCAGTCAGCAACGCTTCTGTTCAGCGGCCCGGTCGCCGAGGGAACGTTGTGGCCGGGAACAGGCATCAAGTTCGCGCCTCGTCGACCCGGTCAGGCGATGCTCGTCGACGCCGAGACCATGGTGCCCGAAGTCATCCAAACCGCTCACGCTCGCCCCTGGTAGCAGTAAGGCAGCGCGCCCGGCGGTCAGTGCCGGGAGCGACGCGCGACACTCAAGTCCGGCGCTGCACTTCGGAACTTCGTCCCCGAAGTACAGCGCCGGCGGCGTCTCTGCGCACCATCAACCGGCGGCCTCCCGGCGCGGCCTACCCACCCTCCGACCGCTGGCGCCAGGTCCTGCCAAGCGCGTTGCGCAGCTCCACCTCGCCCACGCCCGTGGCCCAGAAACTCCCCGTGGTCACTGCCGGCCACCTTATCTGTAACGGGTTGTGGGGTGTGTAGGACTGTCACCCACGTGGGTTTTAGATGGGGTTTTCTCGTAGGGGACACTGTTATCTGTAACGGTGTCACCGACGTTGGCTCGCGGTGGGTGTTGCTGTGTTGCGGAGGCGGTGCAGTTCGCCGTGTGCGGTGGCGAGGGCTTGTTCGAGGGTTTTGTTCTCGGCTTTGAGTTCGGCGATCTCTGTCTGGTAGCGCTGCTTTTGGGTGCGGAGTTGTTCGCGCAAGGCGGTGACGATGCTGGATTCGGTGTCGGGCTGGGGTGTCGTGGGTGCCGGGTTGAGGGTGGGTTTGGCTGATTCGGCGTGGATCTGGTCGAGCAGGTTGCTGTGGTTGTAGACGCTTTTGCGGGAAACCCGTGCGTGTTTGGCGACGGTTTGCGGGTTGATCGTGAGCCCTTTTCGGCGCATGTCCTTGATCGCTTTGGCGATCTTGTTTTCGGTGGCGGCGTAGCGCTTCTTGGCGTGGGCGACGATCGCGTCGGTGGAGCGCGGTGTGGTCATTGCTCACCGGTGCGGGGTCGGCTGGCCTTGTCGAGGGCGGATTGGTGGGCTCCGCGGGTTTGGATCTGCAGCAGCGGCAGTCGTTTGCCTGTGCCTGGGCCGGCGACGGAGTTGTCGGCGGTGGCGGCGAGGCGGTCGATGATGGCATGCAGCGAGTCGATTTCGCGGTGTCGTTCGATGATCCAGATGTTGTCGTCACCAAGTTCGCGGCCGGCGCGTTGCCGGTATTGGTCGCGCCGTGTCGCGATGAGCGCCTCGGTCGCGGCGAGCTGGGCGCGCAGTTCGTCCAGGTGTGTGGTGTCGGTGGCGAAGTGCCCGCAGCCCAGGCAGGCGTTGCCTTTGTCGCATTGTTTGAGCGGGGGCAACAGACAGACCCCGTTGGGCAGGACGCGGTCGGTGCGGGCGGCCAGCTGGGTCATCTCGTAGATGTCGTGCGGGGTGATGTCGATGTCGGCACCGTGTGCCCCGATCTTCTTGTGTTTGAGGAATTCCGCTTCGGCGGTCGCGGCCAGCGTGGCGGCGTAGCGGGCGGTCATTTCGGGGCTTTTGTGGCCGAGGTAGCGCTGCACGACGTGGAACGGAACGCCATCGTTGAGCAGTTCGGTGGCCCGGGTGTGACGCAGCCTGTGAGTTTGGGTGAATCGCAGTGCCCGCCCGGCGCTGTCGGTGAGGGTGTGGCACTTGTCGAGTTTGTCGAGCATGGCCCGGTAGGTGGTGTAGGAGCGGGGCCGTTGCCCGCGGTGCTGATTCTTCAGCCCGAGAAACAGGTATTTGGATTGCAGCTGAGGGTATTTGGTGGTGAGCCATCGTTGTTGCTCACCGATGATGTCGACGATGGCTTGCTCGACCAGGATGGTGGGGACGATCCCGTCGACTTTGGTCTGTTGATAGCGCAGCCGCGCCACGAACGCCCCGTTGTCGGGTTCGGTGCCGACGGGCCGGTCCTGGCCCGGGATCGCCTCGAGCGGGTCGTAATCGAGCATCAAGATCTCCGAGGCCCGCCTGCCGGTGAGTGCTTGCAGCAGCCAGATCCGGGCGGCTTGGGGGTCACCGAGGCCTGCGAGGACCGAGAGGTCCCCGTCGGGGCCGGTGAGCACCACTTTCTGTTTGGGTTCTGCGGCCAAAACGTCGAGGTAGGCGAGCATGCGTTGCAGGTCGGCGGTGGAATGCCAGGTGAGTTCGCGTGCGCGGCGGCGGTGTTTGGGGGCGTTGATGGGCGACCATAACGCCGTGTGGGTCAGGGTGATGTCGCGCCAGCGTGCCGTGGCGGTGGCCGTCGCTGCCTCGGCGGCGTGGTCGTGCATGAACGTGTAGAACGACTGGGTTTGGGCTTGCAGGCTAGCGACCGTGTCGGAGGTGAGCCGCTCGGAATGGGTGGCGGCCTGCGGTGAGCGCAGGTAGTCGAGGTAGTCGAGGAACACCGTGCGCAGCTGGTCGGGGTCGGTGCTGATCAAGGGGTCTTGCAGATGACCTGCGGTGGTGGCGAAGTGGCCCAGCTGCGAGCCGAGGTTGCGGGCCCGGTCAACGACCGAGGACCAGGTGAGCAGGTCGTAGGTCAGGGCGCTGCGCAGCCAGAACCGCAGGCCTTCGCGCAGCCAGTCTGGGGTGATCCCGCGCAGCCGCACCGTCTGGTCGTGGCAGGGTTCGTGCGGGCGTTGCGGGATGCGGGGATCGGCGCGCAGATCCCAGATGTCGTGGGCCCACCACGGGGTGTCGGTGCACGATACCGACACGTTCAAGTGCAGGTGTTCGATGAGGTGGCTGATGTTGCGCCGCGATCCGGGTGAGGGCAGCCGGTTGTTGCGGCGCTGAAAGCTCAACGCGGCCTGGCGGATCAGCTCGGTGGGATCGAGCTCGGCGATACTAGTGGGCGCAGCGCCGGTGCGGGTGGTGTGCTCGGAGATGGCCGCGGGCAGGGTGCGCACCAGCCACGCCAGCAGCGACGGCTCGATCTTGCGCAGCTGCTGATCCCAGCACCACCACACCCACCAAGCGATTTCCTCGGCGAATCGCGGTGGTGCGGCGGGGGTGAAGTCGTGGGCGGCCCCGGCGCGGTTGCCCCGCAGGTAGAACTGGTTGCGCAGGAACACCTCCTGGAAGGGTGCGGTGTCGATCGGATAGACGGGCTTACGCCACTGCCCGGGCACTCGGGCCCATTGGGACTGCCAGGAACTGACCGCGACCGGGGATGAGGCCGCGCCCCGGGGCGGCGGTGGGTCCATCGGTGTGGTCACGGTGTGAGTCCTTTCCAGCCGGCCACGTAGTTGCGCCATTGGGCCAGGGTGCGCATCTCGGCGTCCTCGGTGACCCACCCGTAGGTGGAGAGGGTGGTTTGGATGTCGGCGTGGCCCAGGCGGCGCATCACCACGTGTGGGGCCGCGCCGGAGAGCAGCAGCGCGGTGGCGTGGGTGTGGCGCAGCCAGTGCGGAGACCACCCCTGTGGCAGCGCCCCGGCGGCGCGGCTGGTGACCGAATCGACTTTGGCGTAGACGGTTTCAGGACGCGTCGGCGCGAACGGTGTCCCCGCGGTCAGGTTGACGAACACGAAATGAGTGGTCAGGTCCGGCACTGCCAGATCCGCGCCGTGATCGATCAGATGCCACACGTAGGAGGAATACAGCGCCTCCAGGTCGTCACCGATATAGACCCGCCGCGGGGAGAGCGTCTTGCCGCGCGCTCCGCGGGGGTGGTCTTGGCGCGCGGCGATATCGATCCACGGGGTGCCGCCAGCGCCGATGTGGAAATCGTGGTGCCGCAACGATAATGCCTCCCCCAACCGCATCCCCGTTTCGGCCAGCACCGCGAACAACAAACGGTCGCGCAGCCCCGATGCCGGCCCGGACCACTCATGGCCGGTTTGGGTGGCGCAGCCATCGAGAATGAGCCCGACCTGGGCGGGCAGCAGCACCGGGGTGGCGGCGCGATTGCCGCGGCGCACCGTGTAAATGGGGCGGTCCTTGGCCGGCCGCGCCGCACCGACCCCGGCCAGCATCGGGATGTAACGTGACCGGCCACGTTTGCCGCGGCTGGTGTGCAGCCGCTGATACGGGCCGACGAGCCCGTGGGCGTCGGCGTGGTAGCGGTAGCAGGCCAGCACCGCCGCGGCCCGCAACGCGGTGCTGGCCGCGCCGAGCCAGCCCTCGGGGGCGCCGATGCGGGCGGTGCCCGGCAGGTCCCCGGTGCGCAGATAGGCCAGAAACTGCCCGAACAGGCTGGTGCTGATCTCACGCCAGTCGGTACCGGTGTGCTCCAGCACCGTCCACCAGGCCGCCAGCCCCGCGGCGTAGGCCTTCACCGTGTTAGGGGAGGCCTCGTCGTCGCGCAGAAACTGCAGGAACTCCTCGGCCGGGTCGATCGGCAGAAAATCCGGACCCACCACGGTGAACGTATCGGTGTCCTCGGCCAGGGCGATGCGTTGCGTGCGTGCCATCGCCGATGTCCCACGAATCCGTTCAGGCTTGCCGGCGCGACCGGAACCGCTCCGAGGCCGCCACCACCACCGTGTCACCACGGTCGGTGCCGCCCACCGGGGCCAGCGCAACATCGACCCGCGCCGGCCGCGGCGCGCTCGCCCCGCGCTGTCCGGCTAGGATGTCGGCCAGCAGATCGGCCGGGAAGATCAAATCCAATGCAGCCAGCATCTCCACCGACGTCGCGCCGTAGCAGGCCTCGACCCACTTGATCAGCAGCCGCGGCTGCTCGGGCAGGCGGGCGTCCCACCCAGGTTCGGTCTTTCCCCAGGTGCGCCCGGTCTCGGAGTTGATCCGGGTGTAGAGCTGGCGCTGCAGCATCGCCGCGCGGTGCTCATCGATCAGCTTGGATTCGCGCAGATGCATGATCAACGCGCCCAACGAAATTCCCCACTTCAACTTCACCGGCATCAGATGATTCAGGGTCGGGGCATCGGTGATCTCGGCCGCGATCGCCGCCGCCGGCGCCAAGAACTCCGACGCGAACCGCGACGCCTCGTTCTCCTGGTCATCGCTGACCTCGCCATGGCGGTGCAACACCAGATGGCCGATCTCGTGGGCGACCGTCCAGCGGCTGCGTTCCCAGGAGTCGATACTGCGCATCAACACCAGTGGGCGTTGCCGGAACTCCCCGGTCCGCGCCGAGCAGCCCAGATGCTTCTCGGTCAACCCACCGGCGGGTTCCTCGTCTTGGGTGTCCCAGTCGATGCGACCCGTGGAGCGAGAATGCTTGGTGCGCAACACCACCGGAACCCCGGCCGCTTCCAAGTCATAGGTCAGATAGCGGATCGGCTCGCACGCCTCGCGGCCCAGCCACGCCCTGGCCTTGGCCGCCGCGGTGACCACATCGGTGCCCACCGGCAACGGCTCCAGCGCCACCACGGGCCCCTTCTCCACGCCGTTGAGCTGATCGACCAGATCACCGACCACGTTGGCGAACACCGCCAAATACTCCTTCTCGGTGACCGTCGTAGCCTTGGGCGCCCGGAACAGCAGATCCCGCGCTGCGACCCGTGACACCGGTGCAGTGGTGAAAAACCGTGCCGGGAAACGCAACAACGCGACCAGCGCCTCGAACTCGAGGGCGTCCAAGGTGGCGGTCTCGGCCTGCTCCAGACGCGTCTGGCGCGGGGAACGCCACCCCATGTGCTCCATCACCGCCGTGGCGGTCATCTGCCGCAGCACCCGGGCCTGGCGGACCCGTGCGCCGAACACCTCGACCGTCATCACCGACCACCTCGTCCCCGGTAAACCCCGGCCGGTACCCCGCACTCATTTACGCGCCCGGATCCCCAGTGTCGGTGGACTTCTTGCCGAAAATCTCGTTGAAGTCCCCGTCGGGCTGGTAATCGGTGACTGCCTGCTGCTCCTCGGCCGCCGTCTTGGGCCGGATCGCCGGCGGCAACGCGGTGAACACCAGGATCCGCTCGTCGTTGGTGTTCAAGTCGGCCACCGCGGCCAGGATCGCACCCGCCACCGACGCCTTGTCCGGTGTCGGCCACCAGTAGACGATCAACTCGTATTCCTGCTCCAAGCCCGGCGGCCCCATCACCGGTTCGGCGGCACCGTCGTCGAGGAACAACTGCACCCCCGGCTTCGCCGCAGGTGTGGCCTGCGGCAGAAACAGCGCCAGACCGTCCACCACGTCGGGTGCCAGCTTGCGCACCCTGGCCATGGCCATATTCGAATCGCCAAGCCGTACCGACGTATTGGACCCCGAGGTCATCCGCAACGTGGAATCCGGGCCGCAGGACGCGCTCGTGGGCACCTCTCGCGTCGACTCGCCGGTACGGGTCAGCGCATCCATACCGTTCATCGCCAGCACGGTCGCCCGCACGTCCCCGCAGAGCATGCCCCCGGGGATCTGACGCGGGTCGGGAAACCGCCGCGCGTGCAGGGCCACCACTTCGTCGTAGGCCGCTTCGATCTCCCCGAGCAGCCGGGCGAAGGCGGAGCGATGCTGCTTCATCAGCCGCTCGACCAACTCCTGTAGGTCCATGGCTGAAATATTGCACGTCTATTCCTACATCGTCACGGAGGCGCGCCGTGTGTCGCGTGGACGATTTCTGCTGGTCAGGCACCTTCGTAGTATACATGTGTAAGAGGTGAAATGCTGTGCAAACACGGCCATTTCGACTGGTTTTAGGTGGTGCGGCGGTGTCGAATCCGCTGCAGTGAGCCGCCCCGAGCGAACCGACCCTGCGACGCTGCCGGGCGCCGAAGTCAGGGCCGCGCAGGCATCGAACACGTGTGTGAGTGTGACAGGTGAGACAGGTGTGATTGGTCAACCGGTGAGTGCGTGTCGCTCGACGCCGTCCGCATTCTCGCCGGATTCCTCGCGCCGACCGCGGATGCGCCTGGGCTTGACGTCACCGAACTCTCGGCGATCACAGCGGCTTCGGTGGTGCGACGGCAGCGCTGTTAGTAATCCCACGGCCCGGGGCCCATCATGCCCGGTCCGTACTGTCCAGGACCCCACTGTCCCGGGCCCATCATGCCTGGCCCCCACTGTCCCGGGTCCATCGTGCCCGGTCCGTATCCGCCGGGACCCATCATGCCCGGTCCGCCGTATCCGCCGGGGCCCGTCATGCCCGGTCCGTATCCGCCGGGACCCCATGGTCCGGGTCCCCAGCAATTGGGGTCCCAGCCGTTGGGTCCCCAGCACTGGTCCCATGGGCCCTGGACCGGCAGTGCGGGCCCGCTGGTCGATGAAACCCCGCCTGGGGGTTGTGCGAGGGTGGTCGTCTCGCCGCCGCTGAGCCCGATTGCGACCGATCCGGCTAGCGCGAGGATGGCCGCGGTGGTGATCGTTGCACGTCTGGTGAACATGGTTCGTCTCGCTTATTTGGGTGGGCTGGTGACGTCGAGTTCGGCATACATCCCGGCCCAGTAGTGGCCGGCGATGTTGCAGATCAGCTCGTAGCGTCCCGGGGTCAGGGTGATGGTGGTCCAGCCGGTGCCGCCAGGGCCGATGCCGTATTGGGGTGACTGTTCGTCACCTTTGTCGGCGCCGCAGGTGCGGGAGGCCTCACCTAGGCTGCCGGCCTCGTCGACCTTGCCGTCGGGACCGGTGACACGCCATCCGGGGTACTGGCCCTGTGCCAGGGGCAGCACGACGAGCTCGTGGCTCAACCCGCCGGTGTTGAGTACCCGAAACGACACCGGTCCCGCCGGAACGGAGGCCGGGGTGACGACGATGCGCATCATCCCCATGCCCGGCCATCGGTAGCCGGTTTGCCCCGGGCCATTCGGGCCGTTCCAGCCCGGCCCCATCATGCCGGGGCCCATCATGCCGCCGCGGCTCATCATGCCCGGGCCCATCATGCCGCCGGGGCCCATCATCGCTCCCATGTCGGCGAGGGTGACGTCGACCACCGCACCGGGTAGGGCGGGCGCGGAACAGGACGGCGGCGGGGCGGCCGGGTACCGCCAGGGGCCCATCATGCCCGGGCCCATCGAGCCCGGACCCCAGGCGCCTGGGGCGTTCGGGTAGGGGGCGTTGGCGACCGGTGTTTGGCGGCCGAACGGCCCGCCGGGGTGCCAGATCGCGGTGGTGGTGACCCCGAGGATCACCGATGCGATCGCGATGGCCAAGATCAGCCAGAGACGGTGGGAGCGCATCGCGGTCAACGGTGTTCACGCAGCAGGGTCATACGCCGCTGATATTCGTCTTCGTCGATCTCGCCGCGGGCGAAGCGTTCGGCGAGCAGCCCTTCCGCGCGTGCCGGCCCCGGTCCGGGCGGGTGCGCGCCGGTGTGCCGCGGACCGGTCAGGTAGCGGATGGCCAGGACCACGGCGGTGATCACCGCCGCCCAGAACAGCACCATCAGCACGGTCATCAGGATCCAGCCACCGGAGCCCATGCCGCCCCAGCCCCAGCCGTCATACATCATGGTCGTGTCCCTTTCGCCTGAAATACCAAGCCCCGCACCGGGGGCTGCTCAGGCCAGCCTGCTCGCGCAGTGCCGATGCCAGGTAGGGCCGATGGTCCTCAATGATCGGTGTCTTTCGGTATTACCAGCTAAAACACAGTATTATCGTCCAATGACGATGGATAGTGCGGGTTGTCTGGCCGGACCGGCGTCGGGTGTGGATGCGGCGGTGGCGTTGTTCCGTGGCCTCTCTGATGGCACCCGGTTGGCGATCGTGGGCCGGTTGGCTCACAGGGAGGCCCGGGTGGCCGACCTGGTTGCGGAGTTGGGGTTGGCCCAGTCGACGGTGTCGGCGCATGTGGGGTGTCTGCGCGAGTGCGGTCTGGTGGCGGGCCGTCCGCAGGGACGGCAGGTGTTCTATTCGTTGACCCGCCCGGAACTGCTCGATCTGTTGGCGGCGGCCGAAACACTGCTGGCGGCCACCGGCAACGCGGTCGCGTTGTGCCCCAATTACGGCACAGGCAGCGCATCGGGGTCTGCCTGTGAGTGACACCTGCTGCGGCCACGACGACCCCGGTGCCGAGCGCGATGAGCGCGAGCGGGGCCCGGAGAAACTGTGGCAGGTCAGCGAGATCCGGGCTGCCGCGCTGGCCGGGGTGCTGCTGCTGGCGGGTCTGATCGTGGGCTGGGCTGGCGGACCCGGGCCGGTGACGCTGGTGGCGGAGGCCGCGGCACTGGTGATCGCCGGTGTGACCTTCGTCCCGTCCACGTTGAAGCGGTTGGTGGCGGGCAAGATCGGTGTCGGCACGCTGATGACGATCGCCGCTGTCGGTGCGGTGTCCCTCGGTGAGGTCGGCGAGGCCGCGATGCTGGCGTTCTTGTTCGCGATCAGCGAAGGCCTCGAGGAGTACTCGATCACCCGCACCCGCCGGGGCTTGCGGGCGCTGCTGTCGCTGGTCCCTGCCGTCGCCACGGTGCGCCGCGGTGGGCGCGAATACCGGGTCGCCCCCACCGAACTCGCCGTGGGCGAGGTGATGGTGGTCAAACCCGGGGAGCGCATCGCCACCGACGGGGTCATCACCGCGGGCCGCAGCGCGCTGGACACCTCGGCGATCACTGGGGAGTCGGTGCCGATCGAAGCCGGCCCCGGTGATGCGGTGTTCGCCGGCTCGATCAACGGCACCGGGGTGCTCGACGTGCAGATCACCGCCACCGCCACCGACAACTCGCTGGCCCGGATCGTGGCGATTGTGGAGGCCGAGCAGGCTCGCAAGGGTTCCAGCCAACGCCTGGCCGACCGGGTCGCCAGCCCGCTGGTGCCGGCCGTCATGGTCGCCGCGGCGATCATCGCCGTGGCGGGCAGCGTGGTCGGGGATCCGCGGGTGTGGATCGAACGGGCGCTGGTGGTGCTGGTCGCGGCCTCACCGTGCGCGCTGGCGATCGCGGTGCCGGTCACCGTGGTCGCCGCGATCGGCGCCGCGAGCAAGATGGGTGTCCTCATCAAAGGCGGTGCCGCGCTGGAGGCATTGGGCCGCATCCGTGGGATCGCCCTGGACAAGACCGGCACGCTGACCCGCAACCAGCCCACCGTCATCACCGTGGTACCCGCCGACGGGGTTTCGGGCGGCGAGGTGATGGCGGTGGCCGCCGCGCTGGAGGCCCGCAGTGAACACCCGCTGGCCGCGGCCATCCTCGCCGCCACCGATCAGCTCACTCCGGCCCGCGATGTTGAATCGGTACCCGGTGCCGGGCTGTCCGGGTGGCTGGACGGGAGTCTGGTCCGGCTCGGGCGTCCCGGCTGGATCCAACCTGGCCCGCTGGCCGAGGTCATCGACCGGATGCAGCGCGCCGGGGCGACCGCGGTGCTCGTCGAACGCGACGGCGCCGTGTTGGGTGCGGTGGCGGTGCGCGACGAACTGCGACCCGAAGCCCCCGAGGTGATCGGTGGGCTGCGCGCCCACGGCTACCAGGTGGCGATGCTGACCGGGGACAACGAGCGCACCGCCCGGGCGCTGGCCGCCGACGCCGGCATCGACGACGTGCACGCTGACCTGCGGCCCGAGGACAAGGCCCGCATCATCGAGGAACTGCGCTCCCGGCGGCCCACCGCGATGGTCGGTGACGGCGTCAACGACGCCCCCGCCCTGGCCACCGCCGACCTGGGCATCGCGATGGGCGCCATGGGCACCGACGTCGCCATCGAAACCGCCGACGTCGCCCTGATGGGCCAAGACCTGCGCCACCTGCCCCAAGTGCTGTCCCACGCCCGCCGATCCCGGCGCATCATGCTGCAAAACATCGGCCTATCGTTGGCGATCATCACCATCCTGCTGCCCCTGGCCCTACTCGGTGTCCTCGGCCTGGCCGCCGTGGTGCTCGTGCACGAACTCGCCGAAATCGTCGTCATCGCCAACGGCGTCCGCGCCGGGCGCACCCAACCCCTAGCCGGGATCCCGCAACCACACGGCCGGCGGGTGAGCACCCGCCGCGCGACAGCACAGATCGGAAACGCCGCACACCGCTGAGCAGGAAAGAGACAACGATGACCAAACTGGCACTATCAACCACACTGCACACCTCCTTCGACGACGCGGTCACGCGAACCCGAAAAGCCCTGGCCGACCACGGGTTCGGGGTGCTCACCGAGATCGACGTGAAAGCCACCATGAAGGCCAAACTCGACGTCGACATGGCCGACTATCTGATCCTGGGAGCCTGCAACCCGCCCCTGGCGCATCAAGCCGTGCTCAGCGACCCCGAGATCGGGCTGCTGCTGCCCTGCAACGTCGTCGTGCGCGCCGACACCACCCACGGCAACGACACCGTCATCGTCGATGCCATCAATCCCGCGCTGATGGCCGACCTCAGCGACGCACCCGGAGTAGCACAGGTCGCCGAACAGGTCACCACCAAACTGCAAGCCGTCATCGACGCACTCGACCACACCTAACCCTCCCCCGGCCGCGTTCGCCGCGCGAACGATGACAAGTGCGTGCTGCTGGGGCGGTAGGCCACCGGCCACGCTGTTGGAGAACACCCGCAATCAAAGGCCGACCTGCACTCGTCAGGCCGGCTAATCCGATTGTCGTCGACGGCAACCCCGATCCGGAGGCGTGTTTATGCCGCTTGGATATCGCCGATGCCGTCGAATTGACCGAGCTGCTGCAGTTCGTCAACGACTGGCTCGCCTCCGACACCGGGCGCCTCGACGCATCACTGACCCACTACGTCGGTCATCCCGGCTGCACCGCCGATGAACTGCGCGCCGACCTGGACCGGTTCATCTTCCTACTCTGGCAACGACGGCGAACCACTCTTCGGACGCGCATAGCAAGAAGCACGCCGCCGATGCCCTAACGAGGTGGCTCCACCACCCTGTCGCAGCACAGCGGTAGGGGCTTGGTGCAGCCCAACCCGCGGGGTGAAAGGGCTACCGCTGAGGCGTGGTTGGGACGGCCGGAGTTGTGGTCGGCGATGGCTGCTGACCGGGGCCCATCATCCCGGGTCCCCACGATCCAGGCCCCATCATCCCGCCCGGTCCCCACGATCCAGGGCCCATCATCCCGCCGGGTCCTCCGGGGCCCATCATCCCGCCGGGTCCTCCGGGGCCCATCATCCCGCCGGGCCCCATCATCCCGCCGGGGTAAGACATTCCGCGCCCGTCGCGGTAACCGCCGCCGTACTGCTTTCCGACGAAGAACCCGGAGAAGAAGATCACCGCGACGATGAACACGACACCAGCAACGATGCCCACCCATGCCGCGCTCTGGGTGAGCCTGTTGGGACGGTCCGATCCAGGCGACAGCTCCCCGCGCCCCTGCTCGGTGGCCACCGCGGTCGGTTCAGTCCGGGATTCGGGCGTTTCGGTCATGACTCGATCATGCCGATGCCACCCAGGCGATGAATCGAAACGCCGCGTTCTTCATCGAATCTTCACTGAACCACTAGCTCACCAATACCGATCGACGATGCCCCGGATCGATCTGGAGATCATGGGCGGTCGCCATGAGCGCTACGCAGGAGCGTTCACTTCAGTGGCGCCTGACTTCTGTCGACCGCCCATTGGACAACAGATCTGTCACGCGGGGATCCAAGTCAGACCCCTGACACACGTCCTACACATGCGTACGGATTAGCAGACCTACCCGGTCGGTAGTACACATGTAACTTACGTGCCTACCAGCGGCAGCGAACGGTTTCACAGTTCCCGTTACAGATAAGCCGTCCAACCCAACAAGCGATCGAGATAGACACGGCCGATGAGTGCCGCCGACTCTCGATCGGCCAGCGTGCCGTTACGGCGGATGATGAACGGCGTCGGCTCGGGCCGACCGATCCGCTTCATCCTGACCGCACCGCACCCCTGCCGGACGGACACGTTGACAACCGCTGTGACTTCTCCGGCCGCTGGAAGCGGCGGGCTTCTTTTACGCCGCGGTTGCGGTGTGTAGGGCCAGTCCAGCCCTGAGGATATTGCGTGCGGCATGTTCATCTGCGGGTGCGGTGTGACCGCAACGTTGGCAGACGAATTCCGCTTGTCGGACGCGATTTTCCGGTACTGCGTGTCCGCAGCACTCACACCCATCGGAGGTGTGCCGGGGGTTGACCTCGACCCAGATACGCCCAGCGTCTTCCGCTTTGGCGCGCAGTATCGAGACAAACTGACCCCAGCCAGCGTCACTGATCGATCGGTTGAGCCCGGACTTCGCTCGGGCACCGTTAGGAAGGAACTGTCCCGGTTTCTCCGGGTCCGGCTTCGGCTTGACCCGGCGAACCATGTTCGCGATCGCGAGGTCCTCCACCACCAGTAGGTCGTAGGACTCGACTAGCCGGCGCGCTTGCTTGTGGTTAAAGTCTTTGCGGCGGTCGGCGATCTTACGATGCCGCGCGGCCACCGTCTCCCGACGCGCAGAACGGTTGTTGGAGCCACGCTTGGCGCGCTGTAATCGCTGCTGCGCCACTTCAAGCCGAGTGGCTTCCTGACGTGCCCACCGCGGATTGTCCACCGTAGCGCCATCCGACATCGTCGCGTAGGTCACCACTCCGACGTCAATACCGGCCTGCTTGCCTGTGGCCGGCAGCGGAGTGACCGGCACATCATCACACGAGAGGACCAGCATCCAACGGCGGCCTTGCCGCTTGACCGCGATGGTCTTCACCCGGCCCTGCACCTGACGGTGCGCGGTTACCTTCACCTGACCGATGCCCTGCAGATACACCCGATCATGCTCGGGTAGCCAGCGTGCCCCGTCGCCGTCTTTGGGCCACTCCACCGAATCGAAACGCGCCTTACCTTTGAACCGTGGATACCCCGGCGTTTGCCCGGCTTTCACCCGTCGGAAAAACCCGTCGAACGCCTTGCTCAACCGGTGCAGCGTGGCCTGCTGGCTGGAAAACGACCACACCGCGTGATCCGCGCGCACGCCGCGAATCGCGGTCAACTGCCCGGACTGTTCGCCATATCGGATCCGGGTCTTGCTGTGCGCCCACGCATCCCGACGTTCCTGGAGGGCAGCGTTGTACAGCTCCCGGTGCGCGTCAAGACACGCATGCAGCGCGACGTGTTGGCGCGCCGTCGGACGCAACCTGAACACATACGCCCGGCGCATCAGGCGACCTCGTCCCATTGATGCTCGATGTGGCGGCGCACCGTCGACTCTGCCGCGTAGCCGACCGCCGCGGCGATATACGACGGCGACCACAACACCTTCGCGAAGTTACGCAGATGCGGGAACTCCGCCCGCCGCACACGCGCGGTTCGACCCTGGAAAGCACGCACCACGGCCGCTGGCGCGTCAGTCGGCCCCACCCGCACGAACAGGTCCACATGATCGGGCATCACTTCCTGAGCCACGATATCCCAGCCATGTGCGGCTGTGATCGCATCGATGAGCTCGCCCAGACGCCGAGCAACCCGTCCACCCAGCACACCGCGGCGGTACTTCGGGCAACACACCAGATGCAGGCCCAGCGAGCACACGCCTGCCGACGTGCAACGAAATCGCTGTCCCGACATATCGCGCACCTTAGGAGACGACACCGACAAACCTCACGAACCACAGCGTGTTCACCAGCCCCGATTCTCCGACGGCTAAAGCCGCCGGGCCCCTCGGGACGCACTGATGGGGAGGTCCTGTGTCGTGTTCTGGACCCGCAAGATGACGGCGGCGTCAGGATCGGGTAAGTCCACATCGAACCCAACTTCTCGCGCAGGCGACCACCCGGTACATGCCTTTTCACAGCCGTCGCGATCCGGTCCACCCGTGCTGCGCGCAGGCGCCACACGCGGGCGCGATCTCGGGTCACTGGAAGTGGATGCGGCCCGCAACGCGGATCTGACGACGACGAATCGGACACGGCATTGAAACACCGAAGTCGACGCTCCGGGCTGGCTCCCGTGAACGAATCACACCTCGGTCGTTCGTTTCGCGTTACCGAAACTGCGTGGCAGTCCCGTGATCAGTCAGGCGCAGCAGGGCCTGAATGCGCCCGCGAGAGGCGGTCGTACAAGGCCTCGGCGAACCCGTCTGCGAACGTCTCCACCACGTGCAGATGCTCGTTGATCGCGGCGATCTGTTCGGCGGATATGTCGAACGCGAAGAGGCCGAGATGGCTTCGAATCAACTCGGCATTGTCGGCGTTCAGGCTTGACATCATGTGATTCACGCCGTGATACCGGGCGTGATTGACCTCGAATTCACCGGCGCCAGCCAGCTCTGCCGGCGGCCTGTAGGCAGCCAAATCGATGACGGTGGCCTCGGGTCGGGTGTAGGAACCGTCAACGAGGTCGACCAAACGGGAACCGTCGATGACCTTCACCAGCCGCCCCGGCGCGCGGTGTTTGACGATCAACGTCAGATGTTTGTCGGGCTCGCCTGCGATGTTGCGCGTGTCGATGTCCACCTCGAATTTCTCGAGCGTGCCATCGAAACTGCGCCCCCAGCGCAGCCGCCCTGAAGTTAGCCGAACGTAGCCGGGCTCAGTGGCGCGGTGAACGTACACGTACTGGCTCCGATCCGTGAGCGCCCAGAAACTTGCGTCCGGCGCTTCGGCATTGGCCCACACGATCGAGTCGTCCCGCAGGAAGCCGTGCCGGTACAGCTCGGCGAAGTCGCTGAAGCATTGAGACAGCACATGCGCCGCCGCTCCGGCAGGACTGGCGTAGATGTAGGCCTTCATGACGCGCACGGTAATGGCCTCACCAGCGGCAGGGGGGATGCAGGGGCGTGTCGGGGCACCTTTAGGGAGATCCTAGGGACAGGCGCGGGGAGTATCAGAGTCGACTCAGATACATCCAGGGACCTGGCAGGGAAGTCGACTCGGACCAAAGCGGTGCTATACGCGCGTGCACTGCACCCCCTGCACTCACCGAAATACACACTGAGTCAGACACGGCACCTGGGAAAACGTGTGTGTTCCACGCTATCGACGCTTTACGCGCAAGCATCGTCTGCATTGCATCTCATGGGGAGCGGTCGCCAGGTCCACACGGTGGGGAGATCGGGGTGCTACCGCCCGACTGGGGACCGTGTGGGGCCAGGGCCCGTGCAGCCGCGCGACAGCCCTCTAAACCGGAGTCTTCGGCTGGAACCTGACCGGGCAGCGCTTTTCATCTCGGGTGAGACCCAGTGCGTCGATCACCACCCGCCCCGAGGACCGGCGCGGGGACCGCTCTACGCAGCACCCATGTCGGCGACGACTCCGGCGGGGACGGCGGCGACCGGGCTTTGCTCGCACCCGGATTCCCAAAACCGTTTCAGCGCTGCTCTTCCGGCCGCCAGGTCCTCCCACGATTGCACTGCGTGAACCTCCCGCGCCGACTATGAGGCGAACGTCGGAGCCGAACACTGCGGCCGGACACAGCGGCGGCGATATCGACCACCACTCACGGGGTGCAGCGTCGAGCGACGTCATCTCGGTCAGCGCGCCGACGACGCATTCGACGGCCGTCACAACGTCACCAAGCCTCGAAAAACAAGACGCCGCAGAGGATGTGGCGCCGGAGAAACTTTGTGCCCCGTAGAAGTGTCGTGTCGCGCCGGCCCCAAGGGGCGTTGTTAGGTTCCCCGCATGAACGGCCCGCGACCGCGGTCCGCTCACCCCGAACCACCGGACCACGAACCGCGCCACTTGATCGGCGGGACATGGCCAACGACTGCAGAGGAGTCCTCATGCTGGACCTCATCGAACCGGCGGTGACCGCACTAGCCACCCACGGACAGACCGTACGCATCCTGGCCGACATCTCCAGTGACGGCACCTCCAACGGAGCCATCATGAGCATCGTGCGACGGGTAATCCTCGCCGTCAGCGTCATTGGCGGCGCAGCGTTCGTCATCCACGCGCTGAGAGTGCAGATGGATAAGGACAGCGCCGGCAAAACCAAGAAGCTGACCGACGAGGCGAAGAACTTCGCGTACTTCGAGGGCCTGTGCGGCGTGGTCTGGGTGATCGCCGAACTCGCCCAGAACGTCTTCGGCGGCGCGGCGAGCTAGCCCGAACACCAACGACATCACCCAGATAGCGAGGCCACTTCGCAATGCGCGTTTCGAGAATCTTCAACGGCGTCGACCGAGTCGCCGTGGAGTGGACGATCCTCGGGCAGCGCTACCGGCTACCCACGATGAGCCTGATGGTCGTCAGCATGGCCGCCGGCGTCGCCGTCGCGTTGCTCGCCAACGCGTGGATCGGCCTGGCGGCGACCGCTGTCGCGGCTGCAGCGACGGTTGCCGCCAACTGGAACCTCAACCGGATGGATCCCGACGGCGCCTTGGGGGAGACCACCCAACTGGCCCTGCTGTGGCGTGCGGCCCGCAACCCCTACATCACCAACACCGGAAGGCGCTGACGCTCAATGGGTGACTACTTCCCGGCCCTCAAGAAGCAAGACGGCAACATCCTCTACACCGCCGACGGCACAGTCTGGGCCGTGTACCTCCTGCGGGGTATCAACACCAACCCCTACGACGTCGACAAGATCGACGCCTGCCAAGCCGCACACGACCGACTGTTCACCCAACTGTCCAAGCTGCGCGCCACGGACTTCCTCCTGATGGGCGCCAAGGCCAAGACCCCCGCCGCCACGGTCATGGCCCGGTGCGCGGCCGGCATCCCGAACTTCACCAAGGAGAACTATCCCGAGCTCGACGACCAGTTCAACGCGCTTTACACCAAGGTCGCCAAGACTGGGGAACTCGCCGAGTACCAACGCATCTACCTTCTGGCGATCGGTTTCCCCGTCAGCCGGTCGATCGTCGAGTCATTGCTGTCATCGGTAGCCGTGATCGACCCGCACCGCAACGTCTCACGACGCACGATCACCGAGCTGGAGAACCAGTACTTCCGTGCACTGCCTCGTGAGTTCCGCCCGATCCGCGCCACCGAGGAACACACCGCGTGGATGTTCGACCGGATCCGGCTGCGCGGCATCACCGTCCCGGACTTCCCTGATGCCACCGTCACCCGCGCTGCCGTGCGCAACCCGCGCAGCTTCCCCGAGGTCCACATCAACAAGGCCGCCGACACCGACGCGCTCTACGAGGACTTCATCGAGAAGGTGAAAGACGACAACCCAGCAGTCACCGAGCGCGGGGGCCGCGGTCTGCCCACCGCGGCACTGAGCGTGGCATGCCTGGCCGCGGCGGCCGCGGCGGCCACGTTGACCACCTATCGCTGGATCGGCATCGCGCTCACGGCACTGGCGATCGCCGCAGTCGTGGTGGGCAGCGTCATCGTCAAAAACTCCTCCCAGAACGCCCGCAACACCTTGCGCCAGAACTTCAAATCCACGCGATGGTCTCAGGCTCTGGCCGTGCACAACGTCGAGACGCGGTCCCCGGAGTTCCCCGACGGCTACACCAGCTATCAAACCCAGATCGCCATCTCGCGGTACCCGTCGGTCGACAGCTTCGACATCAACACCTTCACCTATCTCGTCGACCAGGAAATCGACATCGACGCCGACTTCGCGTTGCGCTTCGACTTCTCTCAAGCACTGATCAGTAAGACCGGGATGCGACGCGCACGCAGAGAACTCGACGCCGAAGACGCCGCCAACACCCAAGACGAATTCGACGCCGAGGACTACGCCGATCAACGCGGCGAGCAGCGCGATTTCCGCCGCCACGTCAAAGACGAATCCGGTCCCCGCGGCATGCGCGTCGCAGCGATCTTCTCCTTCGCCCACCAACACCTCGAAACGCTCGACGAGCGGGTCGGGGCGATCACACAACACTTCACCGACCACGGCTTCACCCCGTTGACCCCCGTCGGCGGCCAGTTCGACTTGTGGCAGGCCATGATCCCCGGCGCACCCTGCCCGGCAGTGGTCGAAGACCTCAAACAAGCAACCACGGTCGGATTGTTCAGTGGATTCATGCCCATCCGCCGCACCGTCGTCGGTGACCCAGTCGGTATCCCCGTGATGATCAACGAAGAGAACGCCCTCGGGCAGATCGTCCACTGGGACATCCTCAACGCCACCGACAAGGGCAACGCCTCCACCGCCGCCAACGGCGCTCAAGGTGCTGGCAAGTCCGAATTCGTCAAAAGCCTGATCGGATGGATGCACGACTTGCGTCGACCGTGCCACATCATCGACCAGGACCCCGCCGGCGAATACGTCGTGTTCGCGCAATCGCTGACCCGACCCGAGATCATCGACGTCACCGACCCGACCGCCGAGCTCGGCGGCGGCCTGTCGCTCGACATTCTCAAGTGTTTCCCGCCTGCGGAGGCTGCCCGAATCTTCCTCGACCTGTGGCTGCCGCTGCTCGGCTTCGACCGCCGCAGCGAAGAGGTGGCCCTGCTGGCCAACCTGCTGGCCCCCGACTACCGGCAAGCGATGCGCATCGCCTCCACCCGCGACCTGATCGAGCACCTGCCGACCATCGTGGGACAAGTCTCACGCAACCTCAACCTCGCGCTGTCCTCGTGGGCGCGGCTTCCCTACACCCACGCGTTCATCGACCCGGTCATCAACGGCGAACGCATCACCTACCCCGGCTTCACACCGCGAGCGCAAACCGTGGTCTTCCGGACCCACAAACTGTCGGTGCATCGCCCCAAGCCGGGCGAGTCTGCTTCTGAGGCAGAGGATTCGCAGAAATTCGCCGCGATGGCCTACACCGCGATCGCTCACCTCACCGCGGAACGGTTCGCCGCGATCCCAGGCGCCTGCGCGTTCGTCGCCGACGAACTCAAACTGCTCAAGGGCTCCAAAGTGATGCAACGCCTCGTCGAACAACCCGACCGGATGGGCCGTAAAGCCGGCAACTTCGTCCTCATCGCCTTCCAGCTCGCAGCCGACGCCGACGAACACACCGCACTCATCGAACGCAAACTCGTCATGCGCCAAAAAACCAGGGACAACGCCGCCGCGAGCCTGCGCTGGGCCGACGTCCCACCCACGCAGCGCCTGGTCACCCGCTGCGTTGAGGACACCTCGCCCACTGACCCCGAGACCAAGCAACCCCTCGCCAACCGCGCCGGCGAAGGCTGGTACAACGACAGCGGCAACATCGCCCGTGTCCGCACCATCGGACATCTCCTGCCGCAGCGACGCCGCTACAGCGACACCACCTCGTCCAAACGCATCCGGGCCCGCGACCTCATCGCGACGTCGTCGGCCGCGCCGATGTCGACCGGGTCCGCGGCAGACGGGGTCGCGTCGTGACCACGATGCTGCCCGCCGCGCCGCCGCCGCTGCCCGGCCCAGACATCCCCGCCACCCAGCCGGCCAATCCATTCCTCGACTGGCTCAACCTGTCCGACAGCGACGGTGGTCAGATCGCCCACTACCGCCTGCTACTGGAACCAAAGTTCTTCGACATACTGCACCGGACGGTCTACAGCGGCGCAGCCGAAACCTTTTACAGCATCTATCTTCTCGGGGCCTCGTACGCGGCCGCCCTGATGAAACTCATCCTCGACCCGAACCTGTGGCTCAACCCGCTGACCAACTTCTACAACGGGATCACCTCCCGTGTCTACGCCGTGCTCCCACCCACGGCGATCATGGTCGGCACCTTCGCCGTCCTGCTGCTCGGCGTCTTCGCCGTACGCTCCGGCCCCAAGCCAGCTGGCCCCCCTGGCCGCCCGGCGACCACTGCACCGCCGCTGTTCGATCAATGGCTGCCCTCGAACACGCAAATCGCCAAAGCACAGTGGCAACGCCTCGGATCCGGGCTGGTCATGATGGCCGTCGTCGTCGTTCTCGCGACCAACCCATTCAAGATCATCCAAGAGATCATCAACGCCGTCCTGGCTTTCGCTTCCTTCCTTTCCTTCACCGGTGGCGACGCCGACGCGACCACGAACTACGTCACCACCGCCCACAACGACATGATCCGGTCGGTCACCTTCCTGGTGAACTACCGCGAATTCCTCGACCCGGCGTGCGCACGCCTGTGGTCGCTCAGCATCAACGTCGGCGGCGCCAACCCCGCCTGCCTGACCCCCAACCAAGCGACGGCCGCCGACCCCGACCTGTGGACGGTGCTCATCGCCGCAGCCGCCGTGGTCATCGCCTGGGGCTTCCTCAGCTTCAGCATCATCGTCGCCCTCGAATTCTTCAAACACCTCTCCCTGGCCGTCGGGTACGGCATCGGTGCGTCCTGGGTCGCCGCGTTCACCCTGGCCAACCGGCGCCCCTACGACGGGCTCGCCGAAACTGCCAGCCGCGGCGCCGTTCACTTCCTCCTCGCGATCGCCGTCCTGTTCGTCTCCGCCACCGGACCCACGCTCTTCCTGCAGCTCATCACCTCGGTTCTGTCGTTCCTTCCCACCCTCATTCAGGTCCTCCTGGCCGCCGGCGGCTACTACCTCTCCGGCAAGTTCATCCTGTTCCTCATGGAGAAGAAGACCTCGCTGTTCAGTCTCTTCAAGTCGAAGGTCACCGCATCCAAAACCTGGCTCAACCTGTATCCGCCAAACCCCCCGGCCACGGTCACGTCCACCGCGCTCGGCGGCGCCCTCGACCAACCCACAGCCTGGGCCAAACGCAACTACCAGCAGCTACGTGAGCGCACTACAAACCAGTGGAGCAAACTCAAAGACACAGCCACCGCATGGGGTGCAAGCCAGGAAGGGAGCGCGAGCATGCCGACGCCGATCCTGCCGGACACACCGGAATTCATCGCCGCCACAGAGCGCATCAAACTCGCCGACAAGCCCACCGACACCGTCGTCGTCTCCGGCCTCGGCAACATCACCACGGTCGACGATCAGGGCGCCCGCACTGCTGAGACGGCTGCACCCGTGGCAGTGCTCGGACCCGCAGGGGCCCTCCTGCCCGCCATGTCAGCCCCGATCGGCAGCACTCCACTGCCCGCGACCGACGTGCCGCCGGTGTGGTTCCGCAGTGGAATACCGCAGCTCGCGCCGCCACGCGACCACCTGATCGCAGCGACCGCCGCCACCGCGGAACAGGGCACACAACCGGTCACGGCAGGCGCGACCGAGCAGGACGTGGCAACCGTCCCACCAACGACAGCAGACACTCAGCGAGCCCGCCGTCTGGACTCCGCACGCGCCGAAGCCGCACAACTTCACGGCCAGACGACGCCGCAATTAGCACCTGACGACGCCATCGCGCGCACCACCGCACTATTCCGGAGTTACCGTCCCACGCCGACCTCACCCGCTGAACCGCCCCGCAGAACCGACTTGCCACAGCTGCGGTCGGTGGTGTCAGCGGCCCAGTGGACCCAGAAGTTCAACCACGCCCGCAACGTGCTGCTCGCCCGGGGTGTCGAGGCCATCCCGCAAATTCCCGCGGACGAGGAGGACATAGACCGCCTAGTGTTTGCAGAGGACACATCAGGGCTGATCCGCATCGAGCGGAAAAATGATCGTGGTTTCGGGGACTGGATATGACAGCCACCCACCAAGCAACTGTAAACTTCGCCGTAAGAATCGACGCCGCGCCAGCCGGGGGACAGGGACAATGACCAAATACAACAGCAGCGAACTCGACAGCGCCGCGCTGCGCGCCGCCCAGGATCGCTTCGCCAACGAGAACCGGTCCGCCGAACCGGGCAGTCAACCGCCTGCACCGCCCGCCGCCCCCGACCAGCCCGACACCGGACAGGCAGCGCCCTCGCTGGGGCAGGCACTGGAATCGCAGGCGGCCCCCGACAACGAACCGCCACCGCCAGCGCACAACCCCGCTGCACCGGAACACCCCGACACCCAGACCCCGGCCGCCGCGCTCCAGCCGAACGTCGACCCCGCGCCGGCCAACCGCACCGCGGTGCCTCCGCTCTACCACCCGACCCCCGACGCGCCGCGCCACGCAACTCCCGACACGCCCGCCGCGGGCAACCCTCCGCAGACCGCCCCGCCACCGGCGCCGGGATTGCCGCCGCGGCCGACGCACTACGGACCACCGCAGCCTCCCAGCCCGGCAATCTCACCGGTCTCACCACAGCGGCCCACGCAGCAATTCACCCCACCGCCGCCGCCGAGCTGGCCGCAGCGACCGGCAGGCTTCGGCGCCCAATCCCACCCCGACGTCGAACGCACCGAGGTCGTGCAGCGCCGCGACGTCTACCCCGCACCGGGTAGCGACTGGCCCCGTCCGCCGCAGACACCGGCCGCGCCCCCGCAAGAGAGCTACGGCGGCTACCCGTCGCAACCTCCCGGACCCGGCCCCGACGCTGGCTACGGCCAGCCGCCCCGCGGAGGGTTCACCGCCACCCCCCGCCAGCCCGCGCCGTTCACCCCGGCCGGTGACCGCGGCGCCGACCGATCCTTCACCCTGCAAAGCCAGCGCAAGGAAGGCCCGCAGCAGGGATGGCGCGCCAAGCTGCACCGCATGCACATCCCGGTCGGCAAGAGCGCGGCCGAAGTCGAGTACGACCTCGACATCTCCAAAATCAACAAGGTCCTGCGCTACCCGAAAGCAATCGGCTTCGCCGCACTCAAGGGCGGTGTCGGCAAGACGGTCTGCGCGATGAGCATCGCCTCCACTATCGCCGCCCACCGACAGAAGGGCGAGGTCGTCGCCCTGGACACCGATCACAGCGGATCCCTGGCCCGTCGCGTGCGCGGCGACCAGATCAGCGACATCAAGCGTTTCGTCGCCGACGAGCAGCTGTACTCAGCCAATGACGTCAAGGCCCACATGCAGTCCAATCACCACCGCCTGTCGGTGTTGGGCTCCAGCCGCGAACCGTTGGCGACCGCCTTGACCCCCGAGGAATACCTGCGGGCACTAGAGGTTCTGCAAGCCGGGCACTTGTTCACCATCGTCGACATGGACCACTCGGCAGCCTCACCCGCCTATGAGACCGTCATGCGCAGCCTCGACGCCCTCGTCGTTGTCACCGCAACATCGCTAGACAGCGCCGAAGCCAGCCAGGACATCATGGACTGGCTGCGAGCCCGCAAACTCAACGAATTGCTCACGCGCACAGTGGTGTTGATCAACCACCAGAGCCCGGCCAAGCCGCACCTGGACCTCGACGCCACCGTGTCGCACTTCCGCAACAGCGAGCAACACGAGGTGCTGGAAATCCCATGGGACGAGCACCTCGCCGAGGCCGGACCGATCAACCTCGATCTGCTCAACAAGACGACCCGCCGCCAGTTCGTCAAGGTCGCCGCCATGCTCGTCGACAGCCTGCCGCCCACCTGAAAACCACCAACCCGCCGATAGCCCGACGTCACCACACCGCACACCGCGTACGAGGGGAGTTCCACCATGACCGAAACCAACGTGATCACCGACCGCGAGCGCATCGCCGACATCGTCAACGCCGGCCTCAACGAACTCGACCAGCTGCGCAACAACTTCGCGGACGCCCAACGCCGGGTGTCCGAGGCGCAGGAAGCAGAGGCCCACGCCGGCGAGGTCTACGCCAACAAGATCAACGAAGTGCTCGCCACCGGCTGGGCCACCCCGCAAGGCCTCGCCGCACAGGGCCACGAAGCCCCCAAGCGGCGAACGGCCACCGGCCGCACCAAGCGCCACAGCGCCAACGACGCCACACCACACGACAACGGCGACAGCTAGGCCCTCGTCACCACGCCGCGCCGACCAAACCACACCAATCACTTTCCCGGGGGAAGCGAGCACCACTCCATGGCAACCACACAAGCCGAAGCGCGGGTCCAGATCACCGTCCCCGGGCACGTCATCGACGTGCCCATGTCGAACTACATGCTCATCGGGGACAGCCTGGCAGAACTAATTCCGTTCCTGCGCAACGAACTTGAACGCGTCGGTAAAGACGCGAGCTGGCTGGCCGACCCAGACGCCCACTGGACACTTCGCCGCCCCTTCCACACCCAACCGCTGGATCCCGAGAAGACACTCGACGCCGAGAAGGTCCGCGACGGATCCCGCCTACTGCTCGTCAAACTCGACCCAGGCGAGAAGTACCCGCCCCTCATCGACGACGTCGCCGAAGCGATCACCTATTGGCTACGCGAACACTTCCCCTCCTGGGACGGCCGCGTCTCCCAACGCGTCACCCTCGTCGTCACACCCGCCGTCGTCGCGTTCGTATGCGCACTGGCCATCTTCTGGACCTCCACCGCCACACCCAACTTCACCGCCCGACTGGTCGTCTGCACGCTCATGGTCATCGGAGCCGTACTGGCAGCAGCCATTTCGATCGTGGTCGTAAGAACAGACAAAGACAGTTACACGCCCATCGTGGCGCCGTTCCTCACCATCACCTACGTCCTCGCCGGCACCGCCGCTCTTCTGATCACCCCACGACCACTAGGCATCTACCAACTCGTCGCCGCCGGCGCCGTCCTGTTCACCCTGTCGGTGTCCCTGGCCGTCATCACCCGAGCCAACGCCCGCCTGCACTACGGAATCGCCTCTGCCGCAGCCGCCGTCACCATCATCGCCGCTCTGAACATGGCCTACCGTAGCCCCACCGCCGTCCTCGGCGTACAGCTGATCGCCCTGTGCTTCCTCACCATCTTGGTCAGCGGCCGAATCTCCCTGGCACTGGCACGCATCTCCTTGCCCTACGTCCCCGCCACCGGTGAGAGCTACGTCAAAGGCAACGACCGAGCCGGCGATCTCGACGCCGGCGACCTGCCCCGCGATGGCCGCGCCAACGAATCCATCCTCAACCAGGAACAGCAGACACTCACCGCCTACGACTGCATCGTCGGCATCCTCACCGGCGCCCTCGTAACACTCTGTGCGACCGGCTTCTTCGCAGGACGAGCCATGGACAACCACCAATGGATCATCTTCGCGGCCGTGCTCACCACCGCACTGGCGCTCCTCTACCGCGGCAAGAGCTACGACGACGCCCGCCTTCAAGGCATCACCTTGGTCGCCACAGCCCTCCTACTCGCCGCCTTCGGCGCAGGCCTGCTGGCATCCCCGGCATACGCAGACAATCAGCTGCGCGCCGCCATCGTGGTCGGCATCCTGGTCCTCGGCACGCTCATAGCCACGGTCTACTCAATCCAGCAACGCCGCATCGTCAGCCCCGTCGTCAACCGACTCCTGGAACGCATCGAATGGCTGCTCTACGCCGCACCGCTGGTCTACGTGGTCCTCGCCATGGACCTCTTCCAGAAGGCCCGAGCGCGCTGATGCTGCGCGCACTGCAGCGGACGGCCGCGATCACCGCGACCCTCCTGATCCCCGTCGGGATCGGGCTGGCACCCCCAGCGGCCGCGATCCCCGCACCCCAAATCGATCCCGCCGTCGACATCGCCCCACCCGACGGCGACCCCGGGCCCGCCGTACCCATGAAACAGACATCCGTGTGCGCCACGTCCGCTGTCCTGGCCGAGTCGCAGTTCCGAACCATCCCCGCCAGCGCGGTGTTCGACGTCGAAGGGCTACACAACTTCGCCCGCGGTGACGGCCAGGTCGTGGCCGTCATCGACTCCGGCGTCCAACCAGTGTCGCGTCTGCCGCGCCTGCGGGGAGGCGGCGACTACATCGCTCGAGGCGACGGCCTCTCCGACTGCGACCACCACGGCACCCTCGTCGCTGGGATCATCGCTTCGGCACCCTCACCCAACGACGGATTCGTCGGCGTCGCCCCCGGCGCCGAAATCCTGTCCATCCGCCAAACCAGCGCCGCCTACAGCGAAGACAACCCACCCCAAGGCTGGTCAGAAGCCGACCGCTCCGCAGCGAACCTCTCCGCACTGGCCCGCTCCATCGTCCACGCGGCCAACCTCGGCGCCACCGTCATCAATCTGTCCGTCACCGCCTGCGTCGACGCGGGCAGCCCCGTCGACCTCCGCGAGCTCGCCGGTGCCCTCTACTACGCCGCCGTAGTGAAAAACGTCGTGGTCGTCTCCGCCGCCGGCAACATCGGCGGCCAGACCTGCCAACCCAACCCAGGCTACGACCCCGCCAACCCCGCGGACCCCCGCAACTGGGAAGGCGTACGCAGCGTCTCGCTACCCTCGTACTTCTCCGACCTCGTCTTGTCCGTAGCCGGAACAACATTGACCGGCGACCCCTACGTCAACACCATGCCAGGCCCCTGGGTCGGAGTCGCAGCACCGGCAATGAACATCGTCTCCCTCGATCCAACCGAGCCCACCCCCGGAGCGCTCACCAACGCCGCGATCGTCAAAAGCGTGCCCACCCCGGTCAACGGAACCTCCTTCGCCACCGCCTACGTCTCCGGCCTGGCAGCCCTGATCCGCGAAAAACACCCAGAACTCACCGCACACCAGGTCATCAACCGCATCCTCGCGTCGGCGCACACCCCCGCCGACGGCCTCAACAACACCCTCGGAGCGGGCGTCATCGACCCAGTCGCAGCGCTGACCGCACAAATCGCCCCCGGCGACCCGATCGCTGCCGGAGTGCCCAGCGTCCACGCCCCCAACCCAACACCGCCACCCACCCCCGATCACACCGCCCGCAACGTCGCCTTCATCGCACTGGCCGCCGGTGCCGCGGTCCTCATCACCGTTGCCCTGGCCATCTTCGCCTTCCGAAAGAAGCCCGCGTGACCGCCAACGTCCATCACACCCCGCCAGAGACCACGGCGCCCGGTCACCGGTACGCACCGACCACGAGGACCTCGCGATGAAAAACGACCGTCGACTCGGCGTCGAACTCGGCCCACCCAACATCATGTTCCTCGTCATCGTCGGCATCGCCGCCGTACTGACGACAGCCCTGCTCGACCTGAAACCGCCTGTCCTATGGGAGGTCTGGGCCGCGGTCGCGCTCGTCACCCTCCTGATCGGAGTGCTCACCTACCGATCCCGCACCCTCATCGGTTGGATCCACCGACGCCTGACCCTGCGCCGCAGCCCACGCAACACCATCGCCATCTACGAAGCAGACGGCGTCGGATTCACTTGGGACGGCGACCGCGCCGCCGCCTACATCGAGGTCCTCCCACAGGCATACGCCACGACCGTGATCGGGACCGACCGCGAAACCGTCATCCGAGCGCTTCCCATGGACGACATCCGAGAAGAACTCGTACAGTTCGACATTCACTGCGACGCCGTCACCGCGGTCACCGTCGGATACAACTACGAGCGCCCCAGCCAAGCAGCGACCGCCCTACAAGCCGCCATCGGACCCGTCGACGCCCTGCTTTACGGAAGAACCTTCATCGAAGTCGGCGTCAACCTCTCAGACTCACTCGACAGCGTCTACGCCCGCCGCGGCTCCGACGACATCCCCGCCGGGATCAGCCGCACCGTCAAAATCGCCGCCGAACGCATCCGCCGCCGCGTTGCCCACGCCGGCTGGAACACCCAAATCCTCGCCAAGACCGCTCTCCAGGACCTCCACGCCGACCTCGCCCCGCAGTTCACCACCGCACTGGCTCAGGAACACTGGTCCTCCTGCGGACCAAACTCCATGCGCGCCATCGCATTCACGCCCGCGGCGAACGCATGGACCACCGGCAACTATCGCGAGTGGTGCCGACTCAACACCCACCGCCAGGTGCACATCGTCCGACTCGAACGGCGACGGGACGGCCGCGACCACGCCGAGATGTACATCGGATTCCTCACCGCCGATCCCAGCGCGCTGTCCACCGTCACCGCTCTCGGCCTTCGACGCGAACACGGCCAACAAGGCGACATCTTCACCGCAGCACTACCGTTGGCCCAAACGGTCCGCACCACCGCCGTCGCAGGCAAGACGCTGGCCGAGGACACCCCGTTCCCGATCCCGCTAGCTCCCGGCGGCATCGGCACCTTCATCGGCCACACCGCGAACCGCGCACAGGTCTTCGTCAACTTCACCGTCGGCTCTGAACCCTTCTACGTATTCGGCCCCGCGGTCATGTGCCAGCAGCTCCTCGTCTGGCTCTCCACCAGCGGCCGCAGCATCGACATCACACTGCCAGGCGACGAATGGAAACTCTTCGCCTCACGCATCGGAGCCACCTACGGCACCCATCGCGACGCGGACATCATCGTCAGCGACAACAACTCCTACACCGACCCCACCCACGCCCACCAGGTGCGCCTCGTCTGGTCGACCACAGCACCGGACGCTGCGCCGGGTTACGCGATCGTCGCCGGGCCAGAGGAATGCATCCTGCACACTCCCACCGGGCAGATCCGCTACCGCTGGTCGGTGTCCACGGCCGAGGAATCCTTCTTCACCGTGGCACGCCCACAACGCCGCGAGCCCGCCAAGCGCACGCCAGTCGCCGCAACACCGTCACTGCGGACTGAGACGCCCAAGCGTCCAGAGCTGCCCAGGCCTTCCGAACGGCCAACCCGCCGGCAACCACCCCCGCCGCCGCGGCCCGAGCCACCTAGTGGGGGCAGGCACGCAACACCCCCACCCCGGCCGCCGCAACGCTAAATCCATGCGACAGTTAACCTTCCACCTACATCCGCTGGGGCCCCCAAACCTGAGGGCACGAACACGATGAGGACGACCGTGAACACAGCCACAAGAGCCGCAATCACCGCCGCATCCACAACAATGTGGCTCAGCACCCTACTCGCGCCCGCAGCGTCCGCCGACGACTCGGCGATCCACTCCCTCGGCAGCCCAGCCCAATTGGCCAACGGCGACATCGTGCAGGCCTGGACAATCACAGACCTCAAGCCCAGCACAGACGCCATCCCCTACCCCGTGACCGGAACCCTCTGGGAGGCAACGGCTACAGACACCGCAGTGCGCGGCACCGTCCAGCCAGTCGTCTCCAACCTCAACGCCCGCGCCCGCAGCGGCCAGACCTACCGGGTCCTGTTCGGCGTCGCCACACCCCAAGGAGTCAACCCGGCCCCGCTCGCCGAAGGGCAACAGACCACAGGCAAGGTGTACTTCGACGTGACCGGAGACACCCCGGACAGCGTGCTCTACAACGCAGGCGGCCCCGATCTCGCCGTATGGGTGCAACAGTCCTCCAACTCGCCGCGACCCACACCGTACGACCCAGGATCGCCTACACGGTCGTCGTCGGCCGGCGGAGCCCCCGCCGCCGCTGCTGAGGCCACACCCACCGCGCCAGCCCCAGGCGCTGCAGCCGCAGCAACCCCGGCCTCCACCGGCACCCCCGGAAGCCAGGGAACCCCCATCACCCAAGGCAGCAGCGGCACACCCGTCGCCCCCGGAAGCCAAGGAACCCCCATCCCGGGCAGCGCAGGCACACCGGCCGCCACCCCGCCTCCGGGCACCGAGGCAGGTTCGGAGCCGGCCACAGTGGCACCCGCGGGAACCCCCGGCGCATCGCCCACAGGCAGCTCCGGCACCCCGGCGGCCGGGGGTTCGAGCGCCGCGGGCCAAGCCCCGCTTACAGCGCCATCGACAACCATCACCGCACCTCCCGCCAGCGAGCAGCGATAGCGTCAGGATCGAGCGGCAGCCGCGGTTAAAGCCACGCTGTGCGGAGCGCCGAGAATCACGAAAAGTCGACGATGCGAAGGACTATCACCTTCACGTATTGATCGTTCACGGCGTAGGTGACAAGGCCACGCCCTTCGGCGAACTCCGCAGTCCACTGATCCGTCTGTTTGTCGTACGCCCCGTACGCTTTCGGATCGTCAAGGATCAGCGCAAACTTCGTATCGAAGGCACGCCGGAGATCAGATGAAAGATCACGGCGTCGAACTGAGCCCGCGAAAGTCACCGCGGGCGACCTGCTCTACGACAGCCCGCTCCTCTGGAGTTGGTGGGTTGAGACGGAGATGGGCGCGTCCCCACCACCGGTCGAGCACCGCAGTCACGCGGGATAGGTCGAAGTCATCATCGGCCTCGGCGAGCGCGATCCGGAACTCGGCCTCGAATTCCGGCAGCTCATCAGGCGAGGCTTCGGCGAGCGCGGCGCGGATGGCCGGCCCACTGCGCTCGACGCGAACGTATTCCGGCATGGATTCAATCCTAGTTGGCCGACCGGTCATCGGGCCCGACTCTCGCACGTCACACCGACCGCTTCGATCAGTTCGTCGCGCTGCTCAGCGGTGGCCGACGCTGACCCCTGCTTCATCATCTGGTACGCGCCGGCCTGGGAGAACAGCAGGTAGGGGGAGTAGTCAGCGGCCGGGTCCATGGTCGTCACCGTGTCCAAGGCCGTGGCTTGAGCGCTCAGCGTCCCCGCGGTCTGCTCGAAACGTTGCGCGAAGGACGGAAAGTCGACGCTGGCGTCGTTGGGGTGCGCGAGCCCAAACAGTATCCAGCCTTGAGCGACGGTGACGTCGGCGCCGGCGGGGATGCGCTCGATCACGGCTTGCGCTTCGGGCGTGGGCCTCCCGTCGCTATCCAGCGCCGGCGGCGGCGGCGCCGGTGCAGGCGCCGTTTCATCGGCCCCCGGCACCGATGCGCTGTCGGCAACCTGCGCGGCTGTCGGGGTCGGGGGAGTGGCGCAGATCGCCGGAACTTGCGGCTGGCCATCCCCGCCCCGCCCGCCGAAGATCCACGTCGTCGCGGTATCGGCGACGGTGATGGGGAACTGAGCGAGCGCCCCTGCCACCAAGAATCCAGCCGCGACCACCACCGCCGCAGCCAGCAGCAGCCATCGGCGCCGCGCAGCCCCGCGACGGGTCTTCAGCATGGCCATCACTGCTGCCGGCGCGCCGCGTCTGGCGGCAGAAACACCAGCGCGTGCCACGCGGATGAGCGAAGTTTGCATCGCTCAACGGTAAACTTCGCCGTACATTAGGCGGGTTTATGCGTGTCGTGTTGGCCGTGATTCCGGGGCGGTGACCGTGCGTTTCGAGGGGAGGTCGACGTGGCAGCCGACGTGTTCGACCAACGTCACCTCATCGCCCTCTACCAGCGGGGCCTCATCAACGAGTTGCCGATCGAGCTGGGCCCCATGCCGGTGTTCGACCTCGGACCCAGCGTCGACGAGGATCTCAAGCGCTGGAACATCGTGGACCCGTCCACCAACGAACTGACCGAACCGGCCCAGGAGTACTTCGCCGGCCTCGTCGGCTATGAGTGGGCCGTGTGGGGCATCGTGCTGCTCTACAACCAGCGCAAGGAAATCGTCTCCGATCTCCCCGACGAATTCCTGCAGTACGGGGTCCAGTACGCGATCAGAGACGTGCCCCGCGCCAGCTTTCTCATCGGATACCGCGAAGGCACCTTCACCACAGCGACACTGGCGGCGGGGCAACTCGCTTTGGCGACCGACCGCGCACGGAGTAACACCGACGAGCACCGCAACGAGGCGGTCGGCCAGATCATCATGGCCATCCTCGACCCGCAGAAGCAGTGGAAGCCCTACCCGATGGAACGGATTTCCATCCCGGCCACCGCCGCCGAAGCACTCAAGCGCGACCGCACCGACGACACCGAGGACGTCCTCGAAACCACTCGCGACGGCCTGCGCGACGCCGGCATGGCCCGTACCACCGTGAGGGGGCTTGCCGAGCTGCTGGCCCAAGACAACGTCGCCGTCTCGCAGATCACCATCTCCCGCCGCGCCCCCCAGGGCAAGCAGACCGTGTATCGGAACTCCATGGGTGTCATGTTCTTCGTCGGCGAGCCTGGTGGGGTCGTGGTCAGTTACCCGTCCCGCGGTTTGGACGGCCGTCAGTGGATCAACTACGAACCAGCCACCCCGGCGGCCATGACCGAGGCGGTAGCTGCCCTGCGTCGCGGACTCGCAAGAGCCAACCCTGATGACATCACGCTGCGGTGAAAAACCCATGGGAAACGAGACGCCGACCACGCGAAACTTGCGGGTGGCACCCTTGCCACGATCCGCTATTCTTGAACTCAAGTTTGCTATCCAGCCCGGGGGAAAGGTGAATCCACAATGAGCGGAATTGTCGGAATCGGCAGTGTGCCAGCGATGGCCGGATCTGTCGCAGTGCTGCAGGGCATCCAAGCCCAGCTCGCCGCGATGGGCGCAGCCAACAGCGGTGTCGCAGCCAGCGTCGTCCCCGCAGGCAATGAAGGCGCCTCAGCGCTGGCCATGGCCAAGCAGCAGATGAATGCGGCTCAGTTCGCCGCCGCATTCAACGCCGGCATCGAGCAGATGATGGAGCTGAGCACGACCATCCAGGCCGCGTCCGCCAGCACCGTGGCCACCGACCTCGGCAGCGCCCGCGCCATCTAGGGCTCGTCTCACCACGCCGTGCCCGGACCCCGCAGGGCTGGGTACGAGCGCAACGCTGGGCCAATCGACGCCAAGGGGATGAGGAGAGAAGCACGGTGGCTGCATCCTGGGAGCACTGCCCGCCCGAGATAAATCCGACCCGGAAGCTGCTCGACACCCACGCCACCGCAGGCCGCGCCATCGTCTCCGACCCGACACCGATGACCGCATCAGCTAACCAAGACGATCAGGTGCAGCGATGACCGAACCGTGGGGCGCCTACATCCCCGAAGTCAACGCCGGCCGGCAAGAAACCGGAGCGGGCCCCGCTACCTGGCTCGCCTCGGCCACCATGTGGACCGACTTCGCCGCCCTTGTCGGCGAGGCGATGGCCGTCATGACCGCCGAGCTGGCCGCACTCGGAATCAACTGGCAAGGCCTCGCCCCCACGGCAATGGGGGCGGCAGTCGTTCCGTTCATGACCTGGCTAGCCACCATGGAGGCCAACGCAGCGGCCAACGCACTCTCCTGCCTCGCCGTCGCCGAAGCCTTCGCCATCTCCACTGGCACCATGATCCCCACCCCTGTGGTCAACATGAACCGCATCAGCGAGGCAATCGCCGAGGCCACCAATTTCCTCGGCGTCAATAGCGGCGTCATTCTCGCCCTCAACACCCAGTACGGCGAATTCTGGGGCAACAACGGCGGCTCGATGATGACCTACGACGCCGCAGTTCAGGCCGCCACCGTTCCCAAGCCCGTAACCCCCCCACCACCGCTCGCCAACGCGGCCGGCGCCCTGGGCCAAGTGGGCGAATCCGCCGTGCGCTCCGCAGCCGAATCGGCCATCAGCAACGGCACCGACGCGGCCACGCAGGCAGCTGGCCAGACCGGAGAAGGCGCCACCCAAGCTGGCTCAACGGCCAGCGAAATCCCCCAGAGCATGATGAGCAGCGTCGGCCAATTCGCAAGTGCCCCAGGCCAATTATTGCAGGCCGCCAACCCCAGCACGCTGACCCAGCCCCTCCAATCTCTCATGGAGCCCCTGCAATCGCTGCTCGGCAATATGGGCGGCAGCACCACAGACGCCGCCGGCTTCGGGATGGGCCCCGGCGCGCCGAGCCCGTTCACCGGCCTCGCCACATCGGCTGGGGCCGGGGCGGGCGGTGACGCTGGCGGCGCCGGCGCCGGCGGCGGTTTCGTCGGCGGTGGCCTCGGCGGAGGAATGCTTGGTCAGACCTACATGGGCGCCTCCGGAGGCCCGGTGAAGAGCCAGCAAGTGTTCTCCGGTGTGTCCGCCAGGCCGACCATCGAGACCGTGGGATCGATGGGGCCGAGCGGCAGCGGCGGTGGCGGCGGTATGTCGCCGATGATGGGGCATGGAGCTGGCGCGGGCAGTTCATCGGGTACCAAATCCCGGTCGGGGGACACGATCTTCGCGACACCCGATGCGGCACCGGCCGAAGAGCGCCGCGCCTGAAACTGGCAGGGCCAAACTTCCGCATCACCCAGATTGACCTGTGCCGCAGATAGAATCGGTGCATGGACACGACCCGCAAAGCGAGACGCTGGTGGCTCATCGCCGCCACTCTCAGCATCGTGGCGTGGTTCCTGGGGGCGTACCTGTCACCGGTGTCGAACCTCTGGGTGTGGCTCAACCTTTTGACTCCAGCAGGGCACCCGCACCTGACCGTTCTACCGCTGGCCTACCCGGCGGTCGGGATCGACGGCCACACGTTGACATCGCTATTCGGTTTGGTGCTGGTGATCGGCGCGGCGACACGCTGGATCAGCTACCTCGAGCTTTTCAATCCGCCCACCGAGACCGTAGAGGGCACAGCCGCGCCGAGCCCCAATCTCCCTCTGCCACCGCGACCTTGACCACCGACTGAACTGCGAAAAAGGGGAACCGCACATGGCCGACGCCAATACCAACATCAAGGCCGACATCGACAACCTGCGATCGGTGGCCGCGCAACTCAAGAGTGTGGCCCAGGACGTCGAGGCGCTGCTTCCCGACATCAAGGACATCCACGCCACCGCAATGAAGGAGGCCTCGACCAACACCGTCGACGGCGGCCCGGCCCCGGTGTTCTCACCGCTACTCGCCTCGCTCGCGCAGGTCACCCAGAAAGTTGGCACCAACGTGGGCCAGCTCCACCAGAACATCGCCGGCGACGCCGAAGCCCTTCTGAAGTTGGCCGACCAGCTTGAGGGCACCGACCAAGGCCACGGCCAGCGCATCACCAACATCAACGCGAAATAGCCTCCACGACAAGGCATCCCGTCATGGCGAACGTGCCGACGAACCTACTCGTCAACTGGTTCGAACAACGCGGCCAACTGCACGACTTGCGCGCCAAGTCGCACTTGTCCGACTCCGACGAACGTCAAGTCTGGTCCCTTTTGAATGAGCTGGTGGCGGTCGCCGACGACATCGTGGCCAGCATCGCCCCGAACGGCTCCGGTCCGGCGCAGCGTTGACCAGGAACGGCCGACAAGGATCGATGGCCACCCGGCCCAGCTGCAGCGTCGGCACAGCACGTAAAGCGTGTATAGCACTCATAGCAGGTATAGAGAAGCTATGATCAATAGCGTGTAAAGCACACCTAGCTCGTTACGCGTCAGTCACGTGACGAAACGGCCCGACGGGGGTGATGTGGTCGAGATGCCAGCACTCCCTACCCGCACTCCAAGGTTCGACTTCACCAACACTGGGGTCCGTCGTGTGAGGGCGGAACCTCTCCGCCATTCCCGTCGGCCGACCGCGCCCGAAACTCCTCGGCGATCGACACCGCGGCCTCAACCTGCTCCCCGGTGTACATCCACCCCTCCGCAGTCCACGTCCGCGGAACCAACTGCGCGACAACGGGTTGCGGTAGGCCGCAGGCGTCCGCCACGTCCTTGACCGTGAACACGGCGGCTGACTCCGACGCTGAACCTTTGACGAGCCGTAGCGCTGGCCGGCATCGCTGATCAGACATAACTCCCACGATAAGCGCGCACCGCCAGGCCCCCGGCACCAACTACGACAAGTGGGGGCTTCGCCCCGAGCGCCAAAAAAGAGACTGGACGACACGCAGGCCCTGCCAGGCCTTATAGCGCGTGTCGACCAGTCTCTCCGGCCCCACCGGTCTCCAAGGAAGGAGAGCCCCAAGGTAGCCTCGCGCGCCGTTATCTGGTGCGCGCGACACGTTTCCGGTACCTCGTTTTAGTCCAGCGTGTTCGGGGGAGTCGTCGAAGGATCTGCGAACCGCATCGCGCGGCGGTTCAAGACGTCCACTCCGATGACGGCCGCAGCCTCACCGAACAGACCCACGACCATTGCGGCCAACGCCCACATCGTCGGTTGCTGTCCGGTTGCCGCCATCGCCACCGTGGTGGCCGCCAGCAAAACCACCACGCCGGCGGCCACGACCATCGCTCGCCGCCGTTGAGCTGCGGCGTCCTCGACGGACATCGCCGTCCGGACCGTCGCTACGGCCGCAGCCAGCCCAGCCAGACCCGTCAGCCATGACAACACATCAACCACGACAAGCCCCCTCATCATCTGTCCTGCTACCTGTCTACCAGTCCCGCACCGTCGCACCCGCGAACCCTGCAGTGTCAAGGCCCGCTTATAGATACATCCCGCCGGCGGGCGGCCTCGCCTGGTAACGGCCACTGCCCACCTCGCTCAACAACTGCCCCGTCGACACCGTTGTGTCGCCGGCCACCAGCACCGCGCGGCGCACGATCTCCCGTAGATCGCTGCCGCTCGTCGACGCCGGCAGCGCGGCTGCCACCGCGGCGACGTCGACGCCATCACCGCCCGGAACGTCCTGCAGTAGCGCCGACAGGATCCGCCCCGCCTGCACGGCATCCGGGAAGCCCACCTCGACGACCGAATCGAACCGGCCCGTACGGATCGCCGCGCGGTCCATCGTCGTCGCATCGTTGGTGCTCGCCACCGTCAGAATCCGCGCATCCGAACCAATATCCATGGCCTGCAACAACTCCGACAGACCCATCCCGCCAGCTCGCCGAGCCAAGCACCACAAGTCGACATCCTCAAGAACCAGCAGCACAGGCCCCCCGATCCGCTGAGCCTCCTCAACCACATCAGAGAGCACCGCCACACCAGCACGCGCCTCGACGTAGATGACGGTGAAGTCGCCGGCAACCTCGCGCGCGACGACTGCACACACGGCCGACTTGCCAGTCCCAGGTGGCCCGCACAGCAGAACTCCCCGGCGCGTCCCAAGGGCCAGCGCCTTCAACCGCGCGTGGTGGTCCCTCACCGAGGCGACACCCAGGTCCATCTCCGTCCAGACAGCATCGGGCACGATGACGTTCGATCGGGTCAGCCCGGCCGGCAGGTCGAACGCCTCCAACCGAAGTCCACCGTCATACAGTGCGCGCACCACTCGACCGCGATACGGGTTCAACGCGCTGCCCCGCTCCTGCAGCCGATCGAGCACACCACGCGCCAGCTCCTGGTGTTCAGGCCGTACGAACACACTCACCTGAGCCGTCCGCATGACGGTCTCCCGCGCCTCGACGTGCACCACGCAATCCGCCGACTCCAGGACAGTTCCCGCCGGAAAGTGCACACGCAAACACATCGGGTGCCGAAACCGGACATCGCCAACGCTGGTCTGCGTCCACATCGGCGCCAAGGCCCGCTCGCCGGGCCCCACCTCACACCGCCCGCTATGAGTCTCGATCAGCTCGGCCAGCGTCAACGGGACCGTCAGACGGGCAACAGGATTCAACTCGCGGTTCTCGTCGACCAATGACGCGGCACTGGCGACCCTCAGACATCGAGCGGTGAACTGCTCAGCGTTCTCCGGGCCCGCCGTCCTCGGCGCACCGGCCAACAACTCGCCGAGCGCGACCAACGCTGCCCGGGCGGACGGCTCAAGGGCGCCCAACCACGCGTTGACGTCGGGCGCGGCAACTCTCTCAGAACTATCGGTCATCTCGATTGGGGTGGTGTCGAAGGAACCAGGACAGGGCCCATCAGAATGACACCCACCGGCCGCCCCGCCCACCACATTTTGGTGTCGGGGGCGTCATTCTCTCGCGCCGGCACCGCTGGCACCGAACCGCACGTAGGCCCCATGATCGCGGCCCTCGCTATGGCGCGGCGCGCGATCGTACGGCAACGAATGAAACACCGAATCGGTACAAGCTGAGCCGGGCCGAGCCGCGCCTACAACCCAGGAATGTCGTCAGCGAAAACGCTCAGCGGCGCCTGATGGGACTCGATGTAACGCACCAACTCTGGCGGCGGCCCCACTGGTAAGGATGCCTCGCGCAGGTCGACGTCCGCCGAAAGCCGAAGCAGCGCAACAGTCCGGGCCAGCTCGGATGGTCCTCTGCCTTCGTACCCGCAGGTGTAGTAGCCGCCCATGGCCGGAACCGGCATTGGCCATACCCAGCCGTCCGCACGAAAGAAAGCGGCCTTGCAACTCTCGGCGAGCTCGAACTCAGTCAACCGCCCATGCGCCGCCCCACACCGGCTGGCCACCGTCGCGTGATAGGTGCCGTCCAGAGTTTCCACGATCCAACAGTTGCCGTCCTCGGGGTCCCTCCACCACGTCCGCGGCTGCGCGCGTTGCTCGTCGGTCATCATCATCTCGCCGAAGGCCGAACCGAGCGTCTGTGGATCCTCACACGGCTCAAGTCGCGAGATCCACTCCTGCGCCAGCGGGCCGTCAGCGGCCCGCGCTCTGATCGTGTAGGACACCGCGGCCTCCATCTCAGGGCGACCACGCAGGACGTCGCGTGCGGCAGCCCTGGTGGCGTGTGCGGCCCCCGACAATCCGAGCAGCTCCCGGGCCTCGAACCAGCGCAGCGGTTGAGGGGCTTCGGTGACGGAGTAGAACGGCCGCGCAGCTTGCACGAGTCCAGGCCGTTCGACACCTCCTGGCACATCCGCACCCACTGGCGGTGTCCGGTAGATCTCGCCTTCAATCCGCCGATTGAGTGATTCGACGAGCGACGCACACTGTGAAGCCTGTTGCGGCTCACTCTCTTTGAGCAGATCGCCGAGCACCGAGTCGTCGAAACGGCCCGGAATGGTCGGCCGGACTGCCTGCGGGCTCGCCCCCGGCCGCCACGCGGCGATATCACCGGGCCGTCGCAACCCCGCCGGCCACCACGGCAGATTCACGCGTAACAGCGCGGCCAAAGCGAACCAGCCGTGGCGATAGGTGCCGACGTGGCGCTCAGCGATAGCGATCTCGGGCTGAAACGACTCGTCGACGGAATCGGCGGCAGCGAAGTGGCACAACGCATCGGTGACGACCGCGACAGCACTCACGTTGGGCAGGCGCTCCAGGAGCTCAGTGGCCCGGTTTTCTGAATCCGCGGTGTGATGCTCGCCGTAGGCCACCGCGACAGTCCCGCGCGCATCAGCGGGCAGCCAGAGATGGATGACCCAAGTCTGGGTTCGGCCGCAATCGGCGGGTAGCTCCATGGTTTCGCTCGCGACGAAGACCGCGGGTTGCAGGTTGTCGCCGGCGTGAAACAGGCGCGGAATCATGATGCGACGCTTCGGTCGTGCCGCATCGATCCAGACGTACACGTCAGCCGGAGCGAAACACGGGCGGCCAATGTGATCGACCGGGGCCGGGAAGTTCTTCTCCCGGGAGCGGTACTGCCGGAGCGCGTCGCCCTTCACGCCCAGGAGTTCGGCGAAGCGTTCGCTGGTGAGGTGGCGATCCCGTCGCCACCACCCCGAGACCTCACGCCAATACTGGTCATCTGCAATCGGCTCTGACGAGATCCCAGAGGCTGGCCGGTTCGGACGGTGACCTATGCGCATGTCGGGGGACCCTACCATCTGTCACGGGAATGGGTGACGATTGCGACACGCTGTCACGGGAATGCGTGACATAAGTCTGGAGTTCGAGGATCAACGGCTCGCGACCCACGCTCACGGCAACCATGCGACGAGCCGCTGCGCTGTGCATGTCCCGCGAGACCAGCCGCCTTTCGCTACCGCTCAACGGACGGAGCGGCCCCCCAGTAGCTCGGCCTCGGCGCGTAGATCAACGCACGCACGTCGGGCCCCAGCGTCATCGGATCCGGATCGCCACTATCGAGGCCGGCCAGATCACTGAGCGTGAACAGCCCACCTGCTGACTCGTACGCCGCTGCGGCCACCGCCCCGCCGGCCAGGCGCGACAACCGCCACATGTCGAACTCCGGCTGCCGCGCCACCCGATCTCGAGGATTCACCAACCGGTACGCGAACGCCCCCTCGGCATGCCCGCACACACCGGCCGCGGCCGCCGACATCTCCAAGAACCACACCCGCGCCGGATCCTCACCCCCGACGACCGGCCCAGGCTCCCACGGCTCGATCGGCATCCGACGCAACTCATTCACCGCGCCCGCCGCGTCCCACGCCAACGGTCCCTCGGGCCGCGGCAACTCATCACGCCACCCAGCCGACAGAGTCCCCAGCCGCGCCTTCCACAGCACCGGCAGCAACAACCACGACCGGGACACCGCCGCCCGCCGCCGCAACAATGGCATCACATCCGGACTCTCCGCCGGGACCTCAGCGAACGCCCCGCGATACGCGTAGTCAACCAACTCGTTGATCATCGTCGCAACCCAAACCTGTTGCTAGCCAACGACGATTCAGGCGTCGAGAGGTTCGACCGACAACATCGACGACGCCGAATACGCCGCCTCGTCGAGCCGCCCAGCGCGCAACGCCTCCAACCCCTCCACGTACAAGTACGTCGCCAACAACGCCGGGTAGTCATCGCTACGCGACCGCGCGCGGCCCCACCGCGCCGCCCACAGCATCGCCCTCGACGAGTTCAGGTCATCAGCGGTGGCGTCATGGAAACCCCACGCGGCACCGAACGCCGCCAACGCCTCCTGAGCCTGCTCCTCGCGAATCGGCAAGCGCCGCACGATTTCTGTGCGCGGCGCGACCGCCGAGGTCGCCCGATTGTCCCGAATCAACCCGGTCGTCTCCGCCGCGGTCTGGTACACCTCGGTCACCTCGCCGCTACGTCCCGGCGACTGCGCCGCATCAGAATCGGTCGACACCAGATAGACCAACCGCCCAACCTCTTGCGAGTACTCGTTGGCCAGCGCCGCCAGCTTCCGCCCCGGATGATCGTTGCCACTCCAATCGGAGACGAAGCTCGAGCGCACCCGCTGCTGCGACAACAACTCCACACCCGCAGGCGTCGCGATACCCAACGGAATCAACGACAAGCCGTCACTGGTCGCAACGATGTACCGCAACCGCGGCTGCAACACCGTGCCATCCATGAACACACCGACCGCGATGCGCTCCGACTCCCAACCACGCGTCCGAAACACCTTCGCCAACCCGGCCAAATGGTTCTCCGCCGTGCCGTGCTCGGGCGGCAACGCCAAAATCCGCTCCACCGGCGCATCGCCCTGCGGTTCCCGATGCGAATCGCGCGCCACTACCGCGCCGCCGATCGCGGCGGGCACCGCCGCCAGCACCGGCGACACCGAACCACCACCACCGGCGCCACCACCGGCGCCCATACCGCCCATTGGGGGCATCATCGGCATTCCACCCATCGGAGGCGTCGGCCCCGGCATCCCACCCGGCGCCGGATACGCCCCGAGCAGTCCGCCCTGGGCCTGAGGATTCGGCGTCGGCGACACCGGAGCAGGAGCACCCGGCCCCGTGATCCCCGCAGCCGCCGTGTGCGTGTGCAACCCGGCGTTCTCCACCGTCGGCGGCTGCACCTGAGCCGACGCATGCTGCACCGGAGCAGCCGGCGCATTGTCATCAGCCGACAGCTCCGTCATCGGCGCCGACACCGCCACCGGAGGAGCCGTCACCACCGGCGCAGCCGGCGACGGCGCACCACCATGAGATGCCGCCGGATTGTTCAACGCCGGGTTCGTGTTCGACGCCGAATACGGATCCGTCGGAGCCCGCACACCCGTCACCTGATCGTGCGTCCCCGCGGCCGCACCCTTCTTCGGGTCGCCGTCGAGATGATCTCCCTTACCGTCACCCGGCTTGCCGTCGCCCGAACCGTCATCAGAGGGAGCCTGCTGGTCACCACCAGCACCACCGTCGCCGCCTTGAGCGGCCAACAGCTTGTCCAAGGTCTGCTCCGACACCGGAACTCCGCCACCCGAACCGCCGTCCTTACCGGCCAGCTTGCTCACCATGTCCGACACCGGCTTCGCGACCTCACCCACGGGCCCACCACCAGCACCGGCACCGCCGCCTTGAGGCATCTGCGGCGGCTGCATCGGCATCTGACCCATGCCCATGGGGGAGCCACCCATTGGCATGCCACCCATGCCGGAACCCATGCCCGAGCCTGCACCCTCACCGGCAGAAGCTGCCGGCGACGACCCGAGCGCCGACGCAGGGTCACCACCCAGCCCGGCGGGCGGAGCCGCGGGCGCGGCGAAGACCGACGGAGGCAGCGCCGGCGCCGCCGGAGCGGCCGGGGCCTCACCACCGCCACCAGCGCTCGCCGAGGGCGCACCGGCACCGCCGCCGGGCACGGACGCAACGGGAGCGTCACCCGGTAGGCCGGAACCGCCCCCGGCATCAGTGCCGGACGTTCCGCTCCCCTCGGGGATGGCAGGGGTGCCGCCAAAGGGTGTGGGAATGGCGTCGGCCTGGACAGCGCGGTCGGCGGCGTCGAGGGCGCTGTCCATGGAGCCCTTGGCGTCGGCCACGAGATTCTGCTTTTCCTCCAGGTCGGCGTCCTTGGCCTTCTGCGTGGCCCCCTTGCCGCCCTTCGACGCAGCTGTCGCGGAGATGGTCGGCATGGCGTGGATCGCCTCATGAGCCGCAGCGGCTTCGTTCATCGCCAGCTTCGCCGCCTTGATCGCCGTCGCCGCGTACTTCGCCCACCCCGCTGCCTTCGCGAAATCCTCGGCGCTCTGCATGTGCTTCGCCGCGTCCATGCCGGCGGCCTTGGCCAACGCATCGAGCGTCTGGCTGCTCGTCTCGGACTGCGCGTACTGCTGCTCGGCCTGCTTGGCCTGCGCCGCCTTCTGAGCCTGCGAAGCCTTCTCGAGCAGTGCAGTCGCGTAGGCGGCGTAGGAGTCCTCGTTCTCGGTCGGCCAGTTCGAACCGATGACCTCGTTGGCGCAGTCACCGCCGCTTTTACTCACAGCCATAAAACAAGACCCCCAGGATCCAAGTCCGACCCGCTTGAACGGCCGAAACGCCTGGCTACATGCTACGACGAGCAAACGCACCTATGCCGGGAACGCGTGGCCGGATACACTTGTTGTTAGTTGAGTGCAATACCAGAAGGAGGTGACAACGACGATGAAGACCCCGCTGAGGAAGAGTCCCGCGATCTCTGCGGTGCTGGCGGCGATCGCCGTCGTGTTCGCCTCCCCGGCCGCTGCCGCCCCGCCGTTGCCGCCGTCGCCTGCGATCACCCCAGGTGCCGGCCTCGCCGTCTACAACGCCGACGCCACTGGTGGTGATACCTGCACCGCGGGATGGCTCGCTCACGACGCCGCCGGCAAGCCGGTGATGTTGACGGCCGGCCACTGCGACATGGGCGGCAAGGTCGCCATGAAGTGGACCGCCAGCGGGGCCTACGAGACCATCGGCACCTTCGAGCAGGCAGTCCACGAAGGCAGCATTGGCGAGGATGCCGACTTCGGAGTCGTCGCTCTGGACAACGCCGCGATCCCAGGTGATGCCCGCGTGCTCGACCGCCGGCCAGTGGAGGGCGTTGCTACCACGTCTGTCCGAGTGGGCGACGTGCTGTGCAAGTACGGATTGACCACCGGGCGCCAGTGCGGCGCGGTGGTCGAGCCTCCGACGGCGAGCAAGGTCCATTTCGATGCCGTGACGGAGAAGGGTGACTCTGGTGGGCCCGTCTACCTGATCGAGCCTGACGGCGACGCTGTAGCGGTGGGTATCACCATCCGCAGCTCCGACGCGGGCGGATCTGTGGCCGAGCTGGTCCAGCCCTGGTTGCAGAAGATGCAGCTCACGTTGGATACGTCGAAGCCCGCCGTTGGCGCGCAGCCCGTCGGGTACGGGAAGTAAAGTTCCGTCCCGGCGGGCGGCCGCACGCCGTTCGCTGTCGTGGGTCAGGCGGGCTGGAAACCAAGCTCGGCGTTCAGGCGCCCGTCGAACCGATCGGGGCTCTCTGACACGCCCCATGAATATTCCGGGCCGAGGCCTCGCCGCTCGAGTTCGCCCCGAACTCGTTGTATGTCGCCTGCTGCCAGGTCGCGGGTGGCGTACGGGCCGGTAATAAGCAGTGCTTGTCCGTCTTGGATGCGGGTGGCGCTCACGTAGAAGTAAGTGCGCGGCTGCCTATCGGTGTGCCGGCGGCCCAGAATTTCGATCAGCAACAGGATGGCGCCGAGAACGCCTGCGATCACGGCGTAGCGCGTGAGTGACGGGCCGATGCTGCCTTCGTGCAGCCTTCCGCCGACAGCGGCGATGATCGCAGCAGTCGCAAGAAGGCCGCCGCCAAGTACACCCCCTCGAACCATGGTTGACAGGTTACGGCGTGGCCCTTGGGTGTGCCGCGTTAAGAGTTCTCGGCTCCTGCCGCGTTGCTCAGCGGTATACAATGAGAAACGTGCCAGCGGCATCACCCAGGGTCATTCCACCTGCGGCGACTGACCTCGCCGAGGTCGGCGCCGCGATCAAGCGTCGGCGGACCGAGCTGGCCTACAGCATGGTTGAAGCGGCGAGGACCGCCGGCGTCTCGCGGGTCACGCTGCACCGTATTGAGCGCGGCAATGCCTCGGTAACCATCGGGGCGTACGCCGCGGTTGCGCATTCACTGGGATTGGCGATTGCAGCGACTGCGCCGCCGGATCGGAGCGGCCACAACATGATCCAGGTCCGTGACTATCCGCAACTGAAGGCGCTTGCCTGGAATCTCCGGGACGATGTCACGCTGTCTGACGAAGAGGCCTTGGCGCTCTATGAGCGGAACTGGCGCCACGTGGACCAAGAGGCCTTGAATGCCGATGAGCAGGAGCTCATCCAACGCCTCACGCGCGCGGCGGGCCACGAAGGGCGGCTCCTTGTTTAGGCGACCCCGGCACCGCCTCGTCGAGCAAGTCCTCACGTGCCTCGATGCCGAACTCCTTGCACGGCACCGCTGTTACTTCGGTGGTGGAACCGCCATCGTCTTGCAACGCGACGAATACCGCGAATCTCTCGACATCGACTTCCTCGTGTCCGACGTCGACGGCTATCGAGAGCTGCGGCGTCTGGTCACCGGCGAGGCCGGCGTCAACGGTCTGACGATGCGAGATTGCGAGCTTCGTGTTCTGCGTCCGGTGCGTGCCGACCAGTACGGGCTGCGGACCTTCCTGGAGGTGGAGGGCGAGGCGGTGAAGTTCGAGATCGTCTTCGAAGGCCACCTCGCACTCGATATGCCCTCCGCCAATGAACACGTGTGCGGCGTGTGGACACTGGCGATGGTGGATGCCGCGGCATGCAAGCTGCTCGCGAACGCCGACCGATGGGCCGACCCATCGGTGTGGAACCGTGACGTCATCGACCTGGCCATGCTGCAGGCGCCAATAGACGTCTTCGACGCCGCAGTCGCCAAAGCGGCCCGGGCTTACGGTGACGCCGTGGTGCGGTGCCTCAATGCCGCGGTCGACCACTTATGCGCAGACGATTCACAACGCCTACGCCGAGCAATGGCCGCCTTGCAGGTCGATGTCCCGGAAGACTATCTCCGGCAACGGATTACAGCGTTGCGACGCGGGTCGGCATAGCGGCGCGCACCAGCCTGGACGTGCCAATCTATCGCTGGCATGACCTGCGGCGGGGCAGTGCCGAGCTCTGCCCGCAGTGGCGACCGAAGGACGACAACGAGCAGCATCTCCGCCTGAATCCGATCCCCGAGGAAGAACCCGCAAAGGCTGAACGCGCAGCCGTTGGTTAGCTTGACAACCGTTCGTTGAAGGTGTCCTCGGCGTCTGAATAGACTGGCGGACAGTATCTTTGGAGTCAGAGGGAAGGGGTGCATCACGTGGCTCTCTCCGTCGCCGACTTCGCACCGGTGGTGTATTCGGCCGGCAAGGTGTTCGACGGCTTGTCCGTTGGTCGGCTGGAGACCGAAAACTTCCTCCGCTCGGGGAGACTCGATGGTCTCTCGCGCGCTGACCGTGCGCTCCTGGAGGACCTTCGCGACGCCACGCAATTCGTCATCGACCACGCAGGGCCGGCGATCGATGCCGAGTTCGTCCGGGCGGTCAACGCCACGATCACCCGCAGCGGCGCCCTTCACCCTGGCCAGCTGCGGACCCAAGCCCAAGGGATCGGTGTGGCCACGCCCTACGGGCGACACACCCCAGATGCGCTCAGCGATGACGCGCTGCAGGCACTGATCGACCACGCGACTCACGGCGGCAATGTACGAGAGGATGCTGTCGATGTGTTCGTCGCCCTGGCCAAAGCCCAGCCCTTCGAGGATGGCAACAAACGCACCGCGGTCTTCGTGGCCAACGGCCTGCTGATCGGCTCCGGGGCTGGCGTGCTGCTCACCATTCCTGTCGACGACAACGATCCCAGCCTGGCCGAGACCTTCAACGTCCTACTCGCGCAGGCCTACATCTACGATGAGCGCGACGGGGTGAAGGAGCTGCTGCGTCGCCGCGGCCTGACTGAATTCATCCCTATCCAGTGAACTCCCGGGATTCCTGATGCCCGGCTGGCCGGCGGTCTGGCTGGCCAGGCGCTCGGCCCGCTGCACGACGGCCAACCGGTGGGGATACCGTGGCGCGGTTTCCGCGTCGGCTACCCGGCACCTACTCCTCAATGGGCCGGCGCGGCCGTAGTCTTGACCGCGAGAGGGCACGCGGTGAGGGTGACGAGCATGGCGATCAGGGTGAATTCGGACGAGGCGACCGCGGCGTATCGCGCGGCGCAGCAGACCCTGCGAGAGACACGGCAGCACATGCCGACAACCAGTGGAACCGGCCTCGAGGATGCACGTGTCGCAGAGGCGGTAGTGCGACACACCGAGACGACCCGGTCGAGCATGGATGCCGTCGTTCGTTCATTGGCCAAGGGCACAGTCGCGGCCTCCGGGTTGGCCGCAGAGGATGACGTCAACGGTGCGAGGATCTCGCGGATCCACATCGGCGGGCCAGCCGCGATCCGGGATCACGGGGATAAGCCGCCGGCCGCGGCGTCACCGTTCGCTCCGTTGGCCTACGTCGACCCGAAACCGCCACCACCCTCCGCGCAGTCTCCAGTGGGACGTCTTTGGATACCTGACTAAAACCTAGCCGGTGGGAGCGCGGGGTGGTTTTCGGCGGTGTTCGTGGCGTCCTGGTGTTGTTCCCGGCGAATTAGCTGGTCGTCGGGGAGTAGCGGGTGTGAGTGTAGCGGGCGCGACGATAGCCACGCGACGCGCTGGCGTCCGTGGCCGGCCTGAGTGAGCCTCGCTGTCGTGGTGGCGGCGTTAGGCGGTTCGCTCTTCGGGGTGTCGTCGGCGGTGCAGGTAAGCCGCTATTGCGTTTCGGCCCAAAGCGAATCCGAGCATCACGGTCAACTGGCGAACCGCAGCAAAAGCGATCATCCGCCCGCCATAGAGGGTGCGGTCGAGGGTGTTGTTGAGGCTTTCGCTGTCTTCGCGCCAGCCATAGCAACGGTCGTAGACGCTGCCGCGGTCGTCGGTCTTGACGTGCTGGCGTAGGTGCTCGGCGCGGTTGTAGCCGCAGCTGCGGTCGGCGTCGGTGGTGTCGATACGCGTACGATGCACCGTGCCGCAGGATGGGGTGGCGAACTCGATGTACCAGCGGTGGCTGTCGTCGGCGTTGCCGCGCGGGTAGATCTTGGCCACCGGGCAGGGCTGCATGTGTCTGTCGCCGGCGTCGAGGATCTGGCGTTCGCAGATCCGTCCATCTTCGGTCCACAGGTCATGAACGTCGCCGCACGAGCACTCGAGTCGGGCGAATGCGGTGGGTACGCGGGTGCTGTCGTGCATCGGTGAGAGCACGGTCAACCCGAGCTTCATGGCGCGGTCGATGTGCTTGCCGCGGAACGCTCCGTCGTAGCAGACGCCGTCACACCGTACGTCGGCGTCGGCGACGACGCGGTCGATCATGTCGAGAGCGACACGAGCTTCACCGCCGTAGCCCTTGCCCGCTGGCACGGCGTCGACGTCGAGGATGACCCTGTTGTTGCGGATGGTGTCGGGGCGGGTACTGAGCATGGCGAACTTGGTGCCGTAGCGGAATTCGGTGTCGCTGTCGCCGTTTTGGGCTTCGATGCCGGCGTGCACGTGGCGTCCGCCTTGTTCGGCCCAGTGGTCGGCGGTGGCCTTGCGCACTGGTGCGGCGACAACGGTGCCATCGCCGACGACGTACTGCCCGCGCGCCGGGCTGGTGTGGGACACCCCAGCGTCTGGGTCGAGACAACCGAGTTCGCGCGCGAGCCGCCGCGCGAGCAGGCGAAACGTGTCAAGCAGCTTGTCGGTGTACTCGTCGAGTAGCCGTTGGGCGTAGTTGTGGTGCCAGCGCTGTGGTGGGCGCCGCGGCGCCCTTGGTGGCTGATGTTTGGCGGCCCGGTGGCGGATGGTGCGCCAGTAGGTGGGGTGGGCCATCGCGCGGGCGGCCTTGCTGTGCGAGCCCAGCACCCCGGCTAGGGCCTTGTGCAGCACGTGCACCCATGGGGGGTAGTGCGGACGCCGGCCCGGGGTTCCCGGCTCGTGGACGGGCAGGACCGCGGCGAGTTGATAGATGACCTCGTGGGAGGCGATCGCCTCGATGGTGTCGATCTCCAGCAGCGTGAGATCCATTGGCGTTTCGACCCGGCGCAGCTCGCGTTGCTTGATGCGTTCGGCGCCGTAGGCGCCGGCCTTTTTACGGGACCGGTCTTTGGGGTTCATAACGGGCCCGCCCGGTCATGCCAGTGGTAGCCGATGAGGGCGGCGGTGGTGTCCAGCGAGGGTGAGCCGATGAGACGCGCGGCGTCTTCGATGCGGCCGGTGCGGTCGAACTCGCGGCGCGCCGCGAAGGCGGTCAGCGATGCCGGCCGCACCCCGGAGTCGTCGGATAGCTCGGCGCGGGAGAGGATTTCGCGCACGGTCACGCACACCCGGGCCTGCTTATGTGCGTCGCTTCCGCCGGCGCCGGTGCACAACACCGGCGAGGGTTTGGGGCTGGGTAGCGGGCGGGTGAGGTGGGCGGCGCGCTCGGAAAGCACTCGCATCGACCAGCGGTCCAGCGTCAGTGTGCGGGGGCGATACTTGCTCGAGCCGTGCATCCACACGGTTGCGGCCTGTGGATCCAGATCGGCGGCGGTGATGTGTCCCAGCTCGGAGGTGTGCGCGCCGGCGAGTAGCAACGCCGCGGTCGCGGCGTGCCGAGTCGGGGCGGTGCGTTCGGAAAACAACCGCACCAGCGCGGCCTCATCCTCGGACAGTGGGCGCTGGCAGGACGACTGTCGGGCGGGGACGGCGATGTCGATAGTCGGGTCGTCCAGCGTCAGCCGCAGCCGGCGCGCGGTGCGAAAGAACGCGCGCAGCGCCGCACGGCGGTTGTGCATGGTCGCCACCGCCGCGTCCGATACGACACCGTGGCGGGTACGGCCTTTGGCCGCAACGAATTTCGCGACCAGCGCGTGATCGACTGCGGCGAGGGTGGTGACGTCGTGCACTGCGGCGAATCGGCTGAATCGGCGGATCAGCAGACCGAACTTGTCCAGCGTCTGCGCGGCCAGCACCCCATCGGCGATCCACGCACCGGTCACCGCCTGCACCGCCGCGGCCAGGCTCCCGTCAGCCATGGCCGGCCCCCACTGCAGCGGCAGCAGCAGCTGCACCCCGGGCCTCAGCATGCGGCGCCGCCGTTGATGACAGCTGGATCATCATGGTGACCCCTTCCCAAGTGGTGCGTGTATGCACCATTGGAGCAGAGGGGTCCGACACGTCGGCCTGCGGCGACGGTGGGGCGGGATATCGTGGGCCTGTGTCGCGCAGCAATGGTGACCGCCCACCGAGCGCATACGTCTTGCGGGGGTTCTGGCCGGACGCCGACCTGGACCCCGACGCGCCACCGTCGGCACCTGCCGCGCAGCAGCTCGCGCGTGCATTGCGCGCAGCCATGACCGAGACCGCCACCGGCCAGCGAGCACTCGCGGCGACCAGCGGAGTGGCCCACACCACCATCGGACGGATCCTGGCCGGCACCGTGCTCTGCGACATCGGCTCCCTGGCCCGCCTGGAACAGGCCCTGGGCCGACGGCTGTGGCCCGAACGTGACGACGTGCAAAGCCGCCCCCGCTCCAAGCACCGAGCGACCACCCGAAAGGCGAGTGGCGTCTGACACGTGAGGCAGGTTACAGGGTTGTAGTTCGATTGCAGGCCCGCCGATGCGGTGTGTTGCGCTTGACTCACGTTACAAGTGGCAGAACACTAGGTGTCGCGCGAACATACAGACGCGTCAACAGACCGAGCTAATGGGCGGTGGGCTGACTATGGGTAAGACCAGCAGATCGCTGATCGATTTGATCGACGTCGCCGCGCAACGTTACGGTGGGGCGTCCGGGCGCAGGCTAGCCGAGCTGGCGCAACACGGCGGGCATGACATTTCGCACGCGACGCTGAACCGGCTGCGGCAGGGCACGTATGCCACCCGGCCCTCGGATGCGTCGATTCGGGCGATCGCCTACCTGGCCGACGTGTCGGAGAATACCGCGTTCGCGGCGGCTGGGGTGAGGGCGCCGGGTGCGGTGGGGTATGAGCCGCCGTCTGAGGCCCAGCGCATGAACACCCGCCAGTGCAAGGCGATCGACGAGCTGATTCGGGCATTCATCGCCGACGACACCGGCGCGGTGGCGACCCGCAGCGACCTGACCAACCTCGTCGATGCGCGGCAACGGCTTGGGGCCGCGTTGAGCGCGGTCGACGTTGCTCAGCCCGCGACGGGCCAACTCGTGGCCGCCGCACAGGATGCGATGCGCTGCATCGACGAGACGCTGGACATTTTGAGCAACACCAGCGCGATGCCTCCGTCCTGGCACGGCAAGCCGCCGGAGGAGATGACCGACGCCGAACTGGACGAGGCCGCCGCGGCCGGGGACCCCTGGCCTGCGTACATTCGCACCAGGACGAAGGAGCGGATCGACGTCGACGGGGGGTAGACATGCTTCCGCGCTGCATGGGCGAGCACGGAACACTACCGCCGGGCATCCATCGGGCGACGTTGGACGAGGTACGCTCTCGATTCGTCGATGACGCTGCCGATCACACGCGCGAGCGGCGTGGCTTGATTCTGGATGCGATCCGGATTCACATCACCCTTGTCAGACAGTTGTTCTATCGTCACGAGATCACGATTTGGCTCAGCGGCGGCTTCTGCACCTATAAAGACGACACGCCCGGCGACGGCGATTTCGCCTGTCTGGTGCCAGCTCACGCGTTGGAGCAGGTACACGGTGATGCCGCACTGCCGCTGTGGACTCTCGGCTCGGTCACCGGCACCCTCGGGCACAGTGACCTGGTTGTGCAGACAGACAAGCTGCATTGCATGGGCGGGCTCACCGACGCCCTGGTGGTGAACCGCGACAACCCATATGCCGTTGAGCGGCAACGCCGGTGGTGGTCACGGGTGATCGGCCCCGATGGTGAGATAATCGACAGTGCGACAAAGGGCTTCGTGGAGGTGATCGATCAATGACCGGTCTCGGCCACCTCTCCGGCCTCAGCGACGACGACCTGCTTCGAGCCGCCATCCGCTATGAATACGAGCATTTCCCCGACACCGCGGATTTCGCACTCGGCCAGCTGTATTCGGGCACGGTACAAGGTGATCCGGCCGCAGAACGCGTCTGGGCCGAAGAAACCGCGCCTGAACAAGTCGAGCTCGACCTGCACTTGGAGGGCGCCGGGGTGCGGGGCCATGCCACCCGCGCGGACAAACTCGCAACCTTCGTCGCCGGAGTCAACGACGCCACCAAAGCGATCGTTCGAGAGAGACTTCAACTGAACGCGCTGAATCGAAACCTTCTCATACACGGGCTCGGTCCCGGCTCGGTGCGGGTTGTGCTGCGCGCCGACGCCCCACTTGACGGAGATGCGAAGCATGTACCACTCGGCGGCACAAGCCAATTCGCCTCAAGCCCCGATTCGGAGGCGCTGCGCACAATCGCCCGGCTGTTCACCAACGCTAGCTCCAGTGCCGCCGGAGTCGGCAGCGACGTGCGTGACCTACCGATCAAAGCGCGACGAGGCCTGCTGCGCTCCACATCCGCAATGAGAACAGCTGGATGGGACATCGCCGGACAGATACGCCAGCGCGGCCTCGGATCTACCGAAGTCGCCTTCACCCAGGCCGGAGCCGCGCTGCTTGGCAGCGAACTGAAAAACTACAACTACGACAGCGAACGCGGATGGGCGATCGGCACCATCGACGGTTTCCGCCGCAGCCTCGGCAGCCTATACCTCACCCCGTCAGGCACCAAAACCCCTCTGGCGGTCAACGTCAGCGACCCCGACACCCTCGCCGCCGCCGCGCGGCTGGCCGCCGAGGAGGGAGTGGTCGTGCAGGTGCAGATCGAAACCGTGCGCGCGCTCAGCAGTGAGGAATCGACTCGCATGACAACCAGCCGCAGCCTGCTGCAGATCGAACGTGCCGCCGAATCACTGCCCTACCCCGAATAACCTTGCTGCTGTCGGGCACGCGACGCGGCGGGCGGCCGCTGCCGTTAAACCACATCGAGCGGTTCATGAGGCACATCAGCAAGTCATGGGGCAGCGCAGCCGCATTGGCCGTTACCGCAACCCTGCTCGCGGGATACGGCGGGGGGCCGCCAGGTGATGTCGCCGGTGGCGACAAGCGGCCGACCGGTGAGACGACGCTACGCGTGGTGCCCACGCCGCGCCGAAGCCCGGCTGGAGCAAGACCATCCACGCCTTCGCCGCCACGCCGGAGGGCAGGGGAGTGGCCGTGACCACGTTCTACTACGGCGCCTCGGGTGATCAGCCGCGCGCCGTTGTCGACCGCAAGCCCGCCGACATCGTCAACTTCTCGGTGGAGCCCGGTGTCACCCGACTGGTCAGGGCCGATGAGGTAGCCAAGGACTGGAACGCCGACAACATCAAGAGCATCCCATTCGGATCAAGAGCATCCCATTCGCGGGTGGGCTCTGGGATTTAACGCTTTACGGTGGCTGGCATACCACGCCCGAGGAGTGTGTGGTGGCAGTGAAGCGCTATGACCGCGACTCAGACAGCTCGAATGCGCGGCCGCGAGGACTGTATGTGCGAGGACGAGGTCTGTGAGCTGGAGCAGGTACGCCGTGCTGTCTGGTGTGTCGAGACCGTCTGACACTATCGGGCTTCGGGCCCGTCGGGCATGTGTTCCCCCTCGGGAGTCGACTCAGGTGGTGTGCCGTCTCCAAACGGCCTACCGCCTAACTCTTCCCGGCCGTGCGGCGTGAGCCAGTTTGACAGGTCAGGACCCTTCGGCACGACTTGTGTCGGATTGATATCCGTGTGCACGATGTAGTAGTGCTGCTTGGTCTGCACGAAGTCGATGGTGTCGCCAAAGCCCGGTGTCTGGAACAGATCCCGCGCGTAGGCCCACAGCGTCGGCATCTCTGTGAGTTTCGACCGATTGCATTTGAAGTGGCCGTGATATACGGAGTCAAATCGGGCCAGTGTGGTGAACAGCCGGATGTCTGCCTCGGTGATGGTGTCGCCTACGAGATAGCGTTGGGTCTGTAGGCGCTCAGAAAGCCAATCGAGTGCGCTGAATAATCGGTCGTAGGCTCTGTCGTATGCATCCTGTGAGCTCGCGAACCCGCATTGGTAGACGCCGTCGTTGACCTCGGTGTAGATGCGCTGAGCGACGTCGTCGATCTCGTCGCGCCGTCGCTCGGGATAGAGCTGGGGGGCGCCCTCGCGATGGAAATGGGTCCACTGCGTCGAGAAGTCCACGGTCATTTGGGCGAAGTCGTTGGTGACCACTGCGCCCGTCGGCGCGTCCACGATCGCGGGCACCGTGACTCCCTTCGGATAGTCCGGTATGCGCTTGTTGTATGCGTCGCGTAAGAAATGGATCTTCAGCACTGGGTCGAGGCCACCTGGGTCGAGGTCGAAGGTCCAGCTGCGTGTATCGTGCGTTGGTCCGCAAAAGCCAATAGACAGAACCTTTTCCAGGCCGAGCAGTCGTCGCACAATGATCGTGCGGTTGGCCCACGGACAGGCCCGCGCGACGATCAGGCGGTAGCGGCCTGGTTCGACGGGATAGCCGTCGCGGCCGTCAGCGGTGATGCGGCTGCTGATGTAGTTGGTGTCGCGATTGAATTCGCCGGCCGCGGCGACATAGCTCATGGTTTACTCGTCCTTTTCAAGGGGTTACCCGATCTGGAATCGTGTGGGATTGATGTGGCCGTAGGTTTAGACGAGGGGTGCCGGTCAGGGTTTCGACCTGCAATCGGTTAGCCACCTCCGGCGTCCAAAGAGCGTCTTCGACCGATTGGGTATTAATGCCCATCAACACATCTCACGTTTTTACCTAGAACATTGGTGTAGCTCGCATGCGCTGCGCTCCACGTCGGATCGATCAGTCACCACCGCGTGGGATGAGCAAGTCCTGCCACGCGCGCGGCCGCCCGTCCCGAGCGAGATCGGTCTGCGTGTACTGCTTACCGTCGGGCCCGGTGTACGTGCCGGTTGCGGGGTCATACTGGGCGACCGCGATGGGTGGCGGTGCGGGGGGACCGGCTGGTGGCGGCGTCCCCGGCGGCTGCTGGGGTACCGACTGGCCGGACAGCGTGGCATTCGGGTCGCCCTTCCAGTTGTAGCCGTCGTTGAGAGGCACATAGTCCTCGTCGCTCTCGCACAACTTGACGGTGGGTGCACGCTTGCCTGGGCGTGTGATGCATGGGGCGTTACGCGCACCGCGCACGTCCAACGCCGAGTCTTGCGGCACCCGGCAGTACATGTCGCCCGCCGGCCGTTCGGGATAGTCCACTTCGCTGGGCGAGCGTACCTGTTGAGCGGGGAGGAAACCGGTGGTGCACGGCGGAGGGAGGTTGGCGTTGAGGTTGAACGACAGGAACAGTCCCTTGTAGTCCTGCTTGGTATCGCGGTTGGCGAGTTGGGCCGCCTGGAGCATTTCGATGTCCTTGGGGAACAGGACAAGGATCTGTTCGAGACTGGGTTGGTAGGTGACTGCCACCTGTTCGAGGTTGACGAGGTTGGCCAGGACCACGGGCAGCGTGGGTTTGAGCCGGTCAATCAGCTGGCGTGCTTCGGTTGTTGCGGCAGGCCCTCTGTCCAGCACGCCTTTCAGCGCGGGATCCTGTTCTTGCAGTTGGCGGGTGACCTCAGCGACGTTGGCCGCCCAGGCCCGGATCGAGTCCGAGGAGTTGATCTGACTGTCCAGCACGGGCTTGGATTGATCGATCACGGTGGTCAGCGAGTCGAGGTTTGCGCGCGCATCGGCGGCAAGGGTAGTTGCCCCCTTGACGATGCGCGCCAGTTCTGGCCCTAATCCTCCTATCGCCGTGTAGGACTCGTCGATCACAGTCTTGAGATCGCCGTGGGGGATGGCTTGCAGTCCGGCGTTGGTCTGAGCCAGCAGGGTGTTGATATCGGGGGGCAGCGTTGCGTGGTCGGCAGGTATGACGTCACCGTCCTTGAGCTTGGGGCCGTCGCCGGAGCGGGGGACGAGCTCGATGAACAACTCGCCGACAGCTGTCTGACTGTGCACATTGGCGTCGACGTTGGCGGGAATCTTGGTGTCAGACTTCAATGACAGCACCGCGTCGACTCCGCCGCCGTTGAGCCGAACGTCCTCAACGCGGCCGACTTCAACCCCGCGGTAGGTGACGTTGCCGTCTTTGTACAGCCCCCCAGACGATGGCAGGTTCACCGTCACCTGGTAGTGGCCGATTCCGAACAGCGCCTTGGGCAGGTCGAGGTATCCGATGGCCATCGTGCCTCCGGCGACGACTGCGACGACGGAGAAGACCGACAGTTGGCGTCTGACCAGCTTGCTGAGATACACGGTTACGGTCCCTGGTTGTAGCGGTAGGGCGCCAGTAGGGGGTTACCGGCGCCGTTGGGCGGCGCACTGTTGGTGCACGGACTGGGCAGCTGGCCAATGGTTCGGCCCCACTGCATCTCCAGCCATGTCAGATCGCATTCCCATCTGGTTCCGGTGAAGATGGAGCTGTCGATCCGGCTCAGCGTCAGGTCGACGACCAGACTCACGTTGGCGTAGTCGCCGCGGAACCACTTGGTCAAGGTGGATTTCGGGAACGGGAACGTGGGTATCAGGTCCAACGCATGTGTCAGCGCCGGGCCGGCGTTGGCCAGTGATTCCAGCACCGGCCCAAGGTCTTTGAGTTCCTGGACCAACGGTGCTTTGGTCTTGTTGACCGAATCGGCAGCCAGCGCGCTGAATTTGCCCAACTGGTCGACCGCGTCGATGAGATTCTCCCGTTCTCGATTGACCACCGCCAGGGCGTCGGGGATTGTGTCAAGGCCCTTGTCGAGAACCGGCTTCTGCTCGGCGAATTGGCCCAGCAGGCGGTTGAGACTGTCGCTGGCCGCGATGATGTCGCCGGTTTGATCGTTGACCCGGGTGACGAATGTGTTCAACTGATCCATCAGGCTGCGGAGGTCTCCCTCCCGCCCGGATAACGCGGTGCTCAGCGCGGTGGTGATGTCCTGTACCTTGGCGATACCTCCGCCATTGAGCAGCAACGAGGCGGTCGCCAGTGTCTGCTCGGTCGATGGGTAGGCCTTTCCCGATGACAGCGGTATCAGCGAGCCCTGATGAAGCCTGCCCTCAGGCGCTTCGTCGGTCGGCGGCGCCAGCTCGATGTGCAGCGATCCCAGCAATGCCGTCTGGCCCAGTGTCACTGTCGAATTGGCGGGTAGCGTGACATCGCCGTTGAGCTTCATGGTCACCAGCGCGTGCCAATCCTGGCGCTCGATTTTGGTGACTGTGCCCACCGTGACGTCACCGACGCGCACGCGTGAATTGGGCTGGATGTTGTTCACATCAGGCATCTGCGCCTGGATGGTGTAAGCCCCGGGCCCACCGCCTTCGGTTCCGGGGAGTGGCAGGGAATTCAGCCCTCGCCACCCACAGCCTGCGACCGCGGTGGCCGCCAGGATGCACGTCAGGACAGCGGCCGGTATCCGTCGCCAGCTGCGCATCGTCATGACCCCGTCCCCGCAGGCAGCATCATTCCCGCCAGCCCGGCTGCCGGGTCGGTGGTCTGCGGCGCCGGCCCGCCGACTATGGCCGCCGCATCTGTGGGTGCTGCCTGTTCGGCGGCCAACGGGGGGCCGGGTGGGGCGGGCGGCGCAGCTGGAGCCGGTTGCGGCGGAACGTAATCCGGGCGCATCCAGTCCTCGCTGTAGGAGATCTCGTTCGGGCGTGCCGTGGCGCCGACGAACGGGTTGAAGCCAAGCGGCGGGAAGTTGTACTGGCGGTTTTTCACGATCGGCGCCAGGTACTGCACGCACAGCTTCGCCGACTGTTCGGCACCCAGGCGTGATGCCGCCTGAATGGCGCCGCACAGGAAATTGATGGGGTCGGCGAAGTTGTTGACCGCGGCGATGCCGGTGAGGCTGCCTTGTGCGGGCTGATAGAGGTTGGCGGCGTTGGCCGCCGTCGTCGGCAGGATATGCAGGAGCTGTTTGATGTCGTCCAGGCTCTCGTTCAGAGCAGTCGAAACCGATGCGAGTTTGTCGGAGGTGGTGCCCAGCGCTTCGCGGTTGTCTGCAACGAAACTGCTGACCTTGCCGACCACATCATTGAGGTCTTTGACGGCGCCGGCGACCTCGCCGGGCTCGTCCGCGAGCAGTCCGGTGACCGAAGCGAGGTTTCCGTTGAGGGTCTCGAGCAGTCCGGCGCTGTCCTTCAGCGCGGTCACCAGCGTTGCGATGTTCTTGACGCTGGTGAAGATGTCGCCGCTGTGATCGCCGAGCGCCGAAAGTGCCTGGGACAGTTTGATGACCGCGTCCCGGATCGCTGGGCCCTGACCGCGGAGATTGTCCGCGGCGGTGTGAACCAACGCTCCCAAGGTGCTGCTGCCGCCAGGCTCGGTGGGCTGCAACGCCTGGGTGAGGCGTTCAAGCTGAACGCGGACGTCGTCCCATTCCACCGGAACCGCGGTGCGCTCCTGGGGGATGACCGCGTCGTTCTGCAGGGTGGCGCCGCCGGTGTAGGGCGGGGTGAGTTGGACGGCACGTGCGGTCACCAACGTCGGCGATACGATCACGGCCTTGGCGTCGGCGGGAACCGCGTACTCGCTGTCCAGCCAGAAGCTGATTTTCACCCGGGTGGGTTCTGGCTCGATCTTGTCGATCTTGCCGACGTTGACACCACGGATGCGGACATCGTCACCGGGGAAGATGCCGTTGCTGTTGTCGAAATAGGCAACGACATGCGTGCGATTCGAAGCTCGAATGAATTGCACGACAACGTATCCCCCGACCACGACGAGGACGACCAGCGCCGCCGTCAGCGCTGCCTTGACTCTGCGGTTATTGATCATTGCCCGCCTCACTGGAGGCCGTCGGTTCGCCGGGTGCGGGTACGAACACCGGGCTTGGCGTCGGCGGCGTTGATGCGTTGGGATCGGGTACCTGCTTCGCCGGTGGACCGGGAGGTGGACCGCCAGGCGCAGGCGCGGGTGACGGCTCCCGGTAGGGATAGCAGCCGGGACCAGGTAGCGCAATTGCGGGCGGACCACATGCCTGGTCGCCGGGGTTTCCGGTGATCGCGTCGGGCAGCGTCATCCGCGGTTCGCCAGCCTGCCCGGTGCGCGGGTAGGGCGCCGGAAGAGCCGGGGTTCCCGGCTGACCCGTCTGCGGGTCGGTGCGTTGCGACGGCAGCAGGACGTTGGGGTCCAACCCGAGGTCGGAGAATGCGGAGTCGACAAATGGCTGAATGAATTGGCCTGGAATGAGATTGGCGATGTAGGCCTTGAAGAAGGGCCCCCCGGACAACACCTCGCCGAAACTCATCGCATAGGAGTTCAGTCCCTTGATCGACTGCTGGATCTCAGCTTTTCGGTTGTCCAGCGTCGCCAGTACGCCGTTGAGTTTGTCCAACGCGGGTTTGAGGGTCGCCCCCTCTCCCACCACATCCTCAGCACAAGTGACGAGAAACCCCTCCACCGTCATCACCTGACGAGACGTCCAACACCAGGCCATGTGGGGGGCCGCGCAGTTAGGTCGTTGGAAGTGGCATGACCCTGACGTGCACGTACCGCTGCTTGTCGACAATGACACCCGGTTGTGGGTCTACAGCCCATCCACTCTGACATGCAGTGATCCGGCGGCGATGATCGGCCATTGCGATCAGGCGCAGGGCTCGAATCGATCCTTTTATAACCACTACCGCAGCGCAGGCGGACGCAACGGGCACTTTGACATTGCCCAGGGTGGGCAACACGACTGGAACAGCTGGGCTCCCCAGCTGGCAGCCATGGCCCCCGACATGACCGCTACCATCCGATGACCATCGATCGCAACCGGGCGGCCCAAGTACTCCGGCGCGGACGAACTCCGGCCGCCACTACCGCAGGTGCGCTCGCCACGATTCTCACATGCGCGGCGCCGTCTACGGCACGCGCCGACACCGATAATCCGTGTTCGTTGGCGGCGACGTTCTTGTGCCAGTTCATACCAATCGTTCCGGAACTGGAGGACGACGTGGATCTGACTCAGGAAGAGCCACATATGCCGGTGGTCGTCCCCGGATCGGCGACACCATCGGCATCGCCGATGTGGCTCACGGGTGAGCACACAAGGCAACTGGTGGTAAGGCGGTTGAGGATAGGCGCCATGCACGAAGGGATGTCCGGTGGGTATTGATGTTTCGGTTGAGGGGTTGACGAAGTCGTTTGGGGCCCAGCGAATTTGGGAAGACGTCACGATGGAGATCCCCGCCGGTGAGGTCAGCGTCCTGCTGGGCTCGGGTACCGGTAAATCGGTGTACTTGAAGTCTTTGATCGGTCTGCTGCGCCCCGAGCGCGGCAAGATCATCGTCGACGGCACCAACATCATCGAGTGCTCGGCCAAGGAGCTCTACGACATCCGCACACTGTTCGGCGTCATGTTCCAGGACGGCGCGCTGTTCGGTTCGATGAGCCTGTATGACAACACCGCGTTCCCGTTGCGTGAGCACACCAAGAAGAAGGAAAGCGAGCTCCGCAACATCGTCATGGAGGAGCATGAACCACCAGGATCCTTCCCAACCCGGGGAACTCGATGTCGATCAGATATCTCGAGCCATGGACGCTCGACTTAATGCGTGATCCGTCGACGGTGCGGAATGGAGGAACCGATGGTCGGTTAGGCATGTGCCGACCCCTGGCGAGAACGTTGCGGTCACTGAATCATTCATCACCTCGTCGACCGCGCGGGTCGCGACCATGGGGTCAGCGCTTGGTCTGTTGTTGGACTTGCACTTTCGAAAGTATGGGAAAGTATTATGCCGAAATTCTCCGAGAAGACTGTGATCATCACGGGTGGCGCCGCGGGCATCGGTCTCGCCGCTGCTAAACTATACGCCGCCCAGGGGGCCAACGTTCTTATCACCGGCCGCCGACAGGACAGACTCGACGACATCGCACGCGATGACCGAGCCATCGTGGGGCTCGTCGCCGATGCTGGCGATGCTGACGACGTTTATCGGACCATCGATTTCGCGATGGCGCGGTGGGGGCGCCTAGACGTCATCGTGAACAACGCCGGAGCGGGCGTCCTCGCCGCGCTCGCCGACGTTTCGATCGAAGCAATATTCAACACATTCCGAATCAACGTGATCGGCCCTACTCTCATGGCTAAGGCGGCCCTTCCGCATCTGGCCCGATCACACGGCAGCATCATCAATGTGTCCAGTACATACGGGTCGAAACCTGCTGCTGGCTTGTCTCACTATGCGGCAAGTAAAGCCGCGGTCGAGCATCTCACGCGCTGCTGGGCGCTTGAACTGGCCTCCACAGGCATCCGGGTGAATGCGATCGCATCGGGGCCTGTCGAAACGGCATTTCTAAAGGAAAGGATGGGACTCAGCGAGGACGCGATAAAGGAAGTCAAAGCCCTGGAGACGGCAACCATTCCGCTGGGGCGGCGCGGCGTCCCCGACGACGTCGCAGCCTGGATCATCAAGCTGACCGATCCCGGTTCGGACTGGGTCACCGGTCAAGTTCTCGCCGTGGACGGCGGCCTCGCCGTCACATAGCTCCTCGTCACGGCTCCTTTTCGTACTCCACTATTGATTAAACCTTTGCACCCGAGTCCTATGACCGCGGCCCTGGCACGGCGAGTCGGTCGCGCTCGCTTCGAACAGCACAACACCTTCGAAGACTTCGACTTCACCCTCAGCCCCAAGCTGCCCGCCGCGATGCTCGATCTCCGCTGGGAGCTTACAGGTCACCGGGTTGGCAGTGTGCCCGGCGCGGCGCGGACGTCGTTGATGTAGTCGCCGAGTGTGAGCTCGAGTGGGCCGGGCTGTTGGAAGCCGTCTTTGAGTGCTTGGGCGATGATCGATGCGGCGGCGGGGCGCGCAAAGGCCCCGATGAGTGTGTCCATTTCGGAGAGCAGGGTCGCGTCGGCAGGTAGTGACGCGTTGTTCACGAACCGTTTGATGTCGGCGAGGGCGAGCAGGTCGAAGCGTGACACCCGATGTGCGAATGCGTCGACGAATGCGTCGAATTCGGCATCGGGGATGGCCCTGTTGACGTATCCGTAGCGCTCGGCCAGCTCACCGGTGAAATCGTGGCCGCCGAGGAGGATCTCCAGGGCCCGTCCGCGGCCGACTATCGTGGGTAGCCGGCTGGATGGACCACCGCCTGGGATGGCGGCGAAGCCGACTTCGAATTGTCCGAGGATCGCCCGTTCGCGGCTGGCGAAGCGGATGTCGGTGGCCAGCGCTAGCTCGCTGCCGGCGGCACGCGCTCGGCCGCGGATGGCGCTGATCGTCACGGCTGGCAATTTGCTGATCCGGATCAGCAGATTGGTCCAGTGATGAAACGGCGAGGGCGCGGTGGGCAGCGCCGTGAGTGGTGAGGGGTCGGCTGCGACGTCAACGTGGTTAAGGAAGAAGTCGGGGTTGGCGCTTTCGAACACGATGACGGCAACGTGGTGGTCTTGTTCGATTTCGGTGAGGAGTTGGTGAAGTTCGACGACCATCAGCGGGTCGACGAGGTTGATGGGCGGGTTGTCGAACGTGACCCGCCACAGTGCAGGGGTGGTGCGTGTGACGCTGAAGCGTGGCGAAGTGTCGGCTTGGGTGCTCATCGCGTTTCCTTGGGGTTGTGGGTGAAGTCCTGCGCGCCCGGTGGGCGTTGTTGATGGCGATCACTGTTGGCGTGCGGTGGCGAGTATTTCGTCCACCGTCCATTGGTCGTAGGCGTGGCTGCCGTACTTGGCGGCGAGGATTCGTCCATCGGGCCCGATGAGCAGATCGGCGGGCAGTCCGAGGTTGCCGTTGGTCGGTGAGGCGGGCAGTGGTGAGCGGCGTTTGGCGATCGCGGTCTTGATGGCGTGCCAGTATCCGCCGGGCAGCGCGCGCCAGGCCGCGAGTCTGAGGGCTTTTGTCGAGGCTTCCACCCCGAATCGGCGGTAGAGATCCTTGTCGGGGTCGCCGACCACCGCAAAGGGCATATCGTCTTGGTATTTGCGCAGCTCGGCGGCGGTGGAGTGGAACACCACCACTTCGCGGATGCCTGCGGTGTTGATCTCCTCGATTCGTCCGCTGATCGAGCGCAGGTGCAGATTGCATACCGGGCAGCCTGCGAAACGCCGGAACTGCAGGTGCGTTAGCGCGCCCGTGGGGTCGGGAATCTGTACGGGTTCGTCGTTGAGTCCCCTAAGCAGCAGGGTGGGGAACTGCTCGCCGACAGTGACGCGCTTGGATCGTGCTGGGGCCGTGCGGGCCATGATGATCTCCTTCTACTGATGGGCCGATGGTCAGGTCGGGCGAGCAGATGCCCACCGTCGACGATCAATTCGGTGCCGGCGGGCGTTCACTCGCCTCGTCGGCTCGTAGTGTGCCGGGCGGGGAGTTCGTTGGGGGGCCGGAGGGTCCACGCCCGCGTCGTCGTCGTCGACCACGTTCGGACCCGGCCCCTTTCCGCTAGGGCCACACCGCACTTCGATGTGTCTTGCCCCGATGTGTTGCTTTGGTTGCGGTGCTCATCCGGCTTCCGTTGGGTTGTGGGTGAAGTCCAGCGTGTGCTGGTTGGCGTTGTCGATCGCGATGACAAAGCACACGCGTCCGGGGCCGCGGCTCGGGAAGGCGGCGCCGGTGTATTTGATTGAGATCGGGTCCATGTAGTGGCAGGCGGCGTCGTCGCGGACTGCGATGACCCTGCCCTGCAGGGCGGCCATCCGGTAGGGGTTGTCGAACGCGGTGATCGACAGGCCGACGCGAGGGTCGCGGCGCATGTCCTTGGCCTTCGGGGCCTTGGCATGGGTGCAGATCAGGACGTTGTCGTCCTCGCGCGCGACCCACACCACCCAATTGCGGGGATGACCGCCGGCCGAAACTGTGGACAGGTGCGCGTAATTCGGTCCGTCAATAAGCACCCGGATGCTGGCCGGGATCGGGCTCGACATCCTCACCGCCCGCGCCGCTTGGCCGGGGAAGAGGCGGCGGGCACCAGGCGGCTCGGCTGCATGTGTTCCGTCGGGCTGGTCTGGCGGCACGGCAGCGGCCTGCAGCGGTGTGCGGCGTTGCTCATCGCGCGTCGGGGTGCTCGGACAGGTACCGGACGAAACCGATGACGTCGTCGGCAACCAGCCGCCCGATGGCCCCGCTCGAGTACACCGCGAGCCGCACCGTCCCATCAGGTGCCAGCACGAAGCCCGTCGATTGCAGATAACGGGGATGGTCGTTGACGTAGGCACCCGTCGCCGCAGCGATCGCGTCGGCGTCGGCGCTATGGCCAACCGGGAAACGCAGCTTGTGCTTGGCGACCAGCGCAGCCGAGGTCTGCTCATCATCCACCGACAAGGCGATCACCTTGACGTTGAGTTCACTGAGCGTGTCGAGCGCGCGGGAGAACCCGGCCAGCTGGGCATTGCAGTATGGGCACCACGACCCGCGGTAGATCAAGATGACGCCGTAGGACCCGGCGAGATCGCCGGGCAGGGAGATCGTGGCGCCGCCGACGGCGGGAACCTCGATCCGGGGAAACAGCTGACCATAATCGAGTCGGGACATCGGCATCCTTCCGAGGGGTTGGGTGGACTACTCGGTCCATCATGATGACATAGGAGTGGACTGGCAAGTCCAGTGTCGGTAGGCTGCGGTCATGGTGTCAACGGAGGGCCCTGCTGGTTCGCGGCTGACGGCTCGCGGCGCGGCGACTAGAGCCCGCATCGTCGCGGCGGCGGCGTCGCTGGTGCAGGAGCACGGGGTGGCCGGAACCAGCCTGGACGATGTCATGGCCGTCACCGCCACCAGCAAGTCGCAGCTGTATCACTACTTCGCCAACAAGGACGCGCTCATTCGCGAGGTGATCACCATCCAGCTCGGCCGCGTGATCGCCGCCCAGGAGCCCGACCTTCGCGAGGTCTCGTCGTGGGAGGGTCTGCAGCGCTGGTGTGATCACCTCGTTGCCATGACCCGCGCGAGGCAGGGTGTCGGCGGCTGCCCCCTTGGCTCGCTGGTCGGTGAACTCGCTGAGCGATCCGAGACTGCGCGACACGTGCTCGCGCAGTGCTTTGCCGAATGGGAATCGTATCTGTCCGCGGGCTTTGTGGCCATGCGCGACAACGGCGAACTGGCCGCCGAGGCCGACCCGGCCGAGCTCGCGTTGACAATGATGAGCGCGCTGCAAGGCGGTCTGCTGATGGCGCAGACCATGCGCAGCGCCCGCCCCGTCGAACTCGCCCTGAACATGGCGCTCGGGCACGTCAGTGCTTACCGGCGCAACCCATAGGCGCGACGGCGCTGATCAGCCAGCAGCCTGCGACTCAGTCGACGTCAGCTCGCCGGCAGGGCGGCCCCACCCGAGAGGCTGGTTCGGATCGGCAGCGACGCCACGGCCAACCCGACGCTGTTGTGCCGCGACCGTCTTGGATGGATAGGTGCGGCTCAACGGGCTGAGATCGCGAGGATGCGTTCGGCGTTGGCGTGGGCGATCTTTGCCCGGTCACCGGCACTGAGCGTTGTTCGCTGCAGCCGGGCGACGGCCTCTTGCGAGGACTCATACGGGTAGTCCACGGAAAACATGACAGCATCGGCGCCCACCTCCAGCACCGCCCCGGTCAGGGTCGCCGGCGAGAACACCCCGCTGGTGGTGAACACGATGTTGGTGCCGATGTAGGCCGATGGTGGTTGCTTGAGCGGTGTGCCGGGTTGGATGGTGCGGACACGCGAGTCGAGCCTGCTGCGCTGCAACGGCAAGAACGCGCCCATGTGGCCCAAGATCAGGGTGGCCGAAGGGATGGCGGTCGGAAAACTCCGGCGAAGAGTATCCGCAGGGCGTGGCCGCTGACCGCGGCGCCCCAACTCCCCGTCGGGCCATACAGTTCGCGCCGACCGTCCAGGGCATGCCACCGATCGGCCGGCGGGGCGCCCGGGTGCAGATACAGCGCTACGCCCAGCGCTTCCAAGGCGGCCCAAACCTCGTCGTACTCGGGTGCATCCAGGCAGTGTCCGCCCGGTCTGTGGATGCAGTCATTGACCAGCGCCCCGGACAACCCGAGCTGTCGCACGCAGCGTTCCAGCTCGACCGCCGCCCCGGCCGGGTCCTGCAGCGGCAAGGCCGCAAAACCGCGGAACCCAAGGGTGTAATTTCATCGTTTCGGCGCCGATTCCGTCTGAAGTCCTCACGCCCAACGGCTGTGTCGCCGCCGTGGTGGTGACTGCTGGGGCCGAAAGTACTGGCGCTCCTAAAATCCTTAGCGGTCGGGCGCGATGCGCTGATTGTGCCGTCGGCGCTGGCGAGTTGGCGGCGTGCACATTTTTGAACGAACAGCGGATGAGGTCGCACAGGGGGCTGGTGTCCAAGCGGGCGTAAGCATGTTTGGTCGCGGCCGACAGGCCGATCTTGCAGACAGCATGGCTTTTCGGCAGTCGAAGACGGCGACAGAGCGTCCGGGTTCGCAAACGGCGACGGCCAGCTGCAGGAGCGCGGCGCGAAGGACTTTAACGTGGTCGCCTATTCCCCCCTGCACGGGGCAACGCCGCGGCATCCCGATTCCGAGACCAATCTCCTTGTGCCGCTAGACCATACCGCGGCTGCCGCGAAGTCCAGTATCCACCGTGTCATCGGCGTCACCGTCACGATGTGCACGTCCGATTCGGATATCGAACTGGCACAGGCGTTCTGTTCACACCGCATCCCACTCGAAGCCACTGTGATGATGGTCAGCGGACGGCGGACGTTCGCGCTCAGCTGAAGGAGGCGGCGGTCGGGATTCCGATGCTGTCCTCGGTGTTGGCGCTTTTGTTGCTGTCGTTCGCCCGGCAAGCCAGGCCGGGCTGGCCGTGGTGGCGTGTCTGGGGGCGACTCGGTGAACGTCGATACCAGCCCGACTACTTCCGCTTCTCCGTAGGCCCGCGGTAAGACATTGTTCAAGCTTGCGGGAGGGGCGTCTGTGTTGCTTGTGGTGGCGAACCCCGCAGATTTCTAGGGCAGTGCAGGGCGGTGGACGAGGCCGGGTTTCGACTCGCGGTGATCATAACGGTGGCCGCTCGCAACAGGAACTGCAAACTTATTGTGCGGGCGCCACGGTTTGTTGTCGGGTGGGCGCATGGACTCTGACGATGCAGGAGAACATCGATACCCACCGCACTGCGACGTCCGCGTGGCCGGATCGTCTATCAGGTCATCGAGCGCTGTGCGGGACGGGAATGCGGTGCCAGCAGGCGCAGTTCATTGCGCAGACCCGATTGCGCAGACCCGTCTGCCTCGGAGGGTTGAAGTCCTTGGAGCCGGGCTTGTTGATCCGGTTCAGCGATACGAGTGCGCTACAGCTACGTAATGGATCCATAACCAGGAATATCTATCGTGCGACAGATTGGTAGCAAGGGAGTCTGCAGAATGTCGACGCTCCGAGTTCGCGGCGGCCGGCTAGCCCGGTTGGTCGGCCGCATTGGATTTGTTGTGGCACTCGTGCTCTTCGTAGGTGGCTGTGGCGGGGGCGGTGGTGCCCCGGATACAGTCCGGATTGGGACTTTCGCCAGCGCAGTCGATTACGCACCGTTCTATATCGCGCGCAAGCAACGGTTGTTCGAATCCGCCGTCGGCGCCGGCACGAAAGTCGACTACGTGGAATTCGACTCGGCGCCAGCCGTCACAGAAGCGTTGGCGACAAACCGGGTCGACATGGTCTTCATGGCCGAGCCGCCGGCTCTAATCGCCGCGGCGGCGGGAGTTCATTGCAGGATTGTGGCTCTGGGCGCGAGCCTGGTCCAGGACATCCTCGTACCGATCGACAGCAAGATCGCGAGCGCTGCCGATTTGGGCGGAGCGCGCGTCGGTGTGTTAGCGGGTACGTCGTCGCATTACGCCTTGATCAAGATCGCCAAGGATGCCGGCGTCGATCCCAAGTTAATTCAAGTGATCGATATGGCCCCGCCGGACGCGAAGGCGGCGTTCGAATCAGGTCACCTGGATGCGTGGGCGGTGTGGCCGCCGTTCGTGCAGCAGCAGCTTGTCCAGAAGACCGCCAGGCTGCTACCGGCAGGCGATGCTGCGATCCAGTCCATCGCGGTTGCACGGCCCGGGCTGGCCGAAGATGCACTGGCCGTTTACTCCGCTTTGGTCGCTGCCATCGGCAAAGCAAAGGAGTTCATCCGCGCATCACCGGCAGAAGCGAAATCGATTGTGGCCACTGAAGTTCGGGTCGATCCGGAGGTGGTCGAATTGGCCTGGCCGCGCCACGACTTCACCGCCACGCTGACTCAGGAGGTCATTGCCGACATCCCGGCGAAGGCCGATTTCCTGGCCGATGCTGGCTTCATTCAGCAGAAGGTCGATGTCAAGGACCTGGTCGGACCTCCGCGATGACGATGATGGTGACTGCGCCCGTGGCGACAAATGCGCCCCGTCGACGCCGGCGGTTCTTCGATCGTCTGACAAGCTGCGTACTTGCGCTGGCCGTACCGATCGGACTGGTCGTGGCATGGCACGTCGCGGTGGTCAGCGGCGTCCTGCCGCACACGCTCGTTGCTGGACCGCTCGACTCACTCGAAGCGTTCGTCAGGCTGGCGATGGATGGAACGCTGATCGAGCACGCGTGGGTCAGTGTGCGCCGCATAGCGATTGGCTTTGCCATCGGCAGCACGGTCGGCATTCTGGCAGGGGCGGTGATCGGCACCAGCCCGTTGGCAGCCAAAATCCTGGAGCCCACCGCCTTGACGTTGATTCCGGTCCCGGCGGTGGCGTGGATTCCGGTGCTGGTCATCGTGTTTGGCATCGGAGAGCTCTCAAAGGTGACCTTGGTGGCGATCGGGTCCGCCACCACGCTGATCCTGGCGACCGCTGCGGGGATTCGTTCTGCCTCGCAAGATCTCGTGGAGGTCGCGCAGCTCTACGAGAAGTCGCGCTGGACAGTGCTGCGGACGGTGTTGCTGCCGTCGGCGGCTCCGTCGATTGTCGCATCGGCGCGCGTTGCGATGGCGCTGTCGTGGACACTGTTGGTCGCGGCGGAGGTCATCGCGTCGGCTAACGGGTTGGGATGGCTCATCTGGGATTCGCGCAACTTCGCACGGCCCGCTGCCATGATCGCCGGAATGCTCGCAATCGGCATTCTCGGAAAGGCCACCGATGGGCTTCTCGCCCGCTTCGGCCGCTACCTCACCCGCTGGGACCGCTCCTACCGTGGCTGACGTGAATGGCGCGGAGGTGCCGGCCCTGCAAGTACGAATTCGCGAGAAACGGGTCACGGTCGGCAAGCGTCCCCTGGATGTGCTGAGCGAGGTCAACTTCGACGTCCGCCGTCAAGAGGTTGTCGGCATCGTGGGTGGCAGCGGAGCTGGCAAGACGTCGCTGCTGCGCGCGATCGCGGGCCTTGACACCACGTTCGTTGGCGAAATCCGGGCCTTCGGTCGACTCGTTCGGGGACCCGGCCGGGACCGGGGCCTGGTCTTCCAGGAGCACCGACTGATGCCGTGGATGTCGTTGTCTGACAACGTCGCCTACGCGCTGCCGTTCCGGAGACCGGCCGCCCAAATCGAAAAGCAAGTCGTCCATGCGCTCGACCTGGTCGGGCTGGCCGGTTTCGGCAAGGCGTGGCCGAATCAGCTTTCCGGCGGCATGGCGCAGCGAGCCTCCTTGGCCCGCGCCTTGGTCACCACTCCCGAGATCCTGCTGCTCGACGAGCCGCTGGGCGCGCTGGACAGCCTGCTGCGCAGTCAAATGCAAACCGAACTCGAGCGGATCATCCTCGACGAGGCGCTCACCGCGATCCTGGTGACCCACGACGTCGACGAGGCCGTGCTACTGGCAGACCGGGTGATTGTGATGGCTGGTCCACCCGGACGGATCATCGCCGACATGGCGCACCCCCAGCCCCGCCCGCGGGACGTGGCGGACCCAGCACTTCAGGCCCTCCGCGCCCAGATCCTCACTGTTTTGCATCAAGGAGGCAGGAATGGACATCTACTGGTACATCCCCACCCACACCGACGGCCCACACCTGTCGACGATGCACCGGGCGCGGGCGGCTAACCTGCGTTACATCACCCAAATCGCGCAGGCCGCAGACGATCTGGGCTATGTCGGAGTGCTGGTCCCGACGGGCTCGGTGTGTGAAGACGCATGGATCACCGCGTCGTTTCTGGCACCCGAGACCACGAGCCTGCGATTCATCGTCGCTGTCAGGCCCGGGCAGTCGACCCCGTCGATGACGGCTCGAATGGCCTCGGCCTTCGACCGCTACAGCAGGGGTCGGCTCACCGTCAACGTGGTCTGTGGAGGCGATCCGGTCGAACTGGCCGGCGACGGTGTCTTCCTGTCGCATGGCCAACGCTATGAGCAGGCCGACGAGTACATCCAGGCGTGGACCGACCTGCTGCAGGGCAAGACCGTGGACATGAACGGCCGATATGTCCGCATCGAAGGGGGGCAGCTTCACTACCTTCCCCTGCAGGAGCCGCACCCTCCGCTGATGTGCGGCGCCTCCTCTGGCGCTGGGCAAGCGTTCGCCGCGAAATGGATCGACACCGTGCTGACGTGGGGCGAACCACCGGAGCAGGTGCAGCCGAAACTCGACGAGATGCGGGCCAAGGCACACGCTGCCGGGCGACGAGTCACCTTCGGCATCCGGCTACACACCATTGTGCGGGAAACGAGCAGAGAAGCGTGGGCGGCCGCCGATGACTTGATCCGCTACGTGCGCGACGAGGACGTCGCCGCCTCCCAGGCGGCGCTGGCCCGCTCTGAGTCGGAAGGCCAACGCCGCATGGTGGCCCTGCACCGTGGCTCGAGGGAGCACCTCGAGGTGAGCCCCAACCTCTGGGCAGGCGTCGGTCTGGTCACCGGCGGGGCCGGCACCGCGCTGGTGGGCAGTGTCGAGGAGGTCCGTGACCGGATCATGGAGTACCACGACATCGGCATCGACACGTTCATCCTCTCCGGGTATCCGCACCTCGAGGAGTGCTACCGGGTCGCTGAGACGCTGTTCCCGCAGCTGCCCTTCGAACCGAAGGTGAACAGCCTACAGCCGAAGGTGATCCCCGGCGGCTGGTGATCGACTGTCAGGACAAGGTGTTGGCCTCGCTGACCACAGCGGCGCCCGCCAGGTTGACCGGAAATCGCCTCAGCTGCAGTCGCTTCCGTCATGGAGCGGGTATTCAGGCCCACTCGCCGCGACACGATGGACGTGTGACGACGTGGGCGTGATAGCCGTCGCCGTCAAGTATCGGGCTCGGATTCTGGCGCCTCTCCGTTTCACATCGGAGAGGCCGCCCTGCCGCGGTCTTCGAGGATGACCCCGGCACCGCACGTGTCGTGTGACGGCTGGCCTGGCGGGCCGCGGTCGCGTGACCCGCCAGGCCGTGCGGTTCACGGCTGCACGATTGGGAAGTCGATTTCGGTGTGCGCGACGTTGTTGAAGTAGTTCGTCAGCACGTTAAGGCCCACGTGGCCAATGACTTCGGCGATCTCGGCGTCGGTCAGACCTGCGCGGCGCGCGTTTTCCAGATCGGCGTCATCGATGTGGCCGCGGTGTTCGTTGACGGCCACCGCGAATGCAAGGATCGCGGCGGTTTTGGGGTCGTCCGCATCTGCTTTGCGCGCCGACCCGATTTGATCGGCGCTGAGTCCCGCCGCCTTTTCACCCAGGTAGCTGTGTGCGGACAGGCAATACGAGCACCCATTGGCCTGTGCGATGGCGATGGCGAGGCGTTCGCGGGTGGAGCCCGGCAGCGTTCCGCGGTCGAGAGCGCCGGCCAAACCGAGATATCCGCGCAGCAGCGCCGGACTGTGCACCATCGCGCGGGTGAGGTTGGGAATCGTGCCCAATGCCTGCTGCACGGAGGCCAACGCCTCGGCCTGGTCGTTGGTCGCGTCGGCGTCGGTGACAAGGGACAGCGTGCTCATTGGTTCTCCTCCAGTATTGTTCGGGTTGATGGCCTTACACCGCATGCCAGATCGATGAGGCCACTGGTTAGACGCCCGTGCAGCTGATCTGTTACACGGGCCGCAATTTCGGCTGGGGAGCGGTGCTGGGTAATGGGCGAACACATCCGCACGGTCGTCGACGACCGGTGGGCTAGCGAGGACGAGTTCGTCGACGCGTTGCGGGCCGGGGACACCGAAGCATTCCGCCTACTGGTCGACACGATGCATGCACCCCTGGTCCGCATGGCGCGGATCTACCTGTCGGCGTCCATTGCAGAAGATGCCGTGCAAGACACGTGGACGTCGGTGGTTCGCACGATCGGGAGCTTCGAAGGTCGTTCGACGGTCAAGACGTGGGTGTTCCGCATCATGCTCAACCGAATACGGACGCTGGCCCGAACACAGGGGCGCACCGTGCCATTTGCCGTCGCAGGTCCGGAGGCGGATCCGTACCCGTCGGTAGATCCCAACCGGATGGTTCACGCCGAACTGGGTGCCCACCACTGGTCTGACGTGCCCGCAAGGTGGGACCTGTTGCCAGAGCAACGACTGCTTTCTCGCGAAGTGCGCACCTTGATCTCGCACGCCTTGGCCAAACTGCCAGACGCGCAACGCGAGGTGGTCTCGATGCGCGACGTCGAGGGCTGGACGAGCGAGGAAATCTGCGACGCGTTGGGGATCTCGGCGGTCAATCAACGCGTGCTGCTGCATCGTGGGCGCGCCGCCCTGCGGGCTGCGCTGGAGGAGTATCTCGATGACTGACGAATTCATCACCAACGAACTGCAACTGGCGTGCAGCGACGTGATCGAGCTGGTCACGACGTATCTCGATGACGCACTGAGTAACACAGACCTGCGCCGGTTCGAACAACACCGACGCGGCTGCGAAGCCTGCCGAGTCTTCATCGACCAGATTCGCCGCACCGTCAAGATCACTGCCGCCGCGCGCGACGACGCGGTGCAGGTGCGCCCGGCGAACTTCGACGCTCTGGTCGCCGAGCTGCGACGGCGGGGCCGTAGCTAGGGCCATCGTGTGCAAATCCACGCCGAACTCGATGCCCCCGAACGTCGCATGCCGCCGATGATGGCCCATGGCTGCGCGGGGGACAACGAAACTCGAGTCCCCGCCAGTTGTGCGTTCGGACCCGACAGGGCTTGGTGCTCAAGCGAGTTCATCGTCTGTACTGTTTGGTACACTAGGCGAGATCGCTGTCGACAGGCTCGATGACACCACCGACGGGGAAGGCGTGCTATGACAAGCTCTAAGTTCACCACTTTCAGCGAGAAGGTCGCAGAATTGGCGGAGCAGTTGGCCGGCGTGGCTCCGCCTGAGGTGCTCGAGGTCTTCGCCGCCGACCAGCGCGAGCTCCAGGCGGCCGGGGTGCCGGCGTCGGTGGCCGTGCCTGGGACGCGATTCCCGATCGCTGAGCTCATTGGGGCGGACGGGACGTCAGTCTCGTCGGCCGACGTGCTGGCCGGAGCACCCACGGTCGTGGTCTTCTATCGGGGGGCGTGGTGCCCGTATTGCAACATCGCGCTGCGCGTTTACGAACAGGATTTGGTGCCGGCGCTGGAGGCCCGCGGCGTTCGTCTGGTGGCCATCAGCCCGCAGAGCCCGGATGGTTCGGTGTCGATGCAGCAGGCCAATGAGCTGAGCTTCGCGGTGCTCTCCGATCCGGGCAACCGCATCGCCGCCGCGTTGGGCATCGTTATCGCGCCCAGCGACGAAGCGCAGGCCGCGCAGAAGCAGCTGGGGCTTGATCTTGCGGCGGTGAACGCCGACGGCACCGTTGCGCTGCCGATGCCCACGGTGGCGATCGTCGATGCCGAGTCGGTGTTGCGGTGGATCGACGTGCATCCTAATTACGCCACGCGCACCGAGCCTGAAGACATCTTGGCGGCGGTCGACCGTGTTCTTGGCCGCGCGGCCACGTCAGCGGCGACCACACCTTCTCTTGCCCCGGTGGCGCCCCGCCTGGAAGAACTGGCCGACGAACTCGGTGTCAAGTCCGTTCTGGTCATGCGCTCGGACCCCGATTCCATGGTCGTCGCGGCGACGGCGGGCCCGGGCACCGCCTTCTATCGGGTGGGCGCCGCAGGCTCCAAGGCCGGCGCCGCACCGGATCGGGTGCCGCTGTATTGCGAACGGGTGGTCGACGGCGGGGAGGCGATCTTCGTGCGTGACTCCCGCCTCGATGACACCTTCGCGGGCAACGAGGATGAGACCGAGTTCGGCTTGAGTAATTACCTCGGGATGCCGGTCCGAGACGCCGGCGGGCACGTGGTGGGGACGGTGTGTGTTCTTGATGACCACGCACGCGACTATGACGGGGCCGCCCGCGACCACCTCGACGCGCTGCGCATCGAGGTGGAGGCGATCGTGGCAGCCGACCCGTCGGCGCTTGTCACCGATGATCGGTAGTCAGCGAGCGGCGGCGACAAATCGGTGGATGGCTTCGTCGGCGCGATCTTGGATCGTGGTGTCGGCGAAGTCTGCCAGGATCGTCGCCTGGTCGACGACGGGCCCGGTGAGCTTCCCGGCGCCACTGGCGTAGAACACTCCGCTGCGGTACGAGTCATCGACGATTGCGTCAACCAGACGTCGCGCGCCGACGTCGAGCTTGTGCGCAAGGCCGAACAGCGGTGCGATGTAGGGCATCACGACGCGGCTCATGACGGTCCTCACTATCGGGTTGGTGTGCTCGAACGCGTTGGTGCCTGCGGTGTTGCCCGGGCTCACGGTGAGCAGACGAAGGTCGGGATGGCGGCGTGCCAGGGCCGATATCCACAGTGCACCAAGATATTTCGCGTGGGCGTAAGCCAGCATCGCGGTGGCGCGCCTGCCGGTGTAGAAGGATCCGTCGATGACGCCGGCGAACTCGTCGGCGGAATGGTGGGCGAAGGTTGGGGGTGGGATGCGCAATTGAACAACACCACGGGCAGCCTCGCTGCCGGTCAGCACGGCGGCGGCGGTTAACATTTCACGCTGGATCAGCGCCTCCAGCAGCATCACGTGCCCCAGCACGTTTGCGGCGAAGACCTCGGTGACACCATGGTCGTTGAGCGCCAATGGTTTTGGCCCGCCGAGGCCGCCAGCGTTCAAGACGACGGTGTGCAGCGGTTTGGTGATCGTGTCGAGGGCCGATTGCACAGATCCGGGATCGGCGACGTCCATGTGCAGGATTTCGAACAGCGCGGTGTTCGTGGCGCGCTCGAGGTCGGATCGTGCCGACGCGGCTCGCGTGAGGTTGCGACACGCGAGGAAGATTGTCGAAAATGCGCCGCGCAGTGCCAGTTGCCGTGCGATCTCCTTGCCGATCCCGGAATTCGCGCCCGTGATGAGAATGGCCCGATCCGTCCGTGTCATCGCCGCTCCGACCGCCGAAAGTCTGACTTTACCGTTCGGTACACTACATCACGATCACCTGCCTCACACCTGGAGCTGCCCGATGAGCGTTGGCCTGCCTGAAGTTTTTCGGACCCCGGAGGGCCGATTCGCCCACCTGCCTGGCTATGACTTCACGCCGCACTATGTCGACGTTGACGGTCTGCGGATCCATTACCTCGACGAGGGCCCGCGCGAGGGCACGCCGATCGTGTGTTTTCACGGCGAGCCGAGTTGGGTTTACCTGTACCGCAAGATGATCGGCCCGCTGGTGGCCGCGGGCCACCGTGTCATTGCGCCGGACTACGCCGGCTTCGGGCGCTCGGACAAGCCGACTGACCCGAACTGGTACACCTTCGACCGGCACGTGCAGATCGTCAGCGCGGTGCTCGATCGCCTCGACGTGCAGCAGGCGACGGCCGTGGTGCAGGACTGGGGCGGCCCGATCGGCCTGCGCTGGGCCGTCGAGCACTCCGATCGCGTGGCTGCACTGGCGATCTTCAACACCGGGCTGTTCACGGGGCGGGTGTCCAAAGGGTTCCTGTCCTGGCGCGAGTTCGCCGAGAAGAACCCCGACCTCCCGGTCGGAATGGTGATCCAGGGTGCGACGGCCACCGACCTGGCCGACGACGTCGTCGCCGCCTACGACGCGCCCTTCCCCACGCCCGAGTCCAAAGCCGGGGCGGCCCGCTTCCCGCTGCTTGTCCCCATCACGGGCGACGACGTCGGGGCCAACGAGATGCGGGCGGTCATCGACCAGCTGTCGCGGTGGCAGAAGCCGGCCCTGGTGGCGTTCTCCGACCAGGACCCCATCTTCCCCTTCCCCCGAGCTGGTCAGGTGTTCTGTGACCTCATCCCCGGCGCCATCGATCAGGTGCGCATCGAAGGCGCATCGCACTTCCTGCAGGAGGATCGCGGCGAGCTCCTCGCCCACGAGGTGCTCAAGGTGGCGCCGTGACGAAAGTGTGACGGCTGGTGGCAACGACCCGTTGGCCGTGTCACGCTGAATTCATCGGCCCGGCATTCCGCCGCGCCGACCGGGGATCTGGGGACCCGATGATTGTCGAGGGCGAGAAATGACGTCTAAGGCTGGCCGGATGCGGTGGTGGTGGCGGCGGCGCGGGGTGATGCGGTCGCGCCCGCTGCGGTGCGAGGAGATGGTCGAGCTGGTCACGGCGTATCTGGAGGACGCGCTCGATGCCGACGATCGCGCGCGCTTTGAGACGCATCTGCACGGATGTGAGGGCTGCGCCGCTTATTTGGACCAGTTGCACGCCACGGTCGGCACTCTGGGCGGCATCCGTGAGGAGCACCTCGATCCGGTCTACCGCGCCCGGCTGCTGGCCGCCTTCGCCGAGACGGCGGGCTCATGGTAACCCGGATCGCCGGTGAGCAGGCGTTGGTCACGGGGCTTCGCGCGGGTGATCAGCGTGCCTTTGCTCAACTGGTCGACGAGCACACGCCCGCCCTGTTGCGTGTCGCACGCGCCTACGTCTCCGATCACCCGACAGCCGAGGACGTGGTGCAAGAGACTTGGATCGCCGTGGTGAAGGGCATTAGGGGTTTTGAGGGCCGATCCTCGCTCAAGACGTGGCTCTTTGCGGTGTTGACAAACATCGCCAAGCAGCGCGGGGTTCGCGATCATCGGCGCAACGAGACCCTCACCGACTTCGGTGCGGCCACCGTGGATCCAGCGCGCTTTCACCGTCCCGGCGAGCCCGGCGCCGGCTCGTGGAAACAGCCGCCGGCGCCGTTCCCGGACAGCCCGGAGGGCTCGGTTCTGCATCGCGAGTTGTTGGAGGTTGCCCGGCGTGAGCTGGACAAGTTACCCGAGGGACAACGCGCCGTGGTGACCCTGCGCGACCTTCTCGGGTTCGACGCCGCGGAGGTCTGCGAGGTGCTCGACATCACCGCGGGCAATCAACGGGTGCTGCTGCACCGCGGACGCGCAGCGATCCGTCAAAGTCTTGAGGATTACCTCAGCGCAGGCCAGCGAGAGTTCTGACGGCTCAACGGGTTTGGCGCTTGCGGCGGGCCGATCCGGGTTTGGCGGGTGCTGAAGTAGCCGCCCAGCGGTGAAGTTCGGTGACCGCGCCGTCGAGGGTGTCGCGTAGCACGGTGACGTTTCCGCGCACACGGGCGAGCAACATCCCGCCCTGCAGGGCGGCGATGACCATGGCGGCCAGGCGCGCCGGTTTCGCCGTGTGCACCAGGTCGCCGCGATCCTTCATCGCCTTCAGCCCGCGCGCCAGGGGGGCTTCCCACCGAGCGAACGCGGCATCCAGGCTGGGGCCAAACGTGTCATCGTTTTTCAACTCGGCCGCGATCGTTCCCAACGGACACCCGAACGGGCCGCCCCTTCGGGATTGCTCGCGCACGATGCGGGCCATCCACGCGTCGATGCCCTGCCAGGAGTCGGTGTGGTCGAGTTCGGGTTGCTGCGCGGCGAGCACCAACTCCAGTTGCCGCTCGATCACCGCGGCCACCAGGTCGGCCTTGCCGTCGAAATAGTGATACATCTGGCCCTTGCCGGCGCCCGCGGCGGTCAGCACGTCGTCGAGGCTGGTGGTGCTCACGCCGTTGTGATACATCAACGTGGCCGCGGCGTCCACGATCTGTGCGCGCGCACGCTGACCGCGCGCGGTCGCTGGGAGCGGGCGCGCCGTGCCGGTCGGTCGCAATGCGGACATCCCGAAAAGGATATAGAAGCAACCCTGGCCGACCGGCACGGCGCGACCGCGGCCGGTGTCACCGCACGTGGGCCAGCAGTTCGTCGACCGACCACTGGTCGTAGGCGTGGATTCCGCGTTTGGCGGCGACCACTTTGCCGTCCGAGCCGATCAGGAAGTCTCCCGGCAGCCCCAGGGTGCCTCCGATCGGGTCGTTGTTGTAGACCGGTGTCGGGGTCGGGTCGCCCCGCTTGAGGAGTTGGCGAATCCGCTGGGCCACGACCGGGGCGAGGGCGCGGGGGTCGAGGATGGCCCGCCGCGAGGAACCCACACCGAACTCGTCGTAGAGCAGCTTGGCCGGATCGCCGATGACCGCGAACGGCAGCTCGACCCCGTGGCGGCGCAGTTCGTCATCGCTGGAGTGGAACACCACCACCTCACGGATGCCGGCCGCGGCGATCTCGTCGTAACGCCGCGCCATCGACTGAAGGTGCACGTTGCAGATCGGGCAGCCCGCGAAGCGACGCAACTGCAGATGGACAAGGCGGTCGGGATCCGGGATGCGCACCGTCTCTCCGGATACGGTGACCAGTTCCCGGGGTGCCACCACAGTGCCCGGGCCGACGACGTTGGCTTTTCTCATGAGAAGTACTGCCTTTCAGAAAGTTCGTGGCGGGCCCGCAAGTGACAAAGATAGTGTACTAAACAGTACAGTCGAGGCTGCGGTGGGTAATGGGCGATTTCGCGGCTGTCGGCGTTTCGTCACCATGACCTGACGGTGTACGACAATGCTTGCCGCCCAGGGCCGAATCGCACTTCGGTGGTGGCGTGCCGAGTCGGCGTCGACCATGGCGCCCATCGTCGATCGCGTGGGGGTCACCCACGTAGGGTGTCGGCCAGGGTCCACAGCGACACCCCGAGTAGGACGACGTCCTTGAGCAGGAACTGACCGGTCGACGACAATGCGGGGAATCCGCCGCCGGCCGCTTCGGCGACGCCGGGGGTGCTGAACAGGAAGCTGATCGTCGTCAGGAACAACAGCGTCGCCAGGACGCTGCCGAGCACCGAGAGTTTGGGCGCGATGGGTTTGGCGGCCAGCAGGATCGCGGTGAGGATCTCGAAAACCCCCAGCAGATTGGAGAAGGTCTGCACCGAGAACAGGTTGTAGAGCCAGCTCAACAGTGGGCTGTTGGCGACCAGTGGCTGGATGCCCTCGGCCTCGTAGGCGGTGAACTTCAGCGCACCGATCCAGGCGATCACGACGACCAGGCCGTAGCGGGCGACGAAAGACGCGAGGCCTTCGAGCCTCGCGTGGATGCCCGGATTGGTCAGGACATTGTTGGTAGCCACGAGTTTAACCTCCAAACGGGAGTCTGCTGTCGTTGGTGTGGTGTCGGCCAACCCGGCTTCCGTTACACAGAACAGGGTTTCGGCTCCAAGTTGACCGAATGGTCAACTACGACTCAGGCGCGAGGCGCCTGTCCGCGTGGTCGCTGCCTGTGTGTTTGACAAGGAGTGGACGCGGGCGCCGTAACGGCTGTTCGTGGCGACTGTCAGGTTCGCAACGGTGTCGGGTTTACCGACGCTGTCCGTCAACGGCCGAAGCGAGACGGCAGACGGCGTCGGCGATCTGTTCTGGGTAGTCCTCTTGGAGGAAATGTTTGGCGGGCAACAGGATCGGGTCGTCGATGCCTGATGCCAGTTGCGCGTGAATGCCGTCGTGGCGCAATGTCAGGGCGTGGTCTCGGGCGCCCCAGACGATCTGCACCGGATACGGGGTGTTCCGTACGGCGGACACGTAGCGCCGTTGCTTGTCGGCGGTCGGCTCGAAGCCTCGCATGATCTTCAGGAACGCCCGCCCGCCGTCGTCGCCGAGCAACAGCGGGACATACGCGGCGATTTCGGCCGCCGGAACCTTGCGGCTGACACCCGTGTAGCGCATCAACGACAGGAACACACCGGGCAACTGCAGCGACGCCAGCCACGCCTCGCCCACGCCCGTGTGTGCAAACGGCTCCATCATCCACGGGCGCTGAAAGCTCTCAACGGCCACAGTGGTGTTGAGCATGGTCAACGACCGGATCCGGTCAGGCTGTGCTGCGGCGACTTCGAACCCGATCGGCCCTCCGATGTCGTGCACCACCAGGTGGAAACGTTCGAGCTCCAACGCGTCGACGGCCGCGAGCAACCAGCGGCCAAGGCCGGTCCAGGTGTAGTCGAAGTCCGCCGGACGTTCGGCGTAACCCAGCCCGGGCAGGTCGACGGCAATACCGCGCAGACCCCGGTGCGCCACGGCCGCTACGACCTTGCGGTAGAGATAGCTCGACGCGGGAACCCCGTGCACGCACACCACCGGCTCGGCGTCCGGCGCACCGGCATCGAGGGCAAAGGAGCGCACCCCGGCGGCGGTGAACTCTCTGCCCGATGCCCGGTACCCGGCCAATAATTGCTCGACGGCAAGCGACATTATCCTGTGGATCCGTTCATCTCAGCCTACCCTGTACTGGACAGTACACTACCGGGCGCTGCATACCGTCGCACCGTAGCGTCCGGTGCGGTTGGCGGCCTCGTCAGCAGCCGGTCGGGCAAGAAATGTCGACGTAGGCGGTCGGGTTGGCGCCCCCAGCGTCCTTCTTGACGCCGGTGACGGTGCACGCCGAGAGGTTGGCGCTTGGTGTCCCGTTGATTTGCACGTTGTAGCCCTCGGATTTCAACGAGTTGACGGTGTCGTCGGCCGTCGCCCCCGCGGGTCCGGCTGTGGCAACACCGGCCACGGCCAGCAGGCTGGCGCCGACGATGGAGAATGCGATTCGATTCATGAGGGAACCTCCTTGGTTGGCATGCGTTGGTTGGTTGGCATGCGCTGGGGCCGGCGCCTTCGGCAGCAGCCCTGATTGTCGCACCGCGGCAAAGCAATTGGATCACGCCAATTGTGACGGAACGGTGACCGCCAAGTCTCGACCGGTGGTGAGCGCGTAGGGTTCGATTCAAGACAGCACGATTTTCGAATCAGTGAGTTGATCAGATTCCTTCGGCTGCAAGGAGTTACGGACATGCATACCCTCGCGTCAGCATCGCTTGCTCCAAGACGAGTGTGCTCGCGATGCCCGAAAGACGTTCTGCCTCAGCCGACATCCAACTTTGACCGATCGGTGAACCATGGATGATCTGATGATGAACGACTCGTCGGGCGCTTCCGCTGCGCGACGCCCGCGAGCCTCGGGCACCCTTGGGCGCCGGCTGGCCGGGCGTGCACGGTGGTGGCTGGGTGCGTTGAGTGTGGTCGCGGTTGTGGTGGTGCTTGCTGTGGCCGGTATCCACCATTCGTCCGAACCACAGACGCAGCACGGTGCGTCACGATCCACCGCCGCGTCCTCGGCGATTCAGACGTGGCGCGGCGCGCATCAGCCGTCCGAGGGCGATGCCCTCGCGAGGGGATCGGTGTCGGCGCCGGTCGTGGTGGCGGAGTGGGGTGATTTCCAGTGTCCGTTTTGCCGGGCGTTCGATCTGGACAGCCAGCCGGTGCTGATCGGCGATTACGTGCAGACCGGCAAGGTGCGCTTCGAATGGCATGACCTGGCCAAGTTGGGTCCGGAGTCGGTGCTGGCCGCGCGCGGCGCGCGCGCAGCAGCGCGCCAAGGGGCGTTCTGGGCGTTTCACGACGCGTTTTACCGCGACCAGGCCCCGGAAAACAGCGGGGCGGTGACCGAGCAATCGCTGATGGCGATGGCGCGCAACGCGGGACTCGACGTTGACAGGTTCGTCGCCGACTTGGCTGACCCCGCCATCGCCGACGCGGTCGAGCGCGACCGCAGCGACGCACGGCAGCTCGGCATCACCCACGTGCCCTCCTTCCTGGTCAACGACGAGCTGCTCATCGGTGCGCAATCCTTGGACACGCTTCGTCGGGTCATCGATGCCGCCGCGGTGAAGGCGCCTTGACGTGCTCGACATCGGCTACCTGGCTGCGTTTCTGGGTGGGGTGCTGGCGCTGCTCAACCCGTGCAACGCGCTGCTGTTGCCGTCGTTCTTCGCGTACGCCTTTTCTAGTCCGACGATGATGGTGGCGCGCACCGGTGTCTTCTATCTCGGCCTGGCCGCGGTCCTGGTCCCGTTGGGTGCGGGCACAGGCGGACTGGCGGCCATCCTCACCGAGCATCGGAGGGTGTTGATCGTTGCTGCCGGGACGGTGGTCATCGTTTTCGGCCTGGTTCAGATCCTCGGCGGCGGGTGGACTCTGGCGCCGGTGGTTCGCCTTCAGGCGCGAATGGCCCAGCGCAGCACCTGGATATCGACCGCCGGCCTGGGAGCGGCATACGGCCTGGCCGGCTTCTGTTCCGGCCCAATCCTGGGTGCGGTACTCACGGTGGCGGCCGCCGGCGCGGCCCCAGTGCGCGGTGGCGTGCTGCTGGCCGTCTACGCCGCCGGTATGACCGCGCCGCTGTTCCTATTGACTGCGGCGTGGCAGCGGTTCGACCTCGGGCATCGGAAATGGTTGCGTGGGAGGGCATTTCAGGTCGGTCGGCTGCACCTGCACACCACGTCTGCCATCGGTGGGCTGCTGTTTGTCGCGACCGGGGCGGTATTCGTCTTCTTCGGTGGCAGCACCGGCATCCCCGCCGTCGATCCCAGGATCGCACTGCGGGGCGAGACGGCCGCCGCGGCTCTGGCCGCTCACGTTCCCGACACCGTCGTGGTGCTGGTCGTGCTGGCCGTCGCGGTGCTCACGCTGCGGTGCCGGCGGCGACACCCGCGGGCGGGGGCCGCCGACTCGACACAGCCGCCGGACGGCAGGCCCGCGATCGTCGGTGGTGTCGAGCACTCGGTCCGGCACACCGCGGTGGCAGACCCCGACTGAGGCCGCGGGCTCGACGAATGCGGGTTTCGCTGGACATAGCATCTATCGCATTGACCGTCGGCCTGGCCGTCGGTGTGACGGTCGGGTGTGGCCGCGATGCCGGCTCGCCGGTGTCCACGTCGAGTCCGCCTCCGACATCGGGCGCGGCGCGGCCGGCTGAGCCCGCGACCGCGGGTCAGTTGCGCACTCCGCCCGCGGGCCGGGTGGTGTCGATCGGAGCTGCGCCGGAAGGAATCGTGGTCGGGCGGTCCGGAGTCGGGGCCGTGGCGGTGCGCAATCCCGATGGCGTGGTGTTGTTCACCGCTGCGACAGGTGTGGTGCGTCGACGGATCTCGACCACCGCAGCGGCGCGGCACCTAAGTCTGGCCGGACCGGACGGGCCGGTCCTGGTGCCGATGGAGGGGTCCAACGAGCTGCTGCAGGTGTCGCTTTCGCAGGGCGCGGTTGTTGCCAGGACGACCGGAGTCGGCCACCAGCCGCACGACGCCGCTCAGACCGCGGATGGAACCATCGTGGTCACCAACGAACTCGGCGGCGGTGTCGTTTTCGTCCGCGACGGCCAGGTCATCGGTTCGGCTCCTGGCGGCCCGGTGCAGCCGGGAGGCGTTGCGGGCGTGGGCAAGTACGCGGCCGTCGCCGATGTGCGGGGAAACGGATTATGGGTCTACGACGGCGCCGCGCAGCGGCTGGCCGCGCACGGCCCGGCCGGTGTGAAACTGACCCACGTGGTGGGGTTGTCCACCGATCTGGTTGCACTCGCCGACACCGACGGTGGTGCGGTACTGATCGAGCGAATCGAGCCGCAGATCTCGCAGGTCTCCAGGATCGAGGGTCCCGGCAACCCGTACGGGCTGGCCTACGATGCGCGCCGTGCCCGCCTTTATGTCACCCTGACCGCATCGAACCTGATGCGCGTGATCGACACGACCGACGCCGCGACGCCGCGCATCATCGCTGACGTCCCCACCGTCCAACAGCCCAATTCTGTTGCAGTGGATCCATCTTCAGGCACCGTGCTGATCACCGGCAGCCACCCCGTCGGCCAGGACAACTTGCAGATCGTGTCGCCCGACCGGCTGCCTGCCGGCTAGCCGACCGATTTTCGGCAGGTCCAGAGCCGATCACCGGGTGAACGTATCGCGCCGCTGTGGCCGACGCGCGGCTCGCTCATCGAGTCTTGCTGTTGGCCGGCAGAACATTCACTGCCGCGGTCCTGCCTCGCCGATGGCCAGAAGGTCATCAGGGGTTTGCATCAGCTGCCGCGCCGGGGTGCAGGCGTTGTGGTGGGGGACCGATGGCGGGCGTGATGCTCAATGGTGACCGCACCGTGACGTCGAAGCGGTGTGCGAGCGAGCCACCACGACGGACCGACACCCTTGTGTGTAAACCCTGTCGGCCCGATCCCGAAGGGACTGCAGACTTGGAGTCACAGCGTGCACGCGAGGCGACTCCCGGCTGGCTGGCTCTGCTTGTCGGCCTCGTGGGCATCGTTGCCGGCCTCGCGCTGCCATTCTGTCCGGTGCGGGCCCAAACGACGACGCTGACCTGGCCGGTGCCCGGCCAGCCGGTCGTCTCCAGCAGCGCGATCGTGGTGCCCTACCGACCGCTGCACCTGCAGGCGACGATCCCCTGCGCGGCCCTGCGCGCCGCGACCGCATCTGCCGTACGTGTCATTGCGCTGAGCACCGGTACCGGGCCTGCAGGCCTGACCGTCGGCGGTGATCGCACCGGGATCAGTGTTGCCGCCGACGGGCGCAGCGTGCATTTGCCGGTCGCGCGCCACGACGTCGCATGTGACGTGCACGTCGCAGCCGGACCGGCCGGGATGTCGGTGCGCGACGCCGACTCCGGGCGCACGATCGAGCTGCCCGGCCACCCGGTTCCTGAGGTGTTCGGGTTCCGTACGGACCTCGACGCGGCCGATGCGACCGGGATGCAGGTGCGCCTCGAGGTCGGTGATTCCTTCACCACGTCTCCCGGTCCACTGAAGAACGCCCTGATCGGGGTGCAGCTGATCGCGGCTGCCGCGGCGCTGTGGTTGTTGCCGCGACCCACCGCGCCGCGTCGACGGTGGCTGCGGCAGCGGGATCGACTGTGGTGGGTCGACGTCGCGGTGGTGGCGGTGCTGGCCGGGTGGGCGGTGATCGGTCCGCTGGCCGTCGACGACGGCTGGGCCGCCATGATCGCGCGCAACCAGGCCGAGACGGGCAACCCGGGTAATTACTATCGATGGTGGAACGCCGCCGAGGCGCCGTTCGCGTTGAGCCAGCAGCTGCTGGCACCGCTGACTGGGGTCAGCGTGGCGCCGTTTTGGCTGCGGGGCCCCAGCACCGCATTGGCGATCGCGACCTGGTTTGTGTTGACGCGGGGGGTACTACGCGCGGCTTTGCCCGGGGTCGCGGCGAGCATGCGGGTCCGCAGTTTGGCGGCGTTGTTCCTGCTGGCGACCTGGCTGCCGTTCAACCTCGGTACCCGTCCGGAACCGTATGTGGCGCTGGGTGTTACGGCGGTTCTTGCGCTGGCAATACGCGCTCGCAGTCCGGCCGGTGTGGGCTGGCTGCTGCTGGTCGTCGCAGTCACGGTGCCGATCAGTGCCAACGGCCTTCTGGTCGTGGCCCCGATGATGGTGTTCGCCCCGCGGCTGATCGCGGCAGTGCGCGCGGCATCCGCTCGCATGCACCTGTCGGCGGTTGTCGCGATGCTGTGCTGCGTCGCGGCTGTGGCTCTTACCGTCGTCTTCGCCGATCAAACCTGGGATGGCGTGGTGGTGGCCACCGACTGGCACAACTTTTTCGGGCCGTCGCTGCGGTGGCACGAGGAGCCACTGCGCTATCGGTACCTGTTGGGGTCCGACCAGCAGGGCAGCTTCGCCAAGCGGCTGCCCGTCTTGTTGTCCGTCGCGATGGTGCCGATCACCTTGTGGGCGGGGCTGCGCCGCGGCGATCGGATCGGCCGGCCCGGTGCTCGGCTGGCGGGGGTGGTGGCGACGGCGCTTGCGTTGCTGGCGCTGTCACCGTCGAAGTGGTCCTACCACCTGGGGTCAGCGGCGGGACTACTCGCCGCGCTGCTCACTGTGGGCGTCGTGATGCTCGTCCAGCGAGTCGCTGCGGCCGATCGTTACGGCGTTCTTGCCGGGGTTGTGGGATCGGCGCTGGCCGCCGGAGCGGCGGCGCTGGCCTTCGCCGGGCCGAACGCTTGGTGGCTGCCTGCGGTCTATGACGTCCCGTGGGCCGACACGGCGCCCCGACCGCTCGGCCTGCCGCTGGCTCATCCGGTGTTGTGGCTTGGGCTGGTCGCGGCGCTGTCGGCTGCAGCGGGGATCGCCGCTCGACGGCCGGGTGCCCTGCGGGTGGTGGTCGCGGGTCCCGCCATGATCGCCGTGACCGCTGTCGGTATGGCGCTCGCCCTGCTGGTTGGCTCGTTTGTCGCGGCGCCCATCCGCCGTCCGGCCGGTTCACTGGCCCTGATGAACACGCACTGGATCGGCGGCAGCCGGTCGTGCGGGTTGGCCGATGACATCGAAGTGTTGCCCGACGGCGCGATCCTGGACACCGCGCCCGACCCCGGCGGCGCGATCGCCGGATTCACCGCCCACGGCGGCTTCGTGCCCGGCGCCCCGCCGCCCGACCCCCCGGGGCGAGGCACGTCGACTTTCCTGTGGGGTAGCCGCGCGGCCGGTGTCGCAGCCACGGCAGCCATGACCAGCCCCTGGTTCGTGTTGCCGGTGCTCTCGCCCGACGCCGGCATCGCGGTGTCGGTCTCGGGGCGCACCAACGGCGGCAACGCGCTCGCCTTCGAATTCGGCCGCAGCCAGGGGGCGGAGGTCAGTGTGCTCAGCGACCGCGCCCCGAACGACCGGCCGGCCGCCGGCGAGGATCCCGACCATCCACTGTGGCGCACGATCGGTGTCGATGCCGCCGAGGTGCCCCGCGGCGCTGACCGGGTACGGATCCGGGCGGTCGACGCCCGCACCGACGCCTTCGGTTGGCTGGCGTTCACCGGACCGCGGCTGCGTTCGATCGTGCCCTTGAACCGGTTTCTTGCCGGCCACGGACCGGTTCTGCTCAGCTGGCCGCAGTCGTTCGTGTTTCCGTGCGTGCGCGACATCGCCACGATCTCTGGCGGCGTCGCCCAGACACCCGTCGTGGTGATCGAGTCACCACGACCCTGGCTCACCGAGGACAGAGACCCCGACGTCGGGGGCACCTTCACCGAGCTCGCCCAGTTCGGGAACCTCTACGAGATCCCCAGCCGTCTGGTCGGGCACCCAGAGGTCGACTGGGGAACGGTGAAGGTTTCAGGGGACACAGCCAGCCGCGACGCCTACCAACGCACCGTCACCGAGGTGATCGTCCCCGGCAGCGGAGGTGTCGCGCATCAACGACCCGAACGCTGAGCGCGCAGACTGCCGCCCGCGCGCGATACCGACCGTTGCTGACGGAATCCTCACATGCCCGGCGCTCGCCAGGCAACCAACGCCACCCGGACATAACAATGACCGTGCGCGTCAGGCACCGCGATTGGGTGCAGACGCATCCCGAGCCGACGACCGATCGGCGACTCAACACCACGGGCGTGCCACGCCCTCTACTCGTACCTGGAGGGTGGATGCTGGGACCGCAGTACGAGCGCGCGCTTCTGGGGGAGCGCTGCTGGCTTCGCCACGACGACGGTGAACGCGTAGAGCTGCCGGTGGATCTCTGGCTCGGCCATCACGGCGCGGACCACTCCTTCGACGAAACGGTGGTGTCTTTGTGCACGGGTCCGACGATCGACCTCGGCTGCGGACCTGGACGTCTGGTCGCACAACTGATTCGACGCGGGCTACCCGCACTGGGAATCGATCAATCCGCGACCGCCGTGCGGATCGCCAACCAGCGTGGCGCGCCTGCCCTGCGCGGCGACGTGTTCAGTGCGTTGCCCGGCGAGGGTGGTTGGGGCACCGTGCTACTTGTCGATGGCAACATCGGCCTCGCTGGCGATCCCGTGCGGGTGTTGGCCCGCGCCGCGCGGTTGCTCGCTCCCGGCGGGCAATGCCTTGTCGAGTTCGACCCGGCGACATCGGGTGTCAAGCAGCGACGGGTTCGCCTGGAATCCGACAGCGGGATGGGTCGCTGGTTTGACTGGGCCTCGGTCGGCCTCGACAGCGCCTCGGAGCTGACCGAGCGAGCGGGCCTGACCTTGACCCATACCCACCGCGTGGGCGCACGATGGGTGGCGCAGGTGTCCAAGCCGCGATGATCGGCCCACAACCCGCGACGGACGAAAGACCGGCGCGGGCGGACATCGCGGGTTCTCACGATATGGTTGCTATCGGCCGCCCGATGAGTCATCGAGACTTCGTGTTGAGCACAAGCAGTGTGTTCGCGGTGGCGTCTCGGCATGCGCGGCCGGCGAAGTTGGCATCGGCGCGGTTGGCCGGGGCCCGGGTCAGTTGCGGTGGTGGCGGTGGTAGTGCCGGGCCACTCGTGTCCTGTTGGCGCAGATGTTCTGGGTGCAGAACTTGCGGCGGGGGTCGGAGGCGACGAAGAGCATGCTGCAGGTCGGGTTCTCACATCTGCGCAGGCGATTGTGCGCAGGCCCGACCAGCAGATCGATAAGGCTCTCGGCGACGGCAGCTAGCGCGAGTTCGTACAACCGGTCGGCCGGTGGATGGCGAGTGGTCAGGGCGGCCCACCCGGCTGGGGTCTGCACCAGCTGCCGGGTGCAGGCCACGCTTGATGCGATGTCGTTGACGCGATTGACGACCGCTGCGCTGGGACTGATCCCGGCGATGTGTGCGTCGAGTATCTCGCGAACTGCTTGACGCAGCTCAATGGTGAGCGCAAGTGACGGAGCCGGCGTCCCGTCGGGTAGTCGATCCTGCTGCAGGCCCCACCAGAACCGACACGCCGCCTCGTCGGCAAGCAGATCGACGACTGGATCCCGACTGGTGATGATCGTGTCGGCCAAGTCCACAGCCAAGGGCTCTCCCGCCACGACGAATCCCGCCGCCTGCGCCCTTTGGAGCCGTGACCCGGTATTCATTTAACTAATGCTATCAAGATGTTGACAACGTTAGGCAGCGCGAGTACAAAATCTAACGGTAAACATTGCTGTCAAACGTTAGTTGACGAAAGGAACTCGGATGAACTCGTTGGACCTGCTGCAACAGGCCGATAAGCGCCTGGTCGACCTGGTCTCCACTCTGAGCGTGTCGAATCTGGACGCCCCCAGTCCGTGCTCAGGGTGGAGCGTGCGGTCGCTGCTCAGCCACACTGTCGCCACGATCGACGCCTTTGCGGCGGCCCTCGACGGACAGGGCGGCCCGACCGAGCAGGAACTTTTCAGCGGGGCCGACATCCTCGGTTCAGCGCCGCTCACGGTCGTCGAGAAGTCCGTCGACCGCTCACAGCAAGCGTGGACCACCATCACCGACTGGGAGCGTCCCATCCTGACCGTCATCGGGGAGATGCCGGCCCGCCAGGCCATCGGCATCATCACCTACTCGACGCTGATCCACAGCTGGGACCTGGCGGTGGCCATCGGCAAGCCGATCCACTTCGACGAGGCCGAGGCCACCCTGGCCGAAGCGGTCGGATCGCAGCTCGTCCCGGCGCTGCGACCTCAAGATCTCTTCGGTCCGGAGGTCGCGGCCGGCGCGGACGCGACCCCCACCCAGCGAGTCGTCGCCTTCGCCGGTCGTAACCCCCTGTGACCCTGCAGATGACGAACGAAAACCGGCCCGCCGCTGTGGGATTCCACAGCGGCGAGCTGGCCGTCCAGACACGCGCCGGAGTGCGCACGCGTGCCGAGCGGCTGGCCCCGATGGCGGCCCGCGGCCAGCTCCGCACCGCCACAGCTGACTTCGTGGCGGCGGCGCAGCTGGCGGTCCTGACCGCACGCGACGCCGCAGGCCGACTGTGGACCTCACCGCTGCTGGGACAACCCGGCTTCCTCCGGGCGGCGACACCGACCACACTGCACATCGAGGACCCCTTTCTCGACGCCGACCCGCTCCACGACCTACCGGCCCGCCAGCCCGCGGGGCTTATCGTGATCGACTTCGCCACCCGCCGCCGAGTGCGCATCAACGGCGTTCTCGCCCAGGCTGATTCCGGCGGTCTGACAATCGATGTCGACCAGGCATACGGCAACTGCCCGAAATTCATCCGGAACCGCCACCTGCGCCTCCCCGCCAACGCTTCCGGCCCAGACCGCACACCGGTTTTCACCGGCGAACTTCTGCGACCGGAGGACGGTCGGCTGATCGAACACGCCGACACATTCTTCCTGGGCACCAGCCATCCGACGTCAGGCAACGACGCCTCCCATCGAGGCGGGCCGACCGGCTTCGTCCACATCGAGCACGATCGCCTCTGGTGGCCGGACTACCCGGGCAACAACCTGTTCAACAGCCTGGGCAATGTGACGGTCGACCCGACCACAGCCTTGCTCTTCATCGACTTCCCCACGGGGACAACGCTGCAACTAACCGGCACAGCCACGTTAGTGTGGGAGGACGAAAGGCCGCGCGACGAAAGTCAAACCGGACGACGAGTCACCTTCACACCCCAGCGCGTCGTCGTGACCGGCATCGCGGCGTTGCGTGCCGAGCACTGACGACAGTGCACGGCATCCGTTCCAATCCGTTACCTGAGGGACACCCGACGAACGCTCAGTACCGGCTGCGTTGTGGGACCCGTCCGGGCCCGAATTGCACGAACTGGACTCTGCGTCGTCCTGACGCGCCCAAAAGTTGCACTATCCGCGAGCTGATTCCCCAGCCGACAGTGTGCACGTTCCCAAATCCGCTAGGTCACGTTTCCCAACCCTCGAGCCCACCGCCACAGACCAGGCCTCAACCAATTTTCGTCAGCGCCACGGACATCCCGATATCGCTACCGGTTCGCCACCGCCCAGGGGAGGTCTGCGCTCAGCGCGAGTTTTATTGCTCGCGATGATCAAGCCGGGCGGCGACGGCCGTGTCGACGCGATCCAGCACCGTCTCGGCTTCGTTACGCAGATGGGCTGGGCCGGACGTCCTTTACGAGGAGCATCAGTGTTAGGTCGTCGACAGGAGAAGGCTCAAAACCGTAGCGCAAGTAGAAGCGCCGGGCGGTGTCGTTGTTTGCGTGGACCAGCAGCAGCCGAACCCCCGTCAGCTCCGCGACCTCAAGTGACTTGAGGATGAAATGTTTGAGAAGTGCTGCAGCGAGACCACGCCCTTGATGGTTCGCGTCGACGGCCAGCCGGCCGAGCAGGACCGCAGGTAACGGGTCCGGCTGATTGCGAGCAGCGCGTTTCGTCGCCCGGCTGCGCATGAGCACCGCCGTGCTGGAGGCATAGAAGGCCACCACCCGTCGCCCGTCCAGCACCACCCAGGTGCGGCTGCCTCCTTCGCGCTGATTGTGCAGAGCCTTCGTCCGCAGCCACTCGTTGAGCACGTCGTTGCCGCAGTCGAAGTCGTCGACGATGTGATCGGCACCGAAGAGGACGGGCCCCTCGTAGCTCACCGTTCCAAAATCGACGGATTCGCCAGCAGGCGCGCCAACTCGGGCTTGGGGCTTGGCGGACGGTCGAGCAGCGCCTGAAGATCGGTCCAGGCGGCGTCATCGAGGACGAACACTCTCCGATCAGCGAGGTCGGCCTCGGCGGCCTGAACGGCGTGACGCACCACATAGTCGTTGAGCGACTCGCCCGTGACGTCGAGCACACGTCGCACCACCGCATCTTGCGCCGCGGTCACGCGCAGGTGCCAGCGACCACTCTTCGTCTCCACACCAGAAGTGTACGCCGAATTGGTGTACATACCGTCGGCAAGCGCGGAACGATGCAGTTCGGCGCGCGGCGGCGTTCCCAAATCCGCGGCAGCGCGTTCTCGGCCATCGGACGTCACCATAAGAGACCAGGCCTCAACCAATTTTCGTCAGGTCCCGTCTCCAGTGTGCTTCATCGGTACTGCCCACGGTGATGTTGCCGCGTTGTGTCCGGCCGGCACCGACACCGTGAGTTACGTCGACGATGACGGCAACTACGTGTTCAAGGATTTGCAGTCGGGTGAGGTGACCGTGCACATGCGTCCTGGCCCCGTCGAGGGTGATCCGCAAGCGTGCTGGTTGCCCACGGCAGGAGCGAGTCGTTCGATATGTGGTCCCGGGACCACGTCGTGGACGTATCCGAAGGACGGTTTTCTGATCACCGAGGAGCTCGGGCCGGACGGTAAGCCGCGCATCAGGTTTCAGACCCCGTTAGGTCCGTTGATACCGTAATCGCGGCGTGCGCGCGAGCGAATGATCAAGCAGTTCAGGTTACTTCGACCTGCTGGGCGCGCGTCGTTGTGCTCTGGCGACGACAACGACCCCAAGCCTAGCCGAGACATTCCTCTCTACGTCGATCGATGTCGATGTTGTTCGACTGGTCGACCCGTTACCGCATTCACGTTCGTGCATGAAGGGCATGGCTTGGTCTTACACCGAGCGGTTCAAACTTGTGGCCGCCGCGATGACTGCCGGGTGCGCGAGACTAAGGGGCTGATGTTCGACGAACCTGGGTCGCTCCCAACTGGCGAGGACAGTCCAGTGGGGTCGGTGAAATGACCACCACTGCACCGCCTGCCAAGTCCGGCCGCCAACAGCCGGTGAGTTCTCCGCCCAAATGCGGTGTGCCCAAGCAGATGTCACGGCCAGATTGCGGGTCACTACTTGCGTGGGGCGCAAACCCAGTTCGACAAGGCGATGCGGATCGTTGAGATCGCAGATGCGCAGGTCATCGGAAAGGTCATAAACGCCCAGGACCCGCCGCGCGCCCGGCACCGCGGGGAACTCGAACATCGAGTCAGCCCACTGGGCGATGTTGCCGAACGTCTCCCCGCACGCGGCCTCCGGTTGCCGCGCGACGTACCAGACGTAGTAGTCCGGGTGATCCGCGCGGCCGCCTCGCTGCGGCCGGTGCTCGTACAACGGGTGGCCGGGCTCTCCGGGTCGCGCCGCGTCGAGGTGGGGATATACGCGGTATACGAGCACTTAGGCTGCCCCGCCCCACATTTCGGCGTCCAGCGCCTCGAGGACAGGGGCTACTCCGTCTGTCAGGAGGACATCGAGTGGTCGTGCACCGCTGAGGAACACGTTGGGGCTCTCCAGCCAGACTCTGGCGGTGTCGCCACCCCACACCAGCCGTGCGCGGGAGTAGACATGTTCGAGGTCGATGAGGGCGGGTGCGGCAGCTGGGCCCGGCCGTTCCTGGCCGGAAGCCCATCGCGAGGTTTGCGACGGGCTGACACCGATCCACCGGGCGAGTTGTGCGCGGGAAAAGACGGAGGATAGGTACTCGACACGGTGCAGCGATAGCGGATCGTCCGCGGCGATACGCGGGGTTGTCCGAGGGGCGGCGGTGCGGGGCTTGCGCCGAGGATCGACCTGGGGGGTGGCGTATTTGACGGGTTTGCGCGCGGTTTTCTTCGCTGGGAGTTTGGTGGCGGCGACTTTTTTCGCCGGGGCTTTGGCGGTGGCGGGTTTCTTGTCGGCCATGATCGCACTCTACCCAATGTTTTTATTGGGCAGTAGGCGTGGACCGTCGTGCGTGAACTTCATTGGCAGTCGGGTCGTCATAGGTTGCGGCTGAGCCGGCATTGATTAGTGCCGGCGAAGCAGTGGAACGGGTCGTAGGGGGCGGTGGTGACGTTCTGGAGTAGCGGTACGTCGGGTTCCCAGCGCCAGCTCAGCCACCGCGCCACGCATAGTCCGGTGACGGAGGCGGCGCCTCCAGCCTTGAGGGCGGCGGCTGCGGACTGTATCGAGGTGCCCGAGGTCCAGGTGTCGTCGACGATCAGCACCCGTTTGCCTTCGATGGCCGGGCGCACGGCGTCGGGGACGGTGAAGCGGTCGGCGTTTGCGACGCGGGGTGCGTGGACGGGTCCGCAGGCGATGGACACCCGCTTGATCCGCGAGGGTGTTTCGTCGTCGGTGTTCTGGGCAGCGATGCGGGCGATGTTGAGTGCGACACCGGTGACGGGATGCAGGCCGGTCCGTTTCGAGGGGACGTAGGTGGCGACGTCCCACTCCTGGTGCTGCTCGGCGGCGCGGATGCATGGGTCATGGACCCAGGTCGCAGTGAAGGTGAGCATGTGGACATCGTCGACGCACTGTTGCGGCGCATGGACTGCCTTGTACTGGCGCATCGTGTGCGCGCTCTGGGACCACGCGTCGGGGTGCCAACCATCGGCGTAGGCGAGGAAGAACGTCTTGTCACACGTCGCGCCCTGGAGGTTCGCCTGCGTCGTGAGGCAAGTTGAGCACATCCCCTGGCCGGGGGTGGGGCCATGGCAGGTGGGGCAGACGCCTGGGCCTTGGGCAACGAGGTTGTGGAAGTACGCGACCCGGCTGAGGGCGACGGCGATGTCGTTGCGCAGGACCTCATCGGACTCGCGCTCGGTCACCAGTCGGTGCCTGGTGCGACGGCGATGAGGCGTTTGCGGACGGATTGATCGGCGGCGGCGATGTGCTCCAGCTGATCGATCGCCTCGCCGGCGTTGTCGACCACGAACACGTCGGGCCGGTCGGCCAGGGCTCGACCCCAGGTGGTGCCTTCGGCGACGGTGCGGTGCAGAACGAGGCGGCGCCCGTGGGCGACGGCCTCGAGAGCTTGGTGCTTGGTGCCGGACTGTTCGGTGGCTTCTGCGATGACCGTCGCCCGCGCGTAGGCGCTCATCGTCTTGTTCCGGGCGGGGAAAGCCCACCGGGCCCCGCGGAAGCCCGGGAGAAACTGAGTCAGGATCAGTCCGCGTTCGGCGATCGTGGCCTGCAGTTCGGTGTTCGGCGCCGGATAGGCGTGGTCGATGCCGGTGCCGATGACCCCGACGACGCGGCCACCGAGGTCGATCGCTGCGCTCATCGCCGCCGTGTCGACGCCTTCGGCGAGGCCGGACACCACCGTGACCTCGTGATCGACCAGGCCGCGCGCGACGTCGGCGGCGAAGCCCAGGGCGGCTGTTGAGGCCTTGCGGGAACCGACGATCGCGACCCCGTAATCGTCAGCGACGAGACTGCCTTGGGTCATCAGTACTGCTGGTGGGCGGCGGGCGGCCCGGACCCGATCGGGATACTGCTCGTCGAGGACCGTGTAGACGCCCCAGCCGCGGGTGTGCCAGTGCTCGACGTCGCGGGCGGCGGTGTCGCGGTCGGGTTCAGTTCCCGGCACGGCGATCAACGTGGCGCCGACGTGTGCGTCCCACAGCGCGTCAGCAGAGCCGACGTTGAGGAGTGTTTCGCCGAGGTCGGCAAGCTTCAACGCCTCGGGCATGTCGCGCATCAAGGCGACGACGGTGGCGGCCGCCGGATAGCTCACTGTGCCCACACCTCCTCGCTGGCCAGCGGTGGCGATCACCGCGTACGTAGTCGGAGGGTAGCGCGCGGCACCGTCATATAGCCGAACGCGCCCCGGTGGGCGATGAGACGTTCGCGCGTTGAAAGTTCTGGGTACTCCCGGCACGCTCGCAAGTGGGGTCACCGGCGCTGGCGCGGGGCGGGAACACACGGAAGTGAGGTAGATCGTGATGATCAACCAACAGTCGCGTCAGTCGCTGAACCAGGCGTCCGCGCACGGCTAGAATGCAAGCGCGGGTACGGGTTTCGGGTGGGATCGGTGGACGGATGACGCGCTGGCCATCGGATGACAAGCCCGGGAAGGTCCGGGATGCAGCGCTGGCGGAATTTGCCGGGCGCGGCGTTGAAGCGACCTCCCTCCGGGAGGTGGCGGCGCGGGCCGGCGTGTCCGTCGGATTGATCCAGCATCACTTCGGTACCAAGGGCGACTTGGTCGACGCGGTCAATCGGCACGTGACCGATCTGCTGCGCGAGGTGCTGGCCTCCGGGCCCGAACCGGTGACGGTCGACGACTTCGGCGAGCAAGTGATGCAGCTCTTCACCAAGCACACCGTCGTGGCGGACTACCTGGCTCGCGCGTTGGTGGACGACACTCCGTTCGGAGCGGCGATCTTCGACACGTTGATCGAAATGGGAGTCGCGCGGTGGCGCCGTCGAGCCGATGCCGGGCAAACCGTCGACGACTTGGACGTTCCGTGGGCGGCGATGAACATGGTCGTGCTCGTCATTGGCACCGTGTTGTTGCGTCCGCACATCGAGCGCCAGCTGGCCGGCCCGTTGCTGTGCCCTGATCAATTGGACCGGTGGGGTGCCGCGGTCAAGGGTCTGATGAGCCGGGGGTATCTGCGCCCCGGCGGGTCCGGCGGTGGCGGGTTGGAGCTGGAGGGCGGCTATCCAGCAGGCGTCGGGCCCGCCAAAGGGGTGCCTACGGTGCAGGCGGGCGCACGCAAAGCCCGCACCTCGTCGACGACCCGAACGCCTCTTGTGCCGCCGGCGAGGAATCGGTAGCCGCGCCTACGCGGGGACGGTCAGGGCGACGGGTTCGTTCGGGCATCCGCCGGCCGTGGAACAAGACGCCCGGCCGTGGCCTGGAATTCTGGCTCAATGCCCCGCCTGAGGCTCTGATATGGGCCGGTTCACCCGTAGAATGCGGTGAGAACTGTCCGAAATGGCAGGTAGGGGAGAGCGATGGGACGCAGGCCTACGACACCGGTGAAGCTGCATCTCTCGCATGCGACGCTCGGGAGCTGCTCATGACCGAAGGTAACGTCACGCTGAACCCGGCCGAGGCGGCCGGCGTCTTCGGCGGCACCGCCGAGAAGCTCGGAGGTCTCAACGGTGCGCCGCTGCCTGCCGACGGCGGGGTTCGCTCCGGGTTTTCGGCTGCGACCGGCACGATGTCCACGGACTTCGGTCAGAACGTCAGTAAGGGAGCCGCGCAATCCGGCACCGGTGCGCAGGCGTCCTCGGCCATGGGTGACACCGATGAGGCCAGCGGAAACCGGGTACGCGGCGGACCTGACGCTCAGGACCCCCTCAAGGGCGGCGGTCGCGGCGGAACGGGCGACGCGCTGCGCGGCGCTGGCGCACCCAGGCTGACCGCCGCCGATCTAGCCAAGGCCGGCGCGTCGCCCTACCAGTCGTCTATGCCGATGAACCAGACCGCGTCGAGCATCCTCCCGAGCCTGACTCAGGCCGCTCAATCCATCCCGAGCGCACTGTCCTCACCACTGCAGGGGTTGCAGGGACTGTCAGGCTTGACGGCGCCGTTCCAACAGATGCTCAGCGGGCCGGGCGGCAACCAGGTTCTGGACAACATGTTGGCCAAGGCCAACGCCTCCAATGGTTTTGACGGCGGCCCAGCCAGTTTGGCGCTGGGAAGTGCCAGTGGCGCGGACGGCGCGAAGCTCAACGCGATCGCCAAGCAGGTGCTTGGCATCCCCTATGCGTGGGGTGGTGGCTCGATGACCGGTCCCACGCAAGGCATCTCCGACGGCGGTGGCCCTGCTGACCGCGCCGGCGATTACCGCAAGGTCGGCTTCGATTGCTCTGGTCTGTCACGCTTCGTCACCGGGCAAATGTTCGGTGTAGAGATCCCGCGGACATCTGAGGCTCAGTTCGCGGCCGGCGTACCGGTCGGCGGCAGCCAAGCGCGGCCCGGTGACCTGGTTTTTCCCGCCTCTGCAGGTCGTCCACCGGGCCACGTTCAAGTTTATCTCGGCGGGGGTCAGGTGCTCGAGGCGCCGTCGAGCGGGCAAACGGTTAAGGTGAGTGCGTTGTCGTCGGGAGCGGAGTTCCGTCGGTTCCACTCGTAGGTCCGCGCCGCCGCCGCTGCAGCCGTTGCGACCGACGCGGTGAAGCTCTTAGTCGTCAGCGGCGACGACGGTCAGTGTGGCCACGTGCTGCGTCGATCCGCCGCTCTCGGCGGAACTCCACACCTCGTACACGCCGTCCCCTACGGCTCTGACCTGGTCGGCGGGCTGAGCGGTGTTGATGTGCTGCACCGCGGCGGTATGAGCGTCCTCTGCTGACGCGTGACCTAACGACTCCCATAGCGGCGCCGAATCGGCTGCAAGGTCGGTGATGGTGGCGGTGAACGTCATCGTGTGTCCTCCCGTGGTGCTATGTGTTGTTTCGTTTGCTGAACGCGTTCCGGTGGCTACTGGGAGCCGTCGGGCCGGGCGAGGACGAGATGCACGCCGTTGCGTTCGTTGGCGAGTTCTGCGCCATGCGTCGCGATGGCGTGGCGTGCCGCGTCCTCGTTGTACTGGGGGAGCTGGCGGATCTGGTCGCGGACGTCGCGTGCGACGCCGGCCGGCTCGATGCCGGCGTAGTAGATGGAGGTGGCTGCTTGGTGCCTGCGGGTCGGCTGGAGTTGGGTTTGCAGCCGCAGGATGTCGTTGGACAGCAGGACGACATGAACGTGCTGGGTCGACTCGTCGTCCATCAGGTCCCGAATGAACTCCTTGACCATGAAGGGATCGCCCAGGTGTTCAGCGCCGATGAGTTCCTGGATGTTGACGATGAGGCACACGGCCCGCGGCGAAGCTTCGGCTGCTTGCGTGAGCGCCGTGGCGACGGATTGGACGGCGGCCTTGCTGCCCGTGCGCCTCAGATCTTCGTATGTGTGGCTGCTGACCGCGGGTGTCGTGCGGGGTACTTGGGTGCCGAGGTAGTGGAAGTACATGTCGGCTGGACTCGTGAGTGCGGCGCTGGTGAGCAGGATCTGTACGAAAGCTCGGGCCTGACCAGGGCCTGCAATGACAGTGGTGTGGCCACCCTTGATCAGTGGGAGAGCGAAGAGGGTGTGGCGGTGATTGGCGGCGTCGTCGACGAGGCCCAGCGGTAGTGAGGGTTCGCCGCCAGGTGCTGTTGCGGTCCACATCTCGACGATCGAGTTGATGGATCCGGGTTGCGGCATGGCGGGCCATTGCTCAGCCGTCGGCGCGGTGGGAGCGGCGGGGGTGAGCGGTGGGGTTGCGGTCGGGGTGACGACGGGGATGAGCGTTTGATCGATGTTCCGGAGGACCGCTTGGCGTGGTTTGAGGTGGGCCGCGGCGTCACTACCGATCACGTCGCGTGACTGATCGACCGTCGGTAGGTGTAGAGCGAGACGCTGAGAGATGGCGGCCAACTGCATCGCCTGACGAGACAGTGCGGCGTTACTGAACAGCCACACGTTGACGCCGAGATCGATTCCCCTGCGGACGATTTGGGAGACAACCTCACCTAGCGGTCCGCCGAGATAGATGTCGGCGGTGTCGAGAGCGATGGTCAACGTCGGCAGAGGTGCCGACCCGGTGTCGAGTTGGCGGTACTGCTCAACGGTGTTCACCGTGTGGTCACGCAGCAACGCAACGCGCCGTTGCAGCTCGCCTGAGATCTGGGCGGCGAGGCGGAGCTGCGCGGACATGCTCATGTCGACGGACACGGCCAGGATTGCCGGCTGTGCGGCCTCTGGTGGGCCGCTCGCCAGTAAGAAGGTGGGGTTGTCGGATCCGATCACGAACTGCTGAGCCTCGGGCAGCGCACCCGCTTGCGTCACGAAGACGCCCATGAGTTCGGTTGCGCCGCGGCCGACGACGAGAAGGTTCTCGTGGGGGTTGATGTGGGCGGGCTCGCCGCCCACGGTGACGCCGATCGGCATCACCGCCTTCAACTGGGCTGAGGTGTCATCTGCACCTTGGTCGTCTCTGATATCGGGGATGTCGTCGAAGCCAAGCTTGGAGGTGGTGTCGAGGGCGTCGAGCCGGTTCAGGTCGTGGACACCAATCAGTGCGGCCACGATCTTCTGGTCCTTCATGATCACGACGCGGCGGCCTTCGGCGGCGCGGTTGGTGTACCGGCCGGTGTTGCGGTTGAACTCCGTCGCGGAGACAAGATCGTTTGTGTCGACCAACATAAGCGACACTCTAACAGCACGAATGCAAGTGCATACGATTCTATGCATAGTATGCGTGTCGTAAACGACACGTATCGTAAGCGCCCCTCGCCCGGAACGCAGGCGCCTCAGGTCCGTCTCCTGCTGAAACCATCGACAGAGCCGTAGGCTTCGGGCATGGCTGCGACCGTCTACAGCAGGGAGGCTCTCATCGCGTTCGGGTCTGTCGCCCTGGGCACTGCCGGACCGGACAGTGACGGGTGTTGGTAGTCGGCTGTCGCGGCTAGCTGGAATCAGAGTTGAGCTGGAGCAACTGCTCGGGATGCCCGTTGAACGAGCACCCGAGTTCGCCGCACACCGAAAGTGTGGGATTCGGCTTGGCGGTGTAGTACGGGAAGGAGCGCAAGGTGCAATTAGAGGTCGAGCGTGGTGTCGCGATCCAGATGCTGGTTGCGGTGGCGCAGGCGCCCAAAGGGCATGAGCAGGCCCGCCTGAGTCAACTCAGCTACGGCGAGTTGGCCGCCGAGATGGCGGAGCCGGCCACCGCTCAACAGTTGGCGAAACTGACCAAAGAACTGCTCTCGTCGTGGGTCGATGAAACGGGCCAGCCTGCCTGACTGCGGTATCGCATGTCGCTGAGACGACGGGGAGTAAGCGATCGGGGGACGAAATGATGCAACCACATAAGATCAAGGCGAAGTGGTGCGGTGCTGCAGCTGAGCGGGCAGACGACCGAGAACCCATCTGGCGGCAGATCATTGCAGACCGATGTGGGGGCGTCAGGAAGCTCAATCCGGTTGACCTGCCAGCCCCTTCGCTTGGAACCATCGAAGCTGCGATGTCCCCCGAGGGGCAAGCCGGATGGGGGGTCGATGTCACCTGGCCCGATACGGATACCGTCCGAGCCGAGTTCTATGGCGATGGGTACGGCCCTACCGCCATGACCACGCGGATGCGGGACGGCACGGTGCTCGACGACCGCTATGTCAAATTCCCGGGCATGTTCGGTGCCCAGCCAAACCCATCATGGATACGGAGGTTCTTCGGCCACGGGAGCTGGAATGCCGACTGCATCTTGGAGAGCAAAGAGCTGTTGCCCCATGTGGTCTCGTGCCTGGTTGGTGGGTTCGACTCCCTTCATGTGGGATCAGAGGGCCTCCCGCGTTGGATGAGTTTCGTGCGGCTTACCCCGCGGTCGGTCTTCACGTTCTCGAGCGACCTGGAAAGTAAACGCGCAACCACGTACGCATTTCCAATCACGCACTATTACCCTCCGAATGAGTCGACGCTGAGCGTCGAATGGGTCAGCAACTTCCTAGATGCGCCCGTAGTGGGCGATCATCATCTCCGCCAACGGTCAAGCTGCTAAACCGCATAGCTCGGCGTCGCCGACGGTAAAACCACAGCAGCGCACCACGCGGCACCTCACGAGGATGCAGCCGCGTACCTTCCGGCGTGAGCTAACAAAGCATGGTTTGGACTCGGAGGTCAGTCCAAGATGCCGTGGCAGAAGTCGGGGACGAATCCGGACTTGCGGATATCGTCGTCGAAGTCGCCGCGGCGGAAGCGGTCGAGGTTGATGCGGAACTGGTTGATGAGGTCACCGAATCGCATTGCGTGCATGGCGGATTCGACGCGCTGCAGGGTCCAGCCGGGGGTGGTCAGGATGTTGGCGAGGTCGTAGAAGTCGCGGCCGCGGGCGACGTCGGCGATGGCGGCGCCCTTGCCGGCGACGACGTCGTCGAAGATCAGTCGTAGACCGCCGCCAGGGCGTTGCTCGGGGTCTTGTGAGCGGCCGTAGTAGACGAGCTGCACCATGACCGGGTGACCGGTTCCGGCGTCGACGCGGATCTGCTTGTCCATGTCTTGGTCGGCGACGAGCGCTGCGTGCCAACCGTGTTCGTGACAAACCTGGATGACGCGTGTGCAGGCGGCGGTGAACGCGTCGACGTCCCAGCGGTCGTTGAAGGCGTCGATGTCGTCGGTTTCGCGGGAGACGACGTCGTAGTCGATGAGGGCTGATCCGCCGGCGAGGGCGAAGCCGAATTCGGCGATCCCGGCCAAGATGGCGTCCTGGACGCGGATGCGGTCGTTCACGATGGTGGCCTCGTCTCGTAGGGTCGGGTGCAGGGTTTCCCAAGCGCGGCGTACGCGCGTCGGCAGCGATAGGTGGTGCCACGCGGCGATGAGGGCGTCGCGATTGATCCACTGGGTGAAGTCCTCGGAGCTGCTGGCGGTGGTGAGGGCCGAGGAGTAGAACAGCTCGCGGTCAGCGGGGTTGGCGAAGTCGAGGTCGCCGGGCTGCCAGTACAGGTGCACGGGCGGGTCGTGGGAACCGCTGGTGGGGCCGGTGAGCATGGTCAGGTCGGTGGGCACGTAGACGTCGGGCTGGTAGCGGGGAGTCCAAGACGGCCGCATGCGATAGATACCCTTGGCCACTGAGGCCGGTTCGGATGCCGTGAGGACGGTCAGGAAAGGCTGCGCGCGGATGGCGGCGATCTCCGGGTCGTCTGGATGCTCGGCCTGCCAGGCCCTGCGGGGGCAGATCGCGGTTTCGACGCTCAGGCCCAGGCGGTGGTGTGCGGTGGCGGCGGCCGCGCGCACGTCGTTGTCGTCGAGGCCGTCGCCGACGACGAGGACCTCGACAGCAGTAGGGAATGACCCGTTCTGTCCGGCGTAACGCTGCGCCCAACAGCCGTGGAGGATGACGGTGGCGGCGTCGAGCTCGGCGAATTCCTCGGCGACGACCTGAGCCGGGCCGAAGGTGATGGTGAGCAAGTCGGTTAGCGGGGTCGCTGCGGGGTGGCGCCGGTTCGCGCGGAGCAGGCGTGCTCGTCCGCTGCGTCGGCTCGTCAACAGCCCGGCTTGTTCGAGCCGTTCGGTTTCGCGGTGCAGCGTGGTCAGGGGGATGTCGAGGGTGTGCGCGAGGTCGGTCATCGGGATCTCGTCATCGGTGAGGAACAGGCGGCTCAGGAGACCGGCCTGATGCGAAGACCGGAAGATCGGTAACAACGCCGGGGCAACACTTCGCATAGATGGAATATATCGTTCGCGGGCGGCACATTGCTGCTTCGCACCGACAAGCGGACCCCGGATAATGAACTGATGCAGCCCGGCCGACAGGACTCCGCCCCGCGGGCAGTCCAGTGGGACGACGCCTTGGCCGGCCGCTTTCCCAACGAAAAACACGAGGAATGCCGCGTCATCATCAGCAACGACCGCACGACGATCACCTGCAGCGACATGCACTGCACCCGGTGCGGTCGCCGGGCCCACTCCGTCGGACACCGCGACTGCGGACCGCTCGAGTAGCCCTGCCGTGTTTGCTACCGTGGGCGCAGGGAGCCGTGACAGAGAGTTCGGGGGTCTGTTGTGACAGCGGAGCGCATCGCAATGCAGCCCGAGGCCGTGGCCGCCTCGGCCGGCCAATTGCACGGATGCCACGAAGAGATGACCCGCCGCCACGAAGGCGCGCGCACCGTCGCCGCGGCGGCCAAACACGGCCTGGTCGGCGATTCCGCCGCGGCGTTCGCCGCCAAAGCCAGCGGCTGGGCAGGGTTCAGTGCGCAAGCCTCGTCACTGATCGCTGCGCACGCGGAGATCTTGCACCAGGCCGCGCGTGCTGTGCCCGCGACTGACCGGGGGTCGGCCGGTCGGATTGACCGTGCGTCCGCGCCGCGGCTCGGGTCATAGACCGCGGGTCAAGGCCCGCAACGCGTCGAGGCGGTCCTGGGGAACTGGGCCAGGGGCACCGTTGCCGTCGACGGGCCCGCTGATGATGACCTCTCCGGCCAGCCAACTTGCGGCGCGCGCAGCTGAGCAATCCTGATACCAGAGTGCAGTGGCGATCGCGTTGAACGGTTCGTTTCGGGAGGGATACGCCCAGTAGGCGGTGCGTCCGTCATCACTGATGTTGGCGCGCAGTGGTTTCCGATGATCTGTGCGGCGTGCGTGCAAGATGGCGGCGGCGCGCGGGCGATCGTGTTCGGTGATGGTGCCGTCGATGTCGATCACGACCGCGGTGGCCATGATGAGTCCTCCCGTGATGCCCGTGTGGATTGTCGGGGCGCTCCGCTCGACACTGAAGCACCGCGCGCGCGTCGACTGGGGGAGCTCGATCGTGTCGATGAACGTTTTCGATCACCGGGCAGAGGCCTGGGCGGCACCCTGGGGCGTCTGGTTGGCGGGGAAGGGGTTTGCTGCAAAGCGAGGCGCCGAGCTGATCTGTTGTTATCCTCGTCGCCGGGCGGTACGCGTGGCTGGGAGCCCGCTGTGATCAGGACCATGCTTGTGGGGCAGTGCCGAGGGGGTGGAATTGACCGGTGGGGATCACCTTGGAGGATGTGCAGCGGTGGGAGCCGTCGTCCATCCGGGACATGTTCCGAGCGGCAACCGAGCACGGCGCGGCAGCCCACGAGGCGGCCGACACGCTGACCGCCGTCATGAACGCCGTCCCCTGGGACAGCGAAGCCGCTGACGCCGCCCGTGCCGGGGCCGGGAAGGTGGCATTGGACCTGCGCACGCACGCGCGGGAGTGCGAGCTGGTCGCCCGAGCAGCGGCCGCGGCCGAGGAACAGGTTGCGGCAGTGAAGCGGGAATGGGAGGACATCACCAGCTACGCCGCCGAGAAGCACCTCGACATCGACTTGACCACCGGCGCTGTCACTTTCGAGCTGGCCGGATTGACGCAGGATCAGCTCAGGGACCGTCAGGCCGCCCAACGCGAGGTGCGCGACCGGATTCACCGGATGATGCTGAAAGCCGTTGCCGCCGACCAGGAATTGGCGACGGCGATCAAGGTGGCGTCCGGTCAGGAGTCGATCACCGATGCCGAGCGGGACCTGGCTGCTCGCGGGGTGCCGTCCGCTGACTCGGTGGTGCGAGCGGTCACTGGGGCCGACCCGCCTGGTGATGCCCCGCACTCCTTGACCGACATGCTGCTACCGGCGGGTGGGTCAGCTGGAGGTCTGGATCAACCTGCGGATCTGCACGACCTCCTCCTCGGTCCTGGCGCGCCCGACCCGAAGGGCAAGCCGGGTGACCAACCGGCCGACCTGTCGGGTGCGCTCGATCAGGTCGCCGGCGCCCACGTACCGGAGGCGTCCAAGGCTGGCGATCAACCAGCCAACCTCTCCGCTGCGCTCGACCAGCTGGCCGGGGCTCCCGTGCCCGACCACGCGACGCCGATGGTGATACCGGCCAAGGACGTCGAGGCGTTCAAGGCCGCGGCGCGGCCGATCCTGGCCAGTCAGGGTGTACCAGCCGACCAGATCGAGTCGCGGCTGTCGCAGATGGTCGCCCAGGCAGAGGCACAGGGTGTCAACCCGTTCTACCGGCCGCCGGAGCCGGCCCGAATGCCTGCACCCGGGTTCGGTGAGGGATTCGGTGACGCGTGGCGCAACTCCGAGCAGAGCATCAAGAACCTCTTGGGTCAGGGCGGGCCCGGGGCTCCCGGTGTCCTGGAATCCTGGAAGAACGTGGCGCAGGGCGTCAACCAGGCGGTGACCAACCCGGTGGGCACCGCGGTCGGGCAGGTCCAGCATGCGCTCGACTCCCCCAGCGCAGCCTACTTCGCCGGAGAGAAGACGTTCGACCTGTCCGCCGCCGCGGCGACCGCGCCGTTCGGTGGCGAAGGTGCTGCCGTCCGCGCCGGCCTCCCCGCCGAACTGGTCACCGAAGGTGGGGCGCCCCTTGCCGTCATGCGCGGCTGGGACCCGATGGGCGGCATGTCCGCCCAGGATTTCCAGAATCTCTTCGGAACGCCGGGCGCCCGGAACTGGCCCGGCAACGACGGCTTCCCACCCGGCTACGTTCCCCAACCCGCCCACCTACCGGAAGGCACGATCATCGACAGATTCGGATCCGAGTACGGGCAGTACCTCTCGCCGGACGGCACCCCCTACAGCGACCGGGCGATCACCCCCGAGACCCTTGGAGGTGAGTACAACCGCTACATGGTCACCGGGGCGCCCTTGCCCTCGGGCTGGCGCATCGTCGAAGGGCCGGTGGAACCGTGGTTCGGACAGACACCCTCCCCCGGAGCTCTTCAATACATGGTTGTGGGTCCCGAAGGGACGAGGATCTCGGTGAACGACCTACTCGAGAAGGGAATCATCGAACGTGCCGGACCACCCCTCGGACGCTAGATCCGTCGAACTGCAAACCGAGATCGACCGCCTTGCGGCGCGGCTGGGCACCACGCCCATGCCCGTCGGAATGCGAACCAACGACGGCCTCAACGTCTTCGTCGACGACAGCGGCACATACCATTTCACGTTCTATGAACGCGGCCAGCTGGGCTTCGACCATGCCGGCACACTCGAAGACCTCCTGTACTGGTACGCCCAGAGCATCGTCACCGACAAGGCCTCCTACATCTCCGACCGCAAGGACCGGTTCCGCTACGAGTACGACGTCCTCAGCGGCTTGAGTCCGGAGTGGGCGAAACGACGTGTGCGGGAGCTGGCCGCCAAGTTCCGCCAATGGGAACCGGGTGTGGCGCGCCCTGACGACCTGAACCTGCTGCCCGATATCCGCGAATCGCTCTGATCGCCGGCGGCGCCGGGCGATGATCGCGTTGCCGGGCATGGACGCCAGGCAGTCGTGGGACGCGGCTCGCCCCGTCAGTGCGGCGCGGTCAACGGCGGCACGGCCACCGTCGCCGGGTCGATCCCGTCCCTGAGGCCTTTCCAGCTCGTGTGGCGCAGCCACCGTCCGGCAACGTACTCGCGGTAAGCGACCTCCCCGACGAGTTCGCCCTTCACCCAGATAGCGCCCGGGACAGCGGGCGCGGACACGACGGTCGGATCTGTGCGGCGCATCGGATCGAGCAGTTCGAACAGGTGACTACGCGTCGACGCGCTGAACCCGGTGCCGACCTGGCCGACCGCGATCAGATCGCCAGCAGCGTTGTGGCCCGCCACGAGGAGGGAGCCCACACTGCGGGCACCACCGGGGCCGCCCGCGTGCCAGAAGGCGACGATGACAAGCTGCGCGGTCGACCGCACGGGGTGCTTGGTCCACAACGTCGTGCGACCCGAGATATACGGCGAGTCAACATGTTTCACGACGACACCTTCCATGCCGTGTTCACTCGCTATCTGCAGCATGTCTGTCGGTGACACGTCCGAGAAAGACTGCGGGACGGTCAGCACGGGCGAGGTGAGGCCGTCGGTCAGCTCGGCGAGGATGGCGCGTCGCTCCGAATAGGGCAGGCCGGTCAATGACTGGTCGTCGAGGGCGACGACGTCGAAGGCGAGCACGCGAACGGGGACTTCGCGCAGCAAGGTGGGGGTGGGGCGACGGTGCTGCGGCCATCGACGTTGCAGCCGAGTGAACGACGGCCGGCCCTGCGCATCGACGGCCACGATCTCCCCGTCGAGAATGACGCGGCGACCACCAAAGGCGTCACCGATCGCCGCCAGCTCAGGGAACGTCCGGGACACGTCAGCCCCGTTGCGCGACACGATCCACGTCCCGGCGGAATCGACCACCACGGCCGTGCGTCTAGTTGACTGAACTTCGGCGAGCCTTCCGAACCGAGCAGGGCTGGCGATGGAGGATCGCGCTGTGGCCGTGTTGGGTCGGGTGGAGTCAGTGCCGAGCGGGTTGCCGTGGCGGGTGATCTTCCCCGACGCCGAGCATCTCGGGGCGACGTCATACCTGCGGGAGCTGGCAGCGTCGGATTGCAGTCCACTCACAGTTCGAAGTTACGCGTTCGACCTGTTGCGGTGGTTCCGGTTCCTCCACGAGCGTCTGATCGGTTGGGAACGGGCCGAGCGGGTCGACGTCCGTGCGTTCGTCGAGCACCTCCGGGAGACGCCGAATCCGCAGCGTCTGCGTCGGGATCCGGACAGGCCTCCGCCGGGCTCGGTGAACGCGGTGACCGGCAAGGCCGAGTTGTCCGGCAAGTACGCGCCGCGAACCATCAACCATCAGCTCTCAGTGCTCTTCGGGTTCTACGACCACGCCTGCACGGCCAATCTGGGTCCACTAGTCAATCCCGTTCCGGCACAACGAGCCAGGCACGGTGGCCGACCGCACGCGCACCACAACCCGATGGAAGACTTCACGATCTTCCGGCGCGCCAACTATCGACAGAAAACCCCGCGGCCGGTGTGGCGAGCGATCCCCGATGATGCTGCCGCGGCGTTGTTCAACGCGTTGCGCAGTCACCGCGATCGAGCATTGGTGAGTTTCTATCTGTCCTCGGGAGTGCGAGCGTCGGAGCTATTGGGCATGCGTCACGGCGATCTGGATGCCGGCCGCTACACCATCACGGTCACCAGCAAGGGCAGCCGCACGCGGGAGACCGTCCCGGCGTCGGTGGACTCCTTCGTGTGGCTGGCGCTGTATCTGGCCGAGCAGCCACCGATGGAGCCGGGTGGCCCGGTGTGGTGGACCCGACGCTCGCAGCCGGCGCCGCTGAACTATCACGCGATGCGCGCGGTGCTGCGCCGCGCCAACGCGAGCTTGGGCGCGAACTGGTCGTTGCACGACTTCCGCCACACCGCCGCCGCGCGGATGCTGGCCGATCCTGCGTTCACCCTGGTCGACGTGCAGACCGTGCTGCGGCATGCCAGCGTCACGACGACCCAGATCTACACTCAGCCGCGCCTGGAAGACCTGATCGGCAAGGTCCTCGAGCACTACGCCCGGCCGAAGATCGACGTGGCTACGATCGAGCCCGGCTACGACGCCGCGGCGGTCCGAGAACTTTTGGGGCTGCCGAATTGAGCACCGAGGACACCCGGTCGCTGGAACGTCGACAGGCCGCCGCGACACGGCGCGCGATGAGCCCCACGGTCCAGTTGCTGTCACGGCCGGAATCGCCGCACCTGCAGGCGATTCCAGCAGACAACCGGTTCGGCCCAGCTGGCCTGGTACGGCCGCTATGGGGGTATGACGCCAATCATTCGCCTCCACCGCTGCCAGTGGGGGCCCGAGGCGTGGCAATCCAGTCACTGACCGCCGACGAGTTATGTGCCGTCGTCGCCGAGCATCATCAGGCACTGGCACCCCAACAACTTCAGCCCATCGTTCGAGGAACCCGGGCACTACTGGGTGTGCTTGGTCAATACCCCGGTCAGACGTGGGAACAGCGGTGGCTGGCCAGTGGTTACGACGCCGCGCCGCGCACCTGGTTCGAGCATGATGCGTTGCCGCACTACGACCATTGGTCACCCACGCTCAAGGCGCTCAATGCGTTACTACGGGTTCGGGCACTGCGGCCGTCGTACAGTTGGTTGCTGGACTCCAAGCAGCGGGTTACCCTCGGCAGGTTCCTCGACAGCAACGGCGGGTCGGACTTGGAACGGTTGCGTACGTTGCCCGCCTACCGCGACGCGGTGCCCAAGTATCAGGCCGATGCCGAAAAGGCATTGGCGCGGGTGATGATTCGCACCGGTAAGGACATCGAACAGCTGAGCGGCGACGACCTGCTGTTCTACGCCGACGTGGTGCGCACCTCGGGACGGCAGCGTCGCGAACACCTGATCTGGGAGCTGCTGGTCGCGCTGGGCCCTTTGGCTGGGGAGGCTCCGACGCTGCGGGCGACGTGGTCGGCGCGGGGCAACACACGCCAGCACAGCGCTGCGACGCTGGTCGATCGGTACGGCATGCCCGCTTCGGGGGTGCGCAATTTGCTCGTGGACTATCTCGAAGAGATTCAGCCCGGCATGGACTACAGCTCGCTGGAAGGCTTGGCCTACCGATTGGCCCGATTGTTCTGGTGGGAGATCCTGCAGATCAACCCGGGCCAGGCTGATCTGGCGTTGTCGGCTGAGGTGGTGGCGACGTGGCGGGAACGGTTGGCGCTGACCCTCGACGGGAGCCCTAGACGCGAAGTGCACTCGATCCTGTTCGCCATCCGCGGGATGTACCGCGACCTGGCCGAGTGGTCGCACGACGACCCGGTCCGCTGGGGTGTCTGGGTGGCGCCGTGCCCGGTGCCGCGGGCGCTCAGTCGCGCGGCGGCCAAGGAGAAACGCCGTCAGAAGGCCTCGATGCAGGACCGTACCCGCATGCTGACACCGCTGCTGCCCGCACTGTTGACCGCAGCCGTCGCACACAAGAACCGCACCGCAACGCTTCTACAGCGTGCCCTGGACTGCACGCACGACCAGGAGTTCGTCGTCGACGGCTCCACGTTCCTGCGGCATTGCCCACCGCTGCGGCGCGACGGCGACGCGAGAGCACGGACCTGGGTGCACCTGGCGCCCGGCCAGCAACGACCGGCCTGGATTCGTGGGCGCCGGGAGCCCATCGACGTGACCGCGCTGGAAGAGGAGGGCTTTTGGGGCTGGGCGGTCGTGGAGACGTTGCGTCACACTGGCATTCGCATTGAGGAACTGCTCGAACTGACTCAGCTGTCGTTGCGGCATTACACCGCTTCCACCACCGCTACGTTGGTGCCGTTGTTGCACATCGTGCCGTCCAAGACCGACTGCGAGCGGCTCATCCCAATGACTCCGGAACTGGTCGGGGTGCTGCTGGAGGTGTTGCGCCGCGCCAAGGCCGTTAAGGATCACGTGCCGTTGTCGATCGCCTACGACACCAACGACAAGGTCCATAGCGAACCGTTCCCGCACCTGTTCGCGCGCCCCCTGGGCACCCGTCAGGAGGTGCTGGGACGGCACTACGTGCGTCAGATTCTGATCCACCTCGCCACCATCGCTGGCATCACCGACGCTGGCCAACCGGTGCACTTCACCCCGCACGACTTCCGTCGGCTGTTCGCCACCGACGCGGTCAACAACGGCTTGCCGTTGCACATCGCCGCAGCGCTGCTCGGACATCTCAACCTCGACACCACCCGCGGTTACACCGCGGTGTTTCCCGAGCACCTCGTCATCGCCCACCAGGCGTTCATCGAACGGCGCCGCCAACTGCGGCCATTCGAGGAGGCAAAGGTTGCAAACGACGACGAGTGGGCCGACTTCGAAGAGCACTTCCTGCTGCGCCGGGTGGCGCTGGGTGAGTGCCACCGCCCCTACGGCACGCCGTGCGTGCACGAACACGCCTGCACACGATGCCGATTCCTGCGGGTCGACCCCGCCCAGCTGGGCCGCATCAACGAGATGACCGAGAACGCCGAGGAACGTCTCACCGAGGCAAAGGACCGCGCCTGGCTCGGCGAGGTCGCCGCGCTGGAGGAAAGCCTCAAACACCTTCGCGTCCGACAAACTGAGGCACAGCAACGACTTTCACACGGCGCCAACCCGTTCGCAGAACAGAGACCACAATGAGACTATGAAGCTCCCCGTCATGCCACCGGTCTCGCCGATGTTGGCCAAGTCGGTCCCGACGATCCCCCCCGATGCCTCCTATGAACCAAAGTGGGATGGGTTCCGGTCAATCTGTTTCCGCGACGGCGACGAGGTCGAGTTGGGCAGCCGCAACGAGCGGCCCCTGACCCGGTACTTCCCCGAACTCATCGCAGCAATCACCACTGAGACGCCCGAGCGGTGCGTGATCGACGGCGAGATCATCATCGCCACCGATCACGGGTTGGACTTCGAGGCGCTGCAACAACGCATCCATCCGGCCGATTCGCGAGTGCGGATGCTCGCGGAGAAGACTCCTGCGTCCTTCGTAGCGTTCGATCTCCTCGCATTGGGCGACGAGGACTACACCCGGCGGCCGTTCGTCGAACGTCGCGCCGCACTTGAACAGGCTTTGGCCCACGCCGGTCCCTCGGTTCACCTCACACCGTCGACCACCGATCTCGGAACCGCCCGACGGTGGTTCGAGGAGTTCGAAGGGGCTGGCCTCGACGGGGTGATCGCCAAACCGTTGACGGTCACCTATCAGCCCGACAAGCGGGTCATGTTCAAAATCAAGCATCAACGGACGGCCGACTGCGTCATCGCCGGCTACCGCGTGCACAAGTCCAGCGACGAAGCGATCGGCTCGCTGCTGCTCGGGCTCTACACCGACGACGGCACCCTCGCCTCGGTGGGTGTGATCGGCGCGTTCCCGATGGCCAAGCGGCGCCAGCTATTCACCGAAATGCAGTCGCTGATCACCGATTTCGATGCGCATCCGTGGAACTGGGCCGCCCACGACGCCGGTGATCGCACCCCGCGCAAGAACGAAGCCTCGCGGTGGAACACCGGCAAGGACCTCTCGTTCGTCCCGCTGCGACCCGAGCGGGTGGTCGAGGTGCGCTACGACCACATGGAAGGGGACCGGTTCCGTCACACTGCGCAGTTCAACCGGTGGCGGCCCGACCGCGATCCACGGTCGTGCACCTATGCCCAGCTCGAACAGCCGCTGACGTTCGCGCTCGGCGACATCGTGCCCGGGCTCGGCCCTCGGGGTGGACGTGACCTCGAATAAGGGCTAGTCAGTCTTTGACGAGGCCGTCGACCCACAGACGCCGGTCCGCCGCAGCGACGTCTGAGAACCGATCCGTGGTTGCGGCTGTACAACGCGTTGACCGGCGTCAACGTGGCTTCGCCGAGCCGTGCGCCGTGGTTCGGCGTTGTACGGCGACTGCTCGTGCACCACCCGGGTGTGATCCGATCATGGTGTTGTCGGCGCTCGCTAGGCTGTCTCGGAATCCTTCCTGGCCAGGATCGCCGTGCTCGACGAAGGCGTTCTCAACAGCGGCCCGCGAATGCTCCCGTGCGCGGTCCGCACCGCGACGAGAAGCCACGTGCTGAGCAGGCCGAGGTACGCGACCACCGCCGCGATCCGGAATGCGGGCAGATCGGTGTGCACGGCGAGTTGGGTGGTGCCGGTGACGAAGGTGCCGACGGGGAAGGTCAGACTCCACCACGTCAAGGCAAACGGCATGCCTCGGCGCATCGTGCGCGCAGTCAATGCCGTGGCGAGGGCGACCCACAGGACCGCGAACCCCCACACGGGAACGCCGAAGAGAATGGCGAAGACGTTCATACCGCCCGCGACCGCGGGATCTACGGTCCCGGCCGCGCTGGTGGCCAACAGGCCGGCGGCGGTGATGCCCTGTCCCAGCGGTCCGAGAACGATCCACAGGGTGGGTACTCGTGCCGTGCCCGAGGTGCCGAAGTGGGCCAGGCGGCTCCAGATCATCGTGGTGATGATCAGGGCCGCGATCAGGGACAGGCCGAACATTGCGTAGCAGCCGTAGAGCATCGTGGCGCGCGCACTGGCCACGGCCATGTGCGGGATGAGCAGTGCACCGGTTGCGGCGGACACCATCGGGGGCACCACCGGCATCAGCCAGCCGCCGAACGCGGCGTCGGGACCCACGTCGTGCTGGGTGAACATCAGGTACGGGATGCTCGTGGCGGTAACCAGTCCGCTCGAGGTACCGGCCCACCAGAGCGCCCAGTCGACGTACAACGCGGCCTGCAGACCGATCAGGTCCTTCCCCACCAGCAGCGCCCCTGCGCCCACCGTGAGCAGTGCCATCGGTGCCGCTCCGTAGAAGTGGGCCATCTGCGGGTTTCGAGCGTGGCTGCGGGCAACGACGGGATGCCTCAGCCAGTGCGTTCCGACGATGACGAGGAGCGCCGAGAGCAGTAGTGCCGCTGCGACCCAGACGACCTGTGCGAAGCCTCGCAGGCCGGGCACGGTCAGCGGGAGACTGGCTGCCGCGGTCGCGACGATGCCGGTGCCCATTACCGATGCGAACCAGTTGGGTCCGATGTTCTCGACGAGGCGTGTCGGGGCGGTGGCGGTCTGGCGGTCGACGATCATCTTCCCGAAGTTACGGAAGCCGCTGGCCGTGCGGAATGGTCGCGCTCACAAACAGTTCTTGTGGCCTCCCAGGTACTACTCGTGGGCTGCGGGCGCGGGCCTCGTCCGGATCTTCGCTGTGACATGGCTGCTGGCACGCGCGGCATGGACGGGAAGCCCGCGACGTGGCGCGCCTCGCAAGCACGCGCTGAGAATAACGCGCTACCCTGTCAGAGGCGATGGATCTCGCCTGGGCGTGCCCGAACTGCCGACGACGGCTGATAGTTCCTACTCCGATGACAACGGAGAGGAACTCGCGATGGGTTCGAACCGACCGGATGACGTGACGAAGCGATCACCTGACGTTCACGCCGAACTGCCGTTGGATCCCGATGCGCCGCGCCCGTTGCACCGCACACCGAGCACATGGGCGTGGGTCTTCGCCGGCGGGTTCGTCGGAACGGGACTGCGGTGGTTCATCGAACTAGCGGTGCCCACCGTGGACGGAACCTGGCCGTGGGCGACCTACGTGATCAACGTCGGCGGTGCCTTCATCCTCGGTGCGCTACTCGAAGCCCTCGCCGTCATCGGTCCGGATGCGGGTTGGTGGCAGCGCATCAGGCTGTTCGCCGGAACGGGGGTGTGCGGTGCGTTCACCACGTACAGCACTCTGGCACTGGAAGTTTCGCTGCTAGCCCGCGACGGCGCGCCCTGGCTGGGTGTCGCCTACGGGCTGAGCAGCGTGATATTTGGCGTCGGGGCGGCCTGGGCGGGGATCACGTCGGCGGGACGCGTCGCGAATCGATGGACGGATGCGGTCGCATGACGGTGGTGGCGGTGATGCTCGCGGGCGCGTCGGGGGCGCTGGCCCGGTTCCTGATCGACAGCGCGGTGAAGCACCGGTGGAGGGTGTCGTTTCCGTGGGCGACCGTGGTGCTCAACGTGACCGGATCCCTGCTACTCGGTTTCCTTGCCGGTGCGGTGATCTTCGACGGCGCGCCGGGCAGCCTTCAGCAGGTCGCCGGTACTGGATTCTGTGGTGGCTACACCACCTTCAGCACCGCGAGTTTCGAAACCGTGCGCCTTGCCGAGCAGCGTCGGTCGACCCGAGCGTTCGCCAATGCCCTCGGATCGCTCGTCGCCTCGGTCGCTGCGTGCGTCGGAGGGCTCGTACTGGCTTGGTCACTGTCTTGATGAGGAGGGTTCGCATGAATGCAGACGAATACGGCCACGACGGTGGGCGAGGTCCCCTCATGGGCTTTCACGATGGGCCCGTGCCGCGGACCCAGCCTCAGGCGGCGTTGATCGTCGGATGGGACGCGCACCGGGCGAGCACTGCGGCGCTGCGCTTTTCGGTGATCCTGGCGCTTCGGTTGACCGCGCACATCCACGTCGTACACACCGCCGACGTCGACGACATGCCGATCGACCCCGATGCAGCAGACTGGGAGAAGCAGATGACCGAAACGCTTGCGGGTGAGGAGAACGAGGCGCGCCGACTGCTAGACGAATTGCCCGCCTCCTGGACGTACCATGCCGGGCACGGCGACCCTGCCGACCTGCTCGCCAGAGTCGCCGACCGCTATTCGGCGCTGCTGGTGATCATCGGAAGTCCTCGCGGCGGGCTCTTGTCTCTGCTGGACACGGGGCTGGGACAGTCGGTGTCCCACCGCATGATCGGGCAACGCAGGACGCCGCTGCTGCTGGTGCCCGCGGACACGTTGGCCGGCGACGAGGGTTCGTCGTCGTGACGGCCACCGTCTATCTGGTTCGGCACGGGCGGACGGCGCTGAACGCGCAGGGACGCTTGCGTGGCCTCGCCGACCCGCCCTTGGATTCGACTGGCGAGCAGCAGGCTCTCGCAGCGGCGGGTGTGCTGAGGGCGCTTCCCGTACACGCGGTGGTCTGCAGCCCACTCCAGCGTGCGCGACGCACCGCCGTACTCATCGCCGAGGCGGCGCGGGCCCCGTTCTTCGTCGACGACCGCCTCACCGACCGTGACTACGGACAGTGGGCCGGTGACGTGCGGACAGACGTCGAAGGCCGGTGGGGAAGCGTGGACGACGCGCCCGGCGTGCAGCCGGTCAACGAGATCCTGACTCGCGCGACGAGTGCCCTCAACAGCTGGGCGGATGTCGTCGATCCGATCGCACCCGAGGTGATCGTGCTGGTCACCCACGACGCCGTCATCCGTCCCGTCTTGCACGGCATCGACGCGACGATCGGGGTGGTGAGGGCAGCCGAAGGCAGCTACCAGGTGCTGCGACGCGCCGACGGGCGTTGGAGCATCGTCGAACTCGACCACGACCCCGGATTTCGCTGACGTGCCGCGCCATTCCGTCCTTGGTCCCACGTTGGCTGCCAACTGCGCCGGGATGGTCGTCGTCGCAGCGTGGTCTGCAGGCCCTGCACACTCAGGAAACCACTGCGGTCACGGTGGCACTGATCGGGCGCGGCGTGATGGCGCGCGTCGCCCCGTCACAAGCTGCGGCTGTGGCGTGACAAGAAGTTCAGCGTTGTCGGGCTTGCTGGGCGACGTGTTTCCTGGTGGTCGGTACTCGGGAAGGGACAAAGTCATGATGGTCGCGGTGAATTGCGCAACGGCTGCGGCCCTCGTCGCCGAGGGCGCGATCTGCCTAGATGCCGACCTGGGACTGGCGACACGCGACGGGCGGTCGATTGCGATTCCATCGGTCGACACGCATTGCGGTGCACCGATCTTGGTGTGCGGCTCGGCCGCCGCAGTGCAGGCCGTGGCGCAAGCCCTGGACGACGAGGGCCTTCCGGCCTGGCGTGTCGTCGACGCTGGCGGCACCCACTGTTGCCGCCACTCGGCGTGACTAGTCGCGTGGCAGCACCTCGATCAGCGTCACCGCCCCAGAGGCGCGGTGTCCTCGGAAGGGCCGACACGGCCGGTGGTCGATCTCCCATCGCGCAGTCATCCATCCAGTGCACCATCGACGTCGATCATGACGTCGTTGTCAAGCCTTGCGCCACTACGGATCACGCTGATCGAACCGTTGCGTTCCAGCGTTGCGCGTGACACGTCGGCCAAGCTTCCCACGCCGGCGAGCCGCAACTTCTGCCGTAACTCCTCCGCCAGGAGGTTCGCGGTTCGCAGCTGGTCGGGCAGGATCGCGCCGTCGACGACGAGCAGAACCGGTCTGCGGCTGACGAGATGGTTGACCCGGCGGAAGCGCCGCAGCCGCGACACGGCGTATTGGAGGACGAACAGCGTGACCAGGGCGACCAATCCCTGAGCGAGCGTCGGCTCCTGGAGGAGTGACGTCCGCGCGATCAGCGAGCCGACGGCCACGACGAGCGCAAGGTCGAACGCGGCCATGCTGGCCAGACTGCGTTGACCCATGATCCTGACCAACAGGACGAAGGCGGCATACATGACGACGGTGGCCACCACGACGGCCCCGAGATCCGACCAGGTGCTGATGAACTGTTCGATCATCTGACCATCATCGCCTGAATCCGATGAACGCACGACCCCCCACGGAGCCCGACCGGGTTTCGACTCACAATCATCGTTTGTGAGCTGACAACGAACGGGTATGCCTGGAGATCTAGCTCGCTGTAGGGTAATTCGCTAGCTTGAGTGCATGGGAGATACGTCAGCAGATCCGGTAGACCATCAACGCACGTCGCTTCGACACTCCGGCGAGGAATTCAAGGACACCCGGGCGATGCCGGGCCTCATCGCCGTCGGTGTGAGTTCGGCACTCATCTTCACTTCCTTGTTCGCCTTCGCCGTCGGCCATGTCGAGGCGGGCGTGATCGCCGCCGTCCTGGCAGTAGCTCTGATCGTGGGCGGTCTGACATGGCTCACGGTCGAACGCCGCCGGGTTCGACGCATCGAGGTCATCTATCTCCAGGCGCACCCGGAACCGGGCCCCCGGTGACCACACCCACGTGGTGGCGTCGACCATCGGCAACCGCAGGGTGAGCCGGTGCGGTGAGTCTGGCCGAGTAGATGGAGTAGCCGTCGATCCAGCGGGTCACGGCCGTCGCCAAGGCCGTGGCCACGATCATCGGTACCACGAGACCGAGCCCGGTTCCGGTGAGTTCCAAGACCAGCACCAGTGCGGCCAGCGGCGCCTGCATGCCTGCACCGATCATCGCCGCCGCACCGATCATCGCGTATGCCCCCACGGAGCTGCCCGGCCACATCAGGCCCCATAGTGAGCCGAGCGCTCCACCCAACACAGCACCGGTGCTCATCACCGGTGTGAACAGGCCGCCCGACGCGCCGCTGCTGAGACACAGGGCCGTGACCAACGGCTTCAGGATGGCCAGGGCCGCAAGCAAGCCGATGGTGCCGAGGCCGAGGAAGGCGTCATGCGCCATGCCCTTGCCGTTGCCGTAGAGCTGAGGGAAGGCCAAGGCGATGGCCGCAAGGATGCCGAACGCGACGAACGGGGCGAACAGCGACGGCCACCCCGTCACCCGGTGGTGGGAGATCCAGCCGATGAGCCGGATGTAGCCGGCGGCGAGCACCCCCATGATGGGGCCGGCAATCATCGCCCACACCAGGATTCGACTGTCGTAGGCGTAGTCCGGGATGCCGGGATAGGTCTGGTGTCGTGGAAGGTAGATCCACGCGACCCAGGTCGCGGTCGTCGAGCACACCAGGGCGGGCAGCACCACCGGAAGGTTCATCGAGCCGATCAGCACCTCGGCGGCGAACAGGGCCCCGCCGAGCGGCACGTTGTAGACCGAGGCGAGACCCGCACCCGCCCCGCACGCCACCAGGAGCCGGGTCTGGCCCGGTGTCATTCCCAACCAGCCGGAGAAGACGGAACCGGCCACGGCACCAAGGAGTTTCGGTGCGGCTTCGCGTCCGAGGGAGGCTCCGAGGCCGATGACGATCTCGGAGATCACCGAGGTGCCCAAGCTGCGTCGCACCGAGAGGCGGCCCTCGCCGGTCCAGAGCACTTCGTCGACCTCGGACTTCTGTCCCGGGGTGAAGCGGCGCAACAGGTACCACGCCACGCCGCCGAAGACTCCGGCGATCAACAGTGGCGTCACGCGGCGCCAGCCCGCGGCACGCGCCACGGCGTCGGTGAACCCGCCCTGGTTGCCATTGACGCCGAAGGCGGCGTGCTCGACGGTGAAGAGGATCCACATCATCGCGGCCCCGAGCAGTCCGGCGGCGACGCCGGTCGCCAGCACCAGCACCCAGAAGCGTGCCGTCAGGCGGGCGTCGCCGTCGCCGGTGACGTTGGGCTGCAGCATCGCTCCGCGGCCCGAGGGCAGCCGCCGCTTGAGCAGCGGCGGTGGAACGCGTTCGCGAGGCCCGCTCATCCCGTCGGCGTGAGGCTCAGTGGCCGTCCGGCCAGCGGCCGCCGTACTGGTCGAAGCCGGTCGACGATCTCGAGAATGGCGGTTGCGGAAGGGCTTCGGGGAGCGTTCACCATCACGGGGATACCGGCATCGCCGGCTTGTCTAAGGTCGACGTCCAGTGGCACGCGCCCCAGCACGTCGCAGCCGAGGTTCGTTGCGAGCTGGTCGCCGCCGCCGGAACCGAACAGCGCCGAGCCCGTGCCGCAGTGGGGGCAGATCGACTCGCTCATGTTCTCCACCACGCCGGCGATCGGCATGCCGACCTGCCGGGCCAGAGCGCCGATGCGCCCCGCGACCGACAGCGCGGCGGGCTGCGGGGTGGTGACCGCGACGAGTGCGGCGTCGGGCAACAACTCCAGCACCGAGAGGGTGACGTCGCCGGTGCCGGGCGGCAGGTCGAGGATCAGCACGTCCAGCTCACCCCAGTGGGTGTCTTCGACGAATTGTGTCAGGGCCTTGTGCAGCATGGGTCCTCGCCAGATCACCGGCTCGTCGGGCGGGACGAAGAAGCCGAGCGACATCAGCGCGACGCCGTGGGCGGGCACCGGGAGCATTCGGCCGTTCATCGCGACGGGCGCGCGGTGGACGCCGAATAGCTGGGGAACGGAGTAGCCCCAGACGTCGGCGTCGATCAGCCCGACGCGGCGACCCCGCTGAGCCAGGGCGACCGCGAGATTGGCGGCGATGGTGGACTTCCCGACGCCGCCCTTGCCGCTGGCGACGGCATAGACCTGCCGGGGTGGCGCCGGGTCGGCGACCGCGATGCGGTCGCGTTCGGCGGGTGTCATCGTGGTCAGTTCGACGTCGACGTCGGTGACGCCGTCGACGGTGCGGGCGGCCGCTGTCACGTCGCGGTTGATGCGTTCGGCCAGTGGACAATTGGGTGTCGTCAACGCGACCTCGATGCGCGCGCGGCCTCTTCGGCGCACCTCGACGCGGCGGATCATGCCGAGTTCGCCCATCGGTCGGTGCAGTTCGGGGTCGTGAACGGCCTCGACGGCGACCCGAACGTGGTCGGCGAGGATGTCTCGGTCGGTCATCGGTCGGCTCCCATCCCGGTCAGTACGCGGGCGGTGTCGTGTGCGCGCGCCGCCCACCAGTGCGTCGTGGCATCCGGGCGTCCAGCGTGCCATTGAGCCCAGTCCGCGGCGTGTGCGGCCAGCCATCGCAGTGTGGCGGTCTTGTCCTGGTTGAGCATCGCCTTGAGCGCGAAGCGTCGTTCACCGCGGCGGTATCCCACCCCAACGGACGCGGCGCCTGTCGAGAGGGAATGATGGGTGAGGACGAACCCGGACCGCACGGGACTCACCATGGCGTCCAGCATGTCGTCGAAATCGCAGTCGACCTCGATGGCTGCAGGTGCCTCCCGTAGCGCCAGGGGCAGCCGACCTAGTGGCGATAAGCGTCGATACTCGTCGTCCAGCACGGCCATGGTGAGATGAGCCCAGTCCGTGACACCGGCGACGTTCACCTCGGACACGGCGCGCAGATACCCCGGTGCCCACGGCCAAATGTGTTCGTGAAAAAGGGTTTCGGCGACTCGTCGGTAGCCGGGGGAATCGGCACGTTCGCCGAACTCGGCGTAGCACATCAGCAGCACGCCGAGATGATCGGCATCGGTGGGCGGCGCCTGGCCCGCGGCCCGCCAGAACCCCTCCACCCGATCAAGCCCGGCGCCACCGAGCTTGCCCTCCGGGCCCAAATGAATGGCGGCGTGTGGGGGAGCCGACAGCACGAAGGCCTGAGTGTGTGCGGCGCCGGTGGCCGGCGGCAGGCCGAGCGCCTCGAAGACCCGATGCGACTCGGGCGGCGGGGTATGGGCGGCGGCACCGAGGGCCCGGATCAACTCGACCCGGACGCCGGCCTCGGTGGACGTGGTCACGGGCTCGGGATCCGTCGCGCGTCCTCGCCCGGCTTGAGCGGGCGCATCAACCAGTTGGGCCTGCGGTTGCCGTCGGGCGAGACCAGTCGGGCGCCACGGGTCTTGGCGAGCCAGTCGCGATACACCTCACGGGAGGCGGCAGTGTCGACGCTGATGTCGCCCGCCCGATCGCCGGGCCCGGCGGGCGTGACGCGCACCGCCTGGTGCCAGCAATGCATCCCCGAGATCGGGTCGGGGTGCACCGGGAAGGTGAGATTCTGATGAACGCCGGTGTCACTCCACCAGATTCGCTGGGTGTCGGGGTCGCTGCTGGCGTGCGGCGCCACGGGCCGGAGCCGCGTCATCGACCACTCGTCGCCGTCGCGGGCGAGGTCCACCGTCGCCATCATGGAACCCACGCCACCGGCCTGCTGCTCGGTGCGCCAGCGCCCCATGTGGTGACTGCAGGCCACCACACCGGGCCGGATACCCTCGGTGATCCACGCCTTGGCGACGAAGTGCCCGATCGCCGTCTCGACGCGGACTAGGTCGCCGGTGCGGGCGACGCCGAGCCGGGCGGCGTCGCTCGGATGCACCCACACCGGGTTGGTGTGCGCCAGTTCGTCGAGCCACTTGGCGTTGGCGGAGCGGGTGTGGATCTGCGTTGGCAACCGGAACGTCGACAGCAGCACCATCTGGTCGTCGTCGAGGTTCTCGGGGTGGACGTGACTCTTGATGTAGCCGGGCAGCGCATGTTCGGGCCAGCCCCACGCGGCCAGCGTGGTCGAGTAGAACTCCAGACGCCCCGAGGGCGTGGGGAATCCGCGCAGCAGCTGATCGTCGACTCGCACGCCGACGGCGCGCCTGCCCTGGGCGTCGGGGTCCGGTGCCGCCAACGGCACGACGTTCGGGCTCGCGGGCTTGGGTGCCGACGTGTAGATCCGCCCCGACTCGTCGACGTGCGAGCCTTCGAGCTCGTCGGCGGGAATCTCGTGTTCGTGCACTGCCCCGATGCCCTTGGCGATCTCGAAGGCGCCGTAGCGCCGCATGAACTCCAGCGGCGTCAGACCCTCCGCCGCCGCCTTCTCGGGCAGCCCCGGCACCGAGTTCTCGAACATCCAGCCGTAGTACTCGTCGACGCCGAGCTTCTCGCCGGGATGCGCCCTCGACTCGTGGTGCTGCCGGATGCCCAGCTCACCGTCCGGGTCGATGCGCCAGGACAGGTCGATCCAGAACTCGTTCTCCTCCCACACCTCGCCAGGGTTGACGTCGCGGGTGTCGGTGACCGTCTCCCCCAACCGCTGCTTCGCGGCCCGCAGCACCGGCTGGCGGAAACCCAGCCACTGGCCGTCGTACTGTTCGTAGGAGTGGGTGTCGTGGCGTTCGGAGGCGTGCCCCATCGGCAACACCCAGTCGGCGAGGTAGGCGGACTCGTTCCACGTCGGAGTAAGCGCGACGTAACAGCCGACGGCCTGCTCGTCGGTCAAGACCTCCATCCACGACAACCCGTCCGGGTTGGTCCACACCGGGTTGTAGACGCGACTGAAGTACGTGTCGAGACGGCCGCGGCCGTCCTTGATGAGATGGGGAAGCAGGAAGGACATCTCGTTCTGCGCCAACGGGTATTCCAGCGGCCATGTCAGGTCCTGCCACACCGCGGGATGCGCCGGCGTGTGAATGGGCTTGGGCACGAACTTGTTCCACGCGTTGGGGTACGTGCCACCCTCGGTACCGATGGCACCCAGCAGCGCTGACAGCAGGACGACGGTGCGCGACACCTGCCAACCCCCCAGGTTCGACGCGGCCGCGGACCGCCAGCAGTGCGCAGCGAAGCGGTGGCCGGCGCCCGCGACGGTCTCGGCGACGGCGCGCAGGATGTCGGCGGCGATGCCCGACTCAGCCGACGCATACTCGAAGGTGAACTCGTCGTAGAGGCGCGACAGTTCGGCTTCGAACGACTCGAACACCGGTGGCAGGTCGGGTGCGCACGCTTGCAGATACTGAGCCCAGTTCCACCACCGGCGGACGAAGTCGCGGTCGTAGGCACCGGTGGTGATCAGGTGTCGTGCGATGGCAAGGTTGATCGCCGCTTCGCTACCGGGTTGCGGGGACAGCCAGTAATCGGCGTGCGTCGCGGTGTTGGACAGGCGGGTGTCCAGCACGATCACCTTGGCACCGTTGGCTTTTGCCTCGGTGATCCGCTGGGCGTGCGGGTTGAAGTAGTGCCCGGTCTCCAGATGGGAACTGATCAGATAGATCACCTTCGCATTGGCGTGGTCGGGGCTGGGCCGGTCGATGCCCATCCAGAACTGGTAGCCGGTGCGGCCTCCGCTGGAACATACGTTTGTGTGCGAATTGTGCCCGTCCACACCCCAACTGGCGAGCACACGTTCGGTGTAGCCGTCCTCACCGGGGCGGCCGAGGTGCACCATGATCTCGTTCTGCCGCTCCTCGGTGATCGCGGTGCGCAACCGCTCGCCGAGCGCGTCGAGCGCGGTGTCCCAGCTGACCCGTTCCCACTGTCCGCCGCCGCGCGGGCCGACGCGCCGCAGCGGGTACAGGATTCGGTCGGGATCGGTGATCTGGTTGATGGTGGCCGGTCCCTTGGCGCAGTTGCGGCCTCGCGAGCCCGGATGTTCGGGGTTGCCCTCGAACTTGCGGACGTGCATGTCGTCGCGGTCGACGTAGGCCAGCAGCCCGCACGCCGACTCGCAGTTGAAGCACGTCGTCGGCACCAGCATGTAACGGTGCTCGACGCGTTTCGGCCAGGAGCGCGAGTCGAGTTCGACCCAGTCGTCCCAACGCTCCTTGGGCGGGAACGAGGCCAGATGCACCGCGCTGGGACCCTGGTAGAAGGTCTCGCCGCGCGCCTCGGTGGCGCGGCGGGCAGCCGACACGCGCTCGGCGCGGGCGTCGATATCGTCGGACGTGTGCTTGCGCTTGAACATTGGCGTTGCTCCTTGGGTGGTTTCAGGCCAGCGGGACGGACTGGCCGGCCTGAACGTAGGCATGTTCGTAGGCGAGTAGACCGATCAGGGCGAACGGTGCGGCGACCCAGCCAATCCACGGTGCCGCGATCGCAACGACGACGGTGCCAACGCCGACCCAGAAGAAGCGCGCGAAGCGGCCGCGGGTCAACTCGTAGGTTGCGAGATGGGCGTGGGCGGTCACATGCGGAACGGTCAGCTCCGTGGAGATCAAGAGCACGTGCAGGGCGGCGGCGATGGCCAGCGTCCACTCCAGAACCGCCACTGCGTGGTCACTGGAAAGAGCAGTCGCGAAGGGCAGCAGTCCGGCGGTACCGGCGAGCACTGCCTGCACCGCGAGATGTGCTGGCAGCAAGGGGCTCTGCCACATGTCGCGCGCCTTCGCTTGAGCGAAGAGGTACGCGGTGTAGCACGCGGTGGCCAGACCCAGGGGGATGGCAAGCGCCCCGCAGACCACCTCGAGCCAGCGAACGTCGAACAGGGCCGATACGAGCGACAGGCCGACGATGCCGCCGTACCCGCCGAGCACGAACGAACCACGTACCAGCCAGCTGCCCCAGTGGTGGCGCGTGAAGATCAGGTAGAACCGGAATGGATGCTTGAGATCCCAGATGAGCAGCACGCCGGTGATGCCGAGGAAGGCCAGCGCGCCAAGCGGCGCAACCCACTTCGTCGAGACCTCCTCCCAGCGCAACACACCTAGCAGGGCCAGCGCCGCCGCCACGACGAGCAAGCCCGCCGAGAGGCTCTTCGTCCAGGTGTAGAGGCTGACCCGCCACCCCCAGGGGGCGTGGTGCGGCACGTCGTAGGAGACCAACGCCGCGGCTGAGGACGTCGGCCGGTGCGGGTGGCCCGCGGCGACCAGTTGCGGGTCGCTCGGATCGCCCTGCGTCGCCCAGGCGTACAGCCCACCGTCGGGCCGCCGAGCGGCAAGGGGATCCAGCGTCGCCTGGTGCGCGCCGAGGTAGAAGACCCCCGGCCCGGTCTCCTTCTCGGGTCGTCGTACTGCGACGGGCCTGCGCTGGACGAGTTCGGCGACCTTCGAGGTGGGATCGTTGAGGTCGCCGACCAGGATCGCCTCGGTGGGACACACCGATACGCACGCCGGTTCGAGCCCGACGTCGAGGCGGTGCGCGCACATGTTGCACTTTTCCGCCGAGTGGTCCTCCGGGTTGATGAAGATCGCGTCGTATGGGCACGCGGCCATGCACGCCTTGCAGCCGATGCAGATCGACTTGTCGAAATCGACGATGCCGTCCTGGCGCTTGTACATTGCGCGGGTGGGACAGGCCGCGACGCAGGGCGCGTCGGTGCACTGGTTGCACCGGGTCACCTGAAACGCACGGCGTGCTTCGGGAAACTTACCCACGTCGACGGACTTGACGTAGGTCCGGTTGACCCCGAGGGGCACCTCGTTCTCGCTCTTGCACGCTGTACTACAGGCGTGACAGCCGATGCATCGGGTCTGGTCGAGCACCTTCACCCATCGCCCGGGTTGTGGGGACGTGATGGTCATGACTTGAAACTACGACCTGACTCGCGCCTCTGGGCGGAAAGCACCCACAAGCATTGCTTGTCGGTCCACAAGCCAATACCGATGCTCAGGCGATCCGTGTCACACCCGAAGGGGTATTCCGAACGAAGGACCCGACGCCATCCCTCGGCCGCCTTCCAGCTGAGTTCCGCGCCATCCAAGCGACACGTCACAAGGAAGGCTTGTTGGACAAAAGCACCGAACCGCGCCCACCATAAATCGACGATCACGTAGCGCACGCTCTAGTCCCACGGACGCGTCGCGTCAGACGACCCAGGAAACGGGCTCCTCATGACGGCAACGGCACCACCGCAACTTTCGGCGCGCCGGCCCTTCCCAGAGCGCCGCCGCCGCATCGGCACGGTGCTCTATCAACTGGTGACCGCCACTGACCACAAGTTGATCGGGCAGATGTACATGGTCACCGCCTTCGGGTTCTTCTTCGCCGGCGGCCTGATGGCGTTGTTCATGCGCGCAGAATTGGCCACCCCCGGACTGCAGTTCTTGTCCAACGAGCAGTACAACCAGCTGTTCACCATGCACGGCACGATCATGCTGCTGCTCTACGCGACGCCGGTGATCTTCGCCTTCGCCAACCTGGTCCTGCCACTGCAGATCGGCGCACCCGACGTCGCCTTCCCCCGACTCAACGCGTTTTCCTACTGGCTGTTCCTGCTCGGTGGGCTCATCGTCATGTCCGGGTTCATCACCCCCGGCGGGGCCGCCGACTTCGGGTGGACGGCGTACGCGCCGTTGAGCAACGCGATCCACTCACCGGGTGCGGGCGGAGACCTGTGGATCATGGGTCTGATCGTCGCCGGTCTCGGCACCATCCTGGGTGCGGTGAACATGATCACCACCGTGGTCTGTATGCGCGCTCCCGGTATGACCATGTTCCGGATGCCCATCTTCACCTGGAACGTCTTCGTCACCAGCATCCTCATCTTGATGGCCTTCCCGCTGTTGACAGCGGCGCTGTTCGCGCTCGCCGCCGACCGCCACCTCGGTGCCCACGTCTACGACGCGGCCAACGGCGGTGTGCTGCTGTGGCAGCACCTGTTCTGGTTCTTCGGCCACCCAGAGGTGTACATCGTCGCGCTGCCGTTCTTCGGGGTGATCACCGAGATCCTCCCGGTGTTCAGCCGAAAACCGGTGTTCGGGTACACCACGCTGATCTACGCCACGCTGTCGATCGCCGCGCTGTCGATGGCGGTGTGGGCCCACCACATGTTCGCGACCGGCGCGGTACTGCTGCCGTTCTTCAGCCTCACGTCCTATCTGATTGCGGTGCCGACGGGCATCAAGTTCTTCAACTGGATTGGCACGATGTGGAAGGGGCAGCTGACCTTTGAGACGCCCATGCTGTGGTCTGTCGGGTTCCTGGTCACCTTCCTGCTCGGTGGGCTCTCCGGGGTGCTCCTCGCCAGCCCGCCGATCGACTTCCACGTCACCGACACCTACTTCGTCGTCGCGCACTTCCACTACGTCCTGTTCGGCACCATCGTGTTCGCCACCTACGGCGGCATCTACTTCTGGTTTCCCAAGTTCACCGGGCGCCTCCTAGACGAGCGGCTCGGCAAACTGCACTTCTGGCTCACTTTGATCGGATTTCACACCACCTTCTTGGTGCAGCATTGGCTCGGGACCGAGGGCATGCCCCGGCGGTACGCCGACTACCTGCCCTCCGACGGGTTCACCACACTCAACGTCATCTCGACGATCGGTGCGTTCATCCTCGGTGTGTCGACCATCGTGTTCGTCTGGAACGTCTTCAAGAGTTACCGATATGGCGAGCCGTGCGTCGTCGACGATCCGTGGGGCTACGGCAACTCGCTCGAGTGGGCGACGAGCTCACCACCACCGCGACACAACTTCACCGAGCTGCCTCGAATTCGTTCGGAGCGGCCCGCTTTCGAATTGCACTATCCGCACATGTCACCGCGTATGCGGCGGGAGGCCTACATCGGCCGTCACCACGGCGGGCCCGGTGGCGGCGACGTCAGTAGGAACGACGAGAACGTGCGGACCTGAATTCCATCGAGATCGCGCTGAGGGCGTTCTCGATGCGGCGCAGCGACGTCGAACGTGACCCAGCGTTTCGCTGCGAGGGGTGCGGCGCCGCGAGGACGCGGTACAACTGGGCTGGCGTTTCGGCGGTGACGGCGAGCATGAAGCCTGCCAGAGCGGCATTGCCGAGTGTCAGCACGATGTCGAGTTCGGTTGTCAGCGTGAGCACTTCGCGCACGTGCTCGGCTCCGGCGTTGATGTCGGCACGGCGTGCCGCGCGCGGACGCCCGTCCTCGTCGGTGAGCGCCCACGGCACGGTGTTCCACTTGATGCACTGGGCGCGCGAGATCCCGGCTTTGGCGACCAGACTCGCGAGGAGCCGATTGGTTCCATCGGCGTTGTCCATTGAGCAGAAGCCCGACCCGGCAGATGCAACGGTACGGGTGGCGGGCGATTCCATCAGAATGAGCAGCCGCGCGTGCACGCCACCGTCGTCGGGGTCGAACCAGGGAATCGACGTGGTCTCATGGGCCGCTCGCCAGCCGCGGACCAACGAGTTCAACGGGGCGACAGCGGGATCGTCAATGCGTTTGAGCTTGTCCGGTAAGGGGTCTCGCGTCACGCGTCAGTGTCTCGTTCTCGCGGGCGCGGGCGCGGATGCGGATGCGGATGCGGACCGCTGTACCGACGTGATGTGACCGAGGAGGTCGCGCACCGCGCCCGCCGGTGGTGTGCGCGACCCCACCCAGATGGCGCGCAGCGATCGGTGCAAATCGAGTTCGCGCACCGGGATGGCCCGCATTCGGCCGAGTGAGAGATCATCGCTCACGGCGAGTCTGCTCATCACGGCGGGCCCAGCGCCGGCGAGGACCGCGGCGCGGACGGCGGCGGCGGTGGACAGTTCGAGCACTGGGGCGGCCTGGACCACGCCCCCTCCGGTCGCCGCAAGCGCCGTTGTCAAATAATCCCTGGTGCCCGAACCGGGTTCGCGGGTGACGAGCGCTGTCTGCGCCAGCTCGGCGATCTCGATCGGTTGGCTCCGACGTGTCCACCGGTGCGCGGCGGGTACGACCAGCACGAGTTCGTCGTACGCGACGATACGACTCCGCAACCCTCGTGCAGTGCCGGGGCTTTCGATGAAGCCGACATCGGCATCGCCGTGCAGAACCGCCGCGATCACGTGTTCGCTGTTCTCGGCGGTCAGAATGACCTCGGGAACCGCGTCGCCGTGACGTTCCAGAGCGGTCCGCAGAGTCACCAACCATCGTGGCATGAGTAGTTCTGCGATCGTAAGACTCGCGTGGACGCGAACCCTGCTCTTGCTATCCGCTCGCAGCGTCGCGAGGCCAGCGTCCACCTCGTGTGCGACACCCAGTAGGCGGTCAGCCCACTGCGCGGTGACTACTCCGGCGGGGGTCAACTCGGAACCGGTCCTGCTGCGCCGAACCATGCGCACCCCGGTCTGAGATTCCAGTGCGGCCACGCGGGCAGAGACGGCCTGCTGCGTCATGCCGCACTGGCGCCCGGCGGCGCTGAGGCTTCCCGTGCGGGCGATCGAGAGCAGCACCTCCAACGCGACCAGGTCGGGCATCCGAGGACTGAGACGTTCCACCGCCGCAGTGTATGCCTCACAACGTACGGTTGTGACCCGCGTTAGTTGGAGTCACGGGACGCTGGCGGTGATCCCCGGTAGCGCAGGACGAGACTGTCTCGTTGGGGGTACGGGCGAGCCGGGCGCCGCGGAAGCCTCGATCTTCACCACAACGTGGAAGCAAACCTTGACAAGTCCAGTGAAGCTGGCCGTCATATTTCCACTCCACAGCCACGCCGTCGCTGCTGGAAGGCACCGCCCGCAACGTGGCCAACATGGGTTCTGGCGACCCGTGCCGCGCCCCGGCGGCATGAACGGCCACGCCACGACGGTACGCCCGCTGCCCGCGTCGGCGACGAATAGTGCGGTCCGAAACGCGTCGGTCCGGCCGTGACGTACCGGCGATTGATAGGTAGGCGTCATGGGAAACATCGTTTTCAACCCCGACGCCCTGCGTCGCGGTGCAGACAAGCTGATGACTCTGGCCGCGCAGCTGCGCTCCGACCCCAGCGCGAGGGACGCCGTCGTCGCCGACGTGGTAGCTGAACTGCGTGAACTGGCCGCCGACCGGGTCAGCGCGACGCAGGTGGCCCTAGGCAACGCCGCGGACACGTTCGAAGTCAACACCGCGGTGACACCCGAGTCGATCGAGGACTTCGCGCAGCGTCTCCGATCCGTGGCCGACAACCAGGACGCCGCCATCGCCTCGGCCCACGCCCGATTCACCTTCTGACCGCACCACGCGCCCAGGCCGGTCGTCGACCAACGGCGGCGCCTGGCCGCCCTCCGCGGTGCACCTCAACACGCCTGCCCACCCCTACCGGAGCGACACATGTCCGAACACAACTACCCGATCGAGGTGCAGCTGCAGTCGGCCCACCACCCGCAGACCTTGTCGGTGACCGGTCGCAAAGACGACTGGCCGCAGCTGCTCGATCAAGCTCAGGAACTTGCCCGCCGCGCGTGGCGACCCGACTTGACCGTCGTCGACAACGGCTACCCGCTCGCAGCGTTGTGCCGACCCGGTGACGAACCGGACACACACCTGCTCGACGGGCGACAGTACGCCTACTGCACCGCCTGGCGCGCCAACGCGAAATGACCCGGCACCCACCACCCGGAAGGCGTAACCCATGTCCAACCTCGAAATACACGCCAGCACAACGGGCTACGACGACGCAGAGGCGATCGCCACGATGCTTGAACTAGCGGCCACCGCAGTCCGAGAAGCCGGCGGGACCGCCGTCGACCTCACCGACCAAACGACCACGGTCAACCAAGAGTCCCACCCCCAGCAGGTCTACTGGTCGATGCACTTCGGCGGTTGACGCCCGTCAGCGACACCGCGACCAACAAAGCTGCGACCCAAACGCGTTGATCCGCATTCCGTGGGAACAGCCCGGTTAGCGTCCACCACAACACCGCTCGCAACACACCTCGCGGCCCACCATCGGAAAGGGAAACCCCATGCCACACAAGCCAGCTCAGAGCCTCCTCATTCGCAAACTCGCCGCCAGGGCCGCAGTGGCATTCAGCGGGAAATCCGGCCGCCCCGTCAACCCGCGGGTACAGGCGCTCGCCACCTTGCCCATCACACCGGGAGAGGGAACGCCGCGCGGCGAGAACAGCATGGCAGTCCGCAAGCTGGCCGCCAGGACCGCGGTGACGGCGAGCAGAAAGTCGGGCCGCCCGGTCGACCCGCAGGTTCAGGCACTGGCCGCCCTGCCCATCCGGCCCGAAGATCAAGCAACGCGTCGCGGGTACAGCATCGCCGTCCGCAAAGCAGCCAGCCGGGCTGCAGTGACCGCAAGCAAGAAAACCGGCCGCCCCGTCGACCCCCGGACACTCGGGCTGGCCGACTAAGCACGCGCGGTCGGCGGCACTTGGCCTCCCGCCACCACCACTCTCCGACGCGATAGAAGACATGACCGCCTCCCACAACGACCCCGGACACGAGATCATCGATCTCGATCGCGACGACGCGACCGTTGAAGCGGATTCGCCGCGGGCACGGTGCAGCTGCGGAGTGCGACGTACGGTGTTGCGCCACAACGCGGTATCGCCGTGCGCGGGCCGAGCGATGGCCAGGCTCAAAGAGGCACACCCCGAGGAATACGGTCGCTACCTGCGCGATGCGAAAGCCGAAGCACTGGCGGAGTTCGAAACCACATGGCGGCGGCACCTCGCCGGTGACCACAGCCAACGATAGGAGCGCCGGCATGTCAGACACACTGGGCCGCATGTGGTGGATGTCCGTGGCTCTGACCACGCAAGCGGTACGCGATCGCATCAAGACCCAGACCAGACGCGATGGATGGCTGCGCCTGCGAGCAGGTGATCAGCTGGCACTGTGCCCCAAGTACCGGGGTGTCCGTCGCGCTGACCGCGAGCTGATCACCATCGTCGACGTCGTCGGCGTGCGGCGAGAACCGCTCGAAGCGATCTCGCCAGCAGACGTCGCAGCCGAAGGATTTCCCGGACTGACGCCAACCGAATTCGTCGAATTCTTCTGCAACACCCACCGTGGGGTGCAACCAAGCAGCGAGATCACCCGCATCGAATGGACCTACCCGAGGATCTGTCGAGGCTGCGGATGCACCGAGTACGCGGCGTGTGCCGGCCTCACCGGACCATGCAGTTGGGCCCACACGTACGACGACAACACAGGCCAGTGCAGCGAATGCGCCCTCTGGGCAGTCGACAGAGCTTCCGAGAACCTCGCCAACGGCCTGTGGCGCCTCGCCGACCCATCGACACCGGCAAAGCCAGCCCGCACGTGAAACGCGCCGAGCCGCAGCAAATGTCAACGGGCGACCTGGTGGCCGAGCACGACCGGCTCGTACGGAACATCGGCACCTACATCGACGACGCCAAACACGACCGCCTGCTAGCCGTCGCCGATGCGATCGCCGAGCGCGCGCACTCCGGCGATCCCGCGGCGGAGGACTACGCGATCTACCTCTGACCCCGGCTGGGCCAATGCCACTGCAGGACGAACGCGGGCGGCACGCGCCAGCGCGCCGGCCGTTCGCATGGCCGCCTCCGACGCAGCTGACAATCCCCGGAGGGGCCCTTCAGAAAAGCGGTCTGGTTACGCGTCGGCTACCGAGTTGAGCCGACCCGAACGGTTACCGTTCGCTCCACAGAACCACGAACTGACAGATCGGACCCAATCAGTGGACTTCACAACGGAAGCGAAGCGCGAGCTGTGCCGTCTGGTGTTCAAGTCGCCTGAGACACGGGTCGCCGAACTGGCAGCGCTCTTGAGGTTCGTCGACGGTGTCCGCCTGACGGGATCGCGGGTGTCCCTATCCGCCCAAGTGGACCTGGACCTGACCGCACGCCGCGTGCAGCGCAGCTTGACGGAGCTCTATGGCTACCGCGCCACGGTGCACCACCACCCAGCACCAGGCGCCGCTTCCGGGTACGTGGTGCGTGTCGATCACGACGTCTCGAAGTTGGCCGCACACACCGGGCTGCTCACCCCGGAGGGCGAATTGGTCAGCGGACTGCCCGCCCATCTGCTCGGCGGAAACGTGGCGCGCGTTGAATCGCTGTGGCGCGGCGCGTTTCTCGGCGCGGGCCAGCTGACATCAGACAGGCGCAGCAGTGGAGGCGTGCAGGTGCGCTGTCCCGGTATCGAGACCGCGGTCGCACTGGTGGGCGCCGCGCGCCGATTGGGCGTCCGGGCCAAGACTCACGACAGTCGCACGGAGGGGATCAGCGTCGTTGTTCGTGAGGGTGAGGACATCGCCGCGTTGCTGGCGTCGTTTGGGGCGTCCGCCACACTGGCGGCGTGGGAGGACCGTCGGTCTCGCAGGGAGCAGGACGTCACGTCGGGGTTGGGCCGGCAGTTCGGTAGCGCGAACCGTCTGCGCTCAGAGGCGGCTGCGGCGGCGACTGCCGTTGAGGTCGAACGTGCTCTGATGGTGCTCGGCGATGACGCGCCAGCCCAGTTGGTGCAGGCCGGGCGGCTGCGCATCGAACATCGCCTCGTCTCCCTCGAGCAGCTCGCGCAGCTGGCCGACCCACCCACGACCAAGGACGCGATCGCCGGCAGAATCCGTCGCCTGATCCGACTGGCCGACAGGCGCTCGACGAGCAAGCCGGCCTGATGCGCTGTGTCACGAGTCTGGTTCCGCGGTGATTCCGTACTACGAGGATGAGTGGGTCGCGCTGTACCACGGCGACTTCCGAGACGTGCTGCCCGCGCTCGGCGTGACGGCCGATTTGCTGATCGCCGATCCCCCCTACGGTGAGACTTCGCTCAGCTGGGACAGCTGGCCTGCTGGCTGGCCGACGGCGTTGCGTCCGTTCGGCAAGTCGCTCTGGTGCTTCGGATCGATGCGGATGTTCCTCGACCGACGAGACGAGTTCACGGGCTGGCGCATGTCGCAAGACGTCGTCTGGGAGAAGCACAACGGCAGCGGCTTCGCCGCCGATCGGTTCAAACGGGTACACGAGCACGCACTGCACTGGTACCGCACCGATGCCGCGTGGTCGGAAATCCACCACCAGACCCCAACGACAGGCGACGAGACGGCCCGCCAGGTACGCAGGAAGACCAGGCCGCCACACACGGGCAACGTCAACACCTCGGCGTACGAATCCCACGACGGCGGGCCGCGCCTGATGCGCTCCGTCATCTACAGCCGGTCGATGCATGGCCGCGCGATCAACGAGACAGAGAAGCCCGTCGCCCTTCTCGATCCGCTCATCGGCTACGGATGTCCGCCCGGCGGATTGGTCGTCGACCCGTTCGCAGGCTCCGCGTCGACGCTGGTGGCCGCGAGACAGGCGGGTCGCCGAGCGATCGGCGTAGAGCTGCGCGAGTCTCAGTGTGAGGCTGCGGCGGAACGGCTTTCGCACATGCCACTGGAATTGGCGACCTGATGATTCTCGCCAGCATGGATCGCTGCACCTCCCTCTACCGCATCTGCGATGCGAACGGGGACGTCTATCCCTCGGCGCAGACCAGATTGCACCGGCCCGACAACAACGAGGGGTGCTTCGCCGCCTGCGATCACCGAATTCAGCTCAACGACGATTACCACGACTACGACCTTTCCACGACGGACGCCGAGATCGTTTGCCGGCGGTGTGTGCCGCAGAGTCGCCAAACCCCGCCGGATACGAAGTGGGTTGGCGTCCGCGCCGATGGAGCCCATTCCGTGCTGATACCTCGGCACCTGAAGGAATGACGATGACCAATCGCGAGAAGACGTGTGCTCACTGCGACGAGCTGGCGGCCGAGAACGAACGGCTACGACAGACCACACACGTGCTGCTCGCTGCGAATCAACGCCTGCTCGATGCCATCGCTGTGTGGACCTATCCCACGATCCCCAACAATTGAGCGACACCATGAGCAACCTGAGTGATCTGACTGAACGTGCACGATATTGCCGCGAATACGGTGTCTTCGACGGCCTGCACGGTGAACTGCTGGATATGGTCGAGCGCCTCGAATCCGAACTCGAGGCCGAGCGTGATCGCGCCACCGAGCATTTCGACGCACGTATGTCCGCGGTGGCCAAGCTGAGCGCCTTGGGCGAGGTGTGCGCCCAGCCCTTCGATGTGTTGGAGGTCGAACAGGACGACGGCAGCGTGATCGAGACAGCCGTCGTCCGGTTGGACGACATCCTCGCGTGCTTGACGTCAAGCCCGCAGAGCGGGGAGCGCGAGTCGGAGACAGACCCGAAGCGTCTCACCGACTCCGAGCTTCTATACGAACTCGCCGGCGCGTTGCACGTCTACGCGAGAAGCGCCCATGTTCGGATCCCCGCGCTAATCGACGTGGCCCACGACCGGGCGGCCATGTTCCTCAGACTTGCCCCAATAGGGATGACCGAATGTGCGGGCCATGACGGTCATTGACGCACGAGCCCGATTCACGGGCACCGAACACCGGTGCCGTGACTGCGATCAACCGGGTGTGGCCATCGTCTTCCCGCACGTTGATCACCGCCGGCGCAAGCCTTGGCCGCAGCTCTACTGGCTGTGCGCCGAACACTCTGCAACCTGACAGAACGTGCGCTCGCGAGCGCGCGAGTCGCTGGCCCTCCATGTGCAGCTGTGGGAGAGTCAGACCGGATTGATCGAGGCGGATGGCAGGTGAACGATGGGTGATGATGCGCGAGACGACCACGTCCACGCCTTCGAGTTCGTGGGTTCGCCGCAGCGGCTGCCGGACCAGATCAGCCAGCTGCCCAGTCAGCCGCAGGAGTTGAGGGGCCCCATCGAGGGGCCGCCCTCGCCACCTCTTCAGTCATTGCCCGAGGTGTACGGCTGATCCGGCCGCGACCACCGTGGTTGCGACCGTGCGAAGTCTGATGGGTGCAGCCGACGTGCGCTGGGAGGGGTCTGTGCCCTGGGGTGCGCCGGTGCCAGCGAGCGGCCCGGGCGTCTACCTCGTCTCCGCCAATCGGGATCCAGACGACATGCACGGTGAAGCCGTCCAACGGTTAGGCGTGTCGCCGGCCGCGGTGGGCGAGCTGCTCACGAACTGCCCGCGGTTGCGCCTCGACGGCGTCCAACCCACCCCGTCCGCACTCCTGCGACGCCTGGAAGCGATGCGCCCGCCAGGCGAGCCCGTCCTGTACATCGGCCTGGCTGGTTCATCGGTGTCGACGCGCACCGGCCAGTACTACCGAACGCCTCTCGGTGCCGCCAAGCCTCACGCGGGCGGCTGGCCTCTGAAATGCCTGGGAGGGCTCGATCAGTTGTGGGTGCATTTCGCGTCGTGCGTCGCGGTGAAGACCGTGGAGCGAACCATGCTGAGGGTTTTCTCCGAGCAGATCGATGGTCGGACCGCCAGTCTCCTGGTCGATCCAGCAGCGCCGCTGCCCTTCGCGAACCTGGCGTACTTCACCCGTGAGGGGAGGCGTGTCCGCAAGCAACACGGCATCGCGGGCGCTACCACGCGGGCCGCGAGGAAGAGTGCGGTGAGTCTGAAGGGTTAGGCAGTTCCCTCGGGGCGGCGGTGACGTCCTCCGCCGAGCGCAGCGATCGGGGCAGTCGACGGAGACCCCCTCCTTAGCGGCATGGCGAGCGCTGCGATCATCGGCGCCGCCTGCGGTGCCTGCGCTGGGCTGTTGGTCGGCGGCGTGTCTGCCAGGCACGGGTCCCAGCTGTGCCGTCGGTTCGCCGGTCCGCGCTGCTCTCGCCCATGGACGTCATGTCGCCACTGTAAGGGTGCGCCATATCGACCGTACGAGACGTCGGAGGGTCAGGTCTGGCGACCTGCCCCACACCGACTGCACGTGCCGCGTCGGCTCCGCGCGGCGATGCGCCGACTCCCCGGGGGCTCTACGTCGTGCTCGACGCGAAGAAACTACTGCGCGACACGCCAGCTTGCTTCGTCTCGGACGGTTAGTCACGGACCATGAGACCCGCTGGCCGCTACGTAGCGGGCGAATTATGCGAAAGGGTTTGGCGATGGCAAAACGGATTGGCGCGCAGTGGGATTGGGCCGCTCTGCGGTCCTGGGAGGTCTTGGTGCCGACGATCTTGATCGTGGCCTGTCTGACGGCCGACGCGCTCAGCGCGCCGACTGTCTCGTCGGTCCTCTTCACTGCGGCTGTGGTGGCGTATGTGTACGGCGGCTCGCAGCGCTACGTCGCGGCCACGGCCATTCGCCTCCTGCTTGCTGCGTCCCTGGCTATCGGTGTGGCGGTGTTCGCCGCCAGCGGCGGTAGTTGGTCGGCTGCTGCGAATGCCGTCGCCTTCGTCACCGTCGTCCCCGCCGCGTGGTTCTTTGCGCTGTCGGTGCGGGCTCGGACGGCGACCGCCGGGGCGTAAGCCCCGGGTGCGGGTTTCCAAACACGTTGCATACAACGAGGTTCAGGCAGCAAGGACCCGTTTCGGATCCCGCGTTGAACGGCGAGTCGTGGGCCGGCCCAGGTCTGATGGTCGACAGTGATACAGGAGAGACGCATGGGGTTTTGGGAGCAAGTTGATAAGGCGTTGGCCGATGCTCGTGTTGCGCGCACTGCCGACGAGCTGATCGGGGCGCTGAACCGGTGGCATGAACCGAGTTCGGGGGACGCGTTCTTCGCCGGGTCAGGTGGGGACAATCAACTCGTCGAGGCGCTCGATCGACGCGTATGGCGGGTGAGTCACATCGAGTCGGACTACCACTGGACGGCGGTGTCGGGTGTCGATGGCAGCAGCATCGAGTACGTCGAGGGCGATGTCTACAAGCGAGAGGCATCGTGAGCGAACTCATCGTCGTCTACACCGACGGCGCCTGCCACGGCAATCCCGGACCGGGTGGGTGGGGCGCGGTGGTGCGCTTCGTCGACGGCGAGGAAACGCAGCTCTACGGCGGAGAGTCTGCGACGACCAACAACCGCATGGAGTTGACGGCGGCCATCATGGCGTTGGAGGCGATCACCTCGGGTTCGCCCGTGCAGCTGTGGACGGACAGTCAGTACGTGCGCAGTGGCATCACCAGCTGGATCGCCGGCTGGAAACGCAACGGTTGGCGTACCGCCGCGCGTCAGCCCGTGAAGAACGCCGATCTGTGGCAGCGATTGGACGCTGCGGCAACCACTCTCACCGTTGACTGGCGGTGGATCAAGGGTCACGCGGGGCATGAGGGCAACGAGCTCGCCGACGCCCTGGCGACTCGCGGGGCCATCGAACACGGCGGGTCGCCGAGGCGGCAGAACGGCGAGGGGTTCCGCCGGCCGGCAGGCGGGGCGCGGCGTGGTCGCCGGGGTGTTCGTCGACACGCCGGCAGCTGAGCCGTCCTGTGGCGAAGGCGTAAACGAGGGGCACCCGAAACTAATTGCTAGGCAACGATTGTCGAACCGGAGGAACCTCATGAGTGCATCGCCAATCCCGAAGCGGCTGCGCGAGTTGGACAGAACCGCCCAATCGCACGGGTGGGACACCATGCCGCTGAGGTTCTTTCATGCGTCCGCAGTGGGCTACCTGTTCACGCGGGGTCGCGTGGAGGTCGACGTGCGGGCCGACGGCAACCGCATCGTGCGGGCGGTCCGCACATCGCCCGATGCCGAGCACCTGGACGTGATCACCGGCTGCTTCGAGGCTGCTAAGGACTGGCTCTCCGAGGTCGCGTCGCCTGCGGGGCACGCGACACGATTCACGCGTGCCCGCCGCGCATTGCTCGGATCCGGCGCCGAGTTGGTCACCCACGACATCTGCCTCCAGTGCCGGGGACCGATCAGCAACGGGGCGATCCATCGTCGGGCTGGCGACGCCGAGGCGTGGGTACACCTTCGTGACGAGGACTGGGCTGCTGACGTGCACCCCGCCGTCCCCGTGGGCGGCCTGATCACCGAGCGCGACCTGCCCGGCCCGTGGCTGGTGGCCGGCGACCCACGCCAGCTCTGACGCTCCCGCCGCGGCCGGTCAGAGGGCGCGACGCCAACCGGGCCCCCGGAGACGCCGGGGAAGAAAAAGAGCGACCGTTAACGCGTCGCTGAGCCCTGGCAGCTGAGGGTCCAGGGCACCATGGCACCCATGAGTACTCCTCTCGGGCAGCTACCCATCACGGGGTCCCATCACGGCCCCCACGGCGGCCACGGATCGTTCATCGACACCTTGCTTCGGGGCTTCTCCTGGCGAACCGGAAGCGACGTAGCGCATTCCCTGTTCCGTTTAGCCCCAGTACTTTTCATCGTGGTCGTACTCGTCGTCCTGGTTCTCGCCGGGGCCCGTTGGCTACGCAACCGCAGCAGGTCGTGACCAAGCTTGAGACAGATCTTCGCCACCTTCCCGAGGGGCCAGACAACGAGAGGCGGTGTCGCACCGTGACAGCACAGCAGCGTCCGTTGACGCGTATGGACATTCGGTTCGGTTACGTCGCCGCGCGTGTTGGTGTCACCTACGACGACAAGACCTGCTGGGCGATCACCGATGCCCTGATCGCCGATGCGCCGCTCGGCACCTGGAGTGTCGAGGACGGGCAGGTGGTGACCACAGCGGACCCCGACTTCTGGGCCATCGTCACCAGCGTGGTCGGCGTCTAGCCACTGCGTGTCGCTAGGGAGGGCTGTGCATCGTCTCGCCGAGCCGACTATCCTTGAACAGACCGTCGGCCGTTCGGCGGACCTCCCCGGTGACGGCCCCACACCGCCACCGACCTTTTGAGGGAACGCCCCCGCGGGCGCTGCGGAAGTGAGTCCAGTCATTCCGACCTGCTGCTCTGCTGCCGTGCGTGTGTGGGGCCGCACGATGCAGCACTGAGTGGGACGGGACCCGACGATGAGTGACGACCAAGACACGCCACGCCGACACAATGCGCGCAAGGCCGACGCGCGTCGCCTTCAGCAGCGCTACCCGGGACTTCGGTACACCGATGCCTGCGCCGCATCGACACCGGAAGCACGAACCTGGCGGAAGTTCGAGGAATCAGGGGGATACCCGCCCGTGACCACTTGCGCCAGCTATGTTGCCGAGGCCGCGTCGCTGATCGAGGCCGCCGCGGTGCACTGCAACGACCCCGATGACCGTTATCGCCGTGCCGAAGGTGCTAACTTCGCGCTTTCGTTGGCCTTGTACCTGTTTGGAGCCGCTGCCTTCGTGGAGATGGTGCGAGTGTGCAGCCCGTTGGTTCCTGACGACGGTTTCGAACCGTCGCCGATGCCGGCGTTTCCCGGCTTGCTGCGATCGCACAGCGGACTTCACGACGTCGCTGCGATGCTCACCTTTGCCAGCTCGTACGCATCGATGGCTGAGGGGATGCCCGGCCCGCCCGCGGAGGTACTGGCCGCGGCGCAACACGTTCACGCGTTGCGGGCATGGAGCACGCCGCCGGCAGCTGGGAACGCTCTCTGAGCCGCCCTGTTCCACCGCCAGTGGTCAACTGGGGACAATGCCCAGTCGAACGATGAGATATCGGCGCAGGTCGCCAGATGCCGTCATGGTGATCCTGGTATCGAATTCATGCCACATGCGTGCGTGGGGCGGCATGCCGACCGCGGCTGAACGGCCTGCTATCGCCGCTGCGGGCGACCGAGACCGGCGTGGTCGCGCAGTTCGGCGATGCGAGCCCGTGTCTTGGCCTCCCACCGCGGATCGAGCGCTGTCATCAAGGTGTGCCAGAACGGGACAGCCACCGTCCATTGCAGTTGTCGGTCGTTCATGGTGGCAGCGGCGGGGGTGCGGTGTGCCCACGTGATGGCGAGGGACCTGGTGACGTCGTCGACAATCCAGTAAAGGGCCTCCTCGGGGTCGGTCGTCGACTTCCAGATCAGGCCATGGATGGGATCGGCTGTGTGGTAGCGGAACTCGGAGCCGATGCTGTATGACGGTCCGTCTCCGCGGTGGCGAGAATGTTTGCGCGGCTTCACTTCCTGCGGTCGTGGGATGCTGTCGGCGGGTGTCCCTGTCAGGGTGGCCGCGGTCGATATGGCGGCGTCGAGTGCATGGGCGAACTGGTGGGATGACACAGTGTTGTCGCTGTGATGGAGCAGCTGTGACGGCGCGGGCCCGACGGGAGCGGGCGCCGGCGGTTCGGCGGCTGCCTGTGGCGGCCAGTGCTGGGCGGTGGCGGTGGCTGGCGGTGCAGCGGGTGCGGTCTGCCCGGCGACGGTGTCAGTAGTGGCGGCGTCGATGACGACGGTGGCGGCCCACACGGCCTTGTTCGGGTCGAAGTACGCATCAGCGCTGAGGGTGAGGTCGGTGACGAATGCGAGTTCGGCGGCGACACCGATAGCGCCGGGGTGAAGCGCTGCTGGTTGGTGGGGGTGAACAGTGACGAAGTAGGTCCAGGCGAAGGTGCCCGTGTGATCCTCGGCGAGGTAGGCGGGGTCGTAGCGGTCGCGCTGGGCGGGGTCGATCTGATGCGTGATTGGCTGCGCCAGCTGAGCGCAGTACACCGTCTGCCCGTCGGTCGTGGGCATAGCGGTCAGAACCGCGGCCTCGGTCCCGATCACCTCATCGACCTGCACGGAATTCGCTGCGGTGACCTCACGGATCACGAACCGCAACGTTGCAGGATCCTCCATGCTGCCGTACTCCTTCCCCGCGAGCGCCTCGCCGCCTGGTGCTTATGAGCGCACCCTAGGCTGTGCCGTCGCGAGGGTGCGGGTGTGACGCGGCTTCGCCGCACATTCCCTCGGCCGTCCTGCCCTGGTGGGAACTTTCCTGTGCCGTCTGGTGTGGACGTCCCACCACCGCCGCCCAAGGGTGTCGACAATCGGCGAAATCATCTGGCGGTGTGGCCCGCAGCGTCGCGGACGGCCCGCACCTGGGGCAAGAGGGGTGGCGATGAACAGACGCGGTGGCCGGGAGCTTGCAGCGGCATTCAGCACCCGCTGCATCAGGCAGTTAGCCGGTAAACACCATCCCGTGCCGTGGGCCCGGCTCGCATCCGTCCTCGATCATGCTCTGCCCGGTGACACCTTGGCGGGCGCGTTCGACACCGCCTACGCGGTTCTGCGGCGCGAGTACCGATGCGAATACGTCTACGCCACCGCTCTGATCAGCCAAGCAGCCGGCACTGGCGAGGTGGTGAACGCGATGACCGGCTTGCCGGTGTTCATGTCGGTGGCCGACCTCGTCATCGCCAGCGAGCGACCAGTGGTCTACGAGATCAAGTCAGACATGGACGGCCTGGGCCGTCTCGATCTTCAACTGCACAGCTACGCAACGTGTTTCGAGCATGTCATCGTGCTGACATCGCCGGCCAAGCTGGCCCGAGTGCTTGCCGCCACCCCATCCCATGTTGGGGTCTCGAGCCTGACCGACAACGACACCGTCGTAGCCGTCCGGCCACCCAGCGGGGGACTGGACCGCATCGACCGTTCCGCGCTGTTTCGGGTGCTGCGCCGAGACGAACTGCTCAACATCATGGGTCGGCGCGTGGGCTACGAGCAGGACGTGCCCAACACCCGCATCTACCGCCGACTCAACGGCCTGTTCATGCAGCTGGACGTCGAGACCGCCTACCACGAGTTCGTCACCGAACTGGCCCGCCGTGACCAGCGCAAACGCCAGGCAGCCCGCGACGCCGGCCTACCCGCATCTCTGCGGGCCGCCGCGGCCGGACTGAGCCTGACGCCGACCGCCTGGCGGCGGCTCGGTGCGCTCCTGTACCGCCCCGCAGAGGAGTTCCTGCCGCCTGGTCGCAGCCTCGCCGCCGGGTAACCGGCCCGTGTCGGATCAGGCTCACGGACGTGGGATCGCAGATTCCGGCCCCGCTGAGCGTGTGCATCCCGCGGTTGTCGGGACGCGGGCACAGAATCGAGGCATGGACGACGATCACGCCGCACTGTGGGCCGCCGAGTCGGCGGCCTGTGACCCCACGCCATGGGAGCGCTGGGTCGACGAGCTCGAAGCGCAGCTGGGCCACAGCGCCGATGGCGACGAGAACACCGACGGCTACTCCATGGACGGGTTCTACGCCCAGTGGAAATCGGGCATGACCGCCGCCGCGGCCGCCGCGTCCGTGGCGCACCGACGCGAAGTAGAAGCGGCGACACGGGGAGAGTGACGATGGGCATGTGGGACGGTCAGCTGGCCGTGGGCGTCGAGGCAGACGGTCTGCGATGGATGTTCGGGCCATTCCACGGGATGCCCGACGCCATGGGCTTCGTCAGCGCGCACGTGTGGGACACCGACCGCTACCGCCACCACTACGCGGCGCTGATCGACCCCGCCGAAGCCGCCGACCGGTTGAACCGTCCGGTCGGCGAGCCCGATGTCGACCCAGGGCTGTTCGGTGTGCCTCCCCGTGATCGGCGTGAGCCGCTCGAGGTTGCGTTACGTGAGGCCATAGCCCGCCGGCACGGAGCGGTCGGTGAGGGTCCCTACGGCGACGGCTTGTTCGCCCACCTCGACATTCATCGACCGTGGCGGGTTTCGACCAAACCGCAAGAGTGCTGGGAGGGCGACTGCGGGCATGATCGTGATCCCGACGGAGGGTGCGCCGCGGTGCCACGGCTGGCGCTGTGGTGCCGTGGGTGCACCCCGCTGTACATAGGCGGCGGTGAGTTCGACGGCACGACCTATTCAGAGTGCCAGGTGGACTGGCCGTGCAGTCCCGTGTTGGCGATGTGCGCCTCGTTCGAGGTACCACTGACCGGCAAAGCGCTGCCCACCCAACGATGAACCGAGAACGTGCGCCGCGAGGGAGCCAATGGGTCCGCGCCGCAGCCTTCGTCGTTTTGGTGGCATCTGCAGTCGGTGCCGCCGCGTTCCTGATCACCGCTCCGAGTGCTGATTGTCGAGCTGTCCGTGCGACGGTGTCCTACATCCACGAGCACCGCGACCTCATCTCAGACGACCAGATCGACGCGGGCCCGCCGCTCAGCGACTACCTGGCGTGGGCGGACACACTGCAGCGCCACGCCGAGTCAACATCGTCTCCGTCTGTGAGATCCGAGCTCGCCCGCATCGCCGAGCGGGCCCGGCACGCGATGGGGATGGTGGCATTGGCCAGGGACAACCCGGCCCCCTCCGCATCGGCCAGCCAGCGCGGGATCGCCGGTGGCTTCGCCGCCGACGTCTCCAACATCGTGGACACCGAACACCGCGTCATGGCGGCCTGCCACTTCGAGTGAACCCGTCCCCGGCGGAGCCGGCGTGACATTCCACCGCATTGTGTCCGACGCCAGAGACTGCACGCCGGCCTGGTGGCTTCCCGCGACCAGCGGCGGGTTCCGTCCGTACTTCGGTCGGGGATCACCGTGCAGCGCGGCGCGCTGGCGACCGGGGCGCTGGCGTCACTCCGTCAAAATGAGGCCGCAGTTTCGTGTCGTTCCGATTCACCTCGGCTCTGGGAGATGAAGCTGCTGGGGCATCAGCAATCGGCAACGCCAGGGCGAGCCGCGTCGCGGTTGCGACGCACCGAAGTCGTCGATTGGACAGATGGTAAACGCCGCCGGACAAAGCCCTCGGCGGTCAAGAGCAAGGGAGCAGCAGATGACGAACAAATTCATGGCGCTGAATGACGGCATGGCGATCGCGAGCGTCGTCATGCTTGTGGGCTGCACGGCATTTGCATTCTGGGGCGCGCCGCGGCTCGACGCGAGACTTACCGAGCCTGCCCAACCGATCTCGATAGGCGCGGCGGCGTTCGGAATGCTGGCCCTGTCTGCGGTGCTCGCCTACTTCGCGGTCACGGGACGCTTGGCTTCGGCAACGACTACGTGCTCCCCGGTTGTCCTCGTCTTCCTCGCGGTTGCCGTCATCGTCGGCGCGTCGCTGCCATGGCTTCTGTTGGTCCGCAGCTTTTAGCTCTACGGACACGCAAGTTCGTGGTGAATGCGCCTTATACCGTCCATCGGGAGCGCTCGGCACGGCCACGGTGCTAGGACAAGCGGCCTCGACGGGGTGTAGCACGCGCCCCGGACGGTCCGGACATCATGTGAACGAGAGGGGCGACGTGACTACCGGCAAGCTTAAGAATCGTTCAAGCGCAACGAATGTCACGGCTTCAGGGCTGCTTCAAATGCTGCGCGCTCACCATGGACTAACGGGCCCGGCGGATCAATGGGCCGGTGGAACGTTGATCCCCGAGGTGAGTGCGAACGGCCCTTTTGGGGACGGCCGCCGCGCGGACGCCGTCTATGTTGGGTATACCGCCGCGTCGGGCCGATGCCTCATCGGATACGAGATCAAGACCTCTCGCGCGGACTGGCGCCGCGAAATCGCCCGTGCGGCAGATAAGGCCGATCAGTGGGCCGATCAATGCCATGAGTGGTGGATCGTCGTCTCCGACCCAGCCATCGTCAAAGACGGCGAACTGCCGCACGGTTGGGGGTTGATGTCACCACCTACCGGAGGTGACCATCTGATGACGGTCCATGTGCGGGCCGAGCGTAAACGCGACCACCAGCCATCCTGGGATGCGTTGCGCTCGATCATGTCTCGCATGGAAACCCTGCGCGCTAGCACGATCAAGAACCAGATATGGCAGATCGAGCAGGAGAAACGGCGCACGATCCGGATCGAAGTCGAGGCGGAATTCGCGAAGAGACGAGGCCCCGACGCGCAGGAACTTCACCGGCGACTGCGGGTACTCGAAGATGCGCTCGGAGTTCGCGTGAACTGGGGCGATGCCTCCACGGCCACGTATCCCACCCTTGACCTCGCGGCGATCGCCCAGATAGGTGCAACTGTCAAGGAATACGGCAACGTCGCAGCTGCCGCGGAAGCTATAGCGGCGCGAATCCGGCCGTCGATCAAGTCGTTACGAACACAGCTGGATTACTTGGACCGCGAAGTCGACGACCTGCAGGCCGCCGCGGTGGGCGGCAGCTCAGCGACATCGGCGCTGGAATCTGAGTGCGACACAGCCGACGTGCGCCGCGCAGAGCTGCGCCGAGGTCAGGACGGCTGACAGGTAACGAGCCGGCGCCTTGCAGGGACGTTCCTTCTGGCCTGGCGATGAAATCGGGAGAGATAATGCAGCAGACCAAGATTCCGGAACGGCAGCTGGTGCAGATGCGGCAGGACGGACTAACAGTGAGCCGTGCGTCGAGGTTCGTCGATCCCCGTGCCGTGCACGCCTGTCTGACGGTGATCCAGCGGCGCGGTGAGGTGTGGGCTTGCTCGGTGTTGGGTCGCGATCTGGCCCGGCGCAGTCTCACCGACGCGCGCTGGCCCTACCTCCTGGCGGGGGAGGAGCACGTCATCGTCGCCGCAGATGTCGAAGAGGATCGACTGGCGGCGGCTCTGCTCGATCCCGACAACGGGTGAACCGGAACATGTTGAAGGGCTGCGAAATGACCGATCGAAACAGCGTCGACGAGCGTCGGCAGTGGGCGTACGCGAACTTGATGCCGCTCTACTCGTATCAGGAGCTCGCATGCATGGACGATGACCAACTGGAGGCACTCATTGACGGGCTTGCCTATGAATGTCCCGATTGCGGTGGCCTTCACGACGGCACGACAACCGGCACTGAGCGGTGCCCTGCATGTGAGCACGATGCCGAATGAAGGGGCACCATCGTGCCCGGCGCCCCTCGCGGGTATCGGCACGGGCGCAGCGGACCACCGGCCTGGGAAGTATCCGCAATCGTCATCGGTGTGTCTGGGTGGCGTGTGATTCTGTAGTTGCAGAGCGGCTTTCGGACTTTCAGAGAGTGGCGGGAAAATGTCGATGAACGTCCAAGGTCTCAGTGATCGGGCGCTGATCCAGCGGATGAACAACGCCGACGATTTCGGCTACGACGACGAGCAGGTTGAATTGGACCGGCGTTTGGAGCAGCGAGGCCTGCAGTGGCGGTGGGCTCCCGTGGGCCAGATGTTCGGCCAGCGCGTCGAAGTGTTTGATCCGGTGACCGGGCAACCAGTGGATCTTTGACCAACGATGAGGCGCGCCCGCCATACCAGCGTTTCGGTGAATCATGCGGCCGGTAAGCGGAATTCGGAAGCTCGACGTTGCCACGCGTGCGGGCGAGAGGGCGCGCTGACCAAGAAGCTGGATGAGCAGGGGTATCGAATCTGTCGGTGGGTGGCTTCGGGGAAGTGTCCAGGAGGGCCGAATACCAACGACGTGACGGGGCGCGGCTAGCACCGTTGGCAGAGGGTCGGGGGTCGTGCGCGCGGTGGCACGGGTGTAGCGGCAGCAGTCATTCGGCCGTGGGTAGAGCTGCGGCGAAGCGGCTCAGGGTGGCTCGGGCTCCGGCGGTCACCTCGGATACCTCGCCTGGTGGGGCGTCTCGGGAGTCGCAGTAGGAGTCGAATGTGTCTTGCAGCTCGGAGAGGGCCGCCGCGGGGTCTGATAAGCCGATCACGGTGAGCACGCTGAGGTGGAAGTCGATCGTCTCGCGTGCGGCGTCGATGTCCGGGGAGAGGGTGCTGGCGTCCTCGGAGCTGTAGGGCTGACCCGACAGTTCGGGTGAGCGGGTCGCCATGCGCATCCAGTGCAGGCGGATGGCGAGGTGACGAACGGTCTGGACGGCGCGTGCGGCGTCGACGAGGGCGTCGCGTCGCTCGGCGCGCGTGGCCCGGGCGTCTTGTGCTTGCCGGTCGAGGCGGGCTTCGCGGGCTTGGGCGGCGAGCTGCTGGTCCAGGTTGGCGCTGCTGGCCGCGATCTGACGCCGGCCGATGACGAACGCTACGCATGCCGCGCCCAGGGCGATGAGAGCGGCAACCGCCGGCGCGAGGTCTCGAACGAGTGTGAGCCAGGGTGAATCGACCCACGTAGGGGCGGCCGCGTTCAACGCCACGGAGGGAGGGTGGCGGCATGTACGGCGTCGAACGCTGCGCGGCGCTGGCGGTGATCACGGGCGAAGCGGCGGCTCAGGGTGCGGGCCTGCATGACGCCGGGCTCGTAGTTGACGAGGTGTTGGAATTGCTCCTCAGACAGGCTGTCGAGATGGCCGTGACCGTCGTGCCCGGTGATGACGACGTTGCCGTGCAGCAAGGGAACTTGGCGCGCGGAGAAGGTCGTGGTGGCCAGCAGTAGTTCGGTGGCGTGCTTGTTGACCAGAGAGTGTGATCGCGGGTTGAACCACATGATCAGGGATCCGTGAGCGGTGGTGGCGGATTCGAGGCGGCCCGGGCTCTCGCGGAGCAGTTCCGCGACGTCCAGAAGGTCGTGCAGCTGGGTGCGGTAAAACAGACCGTTGTGGCTGGCATGCAGTGTGGTCAGCAAATTGAGCATCCATCTTGGGTTTCGGTGATAGTAGGTTATCGCGGCGTGAGCGTCATAGCGCCGACGATGGCGGCCCGTCGCGCGCCGGCGGCGTTCGGCCTGAGCGGCGAGCTTGCGTCCGCCGCGAGGCCAGATAGCCGGAACTCTGTAGATTCGACCAGCAAGGTAGTCGGCGGCCCTTCTGCGTCCCGAAGGATCAGCCGGAGGGGAATGGAGCCCGCCTATGGACGACATCGATGGCCCCTCCGCAGAGGCTGTCTTCCGGATGAAGCCTGCCGTCGCGATCGAGGCTCTGGCCCGACAGTTCGTTAGTGGGCAACGCCTCCTCGCTGACGCACGGCGAGTCCTCGACACGTTGCCTGCCGATGCTCCCGTTGACGCCGTGAAAGAAGTGCGGGAGCGCGTCGACGCCGTGACGGCCTTGTGGGACAGCCAGCAGGGCCCCAATCTCGCAGCGTGCTTCCGGCTCGCGCTCGAGGTGCTCGACACCTATGGCCCTGACGGCGTCGCCGTCGAGGATCCCATTGATGCTGCTATCTGGGACAACAAGTACTTCGTGTGGTTCAGCGAGTTCGGCGGCGAACCGCCCCGGCCCTCCTCTGGCGCCGACGAAGGCGGGAGCGTCCGGTGACTCATCGACTCGATGGGGCGGACGTGCAACGCGCCCGGGCCGACCGGATCGAACCCGAATGACGGCTATGGATCCATCGGACCCGCAGTCGTCATCGGAGCGGTCAACTCCGGACGGGACTGCGCCGTGGACGCCCCAGCCCGCCGAGCCGGATCCGTTCGCGGCGATCCCGTCCGGAGCCGAGGAAAGAGCTGCTGTTGAGCTGCATCAAGAGAGGCCTGGCGAGCCGGCGTCGCCGCTAGATCCGAACGCCGCCGGCGAGCGGGTTGGCCCGCCGCCCGCCCACGGCTTTACCGCAGCAACGACCCCCGACAGTCCACCCGGCCCCAGGGTTGCCAAGACCAAACGTGCCTCTCAAGTCGGTGCCGCCGCTGCGGTGGGCATTGCCGCGTTCCTGATCTTGGGCCTGTGGAAGCCGGGCTTCCTGAACACCACCAAACTCGACATCACCGTCGCGCAACGCAGCATCGAGCAGCTGCTTTCCGACAAGGCCAACGGCTACGGACTAGGCGCAGTCTCCGACGTCACCTGCAACAACGGCCAGAACCCCACCGTGCGCGCCGGCGCAACGTTCACCTGCACCGTGCGTATCAGCGGAATCCCGCGCCGCGTCAATGTCACCTTCGACAACTCCTCGGGCGACTACACGGTGAGTCCCCCGCAGTGACCGTGAGTAAGGCCGCGCACACCGCCAGTGTCCTGCTCGCAATGGCCCTGGCCATCGCTGGTTGCACCCCGATCGTCGACGGGCACGCCCACCGAGACCGGGGCTTTTCCGTAGACTCCGCCATCCCGGGCGTCCTGCGCCCCGGGAATTACCCCACCACTCCATCGCCCCCGTTCGGGACGGCTGACCAGGAGGGGCGCAACGGCACAGTGATCGAGGCGCAGCGCCTGGCCGGCTATGTCGTAGGCCCCTGGGAGGTCGACCCCACACTGCTGCATGCCGTCGCCACCGAGACCTACGCACTCAAGAATGCGAAGGCGCTCAGTGGGCTACTTCCTGACCCCGTCCAATTCCTCGCCGAACGGCACCACTTCGTGCTCGGGTTCTCGTCGGACCGAACCACCTCCATCGAGTCAGGGGGGCAAGCCACCAGCGGGGCCAAGGGCCTCACGAACTCGGTCTGGGAATTCGCCTCGCCCGAAGACGCGCGGGCCGCGGCCGACGACATCAGCCAGCAACCCCCGCCCGCATCGTTGTATCCCAATGGGTCGGTGTCCCCGCACAGCATCCCTGGATATCCGCAAGCCCGCGCCCGGGCAGGCACACTCACCGACGGTACTAGCACCGTCGAAAGCTTTACCCGACACGGCAACTACCTCATCTACAATTACAGCCGCATCCAGAAGGGCGACAGCGACGAAGCCGCCGAGCTGATCGCCAGGATCTTGGATCTGCAACTCCCGCGGCTCGACGAATTCCCGGCCACCGAGCCGGCGCAGTTCGGCAGCCTTCCGGTCGACTCGAGCGGGGTGCTGCAACGAACCTTGCCGGTATCCCGCGAGAATCTGACGATCCAAAACGGTGTGTTCGAGCCGCGGGCGGCACTGCACTTTCAGGGCGACCCGGTCGCATCGGCCAAGCTGTTCACTGACACCGGCATGCAGGCCCAAGGCGTTGGGGACGCGGCCGCGGTGTACCAAACACCCGACGCCGCCGCTGCGAAGACACTGTTCGACGGCCTCACCCGAGACATCACCGCAGACGCCGATTTCATCCCGTTCCCGCCCGCCAACGGCCTGCCCTCGACGACGGTCTGCAGCGATAAAAGCAAGACCGATCCGCTCAGTCTCTACCAATGCCTTCTCACCGCCGGCCGCTACGTCGCGGTGGTTCTGGCCACCCACCCAGAAGAACTTCGCCAGAAGTCCGCTGCCCAGTATCTGATGCTCACCGCCCCCTGACGGCGTCGGCGCGCGGCCGGGGAACGGCTCGTGACAGCGGTAGTTTGAGGCGATGAACAGCACCGAGGCCGCGTGGTGACGCTACCTCCAGGCACCACCATCGCTGGCTACCGCATCGAAGAGAAACTCGGCGCCGGAGGCATGGGCACCGTATACAGAGCCGCCCACCGCTCCTTGCCCCGTCACGACGCACTCAAGATCCTCAGCGCCGAACTCTCCCACGATGAACAGTTCAGATCCCGATTCGTTCGCGAAGCGGATCTGGCCGCCACGCTCGATCACCCCAACATCGTCACCGTCTACGACCGCGGGGAAACCAGCGACGGCCAACTGTGGATCGCAATGCAGTACGTCCAGGGCACCGACGCCGACCGCGAACAGACCGCCGGCCACATGACACCCCAGCGCGCCGTTCATATCGTGACCGAAGTGGCCGCCGCCCTCGACTACGCGCACGGCCGCGGCATCATCCATCGCGACGTCAAACCCGCCAACTTCCTCCTCGCCGCCGAATCCGATCGCGTGCTGCTGGCCGACTTCGGCATCGCGCGCGCACTCAACGAAGCGGCGGGACTCACCCAGGACGGCACCGTTCTGGCCAGTGTCGCCTTCGCCGCACCCGAGACCCTCGCCGGTGACCCTCACGCAGTGGGTCCGCGCGCCGATATCTATTCACTGGGTTGCTCGCTGTTCCGACTGCTCTCCGGGTACGCGCCCTTCAGCGGCGGCCTGGCGGGCATGGCGGCCGCGCACTTGTTGCAACCGCCGCCGTTGCTCACCGACCGTGCCCCGCACCTGCCCGAAGCCCTCAACCCGATCTTGGTCCGCGTCATGGCCAAGGATCCTGCTGACCGCTACAGCAGCGCGGGGGAGTTCGCCGCGGCTGTAGCAGCTGCCCTCGATGTCCCCGCCGGCGCGTCGGCGCGGTCCGCGCGGGTCCCGGATGATCCAGCGCCAAGTGAGGCGTCGACGTATCCCGATGCCCGGTTCAGCGGCCCACAATCGGGACGCAGCAGGCCGGGAGTGGCCGCCCGCTCACGGCGACGGTGGTTGCGCCCGATCCTGCTGATGGCCATCGTTGCGGTCGTGGCCGCCGCCGGCGTTCTGTGGTGGTGGCCAGACCGCACACCGGAGGCGGTCTACCGGCCCCAAACCTTCGACACAGCCCACGGATCGATCACCCTGACCTCGGCGCCGTCGACCGTTGCCGTCGTCGGGCCGGGCGATGCGGACGCCGTGTTCGCGCTCGGCGCGCATCCGGCAGTTGCCGTTGCCGCCGGCGGGATACTTCCGGGATGGCTGCAGGCGAAAGACACCACCGGGACCCACGTCCTTGGCTTCCTCGATACGGCCGCCGTGTCGGCAGCCCATCCCGACGTCATCATCGCCTCCGGCGCGATCGACGATGCGACGTACACGAAACTGACAGCGATCGCTCCCACGATCACTGAACCCAAAGCGCTGCGTCCCCAGGACTGGACCTGGCCCGAACGACTGAAATGGGTGGGGCGCATCCTGGGCAAGCAGCAATCGGCTGATGAACTGATCGCTCTGTCAGATTCGCAGCTGGCCGACATACGCAACGCGAACACTGCGGCGTTCAAGAACAAGTCGGCGACGGCGATCACCCTCACCGACTTCGGGGTCGGCCAAGTCCTGACACCGTCGAACACCGCGGATTACCTGACTGCGCTGGGTTTCGTCTACAACCAGGATCTCAGGCGCGTAGCCACCGATACCTCTGGCCTTCGGCCGCTGGCCAACCCCGAGAAGCTCTACCAAATCGAGTCCGATGTTCTTCTCGTGATCCGCACCGACAAAGCCGCCGGCGGGGGCGGGTTCTCAGGGCTGCCCAAGCAGCTCGTCGCCTATCACGGGACCATCGTCGTCGCAGACGACCCCAACATTGTTGCGGCGCTCGATGATCCGGGCGGAGTGCTGGCCACCCAGTATCTCAACGAGAACCTGGCCCCCCAACTGGCGGCGGCGCTGCAGTAACGCTCCACTTTTGCGGTCAGGCCCGCAGATTCGCTACGAGTCCATCCGCGATGACGCTGGCCTGGGCAACAGTGTCACCCGGCCCACACACCAACGCCTCGATCACCGTGTTCAGATGCGTGGCCACGACGTGCGCACACGTCTTCGCGGCCCCCTTCTGACGAGTCATCAGCGAGACTGCCCGATCCTCTGACGCCGTCGTGATCGGCCCACTAATCCACGGTGTCGTATCACCGTTGGAAAACGACGTGAACGCCTGGCCATCAGGGCACAGGCGCCATTCCCCGGTGATGGTCGACAGCACCATCTTGGGGTGGTCCACCGTCGCCCAGGACGAAACAACCTGCGCCGCCAGCACACCGGTCGCGTCGTCGCTGTTGGCCTCCCCAGCCATGCCTTCCAGGAGCGAACTCATGTAGGCCGTGCTGCGCGCCGGGAATGCCCGGTAGTCACACTGCTGAGGTTGCATCACCGAACTGAAATCCGGCTTGTCGTAGGTCTGTATCGGCTTGAGGCCGGCGTCTCCCACGGTCGCTGCGACGGCGTCGCGCTTGAGGAGCTTCGTTCCCAAGGACGTCGGCGTGATGAAGCCGCCCGAGGGGCTGTCCCCGGCCGGCGGCGCCGCGGTTGAAGACATGAGGGGTGGTTGGGTCCGTAACGTGTGCGCCGCACCAGGGATGGTCGTCGTGCACCCGGTGACCGCGGCCGCGCACACGACCGCCACGGCGCCGGCCGCGCGTGCACCGCGGGGCCTCATCGTCATCGCGAAGCGATTCGACCGGGGCCCTGGAGCTGGGAGATGAGCGCTGCAAGGGCTGCGGCCGTGACCGGGTCGACGTCCTGGCCGTCCTCCACGGCCAGGACCGCGCCCGCGGCGACGCCGGCAGCGTTGGCGGCCTCCTCGGCGGTCAGCCCGCCTGCGGTCCGGGTGGCGTAGAGACGCTGACCGAGAGTGGCGTACGGCGAGCGCGCCGCCTGGGTCATGAGGTCTCCATACATCTGGCGTACGGCGCCGAGTGTGCGCGCGATCGCCGGCGTGCCCTTTGCCGTCCGCGCGGCATTGGCCACGACCTGCTCCACGTTGCGCAGGTCGGCCAAGATTGACGTCGCCACCGGTGTGTACTCAGGATCGGTGATATCGGGGAGCCGGTCGATGGAGGCTCTCAGTGTGGTCAGGTGAAGTTCGATTGCGCTGGCCAGCAGGGGAGCCTCTACTGTCGTCGACAGCGAGGCCTCGGCTTCGTCGCGCAGCTCTCCGAGATGTCCGGCAGGCCAACCAAGTGCATTTTCGAGTTTGGATATGGTCTTTGCCCGCGGCCACCGGCGCCCCTTCTCGAGCGCGATGAGGGCACCGGCGGCAACCACGCCATCGCGGGCCAGCTTGCGTTGGGCTAATCCGAGCTCTTCACGGCGGGCAGCGACCTGAGATCCGACCCGAGCGATGATGGGGTCGACATCCTCGGTGTCGTCAGCGAAGTCTTCCTCGAGATCGGCGTCCGCGTCGGGTTCTGCCGGATCGGCGGGGCGAGGGGGGGCCGTCTCGGTCAGCGTCAGTCGGACGGGAATGCCGTCGGGTGCACCGAGGTGCACCTCCATGGCGCCACTGATCACGATGTCCTCGAAACGCTCGCCGGCCAGATAGGTGCCGTTGCGACTGGTGTCGACGGCGTGCCAGCCGTCCTCACGAGGCTCGAACAGCAGGTGTCGCCGGGAGACGCGGTTGTCGGGAATGTGAATCGTCGCCGAGGGGTCGCGACCCAGCGTGGCGACACCATTGTCTGGCTGAACTGCGAACGTCGTGGCGCTGCTGGTCGCCACCAGCAGCGGGGAGATTTCCGGCACGGCCGGATCCTATCCCATGCTGCTTCATCTTTAAATCGCACACCAGGGGCGATTCGACGGGCAAAACTGATTAGGTGCTGCATCTTTGCGCGGCATCTGCCGCTGGGGGGCGGTTGGGCGTTTCCCACGTCTGCGCTAGCCGACGGACGGGTATGTGCAGTTCAGATGGCTTGACGCAACGCTCCCATAGGGTGCGTACCGCAACACGGGTAACCGCGGGATGCTTCATCTTTAGGTGTTGCATGTGATGCTGACGCGTGGTTATAGTCCTCCCATCTGCTTCATCTATTTGTGTAGCACCGGGAGGTTTTTCCAACTCATGACTGCCAACGCACTCCGCACCGCAGGCCTTACTGATCGGGGCAACCCTCCGCTCGTCGAGGCGCTCGCCGCGCCCCCACTTTTGAAATCGGTCGCTTCCGTCTTCGACCAAGATCACACCTCAGCAGACCGCCACGGCGCCGACGTGCTCGACTTCGTCGTCACCGAAACCACCCACACGGTCGAAATAACGCAACAGCGACCCGGGCTCCCGTTCACCGCAAGGTTCATCAGCGGCGAAACCGGCTGGTACGCCGACGGGTACGAAGCCGGGCAGACGATCCACCACGAATCCGAACAAGTCTTTCGAACACCATTGCCCGAAGTCTTCGAGCTCGTCAACTACTGGCTGCTCACCGAGCACCACATGGCCGTTCTCCCGCACAGCTGGCAAATCAACTCTCTGGATGCCGACAACCAACTCTCGCTCCTCGGCCACGCCGCACCCGCTCGGACAACCGGATGAAGCGCCTCCCGTGGCCTGAGCGCCTGACTGCCTCCCCCGCGAGCCGCCGGTTGATGGGACCGTGCATCGAAACGAGCATCGACTGACTCCGACATCGGACACACCCGCCAGGCCATTGCTCGGAAATTGTGTGCGTCCTGCCCGTGTCCGTCTGTTCTGACCACCGCTGTAACCGCCACACTCCAATCCGGGGGAGCGCGGCGCGTGCAGTGCCCACACCCGAGAACCTAGGGGAGAACACATGTCGACGACGCAGCCACGCACACTCACCGACCTCGACGCGCTAGCCAAGGACGTCGGGGAACACCTCGACCGGCTCGGTGTCCAGCGATGCGATTGGGTGAGGGTGGCGAAGGTCGGAGAAGAAGGCGGAGAAGTCGTCGGCGCACTCATCAAACGCTCCTACGGGCGCGCCGAAACCGCTGACGTCCTGGCGGAACTCGGCGATGTGTTCTGGCTGCGCTCGGCGCTGCCCACCAGCTCGGCGTCGCACCCTCGTCCCTCATCGCCGCGCGGTGGGCCGACGTGGCGCCCCGCTCCAGCGCCTAATGTCGCACCTGGGTCCCGCCGTGGAAGGCCAACAGGATCGCCCGGAACGTCGACCATCGCGCAACTACTTAATGCCGCTGAGTCGGTGCCCGCCGCGGCCAAAGCTGCTCATCTCCGCGGCGGACGTGAATACATGCGCACCAACAGGATTCGCCACTACGCCGGTCGAGAGAAGCCGCGGCACGAGCCGGGTCAAGTGAAGCTCCGCCCATGCGATATCACCTTGCGCCACGCGAATCGAGACGCACGGCGATTGACGATCGACGAGCCTGAGATGTCCCGTGACCGCTCGCGACGGGGCAGTTCGGATCTCCCCGAACTTCGTCCCGCCGCCTCGATCGTGGATGTTGGCTGGGCGCGCATCGCACAGGTTTGGAGTCTCCGACAGACATGGCCTGGCGCCGCAACGCGTCGCCGGCTATTGTAAGTGGCAAGCCACTTAATTATTGACGGGAGGGTGACATGCGCTCACTCATCGACAGCCCCGCGCGATCGCTCGGACTCACGGTTACCGACTTCTTCTCCGGCGCAGGCGGATCCTCAGAAGGACTGCGCCAGGCCGGCTACCGCATCGACGCCTGCGCCAATCACTGGGAAACCGCCGTCGACACCCACCGCCTCAACCATCCCGACACCGAGCATCATTTGGCCAACCTCCACGACGCCGACATGCGACGGTTCCCCCGCACCACCCTGTTGTGGGCCTCACCGTCATGCGTGTGGCACACCCCCGCCGGCGGGCGCAAGAAACTGCCCGTCGACGAGGAGATGAGCCGTAACGATGCAGGCGCACTCGACCGCGCCACCGCGTTCGCCGTCATCGCTGCCGCCGAGGCGCACGGCTACGAAGCTGTCATCGTCGAGAACGTCCCGGAATTCGCCGATTGGGTTCTGTACCAATGGTGGCTCGACGGCATGCGCGCGTTGGGATACCGCGCCCAAACCGCGGTCCTCGATGCCGCCCACTTCGGCGCACCCCAACGTCGACGTCGCTGGTTCGGTGTCTTCACCCGCGGTGGCGTCGTCGACCTCACACCCCCTCCGCCCGAGGTCGTGCCGGCGGCCGCCATCCTGGAAGCCGATCCCGGTGCCCGACTCACCCGCCGCCTGTACGTCTCCCCGCAGATCGACCAGATCGCCGAGATCGATGTCCCGCACTTGGTGATGTACCGGCGCAACGCCCGACCACGCCGTGCCGACCAGCATCCGCTGGCCACCATCACCGCAGGGGGCAACCACCATGGCTTGGCCACGGTGACCTCCGGCGGTGTCTATCACCGGATGCTCACCAACCGTGAATGCGCACGCGCCCAGGGATTCTCCGACGACTACCAGTTCCTCGGCACGGCCAAGCAAGTCAAGCGCCAGATCGGCAACGCAGTGCCGGTTCCCGTCGCACGATGGCTGGGCCAGCGGGTCGCACAGGCGCTGGCCGATCGTCAGGCCGCGGCGTGAACCGCGATATCCGCGGGCCCGCGCCGCGACCATGTCAGTCGTGCCCCTACCGCCGCGACGTTCCCCTCGGGGGTGTGGGCCGCCAGCGAGTACGTCAAAAGCGCCGCATACGACCGGGACACCGCTGCTCAGCCCCCCGAAGTGTTTCTCTGCCACAAGAATTCACCGAACACGGCCCAAGCCCGTCTATGCGTTGGATGGGCGGGCTGTCACGGAGATCAGCTGCTGGCCTTGCGACTGGCCGGTGCGCGCCGCGACCTGCCGCCCGAGGTGGTGCGGGCAGCTATGGACTACGTCAGTTCGGTTCCCCTGTTCGATAGCGGGGCGGCAGCCGCCCAGCATGGTGTGCGGGACCTCGCCGCGCCCGGCCGGCGCGCGAATGCGGTGATCGACGCGATCGTCCACCGGCGACCCGACGTGCAATAGTCCCTGGCGCTGGTAAAACGCCCGCCAGCGAGTATCGGCGAGGTCGGGCGCGCATCGAAGCCGCGCTTGGCGTCGGACTATAGGGCGTACCGGCCGTGGCCGCGGCAACGGCGTCCCGAAAGGCGTTCGTCACGGTCGATTCGCTCTCGCCCCGTGTGTGGGAGTAGCTGTCGGTCGGAGCTAGCGCGCGGTGGCCGGTTTTTTCATGGCTCGAGGTCGGTTCCGGGTCGGGTGCGCAAGACGTGGACGCGTTCTTTGGCGATGAGTGGAGCGTTGGTGGGGCCCTTGACGTAGTCGTCGATGTACTGGGGTCGACGTTGACTGTTGCGCGGCCCGCAGGGCTGTTGGCGCCAGTAGCCCTCTACCGGGATGCGGTGGTCGAGTTGCTTGCCGGCACCGGTCGAGCGGCGGGTGGCTGAGCCACGTCGGAGAAGGTCGACGATGGTGACCGCCGAGGGTGCCGACGGTGATGCCTCCAGGTCGTCGGTGTCGCTGTCGGTCGGCGGTGTCGGAGGCGTGGGCTGACCGATGGTGCGGGTTTCAGTGACGTTGGCCTGGCCCATGAGAAGCCAGGCGGCACCGAGCCCGCTCACGAAGGGGTGCGACCCGACCGCTTTCTGAACCTCGGCGGTGCGCGGTACGTCCGGATTGAGCATGACCGTGTGGCTGCCCCAGACCGGCGATGACATGCCGACCCGGGTGAGCGCGGTCGTCGCCGAAGTGTCCCGGCTGCAGGGTAGGAGCTGCATGAGGCCGTCAGGGCGAGTCCACCATACGATGCCGTCCCACGGTAGTTCGGTGATGTTGGTGGCCGCATCGAGTGGCATGGGGGAGTAGTCGCTGGATCCGAGTGAGGCCTCGGTGTGCTCCGCCGACGGTGTGGCCCACGTCGTGGTGCCCGCGGTCTTCGCCCAGCAGAGGAACCCCGATTGCGCTGGGGCGGCGATGGCGGGTGTCCACTCCGGGAGGGTGTCCGCGGCATGCATCACCGTATCGACCGCCTCGCGCGACACCCAGTACAAGGGTGCGCTCCGGATGGCTGCTGCCTCGTCTTTGAGAACTTCGGAGATCGCCGCCATCTTCGCCTTCGTCCGGTCGATGCGCTTGCGCATCGCGACGAGCTGCGCTGGTGGCTGAGGGGGTAATTCGGTGAAGAGGTGGTCCCAGGAGTAGTTCGCGACCGCGTCGATCGCACGGCACCACTGGCGGCGGATGTCGGGCATGCTGGTCGCCGCCCACGGCGTTGTTCCGCGTCTGCTCATCGCGTCCCCCTCTCGTCGTCGCCCTCCATTCTGCAATGCACGGCAGCTCGCGGGGTCCCCCAGGCGCGCTACCCGGCCCTCAACATGAGCGCACAGCGCGCGTATGTTGGGGTCGGTGGGTCCTTTGTGGACAATCGATCAGGCCGCGCACTACTGGGGTGTCTCCGCCGCCCGGGCGCGCAGCATCGTGTCCTCGCGCCGCATCGACCGAGTCGCCGGTTACTCACGATCCGCGATCCTGTCGGTAACCCTGCGTCGCGGCGCCCGCACCGACCTCATGCCCGCTGCCCGAGCTCTTACCCTCGCCGAGATTGCCCGCTCCATCGCGCACACGGAATCGGAGCCCACCCGCTGGCGCATGTTCCTGGAATTCCGCCGCGGCGCAGCAGAAGTCGGACGCTCCGCTTTGTCCCTGATCGAGGCGGAACCTGGCCTGACCGGCGAGCCACGCTACGACGCGCTCCTTGCCGCAGCTGCCGAGGACATCACAGCCCACTACGGGACTCCGAGCCCGCTGTGGACGGTCACCTGGGAACGGTTCCTCACCTCGGCCTGGTGGGTCAGCGATCTCCCGTCAGCCCGGCTCTACGCATTGGCGGGCACGCCCGCAGCGTTCCGCCGGCGCGGCATCTACGTTGATCGCTACGACCTCGCCGACGACGGAAGGGTGTCCGTGTTCGAACCGCTATTCGGTCGCGACGACACGCTCGACGCGTTCACCGACCTCGCGGCGCGCCTCGAACGCGCAGGCGTGATCGGGCAGGTGCACGTGATCGGCGATGTGACCATGCTCGTGGCCTACGAAACGGTCCGAGCCGGTACGCGAGACATCGGTGCGATGTTCAGCACAGATGTCCCAGTGGTCAACGCGGTCCGCGACATCGCTCACGCACGTCGGTGGCCAAACACGTGGCTGAATGATCACGCCGCGAGCTATGCATCGAGGAACCCGGGGGAGGGGCCGCGGGTTTTCGATCACCCGCATCTGCAAGTGATGTCCACGCCGGCGGACCATCTCCTGGCCATGAAGATACTTGCGGGACAGTCGACGTCGGACCGCGAGGATTGTGTGAGGCTGATCGACTGTCTGCATGTCACCACTCGGCGACAAGCGTGGGACATCGTCGCTCGGTTCTTCCCCGACACACCGATTCCCCTGCGATCGACGAGGCTTGTGCAGGACCTGATAGGCCCTGGCGGTCAGCCCAGGAGGCGCCGGTCATGAGCACCTGGCTTCGAAACGTCGACACGTCGAGCAGCCTAGGACGGACCGCTTCAGCCGACCGGCACGCGAACGGTTCGGTCGCGACATCCGGCGAGTGCGGCACGCGCATCGTCGAGGTAGGTGTAAGCGGTCGACCGGCCGAAGAACGACGGGTGACCGGGGACACGCGAGCAGCCGATGCGCGACCAGTCCGGATCGGGCGGGGCGACGGAGGCCAGAGCACGCGAGGCCGTGGCACTGGCTCGCCTCTGGTGCAGATCGGCTGCCATCAGCACCAAGCCCGCGCTGGTCGGCAGCATCGTATGAACGACCTCGGCCAGGGCCCACGCCCGCAGCTCGGGATCAGCGATCTCCACCTGCGCGCCCAGAACCAGCAATGCCACGCTGATCGGCATCCCCGCGGTGAAGTCATCGTTCTCGTCGAGATCTGCGCCGAGCCAAGAGTCGGTGAACAGCACGGCAAAGTCGGCCGCACGCTCGCCGAACTGAGGCAGCACGTCCCCGACCGGCTCGTAGCCCAGCCGCAGGACGAGGAACTCAACGCTGCCGACCACCACATCGGGCGCGCGGCCGGGCGCGTCGAGCGCCGACATGCAGATGTCGGCTCGCCAGTCCAAGCAGCTCGACACCGTGCAGACACTGTCCAGGCTCTCGTAGTGCACCCGTGGAACGCCCAGCTCGATCGCGCTCGGATTACTGGGAGGAAGGTAACGGCGGTTGCCGAGAAAAGTGCGAAGTGCGATCGCGTTCACGCGTGTCTCCCTGCCGTCGGAGTCCTGCCCATCTGCATATCATCGCGTGATGGTGCCGACGCGTGATCGCGACGACGAGGCCGAGGCTGACCACGCGGGCCGCGACCCGCAGCATGTGGCCGCGGTACAAGCCGCTCTGGACCGAGTGATGGTCGAGGAAATGGAGGTACTGCGCCTCTTGAAGGACACGTGACCGAGTACCTCGATCTCGACGACCTGCACCAAGTCGCACTCCGCGCGGTCGGCGGTGCTTTCGCTGTGCGTGACGACGATCTTCTCGAGTCGGCGCTAGGGCGGCCTCGCGCAACGGTGTTCGGTGCCGACGCCTACCCCGACCTGTATTCCAAGGCTGCGGCCCTCATGCATTCGCTGGCGAAGAATCACCCTCTCGCTGACGGCAATAAGCGGTTGTGTTGGACCGCATGCCGAACGTTTCTCGCCCTCAACGGAATACACGTGAAGGCCGCGGTCGAGGATCGGTTCTCATTCGTCGTTGCCGTGGCCGCCGGCCAGGTGCCCGACGTTGCGGCCATCGCCGCCCAGCTGCGAGCCTGGAGCGTCTAACTGTGGTCTCTCAGGACATTGGTGACACGAAATGCAGGCTCACCGGCTTCCACGGCCCTCCACTGGCTCATCGTTGGCAACGGCGGGGCATCCGTCCACGACGACAGCGCCGGATGCCGAGGCTAGGAGAACCGCTTCGTACTTCCAGCTGTGGTCTCCCATCAGTGCCCCGTGAACGCTGCCTTCCTGGTCCGCACCTTCTCCAGCTGAGTTCGTCATCTGTCAATCCTTCACTTCCGAGGTCTTTCGGGCAACGTCATTTCCAATCGTCGCTGACGCGCTCTCTCCGTAACCAATCTCGCGAGACAAGCACATCTAACCCACGAGGTGGCCCGCCGAGTCCGTCGGCGATCGCCACCTGTCCGCTGGAAAAAGCGATCCGTTCAAGTGTCGGAGCCAACCAGCAGGGTTGAGATGGGTGATCCTGCCAGGGCGCGCCGGGTTGGCGCGATCGACGAGGAGCAGGTTCATGGGACAGCTGCGCGGCAAGGTCATCGACGCACAGCGGCCCTGGCGAGCCGGGATGGCGTTGGCGGTGGCCATCGGCCTGTCGGCGACCCTGATGGCCTGGCACGTTTGCAATGGAGGGCCGCTGAGCGCCATGGCCTTGCCGGTCTCGGCGATCACGCTGTGCGCTACAGCCGCTGTCCGTCGCCGACGCGCAATGGAATCGGCGTTGGCTGGCGGGCGCCGTGCGCGTTGTGCACCGCGGTGCCAGGGATCAACGGGTTCGCCCGCGATGGCGGGCGCCTGCACCCCCCGGCCCGCCCGCCGCCTCTTCGAGCCGTGAGCAGGAGGAGTCTCAACTGATGGTTACGGTGGCCGAACTGGTGAACGAGAGCGGGAACGCCTGGACGTTGACGCGGGTGCCCGACGGATCCCTGCTTGCCCGCATTGAAGGGCGGGCGGAGCGCGTGCTCGGGCCGGCCGCTGCGTGCCTGGTGGCGGATCACGGATTCGAGGTGGGCCGGTGGAGCGAGTGCGGTCCCGGCCGCTACGCGTATCAGGTCGACAGTTGAGAGCAGGCAGCGCGGCGAGGGTCACTTGTTAGTGGCAAGCCATAAATTTACGATGGGCAGATGAGCGGCAGCCAACACAAAGACCCGGCGATGACCGTTCGCGTCCCCTCAGGGCTCAAAGCCGACGCTCGACACACACTCGCGGGTCGCGGCCTCGAACTGCGCGCCTTCATCGTCGCCTGCCTCACCGCCTTGCGTACGCACCCAGAACAAGTCTTGGCGGTTGTCGACCCCTACTGGCCCGACCCCAAACCCCGCGGACGGCCGCGACGCGACGAGCGGTCCGATCCGCCGCACTGAGTCAGCTCGCCGACCGTCGCGCCGGCTGATGAGGCGAGTCGTCGCGACAGAAAGTCCGATACGACACGTACCGGCTCCGCCCCCATTTGCAGTTGATGCAACACCATGTGAAACGCCATAGAGATCACCGGCGTTTCCAGGAGGCTCACGATGACGACGACACGCAGCACACCGGCTGGTGTGGGACTGCCGCCACCGCGGCCCGACGGGACTCTCCACGACGCGATCGCTGCCGGCGACCAAGCGGCCATCCGCGCCTGGGCCCTCTACTACGAATACGAACACAGCGTCGGAATGAGTAGTGTGCTCGGCCTCTGCAGGACGGTCGAGGACGTCGGATACGCGCTGACCGGACAGCGCTTCGACGAACCAGAGAGCGTGTGGAACGTCGTCGCCCGCCTGGCACGCCAACAGGGATTCGCCGCGCGCGTCGCCGAGGTCGAGGCGTCGTACAACCAGGGTGGCTGAGTGGGCACCATGATCTTCCCTAGTTCATTGCAGGACAACCGCTTCCGGGTGGTGGGTTGACGATGGCCTACGAGAACAAGTTCGTGGAGCTCAACGTCGTGGAAGCGGCCCTAGCCGGGGACGAGGACGGCGTAGACGCACTGCTGGAGAGGATGCTCGCAGGCGAACGCCGGGCCTTGAGACACAGCCTCCGTGTCGTGATCGACGCCATCAACGTCCTCGGCGACTGAACGTCCCTTTGGCACTCCGTTGGGGCGATCACCCATTGGACATCACGACCTGCCGGATACCCGCTGCGGGCACGTCGGTGTCGTCGACACCGAGTTCGCACCTACAGACATCGATCGCATTGGGCCGGTCTCTACCGCACTGAAAGGAGAGAGGTCGCCATGGGTTTCAACACAGCCGTGGTCATCCGCAACGATGGTTTGGCCGAGATCGGCATGCACGCCGAGGAATTCGTCGCGGCCGTCCAAGACCGGGTGGTCACCGGCGGCGAGATCGCCGTGGGAACGCACGCCAACGTCGCCACGGTCCACGCCGCCGATCATGCCGACGCCGTGGTGCTCATCGCCGTCGGTGGCAACTACTCCACGAAGGTCTACACCGGCGCCTACGCCGGTCCGCACCACACGCAAGACGGCGCGGTAGCCCTGCTGGAGCAATGGGCCGCATCTATGGGCTACCGCCTCGCCCGGTCGTGACGATCCGGCCACGATTGTGACACCCAAGGCGGCGGTGGAATGACCGGTGAGCAGCTCGGTTTCGAACTCTGGCCGCGTACCCACGACCTCCCACCTCGGTGGGACGGAATGCCTGTCGAATGGGGCGCCTGGTCACCAACCGTGGGGCTGCGGATATGTGGGAGGACAGCACGATCGGTGCATCGGTGCTCACGGTGCGCGAGCACGTCCCTGCCCTCAATGAGCATCGGCCGAGTGTGGGCGGACGCCGACCCGCAGCCGGCGTCGTCCTCCCTCGGTGCGGCTGCGCTGCAGCAGAGCCCGCGCCGCATCGCGCTCCTCCTCACTGCCTTCCGATGCCCATCGTGCGGCCGCGACTGGGTGCTCGATACCGATGGGCAGGCGTGGGATCTCGACGAAACCGACTACACCGACCGCGGCTCCTGGCCGTGACTGCCTACACCTGAAGTGTGCAGGCTGAAACCCATTGAATAGCAAAGAAAGCGGGAGGAACATTGAGCGCTCTAGCAGACGCCGTCCATGACTTGGACGCCTCGTTGGAATACGCCGAACGTGCGCAAGATGGAGGGCACGCCGACATCAGTGCCGCTCTGAGGGACTTGATTGCCGCCGCCCGCCGTGTCGTCGACAACTGGGACAACTGCTGATCACGACCAGCGCGCCCACACCACCCGATCATCACCGAAGAGACCACCACGCTGTCTGCCGCCCAATGGCATCGATCGACCTATCGAAAGTGAGACGACATCATGCGAATTGAGATCTACATCGATTCCGAAGACGAACGCGCCAACGCCGTAGCAGCCGCACACGTCGTGCAGAACCATCCGGAACTGTCCGATGCCGACGAGATCAGCATCGTCGCGGTGCACCACAACAACGAAGTGTCGACCGTCTACTGAAGAGCGGGGAGTCAGTGCCACCTCGTTGCGAGCAAGCAGCACGACCGGTTCTCGGGAAGCAGTGCACCAACGGGGCGCGTTGCGAGTTTGTCGGTGCCGAGGACGATGCTGGCTGCATGACTACCGACCGGGGCTTCGTTGTCATCGACGTCGAGACGTCGGGCTTTGATCCAGCCACCGCCCGCATGCTCAGCGTGGCCGCCCTGACGCTCAGTCCAACCTGCGCCGTCGAGCATTCGATGTACACCCTGCTCGATCCCGGCGTCGACCCGGGCCCGACTCACGTGCACGGTCTGACCGCAGCCATGCTGGCTGGTCAGCCTCGATTCGCTGACGTCGCCGCCCGGCTCGCGGCGTTGATGAGCGGGCGCATCCTGGTCGCCCACAACGTCGCCTTCGACTACGCGTTCCTGGCCGCCGAAGGCCGCCGCTGCGGTGCCACGTTGCCCGTCGCCGAGGTGTTATGCAGCCTCGAACTCGCCGGTCTGCTCGACCTCGGACTCGACAGCCTCAGCCTCGCTTCCCTGGCCGCCCATTGGCACGTCCCGCAGGCCCGTCCACACGATGCGCTCGACGACGCCCGAGTCTTGGCGGCGATCCTGCCGTCAGCGCTCAGTCGCGCCGCTGCGCGGCGGATGAAGCTGCCCATCCGCCACCCCTCGGCGTTGCGGCCGCCCCTACCGCGGTATCCGGCTTGCGCATAACGTTCGCTCGCGGCGCTGTCCATGTCGTTGTCGTGACCAGCGTCCCGGTCAGCGCGTCAGATCCAGAATGCTGCAGTGCTCCCGGAGAGGGGCGCTGTCATCTGCGAGGCCGACGACCTTCGTGTGCCCGCGCACGGCGGTGTAGCGCACGTGGTAGTGGCCGTGGAACAACACCGCCGGCTGCGTCTGCTCGACGACGTGACCGACATGCTGACGGTGCCGCTGCGCGGCGGCGGCATCGGAGGCGGGGACGGAGTCCGCTGGCCACAGCCCAGGGATGTCGATGCCATCGGGTGCGTCGTGGGCGATGATCGCGTCAACGGGACCCGCGCCCACCGCTCGCGCAACGTCGGCGTCGGTCAGATGCTCGTCGGGCCACCACGAGACACCTTCGCGGCGGTCGCGCCGATCCATCGAATGGGCGCCGCCCAGCGCCATCCAGGTCGCGCCATGCCACACCCACCGCAGCGCCCGCGGCAAGTGATAGACCCGTCGGGCGACCTGCCGGAGGCCCGTCTCGCGGTCGATCGGGAGACGGAGTAGCTCGGGGAAGTCCTCGTGATTGCCGTCGACGAAGAACACGTCGACGTCTTCTTGAACACATCTTCGTGACACGGCGGCGAGAAACACCTCACCCCAGCCGTTCTCGGCCGCGAAGCCGAAGTCGCCGAGTTGCAGGACCACACGGATACCCCGGCTGCTGGCCAGCCGGAGCACCTCGCATGCGCGGCCCGTATTGGCGTCCCAATCGCCGGCAAGTACTACCGCCGACGGTTGGGGCAATAGCAACGGGTTTGGTGGCATCCGATCACGGTGCTGTACGACAACCGCGTGGGGCAAGCCGTTTTGTGTCGGCTCCCGGCGAGTCCCGGTGCGGACCGGGCGAGAATTCCGATCGCCGGCCCAGGAAAGCGACTCCGACACGGTGACCTTCACACGCCGGCGGGAACGGCCGGTGCACGATGCGCGTGTCGGTACTTGAGCGTGCCGACCGACTCGGGAGGAAAACGACGATGACAGCACCGACCAGTACCGTCGCCGACGATGCACAGACCGCGATCGTGGACCTGCTCGGAGTCCGCGGTGTGCCGTTGGGCACCGTCTTGAGGGAGCTGGCTGCCCGAGGCTTCTCCCGCAGCTCCGCGGACGCCGGCGTCCGGACGCTGATCCGGCGCGGCGTGATCGTCATGACCGATGATCGACACCTGCACATGCCAGCCTCGACGCCGGCCGTGAGGTCGGAGTCGCGCAAGGACCGACGAGCAGACCAGCTCGGGGGATAAACACGGGTGTCTGCTTGCCGTGGTTAGGCACGTTGTCGGTGCCCAGCGGGACAATGGCTCCGTGAGCGAGCCCGGAGAAGCGTCCCCTAACCACGTCGTGCAGAAGCCGCGGAAGCGGACCGGCAACGTGCAGGTGTCCGACTTCACCATGATGGTGAAGGTTCCGGGCCGTCCGCAGGCGATCCGCGTCTTCACCGCTGCCGAGGACGCCGAGGCCCGCCAATACGCTAACGACACGGGCGGAACCGTTGTGCCTCTGCCTCTTTCGCCACCGGACGGCTACATCGTCGGTCCCAATGGGCACCTCGTTCCGGAGTCAACCGCGCCGCTCGCCGGCATGGCCGCCGACCGCGGTCCGATCGACGCGGCCCGGGACTGACTCGCGTCTGCAGGCCAGTTGATGTGATCACCCGCATCCAGTAGCCGCAGCCAGCAACCTCGAGTGTGCGACCGCGGCACTCCAGCCACAGCTGCCGTCGGCTGAGCGGGGGCGCCAGCGGGCGCGGTCACCGACCGCGGCCAGCGGCCAGTACCGTACGACGCGTGTGTAGGGCGCTGGGGACGTCGACGCGCGGCGGCGCTGTGTGCCACTCATGAACGGGCAGCTCGCACCGCCGCAGCTGGGGCACGAATGCCTGGCATGGGCGAAGGTGGCAGGCTACAAATGCGAGGTCGACGCCGCCTCGACCCGACTGGTCCCGGTGTCCGGGGAGGGGACGCGGTACCTGATCGAGTGGCACCGCGATCGCCTTCGGCTGTCGGAGTACCTGCCCGGCGCGACCGACAACGACGAGGTCGTGCTCTACGCGGCGACGACACCGGTGCTTGAGACATTCCTGATGGGTGTCCTCGGTGACGAGGTCCGCGACACGCTGGCGCTGCCGTTTCTCGAGTTGCCGTGGTCGGCTGACCAGCTCGCCGACGGGTTCGAGCTCACGACGTCGCGACCGGGATCGCTGACCCTGGTGCGCAGCGGTCACGGTCCGCTGGCCGGCGGCGGCGCCGGTGTCGAAGGCTTGGTCAAGCTGGTGCCGTTGTCGCACCTGCTGCAGTGGGACCTCGCGTCGGTGAAGGCGTCTTTTCTGGATCCGGGTGGTCGGCCCCTGCTCGCTGACGGCCGGTACACCCGCTGAGCGGTCGCTGCCGACGCGAGCCGGACGAGGTGACGAGAAATGCGGCGGTCAATCGCGGCGATGCACCCGCTCGTCGGCCGGCGCTCGTACAGTCCCGTCATGCCCGAACTGAAACCCACTGCCGAGCAGCTGCAGATCGTCGAGGCCGCCCGCCGCGGTGCCAACCTCGTCATCCAGGCCGGCGCAGGAACGGGTAAGACGAGCACGCTGAAAATGGTCGCCCGGGCCCGCCGCGACCGGTCGCTCTACATCGCGTACAACCGGTCGATCGCGCAGGAGGCCGGACGCAGCTTCCCGACCCATGTCACCTGCCGCACAGCGCATTCCCTTGCTTTCGCGGCAGTGGGTAAACGGTTCGCACACCGACTCAACGGCCCGCGTGAACTTCCCTCACGGCGCGCCGAGATCCTGGGGACGACGTTTCTCGATCTCGGCCCGCAGCTCACGATCTCGCCGGTGCAGATGGCTCGCATCGCCGTGGAGACGGTGACGCGTTTCTGCTACTCCGCCGAGGACGACATCACCACCGAACACGTCCCGCACCAACATGGTGTGTTCGGGGCTGCGCACGCAGCGTTGGCGGCCGCTGTGGTGCCGTACGCGCGCCGCGCTTGGGCCGATGTCAACGACGCCGACGGTGCGCTGAAGTTTCAACACGACCACTACCTGAAGATGTGGGCCCTCACGCGACCGGTGCTGCCCGTGGACGTGGTGATGCTCGATGAAGCGCAGGATTCCAATCCCGTTGTCGCGCAGCTGGTGCACCAGCAAGTGCACGCCCAGCGCATCGCCGTGGGTGATAGCAATCAGTCGATGTACGAGTGGCGCGGCGCGTGCGACGCGTTGGGTAGTTGGGACGCCGATGAAGTGCTCTACCTGTCGCGGTCGTGGAGGTTCGGGCACGTCATCGCCGAGGAAGCCAACCGATGGTTACAGCAGATCGACACACCGTTGCGGCTGTTGGGCAACCCGGCGATGCGGTCGCATATCGGTGTGCTGAGTCGACCCGCGGCGATACTGTGCCGGACCAACGCCGAAGCGGTGCGCAACGTTCTGTCATTGCTCGCACAGGGGCGGCAGGTGGCCTTGGCTGGCGGTGGCACGGAGATCAAGCGGCTAGCGGAGGCCGCCAAGGAGTTGCAGTCCGGGCGCAGGACCAGCCACCCCGAGTTGTACGTGTTCCCCACGTGGGCCGCTTTGCAAGAATACGTTGAAGGGGACGAGGCCGGCCGGGATCTCAAACCGTTCGTGGACCTGATCGACACACACGGGGCGGACGACATCATCGCGGCCGTGGACTCACTGGTCGACGAGAAGCGCTGTGACACAACTGTTAGCACCGCGCACAAGTCCAAGGGTCGAGAATGGGATTCGGTGGCGATCGCCACCGACTTCGCCGAACCCATCGGCCGCGGTGAGATCCCCAAGAGCGACGCGATGCTCGGCTACGTCGCGGTGACGCGGGCCCGCCGCCAGCTCGACCGGACCGGACTGGCCTGGATCGACAAGTACAACCGGCCGGGGCGAGCGGGAATGGGTGGCCCACTTGCGAGCTGATACCGCCAACCGTCACTGGGCTCCAGCGATGACGGGTACCGCACCTCGAATGCGCGAAAGGCATTGCTGGGGACCGCCATTCAACCTCGGCGAGTGTCGTAGCGGGGGGGCTGGCCAGCTGGGGAGCTTCGGCACACACGACACGAACGGATCGGTTCTGGGGGGCAGGAGGTCATCGTGGCGCTGACAATGGGGGACATGCACTGGTACGCCGTCGGCCGGTACCAACTCGACGGGACCGTACCCATGGACACTGTCCTCGCCGAGCTGGCGGCGGCCGGGGACGTTATCGACGTGGATGAGGACGGTGGCTACGTCATGTTCAGCCTCGATACCACTTTTCTCTCGACCGCTAAGAACACGGGCGCGTTGAAGGGCGACGCCCGCTACGCCTTGCCGCGACCCCAGGGCTGCGAAAGGCCCGTGGAGGTCATCAATGTCACGCGCAAATCCGACATGCACGTCCTCGATTTCTAGCTTCGACTCGACCCTTGATGGACCGGTGTGGCGGCCCACTGTCGGCCGATCGACGATCAGCCGGGTTCAGGAGTGGGTCGTCCACCAGGAGTAGAGACCGCTGAGCGATGTTGTCGGCAGCTCGCCTGTTATCTCTGCCAGCAGGAGGTCACGCGTGCTGGTCCAGGCGATGATCGGCGTGCGGGACGTGTCCAGGGCGCACAGCAGGTCCCCGGCCGATTGCTGGGGTGCACTGTTTCGGCGCCACGGGCCGGGGCTTCACTCGCCCATTCGACAGTTGTCGACGGATCTACCACGATCGCCTGACATGCGAGACAGAAGCGAAACAGCGGCTGGTATCAGGGATCCGCCGCTGCGATGCGCCGGCCGTGCCAAAGACGGGTTCAAACGCGGTGACTGGGCCTCAGCGTGACTGACCTCTTCCCCTGGTCGCGCGCTGGTCTGGCTCGCGATCCCCGTTACTGAGTCCACCCAGTTCCAGAGTCAGTTAACTCAGGTCCATCAGCGAAAGTGACTTCACTTCGAGCCTGATCCGCGTGATCGAGCGCGGTGGATCATAAAGCCTAGACCGCCTGTCGTCAGCACGACCACTGCCGCAGCGGCGCTGACGATCACGGCGTGTCGGCGCTTCTCAACGATCATCGCTGCGCACTGGTTTTCGTAGTCCGTGGCAATGAAGCGATCAGGGCTGCTGTCGTTCAGGCGCTGATTGTAGTCGTCGGCAGCTTCCGCAGCGGCACTGTCTGCCTGCAGCGCATCGCCGCATGCAATCGGCCGCCCGCGGTGATCCGCACTCGATAACTGGATCGGCGTACTCAGCGCGATCGCCGCGCCGACTGTGATTGCCAGCGCGCTGCCTATGGTCAGCACCCACCGCAACGGATCATCCCTTCTGTCTACTGAATGGTCGCTCTAACCGACCAGCGTGATGGTGGCCGAACGCGCACGACGCAGTTAGCTCCTATCCGCGTTGGCTTTGCCGGCCACCCGCCTCCTCGTTGAGACGGCCGTGATCTCCAGTACTACCAATCGGGTTGTGCTAACCGTGTTCGTCCAGGAAGGTGTCATAGGCTGCGGCGATGATCTGGGCGCTGGCGTCGGGGTGCTCGGCGGCAATAAGCGCTACCGCAGCTAAGGTTCGCGGCCCCAGGTCGGTGGCGCACTCAGGTGGCCGACCCACGACGAGGGCAGTGTTGAGGGCGGTTTGGAAGCGCTGCCGTAGTGCAGGCAGCAGGGGATCGACGCCGCTGGAATGACTCAAACGGTCGAGCCTTCCGGCGAACACCCTCGCGATCCACTTTCCGTTGGCGACGAAACGTCGGCGCGTTGTCGAACTTGGCGGCGGATTCCGTTCAACGCGCCGTCTTCTGTAGTTGCCTGCCACGACAGATGCGGATACGAATCGCACAACCCGAGGTACATCCAGGAATCAGCTGACCATAGAACTCGGTAAACCACGCCCTGGTCGTCAGCAGTCTCGCTCATCAGTGACCAGTTAGCGTCGCGATCAACCCGCGGGGCGCGTCCCCTCGGGGAGCGACTCACCGCGAGTCCTTCGGGGTGCCCACATCGCCCTCCTGATAGCACAGCCGACGTCAATTAGCGACGGCCGATGATCTCGCCTCGGCAAACACTTGGACCCGATTCAAACACCAACATTCGAAGGTTGCAAAGCGGCCAGGCCCCCGGTCGCATGGCTGACGTGCTCGCTGGCCACTCTCGGTGGCGTGCTGGGTGCTGGATTGGAGACCGATGAGGTCGTGCGCGAAGCTGCCTACACCAAAGGCGGCGACGCAGACATCGTCGCCGGCGGACCGAGGCGCAGTAGCGTGCCACTGCCACGACGTGAGGAAGACAGCGACCCGGCGTTTCGGCGAAACCGAGGTTGCACGGCCTGTCTGACGCTGGGCGATTCAGATCGCGGGATTCTCGTAACCGGCAGGCTGTTCGTTACCGGGACCGGCTAACGACCGGCGGCGACGTTGGCGGCGCGCCCACACCACCGCGCCGGACACGATGACCACGCCCAGCAGTGTCGCGGTCTCAGGGCGCCCCGAGGTGCTGCGCACGCCGCGGCGGCGGGCCGCCGGCCGGCGCAGCCTGCGGCAGGCGCGGTGGGGATCTGTGGCATCGGCCTGGACACTGTTCGTCATCGCCGCTGGATCGGCCATTTAACTGTGTGGGCGTCTCGGTGAGCGCGTCGGTGATTCGGTGTCCGACGGCGTCGCCGGCCGCTGCCCCCACCTAACGGCCCGCTCGAGATCAGCGACCCAGACGCCGTGCGGGTGGGCGTCTGGGTCGCTGTTGACGAATCGTCGGCCGGAGGCTGCACCGGAACCAGCGCCGCACAGGTGTGTCCTAGCAGCGGGTCAGTACCCCTGCCGCGGGGGCGGATTGGTGCCGTAGGGCGGTTGCTGCTGCGCTGGGGGTGGGTAGCTGGGCTGCTGGTAGCCGTGGGGCGGCTCACCGCCTGGCTGGGCGTGTCGCTGCCCGGAGGGGCCGTCGTAGGAGCCCGGCGCTGCTGCCCCGATCTGACCTGGTTGCTGCGGACGCCCGCTGTCTTGCGAGGAGGACACCTTGTCGCGGACGTTACGACTTTCCTGCTCGGCTTTGTTTAGGTAGTCCTCCCATCGGTGCTGCATCGGTTTGATCAGGCCGCCGCCGACCCCGACGACCAGGATGCCCCCGATCGTTCCCAGGACCGCGACCAGCACCGGCAAGGTGACTGTCAGCGCGATCCCGATCTGGTTGAGCGCGGCGATGATTCCCAGGCCGAGGATGAAGACGCTGGCGATGTTGGCCAGCATTCTGCCGTAGGACAGCCCACTGAGGCTGTTGGACAACAGATCTCGCACCGCGGCGGCGATCGCCGAGGCCACCACCACGATGATCAGGGCGACGAAGAGTTTGGGCAGGAACGCGATCACTCCGCTGAGCAGTTCGCTGATGGGGTTGGGGCCGAACACCCCGAACGCCAGTTGCAGCACGAACAGCACCAGCGCGTAGTAGACGATCTTGCCGGCGATGGTCGACGCGTCGTATCGACTGTTGGCCAGGGCGCGTTTGACCCCGCCGCGTTCCACCGCGCGGTCGAACCCGACCCGTTCCAAGATCTTGTCGACCGCCTTGGAGATCAGTTTGGCCACGATCAGCCCGATGATCAGGATCAGCAGGAAAGCCACCAGTTTGGGGGCGAAGGTGGCCACCGAGCGCCACATGTCGTTCAGAGCGTCCCTCATATACACGTCCATTCCCTTAAGAGAGCCACGTTGCGCGGCCGCCAATGAGCGAAAGTCGTCCCGGCGTCTTGTCGGAACCGGGGCACGTTGACCTTCGGCGGAGTCAATTCCCTGATTTCTGCGCAGGGAAACTCGGTTTTTCGGCTCGGGTCTGGCGCGCGCTATTCGGCGAGCGGGTTCCCGCGCACGATGTCGATGACGGCGACGTCGATCTGGTGACCGAGCGCGGCGACCCCGAGCAGGTCGTCGAGGATGCCGGCGGCGAGGTCGCGTACGTGGTCGGCGACTTCGGTGAGCCGGTTGCCGTAGCGGCCGGTGATTTCGACGCTAATGCGTTGCAGGTCGGTGCCGTCCAGGTGGACGTTGACCGCGCTAGGGGCGCAGATTTGGTCGACGCGCAGCGCTGCGGCCAGGGCCGCGCGGATGACCAGATCGCTGACGGCGATGCAGCCCGGTAGCGGCGGTTGCTGGGGGTCGGGGTCCTGGGCGGTCACCGGCCACCCCGAGCGTGGGGTGTTGCGGACTGCGGCGATAACGTTGTCGGCGATGCGATCCCAGCCGGGTTCACCCAACTCCCGCAGTGCTTGTCCGGCGCGCGAGAGCAGCACGCCGAGCGGGTCGTCCCCGTTCATTGCTGCCATCGCTGCATCCTTAGTCGAAGGGTTGATTGAGCCCGGTGGTGATGTCCGCGTGCCGCCCCGGGACTCAGTTTCAGGGTCACGCCGATCTGGGGGAACGTCAAGCCGTCGATTTCCCGCAGCACCCAGACTGCGCGTTGGCGGACCGGTAGTTCGGCCAGGGCGCGTTCCAGGGCGGCCAGAAACTCGGTGTTGGACAACACAACTGCTGGATTTGAGTCCGCGGACGGGTCAATGGGGTCGATGAGTCGGTCATCGATCGGTTCGGCGTAGCGCACCCTCCGCGAGTCGATAATCTTGCGGTCACAGATGCGGAACAGCCACGTCTTGAGGGCCGACTCACCGCGGTAGTTGTCGATCTGACGCCAAGCCGCGATGAACGTCTCCTGGACCACGTCATCGACCCCGTCGCGGTCGCTGATCATGCGCCGAACATAACCGTAGAGCAGCGGGCCGTAGCGGTGCACGATCGTCTCGAACGCCGCGCGTTCACCCATGGCGGCGGCCGCAGCCAGGGTGCGGTCACCTAGGTGGTCTGTCACCGAGAGGATTTCACGGGGCGGGGTGTCCACCAAGCCGCGACCTCCTCCCGAAAGCCTGGCTCGCGGCGCGAGGTGAACCGGCCACACCCGCAGCAATGTCGAGACAAAACCTCTCACGCGCACCCGGAAAGTTGGGTACATGTGTTCTACATCACAATCGCCCAGCCGGACGTGCACTTCGGTGACGCGGTCTCGTCTACGCCCCTGTAACCACAGACGAGGATCGAAAGGAACCGTGCCCATGACGAGCACCCAGCCCCCCGCCACCGCACCGAAGCCGGCGGCCGCCAGCGACACCGCATTGGCCACCTCCCAGGGCAAGACCACGATCGCCGACACGGTGGTCTCCAAGATCGCCGGACTGTCCGCGCGTGAAGTGCACGGCGTGTATGACCTGGGCGGTGGCGCGCAGCGTATCGTCGGTCAGCTTCGTGAGCGCATTCCGGGCGCCTCGGTCAACCACGGCCAGGGCGTGTCGGTGGAGGTCGGCGAGAAGCAGGCCGCTGTCGACATCGACATCGTCGCCGACTACGGGGTCGCGATCGTCGATCTGGCCGGTGGGATTCGCCGCAACGTCATCGCCGCGATCGAGAAGATGACCGGCCTGGAAGTCACCGAGGTCAACATCACCGTCAACGACGTGCACGTCGAGGACGACAGCGACGACGACACCAGCACCGACAGCAGCCGCCCGGCGCGGGTGCAGTAAATGACCGAGGGGTATGCGGCGACGCCGGCACCGCAGGAACCCGCCGACCGGCTCGCTGCCGCGGTCCTGGGGGTTCCCGGCGTCGCCGCGTTGCACCCCGGCATGTTCGGCGAGGTCGGCACCTACCTACCCGGACGGCGAGTGGCCGGCATCCGCATCACCGACAACGTCGTCGACGTTCACATCGTCGTGGTATTCGGCGGCGCGGTGCGTGACACCGCCGCCGCCGTCCGCGCCACCGTCAGTGCTCTGCATCCTGGTGCCGCAGTCAACGTCACCGTCGAAGACATCGCCCCGGCCCCGCCATGACCCACACCCCGCCCGCCGCCCAGCACGTGGCCAATGACCGCGACCGCCGCAGCGCTCGGCGGGCGGCAGCCAGGGCGCACCATCCCGATCGCGGCGGTTCCGCAGCCGACCTGATCGCCGCGCTGGCCGAGATCGACCGCCAAGCCGACGGCGCGCCACCCCTGGAGGTGGTGCTGATCATCCGGCGGTCGCGGCGCGCACGACTGCACCGCTGGCTGTATCAGTGGCGGCGTCGACACACCAGCCGCCGCTACTTCACCCTCTAACGCCCCGACTGCCCTGTCTGACAACGACTTCCACCCATGTGAGAGGACCACCCCAATGACCACTGCCACCGTAGGTTTACTGGCCGGGCTGCTGCTCGGCGTCGCCGCCGCCGCCGGCGGATTCACCGGCTTCCTGATCGCTGTGATCCTGGGCGCCATCGGCTATGCGATCGGCGGGCAACGCGACGGCGAATTCGACCTCACCACGATATTGCGGGGACGCGGCCGTGGCTGACACCCTGCCCGCAGTCGACCACGACCCCGGCGGCCGGGGTTCACTGACCGTGCACGACCGCGTCGCCGAACAGATCGCAGCCAAAGCCGCCCTCGACACCGCCGGAGTTCGGCTCCAGGCCAGCGGCCTGGACAAGCTCACCGGACGCACCAAACCCAAGACCCACGTCAGCATCGCCGCCGGACGCGTCCGGGCACAGGTCGACATCGCCGTGCCCTGGAGTTACCAACTCAGCGCCGTCAGCGCCGCCGTCCGGGCCAATGTCACCTTCGCGCTCTCGCACCTGGCCGGATTGCAGGTCGACGGCGTCGACGTGGCGGTCGCCGCCGTCACCACCAACGACGCCACCACCCGAAAGCGGGTCCAATGACCGCCCCCGAACACCTCGAACACGTTCCGTCGACGACCTCGACCTCCGGGCCGCTGCACAACGGCACCCGCCAACCCGCGGCCACGCCCCGATCTCCGGCATCGGCCCCGCCGCCGCTGGCACCCGCGGCCGCGCACTACGTCGGCGTGATCAGTGCTCTGCTGCTGATCGCCCTCGGCGCGATCGGCGTCCGAGACGGCATCGCCGCGGCCGGCTGGATCACCGGACCCTCCTGGACCCAAGCAGCCATCGACTGGTTCGACGGCCAATCCGCGGCCGGCTGGATGGTCCCCGTCGGCGCCATCCTCGCCGCCGTCGGCCTCCTTTTTATCGGGACCGCGCTGTCCCCGCGCCGCCGCAAGGCCATCCCGGTGCAGGCCAAGACCAGCGTCTACCTCGACGTCTCCGACACCGCCAAACTCGCCGCCGCCGCCGCCCGCGTCGTCCCAGGCGTCACCAAGGCCACCGCCACGGCGACCCGCCGCGCCGTCAAAGTGACCGCCCGCACCACCGGACCCGACGTCACCCAAGACGCCATCGCCGGCGCCGTCCGCACCGCCTTGACGCCGCTGGCCTCAACACCACGCATCTCAGTGCGCACCCGAGTGGAAAGGCCCTGAACCATGACCGGCACCGCCACGTTCATCGACCGCCTCGCCGCCCTGATCCTCGGCCTCGTCCTACTCGTGCTGGGAGCGGCAATGATCATCTGGACCACCCACCTGATCGACGGCACCCCGGTCTACCTCACCGCGCCAGGGCTCGCCTTCGCCGCCCAAACCGCGTGGTGGCCCTGGGCCGTCACCGCCGCCGGCGTCCTACTGGTCCTGCTCGGGGTGCGGTGGCTGGCCACCCACCGGCCCGCCCGCCGCGCCGGGGACCTCACCCTGGCCGACAGCAACCTCTCCGAAGGCTGCCTATCGGCCAACCTTGGCTCCCTGGCCGACGCCGCGGCCGCCGAACTGCGCGAGCGCCCCGCCATCAAATCCGCCAGCGGCAAAGCCGTCATCGACCGCGGCAAACCCAGCATCCACCTCGACGTCACCGCCGCCGGCACCGACACCCTCGCCCACGCCGCCCACGCCGCCGACGAGATCGCCGCCACCACCGTCGGCATGCTCGGCGACTCCATCGCCGTCCAAACCCGCCTACACGTCAACACCCGCAAACCCAACCCCCGCCGACTCGCATGACCCACGCTCACTAGCAGCGTTGTCCCAGAACACACTGGGTGCCAACAGGTTTCCCGCTCATGCACGGGCGGGAGAAGTCAACACACCACACCATCGAGAAGGGCAAGAACCCATGGCAGACAGCAACAGCGGACCGGCCGAAGGCATCAAGGGCGTCGTCGAAGGCGTCAAGGGCAAGGCCAAAGAGGCCATCGGCGCGGTCACCGGCAACGACAGCCTGACCGAGGAGGGTAAGGCCCAGCAGGACAAAGCCGACGCCCAGCGCGACGTCGCCCAGAAGGAAGCCGAAGCCGAAGCAGCCCGCGGCGAAGCCAAGACCCACGAAGCACGCCAGAAAGCCGCCGAGTAAAGCACACCGCTGAGTTGCCCCGCCCGCCCCAGCGGGGCGCGCCAGCACCCCCCGTCGCTCACCGCCGCGATCCTCAGCGCACGCGGCCCCCACCAGAACAGGAGAAACCCATGATCGGAACCATCATCGGCGCCATCGTCGTCGGACTCATCGTCGGCGCCCTGGCACGACTCGTCATGCCCGGCAAACAGAACATCGGCGTCATCGTCACCGTAATACTCGGCGCGATCGGATCATTCCTGGGCACCTGGGTGTCCTACAAGCTCGGATACTCCAACCAAAACGGCGGCTTCAAGATCATCCCGTTCCTCGTCGGAATCATCTTCGCCGTCATCCTGATCGCCGGATACCTCGGTATCACCGGCCGCCGCGGCACCCGGACTCGCTAACCCGCGCGCCGCACCACCCGAAAGGAACCGCCATGTTGGCACTCCTGAGTTCACCAGTGCGGCGCTGGCTGCTGGCCACGCTGCTACTGCCAGTCGTGGCTTTCGCCCTGGCCAAGGTGGGTCTCTACCTGCAACGCCGCAACGGCGGCGCCCCCACCCGGCTGTCGCGGGCACTGCTCTCGGTGTCAGCCTTCACCCGGCGCCGCAGCAGCCGCGGCAACGACCGGAACGACCTCATCGACAACCCGCGACCTGACACCCCACCCATCACACCGCCGCCCGCGACGACCACCCCCAATGCGCCGCAGCAGTGATCACCTTCCGTTAGGACACACATGGCCACCAAACGCGCCACCAAAAAGACCACTGGCAGCCGCAAGACTGCACCCACCACGTCGACCAAGAAGCGGTCCGCTTCCCCGTCACGATCTCGCACGGCGAAGGCCTCCACAAAGACCGGAAGCCGCGGCACCGCCAAGACCGCGACACCGCCGGCAGCCAGTGTTGCCGCCGCCCAGAAGGTGCTGCGCACCGTCGAGCGCCGCGAAGCCGCGCTGCGCAAATCCCTTGACCAACAGACGAAGACCATCAAGAAGGTGAAGAAATCCCTCACCGAGCACCGCGACACGGTCAACGACCTCAAAACCGACCTCAAGAAGGTGAAGAAGACACGCAAGTCGGTGACCTCCTGCCCTCTAAACGCCCTCCCGCCACCTACGTGACGGGAGGCTCGCATCTTGCCGGCCAAGCCGACGTGGCCCAGTTTCCCGGCCTCGTCACCGTGACCATGACGTTCCGACGACCACGCACTCGACGGCGACACCGCGACCGTGCACGCTTCGTCTGCAGAGTCGAACACAGCACCACCATCGTGGCCGTCCGTGGCGACATCGACGGGTCCAACGCCTACGATCTCCTTCAAGAAGCGCGCGGCCGCACCGTCATTCGTCACGCACCGCTGATCCTCGACCTCACCGCGGTCACGTTCCTCGGCGCAGACGGGCTGCGGACGCTCCTGGCCATCAGCCGACGACACGCCTCCACGGCACCGCCCTGGATCGTAGTACCGGGACGGGCGGCAAGCCGACTACTGCAGATCGGCGACACCGCGCGTCAGATCCCCACAGCCGAATCGGTCCATGAAGCCCTCACCATCCTTTTTTGGGGACGATCTCGTTAACGGTTAACGAGATAGTCCCGGTCATCGACGTGGGTATTTGCGTGGCATTGAAACAACGACGTTGGCTCCGGAGGTTTCGTGCGTGAGTTCGGTAATCACCGCGCACAGCGTTTTGATCTTGCCTCGCAGTTGAGCATTTTCGGCAACCAGTTCCTGGTTGTGCTTTTGGGCCTGTACGAGTTGTCCGCGCAGCGCCTCGACATTTGGGGTAACGGGTCCGCACCCGACGGTCACCTTGAACTCGTTCACCAGATCGCCATGATGTTCGTAGAGTCGCTGCCGTGGTATCCCCGATTCGTCAGCCAACGCCACCACCGTGCGTGCGCCACTGCTCCGCTCGGCCTTGTTATCTCGGAGACGGTTGATCGCGTCCTGAACCTGCTGGCGTTCCTCATCCTTGCGTGCGGCCGCATCCCCCAGGATGGTCATTCGTCGTCCTCGCTCTGATGTGGGACTGTCATTGGCCGGCTGCTTTCGTGTTCTGCGAGGGCATTTCGGTGCTCGATGAGGCGGAGCTGAACTCGCTGCCGAAGCGGTTCGGGCAGTTCGAGGGTCGCCAGGTCACGTTGCAGCGCTTCGACATGCTGGGCAAGGTTGGCTGCGTCACGGTCGGTGCGGGCGGCGTTGACACAGCCCAGACGGCACCGACTCCAGAACGGTTCAGCGGAGCCGTCGCTGGTTTTCAGGCAGGCTGCGGTGGCGCGCCGGAACACGCACGTCACGACCGCGCCGTGGTGGATCTGCAGGTCCGGGTTCGATAGTGCCTGATTGATCTGACTCGTCGTGCTCACCGTCAGACCTGCGAATGCGCTTGCCCGGTCAACGCGGTCCCGGTACTCATCGGCGGCCGGACCGGAGACGTGCTCGCCGCGCTGAAGTCGTTGGTGATCGTCGTGGATGATCTCGGCACGGTGGAGAAACCGTTCGAAGGTGATGTCGTCGAGGAATCCTGAATCGGCTCCGCCGGCATAACCGTGGATCATCTGTGTGTGCAGGTGGCCGTATTGCGTTGCGCCGGCAATTGTTCCGCCGGGCCGCCGCACGATGTGCCAAGCCAGGGTGCGTCGCAGGCGCGGCACTTGGATCGTGCCCTCCGGGTCGGCGCCGATCGGCGGATGGCTGACCGCTGGAGCGACCTCGCGGTTGAACCATTCGACGAAGCTGGTGATGTCGGCGTTGATGGAGCCAGGTGTTCTGGTCCGGGTAGCGCCGAAGAGGAATCGCTGTTGGGAGCATATGTTGAAAGCCGGAAAAAGCAGATCGCTCACCGTAAGCCGCTCAAGAACGCCGACGGCATGGGCGGTTTCGTCGGTCACGACCCACGGGATCGTGGCCGGGGATCGGTCCCGGCGCCGGTCATTTGCCTTCAGCTGCTGGCCGGACATGAGTGTCAACGCCAGCTTGGAGTCCCGGCTGATGCAGCCGCGCCGCAGGTTGAGTGCCTCGCCGGTCCGAACCCCCGAGAGATAGGCGATCACGAGGAAACAGGCCGTCGTCACGTGGCGCAGCAGTTCGACGAGTTCACTCGCACCGACGGGGGCTTCACGCCAGGGGCGAGTACTGATTGGACTGAAGGTGTTGGCGCGCAACATGTCCACCTCGATCGGCAAACCGTACTCGGCCAGCAGGACCGACGTCTCCCTCATGCGTTTCAGTTCGGTGTAGTTGAGCCAGCCACCCACGGCCAACCCCATCAGATCGACAGTGGACGTGTCGCCCGTCCGGATACCCGGTATCGAGGCGTCGTTGCGGCCCAGCGCCGCAAGCAGGCATTCGAGGTGGGCCTTGGTGGTGTCGAACAACGACACCGTGCGCGTGGGAGCCCGACGAATGTCCGGCGCGATCTGATGGGCGAGGTGCCGCATCGCCAGAAGATTGCGCGCCGCGGGAAGGAGATCGGCAGCAACCGTGCGGGTGACCATCAACGCCGCCGAGAGCAGCGGCTCCATGACATCGGGATGAATCCGTGGGGTCGTGTTCGGCTTACCCCAGGACGACTCATAGTGGGCGAGGCCACGTGCACTCGCACCGCCCCACAACGGGCCAGGGGGGAGCCGGCACTGCGCGGGCAAAGCGTCCCGGTACACGTGCAGACGCTTGATGGCCTGGAGCGCCGAGCGTTTGGATTGGGCGCTAACACCGCTGGTCTCGGTGACGTGGCGCAGATAGTCGTCGAGGTGCTCGGCGCTGACTTGGTCGAAGGATCTCACACCCTTATCCGCCAGCCAGATCGTGAACCGTCGCAACGGTACCAGCTCGCCCAAGATCGTCTTGATGTGCGGATAGAGCGATCGGGAACTGTCAAGGCGGGGTGCGTCGTCGACGATGTTGAGCAAGGCGAACAAATACAGCTTGCAGGCGTAGCGAAAGGGCGTCGGGAAGCCGCCCCAGTGCACGGCTTGTCCGGCGCTGTGGCGGTCCTCGATCGCCGCGGACAGATCCCACACCGGGTCGCCGAACAGGCATCGGATCCCGTCGATGTGAAGGGTGCGGTTGATCAGGACTTCTGTGTCGGGGGTGAGGTGGACACCTGCCACGACGTCGAATACCTCAGCTGCGTTGGTCACGATGCTTCCAGGTTTCCCGCCAGCAGAAGGGTGACTGTCTGACGATCGCGGTCGGTGATCTCGGTTCGCGCGGCGGTCAGCTGGGCCTGCTCGTATTCGGCGAAGATGTCGTCCAGTTGCGCGAGGGGACCGGCGTGATCGGCGATCCATCGCTCGATGGGCATTTCGTGGCGCAGGCCGCGGAGCCGGTCGGCGACGACCAGTTGAACAGGCAGATGGCGGGGGAAGGCGCGGGCGTTGCTGCAGTCAAGGCATGCCATGAACGATTGGCGGCACCGTTGACCGTCGATCGGCGAGTGCTCGAAATCGGCGCAGTTACCCAATACGGCGTCCTGGCCGGATCCGTCGTCGTGAGTGTCCGGTTGCGCCGTCATCGAGCGTCGGGCCAGCGCTCGGGTCACCTGCTCGTCGAGGGCCTCGGCGACGATCTGGAATCCTTCGTGGCGCACCGGGTCCATGCGACTGAGATAGCGAGACAAGGTGGCCGGGGTGTGGGACGTGGGTTGTCGGACTTGCTCCAAGTAGGTCTTGCGCAGCCGATCCATACTGATCCCGAGGAGCAACTCATCATGCTCGGCATCACCGGTTAGCCACGGCGCCATCCACCGCCGTCGAGCAGCCACTCCGGAGGCGGTGCTGCTGATTCCGTAGCCGAAGAGTTTCCGTTCGGCGTTGTCGGGTTGGGCGCTGTAGTAGATGAAGGCGCGCTCGGACACGGTCAGCGCGCGGGCCGGTTCGGTCAGTTCCAGCAGCAACATGAAGACCCCGTACGCGGTCGTCAGCGACGTGTTGGCCACTGTGGCGCGCCGATTCTCCCCACCAAGCGGCCGCAGTTCGGTGCGCAGCGCGGTCACCGGCACCGTCATGGCCGACCGTTTCCCACGGCGTGGCTTGTCGGTGCTGATGAACACGATGCCGGGTTCTTCGGGGCTGCTGGCGTGTCGGTGCGGGGCGGGCAGCGAGTCCAGCGTCGACAGGTTCAGGCCGGTCAGTGCGGCGAGGAGAACTCCAAATGCCCACGCCTCGCCGGGGCTCAGATGCAGCAACGATTGGAGTCGACGTCCGTCGGCGGCGGTCACCGCCCGTCGGGTCACGTACGCCCGTGCACCCGAGGCGGTCCGTGGGAAATCGCCCTCACGGGCGCAGTGATCGAGTACTTCGGCCAGACTGCGATCGGGGTCTGCGCAGGGGAGGTGATCGAACTGTCCCGCACGATAGTCGGCGACCATTGCCCAACTAGTCCGCAATCGGTTACGCGCGCGGCGAACCATTCCCCGTGCCACGACGGTGATTTGGCGCATCTCGTCGGCTGTATACGGTTGTCGTGCCGCCGCGTTCTTCTGGTGACGCACGCGTGCGAACGCCTGGCGTGCGTCGTCGGAGACGACGGGACTACAGCGCAGCAGTGTCTTGAGGCTCGGCGCCGGGCCAGGGCCGCTGGGTACCCGACACGATAAGGCGAGCAGCCGGGCATCCGAGGCGGACAAATCTGCCAGTCCCCGCAGTGCTGGTCGGTTTTGGGCAAGCCAGCAGCAGGCATGCCGGGCAGACTGCCACAGCGCGCCGGCCCCCCTCAACCGCTTAGATACGCCCAGCACACCGGTGGCATCCTCGAATGCGATCGCAAGATCGTGCTGGATTCCGTGCGTGCCCGGCAGAACGCCGAAGTCGAAGTCCTTCGACTGAGTGCCATCCTCGCTGACGAATGTCACGATCAGCCCGCGTCGCCGCGGCACGGGTCGCCACGCCGGATCCGGCTGCGCCGCGAGGTGACCCGTCATGTGGGGACCGTCAGTACGCGCGGCTCACCGACGCCGACTGTTGCGACGAGACGCTCAAGTGATTGCCGATCGTCGGCATCCATCAGCGCGATGAGCTCCTCCACCTGCAGCGCCTGAAACGGCTCCAGGTAGACGCTGCGGGTTACCTCGGCACTGCGATGGCCGAGAAGTGTCGCCAGCAGGAACCAGACGTCGCCGAGTTGGTTGCGGAAGTCGCGCTGTTCCTGCTTGGTCAACATGTCGGTGCGGCGCCACGCCACGAACGTGGCGATGCAGTACCACCGCAGCGCAAAGGAATGCCTCAGCATGTGGGGACGGCACCACAGCGGCGTACCTCCCGCTGGCGCAAGCGCTTTTGCGACCCTGGTGTTCGCGCGGTCGAAGGTCTTGTACCAGGAGTGTTTTGGGCGAGGTGTCCCATCGTGATTCAGCCACAGCCACATCGGTTCCAGGGCATCGGATCCCTGGCGGAACAACTTCATTCGTGTCGACGGCCCGAGTGCGTCCAGCCGGACCGTGCGACTCGAACCGGTCGCATCAATAACGTCCAGTTGCCCATCGCGCCGAACTCGGTCAACGAACCATCGATCGGCAATCTGTTCATAGCGGCCGGCGCTTTGCGCGCGGGCGATGGCACCGCTGCGGCTGCCTTCGTGCAGATAGAAGTGGACTTGTTGGGCGACGCGGCGCCGCATCCAGAACACTCGCCCGCTCCCATTCTTCGCGCAATGAGACGCGACGCGGGAACGCCCAAGCCCTTCAGAGCCCGGCTGGGGCACCTCGATGGTTAACATGCTGGACCACTCGCCGAGGCGTAAACCCGTCCCGAACAAACCCTCCACGAATGCGATGTCGCGATCCTCAGTCGCTCCCTGCCAATCGTGACGCGGCACGCCCTCCATTGTGAAACCACGCAGCCCCAGGTTGCGCCACAACCGAAATGCCTGTGGAGTAAGCCATTTCACGTCGGCCCTGCGCATCCCCGACGGGGTGCTCTCCAACACGACTTGGCCCCCGCCCATCCAAGACGTAGCAAGCGCACGGGCTCGGACGGGATTCTCGACTCCGTGCTGCTCTGCCGCCCATGAGTAGAAATTGCGGATCGCCGCGCGATCGACACAGAAGCTGTTAGCGCTCACATGCTGGGGGTTCTCCTCGGACGACAGCCGCCACTCCTTAAACGCAGCCAAATCCGATCGCGACGCCCCATCCCATCGGCGGACGCCGATCGCGTGCAGGAAATCTAGCCACACCTTCAGCGACAAGGCGTAACGACGCAACGTCCCCGTTGCCCGTCCCCTCACCAACGGATCTCGCCAGTAGGCGTTCACCAATGCATCCGCCCGGCCCCACGGATCAAGAAAGAACGGGGTGCCGTCACGCGCACCGTTGCGCTTCGCCCAGGTCTCGACATCGGCTATGCCTGAAATGACGTCGTCCACCGATACGAACTGCTGCTGGAAGTCGTAGAAGTGGAGAGTCCAGCCATCAGCGAAAACATCAGCCACCCTGGGCCCTCCTACCTCACGACCAGAGCACCATCATCACGTACGCACCTCCGCTAGCGCGCTCGACACACCTGTCGGGCAGAGAACGGGAGTTTGGATGTTGCCCGGGCACACCACCACAGAGTTGTCAGCCGTCGCCCTGGTGAATGCGGCGCGCAGGGCGGCCGCGTCGCCGAACAGTGAAAAGATTGCCGACTGTGGGCCGCCTGAGTCTGTGTTGGCGGTGCATCGGATTGTGGCCGTCGCGTTGCCTTCGGGATCGACCGCTGTGCACGCTGAGGGTTCGTAACCGGGCGGCAGCAGGGTGCGTAGCTTGGTCTCCGCCGTGTCGTCACGCTGGTGGGATTCATTGCTGGCGCTGGCAGTGTCGCTCTGGCCGTCATGGCCGCCGCCGTCGCTGGTGCTGACGGCCACTGTGACGATCGCTACTGCGATGACCGCCGCGGCCGCGATCGCCAGGGCGATGCGAGTGCGCCGGCGGCCCGCCGGTGGGGAAGGCGTAAACGGGGATGCTTGCCGTGCGAAGCGGTCCTCCCCGCGGACCGGGGTGTGGCCGTAGCCGGGCTCGGGGCGCTGGGGAGGAGTGGCGTCGATCGTCGTCGCGGGCGGCTGGCTGACCTGGGAGTGGTGCTCGTCGTCGTGGGGTGGCGCGCCATCGGGCGGGGAAGTCGGGGATATGGCGGTCCATGAAAACGGTGTGAATGGTGATGCCGGTGGCAGCGGAATAGGTGCGGTGTCCGGTCCGTCGATGCCGTCTCCGGTGGCGTCGGCGCCGCCGAAAGCGCCCTCTGCAGCGTCCCCGCCCGTCACAGCTTCACCCCCGACCGATTCGTCGACATCGCCTCACCTGCCCATCGAGGTTAAACGGCTGGGGCGCGGTCCTGGAGTATCGCCACGTCGTGCGTGCGTGTAGCTCTGGGCGATGGGCGACAAAGTGGTGCCGACACGCCCGAGATGGCCGGAGATGGCGCTCGGGGCCGCCACCATGGGAAACGCCGCGATTGCGATACAGGTCAGCTGGATGGTCGTCGTTGTGATCAAACGCCAGGCGAGAGATATACGACGGACAGTCACAGCAGCGCTATTCGCGGCGTGGCCGACCGAAGGAGGACGCATGTCGGTGATCTCGTGCCCGTGGACGCACTCGGAGTTGGGGCCGTGTGTGTACGGACGTGCGCACAAGGTGCTCTATCACACGGTCGACGTGTCGGAGCCGCCGGTTGACCGTGGGACCTACACCTATCAGGAAGCCCGGTTTCGACACTTCGACTACAACGGCGTCGAAGTCCAGGTCGACGGGCACGGGCGAATGATTGATCGCGGGTAGCCGCTGCCGCGTCGACGTCGACGACGAAACGAGGAGGCTATGGCCGATCTCAAATTGACACCCAATCAGGCGTGGATGCTCGGCCAGGTTCAACGCGCTGGATTCGATCCCGACGAATGGTTCCGTCCGATGGACGTCGGCGGTCACGATGCCAATGATGTGTCGTCGTTACTGGCGGCGCTGTGCCGCAAGGGCCTGATCGAGCGGCGACACCGGCCAGCGTCGACCGCCTTTCTGTATCACCTGACACCGGCTGGCCGCGATCACGTCGCCGATCGCGAGTTGTGATCGGGAAGTGGATGATCTGCCCGCAATGCGGTGGCGACGACTGCGGCGATCTCGACATCGCCAACCCCTTCGACGCGCCTCGCATCGAGAGACCTGGACCGCACCTGGTTGTGCAGGTCTGCCTCGACTGTGACTACTGCTCAGCCGTCCCGTTCTGAAACGGAACCGGACGGGGCTAGACGGTCACCTCTGTCAAGCAACCACTTTGATCGACTGCGCCTGGGCCGCGCGAGATCGGCACGTGGTCAGCCAAACGGTGTTAGTCGTCAGGCCATCGCATGATCTGCGGGTGCTCCGCATGTCATTGTTGCGCGGAAGATGTTAGAGCAGCTGTGGTTTCGGCCCGGACGCGGCATGCGTGGTCATTGGCGCATTCCCACTCGCGGCCTTGCCCGCAGTCATTGAAGCTGGACGGCCGGAACTGGTGAGTGCCCCACCGCCCGCACCGCCAGCAGCACTTGGCGAACGTCATCGGGCAGTCGCGCAGGCCGGGCAGAACTCGCCGTCGAGGTCACAGGACCACCCATCGTCGACGGGATTTCCGTCGACGTCGACGTTCCCGTGGCGCACCGCAGCTGTCCACTCCGCTTGCGCCCCGCACTGATCGCGGGCGGCGCTCAACACCAAGGCCATCAGACACTCCGCCGCTACGACGTCATGGAGAGCATCGCTCAGTGCTCTTGCGGCGCCTGCGATTCCATTGCCAGCGCCTCATCCAGATACAAGGCTGCGGTACGTTTCTGCTCGGGACTCGAATCGCTCGACAGCACCACATCAGCGGCGAGGGTCGATGCGTGGTGAGCGTGTTGGCGCCGATAGTCGGGATCGTCCGCCGCGGCGACGGCGAGATGAAGCGAGGAACGAGCCTCAGCAAGCTTGTCTGATGGTGTCTGCATGGTCGCCGCCGTCCCGATGTTGATCGATAGCTCCGCTGATGCGTGCTACGCGTTGTGCGCAGAGGAATTGTTGGCCGGTTAGTCGGCGCGCATGGCGACCGACACTTTTGGGGAGCGAGAATGTCGGGGAAGACGGTCGGCGGCGTGTTCACCCCCGGGGTGGTGCTCGGCCCGGTCGCGGGAAACTCCCCATCGACGACGTGCGGCCGGGCGGCCGGGTGCGCCTCGGCGGAGCGGCCGGCGGTGCCTCGAGAACAGCGGGTGAAGATTCTATGCCTCGATCAGCGTCGATCCGCGGGACAGCAGCGTGTCCGACTTAGGGTCGGCAGCGCGACGGACCAGCGGCGGGCGATGGTCACCGCGGCCGGAGAGGGGGATCGATTGCGATGAATGGCGACGGGGACGAGGTCGACGCGCTGACCGAACGTGACCAGGCCCGCTGGGCGGCAGCGCGGACCGCGCTCGATGACCTCATGCGCGGACTCGCAGCCGGAACGATCGACGACGCCGGCGTGACGGCCTACACCCGGCAGCTGGCCCAACTCAACCTGGATCTCGAGCAGGTCCGCGACAGTCTGCACCTACCGAGTGACGCCGGGCCCTACTTGGAGGCGCTCATTGCCATTCTGCTGCGCATTCCAGAACGATGGGGCCGATGGGTGTCCTGCGATGCAGGCTGGTATCCGCTGCTAGCGGCCCTCGACGCCGGATTGGCGGCGCTGGATCCCGACTACGTGCTACATCAGGCCAAAGAGAAATTCGCGACCCTTCGGTACTACGCACACACCGACAACGACGCTGTGCGTGCGGAGTTCGAGGCCTTGATTGCCGAAGCTGAACGCCGATCGGCCACGATCTGTGAGCGGTGCGGAGCGGAGGGTTCGCTATCCACCGGGCCGCAGTACGGTCGGATCAAGACGCTGTGTCCCAGTTGCCGAACGGTTTTGGGGTACGAGGCCAAGGCGTAGGGGTTGTCGTGTTGCAACATGGCTGTGGGGGACGCGAAGCGATGGAGTCTGCTGGCGGAGGTGGTGGTGGGCTGGAGGGACGCGGTGGGTAGGCCGGCTGCGCGTTCGGTTGCGCTACGCGCGTTGATCGTGTCGGTCCTGGAAGCCGCCGAGGTCCCTTTGCCGACGCCCGAGATCATCGTGCGCGTCGCTGATGGCGGCCGCAACTGCAACAGTCCGCGCGGTCCGGTGTGCCCGGACTGGTCAGGTCGCGCTGGTGGCGTTTACCCACACTGTCCAGCCTGGTGTTGGGAGACGCCCGGGCCGAAGGGGCCGCAACTTCGGCCGCAGCTCCTGGCGCTGGAACGGCTCGGCGTTGTGGAACGCGTTCACTATCCGAACGCAGAGAGCATCGCCAAAGCTGTTGCCGCAGGCAATGTTTACGACCACGTAATGGGTGCCCGTTCCGGGTGCGTCTACTGGCAGTGCACCGATAATGCGAGTGACGCGTACTTCAACGCCGCGGTGGATGCTATCGGCGATCCCTAGGGTACCGAGTTTGTCTTAGTAGTGGGTCGAGGTGAGGTAGGCGATGCGCTCGGTGACGTCTTCGAGGTCCTGGAGAATCTGCTGTCGTCGTGAGCTGGGTTGAGGTGCGGGATCGTCGAGCTGACGTTGGAGTTGAGCGCTCCACTGGTGTGCCTGTTCCAAATCCATGTCGTCGGTGTACATCTGGGCGAACCTCTATCCTGTGACGGGGTTAGGCGTGTGCCATGACGCGGTTGTTCTGGGCGCGTGCGACGAGCCGTAGCAGGCCGGCGTTGACCTGTTGTGGGCGTTCGAGTTCGAGCATGTGTCCTGCGCCCGGCACTTGCAGGAAGTCAGCACCGGGGAGCGCCGCGGCGAGGTCGAGCGAATGCTGTAGTGGTGTGATCTTGTCGTCGCTGCCGCACGCCACGAATGCTGGCAGGTGTGCCAGGCTCGGAAGCGCGGCTGTCTCGTCGTGTGTGCGGAACGTGGTCAGTAGTCCAGCGATGGTGGTGATGGGGGTGCGACTGATCATGCGGCAACATGCTTGGTTGGCGTGCAGTGCCTGGTTGGCGGTGACGGGAACCCCCATCAGCGGGGCGATGGTGTTGCGGGCAAGGGCCCACATCCGAGTGGCGATGCCGGGTGCCAGGCGTGTGCAGTACTGCATGAGAGGTACCGCCGGTGTGGCTAGTGCGCGGCCCAAGCCGCAGGTATCGAGTCGCCCTGCCGCGGTGGAGATAAGGGCAATGCCGGCGATTTGGCGGACCATCTCGGGGTGACGCGCTGCGAATGCGAGTGCGGCCATGCCGCCCATGGAATGGCCGACGAGCACAACGGGTCGGTCGGGGCTCAGTGCGGTAATGATCGAGGCAAGATCGTCGCCGAGTTGCGCGAGTGTGTAGGTCGCGTAGTCAGCGGGGACATCGGAGTGGCCGTGCCCGCGGTGGTCATAGAGCACCAGCCGGGCGGTGTTTCCGAGGGCGGCACTCAAGTGACGCGCCTGAGGTAACCAGGCGTCCATCGTCAAACAGAAGCCGTGTAAGAACACAACGGTGAGGGGAGCAGTGGGCGGCCCGATCTGACGGTAAGCCAGCTCCGTTCCATCGGTTGCGCGGATCCGTTGCAGAACTGGGTTATTCACGGTGATACCCCCATCAGGGAAGAAGAACAGGCGCGCGCCGAGAGGATGTGTGGATCCGAGGTCGGCAGTCCTTTGGTTGCCTCAGAGGCGAGCCTGGCACTGGGTGAAGACCTGGTGCTTGAGGTGCGTGCGTGTCGGAGCAGTTTGTTGGGGATCGACCCTGCGAGGGGTTGCGTGGGTGCCCGTCGCCGGGCGTGCGGAGGGTGCGCCCCAGGGTGGGCAGTGATGCCCTCGATAGGACCTGCTGCAGGGGAACGACGCGGGCGGCGAGAAGTTTTGGCGTGGTTGACGTGTCGTGCGCGCTTGATGAGCACTGGGCGTGGATATGGTGCAGCCGTCCCACGCCGGGGAGGCGCGGGACGGCTCGGGCGGGTGACCTTCTGTGGGTAGGCATTGCAGATGGTGTAGGGGATTGGTGGCGCATGGCTCAGATCAGTGGCGCGGGGTCATTCGGGGGCGAAATCGACTGTCGTCTCGATGATCTCGCCAGGCTCCACGTGGCCTACGAACGGGCCGCCGATCCCGATGACGTGCAGACCGCAGCGGGACGTGAGGCCGCAGAGTTGTCCGCCGCGGTCGGCTCGCTACTCAGCGCGCTGGGCCGGCCCGTGAGGCTGGGCTGACCCAGGGTGGGCCGCAGGGCGCCGGGTCGGTCATGGCAGAGCACATGCAGATTGGGGAATCAAGCGATGATTTATGAGGCGAGTACGAATCAGGGTGAGTCACTGATCCTGGTGGGTTACGTGCATTCGTTCCCCCGGCACCCGGAGCCGGGGACGGTGGTGGACGCTCTCGTCGAGGGATATGAGGTGAGCCCGACGGACTATGCCCCCGAGCGGCTCTACGCTCTGGTTTCGGTGGATTGGGCCACCAAGGTCACCTCGATCGATGCGGATACCGGCCGCAGTTCGACGTCGTATCTTCGTGGGTTCGGTACGCCCGATGGTGTCACCTGGTACCTGTCGCCGGCGATGTTCGACGCTGCGACGGGCCGGTTCCATCTGAACAACGGGCGCCTGGCGAGGGGGCACCGAGACGCGCGGTTGCCGTCGGACCTGGTGGGTTTGGGTGCCCCCGATGTCGTGCCGATCCATGACTTCCCGGTGTAGCCGGCCGCTGGTGGCGGGGTGCGGGGCGGCACGCGTGATCAGCGAACGTCGCGATGGCGGCGAGCTTGCTACGTTACGGCCATGGTGAGAATCGCTGTCAGTGCGCTGCACGACGGGCCGGCGGAGTTGGCGGCCCAGCTCCCGGTGTTAGGGACGCTGGCGCGCCGCTTGCCTGATCCCAACGGCTGGCAGGTCTGGATCGTCGAGCTCGACTGGCCGGTGCGGTTTCACATTCCCCTGGATGCTCACCCCGACGATGCGTCGCTGTCGGTGGACTTCGACGAGCACGGTCCGTTCTTGTGGGTTCGCGCGGTGGCCGTGGCCGGTGGGCGTGAAACCTTGCAGGGTGTCCGCCAGCTTCGGGTTCACCTGGCCTACGTTCTGAATCCCGACGAGGTCGTCGACCTGTCGAGCCCGTTTATCGGTGCTGTGGGGGAGGCGTACATCGACGACGTCACCGCCGCGGAGGGACCTGTGCCGCCAGCACCCGTGACCGACGCGGGGGTCGAGACCGCCAACGCGACGTCAGATCCCAGTGGGGTGGCGGATCTGCCGGAGCGGGCGTCGGCGATGGGTTATGACGAGGTCGACGGCGACCTCGAAGTGTGGGTGTCGAAGCTGGCTGCTGTTGCTGCAGCAGTGCCCGAGGTGATTCCGGACCTCATCAGCGATGCGGGGCAGGCTCCTGGATACGTGTTGAGCGGTGTAACTGCGACCTACTATGGGCTGGCAGGCACGCCGCCGCGGACTACTGACGACCGGCTCGAGCTGGTGTACTGGATCGTCGATGATCTAGCCGCGGGCCTCGCCCGCGGCTGGGTGGCCGCTGCACCGGCGTATCAAGAGGGCGATCCTTCCGCTGTTCACGCGCTATGGCTGGGGCGTTGGCACAACCTCATGTCGGCTTTGTCGACTGATTGGGGAGAGCGGACGAGGGCGCGTATCGAGCAGTACTTCCTCAGTCCGTCGTGAGGGCCAAGGCAGCGGGCTGAGTTGCCGGTTACGGGGCGGTCGTTCTTGGCCGCTGTGGGCGTGCAGGGCGACCGCTGAAGGCTGTGTTGTGGGGAGCGTGTTTACGAAAGGCGGTCGCGTGACGCGTTTGTCCCCGTCGGCGTCCGGCGGCGGGGGTATGTTCCACGCCACCACGGACCGAGACCGCTATGGGGGATGATGTTGACCGACGACGCCACGTCTATCGACGGTGCCGAGAACATGGCGCGGCGCCAGTCGCTGTCGACTCGCGAGGATCTACGGGCATCTATTGCTGCACGATTGGCGGGCAATCACGGGAGCGGTTGGGTGTCGCTGCCTGGTGAGGTGCAGGTGGAGTATCTCGCTGATGCCGATGCGCTGATCGACCAGGGCATGACCCCGTACTGGGTGGATCCAAATCTCGGTGACACCGTATCGCCGGCGCTGGAAGCCGAAGTGTTCGAATTCGATCGCTCCATGGAGTGGTTCATGTCCTACCTGAACACCAGACACCCCCATTGGCGCGATACGGCCGTCTATCCGTCGTCTCATATCGAGCAGGCCGACCCCGAGGAGTGGGATGCCTGGGTGACGATCGCGGTGTCGGTGTCGGAGTCCGCGCGGATTCTCTGGTCGAGGCGTTTCGCGGCTCAAACCGGGGAACCCGTCGCGCAGGCGCGCTCGCCGCTGCCGCCGGTCCCCTCGTCGGCACCTCCTGCGGCTCAAACCGTCGCGCGCGACCGCACGGCCGCGGCAATAGGAGCGGTGTTGGCGCATCGGCACGGGCGGCGGTGGATGGATCTACCGAGTGACCTCAGGACCGCGTACCTGTCGGATGCGGAGTGCTTGATGCAAGCCGGCCTCGCCAGTTGGTGAGCTCGGCCGTCGTCAACTTGCGGTTTTTCGTCGACCGCGCGCCGAGCGGTGTTCCTTTCCGGGGCGGGTCGGGAAGCCGGCACGGTCGAGCACGTCGTCGACGGTTGCAGGAGCGTCGCTGTCGTCACCAGTGGCCTCAAGCCGATTTCGCGTGCTGTTCGCCGCTTGGGGGCTGATGCTTGCGTAGCGGGCGATGACGCTGGGGCCGACGCCCGCTTCGAGCGCCCGGTGAAAAACCGACAGGTAATGGCGGTAGGCCTCATTGCGTAATGCGGCCGCGCGACGCAGGTCCTCGAGAACGGGGATCTGGTCGGCTGTCGGCTTCTTCTCCCGGGCCATAGAGCAGAAGTATAAAGCCCTGTTTAAGGTCCCGTGGGTTTGCGGAGCAAGCGCGTCGCGGATCCGTTTGGCAATACGTTCGTACCGTCACGTGTGGTCAGAGGGTGTGCAACCCGACTCGTCGTCCGTAGCGACGGTTCTCCGAACGTTGCGGTGATGGGGTTAGCGCGTCACGGCGGTCGCTCCACGGCTCAGGATGAGTTGCTGTGCCAAGGCGCTGACCGCGGTGCCAACGTCGCAACTGGTGGCTGATCTGCTGGTGTCGTCGAGGTCGCAGGCCAGGTGTGCGCGCTGCGGAGATAGCGGAGTCTGGCGAGCCGTGCACGGTGACTCCTGGGCGACCCATGGGTGGTGCTTGCGTCGGCGAAAAACTGCCCTGCGACACGCGGCGGAATGCCTGCCGGGTTCGTCGGTCATTAAACTGCGCCGTATGAACGCACCGCCACCTGACGCCTCGCGGCAGGTGATGCCCAGCCCGGGTGACACCGGTGAGACCGCCCTCACCCCTGGGCCCATTCTGAGTCCTCCGGTGACCGTCGGTCCGATCGCCGCGTCGAGCCTCGGAGGAGTTCCGTTCATCGCGATCAACGGGCCCGTGCATCACTACAGCGGTAAACGCCTCACACAGTTCATCCTGAACGCGTTGGGCGAGGTGGGCGTCACCATCGACGTTCCCGAATGACGCTGGGCGAAGGCGCTACCGACTGCCGCAACAGGCGGCTTACGGTCACCGCGAACGCCAAGGCCCTGAGGCCAGGCGGCCCCTTCCCCTGTGCTGGCTACCCGACGTCACCGGCCTGGGCATCCCGCCAACCGGAGACGGAGAGAGGCCCCGGCCGCTCGTGGGCTCCCGGTGAAAAACGTCGCGACACCGCGCTCAAACTCTCCCCCTCGGCGACGTCGCTTTAATCTGGAGGTCTGGTGACAGGCACGCTGGGCAGTAGTCAGGGGGCAACAGACATGGGTGCGATCGAACCGGTGGACCTACCGGAAACGGCGCTGATCATCGGCGAACACTTCCCGGTGCAGGATGAGACCGCCTACGCACGTGAAGCGCAGGTGCAACGCCGGGCGGCAGAGCAGGCCGCCGGTGCTGGCGGGGTCGCCCTGGCGGCCGCCGGATACACCGAGCCTGAGTTCCGCGGCCTGGCCGGGGGTGCACTGGCCACCAAGCTGGCGGCTCATCATCAGACGCTGACGGCTGACGAGGCGCGGCACTTGAACGTGGCGGCATGGTTGGACTCCGGGGCCGAGAACATCGGCGCCACCAAGTCGCAGATGAACCAGATCAGCACCGACTACCACGCGGCCTACGACGAGCTCTGTGACCGCGCTGTCGCCGAGAGCTGGCCCCAGCAGAAGCTGCGGCAAACCAAGGACGAACTCGTCGCCGAAGCCCAGGAACGCATACGGTCTGCCAGGTCGGCCTTTCAGGACCGACACAGCGTCGTCGCCAACGGCATCGTCAGTGGCGAGTCGCCCGACGAGACGGCGAAGAAAGCCGCGGCGGGTACGCCGACCGTGCTTTCGGCCGGGTGGCAGCCCGCGCCGTTGAGTCCCCAGACCACCACCGACCCGTCGCTTCCGCCGCTGCTCCCGCCGGCGCCGGCACAATCGCCGAGCACTGATACCCCCCACTACCCGCCCTACGTCCCAGAATCGCAGTTTCCGAACGGGCTCACGCGGGACGCCATCGAAAAGCAGGGCCACGACGACGTGGTCCTGTGGAGCCCCACGCCCGAGCAACCCCTGCCGCCGTCCTGGATGAACCGCTACATGGAGATCTCGCCCGGTGTGTGGGTGCCTGACGACCGGCCATCACCGCCGGGATCGGTCCACCCGGCCTGATCGGCCGCACAACCACAAGGCGGAGCGAATAGCGAAGGGCGGCAACGGAAATGAGTTGGCATCGACTGCGACGATTCGCCGCAGCAGTGGTTGCCGTCAGTTGTGTGATCATCGCTCCCACCAGCCCTGCCCACGCCGGCCCACTGCCCGCGGTGTCCGCGCTCTATCCGGGCGCAGGCATGGAGATCCTCGGTGATGCCCCCTCGATCTGCACCGCTGGTTTCGTTGCGCACAACCAGCGCGGCGCCCCGGTCCTGTTCACCGCGGGTCACTGCGATACCGGCGACACCGCCGCGGTGAACTCAGCGGTCGACGGACGACTCGTACCCGCCGCCAATTTCGTAGTCAGCAAGTACGCCGGTGATGCAGGTAATCAAACCGACGTCGCCGTGATGAGCCTGACCGGGGCCTTGCAGCTCGACCCAAACATCGCCGGCCACCTACCGGTGACCGGCTTCGCCTCCAGCGTCGCCGAGGGCATGTGGCTCTGCAAGGTCGGCGTGGCCACGGGCCGTTCGTGCGGCCGAGTCGTCGAGGCCTCGTCATCGAAGGTCAAGTTCGCCGCCGACATCGCCCCGGGCGACTCCGGTGGCCCCGTGTACGGGCTCAAAGACGACGGCACGGCGTTTGCGGTCGGCATCACCATCAGGGCCAGCTCCGATGACGGATACCCCGTGGCCGAACTGATCGGACCGTGGCTCGACAAATGGAACCTCAGCCTGAACTGAGCTGTTCGGCGCCCAGCGTGTTACGCAGCGCTCGAATCCAGTGACATTGCAGACGCCCACACCGCTGGGGCGTCTTGGTTCGCCGCCCGTTCATCGGGCCAAAAAACCTGGCGCGCAACGCCGCAGCTTCACCCGAGGCGCCGTCTGGCGCACCCACAATGGCCCGCACGAGGATCGCCGCTGACAGCGATCAAGGGCACAGAGGGGGTTGGATGACCGGGCTGCTACTCGAGGCCTTGGCGGGAGCATCGAGACGGGGTGGAAGACGGTACCGGCCGCGCACGCGCATCATCACCGCCGTGATGGCGTTGGCACTGTCGCTCGGCGCGTACGGCGCCTGGGCGATGCGCCCTCCTGCAGCGCAACCGGCCGGCACCGTAGCGGCGCCGTCACAGGTGAACCAGTTCAACGACCTCATCGCGCGAGTGAGCGTCGTCGACGAGATCGACCCCGCGCCGGGCTACGAACGTGGATGCGGCACCGACAAGCAGACCGGGCAGAAGGAAGGATGCGTCTTCGGCCCCGCATGGAACGATCCGGCCTCGACGACAGGGTGCGACGTCCGCAACACCGTACTGGCCGCCCAGCTGCACGACGTCACCTTCAAGCCGGGCACGCGCAACTGCAAAGTGACCTCCGGCTGGCTCATCGACCCGTACTCCGGACAGCGAATCACGTTGTCGCAAACCCAAATCGATCATGTCGTGCCGCTCCATCGCGCCTTCGACGCCGGAGCGTGGGCATGGTCTGCGGCCCGGCGGCAACAGTTCGCCAACGATCAACGCAACCTGCTCGCCGTGTCCGCCCACGCCAACCAGTCCAAGCAAGATCTCGGGCCCGGTGAATGGCTACCTACCAACACCGCACAACAGTGTCCGTACGTCGTGCGCTACCTCAGCGTCGTGGTGGCTTACCAGCTGCCCATCACGACGTCCGACAAGGCGGCCGCGGTGGCCGTGTGCGGACAGACGCCATGACCAGCGCACCACGCACACCGGCCCGGGTCGATCTGGGCGCCCGGCACGCGGCGATGGCGGGCTAGCTGTGACACACCCCGATGCGCCGCAGCCGCGCCACGCACAGTCCTACTGGCTCACGCCCAGCCGCAGTCTCACCGGCGGCTGCCTGCTCCTGGCTGGTATCGGATTGTTGTTGTACATGGTGGGGCGGTTGGGTCACCCGCATTATGTCGAACTCGCTTCACTGCTCTGGATCCCGGCGGTCATCGCGACATCCCTGGGGGCCGGGTGGGTGTTCCAACGCCCAACTGCCACCACCCACAGAGGCCAAGAGCACACCGCGCCCACGCCGACGCCACCCGAGCCGTCGCCTCCACCGGGTCCCCAGGTCGTGCTCGGCGGCGGCGACATCGACCGGATCCGACAGCTGCTCTCGGGCAAGTTCCCCTTCGAACTCCTCGACTCAGCGGTGCACTACGACGACACCACCGGCAGGCTGATGTCCTACGCCCTGCGTGCCATTGTCCCCGGCTACCTCGCCGACCGGCGCAACGCCACCATGGTCGCCCAACGTCTACAGGGCGCGGTCGCCGGCGACTGGCTCGTCGACGTCGACTCCGCACGTGACCAAGTCACCGCCACCCGTAAGAAGCCCTTCGCCCCGTGGGTGGCCCCTCCACTGCCCGACGTCATCGTCGACAGCCCCGAGGAAGCCATCCGCCGCTACAACAAGCTCAGCATCGGCATCGGCGTCGACGAACTAGGGGAACGGCTCGAATATGCGCTCAAGGACTACCACCACTGGCTGATCATCGGCGGAACAGGCTCAGGCAAGAGCGTTTTCGTGCGCGGCATCATCGAACAACTGCGCGCTGAAGGCGTACCCATCCTGGTGGGCGATGGGAAGGGTACCGACTACACGAGTCTGAACGGCGAGGCGCAGATGGTCATGATCTCATCGGGCCCGGCCGAGCACCCACGCCTCGTCCACGCCGCGGTGCAGGAGCTGTCCCGACGCCGCAGGGTCGCACAAGAGCGCAAGGCGGCCGGCCACCCCGACCCCATGGGCTTTCCAGCGTGGACCATCATCCTCGACGAATTCGCCACCATGCGCAACGAAGTCGCCGGACTCTACGAGGAACACCCAGGCAAAGACAACGCCTTCGTCGACGATCTGCGCGCGATGTTCAAGGTGGGCCGCGAATTTCGCATGCACATGATGCTGTCCACCCAGGATCTCTACGCCAAGACCATCCCCCGCGACATCCTCGGGCAGTGCAAGCTCATCATCACACTCGGGCCGCCGGCCGAGATGACACTCAAACAGGCCTTTACCCAAGAAATGGAACCGAAGGCCCGACGAGTCGGCGAACTCATCAGCCCCGAAACGCAAGGCCGCGGCCTGGTCGCCGTACCCGAGACCGCCTCGGTCAAAGAATTCCAGTCGTACTGGAGCTACACGCCCGGCACCGACATCGACGGCCCCAAGGTGCCAGAAGGCATTCGCGGGCCCTGGCGAGCCTACCGCGACACCGTATCTCGCAAGATCCCGAAACTCTACAGCCGGCAATGGTTTTGCGTGGAAGACCCGGAGTTCGCGACTCTGCCCATGGCCGAACTGCACGCCCTGAAGATGGTCAACCTCGACCTCGACGACGGCACCCCCGACCCGCAGATGTACCAGTACGACAAGAGCCGCGACGACTACAACGGCCACCTACGCGGATCCGACCACGACGGGGCGCTACGAGAACTCAAAAGACCCACAGCCCAATCGAGCCCGGCACCGTCAGACCCACCCGCCGTCAGCGGTGAAAACAACCAGCCCTTGTGAAACACGCTCAAAGGCAACGTGATACACGTCAATGCCCGACGGCGCATCATCGGAAGGAATGACTATGGAGATCGACTATGCGATGGCCTACGACTTCATCGACGACGACGGTGACGGCCGACCCTACCAGCTCAGATTCCGCCGCGAGCAACACTTCAGCGACCAGGGTCAACTCATCGCCGTCATCGCATCCGCGGGCCGATCCGACAACGGCACAACATGTTTCATCAGCCGACCGGGAGTATCGTTCACCGATGTCGAGCAAGCCCTCGACAACTGGGAGAGCTGGGCCATGCTCACCGACAGAACCGTCTCCCTATCCCGCATCCGCGCGACGATCACCACCAAAGGCCTCGGGTAACGGGCACATGGCCGTCAGCGACGCTCGCAGCGGGAACACCGAGCAGTCATGGATCAAAAGAGCTGGCAACGCCGCCAAACGACTGCGCGCGCCGGCGTCCTCGCGGACCGTACGACTGCTCGTCATTGCGGACATGGCGCCCGAACTCCCCAGTGACGTCGAAGGCTTCCTCGACGCCGAAGCAGTCGACGTCGTAGTACTCGCCGGGGACCTCTTCTCGGGCGACCTCCGCGGATTGACCCAGACAAGCCGCCCCACGCTCGGTGTCTATGGAAACCACTGCGACGGCGCGTATCTGGCCGACATGGGGTTCGCCAACCTTCATCTGTCCGCTGTCGATGTGGCGGGGCTGACGTTCACGGGGCTCGAGGGATGCGTCCGCTACAAAGCCGGAACCAGCGACATCCTCTATACCCAGGAAGAGTATCGGCAAATGGTGCAACAGCTACCGGCCGCCGATGTCCTCGTCACCCACTGCCCACCACGGGGGATCAACGATCACCAGGACCCCGCGCACCACGGCATCGACGCGTTGCGGACCTGGGTCGAAGCACGACATCCGCGCCTGGTGATTCACGGGCACACCTACCCGCGGTCCCCGATGACGGCATTCGGCCCAACTCGCATCGAATACGTGCAGGGAAGCCGGATCGTGACGTTCGCCACCTGAGGACGCCGCGGCGCCGCCCTGAGGCGCCAATCGAAAGTGTCCCCGACACGTACCCACCTCTCACATCGCGAGCAGTGGGCGTGTGAGCATCAGCCGCAGGTGCCGAACCACGGCGTGAGGAGGGAACGCAGTTTGGATGCGACAGCAGCCAAAGGCGCTGCAACACAGCGCCTGAGGACCGCGCACACCCGGACACGGGAACTGGCCGAACGGGTAGCGGCCGCCATCCCGGCTCAGCTGGGTGTGCACGCAGCCGACGCCGGCGCCCAGGTGCGCACGGGGATCAGCGAAGGGCACGGCGCCCCGTACGTCATCTGTTGGGAGACCGGGCCGTTTCAGTGGGCCTACCGCGTCGACCTCCTCGCGGCGATCCAACAGCAATTCGGTGTGCAGGTAGAGACAGTCAACCACTTCACCGTCGCCGTCACAGCCCGCGATGGCGACCAGAGAACTGCGCCGTGGCACAACCCGCGGCGATGAACCACAACCGAAAGGGGAGACCATGAAGATCACCGTCATACCCACGATGTATCGCGACGCGTCGAACTGGAAAGTGCACGGCGAAATCCACCTCCAGGGCGAACTCGCCGAGGCCGACATTCAGGCAGCGCGCGCCGCGCTCAGCGATGGCCTCTACTACGTACCAGGGCAGATCGGCCTCACGCATTACGGATCAGGGGAGTATTCCAGCTACCCCACCGAAGATGATCACGGCTGGCAAGAGATGTGCCTCGACGAAATCAAAGTGATCGATGCCGACCAGGTCAGCCGCCGACTGTCCGTCGCCGCCGGGCCCGAGGATGGCGGCACCGCGGCAGACCTCGTCGCCCGCCTCACGGCAGCGGCCCGCGCCGGATGGAACCCAGCTCTGCACGCCGCCTGACCGCCCTGGGGGCGCTGCTCATCGCAAACGCAGCGGCGCCAGGGGTGTGATGGCCGACAGACCAGGAGAAGCGGATCTCCTCGCAGCCACAGCAGCACGGAGAGCCCATCCTGCCGGGGGTAGCGGCGGATCGATAGACGGCAGAAAGCACGGAGGACGTGACGATGGACAGCAGGCGGGGAATCACCCTCAGCAGGGACCAACTGGAAGCGTGGGCACGGCGCCCACTCAGCGACGAGGAGGTCGAGGCGATCGACGACTGCCTCCCGAACTCCTCGATACCGGATGCCATTGATGTGATCGCGAACGAGGCGATCACGTAGCACCACGGTGCACCGGCTTCTGGCCGTGCGGCGAACACACCGCTGTGGGCGCTGCGATGCGGTCCGACCACGCCCACCCGCCCGGATTGAGATCAGGAGCGACGACGCTCCGCGGTGGGAGACGTAGGCAAAGCATCTCGATGGGAACCACACCCGCACCCGGAATGAACAGCCCGTTCACCGCTGAGGTCGTCGTGTTGCAGACCGTCCCCGGTTAGCATTGATGCAGGCTGGTCGGAGTCGGGGCGGCCGGAGAGGGGAACGATCGTGCTGATACCAGTACAGGCCCAGGTCGAACTGTTCACCAGCGATCAGCTCACCCCCCAACGCCTCACCGATGCCGTCACGACGGTCAACCAGGAACTGCAACAACACTTCTCGCGCCGCGCTGTTGTAGTCGGGATTCCGTCCAGCGGCACCGACAACGTCACCAGAGTCGACACCGGAACCAACGAAGAGGGCGAAGAGGTAGTCACCGCGACGCTGGTTCTCGCCCTCATGAACATCGACGCCGACGCTGCGCAAGCACTCGTCGGACAGTTCCGCAGCCAGAACTTCCCGAATGCCCACCTCGGCTCGACCAGTGAGGCCCAGCTCGACCGGCTGCGTGGCCTGGGCGCCTTCGCGGGGCTGGCCACAGTCGCTCACGACAACGCGACAGCTCGCATCAACAGCATCGCCAGCGACTAGAGACCACCGCGCATCCGCCGCGGTCACCGGCGCGAAACGCCGCGGCAGGCTCACAAACTCCCCGCCGACACGCAGATGTGCGCGGTCACCCGTCCACGGTCTCCTAGGTTGACGACACAGCGCACAAGCGCTCCCGCGCGGTAATAGGCGGCGGTTCGACAGCACTGGGGGATCAACTCAAATGGGCGAAGTGACACCAACTCTGGGGGAGATTGTTCGGAACAACGGTATCGCCGGGCAGGTGTCCTACCGTGTCAATGTCAGCTACCCCGGCGAGCCGATGAAGCCGGTGGTCTTCGTCGGCAACGAACTCGGCGGACCGGTCGTCATGATCACCACCACCGCCGGTGGGAACGAGACCCAGGTGTTCGTCGACGATCCCGCCCGATTCGGCGCCTTCGGTCCCGAATGGGTTCGGCAGTTCTTCGGGTCGGCGCCGCAGTGATCGTCACTGGCGCAGTGACCTTGAACCGGCAACATCTCGGTGGCGCACGTCAGCAGGACGTACCCGGGGGGCGTTGGCGGGCACGATGGTAGGCGTCGCGATAGGTCTGCGGGCTGATCCCGAGCAGACCAGACAACGTGTCAGCGTTGGCCTCGGACAGCGGGTGTTCCCCGCGTTCGATCCGCTGCACGGTCGCGGTGGGCAGCTGGGCTTGAGCGGCCAGTTGCGGCTGGGTGAGCCCCTTCATGACCCGCCAGTCACCGGGGAAGCGCTGGTCTTGCTCGATGCGCACGACGGCGTCGATCGGTGCCGCCAGAACGGCCATGACGGTGGCCAGGATGTCGATCTGCGGCGTTCGCCGCCCGGCCTCCCAGTGGTGGATGGTGCTCAGCGACGTCCCCGACAGCCGCGCCAGGTCGCTGACGCTGAATCCCCGTTCGCGGCGCAGTGTCGCGAACGTGTCGGCGTCGAAGCCGCGCAGAACGCGTCGGCTCATGCGGCGGCCATCCGGGTGTCGCTCATAACCGCACAGACTCATCGCACCATCGCTGTACTGCGTAGACAGAGTGTTTTAACGCAGTGTTATAGCGTACTCGTTTAAAGTATTATTGACGTTAGCGGCTTCCGCAGCGCATGTCTGACCAGCGTCTTCGCCATCGTTCATGTCCGATTGATCAGCCCGTTGGAGGCTCCCGTGGAACTGTCCGCCCGTCCCCTGTTCAGAACCGGTATTGCGTTCACCATGGCGAGTGCCATCGCGCTCAGTCCGGTCATCGCTACCAATCAGCACCCGCTCGGTCTGCCGGTGCACCTACCCCAGGTGAGCATCTCGGAGGTGCAGCTGGCCGCGGCAATCTCCCCGCGCGACGTCGCCGCCCTCACCGCGAACCTCAACGCCGCACTGGCGTCGGCGGGCTCCACGGTGACCGCGCTCGTCGACAACGCCAGCCATTCCCTCACCAGCGCGTTGAATACCGCGTCCGGGCTGAACACCTCGCTGTGGGATCAGCTCATCGCCGCGGCCGCCGGCAGCCCCACCCTGAAAGCCGTTCTCGTCGCCCTCAAGGCTGCCTCCGGAGGTGCGCTACTTCAGCTCAACAACACGGTCGGCGCTACAGGAGACGGCATCACCCTGACCACCGGCCAGATTTCCGAGCTGCTCACATCAACCGTGACCGGCACCGTGGGGACGGTGGCGCAAGCGGTGGCCAGCGTCGTGAACAATCCGCTGGCGGCGTCGAGCTACATCGGCCTCCTCAACACCCCGTTCGGGGTCGCTGGCCTGGCGCTGCAGGACGGGATCACCGGTGTCAGCCAACTCGGAGCCACCGGCCTGCATTTGGTCAACGATCTCGTCCACGGTGTCACCGCGCAGGTAACCAATGCGCTAGACGCGGTAAATCGTCTACTCGACGCCGGCAAGACGGTCACCGACATCGCGCTCGTCAACGGCGCTCTCACCGCCGTCCAGGGCATCGTCTCAGCGCCGGTCAGTGCCATCGTCGCCGGCGTGAACGGCATCGCCTCGGCCGTCACCAATGCAGGAGTGTCCGCGTTGGGGCTTGTGGCCGGCGGGGCCAACACCATCGTGGGAACTTGGCTGGGCAGCGGCAGCACGCCCGGCGCTGTCATTGGGGCGATCAGCGCCGTCGGCCAAGAGCCACTGAGCCTGGGTAGCTACACCCGCGCCGTGTCGATTCTGGTCGGCGCTGCGGGCAGCACCGTGGGAACGGTGGCCAACACCGTCACGGCGTTCGCCTCGATGCCCTTCCGGTTCGCGGCGGATTTGACCGGCCCCGGCGCCCAGGTGGTGAACTCCCTGGTCTCCGGTGTCGCTACAGCAGCGTCCGGATTGCTTCTCGCGGCCGGTCTTTCGCCACTGGTTGCCGGCCTACCCAACAATCTGGCGACTGTCGTCACCGGAGCCATCAATGTGGCCGCATTGGCCACCACGGCGACGCTCAACGCGATCGCCACCGCGATCGATGTAGGACACGCCATCGGAGGGTGGGTCACCTCGTTCAAGTCAGCCGCGGCCCCCGTCGCCTTGAGCACCCTGAGCGTGGCCGAAGCTGACAGCGCAATGGATTCGAGCGCAGGTGCCGACGATAGGGGCGTCCCCAACTCCCCTCATCCATTGGCCACGCAGCAGAAAGCAGCCGCAGCGACGACGGCGCCGGACAGTGCCGCAGCGACGACGCCGCCAGAGAGCGCCGCCACCGCCGACGTCGATGACGCGGCAGCATCAACATCGACAAGTGCAACACCGGCGGCCTCTGACCCCGACCGACAGGACGCCTCGCCGCGTACCGATACACCCTCGGCGACAACGCCTTCCGGTAAGACCGACCCAGACGCTACCGCCACGACTGCCTCCGGCGAGCCGGCGACTGCGAAGGACTCGGACGAGTCGGCGACCGCGAAAGGCGCAGACGAGTCGGCAACCGCGAAAGACACCGACAAGCCCCCAACCGTGAAACCGAAACCCGGAACATCGGCGGCGGGGGCATCCACCGTCGACAAGACTGCCGACACTTACGGCCGGCATGCCGCGACGCCGCCGCAAAATGCAACCGCTCGGGCGTCCACCGCAGCCACCAAGGGTGCGGATTCGGGGACGTCGGAATCCGGCGGCCGCCACCGGCGCGACGAGGGTACTTCGCAGAAGGGTGGATCGAACGCCGATGCCGGCAGCGCCTCGCATGAAACAACCGGTGGTGGCCGCCACGCGTCGGGTAAGGACGCCGCTGCGGCATAAGAACGAACGTTCGCCCTCTGGATGGCCTCGGGAGCACAACGGCTCCCGTCGAAGAAAGCCCGACGGCGACAAGCGCACTCCGATCTGGCAGTATCGAACGCGTGTTCGAACAATGGGCGGAGGGGGACTATCCGACGTTGTCGCACGTCGATCGAGCGGTCACCGTCGACGTCACCCGCGTGTTCCCGCCACCGGGCGCCCGGAAGGATGAACTGCCGCTCGGACTCAAGGCCTCCGGGCTTTGGCTGGAGCCGCGCATGCTCGGTCGGCAGGTGGCATGGCTGCGGCGCGCGGACGGGGACTGGCTTGGGTGTGTACAGATGCCAGCGGGCAGCGCCAACAAGCGGTCCAAGCTGCTGATGACCCTCTGGTTGCCGCCCGAAGCCTTCGTCGTCGAGGCCTAGTAGGTCGGCACAGCGAAACCGCACTCTCATGCCGCTGTCTTCCTCCTCATCGGGCTGCCTGACCGGCATACTCGGGTGCGGGTGAGGAGGTAGCGGATATATGAGCAACTTGGTCGCTGCGCTCGCTGCAGTGGCGACGACTGCGCTATCGCTTCTGGCGACGCCAGTCGCCCTGGCTGACTCCGACGTCGCCGGCATGATCGTTTTCCTCGACCCCGGTCACAATGGGTCCAACGATGCCTCAATCAGCCGCCAGGTCCCCACTGGCCGCGGCGGAACCAAGGACTGTCAGACCACCGGCACCGCCACCGCCGACGGCTACCCGGAGCACTCCTTCACCTGGGACACCACACTGCGAGTGCGGGCAGCACTGACCGACCTCGGCATCCGATCGGCGCTCTCGCGCGGCGACGACACCTCGGTCGGGCCGTGTGTGGACGCCCGGGCCGCGGCGGCCAACGGATTGCAGCCCGATGCCATCGTCAGTATCCACGCCGACGGGGGACCGCCTACCGGCAACGGTTTTCACGTCAACTTCTCTGACCCGCCCCTAAACCAGGCCCAGAAGGGACCAGCCCTCGAGTTGGCCACGCAGACGCGGGACCAACTCGTCGCCGCGGGGTTCTCCCCGGCCAACTACATCGGCCGCTCTGGCCTCTACGGTCGAGCCGATCTCACCGGCCTCAACCTCGCCCAATATCCCGCGGTGTTGATCGAACTAGGCAACATGCGAAACCCAGCAGAGGCCGGCGTCATGGAGAGCCCCGCCGGCCGGCAACGCTACGCAGACGCCGTCGTGAACGGCATCGTCGCCTTTTTACGCGCTCAGAAGGCCGGCCACAGCTGACAGGACGACCGCGGGCCCTTGATCTGCGACCGTTCGACAGATCGACGGCAGTTGCGCAGGCGCAACACCATCGGTGGAAGGTTGCTAATCCTCGCCGGCGGTCCGCCTGACCATGCGGCCCAGGTAAATCGCCCGCCGTACCGGCCAGATGCTCCTGCGTTAGTCGGGTCGCCGGCATCGCTCAAAAACAGCGCCTGAAAACGCGTCGCGCAACAGCTGCGGGCCCGCAGCTCGCGACACTGACCGGGCGGAGCGAACTAACGAGGGGCGGGGGCGGTGACGCGATGTGCATGACCAGTTTCACGGGCATTCGTGCGCTCACGGCAACGCCCCATGATCCAACGGTGCGACCACGTTCTGTGAACGCTGAACGCAACCGTCGATATCACCGACAAGCGGAGTAAGTAGTTGTCCAACAGCGTAATTGACACAGCATCCATACCCGATCACCACAAGAGCGCTGAACTGCAGAGCGGATGGTTTCAGCTGCAGAACGGCCTCTACGTGAGCCCGCTGGCCATGGCCAAGCACCGTATGAGCGGGCAGGTGCCCAGCCAGTTCACGTACGAGGCGTGGCGGCACGGCGGGTGGTACGTACACGAAACGCTATGGCCCAACGGCGGATGCGGCTGCGTCAGCCGAAACTTCAGCGACCACAAGTGGCGCATCGTCTGCGATCCGCGGCTCTTCGAAGAGCAGCCCACCTTCGCAACGCGGGACGGGGCCGCCGCCGGCGAATGGCTATTCGTCCAACAGGTCGTTGCCGATACCCCTTGGTAGCCGCCACGCTTCGACCCGCGAGGCATCCCATCCCACAGGCGACTGGAGCGACGATTATGACTCAACCTCAGCTCGACCCGGGTGACCGGGCCCTATTCCTCGCCGGTACGGCCGAGGCCGCTGTGTGCGCGGTCGAAGGTGAGGTAAGCGTCCTCAGGCGCCTCGGCCCCATGGACGGTGTCCCCACCGACAGCCCGTTTCACATCTACGAGGTGAAGTCCGAAGCGACCGGCGCCATCGTGCAGGTGTTCGCCGACGAACTCACTCCACTGTCACAAGGACCGCAATCGTGACCGGGAACGGCCGATTGTGACCACGTCATCGGCCAAAAGGTCAGCACGCCAGTGCGGTGCAGCAGCATTGGCTCCGCGCTGGCTCGTCGAAGCCCTCGGCCCCTTCGATCTGGACCCGTGCCCCCCGCCAGGGCCGCAACCGTGGCCCACCGCGGCACGGTGCATCACCGACGCTTCTTCGAACGGGTTGAGGGCGCCATGGAGCGGAGTCGTTTGGCTCAATCCGCCACCCGACACGAGACCGCAATGGCTGGCGCGCTTGGCGGACCACGCCGAGGGGGGCATCGCCCTGACTCCCGCGCGCCCCGACTCGAGGTGGTTCGCTGAACAGGTGTGGGCGAAAGCCACAGCGGTCGTCTTCGTGTACGGACGCTTACGCCCACCGGCACCGTCCGAGGTAGTGAGCGGCCGGCCACCGGCCACCGCGCTCATCGCTTATGGCGACGTGTGCGCCGCACGCCTGCGCCAGGCTGTCGAGCACGGAGTTCTTGACGGCGCCGTGGTGTTGGGGTGGGACGCTCCCCGCCGTCAACTAAGCCTCTTCGACACCGTAACCGCCAGGCCGCCAGAGCGTTTCGGCATCAGCACGTCCGCTTAAGGCGCACCTTCGCACCATGACGACTGTGCCACCAAACCCAAGGGAGAGCATCTAATGGCGATGACCGACATCCTCGACGCGGTCCTGAACCGCGTCGACCCCCACTCGTCGTACGTGACGATGACGGCGTCGGCGGGGGCAGCAGCTCACGTAACCCTGCGGACGATACGTGCTGCGCGGCGACTGGTGTTGCGGCCCATACGTATTGCCGTTCGGTTCATACGGGGCCTATTGGCGTACGCCATCGTGATCGGGTCCGTGTGGGCGCTTCTGCACTACATCCGCTAGCTACCACGGGAAGGAATCCGACCGGCCTATGACTCTGAAAGAACGCCTGATCAACGAACTTGGCGTGTGGGGAGAGTGCGCAGACTACCCCCGCTGCGATTGGAAGGACGAGGTCCAGAACGACGACACCAACCTCGGCTACTGGGACTGGGTCGTCGAGAAACACACAACCTGACGGGCCCGTGTAGCGGACGTGAACTGATCAACGAAGGGAATAGAACGCCGATGATCACGGAGATCTCCATCGTCAGACGTGACGGTAGCGATGACGCTGAAATCACCATCACACAGCCCGACGGGCAATCCCGTCGACTCACCATCTCTGAGCAATCTGACGAATACAACCGGTTCGGCGACGGCCTGGATGCACTATGGGACCTCGCCGAACAGTGAAACGACAGCGAAATGAAACTGGCTCAGCTCAATTGGCGACTAGCACCGCCCACTGACCACCACCCCACGGCAACGAATGACCAATCTGTCGGCGCGCAGGGTGCGGGAGCGCTTCGACTCGTCGTGTCGCGAAGTGCCGGGTGCGCTTCGGTCGTCCAGGGCCCGGGATTCCGCAGGTGGCAGATGACTTGCACGTGCGGATGGTCACGCCCACGGCGGACTTTGCGTGCCGTTGCCGTTGTAGAAACGCTCGAACACTGTGCTGAAGTGGGCTGCGTGCCAGCCGATCCACTAGTGGTGCGCAGCCGTTTTGCTGCGAGACCTGCGTTCGCAGCACAAACGCCGAATGGCTAGCTAGCTGTGCTGTTTCATGACATTGGTTACGCGCCGGTGAATATGAGCGGCGCCTGGCTTCCTGGGTGACGGCTGCCGATAATCAGGGCCGCGGTGAGGGCAGCACAAAATCTTGCACGCCGTCAGGCGCGTCGTCAAGGAGGCGAACGCGCTGCTCCAGTCCCGGGTCTGTGCCCCGGCAATGTGTGACGTGAGCGCTGGTCGTGCCCCGTGGCTGCCTGGTAATGGTTGCCGTGACTCGCACCGCTCGACTCCGAACTGCGCGGTGTTGCCTGGACCCGTGCGTGCGCCCTGAGGCGCCGGAGATTCGGGTGTCGACACGACGAGGATCCGGCTGCGTTTCTGCCCCGGTGTTAGCGTACGCGGACCGTTCGACGGCCAGATCGGCTGTCCCTCGACGTGAGGAGTTGAAGGTAAATGGGTAGTCGACCTCTCCGTCCAACATGAGCTGAGTCAGAAAGTGCTCCGGGAACACGTCGCCGCGCTGCAGCAGGTCCTCGAGAGTCATCCGGACGTGGCGTTCGACATGCGGATGATCCTCGCCAGTGCGACAGATGCCGACGGTGTGTGTCACCTCACCGATGCGGTGAACGACAAGCTGGTGAATATGCTGGCCGAACCTCGGTTCGACGTACCGAAGCTCATGCTGTCAGGCGCACCCACCGAGGGAAGGATCTGAGTGATCGACGCTCTCGCGCAACCGATCGTGTTGCCGTTGGACGCCAAGCATCACCCGCTGGTTCAGGTGATCACCGTGGCCGCGACCGCGTCGGCTTCTGCACTCGCGCTGTGTGATCGCGCCGACCCAGCGTGGTCGAGGTGGTTGGCTGGCAGGTTCACGAAGTCGGTCCGGGTGGCGAAGACGCGGACGGCGTTCGCCGCAGCGCTGGACACCGCGGAGTATGTCGCCACGGTCGGTGATCTGTCGGCGGCCGCCTTCGCTCCCGTGGCCTATGCGGAGATGCCGAAGTGGATGTCGCAGGCTCGGGTGGAGGGCCTGCACTGTGCAGGTGAGCTGCCAGACCGGGCAGGGTGTGGGGAATGGGCAATTGGGGTGCTCGCGCAGATGTCGGCCGGCAAGGCCGCCGCGCAGGTGGCCCACGCGCTGTGCCGGATCGTGCTCGACACCGGCTCGGTTCCGACGTTCAGCCTCTACCAGGCGAATGCTGACGCTCATGGTGTGGTGGAGATCATCGATGCGGGCCTCACCGAGTTTGGTGGTGTGCCGACGCGGACGGTCGTGGCGTCACGGCAGTGACCTCGCCCCTGACGCGCAGCGGCGAGTAAGTGCCCGGGCGGATGGCCTGCCCGTCCGGCGGCACGGGATGAAAACGGTCGCCTGGTCGTGTCGGTCAATGCCGGGGCCCAGGGGTGGCGATGGTGTGGAAGTAAGGCGATGCCTGGCCCGGCGTGAGCCGGCGCCCGGTGGCCAGCGTGGATCGGTGATAGTTCCAGCAAACACTGATAGGATGTAGTCATGGGTGAGGGTATGGGCGCGGCGCAGCCGACGCACAGTGTTTCCTCCGTAACCCGTTGCAATACAGTAGATTTAACTGTAAGCGCACGGCGGAGCCGTGAGCGGACGCGGTGGTTGAAAACCGTTCTATTACAGCATAATTCAGGTATGGCACATTGGGCGGAGCCCAATACCCGT
>NZ_JYNL01000008.1 GCF_001044235.1 Mycolicibacterium chlorophenolicum | reverse complement strand
CCAGACCCGCAAGAGCTTCGTGGATTCCGTGAAAGGGAAGGCCAAAGAAGTCGCGGGCGCTGTGACGGGCAACGATGCGCTGACTGCCGAAGGTCAGCTCGAACAGACCCAGGCGAAGGAACGCCGCGCCGCGAGCCGCCTCGGGGCCGAGGCGGATGCCGAAGCGTCGCAAGCCCGGGCGGTGGCCGGGGAAGCGCGGCAGGAAGGTGCCCAGGAGCGCTCCGCCGCCGAAGTGCGTGCGGCGGCCGCGAAGACCTCCGTGCGCGCCGAGCAAGCGGCCCAGGAGAGCGCCGCCGACCAGGCCGCTCGCCGTGACGCCGCCCGGGCCCAGACCCATTTCGAAGCCGAAGTGCAGAGCGAAGCGCTACGTGCGCGCGCGGACGAGCGCCACCAGGTGGCGGAGGCCACGGCGGAGTACGAGGACGCCGTCGTCGACTACAGCGAGGACGTCGGCGAAGCCGAGCGCGCCGAGGCCGAAGCCGACCGGTTGCGGCACCGCGCCGAAGGCGCCGACCCGAGCCTGCCCTGACGCGATACAGGAGTTGACGCATGAAGATCACTGACTTTCCCTTTGCGATCCTGAGGTTCCAGTACCGGATCGCCCGGACGCCGCTGCAGCTGGTCGAGGACCGCGTGGTGGCCCGGATGGATCAGGAGGCGCCGGGCCGGCTGATGTACGAGCGGGCACTCGGCGCACTGGACGCGGCAGCCGGAAGCGCGCTGCGCGACGCCGAACTCGAGGAGAGCGGGATCACCCGCATCCAGCGTGCGGCGGCACTGGGCGAAGCGATGCGGCTCGACGAGGTGGCCGAGCTGAAGAAGCGGCAGGCCGAGGATCAGCTGGCCGCCAAGCGGGAAAAGGCTTCCAGCGCACCGCAAAAGGCCCGCCAACAGGCACAGGAACGGGTCGCCGAGGCGCGCGAGGAGGCCGATCGCGGCACGCGGGAGGCGGCGCAGAAGGCAGCGCAACGCAGCGCGGCGGCACAGCGGGACATCGCCGAGTCGGCCGAGCAGAGCGTGGCGGCGGTCGAGAAGGCCAAGCGCAGCGCCCAGAACCGCAGCAAGGCCGCGGAGAAGGTGGTGACCGACGCGGCGGCGGAGCAACTCGACGACGCCGCACAGAAACGACGGGCGGCGACCAGTGTGCGCGCGCACGCCGACCGGATCGAGGACCTGAGTGACAGCGAGAAGGACGAGCGACAAGCGGACTCCTCATGACCGCGCTGCCCCCGGATCCCGACCCCATGGACACCCCCAGCGAGGAGCGCGCTGGGGGTGTCCCCCCGGGGGAGATCTCGCCTCAATCGGCGCAGACCTCCGCCAGTAAGAACGCCGATCTGACCGCCGGTCGCAACCTGAACCCGCGCACGGCCGTCGGTGTCATCGCCGTCGTGCTCTTCGTGGCGATCTTCGCCGTCGTGGCCGTGGTGCTCGTCATTCAGTTCTGGGGCTGAGCGGGACCTCGTACGCTGGGGTGATGGCGACGACGTCGTTGCCGCCGGGGCCCCGGTTGCCGCGGGCCGTCCAGGCGGGGTTGATGTTCACCTGCGGTCCACGCTTCATCGCGGCGTGCCGGCGCCGCTACGGCCCGTCCTTCACGCTGCGGGTGGCGACCATGGGCACCATGGTCTACCTGACCGACCCGGCCGACATCAAGACCGTGTTCGCCGGTGATGCCCGCACTTTCCATGCCGGAGAAGCGAATTCGATTCTCACCGGCCTGCTCGGCGAGTCCTCGGTTCTGGTGGTCGATGAGGACGCTCACCGCGACCGTCGCCGGCTGATGCTCGCGCCGTTCGCCCGCGACGCGGTCGCCGCGCAGGTGCCGCTGATCGCGCAGATCGCCGCCGACAACATCGCAACCTGGCCGGTCGGCCGGACGTTCCCGGTCGCGCCGCGGATGTCGGAGATCACGCTTGAGGTCATCCTGCGCACCGTGATCGGCGCCTCCGACCCGGTGCGGCTGGCCGCGCTGCGGGAGGTCATGCCGCGGGTGCTCAACCTCGGCCCCTGGCAGTCCCTGGCCATCGCCGACCCGGACCTGTTGCGCAGGCGGCCGTGGCGGCGGATGCGCGAGGCGATCGCCGAGGCCGACCGGCTGCTGTACGCCGAGATCGCCGACCATCGCGCCGACCCCGGGCTGGCCGAGCGCTCCGATGCGCTGGCGATGCTGGTGCGCGCCGGCGGGATGTCCGACCAGGAGCTGCGCGATCAACTGATCACGCTGCTGGCCGCCGGTCACGACACCACGGCGACGGGCCTGTCCTGGGCGCTGGAGCGGCTGACCCGCACCCCGCATGTGCTCGCGGAAGCGGTCCGGGCGGCGCGCGACGGCGATGACGACTACCTCGACGCCGTGGTCAGGGAGACGCTGCGGATCCGTCCGGTGGTGTTCGACGTCGGCCGGGTGCTGACCGAGCCCGTGGAGCTCGCGGGTCGCCTGTTACCAGCCGGGGTGATGGCGGTGCCGGGCATGGTGTGGGTGCACACCGACCCGCAGCACTACCCCGATCCGCAGCGGTTCGACCCGCGGCGCATGCTCGGGGCGTCGCTGAGTCCGTCGACCTATCTGCCGTTCGGCGGCGGCAACCGCCGGTGCCTGGGCGCGACCTTCGCGATGGTGGAGTTCCGGGTGGTCCTGGCGGAGATTCTGCGTCGTGTGGAGCTCGAGACGACGACGTCACGCGGTGAACGCCGACGGCTCCGGCACGTCATCTTCGTGCCCCACCGCGGCGCGCGCATCCGGGTGCGGACGCGACGCGCGACGCCCGGGGGCAGTACCGGGGTGTATCGTGGAGCACAGGGTTGTCCCGCCGCCGACGCGATCGAACCGCGCGCAACCACCGCGGGGACTCTCTCAACACACAAGGACGTGCTCATGGAATCGTCTGAACTTTTCTCACATCGTCAGGCACCGCAAGTCGCCGCCCCGTCCTCGTCGTCCGACGAGCCGGTGCAGGCCCCCGTTTTCTCCGATCTGCCGTCGAAGAATCGTCCTGCTGATTCGCCTCATCGGTGAACGGCATACCGCGCGCCCGTCGCGCGTCGAAGCCTGTTCGGGTCACACTCGCGCCCGAACTGGGCGGAGGCATCGACGGGGCGTGGTGGCCACATACCTCCGCGATCGCCGCGGAACTCCCTGATCTCATCGGGGCCCTGCACCGGGCGCTGGGGGAGATCGAGACCATCCAGATCAACTGGTCGGCCACCGAGGGTCAATTGGACCTGGAGACCATCGCCACCGGCTCGCGGATGATGTTGCCCGGCGAGCATCACCGGCGGCCCCGGCTGATGTCGATCGTGGGACGCAACGCCGGAGCGAAATTGCTTGTCGTACCGAGTATGACATCGCAGGCGCTCGGCACGATGGTGTTGCGCACGGCAGCCGGTCTCCCGGCATCCATCGAGACCGAGAACGGCCGTCTCTACGAAACCGCTTGTGTCGTACTGGGTCTCGCTCGCACCGAGAGTGCGAAGTGGTGCCAGCCCACCGGTTCGTGATCTGAAATCGCGCGACCACGTGATACGGTTGCGTCGGGACGCCGAAAACTGGCGTTCTTCCACATGAGAGAAGTTGAAAAAGTATGGCACAGGGAACTGTGAAGTGGTTCAACGGCGACAAGGGCTTCGGCTTCATCGCCCCCGACGGCGGTGCAGAGGACGTTTTCGTCCACTACTCCGCGATCTCCGGCGGCGGCTACCGCTCGCTCGAGGAGAATCAGCGCGTCGAGTTCGACGTCGAGCAAGGTAACAAGGGCCCGCAGGCCGTGAACGTGACGGCCGTCTAAGAGGCACGAGCTTCGATCGTGGGCTGGTGAGGCACACTCACCAGCCCACTTTTCATTTCGGTACTGTTCTCCGGCCAGTCGTCAATCTGGCCAAGGATTCTCGCTGATCAGGCGTATGCTGGGAAAACCGGAGAACAGTTGCACGCGGCACGTCTGAGTTCGCGTCGTCGCCGGGTCGGATTCGGGTCCCCCGCGGGCTCAGGCGGGATCGTCCCAATGACACAGCACACCGACATCGAAGAATCCGATCAACTCCATCAGGGGCCGGAGAGCACGCCCCGACTGCGCCTCAAGCGCAAGGCACCCATCAGTGGCTTCGTCGACGGAGCGTGGTGGCCCCACAGCGACGACCTCAGTGCCGAGCTGCCCGATCTCCTGACTGTTCTCTCGGTACGACTCGGAAACATCGAGCGGGTGCGGTACAACCGCGCCGAATGGGTGAACGCTCCGGCGAAGCTGCGCTTCGCCGATCAGCTTGTCCGGCTCGACGGCTACGACCGGCATCCGGCCGGCACGCTGGGGGTGCAGGGATCCAGGGGTGGTGAGATGCTGCTGTTGGTGATCCCCGCGCACACCGACCCCGACCAGGCACACGCCGCCATGATGGCCACCGCAGCCTCGGAGAACGCATCGAGCATCCGGGCGCTGCTCGCAACCAGAGGCGCCGACTGAACAGCAGCGTCAGAGGCCGCCCATAACTTGAAAGTGAAGGCACGCAACATTTTTCAGCGATTTTCGGACGACGGCACGAGTGGCTGATCATGTCTGCATCACATGCACTGCCGATGTCACGGCCTGTGCGCTTCGGAGTGCTCAGCACCTTGGCGCCCACCCTGTGCGGGGTGGCACGGTTCAGCGCCGGCCTGTCCGACGCGCTGCGCGCGCTCGGTAACGATGTCGACCTCGTTCGCATCGCCGACGATGCGGAGACCGAATCGCCCGACGGCGAGTTGGTCAACGGTTCGGCCGTCTCGGTCGCGGCCTGCGCGGCCCGGCTGAACCGCAGCGACGTCGCGATCATCCAGCACCAGTACGGGCTCTACGGCGGCACCCACGGTGACGAGGTGCTGTCCCTCATCGAGGCCCTGAGCGTGCCGTCCGTCCTCGTCGCACACGAGATCCTGGAGCACCCCCGCCCGCACGAGCGCTGGGTGATGGAACGCATGGTCGCCACGACCGACCGCGTGATCGTGATGTCGGCGGCTGCTCGGACCCGGTTGTGCCGCGACTACGGGGTGGAGCCGCGCAAGGTCGTCCTGATCCCGCACGGCGGGACCGTGTTCTCGGGGCCCCGGCTCAAGCGGCCCAGTCGCCCCACGATCCTGACCTGGGGCATGCTCGCCCCGGGCAAGGGCATCGAGCGGGTGATCGACGTGATGAGCTCCCTGCAGAGCGTTGCGGGCCGTCCGCGGTACGTGGTCGTCGGTCAGACGGATCCGCGGGAGGCGGCCCTGCACGGCGACGCCTACCGCGAGGCGTGCATCGATCGGGCCCGCCGCAACGGTGTCGAGGATTCGGTGTCCTTCGACCCCCGCTCCTACAACCGCGCGTCGCTGACCGCGCTCATCCAGTCGTCGTCGGTGGTGGTGCTTCCCTACGACTCCACCGACCAGGTCTCCTCGGCGATCCTGGTGGAGGCCATCGCCAACGGCAGGCCCGTCGTGGCGACACCGTTCCCGCACGCCGTGGAGCTGCTGTCCGGCGGCGCGGGCATCCTGGTCGATCACGACGACTCCGATGCGCTCGCCTCCGCGCTTCGCCAGATCCTCACCCAGCCGCGGCTGGCGGGCGCGATGGCCGCCGAGGCGCGGCAGCTGGCCCCCGACTTCGCCTGGTCCGCAGTCGGCGGTGCCTACACCACACTGGGTCAACGCCTGGTCGCCGAGCGCGCCGTGGCCGAGATCGACGCATCGTCCGTACCCACCGAGAGGACAGGCCCGTGGCGATAGCCGACGTTGCCGCCTACGCGCATCTGACCGACGCCGACATCGAGTCACTGGGCGCCGAATTCGACGCCATCCGGCGCGATGTCGAAGAGTCGCTCGGTGCCCGCGACGCCGCCTACATCCGGCGCACCATCCTGTTCCAGCGCGCCCTCGACGTCGCCTCGCGACTCGTCATCGGGCTGAGCGGGTCGCGCACCGGGTGGCTGCTCGGCACCGCCTCCCTCGCGTACGCCAAGAGCGTCGAGAACATGGAGATCGGCCACAACGTCGGTCACGGCCAATGGGATTGGATGAACGATCCCGAGATCCACTCCAGCACCTGGGAGTGGGACATGGTCGCGGTCTCGTCGCAGTGGCGGTACTCGCACAACTACCGCCATCACGTCTACACCAACATCATCGGCCACGACCATGACCTCGGCTTCGGCGTCATGCGCGTCACCCGCGACGAACCGTGGCAGCCGGCGCATCTGTTCCAGCCGCTGCGGAATGCGTTGCTGGCCGCGGTCTTCGAATGGGGCATCGCCTTTCAGGGCGTGCACTCCGAGCGTGATCGGCCGGTGTCGGACGGTGTGCGCCGCTCGATGCTGGGTCGCAAGGTGGCCCGGCAGGCGCTGAAGGACTACGTGGTGTTCCCCGCGCTGACGGTCAAGCGTTGGCGCAGAACTCTTCTCGCTGCCGGTGTGGCGAATCTGCTGCGCAACCTGTGGGCCTACGTCGTGATCTTCTGCGGCCACTTTCCCGACGGGGCGGAGAAGTTCACCGCCGACGTGCTCGGTGAGGAGACCCGGGGGGAGTGGTACCTGCGGCAGATCCTCGGCACCGCGAACTTCCGCGCCGGCCGCGTGCTGGCGTTCTCCAGTGGCAACCTCTGCTACCAGATCGAGCACCACTGCTTCCCCGATCTGCCGAGCAATCGGTACGCCGAGATCTCGGTGCGGGTCCGCGAGCTGTGCGCGAAGTACGACCTGCCCTACACCACCGCGTCGCTGCCGCATCAGTACCTGCTGACGCTGCGCACCATCCACAAACTGGCCCTGCCCGATCGGTTCCTGACGGCGACGGCCGACGACGCCCCGGAAACCGCCTCGGAGAAGAAATTCGTTGCGACGGCGGCGGTCCCGGGTGAGCGTCAGGGCGGGCTCCGTTCGGCGCTTCGGGCGCGGCGCACCGCCCAGCGGCGTAGCCTGAGCTTACGAGGCCGGCGTCACGGGGCATGAGCACAATCTCCGCCGTTCCCGCAGAACAGAGGCCAGATCTGATGAGTGATGAACCGCCCGCGCCGGGACACCCCCGCGTCGGGTCGACGGCCTGGTAGGGGTGCTTCGCGAGCAACTCCTCGCAGCCGTCGATGGTCGCCGTGGCGTCGAAGCCGCCGATCGGCTCTGTGAGGCGTGCGTGACCCTGCTCGACGTCGATGCCGCGGCCATCTCGCTGGTTTTCGACGGCGCCTCGACCGGAACGCTGGGATCCAGCGGAAACGACGCACGCGCCCTCGACGAACTCCAGTTCACCGTCGGCGAGGGGCCGTGTCTGGAGTCGGTCTCGCGGTGCGCGCCGGTGATGGTGAGCGACCTGGCCGATCCCGCCGAGCAGCGCTGGCCCGTCTACGGGCGGGCCATGCTCGACCTGCGCATCCGCAGCGTCTATGCGATGCCCGTCGTGGTCGCCGGCGAGTACGTCGGCGCTTTGGACCTCTTCAGCGCTCTGCCCATCCGACTGGCAGGGGAGCAGTTCGCGGGGGCCATCGCCGCCGCCGAGCTCGCCGGTATCCCGGTGCTCGATCTCCTCGACGCTGATCTGCACGCCGCCGTCAGCGACCCGGACAGCACCGCATGGACCGAGCTGAACGCCCTGTCGCGCGCCGAGGTCAGCCAGGCCACCGGCATGCTGGTCGCCCAATTGGGTATCGAACCTGCAGAGGCGCTGTTGCGTCTGCGCGCCCATGCCTACGCAGCCGGCCGGGCCGCCACCGAGGTGGCTCGGGACATCCTCGAACGCCGACTGCGGTTGGAGTGACGGGCGTGGGACAGGCACCTGGATGGAGGCCAACATGACAGACACACCGCGCGAAGAACTCGTGCTCGACGCGGTCAACTCCCTCGTCGACAGTCTGCTCGTCGACTTCGACGTGGTGGACCTCTTGACCGAACTCACCGAACGGTCCGCGCACCTGCTCGACGTGGCCGCGGCGGGATTCTTGCTCGCCGACCCGTTCGACCGGTTGCACCTGCTGGCGGCCACCACCAAACAGGCGCGCGACCTGGAGATCTTCCAGCTCCAGATGGACCAGGGCCCATGCGTCGACTGCTACATGACCGGTGCCCCGGTGTCGGTCGCGCACCTCGATGCTGATGCGGAGGCCCGCTGGCCGCAGTTCGTCCCGGAAGCGGTGGCAGGCGGCTTCGCCTCGGTGCACGCCGTGCCGATGCGCGCGGCCGGGATCGTGCTCGGCGCACTCGGCCTGTTCGGAACCTCTCCGGGAGGACTCGACCACGCCGATCTGCTCGTTGCTCAGACATTGGCGCACATCGCGTGCGTGACGATTCTGCAGGGGCAGGCGCCCACACCATCGACCGTGCTGCCGCAGCTGCGCGCGGCGCTCGCCGGGCGCACGGTCGTGGAGCAGGCCAAGGGTCTTCTCCGGGAGGTCCTGGACGTCTCGGTCGAAGAGGCGTTCACGGTGTTGCGCGGGTACTCGCACGCCAACGGACAGCACCTCACGGACCTGGCCCGCCAGCTGATGAACGACCGCTACTCCCGCCCGGTGTTGATCGCCGAGATCACCCAATTCGCCGATCCCTCAGTGCATTAGGTGTGGTGGCGGGCGCGGGCCCGGCGCACCGCCTCGTCCACCATCCGCTCGGCGAGCGTGACCAGCTTGACGTTGTCCTGCTGACTCATCTGCGTCAGCCGCTCGAACGCCTGCTCGGCGCTCGCGCCCGAACGGCTCCGGATGATGCCGATCGCCTGATCGATCACCGCTCTGCTGCCGAGTGCGCGCTGGAGGCGCTCGGTGCGTGCCTCCGCTGACTGGAGCAGTTGGGCGTGATACACCGACACCGCGGCCGATGCGGCGAACTGGACGCCCAGCATGACGGCGTACTCGCCGAACGCGTCGCGGGCCTTCGCATAGGCGTTGATCGCGCCGATGACCTCACCTTTCACCACCAGCGGCAGGGACAGCGCCGAGTGCACGTCCATCCGGGCCACCCGGCCGCCGAAATGCGGCCACCGTGCGTCGCTGCCCAGGGAGCCGCTCACGGCGACCCGCCCGGACTCCATACACGTCAGGCACGGCCCCTCGCGCAGCTCGTCGTACTGCACCTTGTCGATGGTCTCGACGAAATCCGCTGTCGCCGTTACGGCGCGGACGCTGCACGGGGGGTGCAGCACCGCGGTGCTCGCGCCGTCGACGTTCGGGATCGCGACGGCCGCGAAGTGTGCGACGTCGCCCAACAACTCGGGCACCGAGCGGGCGTCGGCCACCAGTTCGGCCACTCCCCGGAGGCCGGCGAGCATGCCGACGTCGTCTGCGTCGCGTTGCGCAGCAGACGGTTCCAACGGTTCGTCGCGCCCGGGCTGTGCGTCGTAGTCGGCCATCCTGTCTTCCGACGCTACTCGCCTCAGCGGGAGGGGAACAGATGGTGTTTTCGTCAGCTCACCAGCGAGAGAGCGTGCGCGCGCCGCAGTTTGCCCGACGGAGTCTTGGGGATGGTCCCCGGTGCGAGTACCACGACGTTGCGGGGGCGCACGTCGACCTCGGCGAACACCTCGTGGGCGACCGCCCGCTCGACTCGACGCACCTCGGCGTCGTCGCGGAAGTCTTTGCATTCCACAGCAACTGCGAACGTCTCCCGGGAGAGGCCGGCATCGAGGCGGACCGCCACCGCGCAGCCCGGTCGCACACCCTCGACGCGGCCCGCGGCGCGCTCGATGTCGGTCGGGTAGATGTTGCGGCCGGCCATGATGATGACGTCCTTCAGGCGTCCGCACACCACGACCTCGCCGGTCTCGGTGACGTAGCCGAGGTCGCCGGTGTCGTACCAGCCTCGATCATCCTGTGCGGCAAGGAAACCCGCGACAGTGGTGTAACCCTTGGTCACCGGCTCGCCGCGCACCTCGATCACCCCGACGCCGCGGGACGGCAGCTCGCTACCGTCCTCGTCGACGATGCGCAGCTCGAGGCCGTCGAGTGGCTTGCCCAGTGACACCAGCCGGCGGGTGTGACCTTTGACGGCCGGCACCGCGCGGTGCAGGACGGCCAGCAGGTCGGCGTCGATCTCGTCGACCACCATCCCGCCACCGCACTTGGAGAAGGACACCGCCACCGTCGTCTCGGCCATGCCGTACGCCGGGATGATCGCTTCGGGTCGCAGCCCGAACGGTGCACCGGCGTCACACAGATCCTCGACGTCGAGGGGATCGACCTGTTCGGCGCCCGAGAGCGCCCACCGCAGCGACGAGAGGTCGAACGCGCCGGGGGCGGCCTGGCGGCGCAGGCGCTTGGCGAGCAGGTTGTAGGCGAAGTTCGGCGCGGCGGTCATGGTGCCGCGATACTTGTCGATCAGCTTGGGCCACAACAGGATATCGCCCAGGAAATCCATCGGCGTGATCTTCACCAGTTCGGCGCCGTAGTACATCGGCACCGTCAGATAGCCGGTCATGCCCATGTCGTGGAAGCACGGCAACCAGCTGACGATCACGTCGGTGTCGACGTCGAAGTCGCAGCCGACCGTCATCGCGGTGGCGTTGGCGACGATGTTGGCGTGGGTGATCTGCACGGCCTTGGGAGACCCGGTCGACCCGGAGGTCAGCTGCATCAGCGCGACGGTGTCGTCTGAGGTTTCGATCGGATCGGTCGGTGCGCAGCCCAGCAGCCCCTCGATGGTCAGCACCGTCATGCCCAGCGACTCCAGCACGGGGGCGGCGGCCATGAACGGATCGGAGATCACCACGGCGCGCGCCGCGATCATGGTGACCACCGCGGTGGTCTCCTCGGCCCAGCGCACCAGGTCGGTACGCGGCGTGGGCTGGTGGAGCATGGTCAAGCTCGCGCCGCGCATCCAGATGCCCTGGGCCGTGGGTGCGATCTCCACGGGGGCGCCCGCGAGGACCGCGACGGCGTCGCCGGGCCCGATGCCCGCGGCGGCGAGTCCGCCGGCCACCCGGCGGGCACGTTCGTGCACCTCTGCCCAGGTATGGCGGACGGGGGCGTGCGGTTCGCCGGTGTTCAGTCCCTTGGTGCTGGTGCGGGCGTTGGCGTACATGGTGTCGGTGAAAAAGCTCATGACAGGCCCCTAAAGCTTCAGGTCTGCGAAGGACGATGAAGGTGTGTTCGGTCGGCCGGCCCGGCGTTGTCGCTCTGGGCCGCTACTCGTGCGGGGTGTCGCTGGAATTCGACCACCGCCGACCAGGATCGGGCGGCGGTAACGCGTGACCTCCTTGGGGTCACCCCAGACGGTCCCCGGTCCGGTCGGAACGCGGGGAAGCATGTCAGACGGACCGACTGTACCGACACGAACCTCGATCAACGGCAAAGCACGCCGAAAGAGACGTACGTCGCAGTAGCTGTGTCTCAACCGTGATCCCTCGGGCGCCGACATCCATGACAGGTCGGCTGACGTCGAGTCCGAGACTCGGCGGGGATCAGATCGCCGCCGCGACGTTTCCGGGAGGCTGAGGAATCAACCTGGGCCTACCTTACCGTGCCACGTTCGCACCTCCGATGATTTGCCGGTGGCGTCGACCGGCGGCTGATTTCGGTGGTCTTCGCCGGAATCGACGGCGGTATCCGGCGCGATCGGTCGAACCCGCCACGGACATCGGACCCGACCGGTATCTATGGAGCCCATGGGTGCGGGGTCTTTCGTGGGTCGTGTCGGCGGGTTGGCGGTAGCACTCGGGATCGGAGCCGCGATCGTCGCGGGCGCCGGGGTCGCGGTCGCGGACGACGGGGGTTCCTCGTCGGACACGTCATCGACGTCGGTGTCTTCCGGATCGTCGACGACGACCGACACCGTCTCCGCCCCGGCCAGGACCGCGCCGACCAGGACCGCGGCGGAGAAGACGGACGACGGCACGCCGGATGCGGGCACCAGGCCCGCCCGCAAACGGCACAAGCTCTCGTTCGACAAGCCCGCCGCGAAGGCCGACAAGGCCGACTCCGACAAGGCTGAGAAAGCCCCGAAGGCGGAGCCCGACGAACCGGCCGCCGCACCCGAACCCGTCGCCGCCCCCGAGCCGGCCGCCGAGGAGAAGCCCACCGCCGTCGTCGAGAAGCCGTCGGCCGAGACGGAGCCGGCGGCCGTCGAGGTCGAGCAGGACGAACCGGACACGCCGGTCCGCGCCACGACCACGCTGTTCCAACGCCTCGCCGCCAAGCATGCGGACGCCGACACCGATGAGGATCCCGCGCTGCCGGCGCTGGCCTCACTGGTGATGTCGGTGGTGACCGCGGGCCGCGAGGCCACCAACGAGACACCGACCAGCGTCGGTGACGTGACCACCACCAGCCGCCCGGACGGGTACCCGATCCCCACCGGGGTGACGGTCGAGGAGGTGCATCCGCCGCTGCTGTGGCTGCAGAACATCCCGGTGGTGGGCACGTTCATCGTCACGCCGATCGTCTCTGCGCTGCATGCGATTCCGTTGGTCGGCGACTTCCTGCAACCGATCATCGGCTTCCCGATCGACCACTTCGCGCCGCCCGGCACGCCGCAGGCGAAGAGCTACCGGGTGACGTCGTTCGACGGCACCGAGATCTTCGTGAACTTCATGCCCTCGCTGGTCTACGACGAGAACGGCCAGGCGCCGACCGTGCTCGACGGGCCCGGCCTCGGACTGCCGGGGCCGACGACGCTGAATCTGCGCTACGACAGCCTGCTTCCGCACGACGTCATCGGCATCGGGCTGCTGCGCGAGCAGGGGTACAACGTGGTGTCGTGGGATCCGCGCGGCGAGTGGCGCTCCGGCGGACGCATGCAGCTGCAGTCACCCGACTTCGAGGGCCGCGACATCTCCAGCATCATCAGCTGGCTGGCCACCCGGCCCGACGTCGCGCTCGACGGCATCAACGACCCGAAGATCGGGATGGTCGGGGCGTCGTACGGCGGCGGCATCCAATTGGCCTCGGCTGTCTACGATCACCGGATCGACGCGATCGTCCCGACGATCGCGTGGAACAGCCTGACCGATGTGCTGTTCCCGCGGGAGGCGGTCCGCAGCGGCTGGGCCACCCTGCTGTCGTCGGTACTGGTGCTCACGCTGTCCCGGCCGAACGAGCGGATCCTGCCGGCGGCGATCCGCGGCATCCTGTTCGGCACGGTCGACCCGGCCGACGTCGATCTGCTCAACGACCGCGGCTATGCCGATCGGCTCGGTCTCATCACCACGCCCACGCTGCTGTTCCAGGGCACCGTGGACACGCTCTTCACGCTGAATCAGGCCGATGCGAACGCCAAGGCGCTCATCGCGGCCGGAACGACGACCAAGGTGGTCTGGTACTGCGGCGGGCACGGCGCCTGCGTGAGCACCCGCAATGACGGGCAGCTCGTCATCGACCGCACGCTGGCGTGGCTGGACCACTACGTGAAGGACGACGCGACCGCCGACACCGGACCGCAGTTCGAGTGGACCGACCAGAACGGCGAGTGGTACTCGTCGGATACCTACCCCGTCGCGACCACGGGCACACCGCTGACCGGTGAGCGCACCGACCCGAAGACCATCCCGTTCGTGCCGTTCATCGGCGGCTCGGGTCCGCAGCCGCGGGTCATCTTCAGCGGACTGCTCGGCATCGTGCTCGGATTGCCCTCTGCCGCACCGGCACTCAACGCGGTGAATCTCGAGGTGCCCGCCGCGACGGAGGTGACGCACATCGTCGGGGCGCCGGAGCTGACGCTGACCTACTCGGGCACCGGAACCGCCACGCACGTCTACGCGCAGATCGTCGACGACAAGACGCGGCTGGTGCTCGGCAACCAGGCGACACCGATCCCGGTCGTGCTCGACGGGCAGACGCACACCGTGACCTACTCGCTGGAGCAGGTCGCGCACACGCTGCAGCCGGGGCAGTCGGTGACCGTGCAGATCGTCACCTCGACGATCGACTTCCTGAACTTCTACTCGTGGGGCCGGATCGACGTCGAGGGAATGTCGGTGTCGTTGCCGACGCTGGCCGCCAACGCGGTGCAGGAGACCGTCGCGGCCTGAGGAAGGGCGACTCTTCTGGGCCCTCTGCGCGAGATTGCCTCCAGGGTCGGACGACCATGGCGGCAATCTCGGTTCGAGGGCGCAGAAGAGGTGCCTGGCTCACATTTCGCCCGAAACACCGCCCGGCCCGGCGTCCCGGCGCTAAAGAAGACACATGGCACCCCGCACGCTGGATGACATCCGCCAGGCCACCGAACACTGTTACGCCGCGATGGAAGCCCTGTCCGAGGGCCTGAGCGACGCCGATTGGCAGGCGCAGTCGCTGTGCCCCGACTGGACGGTGCGCCAAGTGTTCGACCACGTGGTCAGCATCGAGGCCGTACTGGCCGGCTGGTGGCCCGACACCGTCGAGCAGCTGCCCCCGTTCGAGCGGGCCGCCGAATTCGTCGCCGACCCCACCCCGTACCCCGACAAGATGCGGGGGGTCTTCGACCTGCGCCGGCGTGATCTGGCGTCGATGACCCCCGAGGACCTCGACCGGCCGTCCTGGATGCCCGTCGGCCCCGGCACGCTCGGCCGGTTCCTGGCGATCCGCGTCTTCGACATCTGGGTCCACGAACGCGACGTCACCACCGCGCTGGGCCGCGCCACCGACGACGACGGCATCGCCGCCGAACTGGTACTCGACCAGGTCGAGAACTCCATCGGCTACATCGTCGGCAAGAAGATCGGCCTGCCCGACGGCAGGAGTATCACGTTCGACCTGACCGGGCCGGTCACCCGGCAGCTGCACGTGCGCGTCGACGGCAAAGCGAAAAAGGTCGACCAGCTCGACGACCCGGACGTCGTCGTCACCACCGACTCGACGACGTTCATCCAGCTCGCGTCGGGCCGGATCGACCCACAGGCCCAGATCGACGCCGGCACGATCACCTGGAAGGGCGACGACGCGCTCGGCGATCGCGCCGCCCGCACGCTGAGGTTCACGATGTGACGAACCGACCCGACTCCGTCGACTTCCACTTCGACGTCATGTGCCCGTACGCGTATCAGACGTCGCGGTGGATCCGCGAGGTGCGCGACCAGACCGGCCTCACCGTGAACTGGCGGTTCTTCAGCCTCGAGGAGATCAACCGCCAGGAGGGCAAGAAGCACCCGTGGGAGCGGGAGTGGTCCTACGGCTGGTCGATGATGCGGATCGGCGCGCTGCTGCGCCGCCGGTCGATGGCCGACGTCGACGCCTGGTACGAGCGGGCGGCGCGGGCGCTGCACGTCGAGGGCCACAAGCCGCACGACAGGGCGGTCGCCGAGCACCTGCTCGAGGAACTCGGCTTCGACCCGGGCCTGGTCGACGAGGCGATCGCCGATCCGACCACCGGCGATGAGGTGATGGCCGACCACCAGCGCGTCGTCGACGCCGACGGCTACGGGGTGCCGACACTGTTCTTTCCCGACGGGCAGTGCCTGTTCGGGCCGGTGCTGATCGACCCGCCGACGGGTGAGGCGGCGCTGCGGCTGTGGGACGCGGTGGTCGCGTGGACGGAGTTCCCGCACCTCTACGAACTGCAGCGGCCGAAGACGCCCGCCGACCAGCAGGCGATCGCCGAGACGTTCCGCCCGTACCTGGAGGCCCGCGACTGGGTGTCGATCAACCGCGGCACGGTCGTCTCGTTCACCCCGCCGGGAGTTTGACGCCGCCGTCGAAGGGGGTACGTCGGACGGGTGGAACGGCTGGGTGGTCTGGACGCGGGTCTTCTGTACAGCGAGTCGGCCACCGTTCCCCTGCACGTGTGCTCGGTCGTCATGGTCGACACGTCGACGGTGCCGGGCGGCTTCACCTTCGAACGGTTCCACCACGACATCGGCGAGCGGATCCAGGCGCTGCCCGAACTGCGCGCCAAGCTCGGCGACAGCCAACTCAACCTGGACCATCCGGTGTGGGTGCCGGACAAGGCGTTCGACCTCGACCGGCATCTGAACCGCATCGGGGTGCCGTCGCCCGGCGGCCGCAAGGAGCTCGCCGAGGTGTGCGGGCACATCGCGTCGGTGCCGCTGGACCGCAGCAAGCCGCTGTGGGAGATGTGGGTGATCGAGGGCGTCGACGGCGCCGCGCTGGACGACGGCGGCCCGCTCGCGTTGATGATCAAGGTGCACCACGCCGCGGTCGACGGCGTGTCCGCGGCGAACCTCCTGGAGACGCTGTGCGATGTGGAGCCCGACGCGCCGCCGCCGGCTCCCGTCGACGGTCCCGATGACGCGCCGCCGTGGGTGATCGCGGCCGACGGTCTCGTGCGGTTCGTGACCCGGCCCTGGCAGCTCACCCGGGTGGTCCCGGAGACCGCGGCGATGGTCGCGAAGACCGTCAACCGGGCGGTGACGGGCACCGCGATGGCCGCGCCGTTCTCGGCGCCGAGGACGCGGTTCAACGACGAACTGACCTCGGAGCGCTCGATCGCGCTGGTGCAGCTCGATCTGGCCGACGTCAAGAAGGTCAAGAACGCGTGCGGCGTCAAGGTGAACGACGTGGTGATGGCGCTGTGCGCGGGCGCGCTACGCGGCTATCTGTCCGACCGCGACGAGCTGCCCGCCAAACCGCTGATCGCGGTGGTGCCGGCGTCGGTGCACGGCGAGTCGACGCGGCCGGGCCGCAACCAGCTCTCCGGCATGTTCAGCAACCTGCACACCGACGTCGCCGATGCGGTCGAGCGGCTGCACGCGATCGCCAGGTCGAACACGCGCGCCAAAGAACACAGCGGATCGCTGGGGCCGACGCTGCTCATCGACCTGGCGCAGCTGCTGTCGCGGGGGATGTACGGCTGGCTGCTGGGTGTGATGTCCCGCACGCCGTTGACACGCACGGCGATCCACAACGTGGTGATCTCCAACGTGGCCGGCCCGCCGACGACGCTGTACAGCTGCGGTGCCGAGGTGAGCGCGCTGTATCCGCTGGGCCCGATCTTCCACGGCTCCGGGCTGAACATCACGGTGATGTCGGTGGCCGACCGCCTCAACGTCGGCATAATCTCGTGCCCGCAACTGGTCGACGACCTGTGGGATCTGGCCGATCGCTTCGACGCCGAGCTGGGCGAATTGCTGCGCGGTTGCTGACCGGCGTTAGGGAGCCGCTCGGAGCGGGAAGCCTTGCGGCGTGCCCGGCGACGAACGGAAAGGATTACCTGATGAGCTCCCCGAAGGTCGGCACGCGGTTCGGACCCTACGAGCTGCAGTCGGTGATCGGGGTCGGGGGAATGGGCGAGGTGTACCGCGCCTATGACACCGCGCGCGAGCGCATGGTGGCGATCAAGCTGCTGCGGCCCGAGATGGTCGCCGACCCCTCCTTCCAGGAGCGGTTCCGGCGGGAGTCGCGGGTGGCGGCGAGGCTGCAGGAACCGCACGTCATCCCGGTGCACGACTTCGGCGAGATCGACGGCGTGCTCTACATCGACATGCGCCTGGTGGAGGGTGCGAGCCTCAAGCAGGTGCTGCGCACCGACGGCGCGCTGCAGCCGCGCCGGGCGGTGGCGATCATCCGGCAGGTCGCCGCGGCGCTCGACGCCGCGCACGCCAACGGTCTGGTCCACCGCGACATCAAGCCCGAGAACGTGCTGCTGACGCCTGACGACTTCGCCTATCTCGTCGACTTCGGAATCGCGCACGGCGGCGGCGAGGCGACCGTGACGTCGACGGGGCTGGTGGTCGGGTCGTGCGCCTACATGGCGCCGGAGCGGTTCAGCGGTGATCGCGGTGGGCCGGCGTCGGACGTGTACTCGCTGGCGTGCCTGCTCTACGAGACCTTGACGGGCCGGGCCCCGTTCGAGGCGGCCGACGTGCGCCAGGTGATGAGCGCGCACATGTTCTCGGCGCCGCCGCGGCCGAGCATCATGCGGCGCGGCATCACCCGCGCGTTCGACGACGTCGTCGCCCGCGGCATGGCGAAGGCCCCGGCCGACCGGTACACCTCGGCCGGGGACCTGGCCCGCGCGGCGGGTGCGGCGGCCGAACGCGCGCCCAGCGCGGCGCCGGTCGCCCCGGCAGCGCCACCGCCGTCGACGCGGCAGTTCTCCGCGGCCTATCCGACCCCGCCGCCGTACGCGCCGGCACCGCCCCCGCGTCCGCAGCGACCCGCCCGGCGGTTCAGTCAGGGCCAGGTGGCGTTGATGGTGGCGACGATCGTGTTGCTGACCGCCGCGGTGGTGCTGGCGCTGGTGCTGGCGTTCAGCGGCGGCGACAGCGGCACCGCGCCGACGTCGCGGCTCGCCGCACCGCCACCAACGTCGTCGTCCGCGGACACCTCGACGTCCACCGAGGAGACGACCACGTCGACGACGACCACCACCTCGACGGCGAGCGGTAAGCCGATCAAGGGGGTGTCGGGCACGGATTCCCAAGGCTTCGTGGGACATTCGGCGCGCTGCGACGAAGGCAGCAAGCCTGCGGCGGCGATCCGCACGTCGCTGTCGCTGGCGGTGGTGTGCAAGTCCGGCGACAGCTACTACTACCGGGGCGAGCGGCTGAGCGACGGCGCGAGCCTCGAACTGCAGAACGCGCAGCGTTCGGGTGGCGGCTTCACCGTGTCGAACCCCGCCGACGGCACCCGCTACGACGTGCAGCCGAATCAGTTGACGATTTCCAGCAGCCGGAGTGTCGATCCGGAGCCGGCTTTGGAGTACGGTTCGGGCTGACACAGGGGGAGGGCAACGATGACCACCACGACAGTGCCGCGGTCGAGCACCGCCGAGACCCGGCGGGCGATCTGGAACACGATCCGCGGGTCATCGGGCAACCTCGTCGAGTGGTACGACGTCTACGTCTACACCGTGTTCGCAACGTATTTCGAGGGCCAGTTCTTCGACGAGTCCGAGAAGAACTCGACGGTGTACGTGTACGCGATCTTCGCGATCACGTTCGTGATGCGGCCCGTGGGGTCGTGGTTCTTCGGACGGTTCGCCGATCGGCGGGGCCGGCGGGCTGCGCTGACGGTGAGCGTGTCGCTGATGGCGCTGTGCTCCTTGATCATCGCGCTGGTGCCGTCGCAGGCGGTCATCGGGATGGCAGCGCCGATCATCCTGATCGTGGCGCGGTTGGTGCAGGGGTTCGCGACCGGCGGTGAGTACGGGACGTCGGCGACGTACATGTCGGAGGCGGCGACGCGGGAGCGGCGCGGCTTCTTCTCGTCGTTCCAGTACGTGACGCTGGTCGGTGGGCACGTGCTGGCGCAGTTCACGCTGCTGATCCTGCAGACGACCCTCGACGACGATCAGCTGCGCGAATTCGGTTGGCGCATCGCGTTCGCCGTCGGTGGCGTGGCGGCGGTGGTGGTGTTCTGGCTGCGGCGCACGATGGACGAGTCGCTGTCCGAGGAGGTCATCGAGGCGACCAAGGCGGGGGAGGACCCGGGTGCGGGGTCGATGCGGGCACTGTTCACGCAGTACTGGCGGCCGCTGCTGCTGTGCTTCCTGATCACGCTGGGCGGCACGGTCGCGTTCTACACCTACAGCGTGAACGCGCCGGCGATCGTCAAGACCGCGTACAAGGGCGAGGGCATGACGGCGACGTGGATCAACCTGACCGGGCTGGTCTTCCTGATGCTGTTGCAGCCGGTGGGCGGGATCCTCAGCGACCGGATCGGACGCAAACCGATGCTGGTGTTCTTCGGCGTCGGCGGGCTGGTGTGGACCTATGTGCTCATCACGTACCTACCCGAGACACGTTCACCGCTCACGTCTTTCGCGCTCGTGGCAGTCAGCTACATCATCCTGACCGGGTACACGTCGATCAACGCGCTGGTGAAGTCGGAGCTCTTCCCCGCGCATGTGCGGGCGCTCGGCGTCGGGGTCGGGTATGCGCTGGCGAACTCGATCTTCGGCGGGACGGCGCCCCTGATCTACCAGGCGGCCAAGGAGGAGAACCAGGTCCCGCTGTTCATCGGCTACGTCACGGTGTGCATCGCGGTGTCGCTGGTGGTGTACGTGTTCTTCCTGCGCAACAAGGCCGATACCTATCTGGATCGGGAGCGGGGCTCGGCCTTCCGCGCGTGAGCCGCAAAGACAGGTAGTCCACTACGCAGGCCTGAGTCCTCGGTTCTCGCCACACTTCAGGAACATTCACGTTCCACGGAGGAGACGAGGTCCATGAGCACTTTCCCGAGTCCTGTCAGCGCGGCCCAAGCGGTACGGCGAAGCGGCGCCTCCATCTCCGTCGCCGACGGCGAGTCCGTCGCCGTCGGCTTCCTCTCCGAGTCCTACCGTGAGGTGTACCGCATCGCCCGGGTCGAAGGGTTCGAAGATCTGCAGACCCTGGGCCTGATTCCGGCGAACCTCTCGGAGCGCGACACCCTCGAGGCGCTGCGCGCCGATGACGCTGTTTTCCGCGAGCAGTCCACGCATGCCCGGTCGACGGCGGACGACTGCTGTTCGGACTGCGCGTCGGGGCCGCGGGTCAAACGCCGCTGGTATCAGTCGAATATGGCTCAGCTGCTGTCCAACAGCGGCGAGCGCACGTTCGCGTTCGACCATCCGGAAGTGTTGAGGATTCAGCACACCGTCAACCGCATGCTGGACAGCCGAGGTGTGATGCTCGTGGGTATCGCCTACCCCGACGACGTCGACGTGGGTGCCGGCGCACTGCTGCTGATGGCTCCCACGGTGCACGTCCTCAACGCCGATGTCATCACCATCAAAGCCGACGGGGTTCTGCGATTCGAGTCGCGCCACGTCCGCGTGACGTGCAGCGAACTCAACGGGCCCAAGAACGCGCCCGTCATCATCCCCGACCTGGACATCCCCCGGTACGTGCTGCCCGACGAACTCACGGTCGGAGGGTTGCTGACCGAGCTCTCGTCGAGCGCGGTCTCCGATACCGACGTCCTCGCCGCGCACAAGCACCTCCCCGGCTTCGATGCCGAATACCTTCTGGCACAGGCCGGAAGCCACGCCTGACCTCAACATCCGTCTACGAAAAGGAGTCTTCTCATGTCCGTCGCGACGATCGACGTATCCGGCCGTTCCTGGACCGACGTCCCCCCGAAGCCCGACAAAGCGTTCTCACCGAATCCCCCGCCGCAGGCGCAGGGGGCGAACTGCAACTGGATCGATGACGACTGCGCACAACTGGGCTTGCCGGGCGGGCCGGGCGGAACAGGAGCCGACGGTGTCTCGAGCGGCCGCGGGGCCAACGGGGGATCGATTTCGTTCAAGGTCGGCGTCATCAACGGCGCGGTGAAGTTCAGTGCTCGCGGCGGCGACGGGGGGAGAGGTGGCCCGGGCGGTGATGGCGGCGACGGCAGTAAGGGCGGCCGAGGCGGCAACGGCAACGACTGCGAATACGGCCGCATGGGTGGCAACGGCGGCAACGGCGGCGCTGGCGGGAGGGGCGGCGACGGGGGCAACGGCGGAAACGGGGGAAGCATCCTCGTCCAGTGCGAGGTGGACAATTCAACCAACAGCGATCCCCTCGACGCCAGCGGTGGCCCCGGCGGACGCGGAGGGTCAGGCGGCCAGGGCGGCCACGGTGGCGCCCCAGGCGACCAGGGCAACACCAGCGGTGTGTTCGACTCGAGCAGCGACTGCCCCAACCCCGGCCCGGCGCCGGCGTGGGGAATGAACGGGGCCCCGGGTCAGCCGGGTGCGCCGGGCGCCGGCGGCAACGCAGGCTCGGCGCGCCTCGAGGTCACCACCTGACGTGACGCGCGAGTGTGGGGGTTGTGCACGCGAATTCGGTGAAATGCGTGCACAACCCCCACAGTCGTCTCAGAGCCTCAGACCGAGAGCAGCCGCTCGAAGAAGCTGCGGTAGCGCTTCAGTGCGACGCGCAGGTCTTCGGTCGAGGCCTGCTCGCCGCGGCCCCACTGCTCTTCGAGGCGGGACCGCGCCTGCCCGAAGCCGGTGGTGAGCTGCTGCACCAGGTCGGCGACCAGACCGTCGGCCTTCTGCACGCAATCCTTGGGATCGTCGACGAAGCCGGCCTGGACGGCATCCCACCGCGCCCGCAGTCCGGCGAGCTCGTCGTCGGCGAAAAGCTTTCCGTCGACGTCGCTTTCATGCCCGGTGCGCTCGGTGCCCTCGGTGCGCTGTGATGCCACATCCCGCTGCATGTCCGTCGGCTGCCCGTGCTGCCCGTGCTGCTGCGCGACGCCGGCGGCCTGCGGATCCATCGGCGCGGTCGGCGGACCGGCACCGTGCGTCGCGGTGGTGTCGTGCTGCATCGGGGCGACCTGATCTTCGGGGATGTGGTTCTGCCCCTCCGTGGCGTACTGGGGCTGGCCCTGCGGTGCCTGGTTGGCCCAAGCGTCGGTGTGCTGATCATGCGTGGTCATGCCGTGCCTCCTTCGAGGTGTCGTTGTCGGTGGTGTCGAGCAGTCGTTCGAACAGTGCGCGGTAGTGCACGAAGGCCTCCCGCTGCCGTTCCGTGTCGATCTCGCCGCGTTGCTGCGCGTCGTGGATGCTGTGTGCTGCGCGGTAGTTCTCGACGATGTGCGGGTGGTCGACGGAGATGTCGGCCGACTGCCGTTCGAAGTCGTCGACTGGGTAGCCACGCTGGCGCATGACCTCGGTGACGAGCAGGTCGGCGGTGCCGACGGCCCGTGCCGGATCGTCGACGAAATCGGTTTGCACCTGCGCCCAACGCATCTCGAAGTCGTTGCGTGCCACGGGTGACAGTGCGACGATGTCGAGCTTGTCGCGCTTACGGGCGCGAGCGGCGAGTTCCTTCTCCGCGGCCTTGGGGTCACCGGTCTGGTGGACCACCCGGTCGTACTCGGGTCCGAAGTGTTGCTTGAGCTGTTCACTGCGTTTGCGGCCGCCGCCGGAACGCACAGCCAGGATCACGGCAGCGATCACGACGATGATTGCTGCAGCGATCAAAATCCATTGCCAGGTAGGCATTTTGAACTCCTTTCGTGGAAGTCGGGTAGCCAGGGCACCGTCTACGCAAACGTCAGTTTGTGACCGGTGTCACCAGCCGCAGGTCAGAGGTCAGAAGTAGTGCCGGCGGCCGCCGACCGCGCGGCCGGTGGAGCCGAGGACCGCGAGGATGGCCCCGACGACGACGAGGATGATGCCGATCGTGGTGAGGATGGAGATGTGGAGGAGGAGTCCCGCGATGACCGCGATGATGCCGAGAATGATCATGATTGAGCCTTCTGTATCGAGTTGTCGGCCGTTCAGACCGGGTTCAGTCGACCACCCTCAGGGGTGTGGCGGTACACCCCTAAGGGGGTAATGTCATCGCCGTGGCCGAAGCGATCACGGTGGCACTCATCGACGACTATGACGTCGTCGTCCAAGGCGTCGCCAACATGCTCGAGCCGTATCGCGACCGCGTGGTCGTCGCCGAACTGGACGCCTCGATGCCGCTGAAGGACACCGTCGACATCGCGCTGTATGACAGCTTCGCTCAACCGGAGTCGGACCACGAGGAGATCGGCGTTTTGGTCGCCAACCCGTGTGCACGCCGAGTTGTGGTGTACACGTGGAACTTTCACCCCGACCTGGTCGCGAGCGCGCGGGAGCGCGGTGCCCATGGATATCTGTCGAAGACGCTGCCGGCGCGCGAACTGGTGGCGGCTTTGGAGGCGGTGCACCAAGGACAGACCGTGGTCAGCGAGACACCGCCGCGCACGCGTCCCGCTCCGGGCAACGACTGGCCCGGTCGCAGCGAGGGCCTCACCGACCGCGAGGCGGAGATCCTGGCCCTCATCACCCAGGGCAAGAGCAACGCCGACGTCGCGCGGCTGACCTACCTCAGTCCCAACACCGTGAAGTCCTACATCCGGTCGCTGTACCGCAAAGTCGGCGTCGAGAGCCGGACGCAGGCCGTGCTGTGGGGAATGCAGCACGGCTTTCTGCCTGACCACAGCCGCATCGAGCACTGGCGAGGCGGCCCGTAGAGGCCTCCTAGGGCGTAGACTGGCAGAAGCTGGTCCACCCAGCAGTCCCGCTTGGACCGTCTCTCGTTTTCGCATTGGTCTTCCCGAGTCTTCGCCCACGCCGGTCACGCCGGTGGCAACAGCCCAGTCGGGAACCTTGTGAATGTACGTACCTCCATCAGTCCGTTGATCGCCCCCTTCGGGCTGGAACACCTCCCCTTCCTCCCGAGCGTCGGGATCCTGAGCACGTACGCGCCGACCGTCTGCGGCCTGGCGACGTTCAGCGCCGCTCTGGCCAACGGGTTGTCCGCGCGGGGCGTCGATGTGAACGTCGTGCGTATCTCCGACGGCACCCGTTCGGCACGCACCGATGTCGTGGGTGAACTCGTCAACGGCTCCGCGGCATCCGTCGCGGCCGCCGCGGAGCTGCTCAACCGGCGCGATGTCGCGATCATCCAGCACGAGTACGGCATCTACGGCGGCGCCGACGGCGATGAGGTCATCGAGGTCATGAAGGCCCTGACGGTGCCCTCGATCGTCATCGTGCACACCGTGCTGACAACCCCTACGCCACATCAACGTTCGGTCCTCGACGAGGTGATGGCACGCGCCGATCAGGTGGTCGTCATGTCGAACACCGCGCGCCTGCGGCTGCGCGCGGGCTTCCGTGTCAACGACCGCAAGATCGCGACCATCCCGCACGGGGCGGCGCTGCCCACGGTTGCCGCATCGAAGCGCTCGGGCCGGCCGATCCTCCTGTCGTGGGGTCTGCTGGGGCCGGGCAAGGGCATCGAGCGGGTCATCGATGCGATGGCCTCGCTGAAGGACCTCGCCCAGCAGCCCCGCTACCTCGTCGCGGGTCGCACGCACCCCAAGGTGCTCGCCCTGTACGGCGACATCTATCGCGAAAGCCTTGTCGCACAGGCCAAACGACTCGGTGTCGAGGATTCGGTGTCCTTCGACGCCGCCTACCGCACACCCGCGGCGCTGACCGCGCTGATGCAGACCGCGTCGGTCGTCGTGCTGGGATTCCTCTGTGGCAGAAGCGGATACACGCATCAGGACAGATCCGGCGCCGCCGACGAACGGGAACATCAGCCCGGCGACCAGCAGCCCGGCGAGGACGCAGCAACCTGCCAGCCGGGCGATGGCCCCCCACGTTGCCCGACGACGGCCGCGCATGGCGTCAGCTTATGGCTGCCCGGGACGCCCGGTGGGCGGATGTGACCAAATTCTTTCGGCACGAGGGCGGCATCGCCGGGCAGGGACAATGGGGGCATGACCCTGTATGACTTCGGCGCGATCCGCACCCGGATGGGGAGCGCGTTGTTCGGCATGGTGGCCGGCCCCGAGGGGCCGGAGAACCGGGCGCGGATCCACGAGACGCCGGGGCCGCGGTGGTTCCCCGAGGACCGGCCGATCCGCCGCGTGCACGCCGACGCGTCGATGTTCGTCGGTGGTCTGCGCGCGCTGCTGCTGCAGTCGCTGCACCCGCTGGCGATGGCGGGGGTGGCCGAGCATTCCGACTACCGCGGCGACCCGTGGGGCCGGCTGGCCCGCACGAGCACCTTCCTCGCGGTGACGACGTTCGGCGCGGCTGACGACGCGCAGCGGGCGGTCGACAAGGTGCGCGGCATCCACCGCCGGGTGCGCGGGACGGCACCGGACGGCCGAGCGTACGAGGCCGGCGACCCGCACCTGCTGGAGTGGGTGCACATCGCCGAGACCGACAGCTTCCTGCGAGCGCATCAGCTGTACGGCTCGCAGCCGCTGGATCAGGAGGGCCGCGACGCGTACGTCGCCGACACCGCGGAGGTGGCGATGAAGCTCGGGGTGGTCGACCCGCCGCGCACCGAGGCGGAGCTGGCCGAGCGGCTCGCGGCGTACCGGCCGGAGCTGTCCGGGACGGCCGCGGCCCGGGATGCAGCGCGGTTCCTGTTGCTGACGCCTCCGCTGCCGGTGCTGGCGCGGGCGCCCTACACGGCGCTGGCCGCGGCTGCGGTCGCGATGCTGCCACGGTGGGCGCGCGGTCCGCTGTGGCTGCCGTACCTGCCACCGGTGGAGGCGACGGTGGTCCGCTCGGCGGGGCACGTGCTGGTCGGCGGCATCCGATGGGCGATGACGGCCAACGCGGGGTAGGTCAGCGCTGGACGGAGACCCAGGTCTCGAGCCGGGCGCTCTCGGCGATGGCTTCGGCGAGGAGCACCTGCTCGAAGCCGTCGACGAAGGTGGGGTAGTCCGGCCGGGCCGGGGGCTCGTCGGCGTCGATGGCGTCGTAGACGGCGCGGAAGAACGCCTTGAACGCGTCGGGGTAGCCCTGGACGTGGCCGGCCGGGTAGTCGCCGGTGTCGCGCAGCTGCAGCTGGTTGGGCCGGTCGCGGTGCCCGGTCCACAGCTGCTCGGGGTTCTCGGAGTCCCAGCGCAGGGACGCGTCGGCGCCGCTGAGCTCGACGGCGAGCTGGTTCTTGCGCCCGGGGGACACCTGCGAGAGCGTGAGGACGCCGCGGGCGCCGCCGTCGAAGCGGAGCAGGATGCCGGCGATGTCGTCGGTGCTCGACCGTTCGGGGAGGGCGGTGGTGAGGTCGGCCATCACCGATTCGACGCGCTGGCCGGTGATGAAGCCGACGAGATCGAGCCAGTGCGAACCGATGTCGCTGACGGTGCGCAGCGGGCCGCCGAGTTCGGGGTCGAGGCGCCAGTTGGTGTCGGTGTCCTTGGACAGCCAGTCCTGGAGGTAGGACCCGGTGATCAGTCGCAGGGATCCGAGGTCGCCGGCGCGGACGCTCCGCGCGGCCCGCTGGCACAGCGGGTAGAAGCGGGAGATGAAGCAGACGGCGTTGACAACGCCGAAATCGTTTGCGGCGGTGACGATATCGCTGGCGTGGGCGGGGGTGAGGGCGAGCGGCTTCTCGCAGATGACGTGCTTGCCGGCGCGCATAGCGGCCATCGCCTGGGCGTGGTGGACATGATTGGGGGAGCAGATGTGGACGGAGCGGACGCGGGGGTCGTCGAGCATCTCCTCGAAGCTGCAGTAGTAGGCACCCAGTCCGGAGGCGGCGGCGCGGTCGGAGCTCGATCCGACGACGCCGACCACCGGAACGCCGATGCGCGCCAACGCTTCTGCGTGCACGCGGCCCATCAGGCCGGTGCCCACGATGGCTGCGCCGGTGTCGGTCATGGTTGAACGCCCAGTAACGGAGTGTGAGCGAACCGTGGAAGCTGTGTTAGCCGTGTGAATAATTCACGGCACGCTGTGCCAGTTGACGCCTGGGCGAAGTAGGCAGCGTCAGCGCAGGTTTGGCTGATGCGTGCCGTCGGGCGGGCGTACGGGGACATAGGGGGATACCTTAGCTGCCAATCGTGTCATTCCTGGCGTCTGGCATTCCATGTCATCGTCTCGCAACATCAGACCGTTACCGGTGGGTAGCGAAAGATGCTGTGGCGGGCGGTCATACAACCGTATGGTCTCGGCACCGGACCATTCGATGGGCTTACTGACTGAGCCGACGGTCAGGGCTCAGCGGGTGATGACGAGCTTGAGCGCCGGGTCGAGCCAGTGGTCGGCGGCGTCCTCCCAGTCGACCTTAGTGGTCGGCACCTCGAGCGGGTCGATGGTGCCCGTGGCCACGAGCTCGAGGACCTCGGGAAGGTAGCGCCGGGAGTCGGCGCGCGACGTGTGCAGGGTGATGCCGCGGGTGTACATCTCGAGCATCGGGAGCGGCGTCGCGGCGGAGAAGTGGATCGTCACCACGGTGAGGCGCCCGTACGGCTCGGTGGAGCGGATCGCGCAGTGCAACCCCTCGACGCTGAGCGAGGCGCCGACGACGATCGGCGCGCGGTCGAGTCGGCGGGGGAACTGCGTGCCGACGTCGATGACGTCGGCGCCGAGGTCGGCCGCGGCGGCGAGGCGTTGCGGGTCGTTGTCGGCGTAGCGGACGGTCCCGGCGCCGAGGGCCTGTGCGCAGAGGATCGTGTAGAGGCTGATGGAGGGTGCGTCGCCGCCGACGATGAGGACGTCGGCGCCGGGCCGCTCGCGCAGGGCGTCGACGACGGTGCGGTAGCCGTCGATGAGGTTGTCGGGCACGGTGGCGAGCGCGACGTCGCCGATCGACTCGGGTGCGGGGACGAGGAGGTGGTCGGCGTCGGGGACGAGCAGCAGGTCGGCGAGGCCGCCGCCGTGGCCGCCGCCGGATTCGCCGAAGCCGAAGGCCGCGCCGGCGCGGGCGTAGTAGGGGTCGCAGGCGGCGTAACGGCCACCGGTGCACGGGGTGCACCGGCCGCAGGAGACCTGAAACGGCACCGTGACGCGCTGTCCTTCTTCTATGTGGCTGACGCCGTCGCCGACGGCGACGACCTCGCCGGCGATCTCGTGGCCGACGGGGTAGGGGCCGGGGAAGATGCCGAAGCCCGCCATCGCGGCGTCGAGATCACAGCGGGCGACCGCGAGCGGTCGGACCACGGCCTGCCCGGGACCCGGCTCGGGATCCGGGGCGTCCTGCCATTCGAGCCGTCCCGGCTCGACGAAGACGAGGTGGCGCATGGGGAGATTTTGGCACTTGGGGCGCGGCGCGGGGCCTGCTGGCCCGATTCCAGAGCATCAGGTCGGCAATGGGCCGCGGATTCCGAGGACTGGTTGTCGTCGTCGGCCATGGCCCCATCCACGGTCCCACGGCCAGCGACCGGCGTTGTCTGCCCAGACCAGTTGAAGGGCGCGGACATTCGGGCCGTAGAGGCTGAGAGCGAACTTCAGGTGGACGTCTGGGTGCTCGACCTCCACCACCTCGAGGAGATGCCGTCCTCCGCAGTCGATGTGTTCGGCCGGCTGCAAGACCAGGCCCTCGTCGACCATCTGACCGCCGATGACGTTCAGCAGCTTCGCCGCGGTCTGCGCCTGCATCCCCGTCACCATCAATTCCGGCAGACCCTTCTCGTGCAGGCCGACGGTGTAGGCGAACGGCCGGTTGTCGCTTTCGACGAACTGCACTGCCCACCGGTGGTCCTTGATGGTCTCCCGCAGGACGTCGAGGTAGTCGTCGGTGGTCTTGTCGGGATTCTCGCACTGCCAGCACATGGCCGCCCCTTCTGTCGTGGTTACGGACCAGCCTGCCTCGACCCACCGACAGATCTGACTGATCGTCACGTGATGCGGTGCTTGTTCGGGATCTGATATCGCCGGCGATACCACTTCCGAAGATCGGCATTCTCTTTCAACGGTTTTCGACCTTCGGGCTCAGGGCGGAATGGGCGAATTGATGACTTCGGTCCCTATCCCGCAGCCGAACCCGGTGCTCTGATGGACCTGACGGGACGGCACTGTTCGTACCCGACGGGCTGAGCCGTCCGTCGGATGGAGGTCACTGCAATGGACACGTCACAACAGGTCCACGACAGGACGCGCATGTTCGCCCGCGTGCTCGGCCCCTTCATGGTGATCGTCGACCTCGCGGCCGTGCTGCGGGCGTCGGACGTAGGCACGATGCTGTCAGACTTCTCGGCGGACTCGGCGTGGCCGTGGATGGCGGGTGCGTTCATCCTGATCGCCGGCCTCGTCGTGGTCGCCCTGCATCAGTACTGGCACGGTGCCGCGGCCATCGTCGTCTCGGTGCTGGGCTGGCTGATCATCCTGCGGGCGGTGCTGCTGCTGTTCTTCCCGGAGACGCTGATGTCGTTGGCCGACGGCATGATCGGTGCAACAGGATGGTGGATGTCGGCGTGCGGTGTGGCCGCGCTGATCGGGGTGTACCTGACCTACGTCGGCTGGGCGCCGCAGCGGCATCGGCCGGCCACCCACGCGACCCACGCCAGCCGCGACGTGACCCCGGCCGCGTGAACGGAGGCATCATGATCATCCTCTACGCGGTGACCGGAGCAGTCGCCCTGACGCTGCTCTCGGTCCTCGGGACCAGCGTGCGCGTGATCCAACAGTTCGAACGCGGGGTGGTGTACCGGTTCGGGCAGGTGCAAGCCCGGGTGCGCGGACCCGGGCTGACGCTGCTGATCCCCGTCGCCGATCGCCTGCAGAAGGTGAACATGCAGATCATCACGATGCCGGTGCCCGCCCAGGACGGCATCACCCGCGACAACGTCACCGTGCGGGTGGACGCGGTGATCTATTTCAAAGTGGCCGATCCGGTGCGGGCGGCCGTCGACGTGCAGGACTACATGTCGGCCATCGGGCAGGTCGCGCAGACGTCGCTGCGGTCGATCATCGGCAAGAGCAACCTCGACGACCTGCTGTCCAATCGGGAGCACCTCAACGAGGGCCTGGAGTTGATGATCGACAGCCCGGCGCTGGGCTGGGGCATCCACATCGACCGCGTCGAGATCAAGGACGTGATCCTGCCCGACTCGATGAAGCGGTCCATCGCCCGGCAAGCCGAGGCAGAGCGGGAGCGACGGGCCCGGGTCATCACCGCCGACGGCGAACTGCAGGCCTCGCAGAAGCTGGCCGCGGCCGCGGCCGTGATGTCCGAGCAACCCGCGGCGCTGCAACTGCGGCTGCTGCAGACGGTGGTGGAGGTGGCCGCGGAGAAGAACTCGACGCTGGTGCTGCCCTTCCCCGTCGAACTCCTGCGTTTCCTCGAACGGTCGACACCGCAGGAGCACGCCGACGATGTTCCGGTTGCGCTGACGGCGTCGCTGTCGGACATCTCGGCTGCGCTGACTCAGCCCCAACGCGAGGCCACAGTGCGATGATGGCGCGCGTATCCGGTGACAGCTGAGGAGCGTGGGATGGGGTTCGAGCGGATCGACGATCTTCTGAACGGTGTGACCGCCGACGGGTCGCTGCACGGTGTCGCCGCGACGGTGGTCGGCCGTGACGGCGTGCTCTACGAGGGCGTCGCTGGAGAGGCCAAGCGCGACAGCATGTTTCGCAACGCGTCGATGACCAAGGCCGTCGCCACCACCGCTGCGCTGCAACTGGTCGAGCAGGGGCGCATCGACCTGGACGCGACCGTCGCGTCGATCGTGCCCGAGTTCGGCGAACTGCAGGTGCTCGACCACATCGACGGCCGTGAGCCGGTCCTGCGGGCGCCCACGACGCAGGCCACCGTCCGGCAGCTGATGACCCACACGGCCGGCTGTGGCTACCACTTCCTCAACCACAAGCTCTTCGCGTACTGCAATGAGCAGAATTTCCCCAACCCGCTCCAGGGCATCAAGGAAAGCCTCAGCGCGCCGCTGGTCCACGATCCGGGCACGGTCTGGGAGTACGGCGTCAGCACCGACTGGCTCGGCATGGTCGTCGAGGCCGTCAGCGGCCAGACGCTGGCCGAGTACCTCACCGAGCACGTCTACCGGCCGCTCGGCATGAAGGACTCGACGTTCGATCCGACCGACGAGCAGCGCGCACGGTTGCTGCCCATCCGTTTCCGCGCGCCGGACGGCAGCTTGGCGGCGACCGACCTCGACCTGCCGGCCCAGCCGGAGTGGGACGCTGCCGGGCACGGGTCGTACGGGACGATCGCGGACTACGGGCGGTTCGTGCGTGCTTGGCTCAACGGCGGTGAGCTCGACGGCGTGCGCATCTTGAAAGAGGAGACCGTCGACCTGGCGCTACAGGACCACCTCGACGGAGCGCCGCTGCCGAAAGAGATGGAGCCGACCATCCCCGAGCTGACCAAGCCGGTCCAGTTGCTCGACGTCCCCCAGGGGTGGGGCCTCGGGTTCCACCTGTACCTGATCGACCTGCCCGGCATGCGCAGCGCCGGGTCGGCCGACTGGTCGGGGCTGTTCAACAGCTTCTTCTGGATCGACCGCAAGGCCGGGATCGGCGCCGTGATCGCGACGCAGCTGCTGCCGTTCTTCGACGACAAGATGGTCGAGACGATTCTCGGCTTCGAGGCCGCGGTCTATGCGGAGCTCGGCTCAGCGGTCTCCTGAGCTCAAGGCGAACCCTTGCCTCAGGGGTAGGTAACTCTTCCTTCCCCGGCACTGGACTCTGGCTTGCCGGCGATTACGGCCGAGGCCTCTGAGCAGCAGTATTCCTCTCAACAGCAGAACAACCCAGCACCACCCGAGAGGAAACATCATGAGCGCATCGACCACCCGCAGGGGCTTCAAGTACGCCGCCACCCTCCTCGGCGCCTTCGCCGTCCTCGCGGTCGCTCCGGCCACCGCCTTCGCCACTGACAACGAGCCCGGCCCCGGCGGTGGCGGCTGCACCTACACCGACGCCGACGGCTACCCGATCCCGATCGACGACGGCCAGGACGTCTTCGTCGACGGCAAGATCGTCAGCTGCCGCGGCGGCACGATCGTCGTGACGACAGCACCCAGCCGCGGCAGCGTCTTCCAACCGACTGTGCCCAAGAACGGCGGCGTCTTCCAGCCGACGGAGTCCGGGAGCGGCGGCGTCTTCCGGCCGCCGGTGATCAATCGCGCGCCCGTCCTCGCCCAGCCCTGATCCCCTCCCCGCTCGGCCCGTCGCCACCACGGTGACGGGCCGAGTCGCGTTCGCCGTCCATGAACCTTCCCGCTGCGCCAGAATCGATGCCATGTCTTCCCACCTGGAAGTCTTCACGCCGGCCGGCCGGGAGCTCGTCCCCCTGGCCGGCCAACGCGTGACCCTCGGCAAAGCGTCCGGCAACGCGATCGCGCTCGAACACGACGCCACCGTGTCGCGGCTGCACGCCGTCTTCGAAAACCTCGGGGCCGCATGGTCGATCCGCGACATGGGCAGCCGCAACGGCACCTACCTCAACGGGGAGAAGATCACCGCCGAACGCGTCCTGCACTCCGGTGACGAGGTGCGGGTCGGCAAGTCCCGGTTGATCTTCTGGATGGTGCGCGAGTCGGCCGACGGAGGCCGCGACGAGGAGACCGTCTCCGCCCAGCCCGTGGAGGGGCCGCCGCGGCTGACCCGGCGGGAGTACGACGTGCTCGTGGTGTTGTGCCGCCCGCTGGTCTCCGACGACCCGTTCCCCGAGCCGGCGTCGGTCCGGGCGATGGCCGGCGAGCTCTATGTCACCGAGGCCGCCGTCAAACAGCACCTGCAGAACCTCTACGACAAGTTCGGCATCCCCGCCGAGGGCGATCGGCGGGTGCGGCTGGCCAACGAGGCGCTGCGCCGGGGTGCGGTCACCCTCGCCCAGTTGCGCGACAGCACTACGTGAAGTCCAGCGCCTCGACCGTCGCCACCGGTCCTTCGTGGGTCGGCCGGTCGGCGCCCCCGATGCAGTAGACCGTGGAGCCGACCGCCGCGACCGCTTCGCCGTGCACGGGGGTGTTGATGGGCGCCTGGGTGCTCCACTTGCGGTTGGCGATGTCGTAGATCTCGACGGTGGGCAGCACCCGCGTCGGCTCCTCGCCGCCGACCACGACGATGCGGCCGTCGATGAACGCCGCGCCGAAGCTGCCCCGCGGGGTCGGCATGTCGGGCAGCTTCTCCCAGTTCCCGGACGCCGGGTCGAAACGCTCGAAGGCCGCGGAATTCTCGTCGGCGCTGAGGAAGCGGCCACCGACGGTGTACACGTACACGCCGTCCGATACTGCCGCGAGATGCTCACGTGGAGTGGGCATGTCGGCGGCCTGCGTCCACGACGTGCCGTCGAAGACCTCGGTCTGCGGCACGATCTGCTTGTTGTCCTGGCCGCCGACCACGACGAGTTTGTCGTCGACCACCGCCGCTGCCGACGCCGCTCGCGCGTGCTGCAGGCTCGGTAGTTCGACCCACGTGTTGTCGCGGAACGCGAACACCTTGTCCGACGCCTGCGTGATGGTGTCGGTGGCCCCGCCGATGACCACGACCTCGCCGCGGTAGGTCGCGGCCGCCGCGTGGTTGAGCGGGATGGGCAGCGACGGCTGCGGTTGCCACTGCGTGGTGCCGGGGTCGTAGGTCTCGACGGTCTGCAATGTCTCGCCGTCGCGGATTCCGCCGATGACCCAGATCTTGTCGTCCAGCACGGTCCACGCCGTCATCAGGCGCGGGGTCGGCGCGTCCGGCAGGGACCGCCACTGTGCCGCGGGTTGCGGTGTGCGCGGCGCCAGTTTCAGCGCTTCTGCCGACGACGTGGCCTGGCCGTCGCCGGGGCCGGTCGACCCGCCGATCGCGTACACCGTCTTGCCGACGGCCGCGACGGCCGCTCCGTGGCGGGCGGTGCCCAGGTCCGGCAGGTCGGACCAGGTGGCCGTCGTCAGGTCGAGCGCGGACACCGTCTTGAGGGGCCGTCCCGCGGCGGTACCGCCGACCGCCACCATTCGGGCGTCGGTGACCGCGACCCCGAAGTCGCTGCGCGGCTGGGGAAGTGGGGGCATCACCGTCCAGGTGTCTGCGGCGGGGTCGTACGCCTCGACGGTCGTCAGGTCCGTGCCGTCCGTGCCGCCGACCGCGTAGACCAGCTTGCCGTCCGATGCCGCAGCGAGCAGCTGCCGCGGCGTCGGCATCGGTGCGCCCAAAGTCCACGCGGTGCCGTCGAACACCTCGGTGGTGTCGAGCACCCGGCCGCCGGCGTCCACACCGCCGGTGACGACGATGCGGTCGCCCACCACGGCGGCCGCCGCCGCGGCGCGCGGCTGCAGCAGCGGCGGCAACTGCACCCAGCGACTGTTGACCACCCGCCACACCTGGTCGGTGGCGACCTTGGCGTTGGCACCGTCGGTGCGCCAGCCGCCGAGCACCACGGGGGTGTCCTGCCACGTCACCGACATCGCCCGCTGCACCGGAACCGGCAGGGCTTCGCCGCCCTTCCAGCTGTCGATCGCCGGGTCGTACCCCTCGTGGGCGCCGCTGACCCGGTTGTCGGCGCCCATGCCGCCGAAGATCCAGATGGTGCCGTCGGACTGGGTGGCCGCCGCGGCGTCGAGGGCCTTGCGGGCATCGGCGATCGGCCGCCACCCGGGCTGCGCTTCGGCGGTCGGCCGCGCGGACGTCGTCGCGCCGGTGTCGCTGGTGGAGTCGCGCGAGACCGCGACGATCACGACAGCGCCGATCACCAGCAGCACCACGGCAGCCGCGGCGCCAAGCGTGATCAGCGTCTTCCTGCGGTTCTTCGGCGCGACGGGCATCGGGGGAGGGGGAACCGACGTCGGTTTCGACGGACTGTGAGCGAACATGTCGGGCGACGGGGGCGGCGGCGGTGGGGCCGGCGGTACGGGGCGCGCGACAGGCGGGCGGGAGGGTTCGGAGAACGGAAGTGCCTGTGTGCCTTCGGGTTCCTCGGGGGGAGGGGGCGGCTCGCCGATCGCCATGGCGTCCGCGGTCAACCCGTTGTGCCGCTGAGCTTCCTGCAGGGCGCGGCCCATGTCGGCCGCCGAGGCGAACCGGTCGGCCCGGTCGAGCGACATGGCCTTCTCGATCGCCGAGCACACATCGGGCGGGATGCCGTGATCGCGCAGGTCCGGCACCGGCTGGGAGGTGATCCGCAGGTAGTGGGCGATCAGCTCCTCGTCGGTGTTGCGCTCGTGGGCGGCCTGTCCGGCGATCAGCGCGTAGAGCGTGGCGCCGAGGGAGTAGACGTCGGCCTCGACCGTCGGCGGCTTGCCGGTGAGAACTTCGGGCGCGGTGTAGGACAGTGTTCCGGTGAAGAACCCGGTGACGGTCTTGTAGCCGCCGACGATGCGTGCGGTGCCGAAGTCACTCAGCTGCGGATCGCCGTAGTCGTTGACGAGCACGTTGGCGGGTTTGATGTCGCGATGCAAAGTGCCTGTCCGGTGGGCGGTTTCGAGCGCTCCGCACAGTTTCACACCGATGCGCAGAGCGTCGGGCCACGGGATCCGGCCTTGCCGCCGCACCTGGTCGGCGAGCGATCCCCGTGCGTGGAAGGGCATGACGATGAAGGGCCGGTCCCGTTCGGTCATGCCGACCTGCAGGATGTTCACGATGTTCGGGTGGCCCGACAGCCCGCCCATGGCGTAGCCCTCGCGCAGGAACCGTTCCTGGTCGTCCTGGTCCAGATTGGACGCGAGGACCTTGATGGCGACGGTGCGTCCGAGCGACTGCTGGTGGCAGCGGTAGACGACGCCGCCGCCGCCCCGGCCCACTTCGACGGCGTCGACGAACCCGGCGGCTGCCAGCTCGTAGGCAATCTCCCCCGCCATCGCCCCACGTCCTCCGGTGAAGTGCGAGTAGTGCGTTTACGGTACCCACCTGGGGCTCCGGAGGGGCCCGGTTTGCGCTGGCCGAGGACCTCAGGGTGCGACGAGCGTGCCCACCACGTCGACGACCGCGCGGTTGAACGCGGCCGGTTCGTCGACGAACGGCTCGTGGCCGGACTCGTCGAACCAGAGCAGCTGCTTCGAGGGTGCGGTCAACGCGTCGAAGTAGGCGACGCTGGTCTCGGGCGGCACCCAGTGGTCGCGTCGCCCGAGGAAGAAGACGACCGGCATGTGCAGCGCGGGCACGGCAGTGACGAGGTTCAGCGCGGAGGCTTCGCGCCACATCGCGTCCATCGTGAACCGGAAGCCGCGGATCTGGTTGACCAGGTCGAGCGGCGAGGATTCGCGGCCGCCGCCGAACACCGCCCCGCGCAGTTTCCACAACGCCCGGGGCGACAGTTGGCCGTCGAGGCGCTGCAGCCAGGTGCGCTCGGAGAAGACGCTGGACGCGGGGTACGGCGGTGGACCGATGGCGCGCAGGGCCTTGAGGGCCCGGCGGTTGCCGTGCCGTTCGGCAGTGGCCAGCGCGCACGCGTAGGAGGCGGACTCGGCTGCCGACGCGTCACCGATCTGTGCCGTGCCGAGGTACGCCGCGACCTTCTCCGGATGCCGCTCGGCGTACAGCACGCCGAGCAGGGACCCCCATGAGTGGCCGTGCAGCACGACCTGCTCCTGGCCGACGCGGGCGCAGACCATCTCGACCAGCTCGTCGAGGTCGGAGAGGAGCTGCTCGACGGTCATCGACGAGCGCGGAATGCCGCGGTGGAAGGACTTGCCGGCGCCGCGCTGGTCCCAGTAGACGACGGTGAACCGGTCCTCGAGTTCGGCGTTGAAGTGCCGGAGGAGGCGGGTCTCGCTGAATCCCGGGCCGCCGTGCAGATGGATGAGCGGCGGGTTGGCGAGGTCGCGGCCGCGGATCATGACCCACTGGTCGACACGGCCGAGCCGGCAGTAGCCGACCTCGGCGACGCTCTCGGGGACGACGTCACCGGCTGGCGTGCGGAAGGGTTGGGTCCGTCCTGGTCTTCGCATACATGCCAAGGTTGTCGACGGCTGGTCTGGACCCTAGAGGCGAAGGGCCTCGATGCCCGCAGTTCACAGGTAGGGAGTTTCCAATGGACGGCTCATCGGCGGTAGTGGCCTCTTCCGATGTGCTTTTCAGGGAATCCCCGTCGATAACGGGAACTACGCAATGATGCTGTGGGACATGATCGTTCTGGCCGGTGTCGTCGCGATTGCCGTGATCCCCTTCGTGGTGTTTGCGTGGTGGGCCAGACGACGGATGCGTCAGCGTCGGTGGATCCAATGGCCGGAACCTCCGGTGCACATCAGCACCCGACCGTTGCCGCGCATCGTCGACCCGCCGATGCCGAACAACGAGGCGGATTGACCTCCGGCCCGGACGAGGTGCCGTGGTCGCGCAGAGCGGGCACGGGCGTCGAGATGGCGCGGGTAGTGCGGATCAGCTCCTCGTCGGCATTGCGTTCGCGGGCGTGAATTGGCGATCTGAGGCGTGCTGATCTTGTTTTAGGCTGGACGCCGAGGGGGTGTCTTGCGTGAGCTTGTTGGGGGAAGCGCTCGACTTGCTGCGCAAATACGGCGATGTCGTCGGCGTGGATTGGGATGACGGGCCCAGCGTGCTGGACCGGGCCGCGAACACCGTCACCACCTTCGCCGGGTCGCCGATCCTCGCCGCTGCGCAGGTCACGATCCAGGGCATGAAGGCGACGACGGGCTCCGGGGAGCCGCAGGCCGGAGAGGCGTTCACGAAGTCGGCGGATCTGTACGAAGAGGCCGGCAACCTCCTCATCGATTCTGCGCCCAAGGACGACCGCTGGGACGGCACCGCGGCGGGCACCTACGGAGACACGAACGATATCCATCGCCGCCTGACCTTGGAGGTTGCCGAAGCGGAGCGGGAAATGCATGCGGCGTTGAGCCGACTGGCCGCCCAGGTCAAAGGGACACGGACGGATCTGCAGGATGCCATCGACTTCCTTTCCGATTACGACACGTCGACGTCGTGGATGAACGCCATTCCCGGCGGCGCAGCCGTGAAGGCAGCGGGTGATCTCGGCGTCGCGGCGACGCAGATCGGGCTGGCGGAGGCGTCGATCGCGAAGTTGGTGGCCGAATCGGCCGTTGTTGCTCACAAGATCCGTACGCAGCAGGCGAGATACGCGAACGCGGCAGGCGAGGAGCTGCTCGACTCCAACCCCGATCTCGAGAAGAAATTTCCCTGCGGCGAGCCATTCGGTGACGAGCGGAAGACGGGGACGCTGCCGTCCCGCGCACAGTCGGACGTGCCGTACACGCCGCCTGAGCATGACGGTCCGCCGGTGGTTTTTCCGCCCGCGACGCCATACGAATCGTCCGCACCACGCTGAGCAGAGAGGGCACCCTGTATGTCAAGCCAAGCGGACAACCTTCGCGTGCTGACTGAGCACATCGATGAACTCGCGGCCAAACAGACCTCCGCTGCGGGTCGCTTGAAGATCGCCGGCGAGACGGTGAACGATCTGGCGTCGAGTGTGTGGGCCACGCACGGCATCGTCTGTGCAGCGAGCAACATGGCTGTGGACGACATCGAGGCGGCCCGAGACGCCGCGGACGCGAAGCTCTGGCGCATGTCGCGCGATCTGTCGGAGCGGTTGAGAATGGCGTCGACCAACTACAACAACGCGGATTGGCGCGCCGGCAAGGACATTGACTCGTGCGGTTTGTGACACCCGCCCGCCACCACAGGAGTTCTGTTCGTGCCCTCTGAAAGCCATTGGACTGAAGACGAAGCTGAAGCGCTCGCTGACGATGACGTCGCAATCGGAGACGGGCTGAACGCCTTGCTACCCAGTCCCAGCGCCGATGGCGCTGATCCGGCGTCTGGCGCACTCTTCACTGTCACCAATCCCTCAGGGACGCTATCGGCAACGGCTGCCCTCGGTGGGCGCCTGGAGCAGGTCGATGTGCGGGATGTATCGCGCTTCGACGAAGCTCGACTCGCTGATGAAATTCTCGAACTGGCCGCGCTGGCCAAAGAGAAGGCGCAGGCCGCACAACACGAGGTGATCGTCGAACTGATGAGGCGTCTCGGACACGATCGCGCGGGTATGAGTGCTTTCCTGACCTACTCGATCGGGCTACCGTCCTTCGATGTCGTAAGCCAAAGGCTGGCGGCCGCTTTCGCGGCCCGACGTGCGTCGGATGACGACTGAGAATCAGATGCCTCAGAGTCTGAATCGGCGTCGAGTCGTCCTCCTCGGCGCAGCGGTCTTGCTGGTTGTCGTGATCACCGTCGCGGCCTTCCATTGGTGGCTACCGGCGCTGCGCCTGAGCGCCGCGCGGGGATCCTGGCAGCCGCCACCGGACGCGACGTTGTCCTCCTCGATGCGCGAGCAACCAGTCCCCGGATGGCGCACGACCGTCGCCGATCTCGGGTTACCACCAACGAGTGACAGCCGAATCGCCGTCAGCAACGACCCAAGCGGACCGCGGCCCTTCATCGGCAGCATCGGAACGAGCGCGTATTTCCTTGCCAGCAGCGGCGCAGCCGAAGAGCCGCAGTGGTGGCTTGCGGGGATGGACGTTCGGGACGGTCGGCCTCTGTTCAACGCAGTGCCGCTGAGGGTGTCCATGCGGGATCCGGAGTGCTTTCTCAACGGGCCGAACGACATTCTGTGTCTGGACGGATTGCCATCGGTGACGGCGCGGGTGATCGACGGTAAATCCGGCGCGGTGAAGTACGTCGGTCCGACAGATCTGCGGCTCGGCTTCGGAAAGCTCGACGTCGAACAGGTCGGGATTTACGCGGTGGCGACGACGCAGGACCAGGGCGTCTATGGCATCGGTCAGCGAGCCGAGACGACGTGGTTTGTACCTGGTGACGGAGGACTGAGGATCGTGCCGCCCGGGCGACCGGATGCGGAATCACAGACCCTCACAGCGCAGCACGAAGCGAATCCCAGAACGCTGGTGGCGACGGTCTTTTCGGTGGCTGATGGCAAGGTGGTCGAACCAGAGATCGAGGAGGGCGGCGCACTGGTCAATCCAGTTTTTTACCCAGGCGGATTCGCCTCTGAGGTCGAGGACTCGGATGGACTACCGCAGGGAGTCAGCTTCTTCGACGAGTCAGGAAAGGTTGTTGGCGAGCGTGACGGGAAAGCGGGTGCCCTTGCCACCGACACGGCCGTTGACCTGCCTGTGGTTTCGACAGATCAGCAAAGCACCGTTTATTCGGCGGGGGGAGAGGAGCTCATCGAAGTACCCGGGGGCACGTTGCAGCGTGTCGGAACCACGCTGATGATCAACATGGCCAAGAGCCAGACCTTCCCCGAGTGGCAGCAGTACAACATGAAGGACGGGGCCAAGGGGCCGGTGTGCGACTATCCGATGCAGAATCTGCTTGGCACGGATGGTTCGACGCTGGTATTCGAGGTCACCAACTTCAACGCCGAGATACTCGCGAAGGCTTACGACCTCCACTCGTGCGAGCGGCTGTGGTCGATTCCCAAGCGGGCGGGATCGGTGGACCGGATCTGGCTGATCGACGGTGTGCTCGTTCAACTAAGAGCCGCAGCAACCGAACTCAACGCCCTCGTGGCGCCTGGCTGACGGTGCGGGGCTCGGTGCATTAACGGTTCAACGCGACGGGGATGGCCTTGATGAGGGATGGATGATGCCCCGTCCGAGGAAGTTGAGGCGGTCGCCGGCCTCCTCGCGCTTCCCCTCCACAGGATGCGAGCCGGTCGAGATGAGCGACCTGGCTCGGTTAACCGGGCACCATTCCCGCTGCGAAGCGGTTGCACTTCTGCGAACCCAAGGATCTGCTCAAGGTTGAAAACACGTTCAGGGTTGCTGCGCGCGGCTGGCTCGGCCAATTAGCCTGAGACCGTGCTGAACATCCCGACTCTGAAGCTCAGCTATGGCAACCTGTTGCTAGCCCGCCTCCACGAGCGGGGTTCCGCCAGCATTGAAGAGCTCCTCGGCGATGATCCAGCACAAGTATTCAAGTCGCACGGGACCTTCGAGAACCCGGACCGGCGAGCTCGTGATTGCTTGAGATATGCGCGGATGCTCGATCTGGTGACTGAGGACGAGCGCGGCTGGAAGCTCACGGAGGCGGGTACCGCCTACGCCGAGAATATTGATCGAAGTGATCCATGGTTTGTGAATGCAACCCAGGCTGGCGTCCTCTGTGACCGGCTATCCGCTGGTACCGCTCCGCTAGCTCCTTACGTCCGGATCGCTCTTCGGGTGGTCTGCGACATGCCCGCCGCCTTTTCGAACGACGATCTAGGGCGGGCGCTGGCTCAACATGCGAGCGACGACAGGTGGCAGGCGGACCGGACGTTCGAATCGCAAGGCGCTCGGTACCGCGAACTTCTCATAGAATGTGGGCTCATCCACGAAAGCGGCGAGCTGACCGAGCAAGGTGTCGCAGTTCTCGGGCGGCAGGCTTCGGTCTGGTGGGTGAACCAAGGTGCCACTTTCGCGAAAGAGCGCGATGGCGGCTTCCTTTGGGCGCCGATGCTCAATAAGGCAGGCCGACCGCAATACCACTGGGACACCATGGATGAGGTTCGTGAAGGTGACATTGTCCTGCACTACAGCAATGGTTCGTTACGCGCCGTAAGTCGTGTGAGCGCAGCTGCAAGGCCGGCGCCGAACCCGCTCGGCGCCCAAGCATGGGAAGAGGCGGGCCGGCTGGTCGAGACGCAGTATCAGGAGCTGAATGAGCCGGTCGCGCTTGCCGCGATCGACGAGGGCGCCCGAATTTCGCAGGGTTCGCCGTTCACGGTCTCTGGATCCGTCCAGCAGGTCTATCTCGTTCGCCTTCAGGACGATTTCGTGCGCGCTCTAGCCCAGCGGTTTCCGGAGCTCGCGGCGCACCTGCCTTCGGTCCCATTCGCTGGGCATCCAACCACGACATCGACGGAGGCGCCTGCGCCGGCCGAACTGTTTCATGACTTTGCAGTCGCCGTCGAAGCCTCGGGGCTTCGATTCCCACCAGAGTCGAACCTCGTCCGATCTTTCTTGAGTAGTCTGCTCGCCAAGCCTTTCGCGATCCTGACGGGACTCGCCGGTTCGGGAAAGACGCAACTCGCGATGCGACTAGGCGAATGGTTCGGCACAGATGAGCACGGACGTCATCGCCACGTCGTCGTACCGGTGCGGCCTGACTGGACTGGTCCGGAGTCCATCTTTGGGTACGAGGATGCGCTACGTACGTCAGCGTCTGGGGCGCCGGTGTGGTTTGTTCCGGAAGCTTTCGAGTTTGTTCTTCGTGCGGCGAACGATCCCGAGTACCCGTACCTGCTGATCCTGGACGAGATGAACCTGGCCCACGTCGAGCGGTACTTCTCGGACTTTCTCTCCGGGGTCGAATCGAGACGTCCGGTCCTACCGGATCTGGTCATCGATGAGCGATCTGGCCAGTGGGTTGTGCGCGACGCTGAAGCGCAGAGGCTGCCGTTGCCGCGGAACCTTTTCGTTGTCGGCACAGTGAACGTGGACGAGACGACCTACATGTTCTCTCCGAAGGTTCTCGATAGGGCCTTCACCTTTGAATTTCGGGTAACCGCCGATGAGCTCGACGCCGGGCTCCGTCGGCCCAGTGCCGCGCCGGCGGGAGAGGATCAGAGATTGCGCGCCTTCGCGTCGCTGGCCGAAAGCGACGATTGGCAGCGAGAGCATCCTCATCCCGATCGCGACGAGATTGTGTCGACGCTGAGAGAGGTACACGCAATCTTGGCTCGCGCCAATCAAGAGTTCGGGCACCGCACGCTGTACGAGATCCTGCGATTCTGCGCGTTCTTCGCAGCGACGGGAGACGCCAATGGTCGCACCGCGCTCGACCTCGCGATGATGCAGAAGGTTCTGCCGAAGGTGCACGGGTCGCGACGGCGAGTCGAGCCTGTCCTCGTTGCGCTGGAGGCGCTCGCCCTGGGGTCCGGTTCGGCCCCGCCGCTGCCCGTTACGCGCTCCAAGATCGCTCGCATGGTCGACTCTGTACGCGCGAACCAGTTCGTCAGTTTCGCTGAGTAGCCATGCAGGAATCGATTCAGCTGGCGCTCCGAACTGACGACGGCCAGGTCGCCGGTGAGCTGTTGATCGCCAATCTCCCGGGTGGGCAGGGCATTACGTCTTCGGCGCGGGGTGATGTCGCGTTGCGCGAAGCCGGCATCTATCGCTACGAAATATTGACCCAGGCAACGAACATAGAGGTCGAGCCACGCGAGTTGTTCGATCCTGACGATGGGAGTTTGAAGCGGGGGCGGCTACGTCCCGGCCAAGCCGTTGGACGTCTACGGATTCAAGTGGCGGATCGGGCGACGGGGCTGACAGGGACAGCCGATGTCGATGTTCTAGCGGTTAAGCTGGATCACGAGACTGAATATCGCCAAATGCTAACTGATATATCCGCGTTCGCTGCCGAGGCAGTACTGCAGGGATTCGCGCCAAGCATGTTGGATCTCGCGCCAAGCGAACTGCCTGCAGATCTGCTGTACCTCCGCTTCGCGATGATCGCGGCGTATCTACAGGACCCGTTGTTCGAGGCGGCAATTGCGCGTGTCACCTCGCAGCCACACCGAACCTGGTTGTCCGAGCAAGAGATCCGCCCGCTCGGATCACCGTTTCCAGCGGGGGCCGCTTTTCGCCGTGCCGTTTGCGCGCCCGGTCGGCGGGTGCCGTGGAAGGGTGGTTCGGCCAAACTCGCATCTTTGCCTGCTGCTTTGACTCGGGATCGCACCGAAGCGAGTGTCGACAACGCGGCCAACCAATTCGTCAAGTTCGCTCTAGAGCGTTGGCGAGCCGTCGCGCTGGAACTGGTCGACGTGCTGCGGCTGGCCTCCCTGAATGTCGAGTCTGGACCGCTGCGTCGCGGTCAACAGATCGCTGCTGACGTTGGTGCCCAGCTCGACGAACACCTAGCGCACCCACTCTTTCAAGAGGTCAGCTCCCTGCGGAGAATGCCAACGTCGGACCAGGTGTTGCTGAAGCGCGCGGGTTACCGCGAAGTCTTCCGGACGTTCGCGATGACGGAGTCCGGCCCCACCGTGCGGATTGATCGTGGGGCCATGACCGACGTCTTCGCAGCTTCGCAACGTAACATCGCAACGCTTTACGAGTTCTGGTGCTTTCTCGCGGTAGCAGATTCGCTTGGCCGAGTGTGTGGGGAAGACCGAACGGCACGTGCCTTCAAAGTCGCGGGCGATGGCATCTCCGTAACGATGCGGTCAGGCCGCGAATCGAAATTGTCGTGGTCGATCAGACGGGGAGACCGGCCACTTCGTGTAGACGTCTTTTTCAATCGAACGTTCGCCGGAGCAGACGATCGACGGGGCTCATGGAGCCAAGCGATGCGCCCCGATTGTTCGATGCGCATCCGACCGGAAGGCAGCACGCCTTCGCGCGTCCCCGCTGAAGAGCTCGAGGTGTGGTTGCACTTCGATGCGAAGTACCGTGTGGAGAACCTCCTCGCGCAGCTGACGTCGGCCCCCAATTCGGATGAGTCGTCCGAGGAATCGACGACCTCTGGCGGTGCTAAGCGCGACGATCTTCTCAAGATGCACGCGTACCGAGACGCGATCTCGCGGACGGCAGGAGCTTATGTGCTGTATCCGGGATCCGAGATTAAGGACATTCGACGACATCCAGGGTTCAAAGAAATCCTGCCAGGCCTTGGTGCCTTTCCGCTCAGGCCGAGTAGCGATGGCTTTCCGTCGTCATCCCTAGCCCTCGACCAATTCTTGAGTGATGTGCTTACTCATGTCGCCAGTCAGGTCACGCGCGACGAGCGCCACCGCTTCTGGACCGCGACCGTACATCGACCTGGTGACCCAAACCTCGAGTCGCATCTGACAGCGGACTTCTTGGAAGAACCCCCCGCCGACACGGATGTACTTCTCGGTTTCGTCCGAGATCCTGAGCAGCGCGAATGGATAGGACGGGCAAGGCAATACAACATTCGTGCTGGAAACCGGGTTGGCGCCGTTGAGATCGGTGGGCGCGAGCTCGGCGCCAAGCTACTTCTCTTGTACGAGAACCGGAATAAAGCCTTGCATGTCACCCGCGCTGCAAAGTTGTTGCGCTGGCGGCCAGCAACGGCAGGCGATTTGATGGCGACTGGGTACCCCGATCCGCGCGGTGAGCTGTACTTCGTGGCTGATCTCGAATTCGTCGAAAGTCTACCGGGTTGGGTCGAGTCGATCGACCTGGAGCTGTTGACGGTGAATGTCCGTAACGGGGCACCACTTGTGGTGACCTGGTGGGACGTCATTCGTGCAGCGTCGTTTGACGGCGAGCGGGGTACATCGAAATGACTCCCGTCTGGCTCCCCGACGGGTGTACCGAGCCAACAAGGCGTTGATGACATTCGCGCCGCCGGATGCGACTATGTGGAAGCGCTGGCCGCGGACTCGCACCGAAACAGTCAGGTGGGCAACGGCTGCCGAGTCAAATCGGAGCTATTCCGCGACTCAACCTGGGCCGTCCTGTGGAAAAGAAGCCTGCACAATCGCGGCGGACTGAACAGCCTTCGCACTCCTTCACGTAGGCGTTCTTCCAATCCGAGATCGATTGCACCGCGAATGGCCGGACGCTTGGATCAAGTACGCAGAGCGGCAGGTTATAAACCGAAACGTTGACGCCCGCCGCTGAAAGCACGTCAACACCTGCTTTTAATTGCTCTTGATAATCGAGTGGGTCAATCCAAAGCAAGTCACTATTTGCAATCGCAAAGCCGGTGTGCTCCATGCCCATTAGTGCCACATGATCCACAAACGGAAGATTGCGAGCAATCCACGAGCAGGTCTCACGCAGGCGCGGCGCCGTGATTGCATGAAGTACGGTACGTATCTCAACCCGCTGGCCACGATCTTTCAGGTGCAACACACCGAGGACTGTCTGATCTAAGGCCCCCTTTGCCTGCACCACGTAATCGTGAATGTGATCAACGGCCGCGTAGATCGGTATGCCAGCCGAAAGCTTTGAATGTCCCACGGCGGCCCAGGCATTCGCGATCTCGGGAGACGAGAAGCCGCGCCCGTTGGTCAGTACATGCACCGCAGTGTCAGGCAGCAAGTCACGCGCTACGTCGAGTAGACCTATAAACCTGCGCCATTCCGTCAGCGGTTCGCCGCCTGTGAATGTCAGAGCGATCGTTGCTGGATCGACAAGCGAAAGAGTCTCCGCGATCTCGTCGATCAGCCAACTATCATCGACCTTCCTCGGCGGTTGCGAGCACATCATGCAGTAGTTGTTGCAGCGCTCCGTTACGAGGAAAAAGTTGTGCCGCGACGATCGACGGTAGAGAGCTCGCACCCTCCCGGATTGAGGGTGAACGCCTAGCACGTCGCCTTCGCCGACCTCGGCGAACGCTGCCGGCAATCGGACGTAACTCAACGAAAAGCCATCCGGGCGCGCAATGCGTCCGACAGCGAGCTTATAGTTATGTGCGTCCGCCACCTTCCAGTCGTCATCGCTTGTAATCAACGCGGCATCACGATCATCCGCTGGAAAACTGACGGGCAGCCGAAGTCTGATGGATCGCCGTTCTGCACCCAGTCCGAGGATATCGGCCGCCGGCGAGCGCCCGGAAAGCACAAGTGGTTTCACGACGCCCATCTCCGGAGGATGGCGGCGTCCTCGGGGCAATGTTCCAGCAGCTCGAAGAGATGCGTTAAAACGCCCTTCTGTCGCTCGCAGAATTCCGATAGCGGCTTAATGCCCAAGAGGTCACCCTGGGTCGCGTGGTGGTAGACCGGGTCAGCGCCGCAGTGGGGCTCGAAGACGCAAGTTGAGCACTGCGGTGCCGTCTGCGTCAGCGACTCAGCTACCGCAGACACTAGGGTGTCGGACAAGACGAGGTCGCGATAACTGTGCTCGTTGACATTGCCGAGTTCGAAACTGCGGTCCCCCATTTCCGCGAGCATCCGGGCTTCGTCGGAGGCGAACACTGTGCCGTCGTAGTTGTAGACGAGAGCCCCAAGTCCAATCCCAGCCGGACTTCGTAGGTCGACGTAACCGATGGGTTCGTCGCTCAGCATCCGGCGAAGCATCAGGGCCGAATAGAACTCAGGAAAGTGACGGCCGGACCTGTTGACGTCGAGGATGTAGCGAAGACCACGCTTCCAAAATTGGAGCCACTCCTGGGCGTCGTATTTGTGAAACTGCTTCGTCTTGATTGCGAAACCGTAGGGAGAGAGCGGCCGAAGGAAGATGCCTTCGAGACCCTGCTTGAGGTATTCGTCGACGATCTCCTCGACACTGTCCAGACTTGCTTCGGTGGTGGTCATTAACGCGCCAACCCTGTCCGGCCCGAGACGTTCCTTGATGCGGGCGATCCCCGCAACTGCGAGTTCATAGCTGTTTTGGCCGCGGCGCGGTCTGTTCTTATTGTGGAGTTCACGCGGGCCGTCCAACGATGTACTGAAAAGGACGTCGTGCTCGCCGCAGAAGTCAAGCACCTCGTCGTCCAGCAGGGCCAGGTTCGTTGCAATCACGAACTGAAGCTGCTTCCCAAGCGGAACCGACCGCTCCTTCGCGGTCAAGACAATCCATTGGATGAGTTCGAAGTTAAGGAGCGGCTCGCCTCCTTGGAACTCAATCTTGATCAGCTGAGCCGGTGCAGATAGGGCAATATCTAGCGCCTTGGAGGCCGTGGCCTGATCCATGTCGTAACGGACGCGATCCTTGCTTTGGCGGGAGACTTGGCAATATGGGCAGGAATGCTCGCATCGCAGCGTGACGACGAATAGGTGGAGCGGCGTGGCCGCTCGTAAAAAACTCATGCGGCTACGCAATCGAAGCGCCAAGAGCTGCTGCTGCGCGCGTTGGCCGACAGACGCGACAAAGAGTTTCTCGAACGCACGCTCGTAGAGCCCGTCGCCAGGCGTGAGATCTAGTGTGCACAGGCGGTCCAGTTCGCCTGCCGTCATCTCCGCCATGTCGCCAACAAGATTGCCGACGAGGAAGCGATCCGCGCCAAGCCTTTCAAAGCGGATGGGAAGGAGTTGCAGCGCAGACGTCTCAGGTGAAAAGGCATCGGGGGACGCGAAGCCGGCCATAGCCTTATTGCTCCTCGGCCAGAGACCCGAACGCCAAAGCGACAATGACGTCCCGGAGCCGGTCAGTTTCAGAGCGCACTTTCTCGCGGAGGTTTTCGTCGGTAACCAGATTCAGGAAATGAGAGCGCAACTCGCCGCCTTGAAGCTGCGGCCGCGTAGGTGAAAGTCGGCAAATGTATCGCCCATTCCCTTCGTCAATTTGGCACGCGCCGTGCCCGATCAAGCGGTAAGCGGCCTCCCGCAACGCGCCGAGCGACTGCATCGACGCGCTGAAGTCCACGGTGATGTCCGACAGTGAGGGGTCGCTCATCGGAGCCACCTAGCGTTGCCGCATAGCGCAGCATCGGTAATCCTGCCACTGTCGTGGCGCAGTGGAAGCAACTTCATTGTCCGTACCCGATGTAGGGGTCGCAGAAGTGCCCGCCAGCGAACGCAGAGGTCAACGCTTGCTGCGCAATGCTCACAGCCTCGTTGGCTGTTAGACCGTAGATCTGTTGTAGTTCGCTTGCGATCTGATTTACACCGAACCCATTGAGCGCCCGCATGCACGCAAGATAGGCGGGATCGGAAGATCCCGCGGGCGGCGAGGTCGTCGTCTGCGTAGGCGGTGGCATTACCGGCGGCGCCACGAACGGCGGTGCATAGGTTGGCGGCGTGTAGATCGGGTTCGGCAGGTCCGGCAGGCCAATACCTGGGCTGGACGACGCGTGCGATACATGCGATGAGTGGGACGAATGCGATGAATGCGATCCGTGTTGCGGGAACAACATGCCGTCACTTGTCTGGTGCACAGTGAAGCTCATTAGCTCCGCGTCGCCCGGCAAGCTCATCTCGACCTCAGCCCGGACCTTTTCCTCTGCTGTTGAGATGCGACTTCCGTCCGAATTTGCTGCTGCCGCGACGGGCGAGGCGGCCGTAGGGGATACGAGGGCAGCGAGCGCTGAAGCTAGGCTTACGATCTTTGTAGTTTCACGCATTTCCACCCCTGGGAACTCCTCCCGAGTTGATCGCAGCTAACGGACTTGGCATCCGTGTCATCATCCCCTTGGCCCCACCTCGACCCAACAAGACGCCGAAAGAGATAGCAGCGGCATATCGACACAGAACTTGGCAAGCCCCCTCTGAGGCCCCCCCGGCTCAATGGAATCTTAGGCGGTTCTCCGTTCGCTGTGAACCTTTTGTGTTTGCTAATTTCGGATCGTCGGTACCTGTTAGTCGCGTGAAGGGCGGTAATTGGCTGAGGAGGCTTGCGAGGCCTTGATGCAAAGGATCTGGCTGGATCGAGTCGGTACGGCTCGGGTTTCAAGCCCACCGGCGGGGCTGATTCTCTGGGCACTGAAGTGCACGGCTCACGCCGCTGGAGCGCATGCAGGGGCTCACGCCGGCAGGTCGGGGATGTCTGCCCTGATGGTTACTACGACCGCGACCAAAGGAGCACGTGGATGCGAGTCGCACATTGCCGAAGCGCTCGGTGACAAGGTCGTTTGAGGCGTCAGTTCGGGCTAATCCACCACGATGGAAAGCTGATGTCCAACCGCTCGCTGCGCCGGTATCCGGCCCAGGTCGGTACCCCTGGCGGCTGGCCACGGTAGATGCCGCGGGCTGCCGCAACCACCCGCTCGCGCTGCGTCGGCCACTGCAGGACCTTCGCGATGTCGTCCAGAGCCGAAAGCCGTTCGTCGGCAAGAGCGCGATCGACGAAAGGCGTTGCCGGGAGCGCATTGCTCTTGTCGCCGTTGCAGCGTCGGCACGCGAGCACGAGATTGGCCAGACCGTCAATCCCGACCAGCGACCACGGCAGCACGTGGTCGATGGGATTGTCGGGAGGCAGATGTGTACCGCAGTAGAAGCAGTGGGGACCGAATACGTCTTTGTAGGGCGCTCGGATTGCTGCCAATGCTGTGCGTTCGCGGCCGAAGAGATGGCCGGCCACGTCCGGTACGTCCGCGTCGAGGAACTTGTTCATCCGTCGCACGTCCTCGACCCACATGATCTCCAGTGCGGGCTTGAGCAAGCCCGCAAGCCGGGCGAGCGCGGCGGCCACGCCGGGCCTAAGCACGATGGCGTCTCCGTGCGCTCGGACCGTCGACCGCGAGACGTTCTCGCCAAGGAACGAATCGTCGTAGAGGAACGGATCGCTGACCGCGTCGCCGGGCAGCTTCTGCAGCCGCGGTAGGGGCTGCTTGATGAGCGCGAGCGCGATCCGGTCGATCGCCGCGGCGTACGCGGCCGGTGCCCGCACCATCGCGAGCTCAAGTGACATCCGACCCCCGCCGACCCGCGCGGCGTCGCGCAATGCCTTGGTCGCATCGATGATCCGTGTTCGGCTGCCTGTGCGGCGCTGGGCCAGCACCTGCCCTTCAAACGGACGCACTTGATGCCAGTACAGCGCCAAGACTCGGTGTGCGAGCTCAGGGATCGGCACGGCGAGCGGATCGTCGGCGTGCGCCGGCAGATTCTCCAGGGAGTGCTCGATCAGTGCCATGAGAGTCGCGAGCTTGTACGTGGCGTCGCGTTGTCCATGCTCGAGAATTGCGAGAACGCGCTGACCGAGCAGTAGCGGATCGGTCACCCCTGACACCCATCCATTATCTACAGGTGTGGCGGCGCAACCCCCGCTTCCGCGTGCGTGCCGCAGGACAGCGGCTCTGGCTCACGAGGTGCCACAAACTGATCCTTCTCATGGACTTCGAAGGGGTTGCGAGGCGGTGTGCTTCGTTGTTGACCACGCATGTCGGAGCCGGTAAGCCGATCCCGCACGAGCAATTACCGACAAACGTCGTCCTCTATCGTGCGACGCACTGTGGTGAGTGCATCGGCGAGTGTGCTCAGGGTAGTGGAGCCCAGGGCGAGTCGAATCGCCTGCGGCGGATTCACGGTGATCGCGAAGGGCCCGGCTGTCGAGACCGAGATCTGGCTTGTCGCCAGGGTGGCGGCGATCCGATCGGCGCGGGCGTTGTCGGGTAGCGGTAACCACGTGAAGTAGGACGCCGGATGCGCGAGCTGCTCGAGGGGCTGCAACGTTTCTCGGGCGATCGTCTGCCTGAGCGTGGCGTCGGCGCGCTTGTCGGCTTCGAGGCGCGCGACCGTGCCGTCCTCCAGCCATCGTGCAGCGATCGCCGCGGTGAGCGCAGGGGTGTTCCACGTCGTCGCCCGGATCGCTCGTTCGATGGCGCGCATGCGCTCTCGCGGTGCGACCACGAACCCGACTCGCAGTCCCGTGGCGACATTCTTGGACAGCCCGGACACATACACGGTGATGTCGGGCGCGGTCGCGGCCAACGGTGGTGGGGGGCTGTCGACAAGGTAGGCGTAGGAGGCGTCTTCGATGAGGAGCAGCCCGTGTCGGCGGGCAACACCTATCACGTGTCGGCGGACTTTGCTGTTCATGACCCAGCCCAGCGGATTGTGCAGGGTGGGCATCGCGTAGACGGCGCGTACCGGTCGGCACCGGCACAGGCGATCCAGCGCGTCCACGTCGGGACCGGTCAAAGTGACTGGGATGGACGCTAATTCGAGGTGCAGCGCTTCCGCGAGCACCTTGAACCCGGGGTAGGTCACGGCATCGGCAGCGACGACGTCACCGGGTCGCAACGTGGCGAGCGCGGTGACAGTGAGCCCGTGCTGGGCTCCGTTGACCACGGCTACGCGGTCGGGAGTGACGTCGAGTCCGCGGCTGAGCAGATGCGTGGCCACCGCGGCTCGGTCGCGATCCCGTCCACCGTGAGGTTGGTAGCGCAGAAGCGCTTCCAGGTCACCGGAGCCGGCCAGCTCGCGCAGTGCCTGGCGCAGCAGGTCGGCCTGGCCGGGCAGCGCCGGATAGTTGAAGTTCAGGTCGACTGCGTCGGCGGTGAGGGCGTGCTGATCGATGCCGTGCCCCGGCGGAAGTGCGAGATCACGAACAAACGTCCCTCGACCCTGTTCGCGGCTGACCAAGCCCATCGCTTCGAGTTCGGCATAGACACGCGAGGCTGTCACCACGGCGATGCCCTCGCGAGCGGCGAGGTCGCGATGAGTCGGCAGTTGCGTTCCGGCGCTGAGCCGCCCGGTTCGAATTTCGACGGCGAAGGCATCGACGATGCGCTTGTACCTGGCGGTGGGCACCCCCGATTGTATGCATGACAATTCCTTGACCGTCATGCATTCGCGCTCCTACGGTCGCATCACCACACGGAAAGGACGCCGTCATGCACATCGCCATCGTGACGTTCGAGGGCTACAACGAACTGGACTCCTTGATCGCGCTCGGGGTGCTCAACCGCATCAAGGACGATGACTGGCGGGTCACCATCGCCGCCCCGACCGCGCGGGTGACGTCGATGAACGGGGTCACCATCGAGCGGATGTCCAGCCTGGACGATGCGGTCGGAGCCGACGCGGTCATCATCGGCAGCGGCATCGCCACCCGTGAGGTCGTCGACACCCCGGCAATCATGGACGTTCTGCGGGGCCTTGACCCGCAGCGCCAGCTCATCGCTGCGCAATGCTCCGGGGCGCTGGTCCTGGCCAAGCTCGGTCTGCTGCATGATGTGCCCGCCTGCACCGACCTGACCACAAAACCCTGGGTAATCGCAGCGGGTGTTGACGTGCTCAATCAGCCTTTCTTCGCCAAAGGCAACATCGCCACCGCCGGAGGCTGCCTGGCGTCGCACTATCTCGCTGCCTGGCTGATCGCCCGGCTGCGTGGAAAAGACGAGGCCCTCGAGGCGTTGCACTACGTCGCTCCCGTCGGCGAAAAGCAGGACTACATGGATCGGGCCTGGCGCAACATCGGGCCTTATCTGCCCGCTGAGGTGCCCGCGCTCCTCTGATGTGGGATACCGGATTGTCGAAGAAGCAGGGTGAATCGGCTGCCACACCGGTGGGTGTGACCGCGGGTCTTGCAACGAGAAGAGTCCTGCTGCGCGGCAATCTGATTCCGCCGAGAACCGACGCGCAGCGAACAGACGACGTCCTGAATAAGCACGTCAGCTGTCGGTGCTTCCCGCTAGCGTTGCCCGGATGTCCACTGAGATCACAGTCCGGGGCTCGTTCTCCGATTTTCAGCCGCCCGAGCGGGGGACCGTGCACGCCTCTATCAGTTATCAAGGCGCCGAGAAGGACCGGGTCTATGACCAGGTGGCGCGTGACCTCGAGGTCGTCAAGGAGTCGATCCGCAGGCTCGAGGACGGCGACAACGGCGCCGTCACGTGGTGGTCAGCGGCACAGCTGCGAACCTGGTCCCATAGGCCCCGGAACGAGGATGTTGGACAGCTCCCGCCCGTCCATTTCGCGAGCATCGGTGTCGAGGTGAAGTTCCGCGACTTCACCGCACTGTCGCAGTGGGTGGGCGAACATCTCACCGAAACCGAAGGATTCGAACTGTCGTATGTGGAGTGGGCGCTGACCACAGAGAGCCGGGACGAACTGGTCACACGGGTCCGTACCCGCGCCGTTCAAGATGCGGCAGCCCGCGCGCAGCTGTACGCCGACGCCCTCGACCTCGGAACCGTCCGTCCCGTCGCGATCGCCGATGCCGGCATGCTCGGTGCCCAAGCACAGCCCCTCAGTGGCGACGGGGTCGGACCCTTGCGCGCGGCACGGGCGTCATCCGGCGGGAGCCCGGACGTCCAGCTCGTACCGGAAGACATCACGGTGTCGGCGACAATTGACGCGCGGTTCGTCGCAGCTGCCGCCTCCTGACAGCTCCTCGTCGAAGGACCGGAACAACCAGCCCGCGCGCTCGCCCGACGAGGTGTTGCCCGACGTCGCTCTGGTGCGCGTGAACCATATTCCGGCAACGTAATTCGTGGATCCGAGTGGCAATCTCGGTCGCCATTCAGGGGGGACTGACGCCAATTTCTGCCAGACTCTGCGCTCGGCGAGCTTGACCCCGCCGGCTCAGGTCGGGTTGTGACGGGCGCGGGCGCGGCGGACGGCCTCATCGACAATGCGTTGGGCCACCTCCACCAGCTTGCGGTGTTCGGACTGGCTGATGGCCCGCAGCTGTGAGAATGCCTCCTCGGCGCTGCGTCCGGTGCGTCCGCGAATCAGGCCGATCGCCTGGTCGATCACCTGTCGGGTCGACAGCGCGGTCTGCAGCTGGGCGGCCAGCGTCGTCGCCTGCGCGAGGACCTGGGCGTTGCGCACCGCCACGGCGGCGGGTTTGGCGAACAGTTCGCCGAGCGCGGCGGCGTGCTCGTCGAAGGCGTCTTTGCCGTGGGCGTAGACGTTGATCGCTCCGACAATCTGATCGCGCACCAGCAGCGGCAGCGACAGCGCACTGTGCACCCCGAGCCGGCCCACCCGCGGGCCGAACCGCGGCCACATGGCCTCCCCGCCCAACGACCCGGACCGCACCGTACGCCGTTCCAGGGCCGCTGTGATGCACGGCCCTTCCCGCACGTTCACGTACTGGATCTCGTCGATCTCGGCGACGAACGGATCGCTTGCCGCCAGCGCCTCGACCATGTTGTCCACCCGGTCGACCCGCAGCAAGGTCACCCCGGCACCCTCGGCGCCCGGGATCGCGTGGACAGCGAAACTCGCCACCTCAGCGAGCAGTTCAGGCAGTCCCAGGCTGTCCGATACCAGACCGGCGAGGTCCTCGATCCCGGCCTGCAGGTCGGCGGCGTCCGCGCGGGCCTGCTCCGGGGTCAGCGGCCCACTCGGTGAGCTGCGGCCATCGTCGGCTGATTCGGTCATGGGCGATACCTGGCTCACATCTCTGCCGGTGCCCGCGAACGCACCGGGGCCGCGCGATCTACCCGCGGCGCATCCGCCGCGCGATAGTCGCCATCCTAGGCCTGCCGAGTCGGGCGAGAGGCGCTGATCTTTCGCCCGGGATCGGGCGTGACCCGCAATCGGCGAACAAGCCAACACAACGACCGCCCCGAGTCGTCGATCGGGTGTAGCGTCATCGGTGGCTGAGAATTCCAGCTGGTCCGGGATGAGTTCAGCTGTCCGCTGCGGAACTCAAGGAGCGTCAGCTCCGAGCCCCACGCGCCGGTGATCGTGTGCACCTCGGGATCACCATGACTCTTTCTCATGTCTTCGCTCCGTCCCCCGCGGGGCCGTCAGGCATCTCCATGGCCAGTCGGCGGCGATACGAGCATGCCGTCCGGTTGACATGTCACTGGCCCACCGCGTCGGTGGCCGTCATCAGCGCCCACGGCGCGATCGACGCCTCGAACGCCGGCAGAATGACCGACCACGCAGTGGCGCATGTCAGTCGCTGCCGCGCGCTCGTCCTGGATCTGCGAGATCTGAATTTCTTTGGAACCGAGGGGTTCTCGGCGCTGCACCGGGTGTCGGTCTCGTGCGCGCGGATAGGGACCAGGTGGGCGGTGGTACCCGGTGCCGCCGTTACGCGGGTGCTGCGGGTCTGCGGCCCACAGTGCTCCCTGCCCACCGCGCACACCGTCGAAGCAGCGTCGGCCACCTTCGCCGACCTACCTGTCCGTCCGCCCCACTGAGATCAATCCTGACGCAGAGCTTTCGCGGCAGATGTGGCTGACGACAACACCCGGCGTGCCGCCTCGCCCGCGGCCTCTGCAGGCGCCGTGACCGGCGTTCCCCTGCCCGGAACATACCTATGGCGCTGAATGCGGCGCGGAGCCACCGATGGGCGTAGCCTTGCGGATGGCTGCGAATGTCAGCTGGTCCGGAATGAGTTCGGCTGTCCGCCGCAGAACTCGAGGAGCTTTGGCTCCGAGCCGTGACGCGCCGGTGATCGTCTTGACGTCGGAATCACCATGACAACTTCGTTCGTTTCTCCCGCAGATTCGTCTGCTCCATCACGCTGCGCCTCGCCGGCCCATTCGAGGGGTGGTCGGCGATGACCATCCTGATCGGTGCGCTCGTTGCTTTGGCCATTTTCCTGTTGCTGGGCGCGGCGATGTCGGTGCGAATCGTCAAGCAGTACGAGATTGGGGTGCTGTTCCGGCTCGGCAAAGTGGTGGGGGAACGCCCACCGGGCTTACGTGTTATCATCCCGTTCGTCGATGTGCTGCATCGGATTTCATTACGGATCGTCACCATGCCGATCCAGTCCCAGGGCATCATCACCCGCGACAATGTCAGTGTCGACGTGTCGGCGGTGGCCTACTTCAAAGTCGTCGACGCGGTGAAGTCGGTCGTCGCTATCGAGAACGTCCACGCCGCGATCGACCAGATCGCTCAGACCACACTGCGGAAAGTCGTCGGACAGCACAGCCTGGACGAGACCCTCTCGGAAACCGACAAGATCAACCTCGACATCCAAGCCATCCTCGGCGTCACCACCATCGAGTGGGGTGTGCAGGTGACGCTGGTGGAGCTGAAAGACATTCAGCTACCCGAGAGCATGAAGCGGGCCATGGCTCGACAGGCTGAGGCGGAACGGGAGAAGCGCGCGAAGATCATCAACGCCGAAGGCGAGTCCCTTGCCGCCGCCGCCCTGGGCGATGCCTCGGACACCATGATGGCCCACCCCTTGGCCCTGCAGTTGCGGAACCTCCAGACACTCGTCGAGCTGGGAGTCGACAAGAACACCACCGTCGTCTTCCCGGCGCCGTTGATGTCGACCATCGCCGAACTTGGCACATTTTTGGCTCGTGAGGGCGCCGCCGCAGCAGGGTCGGAGCCACAGCCACAGCCGCCGATCACCGTCCCCGAACCGGTCGCGGCAGCGGCCAATGGGAAGCCTATTGCAGGCAGCACGTCGTGAACGTCGTTGCGGGACAACCACCGCGACACCCGACCAGAACATCGAATGAAGGACACCAAACATGAAGGCGCTTGTGTATCACGGTCCCCACAGCCGCGCGTGGGAAGAGGTGCCCGATGCCACCCTTCACGAACCGACCGACGCGGTGGTGCGCGTCGACGCCGTCACCATCTGCGGCACGGATCTGCACATCCTCGGTGGCGATGTACCGGAGGTGACCCCCGGCCGGATCCTCGGCCACGAGGCCGTCGGCACGGTCACCTCGGTCGGCCCGTCGGTACAGAAAGTCGCCGTCGGCGACCGGGTTCTGGTGTCGTGTGTCTCGTCGTGCGGCAGCTGCCGGTACTGCCGCGACGGCAGCTACGGGCAGTGCCTCGGCGGGGGTGGCTGGATTCTCGGCCACCTGATCGACGGCACTCAAGCCGAATATGTGCGGGTTCCCTTCGCCGACAATTCCACCTACAAGGTTCCTGACGGTGTCACCGACGAGCAGATGATCGTGCTCGCCGACATCCTGCCGACGGCGTACGAGGTGGGAGTGCTCAACGGCGCGGTCAGTCCCGCCGATGTCGTCGCGATCATCGGTGCAGGACCCATCGGGCTGGCCGCGATCATGACCGCGCGCCTGTTCAGCCCCAGCCATGTCGTGGCGATCGATCTGGCCGACTCCCGGCTGGAGGCGGCGCGCAAATTCGGCGCCGACACCGTGGTCAACAGTGGCCGCGACGATCCCGCGGCGGTGATCGCTGAACTGACCGGGGGACTGGGGGCCGATGTGACGATGGAGGCTGTCGGGCTTCCGCAGACGTTCGAGCAGGCGGTGCGGCTGGTCCGGCCCGGCGGGCACGTCGCCAACATCGGTGTGCACGGCGCGCCGGCGACCCTGCACCTGGAAGACATCTGGATCAAGAATCTGACCATCACGACCGGTCTGGTCGACACCTATTCCACGCCGACGCTGATCGGTCTGGTTGCCAGCCGACAGCTCGACACCACACCGATGGTCACTCACCGATTCAGCCTCGACGAATTCGAAACCGCCTACGACATTTTCGCCAACGCGGCCGAGACCGGAGCGTTGAAGGTTCTGCTGACCGCGCCGCGACAGCAGTAACGCAGACACGGCCGAGGCGGCACAAGATGCGTCATGCCGCCGGTCGACTGTCTCCGCGTCGCCGCTGACTCGGAATCCTGGCTTTCGTACGGATAGACGACCCCTTCGCCGTCATGCCGTGCGCTGCCGGTTGAACTCCCGCGAGAACGTCGCCGCCAGATCCTGCGCGCGGTGATGGTATTCAGCGCCGTCAAGACCACTGTCGCCCAACGCATATCGCGACGCAAGCCGTGCCAATGCGTCGGCACCCTCATTGAGCGGCTCGCCCCGGTGTCCCTTCACCCACACCGTCGTGATCCTGTCGCGGTCCTCGTAGATCATGCGTTGCGCGCGAACCAGTCCCGGCGTCTTTCCGCTCTCGCGGTAGGTCGCGTAGCCCTCCGGCAGCACGTCGTCGCCGGCCATCCACCGCTGCACCATCGCGACCGCGAGCGTGCTGTCGCTCAACACGGTGATGTCACGTCCGCGCAGCTTCTGCACCGCCATACCGATCGCGCGCAGTTCGGCGACCAGCACCACCTCCGAGCCGATCAGCTTTGTCGAATGGCGGAAACCCTGCAACCCGTACTCGCCCGACGACGCCAACCATCCGTAGCCGGTGAACCTGCCTCGCACCGAACCGTCCGTGGCCACCCACACCGGCCCGGCCTGCGCCCTTTCGTCCTCACGCAGTCCGGCGCACGCTGCCCGCACCAGCGTCTCGTCGGACAGCCTCGGCTGGTCGATCCAGATCCCGGGCATCAGCACAGCGACCTCGTCGCGCAGCGCCCACAACACACTGCGCGGCGGCACGTGCACCACGAACCGAACCCGCTCGGCCGCGCACGTCTCACGCACCCGGCCGATCGTGTCGAGCAGAGCGGTGTCGACTGAGTCGGCCTCGACGGTGCCGCTCCAGCGCTGCTCGCAGGAACCTGCCGAGTACCGGTACAGCGCCGCGCTGACCCTCGCGATCGCGATCGCGACCGACAGCATCGGGCGCGGTCGAGCCGGCGCGATGTCGACGGGCCGCGACGTGGCTGTCGGTTTCGGCGCCATATCCGTCTCCTCCCCAGGTGGATTTCTGAGACGGCACTGTATTCGGCAGCTCTGACATCTCCGCCCAGCCGACCACGATCGACCGCGGAGCGACGATGCGGGCAAGGGGTACCTCTCGGCACCGTCGTCGCCGTAGGTTGGACGTGTCTAGACGAAGTGAGGTCTGCGGGATGAGTATGCGCAAGGTCGGCGACCTACCATCGGCCCTCGGCGAGGGCGGGGCGGTCGAGCGGAGGTTGGCGGGCCACAAGCCGGCGGTCTTCCTCGACTACGACGGAGTGCTGACGCCGATCGTGGACCGCCCCGAGGACGCCGTGATGTCCGACGACATGCGAACCACTCTGCGGGAGTTGGCAGCCCGATGCCCCGTCTGCATCGTCACGGGCCGCGACCGGGCCATGGCGCAGCAACTGATGGGTGTCGACGATCTGGTCGTGGCGGGCAGCCACGGCTTCGATATTTGGACCCCGCAACAGGGTTCGATCAGCGACGATCGCGTGTCCGGGTTTCTCGACCTCATCGCCGAGGTGACCGAGCGTCTTCGTGACGATGTCGGGTCGATCCCCGGGGTTCAGATCGAACCCAAGCGGGCCTCGGTGGCGGTGCACTATCGCCACGTTGCCCCCGAGGACCGCGACCGCGTTGGCGACAGTGTGCAGACATTGCTCGCCGAGAACTCCGACCGGGTCGCCCTCACGCCCGGGAAGATGGTCTACGAGCTCAAGCCCAACATCGACTGGGACAAGGGCAAGGCGGTGCTGCATCTGATCGAGGTGCTGGGACTCGGCGGCGACGACGTGCTCCCGCTGTACCTCGGCGACGACATCACCGACGAAGACGCGTTCCGGGCGCTGCGGGACCGCGGAATCGGGATCTTCGTGGGCCGGGCCGACGATCCCGAGGTGGGTGACCGGGACACCGCCGCGCAGTTCGTGCTCGGCTCGGTCGACGAGGTGAAACGCTTCCTGGCGGGCCTGGGCCGCTGACGGAAGCATTACACCCGCTCGACATCGGAACCTGAGATTCCGACGTGTCGGCCCCGCTGGTTACCATCGCTGCTGACGGAGGGGAGGACGTCAACGATGACCATCACCGTGTCCGAGACACCACGGCTGGCCAACGGCGCCGAGCGCAAGGTCTGGCAGGCCCTGATCGACCAGCTCGAGCCCGGTGACCTGGTCATCCCCGGCAAGCGCGTCACCGACCACCTCAAAGACCACGAGATCGACTTCTTCGTCGCCATCGAGGGCGCCGGCATCGTCTGCGTGGAGGTCAAGGGCGGCGAGGTGTGGCATGACGGCGAGAGTTGGCGGCAGAAGCGCCGCGGACACGAGCACAAGATTGACCCCGTCCGTCAGGCCCGCGAGGCCTGCTACGCACTGCGGGACTTCGTCGAGAAAGACCCCCGCTGGACGCAGGGCCGGCTGCGCTGGGACCACGTCGTCGTCCTGCCCAACACCGATTTGCCCGACGGCTTCGCGCTGCCCGAATGCCCGCGCTGGAAGGTCATCGACCGCACCGACCTGCCCGACATCGTCGCCAAGCTGCGTGAGGTCCTGCACAGCCAGGAGCTCGACCGGCCACTGCTCAGCCGCGACGGCATCGCCGAACTCAACGAGTCATTGAGCGGGCGCGGTCTCCCGCAGCGCAGCGTCGTCGCCCGTGCGCTCGAAAACGAGGACGCGGCAGATGTTCTCACCGAGCACCAGTCGGTGATCCTCGACGCCATCCGGCTGCTGCATCGCGTCGAGATCCGCGGCGGCGCGGGCAGCGGCAAGACGTTCCTCGCCATGGAGCAGGCCCGCCGGCTGGCTCGCGACGGGCAGCGCGTCGCGCTGGTCTGCTACTCGCACGGGCTGGCGTCCTACCTGGAGCGGATCACCGCGACCTGGAACCGGCGTCAACAACCGGCCTACGTCGGCGAGTTCCACGACCTCGGCAAGACGTGGGGCGCGCCTGCGGGACCTGACGAATCGCTGCGCACCGACGAGACCGTCCAGTTCTGGGAACGGGACCTACCGGCTCAGATGACCGAACTGGCAATGCAACTCGATCCGGGTCACCGATTCGACGCGATCGTGGTCGACGAGGCTCAGGACTTCGCCGATGCCTGGTGGGATCCGCTGTTGGCCGCGCTGCGGGACGACGAGACCGGTGGGCTCTACGTGTTCACTGACGAGGGGCAGCGCGTTTTTCATCGGCACGGCTCGCCACCGGTGCCGCTGGTTCCGCTCGTGCTCGACCACAATCTGCGCAACACCCGCCAAATCGCCAACGCGTTCCAGCCGCTGGTCGACCACCCGATGCGTTTCCTCGGCGGCGAGGGCCCGGCGGTCAAGTACGTCGCGTGCTCGCGGGAGGACGCGATGGACGCCGGCGACGACGAAGTGGACGCGCTCCTAGAGCAGGGCTGGCGCCCCGAGGACGTCGCGCTGCTGACCACCGGGAGCCGTCATCCGGAGCAGCGCGAACGCCAAGCGGCGGGCAACGCCGCGTACTGGGACAGCTTCTGGGATGCAGATCAGGTGTTCTATGGCCATGTCCTCGGATTCAAGGGTCTCGAACGTCGAGCGGTCGTGCTCGTCGTCAACGAGGAGTCGGCGTTCGAACGCTCTCGGGAACGGCTCTACGTCGGATTGTCCCGCGCACGAGATCAATTGGTGGTCTGCGGAGATCCGGAATTCCTGCGTGAGGTCGGGGGACCGGATCTGGCGCGGCGGCTGAACATCGATGCCTGAAGGAAATGTTGAGTACGTCGTCACGGTGAAGTAGTCGGGCGGCGTTCCAATCCGTTGCAGGGCTGCGAAGTTGACCCAGTCATGCGAGTTCGAGCGAGCTCAAGCTACTTCGCGATGTATTCGTCTAGTGAGAGCACCAAGGTATCTGTTGGTTCGGAGATGTCGACATACTGATGCCCAGGTCGGTTGCTGCTTCTGAGGGCGGTCAGATAGTCGACAACCTCGTTGGCCGTCGCGGAGTTGAAGCGCCATGTTATGTGTCTGTCGGCCATATCAACCGAGGATCCAATCGCTTCGATCACCACATCGTGGCTGACGCCTTGATGTTCAAGCCGCGAACGCCCCTTCAGCATCGCTTCCTGCAGCAGTTCTAAGAACAAGTCGAGACCGATGCCGTCCATAGCCAGCAGCACGACATCATCTCCGAACATGAATTCTCGTGCGAGTTCAACTCGGATGACGCTCATGAATCCCCTTGTGATCGATATGGGATGAGGTAAGCGGCGATGCTAACGACCGTCCTGCAAGTGGTCGATCCGCCATGAGTACTTGCATCTGCGCCCTAATGACTGCATCGGACATGCACTCAAGGTCTCGCAGGACACTGGAATTCGCGCGAGCGGATGTGAACGTATTGTGTTCCAATAGTGCGCCTCTCGGAAGCGACTTATCGTTGTTGCGATCGGTGCCACCTTGCACAAGCACGGCGAGGTATCGTCCATGTACCGCTTGTCCGCTCAGAGTGAAATCGCCTTCTGCTGACGCCGAAGTCACATCGAAGCTGCAAGCCGATGGTGGCAGTTGCACAGGGCTCGAGATGATGTTCTCAGCTCCGACGGAGTTCAGCGTGCACGCGATATTCGCAGTGATCGTTCCGGCTGATAACCGGCCAGTGAACGCCCACATGTTGATGATCTCGCACGCGTCCCAATCCCCAGACTGGTTGCCGTGAACTGCTATGCGTGTCGGCGTTCGATGATTGGCAACATTTGCGGTCGACCAACCGTTAGGCGGTGGGCCAAGACCTGGTAGCCATATCCCCAGATCCTGTCCAGAAGCGAGCGTCACGTTCGTCACGCACCTTCCGACGATGTCGATAAGCCCCGAGATTCCATCGCGCACCAATGGTTCTCTGATCACATCGACCTCAGTTCTGAACAAACAACAGGTAGAGGAGCGCCAGTAGGCCTCCGCCCGTAACAATCCCCGTACCAGTCGCACCTGCGTTCGCCATGTCTTGAGGATTCGGCGCCGGAATGTCAATACGCGGCATGATGCTTACCGGCCCTGGTGCGGGCACCGGAGTGCCGGGCATGGCATTACCCGGGAAGGGCGCTAGTAGGGGGTTCTGGCCTGGCTCGACAGTATTGGGTAGCGGAGGACTTTGAAGCCAGGGGGGAAGGCTGCTGACCACAGGGCTGTCTTTCACCGGCGGGAGGTCGCCTATCGGAATGTTGTCCCAAGGCGCATTGGGCACGTCGTGCGGATTGAAGTCCCAGTGAGGGTTGTGGTAGCGGTCTCCGGGAAAGTAGCGCCACTCTCCGCCGTTCTGATCCCACAGGCTTTGTCCACCTTTACCAGCTTCACTTGGTCGACTCGCCGGCCCAGGCGTCACATCCCCTGGAACCGGGGGCTGCACGCCCTCTGGTGGCAATCCACGAACCGGTGACGCACCGTCCGATGAGACACCATCCGTGTCTTCCGCAGGTGCTTGTTTCCAATCGACCGCCTTAACTGTGTGGCTGGGCGAATCAGTGTCGACGAAGACGAGTTCATCGAGTACGGCCACCGCAGCTGTGATTTGAGCGGCGCGGTCGGCGTCGAGCGCGGCTAACGCTGCGGCCTTCGTCTGAATGTCCGCGGCGAAGGCTTCAGCCTGCGCCTCTCGAGCGGCTGCCTCCGCAGGGAACCACCCAGTTCTTTGGGTTTCGCTAAGCGAAAGGTCATCGCCGACAAAAAACCCCTGCGCTTCAGCCTCCCCAATAGCCATGAGGGCCTGCTTCTTCGACGAATCCATCTCGTTCGCTGCGCTGGACGCCACAGCTGCAGCCAACCGGAGCCCGTCGGCCGCATCCTGCACCCGAACGTGATCGGACTGAGCACGGTCCTGGGCTGCAGCCGCCCCTTCACCGACCCAAGGCGTTCCCCCGGGATTCTTCATGTTGGTGCGAATCCGATCGAACGCGTCTTCCCAGGTGTCGGCCATCTGGTTCCACCGGACGGCAGCGATTCGTAAGCTATCCGTCTCCCACTGATGGATCTGGGGCCGACTTGGTACCGGCGATCTCGGCGGCATCTGTCAGATCACCACGGCGTCGATTTCGTCCGCCGCGGCTTCGTCACGAGCGGAATATCGAACCGCGGACTGAGACAGCTTTGCAGCATTAGCCGACAATCTCCCCGCGAGGCGACCTGCCGCTGAAGTCATACTCGCGTCTACCGCGGCGACCGCTGCACATGTCGCTTGCCAAGAGACTCCGGACGGCGCTTCGCCGGAATGAGCGACCTCCATTGCCGACCTTTCGCACAGGCGAGCAAGCGCTACAAGACCTTCGCGATCGACTGTCGTGACGTGCACCTGCCTCAGCCTACTAAGCCGCGCGTGGGGTGATTTGCATAGATTTTCCGGCCCTCGACGCCCCACGAAAGCGAGCCGGAAAGCGGCCTTACCGGCCACCCGAGGGTTGCATCTTGGGAACGGCAGACCGCGGCTTACCCCCTCTGTTCCTCGATTAGGCCTCTTCTTCTCGTCTGTGTCTCGACCCGTCGATGCAAGTCGCCACTTCGAACCTCGCTTTGGGCCTGAAGTCGGTGTGAAGCAAACACGGGGGGTTTCCCCGATTCCTCTGTCGGCGCTCGCCCGTACCGTCAGACTTATCAGGCTCGGGGAGCTCTCTGCGTGAACACGGGGTGGAACATGTATCGCTTGGCCGTTCTTCTGGGCGCCATGATCGTTGCGCTGAGTTCGGGGGTGGCGAACGCCTCGACCGCGCTGCTGCTCGGCGGGAAGGGTGTGTATGCGACCCTCACCGAACAGCAGATGGCCGAGGCGTTCGGCGGCTACTTCGCCGACTACGACCGGCGCGTCAACATTCCCTTCCCCGGCAAGGAGCTCTACTCCTCCGTCGCCAAGGGTGCCGACAACCTCTATGCCGCGGTCTACGACCCCGCCTACGCCGGACCCAAAACCATCGGCGGCGTCTCCGAAGGCGCGCCGTCGGTCATGGAGGTGCTGCGCCGGCTCGAAGCCGACCGCGCCAACACCACCGACGGCAAGGAACCACCACCGCCGTCCGAGCTCAACGTCGCCATCTACGGTTCGCCCAGCAAGCGCTTCCTCGGCAAGCTCGCCGACCTGCCCACCCCCGTCACGCCCTACGACGTCCTGATCGTCCGCGCCGAGTACGACGGCCTCGCCGACTTCCCCGACAACGCCTGGAACATGCTCGCGGTCACCAACGCGGTCATGGGAGCGATGACGCTGCACGTCAAGAATTCCAACTTCGACATCCGCAACAACCCGACCGAGTACACCATCGACGTCAACGAAGCGGGCGGAACGACGACCACCATCCTCATCCCCGCCGACGTGCTGCCCCTCCTCGCGCCGATGGTCGCCTTCCACTTCGACCCCAAGTTCGTTGCCGCCCTCGACAGCAAGCTGCGACCCATCATCGACTCGGCCTACAACCGGCCGCCCATGGAGACGGGCATCCCGCCGACTCTGACCGGCCCGCCCGCGCCCAAGCCGACGACCACGACGCTCGTCGCCGACTCGGCCCCCAAGCCGGAGGACGCACCCGCACCGACCCGCTCCACCAAGCGCGCGACGTCCTGGAAGGACGCCGTCACCCGCCGACAGGAGCGCATCGAAAAGCTGCGTGACGCCCTAGAAGCCAAAAAGTCTGCGCGCAAAGACGATCTGGATGCGGAAGAGGCCACGAAGCCGGACAAGGCGGCCGACTACAAGGACTCGTCGGACACCGAGACCAAGGCCGAGAGCACGAAGGCCGAGACCACCAAGGCCGACACCACGAAGGCTGAGCCCGCGAAGGCCGACAAGGCCACCGCCTCCGCCGGCGCCGACAGCGAGTAGCGGCTACTCGCTGCTGTTCCCGCCACCGCTGTCCGACGACCCGGCGTCCCGCGACGACGGCTTGCTCGACGACGACGCATCGTCGGCCGGCGCACGCGACGGGCGCAGGGACTTCAGCGGCTCGGTCAGCTTCTTCAGTTCCCGGGTCGCGGTCTTCGTGATCGACCGCACCGCGTCCGCCACGTCGTCGTCCTTCGTCGACTTCGTCGTGGACTTCGCCGGCGTCGATTCCTGAACGTCGGCGTCGGCATCGGACGTGGGCTCCGGCTTGGTCGTCACCGCTTCCGTTTCGACAGCGGCTTTCTTCGTGGCCGCCACCGGCGCCGAGGCTGATTCAGGTTCGGCGACAACGGTTTTTGCGGCGACAGCTGTGGTCGTGGGCGGCGTCGGCGTCGGGCGCGCGTCCTCCGGGATGTAGCTGCGGTCGTAACCCTGGTCGACGATCTCCTTCAGCGGTCCGTTCAGCTGATCGGCCAGCGCGTTCAGGCCGATGAGCCGCAGCGGGTTCAGTAACGGCAGGTTCTCCGTCGGCACCAGCACATAGGTGGTGTTCCCCTCGTCCCACACGATGTTGTTGGGGTCGTTGATGTCGACGTCGCGGTAGTCGTGCAGCGTGATGAACCCGGAGAGCGCATTGGCGACCGCCAGCAGGTTGAGCCCGTTATCCGGGAAGTCGGCCACCGGATCGTACTCGCGGGCGATGTCGATGACGTGGTACTGGCTGGGCTGCGAGACATTGAACTCCTTGTCCGCGCCGCCGTACTTGCGGGTGGAGTTGCCCATCAGGATGAACGTCACGTTCTCCGCCGGCGGTGCGTCCGCGTCGTCGGCGTGGTCGGTGATCCAGTGCTGGGCGATCTGCGCGCCGTTGCTGTAGGCGTAGATGACGATCGGCGTGTCGGCTTCGGTCTTGATGACGTTGTCGAGCCGGGCGACTCCGAAGGGGGTGATGAAGCTGAGGTAGGGGATCTCGGTGCACGTGTTGGGTGCCTGGCAGACCACGCCCTGCAGCGTCTCGTTGATGTAGTTGCCCTTCACCGGGCTGATCGTGCGAACCGTCAGCGGACCCTCGGGGATCACGCTCGCCGCGCTCGCGGTCGGTGCGGCAACCAGCGGCAGCAACGCCCCCGCGGCGGCGAGCCCCAGCAGGGGGCGGCTCCGGTGGCGACGTTCTCCGTCGGCGTGATGGCGGCCTGTAGCGCTCATGGGCAAATCTTTCCTGGAACGAGATGGGGTTCCCCGACGGAGCCCGGACCGCTACTGTTCAACGAATTCCCGGTAGCGACGACACTAGCCAGCGATCTTGTCGCAAACAAGGTGGGCACGGGTTGGGTCCCGTCCGTCAGTCAAACGTCATCTATGACTTTTGACAGGGTCGTCAGTATCGAGCGTTCGCGAGCAATCAGCGGACCATGGCGTGCAGACGCTTCTCCGTCGTGCTCAGCAGGTCGTCGTCGACGTCGAGGTCCAGCGCGAGGCCGCCCAGATGGATCGTGCCGGTGGCGTGCTCGAGGACGCGGGGGAGCGCCTCGATGATCTCGACATACTCGGCGGTGAAATCGCGGATACCCTGCAGCGGCATGTCGAGAAGCCTTGCGCAGTCGGCGATCACGTCGGTGTACGCCGACGGCGCGGCCAGCTCACGGCACTGCTCGGACAGTTCGAGGAGCCGCTCCTGGTAGTCCATCAGGCGGTGCGCGATGTGCTCGACCGCCTCGGCGTCGGGCTCGGCGGCGCCACCTCCTCGCCCGAAGGCGGCCATGAATGCGCGGGCGTTCACGAACGCCGCGAGCTGTTGCGTGGTGGCCAACATCTGGTCGAGCAGGTCGCTCAGCGCCGACGCCAGATACGGACCGGTCGACACCCGCATGCTGCCCGACGCGGTGAACCCCAGCTCGCTGTCGCGCAGCCGCGGCAGGACCGCGGAGGTGCGCTGCATCAGGACCGACGCGAACAACGCGTGCTCCCACGCCTGCGGCTTGTCCCGCTTCAACGCCGCCAGCTCACCGGCGGTGGTGGCCATCCGCGCGATAGGACGGTCGTCGTCGTCGTCGGCCGGCGGCTGCGTCACCGCCCGCGTCGGGGCCTCGCCGTCCTTGCCGTAGACGGCGCGGCTGTCACCGAGCAGCGTCCACCGGCGTTGGCGCTCGGCCCGAATCCGCAACTCGTCCTCGCGACGGTCGGCCCGCCGCTGCCGCTCCTCGGCGCGCTGGATCGCGGCCCGGCTGGCGTAGTAGATGCCCACCGACAGTCCGATGACGGCCGCAGCGCCGACGATCCACCAGATGTATTTGACGATCATGCCGAGCAGGAAGAGCATGCCGAGCACGCCGACGAAGCCGCCGCCCCCCGAATCCCTCCTGGCCATGCGCAGACTTTACGAACGGGCACCGACAAGTGACGAGATCCACTGTCTGCAGCGGGACTGCGAGTGGCCGTCTGCACAACGTGGATTTGGTCACAGAGCGCTCGGGCCCACACCGCACATGACCGTCGCGGATCGACGGACACGTCAAAGTGATTCAGCCACTGCATGATTTGCGTCCGGCCCAGTGGGTAGACGTACGGTCGAGATGATGGACGTATACAACCTCGCCTTCGAATGGACCGAAACCAACCGGCACTGGCTGCTCGAAGTTCCCATCCGGATCGTTGCGTACATCCTGGTCGTGCTCATCGCACGCTATGTGCTGCACCGGATGATCGATCGGGCCGCCACCGGCAGATCCCGCAAGAACGTCGCCTCGGATGACCAGGCGCCGGCCAAGAAACCTCCGCTGCTACGCGGCCTGCGCGACCGCGGGCAGTCCCCGGCCGCAAGTGCCCGCGCCGCCGAGCGCCGCCAGCAGCGCGCGCAGACCATCGCCTCGGTGCTGAAGTCGACGGTGTCGATCGTGCTGCTGATCTGGGTTGCGCTGGGCGTTCTCAACGTGCTCGGCGTCAACATCGCGCCGTTCCTCGCCTCGGCCGGCGTCGTCGGCCTCGCGATCGGCTTCGGCGCGCAGAACCTGGTGCGCGACTTCGTGACCGGCGTGTTCATGCTGCTCGAAGACCAGTACGGCGTCGGCGACACCGTCGACCTCGGCGACGCCGTCGGCGACGTCGAGAGCGTCGGCCTGCGCATCACCACCGTGCGCGACATCGACGGCACCCTCTGGTACGTGCGCAACGGCGAGATCGCCCGCGTCGGCAACATGAGCCAGGACTACGCGGTCGCCCGCATCGAGATCCCCGTCGCGCCCACCGCCGACGTCGAACGCGCCGAGAAGGTCGCCCTCGACGCCGCCCACCGCGCACTCGACGACCCGAAGATCGCCGCCAAGGTCCTCGGCGAACCCGAGATGCTCGGTGTTCAGGAGGTGCGGTCCGACCAGGTCACCCTGAGGATGACCGTCAAGACCCGGCCCGGTGTCCAGTGGTCGGTCCAGCGCCGCCTGCGGCGCGAGATCCTGCGCGCCTTCGACGAGAACGGAATCGAACTGCCCTACGCAGGCAACCGGTTCCTGGCCGCGGTCAACGGTCCGGCCGGCGAGTAACGCTCACGAAAGGCGCTGGGCCACTTCCCCGTACCGCTCGAACCACTCGCGGTCGGCCAGCGCGTTGTACAGCACCAACCGTGTCGCCACCCCGTCGTACTTCGCCCTCAGTGCGTCGGCCAGGCCGTCCCACGTCGACTCCGTCGCGAACGCCGCGATGTGGTCGTCGGTAATCTGCGCCGCCATGCCGGCGAAGTCTCCGGCCTTCTGCTTCTCCCGGATCCGCGCCGTCGTGCCCTCGAACCCGGCTTCGTCCCAGATGAACGCGTAGTTCGGGGTGCTGCCGTAGAAGCTCATGCTGGCCCGGACGAGCTCGCGCTCGCGGTGCCGTTCCTCGTCGGTGTCGCCGACGATCGTCATCACCGGCACGATCACCGCGATGTCGTCGGGGGAGCGGCGCGACATGTTCGCCCCGGCAGCCCGATTCGTCAGCACATGGCGCCGGATGTAGCCCGGCTCGCCCAGCGGGTGCACGTGGATGCCGTCGGCGACCTCGCCGGCCATCCGCAGCATCCACGGGTTCACCGCGGCGATGTCGACCTTCGGATCGGGCGCGTCGATCGGGCCCGGGCTCCACTGCGGGGTGATGAAGTCCAGGCTGTAGAAGTCGCCGCGGTGCTCGAGAGTGCCGGTGCGGAACGCCGCGAAGCACGCCTTCACAGCGAGCACGTAGTCACGCAGCCGCGGCCCCGGATGCTCGAAGTCCACGCCGTAGCGCCGGACCACGTGCGTGCGCACCTGCGTGCCCAGGCCCAGGCGGAACGACCCGCCCGAGGCCTCCTGCACCTCCCACGCTGTCGCCGCCGTCACGAACGGGCTGCGCGGGAACGCCACCGCCACGCCCGTCGACAACTCCAGGCCCGGCGCCGCCTGCGCCGCCACCGCCGCGTTGAGATACGGCGTGCGGCCCGTCTCGGTGAACAGCAGACCCGAGAACCCCGCGGTCTGGGTGCGTCGGGCAAGGTCGGCGACCTCGCCCAGCGGCTGCGGCATCGTCATCGCGTCGACCTGCACGGTCGAACCCTACGCCGCGAGCCGCTCCGGGATTTCGAGCTCGGGCTCCTCGGCAGGCGTGTCCTCGACCCCGCGGTAGCGCTGCAGGTACCGGTCGATCTGCGCTTGCCCGATCGGCTTCGCCCAGGCGTTCTTTCCGACGCGCGACCCCGCGATCATCGCCGCGATGAACACGACCAGCGCCGTGCCGTAAGCCACCGCCACGGCGCTTCCCGTCGCCAAGGCGTGCACGAACAGACCCAGCGCCACGAACGTCAACAGGAAGCTGACATACGCGAACATGGCCATGATGTCCCCTCTCGATCAAACGCTACGCTCATCGTAGCGCTACGTTTAGTGTAGCGTTTTCTGCGACGGATGTATTCCGACCAGGGGAGCAGCGATGGCGCCGAGGGGCGAGGTTGACCAGCGCATCGCCGATGCGACGCTCGAGCTGCTGCGCACCCGCGGCCCGCGGGGCGTGACCGTCGAGGCGGTCACCGCCCGGTCCGGGATCGCGAAGACCACGATCTACCGGCGGTACACGGACCGCCGCGACATGCTGTCCGCTGCGCTGGAGCGGCTCGCGCCGACGGAACCGCCCGGCGCCGACGTCGCACCCCGGGAGCGGCTGCGCTGGGTGATCGCGCACGCCGTCGAGGCGGTCGACGCCGGCATCGGGTTCGGCGGCTTCGCAGCCCTGCTCACCGACGAGGACGCGGAGTTCACCGAGGTGTTCCGGCGTATCCTCGCCGGTCAGCGCGCCGCGCTAGAGCAGGTCATCGAGGACAGCTGGGCCGGCGTCGACGCGGAGGCGCTGATCGACGCGCTGGTCGGGGCGTACACCGCCGAGCGCGCCCGCACCGGGTCCGTCGCCGACGGGTGGGAAGAGCGGCTGTTCGCCCTCTTCTGGCCGGTGGTCAGCTCAGTCTGAGTCGCGGACCGCGAGGTAGTGCTGTGACTGCGCTTCGCCGTCGATGTACTTCTCCACGTTCTGCTCGATCAGCTGATCCTGGCCCGTCAGCCGCGTGTAGTGCTGGTGCATGTGCTCGCCCCACGAGCGCACGACGAACGTCTCGACGTACGTCGATTCCTCCTCGACGCTGCGGAACAGCCGCCACTGCGCTGCGCCGGTGCGCTGCCGCGACCGGCCCAGCACCGCCATCGCCGCGACGAACGCCTCCTCGTTCTCCGGCGCCACCCGGTAGGACGTCAGCACCAGCACGGGTCCGTCGAGCGGCTCCGGCTCGAACACCAGCGTCGGCTCCGGCCAGTGCGACGACGGGGTCAGGTCGAGGTCGCCGGTGCGCCGGTGCAGCGGCCACCACAGCAGCGAGACCGCGCACGCCGCCAGCAGGCCGGCGCTGACCAGCAGGCTGTTCACACTGCTGGTGGCCCCGGCGAGCACGCCCCACACCACCGAGCCGAGCGCCTGCCCGCCCATGAAGATCAGCTGGTACACCGACAGCCCGCGGGCGCGCACCCAGCCCGGCAGGCTCAGCTGCATCGACGCGTTGAGCGTCGACAGCGACAGCAGCCACGCCGCGCCGCCGACCACCAGCGCGGCGAGCACGGCCCCGAAGTCGTGCACCAGCGCCAGCACCGCCGTCGCCGCCGCGAAGCCGCCGGCCCCGAGCGCCAGCAGCGTGTTCTGCCCGAAGCGCGACCGCAGCCGTGACAGCACCAACGCGCCCAGCAGCGCCCCGACCCCCAACGCGCCGAGCAGCAGGCCGTAGCCCGACGACGACAGCCCCAGCTGGTCGGCCGCGATCACCGGCAGCAGCCCCCACAGCGCACTGGCCGGGCCGATGAACAGCGCGGTGCGCAGCAGGATGCGCCGCACGATCGGCGAGCTGCGGATGTAGCGGCCCCCGGCGCTCAGCGCTGCGAGCGCCCGCTCGGGCGGGAAGTTGTGCTCGATCGGCGGTCGCCGCCACCAGATCAGCACGGCCACGATCCCGATGAACGACACCGCGTTGAGCGCGAACACCAGCGTCGGACCGGCCAGCGACACCAGTGCGCCGGCGATCGCGGGCCCGATCGCCCTGGCGCCGTTCATGCTCATGCTGCCCAGCGCGGCGGCAGCCGGGATCTGTTGCGGCGGAACAAGATCGGGCTGGATGGCCTGCCAGGCCGGCGCGGTCAGCGCCTGCCCGCACCCGATGACGAACAGCACGATCAGCAGCACCGCGGGCGTCGTCAGCCCGAATCCGGTCAACGTGGCCAGGAACGCCACCCCGGCGGCCATCGCGCCCTGCGTCGCGATCAGCAGCCGGCGCCGGTCGATCAGGTCGGCCAGCACCCCGGACGGCAGCGCCAGCAGCATGACCGGCAGTGTCGTCGCCGTCTGCACCAGCGGCACCAGCACCGCGGCGCGCGGATCGTCGACGAGCATCCACTGCGCACCGACCGTCTGCATCCAGGTGCCCAGGTTGGAGACGAGCTGCGCGATCCACAGTGCGCGGAAGACCGGCGACCGCAGCGGTGCCCACGTCGAGGGAGCAGCCGTCGTCACCACGACATCTTGGCGTCGAGGATCGACAGCGCGCTGGGTAGCGCCTTCTCGGGTAGGGGGGTGTTGTGTGCGGCGCCCATGATCACGCCGACGATCGCGCCGGCCAGCACGCTGCGCTCGGCCTCGTCGGTCGGGCCGTCGAGCCGGTGCTGCAGCGCGTCGGTGATCAGCCCGATCAGCTTGATGAGCTCGGCGTAGATCAGCCCGTGCGCCTCGGGCACCTGGTACAGCAGCTGCTGGCCGATGAGGTCGGCTTCCCGGTCTTGCTCGGACAGCGAGCCGAACACCTCGGTCACCGCGTACTCGTACGCGGCGATCGGCGTCAGATGCCGGGGTGCGGCGATGAAGGCCGCGACGATCAGCGGCGAGTGGTCCGCGGAGATCAGTACCGCTTCCTTGACGCGGAAGTAGCGGTAGAAGGTGCGTGGGGAGACCTCGGCGGCCTCGGCGATCTGCTCGACCGTGGTGTCCGCGTACCCCTGCTCGGTGAACAGCCGCAGTGCCTCGCGGCGGATGGCCTGGCGGGTCTGCCACTTCTTGCGCTCCCGGAGGCTGCCCGACTCGATCCTCATGGTTCGACCCTCACCCGTCCGTCACGGGAGCGCGGCCGATCACCCGCTCGGTGTAGTCGAGGACGGGCTTGTACAGCCCGGTGACCGCGTCGGCGTCGCCGGTGCTCAGGGCATGGGTGACCAGCGTCGAGATTCCGGCGACGAGCGCTTCGCAGGCGAAGCGGTTGGCATCGTTGCGCGCACCGAAGATCTCCACGACACCGGCGACCCACTCCTGCTGCAGCTCGATCCGCCGCCGCATGGCGTCGGGGCCGGCGGCGTACACCTCGAGCAGATAGAGCCGCGCGGTGGCCGGATCGAGCGCGATGAAGCCGAGGTACCGCTCGAGCATCGCGGCGAACCGCTGCATTGGGGTGCCGACCTCCGGCACCGTGAGGATGTCGTCGATGACATGACGCTGCATCCGCGCATAGCCGGCCACGAACAGGTCCTGCTTGGACTCGAAATGTTGATAGAACGTGGCCCGGGAGACCTTCGCCTCCTTGATGACGTCGTCGACGGTCGTGCTGCTGTAACCGTTGGCGGTCATCACCGTGGCGAGGGCCTTGAACAACCGCTGCTTCTGGTGGGCCGCCACCTCTTCGCGGCTGAGGTGATGGCGACCGGACGCAAGCCGCTCGACCACGGGGTTCCCCCTCCGACCTCGGCAGCGTCGCATGATCTCGCAGGTGCTGTGACTGTGTCGAAAGTATAGGCGGGCCACGGTCCCCTCCGGTGGACGTGCGAGTCATTTCCTTTTCAAGAACCTTGTTGTCTCTCAGAAACACCGATGTTTATGTACGATGCTCTTGGTTTCTCTCGCAATGACTGTCAAGGCGCGCGCAGTGAGGGGTTGAGCGGAGCCTTTTCTCAGACGCGTCGGTACCTGGTGTCACCAGGTGGGGGAGCCGTGTGCCACCAGGGCCGGCGTGTCGCTGCGCTCGTAGCATGTCCTGGGTGAAGACACTCGGCCTGATCGGCGGCATGAGCTGGGTCAGCACCGCGCACTACTACCGGTTGATCAATGAGCTCGTCGCGGGTCGTCTCGGCGGATTACATTCCGCGCCAATCCTTCTCGCATCGGTCGACTTCGCCGAGATCGAGGCGCTCAAGCTCGACGGGAACTGGGACGCGGTCGCGGCCCGCCTGGCCGGCGAGGCCCGCCGGCTCGAGTCGGCGGGCGCCGACGCGATCGTGCTGTGCACCAACACCATGCACTACGTCGCCGCGGCCATCGAGGATGCCGTCGCGATTCCGTTCCTGCACATCGCCGACACCACCGCGCGCGCCGTGGCGGCTGCAGGCCTGTCGCGGGTGGGGCTGCTGGCCACCGCGTTCACGATGGAGCAGAGTTTCTACGTCTCGCGGTTCGTTGCGTATGGCGTCGAGGTCGTGACACCGGACGCCGACGATCGCCGGGAGGTCAGCCGCATCATCTACGAGGAGTTGTGCCACAACGTGGTTCGCGACGAATCGCGCCAGTTCTACCGAGAGGTCATCGGCCGCATGGCCGGCGTGCAGGGGGTGATCCTCGGCTGCACCGAGGTGGAACTGCTGATCGGCGCCGACGACGTCGCCATCCCGGTGTTCCCGACGACGCTGCTACACGCACAGGCCGCGGTCGACTTCGCGCTCGAATGACTGCCGAGGCTCAGGCTGTCACGGCCGTCTGCGACGAAATGTCGTCGGGCGGGCGTTGATATCCGGTCTCGACCCGGCCTCTGAGGAGGCTGACGAGGTTGGGGTTGGCGAAGAGCGAGCGGATGATCGGCGGGGTGTTTTCGTGAGTCAAGACGTACGTGGTGTTGCCTTCGTGCCAGACGGTGTTCGCCGGGTCGTAGATGTCGACGTTGTTGTAATTGAAGTGAAAGCTGGCCATTCCTTTCCTGGCGTTGCGGACGGCGATCTTGTTGGAGGTGTCGGCGGGCCAGTCGGCCCAGCCGTCCCACCGGCGGGCGACGTCAACGATCGCCCACGGCGTGGTCGTCGGCGTCGGAAGTGCTCGGGTGCCATCGTTCTCCCACAATCCGATCATCTGGCCCCCACCGCCCTGGCTCGAGCGCAGAGGATTACCGCTGAGCAGGAAGGTGACTCGGTCGGCCAGCGCCGCCCTGGTCGGATCATCGGCGTAGGTGCGCATCCATCGCGAGGCGACCTGAGCACCCTCCGAATGGGCCATGACGATGATGTCCCCGGGCGTCGAAGCCAACGCAGCATCGAGCAATTGAACGCCTTCGGTGATCGACGTCCGGTTCCAGGCGGCTGAGTATTTCACCTCCACCATCGTGTAGGGAGCCTTGGCGAACATGCCCCCGTACTCCTTCAACATGGGGTTGTAGGACGTCTTCCGGACGTTCATTCCGCGCAAGGTGAAGACTGTCGCGGCCGCGGGAAGTTCGATGCCCGTGGAGTTGCCTGCGACGACAGTGGGCTGTGCCGTGGCAGCCGCCTGCGTGGCGATCAGATCGCTGATATTTGTGCTGCCGCTGGTGGGATCCGCCGTTTGTGCGGACGCCCGCCGTGTCCATGCGAGCAGGGTGGACAGCAGCGTGGCCTGCGCCGGTGTCGCGGGCTTCGGACGGGTCGAGACATTCGTGGTGACGGCTGTACGGACCTTGACGGCAACCTTTTTGGTGGCGGTGACAGATTCTCCGGCGGGGACCGGTGAGGTCTCCTGTGCCGCGCGCCTTGTGGTGCTACCCGCGACGTCGGCGCCCGGATCGACTGCGCGAGTGGCGTTGTCCGCTCGTCGCGGCGTCGGATCGTCGGTCTCGGACTGGCCTCTGTCGGCGCGCTTCGTCGCCGTCGCGCGCGAGGTGGCGCTGTGCCGTCGCTGGGTGGTCGGCGCAGCGGTGGACTCGGCGCTGTCCACCGAGGTGCGACGCGGGGACCGGGGCTGTGCGACCGACGGTCGTGGCGCACCGGCCGCGTCACCGGCGGATGACTGCGAGGTGGTGGAGTCGGAGGTGTCGGCGAACGCAACGCTCGGCATAGAGGCAAGCGCGGTACCGATACCGAGCGCTACCGCCAGCGCGCCGATTCGTCCGATGTACCGCCCAGAATCCCTGGTCGAACGACGCCTGCGGTTGACTGACGCCGGAATGCGCTCGTCATCCGTGTCCTGCGACGAGTTGCAGGTTGCCGGATATTTATTTGCTGCAAACATGACATCAGTCTCCGGTGATATTGACAGCCCAGGGGACATGCGCGGTGGGGGCGTTAGTTCGTCATGGCGCGGTCTGAGGTTTTGTAACCGTCACCACTGGTTTTCGCGCTCAGAGTCTGCCACAAGCGAACATTCATCCCTGCCGATTGGTGGCAACAACTTGCAACCGCAAGAACAGAGGTCGGCCAGGTTGCTTCAAAGGCAGTTTGCTAGCTACCGCACGTCCAGTAGCTGGGCTTCGCCGCCCTGATATCTGCAGGCGCGTTCACCGTGGCCCCGCGACCTTTCGCCCTCTTCGCTCCGACCAGCTGCGCTCGCCATGCTCAAATCCAGTTACGTCCGCGCTCCAGAGGGGGCCGGACGTTCTCCGCGGTGATTGACGGCGACGAAGAGTCCGGATGTGGCTGGGTGATGGTCACCGGCCGGCGCACTGGACGCTGCGCGGCACGCGGTGAAGCGGTGGGAAAGCAGGATCATCGAGTGCACCACGCGCGTGCGGTGCCCTGCGTCGAGCCTGCGCTGGCGGCGGCGCGCTCAGGCTGTCACGGCCGTCTGCGACGGGGCGGCGTTCGGGATGCCCAGTTTGACCAGGATGTTCTGGTAGTACGCGCTCGTGGTGGGCACGACGGGAACGGGAATGTCATTGGGCGGGCGGTGGTATGCCGCCTCGACATACCCCCTGACGACGCTGACGAAGTTGGGGTCGGCTCTGAAGTACCTGCTGATGAGCGGTGGCTTGTTCTCGTGAGTCAAGACGTACGTGGTGTTGCCGTTGTGCCAGACGGTGTTCGCCGGGTCGTAGAGGTTGACGTTGTTGTAGTTCGTGTGGAACAGCGTCATGCCGATTGTCGCGCTGCGGACCGCGACCTTGTTGGAGGTGTCGTCGGGCCAGTCGGCCCAGCCGTCCCACCGGCGGGCGACGTCGATGATCGGCCACGGCGTGGTCGTCGGCGTCGGAAGTGCTCGGGTGCCGTCGTTCTCCCACAAGCCGATCATCTGGCCCCCGCCGCCCTGGCTCGAGCGCAGCGGGTTACCGCTGAGCAGGAAGGTGACTCGGCTTGCGAGCGCCGCCCTGGTCGGGTCGTTGGCGTAGGTGCGCATCCACCGGGAGGCGACCTGCGCGCCCTCGGAGTGGGCCATGACGATGATTTGACCGGGTGTGGAAGCCAATGCGGCATCCAGCATTTGGACGCCTTCGGTGATCGAGGTCCTGTCCCAGGCGGCTGAGTAGTTCACCGCCACCATCGTGTAGGGAGCCTTGGCGAACATGCCGCCGTACTGTTTCGGCATCGGGTCGTAGGACGTTTTCCGAACGTTCATGCCGCGCAAGGTGAGCACCGTGGCGACCGCGGGAAGCTGAATGTCCGCGGAGGTGCTGGCGGCGGCACTCTGTGGTGCCGCGGCAGCCGCCTGCGAGGCGATCAGGGCGCTGGTGTTCGTGCCGCCCGTGGCGGGATCGGCCGTTGGCTCGGACGTCCGCCTGGTCCATGCGAGCAGGGTGGACAGCAGCGCGGCCTGCGCCGGCCTCGCCGGCTTCGGACGTGTCGACAGATTCGTGGTGAGCGTCGTGAGGACCTTGACGGCGACCGTTGTGGTGTCGGTGGCAGGCGCCTCGGTGGGGTTCGGTGAGGTCTCCTGTGCCGCGCGATTCGCGGTGAAGAGGCGCTTGGGCGGCCGGGAAGCCGGGGCTGGTGACGTCGCCGCCGGCTCAACGGCTGCCGCGGTCGGCTGTGGCAGGCTGCGTGTCGCGCGCGCCGTGGTGGTGTCGGCCCCGTCGGTACCCGAATCGTCCGCGCGCGTGGCGTTGTTCACTCGTCGCGATGCCGGGCCCTTGGTATCGGACTGGCCGGTGTCGGCGCGCTTCGTCGGCGTCGTGCGGGAGTGCCGCCGCCCCGTGTTCGGCGCATCGGCGGACTCGGGAGTGCCCACTGACGTGCGACGCGCGGACCGGGGATGGGCGACCGACGGTCGTGGCGTAGCGGCCGCGTCACTGGCGGACGACTGCGAGGTGGTGGAGTCGGGGGTATCGGCAAACGCGACACCCGGCATGCCAACCAGCGCGGCACCGATACCGAGGGCTACCGCCAGCGCGCCGACTCGACCGATGTACCGCGCAGGATCGGTGGTCGAACGACGCATGGTTTGGATTGCTGGAGGAGATTTGCGCTCCTGTGAATCAACATTTGCTACAGGCATGGTTCGACTCCAATGATGCTCAAAAGCCCCAGGGCAGCCGCGCGATGGGGTGTTAGCCCTTTTCTGGGCGACGTGACGGAAATCGCAGGTGCGACCTCATGTATTTGCTGGGGGGAGTCTCCCACAGCGCAGCGGATCCAATAGCTGGTTTTGCGAGCAATGGTTGCAAAGGCAACCAGAAAGGTTTGCCGGTGTTCCTGAGTGCGATTTGCCAGCTATCTCACGCCGCATAACTGTGTTCGCATTCTGGATATGGTGCGGACGTATTCACCGTGGCCCGCGGCTTGTGGACCCCTGTCGCTCAGGTCGGATCTACTCGCCATCCGTAGGTTCAGTTACGTCCGCGTCATAGATGGCGCCGCCCGTTCTCCGCAATGATTTGATCGCGGCGACCATCTCGGAAGCAGTGAGCGGCCTTCGCCGTCGGTGGCGTGGGCAGCTGCCTGCTGTGCGATGAAACCGGATGTCATGCAGGATGATTGGGTTCTGTAAGCGTGTCAGCGGGAAGCTCGGTCGAGAGCCTCGTTGAGTTCCTCGACCGGCCGGGTGGCCCGGGCGCGCACGGTCAGCACCGCCGCGACGGCGAACGTCAGCACAGCGGGCACCGCGATCGCGACCTCCACCGCGAGGTGCATGAGCAGGGCGCCCACCACCGCGCCCACTCCCATCGTCGCGACCGCGAGGGCGCGCCGTGCGGTGAGGGCACGATCGGCCGACCGCCCGGTGAACCGGTTCTCGCCCATCAGCCCGGCCATGGTGGACGTCACCACGACCGTCGTGACGTCCCCGACGCCGACCCGACGGGCCGCCATCGCCTGCACGCCCATCGCGAAGGCCAGCGCCACCGTCAGTGCGTCCAGCACCGCTGTGCTGCCCGAGCCGAGGCCGTGCGCCACCGCGCAGGCAGCGAGCACCAGGGCGACGAACAGGATGCTGACCCGGATCCGCCAGTCGCCGGGCGAGCCGGTCGCGGTCCACCGCAGCAACCGGCCGGCCGCTGCGGCCCCGAGGGCGAAGCCGCCCAGCGCCAAGAACGCGCGTAGTACGGGAACCGTTGCCTCGCCGGTGATTCCGAGGCTGATGAAGATGAGATTGCCCGTCATGTTCGCCGTGAACACGCCGTGCAGCCCCAGATAGGTTGCCGCGTCCAGGATCCCGGTGGTGAAGGACAGGGTCAGCATCGACCACACGACCCACCTGTCTTTGGTCATCCGTGCCTCAGGCGGAACCGACGCTCCAGCCACCGTCCACGACGATGTGCTGGCCGGTGACGTAGCTGCTCAGCGGTGACGCCAGGTAGACGTAGGTGTCCGCCACGTCGTCGGGGTTGCCCAGCCCGCCGAGCGGAATGTGGCGGGCGAACGCGGCGCGCTCCGATTCCGGGGTGGTGCCGTTGGCGGCGGCGCGGTCCTCGAAGAGCTGCCGGATCATCGCCGACTCGATCTGGCCGGGACACACGCTGTTGACCCGGATTCCGGCGGGGGCGAGCTCGGCGGCCATGCTCTGCGCGAGGCCGAGGATGCCGAACTTGGACGCGGCGTAGGCCGCGTTGCCGACGCCGCCGCGCAGGCCGAACAGGGACGAGGTGAAGATGATCCGCCCGTCCGCGTCACTGTCCGGCATCCGGCGCGCGAACTCGGTCGCGGTCAGGAACGCTCCGAGCAGGTTGACGCGCAGCACGGCGTCGAATTCCTGCGGCGTGATGTCGAGCGCGGTCTTGAGCACGAGGATGCCGGCGTTCGCGACCACCACGTTCACCGGGCCGAGCTCGGCCTCGATCGCGTCTGCCGCCTCGCGCAGGTGGGCGGCGTCGGTCACGTCCGCGGCGAGGCCCAGCGCGCGGCCGCCCGTCGACTCCTCGACGCCGCGCGCCGCCGCCCGCGTCTGCTCCTCGTCGAGATCGACCAGCGCCACCCTGGCGCCGTGGGCGGCCAGGCGGGTCGCGATGCTCAGCCCGATGCCGCGCGCGGCTCCGGTGATGACGGCCGTCCGGCCCTCCAGCAGCGGTGTCATCGAGCACCTCCCGGGACCGCCGTGCTCAGCGGGGCGACGGAGTGACGGCGTTGGGCGCCAGCCAGTTTGGTGAGGCCGAGGTACACCGCACCGGTGACGATCAGGCCCGGCACCCAGGACAGGTCCGCACCGCCGAGCTTCTCCGCGATCGGGCCGGCGTACCAGCCGTTGGTGACGAACGGCAGCGACACCGCCACTCCGATGGCGTAGGCCAGCAGTGCCTGGAAGTTGAACCCGCCGTAGGTCCAGGTGGCCGGGTCGTGGTTGTAGACGCCGCCGCGGCGGGAGAAGAACGCCCGCACGTCGTAGCTGCCGTGCCGGACCAGATAGAAGTCGAGCAGGTTGATCGCCCCCCAGGGGACGAAGCCGAGCGTCAGGAACGACAGAAAGTTCGTGAGCTCGGCCGAGAAGTTGTCGGTGACATTGAGGCCGAGCCACAGCCCGATCGCGAAGGTCGGCAGCAGGAACCCCAGACGCACCAGCACCGAGGGTCGCACGTCCTTGAACGACGAGATCGCGGTGATCAGGTTCAGCATGCCGCCGTACAGGTTCAACGCGTTGTTGCCCGCGATGGCCAGCGCGGTGACCAACAGCGTCACCACGGCGACCCACTCGACACCGACCACCTCGCGGGTGGCCAGGAACATGTCGGTGCCCCCGATCTGCGCGGCCAGCACCACACCCAGCAGATTGCACCACGTGGCGGACACGAACACCCCGCTGAAGGTCCAGCCGAAACATGCGGTCGCGGAACTGTTCTCGGGCAGGTAGCGCGAGTAGTCCGACACGTAGGGAGCGTAGGTCAGCAGGAACGTCGCCATCAGGCCGACCGCCGTGAAGAACGGACCCGCCTGGAAGGAGCCGGCGCTGAGCTCGACGCCGCCGTGCAGGATCGAGCCCACGGTGACCACCACCACGGCGGCGGCCAGCGGCCAGATCGCCCATTTGGCGGCGAAGTGGATGGCGCGGTAGCCCAGCAGCGCGATGCCCAGGCTCAGCAGTGCCAACAGGACGAGGCCGCCGTTGACGCTGAACGTCCCCGGCATCGCCGCAGAGAGCGCCTGCCCGCCCAGCACCGCGGTGACCACGAAGAAGCCGCAGTAGAGGAACGCCGCCAGCACCACTGGCAGGAGCGCGCCCAAAAAGCCGAACTGCCCGCGACTCTGGATCAGCTGGGGGACACCGAGGCGCGCACCCTGCACCGAGTGCAGCGCCATGAACGTCCCGCCGACCACGTTGCCGACGAGCACGGCCACGACGGACCACCAGAACGAGTTGCCGACGATGATCGCCAACGCGCCGAAGATGGCGTTGCCGATGCTCAGGTTCCCCGAGAACCAGACGGTGAACAGGTCACGCGGTGTGCCGTGGCGCTGACCGGGATCGATGACGTCGATGTGACTGGTTTCGAGGCGGCTGACCTCGACCGTCTCCGGTGTGTGGGACATGCGCGTGCTCCTCAGTGGTGACGGTGGTCAGCGCCGTTGCTGACCACCAGGTGGTCCCGGGCTGATGCGATGTCGGCGGCCGAACGGCCCACGACGCGTTCGTAATTGGCCGGATCGGTGGCGCCTTCGGTGTTCACGATGAGCACGCACGCATCCGCGTGCAGCCCCGCGCGTGACCGCTCCTCGGGCGTGCCGCGCTCGGCCAGTGCCAGCAGAGCGCCGAGTCCCGCCGCGCCCGACTCGCCCGAGACGATGCCCTCGTCGGCGAGCGCCCGCATCGCCTCCTCGGCGTAGTCGTCGCCGATGCCGACGAAGACGTCGGTTCCGGCGGCCAGCAGGGTCCAGACCAGTTCGGAGGGCATGCCGCAGTTGAGGCCCGCCATCGAGGACCGGTGCGGGCCGGGCACCAGCGTCAGCCCGCCGGCGCGGGCGGAGGCCATCAGGCAGTTGGCGGTCGACGGTTCGGCGACCACGGTGGCGGGTGGCTGCGGACGGCCGTCCCGGAAGTGGCGCAGGCCCGAGGCGGCGAACGCGCCCACGCCGGCCTGCAGGACGAGGACATCGGGCTGGGGCAAACCCTGCGCGGCGAGGGCGTCGTCGATCTCGAAGAACATCGTCGAGTAGCCCTCGACCACGGCTCGGGGGGCGGCCTCGTATCCCTCCCACGACGTGTCCGACACGACGAGATGGTCGTCGTCGGCAAGTCGTGCCGAGGCAGCGATCGCGTCGTCGTAGGTGCCGTCGACGACCTCGACCGCGGCACCCTCCGACGCGATCGCATCGATACGTGCCTGCGAGGTGCCCTCGGGCACGAGGATGGTGGCTTCCAGCCCCAGAAGTGCTGCGACGCGGGCGATTCCGCGACCGTGGTTGCCGTCGGTGGCCGCGACCAGGCCGCGACCGGCGGTGGACCCGATGGAGGCGCGCACCGTCTCGACGGACAGCGACCCGTCCGTTTCACCGCCCCACGCCGCCTGCACCGTCGTCAGGGCGGCCCAGGACGCGCCCAGGATCTTGAACGACGGCAGGCCGAGCCGTTCGGACTCGTCCTTGACCAGCACGGTGTGCACGCCGAGGCGTGCCGCGAGTCCGGGACACGACCGCAGCTCGGTGGGCGCGTAGCCGGGCAGGGTCTTGTGCGTCTCCAGCGGCACCCTGCTCTCGGGCGCGAAACCGGCCGTCGGCACCGCCGGCCGGGCGGCGGGATTGGTGTAGATCTCGACAGTCGTCATGCAGGCACCTGTTCAGACGGAGGTGTAGCCGCCGTCGATCACCAGGGCCTGCCCGGTGATGTACGACGAGGCGGGGGAGGCGAGGAACAGCAGCAGACCGGTCATGTCGTCGGGGTCGGCCTGCCGCCGCAGCGGGATCTGCTCGGTGAGCTCTTCGAGGGCGCGGGCGGGGTCCTGCTGGTGACCCCAGAACGTGCTGTTGAAGGGGGTGTCCACCCACCCGGGGCAGACGGCGTTGACCGTCACGCCGTCGGGCCCCAACTCGTCGGCCAGGGCGCGCACCATGCCGAGAAGCCCCGCCTTGGTGGCGTGGTAGGCCGGCATGCCGGCATGTCCACGGAACGCGCCCGTGGACGAGGTGAGGATGATCCGGCCGGTCTCGGACTTTCGGAGGTGCGGAGAGGCGGCCTGCGACATCAGGAACGGCGCACGCAGGTTCACCGCCGAGCTGCGGTCCCAGTCCTGCGCGGTCCACTCGCCGAGAGGCCGCGCCTCCAGCACTGCCGCGTTGTAGAAGACGGTGTCAAGCGATCCGACGTTGAAGCTGACCGCGGCCTCCACGGCGGCCTCCGCTGCATCGCTCTCGGCGAAGTCGCTGCGCAGGAACGCGGCCTCGCCCGGAAGATCCTCGGCGACAAGGGCTTTGCCGGCCTCCTCGTTGCGGTCGGCGAGCAGCACCCGGTCACCGCGCTGACGGAAGGCGCGGACCGCGGCCGCTCCGATGCCCGTCGCGCCGCCGGCCACGAGGACGCCGCTCACGGGATCTCCGCGGCTTCGACGTCGAGGCCCTGATCTTGCACGGCCAGCGCGGCGCAGGCTGCGTCGACCTCGGACGCGGCCCCGCTCACGCCCAGCCCGCCGACCAGGTGCGTTCCGGCGAACACCGGGACGCCGCCCGGGAAGACGATCGCGCGGCCACCGAGGGTGTGGGCCAGTCCCCAGTCGCTCCCGCCCGGGGCGCTGCTCTCGGTCCAGGCCGCGGTCGGCATGCCGAAGGAGACCGCGGTCACCGCCTTGTCGAGGGCCAGTGAGCTGGCGCCGAGCTGGGCGTAGTCCATGCGCATGGCCGCCACCAGGTTGCCGCCGCGGTCGACGACGGCCGCGGCCAACCGCAGACCTTTGGCCGACGCGCGGGCCTTGACTTCTGCGAGCATGAGCTCGGCGACCGCGAGCGACATATCGGGGGCCTGCACCAGGTCAGGCGTCCCGACTGCGCTCGCCGTGGCCACAGTCTGAGTCATCCTCGCTCCTTCACATTGCTGTTGGGATGATTTATATTCTATCTCAGCGTCGCATTTGGCAAGCCCTTCTCACGACTTCCCTGGAGACCTCCGTTGCCCCAGTCCGGCCACCGCGCCACGCTCGCCTCAGGAGCGAAAGGCGCTGCCTCCACGGCGCACCCGCTGGCCACGCAGGCCGCGATACAGATGTTGGAGCAGGGCGGCAGTGCGGCCGATGCCGCGGTCGCCGCGCAGGCGGTGATCTGCGTGGTGCTGCCACAGGCGGCCGGGCTCGGTGGCGACCTGCTCGCGCTCGTGCACGACCGCGACCAGGTGGCCGCGGTGAACGGGACCGGGTTGAGTCCGCGGGGTCTCGACGCGACGCCGCACGATTCCGGGGGCACCTCGGTGACCGTTCCCGGGCTCGTCGACGGCTGGGCGACCATGAGTGCGCGCTGGGGGCGACTGCCGCTGGACGTCGTGCTGGCGCCGGCGATCGAGCTCGCACGCGACGGAATCGTCCCGGACGCAAGCCTTCTCGAGTCCGTCGACCGGCAGCGGGCACGCCTCGAGGACGGCGGCGCCGGGGACTGGTCGCTGCTGTCGGCCGCGACGCACGGCGGTCCGTGGCTGCAGCCCGAGCTGGCCGGCCTGCTCGAGCGCATCGCCGACCACGGGCGCGACGCCTTCTACAGCGGATCCGGCGCGGCTGCCGTCGTCGACGCCGTACGCCGCTGCGGCGGGTCGCTCGCGCCGGCGGATCTTTCCGACCACCACACGCCGTGCCCGCCGCCCGTGGCCGTGGACTGGGGCGCGGGACGCGTGCACGTCCAGCCGCCGATGTCGCAGGGAGTCCTGCTGGCCATGGCGCTGCAGCAGGTACGCCGGCTCCACGCCCAGGGCGTGCCCGTCGAGGACCACCTGCTGGTCGAGGTCACCGGGGCCGCCTTCGAACACCGCTCGTCGTGCGGGAGCGGCGCCTCGCTTCTCGATCTGGATCTCTCGGTCGACCTCGAGCGGGCCTCGGGACGCGCAGGCCCGCGCGCCTACCTCCACACCGCCGGCGTGGCCACGGTCGACGCCACGGGTCAGGTCGTCTCGTCGCTGGTGAGTGTCTTCGACGACTTCGGCTCCGGCGTCTTCGTGCCCGAGCTGGGCATCGTGCTGAACAACCGGGCCGCAGGCTTCACCGACGGGGACAACGCCGCGGCGCCGGGCAAGCGGCCGGTGCACACGCTCGCGCCGGCGATGGTGACCTCGCCCGCCGGCGTGCTCGGCATCGCCACCCCGGGCGCCGACGGCCAGGTGCAGACGCTGCTGCAGGTGCTCGCCGCGACGACGATCGCCGGAACCCCGCTCGCGGACGCCGTCGGCGCGCTGCGGTGGCGCAGCCAGGACGGCGATCTGTTGATCGAGGAGGGCCACCCGGGCAGCGACGCGCTGTCCGCGCGCGGGCATCGCGTGGTCCCGCGCGAGGCGGGCGCCGACGTGTTCGGCGCCGTCGTCGCGGCCGGCACCGACCCCGGCCCCTACGCGATCGCCGACTGGCGACGCCAGACCGACACCCGAGGATCGGCATGAGCATGGACGGTCTGACGGCGCAGGTGCTGCACGCCGTCGCTCAGCAGCGCGAGGAGATCGTCGCGCTGTGCGCCGAGCTGGTGGCTGCGCCCAGCGTGAACCCCGACGGGGACACGCGGGAGATGGCCGACGTGGTGACGCGGGCCCTGACGGACCGCGGTATCGGCTCCCGTCAGAAGCGTCTCGTCCCGACCATGCCGTCGGTCGTCGCCGAGCTCGACTCCGGCCGGCCGGGCCCGCACCTCGTCCTCAACGTCCACCTCGACACCATGCCGCCCGGCGATGAGTCCGCCTGGACCCAGCCGGTGTGGGAGCTGACCCGCACCGACGGACGGCTCTACGGCCTGGGCATGGGAAACATGAAAGGGGCGGTGGCCGCCATGGTCACGGCCGCGGCCTTGCTCGCCGAGCATCAGGGCACCTGGCGCGGCAGGATCACGTTCACCGCCGTCAGCGACGAGGTGGTGTTCGGTGACAACGGAGCGGCCTACCTGCTGCGCGAACACCCGGATCTGTACGGCGACGCGCTCATCTGCGGCGAGGGACCCGGATTTCGTCGTCTCGCGCTCGGCGAGAAGGGCGTGCTGTGGGTCGCGCTGACCGCCGAGGGACCCGCCGGTCACTCGTCGGCCGTGCAGCGCGGTCGCTCGGCCTCGGCGCGCATCGCACAGGCAGTGGCCCGCATCGACGACCTCACGGGGCGAACCGGAACGCTGCCGCCCGAACTCGCCGCGATGGCCACGTCGGAGGACGATCCGGATCCCGGGCTGGTCCTCACGGCCAACGTCGGCACCCTGACGGCCGGCACCTTCGTCGGCCAGATGGCCACCGGCGCCGCCGCCGAGGTCGACCTGCGGCTGCCGCCCGGCATCCCCGCCGAGGACGCGCTGGCCATGGTCGAGAACGCCGTCGCGGACATCGAGTCGGTGCGGGTCCGACGGCTCAAGGGCTGGGACGCCAACTGGACCGCGCCCGAAGCACCGCTGACCCGCGCCTGGGACGTCGCCTCCCGGGCCGTCATCAACGCTCCGCCGACCTACGCGATCCGGCTGCCCGCCAGCGACGCCAGCCGCTGGCGCCGCGAGGGGGTCCAGGCGCTCTGCTACGGACCCCAGCCGACGTGGTCCGCGGGCATCGACGACTACGCCGACGAGGACGAGGTCCTGCGGTGCGCCGCGCTGTACACGCTGACGGCCCTGGAGTACCTGCGCGCGCCGTGAGACGGGTCCCGCGGCGCGGGTTCGTATACTTCATCAACAGTGCGCCGGCTCGTTCAGCAACGTGCCGAGCCGGCCAAGACCACAGGACAGGAAGGCCGTGAGCATTACCTCGCCGTCGGTGCCCGCGTTCCCGGCGAACGCCACGCTGACCACCCGCGTCCACGACGCGCTCGAGACAGCGATCATCGCGGGCGAGCTCAAGCCCGGCGAACGCATCCACGCCGACGTGCTGGCCGCCCAGTTCGGCATGAGCCGCATCCCCGTCCGCGAGGCGCTGCGCTCCCTGCACGAGGCCGGGTGGGTCGACATCAAGCCGCGGCACGGCGTCCACGTGCGCGAGCGGACGGCCGAGGAACTCGGTGAGCTCTTCGAGTTCCGCGCCGTGGTCGAGGGACTCGTGGCCCGGTGGGCCGCGCTGCGCCGCACCGACGCCGACCTCGACCTGCTCGCCGCCCGCATCCAGGAGAGCAAGGACGCCAGCGACGAGCGTGCCTCCGGCGCCGGGTTCTACGCCGCGCTGCGCGCCGCGGCGAGGAACTCGGTGCTGGCCACCACCTCGGCGGCCCTGGAGAAGCGGGCGCGGTTCTACTTCTCCACCGTCGCGCACGAGCTCGGCGAGGATTGGCGGCACGTCCACGAAGAGGTGCTCGAGCACGTGCGCGCCCAGGACGCCGACGCCGCCGACCGCGTGGCCCATCAACACATCGAGGACACCGGCAAGGCGGTCGCCGCCCTGCTGTTCACCGAGTGACGACGCGCTCAGCGGTGCCCGGACGGAGGGTGCCGGACGGCGTTGAACACCAGCTGGTCGTGACCGGGGATCAGCCGGGCGTCCGCGTCGGCCGCGTCGGCGAGTAGCCGCTCCAGGGACGACGACGCCGCGGCCTCGTCCTCGACCGCACCGCCGGCGCAGTAACCGCACGGCACGCGGTCGAGCAGGTTCTGTCCCAGATCGGCGGCGTCCGCGGCGAAGATCCATGTGCCGGTCTGGGGCAGCTCGATGCGCAGGGAGACGTGGCCCGGCGTGTGTCCGGGTGTGGACACGACCGTGACCCCGGGTGCGACCTCGGCGTCGCCGTCGAGGACCTCCCAGCGGGTGCGCGGATCGGACCAGTCGGGCGCGCGGAAGCCCTCCTCGAATGTCGCCCGCCCGCTGCGCGCGAACTCCAGCTCCGCCCGGTGGATCGCGACCGGCACGCCGGCCTCGGCCAGCAGCGGGATACCGCCGGAGTGATCCAGATGCAGATGGCTGATCACGGCCAAGTACAGATCACCGACCGCGAGGCCGACCGCGGCCAGCGCCTCGACTAGAGGGTCACCGGCGAGACCCCAGTTCCAGCGGGTCGGGTCGGGCGGCGTGGGGTGCAGCGACCAGGTGGGGCGGTCCGGATCCGCGCCGGCATCCACGGCCGCGGCCCGGTAGCTGTCCTGGGTCTCGTCGGCGTCGAGGGCCTCGCGGCCCATCCCGGTGTCGAACAGCACCCAGCCGTCGTCGGTGTCGACCAGCACCCCGTACAGCGGCTCCCACCCCAGATCGGACGGCCCGTCGCGCAGCGACAGCGACCGGGGCACCCGTTCCGCGCCGTACTGCAGCAGGAACATCCGTGACGCCTGAACAGCCACCGGTCCGCCCTTCGTCGTCGTCAGGACACTCGCGTACCGAGCCGTCGCAGCGCCAGCAGCACGAGGGCGTACACCGCGGCGCCCTCCGGCCACTGCGTCACGATCCGGCCGGTCGACGAGGCGAAGTAGTTACTGCCGTCGACCCAGGCGGTGCTGCTGATGCGGTGCTGGACCCATCGGTTGTACGCGCTCACCACGCTGCCACGTGCGTCCACCTGGGATTTGCCTTTCCGCAGCACGCGGGTGATCTGGGAGACGATGAAATCCGCCTCGTGCTCGAAGTTCGACACCGTGAGCCCGCCGTTGGTGTTGGGGCCGTACATGATGAAGAAGTTCGGGAACCCGGGGACCATCAGCCCGGCCAGCGCGTACGGATCGGGTCCCCACACGGTGTTCAGGTCGATGCCGTTGCGACCCCGAACCTGCAGTGAGGCAAGGAATCTCGTCGCCACATAGCCGGTGGCCAGCACCAGCACGTCGGCCTTGCGTTCCGCGCCGTCGCTGTCGATGATGCCGGTGCTCGTGCACGAGACCACGGCTTTCGGGACCAGATGGACATCGTCGCGCAGCAGCGCCGGGTAGAAGTCGCTCGTGACCACCGTCCGCTTCCCGGCGAACGGATAGTCGGGCAGCAGCGCGTCGGCGAGATCGGGGCGGTCGGCGAAGACCTCCGCGAGATAGGCGCGGGCCTTGTTCTCCCAGCGCCGGTTCATCCTGCTGCCGGCGCGGAACACTGCGCCGTGCCATTCGCGGCGCTCCTGACGCACATAGAGGCGAACCCGATTCAGCCGCTGCATCATGGGGAGGGAGAAGAGCCGCCGCTCCCACGCGCTGAAGTCGCGGTCACCCTTGGGCAGCACCCATCCGGGCTGGCGCTGGTAGACGGTGACCGACCGGGCGTGCGGCGCCACCGTCGGGACCACCTGCGCGGCACTGGATCCGGTGCCGACCACGGCGACGTCCTTGCCCGTGACGTCGAGCGCCTCGTCCCACTCGGCGGTGTGCACCACCTCACCGCTGAAGTCCTCGAGTCCGGGCCACACCGGGAACTTCGGTGACGCGAACAGGCCGACGGCGGACACCACGAAGCCGAAGCGCTCGCTCTCGCCCGCGGCGGTCTGCACGACGTACTCGCAGGACGCGTCGTCCCACGTCACGGAGTCCACGGTCTCCTTGAACCGGATCGAGTCCATGACGCCGAAGGACTCGGCCACGTGCTCGAGGTACTCCTGGATCTCGGCGCGGCGGACGTGCGTACGGCTCCAGTCGTACGGCGCGAACGAGTAGGCGTACAGGTGCGACGCGGCGTCGGTCTCCGCGCCCGGATAGCGGTTCTCCCACCAGGTTCCGCCGACGCCCTCGGAACGCTCGAAGATCACGTAGTCGATCCCGGCCCGCTGCAGTTTGATGGCGGTGACGATGCCGGCGAAGCCGGCGCCGATGATCGCGACGCGCGGCGGGCTGGCCACGGACATGGATGCGCTCCTGACTGACTGACCGATGGGCATGACGGGCTCAGACACCTCCGGACTGGGCCACGAGATTGAGGAACCTCTGGGTGCGTGGCTGCGAGGGCCGGTCGAGAACGTCTTCGGGCGAACCCTGCTCGACGACCTTGCCCCCGTCCATGAACACCACGCGGTCGGCGACCTCGCGGGCGAAGCGCACCTCGTGCGTCACGACGAGCATCGTCATCCCGGCCTCGGCCAGACGCCGGATCACCTGCAGCACTTCGCCGACCAATTCGGGGTCCAGCGCTGAGGTGGGCTCGTCGAAGAGCATCAGCTTGGGCTGGATGGCCAGGGCGCGCGCGATCGCGACCCGCTGCTGCTGCCCACCCGAGAGGCGGTGCGGCAGGTGGTGTGCGTGCCGCTCGAGGCCCACGTCGCGCAGCAGTGCCATGGCCAGCTCGCGCGTCTCCTTCGGGTCGCGGCCGTAGACGCGCACCGGGGCGATGCAGATGTTGTCGAGCACCGTCAGATGGTCGAACAGGTTGAAGTGCTGGAACACCATGCCGATACGGGCGTCGGCCCGCGCCTGGGAGAGCCGGCTCACGGGCCGCAGCGTGCCGTCCTTGAGCTCGTAGCCGACGTGCCGTCCGTCGACGAGCACCTCGCCGTCGTCGACGTCCTCGAGGTGGTTGATCAGGCGCAGCATGGTGCTCTTGCCCGACCCGCTGGGCCCCATCAGCACGACGACCTCGCCCTGACGGACGTCGAGGTCTACGCCGGTGAGGATCTCGCGTCCTTCGTAGGCCTTGGCCACGTTGCGGCAGGAGACGAAGTGGGCGTCGTCAGCCTGGCCCGACGGTGCCGTGGCCTGCGCGGCGATCAGATCGGCGACACCCGTCGTCGTCTTCGATTCCGTTGCTTCTGCGGTCTTTTCGGTGCTCGGCGGCGGGACGTCGGTGTCCGGCTCCGGGGTGGCGGCGCCGTCCTTCGGGCGGCGCAGGGGGAGCCCGACCGCGCGGGCGAAGAACCCGGCCTGCGGGGTGGTCGGCCGGTCGAGCGCGAACTTGCGCTCCAGCGCCGACTGCCCGAAGCCCATGACCGTGGTGGCGGCGAGGTACATCGCGCCGGCGGCCAGGAACACGGGGAAGAACTCGAAGTTGGTCGCCACGATGGTCTGCGACCGCAGCGTGAGCTCGTTGACGGCGATGACCGAGGCCAGCGAGGTGAACTTCAGCATCGAGATCGCGTTGTTGCCCAGGGCGGGCACGATGGCGCGCAGCGCCTGCGGCATGATCACGCGCCGCAGCGTGAGGACCGGCCCCATCCCGAGCGAACTCGCCGCCACCACTTGGGATTTGCCCACCGACTTGATGCCGCCGCGGATGATCTCGCCGGAGAAGGCGGCCTCGTTCATCGTGAACCCGATCATCGCGGTGACGACGGGCCCGAGGCTGAATCCCAGGCTGGGCAGTGCCGTGTAGAGGAACACCAGCTGCAGCAGCAGCGGGGTGCCACGCATCAGCCACGTGTAGAACGCCGCGGGAAGCCGGATCACCGCATGGCGCGACTCCCGCATCAGCGCCAGTAGCAAACCGAGGACGAGGGCCAGAGCCATGGAGACGGCGGTGATCTGAATGGCGACCACCAGGCCGCGCCACAGGAACGGATCAACAAGGTATTCCAGGAATTTCGTCATGTCCGCCCCGCGATCAGCTGGTGACGACGGCGGGTTGGAGCTCCTGATTGGGGGAGAAGCCCCAGCGCTTCATCGCCTTCTGCAGACCGCCGTCGGCGTACATCTGCCCGAGCGCCGCGTTCAGACCGTCGCGCAACTCGGTCGCCTGCTTGCTGACGCCGAAACCGAAGTGGAAGTCGGTCGGCAGGTCGAACCCGACGGCCAGCTTGTCCGGGGCCTTCTCGGCCAGGTACGCGGCGACGCCCGCGTCGGTGAGCACGATGTCGGCCTCGCCCTGTGCCAGCGCGCTCTGCGCGCGGTCGATGCTCGGGAAGTTCAGCGTCTTGAGGGGCTGGCCCCCGGAGGCCTCGCACTGCTTGCCCTGCTTCTCCAGGATCGCGTTCTCGACGGTGCCGACCACCAGCGCCGCGGTCTTCCCGCAGACGTCGCCGAGGCCCTCGATCTTCTTCGGGTTCCCGGCGGCGACCAGGGCCGCCTCACTGGCCTTCATGTAGTCCACGAAGTCCACCTGCTTGACCCGTTCCTCCGAGGAGTACATCCCGGCCGCCACCAGGTCGATGCGGCCGGACTGCAGCGCCGGCACGAGCCCGGCGAAGTCCAGCTTGGAGTACGCGGTGCTGAAGCCGAGGCACTGTCCCGCGGCGTTCAGCAGGTCGGGTTCGATCCCGATGACGTTCGACGGGTTCTTCGGGTCCGACGTCGAGTAGTTCGCGGGCGCCGGCGAGATCCCGACCGTCAGCTTCTTGCCGTTGAGCCCGGGGTACTTCTGCGCCAGCGACTCGCACGTCGTCTTGTCGATCGCGAGGTCGCTGGTCACGGCGTTGTTCGCCGATTCGTCCTCCGAGCAGGCGCTGGAGCCGAGGACGAGTGCGGCAGCGATGGCCACGGTCACCATCTTGGAAATGTGCACGAGACGTCTCCTCTGTCGGGGTGGTGCAGCCCGGGGAAAGACGGCACTGGCTCAGGTATAGAATATAAAATAGTTGGGGTCAAGCATGTGGCGTTACGCCCGTGTGAAATATGAAGAATCAGCAGACGTGGTGGGCTCACCGCCCCGAGGCACGGCTCAGCGCGCCGAGTGAGAGCGCGGGGAAAAACGCCGAAAAAGAGAGACCGAAAGCCGCAACCTCTGTGGCCTCTCGAAAGAAACCGCACGTGTGCGGGTTCCGCGCCGAGCTCACCGTAAGCGTGTCGCGTGCGCTCGGCAAGATCAGCGCGCGTTGCGCATGGCGACCAGCGACGCGAGCCCGAATTCGCGGTACAGCACGTCCGGCGGCAGCTGCCGGAACCCACGCACGCCGGGAACCCCGGTCGCCGCTTGCGCGACCTTGCGCGCAATCCGGTAGTCGAGGTCCTTGAGCGAGCCGCGGTCGGTCACCGTGTCGAGTACCGCGGTCAGCCCGGCGACGGAGAACGGGCTCGTCACGTCGAGCATCACGTTCGTCGCCGCGACGAGGTGGCGCGCGCGATCCCGCACCGGCATCTCCCGCACGGTGGGCGCGCAGCCATCGATGCGCGCCGCCATCCGAGCGACGAAGCGGCGCAACCGATGCGGGCCCAGCGTGACCGTTCCCGCCGCCGTCACCGACATCCCCAGGCAGTCGATCCGGTCCCGCCCGCCATACGTGGGATCGACGGGACACGGCCTGCCGTGCCCGCTCAACGCGGTGCGCACCTCTTTGCTCAGCTTGCGCTTCACCCCGAGTTCTCCGACCAGCCTGTCGACCCGCGCGTCCGCCTCGTGAATCGCCGCCAGATCAGAGTGGGCGATCAGGAAGTCGTCGTTGTAGCGGGCATAGAACACGCCGTCGAGCCCACTGATCGCCCGGTCCATCGGCACCACGGCCAGGTTCCCCAGCAGCGGTACCAGCGGGGTGCCCATCGCGACACCGTTGAGGCGCGTGAACTCCGTACCGTCCTGATCGCGCACGACCGGCCGCACCAGCTGCGTGATCAGATCCCACGCGCCGGTGCTGATGTCGCCGCTGCCCAATGACGCCACCTCCCGCAGCGTTCGCCACAGGGCCGCGTCCGGACCCACCGGCAGGTTGTCGCCGTACTTCTCGAAGTCGGACTGCAGCACGTACAACGGTCCGCCCCTCGGGCCGACGCGCTCGCGATGCGCGCGGATGTGGGCGGCGAATGCCCGCATGGCACCGACATTCGTGACGCCGGGCAGATACGAGTAGACGCCCGGCAGGCCGTAACAGCGGGCGTTGTGGGACAACACGGCGAACAGCGCCGAGCCGACGACATGGTCCACGAACCCCGCCAGGTGCGCGGTCCGGCGCTTCCCGCCGGTCTCGAGGAACCACAGGTCGACCGGCTGCGGGCGGTACGTGCGCTCGGCGATGCTGGTGGCGATGGCGCGGGCCAACGCCTTGCGGTCGGTCGCGGCATCGAAATAGCTGACGCCGTCGGCGATCTCGTGGAAGCCGAGGCCCTGCTCGTTGCGCTTGGTGTAGATCCGCAGGATCGTCGACTCGTACGTGGCGGGGTCGACCATGCAGCGGTCGATGTCGACCGGTTCAGGTGCCATGAGAGGCGCTCTCCCACTGGCCCAGCCGCCACGCCCGCAGCGTATGCAGCCACTGCTGGAACGCCGCCGGATCCGGATGCTGCGGCAGCAGGAAGATCATCCGCACCTTATAGGCGTGGAAGATGGGGGACAGCCAGCGGCCCGCCACCGACACCACCAGGGCGTCGTCGTCGAGACCCTTCATGGCAGACGGCAGGATGGCCGGCACCAGGTCGTCGTCGAGCGTGCGCATAGTCCGCATCCCCGCACGCGTGTTCACGTCGGCGACCACCCCGTCGGGGAACAGGTCGAGGAAAGCCGGTCCGAGCCGATCGGGATCCTGCGGAGCCCTCGGCACGCCGGTGATGGACGTGATCCACCGTTCGGCGACGATGCGCTCGAGGGCGTCGCGGCCGCTGGGGGCGGGTTCGCGCCAGTACCTGCCTCGGTGGGCGGCGCCGCCGGTGGCGGTCTGCACGTGCAGATGGGGCTGACGGTCCGGTGGCTCGTCGGCCTCTCGCGCGTAGAACACCAGGGACGTCGCCGAGCAGACCGCCAGACTTCCCTTGCCCGACAACGTCTCCCGCATCATCTCGATGGCTTGTGTGCGCTGCCGCTGCGGTATCCATTCCGGGACACCGATGGTGCCGGCCCGCACCGGTCCCGGTTCGGCGGCCAGCGCCCGGATCCAGTCGCCGAGGGGCAGCTGACGTGCCGGCGGGGGAGTGCGGTCTTCGAGGTGCTGCACGTTGATGTGCACGATCAGCAGAACGATCATCGCCGCGGTGATCTCCACGAGATCCGACGCGGGGTTCACGTCGACCCACACGAGCGCGAACAGCACGGCCGAGAACAGGATCGTGCCATTCAGCGCGCGGAACCTGCCTTCGGCGAACAACCGGATCTGATAGGTCCCGATGAAGCTGCGCACGAGGAACAGCGGCAACAGGGCCAGCAGGAACGTGAACGGGATGTCGGGCAGCACGAACAGACCCAGCACGACGGCCAGTGCCCAGAAGTAGAGCGTCACCAGCGGGGTGACGAGCAGCAGACGATGGAAGAACCACACGCGATACTCCCGCAGCGCCGGGATGCGGCGCAGCCGAACGAAATCGAAGTAGAACACCGCTGTCGCCTCGTACGCGCCGCGCAGCAACGGCAGCACCAGGTAGAAGAACTGGAAAGCGTCGATGTCGCGCCATGATGCGAATCCCGCGGTCAGGTCGAAGGACCGCGTGGCGGTGCCGTAGATCCCGGCGATGGCGAGCACGGCGATCGCGTCGAGCCGCAGACCGAGGCCCGCCAGTGTCGGGCCGAACGCCTGCCGCAGCGAGATCGACGGCAGATGCGTCCGCACCGACCCTCTGCTCCGGCGCCGCGGCGAGACGCCGTTGAGCCGGTACAGGCGCAGCGTGTAGTGCACCGTGATCCAGATCGAGAGTGCGTTCGAGGCGATGATCGCCAGCACCACCGCGGCGGTCGGATAGAAGAACACGCCCGCGGCGATCACGGCCATCTGCGCCGCGGTCGGGGCGAACAGGGTCCACAGCGGCCGGTAGATGCGCCGGGTGGCGAACATGCCGGAGTGCAGGACGCGCAACGGCATTCGTACCGCGAGCTCGAGCACGACGAGAAGGGCGTACACCAGTCCCCACGGGTCGCCGTCAGAGGGCAGCAACCACAGGGCCGCTCCCGCGACGATGGCCGCCAGGGTCGTCGCGACGATCACCGACAGTGTCAGCCAGCTGCCGATCTCGTGTTCGACGGCGTCGCGGTCCGCGGTCAGGGAGTACCCGCGCAGCCGCTCGCGCATGACCTCCAGCAGCCCCCACCAGGCACCGCTGACGATGAGGCTCCCCACGCGCAGCACCATCACCGTGAACGCCACCAGGCCACCGAGCGCGGTGAGGATGATCAGGAACTCGGCGACGTGGACCGCGAAGGCGACGCCGTCGACGAGCAGGGCGTAGCGGAGACGGTAGGTGAAATACCCCAGCATCCTGCCCGTCAGCAGACAGGCGTAGAGCGACACCGTGCGGTGCTCCCGGCGGCCGGTGCGCTCGAACCACCGGTCGATGTCGTTGACGCGGGAATCGTCCACCACGGCCGGCACGTCGCCCGCCTTTCATCGACGATCGGGCAACGCCGAGGCGTTGCTGTGGGAGGCTGTGCGCGAGGAGAGCGTGGACCGTCCTGCTCAGGTAGAAGGGTGCCCCATGCGGCGAGGCGACGCAGCCGTATTGTCCATATCCGCCGCGCTGGGCGCGGTGGTCGTCGCCGCCGTCGTCTTCAGCGGGACGGTCCTGGACCGCAACACCGATCCGGCCGCGCTGGTTTCCGAGGACGCCTCGAGCTTGCTGGTGCTGACGTGGGCGCCCAGCTTCTGCGCCGGGGAAGGTGACAATCCGGCCTGCGCGTCCGGGGAGGTGGCGAAGGCGGGGCAGACGCTGCTGCTGCACGGTCTGTGGCCGCAGCCGCGGGATCGGCAGTACTGCGGCGTACCGCAGGATCAGCGCGCCCGCGAATCCGGGCGGCCACCGGTGCAGCTGTCCGACGACACCCGTGAGCGGCTGCAGTCGGCGACGGTGAACACTGCGTCGCTGGCACAGCACGAGTGGTACGCCCATGGCACCTGCTCGGGTGTCTCGCCGGATGACTACTTCGACGACGCCGTGCGCCTCGCTGAGCAGGCCCGCACGGTGCTCGACCCGGTGCTGCGCGACGCGGCGGGCGGCCGGCTGACGCTTGCCACCGTCCGCGCGCGGGTCGACGAGGCCCTGGGCGCCGGGACCGGTGACCGCGTCGGGCTGGGCTGCCGGTCGTCGACGGGCGCCGGGACCATGGTCGTGGACATTCGGCTGTCTCTGCCGCCGGTGGTCGACCTTGGCGCCGCGGACGGCACGCTGACGTTGGTGGACGCGCTGCACAAGGGTCCGCCGTTGGCGGCGCAATGCCGGCACGGCAGCGTGCCGTAGATCGTCGGCGCTACACCCCTGCGGGCACCCTCGTCCGCATCTGGTGCCGCAACTCCGTGAACTCCGCGATCGACCGGGTTGCCACCGTCGCCACCGGCCGCGCGTTGCGGCCCGTCGCCTCGGTCTTGCTGACCATCACCACGCTGTCGATGTAGGGCTGGATCGTCGTCGCGTTCTGTACCGTCGCGACGATCACCAGCTGGAAACCGAACTTGCGGAACGCCTGCAGCGCCTGCTGGGCGAACTGCGGATCGGACTTGGAGAACGCCTCGTCGAGCATCAGCTGCGCGAACACCGGCCTGTTGTCCTGACTCTCCGGGCTGGCCAGGTTGAAGCTCAGCGCGCCCGCCAGGCAGAACGCCATCAGCTTCTCCTGCTCGCCGCCGGAGTTGTCGCCCGCATTGCTGTGCGTGCGGATCAGCTCGTCGGACGCCACGTCCCACTCCGCGCAGTCGAACGTGAACCGGTTACGGACATCGAGCGCGTCGCGCGTCCACGCCTTGTCCTCCGGCGCCGTCGACGCGAGCCGGTTGCGCAGCCGCAGGATGTCGGCGTACTGGTCGAGGATTGCCTGCTTGTCGCCGAGCCCCACCTCGGCGATGCGCCGCGAGATGGCCCGCACGATCTCCGTCAGCTCCGACACCGCGGTCAGGCTGCGCGGGGTGGCCCGCAGCGTCAGCCGGGTGCCGCGGTTGAACTCCACCGCGCCCAGCCCGGTGTTGACGCGCTCGATCTGCTCGGCGATGCGCCGCGCTTCCTGCTCGGCCACCCGGTGCAGCGTCAGGATCGCATCCGGGGCCTGCTCGGTGACCAGCCGCATCATCCGCTCGTAGGCCTCGGGCAGCTCCCGCTCGTCGATGTGCCGGCAGAGTGCGACGTAGTCGTGCACCCGCTCGTCGAAATCGTTCGAGTCGTTCGGGATCGCGTCGGGGAACGCGGTGTCGAAGGTGTTGAGGATGCGGGCCAGTTCGTCGTAGGAGCGGCGCCGACTCTCCCGCAGCTGCTCGCGTTCTTTCTTGATCGCGGAGAACAATGCGTCGCGGTGCGGCTCGGGGTCGAGCAGCTCGAGCCCGACGGGCAGCTGCCCGGCGTAGCGGCCCAGCAGCTCGGTCAGCGGTTCCGACACGAACGCCGGGGACAGCCGCTCCGAGAGCTCCAACAGCCGGGTCCGGCGGGCGTCCAGATCGTCGCGGCGGGTCTGGATCGCGCCGCGACGGGTCATCAATTTCTGGATCTGCGACCAGCATTCGTCGGCACGCGCGTTGAGCGCCTCGATGTCGGGGTTGTCCGCCAGCAGCAGCTCGTACTGCTCGCGCAACCGGTCGGCGTGGCCGTCGGCGGTCTCGGTGTCGATCTGGCTCCACTGCGGAAACTGCTCGCCGATCGCCTTGCACGCCGCCGCCCGGTCGCGCCACTGCTGGCGCTGCGCCGCGATGTCGTCGGCGATGCGGCGCGCCTTCTGGTAGGCCTCCTCGGCTGCGGCCAGATCCACTGTCAGCGCATTGATCTTCGCCGACACGTCGCCCTGGTACAGGTACTCCGACTGCTTGAGCGGGCGCCGGTCGTCCTTGATCGCGAGCCGGTCGGAGTCCTTGTACAGGCCGGTGTCGGTGACCGCGCGGCGGAAGCGGGCGAACACCTCGGGGGTGTCGACGCACACGTGATCGCCGGCGGCTGTCACGATGTCGACCGCCTCGGCCGTGCACGGATGCGCCGGATCGACGGCGAACAGCTTGCCCGCCAACGTGTTCGGTTCCGGATCCACCGGATCGGCGCCCAGCATCTTCGCCCGCACGTGGTGCAGCGCCAGCCGGCCCCGCATGTTCGTCTCGTTGACGAACTGCAGCACCGCCGTCCAGTGCTGGTCGGGCACCATCAGCCGCAGCCCGACGCCGCGCAGCACCTTCTCCACCGCGGTGCGCCACCGCGTCTGGTCCGGCCGCAGGTCCATCAGCTCGGCGACATAGGGCAGCGCAGCGGCGTCGACACCCACTGCGGCGCAGATCTGTTCGCGCATCAGCAGCGCGAACTCGGGCAGCGCCGACCCCACGTGCTCCACCCGCTTGAGTTCCTTGGCGGCGTCGTCGCGCGCGATGCGGGCCGCCTTCTGCGCGTACTCCGCGTCGGTGGACGCCTCGCGGTGGCGTTCCACCTTGGCCAGCAGCTCGGTGGCCTGGGCGAGGAGGTCTTCGCGCAGGTTCCAGAACTCGTCGGCGGTGTCGGGCACCTCGAGGTCCTGCGCGGCGAGCATGTCCTCGTAGGCGCCGCGGCGGCGCGACACCTGCTCGGCCTCGGCTTCGGCGGCGGTCACCTGGCTCTGCAGCGGACCGATGTTCGCGCTGGTGCCGCTGATCTGCGCATTGAGCGAATCTGCTTCCGCCTTGGCCAGATTCAGCGCGCGGGTGACGTCCTCGTACTCGTTGTCGAGCTGGTCGACGGTGGTGTCGAGCTGCGCGATCTGCGCCGGGCACTGCGCGAGCCGGACATGGTCGGTGTAGGCACGCACCATCGGCAGGTCGACGAGGTCGATGATGCCCAGATCGGTCGACTCCGAGGCATAGCGCTGCTGGATCTTCTCGATGTCGCCGAGGATCTTGCGCTTCTTCTGCGCCACCGCCAGCAGTTCGCGGGCCTCGACCAGCGGGTCGATCTGCTTGAGCGCCTCGGGCAGCCGGGCCAGGCTGTCGGGCTCGTCGAGCATGAACTCGCGGACGAACTGCTCCAGGCCGCCGACGCTCTTGAGTGACTTCGCCTTGCCGAGCAACTGCTGGGCGGCGTCGGAGGCGCGGATGCCGATGGTCGCGTACAGCTGCGCCAGATACTGCGATTCGACCTTCGTGGTGAATCGCCAGCCGTCCTCCTTGAACACGCCGGTGTCGAAACGCCCTGCCGCCCAACGGTTGCAGACGTCCTCGATGCCCAGGTCGCCGTCGCCGAGCACGAAGCGGCTCGACGAGTCGTTGCGCGACTCGCCCGTCAGCCACTTGAGCACCAGGCCCGTCACGGTGCGTCCGGAGTCGCTGGCGTAGGTGACGGCCACCGCCGACCACGCGGTCCCGTCGCCGCGCAGATACATCACCCGGCTGGTCCCGCCGTCGCTGCGCTGCCCCCACGCGCCGCGCACGTACTTGTCGACGGTGCGCCGGCCCGCGCTCGACCCGGCGGCCGTGTTGTCGCCCGAGGCGTTGAAGTTGCGCCGGTTGAACGGCAGGAAGCCCAGCGAAATGGCATCCAGCAGTGATGATTTGCCGCTGCCCGAGGCGCCGGCGATCAGAGCGCCGCCCTCGCTGAACGGGATCGAGTGGTACCCGTCGAACACGCCCCAGTTGATGACCTGCAGCCGGGACAGGTGGAACTGCTCGGTCACTCCTGGATCTCCTCAGCGGTCGTTCCGCCGTTGGCCAACAGCTCGAACTGCTGCTGCAGTTCGCTGATCACGCTGGCGGTCATCACCGCGGTGATCACCGGGCTGATGGTGTAGCTGTCCTCGTCGTCGCGGCTGCGCCGCAGGATCTCCAGACCGGTGAGGCGCGCGATCGCGGCGTCGACGCGCCCGGCGAACGTCACCGCGTCCCGGTCGACGTCGTTGAGTACACCGGAGAAGAGTCCGTGCATCTCGTCGCGGGAGATCAGCACGCTCTGCCCACCCGAGGCGCGCATCATCTGCGCCAGGTGCAGCGCGAGGATCGAGTCATAGGTGCCCAGCGGCTCACGGCGCAGAAGCTTGATGCCCTTGGCGGATTCGTAGCGGGCCTGCTCGACGAACGCGACGTCGGTCCCGTCCACGATGCGCAGCAGCAGGTCCAGTTCCGACAGCCGCACCGACAGCTGGTGGCGGTACTCGAGCACCCACGCGTAGATGTCGCTGTCGGATTCGGCGCTGATGTAGCGCCGGGTGAGCAGGTGCTGCAACGCCCAGCAGGCGCGGTCGGGCAGTTCGGAGACATCGCCGTCGAAGCGGGGCCGGCGCTGGTGCGGGGGGCGGGCGCTCTGGTCGACCTGCGGCAAGTCGGAAAACGCAGCGAAGTCGGCCGCTGTGTCGGTGCTCACGAGGCCACTCCTGCGGTGATCGGTTCGGTGAAAGACAGGTCGGGAACGGCCATTTCGCGGTCCCGGCCGTCCAGGGACCGGAACCGGACGGTCGTCGACCTGCCGGTGTCGTCGTTCGGCTGCTTGAGCGCCCAGGACCACAGCACGATGACGTGGCCGAGGTACGCGTTATCGAGCATGGCCACCGCGTCGGGCAGCGTCACCGGCCCGCGGGCGACGGCGGCGTTGAGCATCTCCGACATCGCGGGCGCGTCCACCTGCGTGGTGAGCGCGGCGAAGCTGGCCAGATCGACCTCGCCGTCGGCGGGCTTGGCGGGCTTGGGATTCGACAGATCGCCGATCTTGAAGCTGAGCGCGCCGACGGAGCTGATCGCGTGGCGGGCCAGCGGCAGTTCGAGGTCCAGCCGCGAATCGGTGAGCGAGGTCTTGAGCAGCGTGCGGGCCGCGCCGATGGCCTCGCCCAGCTGACGGGCCACACCGCGGCTCTGCTCCAGGGTGCCGAACGCGGTGAACCGTTTGACCCGCTGGGCGCAGCGCTGCTGGATGCGTTCGACCTCGTCGATCTGGTGACCGACGAGCTCGAAGAACCCGGCCATCACCGCGCGCAGCGCCGGATCGAGGTGAGGCAGCGCCTCGGCGACGGCGGCGACGTCGGCCTCGAACTCGGCGCGCTGGTCCGGGTCGTTGATCATCCGCAGGAACGCGCGGTGGCTGTCGCGGCCCTGGGAATCCCACGCCGCCTGGTAGTCGGCGTACATCTGCCGCTGACGGTCGCGGTACTCCACGTTGCTGTCGATCGGCTCGTCGAGGGCGGCGGTGGCCTGCTCGATCATCGTGCCGTACTGGCCGATATCGGTGATGAGGCGTTCCATCTGCAGCGCGATCGCCCGGGCTTCGTCGTAGGCGTCGGTGACGTCGGGTTCGGGGCGCTCGCCGGCCTCGAGTTGATCGAGTTCGCGGCGCAGCGCCTCGATCTCGTTCTCGATGTGCTTGCGGATGCGGGCGGGGTCGTTGCCGACCTTGAGGGCGACGTGCCGGAGCCGGCCGGCGATGCCGTTGATCGATCCGCCGGTCGCGATCGTGTCCTGGCGGCGCATGCCGCGCAGGAAGTCCAGCGCGCGGCGCGCGTCCTGGGTCAGGTAGCAGACGTTCTGGTCGGTGCGTTCATCGACGATCCGATGTAGCCAACCCTGGCTGGCCCACGACTTGATCAGCGCGAGCCCGGACTGGTCGTCCTCGAGGTCGGCGAGGTCACGCTCGATCCGGACCACGAGCTCGGTCTCGGCGACCACCCCGCCGGACAGGTGACGGTCCATCAACGTCGAGTACAGGCTCAGGTTGGTGGCGGCGAGCAGCCGGACGGTCGGCGAACTCTGCAGGTCGCGATTCAGCTCGAGCAGGTCAGCGGCCGATCGCCCCCCGTGGTCGTCCACTCACCCTCCTCGATGCCCTCGATGCTCGCCGGACGCCCCAACATAGGGCACGGCGGCGACACCGCTGCGGTCCGGGAGGGGAGTGTCGCGAGGTTACCGGCCCAGCCTGTGACGGGTGTGACCAGCGGGATCGTAGGGTCTGCTGAGAAGTCGATGACGTTGCTCACGCTCCGCGTCGGCGCCTGGTTGACTGCTCGGATGACGACGGCCCGGATGCACACCCCTGCGGTGCGCCTGATCGGCGCCGCGATCGTCGGCGTGCTGGCCGGGCTACTCGCCTCGGTGCGGTTCGGCTGGTTCTCGGTGCTGATCGGGTGGGACGCGCTGGCCGTCACCTACATGGTGTGGACCTGGTCGGTGCTGTGGCCGTTCGACGCGGAGCGCACCGCGTCCCATGCCGAGTTCGAGGAGCCGGGCCGGCGGACCGTCTTCGCGCTGATCCTCGGCGGGGCGCTGGCGAGCCTGGTCGGGGTCGGTCTGCTGCTGGCCAAGGCGCGACCCGACCATTTCGCCGCGCTGGCGCCCGGCATCGCCGTGGCCAGCGTGGTGATCTCGTGGTTCGCGGTGCACACCCTCTACGCACTGAGCTACGCCAAGATCTACTTCCGCGAGAAGCCGGTCGGCGGAATCGATTTCAACAGCGACGAGCCGCCCCGCTACAGCGACTTCGCCTACGTCGCCTACGCGGTCGGTATGAGCTTCGCGATCTCGGACACGAACCTGACCTCGTCGCGGATGCGTGCCACCGCGCTCAAACACGCGCTGCTGTCGTACCTGTTCGGGTCCGTGATCGTGGCGTCGGTCGTCAACCTGATCGCGTCCGGCTTCTGATCAGACCAGCCCCAGATCGCGCAGCGAACCGGCGGTGTCGCGCACGGTCTCCTCGGCGGGGCGTGGCTGCCACCCCAGCAGCTCCTTGGCCTTCGCGTTGCTGATCTGCGGGCGTTCGCCGAGGTCGCGCGCCTCGTCCTGCACGGTGACGCCGAGCATGCCCGCCAGCTCACCGAACGTCATCGCCGGCTCGTCGGCGACCACCAGGAAGCGTTCGCCGGCGGCGGCACCGGCCGTCATCGCCCGCAGCTGCGCGTCGGCGACATCGCGCACGTCCACCACCCCGAAGTACTGGCCCGGCAGGCGCTGCGCCTCACCGGTGAGCATCGACCGCACGATCTGCACCGAGGTCGACAGGTGCGGCCCGAGCGTCGGACCGAAGATGCCGACGGGGACGACGGTCGTCAGCTCGAGCCCTTCGGCCGCGGCGAAATCCCAGGCCGCCCGTTCGGCGATCGCCTTGGACCGTACGTAGGCCGTGTTCTCATCGGCGGGATCGGTCCAGTCCTGCTCCGTCCAGTGCTGATCGGCCTTGGGGGAGTAGCCGACCGCGGCGAACGACGACGTCATCACCACCCGGGCGCACCCGGCGTCCCGGGCGGCCCGCAGCACCCGCAGCGCGCCGTCGCGCGCCGGGACGATGACCTCGTCCTCGTTGCGGGGGTTGTCGGCGGGGAAGGGGGAGGCGACGTGCTGGACGTACCGCGTGCCGGCCACCGCGTCGGCCCAGCCGTCATCAGAACCGAGGTCGGCGTAGGCGAACTCGACCTCGCTGTCGTCGAATCCACCCGCGGCGACGGTGCGACGGACCTCGTCGGCGCGCGCCGCGGTGCGCACCGCCGCACGCACGGGATAGCCCTGTGCGAGAAGCTGATTGACGATGTGACTGCCGACGTAGCCGGCGGCGCCGGTGACCAGGACGCGGGGCTGCTCGGTCACCGCGACGCCAGCCAGTCGGTGAACCGCAGGTCGCCCAGCACGGCGCCGGCACCGGTGACCAGGCTGTCGTCGTCGACGCGGGTGCCGAAGTACGTCGCGCCCGGGTCGACGACGACGGGCGTGTGCTCGCCGCGGTGGGTGAGCACGGTGCGGGCGAGTTCGGCGAAGGTCATCTTGTCCGGCCCGCCCAGGTCGAGGATGCCGTTGACCGGTGCGCCTCCAGCAGCGTCGGCGACGGTCGCGGCCACGTCCGCCGCGGCGACCGGCTGGATGCGGGCCTGCGGGGCGTGGATCTCGTCGCCGGCCGCCAGCGAGTCGACGATGGCCTCGGCGAACTCGTGGAACTGGGTCGCGCGGACGATCGTGTAGGGCAGGCCGGAATCCGCGACGGTCCGCTCCTGCACCACCTTCGCCCGCATGTAGCCGCTGTCGGGCAGACCGTCGGCGCCGACGATCGACAAGGCGACGTAGTGGCCGACACCCGCATCGGCTGCGGCCTTGACCAGGTTCGCCGAGGACCTGCTGAAGAAGTCCATCACCGGACCGTCCTCGAACGACGGTGAATTGGTGACGTCGACGAGCACCGCCGAGCCCGCGACCGCATCGGCGAGGCCCTCGCCGGTGAGCACGTCGGCCCCTGTGCGTTTCGATGCGCCGACCACGTCGTGCCCGGCGGCGGTGAGCACCTCCACCACGCGGGATCCGATCTGTCCTGATGCGCCTATCACGGTGATTTTCATATCCTCCACCCTGGCACCCCAGCCCGCAGATGAACCCCCGGAAAGTCCGTAGTCTTACCCCCATGGCAGCGGTGTTCGTTCACGGCAATCCCGAGACGGCGGCGATCTGGGGGCCGCTGGTCGCCGTGCTGGGTCGCGACGACGTGGTGCTCCTCTCGCCGCCGGGGTTCGGCGCACCATTGCCGGACGGCTTCGGTGCGACGTTCACCGAGTACCGCGACTGGCTCGAGGCCGAACTGGAGGCCATCGACGGACCGATCGATCTCGTCGGCCACGACTGGGGTGGCGGACACGTCGTCAACGTCGTCATGCACCGGCCCGAACTGGTGCGCAGCTGGGCCACCGATGTCGTCGGGCTGTTCGATCCCGACTACGTGTGGCACGACCTGGCCCAGGTGTGGCAGACGCCGGGGGCCGGGGAGGAAGCGATCGACGCGATGCTCGGCGGTGACCTGACCGCGCGGACGGATCTCATGGTTTCCCTGGGCATTCCGGCCGACATCGGGGCGGCGATCGCCGAACACCAGAACGCCGACATGGGGCGGGCGATCCTCGCCCTCTACCGGTCGGCCACGCAGCCGGCGATGGCGGAGGCGGGCCGGGCGCTGGAGTCCGCCGCCGCGCGGCCCGGGCTGTCGCTGCTGGCCACCGAGGACCCGTACATCGGGGCCAACGACCACCGCCGGCGGGCGGCCGACCGTGCCGGCGCGCGTACCGAGGTGCTCGACGGGCTCGGGCACTGGTGGATGGTGGAGGACCCGCACCGCGGCGCGGAGGCGCTCAACCGGTTCTGGGCCACACTCGACTGAGGCTCGGCGTCTACCAAACTGCTTGTGCAGAACAGTTTTTTGCATTCTCAAACCTGCATCGTCGATTAGGTGAATCCGTTACCCGCCGGTAGGGTCAACGATGTCGAGCCTAGAAAAGCGCTCGACAGCGGGCGTCGAGGAATCACACACGGGCAATCCCGGTCCTCGAAACTCTCAGCCCATCCTTCATCTCATGCCCTCGGGTCCATGCACCCCGGTGAGGGCCCTGCGCACCATCCCATCGACGGTCGACCTGTCGACCGCTGTCACAAGGAGTACGAATGACCACGAACAACCCCACCGCCGCCGCTCGCCCCGCCGCCTACAGCGCGGTCGACCACCAGCACGACCGCGTGCCCGCCCGGCGCAGCGCAGAGACCAAGATCGCCTACAAGACAACGGAATTCATCGTCTACGTGGTTGCCGTTGTCGGCGTCCTCGTCGCGTCGTTCCTCGTCAGTACCACCGACGCCCACGAGGACTACTTCCGCGCCGACCGTGCGTGGTTCTACGTGGTGATCTTGAGCATCGGCTACATGGTGAGCCGCGGAATCGCCAAGTCCGGCAGCCGCCACCACGACGACGTCTGATCCCCACCGAGGACGATGAGTCCTCGGCCACCGATCGCCCTCGTCACTGCGCTTCGTACAGTGGCGGGGGCTTTCGTCGGTTCTGGTGTCCTGGCCCAGTCCACGGCCCGACGCAGGGGAAACAGGTTTCGGTATGCCCGGTTTCGGCAATCCCGAGAGATGGCACGCAGTTGTGGTGCCACACCCCCTATCTGTGAAATCAGAGGTACTCCCCGTGGTGGAGACATTCGTCCCCTCGACCGACGACGTCGTCGAATTCCTTCGAGGTCAGCACAACCAGATCAAGGACATGTTCGACGACGTCGTCCATGCATCGGGATCGACAGCGCGGGAGCAGGCATTCGTCGAGTTGCGGCAACTGCTCGCCGTGCACGAGACGGCGGAAGAGATGATCGTTCACCCCCGGGCGCGGCGGGACCTCGACGGCGGCGACATCATCGTCGACGCCCGACTGCTCGAGGAGCACGACGCCAAAGAGCAGCTGGCGGCGCTGGAGCGCATGGACATCGACTCGCAGGAGTTCATGGACGCACTCATCGTCTTCAAGGCCACCGTGGTCGACCACGCCGACCGCGAGGAGGCCGAGGAGTTCGATCGACTTCAGCGTGACCTCGACCCGGATGAGCTGAAGCGCCTGGCGCCGGCAGTGCAGGCCGCGCAGGCCATCGCCCCCACCCGGCCGCATCCCGGGGTCGAATCCTCCCTGCTGAACTTCGCCATCGGGCCGTTCGCGTCGATGCTCGACCGTGCTCGCGACATCATCTCCGCAGCGATGAGGTGAACAGCGTCCGGTCTGCGAGGAGTTGGCCGTCGACGAGATCACCGCGCCCGGCAGGCTGCCGAACGCGGTGATCTTTGGTATCAGGTGGTTGCGGTGTCAGGACTTTCGTGCGGCCGCTGCCTGGCGCTTCTGCTTCTCGGCGTCGGCCAACTGCTCGACGCGTTCTGCCTGAGCGCGACGGTGGTCAGCCTCGGATTGCTTCGCCTGGGCGCTGTCCAGCTGGGACTGCGCCGCTGCAGTGGCCTTGCTTTCGTTGGCGCGAATATCCTCCTGCGCAACGCGTTTGGCCTCATTGACTGAGCTCGTCCGGCGTTTCGCGACCTCGTCTGCCTGGTGCTTGCCCGCTTCTGCACGCTCGCCGGCAGCTTGCGCTGCGCCGTTCTTGCGCTCCTCGGCCTCGGTCCACGCCTGTTTGACATCGCGGTTGGCCGATGCGCGCGCCTGCGCGCTCTTCTCGGCGACGTTGTCGAGAGTGGACCTCAGGTCGGCCGCGGCGTGCGCTTCCTTGCGCGCTGCGGCGGCGTCGAGGCGGGCGGCGCGGCTGAGCGCGTCACTGCGCTCGGCCAGAGCCTCACCGCGCGTCTTGAGCTGCGAGTCACCCAGTACGGTGCCGACGGCCGCGTCCATCATGCCCAGCGAGCGCTCGAAGAACAGACGTGCGGGAGTCTCCGCGTCCATGCGCGCGACAAGTCTGTCCTCGATCAGTTGAAGCGGGAACCGGGCGATCTTGTACTGCAAGCCCAGTACGGCGAAGGGGATGTTCGTGATTCTCATCGATGACTCCTGTGTGTGGCCGGTGCTCACGGCAGATCGGCTTCGTGGGTCAGGTGCGCGGCACGCGCCCTGATGCGGTCGGCTTCCTCGTGGGCGTTGGAGGTGATGTGCTCCGCGGCTGCCTGCTCGTCGGCGGCATCGGCGACCTCGCGTGCGGCTGCCGCGACCTGCGCCTGCTCGTCGGCCTTGGCCTGGTGCACCGCGTGCTGCGCGTCGAGATCGGCGTGCACCTTCTCCTCGGCCGCCTGAGTAGCGGCGGCGCGTTCGGCCTCACGCTTCTGCTCGTCCTTCTGTTCGTGGACTGCCTTCTCGGCGGCCGCGGCTTCGGCGTTGACCGCGCGGCGCTCCTGGGCACCCTGCCGCTGCGCGTCTGATGCCTCAGCGCGGGCCTGCTCGGCCTCGGCGTCGGCGACCGCCTCGACGGTGTTGGCGTGCCTGCGCTCCCGGGCCTGCGTCTGCTCGAGCTGGCCCTCGGCGGTCAGCGAATCGTTGCCGGTCACTGCGCCGACGAACTCTTTCGCCTTGCCCTTCACCGAGTCGATCAGACCTTTGCGGGCCTGGTCGGCTTTCTCATGCTCTGTCATGGTGTCTCCTTCTGTGACAACGGACCGGCGTCACGGTGCGTCGTCCGGATGTCTTCGATGTGGGTTCGATCCCGAGCGTTCTCGGAGAAGATCGGCGGGATCAGGTCTGCGCTCGCCGGGTGAGCTTGCTGCCGACACCCGCGAGAATCTGGGTGGGCCGCTGCTGCTCGCCCTGCTGTGCGCTCAGGATCAGGATCGAGCCCGTGAGCACGGGGAGCGCCCACTGCAGGTACCGCAACTGACGTTGCGCCTGCGCCACGTCGTCGGGAGTGGAGGCCGACGGATCCGTCGCGCCTTCTACCGGATCACCATCGCCCTGAGCAGTTTTGGCGCCGAGAACGCCGCTGTAGGCGGTGGCCCCCAGGGCGGCGCCGGTCAGTAGCGTCTTCGCGACGGTGTTGGACGTGACGCCCGACTGGTGCCTGGCCCGTCCCCGGTTGGCATACAGGATGGAGGCGCCGCCCAGCAGGTGCGCGCCGATGGCCACGGCGCTGACGGGAGCCCATTTGGCCCAGCCCACCGCGGCAACGCGGACCCGGTCATGCGAGTCGCGAACGGAGGCGGCGGCACCGTTGACCCCGACGGCCCCCATCAGGGAGCCGCCGAACCAGGCTGCCGCGCCGAGGTCATGCAGGGACCGGACGAACGTGTTTCGTGATGACATGAATTTCCTTGAGATCGTGAGTGTGTCGAGGATGCCGGGCGGCTGTCCCGGTCGGGGTGGCAACGCCGGGGCTCGACGCGACTACACGAGCTCAGATGCCCGCGCATGGGGTGTTCACCATTGCGGACAGTTCGAAACCCCGGCAACGGAAGATGTGACGAATCATATTCGGATCGAACGAAATTCGATCTTGACCAACCCGACTCTCCCGAGCGTACGCCTCGGCCCGCCCAGCGCCGAGGACGTTTCACCGAGGGTGGTGCGGGTACCACGACGTCGTCGGCTCAGTCGTTAGCAGTGTCTGCTCTGTCGGCGCGCAACAGCTGTTGCAGGCCACGTCATCACCATGTCCGTCGGCGTTGGCCGCACCTTGGACTCCCGGTCGTGGTGATCGGGATTCCGCACCCGCAACCTTTGAGGGCCAACATGTACTTGCACACACAACAACTCATCAACGAGATCGCTGTCGACGAGCCGGATCCCGCCGCGGCGAACGCCCTGCAAGAAGGCCTCGGTGGCCAGTTCGGCGAGATGCGCACGATGATGCAATACCTGTTCCAGAGCATGAACTTTCGCGGTGACACGACATCCAAGCCGTACAAGGATCTGCTGCAGGGCGTCGGCACCGAGGAGATCAGCCATGTGGAACTGATCGGCACCACCATCTCGCGCCTGCTGGACGGTTCCCCGGAGTACCACGGCAAGAAGACCGATCCTGTGGACAAACCGGGTGCCAAGGGCGCCACGCCGCTCAAGATCGCGTTGGACACCAGCAATATTCACCACTACCTGGTGGGCGCTCAGGGGGCGCTGCCGGTCGACGCGGCCGGCAATCCGTGGTCCGGGTCCTACGTCTACAACAGCGGCAACCTCGTGCTCGATCTGCTCTACAACCTGATGTTGGAGTCGACCGGCCGGCTGCAGAAGTGCCGGATCTACCAGATGACCGACAACAAGGCGGCTCGCTCCACCATCGCCTACCTCATCGTTCGCGATCAGGCACACGAGAACGCGTTCGCCAAGGCGCTGGAGAGCCTGGGGGTGAACTGGGGCGCCGCGCTGCCCATCCCGAAGACGAATGCCGAGAAGTTCCCCGAGGTGAAGAAACTTCTCGACAAGGGCTTGCAGAGCATCCAGTTCACGTTCAGCGCCGACGACGAGAGCCAGGCGGCCAAGCTCTACCGCGGTGCGTCACCGTCCAACGACGGCACCGAGCTGAGCACGGCGGTGATGCCCGAAGGTTTCCCGATGACGATCGCCCCGGAGAGGCGCGAGGAGTTCGCGCCGGGTCTCGACAAGGAACTGCTCGCCCTCATTCAGGCCACCGCGGAAGTCGAGATCGCCTCGGCCAACGGCGTGACCACGTGAGGTCGGCAGACATGATCTATTGCCTGTGGACGCATTCGTCGTCGGGAGCGCCTGCGCATCACCGGGTTATCCGCCGGACGGGTGGCACTCGCACAGTCGGGTGATGACGGCGGCGACCGGTTCGACGGCAGTCACCTCGCCGACGCCCTGCCCGGCATTGACGGGCGCCACCCGGTAGTCGTGGTGGGTGATCGCAGTGCGCAGGGCCTCTGCCGCGGCGCCGTCGATCTCCGCTTCGCGGCCGTTCCATCGGTCGGTGAATGCATTGCGCAGCAACCGTTCGGGTATGTGTGGCGGCCATGCATACCCGAGCGCGACGTCGAAAGCGCGGGTGGTGACGGTGTCCGTGGCATGGGCGGCGATCATCGCCTGACGTGCCTCGTCCGGCAGCAAGGACTCCGGGCACGCCGCGAACGCTGTCCCGATCCACGCACCCGCCGCTCCGGCGGCGAGCACCGCGGCCAGCGCTCGCGGTGTCGCGATGCCGCCCGCGGCCAGCACGGGGACGTCGACGCGGTCGAGGGTCTGTGCGAGCAAGGTCAGCATCGCCACCCGGGGTTGGCCGTGGCCGCCGCCCTCCGCGCCCCGAGCGACCAGTACGTCCACCCCGGCGTCGACAGCGCGGAGGGCTTCCTCCAGATCGGCTACCTGGGTGGCCGTCGCACAGCCTGCGTCGTGCGCCCGGGAGATCCAGGCGTCGTCGTCACCGAAGCTCACCGACAGCAGTGCAGGCCGCGCTTCGAGTGCAGTGGTCAACAGCGCGGGCTCGTCACGGACCCGCCAACCGATGAGGCCGATGCCAAACGGGCGGTCGAGATCCCCGACGTGTCGGAGTTGTTCGTGCAACGTCGATGTCGTTGCGCTGCTGCCCATTCCCATCATGCCCAGACCGCCTGCACGTGACACCGCGGCGGCGAGCGCACCGCCGGCGACCCCGCCCATCGGCGCGTTGACGATCGGGACCTCGAGCCGCATCGACTGCCACCACGGTATGGCGGGCAGGTCCATGGCCCGATCCTAGGGAGGTGCGGCGAAAAGAGAAGGTCAGATCTCGATGCCGATCTTGACGTGCGGGCCGTCGGCCTGGGCTCGCCAGGCGGCTTCGGCGTCCGCGAGGCGGTAGCGGGTGGTCTCCACCTGGATGCGGCCGTCGGCGGCGAGGTTCATGAGTTCGTAGTAGGCCTCCCGCAGGATCCGGGCGGGCATCAGGTCGTTGAGGTGCCCGACGTGCGAGCGACCCATCAGCGCGTGGAACGGGACGGCCGGAGCGCCCCCGGCGCCCTGCCCGACCGTGATCAGCGTGGCGTCCACCGTGGTGGCCTGCAGCGCGGCGACGAACGGATCGCCGTAGACCAGGTCGAGCACCACGTCGAAGCCGCCGTCGGCCTCCGCCTGCAGGGCCGCGACGTCGTCGTCACCGCCGAGCTGCACGGTGGCGTCGGCGCCGAGGTCGAGGATCTTCTCCAGGGCCTCCGGGTCACGGCCGGCGCCCACGATGTATCCCGCACCGAGGATCTGGGCTGCCTGGATCGCGATCGCGCCCACCACCCCGGTCGCGCCCAGCACCAGCACCGATTGGCCGGCCGACACATCGGCATGACGGGTCAGCGGTAGCCAGGCCGCGAGCCCGGCGATGCCCAGCGCGACCGCTGTGTCGTCGTCGACGGCGTCCGGCACGGGGTAGGCCTTCTCCGGGTAGATCCGGGTGCGCTCCGCCCACGATCCGAAAGGTGCTGGCGGAGAATCGAAATAGACCCGCGCTCCGCCGGCGGTGACCCCGATGCCCTCCTTGCCGACCACCTTCGGGACCTCCGGCCGGCCCATCTCGCCGGAGGCCAGTGCGAGGTCGACGGGATTGCAGCCGGCCAGCGTCACACGGACGACGTCGTCGCCGGTCGGGTCGGCGAAATCCGTGACCCGCGGCGGTTGTCCGATTGTTTCCAGTACGGCTGCCCGCATGAGCCCCCCTCAATGCCTGCCCTGTCAGGCTACGCCTGATGGGCCGCTGAGACGAGGGTGCGGTTGACCCCAACTTGCATGACCACTATAAAACTCGGAGGGGGTCCGGAGAGTGAGGAATCGCGTTGAGTGACGACATCGTTCGGCTGATGGAAGAGAACCTGCTCGCGGTGTTCGACGAACGCGATCCCGACCGCAGGCTGCAGGTGATCCGGCGCAACTACGCTCCCGACGTCCGCTGGTCGGACGCCGAGGAGACGGTCGTCGGACAGGACCGGCTGCACGAGAAGGCGCAGGCGCTCCTCGACGGACAATTGGCCGGCCTGAACTTCACCCGGTCCGGTCCGGTCCATCAGGTGGCGAACATGGGCCATCTGGCATTCGACGTGTTCGGACCCGACGGCGGCGAGCCGCTGGTGTCGGGGTTCGACGTCGCGATCATCGAGGACGGGGTGATCGCGCAGCTGTTCACCGTGGTGACGAAGGAGCCGACGGCCACGCCCTGAGGGCGACGTCGGCGGCCGCGCGCAACTGCCGACGGGTGGCCCCGTCGCGGGCCTTCGCGGACAGCCCCCTCAGCACCAGGTCGACGTAGTCGGTCAACGCCGCGACGTCGACGTCCGGGGGCAGGTCGCCGGCCTGCTGCGCCCGGCGGAACCGGCGCGCGATGGCGTCGCGTCCCGTGCCGCGCCGGGCCTTCAGCGTCGGGTCGGAGATCACGAAGCATCCCGGCGGATGCGCCGGGCGGGTGTACAACTCCACGGCGCGCTCCAGCATCACGGTGAACACCCCGTGGGCAGTGGCCGCCTCGAGAGCCGGCGGAACGACCGCCGAACGCTCGTACAGCTCGACGGCGGCCTCGAACAGGGTCTGCTTGTCCCCGAACGAGGCGTACAGGCTCGGCGGCGAGATCCCCATCGCCTGCGTGAGGTCGCTGATCGACGTGCCGTCGAAGCCCCTCTCCCAGAACAGGTGCATGGCGGCCTGCAGCGCTTCTGCGCGATCGAACTTCTGCGGCCGGGCCATCCCGCGATCCTAGGCAGCCGGCGCGGCTGTCTGCTAGCGTCGACGCCGATAACTTCAACGATCGCTACAAAACCCTTCGGAGAGGCGACATGGGCTACGCCATCATCGGCTCGGGCAACATCGGTTCCGCGGTGGCGGGCCACTTCGCGCGCGCGGATGTCGAGGTCGCCGTGGCGGCATCGCGCGGACCCGACGCGGTGGCGCCGCTGGCTCAGCGGCTCGGGTCCCGCATCATCCCGACCGAGGTGTCCGACGCGCTGCAGGCCGATGTGGTGATCCTCGCCGTCCCGTTCGACGCGGTCCGCGATCTGGTGGCGCAGGTGCCGGACTGGTCGGGGCGCATCATCGTTGACGCGACGAATGCCATTGACCCGCAAACGTTCTCCGCTGCAGATCTCGGTGGGCGAGCGTCGTCGGATCTGGTGGGGGAGTGGGCGACCAACGCGCGCGTGGTGAAGGCGTTCGGCCACACCTGGGCCAAGGTGCTGGCCCACGAACCCGGCGACGGCCGTGGCGGCCGGCGGGTGCTGTTCGTCTCCGGCAACCATCCCGACGCCAACGCCGCCGTGGCGGCGCTGATCGAACGGTTCGGCTTCGAGGCGATCGACCTGGGCCGCAACGACGCCGGCGGCCTGCTGCAGCAGTTCGGCGGACCGCTGACCACGCGCAGCTTCGTCTCCCAGCCGATCGGCGGCGCTTCGCCGGCGGAGATGGATCTGATCTAGTCGAGGGGATTGGTGCGGTTGACGATCAGCGGGTCGGTCTTGGTGAACGGGAACGCCGGCAGGTCGTCGATGTGCATGTTGAACGTCGCGGCGAGCACCTCGCGCGAGTAGGCGCTGGCCGACGCACGGTAGCCGATGTCACCGGGCATCGGCTGGTCGAAGAAGATCGCGAAGTGGATGTCGGGGGCGTCGACGACCTCGATGTGGTGCGGGTAGGCCCGCGGGATGAAGTATATGTCCCCTTCCTGGAGGAGGTACGTGTCGAGGGAGCCGTCGGGATCCATCACCGTCATCCGGCCCGAACCCTGTTGGACGTAACCCATTTCGGCGGTGATGGGGTGCCAGTGCGGTTCCCGCATCCCGTCCTCGCGGATGCGCAGCGAGTACATCGACAGGTCTTTGAGCGCCGGCCAGTACTGCGCCCGCGCCAGCCGCGCCGAGCCGACCGCCACGCCGATCGCCGGGCTCTGCGCCTCCACGGAGAACTTGTGCGGATCGTCGAACCACGCGGTGGCGGGCACCTCGGCCTCGCCGGTGCGCCGTGCCAGTTTGCGGTCGGTGGTGTCGCGGCGCATCGCTGTGAAATCCGACGCCGGCAGGTCGTAGGTGTTGCCCAGCACGGCGTCGGTCATCGCGCCGAACGACGCGGCCAGCCCGAAGTCCTCCGGCCGCTCGCTGCGGAACGCGAGCACGAACTCCGCGGGCTCCTCGCCGATGTTCTCGATGTGGTGCAGCGAGCCGGAGTCGATGTGGAACATGTCGCCCGCGCTGACCGTGAAACTCGAGAAGCGGCTATAGCTGTCCAGCACCGAGACGAACGACGTGCCCGAGATGCAGTACGTCAGTTCGTTGCAGTTGGCATGCCAGTGCGGTGTGCGCATCGCGCCGGGGTTGATCACGATGCGCTTGATCGACAGCCCGGACAGGATCGGCAGGGTGTCGGCGGTGACGCGGCGGATCGAGCCGAGGTCGTTCTCCTCGACGATCTCGCCGTTGCGCAGGGAGGTGGCGTGCGGGCTGGTCATGGCGATGATGCTAGGCGCGATGCGTGCCCGGCGAGGAAGTGTCGCAGCGATGTCGGTGTGCGCCCGGTGATGTCGCGGACGGTTGTGGTGACGAGGTCCTGTTCGCCGGCGCGGATACGCCCGTCCAACGCGGCCAGCATGTCCGAGAACTCCGCCGAGTAGCCGGCCGACGCCAGGCGTCGGGCCAACTCGGCAGTGGTGACGTCGACATGGCGCACCGGCTGCCCGAGGACCTCCGAGACGATCGCCGCGGCCTCGGGGTAGGACAGCGACTCGGGGCCGGTGAGCACCAGGTCCTCGCCCACGGGCTCGGAGGCGGTCAGGGCTTCGACGGCGACCGCAGCGATATCCGCGGCATCGATGAAGCCCAACCGGCCGTCACCGGTGGCCGTGACGATCTCCCGTGTGCGCCGGATACTCTCGGCCAGCGGATGGTCGCCGACGAAGTTTTGCATGAACCACGAGGGTCGCAGCACGGCATGCTCGTCGAAGATGCCGGCGACCAGGTCATGAATCTCGCCCAGACCAGCGTGGCCGCGCTCGACCGCCGACGAGCTCAACAGGACGACACGGCGCACGCCGCGCGCCGCGGCGAGATGGAGGAAGGGGCGCACACTCGGCACCGGGTCTGCCGCCCCGGCCGGGGCGACCAGGTAGACCGCCCGCACGTCGGTCAGCGCGGGCGCGAAGGTCGCGTCGTCGGACCAGTCGAACGCGACGGCGTCAGCATCGGCGGGATCGGGGTGGCGGCTGGCCGCGCGGGCCCGGTGGCCACGCCCGCGCAGGCCGGCGACGACGGGGGCTCCGGTGTTGCCGGTCGCGCCGGTGACCAGGACCGGGTCACTCATCACGCCCTCCGAATCCGCTGCTCAGCGCCTCGGCTCCACCGAGGGCCGCGGCGGCGGCCAGGGAGTTCCAGTAGTCGCGGTAGTGCCGCACACCGTCGGACCCGACCGTGATCACCGCGACGTAGTCCATGCGATACGGGGAGTTCGATTGCACGGCAACACCTTCGGCGGAGAACTCGAGGATCACCGTGTGCGGGTCGAGCGTGTGGTGACGCCGGCGTTCCGTCACGGTGTCGATGCGCAGCGTGGTGCTGTAGTCCTCGAGGTAGTCGCGGACGTCGTCGCGACTACGCAGCACGGGGTAGCCGGGTGGCGCGAACGGGAACTCCATCGATCCGTCGGGGGCCCACTGGTCGGCGAAGGCGCGCATGTCGTTGCGGCGCAGGCTGTCGAGCAGGGCGTCGATGACACGGTCGCTGTGCGCGCGTCGTTCGTCGTCGGTCGTCATGGTCTCGCCTCTCGTCATCATACGAAACGGAACGGTTCCGTCTCGGATAGTATTCCGATCGTGGCGACGAAAGCGAACCTGCGTGCTCAGGTGACCGACGGAATCGTGGAGGCGGTGCTCGACGAGCTCGCCGACGTGGGCTTCGGCAGGCTCTCGATGGACGGGGTCGCGCGACGCGCTCGCGCCGGTAAGGCCGCGCTGTACCGCCGGTGGCCGTCGAAGCAGGAGATGGTGCTCGACGTCGTGACCGAACTCAGCGTGCCGATGGCGGCGACGACGCCGTCGGATGACCTGGCCGCTGACATCGCGGCTTTGGTTGGTGGCGTCGACGACTGGCTGACCGATGCGCGAATGTCGCGGATCCTGCCCGACCTGCTCGCTGAGGCCATGCGCAATCCCGGCCTGGCGGCCGCCCTCACCGACCGCCTGGGTGCCGCCCGCCGCGGCTACGGGCAGGCGGTGATCGACGCCGCGATCGCCCGCGGCGAGGTGTCCTCAGACGTGGACAGCGAGTACGTCCTGGATCTCGTTGCCGCACCGGTGTTCTGGCGGTTCTGCGGGCGCCGCGAGCCCACCGGCCCGGCGTTCCTGGATCGGGTGGTCGACTCGGTGCTGCACGCGCTGGGGGTCAGCGGACGATGATCGTGTGCTCGGTGCGCGGAATCAGTTCGCCGATCACCGGGGCGCCGGGGATCTCCCCGGCGATCAGCAGGCCGCCTGAGGTCTGTGCGTCGGCGAGCAGCAGCGCCTCGTCCTCACCGACCGACAGGTCGACATGCGGTCGCACCCAGTCCAGGTTGCGGCGGGTGCCGCCGCTGACGTAGCCGTCGCGCAGCGCCTCGCGCGCCCCGTCGAGGTACGGCACCGCCGCGGCGTCGACGACCGCGGTGACCCCGCTGGCGCGGGCCAACTTGTGCAGATGCCCCAGCAGTCCGAAACCCGTGACGTCCGTGGCACATTCGACGCCCGCCTCGAGCGCGGCGGCCGACGCCGCGGCGTTCAGCGTGGTCATCACCGCGATCGCCTCCTCGAAGCGCTCGCCGGTGTTCTTGTGGCGGCTGTTGAGCACGCCGATGCCCAGCGGTTTGGTCAGCGACAGCGGCACACCGGGGCGGCCCGCGTCGTTGCGCAGCAGCCGCTCCGGATCGGCGATGCCCGTCACCGCCAGGCCGTACTTCGGCTCCGGATCGTCGACGCTGTGCCCGCCGGCCAGATGGCAGCCCGCCTGCACGCACACGTCCATCCCGCCGCGCAGCGTCTCGGCCGCCAGCTCGAACGGCAGCACGTCGCGCGGCCAGCCCAGCAGGTTGACCGCCACCACCGGCCGGCCGCCCATCGCGTACACGTCCGACAGCGCGTTGGTCGCGGCGATCCGCCCCCAGTCGTAGGCGTCGTCCACCACCGGGGTGAAGAAGTCCGTCGTCGCGATCAGCGCGATGCCGCCCTCGATACGCACCGCGGCCGCGTCGTCGCCGTCCTCCAGGCCGACCAGCAGCTCCCCGGCCGGGTTCACCGGCGCCGCATGCGTCAGCCCGCGGACCACCTCTTCGAGCTCGCCAGGGGGGATCTTGCAGGCGCAGCCGCCGCCGTGGGCGTACTGGGTGAGCCGGTGCGTCATGGACTCCATGCTGCCCTGCCATGATGGACGGGTGGCTCAGGGAGGCGTATCCGGTCTGGTGACCGGCCCGATCTTCAAAATCGCTGAGTGGCAGTTCCTGTCGCTGGCGGGTTCGATTCCCGTCCGCCTCCGCCACCGTCACCCCTGTGATTTCGGCGTGGTTATCGACGCTGAGCGCAGACAACCACGCCGAAATCGCCATGGGGAGTGATCCGCGGCGGCGGGTGCCGCGCACCGATGCTGTGCTCGCCGACCCCCGCCTGGTCGAGGCCACCCGCACGCTGGGCCGCGCGCTGGTCAAGGCCGTGGTCGCCGACGCGCAGCAGCGGGCCCGCGACGGCGAGATCGACCCCGGGCAGGTCGCCGACCACGCCGTCGCCACGCTGCCGCGAAGTGCCGCCACGCTGCGGCCCGTCATCAACGCCACCGGCGTCGTCGTGCACACCAACCTGGGCCGCGCACCGCTGTCGCAGGCCGCCATCGACGCGGTGACGACCGCCAGCGGCGCCACCGACGTGGAGTTCGACCTCGAGACCGGCCGTCGCGCCCGCCGCGGCCGCGGTGCGCTGGCCGCGCTGGCCGCCGCCGTGCCCGCCGCGCAGGGCGTGCACGTGGTCAACAACAACGCCGCGGCGCTGCTGCTGACCGCGATGACGCTCGCGCCCGGCAAGGAGATGATCGTCAGCCGCGGCGAGCTGATCGAGATCGGCGACGGTTTCCGGCTGCCCGAGTTGATGACGTCGACGGGCGCCCGGATCCGCGAGGTCGGCACCACCAACCGCACGCACCTGCGCGACTACGCCGATGCGATCGGGCCCGACACCGGCTTCGTGCTCAAGGTGCACCCGTCGAACTACCACGTCAGCGGCTTCACCAAGACGGTGCCGGTGCGCGACCTCGCGACGCTCGACGCGCCGCTGGTGGTCGACATCGGCTCGGGCCTGCTCAGCCCGCACCCGCTGCTGCCCGACGAACCCGACGCCACCACCGTGCTGCGTCACGGCGCGGACGTGGTCACCGCCAGCGGGGACAAGCTCCTCGGCGGCCCGCAGGCCGGGCTGCTGTTCGGCACGGCCGAGCTGATCGACCGGCTGCGCCGCCACCCGGCGGCCCGCGCGCTGCGGGTGGACAAGATGACGCTGGCCGCGCTGGAGGCCACGCTGGCCGGGCCGCCCACGCCCGTCGCGCAGGCGCTCAGCGCCGACGTCGACACGCTGCGTGCCCGGGCCGCGGCGCTCGCCGCGCAGCTGCCCGGCGCCGAGGTGGTCGACTGCGTCGCGGCCGTCGGCGGCGGAGGCGCCCCCGATGTCGAATTGCCCAGCGCCGCAATCAGTCTGCCCGAGCGCTGTGCCGCGGCGCTGCGCACCGGGGCCCGCGCGGTGGTCGGGCGCATCGAAGACGGCCGCTGCCTGCTCGACCTGCGTACCGTCGCCCCCGAGGACGACGCGGCGCTGCTCGAGGCGGTGCGGGCGTGTACGTCGTAGCCACCGCGGGCCACGTCGATCACGGTAAATCCACGCTGGTCCACCGGCTCACCGGCATGTGGCCCGACCGGCTCGCCGAGGAGCAGCGCCGGGGACTGACCATCGACCTCGGCTTCGCGTGGACCACCATCGACGGCCGCGAGATCGCGTTCGTCGACGTGCCCGGGCACGAGCGGTTCGTCGGCAACATGCTCGCCGGCGTCGGGCCCGTTCCGGCGGTGATGTTCGTCGTCGCCGCGACCGAGGGCTGGATGCCCCAGTCCGAGGAGCACCTCGCCGCGCTGCAGGCGCTCGGCGTCCGCCACCTGCTCGTCGTCATCAGCAAGGCCGACCTCGCCGACCCCGGCCCCGCGGTCGCGCAGGTGCGCGACCGGCTGCCTGACGCCACTATCGTGCTCGGCACCGAAACCGATTCTGTGCGAGCCGAACTCGTGACCCTGACCGACCGGATACCGGCGCCGGACCGGGACGCCGACGTGCGGCTGTGGGTGGATCGGTCGTTCACCGTGCGTGGCGCCGGCACCGTGGTGACGGGAACACTGGCGGCCGGCACCATCCGCGTCGGCGACGACCTTCTGCACGACGGGCGACGCGTCACCGTGCGTGGCGTGCAGTCCCTGGGCCACGACCGGACCGAGGTCGCCGCGGTGGCCCGCGTCGCGGTGAACCTGCGCGGTGTCGACCACCGTGGCATCGCGCGCGGCGACACGATCCGCACGCCGGGCGCGTGGCGGGACACCGCCGAGATCGACGTCGCGCTGCGGGCAGCCGGGAAACTGCACGAGCGACTGGTGCTGCACATCGGATCGACCGGCGTGCCGGTGCATGTCCGGCCGCTCGGCGAGGCCGGGGCGCGGCTGCGGCTGTCCCGGCCGCTGCCGCTGCGGATCGGTGACATCGGGCTGCTGCGCGACCCGGGTGAACACCGCATCGCCGCTGGGATCGAAGTGCTCGATGTGGCGCCGCCGGCGCTGCGCCGCCGCGGCGACGCCCGGGTCCGCGCCGAGGAACTGGCCACCGGCCAGGTACGGCCGCCGGTGTGCGCTCGGGGGAAAGATCTGCGCGCCATGGGTTTCGACGCCACCGGAGAGCGGGTGGGGGAGTGGGTTGTCGACCCGACGTGGTGGGCGCAGCGGCGCGCGCTGATGACCGCGGCGGTGCAGCGGTGGTGGGATGGCCACGACATCGCCGCGGGCATGCCGACCGAGGAGCTGCGCCGCGAGTTGCAGTTGCCCGCCCTCGATCTCGTGTCGGCGTTGGCGGCCGGCACCGGGCTCGAGGTGGCCGACGGGCGGATCCGCCGGCCCGGGACGGCGCTGCCCGAGCGGGTCGAGAAGGCGGTGCGCACCCTCGAGGACCGGCTGGCGGCTGAACCGTTCCGCGCCCCCGAGGCCGACGAGCTGACCGAACTGCGTCTGGGGCCCAAGGAACTCGCGGCGGCGGTGCGGGCGGGCCGGCTGGTGCGGATCGCCGACGGCGTGGTGCTGGGGCCCGACGTCTACGACCGCGCGGCCGCGGCGCTGGCCGACGTGGCGCAGCCCTTCACCGTCGCCGAAGCCAAACGCGCGCTGCTCACTACCCGGCGGGTCGCGGTCCCGCTGCTCGAAGCGCTCGACGCGCGCGGGCTCACCCGGCGCCGTCCCGACGGCTCGCGCGATCTGGCTCGCTGACCGGGCCGTCCTTGTGCGTCGCGCGCAGCGAGCCGGGATGGGCCTTGGCGCTCGGGTCGCGCCGGGTCTTGATCAGGCTGGCGACGGTGGTGATCGCGAGAATGCCCACGATCACCACGAGGCTGAGGTAGGTGTTCACCTCGGGGATGTTGGGGTTGATGTCGACGTGGCCCCAGTGCAGCACCAGCTTGATGCCGATGAACGCCAGGATGATCGCCAGTCCGGTCGACAGGTAGACCAGCCGGTCGAGCAGACCCTTGACGAGGAAGAACAGCGCCCGTAGACCCAGCAGCGCGAACGCGTTGGCGGCGAACACGATGTAGGGCTCGGAGGTCACGCCGAAGACGGCAGGGATCGAGTCCAGCGCGAACAGCAGGTCCACGCTGCCGATCGCGATCAGCACGGCGAGCAGCGGGGTGGCCATCCGGCGGCCCTCGCGATGGGTCAGCAGCTTGCCGCCGTCGTAGTCGTCGCTGATCGGCAGCAGCCGCCGCGTCGCCTTGATCATGATGTTGTTCTCGACGTCGGGGTCCTCGTCGCGGTGCCGGAACAGTTGCACCGCGGTCAGGATGAGCAGCACGCCGAATATCAGGAACATGAACGAGAACAGCGACAGCAGCGTCGCGCCGACCGCGATGAAGATCGCGCGCATGATCAGCGCCAGGATGATCCCGAAGGTCAGCACCTTGTGCTGATGCTCCTCGGGCACCGCGAACGTCGCCATGATGATCACGAACACGAACAGGTTGTCGACCGACAGGCTCTTCTCGACGATGTAACCGGCGAAGTACTGCGTGCCGAAGTCGCTGCCGTAGGTGAGGAAGAACCACACCCCGAAGCCGATCGCGACCGCGATGTAGAACACCGACCAGGCGGTGGCCTCCCGGAAACCGACCCGGTGCGGGCGGACCGCGGCCAGGATCAAGTCCACGGCGAGCAGCGCGACGATGAGGCCGATCGTCACACCCCAGGTCAACAGGCTGATCTCGAGCATGCACCCTTTGTACCTGAGAGTTCGCTGTTGACCTGGCCGCGAGCGGGTATCCGGGTTGCCAAGGCGCGGCGCCGACGGTTGGATCGGATCCGGAAAGGGGTGACGGGTGGACCTCAAGGGACTGTTCCAGTCGTGGCCGGTGTACCGGCAACTCACCGGCGATGACAAGCTCGGCCGCGGCAAGGCCGCCCAGTCGAAGCGCTCGCTGACCCTGACCCCGCGCACCGCCGAGGTCGACCACGTCGCGCACTCGGTCTGCCCGTTCTGCGCCGTCGGCTGCGCGCAGAAGGTGTACGTCAAGGACGAGAAGGTCGTCCAGATCGAGGGCAACCCGGACAGTCCCATCTCCCGCGGCCGGCTGTGCCCGAAGGGCTCGGCGAGCAAGCAGCTGGTCACCGGTCCGCAACGGCTGACGAAGGTCCGCTACCGCGCGCCGTACGCCACCGAGTGGCAGGACCTGGACCTCGAGACGGCGATGGACATGGTCGCCGACCGGGTGCTCGACGCCCGCGAGAAGGGCTGGCAGCAGTTCGACTCCGACCGCCACACGCTGCGCCGCACGATGGGGCTGGCCAGCCTGGGCGGGGCGACGCTGGACAACGAAGAGAACTATCTGATCAAGAAGTTGTTCACCGCGCTGGGCGCCCTGCAGATCGAGAACCAGGCGCGTATTTGACACAGCGCCACGGTTCCCGGTCTGGGAGCCTCCTTCGGTCGCGGCGGGGCGACGGACTATCAGCAGGACCTCGTCAACTCCGACTTCATCGTCATCATGGGCTCGAACATGGCCGAGGCCCATCCCGTCGGCTTCCAATGGGTGATGGAGGCGAAGTCGCGCGGAACGCAGGTGGTGCACATCGACCCGCGGTTCACCCGCACCAGTGCGCTGGCCGACCGGCACGTGCCGCTGCGCGCGGGCAGTGACATCGCGTTCCTCGGTGGGGTGATCAACTACATCCTGTCCAACGAGCTCGACTTCCGCGAGTACGTCACCGCCTACACCAACGCCTCGTTCCTGGTCGACGAGAACTATCAGGACGCCGAGGATCTCGGCGGGCTGTTCTCGGGCTACGACGAGGCGACCGCGTCCTACGACCCGGAGACGTGGCAGTACCAGAACACCGATGCCGAGGGCGGTGGGTCGGACGCCAAGGAGAACGCGTCACCGGACCAGCAGGGCTCCGGCGGCGCGCCGATCCAGGGCGCGGCCGACATCCCGAGCGACCCGACGCTGCAGGACCCGCGCTGCGTCTATCAGATCCTCAAACGGCACTACGCCCGCTACACCCCGGAGATGGTCGAGCGGGTGTGCGGCGTGCCCGCCGAACAGTTCCTCGACGTCGCTCGCCGGTGGACCTCGGCGTCGGGCCGGGACAAGACCGCCGCGCTGGTGTACAGCGTCGGCTGGACCCAGCACACGATGGGCGCGCAGTACATTCGGGCGGGCGCGATCATCCAGCTGCTGCTGGGCAACATCGGCCGGCCCGGGGGCGGGGTGTTCGCGCTGCGCGGGCACGCCAGCATCCAGGGCTCCACCGACGTGCCGACGCTGTTCAACCTGCTGCCGGGGTATCTCGCGATGCCGCGGGCCGGGCAGGAGACGCTGGCCGACTACCTCGACGCGATCAAGAGCCGCAACCAGAAAGGCTTCTGGCACAACGCCGATACCTACATGGTGTCGCTGCTCAAGGAGTACTGGGGCGACGCGGCCACCGCGGAGAACGACTTCTGCTTCGACTACATGCCGCGCATCAACGGTGACCACGGCACCTACCGCACCGTGATGGACATGGTCGACGGCAAGGTGTTCGGCTACTTCCTGCTCGGCCAGAACCCGGCGGTCGGATCGGCGCACGGCAAGTTGCAGCGCCTCGGCATGGCCAACCTGGACTGGCTGGTGGTGCGCGACCTCGTGGAGATCGAGAGCGCCACGTTCTGGAGGGACGGGCCGGAGATCGAGACCGGCGAGATCGCCCCCGAGACGTGCCGCACCGAGGTGTTCCTGTTCCCGGCGGCGTCGCACGTGGAGAAGGCGGGCACCTTCACCCAGACCCAGCGGATGCTGCAGTGGCGGGAGAAGGCTGTCGAACCGCCCGGCGATGCGCGCTCGGAGCTGTGGTTCTTCTACCACCTCGGCCGGATCCTGCGCGAAAAGCTGGCCGGCTCAACGGATGAGCGCGATCGCCCGCTGCTGGACCTGGCGTGGGACTACCGGATGGACGGCGACGAACCCGACGGTGCCGACGTCCTGCGCCGGATCAGCGGCATCGACCTCACCACCGACCGGGCGGTGAGCGGTTACACCGAGCTCAAGGCCGACGGATCGACCATGTGCGGCTGCTGGATCTACAGCGGCGTGTACGCCGACGAGGTGAACCAGGCGGCACGCCGCAAACCCCACACCGAGCAGGGCCCCTACGACAACGAGTGGGGCTGGACCTGGCCGATGAACCGCCGCGTGCTCTACAACCGGGCGTCGGCGGATCCGGCCGGCCGGCCCTGGAGCGAGCGCAAGAAGCTGGTGTGGTGGGACGCCGACAAGAACGAGTGGACCGGTTACGACACACCGGATTTCGAGAAGAACAAGCCGCCGGACTACCGGCCGGACGACGACGCGGTCGGGGTCGCGGCGCTGCGCGGTGACGATCCGTTCGTGATGCAGGCCGACGGCAAGGCCTGGCTGTTCGCGCCCAACGGCGTGCTCGACGGACCGCTGCCCACCCACTACGAGCCGCACGAATCGCCGGTGCGCAACCCGCTGTATCAGCAGCAGGGCAATCCGGCGCGCAAAGTGTATGGGCGCGAAGACAACCCGTCGAACCCGTCGTGGCCCGACGCGCACGGCGAGGTGTTCCCGTTCGTGTTCACCGCGGCCCGGCTGACCGAGCATCACACGGCCGGCGGCATGAGTCGGCAGTTGCCGTACCTGGCCGAGCTGCAGCCCGGGTTGTTCGTCGAGGTGTCAGCGGAGCTGGCCGCCGAACGCGGGCTGAAGCACATGGAGTGGGCGCACGTGGTGACCAGCCGCGCGGCGGTGGACGCGCGCGTCTTCGTCACCGAACGGATGCGGCCGCTGCGCATCGACGACCATGTGGTGCACCAGGTCTGGATGCCCTACCACTGGGGTGGTTCGGGTCTGATCGACGGCGACGTGGTCAACGACCTCCTCGGTGTGGTCGCCGACCCGAACGTGTTCATCCAGGAGAGCAAGGTCGCGACGTGCGACATCCGGCCGGGGCGGCGTCCGCGCGGACCCGAACTGCTGGCCTACATCGCGGGCTACCGCCAAGGGGCGGGCATCACCAAGGCCACCGGCACCGACCTGGACACCACGCGGCGCTCACCCGACCACACGGAGGACACGCCATGAGCGGCAACAGCTTCTACGGTCCGCTGCACGATCCGGCCGGCGACGCCGGCTACGACGAGCATCCGCCGCGGGTGGGGTTCTTCACCGACACATCGGTGTGCATCGGCTGCAAGGCCTGCGAGGTGGCGTGCAAGGAGTGGAACGAGGTGCCCGTCTCGGGAGAGGGCGACGGGTTCAACCTGCTGGGCATGTCGTTCGACAACACCGGCAACCTCGGTGCGAACTCGTGGCGGCATGTGGCGTTCATTGAGCAGCCGGGCCGCGAGCCGATCGACCTGGGCATGCCCGAGATCACCCAGAAGGCCGTCGAGATGGTGGGCGAGCTGCCCGACTTCCGGTGGCTGATGGCCTCGGACGTCTGCAAGCACTGCACCCATGCCGGGTGCCTGGACGTCTGCCCCACGGGTGCGCTGTTCCGCACCGAGTACTCCACTGTCGTTGTGCAGCAGGACATCTGCAACGGTTGCGGTTACTGCGTGTCCGGCTGCCCGTACGGTGTGATCGAGCGCCGCGAGGGCGACGGCCGGGCCTGGAAGTGCACGCTGTGCTACGACCGGCTCCACGACGGACTCGAACCGGCGTGCGCCAAGGCGTGCCCGACCGACTCCATCCAGTTCGGGGTGCTCGACGAGCTGCGGGAGCGGGCGGCGCAACGGGTCGAGGCGCTGCACGAGCGCGGCGTCACCGAGGCCCGGCTCTACGGCGAGGACCCGAACGACGGCGTCGGTGGCGACGGTGCGTTCTTCCTGCTGCTCGACGACCCCGAGGTCTACGGTCTGCCGCCCGACCCGGTGGTGCCGACCCGCGATGCCGCCGCGATGTGGCGGTACGCGGGGATGGCGGCCTCGGCGCTGGTGGGCATTGCGGTGTCGGCGTTCGTCGGGAGGCGCACCTGATGCCACGCGAGCACACGGCGGTTCCGCCGGCCGACTTCCGCTCCTACTACGGCCGGCAGATCCTCAAGACACCGGTGTGGAATTGGACGATCGCGGCGTACCTGTTCACCGGTGGTCTGTCGGCGGGATCGGCGCTGCTCGGCGCCGGCGCGGATCTGACCGGCCGGCCCGGGCTGCGCCGGGTCAACCGGCTCGGCTCGATGGTCGCCATCCTCGTCAGTCTCGTCCTGCTGGTCGCAGATCTCGGTCGGCCGGAGCGCTTCCACCACATGCTGCGCGTCGCGAAGCCGAGTTCGCCGATGAGCGTCGGCACCTGGATCCTCGGCGCCTACGGCCCGTTCGCGGTACTCGCCGGTATCGCCGAGCTTGTGCCAAAGAGGTGGCGCCGCACCCTGATCGGGCGACTGATCGGCGGAGCAGCACGACCGGCGGGAGTTGCGGCGGCCGCGGTGGCTCCGGCCGTCGCCTCCTACACGGCGGTGTTGCTGTCGCAGACGGCCGTTCCGGCGTGGAACGACTCCCATCGGCATCTGCCGTTCATGTTCACCGGATCGGCGGCAGCAGCGGGCGCGGGCCTCGGACTCTTGTTGGCGCCCGTCGACCAGACGGCCCCGGCGCGACGGATGGCGGTGGCGGGCGTCACGATGGAGGTGGGTGCGGCGCGACTGCTGGAGCATCGGCTCGGTGTCACCCGCGAAGCGTTCATGACCGGCCGGCCGCGCCACCTGATGCGGGCCTCGGAGATCCTGACCGTCGGCGGCGCCGTCGGCGCGGTGGTGTCGGGCCGACGCCGATGGGCTGTCGCGGCATCGGGGGTAGCGCTGCTCGCCGGCAGCGCTCTGCAACGGTTCGGGGTGTTCGAGGCGGGGGTGGCATCGACGAAGGACCCGAAATACGTTGTGGTGCCCCAACGGGAGCGGATCGCGCAGCGACAGACGTCGTCGGCGCACGGGTGAGGGCACGGCTGCGCGCGATCCCGTTGGAGCTGCGCAAGGTCGGCGCCGTCCTCGGCATCGCGCTGGTGCTCGGTGCGTCGTTCGTCGCCGCCTACACGATCGCACTCGGCCGACCGGTGCCGCGCCACCTGCCGGTCGGGGTCGTGGGGGACGCATCGCCGCAGCTGCTCGCCGACCTGCAGCAGCGCTCCCACGAGTTCGAGCCGCACGACTATCCGAGCCGCGCCGCGGCCGTGCAGGCCGTGGACCGGCAGGAGATCACCGCGGTGATCGACACCTCCGCCGCCCCGCCCGAGCTGCTGATCTCCAGCGCCAGCGACCCGTCGTCGGCGCGGGTGCTCACCCAGATCGATCAGGCCGGCGCGCAGCCCGCACTGACGATCGTCGACCTGCACCCGCTGCCGTCGGCCGACCCCGCCGGCCTGGCGACGTTCTACCTCATCATCGCCGCGACGATCCTCGGCTTCGTCACCATGTTCCAGCTGCGCGCCAACGTCAAGACGCTGACGCTGGGCCGCTGGCTGGGCTGCCTCGCCGTGCTGGCGGTGGTCGGCGGGGCGACCTTGGCCGCCGTCGCGGGACCGGTGCTCGGCGCGCTGAGCACCCCGTTTCCTGTGCTGTGGGGGCTGGTGTCGGTGCAGATCGGTGTCGCCGCCATGTTCAACTCGGCGATGCTGGTGATGATCCATCGCTGGGCGATCATCCCCACCTGGCTGGTGTTCATCCTGCTCGGCAACACCTCCTCGGGCGGCGCGGTGTCGGCGACCCTGCTGCCGCAACCGTTCTCGTTCCTCAACCACGCGCTGCCCAGCGGCGCGGCCGTCTCGGCGGTCCACTCGGCCACCTATTTCCCCGATCATCAGCGGCCCGGCCCGTACGTCGTGCTGGCCGTCTGGCTCGTCGCGTCCACGGCGGTACTGCTCGTCGCGTCGCGGCGGCTGCAACGTTCCCCGGCGCAGGCATAATCACTCGTCCACCGACGGATACCGCTACATTCGTGCGATGGCAGCCTCGGCGTGGACACTGGACCCTTCGCACGGCGAACTGCTGCTGACGACCGGGGTCACCGGACCCGCCGCGGCGATGGGCCACCGGCTGACGATCGCGATGACGGCGTGGCAGGCCACCGTGAACTGGTCGGGCGGCGAACCGTCCGCGGTGGAGCTGACCCTCGACGTCGACTCCCTGGAGGTGCTGCGAGGCGACGGCGGAGTCAAAGGACTGACCGGTGTGGAGAAGGGACTGGCCCGCTCCAATGCGCTGAAAAGCCTTGACGCCAAGCGCTATCCGCACATCCGCTTCTCGGCTGACGAGGTGACCGCCGTCGACGGGGGCTACCGTCTGTCCGGCACGCTGGAGATCCACGGCCGGTCCCGGCCGCGATCGGTGGATCTGCGCGTCGAGGACCTGGGGGAGACCTGGCGGATGGCGTGCGACGCGGTGGTCAGCCACCGCGACTTCGGGGTCAAGCCCTACTCGCTGATGATGGGCGCGATGAAGGTGGCCGACGAGGTGGCGGTGTCCTTCCACGCCGAGCACGCCAAGGACTGACCGTGCCGTCCAGGTCGACTGGGCGTGATGTGCGCGACACGAGTTGCATCGCAACCCTCCCCCCGGGGTAGAGTTGCCGACGCCGGACGTCGACGAGGAAATTCCGCTGCGCGTCGTCGCGTCGCGAATTCCGTTTTCCGGCACGAACTTCCGCGTCTCACCAGGCGCGTGCGCCTGCCCACGAACGCCAGAGGAGCGCCGATGAGCAACGTTTCCGCGCAGGAGACACCGCAGCAGCAGTCCGTGCGAGCGGCGTTGCGGTCCCCGCGCCGGCTGCGCACCGAAGTCCTCGCCGGGCTCGTGGTGGCGTTGGCGCTGATCCCCGAGGCGATTTCGTTCTCGATCATCGCCGGCGTCGACCCGAGAGTCGGACTGTTCGCATCGTTCACGATGGCCGTCACGATCGCGATCGTCGGCGGGCGACCCGCGATGATCTCGGCGGCGACCGGTGCCGTCGCGCTCGTCGTCGCACCACTGGTGCACAGCCACGGACTGAACTATTTGATCGCGGCCGTGATCCTCGCCGGTGTCATGCAGCTGCTGTTCGGCGCACTCGGGGTGGCCAAGCTGATGCGCTTCGTGCCGCGCAGTGTGATGGTCGGCTTCGTCAACGCGCTGGCCATCCTGATCTTCCTGTCCCAGCTGCCCCATCTGCTGGGGGTGCCGTGGCTGGTCTATCCGATGGTCGCAGCCGGCATCCTGATCATCGTCGCGCTGCCGAAACTGACCACCGCCGTGCCCGCGCCGCTGATCGCGATCGCGGTGCTCACCGGGGCCGCCGTGGCCGCCGGGTGGAACCTACCCACGGTCGGTGACGAGGGGGAGTTGCCCTCCAGCCTGCCGAGCCTGCTGATGCCGAACGTGCCCTTGACGATCGACACCCTGCGGATCATCGCGCCCTACGCGCTCACCATGGCGCTGGTCGGGCTTCTCGAATCATTGATGACTGCGAAGCTCGTCGATGACATCACCGACACGCACTCGAACAAGTCCCGCGAAGCGGTCGGCCAGGGGGTGGCCAACGTCGTCACCGGCTTCTTCGGCGGGATGGGAGGCTGCGCGATGATCGGCCAGACCATGATCAACGTCAAGGTCAGCGGCGCGCGGACCCGGATCTCGACGTTCCTCGCGGGCACGTTCCTGCTCGCCCTGGTCGTCGGGCTCGGCGACGTCGTCGCGCGGATCCCGATGGCGGCCCTGGTCGCGGTCATGGTGATGGTGTCGGTGGCCACCCTCGACTGGCACAGCATCAACCCGAAGACGTTGCGCCGCATGCCCAAGAGCGAGACGTTCGTGATGCTCGCGACCGTCGCGGTCACCGTCGCCACCGACAACCTCGCCTACGGGGTGGCGGTCGGAACATTGGCCGCGATGGTGCTCTTCGCCCGCCGTGTCGCCCACTTCACCGACGTGCAGGCCGTCGACGGCACCGACGCAGGCACCCGGGTCTACGTCGTGAAGGGTGAGCTCTTCTTCGCTTCCAGCAACGATCTCGTCTACCAGTTCGACTACGTCGGCGATCCCGCGCACGTGGTCATCGACGTGAGCCAGGCCCACATCTGGGACGCGTCCACGGTGGCCACCCTGGACGCGATCACGACCAAGTACGCCGCCAAGGGCAAGACGGTCACGATCATCGGGATGAACGACAGCAGCGCCGAACGCCACGCGCGGCTGTCCGGTCAGCTGACCGGCGCACACTGAGGCCGTGACCATGGGTGCAGAGCTGCTGCAGATCGGGGCGGTGTCCGCTCGAACCGAGCTGTCGGTCAAAACGATTCGGCACTACGACGAAGTCGGGCTGGTGACCCCGTCGGCGCGTTCGACCGGAGGTTTCCGCCTCTACACGCAGAAGGATGTGGACCGCCTCATCGCCATCCGGCGCATGAAGCCACTGGGGTTCTCTCTGGACGAGATGCGTGACGTCCTGGCCGCCCTGGACACCCTCGACTCCGGCGATTCCTCCGCGGACGACAGGAACCGGGCCATCGATCACCTCGCCGCCTGCCACCGCCGCGCTGAGCAGGCCTGCGCAACGCTGACCCGGCAACTGGCCTACGCGCGCGAACTGACCGCGCAACTGGCGCGGTTCAGCCGCGGCTGACCTTGTCCCTCAGCTCATCTCCACCGGCGGCGGCTCACCGGCGGTGATCAGTTCCTCGCCGCGGTCGTAGTCGTCGTCGGCGTTGTAGGTCAGCACACCCACAGTGGCGCCGTCGCCGGCGGTGTACCAGACGGTGAAGCCGTCGTCGCCGTGCTCGACCATCTTGCTGCGCTCGTAGCCGTCACCCCAGGCGTGGTACTTGACGTCGGCGTCGCCGATTGTGGTCCAAAAGCCCGGAACCCCCGACCATGTCGCGTCGTCTCCGGCCGCAGCGGCACCGGCGACCCCGCCCTGGTCCTCGGCGTCCTGCCAGTGCTCGACGGCCAACCGGCGGCCCGCGCCGCCGTTGAACGCGAACGCGACGTCGCCGGCGGCGTAGATCCCGTCGACGCTGGTGCTCATGTGCTCATCCACCACCACGCGGGAATCGTCCAGCGTCAACCCCAGCGCAGAGGCCACGGCACTGTTGGGGTGCACGCCGGTGGCCGCCAGCACCAGGTCTGCGGGAAGCGTGGTGCCGTCGTCCAGGCGCACCGAATCAGCTTGAACGGAATCGACTTTCGCGCCGCCGAGGTAGCGGGCGCCGGTCTTCTCGACGAGCTCCCGCAGCCGACGACCCGCCTCGGCGCCGAGGCGCTTCTCCTGCGGCAGGTCGTCGGGTGCCACCAACGTCACCGAAACACCCTGCATGGCAAGCGATGCCGCGGCCTCGCAACCGATGAACCCCGCGCCGATCACCACCGCGGTCGCGGCGGAGCGGGCTGCGCCGCGCAACGTCTCGGCGTCGTCGAGTGAGCGCAGCTGCAACGCGCGTTCGCCGCCGGGCACCGGCAGTGGCGCCGGACTCGCGCCCGTGGCCAGCACCAGCGAGCCGTAGTGATACGTGACGCCGCCGGCGCGCACCACCCGTTCCCGGGCGTCGACGTGGTCCACCGGTGCGGCGAGGACGACCTCGATGTCGCGCTCGCGGAACCACTTGGGCGGATGCATGCCGACGTCGTCGGTCTCGCCCCGCAGGTAGTCCTTGCTCAGGGGAGGGCGCATGTACGGGTGGCTGCCGTCGGCGCTGATGATGCGGACGGGCGCGTCGGGCCGGCGGGCGCGGTAGGCGTCGGCAGCAGCGACCCCGGCGGGCCCGCTGCCGACCACGATCAGGCCTGGATCAGTCATCGTGGCGGCATACCCACTGAACGGACTGCCACACCGGCGCGCGCGGTGGAGAGATACTGATCAGGTGGCTCGTGGACGAGGAGGGTGGGTCCGCAACAACGGTCTGTTGCTGGCCTGCCTGAGCCTGTTCGCGGTGTTCTTCGTCGGCATGGTCGTCTCGGGCACCGCCGCCCACAACGCCGACCAACGCGAACACGGATCCGGGGAGACGGTGTCGGTGGTCGGCTATCTCCGGACGGGGGATTTCGTCGAGGCGACGTTCGAGAACTGGGAATCGGAGTTCCTGCAGATGGGCATGTACATCGTGCTCACGGCATTCCTTTTCCAGCGCGGTTCGTCGGAGTCCAAGCCGATCGACACGGACGCACCGCAGGACCGTGACCCGCACACGGTGCCGATCACACCGAAGACGCCGTGGCCGGTGCGCCACGGCGGCGCCGTGCTGACCGTCTATGAGTACTCGCTGGCGATCGCGTTCTTCGCCCTGTTCTTCGCGTCGTGGGCGTTGCACGCCGTGGGCGGTGTCGCCGCCTACAACGACGAGGGCCGACAGCACGGCGAGGCGGCAATCTCGGTGTGGCGCTACCTCACCACGTCGCAGTTCTGGTTCGAGTCGATGCAGAACTGGCAGAGCGAGTTCATCGCCGTCGCCGCCATCGTCGGGCTGTCGATCTTCCTGCGGCAGCGCGGGTCACCGGAATCCAAACCGGTCGCCGACCCGCACCGCGAGACCAGCGCTTAGCGCTGTTGCGACCGTCCCCCGGCACTTGCGGGGCGACGCGACCGCCGCCGCGGGGAGCCGGACGAACCGGCCGACCGGCGCGGTGTCGAAGGCCGTGCTGCCGGAGCGGCAACGGCGCGAGCCTCGGGGGCCCGGTACGGCGCCACCTCACCGGCGACTTTGCTGACCGCGTCGGAGTTCGCGGTCACCTGCTGCGGGGCGACCTGGATGCCGGCCCGGCGCAGCAGAGCCTGTGTCTCCCTGCGCTGTTCGGGCAGGACCACGGTCACCACGTCGCCGGCGCTTCCGGCCCGAGCCGTGCGGCCTGACCGGTGCAGGTACGCCTTGTGCTCGGCGGGCGGGTCGATGTGCACGACGAGTTCGATGTCGTCGACGTGCACCCCGCGCGCGGCGATGTCCGTGGCGACCAGCACGCGCACCTGGCCGGAGCTGAACGCGGCCAGGTTGCGGTCGCGGGCGGGCTGAGAGAGGTTGCCGTGCAGGTCAACCGACGGGATACCGGCCTCGGTGAGCTGCTTGGCCATCTTGCGGGCGTGATGTTTGGTGCGCATGAACAGGATTCGCCGACCGGTGCCCGACGCGAGCCGGTGCACCAGATCCTTCTTGTCCTGCGGGCCTGCCACGTGGAAGACGTGGTGCGTCATCGCCGGGACGTGCGACTCCGGGCTGTCCACCGAGTGCAGCACCTCGTTGCGCAGGAAGCGCTTGACCAGCTTGTCGACACCGTTGTCCAGCGTCGCGGAGAACAGCAGCCGCTGGCCATCGGCCGGGGTGGCAGCCAGGATCCGGGTGACGCCGGGCAGGAACCCCAGATCGGCCATGTGGTCGGCCTCGTCGATGACGGTGACGGCCACGTTGTCGAGGCTGACCAGCTTCTGCTTCATCAGGTCCTCGAGCCGGCCCGGGCAGGCGACGACGATATCGGCGCCCGCGCGCAGTGCCTGCACCTGGCGGTGCTGTGAGACACCGCCGAAAATCGTGGTCACCGTGAGGTTGTTCACAGTGGCCAGCGGGGCGAGGGCCGCCGAGATCTGGGTCGCCAGCTCGCGGGTCGGCGCCAGGATCAGACCGGACGGATGCGACGGGCGGCGCTTGCCGCCGGCGAGCCGGCTGACCAGCGGAATCGAGAAGGCCAGCGTCTTGCCGCTGCCCGTCTTGCCGCGGCCGAGCACGTCACGGCCGGCCAAGGTGTCGGGCAGGGTCTCCTGCTGGATGGGAAAGGGTGAGCTGATCCCGCGCGCGGTGAGCGCGTCGATCAGGGGTTGGGACACGCCGAGATCGGCGAAGGTCTTGGTGCTGTTCAACTGTCGAGTGCCTTCCAGGCATCAGTGTGCTGAGCCGGCGATGTGTCACGCGCGGTACCTCAACACAGGGTGGCGAGAGTGCCGGTGGGCACCTTCGATCGCCGTGACACGAGCTGTGTTGGTCCACGGGCCATCAGGCGGGGCGGCCAGGCTGTGAAGCCGGCGCCACGGTCGATGACTTGCGTTTCACGACGCGTCGGCCTGCAAAGAAACGGCCGACGTGACACCACCCTACCGCACCGGCTCAGGACAGCGGGAATCGCAGCGCCGCCAGAGCCGTCCCCGACCAGATGTCGGCGGTGATCTCCTCCGGACGCACCGCGATCACTTCCCCGCCTTTGTCGAGCACGATGACCGCGATGCGGGAAAGTAGGTCGTAGCCGCCGTCGTCGTAGGTCACGCGGCCGTTGGCGTCGTTGAGCCGGCCCATGATGTCGACGGTGAAGTCGTAGACGAGCGTCGACACCGCACCGGCGACCGCGGCACGCCCGATGTCGACGAGGTCGGTGGCCACCAACCCGCGGGCCACCCCGTTGCCGATCTCCTCCACGCGTGCGTTCGAGCGGCGGGCATTGAGCGCCGAAAGTCCTTGCCTGATACCGGTATCGATCTGATCCGGGCGAAGAGCATCCGCTGCGCCGGGCACCGCGACGATCTCGCGCTTGTGGTCCATGCTGCGGTACATGTCCAGCAGGGGATCCGTCGCGAACAGGAACAGGGGCACCGTCGACGACGGATCCACCAGGGCGAGTTCGCTTTCCACCGCCTCCGCGACCCTCTTGGCATAGGTCTCCAGCAGCAGCTTGCGCCCCTCGTCGCCGACCAGCCTGCCCACATGATCACGGTCGCGCAGCGTCGCGCGGTTCGTCGCATCCGCCGCGTCGGCGGGATGGGCACCGGTCAACGGCAGCGACTCTGCGCGGGTGGTGGCCGTCGCGCGGAGCAGATTCCAGCCGTTCGCCGAGAGCGTGAGCGCGAACGCCTCCTGGCGCGCGCTCGCCGCCCGCACCAGCTGGCCGATGTCGAAATACGCGCCCACCTGCGATTGGGACTGCAGGGCGTTGGGCAGCACGTAGACCTCGTGGAAGTCCTCGGCGATGAAGACGGCCAGCGACCGTGACAACCGCAACCACAGGTCGGATTCGGCGATCTCGGCCCACCGGTCACGCAATTGCCCGACCGCGCCGTGGCGGGCGCCGCGGTCCCGGACCGTCCGCAGGGCGCGGTCGACCGCGCTCTTGGCCTGCAGCAGGCTGTGCTCCCGCAGATCGGGGCCCGGTGAGGTCTCGGCGTACACCGTGATCGCGTGCTCGTGCGGCTCGCCGAGCCGGATCAGGTCGGTGGTATCGGGCAGTTGATATCGCGTCACCGCGCACTCCTTTGTGTCGGGGTCGTCCCACCACCATAGGCACGCGTGGTGGGTGGTCGCCGTGACTGACGGTCGATCCCCGCGGAAACTTGAGTGCGACAACGGTATTGGCTGTCGCTGAGAGAGACCTCACGAGATCGGCCGGCGGCTGCGAAGATGACTGTGCGCAGAAAGGGGATGCCCATGGGCTTCGCGGCGGGCTTGCAGCGACGGATGCTGCTCGGCTACCTCGCCGTGTTGCTGGCGCTCTACGCCTCGGTGGCGGTGTCCTCGTGGGACATGGCTTCGGCATTCGGCGAACGGATCTCTGCCGTGCTGTGCCTTCTCGGTCTGGTTCTCGCCGTCCGGGCGCCGATGGGGGGTGTGCGCTACGTGCTGGCGCTGCTGTGTCTGTGCGCCGCGCCCGTTGCCGCGATGCCCTTCCATGTGTACGAGGCCGCGCAGGTGTGGGCGGTGATCCCCTCGATGTTCAGCGCGATCTACCTCCGGGCGTGCACCGACCGATGCCGGCCCGCGCGGCCGCGGCGGGTATCGCCGCGGCGACGTGCCTGGGGCTGGCGGTGGCGCCCGCGCCTGCGCCGTCGCTGTGGTACGGCATGTTCACGGTGTGCATCATGGCCTCGGCGGAGATCGTCGGCGTGCTGCACGCCACGCTCTACGACGCGGCGTTGCGCGACCCGCTGACCGGTGCGTGGAACCGCACCGGGGTGGAGCGGCACGCTGCCGAGTTGATGGCCCGCGCGGCCCGGCGATCGGAGCCGCTGGCCGTCATCGCCCTCGACGTCGACGACTTCAAGGGTCTCAACGACCGCGCCGGCCACGCCGCCGGCGACCGGGCGCTGGCCCACCTGGTGCGTGACTGGGGACCTCGGCTGCCCGACCAGGCGGTCGTGGGGCGGCTGGGCGGTGACGAGTTCGTCGTCGTCCTCACCGGCCACGACGCGTCACAGGCGGTGCACCTGGCTCGCGACCTCGCGTCGGCCGGCCCGGTGAACGTGAGTGCGGGGACCGCCGTCGGCCACCCCGTCGACGCGCGGTCCCTCGAGGCGCTCATCGCCCGTGCCGATCGCGACCTCTACCGCGTCAAACGGGAACGCAAGGCGCAGTCCGACGGTTCAGCCTTCGGCGCCCAGCGCGAGGAGTGACACCAGGTCGTAGGCGACGTGCGCCGCGGCGACGCCGGTGATCTCGGCGTGGTCGTAGGCCGGCGCCACCTCGACGACGTCGGCACCCACCAGGTTCAGCCCGCGGAAGCCGCGCAGGATCTCGAGCAGCTCCCGGCTCGTCATACCGCCGGCCTCCGGCGTCCCCGTCCCCGGCGCATGCGCGGGGTCGAGCACGTCGATGTCGATCGACACGTACACCGGCCGGGACCCCACCCGGGTGCGCAGCTTGTCGACGACCTCCCGCACGCCCTGGTAGTAGACGTCGGAGGACGTGACGATGCCGAAACCGAAGCGCCGGTCGTCCTCGAGATCCTTCTTGCCGTACAGCGGGCCGCGGGTGCCGACGTGGGACAGGGCCTCGGTGTCGACGATGCCCTCCTCGACCGCCCGGCGGAACGGGGTGCCGTGCGTGTACGCGGCGCCGAAGTAGGTGTCCCACGTGTCCAGGTGCGCATCGAAGTGCACGAGCGCGACGGGGCCGTGCTTGGCGGCGGCCGCCCGCAGCAGCGGCAGCGCGATGGTGTGGTCGCCACCGATCGTCACCAGCTTGGTGTCGTCGGCGGTCAGATCGGCGGCGGCGCCCTCGATGGTCTCGATCGCCTCGTCGATGTTGAAGGGGTTGACCGCGATGTCACCGGCGTCGGCGACCTGCACGAGCTCGAACGGCGACACGTCCATGGCCGGGTTGTACGGCCGCAGCAGCCGCGACGACTCCCGGACATGGGTGGGGCCGAACCGCGCGCCGGGTCGGTAGGACACCCCGGAATCGAACGGGATGCCGGCGACGACGACGTCGGCGCACGTCACCTGGTCCAGGCGCGGCAGCCGGGCGAACGTCGCGGGCCCGGCGTAGCGGGGCGTGATCGACGCGTCGACGGGTCCAACTTTTTTAGAGGACATGCTCTACTTCCTCCGAGACGATAGGGGTGTTGGCGGCGGGGCCGGCGGGCACCGCGCGGGGACCGGCCGGGCCGAAGACGTCGGCCGGTTCGGGAAAAGCCCACAGCAGAACGGGATACAGGATCGCAGCCACGCCGAGGCCCACTGGGATGCTGAGGTCGACGCCGGCCGCCAGGTTGCCGAGCGGGCCGATGAACTGGCCGGGCAGGTTGACGAAGCAGATCGACAGCGCGGCCGCGACCAGCCAGGCGCCGAGCCCGCGCCAGTTCCAGCCGTGGGCGAACCAGTAGCGGCCACCGCGCTGGCGGCGGTTGAAAACCTGCAGCGCATCGGAGTCGTACCACCCGCGGCGGGTGAACCAGCCGAGCATCATCACCACCATCCACGGCGCGGTACAGGTGACGATCAGCACCGCGAACGTCGAGATGCTCTGCACCACATTGAAGGCGAAGCGTCCGACGAAGATGAACACGATCGCCAGCGTGCCGATGAACACGGTGGCCTGGACGCGGCTGAACCGCGGGAAGACGCTGGAGAAGTCCAGCCCGGTGCCGTACAGCGCGGTGGTGCCCGTCGACATGCCGCCGATCAGCGCGATGAGACAGACCGGCACGAAGTACCAGCCGGGGGAGACCTCGAGCAGGCCACCGACGTAGTCACCGTCGTCGATGAAACCCGGTGCGGTGGTGGCGACCACCGTGGCGGTCACCAAGCCGAACAGGAACGGCACCAGCGTGGCGATCTGCGCGAGGAAGGCCGCCAGCATCGGCTTCCACGACGGGGTCTCGCGGGGGATGTAGCGGGCCCAATCACCCAGGAAAGCACCGAAACTCACCGGGTTCGACATCACGATCAGCGCAGCGCCGACGAACGACGGCCAGTACAGGGGATCCCCGGCGACCAACGTGCCCGGATAGCCGGCGTCGAAGGTGCCGCCGAACGCGACGATGCCCGCCAGGAACAGCAGCGTGGCGGCGACGACCGCGATCTTGTTGACCAGCAACATGAATCGGAAACCGTAGATGCACACCACCAGCACCAGCAGCGCGAAGATGCCGTACGCGACGCCGACTGCGATGTCGCTGTCCGGCAGCCCCATGGCCCGGTTCGCGCCGCCGACGAGCACGTCGCCCGACGTCCACACCGAGATCGAGAAGAACGCGACCGCGGTGAGCAGCGAGAGGAACGAGCCGACGACGCGGCCGTGCACGCCCAGATGCGCCGACGACGACACCGCGTTGTTGGTGCCGTTGCGCGGGCCGAACAGCGACATCGGCGCGAGGATCGCCGCCCCCAGCAGCAGCCCGGCCAGCGTCGCCAGCAGCGCGTCGCGGAACGACAGGCCGAAGATGATCGGGAACGTGCCGAGCACGACGGTGGCGATCGTGTTCGCGCCGCCGAAGATCAGCCGGAACAAATCGAGGGGCCCCGCGGACCGCTCGGCGTCGGGGATGGGTTCGACGCCGTGGACCTCGACCTCGGTGGCCTTCGGTGGGGTGGCGATGCCGGTGCCGGTGGTGGTGGCGGGAGAGGTCATGGCGTCGGATCCTCGCGCTGGGGATGTGATGGAGCTAACGGTAGGTGCGGCGCGAGGGCAGCGCAATCGCTTCGATCGTCCGGAGGCGCGGCTTCGTGTCGATCTGCCGGTGGAGCATGAGCTTCCCGTCTATGGTGGCGCTCAGTCGCCCCGTGGGTGCACCATGTGTCGACAAAGAAGGGCGGAAAAATCTTGGACGACGTCGACGGTGCGATCATCGGTCTGCTCGAACACGACGGCCGGCTGACCCACCTGGACATCGCCGCCGCCGTCGGTCTGTCCCGCTCGGCCGCGGCCACCCGGGTGCACCGGCTGATCAGCAGCGGACAGGTGGTGGTGCGCGGCGTCGTTCACCCCGCGGTCCTCGGGCGCGGCGCGCTCGCCCACGTCAGCGTCGCCGTCGCCGGGCCCGCGGTGCCGATCGCCCGCGAACTGGCCGGCCGGGGCGACGTCGCGTTCCTGTCGTTGACCAGCGGGCCGTACGGGGTGGTCGCCGAGATCCGCGGGGGCTCGATGACCGAGATCGACCGCGCGATCGGCGAGGTGCGCGCCCTCGACGGGGTGGCGGGCGTCGACACGCTCGGCTATGTCGAGGTGGTGCGCGACGTGATCGGTCCCGTCGGGGAGGTCGGTGTCGCGGTCGACGACGTCGACCGCCGGCTGCTGCGCGCGCTCCAGGACGACGGGCGCGCGTCGTACGTCGATCTGGCCGCGGCCGTGGGACTCTCACCCGCCGGGGCGCGCCGGCGGGTGGTACGGCTGGTCGAGAACAACGTGGTGCGCGTCGGCGCGGTGGTGCGGCACTCGGGCCAGGACCGGCAGAGTGCGCTCGGCCTGGGCATCCGGCTGACCGGCCCGCACGACGCCGTCGTCGCGGCGCTGCGGGCGATGCCCGCGGTGATCTTCGTCGCCCGCGTCCTCGGCCGCTACGACCTCCTGGTCACGGTCCGCGCGTTCTCCTCCGCGCAGCTGGTCGAGATCGTCGACGTGGTACGGCAATTCGACGGTGTGGGTGCGGTGGACAGCTGGGTGCACCTCGACGTGGTCAAGGAGAACTACGCGTCGGGCTTGCCGGCCTGAGCTATCGCAGCGCGGCGAGCGCGCCGTCGACGTCCTCGCTCGTCGTCGCCCACGAGCACACCAATCGCCACACCGGCTCGTCGAGGTCGGGCTGGTGCACGGTGTAGGACCGGGACAGCCGGTCGTGCGCGTCGGGATCCAGCCGTACGAACACCTCGTTGGCCTCGACCGGCGAGGCCAGAGCGAAACCTCGCTCCTCGAGGCCGGCGGCGAGCCGGCGTGCCATCGCGTTGGCGTGCGCGGCGGTCTGCAGCCACAGGTCGTCGGTGAGGAACGCGAGGAACTGCGCGGCGACGTAGCGGTGCTTGCTGGCCAGATGGCCGATCTGCTTCTGCACGAACGCGATTCCGTCGAAGTGTTCGGGCCGGCGGACCAGGATCGCGTCGCCGAACAGCATGCCGTTCTTGGTGCCGCCCACGGTGATGATGTCCGCGTCGCCGACCGCGTCGATCGGTGAGACCTGCTGGGCCGCGATGGCGTTGGCGACACGGGAGCCGTCGACGTGGACGAGCAGGCCGAGATCGTGGGCGTGGTCGACGAAGCCCTTGATGTCCGGCGCCTGCCACACCCGGCCGTTCTCGGTGGACTGGGTGATGGTGACGATGCGTGGCTGCGAGTGGTGCACCGGGCCGCGGCGGGCCACCCGCCGGTCGAGTTCGTCGATCGCGATGAGCCCGTCGACGCTGGGCAGGCGGGTCAGCTGCGCGCCGGAGAGCCGCACCGGGCCGCCGGCCTCGTCGAGGAGCACGTGCGCGACGTCGCTGCAGAGGATCTCGTGCCATGGCTGCACCGCCGAGGCGAGCGCGATGATGTTGGCCGCGGTGCCGGTGAACGCGTAGAGCACGTCGGCGCCGGGGGAGTCGAACGCCTCGCGCAGCGCGTCGGCGGCCTGCGCGGTGACGGCGTCGTCGCCGTAGGAGGGCGCCGGACCGTCGTTGGCGCGGGCCAGGGCGTCGAGGGCCGCCGGGTGCGCGGGTGCGGCGTTGTCGGAGGCGAAAGCGGCAGAGACGGGCACGCTCGCCATGATGCCCCTCCCTTTCCGCGGAAGCGCATTCCGGGCTGCGATCGCGCGGCTTTCGCAGCCAGGAACGCTATTCCGCGGGAGAGGCGTGGCGGGTGGCGAGCCAGGCGAAGAACTCGTCGGCGGTCAACACCGGTTTGCCGTATTCGTAGGCCTTGCGCGCCTTGCCCGACTGCGTACCCGCCTCGGCGGTCACCAGCACGTCGCAGCGCGTCTTGCTCACCGTCTTCACCGGCGCCAGCCCCGCCGCCAGCGCAAGTCGTTCCATCTCGTCGCGGTCCACGATGCGTCCGGCCGAATCCTGCGCGATGCCGGTGAAGCACACGCGCACGCCTGGCGCGAGGGCGTCTTCGACAGCCTGATCGGCAGATCCGATATCGCCGGTGATATCGGCTCCGAGCAAGGACTCCGCCTTCCGCAGCCGGGCCACCACCTCGTCGGTCAGCCGCACCCGCGCCGCCGCGGCGCGCAACTGGTCGGCCACCGACTGGCGCGCCGCCGCCTCCCACCCCGACTCGTCGAGGTCACGCACTGGCGCGCCCCCGAGCAGCACCGCGCCGACGTCGCGGCTGATCCGCAGCAGCGCCGAGAGCCCGGGCAGGTGGTCGGCCGTGGGCGTCGGCGCCGTGGGATCCCGGCTGACCAGCAGTCCGGACCCCTCCACGGCGTCGGGCTCCTCGAACGCCGTCGACCCGTCCGCGACGTCGGTGTCGCGCAGCGCCTGCAACGCCGCGCGGGCCCGCTGGAGCGCGGTGCGCCCCGTGATCCGCACGCGCAGCTCGACTCCCAGCGGCATCGCGGTGACGTACCCCAGCCGCTTGAGCTCGAAGTCGATCAGGCCGAGTTGCTCGTCCACCCCGGCGCCCACGGGGGTGAACCCGGCGAGCATCGGCGCGATCACCGCCCACGCCTCGCGCAGCGTCGGCGCGAGCAGCACGTCGGAAACGGTGATGTCGTAGGCGGTGCGCGCGTCGGCCAGATCGCGCTGCGGATTGATCAGCGTGGTCACCGCGGTGCCGTCGTCGAACGCGACCGCGAGCTCCACCGGCCGTGGCCGCGACATCCGGCCCTCGTCCCCGACCGTCAGCATCCCGAACGCGCAGAACCGGCGCGTCCCGGAGCCGTCGCCCGCCCCGCGCAGAAACCGGGCGATGCGCCGGTCGGTCTTCAGATCCTTCGGCAGCACAGGCCTTTTCAGCACCAGGCCGGCCAGCGACGTGCAGCGGCTCAACGCGACGTACAGCTGGCCGGTGGAGAACATGCCGCCGGTCAGGTCGACCACCAAGCGCTCCAGTGTCTGGCCCTGGCTCTTGTGGATCGTGATCGCCCAGGCCAGTTTGAACGGCAACTGCGTGTAGGAGCCGATCACCTCGCGGCTCAGCGACCCGCCCGCCAGCACCGGCCGGGTGGCCTCCCAGGTGAACGGTGCGACGTCGGCGCACGAGCCGTCCGGGAATTCGACGTCGACGACGGCGCCGTAGCGGTCGTACCCGACGCCGATCACACGGCCGATGCTGCCGTTGACCCAGCGGTCGCCCTGGTCGTTGTTCAGCATCATCACCTGCGCGCCGACCTTGAACCGCAGCGTCTCCTCGACCGGCGGGTCGAACAGGCTCAGATCACCGGAAGCCTTGGCGTGGTGCACGAATTCGTCGCCGGGCAGGCGTTCGAGCTGCTGACGGTTGCGTGCGGTCACCAGACGGTTGGTCGGTGCGAGCGTCAGCCAGAACTCGTCGTCGGGCGGGACGAAGTCCTTGTCGGCGCGGGCGTTCAGCTGCTCCTGCGCGTGACCCAGCAGCACGCCCTCGCGAATCTCGTTGAGAATGGCCGTCATCCGGTCGTCACCGAGCTGGCGGAACACCGTGGTCAGCGAGACGGTCGGGAAGTCCTCACGGCGAAAGGCGCGGGCGGAGAAGAAGTACGGCGTCTCATAGGTGCTGCTGAAGAAGCCCGCCTCGTGCTCGCTGACCACCGGCGGCAACTGGTAGAGGTCCCCGACGAGCACGATCTGCACCCCGCCGAACGGGGTGCCCGGTGCGGGGCCGAACCGGGCCAGCGCCGCGGCGACCATGTCGAAGACGTCGGCGCGCACCATCGACGCCTCGTCGATGATCAGGGTCTGCAGCGAGGCCAGTGTCTTGGTGAAGCGGCCGGGCCGGTAGTCGCCGCCGCGGATGTCCTCGAGCGTCGTCGTGGCGCGGAAGCCGAACAGCCGGTGAACGGTGTAACCGTCGACGTTGAGCGCGGCGATGCCCGTCGGCGCGACCACGACGACGCTGCGGTCGGTGTCGGCCATGAACCGGCGGATCAGCGTCGACTTGCCGGTGCCGGCCTTGCCGGTGAGGAAGACGTGACCGCCGCCGCCGAGCAGGTCGAGCGCGTGGCGGAACTCGTCGGTGAGGACGATGTCCGGCATGGCTCACCAATGTAGCGCCGGCTCCTCACCCAACGAGAAGCCGTGGTCGTGCTGAGCGTCCATGTGCAGCCCGGAATGCTATTCCGCGGGGGAGGTCGGCGGCTTGGACCGCCACGCCCGCCAGCCGCGGTGCGCGGCGAACGCGCCGGCGACCGCCGTCACGCACCACACCGCGATCGCGGCGATCAGCAGTGGCGCCGAGAACGAGCCCAGCGTCGAGCCCAGCGCGGTGTACGCGAACGCCTTGGGCGCCGAACCGATGACCGCCCCGACCGCCATCTGCCACACCGGGACACCGAACGCGCCGAATGCGTAGGAGGCCAGCGCATCGTTGATGCCCGGCACGAACCGCTGCCCGACCACCGCCCACAGCCCGCCGCGGCGGATCAGCGCGTCGACCTTCGCGGCACGGTCGGGCCCGAGCAGCGCGCGGGCGCTGTCCCGGCCGGCCCGCCTACCCGCGACGCTCGTCAGCACCGCCGACCCGACCGTCGCGCCCAGCGTCACGAACGTGCCGAGCAGCGGGCCGAACAGGAACCCGCTGCCCCCGGCCAGCAGCGGACCGGGCACCAGCAGCGCGCCGAGCACCGAGGACACCGCCACGTACGCCAGCGGGGCCAGCGGGCCCGCCGACTCGACGACGTCGCGCACCGCTTCCACATCGATCACGCGCTGCACGGCGGTCAGGTAGAACAGCACGCCGAGCAGCGCCGCGAACAGCGCCAGCCGCAGGATGTGGCGGCGCCGCGACGTCTCGGGGGTGCCCTCGGTGTCAACCATGCCGAACGCCATCCTGCCGCAGCCCGTTAAGTTGGCAGAGTGACTGCGACGCTGGGGGAGCTGACAGGAACGGAACGCGCGGTGCTGCTGGTGCTGATGGCCCAGGCAGGGCCCGTGCCCAACCCGGAGCTGGCCGCACTCGGCCCCGCGCTGGACAAACCCGGCCGCGACAAGCTCAACCGGCTGGGCCTGATCTCCTCCGAGCGGGTGGGCAGCCGCTTCGTCCACGAGCTCACCGACCGCGGCTGGCGAATGTGCCGTGAACTCATCGACGCAGCGCCGCCGCCGCGCGCCACCGGCCCGGCGAAGGCGCTGCAGACCGTGCTCGCCGGGCTGGGCCGCTATCTGCAGGCCGCCGACCTGAGCCTGGCCGACGTCTTCGGTGAGGCCACCCCGATCAGCGTCGAGGACCGCATCCGCGCGGTGTACACCGAGCTGGCGCCGCGACCCGGCGGCTGGGTGCCGCTGCGCCGGCTGCGCGCCGAACTCGACGCGCCGCGCGACGCCGTCGACGCCGCCCTGGTCGCGTTGCACCGCACGCCGGGGGTGAGCGTGATCCCGGAGGAGAACCAGAAGACCCTGACCGACGAGGACCGCGCCGCGGCGGTCGTGATCGGGGACCGGCCCAAGCACCTGATCGCGATCGACGCGTGATGGACACCGCGCAGCGCGACGCCCTGGCCTCCCTGCGGCTGACGTGGGCGCCGACGAGCGACGACCTGTGGCGCCCGCAGGCGGCCACCCACGTCAGCGGGCTCAACGAGGCCGCCGTCGACGACGTGATGGCGGCCTTCGGGGACGCGCTGCACGACGAGGCGTCCACGCCGCTCGGTGTGGTGATCCGCGGGCCGGCCGGATCGGGGAAGACGCACCTGCTCGGGCAGATCCGCGAACGCGTGCAGAACGGGGGCGGCTACTTCTTCGTCGTCGAGCTGCTCGACGCGGCCAGCTTCTGGGAGTCGGTGCGCAGCGGCATCCTGGAGAGCCTCGGCCGGCCGGGCCGGCGGCACGAGACGCAGCTCAAAGACGTCCTGTGGGACCTGTCCTCGCTCGCGCACGTGTCGCGCGCCGACCGCCGGGCGATCATCGGCGACGACGACCTGGACGCCGAGACGCTGTACCGCTTCATCATGGCGCTCTCGAAGACCGCGAAAGAGACTGTGCGGCAATGCCATCAGGTACTGCGCGCGCTGGTGCTGGTGGCTTCCAACGACTTCCTGGCACACGACATCGGCGAGGGATTCCTGCAGGGCAGTGAGGAGTTCACCGCCGAGGAGCGCGGGCCGTGGGGGCTGCGGGCGGCGCCGGCGTCGGCGCAGGAGTGCGTGCGTGACCTGGCCAGACTGGTCGCGATGGCCGGGCCGGCGGTGCTGGCCGTCGACCAGATCGACACGCTGATCGCCCAATCGGTGGCCGGCACCGGCGACGGGGACATCGTGCTCGAGCAGGTCGCGCACGGGCTCATGGCGGTACGGCAGACGATGCGCCGCACGGTGCCGGTGGTGGCGTGCCTGCCCGCAGTCTGGGAACACATCCGGGACACCGCGACCGCCAGTGTCGCCGACCGCTTCCGGGTCACCGGCGTGCTCACCCCGCTGCCGACCGCCGACATCGGCCGGGCCATCCTGGAGCGGCGATTCGCCGCGAGCTACGCCTCGGTCGGGTTCACCCCGCCCTACCCGAGCTGGCCGATCGCGCCGGAGGCCTTCGAGGAGGCGCCGTCGTACACCCCGCGGCAGCTGCTGATCCGCGCCGACACCCACGTGCGGGAATGCCTCAAGCACGGCGAGGCCGTCGAGCTGGGTCACCTGCGTGCCGATGAATCCCTGTGGGACAAGGACACCGGCGACGAGACGGGGCCGGTGTCCTCGACCTTGGACCGGCGTTTCGCCGAGTACCGGCGGCGCGCGGTGCCCTCGGCGGCGGTCGCACCGGACGGCGAGGACGTGACGGTGCCCGAACTGCTCAGTGCGGCGCTGACCGCGTGGATCGCCGAACGCGACGGCGAGCAGACGTTCGTCTGCGACCCGCCGCCCGGCACGCACGTCACCCTGCACGCCCGGCTACGCGAGACGCTGGACAGCGCGACCGAGGACGAACGGCACTGGGCCTTCCGCGCGGTCGCGGCGGACAATGCCAGCGCGGCGCTCAGCCGTGTCCGAAAAGCTGTCACCGCAGCGGGATTCGGGCCCGGGNCGAACGGCACTGGGCCTTCCGCGCGGTCGCGGCGGACAATGCCAGCGCGGCGCTCAGCCGTGTCCGAAAAGCTGTCACCGCAGCGGGATTCGGGCCCGGGTCGGGCCGCCGGCAGCTGATCCTGCTGCGCAACGCGCCGTGGCCGACCGGGAAGAAGACCGCCGAGGAGCTCGCAGCGTTCCACGCCTGGGGCGGCCGGACCGTGCCGCTCACCGAAGACGACATCCGCACGATGGCGGCGCTGCGTGACCTGTTCGCCGAGGACGATCCGCAGCTGGCGAACTGGCTGCGGGCGCGCCGTCCGGCCCACCGGATGGCGCTGCTGGCCGACACCCTCGGCGACGGCACGGTCGAGGAGGCGACCGAGCCGGAACCCGAAGCCGTGGACGAGCCCGAGCCCGAGCCCGTGGACGACGCTCCCGTCGTCGACGTCCCCGACACCGAGGTGCCCCTGGGCCGCGACCTGCACAGCGGGGAACCGGTCTCGATTCCGCTTGCGGCGCTGCGCAAACACGTCGCGATCTTCGCCGGATCCGGCTCGGGGAAGACCGTGCTGATCCGCCGGCTCGTCGAGGAGTGCGCGCTGCGCGGGGTGTCCGCGATCGTGCTCGACCCGAACAACGACCTGTCGCGGCTGGGCACGGCGTGGCCGCAGAAACCCGAGGGCTGGCAGCGCGCCGACGACGCCCGCGCCGAGGAGTACCTGCGCACCACCGAGGTGACGGTGTGGACCCCGCGGCGCACCAGCGGCCGCCCGCTGGCGTTCCAGCCGCTGCCCGACTTCGGCAGCGTCGTCGACGATCACGACGAGTTCTTCGAGGCCGTCGAGGCCGCCTGCTCGGCGCTCGAACCGCAGGCGCTGATCACCGGCAAGACACAGAAGGCCACCCGTGCCCGTGCCGTGCTGCGAGAAGCGTTGCAGCACTACGGCAGAACGGATGAGCCCACGCTGGCAGGGTTCGTCCGGCTGCTCGCCGACCTGCCCGAGGACATCAGCGACATGGCGGGGGCGCGTCAGATCGCCGAAGACCTGTCGCAGAACCTGCGGGCGGCGATGGTCAACGATCCGCTGTTCGGCGGCGCCGGCACGCCCGTCGACCCCGGCGTGCTGCTCACCCCGTCCGAGGGCTACCGGGCGCGGGTGTCGGTGATCAGCATGATCGGGCTGCCGTCGGACGAGCAGCGGCAGAGCTTCGTCAACCAGCTGCAGATGGCGCTGTTCGCGTGGATCAAACGCCACCCCGCCGGCGACCGGCCGCTGGGCGGGCTGATGGTGATGGACGAGGCCCAGAACTTCGCTCCCGCAAGGGGTTTCACCGCGTGCACACGCAGCACGCTGGCGCTGTCGTCGCAGGCCCGCAAGTACGGCCTCGGGCTGGTGTTCGCCACCCAGGCGCCCAAGGGGCTCAACCTGAACATCCCGGGCAACGCGGCGATCCAGTTCTACGGGCTGCTCAACGCGCCCGCCCAGATCGAGACGGCCCGCGAAATGGCCCGTGCGAAAGGCGGTCTGGTCGACGACATCAGCCGCCTGCGGGTCGGCAACTTCTACGTCGCGACCGAGGGCGAGGCGTTCCACCGCGTCGTCGAGCCGTGGTGCCTGTCGTTCCATCCGTCGAGCCCGCCGTCGGCCGACGAGGTGCTGGCGCTGGCGGTGCAGCAGTGAGCCGCGCCGACGTGTTCGTCACGGCCGGCGAACTGGCCGGGATGCTCGAGCGCGGGGAGCCCGTCACGCTGCTCGATGTGCGGTGGTCGCTGGCGGAGCCCGATGGCAGCGCCGCCTACGAGCGCGGTCATCTGCCCGGCGCGGTGTACGTGTCGCTCGACGACGAGCTCTCCGACCACAGCGTGGCCGGCCGTGGCCGACACCCGCTGCCGTCGGGCGCCGCGGTGCAGGCCGCTGCCCGCCGCTGGGGTGTGCGCACCGGGGTGCCGGTGGTGGTCTACGACGACTGGAACCGGGCCGGTTCGGCGCGTGCCTGGTGGGTGCTGACCGCGGCGGGCATCCCCGACGTGCGGATCCTCGACGGGGGGCTGGCGGCGTGGACCGGTGAATGGGCGTCCGGTGCCGCGGTTCCCGAGCCCGGGGACGTGACGGTGGCGTTCGACGACCTGTACGCCGGCGCGCGCAAGGCCGTCACCGCGGACGAGGCGGCCGATGCTTCGGTGCTGATCGACGCGCGGGCGCCCGAGCGGTTCCGCGGCGACACCGAACCCGTCGACACGGTGGCCGGCCACATCCCCGGTGCGCGCAACGTACCGAGCACCAGCCTGCTGCGCGGCGACGGCACCCTGCTGGATCACGACGACCTGACCCGGGTGTTCGACGGCGCCGGGCCGAAGCCCGCGGTCTACTGCGGATCGGGCGTCACCGCGTCGGTCGTCGTCGCGGCGCTGGCGTCGGTCGGGGTGGACGCGGCGCTGTTCCCCGGGTCGTGGTCGCAGTGGAGCGCAGAGTCAGCGCGCCCGGTCGCTCTCGGCGAGTGAGCCCGTCTCCTCCAGGTCCAGCACCGGGGTGGGGCGCCGGAAGCCGCGGGTGACCACCAGCAGCCAGACGAAACCGATCGCCAGCCAGATCAATCCGATGGTCAGCGCCGTCCCGGACAGGCTGGTCCACAGCCACGCGGTGAGCAGGAAGCCGATCACCGGTGCGACCACGTTGAGCAGGATGTTGCGCTCCCGCATGTCGACGAAGTAGTGCTTGATCACCGACAGGTTCACCACCGAGAACGCGACCAGCGCACCGAAACTGACCACCGACGCCAGGATCGCCAGATCGATCCAGATGGCCGCCAGCGAGATCACGCTGACCGTGAGGATGGCGTACACCGGGGTGCTGAACTTGGCCGACACGTGGCCGAACACCTTGCGCGGCAGGATGCCGTCGCGGCCCATCGCGAACAGGATGCGGGCCACCGACGCCTGCGAGGTCAGTGCCGACCCGAGCGCACCGGCGACGTAGGCCGCGGTGAAGAACGTGTTGACGAACGATCCGCCCGCGGCGAGCATCACGTCGGTCGACCCGGTGTCGACGTCGGCGAACTGGTTCGACGGGAAGACCAGCTGCGAGACGAACGACAGCAGGATGAAGATGATGCCGGAGACGATCGTCGCGATCATGATCGCCTGCGGCACTGTGCGCTTGGCGTCGCGCGCCTCTTCGGAGAGGGTGGACACGGCGTCGAAGCCGAGGAACGACAGACACAGGATCGCGGCGCCGGCCAGGATGGGGCTCATACCGCCCGCGGTGCCGTCGCCGGTGAACGGCGACATCAGGTCGACGGTGCCGTAGCCGGTGGTCTTGGACACCGCCAGGACGACGAACACCACGATGAAGATGGCCTGGATCGCGATGATCAGGAAGTTGGCCCGTGCCACCGACACGATGCCGACGATGTTGAGCACGGTGACGATGGCGATCGACGCGAGCACGATGACCCACGCGGGCAGCGCGGGCAACGCCGCATTCAGGTACAGCCCGATCACCAGATAGTTGAGCATCGGCAGGAACAGGTAGTCGAGCAGCAGCGACCAGCCGGCCAGGAAGCCGACGGGCGCGCCGAAGGTCCGCTGCGTGTAGGTGTAGGCCGAGCCCGCGACCGGGATCGCCGCCGACATCCGGGCGTACGACAGCGCGGTGAACACCATCGTGATCAGCGTGACGATGTACGCCAGCGGGAGTCGACCGCCGGAGGTCTCGGTGACGATGCCGTAGGTGGTGAACACCGTCAACGGCACCATGTACACCAGACCGAACAGCACCAGCGACGGAAGTCCCAGCGCGCGTTTCAGGTGGCCCTCGTGCGGACCGGTGATGTATTCGGCGGTCATGAGTCAGCTCCGTTCTCGGCCCGGTAGGCCGGTGCGCCGCGCAGGTAGGTGGCGCGGATCGCCACTGTGGGGAGGTCCAGTGGCGCCGTGGCCCGCGGGTCGCGATCCAGCCATATCAGGTCGGCGCTCGCTCCGGGGGTGAGAACACCCCAATCGTTATCGGCGAACGCCTGATTCGCGGCCCCCGCGGTATATGCGGACAACGCCCGCTCGATGGGCAGGATCTCGTGGGGCGTCCAGCCGCCGTCGGGCTCACCGTCGGAGGTGCGCCGCGACGTCGCGACCGCGATGCCGTCGAACGGGGCGCCCGAGGACACCGGCCAGTCCGAGCCGAAACCCAGCGGTGCGCCGGAGGTGTCCAGGGTGCGGATCGGGTACTGCTTGTCCGCACGCTCGACGCCCAGCCGGGGGACCGTCAGCACGGTCATGAGCGCGTCGAGCTGCGCCCACAGCGGCTGCATGTTCGGGATGACGCCGAGTGCGGCGAACCGGGCCAGATCGGCGTCGTCGATCAGCTGGCAGTGCGCGATCACCGGCCGGCGGTCCCGCGGACCGTTCACCCGGACGACGTGTTCGATCGCGTCGAGGGCCTGGCGCACCGCGGCGTCGCCGATCGCGTGGATGTGGATCTGCAGACCGAGATCGTCGACCTGGCGTGCCGCCTCGGCGAGCGAGTCACCCTCCCAGTTGCGCATGCCGTGGGAGTGAAGACCCGAGCAGTACGGCTGGAGTAACGCACCGGTTTCGTTCTCGACGACCCCGTCGGCGAAGAACTTGACGGTGTTCGCGGTGAGCAGCGGGTTGGCGGCGTCGGCGACGGCGCGCCGCTGTTCGGCGAAATGGGTTACCTGGCTGTCGAAGTGGCGGGGATCGGCGTAGAGCGCGAGGTTGAACCGCATCCGCAGCGCACCCCGGCGGGCCGCCTCGACGTAGGTCGCGACGTCGGCGGGCTCCACCCACGCGTCCTGCACCCACGTCACGCCGCGGGCGAGGTAGTAGTCGGCGGCCGTGTCGAGTGCCGCGATCCGCACCTGCTCGTCGCGTGGCGGCATCACCGCCATCACGAGATCGGTGGCGCCCCACTCGCGCAGCGTGCCGAGCACGGATCCGTCGTCGCGTCGCGGGATCTCGCCGAGCACCGGGTCGGGGGTGTCGGCGGTGATGCCGGCCCGCTCCAGCGCGACACTGTTGCACCACACCGTGTGGTAATCCCACGCCCGCAACACCACCGGGCGGTCCGGCACCGCGGCGTCGAGCCAGCGCGCGTCGAACAGCCCGCCCGGAGCCAGGCTGCCGTCGTAGGAGGCGCCGACGATCCACTCCTCGTCCGGGTGCTCCTCGGCGTACTGCTTGACGGCGAGCACGATCTCGTCGACCGAGGTGCACGGCCGCACCGCCGGGCCGACCGCCTCCAGACCGCCGTAGAGCGGGTGCGCGTGCCCGTCGCCGAACGACGGCATCAGAAAGCCACCGGCCAGATCGACCGTCTCGGCCTGCGCCCCTTGCGTTCTCGCGTCGTCGCCGAGCGTGACCACCACGCCGTCGACGACCAGCACGGCGTCGGTGTCGGCCTGGTCATGGCGGCCGGTCCACACCACGCCGCCGGTGAACAGTGTCGCGCTCACTTGACCACCGCCGTCGCCTCGTGCCCGACGCCGTAGGGCCGTTGCGTGTCCACGGGTTCGGTGAGCGCGGTGTAGGTGTCGGGCCGGCGGGTGAGCAGGAACGGGAACAGTTCCAGCCAGTCGCGACGCTGATCCAGGTCGAGATCGGCCACCAGCACCGCCTCCTCGTCACGCGGAGCCTGCACCAGCACCCGGCCGTACGGGTCGGAGATGAACGACGACCCGTAGAAGTTCAGGGCGCCCTCGTCACCGGTGCGGTTGGGCACCACCATGAACAGCCCGCTGTTGATGCCGTTGGCGACGATGACGTGCTGCCACAGCGGCTGGGTGTCGAAGTCGGGGAAGACCGGCTCGGAGCCGATGGCGGTCGGATACACCACGATCTCGGCGCCGGCCAGCGAATAGTTGCGCGCCACTTCGGGGAACCACTCGTCCCAGCAGGTGGGCATGCCGAGGCGGGCGCCCAGGCCGTCGGGTGCGTAGACCGGATACGGGTCGGCGTCCGGACCGGGGCCGGGCCGGAAGTAGGTGTCCTCGTAGTAGCCCGCCGAGATCGGGATGTGCAGCTTGCGGGTGCGGCCGACCAGGGTGCCGTCCGGCGAGACCAGGATCGCGGTGTTGAAGCCCAGCCAGTCGGCGTCCGGCGCGCGCTCGTAGAGGGAGGCGTGCACGAAGATGCCGTTGGCCGTGGCGGCCTCGGCCGCCAGCGTGAACGTCGGGCCGGTCTCCAGGTCCTCGGTCAACGCGGCGGCGTCGTCGCCGCCGGGACGGTCGGCGGGGTAGCGCAGCAACGTGATCTCGGGCAGGAACACCACGGCGGCGCCTTCGGCGGCGGCCTGGTCGATGCCCGAGCGCAGGGTTTTGGCGAGGTCCGCGGCATCGTCACGCCAGCGGTGCTGCACGAGCCCGACGCGCAACGGCGGCCGGTCCGACGGGGTCGAACGGGACAGCGGCGGCGCGGCGGGGGCGGTCAGAGTGATCATCACGCTCCTAAAACGAATGAAGTTCGTTTATTGTGAACTGAGTCACCGAACCGCGCAAGAGGAGAGGTTTCCGTGGGCCGACCCCGCACGCCGCTGCTGTCGACCGACCGGATCGCCGAGGCCGCGCTGGACCTGGTGGTCGCCACCGGCGGGTTCACCATCGCCGGGGTCGCGCGCAAGCTGCGGGTGCAGCCGTCATCGCTCTACAACCACGTCGCCGGCCGCGATGACGTCGTCGAGTTGCTGCGGGAGAGGGCGATGTCGGAGGTCGAACTCCCGGCTGACGATCCGGCCCGGCCGTGGCGCGACGTCGTCGCCGACATCCTGCGGTCCTACCGGCGCAGCTTCGCGCGCTACCCGCAGCTGATCCCGCTGCTGACCGAGTACGCCGTCAACAGCCCGCAGGCGATGACGATGTACAACGCACTGGCGACCACGCTCACGCGGGCCGGCTTCGATCCCGCCGACACGCTGAGGGCGATCACGCTGATGGACTCGTTCGTGCTGGGGGCCGCGCTCGACGTCGCCGCTCCCGATCAGCCGTGGCGCGCCCGGCCCGAAGTCGGCCCGGAACTGGCCGCCGCACTCGAGACCGGATCGCCCAAACCGCAGCGCGCCGACGACGCCTTCGAGTGGGGGCTGGCGGTGCTGCTGCGGGGCCTGGCGTGATTTCGGCGTCGTTGGTCGCGGTAGGCGCGACCAACGACGCCGAAATCACAACTGCACGCCGCGGGTGAGCGCCCCGTCGACCACGAGGTTGGCTCCGGTGATGAAACTGGCTGCGGCGCTGCTGAGGAACACCACGGCGTTGGCGATCTCCTGCGGCGTGGCCATCCGGCCGGTCGGGTTCAGCGCGAGCGCCTCGGCGAACAACGCGGGGTTCTCGGCCTCGATGGTCGGCCACACCCCGCCGGGGAAGTAGGTGTTGCCGGGGCTGACGGTGTTGGCCCGGATGCCCTGCGCGGCCAGCTTGTGCGCCATCCCCTGGGTGTAGTGGATGATCGCGGCCTTCATCGTCCCGTACGGGCCTGCCGCGAAATCGACCTCGCGGCCCGACACACTCGAAATCGTCACGATCGAACCGGCTTTCGACGCCATCAGATGCGGCAGCGCCGCGTCGACGAGCCCGATCGTGCCCATCAGGTCGACCTCGAACGAGGCCCGCCAGTTCTCCGTCGACTCCGGGATCGCCAGCGCGCTGACGTTCGCGACCACGCCGTCGAGCCCGCCGAACGCCTCGGCCGTGGCCTGTACCCACGCGGTCAGCGCCGCCGCATCCCCGACGTCCACCACCGAACCCTGCGCACTGGCGCCGTCGGCGACCAGTTCCTTCTGCGTCTCGGCGACCGCTTCGGGCGTGCGCGCACAGTAGGCGACCATGGCGCCCTCGGCGAGCAGGCCTTCCACGACCGCACGGCCGATGCCACGGGTTCCGCCGGTGACCGCGAAACGCTTCCCCGTCAGGCCGAGATCCATGCGCGTTCTCCCTCTAGTAAGTGATGGTTCCGAAAGATGCTGCTGCCGAACGCATCTCGGCATGAACGCCACCGAAGGCGGAGGCCGCCGGCAGCAGCCGCTTGTCGATCTTGGTCACCGAACTGTAGTTCGTGTCGACCACGTTGGCGATCGGTGCGAGCGAGATCTGGGTCAGCAGCTGATAGGCGTCCAGACGGTCGAGGCCGTAGAGCTCACCCAGCCAGGTGATCATCTCCACCTGCGCGGCGCGCCACGCCTCCTCCAGCGGACGGCCCGATCCCACACACATCAGGTGCGTGTCGGTCTCCAGCCGCGGCCACGCCGGACCACCGCCCTTGACCAGCCCCACGATCGCGGTCACGTTCATCGCGCCCTCGACCGCGGTGCCGCAGGACTCGCCCTCGCCCTGCCGGTAGTGCCCGTCGCCGAGGGAGAACAGCGCGCCCGGCACGTTGACCCGCAGATAACAGGTCGCGCCCGCCGTCATCTCCGGGGTGTCCATATTGCCGCCGAACACGTCGGGCACCAGCGAGGTCCGCACCTCACGGTGCGCGGGTGCGACGCCGACGGTGCCCAGCATCGGGTTGGCGGGCAGCGCGAGCTCGAAGTCGCTGCCGTGCGCGGAGAACGCCACGGTGTCGGTGGCGGAATCGTATTCGTAGATGTAGGTGCGTTCGGGCAGCGGATCCTGCAGCGTCGGGCTGACCGGCACGCTGGTCAGCCCGCCGAAGAACGGGATCAGCGTGGACGCGCCCCAGGTGCGTGCGGGCGTCAGGTCGACCAGGTGGACGACCAGGGTGTCCCCGGGCTCGGCGCCCTCGATCCAGAACGGCCCGGTCTGCGGGTTGAGATCCTCGGTGTCCAGCGCCGTGGTCGCGACATCCGCGGCGCTCGTGATGCGTCCGCCGTACGCGTCCTCGGTCCACAGCGTCAGCACCGTCGGCGGCGTGATCCGTAGGACGGGAGCCGCGCCGCCGAACGTGTAGGCCATCTGCTCGGTCGTCGGGATGAAGGTGACGTGATCCATGCCCGCCATCCTCGTCCGGCGCAGCGTCTGCCGCCATACCATGAGCGTGTGGCCGACCAGATGGACGAAGAGCGCGATTTCAACCAGCGCAACATCGACGAGTTCCGCGCCAACGGCGGGAAGGTGGGGGGCCAGTTCGAGGGCTTCCCGCTGCTGCTGTTGACCTCGACCGGCGCCAAGAGCGGCGAGCAACGCATCAACCCGATCGCCTACTTCGATTTCGACGGGGCGATCTACGTCGTCGGGTCGGCAGCGGGCCGGGATCGAGACCCCGCCTGGGCGTTCAACATTCGGGCACATCCGAATGCGGTCGTGGAGATCGGCACGGATCCGCCGCGGCCGGTGACCGCCCGCGAGCTGCCGCGCGAGGAACGCGACCGCATCTACCGCAGGGTCGTCGAGCAGGCGCCCGGCTTCGGCGACTACGAGAAACGCACCGACCGCGTCATCCCGATCTTCGAACTGGTGCCCGCCGGCTGACGGGAATGTGACGGCCGTCGCAGCCGTTGGCACGGCCATGGGGACGATGAGCAGCACCGAACGAGAGCAGTACCTGGCCGACGTGCACGTCGGCGTCGTGGCGGTCGAACGGCCCGGTCGGGCGCCGCTGGCGGTGCCGATCTGGTACGGCTACCGGCCCGGCGGCGACGTGCTTCTCTGGACCGAGGCGGATTCGGTGAAACACAAGCTGATTCGCGACGCGGGCCGGTTCTCGCTGACTGTGCAGGACGAGCAGCCGCCGTACCGGTACGTCTCCGCCGAAGGCGACGTCACCGGTATCGGACCCGCCGAGGACGCCGAGGTGCGTGCCCTCGCGGTGCGCTATCTCGGCGAGGAGGCCGGCAATCAATTCACCGACGAGAACCTGACGTCCACGTCGGTCGTCATCCGCATGCGTCCGCAACGCTGGCTGAGCACCGATTACTCGAAGTGAGCCCGCGGCACCCGCGAATCTGCGACGGTGTCCACCATGCGTGTGCTGGTGGCGGCGTTGTCGGTGATCGGACTGCTCGCGGCAGGTTGCGGGAACGCCCCGTCGCCGGCGGAGTCATCCACCCCGGCACCGTCGGCGTCCCCGACTGCCCAGGCGGACAACGCCGGTGACGACGCGCCCAGCGGGTCCATGACCGTCACCTACGAGGACGCGACGACGCCCGACGCGGTCGCAGGCCGAGACCTGCTGAAGAACAACCAGGTGCTCGAGGACATGGCCGACGACGTCAACCAGACGCTCGCACTGCCCCATGACGTGCCGCTGCTCGGGGTGCAGTGCGACGAAGCGAACGCCTTCTGGGACCCGACCGCCAAGACGGTCACGATCTGCTACGAGGACGCCGCCAACAGCGAGCGGATCTTCACCGAGGCAGGCGATCCCGACCCCGCGGCGAGTGCGATCAACGCCGAGTGGGCGACGTTCTTCCACGAGGTCGGGCACATGGCGGTCACCCTGTACGACCTGCCGGTCACCGGGCGGGAGGAGGACGTGGCCGACCAGCTGGCCGCCTACATCCTGCTGACGCCCGGCGATGACGGCAAAGCCGACCCGGAGTCGGTGCAGTCGGTCAAGGACTTCGCGCGGGTGTTCAACGCGTCCGGCAACGCCGACGTCAGCGACGACGACATGGCCGACGTGCACTCGCTGGACAAGCAGCGCGTCTACAACCTGGAGTGCTGGATCTACGGGTCCGACCCGGAGGCCAACGGCGACCTCGTCACCGACGGTCAGCTGCCCGAGGACCGCGCGGACGGTTGCGCCGACGAGTGGCAACAGCTCGACAAGGCGTGGTCGACGCTGCTGGACCCCTACTTCCGGAGCTAGCGCGGCGGTGCCGGTGCGGGCGGCGCTGCGGGGGGCGGCGGCGTTCCCGGTGGCGGCGGAGGCGGCGGCGGCGGGGGAGCCAGCAGCCGCACGATGTCGGGCTTCATCGCCTGCAGCTGCGCACCCCAGTACCCCCAGCTGTGCGTGCCGTTGGGCGGGAAGTTGAAGATCGCGTTGCGGCCGCCGGCGGCGAGGTATTTGTCGCGGAACTCCTTGTTGGTCGCGATCGTGATGGTCTCCAGGGAACCGGCGCTGAGGTTGATGCCCAGGTCGGCGCCGGTGTCGAGATCGGACGCGATGCCGTTGCCGCAGTAGATCCACAGCGCGGTGCGGTTGGCGACGAGCCTGTTGATGTTGAGCATCGGGTCGGCCCGCAGCCAGGCCGGTGAGCCGGAGGGGCCCCACATGTCGTACGAATCGAATCCGCCGGCGTCCTGCATCGCGATGTCGATGAGCGGCGGCCAGAACTTCTGCGACGGAGCCAGGTATCCCGACAGCGACGCCGCGAACTTGTACTGGCGCGGATAGTAGGCCGCCATCGTCAACGCCGCACTGCCCGACATCGACAGCCCGACAACAGCATTGCCGAACGGATCCTGCCCGCGGTTGGCGGCCAGCCAGGTCGGCAGCTCGTTGGTCAGGAACGTCTCCCACTTGTAGGTCAGCGTCCCGTTGCGGTTCTTGGCCGGTCGGTACCAGTCGGCGTAGAAGCTCGACTGCCCACCGACGGGCATGATCACCGACACGCCGGACTGGTAGAACCACTCGAACGCGGAGGTGTTGATGTCCCAGCCGTTGAAGTCGTCCTGGGCGCGCAACCCGTCGAGCAGCAGCACCGAATGCGGGCCGCCGCCCTGGAATTCGACGCGGATGGTCCGGCCCATCGACGGCGACGGCACGTCGAGCTGCTCGATCGGCAACCCCTCGCGGGAGAACGCGTGCGCCTGCGGGTGCGGGCCGACCGTCAGCGCGGTGACGGCGAGCAGCGCGGCGAGGACGACACGTGTGCCGGCGCGACGGAGCCGGCGTCCCAAGGAGGCCACGCGCGCGAACCTATCCGGCGCCCGGGCCGACGCCCGCAGGCCGCGCGGTCGGTGACCGGGTTGTTACCGAGCTGTTGTCAGGTGGTGAGGGGGCGGGTCAGCAGCACCGGCGCCTGCGACATGAATCGTGGTGTGCTGCCGCGGTGTTCGTCGGCGGCGTGCACGGTGAACGGGTGCAGGACGAACATGTCGCCGGGCGCGCCGGTGGCGTGATGCACCGGCCGCGATGCGCTGGCCGCGTCGAGGAGCGCGCCCGCCTGCACGGCGTCCAGCGGCTCGTCGCCGAGCACCCGGGCGGTGTCGCGTTGCGATCCGGCCCGGATCCGGGTCGGCGCGTCGTCGATCGTCACCTCCGAGAGCAACGTCAGCACCAGCAGCGTCTGCGGGCGGTTCGTCACGAACCAGGCGCCGTCCTCGCCGGGGGTGTTGAGGTCGATGTGCCAGCCGCGGTCGTCGGCGGGCGGCTGCACCGGAAAGCGGACCGGGATGTTGCCGAGCGCGCCGCGGGGCAGCCAGCCGCCCTCGCCGCAGATCGCGTCGAGTGCGTCGGCCAGTACCGGGCTGCGGGCGAGTTCGCCGAACGGGCCCTCACCGGTCAGGTCGGCGGTCCACATCACCGGTTGGGTCCAGGTCGCCGGGTCCGGCGAGACGCCGAGCTGTCGCCAGAGCAGCTCACGGGCCTCGTCGGCGACGGCGCGCGGCGCGGCCTGCTCGAGCGTGAGGTAGCCGTGGGTGTCGAAGGCTTCGAGGTCGACCACGCCGCGAGCGTGGCACAGCGGTGCCGTGTGATGCCAACGCTTTTCCGCCGAAACTGTATTCCACGCGGCGTTTTCGCGGATTTCGGCGCGTGGAATACAGTTTCGCGGTCAGGGGCGGGCGGTGAGGAAGCCGAGGCCGGCCATCGCCGCCGCGCACACCATCACGATGCCCAGCGGTGTCGCGGTGTGCTCTCCAGCGAGACCGACCAGCGGCGACACCACGGCCGCGAGCCCGAACTGCGTGGCACCGAGCAGAGCCGACGCGGTGCCCGCGGCCCGGGGCGCGGCCGAGAGCGCCAGCGCGGTGGTGTTGCCGAAGATCAGGCCCATGCCCGCGACCGCGAAGAACAGCGGCAGCGCGAGCCAGCCCGCAGGAACGCCCGCGACCGCGATCGTCAGCACCGCGATGCTGGCCAGAAGGATGAGCAGCAGGCCGGCGCCGGCCAGCCGGCGCGGCTCGACACGCGCTGTGAGCCGAGCGCTCGTCGCGCTCATCAACAGCAGCCCGAAAGCGTTGACGCCGAACATCGCTCCGTACTGCGCGGAGCTGAGGCCCATCATGGTCTGGTAGACGAACGGCGACGCCGAGATGTAGGCCATCATCACCGCGAACGCGAACCCGAACGCCACCAGATGGCCGAGGTAGGCGCGCCGGGTCAGGTCCTTCAGCGGTGAGCCCTTGGTGGCCTTGTCGGCGCGCAGCGCGGCGCGACGTTCCTCGGTGTGGGTCTCGCGGATCACCACGAGCGCGGCGACGAGCATGGCGACGACGAGCGCCAGGATCACCGCGAGCGCACCACGCCACCCGAGCGGCTGCACCAGGAAGCCACCCGCCAGCGGCGCCGCGATCGGCGCGATACCGCCGACGATCATCATCAGGCTGAACGCGCGCGCCGCGGCGCGGCCGGTCGCGAGGTCGGAGATGATGGCGCGACCGATCACCATGCCCGCCGCACCGGTGAGGCCCTGCGCGAGCCGCGCGGCGACCAGCACCTCGATGGTGGGGGCGAGGACGGCGACCACGCTGGCGAGCACGCACACCACGGCACCGATGACCAGCGGCCTGACCCGCCCGTAGCGATCCGAGAGCGGACCGAACACCAGCTGGCCGGCCGCGAGGCCGAGCAGGAACGCGGTCAGCGTCAGCTGCACGCTGGTCGCAGAGGTGTGCAGATCGTCGACCATCTGCGGAAACGCGGGCAGATAGAGGTCGGTGGCGAACGGCGCGACGGCCGACAGCAGCGCCAGTGTGACGAGCAGCCCCAGGGTGATCTGCGGCGCCGAGTCCCGGCGCGCCGTCGTGTCGACGGTGGCGGTCATGGAATCTCCCAAGATGGTTATCAACAAATAGTTATCACTACATAACTATCAGGTAGGGTGGGATCGTGCAAGCCCGCCCGTCCCGCGCCGAGCAACTCGCGGACCTCGCCGACGTCGTGATGGCCGTGGCGCGCGCGGTCAGGTCGCAGGCCGCCGCCGATCCGGACGTCGTCGAACTGTCGGCCACCGAGGTGACGGTGCTGCGCTTCATCGACCATCACCCCGACGTCAGCGCGGGCACCGTCGCTGACGGAACGGGGCTCCAACGCAGCAACCTCAGCCGCGCACTGCGCGACCTCGAGGCCAAAGGACTGGTGCGCCGGTCGGCCGACCCCGGCGACAGCCGACAGGTCGTGTTGCGTTCGACCCGGCTCGCCGAGGAGAACCTGGCGCGGCTGCGCGCCATCTGGGCGCGGCTGGTCGGTGATGCACTCGATGCGTCGGGGCAGGAGTACGACATCGCCGCGGCGCTGTCGCTGTTGCGTGCGCTGGAAAGCGGACTCGACGCGGGCGCGCGATGAACCTGTTCCGCCGCAGGCGCATCACCGTCCCGGTCGGGCGCTACGACGCGGACGCCGATCGGTGGCGCGATCTGGCCGACCACGGATCGGCCGCATGCCACCAGCTGACGGTGGCGACGTTCAACATCTGGTTCAACGAGCTCCACCGCGAGCGGCGCCATCGCGCGATCGGCGAGCTGCTCTCCCGGGAAGACCCGGACGTCATGGTCTTCCAGGAGGTGACCCGCCCGGCGCTCGAGGTGTTCCTGGCGCAACCGTGGATACGGGAGGGCTATCGTCGCGCCGCGGTGATCGGCGACCACAACTACGGCATGCTCATGTTGTCCCGGCTCCCCGTGCGACGCTGCACCTACACACGGTTGCCCAGCCGCCTGTCGCGCGGGTACCTGACGGGTGAGTTCACCGTGAACGGACGCGATCTCAAGATCGTGTCCGTTCACCTCGAGAGCGGAAAGACGGCGCGACAGCTGCGAGCCCGCCAGATGTCGAGTCTGTGGCGCGCATTCGGCGACGACGGCGATGTCGTGATACTGGGCGACTTCAACATGCGCGACGACGAGAGCCACGTCCTGGACCCGCGGTATCAGGACGTGTGGCCGCAATTGCGGCCGGACGAATCGGGATTCACCGAAGACACCTCGATCAACCACATGCGCTACGACATGAAGAACAAACACCGCCAGGTCAGATTCGATCGGGTGCTGCTCACGGGGCCGGCATGGAACGCCGTGGACATCGGCCTGCTCGGCCGCGCGCCGATCGCACCGTCGCTGCCGAGGATCTTCCCGTCGGACCACTTCGGGGTGCTGTGCCGACTCGAGGCTCAACCGGTTACCGCCGACGACCGTCCTGGCCGTCGGCAATGGTTCGCGCGTTAGGACACGCGCCGGGTCCACGCGGTCGCCGCGACGACCACCAGCGCGGCCACTGCCGCCGTCACCGCGAGCGCCACGCTGTCACGCCCGGCCGCGCCGACCGTGATCGCCACCAGCGCCCACAGCACCCCGGCCGCATACCCCACCGTCCCGCGCAGCGTCACCGTCAGCAGCACCGCGAAGGCCGCCGCCGCGACCAGCACCACCCCCTGCCACAGCGCGGCGTCCGGTGACACGCCGGAATCAATCAGTGCGGCAGCGATATTGGCGAACACCGCGATCGACGACCACCCGAGATAGAGGCCGAACGTGACGGTCGCGAGCGTGGTCAGCCACGGCGGGCAAGACAGATCGCCGCGGCGGCGCACCAGCAGCAGCATGATGTGGGCAAGCGCACCGACCATCACGGCGAACACCGCCACGGTGACCCACAGCCAGTTCTGCGCGGCCACCGCGAGCCAGACGCTGAACCCGACGAACACCACCGAGGCGTCGATCAGCAGGCTCGTCTCCCACGACGACCCCAACCCGAACCGCCACACGGCCAGCGCCGTCGCCGCGCACAGCAGCGTGATCACGCTCCACAGCGCGAACGCGTACCCGGCCGGCGTGATCAACGCCTCGTTGGTGGCGCCCGAGCGCAGGAAGTCGCCGGCCAGCGCACTGACCACCAGCGGCGCGATCAACTGGCTCACGGCCAGCACGACGAGCACGCGGCGCCACGGCCGCACCGACGGGGAGTTCGTAGGGGGAGCTGTGGTCACCGAGGGATTCGGTGCCCGCGGCCGCCCGGATGGGCGCGAGGTCGACGGTCAGGCGACTCACGCGGGATGGAAGAACACACCGTGCGCGCGAACAGTGACACCTTCGGCGGTCGCAAGATGTCCGGAGGCAAAGGTCTTGTCGCCCTCAATACGGTCGACACAAGCCTCGGCACGCAACGGCCCGAGCGGGGTGCCCATCTCGTAGCGGACGGTGAGAGTCCCGGTGACGGCAGGCCGGCCTGGCTTGTGGGCGGTAGCGCCCAACATGTGGTCGAGCAGCAGGGCGCAGATGCCTCCGTGCACGTGCCCAGGCGGCCCCTCGTAGGCCGCGCCGAGAACCACATCGGCCCAGACGCCGCCGTCAGCATCGTGATGGACGACCAGCGGCGGGGCGAAGGGGTTGCGCAGGCCCATGGCGACGTTGCCCCAGGCGCGGGAGGTTCCATCGGGCGCTGGCCGAATACCGAAGGAGTCGGCAAGCGGCGCTCGGCTCAGCTCGGCGACGGCGTCGTCGATCTTCGTCTTCGCCGCGAGGAAGGCAGTGGGGCCGGCCTGACTGCGGATCGCCACATCGACCAGCCGCCGCACCGAATCGGTCAATTCGGCGTAAAGCTCATCCGGAACGGATGCGTCGGAAGCGGTCACGTAGCCGCCGCGGCATCGTTCACCGGCTCGACCGGCCGGTCGGCGAAGCCGCCGTAGCCCCCTCGGTAGAACAACAGCGGTCGCCCAGAGTGCGCCTTCAACGCCGTGACATGCGCGACGACGATCGTGTGATCACCGGCGCCGTGCTCGAACTCCAGGTCGGCCTCGATGCTGGCCAGGGCCCCGTGGATACGGGGTGCTCCGTTACCCGCGGGACTCCAGTCGACGCCGGCGAACTTGTCGTCGGACCGCCGGGCAAACTGCGCGCAGACCGCTTCCTGGCCTGCGGCGAGGACGTTGATGCACATCCGGCCCGTGGAGCGGATCATCGGCCAGCTCGTCGATGACACCGCAGGACAGAACGACACATAGGGCGGGTCGAGGGACACCGAGGTCACCGACTGGCACGTGAAACCCAGCGGCTTGCGGCCGTCGTGGCCGGTGATGACGGCGATGCCGGTGCAGAAATGACCGAGGACGGCGCGCATGTCCTGCGGTGCCGGGCGGATGGCCGCCGCGGCCCCGGGCTCGTCGGATCCCATCGATAATCCGTCCCTTCGGGTGGTGGCCCGTCCCACGATCGTCGGGTACTGCGACGGTGCGCAATGGCCCGTCCCATCCAGCGGTTCATCGTGCGCAAGGCGGTGACCTGGGTTGTTACGCTTAGCCGCGTGACAGAACCCGCATCGGCCGGCAAGCCCCAGCTGTCAGCGACCAGTTGGGCGCTGCTGGGGTTGCTGTCCTACGAGCAGGAACTGTCCGGCTACGACATTCGTAAGTGGATCGACTGGAGCATGCGGTTCTTCTACGGCAGCCCGGCCTACAGCCAGATCTACTCGGAGTTGAAGAAGCTCGAGAAACTCGGTTTGTTGACCTCGCGGGTGGAGAACAACGGCACCCGCTCGCGCCGGCTCTACAAGATCACGCAGAGCGGATTGGACGCGGTCACCCGGTGGGCCCGCGAGGCACCCCTGGAGCCTCCGTCGTTGAAGCACCCCGCAGTCCTGCGGATCGCGCTGGGGCACCTCAGCGACCCCGCCGCGCTCAAGGACATGCTCCAAGAGCACATCGCTTACGTCGACCAGATGCAACGCGACGCCGCCACGGAGGCGCGGTGGGCCGGCGCCGACCCCTCGTGGGCATACGCCAAGATCGCACTCGACTGGGCGGACCGCTACTACACCTCCGAGCGGGAACTGACGCTGAAGCTCATCAAGGACCTCGACGAGGCAGAAGCGAAATTCCCCAAAGTCGGTGAGGACGCCAAGATCCCGTGGCCGGACCCGACGTATTGGTATGAGATCGAAAAGCAGGTCGAAGCCGAGGACGCCGACTAGCGCGAGGTCGGGGCGGGCGGTCGTCGCGACGCGTCGAGTGCGGCGATGTAGCCGTACACCAGCCCCTGAGCAATGGTCGCGCCAGCGCCCGGATACGTGTCGCCGAAGGCGTTGGCCGCGGTGTTGCCGATGGCGTACAGCCCGTCGATGACGGTGCCGTCCTCGCGCAGTACTCGCGCGTGGTCATCGGCGCGCAGGCCACCGCATGTCCCGAGGTCGCTGAGCACCATCTTGACCGCGTAGAACGGGCCCTTGACGAGCGGACGCAGATTTGGGTTGGGCGTGACGGTGGGGTCGCCGTAGTACCGATCGTAGGCGCTGCGACCCCGTTCGAAGTCGGGATCCTGCCCTGCTGAGGCGTTTTCGTTGAACCGGGTCGCGGTGGCGCACAGATCGTCCACGGGAACGCCCATTTTCGCGGCCAGTTCGCCGAAGTCGTCGGAGCGCACGGCGATACCGGCGTCATACCAGCGCTGCGGGAGGGGCATGCGCGGGAACAGTTCGGCGGCAAAGACGTAGCTGTTGCGGTACTGCTGATCGAAGACCAACCACATCGATTCCACGGGGGTGCCGGCGCTCTCCAAGGCAAGGACACGCTGCCCGAAGCTCATGTAGTCCGATGATTCGTTGGCGAACCGCTGCCCGTGCTGGTCGACGATGAACGATCCCGGCAGAGAGCGCTCCGCCAGCAGGACCGCCGGCGCGGCTCCCGGCAGCGGCGCGACCGCAGGGAACCACCACGACTGGTCCATCAGGGCGATGTCCGCGCCGGCCTCCTGGCCGATACGGATGGCGTCCCCGGTGTTGGTGTCCGCACCCAGACTGAAATGGGCGCCAAGGCTTTCCGACTGGAACTTGTGCCGCATGTCCATGTCGTGGTCGAACCCGCCGGCGGCAAGCACCACACCGCGCCGTGCCGCCACGGTGTAGGTGTTGCCCTGGTGCTCGATGACTGCGCCGGTGATGCGATCGCCGTCTGTGGTGAGCGACGTCAGCGAGGTGTGGAGCCAGATCGGAATCCCGGCGCTGATGGCGCCGGCGAACAGTCCCGCGGCCAGAGCCTGCCCCCCCGCGGCGTACCGCCGACCAAGCAGGAGTCCGCCGATACCCTGAGCCAGACGCTTGGCGATCGTGGGAATGCCTTTGCGAGGCACGCGGCTCACCAGGTTCAGCCACCGGTAGTCCGCGCCGGTCGTCGGCATGGGGATGCTCACCTCCATGATCCCGGGGCGCAGCGCCGATCGGTACTGCCCCAGCATCGTGGTGTCCAAGGGGCGGCACTCGCACGTGCGCCCGGCCGCTGATCCACCGGGAGCCTCGGGGTGGTAGTCGGAGTACTCCTTGGCCCAGAACAGCTTCATCGGGGTCGTGCGCCGCAACATGTCGATCGTGGCAGGGAGCTGCTCCAGATATGCCGCCGACCGCGACTCCGGGGCGGAATCGCCCACCACCGCACGCAGATAGGTATCAGCGCGAGCAGAGGGATCATTGCCGCCCCCTTCGGCGATGACAGGACTGGCCGGCAACCACAACGCTCCACCGGAGCGAGCGGTAGAGCCGCCGACGACCGCTGACTTCTCGATGACGAGTGTCGAAAGTCCCTGTTCGCACGCCGCCAGCGCGGCTGCCAGGCCCGTGCCCGATCCGACGACCAACAGGTCGACCTCGGTGTCGGAGACGGTCAATCCGGCGGGGATCGTCTGGTGGCTGGAGGCGGTCACGGGGCGACGATAAGCGCAGTAGGGCCGGCGCGGATTCCGGTGTCCTGGTGAGCGGAACGCCCACCTGCCATCCGACCCGTCGCGCGATTGGATGGACACAGCCTCACCCCGCACGGATCGAAGGACGGACCTCACGATGACCACTCACGCTGACGCCGACGACATCCGGTTGATCGAGACCGGATCGGCTCCGACGAGATTCGCACGGGGATGGCATTGCCTGGGTCTGATCCGGGACTTCGTCGACGGCACACCGCACCAGATCAACGCCTTCGGGCAGAAGCTGGTGGTCTTCGCCGGCGAAGACGGCTCCGTCAACGTTCTCGACGGCTACTGCCGGCACATGGGCGGCGACCTTTCCCAGGGAACGATCAAGGGCAACGAGATCGCCTGCCCCTTCCACGACTGGCGCTGGGGAGGGGACGGCCGCTGCAAGTCGGTGCCCTACAGCAAGCGCACTCCGCGATTGGCCCGCACGGCGTCCTGGCCCACGCTGCAGCAAGACGGAATGCTGTTCGTGTGGAACGATCCCGAGCGCAAGGCGCCACCCGAGGACGTCACCATTCCCCGCATCGAGGGCGCCACCAGCGAGTCCTGGACCGACTGGCACTGGTACAGCACGGTCGTGCACACCAACTGCCGCGAAGTCATCGACAACGTCGTCGACATGGCGCACTTCTTCTACATTCACGGTTCGCTGCCCACTCACTTCAAGAACATCTTCGAAGGCCATGTCGCCACCCAGTACATGAAGAGCGGTGGCCGCCCCGACCTCGGTGATCCCGAGGGCTCCAGGATCTTGGGGACCACGTCGTTGGCGTCCTACCACGGACCGTCCTTCATGATCGATGACCTGACCTACCATTATCCCGAGTTCGATCAGCGCACCGTCCTGATCAACTGCCACTACCCGATTGACGCGAATTCCTTTGTGCTGCAGTACGGGATCATGGTCGAGAAGAACGCATTCATGCCCGACGACCTCGCGTTGCAGACGGCGATCGCGCTCGGTGATTTCGTGAAGATGGGTTTCGAGCAGGATGTGGAGATCTGGCGCAACAAGACCCGGATCGACAATCCGCTGCTGGTCGAGGAGGACGGTCCGGTCTATCAGCTGCGTCGTTGGTACGAGCAGTTCTACGTCGACGTCGCCGAGGTGACACCGGACATGGTGGACCGCTTCGAATTCGAACTCGACACCACCCGACCCAACGAAGCGTGGATGAGAGAGGTCGAGGCCAACATTGCCGCCCGTGCGGCCGCGACGTCCGCGACAGCCGGATGACCGTCCGCCCCGACGTCCGGCTGGCCGACGCTCCGATGACACCGGTGGTGTGTCAGCAGTGCGGTGCGTGCGTGGAGGCCCGCAAGAGCAGTTGGAATCAGACCAGTGTCCAGTGGACCAGCGCCGCGATGAGCCGCTGCGTGGAACGTCGTACGGCGGCACAGGTGGACAATCCCCACGGAACCCCCGTGTTCTTGGCGTGCTCGGCCCTGGCCGAGGCGATTCGGCGGGATGCCGTGAGCGGAACGCTCGCGATCGTCGATGACTGCGTGCACGTCAACGGCGTCTGATGCCGGGAAGCGCTCAGCCGTCGAAGATCTCGAGCGGTCCGACATGAGCCCGGTTCATCTTGATCCGCTCCGTGAGGCACCATTGTCCGGCTGAGCCGCGACGCCACCTGTCGCGATAGTCACCGAGTGTGTAGAAGCGCGTCGACGGGTCGGCGATCGCATTCAGATGAACGTCTCGGATATAGGCGCGACTGACCGCGAGGTCTCCGGTCACGTCGATGACGACGTTGCCCAGGAGATGTTGAGTCGGGCCGCAGGCATGGAGGAATCGACGGATCAGATCCACGATCGCGGCAGAGCCGGTCACCAGCCCCGTACCGAAATCTCCCTGAGCCTGGTCGTCGAGGACATCCGCCATTGCGGCCCAATCACGGTCGTCCATCGCCCGGGCGAAGACGATGAGTGCGCGTTCGACCGCGCGCTCGTCGAGCAACACCTGCAGCTCGTCAGGCATGCGCGCCGCCGTCGACGCGGATCTCGGTTCCGGTGACGAAGGCCCCGTCGTCCGAAGCCACCATGGCGATGACCGAGGCGACGGCGCTGGCGTCGCCCAGGATGGCGTTGTCGGTGCCGTGTAGCAGCGGGGTTTGCTTGGCCCACAGACCGATGTCGTAGCCGTCGGGCATCTTGTCCAGGGTGCTGTTGGCCAACGCCGTCGAGACCCCGCCGGGCTGAATGTTGACCGCGCGCAGTCCCTGCTTGGAGTACTCCAGTGCCAGCGAGTGCGTGAAGCTGAGAATGCCACCCTTGCTCGCCGCGTAGGCCGCCATGTACGGATGAGCGAACGTGGCTGCGGTGGAGGTGAAGTTCACCACCACGCCACGGCCGGAGGCCAGCAGTGCCGGCAACGCCTGGCGGGTCATCAGGAAGGTGCCGGTCAGATTGACCGCCAGCGTGCGGTTCCAGTCGGCCAGGGTTGTCTCGTGGGTGTGCGAGCACGTCTGCATCGCCGCGACGTTCACGAGGACGTCGAGCCCGCCCAGGTCGGCCACCGCGGTGTCGACGGCGGCGATGACGTCGTCTTCGACGGCGATGTCGAGCACCCCGGTGGTCAACTGCTTGTCCGTGCCGGCCTGGGCGGCGGCGGCCGCCGTGGCGGCCAAGCCGTCGGCCGAGATGTCGAACGCCACGACTGTGGCGCCCTCGTCGAGCAGCCGTGCCGTGGTGGCCGCCCCGATGCCCGAGCCGGCACCGGTGACGATGACGCGCCGATCGGTGAAACGATCCATGACAGTGCGCCTTTCGCTCAGGCCGGCTGGAACGCGCTCAGCGGGGCCGCTTCGGGATAGGAGGTGGGTCCGCCCAGGTCGTAGGCGGCGTTGAGCGCACCGATGAACGCGGGGTCGTGCAGCGGGTTACTGGGAATGTCCAATGCGACACCCTGCTCGGCCAGGTTGTCCACCAGCATGTCGATCGCCTTGTCGATGGTCAGGTCGTCGGAGCCGTCCATGTTCTTCTTGAGTTCGTCGTAGTCGGAGAACACCTCGGCCGACCAGTGCACCAAGAACCTCAGCTCGTCGGTGCGGTGGCGTGCGATCACGTCATCGCCGTTCTTGAGCAGCCATGAATCGCGGTCGGTGGGATCTCCGGTGAACACGGTGTCGAACGCGAGTCCGGCCGGAACTTGTTGCTCCAGTGGGCCGTTGGCCTCGCCACGGTGCACCATCATCTCGTTCTGCACCACCACGCCGCGGTTGTTGATCGGCGGAAGCACGCGTGCGGGCGGCTTCAGCGGACCGTCGGGCCAATAGGTGAACCCGGACCCCTCATCGAGGGAGAACCAGGTGATGACCTGCGCCATCTTGATCAGGTAGTCGGTGAAGAGGCCCGACTTGCCCATCACGCTGCAGAGCCACGTGGGGGCGTTCTCATGGCGGACGCCGCGAAAGCTCGGCGAGTCCAGGTGCCCCGGATCGCGGTTGGCGCAGGGGCCGTTGATGTTGAACAACATCAGTTCCGGCTTGGCGTACTCGGCACTCCAGTACCGCTTGGCGTGCTCGAGGAACTCAGTGTTGTAGAAGCAGTCGTGCAGTTCGGGATAGAGCACGGCACCGTAGTTGGCGAGATAGCCGCGGAAGGTGGGGGTGAGGAACAGATCCAGCGACGGCTCGAAGCCTTCGGGGAAAGCGCCACTCATGGTGGCCATCAGTTCGTCTGCCGACGCGAAGTGCTGGGCGATGATGAGCTTCCACGGCCCCTGGGTCCGCACGACGTCGAAGAGGCGTTCGCGTTGGTCGGCGGTGTAGACGTCGGTGACCTCGCGCGGCGGCGCGACCGGCCGAAGCACATTGGACAGTTCGAGGCGTCGCTCGTCAGTCAGCATGGTGTTCTCCTTGGGTGATGTGCTCATCGATTGTGGGCGGCGCCACGGCCGGCGATGTGGTGGACGTCCGGTGATCGGGACATGCCGCGAAATCGACAGCGTGAGTGAACTTTGCGCGCAGGAGCGCACCGATCTCGGCCATGGCCAACCGCCCGCGGGCGGTGGCGTCCGAGCGCATCAGGAAACCGTGATACATGCCGGGGTAGCGGGTCAGGGTGGTCTGCACCCCGGCATCGCGCAGGCGGCCGGCGTACCGTTCTCCCCAATCGCGGATGGGGTCGCACTCGGCGGTGACGATGATCGCCGGCGGCAGGCCGCTCACATCGGTGGCGTGAGCCGGAACCTGGTAGGGGGAGTGCGGGGTGGCGCCGCGGTCGACGGTCTCGTGCATGAACACGATGTCGTCGTGGGCCAGCATCGGCGCATCGGGCATGGCGGTGATCGACCGGGCGCCCATGTCGCGGTCCAGGCCGGGATAGAGCAGGACCTGCACCGCGATGGCGGGTCCGCTGTGGTCGCGCGCGGCCAGGGCCACCGCAGCGGCCAGGGATCCGCCCGCACTGTCGCCGACGACCGCGAGCCGCTCGGCGTCGAGGTCCAGCTGGTCGGCATGGGCAGCAACCCATTCGGTGGCCGCCCAGGCGTCATCGAACTGCGCCGGTGGCGGGGATTCAGGAGCCAATCGGTAGTCCACGGCGGCGACTGCCGCGCCACTGGCCTGAGCCAACTCCCGTGCGAGAGGCTCGAACGAGTGATTCGATCCCATCACCAGCCCACCGCCGTGGAAGTACACGAGTGCCGGGGACTGCGCCGCGGTGGTGGGTCGGTACAACCGCACCGGTATGGGACGCCCTGCCGGGCCGGGTGCGATGAGGTCCTCGATGCGCGCCATGGTCGGCATGGGCGGATGGGGCGCGGATTCGACGTCCGACCGTACGGCACTGAGCCCACGGGCGCGCATCGGCGTCGGCGCGCCGAAGGAGGCGACCCGCGCGGCGGCATCGGGATCCAGTCGTGGGGAGCGCATCTCAGTTCTGCGCGGGGTCGAAGCGACGTGCGGTTCGCAGCCGGGGAGCTTCCTGGTTGGTCAGGACACGGGCGCGTTCGGTCATCGCCGAGCCGACGTAGTCGGGTTGGGTGAGGAGATAGAACCGCTCCTGAGCGGCCTGGTCGAACACCACTTCGGCGGCGGCCAGGGGGTCCATGGCGGCGGCCTTGATGTCGAGCATGGCGGCGCGTTGCGATTCGGCGGCGCCGGTGTCGCCGACGTCGACACCGCCTGCGGACTCGAAGATGTTCGACACCACTGCGCCGGGTAACACCGCCTGCACGTGAATTCGGTCGGCGTGCCCCGCGGCCTGGACCTCGAGGTGCAAGCACTCGGTGAGCGCGAGGACCGCATGTTTGCTCATGATGTAGGGCGCCTGCAGTGGCACGACAGCGACCCCGCCGATCGAGGACAGGTTCCACACCCACGCCGGCGTGTCGGCGGCCATCATGTGCGGAAGGAACGCCCGGATGCCGTGGAAGACGCCGTTGATGTTCACCTCGACGACGCGTCGCCAATTGTCGACGGGGGTGTCCCACAGGTAACCGAACTGCTCGACGCCGGCGTTGTTGACCAGCAGGCGCACCGGCCCCAGATCGCCGTGTACCTCGTCGGCGAGCGCCTGCACTGCTTCGGCGTCGCGGACGTCGCAGACCTTGTCGATCGCCGAGCCTCCGGCGGACCGCAGTTCGTCGCGCAGCGCCGCGACGGCGTTGGCGTCGATGTCGACGAGGACAACAGTCATACCGAGCCGGCTGGCATGGCGGGCCAGGCCCGCGCCGATCCCTGCACCGGCGCCGGTGATGACGGCGACGCCGCCGCCGAACACTTGGCGGGCGTTCACGCGGGCTGCGTGCTCGCCGACGTCGCCTTGGCGGCGTGTTCGGCGAAGGGGATCGAGTCGTCGGCGTCGAGCATCACGGTCATCGAGGTGAACACCAGACCGTCTCCCGTCCGGCGGATGCCGACATCTGCGACGCCGCTGGAGACGGCGAAGGGAACGTTGTTGGTGATCTGGTTGACGAACATGTTGAAGCGGACACGGGTGGTGTCACCGTCGGTGGCGGTACGAAAGATGTTGGTGGCGTGGTGCCGACACGGGTAGGGATTCTCGTTGCGGTGTTCGATGAGCCAGGCGAGGGTTTCTGCGCCGCCGTGTAGTTCGGCGGCCAGCAGGTGCTCGAACGGACAGTTCCCGGACAGCGACCGGCTCAGGTACTGCATGTCCTCGCCGATTCGGGAACGCAGCTCGTCGAAGTGTCCTTCGTCGTAGTGGTACCAGAAGCCGGCGATGAATTCCTGGACCTCAGGCAGCGTGATCTCGGTGCTCATGACAGGTCAGTCAAACCGACCCTGAAGCAACGCCGAGCTGACCTGACCGGTGAGCGGGACGTTGATGCGAGCACAGCAGTCGTACCGGAGAAGTCATCGATGACAGCAGGCGAGTGTGTCCGGTGATCGGGACGAGGTGTGGCGTAGGCCACACCCGGTCGGCACGCTCTGGCTGTCTCACAACTCACTCCCAGGAAGGTCATCCTCATGAAGGCAGCGCCGTCACACACGCGGTACTCCGCGCGACCACCGACCGTCGGCTATCAGCCGGTGCACCGCACCCAGGCGCGCACAGTGGCCAAGGGAGTCGGTGTCGCAGCCGGATTCGCCGCATCGACGTGGATGATGACGTCGCTGGCCACCGGAGTGGCGTCCGCCGACGATGGTGAGTCCTCTTCTTCGGCGAGCCGATCGACGACCTCACAGAGTGTCTCCGGTGCTACAGCGCGATCGGCTGATGACACGAAGGGCCCGTCCCGCGTGGCGAAAGCGAGGGAAGCCCGTCAGCAGAGCACGAGTGAAGCCGTCCGCCCACGCGGATCGCGCGAGGACCGGCAAGCGCTGCGATCCGCCAAGGACTCAGCGGCTTCCGAGGCGGTGTCCGGGGTGAAGAACGACGCCACTACGTCTCGCGCCACTACGGTGCGGCGGAGCCTTGCTCTCGCGCCGAAGCGCGAGAGCAAGACGGTGGAAACTCCGCCGGTTGGCCAACATCCCAAGCCTCTGGCCGGTGTGGTGACCTTCCTGCAGCGCAACGTCTTCAATGCGGCACCGGTCGTCACCGACGTGCAGATCAACCGTCAGGGCGTCAACGGGACCATCACCGGTGACATCGACGCCCGCGATCCCGACGAGCTCGGACAGCGGGTACAGATCCGGTCGACAGTTCGGGCGGGCGCGCCGACGCCCGCCCCGTGCGGATGTGAGGAGGTCCCGGGCCTCATCGGCTTCGGATACACCAACCCGGCTGTCATCGGAGGTGGAGTAGGAGACAACTGGAACGCTCCCGCCGCCGTCGACAGCACAACCGTCTACCTGAATCCTGACTACTCGCTGGCGTATTACGCAGGTAAGGAAACCGGAACGGTCACCATCGACGGCCTCGGCGCCGGCGACGTCGTGCTCGACTTCGTCGGCAACCTGTCTGCTGACGGAGCGAGCGAGAAGTCCGTTGCGACACTGAATTCCGACCTCGGGACGGGCGATCTGAAGGGTGTCGAGGGGACGGTGATCAGCGAGAGCGCGCTCAACGCAGACGGCACGGCACTCGGGGTACTCACCGGCGAGGTCGTGCGTCCGGAGGTCCGCTACATCGTGGTGCGCAAGCCGCGCAACGGCACCGTCACCATCGACGAGATCACGGGCACCTTCTCCTATCGGGCCGATCCGGCGTTCCTGGCCGCGGGTGGCGGAGCCGACACATTCACGGTGCTCGTCACCGACAACCGGTTCAGTCTCGCCAACCTGTTCAAGCGTTACAACGGGGACCCCGTACAGACCGTCATGCTCACCGTAGTCTGAGGTTCTTGCCGATCGGGGGGCGCTGGGTCATCGCGACCGAGCGCCCCCTCGCCGGTGAATCACATTCGGCCGGTGATCATCTCCCACAGTCCTGAACGTCCGCCCGCGCTGGCCTGAGCCGCAACCTGCATGTCCCAGAAGCGCGCGGAGCCGAAGTCGGATCGCCACGCCAGCGCGCCACGCGTGTACTCGTGCAGGCGGTGCTCGATCGTGGTTCCCATCGCACCGTGCACCTGATGGGCGTTGCGCGTCACCACCAGCGATGCTTGTCCCCCGCATGAGCGCGCAACAGCGATCTGGAAATCGAGGCACGCTGCGCGCCAATCGCTGTCGATCGCCGTGTTCACCGCCGCCTCGGTGGCGATGCGAGCCAGTGCAGCCTCGGCGGCGGCGTCGGCGATGAGATTCTGGATGGCCTGGAACTTCGCGAGCGGCCGGCCGAACTGAACCCGCGATGCCGCGTGCTCGATGGACAGAGCCACTGCTTGATCGAGCGCTGCGCACACCTGCAGGGCTCGTACCATCGCCGATTTACGGCCCACGATGGTGACCAGTTCCGGAGGCACCCGGACCCCGCCCAGCGTCGACACATCCACGGTCACGTGATCGCGCGGCTCCCCGATCATGTTGGTGCCGTGCGTGATCTGTACATCGGCGGTGTCGACCTGGGCCAGCCGATGCCCGTCGTCTCCGTGCCACAGCACGGCCAGACGGTCCACCTCACCAGCCCACGGCGTGGGGCCCGTGGACTCACCCGGCGCCAGCTGACACAGAGTGTGCAGCATGTGCTCGGCCGGCCCGGACACCTGGTCGATCAGCCAGCAGGCCAGGAGATCGTGCTCAGCCCAAGGAAGATGAACGCCGTGGCGGACGGTCGCGGCTATCAGCTCCGCGGCCTCGGCCCAGCCTGCGCCACTCCCGCCGTCGCATTCGGCGCCGGTCAGGCGTACCAGTCCCAGTGAGTCGAGCCGCTGCCAGAGGTCGCGGTCGCAGCGTCTGCGTTGACCGGCGGCGACGGTCGCAGCGGAGTTGCGGTACTCGGCGAGGACGCCGTCGATCATGGTAGCGAGTTCGGGATCGACTGCAGACGAAATCTGTTCTACCGCAGTGCTGTTCATCGCAACCCCAATCCGCGCGCGATCACGCCGCGCATCACTTCATTGGTCCCGCCGCGCAAGGTGAAGCCGGGGCGTTGGTCGACGGCGTCGACCACCAACTCTTCCCACGGCCGGTCGGGTGGCGCGTCGTCTCCGTAGGCGTATGCGGCGAAGTCGGCGATATCACCCTCGGTGGTGGTGCCGAGGACCTTGACCACCGCCGCCGGGACGTCGGCGTTCTCGCCCCGCTGCAACGCGTCGCCGACGGCGGTGGACATGTGGTGCAGCGCGCTGATGCGTGCCACGAGCTGCCCCCACGCGGCGTCGGTAGCTACCGGCGCTCCGACGGGGGAGTCGATGGCCGCGGCGAGAAGGGGGAACGTGGAGAGAAACCGTTCCGGCCCGCTGCGCTCGAAGCTGAGCTCCGAGGTGACCTGTTCCCAACCGCCGCCGATCCGGCCGAACACCCGGGATTCGGGGACGAAGACCCCATCGAGGATGACCTCGTTGAAGTGGTGATTGCCGTTCATCGACACGATCGGACGGACCTCGACTCCGGGACTGCGGAGGTCGACGATGAACTGGCTGAGGCCGGCGTGGCGATGCGCCGGGTCCACCGGCGCCGTGCGTGCCAGCACGATGAAGGCATGGGCGTGGTGCGCTCCGGAGGTCCATACCTTGGTACCGGTGAGCGACCAGCCATTGTCAGCCGGCACGGCACGGGTGCGGACGCTGGCCAGATCCGATCCCGAGTCCGGCTCGCTCATCCCGATGGCGAAGAAACACTCGCCCGCCACGATCCGCGGCAGGAAGTGGGACTTCTGTTCCTCGGTACCGTATTTGAGCAGAGACGGCACGATCTGACGATCGGCGATCCAGTGCGCGGCCACCGGTGCACCGGCGGCCAGCAGCTCCTCGGTGACGACGAAGCGCTCACCGAAGGTCCGGCCGTGCCCACCGTAGCGCTGGGGCACCGTCATCCCCAGCCAGCCACGGCGCGCCAGAGCCGTGGTGAACGCTTCATCCCAACCACACAGCCACGAGTCCACCGACGGCGTGAACGCACCGGCGGCGAGCTGCTCGGCCAGGAAGGCGCGGACCTCGGCGCGCAACCCCTCGGTCATGAGGTCCTCCACCGAGCGATGCGCTGTTCGTGCTCGGTGTCGTGGTGGGCCAACGGCTGCATCGCCGCGGCCATGGCCAGGGTGGATTCCAGCGAACCGCTCACCGATTCCTGCAGCAGCCGTTTGGCCATTCGCAGGGCGTGTGGCGGGTTGACGGCGATCCGATCGGCCAATGCCCTTGCTTCCGAGAGCAGTTCGTCGTGCGCGGCGACGCGGCTGACCAAGCCCCACTCCAGGGCGGTGTCGGCGTCGATGCGTTCGCCGGTGAAGGTCAGTTCCGCGGCGCGGGCGTACCCGATGGCGCGGGGCAGAAACCAGGTGCCGCCGTCGCCGGGGATCAGGCCGAGCGTGACGAAGCTCTCGGCGAACGACGCGCGCTGCGAGGCGATGCGAATATCGCACATCATCGCCAGATCGCAGCCCGCGCCGATGGCCGCCCCATTGACCGCGGCGATCAACGGCACCTCGAGTCGACCGAGCGCGCGGGGGATGCGTTGGATGCCGTCCACGTACGCGCGGCGCTGATCGATGGGGGCGAGGCCGAACATGCCCTGCCGGTCGGCCATCTCCTTGACGTTGCCGCCGGCGGAGAAGATCTTGCCGGCGCCGGTGAGAATGACCGCACGAATGGCGTTGTCCTGGTTGACCGCATCGACGAGCGTCTCGAACCCGGCGATGACCTCGGGCCCGGTGATGGCGTTGCCGACCTCCGGAACATTGATGGTCCACACCTGCACCGGACCGTCGGTCTCGACACGCAACGGGGTGCTCATCGGCGCTCTTTCAGCTGAAGGGATTTGGTCTGCAGGTACTCTTCGAAGCCGAATCGACCGAGTTCGCGGCCGATGCCGGACTTCTTGTATCCGCCGAACGGGGCGAGCGGGTTGTAGGCGCCGCCGTTGATGTCGAGCTGCCCGGTCTGTACACCTCGAGCGAAAGCGATCGCGGTGTCGTCGTCAGCGGCCCAGACCGCCCCCGACAACCCGTAGGGGGTTGCATTGGCGATGCGCAGGGCGTCGTCGTGGTCGGTGTAGGGGATGACCGCCAGCACGGGGCCGAACACCTCTTCCTGGCCGAGTTCTGACGCGGGATCGACGTCGGCGAACACGGTGGGAGCGAGGAAGAACCCGACGTCACGCACCGGTTCGGCGCCCCCGACGAGCAGGCGTGCACCGTCGCGTTGCGCCCGCTCGATGTATCCGCGGACCGTGTCGAACTGCGACCGTGACGCCGACGGCCCGATGCGCGTCGCCGGGTCCCACGGGTCGCCCACGGTGTAGCGGCCGACGGCGCTCTCCACGAGGTCCAGCGCCTCGCTGTAGCGGGACTGCGGGACCACCATCCGCGTCCAGGCCATGCAGGTCTGTCCGCCGTTGAGGAACGCATTCCCGACGCCCACCTTGACCGCAGTCGCCAGGTCGGCCCCGTCGAGGATGACGTTGGCCGACTTGCCGCCCAGTTCCAACGCGACCTTGGTGACCGATCGGCCCGCCAGCTCGCCGACGCGGGCTCCCACTTCGGTGCTGCCGGTGAACGAGACGAAGTCGACGTCGGGGTGAGTGGCCAGGCGCTCACCGATCACCCGGCCGGGGCCGGAGACGACGTTGAGCACCCCCGGCGGCAACCCCGCGTCCTGGCAGGCCTCGACGAACTCGAACACGGACAACGGAGCGTCGTTACTGGGCTTGAGCACCACGGTGCAGCCGGCGGCGATCGCCGGAACCACCTTGGCCACAACCTGATACAGCGGATAGTTCCACGGCGTGATGGCCGCGACGACACCGTAGGGTTCGCGCAGCACCAGCGAGTTGCCGATGCGCTCTTCGAAGTCGAAGGTGTCGACGACCTCGGCGATGCCCTTGGCCACCGCCAGCGGGACCTGCGTCTGTACGGTCTGCGCGATCCGGACTGGAGCACCCATCTCGGCGGTGATCAACTCGGCGATGTCGGGCAGACGCTTCTCGAGGGCGTCGATCACCCGGTGCAGGCGCTCGCGGCGTTCGGCGACACCGATGGTGGGGTCGAAGGCCCGCCGGGCCGCCGCGACCGCGGCGTCCACATCGGCGGCGCCGCCGGCCGGCACGTGCCCGATCACCGTCTCGGTGGCCGGATCGACGACGTCGATGAGGCCGTTGTCGGCCGGTGGTACCCACTGGTCGTCGATGAAGAGCAAGGGGCGCTCGTAGGTGGGCATGGTCATCCTTCTGTGGGTGGGGGACGATGCTGGCGCGAACGTCGCGCTTCCCGTCCGCGGCGGAAAACGCGTCGTTGATGTCGGCGAGCGAGTAGCACGCCGCGGCGAGTCGATGCAGCGGCAGCTGATGCTGATGGCGTTCGAGGAATGTCAGGGCCCGCGACAGGACCGCCGGGTCGTAGAGCGACACCCCGACCATGGTCTTGTTCGAGAAGACGAACCGGGACGGATCGAAGGCGAAGGTCTGTCCGACGTTGATGTTGCCGATCTCGACGTAGCGGCCGAACTGGCCGAGCATCTGCAGACCTTCGTCGATGGCAGCCGGGTGTCCGACGACCTCGACGACCACGTCGGCGCCGTGACCGCCGGTGAGCTTGCGGACCGCCTTGGCGCGCTCCCGAGGCGCAGCGACCTCGTTGAGGTCTATCACCGTGTCCGCGCCGAACTCGGCGGCCAATTCCAGTCGTTCGGGCACGGCGTCGATGGCGATGACCTGCGCGGCACCGCGCGCCTTGGCCACGGCGATGGCGTAGAGCCCGAGTGCCCCCGCCCCCTGGACCACGACATGCTCCCCGTGCGCCATGTCGACGCGCTCGAGCCCGTACATGACCTGTGACAGAGCACAGTTGGCGCCGGCGGCGATCTCGTCGCTGACGCTGTCCGGCACGGTGTAGATCACGGCGCCCGCGGGCAGCAGGTAGTAGTCGCCATAGCCGCCCACGAAGTAGGGCGGTTCGTCGGCGCGGCCGAGCATCGCCATCGTGAGGTTCAGGCAACCGTTGCGCCGGCCGGCCAGGCAATTGCGGCAGGTGTGGCAGCTGTAGAAGTAGGGGAACACCACCCGCGTGCCGGCGGTCAGGGGCGCGCCGTTGGAATCCGAGTGCACGCCGTCGCCGAGAGCTTCGACCGCTCCGACCATCTCGTGACCCAGGACGGTGGGCAGTTGGCCTCCCAGCCCACGCGTGGCGAACGTGCCGTGCCAGGCGTGCACGTCGGACCCACATATGTTGGCGCGCAACACCCGGATCAGGACCTGTCCTGGACCGACCTCGGGCAGGGTGACAGTCTGGAGGGTGAAGGGTGAGCCGGGTTCGTCGAAACGGGCGATGCGGCCGGTGTACACGGTGGTGGGGCCTCTCAATGGTGGACGGGGTGAAGGGTGAACCGCTGCCGCAGGTCACGTTTGAGCAGTTTCCCGCTGGGGTTCTTCGGCAGGGCGTCGACGAAGAACACCTGTTTGGGCGTCTTGAAGCCGGCGAGGTGCTCGCGGCAGTGTGCCACCACGTCGTCCTCGGTCAGCTCACTGTCCGCGCGCGGGACGACCGCCGCGACGACCGCCTCCACCCACAGCGGATGCGGCAGCGCGAACACGGCTGCCTCTTGAACACCACTGTGGCGGTAGAGCACTTCCTCGACTTCGCGGCTGGCGACGTTCTCCCCGCCGGTCTTGATCATGTCCTTCTTGCGGTCCACCACGTGCAGCAGCCCGTGTTCGTCGTAGAAGCCCAGATCCCCGGAATGGAACCAGCCCCCGGAGAACGCTTGCGCCGTCTTGTCCACGTCGTCGAGGTAGCCGAGCATCAGATGCGGACTGCGGTGGGCGATCTCGCCGACGACGCCGGCCGCCACCGCAGCGTCGGTCTCGTCCAGGATCACGGTTTCGACGTTGACCACCGGGCGCCCCGCCGCCCCGGCGTGGGCGTCCTGCTCGTCAGGACCCAGCGCAGAGGCCAACGGCGCCATCTCGGTCTGACCGTAGAAGTTCCACAACCGCAGTTGCGGCAGTCGCTGGCGCATCTCGTGAAGGATCTCGGTGGGCATCGGCGATGCGCCGTAGTAGCCCTTGCGCAGGCTGGAGAGATCCACCTCGTCGAAGATCGGGCTGCGCAACAAGCTGATCCACACGGTGGGCGGTGCGAAATAGTTGGTGACGTCGTATCTTTCGATGGTGCGCAAGACCAGCTCGGGATCGGGGCGGGGAAGGATGATGCTCGTCGCCCCCAGGTAGAGGTCGGTGGCCAGGAAGTTGTCCAGCTGGGCACAGTGATAGAGCGGCAGCGAGTGCACTTCGACGTCGTCGCCGGACATCGATCCCGCCACGATGGTGCTGATGTACTGCCACATCAGGCTGCGGCTGCTGTGCATCACGCCCTTGGGGCGGGATTCGGTGCCGCTGGTGTACATGATCCGCACCAACTGGTCGTCGTCGAGTCGGCAGTCCGGTGCAGGGCTGGTGGTCGTCAGCCACGCAGAGAGATCGGGCCAACCCGCAGGCGGCGTGTGACCCGGCGGGACGAGCGCAGCGTGGGTGGTCACCACAGTGCCCAGCTTCATGGCCTGCTCGGCGGCCGGTACGAGATCGGCCTCCACGATGAATCCTCGCGCCTTGCTGTGCCCCAGGATGTAGCTGATCTCCTCGGCGGTGAGCATGAAGTTGATCGGTACCAGCACGACACCGGCGCGGGCCGTGGCGAACGTCAGTGCCGCGTACTGCCAGCAGTTGCGCGACAGCAGCGCCAACCGATCACCGGGGCCGAGTCCGTTGTCGCGCAGGGCTGCTGCGGCTCGGTCGACGTAGTGATCGAACTCGGCGAAGGACAGCACGACCTCGCCATCGATGATCGCGGTCTTGTCGGGCTGTCTGCGCGCCGAGCGACGGGGGATGTCGGCGAGGCTGTGGCCGCGGGCCCTGGCGATGACGCCTGCAAGGTCGTCGTGATGCATGAGCCGCAGCGTAGGCATGAGTCTGCGCGTCGCGGTGGTTCGTCTCCCGCTCAGTAGACAGGCCTGCACCATCGACGCGCCGCTGCTTCGATACTCGCAACCATGACCGCCACCACGGAATCATCGTCACCGGCTGCCAGCGGGACAGAGCCAGACGTTCTGCGTGCCCATCTGTTGCAGGCTGATCCCGGTGTGCTCGTGGCGGTGCTGGCGCAGATGACCGGGGACGCGACGGTGATCGACCGGTACGCCGACAGGATCTCCTACGTCCCCGATCCGCCCGAGCGGGCGGGGCGGACCGATCCGCAGACCGCGCAGGCACTGGCCGAGGAGATCATCGCTGCCGTGAATGCCGAGCGGCCGGCCGACGCCCCGGCCCCCGACGACCGTGAGTTCTTCGCCAGGCTGTTGCCGGTGGCACTGGGCGGCGAGGTCGACGACGAGCAGGTCGACCTGCTGCTCGAGCAAGGTGGTTTCCGGCCCTCGACACCGACGCTGCCGCGCAGCGTTCCGATTCCGACGACCACCAGCGTCGCGATCGTCGGCGCCGGGTTGGCCGGTATCGCGGTCGCCCTGGCTGCCGCCGAGGAAGGGGTGAACTTCACCGTCTACGACCGCAACGAGGAAGTGGGTGGCACCTGGCTGACCACCACCTACCCCGGTATCGGTGTGGACACCCCATCGGCCTACTACTCGCTCTCGCGGGAGGTCAACCCCGAGTGGTCGAACTATTACCCGCAGGGCGGGGAATACCAGAAGTATCTGGTGGCGCTGGCCGACAAGCACGGCCTGCGCGACCAGATCCGGTTCGGCACCGAGGTGGAAGCACTGCATTGGGATGAGCAGCAACATCATTGGGAGATTCACACCCGCCGCACCGATGGCACGGAATCGGTGGACCACGCACGGGTGGTGGTCACCGCAGCGGGCTACCTGAACCGCCCCCGGTTCCCGGACCTCAAGGGCCGAGACACGTTCGGTGGTGTCAGCATCCACTCGGCCCGGTGGGATCCCGATCTGGATCTGACCGGTAAGAAGGTGGCGGTCATCGGCGCGGGTTGCACGGCGGTGCAGATCGTGGATGCGTGCGTCGACGAGGTCGAACATCTGACAGTGTTCCAGCGCCAACCGCACTGGGTGGCACCGCGCAAACGGCTCTCGGACGAAGTCCCCGAACATCGCCGCCACCTCGGCCGGGTGCTGCCGTACTACGCCATGTGGCACCGCGTGAAGTCCTATTGGGGCACCGCTGACAACAATTACCCGATCATCCTGCAGGACCCGGAGTGGTCCAAGACTCACCTCTCCATCAACCCGACCAACGATGTCCTGCTGAAGATCTGTCTGGACTACATCGACCAGACTTTCGGCGCGGGAACGGAGTTGGCCCGCAAGGTGACCCCGGATTTCGCGCCCTACGGCAAGCGCATCATCCGCGACCCGGGTGGCTACTACGCTGCGTTGAACCGCGACCACGTCGACGTCGAAGCCAGCGAGCCGGCTCAGGTCAACGCCGCGGGCATCGTCACCGCCGACGGCCGCCAGATCGACCTCGACGTGATCATCTACGCGACCGGCTATCACCTGGACTTCCTGTCCACGGTGGACATCCGGGGTCGCGACGGCAAGACCCTGGCCGGGGAGTGGGGCGACAGTCCGCGCGCATACCGCGGCGGGACCGTGCCGGGGTTCCCGAATCTGTTCATCACTTCGGCGCCCAACTACAGTCCCGGGCACGGTGCCGGCGCCAACTTCTCGATGGAGGTGCTGGCGCATTACATCATCGAATGTCTGCAGTTGATGGCCCTGCGCGGAGCGGCCACGATCGAGGTCACCGAGCGTGCGTTCTCCGATTACGTGGCCGCTGTCGACGCAGCGATGCAGAACACCGTGTGGTGTCACACGCCCAATGCCCACACCTACTATCGGTCGGAGTCGGGCCGAGTCGTCGTCGCCACCCCTTTCCGGCTGGTCGACCTCTGGCAGGAACACCGCGCACCCGTCGAATCGGATTTCGTGCTGCGATGAGCGGATTACTCTCGGGCAAGACAGCTTTGGTGACCGGAAGCAGCCGTGGCATTGGGCGGGCCATCGCGCAGCGGCTGGCTGCCGAAGGTGCCACCGTCGCGGTCACGGCCCGCTCCCACCAGCCCTCACCGTCGCTGCGGGCCGGCACGAGTGAAGCGATCCCCGGCACCATCGACGAGACCATCGCACTCATCGAGGCAGCGGGTGGATCGGCGTTCGGGGTGGCTGCTGACCTCGAGGACGACGCGGCCCGGGACGGGTTGGTGCAGACGGTGGTGGACCGCGCGGGCGGCATCGACATCCTGGTCAACAACGCGGGCTTCGCTGACTACTCGGTGGTCGAACACATGCCGCGTGCCACCTTCGACCGCACCGTGGCCCACTACCTGACGACACCGTTCGCGTTGACCCAGGCGGCCATACCGCACATGCGCCGTCGGGGTGGCGGATGGATCGTCAACATCGGTTCGGTGACCGGCGTTGCGCCCGTCCGTCCCTACCGGGACTACAACAAAACGGCGGGCGACGTGATCTACGCGTCGTGCAAAGCGGCGTTGCATCGCTTCACCCAGGGCGTCGCTGCCGAGTTGCTTGACGCCAACATCGCGGTCAACTGCGTTGGTCCCTCCACGGCGGTGCGCACCCCCGGCGCGGCGCCGTTGATACCGAACAGCTTCCCCACCGAACCCGTGGAGTACCTCGCCGAGACCGTGCTGGCCATGTGTCACCTCCCCGCCGAAGCACGGACGGGGTTGGTGGCCTTCAGTCTGCACTACCCGTGGTCACAGAACCTGAAGGTGCACTCCCTGGACGGACGCACGGTGCTGGAGCCCTTGGAGCCTCCGGCGGCGGCGAATCCGAACATCCTGCCCGCCGGCGTCTGAGAAACTCGCTAGAGCAACGGGGCGTCCAGGTCGCAGAAGCTGTGGCACACCCGATCGCGGACGATCACATCGGTGGTCTCGGGATCGAACCACCGGTCGACGACAGCCCAGTGCACGGGGTGCATCAGATAGGGGCCCATCAGTCCGTCGACGTCGGTGAATTCCTGTTCGAACACATGGGTCCACCCGGTGGTGCCGACCGCGTCGTCCACCCGACTGAGTTGCCATGCCGCGATCGTCGGGACGTAGAGCGGCATCATCGCCAACTCGCGTTCGAACTCGGCGACTGTCGCAGCGTCGGCCTCGGGTGAAACGCGCAGCAGCAGAGCCCGGTACACGGTACCGACTGAGCTACGCACCGCGCTGCCGCGGTATGTGGCGCCGTTGACACGGGAGATGGCAGGGTCGGACAGCGCGGCGTCGAAATCAGTTCCGGCCGCTGCCTGTGGGTCGTCGAATCGGAGGTGGACCAGGATGTCTCCACCGTTACGTGACCCCGGCAGGGTTGGGGCGACCACGCTTCGGGTGGCTCCGCTACGCGCCGCAGCGGCCTGCAGCTCGGTCAGGATCCGGTCGCGGTCGGATTCCGCCACGTCGATCAGCCGCGTCACTCCGACCGTGGAGGTGGCGGGCGCATCGGACGGCGCGCTGCCGGCGGTGGGCGAGCCCTCGACAGCCTCGACGGCGCCCGCGACGCTGCGGGTGCGGTCGACGATGAGATCGCCCACGCCGTCCCACCATTGAGCGATTGTCGGATCCGGCCGGCCCTGCCAGGTCATCTGCCACCACGCCAGCGGGCTGGGTAGGACCCACGTGATGGTGACGACGTTGGTGCGGTCGGGAAACCAGATGGGCGGGCTCACGAGCACGTCACGCAGGGTCATTCCGCGCTCGCGCGCGCCGGGGGCGTAACCGGTGAGGTAGGCGTCGATGAAGTCGCGGGCGCAGCCTGCAGCAGTGGTCACCCGGTCGACGACGAAGACCTCACTCATGGCGCGAGGTTACGGCGGTCCCGGGCGTTGCCGCGGCGGCGTTCCCGGCTGCCGGGAGCTCCCGTTGACCGTCAATGCAGCCGGGGCGATGGTGGTTCGATGAGTGATCCGTTCAGTCCTGCCCAGCTGGGACCGGTGACGCTACGTAACCGGGTCATCAAAGCTGCTACCTCGGAGGGCCGGTCACCCGACGGTCAGGTGACCGACGACCTCATAGCCTTTCATCGCAGCTTCGCCGAGGGCGGTGTCGGCATGACGACCGTGGCGTACTGCTGTGTGTCACCCCAGGCGGCGAGCGCGCCAGGGCAGATCGTGATGAGCGCGGCCGCGTTGCCGGGCCTGCGGAGGCTCACCGCCGCGGTGCACGACGCCGGCGCGGCGATCTCGGCGCAACTCGGCCACGCCGGAGTGGTGGCGCCCCGCAAGCTCACCGGAGTGACTGCCGTGGCGCCCAGCAGATACGTCAACCCGACGTCGATGGCGTATTGCCGTGCCATCACCGTCGAGGAGATCCGCACCGTCATCGCGCAATTCGGCACGGCCGCCCAGGTAGCCGTGGATGCGGGCTTCGATGCGGTGGAGTTGCACTTCGGGCATCTGTATCTGCCCAGCTCCTTTCTCAGTCCGTTGATCAACCGGCGAAAAGACGGCTACGGCGGATCGATCGACAATCGCTCACGGTTGGTGCGCGAGATCGCCGCGCACGTTCGTACGGTCGTGGGGGATCAGATCGCTGTGATCGCCAAGCTCGACATGGATGACGGAGTGCCCGGCAGTATCTGGATCGACGAGGCGCTGCGTACCGCGCAACTGCTCGACACCGACGCCATCCTCGATGCGCTGGAGTTGACGCAGGGATCGTCGGTCTACAAGCCGATGTACCTCTTCCGGGGGGATGCGCCGGTGAAGGAGTTCGCGAGGGTGATGCCGCCACTGCTGCGTCCGGCGATACGGCTGGTGGGCAAGCGGGCGATGGGCGACTATCCCTACCACGATCTCTACATGCTCGATGCGGCACGCCAATTCGTGCCGCTGATGAACAACACGAAGCTGATCCTGCTGGGCGGGATCACCGAACGCGCCCACCTGCAGACCGGCATGGCGGAGGGATTCGACTTCTTCGCCATCGGGCGGGCGCTGCTGCGCGAACCCGACCGCGTGAAGACGATGATGGCCGAGCCGGCGTCACGCAGCCGCTGCAACCACAACAACAAGTGCATGGTCACCGTGTTCGAGCGGACGCACTGCGTGCTCGACCCGGACCAGCGTTACGGACCGGTGGCGTCGGGGGAGGGCGCGCCGGAGACGGCGTCGCTACCGGTCGAGCACCTGTCTTAAGGCCTGGCTGGCCTCGCGGCGGGCCTCGTGGGCGATGTCGAGCATCGGCATCGTCATGAAACCGTGGATGCCACCCTCGTACAGGCAACGGGTCACTGGCACGCCCGCCGCCGACAACGCGTCGGCGTAGGCGACGCCCTCGTCGCGCAGCGGGTCGTGCCCGGCGAGCACCACCACCGCCGGCGGAAGGTCTACGAGGTCGGCACCCAGGGGACTCGCATAAGGGTGGGAGCGATCGTCGACGGTTGGCACGTATTGATCCCAGTACCACTGCAGGGCGGGGCGAGGGTTGTAGTACCCGGTTCCGAACGCCCGGTAGGAGGGCGTGTCGAAGTCGGCCGCGATCACTGGATAGAGCAGCAGCTGGGCCGCCAGGTCCGGGCCCCGGCGGTCACGGGCCATCAGCGCGGTCACCGCGGCGAGGTTGCCTCCGGCGCTGTCACCGCCGACGGCCACGCGGGCGGGGTCGGCGCCGAAGTCGGCGGCGTGGTCGACCGCCCACTCGACAGCGGTGTACAGATCTTCGGCGGCCGTCGGCCAACGGTGCTCGGGTGCCAGCCGGTAGTCGACCGAAATCACCACCGCGTCAACAAGGTTGGCCACGTTGCGGCAGAGCCCGTCGTGACTCTCGAGATCGCAGAACACGAACCCGCCGCCGTGGGCGTAGACCAGAAGCGGTAACGGTTGCGGAGCGTCGGGGCGGTAGACCCGGACAGCGACAGTGCCCCCGTCGACGGCGATGTCATGGTTCTCCACCACGGCAACCGGCTCGGGTGCCGGGTTGGCGACGAACCGGGCACTGATGGTGGCGCGCGCCTGGGCGCCGGTCATCTCGTGCACGGGTGGGAACCCTGAATCGAGTGCCTCGATGATGGAAGCGACCTGCGGGTCGAGCGTCACGCCGGCAGTAGGGTCGCGTGACGCGCCTTCATGGGCCGGGGCGCGGGCCCGCCCCGCAACGGGCGAAGCGGCTGCAGCGTGGGTGCGACGCGGTCGGGCCCGTCTTCGGCGTTGCGCCAGATGCCCATCGCGGTCATGCGCACCGGCGCCGCCATGCGATGGTCGAAGGTCATCCGCGAGATCGGACCACACACCGACACCGCGGCCACCGCCTGACCGGCAGGGCCGATCGGCGCGGCCACGCATCCGAAGCCGGGCAGGGATTCCTCGCGCTCCACAGCGATCCCATGGGCACGCACACGGGCCAGTTCGGCATTCCACTGGGCGGCGTTGGCGATGGAGTAGCGGGTCTTGCGGGTCGACAGATCGACGAGGGCATTCTCGTTGTCGGCGAGGATCGCCTTTCCGACGGCCGTACAGTGCGCCGGTTGACGTCCCCCGACGCGCGTCGGGATGGCGGCAGCCATCTGGTCGCCGATCTTCTCCAGGTACACCACGTCCGAGCCGTCGAGCACGGCGAGGTGCACCACCAGTCCGGTGGCCCGATGCAGGTCGCGCAACAGTGGGATCGCGGCACGGTGGATGCGGTCCTGATGCAGCGCCAGCGAGCCCAATTCGACCAGTCGCATGCCCAGTTCGTAGTCACGGCCGTCGCGACGCAGCCAGCGCAGTGCAACCAGGCGCTCGAGCATGCGGTGGGCGGAGGAGCGGGGAAGCCCGGTGCGGCGCACGATCTGCGCCAGGGTGAGGCGCCCGGGTCCGTCGAAGGCGTCGAGAACCAGCGAGATGCGGTCGATGACCGCGCTGGGGGTTTCCGTCATCTTGTCGACAGCCTTCTCGACCGCAACCGTCACGATGTCCTCCTCCGTCCGAGGCGCATGCCGTAGAGGCATATGCCTATTAGTCATATGCCTCTTTGTAGCACACTGGTGTGGGCGCTGTCACACAAAACAGGTGACGCCGCGTGTCGATCGCGGAGTGCACGCGGACAGCTGCTGACCGGGGGAGGTGGCCCCACGTGTGACGCCGATGCGTCGTCGAACGGCGAGTGCCGGAGGTCAGACGCGCGCGGCGGCGCGTCCGGCGCGGCGTCCGTAGAAGCTGCCGTCGCCCAGCGAGACGCCGCTGGCATAGCCCCAGGCCGCCAGTCCGGCGCTGCAGCGACCGGCGGCGAAGAGTCCGGGGATCGGATCTCCGCTGACGTGCAGGACTTCGGCATCGAGTGTGGTGTGTAGTCCACCGAGGGTGAACCCGCCCGTGGACTCGCGCAGGTCGATCGCGGCAATGGGCGATCCGAGCGGCCGGAGCCACCGCGGCTTCTTGTGAAGCAGCGGATCGAGGCCCTCGGCCGCGCCGTCGTTGTAGGCGGTGATGGTGGATTGCAGTGAGTCAGTCGGCAAATCGATCTCGGCCTCGAGCTCGGCGACCGTTTCGCACACCCAGGTCGGTGGGCGCATCATCAGCTGCGGCGAGGGGGACGCCATCGCGTCGGCCTGCGCGGTCTCATCGAGGATCAGGTAGGCGGTGTTGTTCTGGTGGTACAGGGTGAGCTGGCCGACCCGGCCGGGGTAGGTGTCTTCGGCGACGAAGCGCTGGCCTCGTTCGTTGACCAGGACGCCGCGTACCAGTTGCTGCGGATCGACGAACAGCGCCACCTCCGTGGCGTCCATGTGCGCGAGGTCTGCGCCGAGCGCCTGGGCCATCCTGATCGCGCGTCCGTCGTGTTGTTCGATCGGGGCGGCCGGCCTGCCTGCGATGCGTGGCGCATACCGTGCCACCATGTCGTCGTTGTAGGCGAAGCTCCCAGTCGCCAGCACCACGCCGCGCCGGGCGCGGATGTCGATCGTCGTGCCGTAGCGGCGGGCCCGAACACCGACCACGCGGCCGTCGGATTCGACGATCAGCGCCTGCACGCGCACGTCGTACAACGCCCGGGCCCCTGCGGCGGTGGCTGTCTCGACGAGGCCCTTCATCAGCATGAAGCCGGCGCTGGATTCCCCTTGCTTCTTGTTCTGCATCTGCGGCACGTGGCCGCGCGGCGCGGGGTCGGCGATCGTGTTGAAGGGGTGGGAATTCTCTCCGCCGCTGTACATCAGCCCTTCATCGCCCAGGGGCTCCCAGCCGGGCTGATCGAAGAACTCGGCCTTGAAAGGCACGCCGCAGCCGGTCAGCCATTCGAAGTGGGCGACACTGCCTTCGCAATAGTCGGCGATCCGGTGCTCGTCGGCGCCCGGGCCCATGGCGGCATTGAGGTACGCGGCCATGTTGTCCGCGGAATCAGAGAAGCCGCAGGCGTTTTGGATCGGGGTCCCGCCACCGAGGTAGATAAATCCACCGGCCATCGCCGCCGCCCCACCCCAGGATCCACTGCGCTCGAGCACCAGGACCTCGGCGCCCGCGCGGGCGGCCTCCACAGCGGCTGCCGCGCCCGCGACGCCGTATCCGGCGATCACGACGTCGGCCTGGTGGTGCCACGAGGTGACGGCCGCAGCGGGGATCGGAACGACGAATCGATCGCCGACGCCGCCGAGTGTCACGGGCGCATGGCCGCGGGCAGGTCGGACACCCACTGGTGACCCCAGTAGCTGTCGGCGGTGATCTCTTCGGCGGTGTAGTGCTCCTCGTCGACGAGCATGCCCTCGGTGCCGAACTCGATGTCCCAGTCGCCGGGGGCGCGCACGTAGAACGACACCATCTTGTCGTTGGTGTGCCGTCCCAGCGTCGACGACAGCTGGAATCCTTCGGCGTTGACCCGGTCGAGTGCTTGACCGACGGCGTCGAGGGTGTCGACCTCGACCATCAGGTGGATCAGGCCAGGGTCGCGCAGCGTTTGTGCGGGGCAGATCGCCAGGCTGTGGTGGCGCTGATTCACTCCCATGAACCGCACGCGCACGGGTCCGAACTCCGGAGGTACCGGGACGCGGAAGGCGCCGCGGGATTTGAAGTCGAGCACCTCGGTGTAGAACTCGAACAGTCCGTTGACGTCGAGGGCAGGCAGGACGACGTGGCCCAGCCCCTGCCCGCCGGTGACGAAGCGGGCTCCGTGGGGAGTGACGACGGGGGAGTGGTCGAGTACCGCGCCGTGGAACACCTCGAGCGAGGTGCCCGCCGGGTCCTCGAACGCGATGACCTCCTCGACGCGTCGCGCGTCGGCTTCCTCCAACGAGAGCTGCTTGTAGGGCACGCCTGCGCCGTCGAGGGTCGCTTTGACCTGTTCGAGATCGGCGTGGTCGCGGACCTCCCATCCGACGGTGACGATCTTGTCGACGTCACCGGGGATGACGATGATGCGCGCCGCGCGTTCGTCCATCCTTAGGTACAGGGCGGAGGAGTCCGGACCGTGTCCGCGGGCGAAACCGAGGACGTCGTAGGCGAAGTGGCGCCACCGGTCGATATCGGTAGCCGCCACGGTGACGTAGCCGAGGCTCTTGATTAGTCCCACGGTTGGGTCCTCCCTAGATCATGGCCCGCAGCGGACCCTGCGGGTCGACGCCGAGGGAACTCAGTGCCGACGCGTGATAGACGGTGCCGGGGACATGAATGGCGTGTGCCTGTCCGACGTGTACGTCACGCCAATACCGTTGCAGCGGCTTGTCCATGCGGGCGGCGTTACCGCCGCAGCGCGCGAAGATCTCGTCGACTGCTGACACGGCGCGCCACACCGCGCGAACCTGGGTGCGCCGCCCTGCGGCACGCTCCTCGAAGGACACCTCACGACCGGAGTCGACCATGTCGTAGATGCGGTCGGCGTTGGCCAACAGTTCCTGGCGGGCGGCGTTGATGTCGGCGGCAGCCTCGCCGATGGCGTACATGACGTAGGGATCGTCCTTGATCGCCACGCCGCTGGAGTTGACGCGCTGACGTTGATAGTCGAGTGCGGCGGCCAGCGCGCCCTCTGCGATGCCGATGGTCGCCGCGCTGATGCCCAGGGGGAACATCGTCGACCACGGCATGAGGTAGAGCGTCTCGGTCATCCCGGCTTCGCGTTGGGCCGTGCCGTCCATCACCTTCATCGCGTCCATCGTTCGATACGCCGGCACGAAAGCGTCTTTGACGATGACGTCCTTGGAGCCGGTGCCGCGCAGTCCGACCACATTCCACGAGTCGTCGACGATCTCGTAGTCCGCGCGCGGCAGGATCATGTGCAGCATCTGCGGGGGCATCAGCGGCTTGCCCTCGGCGTCACCGAGCATGGCGCCCAAAAAGATCCAGTCGCAGTGGTCGGTGCCGGAACTGAACTGCCAACGACCGTTGAAGATGTAGCCGCCCTCGACCGGCGTGGCGACGCCTTGCGGAGCGTACGGTGAGGCGACCCACGTGTCGACGTCGTCTGCCCAGATCTCGGCAGCCACCCGCGGATCGGCATAGGCCAACTGGTAAGGGTGCACGCCCACCACACCGTTGATCCAGCCGGCCGACGGGTCCAATGCCGCCGTGGCCATGACGGTCTCCGCGAACTCGCGTGGATGCACCTGCAGGCCGCCGTGTTCGGTGGGCTGCAGCAGGCGGATGTTGCCCGCCGACTTCATCATCTTGACCGTCTCGTCGGTGAGCTTGCCGATCTTCTCGGCTTCTGCGCCCTGGGTGCGCATCTGCTCGGCGTATTCGCTCAACCGGTCGATTACCCGCTCAGTCATGTCGTGGTCCTCTTCGTCGCTGGCTGTCAGTAATGGTGTACCTCCGCGTCAGACGCGGTGGTTGGTTTTCCCGGTCAGCGGAAGCCCCGCAGAGCGAATTCAGAATTCGACGTGAAGGTCGTCGGTGATTGGCCGGGCTTGGCAGCCGAGGATCAGTCCCTCGGCGATGTCGTCAGGTTCGAGGATGTCGCTGGTGGCCATGTCGACCTCACCGCGCACCAACGTCGCCGCGCACGACCCGCACTGGCCCTCCCGGCACGAGAAGGGCACCTCCAGGCCGGCGGCCAGCATGGTCTCGACGAGCGTGGCGCGCCGCGGCCATCGCAACTGATGGGCCTGACCATCGAGGTCGACGCGCACGGTGGCGGCGTCGGCATCGTCGGCGAGCGCCGCCGCGGTGCCGGCATCGTCGGTGAACGGGTCACCGGAGAGCGACTGGAAGACCTCGAGGTGGATCCGCTCGCGCGGTACCCCGGCCTCACTCAAGGATTCCTTGACCACGGCCATGAACGGGGCCGGACCGCAGATGAACGATTCGACGGCGGTCGATCCGCCGAACACGGTGCGGACGAAACCACTCATCTGTGCGCAGGTGGGAAGTCCCTGTAGCGACTCCAGCCAGTGCAGCACGGTCAAGCGGCCGGCATAGCGGGCGGCCAGGTCACGCAACTCCGCGGCGAAGATCACCGAGGCGTCGTCGCGGTTGGAATAGCACAGCACCACCCGTCCGCTGCCGGCGAACAGCACCGACTTGAGGATGGACATCACCGGGGTGATGCCGCTGCCTGCGGCCCACAGCAGGAAATCTGCGTCGAGGTCTGCCGGGGTGAACACCCCCGCCGGGGGGAGCACCTCGAGGTGGTCTCCAGCGGAGACGTTGTCGCACAACCAGTTCGAGGCGTATCCGTCGACGGTGCGTTTCACGGTCAGCTTCGGGGCCGCATCGGTGTGCGGGGAACTGGCCAACGAGTAGCAGCGGGCCACCGATCCGGTCTTATCGCTGGGCACCCGGACCGTCAGGAATTGTCCGGGCCGGTAGGCGAACACGTCGCGTTCGCCGTCGGGGATGTCGAACACCAGCGATCGGGCGTCGGCGCTCTCGTCGATGACCTCGGCCACCCGGACCACCACCCCAGGGCCCGCGCCGACGATCTCGGTGTCGGTTTCGAGGTCGGTCATGGGCGCTGATCCTGGCGGTCGTCGCGGCCCTCGCCAACCCGTTCGGTCCGATGGCCGGGAGATCGGGTCATGGCGTCCGGTGACCGGGAGATCCAACGGGCAGCGCATCGAAGAGGGCCTACCGTTCGGCGCGTGAGCAGTGGATCGAACGCACGCGAGGCCGCCGCGGTGGTGGACGCGGTTGTGGTCGGCGCCGGATTCGGCGGCCTGTACGCCTTGCACAAGTTTCGCGAGCAGGGCCTGTCGGTGCGGGTCTTCGAAGCCGCCCCCGACGTCGGCGGCACCTGGTACTACAACCGCTACCCCGGCGCGCGCTGCGACGTCGAAAGCGTCGACTACTGCTACTCGTTCTCCGATGACCTGCAACAGCGCTGGACGTGGTCGGAGAAGTACGCCACCCAACGCGAGATCCTCGCCTACATCAACTGGGTGGCCGACGAACTCGACCTGCGGCGCGACATCACTTTCGACACCCGTGTCACGGGTGCGGCACTCGACGAATCCACACTGAGGTGGACGGTGCGCACCGACACCGGTGAAGTGATCGATGCCCGGTTCGTCGTGATGGCCACCGGACCGCTGTCGGCCGCGATGACGCCGGACTTCCCCGGGCTGGACACCTTCGGCGGCCAGATCTACCATACCGCCCACTGGCCGCACGACGACGTCGACTTCACAGGTAAGCGCGTCGCGGTCATCGGTACCGGATCCTCGGGTATCCAGTCGATCCCCATCATCGCCGAGCAGGCCGAGCACCTCTACGTGTTCCAGCGCACCCCCAACTACAGTGTGCCGGCCGGCAATCGACCACTCAGTAGCGACGAGGTCGCCGACATCAAAGCGAACTACGCGGAGCGCCGACACATGTCCTGGCGCAGCGGCGGCGGCTCACCGCATGTCGCTCATCCGAAGCTGACCATGGAGGCCACCCCCGAGGAGCGCCGCGCCGCCTTCGAAAAGCGTTGGGAACTCGGCGGCGTGCTGTTCTCCAAGACCTTCAGCGACCAGATGATCTCGTTGGAGGCCAACGAAGAAGCCCGAAAGTTCTACGAGGAGAAGATTCGCGCCGTCATCGACGACCCCGACGTCGCCGAACTGCTCATCCCCACCGACCATCCGATCGGAACGAAGCGGATCTGCACCGACACCAACTACTTCCAGACCTTCAACCGTGCCGACGTCACTCTGGTGAGCGTCCGTGAGACGCCGATCCAGTCGATCGACCGGACCGGCATCAGCACCTCGGAGAAGCACTACTACATCGACGCGCTGGTGCTGGCAACCGGTTTCGACGCGCTGACCGGCACGCTGGCGAAGGTCGACATCACCGGCCGCGAAGGACAGAAGTTGGTCGACGACTGGTCTGCCGGGCCGCGGACCTATCTGGGCTTGGGCACCGACGGGTTCCCCAACCTGTTCCTGGTGTCCGGACCGGGGGCGCCCGCCGTGCTGGCCAACATGGTGCTGCACGCGGAAGCACACGTGAACTGGATCGCCGAGGCCATCGCCTACCTCGACGACCGGGGGTACGCCGCCATCGAACCGACCGCCGAAGCCGTCGAGAACTGGATCGCCGAATGCGCGCAGCGCGCCGAGGCGACGCTGTTCACCCAGGCCAATTCCTGGTACATGGGCGCCAACGTGCCGGGTAAACCCCGGCAGTTCATGCTCTTCATCGGCGGGTTCGGCACCTATCTCGACATCTGCAACGAGGTGGCTGCGGCGGGATACAAGGGATTCGAACTCCTCAAGGTGCCGTGATCTGTGGCCGTCGGCATAACGGGACGGAGGTTCCGCATTGGGAGTCCATGTAGTCACCGGTGCAGCGTCAGGGATGGGATACGCGGCCGCGCAACGACTGCGGAACGATGGGCACCGGGTGATCACCGTCGATCGCCACGAAGCCGACATCACCGCCGACCTGTCCACCTCCCACGGGCGCGCACACGCCACGGAGGCGGTGTTGGCCGCCTCTGACGGACACCTCGATGGCGCGGTGATGGCCGCCGGGGTCGGGCCACGCCCCGGGCGGGGGAGTGCGGAAAACATCCTGTCGGTCAACTACTTCGGTGTCGTCGAACTCGCACAGGCCTGGCGACCAGCTTTAGCTTCTGCGGGATCAGCCAAGGTCGTTGTCGTGGGCAGCAATTCGGCGACGACGATGCCGATGGTGCCCGGTCGCGCCGTGCGCGCCCTCCTGCGCGGCGACCTTCCCGGCGCCCTGCGGGTTGTCCGGATGTTCGGCTCGGCCGCGCCGGCGATGGCATATGGCGCTTCGAAGATCGCCGTGGCACGCTGGGTCCGCCGGACGGCGGTGCAGCCGATGTGGGCGGGTGCCGGGATCCGGCTCAACGCGATCGCGCCCGGGGCCATCAACACTCCGTTGCTGGGTGAACAGCTCTCCTCACCGCGGCAGGCCAAAGCCGTCAAGAACTTTCCGGTGCCCGTCGGCGGCTTCGGAGATCCCGACCACATCGCGGCCTGGATACACTTCATGCTCTCCGACGCGGCCGACTTCCTCTGTGGCAGTGTCATCTTCGTCGACGGCGGATCTGATGCGTACTTCCGCGCCGACCACTGGCCCCGCCGTGTTCCCATCAGGGCGATCCCGCGGTACCTGTATCGGATGGCAGCATTCTCGACGGCAACGCGTCACCAAGACCGCTGAGAACGTCACCACCGCGACGCTGCGAGTGCACGGTTTCTGACACCACGTCGCGCGTTCTGCGTCAGAAACCGTGCGGTCGGTGGGTCAGGAGGTTGTGGCGGCGTCCATTTCGCGTTTGATCTCCAGTGCGATGTCGATGAGTTGGTCTTCCTGGCCGCCGATGAGCTTGCGTTGGCCGGCGCGGTGCAGCAGTTTGTGCGCGGGCACGCCGTAGCGCTCGGACTGGCGGATGGCGTGNTGAGTTGGTCTTCCTGGCCGCCGATGAGCTTGCGTTGGCCGGCGCGGTGCAGCAGTTTGTGCGCGGGCACGCCGTAGCGCTCGGACTGGCGGATGGCGTGTTTGAGGAAGCTGGAGTAGACGCCCGAGTAGCCCATGATCAGCGCGTTGCGGTCCAGCAGGCATTCGGCTGGCATCGCGGGCGCGACGACCTCTTCGGCGGCGTCGGCGATGTCGAAGAAATCGATACCGGTCTTGACCCCGATCTTGTCGAACACCCCGATCAGCGCCTCGACCGGCGCGTTCCCCGCTCCGGCGCCGAACCGGCGACACGACCCGTCGATCTGCTTGGCNAGAAATCGATCCCGGTCTTGACCCCGATCTTGTCGAACACCCCGATCAGCGCCTCGACCGGCGCGTTCCCCGCTCCGGCGCCGAACCGGCGACACGACCCGTCGATCTGCTTGGCGCCCGCCCGGACGGCCTCGATCGAGTTGGCCACCCCCAGACCGAGGTTCTCGTGGCCGTGGAAACCCACTTGGGCGTCGTCGCCGAGTTCGGCCACCAGCGCGCTGACTCGGTCGGCCACCCCTTCGAGCACCAGCGCACCCGCCGAATCCACCACGTACACGCACTGACAGCCCGCATCGGCCATGA
>NZ_JYNL01000007.1 GCF_001044235.1 Mycolicibacterium chlorophenolicum | reverse complement strand
AACGGCGGCTGTTACCGCTCCCTCGTTTGGCGCGATACGTGCGCCGAACTGCAGGTCAAGCACGTACGCACCCGGCCTTACCGACCACAGACCAACGGCAAGATTGAGCGATTCCACCGAACCATGGCCAGCGAATGGGCGTTCGCGCGCCACTACCGCGATGAACGCACCCGTCGCTCAGCACTCCCAGGTTGGCTACACATTTACAATCACCACCGGCAACACTCGGCAATCGGCAAGGTCCCACCCATCACCCGATTGACCAACCTCCCTGGGCAGTACAACTAGCGGTCCAGCTCCTCGCTGTCGGCGCGCAATGCGGCGACGAGGCCGGAGTAGNTTGGCTACACATTTACAATCACCACCGGCAACACTCGGCAATCGGCAAGGTCCCACCCATCACCCGATTGACCAACCTCCCTGGGCAGTACAACTAGCGGTCCAGCTCCTCGCGGGCGGCGCGCTTGCGCTCGATCCTCTTGCGGGCGTCGTAGTCGCGCATGCGCTGCGGGTAGCCGACCTTCTGTACGTCGTAGACCGGGATCTTCAACCGGTCCGACAGCCGGCGCGCGCCGGCGTAGCCGCCCGCCCTGCGCCGGGTCCATTCGCCATCGGCGGCGACGAGCACGACCGTCACATCCGTGACCGTCGTCTTCGGCTCGACGAACGCCTCGACGCCCTTGTGCTCGGCAACCCACTGCTGCAGGTAGCGCAGATCGGCGGCCCGGTCGGTGGCGGTGCCGCCGCCACGTCGCCGACCGCGAAGTACGTCGAACAGTCCCACCTGGGGTCGCTCCTTCCCGCTGCCGCACCCCTCGGTTTCGATAGTGCCAGAGCGGTCAGTAGCCACGTCTGCGGCGAAACGTCCCGCCGGACGTGACAGGATGGGATCCGACACCTCAAGACTGCGACCGACCGTGCAAGGGAGCCACGACACTATGGCCATCTCCGTCCAGATGCCCGCACTCGGAGAGAGCGTTACCGAGGGGACTGTCACCCGCTGGCTGAAGCAAGAGGGAGACACGGTCGAGGAGGACGAGCCGCTGCTGGAGGTGTCGACCGACAAGGTCGACACCGAGATCCCCTCCCCCGCTTCCGGGGTGTTGAAGAAGATCGTCGCGCAGGAGGACGACACCGTCGAGGTCGGCGGTGAACTGGCCGTGATCGGCGACGCGGACGACGACAGCGACGGCGGCGGAGACGACGCGGAGGAACCGGCGGCCGAGTCGGAATCCGAGCAGGAGCAGGAGTCCGAACCCGAGCCGGAGCCCGAGCCCGAGCCGGAACCCGAACCGGAGAAGAAGTCCGAGAAGAAGTCGTCCGGCGGCTCGTCGGGATCGTCGACGCCGGTGCTGATGCCCGAACTCGGGGAGTCGGTCACCGAGGGCACCGTGACACGCTGGCTGAAGAGCGTCGGCGACAGCGTGGAGGTCGACGAGCCGCTCGTCGAGGTCTCGACCGACAAGGTGGACACCGAGATCCCCTCCCCGGTCGCGGGCACGCTGCTGTCGATCACCGCCGAGGAGGACGACACCGTCGAGGTGGGCGGTGAGCTCGCCAAGATCGGCGACTCCGAGGGCGCCGACGCCGGCGACTCCGAACCCGAACCGGAGCCCGAACCGGAGCCGGAACCCGAACCCGAGCCCGAGCCGGCCAAGGAGACCAAGCCCGAGGCCAAGTCGGAGCCCAAGCCAGAGCCCAAGGAGTCAAAGTCCGAGCCGAAAGCCGCTCCGGCAGAGTCGAAGTCGAGCGACTCGGGTCCGTACGTGACGCCGCTGGTGCGCAAGCTCGCCGCCGAGAACAACGTCGACCTGGCCACGGTCAAGGGCACCGGCGTCGGCGGACGCATCCGCAAGCAGGACGTGCTGGCGGCCGCCCAGTCGAGCAAGGACGAGGCCGCCAAGCCGGCTCCGGCCGCCGAGGCCCCGGCCAAGACCACCAGTTCGGCGCCGCCCCCCGAAGCCGCGCTGGCGCACCTGCGCGGCACCACGCAGAAGGCCAACCGGATCCGGCAGATCACCGCGAAGAAGACGCGCGAATCCCTGCAGGCCACAGCGCAGTTGACGCAGACGCACGAGGTCGACATGACCAAGATCGTGGCGCTGCGGGCCAAGGCGAAGGCCAGCTTCGCCGAACGCGAGGGCGTCAACCTGACGTACCTGCCGTTCATCGCTCGTGCGGTGATCGACGCGCTGAAGATCCACCCGAACGTCAACGCCAGCTACAACGAGGAATCCAAGGAGATCACCTACTACGACGCCGAGCACCTCGGCTTCGCGGTGGACACCGATCAGGGTCTGCTCTCCCCGGTGATCAAGAACGCCGGCGACCTGTCGCTCGGCGGGCTGGCCCGGGCCATCGCGGACATCGCCGCGCGGGCGCGCTCGGGTGATCTCAAGCCCGACGAGCTGTCGGGTGGGACGTTCACCATCACCAACATCGGCAGCCAGGGCGCGCTGTTCGACACCCCGATCCTGGTGCCGCCGCAGGCGGCGATGCTGGGTACGGGCGCGATCGTCAAGCGTCCGCGGGTGATCGTCGACGAGCTCGGGAACGAGTCGATCGGTGTGCGCTCGGTGTGTTACCTGCCGCTGACCTACGATCACCGTCTCATCGACGGCGCCGACGCCGGCCGCTTCGTCACCACGATCAAGCGGCGGCTGGAAGAGGGTGCCTTCGAGGCGGACCTGGGCCTGTAGATCGCGGTGTCGATGCCCTCGGATTCGGTCATCGCGGTTGCGGGCTCTTCCGGGCTGATCGGTACGGCGCTGGTGTACGCGCTGCGCGCCACCGACCACCGGGTGTTGCGCATCGTGCGGCGGGCGCCGTCGAACGCCGACGAGGTGTTCTGGAACCCCGACACCGGCGAGTTCGACGCCGCTGCGCTGCACGGCGTCGACGCCGTGGTCAACCTGTGCGGCGTCAACGTCGGTGAGAAGCGGTGGTCCGGAGCCTTCAAGCAGAGCCTGCGCGACAGCCGCATCGACCCGACAGAGGTGCTCTCCCGCGCCGTCGTCGACGCCGGAGTGCCGGTGCTGGTCAACTCCAGCGCGGTCGGCTACTACGGCGACACCGGCGCCCGGCCCGTCGACGAGACTGCGGCGCCCGGGCAGACCTTCCTGGCGCGGCTCACCGTGGACTGGGAGGCGGCCACCGCGGTCGCGTCGCAGGCCGGGGTGCGCGTGGTGCTCCCCCGCACCGGTCTGGTGATGTCGGCCTCGGGCGGGATGCTGGGCCGGATCCGTCCGCTGTTCTCCCTCGGTCTGGGGGCGCGGCTGGGCAACGGCCGCCAGTACCTGTCGTGGATCAGCCTCGAGGACCAGGTGCGGGCGCTGCTGTTCGCGATCACCCACGACGAACTCGCCGGACCGGTGAACTTCACCGGACCCGCTCCGGTGACCAACGCGGAGTTCACAACGGCGCTGGGCCGCACCGTGAATCGGCCGACCCCGTTCGTGGTGCCCGGCTTCGCGTTGCGCGCAGTGCTCGGCGAGTTCGCCGACGAGGGCGTGCTCGGCGGTCAGCGCGCGATCCCGGCCGCGCTGGAGGCTGCGGGGTTCCGCTTCCACCACAACACGATCGGCGAGGCGCTGGCGTTCGCCACCGCCGGCAACCGTGAGTAGCGTCGACGTCATGGCGTCATCGATCCGCATCAGCAGCGACGCCGTCGTGGTACGCCGCCTCGGCACGGTGGACTACCAGGCGGCGTGGGATCTGCAGCGGGAGATCGCCGATGCCCGCGTCGCCGGCGGCCCGGACACGCTGCTTCTGCTGCAGCACCCGGCGGTGTACACCGCCGGCAAGCGCACCCTGCCCGAAGAGCGCCCGGTCGACGGCACGCCCGTCGTCGACACCGACCGCGGCGGCAAGATCACCTGGCACGGACCCGGCCAGCTCGTCGGCTATCCGATCATCGGGCTGGCCGAACCGCTCGACGTGGTCAATTTCGTCCGGCGCCTGGAGGGGGCGTTGATCGCGGTGTGCGCCGATCTGGGCCTGCCCACCGGTCGCGTCGAGGGCCGGTCGGGCGTGTGGGTCGCGGCGGACGGCGTTCGGCCCGCGCGCAAGATCGGCGCGATCGGCATCCGCGTCGCGCGCGGGACCACCCAGCACGGATTCGCGCTGAACTGCGACTGCGACCTGAGTGCGTTCGGCTCGATCATCCCCTGCGGCATCGCCGACGCCGGGGTCACGTCGCTGACGGCCGAACTCGGCCGCTGCGTCACCGTCGACGACGTCCTCGGCCCGGTCGCCGACGCGGTGTGTGACGTGCTCGACGGCCGGCTCAGCAGCGCCGATCACGCAGTAGCATCGATGCAGTGAGTGTCGAACCCGGTAACCGCAAGCTGCTCCGGCTCGAGGTGCGCAACGCCCAGACGCCGATCGAGCGCAAGCCGCCGTGGATCAAGACCAGGGCCAGGATGGGCCCGGAGTACACCGAGCTGAAATCGCTGGTCCGCCGCGAAGGGCTGCACACGGTGTGCGAAGAGGCGGGCTGCCCCAACATCTACGAGTGCTGGGAGGACCGCGAGGCCACCTTCCTCATCGGCGGCGAGCAGTGCACCCGGCGCTGCGACTTCTGCCAGATCGACACCGGCAAGCCGGCCGAGCTGGACCGCGACGAGCCGCGCCGCGTCGCCGAGAGCGTGCAGGCGATGGGCCTGCGCTACTCGACGGTGACCGGAGTGGCCCGCGACGACCTGCCCGACGGCGGCGCCTGGCTCTACGCCGAGACGGTCCGCCAGATCAAGGCACTCAACCCCAACACCGGCGTCGAGTTGCTGATCCCCGACTTCAACGCCGAGCCGGCGCTGCTCGCCCAGGTCTTCGAGACCCGTCCGGAAGTGTTGGCGCACAACGTCGAAACGGTGCCGCGCATCTTCAAGCGCATCCGCCCGGCCTTCCGCTACGAGCGCAGCCTGTCGGTGCTGACCATGGCGCGCGCGGACGGCCTGGTGACCAAGAGCAACCTGATCCTGGGCATGGGCGAGACGCCCGAGGAGGTGCGCACCGCACTGCGCGACCTGCACGATGCCGGCTGCGACATCGTCACGATCACCCAGTACCTGCGTCCTTCGGCGCGTCACCACCCCGTGGAGCGGTGGGTGCACCCCGACGAGTTCATCGAGCATCAGCAGTTCGCCACCGACCTCGGCTTCGCCGGCGTCCTCGCCGGACCCCTGGTGCGTTCGTCGTACCGGGCGGGCAAGCTGTACGCGCAGACGATTGCAGCGCGGTCTGCCGGAGCCGCCGCGGCGGCGCCCCAGCCATCCGTATCCTGAACCAATGGCGAAATCGCGTAACTCCGCGGAGGTCAAGGCGGCGAAGGCCGAGGCCAAGGCCGCCCGCAAGGCCGCATCCAAGCAGCGGCGCAGCCAGCTGTGGCAGGCGTTCCAGATCCAACGCAAAGAGGACAAGCGGCTCCTGCCGTACATGATCGGCGCGTTCGTGCTGATCGTGGCCGCCTCGGTGGCGCTGGGGGTCTACGCCGGCGGATTCACGATGTTCATGCTGATCCCGCTGGGCATCGTGCTCGGTGCGCTCGTCGCGTTCATCATCTTCGGCCGCCGCGCGCAGAAGTCGGTGTACCGCAAGGCCGAGGGCCAGACCGGCGCGGCCGCGTGGGCTCTGGACAATATGCGCGGCAAGTGGCGGGTCACCCCCGGTGTCGCCGCGACCGGACACTTCGACGCCGTGCACCGGGTGATCGGGCGTCCCGGCGTCATCTTCGTCGCCGAGGGCTCCCCCACCAGGGTCAAGCCGCTGCTGGCACAGGAGAAGAAGCGCACCGCCCGTCTGGTGGGCGACGTGCCGATCTACGACGTGATCATCGGCAACGGCGACGGCGAGGTGCCGCTGTCCAAGCTGGATCGTCACCTGACCCGGCTGCCGGCAAACATCACCGTCAAGCAGATGGATGCGCTCGAGTCGCGCCTCGCCGCGCTCGGATCCAAGGTGGGCCCGGCCGCGATGCCCAAGGGACCCCTGCCGGCGCAGGCCAAGATGCGCGGCGTGCAGCGCACCGTACGGAGGCGCTGACTCCCCGCGCGCCGCGCTTGCCACACCCCCTGGCGCCCGCGACAATTCGCTGCGGGCGCCGCGCCCGGGGGGAGACGGGTCATGTGCACTGCGTGTGAGTGGGCGCCGCATTTCGCTGCGTTCGGGACGTCCATCAGTCGCCGCAGCATGCTGCGGGCGGCCGCGTTGTCGACGGCCGTCGTCGCGACCGCGAGTGCGTGTTCGGCGGGATCGGGCACGCAGGCCGGTGAGCGCCCCGCACCCGACCGGGCGGACACCGTCTTCCACAACGGACGCATCCACACCGTCAACGAGGCGGCGCCGTGGGCCGAGGCCGTCGCGGTCACCGGCACCACGATCAGCTACGTCGGCGACAGCGCGGGGGCGATGGCGCTGGCCGGCCCCGACACCCGGGTGATCGACCTCGGCGGCGCGCTGATGCTGCCCGGGTTCGTGGAAGGCCACATCCACCCGTTCCTCGGCGCGTTCCTGACCAGCGGCGTCGACCTGCAGGTGCCGACCGGCCAGGACGCGCTGGACGCGATCGCCGCCTACGCGAAAGCCAACCCCGACGGACCGGTGCGCGGATTCGGTTGGCGCGTCGACATGTTCGGCCCGCAGGGGCCGACTCGGGCCGACCTGGACGGCGTCCTGCCCGACCGGCCGGGCTTCTTCTTCGCCATCGACGGGCACAGCCTGTGGGCCAACAGCAAGGCACTGGAGATCGCCGGGGTGACCCGCGCCTCGCAGGACCCGATCCCGGGCTTCAGCTACTACGTGCGCGACGAGAACGGGGACCCGACCGGCTACGTCCTCGAGGTGGACGCCGTGCTGGGGATCGTCAACGCGATCGAGCCGATCTCGACGGACACCATGAAGACGTTGCTCACCGGGTGGCTCCCGAAAGCGTCCGCGGCCGGCATCACGTCGCTGTTCGACGCCGGTGTGCCGCCGATCGGCGGCGACCAGGGCGCGCTGATCGCGTTGTACACCGAGGTCGAGGCCCGGGGCGCGTTGCCGGTCCGGGTGGTCGCGTCCTACAGCGTCAAGTCGCCGCCGGTCGACGACGCGGTCGCCGCGATCACCGCGCTGCGCGACCGGATCTCGACCGAGCTGGTCAGTGTCGGTGTGGTGAAGGTGATCGGCGACGGCACGCAGGAGGGCTACACCGCCTGGCTGCTCGAGCCGTACGCCGACAAGCCGGACTCCACCGGCGGCTCCCCGTTCAGCGAGCAGCAGTGGCGGCAGCTGATCGGCGCGGTCGACGCGGCGGGCCTGGACGTCCACGTCCACGCCTGCGGTGAGCGAACGGCCCGCACCGCGCTCGACGCGATCGAGGCGGCCGCGGCGGCGAATCCGCCCCGCGACCGCCGCCACACGATCGCCCACCTCGTCTACGTCGAGGATCCCGACAGCCGGCGGTTCGGCACCCTCGGGGTCATCGCGCAGTTCTCCGCGAACTGGATGTCGGCCGACCCGGACACCCTGGAGAATCTGGCCGCCCGGTACGGCCGGCCACGCCAGGATCTGCTGTACCGCACGCAGGACGTGCTGCGCTCAGGCGGCCGCATCTCCCTGGGCACCGATTGGCCGGCCGCCGGCTACTTCTCCACCTACAAGCCGCTCGACTCGATCCAGATCGGCGTCACCCGGCAGTTGATCGGCCGGCCGGACGCACCGGTGCTCGCGCCCGCCGACCAGCGGCTCACCGTCGAGGAGGCGGTGCACGCCAACACGCTCGGCGCGGCCTACCAGATCCGACTCGACGACAAGGTCGGCTCGGTGGAGGTCGGCAAGCTCGCCGATCTGATCGTGTTGGACCGCGACATCTTCGCCGTCGACCCGCACGACATCCACGCCGCCACCGTGACGACGACGATGGTGAACGGCAAGGTCGTGCACCAGGTGTGAGCGGGTTACCGCTTCACCACGGCGGTCTTGGTCGCCAAGTCGTGCAGCCCGCGCAGATCGGAGTCGGTGAACAGCGCGGGGATCACCAGTGCGATCAACAGGCCGCGGGCCAGGGCCCGGCCCACGCCCACGTAGCCATGCCCGTCGACGGCCACCACCTTCAGCCCCAGCGCGAACTGGCCGGGCGAGAAGCCGAACAGCCGGACCGACACCACCCCGAGCACCAGCCACACGCCCAGCACGACGGTCGACAGGGCCGACAGTGACACCAGGCCCACCGTCATCGCCAGCGCCGCCAACCCGTAGGACACCAGCCAGTCGACGCACAGCGCGGCGATGCGGCGTCCGAAGCGGGCGATGGAGCCGGGGCCGCTCTTGGGCAGTCCGAGCCGCTCACCGGGATAGGTGCCGGGCTCGGGAGTTCCCGGCCCCGACAGCCAGGACCCCAGACCCGAACCGGACGCGCGTGACATACCGCCAGGATAGGTGCCGGCCGCCGGTGCACCCGGCGGGGCGGACGCGGAGGATGCGTAACGTCCACGCAACATGCGGTTGACGGCGGTGCAACATCGTGTCCATAGCGTCAGCCGCGGGCTACCAAGTCAAAGGAGAGCAAAGAGTGGCAGAACAGACCGCCGACGACATCATCAAGCTGATCAAGGACGAGAAGGTCGAGTACGTCGACATCCGTTTCTGCGATCTGCCCGGTGTCGTCCAGCACTTCTCGATCCCGGCGTCGGCATTCGACGAGAGCGTGTTCGAGGACGGCCTCGCGTTCGACGGGTCGTCGGTGCGCGGATTCCAGTCCATCCACGAGTCCGACATGATGCTGCTGCCCGACCCGGCGACCGCGCGCATCGATCCGTTCCGCGCGGCCAAGACGCTGAACATCAACTTCTTCGTCCACGACCCGTTCACCCGGGAGGCCTACTCGCGCGACCCGCGCAACGTCGCCCGCAAGGCCGAGAACTACCTGGCCAGCACCGGCATCGCCGACACCGCGTTCTTCGGCGCCGAGGCCGAGTTCTACATCTTCGACTCGGTGACCTTCGACTCGCGCATCAACGGCACGTTCTACGAGGTCGACTCCGAGTCGGGCTGGTGGAACACCGGTGAGCCGTTCGAGTCCGACGGCAGCGCCAACCGCGGCTACAAGGTCCGCCCCAAGGGTGGCTACTTCCCCGTCGCGCCGTACGACCACTACGTCGACCTGCGCGACGAGATGGCCACCAACCTGCAGAACGCCGGGTTCGTCCTCGAGCGCGGCCACCACGAGGTGGGCACCGCCGGGCAGGCCGAGATCAACTACAAGTTCAACACGCTGCTGCACGCGGCCGATGATGTGCTGCTGTTCAAATACATCATCAAGAACACGGCGTGGCAGAACGGCAAGACCGTCACGTTCATGCCCAAGCCGCTCTTCGGTGACAACGGCTCCGGTATGCACGCCCACCAGTCGCTGTGGAAGGACGGCAAGCCGCTGTTCCACGACGAGTCCGGCTACGCCGGCCTGTCGGATCTGGCCCGTCACTACATCGGCGGCATCCTGCACCACGCGCCGTCGCTGCTGGCGTTCACCAACCCGACGGTGAACTCCTACAAGCGTCTGGTCCCGGGCTACGAGGCACCGATCAACCTGGTGTACAGCCAGCGCAACCGGTCCGCCTGCGTCCGCATCCCGATCACCGGCAACAACCCGAAGGCCAAGCGCCTCGAGTTCCGCTGCCCGGACAGCTCGGGCAACCCGTACCTGGCGTTCGCGGCGATGCTGATGGCCGGCATCGACGGCATCAAGAAGAAGATCGAGCCGCTGGCGCCGGTCGACAAGGATCTCTACGAGCTGCCGCCCGAGGAGGCCGCGAACATCCCGCAGGCGCCGACGTCGCTGGCGTCGGTGATCGACAAGCTCGAGGAGGACCACGAGTACCTCACCGAGGGCGGCGTGTTCACCCCCGACCTGATCGAGACCTGGATCAGCTACAAGCGGGAGAACGAGATCATGCCGATCCAGATCCGGCCTCACCCCTACGAGTTCTCGCTGTACTACGACGTGTAAGTCGTCGGCACGGATTCGCCCGTCCAGCTCATGCTGGGCGGGCGTTTCTGTTTCCTGGCGCCGAGAGTGAAGCTGTGTTCACGCTCGACGGCGTTCGTGACGACACCTTCACACTCGCGAAAGCGCGGCCGGCGTTTCGCCCACGCCTGATCGGGAAACTCGCCCGCCATGGCATTGCGCGTCGGCGTCACGGGCCCCACCGGTGAGATCGGCAAGGCCGCGATCGCTGCGCTGGAGGAGCATCCCGACGTCACCGCGATCGTCGGCATGGCCCGCCGCCCCTTCGACGCCGCCGCGGAAGGCTGGAGCAAGACGGTCTACCGGCAGGGCGACATCCTCGACCGCGACGCCGTCGACGATCTGGTCGCCGACGTCGACGTCGTCGTCCACCTGGCCTTCATCATCATGGGCACCCGCGCCGAGAGTGCCCGGGTCAACCTGACCGGCACGCGCAACGTGTTCGAGGCGACCGTCGCGGCGGCCCGTCCGCGCCGGCTCGTCTACACCTCCTCGGTCGCCGCCTACGGATATCACGCCGACAACCCGGTGCCCCTCACCGAGGACGTCGCCCCGCGCGGTTCCGCCGAGCACTACTACTCCGAGCAGAAGGCGGCGTGCGAGGCGGTTTTGGCCGAGATCACCGACGGCTCCGACCTGGAGGTGTACGTGCTGCGGCCGTGCATCGTCGCCGGACCGAAGGCGCCGGCGCTCGCCGACGCCATGCCGTGGAACCACCTGCCCGGGCCTGTCCGCCGCGTGACGCGGGCGCTGCCCCTGCTGCGGCCGCTGCCCGACCCCGGGACGCCGCTGCAGCTGGTGCACCACGACGACGTCGCCGCCGCGATCACGCTCGCGGTGACGACGACGTCCGCCCCGCCCGGGGCGTACAACATCGCCGGTGACGGTGTGGTGTCCATGTCGCAGGTGGCCGAGGCCTTCGGCGCGCAGCCGGTGAGGGTGCCGCGGGCGGCTGCGGTGATGACCTCGGAGCTCCTGTCGCGCCTGCCGTTCGTGCCGTCCGCCCTGGAGTGGCTGCACGCCGGCCGGACCTCGGTGGTGATGGACACCGCCAAGGCCACCGCGGTGCTCGGCTGGCGGCCCCGGTACACCTCGGCCGAGACGCTGTCCGCTCTCGCGAGCACCGTGCGTTGAGCAACCTCACAGCGGCCCGCAGTGTCGTTCGGAGCCGCTGGGGGTAGTTTCTGGCGGTGAATGCGTCAGCGGTGGCCGAGAAGGCCGATCAGTCCGAGCAGTTGGATGTGCGCTCCCGCAATCTCGTCTTCACCGCCGTGGTGCTGGGCATGCTGCTCGCGGCGCTGGACCAGACGATCGTGGCCACGGCGCTGCCGACCGTGGTCGCCGATCTGGGCGGCGCCGGCCATCAGGCGTGGGTCGTCACCAGCTATCTGCTCGCCTCCACGATCGTGACCGCGGTGGTCGGCAAGCTCGGCGACATCTTCGGCCGCAAGAAGGTGTTCCAGGTCGCGGTGCTGCTGTTCCTGCTCGGCTCGGTGTTGTGCGGGCTCGCCCAGTCGATGGGCATGCTGGTCGCGTCCCGCGCCCTGCAGGGCATGGGCGGCGGGGCCATCACGGTGACCGCGGTCGCCGTGATCGGCGAGGTGATCCCGCTGCGTGAACGCGGCCGCTACCAGGGCGCGTTGGGCGCGGTGTTCGGTGTCACGACGGTCATCGGCCCGCTGCTCGGCGGCCTGTTCACCGACCATCTGACCTGGCGCTGGGCCTTCTGGATCAACGTGCCGGTGGCCGTCGTCGTGCTCGGCATCGCCGCGGTGGCCCTCCCCGAACTCGCGCGCACCGCCCGCCCGAGGCTCGATTACGCCGGTATCGTGCTGGTCGGGCTGGGCGCGGCCGGCCTGACGCTGGCCACCAGTTGGGGCGGCACCACCTATCCGTGGGGTTCGGCGACGATCATCGGACTGTTCGTGGTGTCCGTCGCGGTGCTGGTGGCCTTCGTCGCCGTCGAGCGGCGCGCCGCCGAACCGGTGCTGCCGATCCGGCTGTTCGGCAACCCGGTGTTCACGGTGTGCTGCGTGCTGTCGTTCGTGGTCGGCTTCGCGATGCTGGGCGCGCTGACGTTCCTGCCGACGTTCATGCAGTTCGTCGACGGGGTCTCCGCGACCACTTCGGGGCTGCGGACCCTGCCCATGGTGCTGGGCCTGCTCGTCACGTCGCTGGGCAGCGGCGTGATCGTCGGGCGCACGGGGCGTTACAAGATCTTCCCGATCGCGGGCACCGCGATCATGGCGCTGGGCTTCGTGCTGCTGTCCCGGATGGACGCCGACACCTCGACGCTGGTGCAGTCGCTGTATCTGCTGGTGCTGGGCGCCGGCATCGGGCTGAGCATGCAGGTTCTGGTACTGGTCGTGCAGAACACCGTCGACTTCACCGATCTCGGCGTCGCCACGTCCGGGGTGACGTTCTTCCGCACCATCGGCAGTTCCTTCGGTGCGGCGATCTTCGGGTCGATGTTCGCCAATTTCCTGGACAACCGGCTGCCCGCCGCGATGGCGAGCAGCGGCGCACCGCCGGAGGCCGCGACCTCGCCGCAGGCGCTGCATCGGTTGCCCCAGGACATCGCCGCGCCGATCATCGACGCCTACGCGGATTCGCTGAGCCGCGTTTTCCTCTTCGCCGCGCCATTCGCTGTGGTGGGCCTGATCCTCGCGCTGTTCCTGAAGCAGGTACCGCTGCGTGACGCCGCCGCGGCCGGCAGCACCGATCTGGGTGAGGGGTTCGGGATGCCGACGACGGCCTCGCCGGAGAAGCTCCTCGAGGTGGCGATCGGGCGGATCCTGCAGCGCAGCCACGGGGTGGATCTGGACGCCGTCACGCGGGCGTCGCGCAGCCGCCTCGACCCGGCACGCCTCTGGGCGGTGATCCAGGTGTACCGGCATGCCTCGGTCTCGGGCACCGCCGATCTGGACGCCATCGCCGAGGAGCGCCGGGTGCCGCGGCAGATCCTGCAGCCCACGTTCGACCGGCTCGTCGCCGACGGCTACACGACCCGGGTCGGCGAATCGTTCTCGCTGACCGCGGCGGGCGCCGCCGAGGTGAACTCCGCGCGCGACGTCATCGCCACCTGGATCACCGAAACACTGGCGCAGTCACCGGAATTCGAGGGCCGGCCGGACCGCCTCCAGGTGCAGGGCGCACTCGATCGGCTCGCCCGCAGCGTGCTGTTGGAGCGCCCCGAGCCGCGCGAGGAGTCTCGGCCGATGAAGCTGGGCGCGACTCAGGTGTCGGAGCTGCAGACCACCCGGATGCGGTCGCTGTCGGCGCCCGTCGCCGAGCCGCCGACTCGGCCGTTCCGGTCGCGCGCGGCCATGCCACCGCGCATCGAACGCTCCGCGCGCTATCCGGACCGTGGTCCGCTCCGCTAATCTGCTCTCATGACCCAGAGACTGGACGCCCGCCTGGCCACCTACTCCTCCCCTGTCTTGAGCCTCTTCCGGATCATCGTCGGCGTGCTGCTGTTGCTGCACGGCACCATGAAGGTGTTCGGCTGGCCGCTCGGACAGGCCGTGCCGTCGGGCACGTGGCCGTTCTGGTTCGCCGGCATCCTCGAGATCGTGCTCGGCGTCCTGATCACCGTCGGTTTCCTCACCCGCATCGCCGCGTTCATCGCCTCCGGCGAGATGGCGGTCGCGTACTTTTGGCAGCACTGGGCCGTGTTCAGCGGCAAACCGGCCAGCTTCTGGCCCTTCGACGGCCAGCTCGGCGGCAACGGCGGCGAACTGGCCGTCGTGTTCTGCTTCGCGTTCCTGCTCCTCGCGACGATGGGCGCCGGCGCCTGGTCGGTCGACGGGCGACGGCGGCCGGCGGTCGCGGCGCGGCGCTGACGTCGGGTTTGCTCCGGCGAGCGCAGCCTCAGCGAAGTCCCCCTCCGCCCAAGTTTGCAGACACGGCGGAAAAGTTTGGTGAACGCAACTATTTTTCGTTGCTGGAGTCCCTAGGATGAGCCGATATTGACCGTGTGGGCAATTGTCGGGGGGGTAACACGTGGGGTTTTCCAGGCATATCGGCAGGATCGGCGCGCTGGCTGTGGCGCTCGGTGTGGGGACCGGAATCGGGGCCTGCCCCGGAATCGCGTGGGCCGATGAGTCGACCGATTCGACCAGTTCGGTAGCCGGGCCGTCGTCCCGCGGCGACGACGCGGCGAAGGCCGATCCGGCGCCGGATGCCAAGGACTCCGACGACGCCGGGGACACCCACGCGTCCGACGACGGCCCCTCCCACGAGGCCGCCGACGCCGAGGACGCCGAGAGCGCGGAGTCCGATCCCGCTCCCGCGCCGGCGCGGGAGCGGAAGGGCCGCAAACTCCGTCACACGCCGGCGAAGGACGAGTCGCCGGCGGTGGACCGCACGCCGCGAAGCGAACCCGACGACACCGCACCGGCCGACGTGACCCCGGACGCGCCCGAGGTCGAACCCGCGCGCAACACCGAGCCTGAGCCTGAACCCGAGCCGGCACCCCACGAGGCACCCGCGGTGGTCGAGACCGCCGTCCCCGCCGCGGCCGAGGTGGTGCCCGAGCCGCCGGCAGCCACCACCCGGATCCGCCTCACCGATCTGCTGTCGACGCTCCTGACACCCGGGGGTGCGCCGACGGCACCGGCCGAGTCCCCGGCGATGTGGGTGCTGGCCGCTGCCGCGCGCCGCCAGCTCGGCCACACCGAGACGGCCGCCCTGGTCAGCGCGTCGCAGGACCCGGTCGCAGAGCTGCCGGTGGTGAACGACCCGGACGATGCGGGGGTCGTGACGGGTTCGGTCGCCGTCCCCGGCGCACAGACCGCGGTGGCGAGCTCCCCGGGGAAGGGCTCCGTGACCGTCTCGGTGAACGCCGGCACCGTCTCGTTCACCTACAAGCCGACCCGGCAGGCTCGGCACGCCGCGGCAGCGCTGGGTGCCACCGACGACGCGAAGACCGACACCTTCGTGCTCACCGTCAGCGACGGCGCCGGCGGTTCGACCCTCGTCCCGATCACCGTCGCGGTGTCGCCGTCCAACGCCGACCCGAGAGTCACGGTGAGCACCCCGCGGGTGTCCCTCACCAGCGCCGAGGTCCGCGCCTCGGTCCGGGTCCGCGACGCCGACGGGGACTCGTTCGCCTTCACCGTCTCCCCGACGGCCAAGGGTGGCAGCGTCACGATCGACGAGGACGGTCACATCTCGTACCTCCCCACCGACGCGGCCCGGCACGCCGCCGCGGCAGCCGATGCGACGGACGCCGACAAGACCGACACGTTCGACGTCACGGTCGCCGACGGCTACGGCGGTCTGGTCACCGTCACCGTCACCGTGCCGATCAAGCCGGACAACATCGACCCGACGGTCACGGTGCGCACCCGATCGTCGTTGTTCAGCGACACCGTCACCGGCGTGGTCAGGGCGAAGGACCCCAACGGTGATCCGGTCAGCTACGACGTCACCCCGTCGGCCAAGGGGGGCACGGTCACCATCGACGACCAGGGCCGGTTCGTCTACACGCCGTCCGCGCAGGCGCGCCACGCGGCGTCGGCCGACGACGCCAGCCGCCGCGACAAGCAGGACACCTTCCTCGTCACGGTCACCGACGACCACGGCGGTATCACCAGAACCCTGGTCACCGTGGGCATCAAGCCGGCCAACACGCCGCCGGCCACGGCAGCGACGCGCGATGTGTTCACCAACCCGAACACCGGGGTGCTGACGGGCACCGTCGTCGCCGTCGACGCCGACGGGGATCCGTTCACCTACCGGTTCCCGGCGAAGACCCGCAAAGGCGCGCTCGAGATCGACGAGGACGGCGTCTTCACCTACACGCCCACCGAGGCGGCCCGCGCACAGGCGAGCAACCCCTTCGCCCCGTCGTGGGCGAAGACCGACGCGTTCCGGGTGACCGTCGACGACGGTCACGGCGGGACGACGACGCTGACGGTCCGCGTGAGCATCGCGCCGCTGGGTGGTCCGAACCAGGCGCCGACCGACGGCGGCTACACCGCGAGCCAGCCGGGTGCGTTCACCGGCAAGGTCACCGGTGCGGTCACCGCGACCGACCCGGACCGCGATCTGCTCACGTTCGCCGGGTCCGGACCGACGGCCAAGGGCGCCGTCGTCGTCAACGCCGACGGCACGTTCACCTACACGCCCAGCGATGTCGCGCGCCACCAGGCCACCGCCGACAACGCCACCGAGGCCGACCTGAAGGACACGTTCACCGTCACGGCCTCCGACGGGTACGGCGGCACGCTGGACATCCCGGTGACGGTGGCGATCAAACCGTCGGTGAACAGGGCGCCGACACGGGGCACCTACGTGGCGGACGCGGACGCGCTCACCGGTGTGGTGAGCGGACGCGTCGGCGCCATCGACGCCGACGGCGATCTGCTGACCTACCGGGGTACCGCCGTCACCGACAAGGGCAGCGTCGTCGTCTCCAGCGCCGGGGAGTTCACCTACACCCCGACCGACGCGGCCCGCGCGGCCGCGGGTGCGCCGAAGGCCCCTCTCGCCGACAAGCGGGACTCGTTCACCGTGACCGTCGACGACGGGCACGGCGGCACCCTGGCCGTCACGGTCCGGGTCACGATCGTGCCGGCGAGCGTGACCTCAGCCCTCTAGCGCCATGTCCGTGCGGAATCGGCGCATGCCGTCGATCTTCTGCTCGAGCGTCGCGTCGGGGCCGCCGTAGAACATCCACGGCATCGTGACGATGCCGGTGATGCCGCCGGCTTCCGCCCGTGCGTAGTGCTCCGGGGTGAACGCGTCGGTCAGCGGCGTGATCACCTCGAAACCCTGCATGTCCAAACCCTTGTCGGACCGGAGACTGCGCAGCGTGGCGATCCGTTCGAGGGCCTGCTCGGTGCTGATCAGGTCGCCGATCCAGCCGTCGTGGCGGGCGGCCCGGCGCAGCGCGATGTCCGACAGCCCGCCGACGTAGACGGGTATCGGCGGCGGCGTCGGCTCCATCTCCATCCGCGGCGCGGTGTAGAAGTCTCCGGAGAACTCGGTCCAGCCCGGCGCCCACAGCTGCTTCATCAGCGCCAGCATCTCGTCGGTGCGCTTGCCGCGCTTCTCGAACTGCTGCCCCAGCAGTTCGAACTCCTCGCGGCACCAGCCCACCCCGACGCCGAGTTCGAGCCGGCCGCCGGCCAGGACCGCGGCCGTCCCGATGGATTTCGCCGCCGAGTAGGGGTCGCGCATCGCGGGCAGATAGACGGTGGTGACGAAGCGCAGCCGGGTGGTCACCAGCGCGATCGCGCCGATCATCACCCACGGATCCGGCCAGTCGGTGAACGCCTGCCAGCGCCTGCTGCCGTCCTTGGTGTACGGATACGGCGTCTGCAGGGTCTCGAGGTTGACGACGTGGTCGGGAATCGCGATCCCGTCGTAGCCGAGCTCGTCTGCGGCGCGGGCGATCTCGATCGCCTGCCGGGTGTCCAGGAATGCTGTGGAGACGTAGACCCTCACAGGGCGCTCAGCCGGCGTCCCGCGCCCACGCGGGCATTATGAACACCCCTTCGGCCTCGACGGTCACCCCGTCGGCGTCCTTGAGGTGACCGCGCGCGAAGGTCTTGGCGCCCTCGCTGCGCTCCACGAACGCCTCGGCGCGCACCGGCCCCAGATGGGTGCCGCGCCGGTAGCGCAGGCTGATGGTTCCGGTGAACTTCGGCAGGTTCAGCCCCTCGCTGGCCACCTCGCCGAGGATGTGGTCCAGCACCAGCGCGCAGATGCCGCCGTGCACCCATCCCGGAGGGCCCTCGTAGGCGGGCCCCAGGGTGAACTCGCTCCAGCAGCTGCCGTCGGGCTCGTGTTCGACGACCATCGGTGGTGCGATCGCATTACGCAGTCCCACGGCAGGATTCGCCCACGCCACGGCCCGGTTGCTGTCGGCGTGGCGCAGCGTGGACCGGCCCGACCGCGTGCGCTGCTCCAGCAGCGCCGTGGCCTCCTCGAGGTGTTCGAGCGCCAGCAGCACCGTCGCGTCGTCGACCTCGGTGTGGATCCCGACGTCGATGAGCGTGCGCAGCGCGTCGGTCAACGGCTCGTAGACCCGGCGCTGCCGCTCGAAGTCCTCGGCGCTGATCACGTCGAACGTGAATTCCACTTATCCTCCAAACACTTTGCGCACCACGGCTTTCGCACGTCGCGTCACCCGCAGATAGTTGTCCAGGAACTCTCCCCCGTCCCCGTCGGGCCAGCCCGCCGCCACCGCGACGGCGTTGAGCAGCTTGCCCGGGCCCGGCAGCTGATCGGTGGGCTTGCCGCGCACCAGCACCAGCGCGTTGCGCGCGCGCGTCGCCGTCAGCCACGCCTCACGCAGCAGTTCGATGTCCCCCTCGGCGATCAGCTCGGCCGCCCCGATCGCGTTGAGCGTGTCCAGTGTCGAGGTGGTGTGCAGTGCCGGGATCTTGTCCGCGAAGCGCAGCTGCAGCAGCTGCACCGTCCATTCGATGTCGGCCAGCCCACCGCGGCCCAGCTTGGTGTGGGTGTTCGGGTCGGCGCCGCGCGGCAGCCTCTCCGCGTCGACCCGCGCCTTGATCCGCCGGATCTCCTGCACGGTCTGCGCGGAGACCCCGCCCGCCGGGTAGCGCGTCTTGTCGATCATCAGCAGGAAGCGTTCGCCCAGTTCGAGATCGCCGGCCACCCGGTGCGCGCGCAGCAGCGCCTGCACCTCCCACGGTTGCGCCCACTGCGCGTAGTACGCCTCATAGGACGCCAGCGTGCGCACCAGCGGGCCTTGCCGGCCCTCGGGGCGCAGGTTGATGTCGACCTCCAGCGGCGGATCCGCACCCGGGGTGCCCAGCCGCGCGCGGACCTGTTCGGCGACGGTCACCGACCACTTCACCGCGACGGATTCCTCGACGCCGTCGTGCGGCTCGCAGACGAACATGACGTCGGCGTCGGAGCCGTAGCCGAGTTCCCGCCCGCCGAGCCGGCCCATCCCGATCACCGCGATGCGTGCGGGCGGCCCCTGCTTCGGGGTGTTGGCGCGGATCACGGCGTCCAGGGCGGCCTGAAGCACCGCCACCCACATCGACGTCAGCTGTGCGCACACCTCGGTGACCTCGAGCATGCCGAGCAGGTCGGCCGACGCGATGCGGGCCAGCTCGCGCCGCCGCAGGGAGCGCGCCGCCGCGATCGCCCGGGTCGGGTCGCTGTGCCGGGCCGCCGAGGCCACCAGCGAGCCCGCCACGCCGTCGGTGTCGACGTCGCACAGCTTCGGCCCGTTGGGTCCGTCGGCGTACAGCTGGATGACCTCGGGCGCACGCATCAGCAGCTCGGGCACGTACGCCGAGGTGCCCAGCACGTGCATCAACCGCTTGGCCACCGCGCCCTCGTCGCGCAGCGTCGCCAGATACCAACGCTGCTCGGCCAATTCATCGCTGATCCTGCGGTAGTTGAGCAGGCCCGCGTCGGGGTCGGGGGTGTCGGACAGCCAGTCGAGCAGCGTCGGCAACAGCACCTGCTGCACCCGGCCGCGGCGCCCGCTGCTCGAGGTCAGGGCGGCCAGATGGGTCAGTGCGCTCTGCGGGCCCTCGTATCCCAGTGCGGCGAGCTGACGTTCGGCGGATTCGGCGCTCATGCCGAGGCCGAGCGCGGTCTGGCCCACCGATTCGAGCAGCGGTTGGTAGAACAGCTTGGCGTGCAGCCGCGACACCCGGTGGCTCTGACGTTTGAGCTCCTCGCGCAGCACCCCCAGCGCGTCGTGGCGACCGTCGGGCCGGATGTGCGCGGCGCGCGCGAGCCAGCGCATCGCCTCGTCGTCGTCGTCCTCGGGGAGCAGGTGGGTGCGCTTGAGGCGTTGCAGCTGCAGCCGGTGTTCGAGCAGCCGCAGGAACTCGTACGACGCGGTCATGTTGGCCGCGTCGTCGCGCCCGATGTAGCCGCCGTCGCCCAGAGCGGCGAGGGCGTTCACGGTCGACGCGACATGCAGCGACTCGTCGACGCGCCCGTGCACCAACTGCAGGAGTTGGACGGCGAACTCGACGTCGCGCAGCCCGCCGGTGCCCAGCTTCAGTTCGCGCGACCGCACGCCGGCGGGCACCAGTTCGACCACCCGGCGGCGCATCGCCTGCACGTCGGCGACGAAATCCTCCCGCTCGCAGGCGGTCCACACCATGGGCATGAGCGCGTCGATGTAGCGGCGCCCGAGGTCGGCGTCGCCGGCGGCCGGGCGCGCTTTCAACAGGGCCTGGAACTCCCAGGTCTTGGCCCACCGCTCGTAGTAGGCGACGTGGGAGTCCAGCGTGCGCACCAGCGGACCCTGCTTGCCCTCGGGGCGCAGCGCGGCGTCCACTTCGAAGAACGCGTCGGAGGCCAGCCGCATCATCTCTCCGGCGATCCGGGTGGCCAGCGCCAGCCGGCTGTGCGACCCGTCGTCGGTGACGAAGATGACGTCGACATCGCTGACGTAGTTGAGTTCCCGGGCGCCGCACTTGCCCATCGCGATCACGGCGAGCGCCGGCGGCTCGTCGTTCTTGTCCCCGCACACCGCGCGGATGCTGACGGTCAGTGCCGCGTGCAGCGCGGCGTCGGCGAGGTCGGAGAGGTGCTCCCCCACGACCGTGAACGGCAGCACCGGCTCGTTCTCGACGGTGGGTGCGACGTCGAGAGCGGCGAGCACCAGCAGCCGGTCCCGGTACAGGGTGCGCAGCTCGGGGGCGGCAGCGATTGTGCCGCTGACGTTTTCGGCGATCTCGGCGAACATCTGCGCGAGCTCCGCGGGCGTGGGCAACCTCACCCGGCCTGCGAGCAGATGCCAGGACTGCGGGTGGGCGACGAGGTGGTCGCCGAGCGCCAGTGACGAGCCCAGTGCGGCGAACAACCGGCCGCGCAGACCGCGGTCCTTGAGCAGGGCGCCGTTGAGCTCGTCCCACTCGGTGCCGAGTGCCTCGGCGAGCCGGACCACGGCACGCAGCGCCGTGTCGGCGTCGGGGGCCCGCGACAGCGACCACAGAAGCTCGACGTGGGCGTCGGTGTTCCAGCCCAGCTGCTCGAGGTCGGCCTGCGCCGTCGGCTCGACGAGGCCGAGTCGCCCGACGCCGGGCAGCTTGGGACGCTGCGTCGCGGGCTTGGCCATACCGGTGAATCTAGCCGAGCCGGTCGGCTCTACAACGACAGGTAGTTCTTCAGCTCGAAAGGCGTGACGTGGCTGCGGTAGTTCTCCCACTCGGCGCGCTTGTTGCGCAGGAAGAAGTCGAAGACGTGCTCGCCGAGCGCCTCGGCGACCAGTTCGGAGTCCTCCATCTGGGTCAGCGCCACGCCGAGACTGCCGGGCAGCTCCTTGTATCCCATGGCCCGTCGCTCTTCGGGGGTCAGGCTCCACACGTTGTCCTCGGCCTGCGGTCCGAGCACGTAGTTCTTCTCGATTCCGCGCAGGCCCGCGGCGAGCAGCACCGCGAAGGTCAGGTACGGGTTGCACGCCGAGTCGGGGCTGCGCACCTCGACCCGCCGAGACGACGCCTTGTGCGGGGTGTACATCGGAACCCGCACCAGCGCCGAGCGGTTCGCCGCCCCCCACGACGCGGCCGTGGGCGCCTCGCCGCCGTGCACGAGCCGCTTGTAGGAGTTCACCCACTGGTTGGTGACGGCGCTGATCTCCTGCGCGTGCTCGAGAATGCCTGCGATGAACGACTTCCCGATGTCGGAGAGTTGCTGCGGATCGTCGGCGCTGTGGAAGGCGTTGGTCTCGCCCTCGAACAGGCTCATGTGCGTGTGCATCGCCGAGCCGGGGTGTTCGGCGAACGGCTTGGGCATGAACGAGGCGCGCACGCCGTCGGCGAGCGCCACCTCCTTGACCACATAGCGGAACGTCATCACGTTGTCGGCCATCGACAGGGCGTCGGCGTAGCGCAGGTCGATCTCCTGCTGGCCGGGTGCGCCCTCGTGATGGCTGAACTCCACCGAGATGCCCATCTGCTCGAGCGCGTCGATGGCGTGGCGGCGGAAGTTCGGCGCGGCGTCGTGCACGGCCTGGTCGAAGTAGCCGCCGTTGTCGGCGGGCACCGGCGGGGTGCCGTCGTCGGGGCCGGGCTTGAGGAGGAAGAACTCGATCTCGGGGTGCACGTAGCAGGAGAAGCCCAGATCGCTGGCCTTGGACAGCTGGCGGCGCAGCACGTGCCGGGAGTCGGCCCACGACGGCGAGCCGTCGGGCATGGTGATGTCGCAGAACATGCGGGCCGAGTGGTGATCACCGGCGCTGGACGTCCACGGCAGCACCTGGAAGGTCGACGGGTCGGGCCGGGCGACCATGTCGGCCTCGGAGACGCGCGCGAAGCCCTCGATCGACGAGCCGTCGAAGCCGATGCCCTCCTCGAAGGCGCCCTCCAATTCGGCGGGCGCGATCGCGACCGACTTCAGGTATCCGAGCACATCGGTGAACCACAGCCGGACGAAACGGATGTCGCGTTCCTCCAGCGTGCGCAGCACGAATTCCTTCTGCCGATCCATGCCCGAAGCGTAGGTTCCGCCTGTTAATTCTGTGTTACAGCGCTGCTAGCACCGTAAACCGGCGGGGGGTGGCACCGAGTCGATCAGGAAGTTGACGACGGAGGTGTCGACGCACTGGTCGCCGTTGAACACGACGGTGTGCTGGCTGCCGTCGAAGGTGATCAGCGACGCGTTCATCTGGCGGGCCAGATCGACGCCCGCCTGGTACGGCGTCGCGGGGTCGCCCGTGGTGGAGACGACGACGACCTTGCCGGGGCCGGGTGAGGTGGCCGCACCGACGATCGGCGTCGGCGGCACCGGCCACAGCGCGCAGACGTCGCGCGGCGCGTACCCGGTGAAGGAGCCGTACGCCGAGAACGGCGCCGCGGCCCGAATGCGCCGGTCGGCGTCGGCCCACGCGGCCGGGTCGGTGGGATAGGCCGAGTCGATGCAGCGGATCGCGGTGAACGCGTCCTGCCGGTTGCTGTAGTGCCCGTTGCGGTCCCGCTGCTGATAGTCGTCGGCGAGCAGCAACAGATCGATGGGGTCGGTGCCGCGGGCCAGCCCGAGCAGCCCGCTGGTCACGTACGGCCAGTAGCGCGGCGAGTACAGCCCGGAGACGGTGCCGGTGAACGCGTCCTGGTAGCTGAGCCCGCGCGGGTCGGAGGTGGCGGCGGGGCGCGCGGCGAGCGGGTCGATGAGCTGGTGGTAGCGGGCGACGAACTGGGTGGGGTCGGTGCCCAGCGGGCATTCGACGTCCTGGGCGCAGTCCGCGGCGTACTTGTCGAACGCCTGCTGGAAACCCGCCATCTGGTTGACGCTCTCGGTGATGGGGTCCAGGCTCGGGTCGACGGCGCCGTCGAGAACCATCGCGCGCACCCGGTCGGGGTAGCGGTCGGCGTAGGCGGCGCCGAGCTGGGTGCCGTAGGAGAAGCCGAGGAAGTTGATCTGGGCTTCGCCGAGCGCGTCGCGCACCGCGTCCATGTCCCGCACCGCCGAGGCGGTGCCGATGTTGGCCAGGAAGTCCGGGCCCATGTTCGTCAGGCACTCGCCCGCGAAATCCCGCAGTATGCCTTCGATCTGGGCGACGCCGGCGGGGCTGTAGTCGGTCATCGGCTGCGTGCGGTAGGCGTCGAACTGCGCGTCGCTGCGGCAGCGCAACTGCGGGGTGGAGTGGCCGACACCGCGGGGGTCGACACCGACCAGGTCGAACTGCTGCAGGATCGGCGAGCCGGCGAGGTCGCCGCCCATGTCGGCGACGGTGTCGACGGCCGACGCGCCGGGGCCGCCCGGGTTGACGAGCAGCGCGCCGAGTCGCTTGCCGCTGGCCGGCACCTTGATGACCGCCAATTGTGCTTGCGCCCCATCGGGTTTCGCGTAATCGACCGGTACCGACACGGTGGTGCACTGCGCTGCGGGAATCCGCGACGCGTCGGTGACGACGCCCGCGCACGAGCCCCACGCCGTGGTCGGCGCCGCCTGCGCCGGCGGGCAGAGCACAGCCGTCAGCACGCACACAGCCGCAATCGCCCGTCCCACCCGCCACATGGCGACCATGCTGTCATGCGATGGGACACGGGGCTTCCCCCGGGACCCAACGGTGACCGGGCTGTTACCCGCTCAGCATCGGGTGTCCGGCGGCGGCACCGTCACGTCGACCAGGTAGCGGGTCGCGATGTCGTCGACGCAGGCGTCGCCCTGCAGTGCGACGGTGTGCTGGGTGCCGTCGAAGGTGAGCAGGGTGCCGCCGAGCTGCTTGGCCAGGTCGACACCGGCCTGATACGGCGTGGCGGGATCGTTGGTGGTGGAGACCACCAGGATCGGCGGTAGCCCGGTCGCCTTGATCTCGTGCCGTTCGCTGGTGGGCGGCACGGGCCACATCGCGCAGGTGCCCAGCGGCGCGAAGCCGGTGAAGTCGCCGTAGCTCATGAACGGCGCCACCTCCCGCATCCGGCGGTCCTGATCGACCAGCGTGGCCCGGTCGGTGATCGCCGGCTTGTCGACACAGTTGACCGCGACGCGCACGTCGGTGGAGTTGTTGTAGTGCCCCTGGGCGTCGCGGCCCATGTACAGGTCGGCCAGCGACAGCATGGTGTCGCCGCGGCCCTGTTTGATCTCGGTGAGCGCCTGCGTCAGGTGCCGCCACAGGTTCGGCGAGTACAGCGGCAGGATGGTGCCCACCACGGCGTCGGAGTAGCTCAGGCCGCGGGGGTCGGCGGTTTGCGCCGGCTTCTCCACCAGCGGCCACACCAGGGACTGGTAGACCTCCACCGCCTTGGCCGGGTCGGTGCCCAGCGGGCAGTTGGAGTCCTTGCCGCAGTCGGCGGCGTAGTCGTCGAAGGCCTTCTGGAACGCGGCGGCCTGGCGGATGTCGGCCTCGATCGGATCGGCGTTCGGGTCGACGGCGCCGTCGAGGATCATCGCGCGGACCTTGTCCGGGTACGCCTCGGCATAGCCGGCGCCGATCCGGGTGCCGTAGGAATAGCCGAGGTAGGTCAGCTTCTCGTCACCGAGAGCCTGCCGGATCGCATCGAGATCCCTTACCACGCTTGTGGTTCCGACGTTGGCGAGAAAGTCCTTGCCCATCTTGTCGACGCACCGCTGCACGAACTCCTTGGTGAGCTTTTCGATGTGTGCGACACCTTCGGGCGTGTAGGCGACGACGTTGTCGGCGCGCAGCCGGTCGTTGTCGGCGTCGCTGTTGCACCACACCGCCGGTGAGGAGTTCGCCACGCCGCGCGGGTCGAAGCCGACCAGGTCGAAGCGCTGCCGCAGTTCTTCGGGCAGCGTCGCGATCATCGAGGCGGCGGCGTTGACCCCGGATTCGCCCGGGCCGCCGGGGTTGACGATCAGGGAGCCGATCTTGTCGCCGGTGGCCTTGAACTTCACGATAGCGATCTGAGCGACGGCGCCGTCAGCGCTCTCGGCGTTGTCCCAGTTCACCGGCACGGACAGCAGGCCGCATTCGGCGCCGGTCGGAATCCGTGAGCGGTCCGACGGGCCGGCGGGGTGGCAGGCCGTCCACTGGATCGGCGAGCCGGGTCGCGGCACCGAGATCATCGCGCGGCCGTGCACCACCTTGCTGCACCCGGCGACGAGCAGGATCACCGCGGCGAGGATGAGGCCGGATCTCGCGATCCCGGTCGTGTACTTCATGGCTCCACATGCTGCCATGAAGTCCCATAGCCGCTGGCGAGGCGCGGTTCGGGGCCGGGGTGACTACCGCGTCGCGGCGAGCAGTTCGGCCAAGGCCACGTCGAAGTCGTCGGCCATGTCCCAGAGGTCGGGCAGCAGTTCGGGGCACGAGACGATCCCGACGTCGAGGTTGCCCGACAGCGACATCACGGTCATGTTCAGTCCCGAGCCGTGGAAGATCGGCCCGAGCGGATACATCGCCTTCACCTCGCAGCCGAGCATGTAGAGCCGCCCCTGGGGGCCGGGCACGTTGGACACCACCAGGTTGTGCACCGGCCGGGCGCCGGAGAGCCGGCTGCTCGCGTACACGCGCATCGCCGTGCCGAACACCGCGGGCGCGGCGAACTGGGTCCAGTCCTGTAGCAGGGTCGCCGCGATGGCCGAACTGTGTTGTTTGGCAACGGAATTGGCTTCGGCGATGGCTTTGAGCCGCTCCGCGGGGTCTTCGATGTTGGTCTCCAGCCGGGCGAACATCCCCGACACCTGGTTGCGGCCGGGCCGGTCGGACTTCTCGTGCACCGACACCGGCACCATCGCCACCAGCGAGTTGTTCGGCAGTTCGCCCCGGTTGAGCAGGAAGGTGCGCAGCACCCCGGACACCAGCGCCATCACGACGTCGTTGACCTTGACGCCGAAGTGGTTCTTGACGGTCTTGATGTCCTCGAGGTCCAGTTGCGCGAACGCGACGTTGCGGTGCCCGGTCACGTTGGCGTTGAACGCGGTTCTGGGCGCCACGAACGGCGGCGCCATCGTCATGCCGGTGCGGGCCCGTTTGACGGTGTCGATGACGGTGGTCAACGTGTTGGGCACCACGTTGACGAGCTTGAGCGGCCGGGCGGCGAAGCGCACGGCCCCGCTGACGGCGATCTCGAGGTCGCTGCCGCCGCCCGGGCCGTCGACGGGTTCGGGCGCGGGCGCGTCGGGTTCGGTGGTGCACAGCTTGGACATCAGGTTGGCGCCCGTCACGCCGTCCACCGCGGCGTGGTGCACCTTGGTCATCACCGCGATGCGTACGCCCTCCTGCGCAGTGCCGTCGCCGGGTCCCCCGACGTTCTCGATCACCCACATCTCCCACAGCGGCCGCGTCCGGTCCAGCGGCAGCGAGGCGATGTGGCCGCAGATGTCGGCGAGTTCGCGGCGCCCGCCCGGTGACGGCAGTCCGATCCGGTGCAGATGCCGGTCGACGTCAAAGTCCTTGTCGTCCACCCACACCGGATGGTCGAGGTTGAACCGGTTGTCGGCGATCCGCTCACGGAACTCGGGCATCGCCCGGATCCGTTCGGCGAGAAGATCACGGAAGCGGTCGAAGGCGTATCCGCCCGGCATCGTCGAGGCGTCCAACTCGAGGATCGAGCACACGTGCAACGGCTGAGCCGCGGTCTCGAGGTAGAGGAAACTGGCGTCGAGCCCGCTGAGCCGTTGCATCCGCCGATCGTATGCGCGGCGCCGGCCGGTGTGAGCAAATCCACTTAACGTGTTGTTCAACTTCTGGTGACGTGGTGGCAGACTGGTCGGGTCAGCGGTACCCGGGGACCCGAAGCGGCCTCGAGGAGCCGAAACGACGACCCTCTGGGGGACAACGATGTCTGAACAGACCGTGTACGGCGCTGCCGCCGGCACCCCGCGGACGCGGGTCCGCACCCATCACCTCGCGAAGTGGAAGTCCGAAGGCCACAAGTGGGCCATGCTCACCGCGTACGACTACTCGACCGCAGCGGTGTTCGACGAGGCCGAGATCCCGGTGCTCCTGGTGGGTGATTCCGCCGCGAACGTCGTCTACGGCTACGACACCACCGTTCCGGTGACCATCGACGAACTGATTCCTCTGGTGCGCGGCGTCGTCCGCGGCGCCCCGCACGCGCTGGTGGTGGCCGACCTGCCGTTCGGCAGCTACGAAGCGGGCCCGGCGCAGGCCCTGGCCAGCGCCACCCGATTCCTCAAGGAGTCCGGCGCCCACGCCGTCAAGCTCGAAGGCGGCGAGCGGGTGGCCGAGCAGATCGCCACCCTGACCGCAGCGGGCATTCCCGTGATGGCCCACATCGGCTTCACCCCGCAGAGCGTGAACGGTCTCGGCGGATTCAAGGTGCAGGGCCGCGGCGACGCCGCCGAGCAGACGATCCACGACGCGATCGCCGTGCAGGAGGCCGGCGCGTTCGCCGTGGTGATGGAGATGGTGCCGGCCGAACTGGCCACCCAGATCACCGGCAAGCTCACCATCCCCACCGTCGGGATCGGCGCGGGCCCCAACTGCGACGCCCAGGTCCTCGTGTGGCAGGACATGGCCGGGATGACCAACGGCAGGACGGCCAAGTTCGTCAAGCGCTTCGGTGCCGTCGGTGACGAATTGCGCCGCGCGGCAGCCGATTACGCTCAGGAAGTGGCCAGCGGCGTCTTCCCCGCCGAGGAGCACTCCTTCTAGGAGAACTCGGGCTTGCGTTTGGCGAGGAACGCATCCACCCCTTCGCGTCCGTCGGCGGTCTCCGCGCGCCGGGCGATCAGCCGGCCCTCGAGTTCCATCTGCTCCTCGAGTCCGTTGGCGAAGCTGGCCAGCAGCAGTGCTTTGACGCCACCGTTGGAGCCGCCCGACGTGGTGGACATGGCGGCGGCGAGTTCGTCTGCCCGCGAAGCGACATCGCCGTCGGGCAGTACCTCGGTGACCAGACCCCAGTCGAGCGCCTCGCGGCTGGACAGCGTCCGGTTGGTGAGCATCAGCTCCTTGGTGCGGGCCATGCCGATCAGGCGCGGCAGGAAGTAGGTCGAGCTCCCGTCGGGGCTGAGGCCCACGCGGGTGTAGGCCATCGTGAACGACGCCGATTCGGCCGCGAGGATCAGATCGCCGGTGACCGCCAACGAGAATCCCGCGCCCGCCGCGGTGCCGTTGACGGCGGTGATGACGACGGCGTCCATGCGGGCGAAGGTCGAGATGGCGCGGTGCAGGTCGTCGGCGACGCCCTTGAGGTGACGGCCGCGCTGGGGTGCCGACGCGAAATCCTTCAGGTCGCCTCCGGCGCAGAAGAACCGTCCGGCGCCGGTGATCACCACGACCTTGATCGTGGGGTCGTCGCAGTGCGCGGCGACGTCGGCGAGCTCCCGCGTCATGACGGCGTTCATGCCGTTCGCGGCGTCGGGCCGGTTCAGCGTGATCCGGGCGATCGCGCCGGAGCGCTCGAAGGCAATCGTCTGGTAGTCAGTCACACACCGGACTGTAACGCCCGCCGGATCAGATGCCGCCCTCGAGATAGCGCGCCCGGCAGGCGCTGCGCGCCAGCTTGCCACTGGTGGTCCGTGGAATCGCGCCGGCGGCAACGAGTTTCACATCGGCCAGCGGAATGGCGTGGCGCCGCGACACCGCCGCGCGGATGGCCTCGGTGATGGGCGCCGCCTCGGCACGCCCGGCACCGGGGGCGCGTTCGGCGACGATCACCACCTCCTCGCGGCCGACGCCGGGCACGGAGAACGCGGCGACGAAGCCGGATCGCACCGCGGCCGAGGCCTCCGACACGGTGGCCTCGATGTCCTGCGGGTAGTGGTTGCGGCCGTCGACGATCACCAGGTCCTTCACGCGGCCGGTGATGAACAGCTGACCGTCGAGGTAGACCCCGAGGTCGCCGGTGCGCAGCCACAGGGCGCTTTCGGCGGCGCCCTCGGCGTGACTGCCCTGCGTCAGCCGCGACTGCAGCTTGTTGTGGAAGGTCAGTTCGGTCTCGTCGGTGCGGCCCCAGTAGCCGCGGCCGATGTTGTCGCCGTGCAGCCAGATCTCGCCGACGCGGCCGTCGGGCAGCTCGCATTCGGTCTGCGCGTCGACGATCACCGCCCACTGGCTGCGGGCGATGTGCCCGCAGGAGACGCCGACGACGGCGTTCGGGTCGTCGGCGCCGACGCGCACGACCTGTCCGCGGCTGAGAGCCTCCCGGTCCATGTGCACCGCGGTGGGCGATGAGCCGGGCTCGGTGGTGGAGACGAACAGCGTCGCCTCGGCCATGCCGTAGGACGGCTTGATCGCGGCGGGGTTCAGACCGTACGGCGCGAAGGCGGAGGTGAACGTCTCGATCGAGGCCATGCTGACCGGTTCGGAACCGTTGATCAGACCGGCCACGTTGCTGAGGTCCAGCGCCTCGCCGGCGGGCGGCAGGCCGCGCTGGGCGGCGAGATCGAACGCGAAGTTCGGGGCGGCGGCGAACGTGGGCTTGTCCGACGCACCCAGCTCCCTGATCCACCGGTAGGGCCGGCGCACGAACGACACCGGCGACATCAGCGTGATGTGTGCGCCCAGCAGGGCCGGGAACATGATCATCAGCAGGCCCATGTCGTGGAACAGCGGCAGCCAGCTGACGCTGCGGGTGTCCCAGTCCAGGCCCACCGATTCGATCATCTGCACGACGTTCGTGCACGCGCCGCGGTGGGTGATCTCGACGCCGGCCGGGGTCCGCGTCGAGCCCGAGGTGTACTGCAGGTAGGCGATGTCGTCGGTCGCCACCGGCGCGGGCACGAAGTCGCGGCCGACCGCGTCGGGGACGGCGTCGACGGCGATGATCCGGGGCCGCTGCGGCCGCGGGACCGTGCGCAGGAACTCTCGGACCGGTTCTGCCGCGGCGGTGGTGGTCAGTACCACGGTGGGCCGGGCGTCGGCGAGCACGGCATGCAGTCGGTCGGTGTGGCCGGGGAGTTCGGGCGCGAACAACGGCACCGCGATGGCGCCGGCCTGGATCGCGGCGAAGAAGCCGACCACGTAGTCCACTCCCTGCGGGGCGAGGATCGCGATCCGGTCGCCGGGCTGGGTGACCTGTTGAAGGCGCGTGCCCACTGCCCGCAGCCGGGTGCGGAACGCCGACCAGGTCAACTCGACCGTGCGGTCGTGGTCGAAGTCGAGGTACCGGTAGGCGGGCGCATCGGCCCTCTGTTCGGCATGGCGGTCGAGGAACGACGTCAGCGTGACTCCGGCCGGGATCTCGATGTTGCCTTCGGCGTCGAGATAGTCGTGGAGCCGCATGTCTGGACTCATAAGAGAATTGTAAGAGTGACGTCGGCGAAAGCGTGCGCTGCCGTCCGTGTCGGGTCTCGTGTCGGTATCTCTTCGATCACGGCGCGGTGTTGGCGGTTCACTTGCGTGTGGCAATCTTGGGTCCCCCCGCGATGCCCGAAACGAAGGTGCCCATGCCAGCCCGATCGTCCGAAACGTCCAGGTACACCGAGACCGAGCGCAAGTTCGACGTGGTCGACTCGGCCGTCAGCCCGTCCTTCGACGGACTGACCGCGGTGTCCCGTGTCGAGCGGTCGACGTCACAGTCGCTCGACGCTGTCTACTACGACACAGCCGATCACGACCTGGCCCGGCACCGCATCACGTTGCGGCGCCGGACCGGCGGTACGGACGCCGGCTGGCATCTGAAGTTGCCGGCCGGCCCGGACAGCCGCACCGAGGTGCGGGCTCCGCTGGAGGAGGGCACCCCGGCGCACCCGCAGGTGCCCGACAGCCTCCGCGATGTCGTCCTCGCCATCGTGCGGGAACGTGGGCTGGCGCCGGTGGCGCGGATCAGCACGGCGCGCAGCGTCGTGATGCTGTACGGGCCGGACGGCTCGGCGGTGGCCGAGTTCTGCGACGACCAGGTGACGGCCAGTGCCGTCGACGGCGAGGAACAGCAGTGGCGCGAATGGGAGCTGGAGCTCGCCGAGGGCGCAGACCGTGAGCTGTTCGAGCCCCTGACCCGTCGCCTCCTCGACGCCGGCGCCCGCCCGGCCGGGCACGGCTCGAAGTTGGCGCGGGTGTTGGGATCCGAGGATGACTCGGATGAGTCCCCCGCGGCGTTGAGTGATCCGGTGCACCGGGCGGTCGCCGAGCAGGTCGCGCAGCTGATCGAGTGGGACCGCGCGGTCCGGTCGGATGTCTACGACTCGGTGCACCAGATGCGGGTGACCACGCGCAAGATCCGCAGTCTGCTGCAGTCCTCCGAGGGCGCGTTCGGCATCTCCGACGATCACTGGATCCTCGCCGAGCTGCGGGAGCTGGCCGGTGTGCTGGGCATTGCGCGCGACGCGGAGGTGCTGGCGGAGCGCTACCAGCGCGCGCTCGACGGGCTGCCGGAATCGGCGGTGCGTGGTCCGGTGCGGGAGCGTCTCGTCGACGGTGCGCAGAAGAGATATCAGGCCGGCTGGAAGCGGTCGCTGGCGGCGATGCGCTCGCCGCGGTACTTCCGCCTGCTGGACGCGCTGGAGGAGTTGGTGACGGCCGAGCCGCCGCCCCCGGCCGCGGGCGAGGAGCGGGCCGAGGTCACGTTCGACTCCGCCTACAAACGGGTTCGCAAGGCCGCCAAGAAGGCTCGCGTTGCCGCCGAGGAGCAGGACGAGCACGTCGATGAGGCGCTGCACCGCATTCGCAAGCGCGCCAAGCAGCTGCGCTACACCGCGGCGGCGACCGGGCAGGGCAAGGTCGCCGACCGGGCCAAGTCGATCCAGACGCTGCTGGGTGATCACCAGGACAGCGTGGTCAGCAGGAGCCATCTGAGCCGGCAGGCCGAGCTGGCGCACGCCGCCGGCGAGAACACGTTCACCTACGGGCTGCTCTATCAGCAGGAGCACGACCTCGCGTTGCGCTGCGAGGAACAGGTCGAAGAAGCGCTCGCGGCGCTGCACAAGGCCGTGCGCAAGGCGTGACCCCTAAGGGCGGATGAGCCGGCCTGTAAGCCGGATTCTGTCTCTCGCCGCCATGTCTGGCGGCGAAGTGGCGACCATCCATCTGGACACACCGTCACCGGGTGCCTCGAGCGGCCTACCCGCAGACTCGGGCGAGCAGCCCTCGGGCGTCTGCGCTGCCGCGCCCCCCGCGCGACATTCTTGGCCTTGCTTCGGGTGGGGTTTGCCGAGCCGCTCCGGTCACCCGGAGCGCTGGTGCGCTCTTACCGCACCGTTTCACCCTTACCACCCCGTGGCCCGAAGACTCGGTGGTGGCGGTCTGCTTTCTGTGGCACTTTCCCGCGAGTCACCTCGGATTGCCGTTAGCAATCACCCTGCTCTGTGAAGTCCGGACTTTCCTCGAACCACCTAGGCCGTACCCCTATCCGGCCGGTCGATGATCCGCGGCCGCCCAGCCAGCTCATCCGCACCCACAACGTAATGCTTGCGGCCGGGATTCCGGTAACGAATGCTTGAGGGCCATGACGCAGGTTCGGCCGGCCCGCCACCTGATGCGTGCGAAGGATCTGGTCGACGCCCGGTACGCCGAGCCGATCACGGTCGATGATCTGGCCGCGGCCGCCGGGTTGTCGCGGGCGCATTTCAGCCGGACCTTCACGACGACGTTCGGGGAGTCGCCGCGGGCCTACCTGCAGACGCGCCGGCTGGAGCGGGCGGCCTCGCTGCTGCGCCACACCGACCGCCCGGTCGCCGAGATCTGCATGATGGTCGGGCTGACGAGCGTCGGATCCTTCACGACGAGTTTCGCCCGGGCCTACGGGCTTCCGCCGGCCGCATACCGGGCGGCCATGCCGCCTGCCGCGGTGCATGCCCGCATCCCGAGTTGCATCCTCGGCCGCGACACCCGCCCGCGTGCGGTCAGCCGCGTCGGTGCAGACAGCACACCGGGAGAAGACGGCACGAGCGGACCGCCCGTAGCGTCGGGGCCATGATCAGGATCGCCAGCGTTCACCTGTGGGTGCACGATCAAGAAGTCGCGCTGAAGTTCTGGACCGAGAAGGTGGGAATGGAGGTGCGCCAGGATGTTTCGCTGCCCGATATCGACGGACTCTTCCGCTGGTTGACGGTCGGACCGCCCGGCCAGGACGACGTCTCGATCGTGTTGATGGCCGTGCCCGGCGAGCCGGTGATGGACGGGCCGACCCGCACCCAGGTGCTCGATCTGACCGCCAAGGGGTTCGCCGGAACCGTGTTTCTCACCACCGACGACTGCCACGCCAGTTACCAGGAACTGCGCTCGCGCGGCGTCGAGTTCACCGAGGAGCCCCACGAGATGCCCTACGGCATCGACTGCGGGTTCCGCGACCCGTCCGGCAACAGCGTCCGGCTCACCCAGCTCGCCTCTTAGGCAGTCCATTTCAGCTCGACGATGTCGATGCTGAGCCTGCCTTCGATCGCGCTGTGTCGTCGGGTGGGTCCGGGTAGTGGTGGTGCGGTGGAGTGGTAGGNACAGCGTCCGGCTCACCCAGCTCGCCTCTAGGCAGTCCATTTCAGCTCGACGATGTCGATGCTGAGCCTGCCTTCGATCGCGCTGTGTCGTCGGGTGGGTCCGGGTAGTGGTGGTGCGGTGGAGTGGTAGGTGGCGCCGGTGGGGGTTCGGTAGACGGCGGTGTGGTGGCCGTCGGTGTCGTGGGTGACGACCTGCCAGCCGGGGGCTTCTTTGGCGTAGTTGCAGGCTTCACAGCCGCCGAGACCGTTGAGCCCGCTGGTCGTTCCGCCATCTCGGGCGGGGGTGGCGTGGTCGTGGTGGCGGATCGGGGCGTTGCAATAGGGCGTGCGACAGGTCTGATCCCGCACCCCGATGAAGGCCCGCAACCCTTTCGGAAAGATCCGCGCCTTGGACTCCATCGCCACCAACTGCCCGCTGCGCGGATGCCGATACAACCGGCGCAGCGTCGCTTTCGCCGCCTCGTCGGTCACCGCATCGGAGACCAGGTCGCGCACCACCACCGCGGGAACCGGGCCGTAGCCCTGCACCCAGCCCGGGGAATCGTCCTCCCCGAACAGGGTGGTGTCCGCCAACACCAGGTTCAGCGCGACCGGCGACGGGGTGTCGGCCGGACGCGCGGTGACCCGCTCGTAGAGGGTGTCGGTCATCACCTGTCCCCGCGGGCGCCCATCACCACCGGTGGTGTCGGCGTCCCGTTTGAGGGTGGCGTAGACCCCGATGCCCTGGGACAGCGGCATCAGCGCGGTCAGGTACACCATGCCGTTGGGGGCGCAGCGGGTCCACACCCCCGCACTCTGCGCNGGTGGCGTAGACCCCGATGCCCTGGGACAGCGGCATCAGCGCGGTCAGGTACACCATGCCGTTGGGGGCGCAGCGGGTCCACACCCCCGCACTCTGCGCGGCGCGGTTCTTGCGCTCGACGACGGCGGCGGCGTCCAGGCGGGCGGTGATCGCTGCGGCGGCGGCTTCGATGCGCTTGTTGCCCAACCCGGCCAGCGCCTGCTGATCGGCGCACAGTTCGGCATCCAATACCCGCCGGTCTTCCACGGTGAGGCAGGCGGACTGTTTGACGATCAGGCTGGCCCGATATTCGGTGAGCACCCCGGCTTCCAGGGCGGCCAGCGTGTACGGCATCTCGTGCACCAAAGCATTCGCGAAACCCAGATGCTGGTTGCCGCACACCGGGGCGTCGAGGCGGGCCAGCGCGATCTCCGAGGCCAACCCCCGCCCCCGCTTGCGCGCCGGCACCCCGGCGGCGTCCTCGGCCGCGCGCCGTTTAGCCGCCCACGCCGCGGTCGCGCGGGCCTGCGCCGCCGCCGCGGCAGCCTTCAACCGCTCGCAGCGGGTGACGAGGTCGCGCAGCTCGGCCTCGGAGGCCGTCGCATCGATATCGAACGTGTGTTCGAACATGACTCGACCCTACATCGGCCTACCGACAAATATGCGACCGTGAACCCGATGCGCGCGACGAATCTGGCGACCGACGAGCCGCGAGATTCCGCGAACCTGGTGGCTCGCCTCGGCCGTGAGCAGTGGCTCGCCCCCAGCCTCTGCGCCGGCTGGCGGGTTCGCGATGTCGCGGCACACGTCGTCGCGTACCTGGACCGCGATCGGAGAGACTTCGTCAGGACACCGAGAAGGTGGGACGTCAGCCCGACAACGAGGTGCGCCGCAGCACGATCACGTTGTCGATCAACACCGCCTGCTGACCTTCGGGGCCGACCGCCTCCCGCTCAAGGGCGCCGGCCCGCAGCCGCTCCCACTGCCCCGGCTTGACATCGATGCCCGCGAGGACGTCCTCGACCGTCGGGAACACGTGGTCGTGGATGTGCTGCGCCCACGGCGGTGCCGCGCCGTGGTCCACGATCAGCAGGACGCCGCCCGGCGCCACGGCCCCGGCCGCGGCGGTGAAAATGCTCTCCCGGTCCAACCGCACGAGCGATTGCAGGAACTGCGCCGACACCAGGTCGAACGTCCCGTCCGGGAAGTCGTCGGACAAGTTCATCTGCCGGAAGCAGACCTGATCGGCCACGCCACGCCGTTCGGCTTCGGCGGTCGCGCGTGCCAGCGCGGTGTCCGAGATGTCCACTCCGAGCGTGCGCCAACCGCTTTCGGCCAGCCACAACGCGTCGGCACCCTCGCCGCAACCGAGATCGAGCGCCCGGCCCGGCGGTAACGGACCCGCCACCTCGGCCAGCCACGGGTTCACCCGGCCGCTCCAGATCCGGTCCCGCTCGGCGTATCTGGCCTCCCAGTGCGCCTTCTCCGACTCGTTCATCGATCCTCCTCCATCAGACTTCCGACAATCGACACCGCGGCGCCCGAACCCGCCGCGATCGCCGCAGCCACCTGCGGCATCTGCGCGCAGACATCGCCTGCCGCGTACACCCCCGGCACCGACGTCCGCCAGAACGCGTCCACCGCGATCGCCTCCGCCGACACCGGTCCCGGCGCCGCGAAGGCCACCCCCAACGCCCGCGCCAGCCCGGTCCGCTGGTGCAGCGTGCCCGCCACCAGCAGCCCGCGCCGGGCCAGGCTCGTCCCGTCGGCGAACACCACCGCCTCCAGGTGACCGTCACTGCCCGACACCCCCGCAACCACCCGCTCGTCCACCGGAATTCCCGCGTGAGCAAGGTGATTCCGATCCTCATCGGTGAGGCCTGAAGGACCATCGGTCAGCAGCACCACGTCATCGCTCCACCCGTGCAACAGCGACGCCATGTGCACACCCCGCTCCCCCGCTGCGAGCACCGCCAAGGGTTGATCGCGCACCTCCCAGCCGTGGCAGAACGGGCAGTGGAACACCGAACGGCCCCAGAACGCGTCGAGTCCCGGTATTTCTGAGGCGCGATAGTGCATGCCCGTCGCGAGCAGCACCCGCCGGGTGCGCTCGGATGCGCCGTCGGAGAGCCCGATCGTGAACCCGCCCTCATGTGCGGTGACCTCGGCGACCTCGCCGTCGCGCACCTCGACCGACGGGTACCGCGCCAGTTCGTCGCGGCCGCGGGCATAGAGCTCCGCCGGTGGTACCCCGTCGAATCCGAGAAGTCCGCCGATGCCGTGCGCGGCGCGGTTGCTCTGCGCACCACCGTCAACCACCAGGGTCCGCTTGCGCGCCCGGCCCAACACCAGCGCCGCGCTCAACCCGGCGGCCCCACCACCGATGATCACGCCATCCCATCGTTCGCTCATGCCACCACCTTGCTCGCGGTCACACCGATCTGCCAAGCTTGGTTGCCATGCAGGCAAACGACGACGGTGTGGACGCCCGGGTGCGGCGCCGGTTGCGGGAACTGAGGCTGCAGCGCGGCATGACACTCGACGACGTGGCGAGCCGGTCCAGCATCGACGTGTCCACCCTGAGCCGACTGGAATCCGGCAAGCGGCGGCTCGCCCTCGACCATCTCCCCCGGCTCGCCGCCGCCCTGTCGGTCAGTACCGACGAACTGCTGCGCGCCCCGGAGGTCGAGGACCCACGGGTCCGCGGCGGCGCGCACACCCGCAACCAGATCACGTTCTGGCCGTTGACCGGTCAGGGTCCTGCGGGCGGACTACACGCCTACAAGATCCGGGTCAGCGCCCGCCGGCGCACACCACCGCCGCAATTGCCCGTCCACGAGGGCCACGACTGGATGTACGTGCTGTCGGGCAGGATGCGGCTGATCCTCGGCGAACGCGACTTCACCATCAAACCCGGTGAAGCCGTGGAGTTCTCGACGTGGACGCCGCACTGGTTCGGGGTCGTCGACGGACCGGTCGAGGCGATCGCGCTGTTCGGCCTGCACGGCGAACGCGTGCACCTGCACACCGATCACAAATAGGACGTCTGATTGACCAGGCGCACCGAGGCGAGACCGTCGGGATAGAACTCGGCGATCGACAGCGAGGCCAGGTCCAGATGCAGCCGGTACAGAATCGTCGAACCGGCGTCGAGGGCCAGGCGCAGCAGCGTCTTGATCGGCGTCACATGCGACACGACCAGCACCGTCTGACCGGGGCGTTCGGCGATGATGCGCTGCTGCGCGCGGGCGACACGGGTGGCCACCGCGTCGAAGCTCTCGCCGCCCGGGGGCGGCACGGCGGTGTCGCGCAGCCACCGCAGGTGCAGTTCGGGGTCGCGTTCGGAGGCCTCGCGGAACGTCAGCCCCTCCCAGGCCCCGAAGTCGGTCTCGATCAGATCGTCGTCGATCTCGACGTCCAGACCGAGAGCCTTCGCGGCCGCGGTGGCGGTGTCGTGGGCGCGTTGCAGCGGCGAGGACACCACCGCGTCGATTCCACCGCCCTGCCCCAGATAACGGGCCGCCGCGTCGGCCTGCTGGTTGCCCAGTTCGGTCAGGGCGGGGTTGCCGCGCCCCGAGTAGCGCCGTTCGACCGACAGCGGCGTCTGCCCGTGCCGGAGCAGGAACAACCGCGTCGGCGCTCCACGCGCCCCGGTCCACCCCGCCGGGTTCGTCGTCACCTGCGTTGTCGGCGTTGACGTTTCGGCCGGCACCGGATCGCCCTCCTCGATACCGGCGGCCGCGTCCATCGCCTGGTTGGCCAGCGCGTCGGCATGCGCGTTCTGCGCACGGGGCACCCAGGTGTAGGTGACGTGCTCGAACGCCCGCGCTCGGTCGCGGGCCTGCTGGTTCAGCGGGGCCAGGTCGGGATGCTTGACGCGCCAGCGCCCGGCCATCTGCTCGACCACCAGCTTCGAGTCCATGCAGACCTCGACCTCGGTGGCACCCACGCCCGCCGCGGCCTCGAGACCCGCGATCAGGCCGCGGTATTCGGCGACGTTGTTGGAGGCGCGGCCGATCGTCTCTTTCGTCTCGGCCAGCACCTCAGCGCGATCCGCGGACCACACGACCGCGCCGTATCCGGCCGGACCGGGATTGCCGCGCGATCCGCCGTCGCACTCGACGATGACCTTCACGCGCCGGGTCCCTTGACGCGCAACAGAATCGCATTGCACTCCGGGCAGCGCAGCACCTCGTCGTCGGCCGCGGCGGCAATCCGCGCCAGCTCGCCCTTGTCGATCTCCAGCCGGCACGCACCGCACCGTCGTCCCTGCAGCTGCCCGGCGCCCACGCCGCCGCGCGCACGCTGACGCTCGTACATCGACACCAGCCCCTCGTCGATGCCCGCGACGAGTTCCTCACGCCGCGAGACACGCTGATGCTTGATCTGCGCGAGGTGCGTGCGCGCGCTGTCGCAGGACTGCTGCGCGTCGGTCAGGGCGGTCTGCAGGTCGTCGATGCCGGTCAGTTCGCGGTCCTGGTCGGCCGCGAGCTCCTCGCGCCGTTCCATCACCTCCAGCAGCGAGTCCTCCAGACTGGCCTGCCGGCGCTGCAGGGTCTCGAGCTCGTGCTGCAGTTCGGTGAGCTGTTTGGCGTCTACCGTGCCGCCCTCCAGCAGCCCGCGGTCGCGGTCCTCACGCTGGCGCACCCCGTCGATCTCGCTCTCGAACTTGGCGACCTGCGCGTCGAGGTCGGCGAGCGCGAGCTGCACGGCGGCCAGCCGGTCGTTGGCCTCGCGGTGGGCGGCCTGCGCGCTCTCCAGCGCCGACTGTTCGGGAAGGTTCTTCACCCGGTGTTCGAGCCGGCTGATCTCGGCGTCGAGCTCGGCCAGCTCGAGCAGTGAACGTTGCTGTGACACATCAGCTTTCATCGGCTGCTTCCTCGACATTCCATGGGTCGGTGCGCACCTCGGACACGGTGACGGGCAGTGCGTCGCCGAAGTGCTGGTGCAGGAGTTCGGCCGCCTGTGCGCACCACGGGAACTCGCTGGCCCAGTGCGCGACGTCGACGAGTGCGACGTCGGAGACGCGGCGGTGTTCGTCGGCCGGATGGTGACGCAGGTCGGCGGTGACGTAGGCCTGCACTCCGGCAGCGGCCACCTCCGCGAGCAGCGAGTCACCCGCCCCGCCGCACAGCGCGACCCGCGACACCGTCGTCGTCGGGTCACCGGAGGCGCGCACCCCCCACGACGTCGCGGGAAGGCCACGCCGGACGCGAGCGACGAACGCCGGCAACGGTTCCGGTTCGGCGAGGACGGCGATGCGGCCCAGCCCGGTGCCCGCCGGCGGAGTCTCCAGCGCCACGACGTCGAACGCAGGCTCTTCATACGGATGGGCGGTGCGCAGGGCCGCGAGAACCGCCGCTCGCCGCGACCTCGGCGCCACCATCTCCACGCGGTCCTCGACGACGTGCTCCACGGTCCCGACCGAGCCGATCGCCGGTGAGGCGCCGTCTCCGGGCAGGAACTGGCCGATCCCCGGCGCGCTCCAACTGCACTGCGAGTAGTCGCCGACGTCGCCGGCGCCCGCACCGAACATCGCCGCGCGCAGCGCCTCGGCGTTTTCGGGCGGGACGTAGACGCCCCACTTGTCCAGCGCGGGTCCCGACGGCACCGGGGACAGGACGTCGGTGACCTCCAGACCGAGCGCGGCGGCCAGCGCGTCGGAGACGCCCGGGTCGGCGCTGTCGGCGTTGGTGTGTGCGGTGAACAGGGCGCGCCCGGTCCGGATCATGGCGTGCAGCAGCGCACCCTTGGCGGTGTCGGCGGCCACCGTGTCCACTCCGCGCAGCAACAGCGGGTGGTGGGCCAGCAGCAGGCCGCGCTCGGGCATCGTTGCCACCACCTCGGGCGTCGCGTCCACCGCGACCGTCACCGACTCGGCCGGCTCGGACGGATCACCGCACACCAGGCCGACGGAGTCCCAGCTCTGCGCCAGCCGCGGCGGGTAGGCCCTGTCGAGCACCTCGATGACGTCGGCGAGCCGCACCGTCATCGCATCACCAGCAGACATGCCACAGCACGACAGTAGTGCGCGGGTCCAGCCACTCCGGGCATCAGGGACAATGGGCACGTGACCGATATGCTGGACAGCTCAGCCGGCGTCGCCCGGGTGGGCCGCGGCGATCTGGTGATCTTCGACCTGGACGGCACCCTGACCGACTCCGCCGAGGGCATCGTGGCCAGCTTCCGCCACGCCCTGTCCGCGGTCGGCGCCACCATTCCCGAGGGTGATCTGGTCAGCCGCATCGTCGGACCGCCCATGCTGCACACGTTGGAGTCGATGGGCCTGGGTGAGCGGGTCGACGACGCGATCGCCGCCTACCGGGCGGACTACACCAGCCGCGGCTGGTCGATGAACCGGCCGTTCACGGGCGTCCCGGACCTGCTGGCCGACCTGGCCGACGCCGGGGTGCGCCTGGCGGTGGCCACCTCGAAGGCCGAGCCGACCGCGCGGCGCATCCTCGCCCACTTCGACCTCGACGGACGCTTCGAGGTGATCGCCGGCGCCAGCGTCGACGGCACCCGGGCGCGCAAGGCCGACGTGGTGGCCCACGCGCTCGATCAGCTCGCCCCGATCCCCGACCGGGTGGTGATGATCGGAGACCGGTCGCACGACGTGGAGGGAGCCGCCGCCCACGGAATCGGCACCATCGTCGTCGACTGGGGCTACGGTCGCGAGGATTTCACCGACGGCCCCAGCGGCGCGCTCGCGCACGTGGACACCGTGGACGCCCTGCGGGAGGTGCTCGGTGTCTGAGCTGCTGCACGTCACGTTCATCTGTTCGGGCAACATCTGCCGCAGCCCGATGGCCGAGAAGATGTTCGCCCATCAGATCGCCGAGCGCGGACTGGCCGATGTGGTGCGCGTCAGCAGCGCCGGCACCGGGCACTGGCACGAGGGTGAGCCCGCCGATCGGCGCGCCGCCGACACGTTGCGCGGCCACGGCTACCCGTCGGCGCATCGGGCCACCCAGGTCGGCGACGACCACCTGGCCGCCGATCTGGTCATCGCGCTGGGCCGCGAGCACCAGCGCATGCTGGCCCACCTCGGGGTGCCCACCGAGCGGCTGCGCATGCTGCGGTCCTTCGACCCCCGCTCGGGCGCCCACGTCCCCGACGTCGACGATCCCTACTACGGCACGCACGACGACTTCGAGGACGTGTTCACCGTCATCGACGCCGCGCTGCCGGGGCTGCACGGGTGGGTGGACGACCAGCTGGCCGAGCGGCAACAGGCGGTCTGACGATGCGCCGGCTGACCTTCCTGCTGCGGCCGCAATGGCTGGCGCTCTACGTCGTGGCGATCGCGTTCGCCTATCTGTGCTTCACGGTGCTCGCCCCGTGGCAGCTGGGCAAGAACACCACGACCTCCCGGGAGAACGCGCAGATCGCCGCCTCGCTGGACGCCGATCCGGTGCCACTGACCAGCCTTCTGCCCCATCAGGATTCGGCGGCGCCCGATCAGCAGTGGAAGCGCGTGACCGCGACGGGCAGGTATCTGAACGGCGCGCAGGTGCTGGCCCGGCTGCGGGTGATCGACGGGGATCCCGCCTTCGAGGTGCTGGTGCCGTTCGCCGTCGACGGCGGCCCGACCGTGCTCGTCGACCGCGGCTATGTCAAGCCGGTGCAGGGTACCGCGGTACCGCCGTTCGACGCCGCCCCGACGGGGACGGTGACGATCACCGCCCGGTTGCGCGACGCCGAAGGGGTGCCCGCCGGCAAGGCTCCGTTCCGGGACGCCGGTGTGCAGCAGGTGTATTCGATCAACCCCGGCCAGATCTCCGCGTTGACCGGCGTTCCATTGGCCGGGTCCTATCTGCAGCTGGTCGACGACCAGCCCGGGGGTCTCGGCGCCGTTCCACTGCCGCGTCTGGATGCCGGGCCGTTCCTGTCCTACGGCATCCAGTGGATCGCCTTCGGCATCATCGCCCCGATCGGCGTCGGCTACTTCGTCTACGCCGAGGTGAAGGCGCGCAGGCAGGAGAAGGCGGCGGCCGCACCCGTCACCCCTGAGGACAAGCTCGCCGACCGGTACGGGAGGCGACGCTGACGGCGGCTGCCGCGGCGACCACCTGCACAGCGCGCGACAACCGCACGGCACGCTCCAGATCCGCGACCGCCGGCGTCCTGCCATCGCCGAGCGTCGGGCGGATCTCCAGCTCGTGGGCGTACTGCGTAGGGCCCCCCAACCGGATCCCCAGTGCCCCGGCGAACGCCGCCTCGGCGACCCCGGCGTTCGGGCTGGGGTGCCTGCTCGCGTCCCGGCGCCAGGCCCGCAAAGCACCTGTCGGAGAGCCACCCACCACCGGCGCGCACGCCACGACGAACAGCCCCGTCAGCCGGGCCGCGGCCAGGTTCAACAGGTCGTCGAATCGGGCTGCCGCCCAACCGAACCGCAGGTAGCGCGGCGACTTGTTGCCGATCATGGCGTCGAGCGTGTTCGCGGCCCGGTACACCAGCACCGCCGGGACACCGCCCAGCGCCGCCCACACCAACGGACCGACCTGCGCGTCGGAGGTGTTCTCCGCGACCGACTCCAGCGCGGCGCGGGTCAGGCCGGCGGCATCGAGCACCGACGGGTCCCGTCCGCACAGTGACGGCAGCAGCTGTCTGGCCGCGTCGAGGTCGTCGGCCGCCAGCAGATCGGCCATCCGGGTACCGGTGCGGGCCAGCGACGTACCGCCCAGCGCGGTGAATGTCGCGGCGGCGACGCACACTGTCTCGGCGACGACGCCGGCGCGCCGGCCGCTGCGTTCGACCGCCGCGCCGGCGAGGGCGACGAGGCCGAGCAGTGCGGCGGTGTGCAGGGCGCCCGCACTGCGGCTGTCGGCGTAGACCCGCCGCTCGAGCGCCGCTGCGCCGCTGCCGAACAGCGCCACCGGATGCCCCCGCGACGGGTCACCGAACGGGCGGTCGGCGAGCACCCCCACCGCGATCCCGGCTGCGCGGCCCCGGCCAACTGCTGCGAACACCCCGGCAGCTTGTCACATCGGTGTCACACTGTGCCCATGACCGACGTGATCTTGACCGCAGGGACCGTCATCACCATGGACGACACGGCGCCGCGCGCCGAGGCGGTGGCGGTGTCGGACGGACGGATCACAGCGGTCGGCACCGTCGACGAGTGCCGCGACGCGTTGCCCGGCGCGGAGGTCGTCGACACCGGCGCCGCCGTGCTCGCACCGGGTTTCGTTGAACCGCACGGGCATCCGTTGATCAGCGGGATCGCCACGCAGGCGCCGGCCCGCTCGATCGCGCCGTGGGTCGCGGCGAGCTGGTCGGACGTCCGCACGATTTTCGCCGACGCGCTGGCTCACACCGACCCCGACACCCCCCTGTGGTTCGCCGGGTACGACGCACTGCTGCACGGCCATCCGGCACCGCAGGCCGGCGAGCTCGACGAGATCTTCGGCGACCGCGTCACCGTCGTCACCGACAACTCCGGGCACGGCGTGTATTTCAACTCCGCGATGATCCGGCGCCACGGCTGGGACGCCGCACCGCCGCCCGACCCGGTCGCCGGCAAGTTCGGCCGCAACGCCGACGGGACGCTCAACGGGCAGGGATTCGAACTGCCCGTGGTGACCGCGGTGACGATGCCGCTGATGGAGCAGATGGGCGACCCGCTGGTGTCGGCGGCGACCTACTACGCGGTGATGGCGCGCGGTGGGTACACGTCGACGTCGGACATGACCTACGACCCGAAGTTCGCCGCCGGTTACGAGGCGCTCGCCGCCGCGCCGTCGTGTCCGCTGCGGGTCAGCATGTGGGAGATGTCGGTCACCGACACCTATTCGGAGCCAACGACATTCACCGCGGGCGATGAGTGGTTGACCAAGACCGGCGTCAAGCTGTGGACCGACGGGTCGCCGTGGGTCGGCAACATCGCGATCTCGTTCCCCTACCTCGACACCGAGGCCACCCGCACCGCAGGCATCGATCCGGCGGTGGCCGGCGGCGCGCACTCGATGAACTACAGCCGCGAGCAGCTCGACGCGATCCTCGACCGGGCGGCGCCGGCGGGCTGGCAGATGGCCTTCCACGCCAATGGCGACCTGGCGCTCGACCTCGCGCTCGACGCCTACGAGGACGCGCTCAACAGGCACGGCCTGCTGGGCTCCAACCATCGCTGGCGGCTGGAGCACTGCGGCGCGGGCACGCGGGCGCACTTCGACCGCGCGGCCCGGTTGGGCGTGCATGTGTCGCTGGCGCCGTTCCAGTACTACTACTGGGGCGAACTGCTCGACGGCGCGATGTTCGAGCCGCAGCACGGGGCGCGGTGGGCGGCGTTCGCCGATGCCGTCGACTCGGGCGCGTGCGTGTCGCTGCACAACGACGGATCGGTGTCCCCGCCGACGCCGATCGTCAACATCGCCACCGCGGTCACGCGGCGCACCCGCAAGGGCACCGTGCACTGTCCGGAGCAGGCGATCCCGCTGGACCGGGCGTGGCGCGCGCAGACCATCGACGCGGCCCGCACGCTGCACCGCGAGCACCTCGTCGGCTCGATCACCCCCGGCAAGCTCGCTGATTTCGTGGAGCTGACCGCCGATCCGTGGGCCGTCGATCCCGCGGAGATCATCGACCGTGTCACCGTGACGGGGACATGGCTGGGTGGACGCCGCATCGACCTCGACGAGTTCGTCGGCGCTGTCCGTGGCGGCGACAACGCCGAGCACGCGCACCTGGCCGAACGCAAGGCCACCGGCTGCTGCTGACCAGAGCTAACGTGAACGCCGTGGACGAACAACCTGCTCCCCCGCCGACAACCCGCGCCAGGACGCTCGCACGACTGGTCCTCGCCGGCGCGATGGTCTTCGCAGGCTTCAGCCACTTGTTCTGGGCTCGTGAGGAATTTCAGGCGCAGGTGCCCACATGGGTACCGATGGACGCCGACGGCGTCGTGATGGCTTCCGGCGGCGTTGAGATCACGCTCGGCGTCGGCCTGGCCGTGCTGCGCCGCGACCGCGTACTGGTGGGTCGGCTGCTGGCGGCGTTCTTCGTGTTGGTCTTCCCGGGCAACCTGGCGCAGTACCTCAACCACGCGGACGGGTTCGGGCTCGACACCGACACCAAGCGGTTGGTGCGGCTGTTCTTCCAGCCGGTGCTGATCGCGTGGGCGCTGTGGTCCACGGGGATTCCTCGCCGGCGTTGACGGTGGGCGCGGACGGTATCGAACCGCCGACCGCTGGTGTGTAAATGCCTTGACCAGCGTTTACAGCGTCTCATTGTGCCTATTGCGTTCGCGTAGTCCCAGCTCAGCGTGTTGGCGGGTTGCAGTGCATCTCCACTGTCTCGGCTGTTGGTTCGCGTCTTGGCACAGTCATGGCACAGCGGGGGTTTCGCTTTGGCGCACGAAATCCGCACCGAATGGTTCCAGTCGGCCATTTGGGGCCCTTAAACAAATGACTAGGCCGAGCGGGTTCGCCGATGTCCGCCGGCCAACATGAACGAAAACCACGACTTCTGCTTAGAACCCGCTTGGCGCGGGTGCATGCTCTCATTTCGACGGCATGACGTATTGCGATGAGCGCGGGCTTGGCCTTGATTCCAGGGTGGACCGGTCGGCGTTGATCACCGTACGGATGGCGAAGTACTCGGTGCAGTCCGGCTGCTCGGTCAACGGGTGCGGGTGTCGCTGCGCGCGTCGGCGGTCATCGTCTTCGACGGGCGCCATCAGGTCGCCGTACATCCCAGAGTGATGACGCGCGGCGGCTCCAGCGTGCAGCTCGACCACTACCTGGAAGTGTTGAGGATCAAACCGGGAGGGCTACCTGGGTCGACGGCGCTGGCCCGCGCCCGCGAAGCGGGGGTGTTCACCGCCGCCCACGAGGCGTTCTGGGCCGCCACGCGGCGCGTCAACGGCGACGTCGCAGGCACCCGTGAACTGGTCGACGTTCTCTTGCTGCGCCGCACCATGACCACCGCGGAGGTGATCGCCGGGATCACCGCTGCACTCACCGTGGGCGCGGTCAGCACCGACGTCGCCGCGGTGGAAGGACGCCGGCACGCGGCCACTGGGGCCGAATCAGACCGACACCTCGGTGCTCACGGTGATGTGGTCGAGCATCGGGTTGTCAGTCTGACCCAGCGCCGCCTCACCGATCCGGCTGCGGTGATCGCCGGCTTGCCTCCTCGACGAAGCCCTTGCGACTGCCAACCGAGAGCAGCTGTCCTGTCAGGGATTTTTGGCCGAACTGCTGCTGGCCGAATGCGACGACCGGGACCGGCGATCCACCATGCGCCGGTCCCGGAGTCACTGATCAGGCACTGGGGTTGGCCTTTGGTGATGCAGTCGCCGGTGGCCAACTGGTGGATGGTGGCGGGGTTGATGTTCGGGTTGGGCATCGAAGTCGAAATCGCCCAACCACTTCTGGCGCGGAAAGCCCGCGGCCTTGACTCGCCAGGGGGTGTTCACTGTCGGCTTCGGCGGCGGCGGCCAGGGCGAGCACGGTGTCGTCGTCGAGGTCGCTGCCGGCGTGAACGGCGGTGACCGTGGGTTCGCTTTTGGTCAAGGTGCCGGTCTTGTCGAAGAGCACGGCGTCGACGGTGCGCATGCCTTCCAGGGCAAGGCGACCTTTGATCAATACCCCGCCCCGGGCGGCTCGTTCGGTGGCGATGGACACGACCAGCGGTATCGCCGAGCCCAGCGCATGGGGGCACGCAATGACCAGGACAGTGATCGCCCGGACCACGGAAGCGTCGGGATGTCCGGTGATCGACCACGCCGCGGCGGTGATGGCGGCGGTGATCAACGCGAACCAGAACAGCCAGCCCGCTGCCCGGTCAGCGAGGCGCTGAGCTCGCGACGACGAGTTCTGCGCTTGGGTGACCAGGCTCTGGATACCGCCAGGGTGGTGTCATCGCCAGTGGCGGTGATTTCGATGCGCAATCCGGAATCGGTGGCCACAGTTCCCGCCGTCACCTCGTCCCCGACCGTGCGGGCCACCGGCCGCGATTCACCGGTCACCATTGACTCGTCCATGTCGGCGCGCCCGTCGACGATTCGGCCGTCGGCAGGGACGCTTCCACCGGGCCGAACGACCACCACATCCCCCATCTGCAGGTCTGCGGGCAGACGGTAACAGTGCGGTCGCCGTCGATCTTCTCGGCTTCGTCAGGCAGCAGCGCGGCAAACGAATCCAACGCAGAAGTGGTCTGGGCCACCGAGCGCATCTCGACCCAGTGGCCGAGCAGCATGATGACGATCAGCAGCGCCAGTTCCCACCAGAACTCCAGCTCATGGTGAAGCACCCCGAGGCTCGCACCCCAGGAGGCCAGGAACGCTACGGTGATCGCCAGCCCAATCAGCAGCATCGTGCCCGGTTTGCGGAAACGGATTTCGTCGACCGCGCCGGTGAGGAAGGGTCGCCCGCCGAACAAATACATGACCGTGCCGATCAACGGTGGGATCCACCGGGCGCCGGGAAAGTCGGGAACGTCGTAGCCGAGCAGCATCGCAAACATCGTCGAGAACACAACGACCGGGACGGCGATGACCAGGTTGATCCAGAACAGTTCTCGGAACTGCGCCACATGGTCGTGCCCGTGACCGCCGTGACCGCTGCTGTGGTGGCCGCCGTGGTCGGTGCTGTGGTGGCCGCCGTGGTCGGTGGCGGTGTGTTGGCCGTGGTCCGGGTGTGCGCCGTCGGCGTGGGGATGGGTGTGGCCGTGGGGGTGGGGCTACGGCGTGGTCGTCACGGTTGGTCATGTCCTTTCCTTCAATGCCTGCACGGGGTCGGTCTCCGCGGGGCTGGTAGCGGCGGCGCGGTGACGATCTCCGGGCGGTGTAGTTGGTATTAGGAGCGCACGAGGCGCGCGATTGCTTCGTAGGCTTCTGTGAGTTTGGCGTCGGCGGCGGGCCCGCCTGCGGCGGCGTCGCGGACGCAGTGGCGCAGATGGTCGTCCAACAGTGCCAGCGCGACGCCCTGCAGGGCTTTGGTCAACGCGTCGGTCTGGGTGAGGATGTCGATGCAGTACCGTTCCTCTTCGATCATTTTGCTGATGCCGCGGGCCTGGCCTTCGATGCGCTTCAACCGTTTGAGGTATCGGTCTTTGTCGGTGATGTAGCCGTGGTGGGCGGTTCCCGAGGTGTGGCAGTGGTCAGTGTCGCTGGGTTCAGTCATGACAGCTCCTGGGTGTACGCGAAACGGCTCTGGCGGTTGCCGATCCGATGAATGCAGGTCTGGGGCGTGTCACGCTGCGCCGGCGTACTTGTCGGGATCACGGTCGAAGCGCGGTCCACATCCCCTGCAGCAGAACCAGTACCGTCGGCCGCGGTAGTCGCGGAACAGTCCGGCGGCTTCGGCCGCTGCCTTGTTGACCGGTGCGCCGGGCATGACCGGGCAGGCGGTCTCGTCGGCAGGGGCGCGAGAAGGTTCGTGGCCGCCGGGTCCATGACGGTTGTGTCGGCCTCGTGGACGGGGCCGTTGCAGCAGCAGCTCGACATCGCATTGGTGTGGTCGGTCATTATGGCTCTTTGGGCTCGGACAGCTAGTGGGTGGGGGTTGCGGAGCCGGAGGTGAAGCCGCGCAGGCGCAGGCTGTTGCCCACGACGAAGACGCTGGAGAACGCCATCGCCGCGCCGGCGAGCATGGGGTTGAGCATGCCCAGCGCCGCGACCGGTATGGCGGCGACGTTGTAGACGAACGCCCAGAACAGGTTCGTCTTGATCGTCGATAATGTCCTGCGGGACAGGCGGATCGCGTCGACGGCGCTGCGCAAGTCACCGCGTACCAGGGTGATGTCGGAGGCTTCGATCGCGACGTCGGTTCCGGTGCCCATCGCCAGGCCCAGGTCAGCTTGGGCCAGGGCAGGGGCATCGTTGACGCCATCGCCGACCATGGCCACGGTCTTACCTTCGGCTTGTAGCCGGGCGATGACATCGACCTTGTCTTCGGGCATGACCTCGGCGATCACCGTGTCGATGCCGACTTCTGCGGCGATGTGCCGGGCCACGGCGTCGTTGTCGCCGGTCAGAAGGATCGGGGTCAAACCGAGGGCTCGCATCTGTGAAATTGCCTGTGCGCTCGTGGGTTTCACGGTGTCGGCGATGACGAGGATGCCGCGTGGCTGGCCGTCCCAGCCGACGGCGACCACAGTCTTTCCCTGGGCTTCAGCACGAGTCTTGGCGTGGGTCAGCTTCGCACTGAGGTGTTGGGCCCAATCGGTCAGCAACGATTCGCGTCCAACGATGACGGCGTGTCCGTCCACCACCCCGTGAACGCCTTTGCCTTCGGCGTTGGCGAAGTCCTCCGGAGTGGGCAGGGTTCCGACTTCCTCGGCGGCCGCCGTCGCGACAGCTCGGGCAATCGGGTGCTCGGACGCGTCCTCCAAGGCGCCGGCCAGCCGAAGCAGTTCCCGACGTTCGGTTCCTGGCGCGGTGATGACCTCAACAAGGGTCATCGTGCCCGTGGTCACGGTGCCGGTCTTATCCAGGACCACGGTGTCGACCTTGCGGGTGGATTCCAGCACCTCCGGGCCTTTGATCAATACGCCCATCTGCGCGCCTCGACCCGTACCCACCAGCAGTGCTGTGGGCGTGGCCAACCCAAGGGCGCACGGGCAGGCGATGACCAGCACCGCAACCGCCGCCGTAAACGCGGCGGCGACAGAGAATCCGGCGCCCAGCCAGGCGCCGAGGGTGATCACCGCGATGGCGATCACGATCGGCACGAAGACACCGGAGATGCGATCGGCCAGACGCTGGACTTCGGCCTTGCCGGTCTGGGCGCGTTCGACGAGGGCCGCCATCTGAGCCAGCTGGGTGTCCGAGCCGACACGACTGGCCCGCACCACCAGCCGGCCGCCGGCGTTGACAGTTGCGCCGACCACGGTGTCCCCGGCCGAGACCTCCACCGGCACCGACTCGCCGGTCAACATCGACGCATCGACAGCCGAGGTTCCCGACACCACTTCGCCGTCAGTGGCGATCTTCTCGCCGGGGCGCACGACGAACTCGTCACCGACCACCAGGTCGCCGATGGCGATCTTAGCCTCGATCCACCGATAAATTGGTTGGTCGTGGGGTGTCGGAATGAGGAAAGTGCCCCTTGAGCTGGGAGGATTGGTGTTCTCTACGCATCAATCAGGCCAGTTCAGAAAGG
>NZ_JYNL01000006.1 GCF_001044235.1 Mycolicibacterium chlorophenolicum | reverse complement strand
CCGCACCACCAGGGCCGGCTACGACCATGCAGCCTCACCCGACCCACCCGGGTCACAGCCCAACGTAACAACACGAAGTAACTGCAACTACGAACTTAAGGACGACCTGTGGGTGAAGCGAAGCGGGACAACGTTCTGCTCGTGCACTGGCACGACCTCGGTCGCTACCTCGGCGTCTACGGCCACCCCGACGTGACCAGTCCCCGGCTCGACGCGCTGGCCGCCGAGGGCATCCTGTTCACCGACGCCCACGCGACCGCGCCGCTGTGCTCGCCGTCGCGGGGCTCGCTGTTCACCGGTCGCTATCCGCAGAGCAACGGGCTGATCGGACTGGCCCACCACGGCTGGGAGTACCGCGCAGGCGTACGCACCCTGCCCCACATCCTCGCCGAAAATGGTTGGCATACTGCCCTTTTCGGGATGCAGCACGAGACGTCCTTCCCCTCGAGGCTCGGCTTCGACGAGTTCGACGTGTCGAACTCGTACTGCGAGTACGTCGTCGAGCGGGCCAGGAGCTGGCTCGCCGATCCGCCGGACAAGCCGTTCCTGCTCACCGCGGGCTTCTTCGAAACCCACCGGCCCTACCCGCACGACCGCTATGACCCGGCCGATCCCGCAACCGTGGACCTGCCGGAGTTCCTGCCCGACACCGATCCGGTGCGTCAGGACCTCGCGGACTTCTACGGATCGATCGCGGTCGCCGACGCCGCCGTCGGCCAACTGCTCGACACGCTCGCCGAGACGGGACTCGACCGCACCACCTGGGTCGTGTTCGTCACCGACCACGGCCCGGCGCTGCCCCGCGCGAAATCCACGCTCTACGGGGCGGGAACCGGCATCGCGATGATCATCCGGCCGCCCCGCGACGCCGCGGTGGCGCCGAGGGTCTACGACGAACTGTTCAGCGGGGTCGACCTGCTGCCCACGCTGCTCGACCTGCTCGGCGTCGAGGGGCCCCCCGAGATCGAAGGGCTCTCCCACGCAGGGCATCTGGTCGAGAACGCGACGCACACCGACCCGGTCCGCACGGCGGTGTACACCACGAAGACCTACCACGACTCGTTCGATCCGATCCGCGCGATCCGAACCAAGGAGTACAGCTACATCGAGAACTACGCGGCCCGGCCGATGCTGGACCTGCCGTGGGACATCGCCGACAGTGCACCGGGCCGTGCGGTCGAACCGCTGGTGCAGACGCCGCGGCCGGAACGCGAGCTCTACGACCTCGCCGCCGATCCGACGGAGTCCCACAACCTGCTCGCCGCGCAGCCCACCGGCAAGGCAGAGGCCATCGACAGAGCGGAGGCGATCGGCAGCGACCTGGCGCTGATGCTCAACGACTGGCGGCAGAAGACGGGCGACGTCATCCCGTCGGACTTCGCGGGTACCCGGATCGCCGCCCGGTACACCGAGACGTATCTGCTGGTGCGTGATCTCGAAATCCCAAGTCGCAGAGCGAATGCCGCCGAACGCGGAATCGTCGACCAGCCGCGATCGGGGCAAGAGTTTCCCTCAGCGTGATTGCAAAATCCGAGGGTGCGCAGCGCTGAAACCTCAGGCTAAGCTCACGCGCATGTCAGCCTCGACGGCATATCTGGTGCTCGCCTCCCAGCGCAGTGGCAGCACCCTGCTCGTCGAGTCGCTGCGCGCCACCGGCGTGGCCGGTGAACCGGGCGAGTTCTTCCAGTACCTGCCGACCACCAGTCAGTCGCCGCAGCCGCGGCAATGGTTCGAGGGCGTGCAGGACGAGTCGATTCTGCGGCTTCTCGATCCCCTCGACGAGGGCAAACCGGATCTCGCTCCGCCGGAGATCTGGCGGGACTACATCCGCACCGTCGGCCGCACGCCGAACGGCATCTGGGGCGGCAAGCTGATGTGGAACCAGACGCCGCTGCTGCTCCAGCGCGCCGAAGGACTGCCCGACCGGTCGGGCACCGGGCTGCTCGCCGCGATCCGCGACGTCGTCGGCACCGATCCCGTCCTCATCCACGTCTATCGTCCCGACGTTGTCTCCCAAGCGGTTTCGTTCTGGCGTGCGGTGCAGACCCGGGTCTGGCGCGGCCGGCCCGACCCGGTGCGCGACGCGCGCGCCGAGTACCACGCCGGCGCCATCGCCCACGTGGTCACGATGCTGCGCGCCCAGGAGGAGGGCTGGCGCACCTGGTTCGCCGAGGAGAACGTCGCGCCGATGGACGTGCCCTATCCGGTGCTGTGGCGCAACCTCACCCAGGTGGTGGCGTCGGTGCTGGAGGCCGTCGGCCAGGATCCGCGGCTCGCGCCGCCCCCGGTGCTGGAACGGCAGGCCGATCAACGCTCCGACGAGTGGGTGGACCGGTACCGCGCCGACGCGGAGAAGGAAGGCCTGCCCACATGAGCCCTGACACCTACGACACCGTCCACGTCGACGAGCTGCGACTGCTGGAGGCCGAGGCGGTGCACATCATCCGCGAGGTGGTCGCCGAGCTGGAACGCCCGGTGCTGCTGTTCTCCGCGGGCAAGGACTCGATCGTGCTGTTGCGGTTGGCGGAGAAGGCCTTTCGGCCCAGTGCCCTGCCGTTCCCGGTGATGCACGTCGACACCGGACACAATTTCGCGGAGGTCATCGAGTTCCGCGATCGGCGCGTCACCGGCGAAGGACACAAGCTGATCGTGGCGTCGGTGCAGGAGTCGATCGACGCCGGGCGTGTTCCCGATCCCGGTCCGGGTGCCTCCCGCAACCGCCAGCAGACCCGCACCCTGCTCGATGCGCTGGAGGCGGGCGGCTTCGACGCCGCTTTCGGCGGGGCACGCCGCGACGAGGAACGGGCCCGCGCCAAGGAACGCATTCTGAGTTTCCGTGACGAGTTCGGCCAGTGGGATCCCCGCGCGCAGCGTCCCGAGCCGTGGTCGCTGTACAACGGCCGGATCCGCAAGGGCGAACAGGTGCGGGTCTTTCCGCTGAGCAACTGGACCGAGTTGGACATCTGGCGCTACATCGAGCTGGAGAACCTCGAGCTGCCGTCGATCTACTTCGCCCACGAGCGCGAGGTGTTCGAGCGTGACGGCATCCTGCTGGCCGTGTCGGAGTATGCCGGACCCACCGACGGGGAGACGGCCGCGGTCGAATGGGTGCGCTACCGCACCGTCGGCGACCTGACCATCACCGGCGCCGTCCGATCGCGGGCCACCACGATCGACGGCGTGATCGCCGAGATCTCCGCGGCCACGGTGTCCGAGCGCGGGGAGACACGCGCCGACGACCGGACGTCGGCGGCGGCGATGGAGGACCGCAAGCGCGAGGGGTATTTCTGATGAGCGCTCGCGCGAAGAAGCGAGGATTCTGATGGGAACACGCCAGCTGCTGCGGATCACCACCGCCGGATCGGTGGACGACGGCAAGAGCACATTGATCGGACGGCTGCTGCACGACACCGACAGCCTGCCGCTCGACCATCTCGAGGCCGTCACCGACGCCGAGGGCATCGCCGACCTGGCGGCACTGTCGGACGGGTTGCGCGCCGAGCGGGAGCAGGGCATCACGATCGACGTCGCCTATCGCTTCTTCTCGACCGACACCCGCAGCTACATCCTCGCCGACACCCCGGGCCACGAGCGCTACACCCGCAACATGTTCACCGGGGCGTCCAATGCACACGTCGCGGTGCTGCTCGTCGACGCCAGGGCCGGGGTGCTGCGGCAGACCAACCGGCACGCCAGGATCGCGAACCTGTTGGGCATCAAGCACTTCGTCGCCGCCGTGAACAAGATCGATCTGGTCGACTTCGACCGCGAACGCTTCACCGAGGTCGAGGCGGAGCTCCAGAAGGTGGCAGCCCGGCTCGGCGGCGCCGACCTCACCGTCATCCCGATCGCCGCCAAGCACGGCGACAACGTGGTGCACCGCTCGGAGCACACCGGCTGGTACGAGGGTCCGACGCTGCTCGACTACCTGGAGTCGGTGGAGCTCTCCGCGCCGCACGCCGAGCCGCGCAGCCTGCGGCTGCCGGTGCAGTGGGTGTCGCGACCGACCCCCGAACAGCGCCGCCGCTACACCGGACGGCTCTCGGGCGGCACCCTGCAGGTGGGCGATGCGGTGCTCAGCCTGCCCGCCGGCACTCGGTCGACGGTCACCGTCGTCGACACCTTGGACGACGACCGCACCACCGCCGTTGCGCCGCTGTCGGTCTCGATCGAGCTGGCCGACGACATCGACGTCGGACGCGGCGACGTGTTCGTCAGCGGGGATGACGACGCAGCGCTGCCGGTGCTGGCCCGCGAGCTCGACGCGACCGTCTGCTGGTTCCGCGACAGCCCCCTGCGCGCGGGTGACCGGCTCGCGCTCAAGCAGGGCACCCGCACGGTGCGCGCCACCGTGCAGGCCCTGCATTCGCGGCTGGACCCCGAGACCCTCGACGACCTGGACAATCCGGTCGAGTTGGTGCTCAACGACATCGGCTCGGTGACGCTGCGGACCAGTTCGGTGGTGGTGGCCGATCCGTACGCCGAGAACCGCGACAGCGGCGCGTTCATCCTGATCGACGAGACCACCAACGACACGGTGGGCGCGGGTACCGTCTCCGAGCCGCGCGAGGTCAAACCGGGCGAGCAGACCCGCAACGACATCCGTTGGCACCCTTCGTCATTGGAGCGGGAGTACCGGCGATCGGCGACCGGACAGCGGGGTGCCACGATCTGGTTCACCGGTCTGCCCGCGTCGGGCAAGTCGACGATCGCGGTCGCGGTGGAGCGCGCGCTGGTGGACTCCGGTCAGGTGGCCTACCTGCTCGACGGCGACAACATCCGCCACGGCCTGTCCGACGATCTCGGCTTCTCGGCGGGCGATCGTGCCGAGAACATCCGCCGGGTCGGTCATCTCACCCGGCTGTTCGCCGACGCGGGCGTCGTCGCACTGGCCTCGCTGGTGTCACCGCTGAAATCGGACCGCGAGATCGCCCGCGCGCTCAACGACGCCGCGAAGCTGCCGTTCATCGAGGTGTACGTGGCGACCCCGCGGGAGGAGTGCGAGAAGCGCGACCCGAAGGGTCTCTACGCGCGGGCCCGCGCCGGGGAACTGAAGGGCCTCACGGGGGTGGATGCTCCGTACGAGCCGCCCGAGGACGCGGACCTCGTGCTCGACACCACCGCCGCCGACATCGACGCCCTGGTCGCCCAGGTGATCGAGCTGCTCGATCAGCGCCGCTGAGTCAGCGCACCTGCGCCACGACGAAGATGCGGCGGAACGGGAAGAAGGTCGTACCGTCGGCCCGCCGCGGATAGGCGGCGGCCAGCATCGGGATCAGTTCGTCCCGGAACCGGTGCCACTGGTCCTCGGAGAGGCGGGCGCGCACGGGGCGCAGCGAGGTGCCGTGGATCCACTCGAGCACCGGATGGTCGCCGGTCAACTCGTGCACATAGGTGGTCTCCCAGACGTCGACCGCACACCCCGCATCGCTGAGCAGGCCCGCGTAGCCGACCGGTGTGCGCACCACCTCGGGTGTGTCGAAGGGCAAGTCGTGCAACAGTTCTGCCCAGTGTGCGCGGTGGGCGAGGTCCCGCACCGCGGTGTGGGACGGGGCCTCGAAGTTGCCCGGCACCTGGACGGCGATCCACGCTCCGGAGCCCAGTTGTCCGGCCCACCGGACGAGTAGCTCGGGGTGCTCGGGCACCCAGTGCAGCGTCGCGTTGCTGATGACGACATCGGTCTCAGGCGTGGGAGCCCAGTCCCGGACGTCCCCCACGCGGGCGTCCACCCCGCGACCGCGCGCCGCCTCCACCATCTCCGGCGAGGAGTCCCAGGCCTCGACCACCGCGTCCGGCCAGCGCGTCGTCAGATCGGCGGTCAGATTGCCCGGCCCGCAGCCCAGGTCGGCGATGCGACGGGGTGCGTCCGCCCCCACGCGTGCCAGCAGGTCGTAGAACGGCCGACCCCGGTGGTCGGCGTAGGCGAGGTAGACGGCGGGGTTCCACATCGTGACAGTGTGGCAGTGCCGGTGTGCGCGCGGTTAGCATGCTGGGCGTGGACTCCACCGTCGCGTCCCCGCAGGAACCCGACGAACTGCCGCTGCCGGTTCCCGACGTCCCCGGGGCGGACGCGACCCGGCGCGGACTGCCGCGAAGGGTCGATCTGACGCTGCGCCAACGGCTGATCGTCGACTCGTCGGCGCTCGCCGACGTGGCGCTGCGCACCTCGATCGCGTCGCTGCTCAGCGTCACGATGGCACCGTCGGTGGCAGGCGCGCTGCGACGCTCACAGTCGGCCGCCGAGCGCGAGCACCTGGCGTTCTACGCCGAACTGGCCGCGGCCAAGGACCCTGAGCTGGCGTTCCCGGCTCCGACGTCGCTGCCGCGAGTGGCGTCCCGCCCGGCCAATCCGGTGGCCGAGTGGGTGGCGCACGGCAATGTGCGCAACATCCGGTTCGACAGCAGCTTCACCGCCGTGAACCCCGCGCTGCGCGAGCAGTGCGCCGGGTTCGTCCGCAACAACGTCGTGCACGCCCAGCACTGGCGCCACGAGGACGGCCCGCGGCCCACCCTGTGCCTGATCCACGGGTTCATGGGCTCGGCGTATCTGTTCAACGGTCTGTTCTTCTCGTTGCCGTGGTTCTACCGCTCGGGCTACGACGTGGTGCTCTACACGCTGCCGTTCCACGGCCGCCGCGCCGAGCAGTACTCCCCGTTCAGCGGGCACGGCTTCTTCGCGCACGGGTTCGCGGGCTTCTGCGAGGCGATGGCGCAGGCCGTGCACGACTTCCGCTCCGTACTCGACTATCTCGAGCACACCGGGGTGGACCGCATCGCCCTGACCGGCATGTCGCTGGGCGGGTACACCGCGGCGCTGCTGGCCAGCGTCGACGACCGCATCCAGGCGGTGATCCCGAACGTGCCCGTCGTGATGCCCGATCGCACCGTGGACGAGTGGTTCCCGGCGAACAAGGTCGTGGCGCTGCGGAACTGGCTCGCCGGCACCGACTCGTCGCTCACCGAGGCGGCGCAGATGTACTCGTCACCGCTGAACTACCGGCCGCTGCCCGCCAAGGAGCGGCGGCTCATCATCGCCGGTCTCGGCGACCGGCTGGCGCCGCCCGAGCAGGCGGAGATCCTGTGGAAGCACTGGGACCGCTGCGCCTTCCACTGGTTCCCCGGCAACCACGTGCTGCACGTCAGCCAGCCCGACTATCTGCGCCGGATGACGCGCTTTCTCGGTCCGTTGATGTTCGACTGAGCTGCGGACCGACGGGCCAGTGCAGATCCGCGAGCACCGCGGGCGGCACCGGGACCGGCGTGGCCGACAGCCGGCTCCCGGACGCGGGGTGCATGGCCGTGAGCGCAGGCAGATGCACACCGCGCTCGAGCGCGAGGCCGGGGAGCGCGGACCCGGCGTCCGGCTTCTCGGGCGTGCGTACGGCGCAGGCCACGGTGACCTCGGGATGCATTCTGCCGCCGGTCAGTTGGAGCACCGTCCAGATCTCCGTGGACCCGGAGGCCCACAGTGCGGCCAGCGTGTCGGCCAGGTCGTCGTCGGCGGCGATGCGGTAGGCGGCCAGAACGCCCCGGTCATCGCGCATCCCCCGCCACGTCTCCACCGCCTGCGCCGACACGGGCCCCACGGGGGCGTCGTCGACGACGACGCGCCCACCGAGTTCGCGCAGATGGTCCGCGAGGCGACGGGCCGCCACCGCCACCGTCTCGTAGACCGGGATCGATGACGAACGCGCCTGCAGCGCAGCGATGTTGCCCGCTGCGGCGAGGGTGAGTCCGATCCAGCTGGTGCGGACCCCTCCGATGTCGCGGCTGACCACGCGCACCGAGTCGAACCGAACACCATAGCGGTCCAGGTACGCGGCGACGATGCGCACGGGCAATGCGGTCACCTCACCGGACTCCACCCGCAGCGTGACGGTGGCGGACTCCGGGGACGGGCGGTCGGACTCGTCGTGACCGCGCCTGCGCCACAGCGCGATCCGCCGGCCGAGCAGCGTGGTCAGGAACAGTCCGCGCCACCGGGTGAACACCACGGCGACGACGGCCACGGCGACGCCGAACAGCCACCAGTCGGTGGTCGACCGCCACGGGTAGGCCATCGCTGCCGGGAGCACGGCGAGCAGCGCCAGGGTGAGGCGGGGGATCATGATGTCGCGTCCTTTCGTGTCGCACGCACGCCGATCACACAGAGCACCAGGAGAATCAGCACGCCCAAGCCGCTGAACGCGACGATGAGAGGCAGCGGATCCCGCGGTGGAGGCGGGGCGGGGGCCGCGAGTTGTCTCACGGCGGCGTCGGCGGCGGTGACCGGTGCGTCGACCGGCACGTCCCACGTCAGTGCCGCCACCGGGTCGACCACTCCGGCGCCGACGAGGTTCGACGGTGACCGTGCCGCGGCGCGTGCGGTACCGGTCAGCCTGCCCGTCACCTCGTCGGCGCCGAGTGTGGGAAACCTGCTGCGCAGCAGCGCCGCCACGCCGGCCACGTAGGCGGCGGCGTATCCCGTGCCGCGGGCGGGGGTCAGTTCGTCGCCGGCGGGGAGGCCGTTGGCCAGCGCGAGCGCCGGGTCGTTGCTCACCGAGGTGATGTCCTCGCCGGGTGCGGCGATCCCGATCCACGGGCCCGCCGCGGTGAAGGAGGACGGGCGGCCGTCGGCCGTCACGGAGCCGACCGCCAGCACGTACGGCTGCCACCAGGCCGGCACCGACAGGCTCGACACGCTGTCCCAGTTGCGCGAGTCGGACGGTCGGGCCGGATCGCTGAGCGGATTCGCCTGGCACGCAGCGGTTCCGGTGTCCCCGGCGGCCGCGACGATCACCGCGTCCTTGTCGACCGCCGCGTACCGCAGCGCGGCACCCAACTCGGCCTGGTCGATGTTCCGGTCGGCGGGCAGGCAGATGGCCGTGGGAATCGTGATGACGCGTGCGCCCAGATCGGCGGCGCGCACGACCGCACGGGCGAGGGCCTGCACCTCGACGGTCGCCCGGGCGAGGGCGGGGTCGGCTCCTGTGGCCCGCGGGGAGTACCTCGGCGAGTTCTGCCGGATCGACAGGATCCGGGCCGCGGGGGCGACCCCGGAGAAGCCGTCGGGCCCGGGCTGTCCCGCGATCAGGCCGGCCACCAGCGTGCCGTGTCCGTCGCAGTCGGTGAGACCGTCGCCCGCCGCGACGAAGTCCCCGCCCGGATCGACGTCCGGCAGCCGCGGACCCGGCGTCACGCCCGTGTCGATCACGGCGACGAGTTGGCCCTCTCCCCTGCTGTGTTGCCAGGCGTCGGACAGGTGGAGCGAGAACGGGTTCTGCGCCGTCGCAGCCGGGTCGGTCCCGGGGACCACCCCGCTGCCGGCGCAGGCGCTGCGCTGTTGCGTCCCGCCGACCGGCCCCGGGGTGCCGCTGGGCGGGGCGGCGACCGGATCGACCTGCGGCGGCGGGATCGCCCCGGCCGGCGGCGCGGCCGCCGCGAGCGCCAGCACCACCGCCAGCGCGGCGCCGGACCGTCGAAATCCCCTGCGCACCATGTTCTAGAAGCCGTTCACGACCCAGGTGAACAGGCCCACGAGGTACGCCATCACCGGGATCAGGGAGGCGTCCAGGCCCGCGGCGACGAACCCCAGCAGCCGCCGCGCCGGCAGCGAGTACGTGTCGGCCCGGGCGATCCGCGGATTCAGTGCGGCCACCACCCACGCCGCGACGAGTCCGGTGAGCACGGCGAGCGTCCACCAGGCCGCCACCTCGTCACCGGTGACGGCGAACGACACGAGCACCACGGTCGTGACCAGGAACGAGTGAACGAGCAGCCAGGCCTTGCATGCGGCGGAGTCCCACACGCGTGCCCGCAGCGCTGCGGCCGCCGCCAGCGCGACCACCAGGTACCACGCCCACGCAGAGGCGCCGCCGCCGTGGAACGCCGGCCACAGCAGCGCGGCCGACCCGGCGACGGCGAGCAGCACGCCTGCGGCCAGGAACCCGGTCTGGTGCGCATCGGTCGCGCGGACACGGCGCGGCAGGTCCTCGAGCACCCGCAGTGGCAGTGCGGACGGCGCCGGGTCGCCGGGCGCGGGAAGCGTGGGTACCGGGAGGCGGGCGCAGAACGCGGACAGCTGCGCGGCCTGCACCGTGAGGAGCAGCGCGGCCAGGATCAGGGCGCACCCGAGCTCGGTCGGCGGCAGCGTCCACAGTGCGGCGGCGGCTGCGGCGGGAAGCACGCCCAGCGCCGTCGCGGCGGTGGCGGTGAACAGCGCCAGGGCCCGCTCCCCCAGCGTGATGCTGATGATCGACCAGGCGGCCACACCGGCCGCACCGAGCACGACGGTCGACGGACCGAAGTCCCCGGGCACCGCCAGGGCGAACGCGGCGCCGACCGGTGGCAGGGCGGCGACGGCCAGCGCTGTACCCAGCCGCGGTGCCCGCGGCCTCGCCGTCAACGCCGCCACGACGCCGGCTGCCGCCACGGCGGCCACGACGAACAGCCCGATCGCCTCCCCGGTGGCCGCGCGGTGCGCCGCCGCGAACGCGGTCGCGATCAGCATCAGGCCCGTCACCGCGGCGGTGGCGCCGCGCCGGATGTCCGCAGTGCCCCAGGGGCGTTCGCGGGAGGCCGAGAAGATCACCGCCGCGTCGGCGATGTCCTCGACGATCCGCGGTGCCGGCGGACCGACCGGGACGGGTTGCAGTGCCAGCAGATCCCCGTCGACCACACCCACGGTGGTCAACGTCGCGTCGAGGCTGAACGGGACGCCGCCGATCGGCGCCAGGCTCACCGGCACGGCGGCACCCGCAGCGTCGTCGGCCGGAGAGACCAGACGCTGCACCGCCGGGATGAGTTCGCGCAAAGGCAGTTCGGCGGGCAGCGCGATGTCGGTCATCCGCGCGCCCCCGCGGTCGTCGGTGGTGAGCACGGCGACGCGCACGATCGGCATCACCGCGTTGCGAGAGGTGGCGATGCCGTCGTCGGCTACAGCGGAGGACATGGTTGCTTCTGCCTTTCGTCGAAGTCTCGGGTGACGGGGTGGTCGGGGAACCACGGCCCGTCGGGAAGTTCGGCGGTCAGGCGCTCGACCGCGGCGGCGATCGCCGGGGCGGAACCGGGTGCGAACGTCGAGATCCATTCGCCGTCGAAGGCTTTCGAGGGACTGACCAGGACCCGGCCCCGTGCGGTGTCCACGATGCTCACACCGACGTCGGTGCTGACGCGGTGGCCGTCGCGGTGCTGCCCCGCGATCACCTCCACCGACGTGCCGCCGTCCTCGAACGCGGCCACCACCACCGGACGTGCGGACGGCGGGATGCCGAGGTGGTCCAGCAGGGCGTGGACCGGGGCGCCGTTGCGGATCTTCTGGTCGGCCGCGGCGCCGGCGCGCGCCGGCAGCGAGAACGGGTCGAAGCGGGCGGGCGGCGCACCGGTCAATCCGGCCGTCAGCGCCGGAACCAACGCCTGCGGGTGGTCGACGTCGACCGCGCTGAAGGTGACCAGGCTGCCGCTGCGCAGCGCGACGACGGTGCCCGAGGCGTCGCGGACGATGATGCCGCGCAGCATCGCCGCGCGAAGCGCGACGTACCGGAGCTCCAGCCACTCAAAAGGGCGACACACCAACCGGATCCAGCGTGCCACCGACGGCTCGACGGCGCCGTCGGGGCGCAGCACCCCCATCCGGCTCAGCGTGTCGGTCTGGTGCCTCTCGAACTCCGCGCGCTGCGACAGATCGGTGTACGGCGGCGTGATCGCGAGCACCCACGGGAAGGATCCGGCCCCGAGAACGTCAGCGAGGAACCAGGCGCCGTCGGCGCTGAGCTCGACGGCGTCAGTGCCCACGAGCCCGGTTCAGCCCCACTTGGCACCCTCGGCCTGGTCGCGCGCCGCCATCGAGGTGGTGTTCATCTCGTGCGTGTTGGCCATCGCCTGGTACGCGCGTACCAGTTCTTCGAGGCTGGTGTTCCACTGCGCCTGCCAGGCCTGGTAGGTCATCCCGGTGTCCCCCTGCCAGGCACCCCGCAGTGCTGCCTGCTCACTGGCGACGTCGGCGCCGACGGCGTGCAGAGCGGCTGCGTAACCGGACATCTCGCCCGCATGGGCCAGCATCGCCGGATAGTTGTACATGATCTGCGACATGGCGGTTCTTCCTCTCGTGCGGGCGGGTCAGACGGCGGTGTAGGTGCTCGCGGCGGCGGCGTCCTCGGCGACATAGGACCCGGCCGCGTCGCCGACGTTGGCCTGCGCGAGGTCGAGCAGGGCGTTGATCTTCGCCGAGACCTCGACGAAGCGCGCGTGTGCGGCCTGGAACGCGGCCGAGGACTCACCCATGTGGAAGGCCTGGGCGGACTGGGCCGCCTGTTCGGCCTGGGAGATGGTGCTGCGCATCAGGGCCGCCTTGGCGCCGAAGGCGATCTCCGAGGCGATCAGCTGCGGAATGTGAGCGTCGAGCAGGCTCATGGGTTTTCCCTTCGGTGGTGGTGGTGTTCCTCGGGTGGAGGTTCGTCGGCCGCCGGGTCCCACGACGCCGGCAGCATCGGGCTCGTGGGCCCGCCGCCGAACGGATCGCCGGCCAGCGTGGTCAGGCCGGCCGCCTCGACCGCACCGGTGTCGAGGGTGCCGGCGAAGCCCATCGGTCCGGCGCCGCGCAACGAGGCGGTGACCGGCGGCTCGTCGGCACGGGCATTGTCGCGCCCGGGTCCGTCCTCGGCGTCGAGGTAGGCATCGGCGTACCCGCGGCCCACCACGTCGTCCTTCTGCCGTCGGCGTCGGCGGCGCCGCTCGGCGGCAGAGGCGGCGATACCTGCCGCAGCCGCGGGGATCGCGGCGGCGGGAGCCTGCGCGCCGGTGCGGTCACGCACCGTCGGGGTGACACCCCCGCCCGGATCCTGACCGGCGACGACGTAGGGCGCGAACGGCGCAGCGGCGGCGGCCGGGGCGGCGGCGGTCGAGACCGGGCCGCCGGTCACCGTGTTCACCACGGTCGCTGCCGTGCCCGCCGGTGCGGGTGAACCGAAGGCCAGCGGGGCCGGCTGCTGCTGCTCGGCACGCCCCGGGGGCGCCTGGGTGGCCGGCGCCTGCTCGGCGGGGGTGTCGGCGGGAGCGGCGGGCAGCTGGTCGAGCAGCTGCGCACCGACGCCGAGCACGATGGCCAGCGTGGTGGCCGCCAACGGCAGCAGGAACAGCGACGGGTACAGGATCGAGGCGCCGATCCATGACACCGCCTGGTAGACGACGGCCAGCAGGAACGGCCCCCAGGTCACCAGCGCCTGCGCGGGGTTGGTGAGGAAGTCGGTGATCAGCGCGATGGTGTTGCCGATCGGGTCGCGCAGGAAGTCGAAGATCGGCTCGAAGAGGAACCGCAGGATCTCACCGTAGGCCCGGATCAGGTCGGCGATGACGTCGCTGAGGTCGAACGCGGCACCGGCCTGCGCGGCCTGCACCTGCGCGGCGGCACCCGACGTGTCGGCCGCCGCCCGGCCCGCTTCCCCCACACCGGGCAGGAGTATCGACGGTGCCGGCGTCGCGGTCGGGGTCGCGGCCAGTGCGGCGCCCGACACCGCCTGGTAGGTGCCCATGGTGGTGGCGGCCTGGATCCACATGCGCACGTAGTCGGCCTCGTTGAGCGCGATCGGAATCGTGTTGACGCCCAGGAAGTTCGTCCCCACCAGGACGGCGTGTGTGGCGTGGTTCAGCGCCAGTTCCGGCAGTGTCGGCATGGTCGCCACCGCGCTCGCGTAGGCCGCCGCGGCCGCCTCGTGCTGCGCGGCGGCGGCCGCACTGTCGGCGCTGCGTTGCGCGAGCCAGGCCAGGTAGGGGGTGTGCGCCGCCAGGTACTGTTCCGAGCTCGGCCCCTCCCAGCCACCCGCCTGCACGGCGGCCAAGACATCGGTGAGTTCTGCGGCTGCAGTGGAATATTCGGCGCTCAGGGAATGCCATGCCGCCGCCGCGGCGAGCAGCGAACCCGGACCGGGTCCGCTGCTGAGCAGCGCCGAGTGCACCTCGGGCGGCAGCGCCATCCACACGGGGGCGGTCATGTCAGCCGCGCGCCGTCAGGTAGGCCGACGCGGCCATCGCGTCGCCACTGGCATAGCTGATCGCGGACTCCCCGACGCCGACGCCGGCGCGCCCCAGTTCGGTGACGCCCTGCGCGGCGGCCGCCTGGTGCTCGGCGCCGTGCGCGCTGAGACCGGCGGCGGTCTGCAGCGACACCGGGTCGGCGGCGGGCGGGACCACGGCGGTGACCGCAGGCGCCGCGGCGGCGTGCACGGCCGCCATCTTGGCCGCGAGCGCCTCGACGGCCGCAGCGGCCGCGGTGAGACCTTCGGGGACCACGCGCAGCGTCATCTACAGTTCCTTTCCTCGGTGCGCCGAATGTGTGCCGGAAGTCGATGAAACCGCCTCGGCTGCAAGCAGATCGACGAGCTGGACGAACGTCGGGGCATCGGAGTGGTTGTCGTCGTCGAGCAGCAGAGCGCGGCCGGCGGGGAGCCGGTGGAACCGGTGCCCGCGGATCTTGCCGCTCTCCTGTGGGTGACCGGACAGCATGAGCGTCGTCGCCTGCAGGTCGTTGAGTCGGCGCAGCAGCGGCGCGGTCATCACCGCGTGGGCCGCACCGGCGGCGCGCGCGGTGACGATCACCCGCAGGCCGAGATCGGAGGCCTGGGCCAGCAGCCCGATCAACGCCGTCCACGGCCGCTGACCGACGAAGGGACCGCCGATGGCCGGCCCGTCCGGGATCTGGTCGACATCGTCGATGATCAGATAGTGCAGGTGGCCGTCGCCACCGGCGCGCCGGAAGTCCCACCCCTGCAGCTGCTGCGCGCTCAGACCCGCAGGGGGCCTGCGCTTCTCGAGCAGTGCCGACAATCCGAGCATCGCGGGCAGGATCCGGTCGATGTTGGGGGTGTACTCGTTGTCGGGGAAGAGCGGCTCGTCGACGAGCTGCAGGCGCCGGTCGATGACCGTGAACGCCACCTGATCCGGACGCGAACTCTCCCGCAGGGTGCGGATGAGATGACGCAGCAGCGTGGTCTTGCCCGTCCTCGCGTCACCGAAGACCATCAGCAGCGGGTTGGCGGCGAAGTCGACGGTCACCGGTGCGAGGTCCTCCTCCCGCGCCCCGATGACGACGCGTTCGGGCGCCGGGTAGAGCGGGCCGAGCTCGCCGGGTGACAGGCTCGTCGGCAGCAACCGCACCGGCGGTGCGCTGCGGCCCGGGTGGCGCGCATTGAGCTGCGGGATGGTGTCGAGCGCGGGTCGGGCGAACAGGAAGTGTTCGGCGGCCATGGTGAGGCCGCGGCCCGGCTGGTCGGCAGGCACGCTGTCGGCGGGCCGGCGCAGCGCACCGGCGACCCGCACGTTGCTGTCGCGCGCGTCGGACAGCTTGAGCTCCAGCCGCAACCCGAGCCCGTCGCGCATGGCCAGCGGCACCTCGAGCCAGTTCGGCGTCGTGACCACGACGTGGATGCCGTAGGCCAGCCCGGTGTTGACGAGCTCGGTCACCCTGGCCAGCAACGGGTTCCGCGTGTTGAACGTGTCCGTGTTGTCGCGGGTGAAGGCGTACAGGTTGTCGATCAGCAGGAAGACCTCGCCGTATCCGTCTTCGTGGTCGGTGCGCTCGGCGGCGCCGCGCTGCCGGCGCGCCCGTAGCAGCTGATCGAGTTCGCCGAAGGTGCGCCGGATGCGTTCGGGTTCCAGCGGGGAGGCCACGCTGCCGACGTGGGCCAGGTCCTGAAGGTCGCGCAGCCGTCCGCCGCCGTAGTCGAGGCAGTAGAACGTCACGTCGCCGGGGGCGTGCAGGGCTGCTGCGGACATCACGAAGGTCTGCAGCGCGGTGGATTTCCCGGACTTGGGGCCGCCGTGGATCACGACGTTGGCCGCCGCGGACGTGGCGTCGAACACCAGGGGGTCGCGACGCATCTCGAAAGGCCGATCGATCTCGCCGAGGGGCCAGCGCCACCGCTGTTCGCGGACACCGGCCCGGGCGAGCAATCCCTCGAGGGGGATCGGCTCGTCGAGCGGGGCCAGCCACAGCTTCGGCGCGCGGGGACCGTAGCGGGCCAGTTGGGCGCCGATCGTGGCGATCAACTTGCGCGGTGTGGGCACCTCGACGTCGGCGCCGTCGTCGACGATCACGGTGTCGGGCTCCGGCTCCACCCGGTCCGCGGTGAACAGCTGAGGCTGCGGAATCGCATGCACGACAACGGAACGGTCGACCCGCGGCGGCTCGTAGATGCCGTCGACGTACGTGCTGCGGAACTTGACCGGCCGGGCGCCGGGGGCGGGCACGAGGTAACCGACCCCTTTGTGGTTGCGGCCCGGTTCGATGTGGAACGCGTCCTCCACGCCGATGATCTGGCGTGACACGCTCGGGCTCGCCACCTTCAGCCCGATCCGGTACGACGTGTTCTTGTCGATGTCCTTGATGCGGCCGACGTCGAGGGTCTGCGACGCGAACAGCAGGTGGATGCGGAACGAGCGGCCCTTGCGGGCGATGTAGTCGAACAGCTCGGCGTACTCGGGGTGGTCCGCCAGCATCAGCGTGAACTCGTCGGCCACCACCAGCAACGTCGGCATCGGCGGCAGGTCATGCCCGTCGGCGATCGCGTTCTCGTACTCGGTCACCGAGGTGAAGGCGCTGCCCTGCACCCGGCGGCCCGCCTCCTTGAGCGCGTGCTCACGCCGGGCCACCTCGCCGCGCAGCGTGTCGGCGAATCGGTCTGCCAGCGAGCGCTTCTCGGCCATGTTCGAGATCACGGCGACGACCTGCGGGAAATCGCGGAAGATGTCGGCGCCCGCTTCGCCTTTGAAGTCGGCGTAGATGACGATCAGCCGGTCGGCCGGATGCGTGGTCAGCAGCGCCAGCAGGATCGCCATCAGGGTCTGCGACTTGCCCGAACCCGTCATGCCGATCATCAGGCCGTGAGGGCCCATGCCGCCCTCGGCTTCGTCCTTCAGGTCGAAGATCAGCGGTTCGCCGGTCGCGGTGACACCGATCGGGACCCGCAACTCGTCGTCCCGATGGCGGGGCGCCCACAGCGCCGCGACGTCGAGTGCGGACGCATCCCGGATGCCGAGCAGTGTCGTGAAGGTCGCGCCGCCGGTGGTGGCGGACCGGCCGTGGCCGGGCTGCGAGTCCCACCGGGACAGGCGGCGGGCGAGGTGCCGCGCATCGGCCGCGCCGAGCCGGTCGGCGGTGTCGATGAAGGGTGCCCAGTCCCCGTTCTGCCAGCGCTGGATCCGACCGTCGACGATGTGCAGGATCGGTCGTTCCGGGTCCGAATACTGTTCGCGGTGCGGCTCTTCGGCGGATCGATGGATCACGGTCACGCCTGCCAGGCCGCGGCCGACGAACGCGGCCGGGTCGGCGTCCGGGTCGTCGAGCACGACGAGAAGGTGTCGGGCCTCGGCGGTCCCGTCCCCCGTGAACGCGGGCCGGCCGGTCAGCGCCGGCGCCAGCGTGCGGTGCAGTTCCGCGGCGTCGGTCGCGAGGTGACGGGCCGGGCCGACCCCGTCGGCCTGGCCGGGGATGTCGGCGTGCGGCAGCCACTTCAGCCAGGACCAGGCATAGGATTCGAGGGCGGCGCCGGCGAACGCGATACCGAGGACCGACGGGTCGTGCCACGTCATCGCCTGCGCGATCCAGGCCCGCAGCGCCGCGGCGACCTCGTCGGGGTCGCCGAGGACGGTGATGCGCGCGGTCGCGGCCAGGTCGATCCCGGCGGGGGCGGCGTGCAGCGTCCGCTGGGTGTCGAACAGTCCGCGAAGAGTACTGTGCGACAACGGTTCCAGGTCGATCTCGTCGGCGGTGTCGGTGACCCGCAGGGCCGCATCGAGCGCCTGATCGTGCAGACCGGCGCGCAGCACCAGGTAGTCGGCGTCGTGCGGGTCGCGTTCCCACTGCCGGCGGGTGCCCGGGACGGCGGACAGCGCGACGGGATCGGGATGCGACCACTCCAACGCCGCTCGCTGCTCGTCGGCGTGGGCACGGACGTTGTCCCGGACCACGGACAGGTACCGCAGATAGTCGGCCCGTTCGGCGTCGACCTCCTCGGTGCGCATCTTGTTGTCCGAGCCGCGGTAGAGCGCGGTGGCGGCCAGCAGCAACACGAACGGGAAGAACAACGTGGTCGGTGAGATCAGCCGCAGGCCGGTCGCGACCAGCGCGACGATCATGCCGACGATGAGGATCACGATCAGATAGGGCAGCGCCCGGCGCAGCAGCGAGGGCGGCACGACGCGCGGCAGTTCCGGTGGCGGTTCGATGGTGATCGTGCCCTTGCGGGTGACCGGCGGCGGCACCCGCTTGCGGTGCTCGAAGATCAACCGGCTCATGGGGTCTCCATCCGGGCCGGCGCGGGGTCGGGCGCCAGCGAGTCGTGGGCGAGCAGCGCGTCGGTGCGCGACAGGGTCGGTCCCGCCGCGAACTGCGAGAGCACCGCCCAAGGGATGGGCAGCGGCGCGGACTGCAGCCCCAGTGCCGCGGCGGTGTCCTCGCCCTCGATGCCGAAGCGCACACCGGTGTCGCTGACCCAGAACTGCGCACCGGCACTGTCGACGAAGTAGCCGCGGCCCGGGGGCAGCACCACCCTGTCGGCGGGGCCGCCGGGCGTTCCGGAGCTCACCAGCTCCACCGCGCGTTGCCCGTCGGGAACGGGCAGCGCCGCCCCGTTCCGCAACGTCAGCGAACTCGTCTCGGCCCCTTCGGGTTTGGCCCACGACGCGCAGATCACCGGGGCGGACGCGGTATCGGTCAGAGTGACCGGATCGGACGGGTACGCGCTGAGGTCGATGCCGCGGGCGGCCGGCAGGCGTGCCACGTCGTCGGCGCCGAGGCGGGGCGGCTGGTCGAGGCCGTAGGAGTCGGTGTTGCGCAGGATCGCGGCCACCACCGGTGAGACGGGCTGCAGTCCGTCGGCGAGGACGACGTAGTGCCGCAGCGTGTTGTCGGTGTCGTAGGAGACGACCACGGCGCCGACGGGCGCGGACACCGGCAGGGACAGTGGGGACGGGGCGCCGGCACCGGGGATGACGGGCGCCCTCAGCGGCGGGGCCTCCGGGATGGCGTTGAACAGTCCGGGCGCGATCGGCGCCGGTGCCGTGTCCGTGTCGCCGAGCCCGAGACCGCCGGTGACCGCGCGGTCGGCGAGATCGATCGCGCTGCGCCTGCCGTTCCACAGCAGCCAGGTGCGGCCGTCGTTCTCGGCGAGCACCGCGTGGCCGCCGGGCAGCGCGGCCGCACGTTCACCGCCCTCGGCGGGCGGGCCCGCGATCACGGTGACACCGGTCGACGAACCGGTCGCCGCATCGCACACCGACCAGTACGCATCGCGCGTCTCGTTGGGGGACATGCGTTCCGGCGCGCCGGGGATGCCGAGCATGTTGCCGCGCGGGAACCGGTCGAGCTCACTGGTCTTGACCAGGGCCGGGTTGTCGGGCCTGCCGGTGATCAGCCGCGCCGAGGTCAGGTTCAGCACCGGGTGCAGCTGGTCACCGAGTTTGACGTAGAGCGCCGCGGTCTCCCTGTCGGCCAGCACCGGATCGGTGCCCACCGCCCCACCGGGGCGGATCAGCGAGAACAGGAAGCAGCCGATCAGGCCGGTGACCAGGATCAGCGCCCCGACCAGCACCGCGCGTGACTGGCTGCGCAGCGGGTCGACGAGCATCCGGGTGTCGTGCAGCGCGACGCCGGAGGCGATGCGGCGCATGACGAATCGCCATCCGGTCACCTGGTGACGGGTGACGAAGCCGCGCCGGCGCGCGGCGGGATCAGGGTTCTCGCGGGCCGGCGTGCGCGAGGTGAACGAGCGCCGGTCGGGCTGCGGTGAGGTCACGGCGCCATCGTCAATCCGAGTCCGCGCAGCAGTGGCTCGGCGGAAGCGGCGACGTCGGCGGCGGTGATCGTCATCAGATCGTCGTCGGTGAAGTCGTCGGATTCGGCGTGGTCGAGCCGGTATTCGCGCTCCTCCTCGGAACGTTCGACGAGGTTGCGCACGAACCGTCCGTTGCCGGCGATGTCGAGGCTGCGCCGCTGCACCCCGTTTCCGTCGGGGGTGGTGGCCTGCGCGAGGTGGGCGAACAGGCGTTCCATGTCGGCGCGGGCCTGCTCCTCGAAGCGGGAGTCACGCTTTTCGGCCATCCGCGTGGCGATCTCGACGAGCTCGGCGGCCGAGTAGGAGGGAAAGTCGATGCTGCGGGTGAAGCGGGAGCGCAGCCCCTCGTTGGTGTCGAGGAACATGTCGAGGTCCTTACGGTAGCCCGCGACGATGACGACCAGGCGGTCGCGGTCGTTCTCCATGCGGGCCAGCAGGGTGTCGATGGCGACCAGCCCGAAGTCGTTCTTCGCGCCGGTGGACACCAGCGCGTACGCCTCGTCGAGGAACAGCACGCCGTCGAGCGCGCTGTCGATGATCGCGTTGGTCTTGGCCTCCGTCTCCCCGATGTGCTGCCCGATCAGGTCGGCGCGGTGCACCTCGCGGACGGTCTCCTTCTTGAGCAGGCCGAGTCCGCAGTAGATCTTGGCGACGACGCGGGCGATGGTGGTCTTGCCCGTTCCGGGAGGGCCGGCGAACACCAGGTGGTTGGTCCGCTGGGCCACGGCGAGGCCGCGATCCTGACGCCGGATCGCCATCGCGACAGAGCTTTTGAGGCGCGCGACCTGATACTTGACCTCCTCGAGGCCGATGAACTCCGCGAGTTCGGCCTCGGCCTCGGCCAGCAGGTGCGCCTTGCGGTCCTTGGCGCCCGGGTCGACGAAGTCGGCCTCCCCCGGCTCGGTCTGCGGATCCCATGGGTTGCTGCGGGCCTCGATGCGGGCGGCGGTGGTGGTGAGGATGCCGTAGGTCCCGTCGGACAGCGCGTCCTCGATCGCGGTGTTGTCGGGGTTCGCGGCGTAGAGCTCCTGCAGCAGCTCGAGGGCGTCCTCGTCCTGCCCCTGCGCGCGCAGGCACAGCGCCTTGGCGAACGCCCCGTCGACCGCGGCCAGGGCGATCGGCCCTTCCGGACGGTCGAGGTGGGACAGGGCGGGAGCGAACATGCCCAGCCGGGCCAGCGCGACGCCGAGGGTGATCCGCGCGGCGTGGCGGTAGGTCTCGTCGAGCGACTCGTCGGCCACCACCGGCGTGAGCAGCCGCACCACGTCGGCCCAGCGCGCCGTCCGGTGGTGCAGCACCACCCGGACCCAGCGGGCCGGCAACCATCCGGGTCGGCGCCCGAGCAGCTGACCGACGAGCTGGTCGGCATCCGCGTAGCCGGCGGCGTCCCCCAGACAGACGGCGTAGGCGAGGGCGAAATCATCGGCAGTGGTGGCACGCAAGCGCAGGTAAAGCCCGGTGTCGTAAGCGAATCCGAGTGCCCCGGGGGCGAGCCCGGTCTCGCGCTGCAGAGCCCCGGCCGAGGCACGGGTCTGCCAGACGTTCTCGATGACTCGCGGCGAGACGTCGCCGGCGGCGGCCAGTCCCGTCCAGGCGTCGCACTGATCGTGGGCCATCCTCGTCAGCGCGCTGAAGCCGGCCCGGGCCGCGCTCAGGTCAGCGGGCCGGCGCCGCTCGTGCACCGACAGGCCCAGCGCGCGGCAGCAGGTGGCGAAGCGGCTGACGACCTCGGGGTCGGGCCGGGACGTGAGGACCGCCACCGGATCACCGGCAGCCGCGAGCGTGTCACGTCCCATGTCTCCCCGTTGGTTATGGTTGCCTTAGCTAACTCGCGCTGAAGTTAGCATTGCATAACCTCACTGTCGAGAGGCACGGGGTGCGACGGCCCGGTGAGCCGGGTCACCTCGTCAGCGCGGCTTGACCGCCCTGACCAGGCTGGTCGTGCTGATCATCGAACCCGCCTCGGAATCCGGTGCGGGCACGGGCCGACCGAGCTCGGCGAGCAGCGCGGGAAGCGGCACGGCCGTGGCGTTCCATCCGCGCTCCCCGAACCACTGCGCGGCGGGCCGATGCTGCTCGTTGTAGACGAGGGTGAAGAACGAACCCTCCTCGCCCCGGGCGCGTTCCTCCTCGCGGGCCGCACGGAACGCCTCACTGTCCATCGGGGTGGATTCTTCGACCGCGACCTCACTGCCCGGCGCGGACAACGCAGCGATGCCGGCGAACAACTCGTCCTGGGCGGCGGCGGGCAGATAGATCAGCAGTCCCTCGGCGATCCACGCCGACGGCTCCGACGGATCGAAGCCGGCATCGCGCAGCGCGCGCGGCCAGTCGTCGCGCAGGTCCACCGGCACCTCCACGCGGGCGGCCCGCGGCGTGGCGCCGTAGTCGGCGAGCACCTGGCGCTTGAACTCCAGCACCCGGGGCTGGTCGAGTTCGAAGACCACGGTGCGCGCCGGCCACCGCAGCCGGTAGGCCCGCGAGTCCAGACCCGCGGCCAGGACCACGATCTGCCGGATATCGGCGGCCGCGGCGGCGGTGAAGTAGTCGTCGAAGAACCGGGTGCGGGCAGCCTGGTAATCGACGAACCGCTCGCCCCACGGTGTCGCGAGCCTGTGGTCGGGCGCGGACCCGTCGAGCAGCGCCGCCCATTCACCGCCGACCGCGCGGCAGAACACCGCCGCGAAGGCGTCCACCGCAACGGGATTCGTCTTGGCCGCCTCCAGCGCGCGGGCGGCCGCGACGAACAAGGCCGTCGAGCCGACGCTGGTGGTGATGTCCCAGGTGTCGTTGTCGCTTCGCACCGGACCGGTTATACGCCCCGATCCTGACAGGACTCAGACCAGCGGGCGGCCGGTGCGGATCCGCCAGTCGACGTCTCTGAGCAGGAGGTTGAAGGGGAACTCCCGCACCACCCGCGGCGAGAAGGCCGTCACGGTGCGCAGTACCGTGATCAGCCGGTCGAACCGCTTCTGGCGCTTGGCATCCCAGGGCAGCCGCATCTCGTCGCGGAAGCGCTGCGGCAGGAAGCCGGTGGTGATCAGCAGGGCCGCTTCCTCCGACCAGCGTTGCATCGGCCCCGGCAGGCGCACCCCCCGCACGCGCGACGCCGCGATGGGATAGAGGTACTCCCGCACGGTGTCGTCGATGTGCACCTTGTCCAGCGACTCCTGCCAGTAGCGGTCGAACGCCGCGCGGTCGGCCGGCCACATGTCCTCGGGCACCTGCAGCATCGTGCCGAGCTTGCGGCCCTGCACGAACAGCTGGTCGGCGGTGTCGTCGTCCAGTTCGCCCACGAAGAGCCGGTGCACGTCGACGACCCCCTTGTACAGGCACGCCCCGACCCACAGCTGCAGGTCCTTGTCGAATGCGTGGTAGGAGACCGGGCTGGAATCGAGCGAGTACACCTGCGCGTGCGCCCGGTTGACGGCGCGCCGGAACGCGGCCTTCTGCGCGTCGGTGCCGTTGGTCGAGACCGCCAGGTAGGTGAAGGTGGTCCGCGCTCGCTTGATCGGGTGCAGGTCGACCCGGCCGCTGTGGACACGGCTCTCGAGGACGCCGTACCCCACGCCGGGGCGCGCGAGCTGCATGATCACGTTCGCGGGACCGGCCAGCAGCCCGAGTCCGAGCATCCCGTCGCCGGTCGTCGTCGCCGTCTTCGAATCGTTCACCGTCATCGACCGCTCCTCTCGCACCCACGCCGAAACTGCGAACGTGCGTTTCCTGATTCTGGTCGCGACGTCGGCCGGGTGTCAAGATGGGGTATGGCCCAGCTCCGCCCGTACCGCGGCGTCGATGCGCAGCAACGGATGGCGCAGCGTCGGCAGCGGCTGCTCGAGGCCGGTCTCGATCTGCTCGGCGGCGGACCCACCCCCGCGGAACTCACGGTGCGCGCGATCTGCGCGCAGTCCGGCCTGGCGGCCCGCTACTTCTACGAGAGTTTCACCGACAAGGACGCGTTCGTGGCGGCGGTGTTCGACCGCGTGGTGGGCGACATCGCGAGCACCACCCAGGCCGCGATGGCGGCCGCCCCGCCCGCCGAGCAGAACCACGCGGCCATGGCCAACATCGTGCGCACCATCGCCGATGATCCGCGGGTGGGCCGGCTGTTGTTCAGCGCGCACCTGGCCAACCCGGTGGTGGTTCGCAAGCGTGCCGAGTCCGGTGCCCTGTTCGCGCTGCTGTCCGGTCAGCACGCCAGCGCCGGGCTCGACATCGAGGCCAACGAGCGGATCGCGGCCGCCGCGCACTTCGTCGTCGGCGGGGTGGCGCAGACGCTGAGCGCGTGGCTGGTCGACGATCTGCGAGTCACGGCCGCGCAGTTGGCGATTCAGCTCGGCACCCTGATCGACCAACTCGCCGACCCGCGCCTCTACACCGACGACGGATAGCCAGAGGTACCGCTAGCGGTAATCACGTTGGCGGCCAGCGTCCATGACACCAGCGGTCGGGTCGGTGAGGGTTGTGGTGGAGGAAGTTCCACCGCAGGAGGATCACCATGACGACACCGCCGACCCCCTTCACCACGTCCCTGCACGAGGGCGACATCGTCGAGGAGAACGACTTCGGTTCGATGCGCCGCGTCAGCGCCGAGCACCTGCCGGTGCTCAAGAACCTGTCGATCAAGCGCCTCGTCCTGAACCCGGGTGCGATGCGCACCCCACACTGGCACGCCAACGCCAACGAACTCACCTACTGCGTCGCCGGCACCGCGCTGGTGTCGGTGCTCGACAACCACAGTAGGTTCAGCACCTTCATCGTCACCGCCGGCCAGATGTTCCACATCGACTCCGGCGCACTGCATCACATCGAGAACATCGGCGACGGCGTCGCCGAGTTCGTCATCGCCTTCCGCAACGAACGGCCCGAGGACTTCGGTCTGGGCGCGACCTTCGGGGCGTTCACCGACGCCGTGCTGGGCAACACCTACAGCCTGCCGGCCTCGGACCTGTCGGTGCTCCGGCGCAGCACCGTCGACCGGAAGTTGGCCGCCCGCAGCGGCGCTCCCGAGATTCCCGCCGTCGCCCACTTCGACGATCCCCACACGTTCGACATCGAGGCGCAAGCGCCGGGTCTGAACTACGCCAGCGGGTCGGCGCGCTTCGCCCGCGATCAGTTCTGGCCCGCCCTCAAGGACATCTCGATGTACAGCCTGCGCGTCGCCGAAGACGGTATGCGGGAACCACACTGGCATCCGGTCACCGCCGAGATGGGGTATGTCCGGCAGGGTCAGGCCCGGATGACGATCATGACGCCGGAGGGACGTCTCGACACCTGGACGATGAAGGCCGGCGACATGTACTTCATCCCGCGGGCCTACCCGCATCACATCGAGAACATCGGCAGCGACGAGTGGCACTTCCTGATCTTCTTCGACCAGCCGTTCCCGGCCGACATCGGTTACCGGGCGTCGGCGAGCGCCTACAGCCGCGAAGTGCTCGCCGCGACGTTCGAGACCCACATCGACGATCTGCCGGACTTCCCGTTCACCCCGGCCGATCCGCTGATCGTCAGCCGCGTCAACCCGGTCGACGCCTGAGCGCCGGCCGCGCTCAGCCGGCGGGGCGCACCACGTGGTTGCGCACGTGCTCGAACACCACCTCGGTGCGGACGCCGGCGACCTCGCGGCGTTTGGTCAGCGAGTCGAGCACGAAGTCGCGCAGCGCCTCGGTGGACGCCACCGCGACGTGCACCAGCAGATCCTCGGTGCCGGTGGTGACGAACAGCTGCAGAGTCTCCGGAAGCTGCCGGACGAAATCGCGGAATCCGTGGATCACCTGGCGTGACTGCGGGCGCAGACGCACGGTGATCATCGCCTGCACCGGGCGGCCGAGGGCGGCCGGATCGACCGTGTAGTGCACCCCGCCGAGTACGCCACGATCGCGCAGCGCGCGGACCCGCTCCAGCGTGGTCGACGGTGACACCCCCAGAGCGGCGGCCAGGTCGCGGTTGCTGCGCCGACCGTCTGCCTGCAGCGCCGCCACGATCGCCGAATCCCATTCGTCCATGCCCCGAGTCTGACATGCGGGTCCCGAATTATGTTCGGCAAAGGGGAGCCAGCGCCTGTTTTACCTCTATCTTCGGCCACTATGACCGAATCAGTGATGGACACAGCGGTGATGCGCCGACCACTGCATCCGACCAAGATCGCCGTCGTCCTGCTCGACACGCTGCCCACGTGGCAGAAGCTGAACGCGACCGCGTTCCTGGCCAGCGGGATCGCGGCGACCGCCGAGGAGTGCATCGGGTCGCCGTACGAGGATGCCGACGGCACGCCGTACACCCCGATGTTCGGGCAGCCCGTCCTGGTCTTCGAGGCCGATGCGGCGCGGCTCTCGCGCACGCTCGACCGTGCCCACCGCCGGGGGATCGTCCCGGCCGTCTTCACCGCCGCGCTGTTCGGCACCGGCAACGACGAGGACAACCGGGCCGAGGTGGCGGCCCGCGGGCGCGCCGATCTCGACCTCGTCGGCCTCGCGGTGCGGGCCGAACGCAAGACCGTGGACAAGATCGTCGACGGGCTCACGCTGCACCGCTGACCGGACCGTGCTTCGTCATCGAAGCACTAGGCTGACGGGATGGCGGAGTCCCTGAATCCGGTGCAGATGCACACCTACTTCGCGTTGACCGAAGCGGTGAGCCTGCTGCAGTACGCGGTACGCCAGCAGCTACAGGCCGAAGGCGGGCTCAGCTACGTGCAATTCGAGATTCTCGCCAAACTGGCCACAGCGGATGGGCGCGCGCTCACCATGACCGATCTCGCGGACGGGGTGGTGTACAGCCGGTCCGGCCTGACCCATCAGGCGGGACTGCTCGAACGCGACGGGCTGATCACCCGGCGGGCCAGTCCTGACGACCAGCGTGCCACGGTCGTCGACATCACCGAGGCCGGCCGGGAGCGGGTCGCCGCGGTCCTGCCCGGCCACATCGACGTGGTGCGCGAATTGCTGTTCGAGCCGCTGTCGGAGCGCGATGTGCGCACGCTGGGCACGCTGATGACCCGCGCCCGCGACCACATGCGGTCACGGCCGCCACGCTCGGCGGCGCCGCGCAGATCCAGGCGCGCCGGCTGACGTCAGGGCTGCGCGGCGGCGGGCACCCGGCGATCGGCCGCGGTCTTCGGCGTGGCCATCGCGTCGTCTGAGGTGAATTTCTTGGTCCAGCAGGCGAATTCCAACGTGATGCCGTCGGGATCGAGGAAGTAGAACGAGCGCACGTAGACGCCCGGGTGCAGCGTCGCCGACACCTGCGCCGGGCTCTCGTCGTGGTTGAGCACCGGACCGACCCGCACACCTTTGTCCTTGAGCTTCTGCCGGTAGGCGTCGAACTGCTCGGCCGGCACGTGGAACGCCAGATGGTTCATCGTGCTCACGGCGCTGACGATGTCACCGATGCCCGGGATCGCCTCCGGCGAGGAGATGCCCGGCACCCGGTCGGGCGCGTCGGCGAACCAGAAGAACGCGACGCAGTCACCGTTGCCGGCGTCGAAGAAGAAATGCTGGCCCATCCCGCCGGGCAGATCCAGCGACTTGATCAGCGGCATGCCCAGCACGTTGCTGTAGAAGTCGACGGTCCTGGCCATGTCCGAACACACCAGCGCGACGTGGTTGATGCCGCCGAGGTGGAATTCGGTGTTGGTGTTCTGCGGCTTGATCACGATCACGCCTCCCTCGATCAGCATCGAATCTAACATCGGCGAGGACAGCAGACCGACGAAAAATCGCGCAGAAGGCCGGACATCGATGAGCGACACCACCCGCGAGTTCGTCGGACTGGACTCGACCACCGCGCACCGTGCGGGCTCCGGCGGACATCCGTGCCAGGGCCTCTACCACCGGGGGGCGGGGCCGCGACCCACGGTGGCGGTGATCGCGACGCACTATCAGATCGACTTCTCCGAGCACTATCTCGCCGAGCACCTGGCGGCGCGGGGTATCGGCTTCCTGGGCTGGAACACCCGCTTCCGTGGCTTCGAGAGCAGCTTCCTGCTCGACCACGCGCTGGTCGACATCGGCGTCGGGGTGCGCTGGCTGCGGGAGGCCCAGGGCATCGAAACCGTGATCCTGCTGGGCAATTCGGGTGGCGGCTCGCTGATGGCCGCCTATCAGGCCAACGCGGTGCACCGCCACGTCACCCCGCTGGCGGGCATGCGGCCCGCCGCCGGACTCGACGACCTGCCCGCCGCCGACGGGTACGTGGCCAGCGCCGCACATCCGGGCCGCCCCGACGTCCTGACCGCCTGGATGGACGCCTCCGTCGTCGACGAGAACGACGCCGTCACAACCGATCCGGATCTCGACCTGTTCGACGATCGCAACGGTCCGCCCTACTCCGCGGAGTTCGTGGCGCGCTACCGCGCCGCCCAGATCGCCCGCAATGACGCGATCACCGACTGGGCGGAGGCCGAACTGACCCGGGTGCGGGCCGCCGGATTCTCCGACCGTCCCTTCACCGTCATGCGGACGTGGGCCGACCCCCGGATGGTCGACCCGACCCTCGAGCCGACGGGGCGGGAGCCCAACTCGTGTTATGCCGGCGTACCCGCCAAGGCCAACCGCTCCACGCACGGGATCGCCGCGGCCGCCACCCTGCGCAACTGGATCGGCATGTGGAGCCTGCGGCACGCGCAGACCCGGGCCGAACCGCACCTGAACCGCATCGATTGCCCGGCGCTGGTGATCAACGCCGAGCGCGACACCGGTGTCTATCCGTCGGACGCGGCACGGATCTTCGACGCGCTGGCCTCGACCGACAAGACGCGGTGCTCGATCGACACCGACCACTACTTCACGACGCCGGGGGCGCGCGAGGACAAGGCCGATACGATCGCCACGTGGATCACACGCCGCTGGTGAGAGTCCTGGCCCACTTCGTTCCCGGTGACAAGGTGTCGGCTTTCCTTGCCCCGCACAAGGATTGGCTCGACATCCGGTACTGCGCCGAGGACGACGACGCGACGTTCTACCGCGAGTTACCCGAGGCCGACGTGCTGTGGCACGTGCTGCGCCCGTTGTCGGCGCAGGACATCGCCCAGGGCGCCCGGCTGCGCCTGGTGCACAAGCTCGGTGCAGGGGTGAACACGATCGCCGTCGACGCTGCCACCGAACGCGGGATCGCGGTGGCGAACATGCCGGGCGCCAACGCGCCCTCGGTCGCCGAAGGCGCTGTGCTGCTGATGCTCGCCGCGCTGCGGCGCCTGCCCGCGCTCGACGCCGCCACCCGCGCCGGCACCGGATGGCCGTCGGACCCCACCCTCGGGGAAACCGTCCGTGACATCGGTGGCTGCACGGTCGGACTGGTCGGCTACGGCAACGTCGCCACGCGCGTCGAGCGCATCGTGACCGCGATGGATGCCAGGGTGGTGCACACCAGCACCCGCGACGACGGCACGCCCGGCTGGCGCAGTCTGCCGGACCTGCTGGCCGAGAGCGACATCGTCTCGCTGCACCTGCCGCTCACCGACGCGACGCGAGGCCTGCTCGGGCGCGAGGCACTGGCTTCGATGAAGCCGGACGCCGTGCTGGTCAACACCTCCCGCGGACCCATCGTCGACGAGGACGCGCTGGCCGAGGCGCTGCGCGCCGGCACGCTGGCCGCGGCCGGACTGGACGTGTTCGCGGTCGAGCCGGTCCCGGCGGACAACCCCCTGCTGACGCTGGACAACGTCGTGCTCACCCCGCACGTGACCTGGTACACCGCCGACACGATGCGGCGCTACCTCCAGGTCGCCGTCGACAACTGCGAACGACTCCGTGACGGACGGGACCTCGCCAACCTGGTGAACCAGGTGGCGGGGTAACCTCGGACCAACCAACCGGTTAGCCAGCAGCCCAACGGAGGGTCCGCCATGCCCATCGCCATCCTCGAAGAGCACAACGACCTCGCCGACTCCGTGCGGTCGTTCGTCGCGCGCGTCGCGCCGTCGGAGGTTCTGCACGAAGCGCTCGAGAACCCGATCCCCAATCCGCCGCCGTACTGGAAGGCCGCTGCCGAGCAGGGACTGCAGGGTGTCCATCTCTCCGAGGACGTCGGCGGTCAGGGCTTCGGAATCCTCGAGCTGGCGATCGTCGCCGCCGAGTTCGGCTACGGCGCGGTCCCCGGCCCGTTCGTCCCGTCGGCCATCGCGAGCGCGCTGATCGCCGCGCACGACCCGAAAGCCGAGGTGCTCACCGGCCTCGCCTCGGGCGAGGTCATCGCCGCCTACGCCATCGACTCCGGCCTGACCGCGACGCGGCACGGCAACGGACTGGTGATCCGCGGTGAGGTCCGCGCCGTACCCGCGGCCGCGCAGGCGTCGGTGCTGGTGCTGCCCGTGGCCATCGAATCCGGTGAGGAGTGGGTGGTTCTCGACGCAGACGCGCTCGAGATCGAGCCGGTGCCCAGCGTCGACCCGCTGCGGCCAGTGGCGCACGTGCGCGCCAACGCCGTCGAGGTCGGCGACGAGCGGGTGCTGAGCAGCGTCAGCCGCGACCTCGCCCGCGCACTGATCACCACGGTGCTGTCGGCGGAGTGCATCGGTGTGGCCCGCTGGGCCACCGACACCGCGTCGGAGTACGCCAAGATCCGCGAGCAGTTCGGCAGGCCGATCGGCCAGTTCCAGGCCATCAAGCACAAGTGCGCCGGGATGATCGCCGAGACCGAGCGCGCCACCAGCGCCGTGTGGGACGCGGCCCGCGCGATCGACGAAGAGCTGCAGGGCAATTCCGAGACGGCGTCGTCCTTCGAGTTCGCCGCCGCCGTGGCCGCGACGCTGGCGCCCGTCGCCGCGCAGCACTGCGCGCAGGACTGCATCCAGGTGCACGGCGGCATCGGCTTCACCTGGGAGCACGACACCAACGTCTACTACCGGCGCGCGATCGTGCTGGCGGCCGCGTTCGGCCGGCACGCCGACTACCCGCAGCAGGTGGTCGACACCGCGACGTCGACCGGCATGCGATCGATCGACATCGACCTGGATCCCGACACCCTCAAGCTCCGCGAGGAGATCCGCGCCGAAGTCGCTGCCCTGAAGGCGATTCCGAAGGAAGAGCGCAACACCGCGATCGCCGAGGGCGGTTGGGTGCAGCCGCACCTGCCCAAGCCGTGGGGGCGGGCGTCGAACCCGATCGAGCAGATCATCATCGCCCAGGAGTTCTCCACCGGCCGGGTCAAGCGGCCGCAGATGGGCATCGCCGCGTGGATCATCCCGTCGATCGTCGCCTACGGCACCGAGGCGCAGCAGCAACGCTTCCTGCCGCCGACGTTCCGCGGCGAGATGATCTGGTGCCAGCTGTTCAGCGAGCCCGGCGCCGGCTCCGACCTGGCGAGCCTGACCACCAAGGCCACCAAGGTCGACGGCGGCTGGCGCATCACCGGCCAGAAGATCTGGACCACCGGTGCGCAGTTCTCCGCATGGGGTGCGCTGCTGGCGCGCACGGACCCGAGCGCGCCCAAGCATCAGGGCATCACGTACTTCCTCCTCGACATGAAGTCCGAGGGCGTCGAGGTCAAGCCGCTGCGCGAGCTGACCGGCAACGCGATGTTCAACACCGTGTTCATCGACGACGTCTTCGTGCCCGACGACATGGTCCTCGGCGAGGTGAATCGCGGCTGGGAGGTCAGCCGCAACACGTTGACCAACGAGCGGGTGTCGATCGGCAGCAGCGAGCCGCCGTTCCTGGCCAGCCTCGACCAGTTCGTCGACTTCGTCCGCGACGGGCACTTCGATCAGATCGAGCAGAACGAGGCGGGCCGGCTGATCGCCGAGGGCCACGCCGCCAAGCTGCTGAACATGCGCTCGACGCTGCTGACGCTGGCGGGTGGGGATCCGATGCCCGCGGCCGCGATCTCCAAGCTGCTGTCGATGAAGACCGGACAGGGCTACGCGGAGTTCGGGGTGTCCTCGTTCGGCACCGACGCGGCCGTCGGCGATCACGGGCAGCCCTCGGGGAAGTGGGCCGAGTACCTGCTGGCCGGGCGTGCGACGACGATCTACGGCGGCACCTCGGAGGTGCAGCTCAACATCATCGCCGAGCGGCTTCTCGGACTGCCGCGCGATCCGTAAGCCGCGTTTCCGGGCCGGCCAGCCGGGAACCCCGCAGTCATGACCAACGACCGCGACTTCGCCGAGAAGCGGTTCGACAGGCCGGGGTCGACGGGCGCGGCGGTCGCCTACACCGCCGTGGTCGTCGCGCTGGCCGCGCTGGCGTTCGCGTTCTTCGCGTTCGGCGCCCGCGACTCCGTGTACGCCGCGTCGCTGGTTCCGGCGTTCCTGTTCCTGGGCGGCCTCGGCGCCTTCCTCCGCACCTACCGCGAGTGGAAGGCCGAGCGCGGATGGGCGGCGTGGCAGGGCGCCGGCTGGTTCCTGATGCTGCTCATGCTCGTCACCCTCGCGGTGCCGGGCTCGGCGATCATGGCCGGCGCCGTCGAGTGACCGCCCGTCAGGGCAGGATCGCGTCGACGTAGCCGCCGTCGACGCGCAGCGCACCGCCGGTCGTCGCGGAGGCGAACGGCGACGCGAGGTAGACGACCATGTTGGCGATCTCCTCGGGCTCGATGAGCCGCTCCAGCAGGGACTGCGGGCGGTGCAGCCGCATGAACTCCCGCTGCGCCTCGTCCCACGGCAGGGACTTGTCGACCAGCTGATAGACGAAATCCTCCACACCGGCGGTGTGGGTAGGCCCGGCGATCACCGAGTTGACCGTCACCCCGCTGCCCGAGGCGTCCTTGGCGAATCCGCGCGACAGGGCCAGCAGCGCCGTCTTGGACACGCCGTAGTGGATCATCTCCGCGGGCGTCACGACAGCCGAGTCGCTGGCGATCTGCAGCACCCGGCCCCAGCCGCGCTCCACCATCCCCGGCAGGTACAGCCGGATCAGCCGCGCGGCCGACAGGACGTTCACGTCGAAGTAGGTGCGCCACTGCTCGTCGGTGATCTCCCGGGCCGGCACCGCACCGAAGATGCCGAGGTTGTTGACCAGGATGTCGACGACGGGCACCTCGTCGTACACGGCCTGCGCCCCGTCGGCGTCCGCCACGTCGGCGGCTACCCCGACGACGTCGCCGTCCAGCCCGGCGACGGCGTCGTCGACGCGATCGCGATTACGGCCGTTGACCACCACCCGCGCGCCGGCCCCGGCGAGTCCCTTCGCGATGGCGAAACCGATGCCCTGCGTGGACCCGGTGACGAGCGCGGTCTTACCGCTCAGATCGATGTTCACGAAGGGGTACTACCACCGGACGGCGCCGGCTATTCCGCGTCCATCTCCCGTAGCTCCCGCTTGAGGATCTTGCCGGTCGGGTTACGCGGCAGCTCGTCGAGGAAAATCACCTCGCGGGGCACCTTGTAGCGGGCCAGATTCTCCCTCACGTACGCCTTGATCGCGTCCTCGTCGATCGAGGCGCCCTCGGCCTTGACCACGAAGCAGCGCAACCGGTGGCCCCACTCCTTGTCCTCGACACCGAGCGCGGTCGCCTCGACGACCTCGGGGTGCCCGCTGACGAGATCCTCGACCTCGGCGGGGAACACGTTCTCGCCGCCGGACACGATCATCTCGTCGTCGCGGCCGCTGACATAGAGCAGACCGTTCTCGTCGAAATAGCCGACGTCGCCCGACGACAGCAGGCCGTCGATGATCTGCTTGCCGCCGCCGCCGGTGTATCCCTCGAACGGGAAGAAGCTGCCGACGAAGATCCGGCCGACCTCACCCTGCGGCAACTCGTTGCCGTTGTCGTCGAAGATCTTGACCTTCATTCCCTTGACCACCGGGCCGACGGTCGCCGGATTGATCGAAAGATGTTGCGGCCCAGCGATGGTCGCGAACGACACCTCGGTCGAGCCGTACAGGTTGTAGATCACCGGGCCCAGTTCCTTCAGCGCCCGGGTGGCGAGTTCGGCTCCGAGCTGCGAGCCGGACACGAACACGATGCGCAGCGACGACAGGTCGGGCTTCGGCGAGGTCTTGTCCAGCTCGTCGAGCATCCGCGACAGCATCACCGGCACCACGACGCACGCGGTGGCCCTGTGCTTCTCGATGTCGGCGAGCACGGTGGCCGGCTTGAATCGCCTGCGCAGCACCAACGTCGAGCCGAGCATCATCGCGATCGTGGCGTGCAGGAAACCCAGCGCGTGGAACATCGGCGCGGGCAGCGAGGTCACCTCCCCGCCCTTGAACGGCACCGAGGACAACACCCCGCCGACCGGGGCGAGCGACGGCGGGGCGCTGCGGTTGGCGCCCTTCGGGGTGCCGGTGGTGCCGCTGGTCAGGATGATGATCGAGGAGTGCCGCGACACCTTGGGCGGTGGATTCGAACTGGTGCGCGCGATCAGTTCCTCGAGGGTCTCGCAGGTGCTTTCCGACGGCTGGTCGGGCTTGTCCGGGTTGACCGGCAGCGCGCGCAGCTTGCCCAGCGCGGGCTCGGCCTGCGCGACGGCGGCGGTGTACTCGTCGTCGTAGATGATGAGTTTGGCGCCCTCGCGTTCCGACACCTCTTTGATCTGGGGGCCGGAGAACTCGCTGTTGAGCAGGATGATGCGGGCACCGGTCTTGGCCACGCCGAACCACGACACCAGGAACCACCGGTGGTTGCGGGCCAGGATCGCCACGCCGTCACCGCCCTTGACGCCCTTGGCGAGCAGCCCGTTGGCCACCGCGTTGGCCGCGTCGTCGAGCTCCTTGAACGTCATCTCTCCGAAGTCGTCGATGACGGCGGGCCGGTGCGGGGTGCGGCGGGCGTTGAGCGCGGGGATCATGCCGATCTCACCCCAGCGCCGGATGTCAGCGACGAACGCGGCGATGTCCTGCGGCGGCTCCAGTTTCAGCGCGCCGGCCTCGAACATCTTGCGGGCGTAGTGGAGTTCGGCCGTACCCCGGTCCCAGTACTTGCCGACCGACTGGTGAACCTTGTCGAACGCCTGCGACGGCAGGTCGGTGAGCTTGGACATGGGTCAACTTTATGTGACGACGGTCGCAGTGCGGCCGGGAACCTACGATGAGGGAATGGCTGCTCGGGAGTCTGTCGAGATCGGCGGGCAGCGGGTGCCGATCACCAATCCGGACAAGATCGTCTTCGGCGACCTCGGGGTGACCAAGGGCGACCTGATGGACTACTACAGCGCGGTGGCCGAGGGTGCGCTGCGCGGCGTGGCCGATCGCCCGATGATCCTCAAGAGATTCGTCAAGGGCATCGCCGAGGAAGCGGTGTTCCAGAAGCGGGCCCCCGAGAAGCGGCCCGACTTCGTCGACGTCGCCGAGCTGAAGTACGCGTCGGGAACGTCGGCCAAGGAGGCGGTGCTGCACAGCCCGGCCGGGCTGATCTGGGCGGTCAACCTCGGGTGCGTCGACCTCAACCCCCACCCGGTGCGCGCCGACGACCTCGAGCACCCCGACGAACTTCGCGTCGACCTGGACCCGATGCCCGGGGTGGGATGGCGGCAGATCCTCGATGTCGCGTTCGTCGCGCGGGAGGTGCTGGAGGACCACGGCCTGGTGGCCTGGCCGAAGACGTCGGGCTCGCGCGGGTTCCACATCTACGCGCGCATCCACCGCCGCTGGCCGTTCAAGCTCGTCCGGCTGGCCGCCGAGGCCGTCGCCCGGGAGGTCGAACACCGCGCCCCCGAATCCGCCACCGCGCGATGGTGGAAAGAGGAGCGCCACGGCGTCTTCGTCGACTTCAACCAGAACGCGAAGGACCGGACCGTGGCGTCGGCCTACTCGGTGCGCGCCACCCCGGACGCCCGGGTGTCGACGCCGCTGTTCTGGGACGAGGTCGCCGGATGCCGGCCCGAGGAGTTCACGATCTCGACCGTGCCGCGGCGCTTCGCCGAGCACGGCGACCCGTGGGAGGGCATGGACGATACGGCCGGCGGGCTGGAGTCGCTACTCGAACTGGCCGACCGGCTGGGCCCGGCCGAGAAGGCCCCGCGGGGCGCGCACCGCTCGACCGACGGCCGGCGCCGATCGACCAAGCCGTTGATCGAAGTGGCACGCACCAAGACCAAGGACGAGGCGATGGCCGCCCTCGCGCAGTGGCGGGACAAGCACCCAGAGGCCGCCGAAAAGCTCGAGCCGACAGACATTCTCGTCGACGGTATGCGCGGCCCCAGCTCCATCTGGTACCGCATCCGGATCAACCTCGAGCACGTCGCCGAGGCGCAGCGGCCACCCCAGGAGGATCTGCTGGCCGACTACAACCCGTGGGTCGGCTACACCGGGTCGCAGCAGCAGCGCCGCGGATGAAAGTTACCGGCGAGTTTGCTGGCGGCCCTGAAAGCAGTTCTTAGCGAAGTATTAGTCGTTACTCCCCACCGCCTTAAATTGGCTCACTACCTTGAGTCATGTCAGGCCCGACGACGGGCTTGGATCAGCACTTGATCGAGGGAGGCGGCGATGTACGGCAATCCGACGTTTGATTGCGGTGGCGCCGACATTCGTGCGCACTGCCGCCAATTGGCCACCGTGGTCACGATCAGGGGCGCGCTCAGCGATGCCAACATCGCCCGCGCCACCGAGTACACGCGCCGCTTCGTGCTTGCGGAGAAGCCGTTCGTGCTCGACCTCAGCGAGATCACTTCGTTTGACACCGAAGCGATTTCGCTCCTGTTCACCGTGGACGACGCCTGCAGCGCCGCCGGGGTCGAGTGGTCGATGGTGGCCAGTCGCCCGGTCGAGCAGACACTGCGTGCGCACGGCATCGACTTCGATGCCGCCGGCTCGGTCCCCGAGGCCCTCAATCACTTCGCCGACGCGATGGTCGCCCGGCGTCAACTGCTTCCTCTTCTCACCAAGACTGCGTAAGGATCACTGTGTTACTTGATGTTCGGTGGCTCCGGTACCTCCTCCAGCGTCGCCACAGGTTCGAGGCCGAGCGCTTCGCGCTGACTGCCGGCTAGACGTTCCACCCGGGATCGCTAAGGTGCTCTCATGGGCACTGCCGTCGATGCTGACCGGGTAGCCGAAGCCGCGCACCGGGTGGTCGCGGAGCACGATCCGCGCACGGTGCCGATTCCTGAATTCCTCGGCGCGTGTTTCGACGCCGGCCTGTCCTGGGTGCACTTCCCCGAAGGTTTCGGTGGGTTGGGCGTCTCGCGGGGCCTGCAGGCCATGGCCGACCGCATCCTCCAGGGCGCCGGCGGCCCCGTCCCGCTGGGCCTGAACCCGATGGGCTACGGCATGGCCGCGCCGACGGTGCGGGAACACGCCCAGACCGACGACGTCCGCCGCCAACTGCTGCGTCCGCTGGCCACCACCGAGGACATCTGGTGTCAGCTGTTCTCCGAGCCGGGCGCCGGTTCGGACCTCGCGGGACTGGCCACGTCTGCCGTGCCCGACGGGGACAGCTGGATCGTCAACGGCCAGAAGGTCTGGACGAGCCTGGCGCACCGCGCCCGGTGGGGGCTGCTGCTCGCCCGCACCGATCCCGACCTGCCCAAGCACAAGGGGCTCACCTACTTCGTGCTCGACATGCACGCCCCCGGCGTCGAAACCCGCCCGCTGCGGCAGATGACCGGGCATGCGGAGTTCAACGAGGTGTACATCAGCGACGCCCGCATCCCGGACACCCACCGGCTCGGCGGCGTGGGTGACGGCTGGCGCGTCGCGATGACCACGCTGATGAACGAGCGCAGCGCGCTCGGCGCGAGCGGCAGCAGGCGCGGCGCCGGCACGATCTCCGATGCGGTGACGCTGTGGGCGTCGCGTCCGGACCTGCACACCCCGGTACTGCGCGACCGGCTGACCAGCCTGTGGCTGCGCGCCGAGGCTCAGCGACTCACCTCCGAACGGTCCCGCGCCACGGCGATACGCGGGGTGTCGTCGGTGCTGGCGTTGTCGGCGATCGTGATCCGCGCCNCATCTACGAGTTCTGCATGGACCTGCTGGGCCCCGAGGGCGTTCTCTACGACGGCTACGGCATGGGTGACGGCGACCCCGACGACTACCGCGGACCGATCCAACAGCGGTTCCTGCGCAGCAGGGCCAACACCATCGAAGGCGGGACCTCAGAGGTGATGCGCAACATCCTCGGTGAGCGGGTGCTCGGACTACCGGGCGACCTGCGGGCGGATGCGGGAATGGCGTGGAAGGAGATCCCGCGTGGCTGAGGAGCTTGCGGATCAGCCCAAGGGCGCAGCTGAGTCTCTGGCTGGCGACGAGTTCGTGTTCACCGACGAACAGCAGCAGTTGCGCGCCGCGGTGCGCGGCTTCTGCGCCGAGTACGTCGACGAGCGGGCGATCCGCTCGGCGATGGATTCCGAACCGCCATGGGACGCGAAGATCTGGTCGCGGCTGGGTACGGAACTCGGCGTGCTGGGTCTGGCCGTGCCCGAGTCGGCCGGTGGCGCCGGCGGCTCGTTGATCGACCAGGCGGTGGCGGTCGAGGAACTCGGCGCCGCGCTGGCGCCCGGACCGCTTTTCGGCACGGTCTATCTGGCGATTCCCGCGCTCGTCGCCGCATCGCAGGCCTCCGACCTGCTCGGTCCGCTGGCCGACGGAACCCGGACGGCCGCCTTCGCCGTCGGTGATGTCGCCGCAGCGCGTGAGGGTGACGGGTGGACTCTCACCGGCACCGTCGAGCGGGTCGTCGACGCCGGCGCCGCCGACGTGGTCCTGGTCGCCGCCGACGCCCCGGACGGCACCGCGCTGTTCGCCGTGGACACCGATCACCCTGGGGTGCAACGCATTCCGTTGACGACGTTGGACCCGACACGTCCGCAGGCGACGGTCGGTCTGGTCGACGCGCCCGGGCAGCTGATCGCCGGACCCGAGGAAGCCGACCGGGTGATCGCCCACGCGCTGCACGTCGGCTCCGCGCTGCTGGCCGTCGAGCAGGTGGGCGCCGCGCAGCACCTGCTCGATCTGAGCGTCGACTACGCGAAGAACCGGCTGCAGTTCGGCCGCCCGATCGGCTCCTTCCAGGCGGTCAAGCACCGTCTTGCCGACGCGCTCGTCGCGGTCGAGCACGCGCGATCGACCGCCTACCACGCGATCTGGGCGCTGACCGACGGCTCGGACGATCCCGCGCTCGCCGTCAGCATCGCCCAGGCGATGTGTTCGGCCGCGTTCACCCGGGTGGCCAACGACACCATCCAGGTGCACGGCGGCATCGGCTTCACCTGGGAACACCAGGCCCACCTGTATTACAAGCGGGCCTACACCGATGCCGCGCTGCTCGGCAGCGCCGAGGAGCACCGGGCCCGCGTTGCCGAGCTGGTGCTCGACATCGCACCCGACAAGGCCGCGCCGCGCGTCGCCACCGGTATGCCACGTTGAGAGGGGACGGGAAGTGACTGGCACACAACGACTTCTGGGAGTGGCGGCGGCCGCCGCGGCGGCTGTGGCCGTTCCGCTGGCCATACTCGCCGGCCCCGCGCCGCAGACCGCCACCGCACAGCCGCCGGGATCGTGCCCGCCCGGTGAGACCGGTGTGATCTACGGCTGCACCCCGTTCTGCCTGCCGGGCAAGGCCCTGGATCTGCAGACCGGTCTGTGCCTGCCGGTGCCGCCGCCACCACCGCCCGCTCCCCGGTACTGAGAGCCGCGCATGAACCGAGTGGACCGCTTCTTCGAGATCACGGCCCGCCAGTCCACCGTGGGCACCGAGATCCGCGGCGGACTGGTCACGTTCATCGCGATGGCCTACATCATCGTGCTGAACCCGATCATCCTGTCCAGCCCGAAGGACGTCACGGGCCAGTCGCTGAACTTCGCGCAGGTGTCGGCCACCACCGCGCTGGCGGCCGGCACGATGACGATCCTGTTCGGGCTGATCGCGCGGCTGCCGTTCGCGTTCGCCGCGGGTCTGGGCATCAACTCGTTCCTGGCCACCACGGTCGTCGGCGAACTGACGTGGGCCGAGGCGATGGGCCTGGTCGTGATCAACGGCGTGATCATCGTGCTGCTGGCCGTCACCGGGCTGCGCCGGCTCATCTTCGACGCGGTGCCCATGCAGCTCAAGCTCGCGATCACCGCCGGCATCGGCCTGTTCATCCTGTTCATCGGGCTGGTCGACTCGGGCTTCATCGCGTCGACCAAACTCGCCTCGCCGCCGGTCGGCCTCGGCGCGGGCGGGCTCGGCTCGCTCACCACGGTGCCGACGCTCGTGTTCGTCCTCACCCTGCTGCTCACCGGAATCCTGGTGTCCCGGCGGGTGCGGGGCGGCATCCTGATCGGCCTGGTGGCGGGCACCGTCGTCGCCGTCGTCATCGAGGCGATCTGGCACCTCGGTTCGGCGACCGAGAAACCGGGCGGGTGGGCACTGTCGGTGCCGACGCTGTCCGGGTCGCCGTTCGCGGTGCCGGATCTCGGGCTGGTGGGCGACTTCAGCCTGAACAGCTTCAGCCGGATCGGCGTCATCGCCGCGGTGATCCTGATCTTCACGCTGGTGTTCGCGAACTTCTTCGACGCGATGGGCACGATGACGGGCCTGTCCCGCGAAGCAGGACTCTCGGACGCCCAGGGCACGTTCCCCCGGCTGAAGTCCGCGCTGATCGTCGAGGGTGCCGGTGCGGTGGTCGGCGGTGCGACGTCGTCGTCGTCGAACACGGTGTTCATCGAGTCCGGCGCCGGCATCGAGGAGGGCGCCCGGACCGGGCTGGCCAACCTGGTGACCGGCGTGCTGTTCCTCGCGGCGATGTTCGTCTCGCCGCTGGCCTCGATCGTGCCCACCGAGGTGGCGGCCGCGGCGCTGGTGATCGTCGGCGCGATGATGGTGTCGCACCTGCGGCACATCGACCTGTCGGAGTTCTCGGTCGCCCTGCCGGTGGTGCTCACCGTGGCGGTGATGCCGTTCAGCTACTCGATCGCCAACGGCATCGGGGTCGGCTTCATCTCCTGGGTGGTGATGCGCACCGCGGCCGGGAAGGTACGCGAGATCAGCCCGCTGCTGTGGGTGGTCGCCGTCGGGTTCGCGATCTACTTCGCCCGCACGCCGCTGGAGTCGCTGCTCGGGGTGTGACCCGCGCCCCGCTCCGCTGCCACGCCGAGGATGACCGCGCGGATCTGCCGGGCGATGTCGTCGCGGCTCATCGAATCCGGTGAATCGTTGGCGAACCCGAAGACCAGCCCGCCGAGATAGGCCAGCAGCACCGAGGTCTGCTCGTCGCACAGGGCGCGGTCGACGGGGGCGCCGTTGCCGGTCTGGATCGCGATGACCAGACGCTCGGCCAGGGCCCGGTAGCTGTCGGCCATCTGCTGGAACTCCGAGGCGATCCCGATGTCGCGACGGGCCGACATGGTGAGCTCGAGCCGGGCGCGCGTGCGGGAGCGTTGCGGCTCCTCGCGGATCGCCAGGATCTGGCCGGCCAACGTGCGGGCGATGGCGGTGCCGGTGCTGTTGGGTGCGTCCTTGAACGCCTCGGTGAAGGCCTCGGCGTCGTAGCGCACCAGCTGGTCGGCGACGCCGTGCAGCAGCGCCGCGCGAGTCCGGTAATAAAAGGACGTCGTCCCGTCGGGCAGCCCGGCGTGCCGGTCGACCTTCAGGTGGCTCAGCCCGCGCGGACCCTCGTCGGCGAGCAGCTCGATCGCGGCGTCGCACAGGAGGCGACGCCGCTCGGCGGCGTTGTGTTTCCGTTTGCTCTCGACACTGGGGATCCTACGTCCGGTCCGCCGAAACTGTATTCCACGCGGTGTTTCCGCCCCGAAGCGCGCGCGGAATACAGTTTCGGCGGGTCAGCGGTATTTGTTGACGTACTCGGTCATCGTGGCGAGCTGGTAGCGCGAGACATCATGGGCGGCTTCGTCTTCGGCGAACACGCTGGAC
>NZ_JYNL01000005.1 GCF_001044235.1 Mycolicibacterium chlorophenolicum | reverse complement strand
CCTTTCTGAACTGGCCTGATTGATGCGTAGAGAACACCAATCCTCCCAGCTCAAGGGGCACTTTCCTCATTCCGACACCCCACGACCAACCAATTTATCGGTGGATCGAGGCTTAGAGGTCGCATGTCGCGTTGTTCATCCCTCGGACGCGGCGGAAGCCGGCGATCGAGATTCTGGACGAGCACGCGGTTACGGCGGCCGGATTACGGTCTTGCAGGAACGACTCCTCGCGAGATGTCAGCAGTTGACGCGATGCGATTTCATGGACGACCGTTCGGTTCTAGGATTCGCCATTTAGATGGCAAAACTGGTTCGTCATCTCCGTGGCAAGACAGGAAACCCGCAGGCAGAGCCATCGCCATATGACATGGAGTTTGGCAATCTACAGGCCGCCCTGTAGGTTGCCATTCTCCGTGTCGTTATGCCATTTGGAATGTCGCTTGATGTCGTAAACGACATCGCGGATGACAAAAAGTCTGACCATTGGTCGGGTCTGCTGCACGATCAGGTGACAGTTTCGGTCACGCGGCCTGACTGGCCGGTGTGGTCATGATGGCTTCGTATTCGATCGGGGTCAACCGCCCGAGGCCGGCCTGGCGACGGCGCCGGTGGTAGGTGCGCTCGATCCAGGTGACGATCGCGATCCGCAGTTCCTCTCGTGTGTTCCAGCGACGGCGATCGAGCACGTTCTTCTGTAGCAGGCTGAAGAAGCTCTCCATGGCGGCGTTGTCGCCGGCTGCGCCGACCCGGCCCATCGATCCGACCATCCCGTGATGGTTCAGTGCGTGCACGAATCTCCTTGACCTGAACTGAGATCCGCGATCGGAGTGCACGATGCACCCGGCAACTTCGCCGCGTCGTGCCACCGCACTACTGAGCGCGGTGGTAGCCAACCGGGACTTCATCCGGGAGTCGATCGAGTACCCGACGATCCGGTTGGAGAACACGTCCTTGATCGCACACAGGTAGAGCTTGCCTTCGCCAGTGCGATGTTCGGTGATATCGCTGCGCCACAACTGATTTGGTACGAAAGCGGTGAAATCGCGCTCGACAAGATCGTCGTGGACCGGCGGCCCGACCTTCCCGTTCTTGCCGCGCTTCTTGCCGAACACGCTCCACAATCGATTCTGAGAGCAGATCCGCCAGGCGGTGCGCTCGGCTATCGGCTCACCGGCATCGCGGGCCTCCTCGACCAAGTAGCGATAGCCGAACTCAGGGTCGTCTTTATGGGCGTCGAAACAAAGCGTTGGCGCGGTAAGCCTCGATTCTCTCGGCGTCGGTAATCGGTGTCGCTTGCCAGGGTGATGGGACCACCTGATTGCCAGGGGGATGGGACCACCGTGGCGCGTTATCGAGGATGCTCGTCAGGTTCGGCTGGGTCAAGCTGTCCGGGTCGGGTGCGTTGGCGGTAGGACGGTCCTTCGATGACCAGGGTGTGGGCCGCAGCGGTGAGTCGGTCGATGGCTGATTGGGCGAGCAGGGTGTCGGCGGTCATGGTCAACCATTCAACTGGAGCTGGCACATGTTCGTTGTGGCTGATTTCTCCTGCTAGCTGGGCTTTCGGCTGTTCTGCGTGTCTTAGCGATCGTCAAGGCGTGATCGCGATATGTTAGGTGTTGCCTTAACTGGTTAGGCGGGAAGAAGGTGTGCGGGGAGTGGAGGGTCTGCGGCTGATTCCCGGTGGCGCCGCACCGGTCGAGGCTGTTGCCGCCGATCCTGTTGTGTTTCAACGTGAATGCGTCGATGCATTCGTGGCGTCCTGGCATGCCCGAGGATTCAGCCCGGTGACGATCGACAACGATATCGGGCTGTTGGAGCGGACCTTGACGGCGCTGGGGTGTCCGGCGTGGGAGGTCACCAGCGAGGACATCGATCGGGTGGTCGGTGAGCTGGCGATGGCGGGGCGGGCGGCGTCGACGCGGCGGGAGTACGTGCAGATCTTCAAGGGGTTCCATCGGTTCCTGCAGACCCGCAAGGCTGCCGAGATCGAGGCCGCGTTCGGGGCGCGGCTGGTGTGCCCGGTGGATGAGTTCAACGCGTCCCGGCACGTGGGCGACGACTCGCCGGCAGTCGCGGCGCCGCCGACCCCGGAGCGGGTGAGCGCATTCTTCGAGTTCCTGAAGACTCGGATTGCCACCGCCCGCAAGTACGGGCCGGCCGCGCGGGACTATGCGATGTTTCGGACCCTGTATCACGCTGGGCTGCGGTCGGAAGAGTCAGCGCTGCTGGAGATTCCGGACGTGCATTTCGATCGTGGACCGTTCGGCAAGTTGCACGTGCGGTTCGGCAAGGCCGCCCACATGTCCGGTCCCCGGCCGCGGTGGGTGCCGATGCTGGACGGTCTGGATGTGTTGTTGCAGTGGTTCCTGGCCGACGTGCGGCCGAAGTTCCCGAACTCGCCGGTGCTGTTCGCCGACGAGTCCGGTGGCGCACTGCATCGGGGCACGATCCGCAACCGCCTGCGGTATCTGATGGAGCTGGAGGGGCGACCGGCGACCGAGCGATTCAGCCCGCACGCGCTGCGCCGGGCCTGCGCCACCCACAACTACGAGCGTGGTGTGGATCTGGTTGCGATTCAACAGCTTTTGGGGCACTGGACGGTGAGCTCGACCATGCGGTACGTGCGGCCGTCGGCGACGTTCATCGAGGACGCCTACCGACGCGCGGTCACCTCGACGCTGGCCGAGCTGAGCGGAGAGGATGGGACGGCATGAGGATTCGTTGGCGGCTGCGGATGGCCGCGGCCCAGCGCGAGGTATGGACCGGCACCGAACTGCGGCGGCTTTTGTCCGAGCGCGCGGGTCTGGAGTTGTCGGCGGCGTCGGTGTCAGCGCTGTTCACCAAGGAGCCAAGCCAGATCAAGGTCTCGACGCTGATCGCCTTGTGCACCGCGCTTGACTGCACCCCGGATGACCTGTTCGAGATCGACACCACCCCAGTCGAACAGCCTGCCGCACGACCGCGCCCGGTCGCCTCGCAGCCCAAGACCGCCACCGCGCGGGGCCGATCAATGCCGCCAATGTAGGCCCACCCAACGTTTCGGAACGGGGTGCGGCTGGTGGGGAAACGACAACGAGACTGCGTTGACTGCGGCGCACCGGTGGGATACATCGGCCGCGAGCACTGCTGCCACTGCACCCGCCGGTTGCGGGCGCAGGCCGCCAAGGCACGATGCCCGGGCTGCGGCTGGGACCGGATCGTGCTGCCGGAGACAGACCGGTGCATGCTGTGCTCACGCCGCTGCCGCGAATGCGGCGGTCCGATCAAATTCCGCGGTGAAACGGTATGCCGGCCATGTCAGAAGCGGGCCACGCTCGCCGCCGCGAAATCGACATGCCCGCGCTGCGCAAAGCCCGGCTATCTGCGCGAGTCGACGGGGTGGTGCGGCCCGTGCTCGCGGCCCCGCCCACCAAAGTATCCGCCCCGCATCTGTGTGTCCTGCGGTGAGCTGCGCCGCCACGCCGCGCACGGCATGTGCGGGCGATGTTGGCAGCGCCACCCGGACCGGCCGTTCGTGCGCGGTGAGACCCTGGCCGCTGCGCTCACTGAACCACCAGGCTGGCTCGGCGATTTCGTCGCGTATCTGGCCGCCCGTCACTGCCCCGCTCGCGCTTGCAGGATGATCGCCACGCTGGCTCGACTCCTCGAAGACGAACACCCCAACCACCCGCAGAGCGTGCTCGAGCGGTCCCGCCGACCTGGCCGGTCGATGGGATCACTGGCTCGCGCTCTGGAAGCGTTCTTCACCGAGCACGGCCTGGCGATGGCCACCGACCAGGACCAGCGGCTGGCCGCCGGACGACGGCAGAAACGGATCGACGCCACACCGGGTCCGATGCGCGTCGCTGTCGCGGCCTTCGCCGAATCCATGCTGCACAACCGCGACCGGGCCCGGCGTGCAGGCACCCGCCCCCGCTCCGACCGCACCATCGAGTCAGCGTTGACGATAGTGCGAGACCTGGCTCACTTCCTCGAAGCGCAACGGGGCAAGCAGGATTGGGCACTCGTGGACGTCACGGATATCGAGGCGTTCCTCGCCGAGTTGCCCAACACCCGAGCGCGACGTCTGACCGTGTTGGGCCAGTTCTTCCGGTTCGCACGCAATCGTCGCGTGGTGCTCGTGGACCCGACACACGGCATGTCAGCCAAGCGGCACAGGGGATTTCGTGGCCGCACACTCACCATCACGCAACAGCGCGACCTATTTCGCCGCTGGAGCGCCGACCCCGCTGCGCATCCGCACGAAGCCCTCTTCGGGCTCCTCGCCATATTGCACGGTGTCTCCAGCCGTGAGCTGCGCCTGCTGCAGGTCGACCACATCGACACCAGTGACCGCTCGATCCGCCTCGGCACGCGCCCCCACCCGGTGCCGCTGGACCCGGTCAGCTGGAACGCGCTGCAACGCAGCCTCGATCACCGCGACACCCAGCGCACCAACAACCCGCACGTGATCGTCACGCGCGGTACCAAAGCCGACCGGCGACCGGCGTCGGAGGCCTACATGAGTCATCTGCTCGATCCCTGCGGCCTGCCACCCAAGATGCTGCGCAGTACCCGGCTGGCCGATCTGGTCAATACGATCGACCCGAAACTCGTCGCGGCAGCCTTCGGGATGAGACCCGAAGGAGCGATGATCTATCTCGCCGATCACCTCGACGAGGGCCGACTGCCCGACCACCTCGCCCAACCCTGATACCTGCAAACATGTCACGTTTCAACGCCACTTCCGCACAGGTTCGCGCGAACAAGTGCGCTTTGGCTGGTTCCCGGTTTGATGTCACGATGGTGGTCTTGTTCTGGTGGCGTTCGACGACGATTTCGTAGAAGTCGCTGGTTTCGGTGGCGTCGAGGGAGCGCAGCGCGAAGTCGTCGATGATGAGGACGTCGACGGCCGCCAGCCGGCGGATCTCGGCGTCGACGGTGTGGTCGAGTCGGGCGGCGCGTAGCCGGGTGAACAGTTTGTCGGATCGGGCGAACAGGACGCTGTGCCGGCGGCGAATGGCTATGTGTCCCAGGGCTGTTGCCAGATGTGTTTTGCCTACGCCGACGGGCCCGAGGATGATTGCGGACTGTCCGGCGTCGAGGAATCGTAGCGAGGTCAGGTCGCCGAGCAGTGTGCGGTCATAGCGCAGGTCCTGTTGTGCGGTCCAGGAGTCGAAGCGCATGCCTGGGTCGAGTCCGGCTTTGGCCGCCCGTAGGGCGGCTGATCGGGATTCGCGTCGGGATACCTCGTCGGCGAGCAGTGTTTCGAGGAATCCGATGTGGCTGAGTTTGTGCTGGCGGGCCAGTGCGGCCCGTTCGGGCAGAGTGTCGGCCAGGGCGCCGAGTTTGAGCGCTTTGAGCAGTCGGAGCAGGTCGGCGCCGACCGGGTCTGCGGCCACGCGGTTGGTAGTGGTCATATCAGCAGATCCCCTCGGAGTCCGGTATTGGCGATGACGGTCAATGACGTTGCGGTGGTACTGAATTCAGATGGATCACGCGAGAACCGGGTAGCGGTTTGGCCGACGGCCAGTGGCAGTACCGGGGTCGCGTTCTCCGTGGCACGCTCGAGCATCGAGGCGATCTTGTTGACCGAGACGACATCGAGATCCAGTGCCACCGAACAGGCCTGCTCGACGCGTTGCGCGCCGTATCGGCGCACCAGGCCCTGCAGGCGATAGACGGTGCGCATCCGCGTCCACGGCAGCGGATCGTCGAGGATGCGTTCGGCGTAGATCCCGACGTTGGGGCCATAGGCGGCGCAGGTGGCGATCAGTGTCGTCAAGTCCCGCAACGCGTAACCGACTTTGTGTTCGGGTAGATCGGCGCGGTCGGTACTGCGGCCACCCGCAGGCTGACGGGGGTGGACTTTGACCAGCACACCACGGTGATAGAACTTCACCAGCTCGCAGTCAGCACGTACGTCGACGGTGGTGCCGATCCACTGCTCGGGAAGCGAGTAGAGGGCTTTGGCGACTTCGGCGTGGAAATCGCGGTGCACCTTGACCGCTTTGAACACCGGCACGTCGTAGGCGCCCGGCACCGCCAGCAGCAGCGGTTGCTCCTCGGTGGTGAACACCTCCACCGGCCGTGCACAGGTGCTGCCGTGGATACGGGTCCCGGCAGTACGAAGACACCACACGGTGACAGCCTGCTGCGCCTGCTCAATACTGGTGAATGTTTCACCGTCCCAGAAGTTTCGGCGGACGTACTGCACCGCACGCTCCACTCGCGGTTTGTCCTTCGGGGAGCGCACCCGAGCCGGGTCGGTGAGGAATCCGACATGGCCGGCGTAGTCGAGCCACCCCTGAGTGAAGCGCGGATTGACCGCATCAGCGGCGGCGATCACCGGCTTGAGGTTGTCCGGGATCAGCACCGCGAACACCCCGCCGAAGAACTCCCACGCCGCCTGGCAGCCGGCGATCACCGCCGCCAGAGTCTGCGAATACGACAGCCACACGAACATGTGTCGGCTGTAGGCGGCGGTGAAGATCAACGCGTGCACCTTGCGGCGCCGCCCATCATCGGCGTCGGTGAGCATCCCGAGGTAGCCGAAATCGATCTGGCATTCCACACCGGGATCCCCATCGGCGACCCGCACCGTGGTGTCCTTGCGGCCGAAACCGCAACGCTCACCGGCGAATCGGTTCAACGTCCGATATGGCACCACGCACCCCTGACGGGCCAGCAGCGTCTCGATCTTGGTGATCGTCAACGGACGCCGCTCACCATCGCCGGCCACCCACGCGGTGATCTGGTCCTCGAAGCCCAGCAGCTGTTCCCACGCTGCGCCGTGGCCATCCGGGCGCACCGGGCGCACCGCGTCGGCGACCGCCCCGATCAACCCGTCATCGACGGCCTCAACGCCGTCGCTACGGTGCAGACCAGCCGCTTGCGCGGCCTCGACGTAGCGGCGCACCGTTTTGCGGTCCACGCCGCAATGCGCGGCGATCGTGCGGTAACCCGGTGCCGGTAGCCCGGCGACCCCCAGCCACACCCGCAACACTTCCCTGATCTCGTTCACACTGACCTCCCGAAAAGCCATGCCCGCCGCCTCCGTGACTTGGACCGTCACGGCGATCAAACGAACAGATGAAGGGACCACCGACGCGACGCGCCGGTGGTCCCATAACTGGCAATCCAGGTGGTCCCATCACCCTGGCAAAATCAGCTCACACTGGTCCCATCCTCCTGGCAGACGACAATCGGATCGGCGCGCCAGCGGTAGTAGGGCTGGCGGGCGAGCTTAAGCACCCGGCACGTCACTGCCACGGGGATCCCGTCGGCGGCGAGCTCACTTACGAGCGGGTAGATCCTTTTCCCGGCAGGTTGGCCTGCGATAGATAGGCCGCAGCTCGACGCAGGACTCGTTCTCCTGCTCCAACAACCGATTCCGGCGACGAAGCTCTCGCAGCTCAGCCGAGCCACTCGTGCTCTTGCCAGGCTTGGCGCCCTCGTCGATATCTGCTTGGCGCATCCACTTGTGCAGCGTCATCGGGTGCACTCCGAAATCGGTGGCGATCTGCTCGATCGTCACGCCGTCGTCGCGGTTTCGAGCGACCCGCACGACGTCGTCGCGAAACTCCTGGGGGTAGGGCCTGGGCACAAGGACATCCTTCCAGCTCACCCACCCAGGGCAAGCCAACTCAGATGTCACCTATTCGTGCAGCAGACCCGTCGATCGTGCCGGTATCCATTGAGATGTGGCGGGTTCGGCACGGACGGCTGCAATGCACCGGCAAGAACGCCGCGAGGGCGATCGCTGCGCGGTGGAATGTCGATAACTTTGCGGTCTGGCCTATTGCTTCTGGGCTTGGGCAGGCACATGCTTCAGAAGACATCACAAGCTGGGTGGAGTTGCTTAGGTGTGGCACCGGTAGAGCGCTTCTCGATCCCTACGGCCGGTTGGCCGTTGGTGGAAGCCCTTCGGCCTAAATCGGCGTGGCGTCGGCGACGCATGGGCGTGCTGCGCGATTCTTTTGTTGCCACTTGGCTGTTCAGGGAAGCACCGGGTCGGCCGGGACGCGGGATTGCATTGCACGGGCCTACTTGTGGATGTCCGACGTGACTGGCGGTGTCGAGGTCGATTTGGCCACGGCTGTGATCGAGCACCNCCGGGACGCGGGATTGCATTGCACGGGCCTACTTGTGGATGTCCGACGTGACTGGCGGTGTCGAGGTCGATTTGGCCACGGCTGTGATCGAGCACCTGGCGTGTTCCCCGTGAATGAGACCGGCGGGTTTTAGAGTCCTGTGGCCCGATGTCGGGCTGGAAGGGACGATGAAACACATGGCTGGTCGGAAGCGGCATTCCGCGGAGGACATCGTGCGCAAACTGCGCCGCGCCGATGAGTTGGCTGCCGAGGGCCGGACCGGCGAGGAGATCGCCGCTGGGTCCGCCTCTGCGGATGCGCAATGCCCTCATGCATCTGCTGTGGAAACAGGATCGTGGTCGACCTCGCAACACCGCTGCGCCCTCGAGTGTCTTAGAGGTACGACGATGACGAATGCCGCTGGCACGCCCAAATGGGCACTGATGACCGCCGCATGCCAATCCGTGCTGGAGCAACTCGAAGACTTCGTGGCCTGCAACTGCCAGACCGGTGAGGACACCAAACCGATGATCGCACTCAGCGGACTGCCCGGGCTGGGCAAAAGCACCGTCTCGCGGGTGTTCGGCAAACGCCTGCACCGCAGACATATCGAGCGTTACGGGACAACAACACGCGCCGGAGATGAACGGTGGCCGGTGTGCCGGATCGGTATGACTGCCTCCACCGGCACGCGCGAATTCAACGCGGCATTATGCGACTTCTACGCCCACCCAGGAGGGCAGCGGGCGAGCGCACAACAACTGCTGCGGTTCGCTCTTGACGATGTGTCCTCCTGTGAGACACGGCTGCTCATCATCGACGACCTGCACTTCTTGCGCGGCCGCCAGGAACGCATGACCGATGTGAGTAACCAGTTCAAATACATCGCCAACGAGTTTCCCCTGACCGTGCTGCTCATCGGTATCGGACTGCATGAGCACAACACAACGCGCTACTCGATGACTGCAACGCATTAGCGATGGCCGACTCGCATGCGTGGTCTACAAGTCAGTTCATCTTGGTCGGCAATAAGAAAGACGTGCGAGACGCTGCGGCAAAGCTCGCCGAGTACTCCGACTGCTCGGATCTCCTTCCGAGCAGATCGAGCAGCATCCGTGCGTGCGCGTGCGTAGCGCTCAAAACCATAGGCGACCTGATCCCAGATACCGAAGTCGTGAGAATCGCGACGAAACTTTGCGACGTCTTTCTGGCAAGTACCCGCACAGGCAACGAGGATGACAACGACGCGATCGCCGCGCTAGGACGTGCGGGTTCCTCAAGCTCGCCCGCCAGCCCTACTACCGCTGGCTGGCCCATCCCATCACCGAGGCCTACCGCGCCAACGCCCTAGTGTTCTCCAACAGGATCGTCAGATACAGCATCGACTCCCGGATGAAAGGTGAGCGGTACCCGAACTCAGGGTCGTCCTTGTCCGCGTCGAACAGAAGTCCCGGCTGGCCACCATGGCACTGCACAGCGCGGTGGTCCGACGCGGGGATGTCGCCATCTTGTCAACGTTGAACTGGCCCGGGCTAACGGCGTTCTCGACAGCGCACGATAGACGTTGTGGCGAGGTCATAGGGTTGCCCAAATCTTCCATGCCTACCCCACATATGCAGCAGCGCGCGTGCATCGCGGTTCTCAACGCCGCGGACGACGTCGGCTCAGAAGATCTGCCAGTCCGAGGCGCCGTCGGGCTGGTTGTACAGGCCGCCACCGGTGTTCTTGATCACGACGGGGTCACCGCTGCCGAAGTTGTCGAAGAACCACTGCGCGTTGGCCGGGCTGAGATTGATACAGCCGTGGCTGACGTTCGAATTGCCCTGCGAGGCCACCGACCACGGCGCGCTGTGCACAAAAATGCCGCTGTTGTCAATCCGGACGGCGTCCTGCACCTTCAACTTGTAGCCCTCCGCCGAGTCGACCGGCACGCCATAAGTCGAGGAATCCATCACCATGTCGGCGAACTTCTCCAGCACGTAATAGGTCCCGTTCTTGGTGTCGAAGCCCTTCTTGCCTAACGACACCGGAAACGTCTTCTCCAGCTTCCCGTTCCGGTGGATCTGCATCTGGTGCGTCTTGTCGTCGATCGTCGCCACCAGCGACTCGCCGGTGCGGAAACTGGACTTGGCGCCGCTTGCGTCGATGTTGACGGTGGCGTTCGCGGGCCAGAAGTCCTGGGGTCGCCACCGCACCTGGGTGTCGCTCGTCCAGTAGAACCGGCCGGGCACCGGCGGGTTCGACGAGATGTGGATCGCCTGTTCGGCCATCGCGCGGTCGGCGATCGGCCGGGCGAAGTTGATGTAGATCGGCTTTGCGACGCCCACCATCGACCCGTTGACCGGGTTGAACGACGGCGGCGCAAAAACCGGCTCCCCGACGTACGGAGTCGGGTTCTGCCCCGCCGGGGTGCCTTCCGGGACCGGCTGAGACGTCGCCGCCAACGGAGCCGGCAGGAACGGGTTCGGTGGCGGTGGCGCAAACGGATCCGCTGGTCGAAGTGGCGGCGGGAACGCGAACGGATCGGCTGGCGGAGGTGGCGCCGCCGCCGGATCGATGGGGGCCGGAGGAGGTGGTGGCACACCGGGCTGTGCCAGCGCAGATGGGCTGCCTATCGCCAGAACCGAGGCCAGGCCGACCATGACGATCGCTGCGGCGAGCCTGTACCTGGTGTGCTTGCGCATTGTCACCTCCGGTCATACGCGAGTGTTGTCGAGTGTCGTACGGTACGCAGGCTGCGATGCCTCGCCGGCCAGTCTACTGTGTACGTACGCGGCCAGTAGTTCAGATGGCAGCACCCAGTCACGGCAGTCCCCGGCGCGTCTGGTGTTGTGCGAACACAGCAATGGTGTTCGATGAACACTCATGCTCTGGTAGGCGGTGGCGGGCGCGGTAGTTGGCGGCTTGCCTAACGGCGTTCAGTGGTGACGAAGCGATCGGGGTGGTCGACGAATGCTTGCTTACAGGCCTCGCTACAGAAATGCATTCCGTTCCATCCAAGGTGTTTGGGTTACGACGTCGGCGGGATGCAGGAGCATGCCGCACACGGGGTCCGTCGTGCGGGTAGAGCGGCTGCCTATGCGCTGCCGGACTTCGACAAGACACATCGGATCGGGAATTCCCCTGAGTCGCCGCGGGGCAGGGCAGTGAAGTCGGCTTGGGGGATGATGTCCGGTCGCGTCGCGGAGGTCTCGGTGATCAGGAACTGGCCGGCGGCGCGCCTGAGGATCCTTCCTCGGTGTTGTGCGGCGCTGCTGCGCACTGTGATGCCGAACCTGCGCAATACTTCAGCTGCCGCATGATCGCCCATGGTCGCGGTCAGTGGGGTAAAGCTGGCCAGATCGACGAAGAGGACGGTGGCCTGCTCCTGGCCAGGTGTGGTCGACGGCGGTGTGGTCGGCTCGGCGAGATGGCGAAGTAGGTCTTCGCGGTTGGCGCGCTGATAGGCCCGCCGGTGGAAATACACAAGGGTGGGTTCGACGAGGTCGAGCAGTGGTTTGCCGACTGCCTCGCTGGCCGCCAGCAGGTCCGGGCCCGTGAGTCCTTGGGCGCGGAAGCGTTCGTGGACGTAGTTGTGGAAGGTGCGCACGATGGCGTCGGCCAGGCGGTCGGTGGCGTCGGCGAAGACGTGGACTATTTGCATCAGGGCATCGCGGGGCATCCCGAGTGCCAGCGCTTTGGCCGCTACTTGCAGGGTGGCTACGTCGGATTGTGTTCCAGCACCGACGTCGTCCCAGTCCATGATCCTGGCTAGGTCCGTGATTGTGGTGTCGTCGAGACCGAGGTCGTGGGCGACGTCGACGAGGCTGACCGTGGCATCGGCGGCGGGGACGAGTTCGTCGAAAATGCTGAGCAGGTCGCCTTGGCTGGTGATCGCTGCGGCCAGGTGTTCGTCGGTTATGCCCCTGCTCTGCGCGAACTGGATCAGCCTCAGGCGGTGCAAAGAGTCAGGTTCAAAATCTCCGTCGGGTTGCCGGTGCAGCAAGCCGGCAACGGCATACCTGTGCAGTCGTGTCTCGGTTTCATCGGCTGCAGCTGCCAGCTTGTCCGCACTCCACGGGCCGGATTCGGCAGGCGTGGTGCGCCTGCTCAAGTCCGGTTCGTGCTCATTGTGCGGCGAAGGCATAAAACGACTCGAAGGTGGATCCATCGTCGGTCGAGCGCTGGATTCCCGTTTCGGTCGCTACGAACACGACCCCACCACCTCGTGCAAGAACCGCCTGTGGGCGCTCGCCCAAGGCCCGTCGCGCTTGCCACGTCGTGCCGGAATCCTCGCTGGCATACACGGTTCCGGTGGGATCGACCCCGATCAAGGGGCCGTCGTCGGGCCAACTGAGCAAGACCAGTTGGGGTTGCGCGGCGACTGGCGTGAACGTCCTGCCTTGGTCGAGGCTGCGCATCAGACCGTCGGCGGTCGTCGCCAGGATCTCGTTGGGATTGCGCGGTGACACGGCGATGTCGACGGCGCTGATGGCGGCGCGTCGATCCCACGTGCGTTTGTCCGTGCTCACCATCACGGTCTGGCTGCCGCTGTCAAGGCCGTAGACGAGGCCGTGGCGGTAGTCGAGGGAATGAAAATCGACCTCGCCGCTCAGCGCCACCGATGCCCACGATTGTCCGCCGTCGGTGGTCTCGATCAGTCCCAGCGACGGTGGGGCATCGCGGTCGTCCGCGCCGGGATGGCCGCTGCCCAGAAAGTGATTGGGTCCGGCAACGGTGAAGCCCATGAAATCCTGCACGACGCCGCCGACGAGTTCGGGATCGCGCTCGCTGGCGAGCCGGTACACGCCGTAATGCGTGCCGGCGTACAGCGCGTCGTCGGCGGGATTGATGCCTAGGCCGTGGATGTGTGCAAGACCTCTGGAGTCGCCTTGGCTCGACTTCGTCTCGGTGTTTGAGCATGCGCCGGCCACCAACACCGTAATGCCCAGCAGCGCAACCAGTGTTGAGCGCATGCTTACTCCGTTCTCGCTCACAAAGTTCCGCTACGAACCCGGATCGTAGTGCCTGCAGCCATGAATCCCGTGCTCGGCCGGGGGTTTACAGGTTTGCGTTGCCTGCGCGCCACTGCTCCCATGGGATGTTCCAGTCCCCGAGACCGTCGGTACCCGAGAGCGTCGGTCCGACAGTGTTGACCACCTCGACGATGTCGCCGCGTTTGGTGTTGTCGTAGAACCAAATTGCATTCGCCGGGCTCACGTTGAGGCACCCGTGGCTCACGTTGGCGCGGCCCTGGCTGCCCACCGACCACGGCGCGGAATGCACATAGATGCCGCTGTAGGACATCTGTGTGGCCCAATCCACCTCGAGGCGGTACCCCTCGGGTGAGTTGACGGGCACACCGTAGGTCGAGGAGTCCATGATCAGGTGCGAATACCGGTCGCCGATGATGTAGGGGCCGTTGTCGGTGGGGGTGCTGTCCTTGCCCATGGAAAGCGGCATGGATCTGACCACTTCACCGTTGCGCCGCACGGTCAGTGTCTTGGTGTTGTCGTCAGCGGTGGCGATGACCTCGTCGCCGATGCTGAACCGGGTGGTGATGTCCTCCTGGCCAAAGAGGCCATCGCCGAGGTCGACGCCGTAGGTGTTGACTGTCACCTCGACCGTGGTGCCGGGTTTCCAGTATTTGGCTGGGCGCCAACGCACTTCGCGGTTGTTGAGCCAGTAGAACGCGCCCTCTACCGGTGGGTTGGTGGTCACTTTGATGGCCTTTTGCGCCGCCAACCGGTTGGGGATGTCTTCGTCGAAGCGGATCGCTACGGGCTGGCCGATACCCACTACTTCACCGTCGTTGGGCAGGACGTAGGGCATTGTCAGGTTTTCCGGCGATGCCGTCTGGAATGTCATGCTGTTGCGGGCGATGCCGCCGAGTCCACGCGCCTCGGCGTTGAGGGTGTATTGCTTGTTGTAACCGAGCGGCTCGGTCGTCGCCCAGGTCAGTCCGTCGGGGCTGAGCTGTCCGTCGACCGGATTGCCCGCTTCGTTGACCATGGTGACGGTGCCCAGGACGCCGTCGCCGGCGGTGACTGTGACCGGGGCGTCCACCGGTACGCCGACGGCTTGGTCGGTGACCGACGCTTGCAGCCTGGGCACCAACAGGTCGCTATATGGATCGCCCTTTTCTGCGATCACCTGAGGTGCTGGCGCAGCCGGCTTGCTGGTGCAGCCGGTGAGCACCATCGCCACCGCCGATAGCGTCACCAGGGCGATCAACCAGAACCGCGACCCACGCCGACCGGTCACCGAACCGATCCGCCGCATCGCTCTTCCCCTCTCTGCCTTCGCTGCCTTTCAACCCGCAGGTACGAGCAGCCTTCACCCCTGGCCGTTCGCGGCGCGACGGCGATGATCAACTCCAGAGTTGCTGGCTCGTGTATGGCTGCACTAGTCCTTCGTTAAAGATTCGGTAAAGCATTCCCCGATCCTCTGCCATCAAACTCCGAGCCGGTCCCCGCCATCTACTATTTCCGTACGTACATACTAGCGGGCCTGCGGTACAAATACTCAGTTGACACTGCCCGCTCAACGCACCCGTGCTGCGCTGCAGGGGAGGTCCGGCCTGCCCCTCGTTGGTCGAACGGGTGCGGGCCGCCAAGGCGGCTGTGTGGGGTTGTATCAGGAATTGCCGACTCGTCAGCCGCAATGGAACCGTCACTACTATGTGCCATAGTATGCACGCTGGCCGTAGTTCTGGGAGATGTAGGCATCCATCCGCAGCTACGGGAACTTGGGGTGCCAGCACGGGATCTGTGGATGACGAGACACCAACGACTTGCCTTCCGCGACATCGTGTCGAGTGCGAGTGAGGTCGACACGTGACGTGGCCTGCACAGCTGTCGACCACCGAATGTAGCTCGGCCGAACAGGAATCCGGTGTTGCAGCCCCAGGGGTCTGGGCCGCCATATTATTGAGGACTGCGGGGTTGCGGATGTCGATCGGACCGGCCCCGGCGGTGTGGGTGGCGCTGCTTACCGCGGTGGCGTCGATTGTCGGCGCGTGCACCACGATGGTACCTGGCGCACCGGTCAGTGCCGTCGACGGGCCGCAAATGGTCGTGGACCCCACGCTGCTCGACGTGGGCCCCTACCCGACCACGCCGCGCCCAGCGTTGGGAACCGCGGGCACGCATGTACGGGGGGTACTGGTGGAGGCTCAGCGGATGGCCAACTTTGTCGTCGGTCCATGGGAAGTCGATACCGCCCTTAAGGTGCAAGACTCGTTCGGTGCACGCGTGCTGACCGACGCCGACGCGCTGACGACACTAGGGCCGCCTGAACTGGCGGCCGTGTCGGGCCGACACAACTTCATCAACGGATTCGCCTCCGCGCGCCAGGCTGAAAATGGGAAGAGCCTGCTGAACGCTGTACTGCGATTTGGCGACCCGCCGTCGGCGGCTGCAGCGGTCTCCGACCTCCGGAAAACGAAATTGACCGAACCGAGCAACTGGGCGTCGCCACAACAAGTCTCGATTCCCGGACACCCCGAGGCGCTGGCCATCAGCTATACCGTCACGGACTCCCAGAAGGGACGCCAGTGGATCGCTATGCGCTCCTTTGCTTTCCACGGCCCGTATGTACTTGCCCAGGTTGCCGTATCGGTCGGCGGCCCGGCGCCAGCAGCACGGCTCGTGGCAAACGTCATCAACCGCCAACGCGTCATCATCGACCAGTTCCCGGCGACCGATCCAGCAGATTTCGCCGAAATCGCCCTCGATCCCACCGGCTTATTGGCGCGTACGCTGCTGCTGCCGCCGGACCAGGCCACGACGGTACAGAATGCACGATTCGGCAAACGCGGGGCATTGCATTTCCAAAACGACCCGATCTGGTCGTCTGCCTTGTTCGACGACACGGTCATGGATTTGACGGCTAGAGCCAAGACGAACATATACCGCCTGTCAGACGCCTACGCCGCGCTTCTCATGGTCGACGAGTTCACCGCTGATATCCAAGCTTCAGCAGGGAAGCTCGTCGATCGCGTCGAATTCATGCCCGCCAGCCAATGCATGCAAGTCACAGAGGGCTTCTATTGCGTCGCACCGGTGGACCGATACGTCATCGAGGCACGATCACCGTCACTCGAGGATGCACATCAGCAAGTCGCGGCTCAGTACATACTGCTGCTCGGGCACTAACTCAAACGGCCCATGTAGCGCCGTGCCGAGCCTAAGCCTCACCGTCCGGTACACCAGCTTGCCAACAGGTGCAGAACCGTCGGGACGCTGATGCTCGGCCCAGTACTGCGGTTCTCAGTACTAGCGATTCACGTATCGGTCTCAACACGGGTTTGGTGGTCGTTTGCCCTGATCAAAGGCGTTGTCCTGGGCTAACTACGAAGATTGCAATTGTGTGACTAGCGTTATTAATGGTGCGAAAGGGATGTATGTTGCGTTGTGGGAAAACACATCTGGCTCTTGTTTTGAAAGCGTCGCGGATCTTTCCCAGCGCCTGATTACGCAGTTAAGGAGTCTCCGATGGGAAGGGCTGATGTCGTCGCTGCGTCGATGCTTCCGGCTACCTCCGAAGCATTTGGTGCCGTAAGGAGGTTGCGTCCGGCGGTGAGCCGCGATGCGCCGGGCACCCGTAAGCCGCAGGCCAGCAACGTTTCCACCGCTTCGCGATCAGCGCACGATCGACCGACGCCGCGACCGGGGATGCGAGTTTCGGCCGCCGGGATAGCGGCGCGCCGCAGCTGTCGTCAGACGCCTTGTGACTGGAGAGGGTGAAAGTCCATGCGCCATAGGCATCTGCGCTTCACCCGGGCGATGGGGATAGCCTGCTGCGCGCTGTTAGTTCTGACCACACTCGCCACGCCCGCGTCCGCGGAGCCGGGAGACGCGCAGTGGGATCCGACGCTGCCGAAGATCGTCAGTTCCGGTGCGCCGGGTGATCCGGTCGCGATCGCCAACGCTTCGCTCGAGGTGAGCCGCCTCGCCACGCAGACGACGATGGAGCTGGGCCGAAAGTTCCTCAGCAGCCTCGGGATCGGCGGCGAAACCGCCGTGCCGCCCAGCGCGGTTCCCGGGCGCCTCACGGGAGTCAGGGGCAGCCAGGCGATCGAATACGTGATCCGGCGCGGGGCCTCCCAGATCGGTGTTCCCTATTCCTGGGGCGGTGGCAAGCCGAACGGACCGTCGCTAGGCGTGGACTCCGGCGCGAACACCGTGGGCTATGACTGCTCGGGATTCACCCAATTCTCCTTCGCCGGCGTCGGGGTGCTGATTCCCAAGTTCTCCGGCGACCAGTACAACACCGGCCGCAAGATTCCACCCTCGCAAGCCAAGCGTGGAGACCTGATCTTCTACGGGCCGGGCGGCACCCAGCATGTGGGCATCTACCTCGGCAACGGTCAAGTACTGGAGTCGGCCAGCAGCTACGGCCAGGTTGGCGTTCATCCACTGCGCACCGCCGGCATGTCGCCGTACCTGGTGCGCATCATCGAGTCCTGAGCGCACAGTCGGCGAGGCGAGCCATCACTGGTGCGGCATTCGGACCCGACGCGTGTTCGGACACGCAACGCGGCATTGGGTCGCCACGCCCAGCCACCGTTGGGACGGCACACACTTCACCACAACGGTGAGGCCACCACGGCCCGCGAAGCGCTGTCGCGGCCCGCGAAGCGCTGTCGCGGGCCGCTGTGCGCTAGGGACGGGACCGCAAGCGCTGCGCCAGTTGCCCGCTCCGCATGGACAACTCCGTGTCCGTTTCGTAACCTATTCGAGACCTACGTACTTTCACCGGACTTCGGCCATCGCAGTTAAGGATCGTCCGTTTTGAAACTCGACCGTAAAGCACGTAGGGGTTCGTCGTTTGGGCGATGGCTTGGTGGCGCGCTTGCGGCTGCGGCGGTGTTGGGCTCGATGGTGGCCGGCAATGTGAGCGCCGATCCGGCCACCGACGCGCTGGCCAGGCTTAACGAGTTATCCCGCACGGCCGAACAGACCACTGAGGCCATGCACTCGGCGCAGTTGGACTTGGACGCCAAACTTGCCGCGCAAAAGGACGCCGAGGACCGCAAGGCCGCCGACGAGGCGGCACTGGAAGCGGCCAAGGCGGAACTGATCAAGTATCAGGGCGCCGTCGACAAGGTCGCGGCGGCGATGTACATGGGTGGTCGCCCGGACGGGGTATCGGCGGTGCTCTCCGCCGATTCTCCGCAGCAGCTGATTGATCAGCTTTCGGTCGAGCGGGCGATGGCCACCGAGATGGCCGACCAGATGCGGGCTTTCCAGAAAGCCAACGAGCGGGCCGTGATGGCGGCCCAGGCGTCAACCGCATCGGCTGACGCTGCGCGTTCGGCTGCGGAGCAGGCGGCCGCGGTGCGCGCCGAGCTGCAGTCCAAGCAAAGTGCGCTGCAGCGCCAGATCGCCGCGGTGAAGGCACAGTACGACGCACTGACGCCCGATCAGCGCACCGCCTTGGCCGATCCGGGTCCGCCGCCTCCACCACTGCCGCCTGTTCCGCCCCCGGCTGACCCGGCGATTATCGCGATGCCCGGCCAGCCGCCGGGCGACGTTGCGGCACCGCCGACGGGCGAGGGAGTGGCTGTGGTGCAGGCGGCATTGACGCGGGTGGGTGCTCCCTATTCGTGGGGCGCCACGGGTCCGGATGCCTTCGACTGCTCGGGGCTGATCAAGTGGGCGTTCCTGCAGAACGGCAAGTCGCTGCCGCGTTCGAGTCAGGCGCTGGCGCAGGGAGGTCAACCGGTCGCAGTCTCGGACCTGCAACCCGGTGACATCGTGACGTTCTACTCCGATGTCTCTCATGCGGGCATCTATATCGGTGACGGGATGATGGTGCACGCCTCGACGTACGGCACACCGGTGAAGGTGTCGCCCATCTCGAACGCTCCGATCCACAACGCCCGCCGCTACTAAGCGTCAGGTCAGCCGCCAAAGAACTCCGCGGTTCGCTGTGTCCACGTCTTGACGTCTGCGACCGAACGGGCGACGTGCAAGGTGGAGTGGGGCATCAGCACATGCAGGCGCGCCGCGGTCGACACCGGATGCAGGGGATCGGTGTCCCACGCCAAAATCAGCGTGCGATGGTGCAGCGCGGCCAGCGCGTCCGGGTCGGGCAGCTCCGACAGGCCGACTCCGCGGAGCACCGATGCGAGCAGTTCGTCGGGGACATCCGGGCTGAACTTCGCCTGCGGATAGTCGGCGAAGATGGGCAACGGTGCAGCTTGCGCCCATTCTTTGCGCCACACCGCCGGGCCGATCTCGTCTATGCGGCGCGCGGTATCGGCGTACCACTGGCGGGCCGGGCGCGGGCCTGCTTCCCAGGAAACCGGCGGAATCAGCAGTGCCAGTCGGCCGAACCGCTCCGGCGCGGCCAAGGCCGCGCACAGCACGGCCGCCGCACCCAGGGATGAGCCGGCGAAGTCAATGGGCTCATCGATCGCCGCGGCCTCGAGTACGCCCAGCAGATCGGTGGCGGCGCGCTCGAAGCGGTAATCCTCGGCGACCGCGCGCCCGGTGGAGTGGCCATGCCCGCGCTGGTCGTAGGTAAGCAGCCGGCGACCGGCAGCAACGGCATCTATGTCGAACAGCTCCAGGCGCCGCACGCGCGCCCTGCTGAGCAACACTCCATGGGCATAACCAACGGGCCGTCCCCGGCCGGTGAGCTCGTAGGCGATCGTCGACCCGTCGGGGGTCGTGTAAACACTGCCGCTAGACATCGGTTCCCTCCGAAATACCCCTATAGGGTATATGCGGCTCGCCCGGGGGCCGCTGAAGTGCGGATAGGTGCGGTCCGCGCACCCGACTATGGGCGGCCGAAACCCTCAGACCGCGGCGATTCTTCGACGTACCTCGGACATGCTCCGACATGAGTGGCTTGATCGCGTTGCGACGCCGCCGGCAGTCTTTACCGATTCTTCATCGAATGACGAGCCGACCCTTAGGTCTGGGCTCCACGCTGGCAGCCGATGAGTGGACAGCCAATCGCCGGGTATGTCAGGCATGCGCTCGCCCGCCGGGCGCATCGTCCACCGGGGACAAAGCATCACCACCGATGACTACGGAAGGAATTCGTGTGCACACCAAACGGTTCGTTACCCTCGCCGCGGCCGCGGCAGCGGTCACGGTGGCGTTGAGCGCCTGCAGCAGCGACAATCCGCAGGGCGAGCATGACATGGCGACCATGACGACCTCGGCCGCGGCGACGCCGGCACCATCAGCGCCGGCCGGTGGCGGCACGCAGGCCCAAGCCCACAACGACGCGGACGCCAGCTTCGCGCAGGGAATGATCCCGCACCATCAGCAGGCGATCGAGATGAGCGACATGCTGCTGGCCAAGCAGGGCATCGAGCCGCGCGTGGTGTCGTTGGCCAACCAGATCAAGGCGGCTCAAGGGCCCGAAATCCAACAAATGCAGGGCTGGTTGGCCGATTGGGGGATGGCCACGACGTCGCCCGGCGGCGGCATGCCAGGCATGCCGGGACATGACATGGGAGACATGAGCGGCGGCGGAGGCATGATGTCTGAGCAAGACATGACCGCTCTGCGCGACGCGCAAGGTGTCGAGGCCAGCCGGCTGTTCCTGACGCAGATGACCGAACACCACAAAGGCGCCATCACTATGGCGCAAACCGAGGTCGACAGCGGTCAGTTCGCGCCCGCAATCGAGATGGCGCGGGCGATCATCTCCTCTCAGCAGAAGGAAATCGACACGATGCAGCAGATCCTCGGCTCACTGTAGGGCCGAGCCCGCCGACCTCAGACGGCGAACTTTCCCCCGTGTCCCCGTGCCGGTGTTGTCCCTCCGGCACGGGGACCGCTCTTTGGTGAGACCCAGGTGTTGCCGCCCGGCGCCTCGGACAGCACCGCGTTTGTGTAAACGGGCCGACGGGAACCCACCTCCTTGAAACCCAGATACCCTACCGGGTAGGGGATCATGCAATCCGAGGGAGTTGATATGCGGGTCATCGCCATTGAAGAGCACTACGCCCATCCCGGTCTGCAGCCGGCCGAAGCGCTGGCCAACTTGCGCAAGCATCCTCAACTGGCCCGAATCCAGGACAAGCTGGAAGACCTTGGCGCGGGCCGCCTCGCCGACATGGACGCCGCGGGCATCGACATGCAGGTGTTGTCCCACACGGTGCCCGGCGCCGAAGCGCTGCCTGCAGCTCAAGCCGTGGATGTGGTTCGTCAAACCAACGACGATCTGGCCGAAGTCATTGCGGCACATCCGGATCGGTTCGCGGGATTCGCCGCGCTGCCGATGCGCGATCCGCAGGCTGCGGCGACCGAACTGCAGCGAGCGGTGGGAACTCTCGGTTTTTGCGGCGCCATGATCAACGGGCTTATCGAGGGCCGGTTCCTCGATCACCCGGACTTCACGCCGCTGCTGTCTACGGCAGCCGATTTGGGCGTGCCGTTGTATCTGCATCCGTCGTTTCCGCCGCCGCAGGTGGCACAGATCTACTTCGGCGGACTGCCGCCGGTGCTGGCCGATCTGCTGGCCACCGCCGGCTGGGGCTGGCACGCCGAGACCGCACTACATGTCCTGCGGTTGATCAGCACGGGGGTGTTCGATCGCCTCCCAGAGTTGCGGGTCATCGTGGGGCATATGGGGGAGATGATTCCGTTCGCCCTGGCCCGCATCGACACTGTGCTGAGCCCAATGACCGAGTTGCGCCAACCGGTCGCGCAGTATTTCCAAACCAACGTCTGGTTCACCACCAGTGGCTATACCACTTTCCCGCCGCTGCAATGCGCGTTGTCGACGGTCGGCATCGACCGGCTGATCTTCTCGGTCGACTATCCCTACACCGACAACGCCTCGGCACGGGCGCTGCTGGACACGGCGCCGATCAGTCCGGTAGACCGCGAGAAGCTTGCCCACGCCACCGTGGAGGCGCTGCTGCGGGTGTGAGAACTCCATCCGCCCACCACTTTTGGATGCTTGAACGTTCAGAGTGCCCGCTCAACCGTGCCGGCGTGCGCTGAGGCCACGTTGCGTTGCAGCGGAAGCGCGATGGTGAACGTTGTCCCGGTCCCCGCACCCCGACTTGTGGCGCTGATGTGGCCGCCGTGTGCCTCAACGAGCGCCTTGGCGATGGCCAGGCCGAGCCCGGAGCCCCCGTGGTCGCGGGTGCGGGCCGCATCGGCGCGGTACAACCGTTCGAACACATGCGATAAGTGCTCCGCGGCGATGCCCTCGCCAGTGTCGGTGACGCGCAGCAGGAGTCTGGTGCCATCGGTGTCGGCGTGCACGTCGACCCGCCCGTGCGGCGGTGTGTGCCGTAGCGCGTTGTCGAGGAGGTTCGCCAGTACCTGGGACAGTCGCTGCTCATCGCCCCACAGCGGCGGCAGCTCGGTGGTGGGCAGATGCGTCGACAACGACACGGCCTTGGCGCGGTAGCGCCCGCTCAGCGCGGCCGCCGTCTTGGCGATCAGCTCGGCGACGTCGATGTCGGCGAACTCCAGCGAAGTCGCGCTTTCCTCAGCCTGCGCCAGCGCGGCGACGTCCTCGGCGAAACGCACCAGGCGCTGAGTCTGGTCGCGCAGCATCGCGGTGGTGTCGGGAGTCAATGACCGCACACCGTCCTCGATGGCCTCGGTGTAGGCCTGCAAAACCGATACAGGAGTGCGTATTTCGTGGGCAAGATCGGCGAACAGCTGCCGCCGGCTGGTGTCGACAGCCTGCAGCTGGGCTGCCATTTGGTTGAAAGCTTGCGCCAGCGAGTCGAAGTCCTCACCGAGGTGCGGCGGTGATACCCGGATCCCATAGCGGCCCTCGGCGACCGCGGTGGCCGCCGACGCCACTTCAGTGATGGAACGCTGCAATCTGCGGCTGACGTACCAGCTGACAGCGAACGCGACCAACGCCGAGACGGCCACCGCGCCGCCGACCGATAGCGCGGTGGCGTACTGGTAGGCCTCGTCGGCGTGGAACTCCTCGGCGGAACCGGCAGCCACGCCGGCTTGGTGTAGGTGTTCACGAAACAGCGGGGGCCCCACGATTGCGGCGACCACCCAGGTGGTGATGGCGCCGGCCAGCAACACCATGGTTTGAGCGATCAGCAGCCGCATACCGATGCCGGGCCGCCGACGCATCGGCGTGGCCATCACTGCCCGCTTCCCATGCGGTATCCAACGCCGCGAACGGTGATGACGTAACGCGGTGCGGCTGGATCGTCGCCAAGTTTGCGTCGCACATGGCCGATATGGACATCAACGAGGTGTTCGTTACCGACCCAGGGCCCCTCGCGCACGGTCTCAAGCAACTGGCGGCGGCTCAGTACCACGCCCGGGCGCGCCGACAGGGCGGCGAGTATGTCAAATTCGGTGCGGGTCAACAGGATCGGTTCACCATCCAGAGACACCTCTCGGCCCGCCACGTCGATACGCAACGGCCCAAACGACAGCGGGGCCGGTAAGTCGCCGCCGCGGTCGCTCTCGGGCTCGGGGGTGGCGCGCGGGCGCCGCAGCATCGCGCGGATGCGTGCCACCAGTTCGCGTGGGCTGAAGGGTTTGGCGACGTAATCGTCGGCGCCGACAGTGAGTCCCACGATGGTGTCCATTTCGGTGTCGCGGGCGGTGAGCATGACCACGTAGGCGTCGGAGAAGGTGCGCAGCTGGCGGCACACTTCTAACCCGTCCATACCGGGCAGACCGAGGTCGAGGATCACCACGTCGGGGTCGAAGTCGCGGGCCACGGCCACAGCATCGGGACCGTTGTCGACGATGCGGGTGGTGAAGTGCTCGCGATTCAGGTAGCTGGCCACCACCTCAGCCAGCGCGGCCTCGTCATCGACCACGAGCGCCCGGTAGCCTCGCGCATCCTCACCCGAGGGCACTGATGTGTTGCTCATGGAGTTCATGGTGCCGGGTCACCGCTACGCGGTGACGCCCCACGGCATTCTTCAACGAATCTTCACACGACCCTTATCGTTTCGGCGGCTTGCGGCTCGCATCGTGGTCAGCGAAGGAGGCCGCTATGAGTATGGGATGGGCGCCAGTGGCGTTCGACGCCGCCGGGGACTGGCAGCTCTGGCTGGCGCTGACCGGCGTACTGGTCTTGTGTTGGGGGCTCGTCGTTGTCGCCACGGCGACGTTATTCGGCGCAGCGGGCGGTCGCCAAAGTCGCCGAGTCGCCACCTCTGATGGGGGTGTACGCGGCGACAAACCCGGACAAGATGAGTCGCGACAGGGGCGTGCGGGTAATGGCTGAACTGCGCGGGCAGTGGAGTCGGCGAAGCTTTCTTGCCGCAACGGTGGCGGCCGGGGCGACTCTGGCCGCGTGCTCGCGCGGCAGCACCGTCGTCGTGCCCAATAACGCGGTTGCCGGCGCGGAGGCACGCCGCCCGCACAGCGGGCGCACCGTGTCGGCCACGCTCACCGCGGATCGCACGGGTGTAGATCTCGGCGGCACGGTGGCGCAGACGGTCTCGTATAACGGCACGGTTCCGGGCCCGTTGGTGCGCGCGTCGGTGGGCGACGAACTGGCCGTCACGCTGCGCAACCGGCTCGACCGCACCACGTCGGTGCACTGGCACGGCATCGCGCTGCGCAACGACATGGATGGCGCGTCGCCGGCCACACCGGACATTGCCGCCGGCCGTGATTTCACCTACCGGTTCTCCGTTCCATATCCAGGCACCTACTGGGCTCATCCGCACACTGGACTGGACGCTGACACAGGTTTGTACTTCCCCGTCATCGTCGACGACCCCAACGACCCGGGCAGCTATGACGCCGAGTGGGTGGTCATGCTCGACGACTGGACCGACGGCGTCGGATCGAGCCCGGCCCAGATCTATGACGGGCTTCGCAATTCAATGGGCGGACACGACATGCCCGGGATGGGCGACATGCCGGGCATGCCCGGAAGGGGAACCGTTCCGGGGGTCGGGGGAGCGGGCCGCAGCTCACTGCTCGGTGGCGACGCCGGAGACGTCAGTTACCCCTACTATCTGATCAACGGGCGTATTCCGAAGGCCGCCAGCAGTTTTCGTGTCAAGCCTGGTCAGCGTGTGCGGATCCGGCTGATCAACGCCGGCTCGGACACCGCCTTTCGGGTCGCGTTGGCCGGGCACAAATTGACGGTGACCCACACCGACGGCTTTCCGGTCGTGCCCACCGAAGTTGACGCGGTGCTGATCGGGATGGGGGAACGCTACGACGTGGTGGTCACCGCCCGCGACGGCGTCTTCCCGCTCGTTGCGGCCGCGGAAGGAAAGAACGCGTCGGCACGGGCACTGTTGGTCAGCGGGGCGGGTTCGCCACCGCCCGCCGACTATGCGCCTCCGGAGCTGCAGGGTCGTGTCGGCACCATTGACATGTTCGGCGCTGCCCCGGGTGCGGCGTTGCCGGCTGCGCGCGCCGACGTGGAGCTGCCGGCCGATCTGGGCGGGTCGATGATGCCCTACGACTGGACGATCAACGGTCTGCGGTTCTCCAACACCCGGCCATTGGAAGTCCGTGAGGGTCAACGCGTCACGCTGTCATTTAAGAACACCTCGATGATGTGGCATCCCATGCATTTGCACGGCCACACCTTCGAGGTGCTCACCACCAACGGGCGCCCCGGCGCACGCAAGGACACCGTGATCGTGCTGCCCATGCAGCAGCTGCGCGTGTCGTTCGTCGCCGATAACCCCGGCGAGTGGATGTTGCACTGCCACAACACCTATCACCAGGAAGCCGGGATGATGACCAGCCTCAACTACATCAACTGACCGCAGCTCGGCGGTGACAAGGTGGCTCACATCGAACAGCCGCCCTCAGCGGCGAACGGTCATGTCAGCCCGGAAAGCTTCGAGAGCTCTCAGTATTCGATGAGTCGGGTGACATACGGCATCATGCCGCTGGTGCGTACCGGCGAGATCTTAACCACCGAGCCGGTGTAGGGCGCTTCGATCATCTGCCCGTTGCCGAGGTACATCGATTCATGCTGGCTTGCGTTGGGGCCGTAGAAGATCAGATCGCCGCGTTGCATTTGTGATGAGGGGACCTTGCGTCCGGAGTTGTACTGCGTGCCGGAGTAGTGCTCCAGTTTGATGCCCACACCAGCGAAGGCGTACAGGATCAGTCCGGAGCAGTCGAATCCGACGGTGTTGGCGCCCTGGTCGATGCCGCGGGATGGTCCGTTCGCGTTGCCGCCGCCCCAGGAATAGGGCACACCCAGCTGCGACGTGGCCCGGCGGATCACGTATTCCATTGCCTGGCGGCCATACACCCGCGGGATGCGCCCGTTGGTGAATCCGGGGTCGGCGGGTGCGGAGGCTTGCGGCAGGATCCCGAGTTGTGTCAGGAACTTTCGGCCCATGTCGGCGGTCACCTGTGCCGAGGTCGCCGAGATCTGCAGGACCGCATTGACGATGGCGATGGGGTCCCCGGCTACGTTGGCGCTGGGCACCATCGGCAAAGTGGTGTCCCATTGACCGGTGTCGGCGGGCGCCGGTGCCCCGGCCGGACCTTGCCGGTCCCACCGATCCGGAGCCGCAGACTCGGCGCCCGCGGCGTTCGCAGGCGCCTGGGTTGACGGTGAGGGCGCCGGACGGGCGGCGTCGAGACGGGCCCGCGCGGCGTCACGATCGGCGACGAGCCGATCGACTTCGGCCTGCTGGACACCGAATTGGCGTTGCGCCTCGGTCAGGGCGGCCACCGCCGCCTGTTGACTTCGCTCGGCATCGGCGGCTGCCTGGTCGGCGCGCTGCTGGGCCGCGCGCGCCGCGGACGCCCGATTCGCCTGCTCGGTACGGGCGCGCTGTAGATCGGTCAGCACGTTGCGGTGGCTGAGCGCCAGGGTCTGATCGGCGCTGGCGGTGGCGATGATGTCCTCCGGGCTGGCCGCCGAAACCAGCGCTTGCGGTGGGCCGTTGACGTAGGTAGCGGCGGCGAAGTCATCGAAGCGCCTTTGAGCGGCGGCGATCGCCGCGTTCGCATCGGCCATCCCTTGCTCGCTGGCCTGCACGTCGCGGCGCGCGGCATCGGCAGCATCACGCGCGTTGGCAACCTCCACCAGGGCTTTGTTAACACCTTCCTGCTGCCCCTGAATCTGCGCGCCGATGTCAGCCAGGCGCTGATTGGCCTGCGCGAGGTCGGCGACCAGCACGGAGATCTCCGAACCCGAATGGCCGGTGCCATTGTGGGAGGCCTGCGCGGTGACGCCACCACCACAGGCCAGCACGGCAACACCGATCGTCACGGCGGTGAGGCGGCTGACCCAGTGGCGTAGGGGCCTCATCACATGATCTCCCTTAGCGGGGGCGCTGGCGTATCACCGTCGGCCGGCCGTCCGTCAGAGCTCCCCTGGCGCAGCTACGGCTCCAGCCAGTAAGCAGTTGTCCAGTACGTACACGCAACGTACATCACTACTGTCACACTGGAAACATGGGTCACAGTCTCATTGTGATAACGGTCTGGGCCTGGCACGTGCGCGATCCGTTGAGTCATCCGCATCGAACGGTGACCTAGTGCAGCTGCTGGGCGTCGGCGGCGCGGGCCTACACAACGTAGCTACTATGTAGGATAGTAGTTAGGGGTGGCCGGGATGTCTCGGCCAGTGACACATGCCCAATCGGACACAGGGAGGATGAGCTTGATCATCGATCTTCGGCTCAAAGTCTTTGTGCTTGCCGCCGTTTTACTGATCACCGCGGTGCTGGGAGCGTGGTGAGCGCAAACGTGGGCATTGCGGCGCTGACCGCGCACCGGCCACCCACATCGGTGCGCAAGCCGGCGACAAGGCCGTATCGCACGATCACCCGCACCGTTAAATACTATGAGGATTAGTACTAAGCTGAGGAACGTTGTGGGACTGGGCGTGCGGGATGGTGGTCAGAGGATGGCGCGTCGTGTGGTGTGGCTGCAGCTCGCCGTCGCAGTGTTGGCGGCCGCAGTTGTCGCTGTGGCGGTGGGCGTTCCCAGCGCCTTGCTGGCCAACCCCTTTTTCGTTCGCATGACGCCGGTGCCGTGGTGGAGCTACGCCGCGTGGGCGCTGACTGCATTGCTCAGTGGTGTGCTGGCGGCAACCTATGTCCATGGCCGCGCGGCTGTATCCGCGGCGCCGGGACGTGCCGGGATACTGGCCAACGTCGGCTCGGTGCTGGCGGTGGGCTGCCCGGTGTGTAACAAACTGGTGGTGGCCGCCGTCGGCGTCAGCGGGGCATTTACCGTGTGGGCGCCGATTCAGCCCGCGATCGCGGCGGCGTCGTTGGCAGTGCTGGGGTGGGCGTTGTGGCGGCGGGTAACGACATTGCGTTCCTGCCCAGTGGGAGGCGAGGGAGTACCGTCGCATCCGGTGACCGCAGTCGGTCCAGCGCCCGAGCGCGACAGCTAGCGGTGCGGGGTCGAGCGTTGGCTGGGTTGGTCGCCGTCGCGGCGGCCACCGTCGCTGGTGTACTTATCAGTCACGACCCGGTGTCCGCGCCGGCGAAGCAGCGACTGGCAGAGAACCACCTGGAGGCGCGCGCAGACCCCGCCGCCACCGAAGCTGGCGCCGCGCCGTGCCCGGCGCCACTGCCCGGCGGCTCGCCGGTGCCGACACTGTCCGGGGTGATGGCCCGGTGCCTGGGGTCCTCGCAGCCGGTGGATGTGGGTGCAGCCGTAGCCGGCGCGCCGACACTACTCAACCTGTGGGCGTCATGGTGTGCACCGTGTCGCGAGGAGATGCCGGTGCTCGACGCCTACACCGACACCCCAGGCGCGGTGCGGGTTATCGGTGTCGATGTGCGCGACCGGCCGTCCTCGGCTGCGGCCCTGGTCCGCGACCTGAATATCGGCTATCCGTCGTTCACCGACGCCGATGCGGTCGCGGGCGCGTTGCGGGCACCGCAACTGCTGCCGCTGAGTTACCTTGTCGATACCGACGGTTCCGTGCGCCGCCTGCCGATGCAGGTGCTTCGCGATGTCGACGAGGTCACCGAAACCGTCGCCGCCGCGCTTGGGGAAAGGCAGAGACCATGACAGCCCGCAAGACGACCAGCCGGGCATCGCGGCGCACCGCAGCACGCCAGACTCGGCCGTTGCCCGGGCTGGGCGAGTTGGAGGCGGCGATCATGGACGTGGTCTGGCGCACCGACGACGCGGTGCGGGTCCGTGACGTCCTCGACGAACTCGAACCCCTCCGCAAGCCCGCCTATACAACCGTGATGACCGTGATGGACAACCTCTACCGCAAGGGATGGTTGAGCCGCGAGCTCGACGGGCGCGCCTACAGCTATCAGGCCACCCGCGACCGCATTCAGGCGGCCACCGACGCGCTGCGCGAGCTACTCGCTGACAGCGGCGACCCCGCCGCGGCGCTGCTGCACTTCGCGCGCAGCGCCACCACCGCCGAATCGCGGGCCTTGACCCGCGGGCTCAAAGAACGGGGCCGACGACGGTGACCGCAGTGATGTGGTGGACCGTCGGCGGCCTCGCCGTCGGTGTCCTCACACCACCGATATTGCGGGCCTTGACCCGCCGCGGCACCGACGCCGCGGTGCTCTTGGTGCTGTGGGGTGTGCTCGTATGCGTCACGCTCGCCGCGGTCGCGCTGCCAGGGCTGGCCGAACTGCTGCACCGGTGCTGGCTGGCGCTGCACGCGGGTCCGCCCGGAGGAGTGGATACCGTCGCGGGAATCCTCAGTGCTGCCGCGCTGGGCGCCGCCGCCATTCGCGGAGGTTGGCAGCTGAGCCGCATCGGCCGGCATCGACGTCGCTTGCACGACAAGCACGTCGAACTGGGTTGGTTGCTGACCGGCCACAGCCCCAACGCCGGCGCGGTGCTGTGGCTGCCGGCGACCGAGCCGCTGGCCTACAGCCTGGCTGGCACCCCGCCGCTGGTGGTGATGAGCACCGGACTGCGGCAGTGCCTCGACAGCGCAGCCGTGCGCGCTGTGGAAGCCCATGAGCGCGCCCACGTGCGCCGACGCCATCATCTGCTGATAGCCGTCGCCCAGGCCGCCGCCGCGGGATTGGGATGGCTGCCCCTGATGCGTCACTCACCCTCATTGGTTCGCACACTGGTCGAACTGGACGCCGACGCGCACGCCGCCCGCTCCCACGGCCCCAGGGGCCTGCACCGGGCGCTGCAGACCTTGCAGAGCGCTCCCGCACCGGCGCCCGCACTGGGCATCGCCAGCGAGTGCATCCAACTGCGACTGGCCCGGCTCGACGGGCGCCGCTCATCCGCGGGGCGCATCGCCGGCTCAAACGCCGCCTGGGGGGCAGCGCTCGTGCTGGGCATGACCACGCTCCTCACCTTCGCCGCCCTGACCGGGCTAGCGTCCTGCACCGCCGGCTGACGACACCGGACGTGACATTCCAACCGTGGAGCGATAACCCAGCACCTCTGTCGGCAGAAAACCAGTACTAGCGTAGTTAGTATGTTGTGCGGCCGACGCTGCGGCCGCCGCGCTCTGGCCCTAGCCGTTGTGTCGGCGGCGATCCTCAGCGGCTGTGCCAACCCTATTCTGGACACCCTGCTGGACCGCAATGCCGCGGCACCACCTGCGCTGCCTGCTAACGAAGTCCTTTCATTATCCGTTGTGCGCCAAGAATTCCCGATGATGACCCGGATGGCTCGCACAGGTGTGGATCCCGAGGCGCCGGGTACGCCACAAGCAACGCGGCGATCACAGTTCAGCGACTTGACCGCAATGGTCCAGCTCACCGTGGCGGTCGCTGATTACCCAACCGATGAGGGCGCCTTCACGGCCTTCATCAATCTCGTCGAGGGCCTTCGATCCTCGCGCGGCTCTGTAGGGCTGGGCGGCCCTATGTCGGTGAAGATGCGCTGGCTATCGTCACGAGACAGTTGGTCGGCCCAATGGGTGTAACCATCGCGGCCCGTGACGGGCCGCTCATCATTGAGGTGCGCTCGGCTGGCTTCAAGTACAGCCGTGATCACCTCAAGCGGCTCACTCGCCTGGCCGAGCGCCAGCTATCCACTGCGGTGACCGCAGCCGGCGCGCCCGAATGAGTTGATGCCACGAAGAGGCTGCCAAACGCCGGTGGCAGACCACGTCCGTATTGCGACCCGCCGAGGGCCTACCCGGTCCACACTATGCTGAGTACTAATCTCGATAGTAGATAATCGGCCGCGTTGGAACAGGAGCGCCATGGCGCCAGGCGACACATACCAGGCTGGATCCCGGCGGCTGAATCGAAACTCGCGCCGGTGGGCGCGTTTCAGACGCGCGGTGGGCTCGGTGCTCGTTGTGGTGGGCTCGGCAATGGCCGTTGCCCATCTGATTGCTCACCTGGCGAGCATGCGGGTCGTCGGGGCACTAGATCTGCTGATCGGCTTTCCGATGGCCGTGCTCTTAGTCCTGGTGGGCCTGCTATTGATAGGCCTGCAATCGGTGCCGCCCAGATCAAGTCGCCACCCGGCAGACCCGTGATGTGATCAGCTTCGTGAACGCGCATAGGGCGTCCACGAGCCAGGCAATCGGCGTCAGCGGCGCAATGGTGTTGCAGGACAACGGTTGAAGCAGTGCCGTCACTGCTGACACGGGCAGGGCTGCTATCACGGGTAGTACCAAGGAATTTAGTCGACGTTTTAGCGTGACCGCCAGAACATGTGCTGCGGCCAAGTCGCAGTGTCGCTAGATCATCTATAGCCGCGTGTAACACGAGCGCGCCGCACAGCGGCATACGTAGTACATACGTAACATGGTGCTAGTTGCGCACCGCGGTGAAGGGAGGGCTCGTGCACGGCACGCTTCGCGGGCTTTTGATACTGACCGTCACGGCCGCCGCGGTGGCAGTGGCGCCACCGCCGGCGAAGTCGGGAGCGACCGCAGCATCGGGCATGGACGGCCAAGTCGCGATGGTGCGTCCAGGTCCTGGCCAGGTTGTAGGAGTTGGGCATCCGGTGCTGGTCGGGTTCAGCGGGCCCGTCGACGACCGCGCGGCAGCCGAGCGCAGCATCACCGTCGGCGCGCCGCGGCCGGTGGACGGTGAATTCACTTGGCTGACCGATCGTCTCGTGGAGTGGAATCCGGACGGGTTCTGGCCGGCGCATTCGACGGTCACGTTGCGCGTCGGCGGCATGAAAACCGAATTCACCACCGGGGCGGCGGTGGTGGGCGTAGCCGACGTCTCGGCCCACACGTTCACAGTGAAAATCGACGACCAAGTGGTGCGCGAGATGCCCGCGTCGCTGGGTAAACCGGGCTTCGAAACCCCGCTCGGGACCTTCAAAGTGCTGGAGAAGCAACGCAGCGTGGTCTTCGATTCGCGCACCATCGGAATTCCCCTCGACGACCCCGAGGGCTACCTGATCGACGGAGAGTACGCCGTGCGGGTGACGTGGGGCGGGGTCTACGTACATTCGGCACCGTGGTCGGTCGGGTCGCAGGGCTCGGCCAACGTCAGCCACGGCTGCATCAATCTCAGTCCCGAGAACGCCGAATGGTATTTCAACACTGTCAAGGTCGGCGACCCAGTGATCGTCCAGAGCTAAGCCACGCTCACACGGCAAAATCCGCGGGCCGTCCAAACCGTCACCCGGTGACCAAACGCGCGTTACACGGGCAGTCCCGCTGACATTTTCCGCGTCACACCACGGGGAAACGTGCGGCGCGAGGTAGGCTCGGCAACGACATTGCTGGAGGCGAAACGGTGCGTGTACGAGGATTCGGCGAGCTGGAAGCCGTGGTGATGGATCGCGTGTGGAATCACGATCCCGAGATGGTAACGGTGCGCGACATTTTCGAAGAGCTCTCGGGCGAGCGTCGTATTGCCTACACCACCGTGATGTCGACCATGGATAACTTGTACAACAAAGGGTGGCTCGAGCGCGAACGCGATGGCCGGGCCTACCGATATTGGGCCACCCTGACCCGTGAGGAACACACCGCCCGGTTGATGCGTGACGCGCTCGACGGGGGAGGCCGCTCAGAACTGGTGCTCAGCTACTTTATCGAGCAGATCGGCCCCAAGGAATCCGAGCGACTCAGGGAAGCGTTGCGGCGGCTGGCGAGGCGGTCGAGCAGGGCCAAGAAGCGGTGAACGTCGCGGCGTGCCTGCTGCTCTACAGCGTCGCGGTGATTGTGTTCGGACCACCGGCGTTGGGCTTTCTCACCCGTGCCGGGCATGCTCCCCGATCGGGAGTGGCGGCCTGGTTAATCGCGATCGGCAGTGTCCTGCTCACCTGGCTGACCGTTGTTGTGCTCGTGATCGTCGACGTGGTTGCGCACTGGCACGACGGTGGCTCATTCGTTGTGTCCTGCGTCCGGTTGCTGTGTGATCTGGCTGCGGGCAAGGCGGGTAGCGCACCCCAAGTGATGCTGCTGGCTTCGGCGGTTGCCGTGGTGGGCACCGTCGCCGTCATCGGCATCCGGCTCGTACGCGTCGTTGGGCGGCTGCGTGCGCACGCTTACGAGCATGCAGAAGCTGTTCGACTGGTGGGCCGCCCGACCGGCGAACGCGACGTGTATGTCGTCGACGCCGCCGAGCGCACCGCGTATTGCGTGGCAGGAAAGCCACCTGCGATCGTGGTGACAACCGCAGCAGTAGCGGCTCTCGACGAGCGCGAACTCGCAGCGGTGCTCGCACATGAACGCGCCCATCTTGACGGGCACCACCCCAGAATCGTCACGGCGTTGCGCGGCTTGGCGCTGGTCTTTCCCCGCCTTGCGCTGATGACGCGCGGTGCCGCCGAGATATCACGGTTGTTAGAAATGTGTGCCGACGATGCTGCCGCGCGCCGGCACGGCAAGCGTGCCCTGCTCACCGGGTTGATGGCTCTGGCCGCAGGCGCGCCGGCTGCCGCGCTGGGCGCCGCCGATGTCGCGGTGTTGAATCGCGCTGAGCGACTGGCCCTTCCGCCGGCGAATCATGTCCGCGTACGTACGCAGGCCGCTCTTACCAGCGCGACAGCGATGATTGCCATCGCGCCGCTGGGCACACTTGTGCTCGGCGTATCTGGGGTCTTTATGTGCGGCGTCTAGCTGGTTGTTAGCGCTGCGTGGAAAGACATGTGTCGTTTCTTGGGCGCGGGTGGTGCCGAGCCCGGGGGATGGCACCGTTTTCCGGCGAGGTTCTGCCCCCGCATCCAGCGCAGCCCCAGAACCCTCTTCATGATGTGGGGGAAGCGCCGAGCACCCGCTGGATGTCGGGCTTCATCTGCTGGAGCTGTGCGCCCCAGTAGTTCCACTGGTGGGTGCCGTTCTGCGGGAAGTTGAACACGCCGTTCTTACCGCCCGCGGCGATGTAGGTCTCCTGGAACGTCTTGTTCGTCCGGAGTGTGAAGCCCTCGAGGAACTTCGCGTTAAACAGGTTGCCCGAGCTCATGCCGGCGTCCAGTTCGGACGGCTTGCCGTCACCGGCGTAGATCCAGATGCGGGTGCCGTTGGCGACCAGCTGGGCCATGTTGACCATCGGGTCGTTGCGCTTCCACGCCGGGTCACTCGATTCGCCCCACATGTCCTTGGACTTGTAGCCGCCGGCGTCACCCATCGACATGCCGACCAGCATCGGCCACCAGCCCTCGGACAGGTTCAGGAAGCCCGAAAGCGATGCGGCGTACTGGAACTGCTGCGGGTGGTAGATCGCCATCACCAATGCGGCCGAACCGGCCATCGACAGGCCCACCGCGGCATTCCGGGTGGGATCGACGGCCTTGTTGGCGGCGAGGTAGTTGGGCAGCTCACTGGAGATGAACGTCTCCCACTTGTAGGTGGAGCAGCCGGCCTTGCCGCAAGCTGGTGAGTACCAGTCGCTGTAGAAGCTGGACTGCCCCCCGACCGGCATAACCACAGCCAGGCCCGAGTCGAGATACCACTCGAAGGCGGCGGTGTTGATGTCCCAGCCGTTGAAGTCTTCCTGTGCACGAAGGCCGTCAAGCAGATAAACGCCCGGCGCGTTAGGGCCGCCACTTTGGAACTGAACCTTGATGTCGCGTCCCATCCCCGCTGACGGAACCATCAGGTACTCGACCGGCAGGCCCGGACGAGAAAACGCCCGCGCGGTTGCAGTGCCAAGGACGCTCATCGTGGTCAGCACCACAACTGCCACTGACGCCACCACCAACACGCGACGCGATACATCAGCCAGGCTCAACGCTTCCACAATGATTCCTTCTCTGTTCGCATGCACAGCGCTCCAGGAAAACTACTATCGCGAATAGTACTAAACTGGCTCGGACTCCACGCAAGCCGGCGCCGATGACGCCGCCGCCAGCCCGGCGGGCTGGCTCGAGCTGTGCCTCGAAGGCGCCCCAAAGCGTTCGTGGGTAACGAGTTTCGTCGAATCGCTTGTCACCGGGCGGTGAGTTTGGTTAAGTCACCTGATCCAAAGTAACGATTTGGTCACAGCGCGGAGGTCCCCGGATTGGCTGAGCAGCGTTGGCCCGCGCAGCCGCGCCACGCGACCGACTGGGACGCCGAGATCACCGAGGTCATTCCGTTCAACGAGTTCGGCGCACTCGCTGAACTCATGTTTCGGGAGCACTGCGCGTTCGACAAAGACTTCCAGGTCATACACGCCCGCGAGTTGGGCGACGATCTCGACTTGGACGCTGATCAAGCACCGCTGCGGCTGCTCGGGCCTGTCCCTCGGCACCCCGCCGGAGTGCGCCACCGACCGCTACCGCCTGTGGGGCACTCCAGCGGTCCGATGCGACCACCGCGGCGAGGGCGCCACCGCAACGTCGTCGCGGGCGCGGAGCGCAGCCGTGTTCTGATCGCAGCGATGGCCGCCGGCGCGGTGGGCGCGGCCGCCCAATCCGCACTGGGCGCTGCAGACATGGATTCCGGGCCGGCGGTGATGACCGCCGAAGCAACTGTTCTACACACCGGTACTGACGCCAGCGGCGGCGGGATGCAGGTGATCGCGGCGGCTCCGTCGGTCAATCCAGCAGTGGCGGCCGAGGAATTCGCCCGCGGTGTCGCTTTCGCCCAGCAGCGCGCCGAACGGGAGGCACGGCTGCAGCGGCCGTTGTTCGTCGTGCCGACCCGGGGCATTCTCACATCTGGATTCGGCTACCGCTGGGGGACGCTACACAGCGGGATCGACATCGCCAACGCGACCGGCACACCAATCTACGCCGTCGCCGACGGCGTGGTCACCGCCGCCGGACCTGTGTCGGGCTTCGGTATCTGGGTCAAGCTGCGCCACGCCGATGGGACAGTCACTTTGTACGCTCACCTCAACAGCACCACCGTCAACGTCGGAGAGCGCGTGATGGCCGGCGACCAGGTCGCCACGATGGGAAGCACAGGAAACTCCACCGGACCCCACCTGCACCTGGAAGTGCACGCCAACGGCACCGACCGTGTCGATCCTGCACCGTGGTTGGCCGCGCGGGGCCTCACCCTTGGAGATCTCGTCGGTTAGGCACTGACCTGCGCTTAAGGCCCGGCTCAGCGCAACGCACCACTGTCGAAGCCGTTGGCTACCCACCCTTTCGGGCACCATCGATAACGCGACGGACGCTACTTGAGCGAATCGTCGACGGCCACGCACCTATCCGCACCGAGGTACTAATGACGGTAGTACTATGATGCTTCGTACTCGTTGGGAAGGCCGGTCACTCATGAGCCCCAAGCGGCGGCTGCCGCGCAGCCGGAAACCGTCGATCTACACGCCGGAATATCGGCGTGAACGGTTGCGCTGACTGCTGGGCTGGCTGCTCGTCGGTGTCGGCTCGGTGATGGCGCTCGTGCACGTCTACACGCACCTTGCACGGTTGCGCATCGTGGGCTATCAGGATCTGCTGCTGGGCTATCCCATGGCAGGGATGCTGGTGCTCGCCGGCTTCATGCTCGTCGGGTGGGCGGCCAAACCCAGCCGTTGACGCGGCGTGCCGGACCGGCAATGTCACCCGCGGTGCCTGGGGGAGTGAGGATCCGGCCGATCAGCGTCGCGGTTAGCGTAGCGGCGGCGATCGCGATGAGCGCCCACTGCACCTGCGCCGCCCACCGCGTCGCCGCAGTGACGTTGGCCTGTAACGGGATTCGATAGACCAGGTGGGCAGGCTCGAAAAAGCCGGTGCCCGCCACGACCTCCCCTTGCGGGGTAATCACCGCGCTGATACCCGTCGTACCCGCCACAACAACGCTGCGCCCGTGCTCGATGGCCCGGATCTTGGCGAATGCCAACTGCTGGCGGCTCATCTGCTCGTTGAACGTCGCGTTGTTGCTCGGAACCGCCAGCATCTGCGCGCCGTTGAGCACCGCCTCGCGCGCGGCCCGATCGAAGATGACCTCCCAGCACGTGGTGACACCGACCGACACCCCGCCCGCCTGCACGACGCCGCTGCCGGCGCCCGCCGTGAAGTATCCGGCCCGGTCGGCGAAATCGGAAACGTGGCGAAAGAAGCTACGCCAGGGCAGGTATTCACCGAACGGCTGAACGATCTTCTTGTCATGCCGTTGTCCCGGCCCGCTGACCGGATCCCACACGATCACCGAGTTGGCACTGACCGGCGTCGATGGACTCCACTCGGGCCGAGCCAGGACGGCGCCAACCAGAATGGGCGCGCCAACCGCCCCGGCGGCCCGCGTGATCTGCCGCCCCGCATCCTCGTTGAGCAGCGGATCGATATCCGAAGAATTCTCCGGCCAGATAACGAACTGCGGTTGGGCGGCTCGCCCGGAGCGGATATCGTCGGCCAGTCGCAGCGTCTGGCGGACATGGTTGTCCAACACGGCGCGGCGCTGGGCATTGAAATCCAAACCGAGCCGGGGGACATTGCCCTGCACCACAGCGACCGTCACCGAGGGCCCGCCGTGCCCGGTTGAGGCCCACACCAGGGGCGCCATCGCCGCACTGCCGACGGTGACCAGCGCCAGGCACACAACGCACACCGCGACGGTGACCCTGAGATCGGTGCTCGCCGAGCGCCGAACCAGCAGGGCAAGGCCGGCCACACAAAAGCCCACCAACGCCGTCGTGAACGACACCAGCGCCACCCCGCCCACGCGCGCCAACACGGCCAGCGGGCCGTCGGCCTGGCTGAATCCGACCACGCCCCAGGGAAAACCGCCGAATGGAAACACACTCTTGAGCCATTCGATGGCCGCCCACCAGGCCGCCCACCACAACGGCCACCCGATCCGTCCGCGCAGCAGCACGGCCGGCACGGCGAATATGGCGGGAAAAAGCGCACACACGACGGCCAGCGCCACCCAGGGAAGCGGGCCCACCAGGGCGCCGACCCACGGCAACAACGGCAGATAGAACGCCAACCCGAACAACAGACCGTACCCGAAGCCGCCGGCTACGCCGGTCAACGGATCGGCCAGCACCCACGCCAACAGCGCCAGGCCCACGATCGCGCTGAGCCACCAGCCCAGCGGTGGAAAACTCGCCGCCACCAGCAGCCCTGCGGCCACCGCGCCGGCTGCTTTGGCCAGCCGGCGACCCAGCACACAACCACCGTCGGCGCTCACTTCCCGCACGGCCCAAACCACGCAGAACCACTGCGCAGACGATGACTGACTCCGCCACGCGCGATCCCTGGTCTGTACACCATTTACCACCGTCCTCATCGGATTCGCCATCACATCGTGGCGTCACTCAACAATCTACGACCTCAGCTAGTACTAGTCTTGACAGTAGAACTTGAGGACCGGCGATCTTCGCGGGTATGCCTGCCACGCACACACTTGTCGTCAGATTGCCTGACTTCGCGAACATGGAGCCGGAAGATGTCCGCCTGGTCTCCTCCCACATGCCCGATGGGAAGTATGTCGGAGTAAGCAGCCAGGATAACGGTGCGCGTCATGACGGCGGTGCGCTGCGCCGCTCAGCCGAGTTCGTCTCGGACGCCGTGCCCGCTACCGGCGCTGACCGCTGCCGCGGTCATAAACCTCAAGGCAGCCGGCAAGTCATCGCGCGACCGATCCAACGATGTCGCGAATCAATCGTTGTTCTATAAAGATTTGTTGAAGATGCGCGGCACCGGGCGCGCCGGCCACCTACGAAATACGTAGTAGGGCAGTATTGAGTGGGTGCATAACAGCGCACCCACCGCACCATCGCAGCAAGTGCTCGTTGTCGATGGCGACGCCGGCTGGACTGACCTTCTCGCCGAATACCTTCGCGCTGAGGAGGTGTCGGTGGTGGTCACCGACAACTGCGATGAAGCACTGACCGCGGCCAAGAATTTGCAGCCCCGGATAATCCTTCTTGATGCCGATGTGCGCGGCGGCGACGGCATGCAGCTGTGCCGTCGGATGCGCACGCTATCTGATGGCCATATCACCATGTTGACCGCACGACGTGATGAGGGCACTACGATCGCTGGGCTCGCCGCCGGAGCCGACGACGTGCTCGCCAAGCCAATCTCCAGTCGTGAGATTGCCGCCCGCATACGGGCAATCCGGCGCCGCTTGCATGCGTCGCCGGCGGACCACACTGTCGGGTCGTATTCCGAGAATCCGCCAGCAAGGCAGGTATTCGGGCGGCTTTGCGTCGATATTGCGCGGCGCGAGGTCTTCCTTGCCGACGAGCAGATCAGCTTGACCCGAACGGAGTTCGAGATTCTGGCGATGCTGGCTCAACGGCCGGGCGCCGTGACGACCCGTCAAGAGATGTTGGACGCGGTGTGGGGATCGCGCTGGGCGGGCAGCATCACAAACATCCACGTGCACATCGGTCATCTGCGCAGAAAATTGGGAGACGACCCCGCCAGACCACTGCTGGTGTTGAACGTACGCGGAATCGGCTACCGTTTAGCTGTCTAGCTGCGATGCGCACGGCCAATCGTGGTCTGCGCCGCTGCGCAATCCGGACGCCCGCGGTGGTCGCGGACTACCCGACGGTCAGGCCCCGCCGAGCACGATCCTTCCCGGACTGGTCAGCGTCTGACACAGTTGGCGCAGATCGATAATGCCAAACATGTTGGCGGCCAAGGCTTGGCATCCGGTGGGGCGCATAGGCACGTACCAGCCGACGTGTTCAACTCCCTGGCGGCCGCAGACCGGCCACGCCCCCAGTCCTTGCGTGCCGATTACACGCTCGGCGACGCGGATCTGCTCGGTGCGAGCTGCGTTGGCGGGATTGCCTCGACCGCCATGCTCTGCCCATGTCGAGGGCTGGAACTGGAGCCCGCCGAAGTATCCGTTGCCGGTGCTGATCGACCAGTCGCCTCCAGATTCGCATTGCGCAATGGCGTCCCAATCGATCGCATTGGCGTAGGCCGATATTGGATCGACGGCATGCGCGGTGACCGCGAGCGCCCCGCTGACGGCGATGGCGGTGAGAAACCTGCAGACTGCCCTCATCGTGGTCCTTCCCCGACACAGGCGCGGAGCCGCCCGCTGCGATGTGGTGCTTAAGTCAACACTGTGGCCATATTGCACTTCCGATACTGGCGTGACTAGTGGTGCCACAGTGAGAAAAGGGTGGCAAATGTCTTACAGTCCGACGCCGGCATGCCGAAGCGCCAATCAGCGCCCCCGGGGCATGCCTGCGCATACATGGCTAGCGCGTGAACGACTTACGGACTACGGACGGACTACGGACGTCCAAGGGCTCGCTTGCTGTCGGTGACCCACCAATCTGAGTTCGACGGTCCGTTATGGACTCTCACCACGTACCGGAGAGCAATATGGACTCGCATAAGTAGAGGAGAACAACGATGTCGAACAACCCCGAGCGCAGCACCGCGTGGCAGACGGCACTGACCGTCATACAGACCGCGACACCGCCGGCACTTCCCGAAGGCGCGGAGGTGATGACCGTGGTGATTGAGTACCCGCCGGGCGACCCGGGCGCCCCGCCACACCGCCACCCCGGCGGACCAGCGTTTGGCTATGTGCTCGAAGGCGAGATCCTGTTCGAGCTGGAAGGTGAGCCGCCGCGCGTGCTCAAAGCCGGCGAAGCGTTCTGGGAACCCGGCGGTGACGTGATCCATTACCAGGACGCCAACAACCGCCCGGACATCCCGGTGCGATTCCTCGTGACGATGCTGTGCGCGCCAGGTCAGCCGATGCTTGTTCTGGTCGACGAGGACGAACTGGTTGCGCGCCAGGGCCGTCGCGTAGCAGCCGGAGCAACAACGCCGCCCGGATCCTGAATCGTGTCGGCCAGCTGGTGCTAACGATCAGCTGCGGGGTATGTGCGTCGGCGGCGGCATCACGGCCGCCGGCGCCATCCCCTGTTTGACACAGAGCTAGCCGCCCGTCCATGGTGCGGTCAGCAGGGCCACGCTGGACTGCTGGCGGACCTCGAGCGCAACTAACGCCACCACAGCGACCGCGATCACGGCGCGACGCGGCATTCGGACCTGCATCCAGCGTCCGGTCCACCACCCGGCGGCGCCGCGCAGTACCCAGCCGGCCGCCACAACGAGCATCAGGGGAGCCGCGGGGTTGTAGCGCAGCGCGGCCTCCCATTGACCGTGCATTGTCAGATACACCGATCGTGTTGCGCCGCAGAACGGATCCATGATGCCGGCGTAATGCAGCGGCCCGTGGATATCGACCGGCGGAACCCCCAGCACGGCGAGCACCAGCGCGCCCAGCAACCCGGCCAGCGCCAACCATGTCCACACCGGCGATTCCGGTCGCCGCGCCGTCAGCGACACGGGCAGCCACCGGCCTGGACGAGCGGCCGATGAAGTGATGAAGCCCATGTGGTCTCCCGCGATTGGCTGGACTTCCGCCATGGTACGAGTCCGTCGAGCTGCCGCACCAGCAAGCTGTGGGGCCGCATCGACACAGGCGGGGTCGCCGACTCCCACCGGACTAAAGCATGCGAGGACAACGGTTTCCGGTACCCGCCTGCGGAGGACGGCGCGCCAGCATGTGAATCGGCTGCCAGTACTGGCTGGACAGGGCGCCCTGCAACCATTTACGGTCGCGCTCAGTAACAGCGCGCCGGCAGGAAAAGCGGGCGCGGAAAGGTGCCTTGAATGCGGTTGCGGCGTTTTAGTGAGGGCCTGTGGTGGCAGCTGGGCGTGCTGGTCGCGGTGATCGTGATCGTGGCCGCGTTCATGGTCGAGGGGGCGCGCGGCCAACAGCGGCTGGGCGCCGACGAGGTGGATTGCGCCAAATACAAGTGCGTGGCCCTGACGTTCGATGATGGACCGACACCTTTCACCGACCGGCTGCTCCAAGTCCTGGCCGACCAAGGCGCCAAGGCGACCTTCTTCCTCATCGGCAACAAGGTCGCCGCCGACCCCGACGCGGCACGGCGCATCGCCGACGCCGGCATGGAGGTTGGCAGCCACACCTGGGAGCACCCCAACATGACCACCATCCCGGTCGCCGATATCCCCAGCCAATTACGCAAAGCCACCGAGGCGATTGCGGCCGCAACGGGTCACGCCCCCAACCTGTACCGCCCGGCCGGCGGACTATCCAACGACGCCGTACGCGCCGAAGCAGGAAAACAGGGTCTGGCTGAAATCCTTTGGGACGTCATTCCCTTCGATTGGATCAACGACGCCAACCTGGCAGCCACCACCTACATGCTCAAAACCCAAATCAAACCCGGCTCGGTGGTGCTACTGCACGACACCTACTCCAGCACAGTCGACCTGGTGTATCAATTTCTTCCCGTACTGATCGCCAACGGCTATCACATGGTGACCGTGAGCCACCTGCTCGGCGACCGCGCACCCGGCAGCAGCTACGGAGGCCGGGAAAACGGCCCGCCAGCCAACGCGATCGCCGACATTCCCGCCGACCGGATTCCGACACTGCCCGACACCCCCTCACCCAAACCGGCGCCCAACCTGCCCATCACCGACATTCCCAACCAGAATCCGGGCGGTCCACCGGCGTAGCTCAGCAGGACACCCGGATCCTGACGGCGGCTCACCGCATCCGCCCAGTCAACCGGTGATTGTCGCGCCCGGGCGTGGTGACGCCCATACGGCCGCATAGTTAACACTCACACCCGTGCGCAAAAGTTAGCTGGATACTCGCGTTGAGCGGCCCCCAATCGCCCATCTGTGTGGGGCTGAGCTCCTTTATGGGGCATTTCTGTACCCGTTGAGCGGTGCCACAGGATGGGCTAGCGGCTTGCCGATGCGCGTGATCGCCGCACCGCCCCAGCCACCGGCCTGTTAATAATGGGATTGCGGGTGCCAGTGAGACATGGCGGATACGACACGCAAGGGCGCGGTGGCAGTCGAGGCCCGACTTCGGGAGTCGTCACGCTTGCCGCCAGCTGATTGCTACGTACCAGAACAGTAGGTGGACTGCGCATATGAGTTTCACAAGCTTGTCGCACATAGACAATTAGTGAAAAGAGTTGCCGCACTGAGATAGTCATGCAGATCACATAGTCGGCATATATCGCCTGCTCGGCCGGTTCACATCCGCGAATCGCAAGCGCGTAACGACATGGACTCGACTTGGGGACCTACGGAGGATGCCCGTACAAGCTGCTACAGTGGGCGACATTGTGAGGTACAACGACGCCCCCACGAGGAAGCGACTGCAGTCGGCGTTAGCGCTGGCGGTTGTTTTCTGGGTGCTGCTTATCGGCAGTGACGTAGCGTTGCCGTGGTCGGACGGTCCAGATGACCACGGTCCTCACGCAGTGACGACAGCAGTGTCTCACGAGTTTGCTGTGGTGATGGACCACCCACATTTTCAACACGCTTCAGCGGCGATCTCACCCGACACCTTCGCCACCGCCGTGGTGCCGCGGGTCGCCACCGTGCTGGTGGCTCTGGGGTTGGCCGTCGCCGTCGCGGCGGCGTGGCTGTACCGCGGGCACGGGATCTGGGCAGCGGTGCGCGGTCCACCGCGTGGACTTGGCCCTGTCGTATCGGGCCGCCAGTTGCTGGCCCGCTTCTGCATTTCGCGGCGCTGACCGGGCAGCGCCAGACCGACCGCGCTCAGACGGGCACGGCCGGTCGGTAACCGCTGCCCATTGTCAGCTGCCGCGCACCCAAGTCCAAGTCGCGGCTTCGATGCAGAAGCGATAACTCATATGACTGATGTTCTGTCCATCCATTCCAGCGATCTTCACTTCTCGCGCCACCGCGGGCTCGGCCGAAATCACCGGCTAGCCACGATGGTGGGAAACACTCCTGTGCTGCGGATATCCTCACCGTTCAGTGACGATCAGCGCGGCTTCTGGGCCAAGCTGGAGGGATTCAATCCCGGCGGCATGAAAGATCGGCCAGCCATGCACATGGTGGAGCAGGCAACGGCCCGCGGTGACCTTCGTCCAGGTGCGCGCATCGTGGAATCCACCAGCGGCACACTAGGTTTGGGGCTGGCCTTCGCCGGCACCGTGTACCGCCACCCCGTGACCCTGGTCGCCGACCCGGGGATGGAGCCGATGATGCACCGGATGCTGTCGGCCTACGGCGCCGACATCGATGTGGTGACCGAGCCTCATCCGCAGGGCGGCTGGCAGCAGGCCCGCCGCGACCGCGTCGCCGAACTGCTGGCCGCCCACCCGCACTCCTGGTACCCCGACCAGTACAACAACCCCGACAACGTGGAGGCCTACCAGGGCCTGGCCCTCGAGTTGCACGCCCAGCTCGGCGAGATCGACGTGCTGGTGTGTTCAGTGGGCACCGGCGGGCACTCCGCCGGAGTGGCGCGAGTGCTGCGGCAGTTCAATCCTGATCTGCGGTTGATCGGGGTGGACACCGTCGGGTCGACCATCTTCGGCCAGCCCGCGGCCACTCGGTTGATGCGTGGACTGGGCTCGAGCATCTATCCGCGCAACGTGGATTACGACGCCTTCGATGAGGTGCACTGGGTGGCGCCGGCCGAGGCGGTGTGGGCCTGCCGCACGCTGGCGGCAACCCACTACGCCAGTGGCGGGTGGAGTGTGGGCGCAGTCGCGCTGGTCGCCGGCTGGGTCGCCCGAACTCACCCGGTGGATACGGCCATCGCCGCCGTCTTCCCCGACGGCCCGCAACGCTACTTCGACACCGTCTACAACGACGACTATTGCCGCCAGCACGGCCTTGTCGGTGGACAACCACCGGAAGAGCCGGCCGTCATCACCGATCCGACCGATCAGGTCGTTCACTCCTGGACGCGGTGCCTCCATGTGGTCGATCCGGTGCGGAGTGTGCGGTGATGGGTGTCGTCAGACAATTCGGCAGCTTCGGCTGGCCCAGCCGACTGCTGATGGTCAACCAGTTCGGCATCAATCTCGGGTTCTACATGCTGATGCCCTATCTGGCCGGCTATCTGGCGGGGCCGCTGGGACTGGCGGCGTGGGCGGTCGGTCTGGTTCTGGGTGTGCGCAACTTTTCCCAGCAGGGCATGTTCATCATCGGCGGAACGCTGGCCGACCGGCTTGGCTACAAGCCGCTCATCGTGGCCGGCTGCCTGCTGCGCACCGCGGGGTTTGGGCTCTTAATATTCGCGCATTCGCTGCCCGCTGTTCTGATCGCCTCGGCGGCAACGGGTTTCGCAGGAGCATTGTTCAATCCGGCGGTGCGCGCCTACCTGGCGGCCGATTCGCAAGAGCGCAGAGTCGAAGCGTTCGCCATGTTCAACATGTTCTATCAGGCGGGCATCCTGGCGGGCCCGCTGGCAGGGCTGGCCCTGATGGTGGTGGACTTCCGCATCGCCGCTGCCGTCGCGGCCGCAGTGTTCGCCGTGCTCACCGTGGCGCAGCTGTTCGCCTTGCCACAACATAGCGCCAGCCCCGTCGCCGAGAAGACGGCGATCCTCGATGACTGGCGCATCGTCGTGGCCAACCGATCATTCCTGTGGTTCGCCGCAGCGATGATCGGGTCCTATGTGTTGAGTTTCCAGGTCTATTTGGCCCTGCCGCTACATGCTGCAGCGTTGGCACCGCAACACGAATCACTGCTGGTTGCCGCGGTCTTCGTCGTCTCCGGGCTCGTCGCGGTGGGCGGGCAGCTGCGAATCACGCGATGGTTCGCGGCCCGCTGGGGCGCCGGACGATCGCTGATGATCGGCATGCTCATCCTGTCTGCGTCGTTCGTGCCGCTGCTGGTGGTTCCCCATGGCGGGCGCTTTGGTGCCATTGCGGCCATCGTGGCATTGCTGATGGCAGCAGGGCTGCTGGCGGTCGGATCGGCAGCGGTCTTCCCGTTCGAGATGGACACGGTGGTGTCCTTGGCGGGCAACCGCCTCGTCGCGACACACTACGGGTTCTACAACACCATAGTGGGAGTGGGCATTCTGGCCGGCAATCTGGCCACCGGTGCACTCCTGCAGGCCGCGCGCGACGCCGGTGCAGACGAACTGCTCTGGGGCGGACTGGCATTGGTTGGGTTGGTGGCGGCACTTGCGTTGCATCGACTTGACCGCCGTGGCCATCTCGCGCCCCAGCCAGTACTGGCTACATCGGCGCGACGATAAGGCATCGCGGTCAGGTGCCGGCGCGTGCGTCGGCGTGAGCACGACATAGGAATCCGAAATGGGTCGCCGCCAGCTAGGGCCGCCCATTCGATGTGATAACGCACCTTACTCCAAACTGTTCCGCCAGAACCGGGAACACAGTCGGATTCAGCCCGACCCATGGGGACCCCCGCGGCCCCGGTGACTAACCGCGGCGTTTGCTGAGCGGTCGTGACGGCCTGCTGCTGCCCTGCCCACGGCACCACTGCGAGCAGCTATGTGGACTCTTCGAAAAGCCTTGGCGCATATGACGTTAACTCGTTACCGAATCGTGGCGCGCGGGTCTTGGCATGGGTTCGCAACCATGTATTCTCGATGTAGCTACTGATTAGCTACGTACTGAGCGCAGCCGTATATGCGTTGAAGTACGCGAAAGGAGAACAACCGTGAAGATGACCGCACTGGCGACTATTGCTCTGTCTGGTATCGCCACATTCATGATCGCGGCCGCACAACCGGCCGCCGCAGCGCCGGCCGGGCCCGATTCCGTACAGGACACTGTCAACAGACTGGAGTCCAACGGCTACAAGGTGATCCTCAACAAGGTGGGGACAGCACCGCTGGAGAAGTGCACGGTCAGCGGGGTGCGCCCGGGCCGCGAGGTCACCGAGTTTCGCCAGAATCGGCGGGACCAAACTGTTGAGCGCGTTTTATACACGACGGTCTACGTCGACGCGTCCTGCTGACCATGGCGGGGCGGGGGTGGTCTCATCATCGGGGGCCACGCCCTCCCCGCTTCTGGGATCCGGCGGCACGGTGGTGACGGACTCCGCCGCCACTGTGCATCCACGTCGCACTGAACTTGCCGCTGAAGTGTTCAATTCAGATGCGGAGGATCGCTCGCCATCGACGGACGGCGATACGGCACCCAGAGCCCGGTCCTCATGGGCAGCACTTGTTGTCGTGCTTCACGGCGCGCCGTTGCCTGGTGTTGGCGCCAAGTGCACACATCACCGCGCACTTGACGACCGCGCGAACCATAGGATGCCGCGCAACTCGTACCAGCCCCGCCGCCTTGGGCTTCACATCTGTGCTCATCCCTATCTCCTCTCCACACCACGAAATACCCCCTGAGGGTATCCGTTGAGCAGTGCCGCGTACAGGCCACGACGGTCCTGGCAGCGGATGGGAGAGTGCGATCCCGGTTCAGCGTCGTCACGATGACGTGGTGGGGCGAGGCTTCGACCTACTATCGGGCTTAGTACGATAGTGGAGGTGATGTCGTCGATCCCGAGCGTCCGTGTCCACGTCGCCATCGTCGGTGCGGTGCTGACACTGGTTGGCTGCGGTTCTCCCGCCGAACCGCTGACATCGTCGTCGACACCGCCGCCGGTAGGACAGACCGATACTGCGGCTCGCGCACCGCGCTCAATCGGACCGCAACAATTCGCCGAGGCTATCGCCGCACCCGAGCGGGTCACCATCAATGTGCACGTGCCCTACGAAGGCGACATCGCAGGCACGGATCTCAGCATTCCGTTCGACCAAATCGAGGCGCAGATCAACAGGTTGCCGACCGTTCGCAGCACTGCGCTGGCGGTCTACTGCCGTACCGGACGGATGAGCACTATCGCCGCCTCAACTCTGGCCAACCTGGGGTATCACGACGTGGTGGAGTTAGCGGGCGGAATGCAGGCCTGGGAGCAAAGCGGCCGCACCCTGGTGTGGCGCTGACCATCTGCGGGTTCGACGAACCGACGCCCGCCTGCGCGCCTCGTCGTCACAGGAAGTCTGAGTCGCGCCGACGCCCCCAAAGACATGGGTCAACCGGCGTCACGAAAGGCTGCAGCACCGTGGTCCGTTCTCACCGTGGCCGGCACATCGCTTAGCTGCCACTGGCATTCCCAGCGTTCATCGAGAAGCTCATCGATCAAGGAGGTGTCGGGGTGGCCACCGAGCCTGCGAATGGACGCGCTGACCGCGCTGAGCAGTTCGAGTTGGCGGTCGATGGCTTGAAGCCTTCCCACGTCCCTCCATTGGGCTGGACCGGCGGACCGCGGCGTTGACGGCCCGCACCGACATCTACTGTTCTGGTACACAGATGCTAATCGATTCGTCCTCACGCTCGACGCGACTCCTCGGTGCCACCACAGCGTGGCTAGCGCACACGGCCCGGCGGCAGCAGCGTCGTTCGTCGCGACCCTCCACAGGGTCCAACGCGGTCAAGAAGTTGGCCAGGCGTGCTGACTTTCGATTCGAAAGCCGCTTCATATCAACAGCATTCGGTGCGAGGGCCGCTGAAGCTGTTGTGCGTTGCAGGGGCGCCTGTCCATCACCGAAACGGGGTTTGGCCATAGGGGGATGGGTATGCGGCTGTCGACCGTGGGCCACGCCACGGTCAGCCCATGCGATACGCGCCATGGAAATGGAGGACGGTATGAGTACCGCGAGCAAGATGCTTGAAACTTATCCGCAAGACCTGGATGGTATCGACCGCGCCGCGTTGACGTCCTGTATCGAGGCGTGTCTGGAGTGCGCGCAAGCGTGTACGGCCTGCGCCGACGCCTGCCTCAGTGAAGACTCGGTGCAGCAGCTCACCACCTGTGTGCGCACCAACCTCGACTGTGCCGATGTGTGCGCGGCGACCGGGCACGTGCTGTCCCGCCATACCGGTTACGACGCCAACCTGACCCGCTTGATGCTAGAAGCGTGTGCCACGGCATGTCGCTCCTGCGGGGACGAGTGTGACCGCCACGCCGACCACCATGAGCACTGCCGCATTTGCGCGGAGTCCTGCCGGCGTTGTGAACAAGCCTGCCGACAGCTGCTGACGTCACTGGGCTGACCGCGTCCCGCGACTCACGAGCGCACCAGGCGATTGATGGCGTCGGTGGCCTCTTTGATCTTGGCGTCGGCGTCATCGCCCCCGGCGTGCGCGGCGTCTAGTACGCAGTGTTTGAGGTGATCGTCGAGCAGACCGAGCGCGACCGCTTGCAGTGCCCGGGTCAGCGCACTGACTTGGGTGAGGATGTCGATGCAGTACTGCTCGTCTGCGACCATCCGGTGCACTCCGCGCACCTGTCCTTCAATGCGCTTGAGACGGTCCAGGTAGCGGTCCTTGTCCGTCATGTAGCCATGCCGCGGCGGCGTCTGCGCGGGTGTGGGTTTCGTTGCTGATGTGGGCATTTGTTCCTCCCAGATGGTGCACCCGGGATTGACACCCGGGACCGCAGGCCTACGCGTATCCCAGCGGATTCCTGTTCCGATGTAGTGCACAGATATTGTCGCGCGAAATGCGGCGATGGGTGATGCCCGCCGCGCGCATCTGCGCCGGGCGCCACACCACCCATCGCCGATCAAGGGTTAGGCAACAGCGTAGTTCGCCGGGTCGGCGTCGAACTTAGCCTCAATCCGTGGATCGACCCTGTTGAGGTCCGGTCAGACTGATTTTGCTGTGCTGCGGTGGGTGGGCAGCGTGAATCCGCT
>NZ_JYNL01000004.1 GCF_001044235.1 Mycolicibacterium chlorophenolicum | reverse complement strand
GCTTTGTTTATCTGCCCCTGCCGCGTTGGGTCATTCGTAAAAACGGTCTTCTGAACTGGGTGGTTATGGCCTGTCGCAGGCGATCGGGTTGTTGAGGGACGTTTGGCACGATGCTTACGCGTGAGGGCTCTCATCTGGTCAGTGGGTTCGCGGACCTTTGGCCATGGGTCCGGCGCGGTTGACGATGAGGTCGTCTGAGTGCTGATATTGTGCGGCTCGAAATGGTGATTGATGTCCATTGATTCCAGACCTGATTAGTTGACGTGAAAAGATTGGTTTACAACGTCTATTGTATATCAAAGCTCTGTTGTTCAGCAACGTTTTCGTGTCAATTTGTTTGGTGCGCCGCGTCATTTCTTATGAGCTCTTCATGCACTCGAATCCCGTTCCTGCCGCGCATGATTGTGATGGGGCATACGCATAACGTCTGTTGGGATACATACAGTGCTGCAAGGGTTCTCGACCAGTATTGGGTGCGCATACGCGACCGTCACGAGCCCAAGTCTTTCTCTGGCCTTTTCTCGGTCACGTATTTGACCGACCCTAGGAGTGCTGAACGCAATGTTTATTCAGAAAAGTTTTCCGCGAGCCTCTTTGAGCGTCATTGCGAGTTCTGGGATAACTTTCTGGGCTGGCAGGGCCGTGCGCAGTGGCCTTGCTTGTTGCGAGCGCTCAGCCATTCATGATCGAAAGCCGAGCATGGGGAGTGGGAAACGATTTAGCGACTAGCCGAGGACAGGGTGCAGCCGACCGTGCCCCAGGGTTTTCTGTAGCAGGACGGCGGGACTAGCCGTGTTGATGCTGGTGGCGCCTTATGCGACATGTGTGGGACGGCGGCTGTCTTGCCGTCACATGTGGGACGTCTCTCGGACGTCGAAGCCGAGCTTGTCCGGTTACGTCGGACCGTAGCCGTCGCGGATGACCGGACGTTGTGTCGGCCGGCGCCACAGGACTAGTGAACGCCGGGTTGATTCGTTGATGAGCGTGTACTTGAGGTAGCCGAGGTCCAGGAGTTCGCGTTGGCCGTAGGCGCGTTCGCGGTGGTATCCGGCGAGGCGAGGGCCGGGGCGAAGCGCCTCACATGGTTGGCGACTGGCAGCGCCGCAGCGTGGGCATTGAAAACGTGCCCAGTGGTCGTGTCCGTCGCTGATGATCAGGTCGCCCCTTTGGCCGATGGTGGTGCGCCCGGCGGGCAGGTTGTGCACTGTTGACAGCGCGTGCAACAGGCCCAGGCCCGGATGGGTTGGTCTGGAAGCGGGGGAAGGGATGCCGGGTGGCGGGAGTGTGGAAGACGGTGCACCTGTTCGTTCCCTCGGATCGCTCAGCGAGCGAGGTTTCAAAGTACCTGTGCGACCACATCAATGCGGTTGCCTATGAAGCGGGTGAGTTCGTTCGGCAGGTCAGGATCGGTGACGGGGTCGACCAGGGCACCGGTTGGCATAAGTGGTCGGTGTCTTACCTGCCGGGGCTTGCCGGGGAGGGTGTGTGCGAGTGAGGGTCGGCCAGTAGGCCCCTGTCGCCGCGGCCCCCAGTCCGTTCTGCCGGTTTGTTCGTCCGTGCGGAGGCTGGTGTTCATAGCGCGGGGGTAAACAGGGTGATTGGCAGGATTGCGGCGCGAAAGGGGATGGACGAGGTGGGTGAGTTGGGCCGGGGTGCAGACCCCTCGTCGCGCACGGTGATCGATGTGGCGATCGGCGTGTTGGTGGGATGGCGCGGGTGTTCGCCGCGGGAGGCGTTCGAGGAGTTGGCCTGCGCTGTGCGTGAAACCGGGGTCGGTATCGGCAGCATCGCTCGCGCTTTGGTCGACCTGGCGTGCGGCACGGACCAATCAGCACCGCACCGCGCTGTCGCACTGCGTCTGTGGGGCGATGTGATGCCCAGGCCCTCGGCGCTGGTGAGCGCCTCGAGGAACTAACACGCGGCGTCTGCGGCCCTGGCCCGCCCGGGGGGCCGGGCCAGGGCCGCTTCCCGCGCGCGCTACCGATGCGCTCGGGTTACGGTGTGGCAGATGAGCACGTTGCGGATCTGAGATGACGACATCGCCGCGGCCCGAGCCGCCAATGTTGAGCAGGCCGACTACTACCGCGAGGAGCTTTCCCGTCAGGGCAGATTGCTCGCTGATCGACGAGCCGCCCTCGAGGCCGCCCTGGCGCGGTATCAACTGCGGGGGGAGCTCAATCAGGTACGCCGCATTGAACGCGAAATCCGGCACGAAGATTGGGAACGACAGGCACTGCAGCGCCTCCTCGATGCGATCGAGCAGCGATTCCCCCGTCGAGGGTCTGCCACCGAACCCCACACCGATGACGGCGGTCACCACGCGCAGGGTCGGGGCTTGGCGCCGCGCTCAGCGCAGCCACGCTGAGCCGGATCCGTTGAACCCCTAGGACGACACGGCCAGCAGCCCGGCATTGCGCGACAATTCCGCGCGGGCCCGCCGCTCGACGAGCAACGGGACAAACTCGCGGATCGGGCACTGCTCGAACCGTGCGTGGGCGCTCTGCACGGCGCCGGCCACGTGCTCGGGCGGCAGGTCGGCGTAACGGGTCGTCAGCCGCTGCACAACCTGGTCGATCAACAGTGTTTCGCTGATCTGGGCCATGTCGAACAGCTTGCGGCACGCACGCCGATCGCGCAACGGGATCAATCTCACGAATGTAAGTTCCCCGACGACCCCGCCGCGGCCACGACACGCCTTCCGCTTCATTGGTCACAGCCTCACCATGAGCCACACCGGAACGTATGTTCGATATGGGTGGCAGGCTCACCGGGCCGGCACGTCGTGTAAGTGCGAGCGTCATGTCGGCTCCATTTGGCCGCTGGTGTCGCGGATCATCTGGCGCAGGCTGGCTCGGACGGCGATGAGGTCGTCTTGTGCCTCGGTGAGTTGACTTTGAAGCCTTTGGTTGTCGTCAGCGAGTTCGGCGTTGGCGTTGTGGAGTTCCCGGTTGGCTTCGAGTAGTTCCTCGATTCGAGTGCGGAGGTCGCGTGTGTTGTGGCGGTCGAGCTGTTGGCCGAGTTGTTCGCGTAGTGCGTCGGTGAGTCGGGCGATTTCGGCGCGCAGGGTGCGGTTGTCTTGGCGCGCCAGTTCGAGGTCAGTTCTCAAGCTGGCTTCACTGGCGCGGGTTCCAGCGAGTTGTTGCCGGTGGGGTTGTGCGGCTTGGTAGTCGCGGGCGGCTTCGATGTATTCGCGGACCCCGTCGGCGTAGACCAACCAGGTCGATACCTGGGCTGCGCGGGCGATGAGCGCGAAAGTGATGGGCGTGTCGGTGTGTTTGATTTCGTCGACCGCGGCAAAGACGCGGGCGCGTTTCTGGTGGGAATCGCGTCGGCGGGCGTCTTTGAGGACGTCGGTGGGTGTGCGGGGAGCGGTCATCGGTCGTTCCTGTTGACAACCGTCAGGGGTAGGACCGTTTTGCCTTGGGCTGCACGGGTTTTCCGCAGCACAGCTGAGGCGTCCTCGACGCGGCGGCGCTCGCCGGGGTCAAGTGCTTGCAACTGGGTGCGCATGGCAGCTATCACGGTGTCGAATTGGTCGATTTCAGCGCTCAGGTTGTCGATGACGAAACTGGCGGCGTCGATGGCTTGTGCGGTTTCCCGGTTGGCTTTGAGTGCTCGGAGGTGGTCCTCGATCGCTGGGATGTAGGAGGGGTCGGGTCGGTAGAACCCGCAGCCAGAACATTGGAAACGTATGGGACATGCCTGGCCGCCGGCTTTGACGTTGGACGGTTCGGTGCAGTTGCCGTACGGGACAGCCACTGACCGCAGTTCATAGGCGCTCAGAGAGGACGGTTTGCGAGCGCCGAGTCGGTCAACGGTCAGTGCGGCGATGGTCGCGACTGCTTCGCGTTTACGGCGAAGCGATATGTCGTAGTAGCCCATGGTGGTCGAAATGCTCTTGTGGTCCATTAAGTCGCGCAGGACGTCGACTGGTACTCCTGCATCGGCATGACGTTGGGCATAGCTGTGGCGGAAGGCATAGGCGTAGACGGAGACACCTTCCAGTGGTCGGGTTTGGCCGGTGGGCAGCACAACGTTGTCGTTGATCCATGCCGTCCAGATACGCAGCGCGTCACCGACTGTCTGGGTGCGCAGGTACGGGATAGGCGCCGTGCTTGAGCGGGCAGGGAATAAGTACTCGGCACTGGCCTCGGCGATGAGGACGTTGGCACGTACTTGTTGCCAGTCGCGTATCGCCGCGGCGGTCTGCTGGCTGATGGGTAGTCGACGACCCAGCCGTTTGCCTTTGACGTTGTCCCATACCAGTTCTGGTTCGTTCCCATCGAGGAGGCAGTCGGCGCGCAGCTGGCAGATTTCGCCGGGCCGGCGCCCAGTATCGCGCAGCAGGATGTAGACGCAGCGGAACATCTGCTTGACCTGCTCTGCGTTGAGGCTGCTATGAAGTCTTCCGCTGGCCAGGGCGTCGAGATTGTCGTCGAGAAGCCTGATCACGGGCTCGGGCAGGCCCTGGCGGGCCCGCTCTTCGCTGCGTGACTCGGCGTCGGCGATGGTGTGGTGATGCTGGCGGATGAATGAGGCAGACATGTCGCGCAGCGGGCCGGTGGCGCGGCCGTAGTCGAGCAGGTCGATGAACCTTGCGAACAGGATCCGGCGGGTTTGAACGGTCAGCAGTCCCTTGCCGTCACGGCGGCCAAGCACACGGAACGCTTCGACGACGGCATCCATGTCGGCGACCTCCAACGCGGCGAGGTCTTCGCCGCCGCCGGGTCTGCGGGCCAGACCGTCGGAGGCGGCGGTGGCCGCGCGGATGGTCTCCACGACGATGTAGGTCGGGATGCGAGTGAGCTCGGCTTGGGCCCAGCGGCGGGTTATGTCATTGAGCCAGCTCACTGTGATGGGAGTGAAATCGAGTGCACCCTTTCGACGCCGGCTGCCCCCGTGGGTCGCCGGGTCGTGAGCCAGGCCCATGGTCACCAGGTCCCAGACCTGCCGGTCGGTATGGGCACGGCCGTTGACCTCTTCGTAGGCGTCATGCAGGGTGCGGGCGAATTCGAACAAGTGAGCAGTGGAGTTGGCGTTGCGGCCCTGTCGTGCCTGCAGGCGCTCGAACTTCGGCGTGCCGAAAATTGTTGCCAGGCTTTGAGTTGACCCCAGGGTGGTGACCACTGAGCGCACAGCCGAGGCGTCCATGCGTCCGTTTCGGGCATCGCGGCGTTGCAGTGCGTAGAGAAGCTCCCAGCGCATCTGCTCGGCCAATGGAACCAGCGAGAACATGTTCATGGCCAGATGCGGCGGTTGGGTGCGGGCCCACTGTTGCATCGTGGCGCGGCTGCCGCTGCGTCGATAACGGGTGCGGTGCAGAATGCAAAGCCCAGTGGCGTAAGAGGATTCCACCTCGCATCCCAGCACCATGCAGTCCGGCAAAGCTTCAAACGGGATGGCGATGGTGGTCGACCATCGTTTGAGACTGGGCGAGCGGCGGTCATGCTTGTAGACGTGCCAGCGGATGTTGTGGTCTTCGCACAGCCCTTGGGCCAGCGGCATCCGTTCACAACGCACGCCATCGCGTCGCACGATGCATGGTCCCTCGCGTCGTTCACCCGGGCGGTTCTGGCGAGCCGGGGGCGTGTACGTCGCGGTGAATTCTTCGAGGGTCAAACCCGATTGGCGGTATGCCCTGCCGCAGTGCCGGCACAAGCCTGAGGAGCGCCGAGCGATCCCGCAAGTGGCACACGGGCGGCTGACCGTCTGAGGGTTGCTCAGATCGCCGATGAACAGCCACGTTGAGTGGTCCCACTCCCCGCGCCGCCATCGCAGGTCGACGTTGCGGCGTAACCATGTCAGCCAATCCACTGATTCCGATGCCGGGACAACGATCTCGGCTGCCGCTCCCTGCGCTGCTGAGGCGCTCACCGCATCGCCCATTTCGCTGCGACCCGCTCGACCGCCCGGCGCTTCGTCGCGTCGGTCGGGTGCAAGTAGCGCTCCATCGACATCGGCGAGACATGCCCTAACAGCCGCTGCACGGTGTCACGTGCGGCACCGTTTTCCATCCACTCCGTGGCTGCGGTGTGGCGAAGCATGTGTGGATGGGCGGTAAAACCGACCTTCGTTGAGAGCCGCTCAAACAGCGCGTAGGCGTTGCCGTAACGCATCCCGCCCCCCAGCGGCGGGCGGTAGATGTTGACGAACACCATGTCGGAGTCGACCGCTGCACTGACCTCGTCGCGTTCGTACTGATAGTCGGCATAAAGCTGGACCAGCTCGGTGGGCACCGGAATCGAGCGCGGCGCACGCGCCTTCGCGATTGCGCCGTTGTCATTCAACCGCCGCCGAATATGAACATGGGGCCCAGCGATCGCGCAGCCCAGGACAGTCGACGACGCCAGCAAGTGCAGATCTTCGCGGCGCAGTCCCAGTGCCTCACCGATCCGCATTCCAGTTACCGCCAGCAGCGCTAGAAGGAAGCGGTCTCGGGGATTCGTGGTCGCCACGATCAGCTGCTCGACCTGCTCAAGGCTCAAGCTCTTCGTCTCCGCCGCCGTCGCCGCCAAGCGCAGCGCCTTAACCTGTACCACCGAGTACACAGCTTGGCCGCTGTCGCCGGCCCCAGGCAGATAGCGGACGTGACGCGGGGACGCCAACCGATCGATCAACTCCAGCGGCACCCATCCCTGCGCGGCGCCAAACCGTAAGAACTCACACACTGTCGTCATGATTTGGTTCGCAGTCTGGGGCGAACGCAACCGCGCACTACCCTTCGGCGGTGTCGTGACCAACCATCTCAGAAACTGACTGAGCTCGGCGAAGTCGATTGTCTGCCAATCGATTTGCATGTCCGAGCAATAGGACAAGAACAGCGCGACGCGACCGGCATAGGTTCGTTCCGTGTAGGGGGAACGTCCCTGTGACCGCAGCGCGGCCAGATAGGCCGAACCCTCGGCATGCAGGACATACGAGTCTGACGCGATCACGTACCGGCCGATCCCATCAGCATCCGAAACCGCTCTCTCGGCGATATACGAGTTGGACACGCACCGAAGGTAAACGTCGTAGCCAACGACAGGGTGGATAACAGTCAGACTCGTCACCCAACACCGGTCAACCAAATGTGCCTTAGACGGAAGCGGACGCGCAGATAACTTTGTCCAATGCGCGGNGTAAACGTCGTAGCCAACGACAGGGTGGATAACAGTCAGACTCGTCACCCAACACCGGTCAACCAAATGTGCCTTAGACGGAAGCGGACGCGCAGATAACGATCGCCGCCGCGGCATTCGGCGCCATTCTCTACACCGTCGTCACCGGCGACTCGATCGTCGGCGCGCTGACGAACATCATCAGCCGGGCGCTCACCACCAACGTCTAGATGGCGCGGCCGGCTTCGCCACCGTCGAGGCGGCGATCGCGATCCTGTCGTTGGTGGCGATGCTGGTGCTCTGCCTGGCGGGTCTCACCGCGGTCACCATGCAGGTGCGTTGCGTCGACGCGGCCCGAGAGGCGGCGCGGTTGGCGGCGCGTGGTGACGACGCCGTCGCCGCCGACGCCGCACGACGGGTCGCGCCGGCGGGGGCGGGGGTGCACCTGCGCCGGGACGGCGGGTACGTCGTCGCGACGGTCAGCGCGAGGTCGGCGTTGCTGCCCGGCATCGAGATCGCGGCCCGCGGCGTGTCCGCCGTGGAACCGGGCGGCTGACGACCACGGCGCAGCGACCGTCGTCGCCGCGCTGATGCTCCTCGCGCTCGGTGCCGTGACCACGGGGGGCGCGCTGGTCGGGTCGGTGGTGGTGGCCCGGCACCGGGCGGCGGCGGCCGCCGATCTGGCGGCACTGGCCGCGGCCGCCCAGCTGCCCGCAGGTCCCCGAGCAGCCTGCTCGGCTGCGGACGCGATCGCCCGGTCGATGGCCGCTACGGTGGCACGGTGCGATGTCGACGGGGTGGACGTGATCGTGGTCGCCGAGGCCGCACCCGGTTTCGCGGCCAGATGGACCGGCGCGGCGACGGCGTCGGCGCGCGCCGGACCGGTGCAGCCGGGATGAGCACCGGCGGGCGTGTTTACGGCGTCGTAAGGCGGGTTACGCACACCTCATGACCGGCCGCGAACTTCTCGTGGGCCGCTACGAACAACGCGGCGTTCTCGGTCGCGGCGGCATGGCCGAGGTCCGCGACGGATGGGACACCCGGCTGTGCCGACCCGTGGCCATCAAGGTGCTGCATCCGGCGTTCAACAGCGACCCCGACCTGCGTCGACGGTTCGAGGTGGAGGCGCGCGCAGCCGCCGCCCTCGAGCATCCCAACGTCGTCGCGGTGCACGACTTCGGTGAGCACGACGACTCGCCGTTCATCGTGATGGAGCGGCTCCCCGGCCGCACCCTGCACGACGTGATGGGCGCCGGCCCGATGACCCCGCATCAGGTGCGCGCCGTGCTCGATGACGTCCTCGCCGGCCTGGGCGCCGCCCACGCCGCCGGGGTGCTGCACCGCGACATCAAACCGGGCAACATCCTGCTCTCGGCCAGCGGGGACCGGATGAAGGTCGCCGACTTCGGCATCGCCAAAACGGGCGGCGCCGCCGACACCAAGACCGGCCAGATCATCGGCACCATGTGCTACATGAGCCCGGAACGGGTGATGGGCGCCCCGGCCTCGGTGGCCGACGACCTCTACGCCGTGGCCGTCATCGGCTACGAGGCGCTGCTCGGGCGCCGGGCCTTCCCGCACGACCACCCCGTCGCCCTCGCCCGCGCCATCATCGACACCCCGCCACCGCCGGTGAGCGCCTGTCGCGCCGACGTCGACCCCGTACTGGCCGCTGTCATCGAACGCGGGATGGCCCGCGACCCGGCTCAGCGCTTCGCGAGCTCCGATCAGATGCGGGCCGCACTCGCCGGCGATCCCGCCGCACTGAGGGGCGGACCCGCCCCGGCGCCCGTCGTCACCGGTCCGCGCCCGGCGACCAGGGTGATGGCCGCACCGCTGCCGCCGACCGCCGGCTACCCGCCGCCGCCGCAACTCCGCTCGTCGCAGCGCAGGCGCCCGCGCCGCTACCTGCTCGCCGCGGCCGGCATCCTGGCCGCGTTCGTCGTGTCGGCACTGGCACTGGCGCTGGATCCGTTCGCCTCGTCACCGTCACCGGCGTCGATCAGCACCAGCACGAGCGTGCCGCCGCCCACCACCAGCGTCGCCCCGCCTCCGCCCCCGGCGCCGGTTCCCGTCGTGCAGGAGCCTGCGCCTGCACCTCCGCAGCCCGCGCCGGGACCCGGCAACGGCCATGGGAACGGCAAGGGCAACGGCGGCGGGAAGAAAAAGGACTGAGCACGGCTCAGCGCTTGCCGTTTTTCCTTGTGCGCGTGCGTTTTTCGTCCACCGCGGGCGGTTGCCTCTCGTCGAGCTGCGCGTCCTCGATCTCAGTGGGCGTCGGCAGGCGCAGCTCGGCCAGCCCGGCATGCACACCTTCGCGCAGCTCGACTCGGTGCACGGTCACATGCACCGGCGTCCATCCGCCGTCACGGGCGATCACGCGCAGCACTCCGGACACGGCGCCGCTGCCGAAACCGGCGGCCATCTCCATCGCCGTGGCCATGTCGTCCGGGTGGATCCCCTCGGCGCCGGACATTCCTGCACGCCAGTCGAAGAACGGCGCCGGGTCGTCGAGCCACTTCACCAGCATCCAGTGCTGCGGATCGACCAGCGCCCGGTGCACGCCCGGCCGGGCCAGGCCCGCGAGGATGCGCTGCGCCAGCAGATCGTCCTGCACCGTGCGGCCCTCCCGCACGCTGCGCCAGTTCATCGCCCGGCACACCAGACGATCTCGGCCGTCATCGTCGGTCTCGGCAAGGGAGCGCGCCACGAATCCGATGGTGATCTGTTCGCCGCGGTAGTCGGTGACATCCCAGGTGCTGCAGATCGTCACGCCCGCTTCGGGTTTGATCAGCATGCTGATGACCTCGGCCTCGTGCGGCTTGAGGTCACGGCGCGGCAGATCGTCGGCGAAGGCGCGGTCGTGCGTGGGCTGCTTCGTCGGATCCCAGCCGCCGATCTCCAACGATTCGGTGGTGTCGGTGGCGGTGCCGGCGGTCAGATCCCACACCAGGGGGCCCACCGGCGGGCGCGGGGGCGGTTCCTCGTCGGCCGCGCCGATCCACATCTGCACGCCATGGATGCGGCCGTCGGACATCACGACGACCTCGGTGCGGATCACGCAGTCGTTCTTCGGGGTGATGCTGCTCAACCCGGACCCGCCGCGCACCGTCTCACTGATCGCCGTCTGGATCGCCATCAGATGCGGATTGCGCCGCAGCAACGACGAGATGGGGATGAGGTTGACGGTCCGCGCACCCTGCGCCACCACGGTGGGCTCACTGCCCAGTGTCTCCACGAGCATCCAGTCGTGGCTCATGCGTCGATCCTACCGACGACGGGCCGCGGCAAACACGACAGCGCAGCCCCGCGGTCTTGCCCCGCCCGCATGTGAAGGGGTAGGTTGCGATCCATCGAGGCGGTTACGGATACCGTTGTCGGCAACCACGGCGACTGTCGAGGGGTCGGTCGCCAGCACGGGTCACCCCCTCGTCAGCGCGTCGAGAACCAGGCGCAACACCCGGACGGCACCGTCCTTGTCCAGCGGATCGTTGCCGTTTCCGCACTTGGGTGACTGCACGCACGACGGGCATCCCGCCGGGCATTCGCACGCCTCGATGGCCGAGGCGGTGGCGTCCCACCAGCGCGCGATCGCACCGTAACCGCGCGCAGCGAAGCCGGCGCCGCCCGGATGGCCGTCGTAGACGAAGATCGTCGGCAGCCCGTCGACGGGCCCGACCGCGGTGGACACCCCACCGATGTCCCCGCGGTCGCAACTGGCGATCAGCGGCAGCAGTCCGATGGCCGCGTGTTCGGCCGCGTGCAGCGATCCGGGTATCCGCAGCGGGTCGATTCCCCTGTCCGCCAACGCTTCCGGTGTGATCGTGCACATCACCGCCATGGTGTCGAGCGTGCGGGTGGGCATGTCGAGTTCGCAGAAGTCGATGATCTCCCCATCGAGGCGGCGGCGCAGATATCCGGTCACGGTGTTGCTCACACACACCGGCACCAGGCCGACGGTGACCGGCCCGTGCGCAGAGCGTTCGCCGGGGCCGGTGGCGGTGATGTCGGTCAGTTCCCGCGCGAATGTGGTGTAGCCGGGGTCCTCGGCATGTACGAACGCGATGCCGTCCTCGAAATCCAGCGAATCCACCACGTAGGTCTCGCCCTGATGCAGGTAGACCGCGCCGGGATGCACCGAGGCGGGCGCCTGCCCCGCCCCCGCGCTGCCGAGCATCCGGCCGGTGTCGGCCTCCAGGATCGCGATCTGCCCACCGCTCGCCCCGCGGATGTCCACCGCGGGGTGGGGGTCCACGCCGGGGGCGGGGAAATAGCCACTGGGGCGCCGGCGCAGCAGTCCGTCGTCGACGAGCGTGCCCGCCACCGCCTCGGCGTCCCACATCCGCACCTCGGCGTCGGTCAACGGTAATTCGGTTGCCGCGCAGAGAAGTTGAGGGCCGAGCACGTAGGGGTTGCCCGGATCGATGACCACCCGCTCGATCGGCTTGTCCAGCAGAGCCGCCGGATGGTGCACGAGGTAGGTGTCGAGCGGGTCGTCGCGGGCGATCAGCACCACCAGGGCGCCCTGCCCGCGCCGCCCGGCGCGGCCCGCCTGCTGCCAGAACGATGCGACGGTACCGGGAAACCCGGCCAGCACAACGGCATCCAGGCCCGCGATGTCCACGCCGAGCTCGAGAGCGTTCGTGGTCGCCATCCCGCGCAGGCGACCGTCGGCCAGGGCCCGTTCCAGTGAGCGCCGGTCCTCGGCGAGATAGCCCGCCCGGTAGGACGCCACCTGTTCGGCCAACTCCGGTGCCGTGTCGGCCAACCGCGCCCGGGCGCCCAGGGCGGCGAGCTCCGCGCCGCGCCGTGAGCGGACGAACGTCATCGTGCGCGCCCCCTCGGTGATCAGGTCGGCCATCACCCGGGAGGCCTCCGCGCCGGCCGACCGGCGCACCGGCGCCCCGTTCTCGCCGACGAGGTCGGCGATCAGCGCAGGCTCCCACAGCGCCACGGTGCGCGCCCCCTGCGGTGAGCCGTCCTCGGTGACCTCGGCTACGGTCTGTCCGATCAGCTCCGACGCCGTGCGCGCCGGCTCGGCCGTGGTGGCACTGGCGAAGATGACGGTCGGCATCTCCCCGCCGGGGGCGTAGCGGGCGCACAGCCGCAGCAGGCGGCGCAGCACCATCGCCACGTTGGATCCGAAAATACCTCGGTAGTAATGACATTCGTCGACAACGACGTATCGGAGGTGACGCAGGAAGATCGCCCAGCGGGCGTGGTTGCGCAGCATCGACAGATGGATCATGTCCGGGTTGGAGAAGATCCACCGCGACCGTTCGCGCGCGAACCGGCGCACGTCGGCGGAGGTGTCGCCGTCATACGGCGTCGGCGCGACGTCGTCGAGTCCGGCGGCCGCGGTCAGCGAGGCCACCGCGCGCAACTGATCGTGCCCGAGCGCCTTGGTCGGGGACAGGTACAGCGCCCGGGATCGCGGATTCTCCGACAGCGCCGTCAATATCGGGAGCTGGTAGGCCAGTGACTTGCCCGACGCGGTGCCGGTACTGAGCACGACGTGGCGACCGTCGCGGGCGAGTTCGGCCGCGGCGAGCTGATGCGACCACGGGGCCTCGATTCCGCGATCATGGAAGGCCCGCACCACATCTGGGGGCGTCCACGCCGGCCAGGCGAGGCTGCGCGCACGGCGCGGCGGGAGGTCGGCGACGTGGCGCAGCGGGTGCTCGTCGGCCGGGGTGCCCTCGACCGCGCAGGCCAGCAGCTCGCGGCCGAAACCCGGCCCCGGATCAGCCACCTCGGACCCTTCCACACATCCCCTACATCGCGTCGTACCTGAATTGTCGCCTACATGTTGGTTCTGAAGCGCTTGTCGGACTGTCGCAGCAGCGCGAGACGTGGTTGACTTACCGCGGTCGCAGCTTCTGTGTTCGTGTATACGCACTCGCAGGAACGACGTTGCGATCGCGGTTCCTGCGAGGGTTGTAGGTCGGGTCGAGTTCCGAGCACTCCACGAAGGTATGGCGGTCGGAACGGGCCCGGTCTGCCGGAAGTCGGTGGACCGCTCCCGGTAAGAAGAGAAGGAAATTACGAAAGATGCCACAGGGAACTGTGAAGTGGTTCAACGCGGAGAAGGGCTTCGGCTTCATCGCCCCCGAGGACGGCTCCGCTGACGTTTTTGTCCACTACACGGAGATCCAGGGTTCCGGCTTCCGCACCCTGGAAGAGAACCAGAAGGTCGAGTTCGAGGTCGGCCAGAGCCCCAAGGGGCCGCAGGCCACCGGCGTTCGCGCCGTCTGAGTAACCGAAGACCTCTTCGAACACCCCCGCGCCATCCACACCAGGACGACGCGGGGGTGTTTCGTTTCGCCGTGAGGCGACGCGCAGCGGCAACGCGGGGTTCACGTCGGCGCGCTCGGGCTGGCCTACTGTCGTCAGTGTGAGCCAGCTGTCCTTCTTCTCGGCTGAGTCGGTGCCGCCGGCGATCGCCGATCTGACGGGGATTCTGGCTGCGCCGGGACAGGTCGTTCTGGCCGGGGGACCCCAGGGGCAGGCCGCGCGCCTGTCGGTGGTGGTCGATCAGCTGTGGCGTGCCGAGGCGTTGGCGGAGATGATCGCCGAGGCCGGCCTGGACCCCGAGATCTCCCGCACCGACGAGAACAGCCCGCTGGTGCGGACAGCACTCGACGTCCGACTGGTCGCGATCGCCGTGGAGTGGACGCGCGGAGCGGTCAAGACCGTGCCCGCGCAGTGGCTGCCCGGCCCGCGGGAGTTGCGCTCCTGGACGCTGGCCGCGGGCAGTCCGGAAGCCGACGACCGCTACCTGCTCGGGTTGGACCCGCACGCGCCGGACACCCATGCCGCGCTCGCGTCGGCGATGATGCGGGTGGGAATCGCGCCGACGCTCATCGGGACGCGGGGGGCGCGGCCGGCGCTGCGGATCAGCGGTCGGCGACGGCTGTCGCGCCTGGTAGAGAACGTGGGGGAACCTCCGGAGGCCCCTGAGGCGTTGGCTCAGTGGCCGAGGATCTGACGGTTCGGGGGTGATCGCGGCGCGGGGGGCCGGTTTGCGTCGGCACGCCCGGGGTGCGAAATTGACTGTTGCCGCAGCGGGGCAGCACAGGAACGTGCGAGCCTGCAGGGCGACAGAGAGAGAAGTAGTACGAGTGAGAACAGTGAACGGGATAGGTGGCTGACGCAGACCGCGATCGCGGTGGCAACGGCAGAGTGCGGCGGCTCGTCATAGTCGAGTCGCCTACCAAGGCGCGCAAAATCGCTGGTTATCTCGGTTCCAACTACATCGTCGAGTCGTCCCGCGGACACATCCGCGACCTGCCGCGTAATGCGGCCGACGTGCCCGCGAAGTACAAATCCGAGCCCTGGGCCCGTCTCGGGGTCAACGTCGAGCACAACTTCGAGCCGCTCTACATCATCAGCCCGGAGAAGAAGAGCACCGTCGCCGAGCTGAAGGACCTGCTCAAGAACGTCGACGAGCTCTACCTGGCCACCGACGGTGACCGCGAGGGCGAGGCCATCGCGTGGCATCTGCTGGAGACGCTCAAGCCGCGCATCCCCGTCAAGCGGATGGTGTTCCACGAGATCACCGAGCCGGCGATCCGCGCCGCCGCCGAAGATCCCCGCGATCTGGACAACGCGCTGGTCGACGCCCAGGAGACGCGCCGCATCCTCGACCGCCTCTACGGCTACGAGGTCAGCCCTGTGCTGTGGAAGAAGGTCGCGCCGAAGCTGTCGGCCGGCCGGGTGCAGTCCGTCGCGACGCGCATCATCGTCCAGCGCGAACGCGAGCGGATGGCGTTCCGCAGCGCCGGGTACTGGGACGTCACCGCCGAACTGGACGCCAGCGTCTCCGACGCGCAGGCCAGTCCGCCGACCTTCACGGCCAAGCTGAACACCGTCGACGGGCGCCGGGTCGCGACCGGCCGGGACTTCGACTCCCTGGGCGGGCTCAGGAAGCCCGACGAGGTCCGTGTCCTCGACGAGGCGGGGGCGAACGCCCTGGCCGCGGGCCTGCGTGGCGCGCAGCTGCAGGTCGCCTCGGTCGAGCAGAAGCCCTACACCCGCCGGCCGTATCCGCCGTTCATGACCTCGACGCTGCAGCAGGAGGCGGGCCGCAAGCTGCGGTTCTCCTCCGAGCGCACGATGAGCATCGCGCAGCGGCTGTACGAGAACGGCTACATCACCTACATGCGTACCGACTCGACCACGCTGTCGCAGTCGGCCATCGAGGCCGCCCGCAACCAGGCGCGCCAGCTGTACGGCGAGGAGTACGTGCACCCGTCGCCGCGCCAGTACACCCGCAAGGTGAAGAACGCCCAGGAGGCGCACGAGGCGATCCGCCCCGCCGGCGACGTGTTCCAGACGCCGGGCCAGCTGCACGCCGCGCTGGACACCGACGAGTTCCGGCTCTACGAGCTGATCTGGCAGCGCACGGTGGCGTCGCAGATGGCCGATGCGCGCGGCACCACGCTGAGCCTGCGCATCGCGGGCCAGGCCACCAGTGGCGAGCAGGTCGTGTTCAACGCCAGTGGCCGCACCATCACGTTCGCCGGATTCCTGAAGGCCTACGTCGAGAGCCTCGACGAGCAGGCCGGTGGCGAGGCCGACGACGCCGAGAGTCGGCTGCCGAACCTGACCCAGGGCCAGCGCGTGGACGCCAGGGACCTGACCGCCGACGGGCACACCACCAGCCCGCCCGCCCGCTACACCGAGGCCTCGTTGATCAAGGCGCTCGAGGATCTGGGCATCGGCCGGCCGTCGACCTACAGCTCGATCATCAAGACGATCCAGGACCGCGGCTACGTCCACAAGAAGGGCAGCGCGCTGGTCCCGTCGTGGGTCGCGTTCGCCGTCATCGGGCTGCTGGAGCAGCACTTCGCGCGGTTGGTGGACTACGACTTCACCGCCGCGATGGAAGACGAACTCGATGAGATCGCCTCGGGCCACGAGCGAAGGACCAACTGGCTCAACAACTTCTACTTCGGCGGCGAGCACGGGGTGGACGGCTCTATCGCGCGTTCCGGCGGGCTGAAGAAGCTGGTGGGCGGCAACCTCGAGGAGATCGACGCCCGAGAAGTCAACTCCATCAAGCTGTTCGACGACGCCGAAGGCCGCGCGGTCAACGTCCGCGTCGGCCGCAACGGGCCCTACCTGGAACGCATGATCGTCGGCGAGGACGGCGAGCCGACTCCGCAGCGCGCCAACCTCAACGACGAGCTGACGCCCGACGAGCTGACCCTGGAGCTCGTCGAAAAGCTTTTCGCCACACCGCAAGAGGGTCGCTCGCTCGGCGTGGATCCGGAGACCGGGCACGAGATCGTCGCCAAGGACGGCCGCTACGGTCCGTACGTCACCGAGGTCCTTCCGGAACCTCCCGACGACGGCGAGGCAGGCTCGACGGCGAAGAAGGGCAAGAAGCCGACCGGACCCAAGCCGCGCACCGGATCACTGCTGCGCTCCATGGATCTGGAGACCGTGACGCTCGAGGATGCGTTGAAGCTGCTGTCGCTGCCCCGCGTGGTCGGGGTCGACCCGGCCACCAACGAGGAGATCACCGCGCAGAACGGCCGCTACGGCCCATACCTCAAGCGCGGCACGGACTCTCGGTCGCTGGCCACCGAGGAGCAGATGTTCGACATCACCCTCGACGAGGCTCTGAAGATCTACGCCGAGCCGAAACGGCGCGGCCGGCAGGGTGCTGCCACCCCGCCGCTGCGCGAGCTGGGCGTCGACCCGGTCAGTGAGAAGCCGATGGTGATCAAGGACGGCCGCTTCGGCCCCTACGTCACCGACGGCGAGACCAACGCCAGCCTGCGCAAGGGTGACGACGTCGCGTCGATCACCGACGCGCGGGCCTCGGAACTGCTCGCCGACCGGCGGGCGCGCGGACCGGTGAAGAAGAAGGCGCCGGCGAAGAAGGCGGCCAAGAAGACGGCGGCGAAGAAGGCACCGGCGAAGAAGGCCGCCAAGAAGGCCTGATTCCTAGCGGGTCGACTGCGACACGTCGCCGCTGACCTCGCGCTCGACACTGTCGGGCGTCACCAGGTGCACGGGACGGGCGAGCTGCGTCGGCGCGGTGCGACCGCGCAGGTTCACCGTCTCCCCGACGTCCCAGCACAGCGCCTCCGCGTCGAGGGCCTCGCTGACCGCGATCGCCGATGCCAGCACGTGGCCCTTCTCGAGCTTCGCCAACTCGGTGAGGCGGGCGGCCTCGTTGACCGGGTCGCCGATCACGGTGTACTCGAAGCGGGCCTGCGCGCCGATGTGGCCGGCGATCGCCCGACCGGCGGACACGCCGATGCCGAACTCGGTCTCGCCGAGCACCTCGATCAGCTCGTCGTGCAGCTCCCGCGAGGCAGCCAGCGCCGCCCCGGACGCGTCGGGGTGTTCGATCGGGGCGCCGAAGATCGCCAGCGCCGCGTCGCCCTGGAACTTGTTGACGAACCCGCCGTGCCTGTTGACGGTGTCCACGACCACCCGGAAGAAGTCGTTGAGCAGGTTGACGACCTCGGCGGCCGGAATGGTGGCGGCCAGGTGCGTCGACCCGACCAGGTCGACGAACAGCACCGCCACGTCGCGTTCCTGGCCGCCGAGTTCGGTGCCGCGCTCGAGCGCCCGGCGGGCGACGTCCTCGCCCACGTAGCGGCCGAACAGGTCGCGCAGCCGCTGCCGTTCGGCGAGGTCGCGCACCATGTCGTTGAAGCCGGCCTGGAGCAGGCCCAGCTCGCTGGCGTCGTAGATCTGCATGTGGGCGTTGTAGTTGCCGCGCTGCACCTCCCCGAGCGCCCAGCGCAGCTGGCGCAGCGGGTCGGCGATCGACATGGCGACCAGCACGGTGCCCGCCAGCCCGATCACCAGCGCGACGATCGCCAGCAGCAGGATCGTCGTGATCACCCGGTCGGCGGGCGCGTTGAGGATGTCGAACTTGCTGGCCACCAGCGCGAGCAGGATCGCCACCAGCGGCACCCCGGTGGACAGCACCCACGTCAGCACCTGGCGCAGGATGACGCCGGGGGCGTGGAACTTCTCCGGCACGCCGCCGCGCAGCGCGGCCACGGCGACCGGCCGCAGCACCCGCTCGGACTGCAGGTAGCCGATGATCGCCGTCGCGGTGGCCCCCAGACCCGTCGCCACGGCCACCACCGGGGCCGACTTACTGGCCACCGGCCAGCTCGCGACGATGAACACCACCGATCCGAGCAACCAGTTCGTCGCGCTGATCACCGAGCGGTAGAACGGCATCCGCAGCGCCCGCATGCGGGCGACCTCGGTGTCCGCGGGGTCCCGGTCGCCGAGCAGCATGTCGCGGCGCTGCCAGCGCATCACCGGGATCAGCATCCGCAGCGTCAGGTACGACGCCACGGTGAACGACACGAACAGGTAGCCCAGGAAGATCGACAGGTTGTAGGTGGGCAGGTCCTGCAGCTGGATCCGGTCCTCCGGGGGTAGCCCGAAGCGCAGGAACCCGAGCACCAGCAGGGCCCCGATGATGTCGGCCTGCAGCATGCCGAGGGTGAACACCGGCCAGGGTGTGCGCGCGACCCAGCGGACGAATGCACTGATTCGCCCCATCTGGATCGCTTCGGCTGCCACCAGATCACCGTATCGGGCGGAGCTGACGGCTACGGGGCGTCTGAGACGGACGTGTCGGTTCGCAGCATTACTGTTATCCGCGATGGCCGGTGTTTTCTCGCGTCTTGTGGGCCAAGACGCCGTCGAGGCGGAGCTCACCGCTGCTGCGCGGGCAGCCCGCGGTGATTCCTCTCACAATGGGGCTCCCGGTGAGGTGGGCACCATGACGCACGCCTGGCTGATCACGGGTCCGCCGGGGTCGGGGCGCTCGGTGGCGGCGCTGTGCTTCGCCGCCGCGCTGCAGTGCACCTCGGACGGTGTGCCGGGGTGCGGGGAGTGCCGGGCCTGCACGACGACGATGGCGGGCACCCACGCCGACGTGCGCCGCATCATTCCCGAGGGCCTGTCGATCGGGGTCGACGCGATGCGCACGATCGTGCAGATCGCGTCGCGCCGGCCCGGGACGGGCCGCTGGCAGATCGTCGTCATCGAGGACGCCGACCGGCTCACCGAGGGCGCTGCGAATGCGTTGCTGAAGGTCGTGGAGGAGCCGCCGCCGTCGACGGTGTTCCTGCTGTGCGCGCCGTCGGTGGATCCGGAGGACATCGCGATCACGCTGCGTTCGCGATGCCGCCACGTCGCGCTGGTGACGCCCGGGGTGGACGCGATCGCACGGGTACTGGTCGACACCGACGGGCTGTCGGAGGCCGAGGCGGCCTGGGCGGCGTCGGTGAGCGGAGGCCATGTCGGCCGGGCGCGCCGGCTGGCCACCGACGAGCAGGCCCGGGAGCGGCGCCGACGGGCGCTGGGGCTGGCCCGGGATGCGGCGACGCCGTCGCGGGCCTACGCCGCGGCCGAGGAGCTGGTGTCCACCGCGGAGGCCGAGGCCAGGGCGCTGACCGAGGACCGCAACGAGGTCGAGACCGAGGAGCTGCGCACCGCACTGGGCGCCGGCGGCACCGGCAAGGGCACTGCGGGCACGATGCGCGGGGCGGCCGGGGCGCTCAAGGACCTGGAGCGCCGGCAGAAATCCCGTCAGACGCGGGCCTCGCGCGACGCGCTGGACCGGGCGCTCATCGACCTGGCCACGTACTTCCGCGACGCGCTGCTGGTGTCCTCCGGCGCGGCCGACGTCGCCCCCAACCACCCCGACATGCGCGACAAGGTCTCGGCGATGGCCGCCCACGCGTCGCCCGCGGCGCTGCTGCGGTGCATCGAGGCGGTGCTCGAATGCCGGGAGGCGCTCGCGGTCAACGTCAAGCCGAAGTTCGCCGTCGACGCCATGGTCGGGACCGTCGGGCAGGCACTCCGCGGCTGACTTGGGGCGCGGGCGGGCCCTGTCGTAGAGTGGTGCCGCCCGACGTGCCGCCTTAGCTCAGTCGGTAGAGCGATTCACTCGTAATGAATAGGTCGGGGGTTCGATTCCCCCAGGCGGCTCCACTTTCTCCAGCCCCGAGTGTGCGTCCAGGGCGCGAATTGGGGCGGATTCGCGCCCTCACCGCACACTGGGCACTGCGCTACCGCGGCGCGAGAAACCCGACGGGCCCAGACGCCACGCACACCGACAGCGCCGCGGTGTTCGCTCGCACGGTGATGGCGTCCCCGGCTCCGGGCAACCGGACGAACACCCGGTTCAGGCCCGGCCGCACCGGCACCTTGACCTCGGGCCCTTCCGACAGCGCCAGCATCAACGATCCGTCGGAATTCGCCAGGTAGTTGATCTCGACGGTCCAGTCCGCGGGCAGCAGCGGCCCGTCCAGCGGCATCCGCACCGGGAAGTCCGGCTGCACCAGGTAACCGCATCGCGGATCGGGCCCCTGCCGGATGCTGCGCACCCAGGTCACCTTCGCGCCGACCAGCCGGCCCGAGGAGTCCAGCATGCGCAGATCCGTTGTCGCCGAGGCGAAATCGGGACGATCATCCAGCAACGCGAACATGTGGGAGGCCAGGTTCTCCGGCCACGCCACCCGCTGCAGCACCAGCGGGTCGACCTCCTGGTCGAGCATCGGCGCGTCTGACGCGGCGTGCGCGGCGGCCAGACTCGCCTGCGCGGTGTGCAGGTAGTCCTTCGTGGGGTTGTCGCGCCAGCTGGTCAGGCACGTCGCGCTGGAATACAGGCTGCTCACCACGAAAAGCCCTGTGACGCCGATGATCCCGACGGTCCGCATACGGGACGTGTCGAGCCACCGCGCTCTGTCCCGGTTCGGCGCGCACAGCCCGACCGTGGCCAGCAGTGCCAGCACGACCACCAGATCGGGCAGATAGCGCAGGGTCTGCGCCAGTTCCAGCGCGGTGAACCGCGAGGAACGCATCAGATAGATCGGCACCTGGCAGGCCACCGCATAGGCCAGCGCGGCCAGCCACACCGGGCCCAGTCGCTGCTTGCGCAGCAGCGTCACCGCGACCACCGCGGCCAAGGCGAGCCAGCCCAGCACCATGACCACCGCGGGCGGGGTCGCCCATGGCGAGGCCGGCGCCCAGCGCTGCCAGTCCCACGGACCGCCGATCAGACCCGGCACGATGCCGTGAGTCATCGAGCGCCACAGCAGATCCGCCGTCATCGACAGGTCGAAGCTCCACCGCTGCTGATCGACCACCGCCACGTAGACGCCGACCCAGCCGGCGATCAGCACCAGGCACGCCACCCACAGCAGCCGCCCGCGCCGCCACACCTCACGCACCGTCGCGCCGCCGGTGACATGGCCGTGCAGGGCGGCCACCGCGAACGCAACGAACGGCACGATCGCCGACTTCTCGAAGAACAGCAGCGCCCCGAAGAACACCACGGTCCCGGTCACGGCGTAGCGCCTCGACCCGGTGCGCACCAGCAGCAGGGCGTCCGCGCACACCCACGCCAGCGCCGCCAGCATCGGTAGCGAGTTCAGTCCGGCCGCCCACCACGCGTACCCGGGTAGCGCCAGCGGGGTGAACAACGCGAACGTCAACGGGATCAGCAGCACCGGGCGCCGGCCCAGGATCACGTGCAGCGCCCGAAGCAGCGCCAGCGACGCCAGCAGTGCGAGCACCACCAGGCTGATCGCCGGCCCGATCCACTCCAGTGGCGCGAGCCGGGTGATCGTCCCGGCGACCAGGAACGCGCCGGGCATCACGTGGCCGTCGTGGTCGTCGAACAGGTAGCCCGGCGACAGCAGCGGTTGGGTGCCGGCCCGGCCGACCAGTATCAGATCGTCCCAGTAGAAGTAGCCGCCGAAAGCGAGTGCCGCCCGGATCACCAGGTGCAGCGCGATCAGCGCGACGGCGGTGCGGGCGACCCAGCCGGTCGTCTCCTCGCGCAAGCGCTCGTCGGGCTTCATGTCGCCTCGACTGTACGTATGTGACGAGCGCTGATAGTCCGCCGGTAGGGTGGCCCCGTGCGGACACTGGTCACGGGGGCAGCAGGATTCATCGGGTCGACGCTGGTCGACAGGCTGCTCGCGGACGGGCACCACGTCGTCGGTGTCGATGACCTGAGCTCAGGCCGCAGCGAGAACCTCGGGCAGGCCGAGCGCTCCGACGACTTCGAGTTCGTCAAGGCCGACATCGTCGAGGCCGACCTCGTCGGCCTGCTCGAGGACGTCAAGCCGGAGGTGGTGTTCCATCTCGCCGCGCAGATCTCGGTCAGCCGCTCGGTCACCGAGCCGGTGTTCGATTCCAGCGTCAACGTGGTCGGCACCGTCCGGCTGGCCGAGGCCGCCCGCCGCGCGGAGGTCCGCAAGGTGGTGCACACGTCGTCGGGCGGATCGATCTACGGCGTGCCGCCGGCCTACCCCACCGACGAGACCAACCCGCTCGACCCGGCGTCGCCGTACGCGGCCAGCAAGGTGTGCGGCGAGGTGTACTTCGGCATGTTCCGGAACCTCTATGGCCTGGACTGCAGCCACATCGCGCCCGCCAACGTCTACGGTCCGCGCCAGGACCCGCACGGTGAGGCCGGCGTGGTCGCGATCTTCTCCCGCGCGCTGCTGGCCGGCCGGCCGACCAAGATCTTCGGCGACGGCAGCGACACCCGCGACTACGTGTTCGTCGACGACGTCGTCGACGCGTTCGTGCGCGCCTCCGGCGAGGCCGGGGGAGGGCAGCGGTTCAACATCGGCACCGGCGTGGAAACCTCGACGCGGCAACTGCATTCGGAGATCGCCAGGGCGGCAGGCACGCCCGACGAGCCGGAGTTCCATCCGCCGCGCCTCGGCGACGTGCGCCGCTCCTGCCTGGACAACAGCCGCGCCGGTTCGGTGCTGGGGTGGCGGCCGACGGTCGCGCTGAGCGACGGGGTGGCCCGGACCGTGGACTACTTCCGGACCAACGGCTAGGACTGCTCGGGCACCTGGGCGTTCTGCAGCGCCACCGCGCGCGCCAGCCGGGTGTACTTGAGCTCGATGTCCTTGAACCGCATGTAGGTCGACAGCGTGGTGAACGCGAACGCGATGATCAGCACGTACTCCAGCAGATCCGTACCGCGGTCCACACCAAGCCAATTCGCGACCACGGTGGTGTCGTCGGGCCGCAGGATCGCGTAGATGCCGGCGATCACGAACAACACGTAGCCGACCTTCACCCACGCTTTGCTGCGCGCGCTGCCGCGGGAGCGCAGCAGGTAGACCAGCAGCACCAGCACCGAGGCGATCAGCAGCACCTGGATCCAGTTCATCGTGTCGTCCTTCTGCGCAGCAGACCGTCGAAGACGATGTTGACGCCGTTGAGCAGCGGCTGGCCCTTCGCCTTCGAGTAGTCGGTGTAGAGGATGTCGACGGGCACTTCGGCCACCCGCCAATGCCTTTCGTGTGCCAGCGCGATGAACTCGCCGGCGTGCCCCATGCCGCTGATCGTGAGGTCGAGCTCGTCGGCGACGCGCCGGCCGAACACCCGCAGTCCGTTGTGCGCGTCGGTCAGACCGAGCTCGCGGTTGCGCGGGCTCACCCGCGCCACGGTCTTGAGCACCCACCGCTTCAGCAGCGGCGTCTGCGTGGCGGCACCGGCGAACCGGGTGCCCACCACGAGATCGACGTCGCCGGCGCGCAGCCGCTCGATCATCGTCACCACGTCGGCGACTCGGTGCTGCCCGTCGGCGTCGAACGTGGCGAACACCTCGGCGCCGGGCCGGCGGCGGGCGTACTCCACCCCGGTCTGGATCGCCGCGCCCTGCCCGAGATTCACCGGATGGGTGACCACGTGCGCGCCGGCCCGCAGGGCCGCGTCCCCGGTGCCGTCCTCGCTGCCGTCGTCGACACAGACGACGTTGGCGAACACCGAGCGCACGTCAGTGATGACGTCGCCGATGACGGTCGCTTCGTGGTAGGCCGGGATGACGACCCACACGTCGCGGTAGCGCATGTCCGAGGTGTCGATGCGCAACAAAGTACACGCTCAGGCGGTCGGAATTCTGGCAAGGGCGGCCAGGTGCACGGCGATGCCGAGCAGAGGTCCGCACAGCAGCGCGACGACCGTGCGCACCTCCAGGTCCAGCGGCAGGGCCAGCAGCAACGCCGAGGCGACCGTCGCCGACATCCACCCGACCGCGTAGGCGCGGTGCAGCGCGGCGGCCACGGCGGCCGCCCCGGTGAGCGTCAGCAGCGCGATCGCCACCGCCGCCGCGGTCAGCCACCCCAGCAGCGCGCCGTCGGCGACGTAGTCGTCGCCGAAGCCCTCGCGCAGCAGCCACGGTCCGAACGCGGCGGCCAGCGCCACCCCGATCACGCCCAGCGCCACGACGACGGCGGCCGGGGTGATCAGCGCCCGCAGCCGGTGCGCACGCTGGTCGACGAAGTGCGCGATGAGATTGCCCTGCATCGCGGTCAACGGCACCAGCAGCGGGGCGCGGGTCAGCGTGACGGCCAGGATCACCACACCGCCCGCCGCGCCGAGATCGCCCGAGGTGGCCTTGAGCAGCACCGGGAAACCCATCACCAGCACCGCGCTGGCGCCGGCGGCCGCGATCGAGTGGCCCGCGCCGCGCAGGAACGTCACCGTGCCGCCGGGCGTGGACAGCCGCGCCGCGGCGCGGGTGACCGGCGACGCGGCCAGCATCAGCAACCAGCCGATCGAGCCGGCCACGGTCGCCCACAGGTAGCCGCCCAGCCCCCAGCCCAGCAGGAAACTGCCCGCCGCGACCGCCACGCGCAACAGCGCGTCGGCCACCATCAGCGCCCCGTACTCCGACCACCGGTCCAGCCCGGCGAGCAGCCCCAGCAGCGTGGTGTGCAGGCAGAATCCCGCCAGCCCGGCGGCCAGCAGGATGACGCTGAGCAGGCGGGCGTCGGCGAAGACGTGTCCCGCCCACAGCGGCGAGGTGGCGGCGATCACCACGGCCGCGACGATGCCGACGCCGATCGCGACCCGCACCGGCCGGGTGCGCGGCCCGGCATCATCCCCGGAAGCAGCCTGACGGACCTCACGGGTGGTCTCCTGCAACAACCCGAACGCAGCGCCGCTGGCCAGCCCGAACGCTCCCCAGAACACGCCGAAGATCGAGAAGCCGGCGGGTTCGAGATCGCGCGCGGCGAGATAGAGCACGGCGTATCCGCACAGCGCGGACACCGCCGTCGCCGCGCCGACCCGCACGACGCTGCCCCGCGTGACCGCGCCCGGACCCGCCGCGGCGTCGGTCACGACGGGGGGTCCAGCGGCGGGACGTCGGTCGAGTACAGCCACGCCGCCCACAGCGGTCGCAGCGACTCGTCGGCGTAGCGGGCCGCCAGCCCGATGAAGTCGTCGGTCACCACGCTGGCGTGCCGGTAGCGCGTGGTCCACTCCTTGAGCAGCGCGAAGAAGTCCTTGTCGCCCAGCCGTTTCCGCAGCACGTGCAGAGTCAGCGCGCCGCGCTTGTAGACGCGGTCGTCGAACATGTCCCGTGGTCCGGGATCGGCGAGCACCAGATCGTGCGCGGAGCTCTTCAGCCGCTGGTGATAATGCCGGGCGAGTTCGTCGGCACTGCGTTCCCCGCAGTGTTCGGACCACAGCCATTCGGCGTAGCAGGCGAAACCCTCGTGCAGCCAGATGTGGCGCCACCGTTGCACGGTCACCGAGTTGCCGAACCACTGGTGGGCCAGCTCGTGGGCGATCAACCGCTCGGCGCCGCGCTCGCCGTCGCAGTGGTTCGCGCCGAAGATCGAAATACCCTGCGCCTCAAGGGGAATCTCGAGGTCGTCGTCGGTCACCACCACGGTGTAGCCGGACTCGAGCGGATACGGGCCGAACAGTTTGACGAACAGCTTCATCATCTGGCCCTGGCGGCCGAAGTCGTGGTCGATCTCCCGGCGCAGCCGCTCGGGCGCCACGGCGTGGATCTCGACGCCGTTCTTGGCCAGGCGGTGGCGCTCGTACATCCCGATCTGCAGCGTGATCAGGTACGTCGAGGTGGGTTCGGGCTGTTCGTAGACCCACGTCGTCATCCCCGCGCGCACCCGGCGGTTCAGCAGCTTGCCGTTGGCCAGCGCGAGATACGGACTCTCCGTGCTGATCTGGATGCGGAAGCTGGCCTTGGCGCTCGGATGGTCGTCGCACGGGAACCACGACGACGCCCCGTTGGGCTGCCCGGCCACCAGCACGCCCTCGGTGAGCTCCTCGAAACCCACTTCGCCCCACAGGGATCGGATCGGACGCGGCGTGCCGCCATAGCGCACCGCGATCGTCATCGCCGCGCCCGCGGGCAACCGGTCGGCCAGGCTGATGTGCAGCTTGGCCCCCGAGGTGCGGAAGTGCGCCGGCCGCTTGCCGTTCACCGTGACCTTCGAGACCGACAGCGCCGCGGAGAGGTCGAGCGTGAAGGTCTGCAGTTCGGCGAGCGTGACCGCGGTTATCGTGGCGGCCCCGGCCAGCCGGTTGATCGCGACCTTGTACTCCAGGTCGAGTTCGTAGCGGGACACCCGGTAGCCGAAGTTGCCGGTGGCGGGCAGGTACGGATCGATGACGGGCGGCGACCCCTTCTTGGCCACCCGTTTACGGGCTCTCACGCGGCCGCGGGCTTCTTCGTCTTCGGGCCCGGAGCGTCGTCGCGCTTCTTGCGCGAGGGCAGCCACGGTGCGATCGGATTGCCCTGCCAGCGGGTCGAGGCCGGCACCTCGTCGCCACGCACCACCAGAGACGCCGGCCCGACGGTGGCCCCGGCGCCGATCCGCGCGGCCGGCAGCGCCACGCAGTGCGGTCCGAGGGTGGCTCCGCGCTCGAGCACGACGGTGTCCATCCGCATGATCCGGTCGTGGAACAGATGGGTCTGCACCACGCACCCGCGGTTGACCGTCGCGCCGTCGCCGAGGGTCACCAGGTCGGCCTCGGGAAGCCAGTACGTCTCACACCACACCCCGCGTCCGATCTCGGCGCCCAGGGCGCGCAGCCACACATTCATCACCGGGGTACCCGTAGCGGCCCGGGCGAACCACGGCGCCGCGACGGTCTCGACGAACGTGTCCGACACCTCGTTGCGCCACACGAATGACGACCACAGCGGATGTTCGATCGCGGTGATCCGGCCCACCAGAAGCCATTTCGCCAGCACCGCGATCCCGCCGGCCACCGCCCCGGCGGCCAGCAGCACCAGTCCGGTCAGGCATGCGGCGCCCAGCCAGCCGAGTGTCAGCGCCAGGGCCTGCACGGCCAGCAGCACGCCGACGCCGATCGCGAATGTGACGACGACGGGCACGAACCGGAACGTCTCGACGGTGGCGCGCAACGCCCGCAGCCGCGCCGAGGGATGGAACGTGCGCAGGGCGTCGGCCGCGGTCGGCTGCCGCCGCAGCCGCCTCGGCGGGCTGCCCAGCCACGACGATCCCGCCTTGGCTTTGTGCGGCGTCGCCGACAGCACCGCCACCAGGCCGTCGTCGGGCACCCGGCGGCCCGGCTGGGTGATCCCCGAGTTGCCGAGGAACGCCCGCTTGCCGACCGTCGCGCGCGCGACGTGGATCCAGCCGCCGCCCAGTTCGTAAGAGGCCACCATGGTGTCGTCGGCCAGGAACGCGCTGTCCTCGACGACGGTGAACTTCGGGATCAGCAGCGCGGTGGAGATCTCGGTGCCCTTGCCGATCCGGGCGCCCAGCAGGCGCAGCCACCACGGCGTCAGCAGGCCCGCGTAGATCGGGAACAGGTAGTTGCGGGCGCCGTCCATCAGCCGTTCGGTGGCCCACAGCTGCCAGCCCGACCGGCTGCGGACGGGGTGATAGCCCTCGCGCAGACCCAGCGACAGCAGCCGGACGCCGAGCACCGTCAGCGCCGCGTACACCACGAGCGCCGCCGCGGTGGCCGGGATGCTCCACAGCAGTGCGGGCAGCACCGCCTCGCCCAGGGTCGCCGTCCCGCGCACACCCCAGGCGACCACCGCCAGACCCACCGCCAGCGCCGCCAAAGGCAGCGCGCCCAGCAGCACCGACGTCGCGCCGTACACCGCGACCCAGAACGGGGACCGGGGCGGGCGGTGGTCTGGCCACGGGTGCTTGGCCTTACCGGACTTCACCGCCGGTGAGCCCTTCCAGTACTGCCGGTTCTTGACCTTTCCGACCACGCCGGAGCCGGGCGCCACGTCGGCGTTCTTGCCGACCACCGCGCCGGGCAGCAGCGTCGTGCGCGCGCCGATGGTGGCGTCGTTGCCGACGGTGATCGGCCCGAGGTGGAACTGGTCCCCGTCGATCCAGTGCCCGGTCAGGTCGACCTCGGGTTCGATGGAGCACCGGTGCCCGAGCGTCAGCATCCCCGTCACCGGCGGCGCGGAATGCAGATCGACCCCGGTTCCCACCGAATTGCCCAGGGCCCGTGCGTAATACACCAGCCACGGCGCACCGGCCATGTTCTCGGCGCCGCTGGCCTCGGCGAGGCGTTCGGCCAGCCACACCCGCAGGTGCACCGAGCCGCCGCGCCGGTAGGTGCCGGGCTGGAGTGTGCCGGCGAGGATGCGGGCGCCCAGCACCGCGATGCCCATCCGGCCGGGCGGCGTGACGAACAAGATGAACCCGGCGAGGATCCACCACCAGCTGAGCGGCCACGCCCACGGCACCAGGGCGAGTTCGGCGGCGACGTTGTTCGCGATCGCCAGCCACACCACCCACTGCATGCCGGTCAGCGTCGCCAACGGGACCGTCAGCGCCACCTGCACCGCCTGGGTCAGGCGCGAGACCGGCTTGACCTCCCGGGTCTCGACGGCCGGCGGCGGCTCCAGTTCCTCGAGGTAGCCGGCCAGCGAGCCGAGCCGCGGATGGTCATACAGGTCGGCGACCGTCACCTGCGGGTAGCGCTGCCGCAGCGCGGCGATCAGCTGGGCCGCTGACAGCGAGCCGCCACCGAGGGCGAAGAAGTCGGCCTCTGGACCGTCGATCTGGGCGGCCAGCACCTCGCGCCACAGCCCGGCCAGCCAGCCCAGCGTGCCGCCGAGGTCGGCGGCGTCATCTTCGGCCGGGCCGACCGGCCACGGCAGCGCGTCGCGGTCCACCTTGCCCGACGTGCGGGTCGGCAGCTCGTCGACGACGACCAGCCGCGGCACCAGCGCCGCGGGCAGCGACTCGGCCAGCCGGGACCGGGCCGCGTGCAGATCGAAGGCGGCCCCGGGTGCGACCACGACGTAGCCGACCAGCAGCGGCGTTCCGCCGGCCGTGCGGCGCACCGCGGCGGCGCCCCCGCTCACCCCGGGCAGGTGGACCAGCGCGGTGTCCACCTCGCCCAGCTCGATCCGCCGGCCGCCGACCTTCACCTGGTCGTCGGCCCGTCCGACGAAATACAGACCGTCAGGTTCCAGCCGGACCAGGTCACCGCTGCGGTAGGCGCGGCTCCAGGCCAACGTCGGCATTGCGGCGTACTTCTCGGCGTCCTTCTCCGGGTCGAGGTAGCGCGCCAGCCCCACCCCGCCGATGACGAGCTCGCCGACCTCGCCGATCTGCACCGGGTTGCCCGCGGCGTCGACGACGGCCAGGTCCCAGCCGGCCAGCGGCAGCCCGATGCTCACCGGGCCGCTGCCCGTCAACCGGGCCGCGCAGGCCACCACCGTCGCCTCGGTCGGGCCGTAGGTGTTCCAGACCTCGCGGCCCTCGACTGCCAGCCGCTCGGCCAGCTCCGGCGGGCACGCCTCGCCGCCGAAGATCAGCAGACGCACCGCCTCCAGCGCCTCGGCCGGCCACAGCGACGCCAGCGTCGGCACCGTCGACACCACGGTGATGTCGCGCGACACCAGCCACGGCCCCAGGTCCATGCCGCTGCGCACCAGCGACCGCGGCGCCGGCACCAGGCAGGCGCCGTGCCGCCAGGCCAGCCACATCTCCTCGCACGACGCGTCGAACGCCACCGACAGACCGGCCAGCACCCGGTCTCCCGGGCCGAGCGGATTGCCCTGCAGGAACATCTCGGCCTCGGCGTCGACGAACGCCGCCGCGTTGCGGTGGGTGACCGCGACCCCCTTCGGGGTGCCGGTCGAGCCCGACGTGAAGATGATCCACGCGTCGTCGCGGCTCAGGGGGGCCGTCGCGCGCCAGCCGCGCGAGGAGCCGGGCCCGCGGACCAGCCCCCGCTCGGTGATCACGGCGACGACGTCGGCCTCGGTGAACACCAGCTCGGCGCGCTCGGGCGGGTCGTCGGCGTCGACCGGGACGTACGCCGCGCCGGTGGCCAGCGTCGCCAGGATCGCGACGTAGAGCGCGTAGCTGCCCGACGGCATCCGGATCCCGATGCGGTCCCCGCGGCCGATCCCGCGCGCCGCGAGCCAGGCCACGCTGTCCTCGACGTCGGCGATCAGCTCGGCGTAGGTGAGCTGCACGGTGCCGTCGTCGAGCGCGGTCGCATCGGGGTAGCGCCGCGCGGTCTCGTAGAGGATGTCGATCAGCGTGCGTGGCTGCGGAGCCAGGGAGGACAGCAGATATTGACCGGGGATCTCGGAGGTTGGATCCGCTGCTGTCACGGGTACAAACTACTCACTGCGCGAAGCCGCTTCTCGCCGTCGGGTGGCCTTCGATTTCGCGTGTCGGCGGCCCGACTGGCAGAATGACCGGCTTGGAGGGGAGTATTCCTTCGCCACAGCGTCGTCATCACGTCGTCCGTGACCGGACGACCGGTGCTGTGGGCCGACCACCGGTGACGGAGGCGGTGGAAGAGACCTCCGGCGTTGAACGACGACCGGAGGTTTGATGAACGTCAGTGCACTCGAGTGGGGCATCACGCTCAGCGTGACCATCGCGATCCTGCTCTTCGATGTGATCGTGATCGGGCGCCGCCCCCACGAGCCGTCCCGCCGCGAGACGGGAACCGCGCTGACCGTCTACGTCGGCCTGGCCATCGCGTTCGGGATATGGACCTGGTTCTTCCACGGCAGTCAGTACGGCGTCGAGTTCTTCGCCGGCTGGCTCACCGAATACAGCCTGTCGGTCGACAACCTGTTCATCTTCTTGATCATCATGGCCAGCTTCAAGGTGCCGCGGGTCTACCAGCAGCAGGCGCTGCTCGTCGGCATCATCCTGGCGCTGATCTTCCGCGGCATCTTCATCGCGCTCGGCGCGGTGGCCATCGAGCAGTTCAGCTGGGTGTTCTACCTGTTCGGTGCGTTCCTGGTGTACACGGCGCTGAAGCTGGTCCGCGACACCGACCACGACGACGACGCCGAGAACGGCGTGGTGCGGTTCGCGCAGAAGCACCTCAAGTTCACCGACACCTGGGACGGCCTGAAGCTGTGGGTGAAGGAGAACGGCTCGCGGCTGATGACGCCGATGTTCCTGGTCATCGTCGCGCTGGGCACCACCGACCTGTTGTTCGCGCTCGACTCGATCCCCGCGATCTACGGCTTGACCCGCGAGCCCTACCTGGTGTTCGCCGCCAACGTGTTCGCGCTGATGGGCCTGCGGCAGCTGTACTTCCTGCTCGGCGACCTGCTCAAGCGGCTGGTCTACCTGTCGCAGGGGTTGGCGTTCATCCTCGGCTTCATCGGCGTGAAGCTGCTGCTGCACGCGCTGCACGAGAACGAGCTGCCGTTCATCAACGGCGGCGAGCCCGTGCCGGTGCCGGAGATCCCGACGCTGGCCTCGCTGGGCGTCATCGTGGTGACGCTGCTGATCACGACGGCGGCGAGCCTCTACAAGACGCGGGTGCACGACATGCGCAAGGGCGAGGACGAGGCGCAGCAGGAGAACGCCGACCCGGCGGCGGACACGACGCGCTGAAACATTCCGTTGTGCTCGCGCTGATCGCAACGGGTGCCTTGGGTATCGGGGCTGGCTAGCGTGGCCGGGTGCGGCTTTTCCTCTCCGACGACGCGGGTGTGCGCGAGCTCACCGACGGCCACCAGCCGATCATCCGGGTGGCGGCGCCCGACCTGCAGCGCGCGCGACGGGTCCGAGCCCGCATCCGGTCGGGTCCGGAGGACCTCGCGGTCATCCTGGACGTGACCGTCGCCGTTGCCGGCGACTTCCGGTCGGCGCGCAGTGCGTTCGACGCCGGCGACAGCGCCGACGCCGGCGACACGATCCGGTACGCCGGGACCGTCGCCGGGCTGGTGGGCCTCATCGGGGACATCGAGTCGGCGGGGGTGGCCGACGGGGTGACGCTGATCGCGGCGTCGGACCGTCAGGACCTCGGCCGGATCGGGCGCGACGTGTTGCGCGGGCTCGCGTCGCGCGATCAGGCTCGCGCGTCCTGAAGCGCCTCGTCGATCAGCCGCGCGTACCGCTGTGAGCGGTCGGTGCCCGTCGTGCCCTGCCCCATCTTGTTCATGACGTAGGCGAACGTCGCCCGTCGGTCGAGGTCCATCACCACCAGCGAGCCGCCCCAGCCGCCCCACCAGCAGACCCGGCCGGCGGGCACCGCACGGACGCTCTCCGGGGTGGACAGCCCGAAGCCGATGCCGAAGCGCAGCGGCACACCGAGCACCAGGTCGATACCGTGGGACTGCTCGGCGAAGATCAGGTCGACGGTGCCGGGGGACAGCAGGCGCACGCCGTCGACGCCGCCGCCCAGGGAGATCGGCCGTAGCGCGGTGACGAGGCCGCGCGCGTTGCCGTGCCCGTTGGCGCCGCCGATGTCGGCGTGGCGCCACCGCGCGGTCTCGGCGACCGCGACGCCGTAGGCGCCGGGAGGGAAGGCCGCGAACGTCTGGACCGCGGGGTGATCCGCGGGGAGCCGGTCGAGCCCGCGGTCGCGCGGCGGCGGTGCGACCAACTGCGCGATCCGCGGCTCGTCGGCCTCGCGCGCCCCGATCTGGACGTCGGCGCCCAGCGGCCCCGCGATCTCGTCGCGCACGAAGTCCTTCAGCGTGACACCGGTGATCCGGCGGACGAGCTCGCCGATCAGGTGGCCGTAGTTCATGGCGTGGTAGCCCGACGCGGTGCCCGGCGGCCACCAAGGCGCCTGGTTGGCCAGATGGGCCGTCGCTCCGTCCCAGTCGTAGATCTGCTCGACGTCGAAGGGCACCTGCCACCCCGACACCCCGGAGGTGTGGGAGAGCAGGTGGCGCACCTCTATCGCGTCCTTGCCGTGGGCGGCGAACTCCGGCCAGTACGACGCGACCGGGGCGAAGGGGTCGAGCGCGCCGCGGTCGACGAGGATCAGCGCCGCCAGCGCGGTCAGCGTCTTGGTGCACGACCAGAAGTTGACGATCGTATCCTGTTGCCAATCAACGGTTTTCGTGCGATCGGCGTACCCACCCCACAGGTCGGCGACGAGCTCGCCGTCGAGGTCGACCGCGATCGAGGCGCCGAGCTCCTCACCTGAGGCGAGCTCCTCGGCCAGCGCCTCGGCGAGACGGTCGAACCGCCCGTCCCACCGACCCTGCACGGCACCAGTCATGGGCCGAGCCTAGGCGGTCACCAGTTGTCGTAGCCGCCCTCCGGGCCGAGCATGCGTTCCAGCCGGGTGCGGTTGATCCGGGCGAGTTCGTTGCGCACGATCTTGCGTTCGGTCTCGTAGTCGTTGAGCATCCGGTCGCGCATCGTGGCGAGCACGTCGTCGGCACGGTAGCCGTTGACGAACATCACGAAGCCGAACCCGAAATGGTCGAGATAGGCCTTGGACGCGGCGGCCAGCTCGGCCATCATCTCCGGGCGCTCGTCGCTGATCGCGCACTGCTCGGCCTTGCACTTCTCGCTGCCTGGGCGCCGCCCCACGTCCGGGTACGCCTGCAGGATCGAGTCGATCGAATCCTCGGCGAGGGCGAACAGCAGCGAGTCGGCGCAGCGGAACAGCTGGTCGTGACTGTCGAACGGGCGTTGCCGGGCCAGGTCGGCGGCCAGCGGGACGCTGGAGCAGCATTCGTAGACCGCGTGCACGGCGCGGCGCATCGGCATCGTATTGAATGCCTCCAGCCCGATCCCCTGATGCAGCAGCACACCGCCATGATCGAACCTTCAGGGCACGCGGGCGTTACGCCGTGTTACGGCCACGCTAATTCCCGCGGGATCGCGCCTCGAAATCCACTTTTTGCAGCGACGTACTCGTACTTCTGTCGCAAAAAGTGGATCTCGCCAGGTAACTCAGTGCCCCTCGGTCTTGAACCTCTCGACCGACCGGTTCACCTCGGCCTCGGCCTCCTCGCGGCCCACCCAGTCGGCGGCCTTGACGAACTTGCCCGGCTCGAGGTCCTTGTAGTGCACGAAGAAGTGCTTGATCGCGTCGAGCTCGAAGTCCGACACGTCGCCGATGTCCTGGATGTGGTCCCACCGCGGATCGGCGAGCACGCACAGCACCTTGTCGTCGCCGCCCTTCTCGTCGGTCATCCGGAACATGCCGACCGGGCGCGCCTCGACGATGCAGCCGGGGAACACCGGCTCGGGCAGCAGCACCAGCGCGTCCAGCGGATCGCCGTCCTCGCCGAGGGTGTCCTCGATGTAGCCGTAGTCCGTCGGGTAGCCGAACGCGGTGAACAGGTAGCGGTCCAGTTTGACCTTGCCGCTGTCGTGGTCCACCTCGTACTTGTTGCGTGAACCCTTCGGGATCTCGATGAGAACGTCGAACTGCACCGGGAGGCTCCTTCGCGTGACGGGCGATCTACAGGCCGGAATCACCTTAATCGGGAGCGATACCCTGCTGTAGCGGGGTGGCTTTCGACCGATCGAGGGACAGGGGAAGTATGCGGCCCACTCGATGGCGACGGTCCACCTATGTGGTGGTGGGGGCGATGGTCGCCGTGCTGGTGGTCGTCGTCGTGGCCGCGGCCGCGCTGCTGGTCGGCAGGCAGACCTCCGACGCCGTGGCCGTGAAGCCCGCGCCTGCGCCGGCCACCGCCGATCCGGGCGTGGTCCCGGTGCCCGACACCGCCGACGCGCCGACGCCCGCCGGGCTCGCGGCGGTGCTCCGACCGGTGCTGGCCGACCCGAACCTCGGCCTGTTCACCGGCCGCATCACCGACGCGATGACCGGCGACGAGCTGTGGGCCCAGGGCGCGCACGTGCCGATGCAGCCCGCGTCGACGAACAAGCTGCTGACCACCGCCGCGGCGCTGCTGACACTGGATCGGGACGCCAGGTTGACGACGCGTGTGGTGAGCACCTCGCCCGGCGTCGTGGTGCTCGTCGGCGGTGGTGACCCGACCCTGTCGGCCGCCCCGCGCGGCGTTGACACCTGGTACCGCGACGCCGCCCGCATCGTCGACCTGGCGGATCAGGTGCGCCGCAGCGGGGTCTCGGTCAGGACCGTGCAGGTCGACGTCAGCGCCTACAGCGGCCCCACCATGGCGCCCGGCTGGGATCCGCTCGACATCGACGGCGGCGACATCGCGCCGATGGAGGCGGTGATGCTCGACGGCGGCCGCACGCAGCCCGTCACGGTGGAATCGCGGCGGTCCCGCACCCCGGCGCTCGACGCCGGCCGCGCGCTGGCCGTCGCGCTCGGCGCCGACCCCGCGACGGTGACGGTGCTGCCGTCCGCGGCGCGGGGCAAGGAGATCGCCTCCGTGCAGTCACCGCCGCTGATCCAGCGGTTGCGCGACATGATGAACGCCTCGGACAACGTGATGGCCGAGTCGACCGGCCGCGAGGTCGCCGCCGAGACGGGCCGCCCGCAGAGCTTCGCCGGTGCGGCCGGCGCCGTGCTCGGCGCGCTGGACGACGCGGGCATCGACACCGGCGCGGCGCGTCTGCTCGATTCCAGCGGGCTGTCGGTCGACGACCGGCTGACCGCCGAGACCCTCGACGAGGTGGTGGGCGCCGCAGTCGGCGACGACCATCCCCGGTTGCGTCCGCTGGTCGACCTGCTGCCGATCGCCGGCGGCAGCGGCACGCTGTCCAACCGCTACCTCGACGCCGCCGGGCGCGGCGCCGCGGGGTATCTACGCGCCAAGACCGGATCGCTGACCGCCACCAATTCGCTGGCGGGTATCGTCACCGACTCCAGCGGCCGCGTGCTGACGTTCGCGCTGCTGTCCAACCAGGCCGGGCCGAGCGGGCGCACCGCGCTCGACGCCTTCGCCGCGACCTTGCGGACGTGTGGGTGCCGAACATGAATCAGCGTGGCGGGCATGGCTTTTCGGTGGGCAACGCGGTGGACTGGAACCTGGCCGCCGCGTTCGGGGGCAAGCTGGCCCGCCCCGAGCCGCCGGCAACGGACTACACCCGCACGCAGGCGGTGACCCAGCTGGCCGAGTCGGCGCGCGCGGCGGAGATCCCGGTGCGCGAGGTGACCGGCCTCGCCGAGGGCGAGGGGATCCCGGAGGCGCGTGTCGTCAACCGGCCGGACTGGATCCGCGCCGCCGCGCACTCGATGCGGGTGATGACGGGCGGGGGCGACGCGGCGGCCAAGCCGCGTGCCGTCAGCGGGCGTATCGCCGGCGTGCAGACCGGTGCGGTGCTGGCGTTCGTGTCGTCGGGGATCCTGGGGCAGTACGACCCCTTCGGTGACGGTGGCGGTGAGCTGCTGCTGGTGTATCCCAACGTGATCGCCGTAGAGCGGCAGCTGCGGGTGAACCCCGCCGACTTCCGGATGTGGGTGTGCCTGCACGAGGTCACCCACCGCGTCCAGTTCCGCGCCAACCCCTGGCTGGCCGGGCACATGTCCGGTGCGCTCGCGGTGCTCACGGAGGAGAGCGCCGAGGACATGACCAAGGTCGTCGGCCGGCTCGCCGAGTACGTCCGCGATCGCCGATCCAATACCCAAGAGGCGGAACCGAATTCGGCCGGCATCCTCGGGCTGGTGCGGGCCGTGCAGTCGGATGCGCAACGGGAGGCGCTCGACCGGCTGCTGGTGCTCGGCACGCTGCTGGAAGGTCACGCCGACCACGTGATGGATGCGGTCGGTCCCGCGGTGGTGCCCTCGGTGGCGACGATCCGGCGGCGGTTCGACCAGCGCAGGCACCGTCGGCAGCCGCCGCTGCAGCGGCTGCTGCGTGCGCTGCTCGGCATCGACGCGAAGATGGACCAGTACACCAGGGGCAAGGCGTTCGTCGACCGCGTGGTGTCGACGGTGGGCATGGAACGGTTCAACGTGATCTGGACCGGTCCGGACACGCTGCCGCTGCCCGCGGAGATCGACGAGCCGCAGCGATGGATCGACCGGGTGCTGTAGCGCAGCTGCGCGCGGCGCTCACCCGGTTCGCCGGGGAGCACGCGGTCGACGGCGAGCGCTGGTGCGTCGCGCTGTCCGGCGGCCCGGACTCGCTGGCGCTGACCGCGGTCGCCGCCGCGCTGAGGCCGACGACGGCGCTGATCGTCGACCACCGCCTGCAGCCCGACTCGCACGCAGTCGCCGAGGCCGCGCGAGAGCAGGCGCTGGCGTTGGGATGCGTTGCGGCGCAAATGCTCTGCGTGGACGTCGGCACCGACGGCGGGCCGGAGGCGGCGGCCCGGACGGCGCGCTACGCCGCGCTCGACCAGGCCCGGGCGGGCGCGCCGGTGCTGCTGGGGCACACGCTCGACGACCAGGCCGAGACGGTGCTGCTCGGCCTGGGCCGCGGATCGGGCGCCCGCTCGATCGCGGGGATGCGGCCGCACGATCCGCCGTGGTGCCGGCCGCTGCTGGGGGTGCGGCGCAGCGTCACCCACGCCGCGTGCGCCGAGTTGGCGCTGACACCGTGGCAGGACCCGCACAACACCGACCCGCGCTACACCCGGGTGCGGTTGCGCAGCGAGGTGCTGCCGCTGCTCGACGACGTCCTCGGCGGCGGGGTCGCCGAGGCGCTGGCCCGCACCGCGACCGCGCTGCGCGAGGACAACGACGCGCTCGACGGCCTCGCGGGCGACCTCACCGCCGGCCTGGAACCCGGTGCCGAGCTGCCGGTCGCGTCGCTCACCGCGCTGCCGGGCGCGGTGCGGCGCCGGGTGATCCGGAGCTGGCTGCTGGCCGGCGGCGCCGCCGGCCTGACCGACGGGCAGATCCGGGCGGTCGACGCACTGGTCACCGCGTGGCGCGGGCAGGGCGGAGTGGCCGTGCCGAGCCCGGTGCCGCGGCAGCGGTTGTTCGCGGGCCGGCGCGGCGGTGCGCTGACGCTCTACCGCGAGCCGGTGGCCGACTGAGCACCGCTACGCTCTAGGGCGTGCCTGCGCATGCTGCGGAAATGTATCCCGGCGACATCAAGTCGGTGTTGCTGTCCGAGGAGCAGATCCGCTCCAAGACCGCCGAACTCGCAGAGCTGATCGCCGCCGACTACCCGACGCCCGGCGCGGGTGGTCAGGACCTGCTGCTGATCACCGTGCTCAAGGGCGCGGTCATGTTCGTCACGGACCTGGCCCGGGCCATCCCGCTGCCCACCCAGCTCGAGTTCATGGCGGTCAGCTCCTACGGCTCGTCGACGTCGTCGTCGGGGGTGGTGCGCATCCTCAAGGACCTCGACCGCGACATCAACGACCGCGACGTGCTGATCGTCGAGGACATCGTCGACTCGGGGCTGACGCTGTCGTGGCTGCTGCGCAACCTCGCGACGCGCCACCCCCGCTCGCTGCGGGTGTGCACGCTGCTGCGCAAGCCCGACGCGGTGCGCGCGGACGTCGAGATCGAGTACGTCGGCTTCGACATCCCCAACGAGTTCGTCGTCGGCTACGGCCTGGACTACGCCGAGCGCTACCGGGACCTGCCCTACATCGGCACGCTGGACCCGAAGGTCTACGAAGACTGACTCCCATCGCCCAAACCCACGTTTGGGCGCGAAAGTGCGAGAAGTTCTCGCCATTTCGTCGATCTGGACGCAGGATCGAAGCCATGCCTGAGACCGCGCTCCGGATCTGTCCCTTCTGCGAAGCCACCTGCGGCCTCACCCTGACCATCGACGACGGCCGGGTCGTCAGGGCCCGGGGTGACCGCGACGACGTGTTCAGCGCGGGCTTCATCTGCCCGAAGGGCGCGAGCTTCCCCGAACTCGACAACGACCCCGACCGCCTGCGGGCGCCGCTGGTCCGGCGCGACGGCGTGCTGACCGAGGCGACGTGGGAGGAGGCGTTCGCCGCGATGGCCGACGGTCTCGGCGCGGTGCTGCGCGAACACGGCGGCGCGGCGGTCGGCGCCTACCTCGGCAACCCGAACGCCCACACCGTGGCGGGGGCGCTGTACCCGCCGCTGATCATCCGCGGGCTCGGCACCCGCCAGGTGTTCTCGGCCAGCACGCTCGACCAGATGCCCAAGCACGTGTCGCTGGGGCTGATGTTCGGCAGCCCGGTCGCTTTCACGGTGCCCGACCTCGACCGCACCGACTACCTGGTGATCATCGGCGCCAACCCGCTGGTGTCCAACGGCAGCCTCGCGACCGCCGCCGACTTCCCCGGCAAGCTGCGCGCGCTGCGCAAACGCGGAGGGCGGCTCGTCGTCATCGACCCGGCCCGCACCCGCACCGCCGAGCTCGCCGACCGTCACCTCGCGCCGCGCCCCGGGACCGACGCCGCGCTGCTGTTCGCGGTCGCCCACGTGCTGTTCGACGAGGACCTGGTCGCGCTCGGCGCGCTCGCCGAGCACGTCACCGGCCTCGAGGAGGTGGAAGCGCTGGCCCGCGACTTCGCCCCGGACACCGTCGCCGGGTACTGCGGCGTCGACGCCGAGGAGATCCGGACGCTGGCCCGCGAGCTCGCGGCCGCGCCCAGCGCTGCGGTGTACGGCCGGATGGGCACGTCGACGGTCGAGTTCGGCACGCTGGGCAGCTGGCTCGTCGACGTCGTGAACGTCCTCACCGGCAACCTGGACCGGCCCGGCGGCGCGATGTTCCCCTGCTCGCCGGTCGCACCGGCGCCGCGCGGTCACCGGCCCGGCCGCGGATTCGTCACCGGCCGCTGGCACAGCCGCGTCTCCGGCCGGCCCGAGGCGCTGTCCGAACTGCCCGTCGCGGTCCTCGCCGAGGAGATCGAGACGCCGGGGGAGGGCCAGATCAGGGCGATGATCACGGTCGCCGGCAACCCGGTGCTGTCGGCGCCCGACGGCGAGCGGCTCGACCGGGCGCTGGAGTCCGTCTGGTTCATGGTCAGCGTCGACCCCTACCTCAACGAGACGACCCGGCACGCCGACGTCATCCTGCCGCCCCCGCCGCCGTCCCACGCCCCGCACTTCGACTTCGCGCTGAACGGTCTCGCGGTCCGTAACAACGCGCGGTACTCGCCGCCCGCGCTGCCGCTGCAGGGCCGACCCGACGAGGCGGAGATCCTGTCGCGGATCGCGCTGGTCATCTATGGGCTGGGGCACGACGCGGACCCCGCGCTGGTCGACGAGCAGGTGATCGCCACGACGCTGGCCAAGGAGACCGCCGATGCCGGGTCGCCGGTGGCCGGACGGTCGGTCGACGAGCTGACCGCGATGCTGCCCGACGGGCCGGGGTACGAGCGCCGGCTGGACATGATGCTGCGGCTGGGCGCCTACGGCGACGCCTTCGGCGCGCGGCCCGATGGGCTGACCCTGCAGCGGCTCAAGGACGCGCCGCACGGCATCGATCTCGGCCCGCTGCAGCCGCGCCTTCTCGACGTGCTGCGCACACCGTCGGGCCGCATCGAGCTCGCTCCGCCGGCGCTCGTCGACGACACGGCCCGGCTGCGCGGCGCCCTGGGCTCACCCGCCGAGGGGTTCGTGCTGATCGGCCGCCGGCATCTGCGCTCCAACAACAGCTGGATGCACAACCTGCCCGCGCTCGCGGGCGGCACCAACCGCTGCACGCTGCGGATGCACCCCGACGACGCGGCCGACCTCGGCGTCACCGACACCGCCGTCGTCAAGGGCGCGGGCGGCGAACTGGTGGTGCCGGTCGAGATCACCGAGGACATCCGGCGCGGCGTGCTGTCCCTGCCGCACGGCTGGGGCCACGACCGCGCCGGCACCGGTCAACAGCTGGCGGCCGGCCAACCCGGCGTCAACGTCAACCAGCTCAACGACGGCTCGGTGCTCGACCCGTTGTCGGGCACCGCGGTGCTCAACGGGGTCCCGGTCACCGTCGGACCGACTAGTTGAGCTGCCAGACCACCGTCACGGAGAATCCGACGGTCTGCTGACCCGGTTCGAGCGGCACCGCGGCCTCCATCGCGCGCGGCGCCGCGGGCAGCGGCACCGGTGGCGTCGGCGCGGCGGATTCGGAGATCGAGATGACCTTGCCCAGCCCCAGCCCGGAGAGCTGGGCGTACTGGGTGGCGCGGTCCTTGGCGTCCTCGAAGGCCCGTGCGCGGGCGTCGCGGACCAGCTGGGAATCGTCCTCGATCGAGTAGCTGATCGAGTTGATCCGGGTGGCGTTGCCGCCGGTGCTGACGATCAGGCCGATCGCGTCGGAGGCCTTGGCGAGGTCGCGGATGGTGACGGTGATCGCGTTGGTGGCGCGGTAGGCGGAGATCGTGGTGCTGTCGCTGCCGTACTGCGGCTGCAGATCGGCGGCGGTGGTGGCGATGTCCTTGCGGTCGATGCCGGCGCCCACCAGCGCGTCGATGACGGCTTTCTGGCGGTCGTTGGTCTGGTTCATCGCGCCGGTGGCGTCGGGGGCGAGGAACTCCATCGACGCGTTGACCGTCAACGTGTCCGGGGTGCCCTGCACCTCGCCGGCGCCGACGACGGTCACCTGCCGGCTGTCCGAGCCGGGTGTCAGGGTGGGGCCGCTCTGGGAGTCGCAGCCGGCCAGCGTCGCGGCGACGACGCCCACCGCGGCGACGGCGAGGGGGAACCGGAGGGACGTGGCGCGGGCTGGGATCGGCATGGCTGGCACACTAACCCGCCGATCGCCGCCGGCGGTGTCACTCCTGGCGGTGCCGCCCCCAGCGGTGCGGCGTCGACGCCTTCGACGTGCTCGATGCGGTGGTGTCGCGCTTCGGTGTCTCGGCGGCCTCGGGCGTGTCGGTCGCGGTCGTCGGCTTCTCCGCGGGCTCCGTGGCCGGCTCGTCCTTCCCGGCGGGCTCGGACGACGTCGCCGCCGCGGTCGATTCCTCTTCGGCGGCAACCTTTTTCGAGAACAGCTTCCGGCGTGGCGGCTTGTTGACGGTCTCGTCGGCGGTGTCGTCGGCGGTGACGGCCGCCTTCGTGGCAACGGCGGTCTTCGTGGCGGCGGCCGTGACCACGGTGTCGTCGGTAGACGCCGGTTCCTGGTTCGGCGCCGACGGCTCGGCGGGCGTCGTCAGATACGGCCGGTCGTAAGCCTTTTCGACGATTTCCTTCAGCGGCTCGTTGAGCGCGTCGGCCAGTGCGGTCATCCCCATCGCGCGCAGCGGCCGCAGCAGCGGCAGGTCTTGCGTCGGCACGAACACGTAGGTGGTGTTTCCCTCCGTCCACACCACGTTGGCCGGGTCGTCGAGGTCCACGCTGCGGTAGTCCAGGTGCATCGGCGACAACATTCCGGCGGCGACGTTGGCCAGCGCGAGCAGGTTCAGCGGGTTGTCGGGGAAGTCGGCCATCGGGTCGTACTGCCGCACGATGTCGATCACGTGGTAGTCCGTGGGCGTGATCGGCGGCCGGGTACCGCCGTAGGCGCGCCGCGGGTTGCCGATCAACACGAACGACACGTCCTCCGGCGACGGCGCGCCCGGCTTGCCGGCGTTGTCGGCCATCCACTGCTCGGCCACCCCGGCCCCGTTACTGAACCCGAGCACGATCGTCGGGCTTCCGCCCGGCTGCACGCCGGTCGTCTGCGAGAGCCGGGCGTCGAGCGCCCGCACGCCGTCCGGGGTGACGAACGGTACGTACGGGACCGTCGAGCAGCGGTTGGTCGCGCACATCGACCCCTCGAGTGCGGTGTCGATCGACCAGACCGGCCACAGCGGGCTGATCGTCAGCACCGTGGCCGGCGCCGGCTCGTCGGCGGCGACGGCGGCCGACGGCGGCGCCGTGCCGAGCGAGAGCACCGCTGCCGCGGCGAGCAGCGGCGGCACCATCTGGCGCGCCGACAGCCGGGGCAGTGCGACCGGTGCCCGGGTGACGGGGTGCTCCTCGCGCAGCGATCCCTCGAGATCGTCGATCACCGCGACGAGTAGCGCGTCGCGGTCGCCGAAGTGGACGGCGAGTTCGGCCTCGCTGACCCCGGCCGCGTCGGCGACCTCCGCCATGCTCGCCGCCGGACCCAGATCGGTGAACGCCCGGCGGGCCGCCGCGACCAATTCGCCGCGGTCAGGGCACTGGTTTTGACGCGTGCGCCGCTTTGCTATGAAGTTCATGCCAATTTCCCCCCGCTGGAGTGCGCCCCGTCCCGCAGCAAACATACCCAACGGTGAGGGGGATCACACCTCAGACGCGAAGGAACTCGATCAACAGCCGACTGACAGCGTCCGGACACTCCTCGGTCAGCCAATGTCCGGCGCCCTCCAGCAGCACCTCCCGGTAGGGGCCGGTGACGACTTCGCTGGCGCGGTGGCGCGGGGTGTACGCCAGCGTCGCGTCGGCGCTGCCGCCGACGAACAGCGCGGGCACCTCGATCGTCGCGGCCGGGGTGTCGGCCGTCAGCTCCCAGTTGCGGTCGAAACAGCGGTACCAGTTCAGCGGACCGGTGAAGCCGCCGCGGGTGAACGCGTCGGTGTAGACGTCGAAGTCGGCGCGGTCGAGCCACGGGGGAGGCGCGCCCGGATCGTCGATGCGGTCGAGGAACCCGGCGGGCCCGGGCGCGAGCATCCGCCGCGTGGCGGCCTCGTCGCCGGCCGGCGGGGTGGCGAGAAGCTTTCGCAGCGTGGTCGCCGGGTCGCGCGCCAGTTCGGCGTCGGCGGGGCCGGGCTGCTGAAAGTACAGGATGTAGAAGAAGCGGTCGCCGAAGACCCCGCGGAACGCCTCGGTGGTCGGGACGCGGGGACGGGGCACCGGGGGCAGGCTGAGGCCGGCCACGGCCGAGAAGCGCTCCGGGTGCAGCAACGGCGCCGCCCACGCGACGACGGCGCCGAAGTCATGACCGACCACCGCGGCGTCGTCGGCGCCGATGTCGTCGAGCAGGCCGACGACGTCGTTCACCAACTCGGTCACCGCGTACGCCTCGACCGCCGGAGGTCGATCGGAGCCGCCGTAGCCGCGCTGATCGGGGGCCAGCACGTGGAAACCGGCCTCGGCCAGCGCCCGCACCTGGTGGCGCCACGTGTACGCCAGTTCGGGGAAGCCGTGCAGCAGCACCACCGCGGGCGCACCCGGTTCGCCGGCCTCGGTCACCTGCAGCGCGACCCCGTTCGTGTGCACCGTCCGCGTTCGCACACCCTCAACTTTCGCCGAACGTGCTCGTACTGTCGTCCGAAGCGCCGAATCACGACGGGGAATGCACGTTCGGTGCCAGAACGCCGTCGGGAACTGCCGAACGTTGGTCTAGCGGTAGCCTTGAGGTTTCCAGCTGCGCGTATTGGAAGGATTTGGCCGGAGGGCTCGCCGTCGGCCGCACACATATGAACCGGACTCACGACATGAACTGCACCGCATGAATCGTAAGAATGTGATCCGCACGCTGACGGTGATCGCCGTGGTGCTGCTGCTCGGGTGGTCGTTCTTCTACTTCAGCGACGACACCCGCGGCTACAAGCCCGTCGACACCTCGGTCGCGACGGCGCAGATCAACAGCGGCAACGTCACCAGCGCGCAGATCGACGACCGTGAACAGCAGCTGCGCCTGGAGCTCAAGGACGGCAACAGCGACACCGAGGACAGCACCAAGATCATCACGAAGTACCCGACCGGGTACGGCGTGCCGCTGTTCGAGGCGCTGCAGGGCAAGAACGTCGAGACCAACACCGTGGTCAACCAGTCCAGCATGCTGGGCTCGCTGCTGATCTACCTGCTGCCGCTGCTTCTTCTCGTGGGTCTGTTCGTGATGTTCTCCCGGATGCAGACCGGCGGCCGGATGGGCTTCGGCTTCGGCAAGTCGAAGGCCAAGCAACTGGGCAAGGACATGCCCAAGACCACGTTCGCCGACGTGGCCGGGGTCGACGAGGCGGTCGAAGAGCTCTACGAGATCAAGGACTTCCTGCAGAACCCGAGCCGCTACCAGGCCCTCGGCGCCAAGATCCCCAAGGGCGTGCTGCTCTACGGTCCGCCCGGTACCGGCAAGACGCTGCTGGCCCGCGCGGTCGCCGGCGAGGCCGGGGTGCCGTTCTTCACGATCTCCGGCTCGGACTTCGTCGAGATGTTCGTCGGCGTCGGCGCCTCCCGCGTGCGCGACATGTTCGAGCAGGCCAAACAGAACAGCCCGTGCATCATCTTCGTCGACGAGATCGACGCCGTCGGCCGTCAGCGCGGCGCGGGCATGGGTGGCGGCCACGACGAGCGCGAGCAGACGCTCAACCAGCTGCTCGTCGAGATGGACGGCTTCGGCGACCGCCAGGGCGTGATCCTGATCGCGGCCACCAACCGGCCAGACATCCTCGACCCCGCGCTGCTGCGGCCCGGCCGCTTCGACCGCCAGATCCCGGTCTCCAATCCCGACATCGCGGGCCGGCGTGCCGTGCTCAAGGTGCACTCGGCCGGCAAGCCGATCGCCCCCGACGCCGATCTCGACGGCCTGGCCAAGCGCACCGTCGGCATGTCCGGCGCCGACCTGGCCAACGTCATCAACGAGGCAGCCCTGCTGACCGCCCGCGAGAACGGCACGGTCATCACCGGCGCCGCCCTGGAGGAGGCCGTCGACCGCGTCGTCGGCGGGCCGCGGCGCAAGGGTCGCATCATCAGCGAGCTCGAGAAGAAGATCACCGCCTACCACGAGGGCGGGCACACGCTCGCGGCGTGGGCGATGCCCGACATCGAGCCGATCTACAAGGTGACGATCCTGGCCCGCGGCCGCACGGGCGGGCACGCCGTCGCTGTGCCGGAGGACGACAAGGGCCTGATGACCCGCTCGGAGATGATCGCCCGGCTGGTGTTCGCGATGGGCGGCCGCGCCGCCGAGGAACTGGTGTTCCGCGAGCCCACCACCGGCGCGGTGTCCGACATCGAGCAGGCCACCAAGATCGCCCGCGCGATGGTCACCGAGTACGGCATGAGCTCCAAGCTGGGCGCGGTGCGTTACGGCACCGAGCACGGCGACCCGTTCCTGGGACGCACGATGGGGACGCAGGCCGACTACAGCCATGAGGTCGCGCAGATCATCGACGACGAGGTGCGCAAGCTGATCGAGGCGGCCCACACCGAGGCGTGGGAGATCCTCACCGAATACCGCGACGTGCTCGACACCCTCGCCGGTGAGCTGCTGGAGAAGGAGACGCTGCACCGGGCGGAGCTCGAGGCCATCTTCGGTGACGTCAAGAAGCGGCCCCGCCTGACCATGTTCGACGACTTCGGTGGTCGCGTCCCGTCGGACAAGCCGCCGATCAAGACACCCGGCGAGCTCGCGATCGAGCGTGGTGAGCCGTGGCCGAAGCCGGTGCCCGAGCCGGCGTTCAAGGCCGCGATCGCGCAGGCGTCCAAGGCCGCCGCCGAGGCCGCGCACCGCAACGGCGGCAACGGCAGCAATGGTGCCAACGGCGCCAACGGCGCCCCGGCCGGTGGCCAGACCCAGCCCGATTACGGTGCGCCTGCCGGCTGGCATGCGCCGGGCTGGCCGCCCCCTCCGCAGCAGGGCGCCCCGCAGCAGAACCAGCCGCAGGGCTACTGGTATCCCCCGTCGGGCTACCAGGGCGCACCGGCGAGCCCACAGCCGCCGTACTATCCGCCTTACCATCAGCCCTACCCGCAACCCGGCCCGCCGGACACGGGACAGGGACAGGGGCCGGACAACGGTCGCGACCCCAGCAGGGATAACGGGCGCGGCACCCCGCCGGGCAACGGGTAACAGCGGAGGAGACCCCGATGACGCGGTCGCAAGACGGTTCGGCCACGATCACCACTCCGGAATTCGACCAGGCCCGCGCGGAAGCCGCGGTGCGTGAGCTGCTCATCGCGGTCGGGGAGGATCCCGACCGGCACGGCCTGGTCGACACCCCGGCACGGGTGGCGCGCGCCTACAAGGAGATCTTCGCCGGCCTCCACACCAATCCGGACGAGGTGCTGAACACCACCTTCGACGAGCAGCACGACGAACTCGTGCTGGTCAAGGACATCCCGATGTACTCCACCTGTGAGCATCACCTGGTGTCCTTCCACGGTGTCGCGCACGTCGGGTACATCCCGGGCCGCGACGGCCGGGTCACCGGTCTGTCCAAGCTGGCCCGCGTCGTCGACCTGTACGCCAAGCGGCCCCAGGTGCAGGAGCGGCTGACCACCCAGATCGCCGACGCGTTGATGCGCAAGCTCGATCCGCGCGGCGCCATCGTGGTGGTCGAGGCCGAGCACCTGTGCATGGCGATGCGCGGGATCCGCAAGCCGGGCGCGCGGACCACGACGTCGGCGGTGCGCGGACAGTTCAAGACCGACAAGGCATCTCGCGCTGAAGCCCTGGAACTGATCTTGCGGAAGTGACCACCGCCAGCCTCCCGCCCTCCACACCGACGAGCGTGGCTGTGATGGGGGTCGTCAACGTCACCGATGATTCGTTCTCCGACGGCGGGTTGTATCTCGACCGGGACCGAGCGGTCGCGCACGGCATCGAGTTGGTCGACCAGGGTGCGGCGATCGTCGACGTCGGCGGCGAATCGACCCGTCCGGGCGCCAGCCGGGTCGATCCGGCGGTCGAGACGGGCCGGATCCTGCCGGTGATCGCCGAACTCGCCGGCCACGGCGTCACCGTCAGCGTCGACACCATGCACGCCGGGGTGGCCCGCGCCGCGCTGGAGAGCGGCGCGCGCATCGTCAACGACGTGTCCGGCGGTCGGGCCGATCCGGACATGGTCCGGGTGGTCGCCGACGCCGGGGTGCCGTGGGTGCTGATGCACTGGCGGTCGGTCGGCTCCGCCCGACCGCACGACGCGCCGTCCTACCGCGACGTGGTGGCCGAGGTGCGCGACGAACTGATGGCCGGAGCCGACGCCGCAGTGCGCGCGGGCGTGGCCGCCGACAAACTGATCCTCGACCCCGGCCTCGGGTTCGCCAAGACCGCGCAGCACAACTGGGCGCTGCTGGCCGCGCTGCCCGAGTTCGTCGCGACCGGTATCCCGATCCTGGTCGGTGCGTCGCGCAAGCGTTTCCTCGGCGCGCTGCTGGCCGACACCGACGGGCAGCCCCGGCCGCCGGGCGGCCGGGAGACCGCGACGGCGGTGATCTCGGCGCTCGCGGCCTGGCACGGGGCGTGGGGAGTGCGGGTGCACGACGTCCGCGCGTCGGTCGACGCGCTGGCGGTGGTGGCGGCCTGGAAACGGGCGGGGCAACAGGCGGGACGGCATGGCTGATCGAATCGAGTTGCGCGGCTTACGGGTTCGCGGAAACCACGGGGTGTTCGACCACGAGCGCCGCGACGGGCAGGACTTCGTCGTCGACATCACGGTGTGGATCGACCTGCAGGCCGCGGCCGCCAGTGACGACCTCGCCGACACGCTCGACTACGGCGCGCTCGCGCAGCGGGCGGCCGGCATCGTCGGCGGCCCGGCGCGGCAACTGATCGAGACGGTCGCCGCGGAGATCGCCGAGGACGTGATGGGCGACGAGCGCGTGCACGCCGTCGAGGTCGTGGTGCACAAACCCGCTGCACCGATCCCGCTGGACTTCGCCGATGTCGCCGTCGTCGCGCGCCGGTCCCGGCGCGGCGGGCGCGGGGCGGCGCCGCAGTGACGTCGGTGGTGCTGTCGATCGGCTCCAACCTCGGGGACCGGATGGCGCATCTGCAGTCGGTCGTCGACGGCCTCGGCGACGCCGTCACCGCGGTCTCACCGGTGTACGAGACCGACGCCTGGGGCGGGGTGGAACAGGGTGCGTTCCTCAATGCTGTTGTGCTGGCCGATGATTCGAGCCGTGATCCGCACGGTTGGCTGCGTCGAGCGCACGAACTCGAGGACGCGGCGCAGCGCGTCCGCGAGCAGCGGTGGGGACCCAGGACGCTCGACGTGGATCTGGTGGTGGTGCACGACGGCGACCAGCAGGTGAGCGTTCACGACGACGTGCTCACGCTGCCGCATCCGTACGCGCACGTGCGTGCGTTCGTGCTCGTGCCGTGGCTGGCGGTCGACCCGGAGGCGACGCTGACCGTCGCCGGTCGGCCGGTGGGTGTGGAGTCGCTGCTGGCCGCCGTCGATCCCGGCGAACGCGCCGGGGTGCGGCGCACGGAGCACGCGCTGCGGTTCGGGGCCGCGACCTGATGGGGCCGACGCGCAAACGCGACCTGGCTGCCGCGGTGGTCGCCGCCGCGGTGCTGGGTTACCTGCTGGTGCGGGCGACGTACCGGTACTTCCCGCCGATCACGGTGTGGACCGGCATGTCGTTGCTGGGCGTCGCGATCGGCCTCGCCGGGTGGGGCTTCTATGTCCGGGCGCGCATTCGGGACGCCGAGATCGGGGTGGGCCGGGGACGGCTGCATCCTCTCGCGGTCGCCCGGTCGGTGCTCATCGCGAAAGCCTCGGCGTGGATGGGCGCCGTGGTGCTCGGGTGGTGGCTGGCCGTGTCGGCCTATGTGCTGCCCCGGCGGGGCACGCTGAGGGTGGCCGCTGCCGACTCCCCGGGCGCGGTGATCGCGGGGTTGTGCGCGCTGGCGCTGGTGGTGGCGGCACTGTGGTTGCAGCATTGCTGCCGGTCTCCCGAAGACGCGCCGCCGGACGCCGACCCGGCGCCGGGCTGACCCGCTCACGCCGTCAACCTGCCGAATCGCCGCAGAGGTCGACACGCGCAGCGACCTGTGGCGGGTACAGTCGCCCCATGACCGATCCGACCCGCGGCGCCAGGATCCGGCGCGGTGCTCGTCGGCCCGGTTGGATCCTCACGACGGCTTTGCTGGTGCTTGCGATCGCCGCCAGTTCTGCCTTGGTTTTCACCAATCGGGTCGAGCTGCTCAAGCTTGCTGTGATCCTGGCGCTGTGGGCGGCGGTGGTCGCTGCGTTCGTGTCGGTGATCTACCGGCGGCAGAGCGACACCGACCAGGCGAAGGTGCGTGACCTCAAGCTGGTCTACGACCTGCAGCTGGAACGGGAGATCTCGGCGCGTCGCGAATACGAGTTGTCCGTCGAGTCGCACCTGCGCCGCGAGCTCGCCGCCGAGTTGCGTGCCCAGTCCGCCGACGAGGTGGCCGCGCTGCGCGCCGAGTTGGCCGCGCTGCGCGCCAATCTGGAGTATCTGTTCGACGCCGACCTGTCGCACCGGCCGGCGATCGAGACCGATCGGGCCGCGCCGCCGTCGCTGACCGAGTGGGGGCCTCGCCCCGAGGGCGCCGGCCGGGTGCGCAGCAGCCGCATCGACGCCGAGGAGACCGCGATCCTCCACGAGATCGACGACCACTCCCCGGACACCGAGGAGAGCCCGATCATCGACGTCCCCGCCGAGCCGCACCCGCCGGAGGAGAACTGGCCGCCCGCCGCGGAGCCCGCCGGGGGTGCGCACCGGCGCGCCGGCGAGCGTGAACCCGCCCCGGGACCGTGGGCGCCTCCGCCGCCCCCGCCGCCCCCCGAGACACCGCCGCCGCCACCGCAGTTCCCGTGGCTGCCGCCGCAGGCGTCACCCCCGCCCCCGCCCCCGCCTCCGCCGGAACCGGCGCCCGAACCCGAACCCGTCTCCCAGTGGGAGCCGGCGCCCGCCGAGGGGCGCTTCATCCCGGCCGGCGAGCCGGGCAGCAACTGGGTCGCTCCGCCGGTGAACGGCACCGGGCCGGAGTACGTCGGACGCAGGCGCGCACCCGAATCGGAACCCGAGCCCGAGCCCCCGCGGGGCCGGCACTCGTCGTCGGCCGCCGAGACGCCCGAACCCGAGCCGGTCCCCGAGGAGACCGACGACGACGGGGACGGAGGCGCCCACACCGGTGGCCAGTCGGTCGCCGAACTGCTGGCGCGGCTGCAGGCCACGCCGTCGGGCGGAGGCCGGCGCCGACGCCGCGAGGACTGATCTCGGCGCTGCGTTAGGCTGTGGCCGACCGTCCGGTACCCGCCCGCGGGACCGGAACGAAACCTTCGACAACCAGCGAGGTCGTCTGCAATGGTGCAGCCCCCGGTCGGTGGGAATGCCCCCCACGACGGGCTCCGCCCCGCCCGGCTCACCGTCGGTGTCCTCTCGGCCGGCCGGGTGGGCTCTGCCCTCGGCGCGGCCCTCGAGCGTGCCGAACACGTCGTCGCCGGGTGCGCCGCCGTGTCGAACGCGTCGCGGGCCCGCGCCGCGCGGTGGCTGCCCGACACGCCCGTGCTGCCGGTCGACGAGGTCGCCGCGCGCGCCGAGCTGCTGCTGCTGGCCGTTCCCGACGCCGAGCTGGCCGACCTGGTCGCGGGGTTGGCGGCCACCGGTGCCGTGCGGCCCAACACGATCGTGGCGCACACGTCGGGTGCCAACGGCATCGCGGTGCTGGCGCCGCTGGCCGAGCGCGGCTGCATCACGCTGGCCATCCATCCGGCGATGACGTTCGCCGGCACCGACGAAGACGTCGATCGGCTGCGGGGCACCTGCTTCGGGATCACCGCGGCCGACGAGATCGGGTACGCGATCGCGCAGTCGCTGGTGCTCGAGATCGGCGGGGAGCCGTTCCGGGTGCGCGAGGACGCTCGCACGCTCTATCACGCGGCGCTCGCACACGGCAGCAATCACGTGGTGACCGTGGTGCTCGACGCGCTCGAGGCGTTGCGGGCGGCGCTGAGCGGTCAGGAGCTCCTGGGTCAGGATCTCGTCGCCGATGCGCCGGGCGGGCTGGCCGAGCGGATCATCGGCCCGCTGGCGCGGGCGTCGCTGGACAACGCGCTGGGGCGCGGGCAGCGCGCGCTGACGGGCCCGGTGGCCCGCGGCGACGCGCGCGCCGTCGCCGCCCATCTCGAGGCGCTCGACGAGGTGGATCACGAACTGGCAGAGGCGTATCGAACGAATTCGTGGCGGACGGCGCAGCGGGCCCGGGCCCCGCGCGCTGTCCTCGACGTGTTGGCGGAGGCGGAACGACGATGATCACCGGTAGGGCGCCGAAGTTCTCGGCCGGTCACCTGAACGTGTACGCGCGGCCGCGCGATGTCTCCGATGTGACGCGGGCGCTGCGCGCGACGGGCCGCCGGATCGTGCTCGTGCCGACGATGGGCGCCCTGCACGAGGGACACCTCACGCTGATCCGCGCCGCCAAGCGCGTGCAGGGGGCGGTGGTGGTGGTGTCGATCTTCGTCAACCCGCTGCAGTTCGGCGCCGGTGAGGATCTCGACGCCTATCCGCGCACCCTCGACGACGACCTCGACGCGCTGCGGGCCGAGGGCGTGCAGATCGCGTTCACCCCGACCGAGGACGACATGTACCCGCAGGGACGGCGCACCACCGTGGTGCCCGGGCCGCTGGGGGCCGAACTCGAAGGTGCGTCGCGGCCAACGCATTTCGCGGGTGTGCTGACCGTGGTGCTGAAGCTGTTCAACACCGTGCATCCCGACCGCGCCTACTTCGGCGAGAAGGACTATCAGCAGCTGACGCTGATCCGGCAGATGGTCACCGACCTCGATCTCGGCATCGAGGTGATCGGCGTCCCGATCGTGCGCGAGGCCGACGGGCTGGCGATGTCGTCGCGCAACCGCTACCTCGACCCCGTGCAGCGCGAGCAGGCCGGGGCGCTGTCCGCGGCGCTGCTGGCCGGCATGTACGCCGCCGCCACCGGGGTGCCCGCCGCCCTGGACGCCGCCCGCGCTGTGCTCGACGAGGTGCCCGCACTCGCGCTGGACTACCTGGAGGTGCGCGACCCGATGCTCGGGCCGGCTCCCGCCGAGGGCCCCGCACGGATGCTGATCGCCGCCAAGCTCGGCGCCACCCGCCTGCTCGACAACATCGCGATCGACGTCGGCGCCAGCGCCGGCATCGACGGCCATCCCCGCACCCCCAGCGGTGACAGCCACGAATTGCCCTGGAGGAATTGATGTTCCGCACGATGCTCAAGAGCAAGATCCATCGCGCCACCGCGACGCAGGCCGATCTGCACTATGTGGGATCGGTGACGGTCGACGCGGACCTGATGGAGGCCGCCGATCTGATCGAGGGGGAGCAGGTCACCATCGTCGACGTCGACAACGGCGCCCGGCTGGTCACCTATGTGATCACCGGCGAGCGTGGCAGCGGTGTCATCGGAATCAACGGCGCCGCAGCTCATCTGGTGCATCCCGGAGATCTGGTGATCCTGATCGCCTACGCGGTGGTCGACGACGCCGAAGCCAGGGCACTGCAGCCGCGGGTGGTGTTCGTCGATGCCGACAACCGCATGGTCGAGCTCGGCAACGATCCAGCCCACGCGCCGGCCGGCGCGCCAGACCTGTTGTCGGCCCGGTGATCTGCGGTGCTCCTTGCGATCGACGTCCGTAACACCCACACCGTCGTCGGCCTGATCTCCGGCACCGGCGACCACGCCAAGGTGGTGTCGCACTGGCGGATCCGCACCGAATCCGAGGTCACCGCCGACGAGCTCGCGCTGACCATCGACGGGTTGATCGGTGACGACGCCGAGCGGCTCACCGGCGCGGCGGGCCTGTCGACGGTGCCATCGGTGCTCCACGAGGTTCGGGTGATGCTCGAGCAGTACTGGCCTTCGGTGCCGCACGTGCTGATCGAACCCGGTGTGCGCACCGGGATCCCGCTGCTGGTCGACAACCCCAAGGAGGTCGGGGCCGACCGCATCGTCAATTGCCTTGCCGCGTACCAGAAGTACGGCACGGCCGCGATCGTCGTCGACTTCGGGTCGTCGATCTGCGTGGACGTCGTGTCGGCCCGGGGCGAGTTCCTCGGCGGTGCGATCGCCCCCGGCGTGCAGGTGTCCTCGGACGCCGCAGCCGCCCGGTCGGCGGCCCTGCGGCGCGTCGAGCTGACCCGGCCGCGCTCGGTGGTCGGCAAGAACACCGTCGAATGCATGCAGGCCGGTGCGGTGTTCGGGTTCGCCGGCCTGGTGGACGGTCTGGTCAGCCGGGTGCGCGAGGACGTCGAGGGTTTCGGCGGCGACGACGTCGCGGTGGTGGCCACCGGCCACACCGCGCCGCTGGTGCTGCCCGATCTGCGGACCGTCGAACACTACGACCGGCACCTGACGCTGGACGGGCTGCGGCTGGTGTTCGAACGCAACCGTGACGGTCAGCGGGGCAAGCTCAAGCAGGCCCGCTAGTCAGAAGTACGTCCGGATCAGGTCGACGACGCGGTCCCCGGCGTCGAGCACGGGGATCAGCCGCCACTTGTCGAACACGGTGCAGGGGTGCGAGATCCCGAACCGCAGCCACTGTCCGACGTCGGCGCTGTCGAAGCCGCCGAGCCGCAGATTGGCGTGCTGGTCGTACAGCGTGGTCAGCGCGCTGCCGGGCAGATCGAGCGGCACCGGCAGCCCCTGGTCGAATCCGACGTCACGCCGGCCCATCGCGACCACCGCCAGCTCCGGTTCCGGCCGGGACACCACCGCCGCGCGCACCTCGAACGCGGGCCGCAGCGCGTCGCCACCGTCCCGGGTCAGCGGCGACGTCCGCTGGTAGATCCCGTGATCGTGGGTCAGGTAGCACCCACTGCGCAGCACCGTGCGCACCGGGAGGTCGCCGGCCCACCCGGTCAGCGCGTCGGCGACGGCGTCGAAGTAGGTGCTCCCGCCCGCGCTGACCATCATCGACTCGGTCTGTACCAGCGGCGCCAGCCCGATCGCCGTCGCGCGCAGCAGCCGCAGGTGCTCGGCCACCACATCCTGTTCCTGCGGCGCCAGCGTCTGGCCGACGGCCGCCTCGTATCCGGCGACGCCCGCCAGCCGCAGCCGCGGGGAGGCGGCGACGGCACGGGCGACGGCGTCGATCTCGGCGCGGTCGCGGCAGCCGCTGCGGCCGCCGGGAATCCCCACCTCGACGCACACGTCGACCGGGCGGCTCGTGCCGGCCAGCCCCGCCGTCATCAGCTCCACGCCGCGCACCGAGTCCACCCAGCACGTGAACGTCAGCTGCGGGTCGGAGTCCAGCTCGGCGCCCACCCAGGCCAGCCCGGCGCGGTCCACGAGTTCGCCCGCCAGGACCAGCGACGCCACCCCGAAGGCCCGGTAGACCGCGGCCTGCGCCACGGTGGCGACGGTGATCGCACTTGCGCCCGCCGCGAGCTGGCGGTCGGCCAGCTGCGGCGCCATGTGCGTCTTGCCGTGTGGAGCCAACTCCACACCGCGCTGTCGGCACCACGCCGCCATCGTCTCGAGGTTGTGCGTCAGCGCCTCGGCGCGCAGCACGCAGACCGGGCCGGGGGCGTCGTCGTCGGACCACCGGGGTCCCTCGGCGACGATCTCGGCGGCCGTGCGACCCCACCACTGCACCGGGACGCCCTTGAAGCGCCAGTCCAGCGGCTCGTCGGCAGCTGCGGGCACGGTCATCCGTTCATTTAAGCTGGCACGTCGTGACCGACGAATCCGGCAACGCAGATCTGGCCAGCGGCAACTCCGAGGACATCCCCGACGACATCCCCGAGCAGTTCCGGATCCGTCAGGCGAAGCGCCAGAAGTTGCTCGACGAGGGTCGCGAGCCCTACCCCGTCGAGGTGGCGCGCACCCACACCCTCGCCGAGGTGCGCCAGGCGTTCCCCGCGCTCGCCGCCGACGAGACCACCGGCACGCTGGTCGGGGTGTCGGGCCGGGTCATCTTCGCCCGTAACTCCGGCAAGCTGTGCTTCGCGACGTTGCAGGAGGGCGACGGCACTCAGCTGCAGGCGATGATCAGCCTGGACCGCGTCGGCCAGGAATCACTCGACGCGTGGAAGGCCGACGTCGATCTCGGCGACATCGTGTTCGTGCACGGGGAGGTCATCAGTTCGCGGCGCGGCGAATTGTCTGTGCTGGCCGACTCCTGGCAAATCGCGTCCAAGTCGTTGCGGCCGCTGCCGGTGGCGCACAAGGAGATGAGCGAAGAGGCACGGGTGCGGCAGCGCTACGTGGATCTCATCGTGCGCCCCGAGGCGCGCACCATCGCCCGCCAGCGCATCGCGGTCGTGCGGGCCGTGCGCTCGGCGCTGGAGCGGCGGGGCTTCCTCGAGGTCGAGACCCCGATGCTGCAGACGCTGGCCGGCGGCGCGGCGGCGCGTCCGTTCGTCACCCACTCCAATGCGCTCGACGCGGATCTTTATCTGCGCATTGCCCCGGAACTTTTTCTCAAGCGTTGCGTCGTCGGCGGTTTCGACCGGGTTTTCGAGTTGAATCGCGTGTTCCGAAACGAAGGCGCCGATTCCACCCATTCCCCCGAATTCGCGATGCTGGAGACTTATCAGGCCTACGGTACGTACGACGATTCCGCGAAGGTGACGCGAGAACTCATCCAGGAGGTCGCCGACGAGGCGATCGGCACGCGCCAGGTGACTTTGCCCGACGGAAGTGTCTACGACCTCGACGGCGAATGGGACAGCATCGGAATGTATCCGTCTTTGTCCGAAGCGCTCGGGGAGGAGATCACGCCGCAGACTTCCGCCGAACGGCTCTGGCAGATCGCCGACCGACTCGGTGTCGAGATTCCCCGTGATCGCGGATATGGGCACGGGAAATTGGTGGAGGAACTGTGGGAGCACGCGGTCGGCGACACTTTGTGGGCGCCGACATTCGTCCGCGACTTCCCGGTGGAGACCACACCGCTGACCCGCGAGCATCGCAGTATCGACGGCGTCACCGAAAAATGGGATCTCTACATTCGTCACATCGAACTCGCGACCGGCTATTCCGAACTCATCGATCCGGTGATCCAGCGGGAAAGGTTCGAGGCCCAAGCGCGCGCCGCGGCCGCGGGCGATGACGAAGCAATGGCTCTCGACGAGGATTTCCTGTCCGCGCTCGAGTACGGTATGCCCCCGACAACGGGTACCGGAATGGGCATCGACCGCCTGCTCATGGCGTTGACAGGGCTGTCCATTAGGGAGACGGTTTTGTTCCCGATTGTTCGTCGGCACGGCTACTGAACCGCCGCGATTGTCGCGTTGTTGAATGGATTGCCCATTTATGGCAGATTGATGCCGGGGATTGGGAGCCTAGCGAGCATTTGTGTCGCGCAGCGCGTACAGAAGGGCACTGGCCATGGCCAAGAAAGTCACCGTCACCCTCGTCGACGATTTCGACGGTGAAGGCGCCGCCGACGAGACCGTCGAATTCGGTCTCGACGGAGTGAGTTACGAGATCGACCTGTCCGCCAAGAACGCCGCCAAACTCCGCAACGATCTCAAGCAGTGGGTCGAGGCGGGCCGCCGGGTCGGTGGCCGTCGCCGCGGCCGCGCCGTCGGTACCGGCCGGGGTCGCGCCGCCATCGACCGCGAGCAGAGCGCGGCAATCAGGGAGTGGGCGCGCCGCAACGGTCACAACGTCTCCACTCGCGGCAGAATCCCCGCTGACGTCATCGACGCGTTCCACGAGGCAACGTAAGGCCTCGTTGCCGGCACACTTTCCGGGGTGATCGTTCGCTCGCGGCGAACTCACCCGGGTGCTCGGGACGAAACGAAATCCGGGCCCGACGCGTTGGTCTGGGCAGTGCCGGGTGGTCACCGCATCCGCGCCCGTTGCCATCGCCGGTTTCAGCCAGCGGTGAACCGGGGCGACAGGCGGGGCACCCGGGGCCGCCGCCCATTACAGTGGACGGCAGGTGCAGAGCACTTTCTCGTGCGTGTGCCTACCTATGCGATGGAGAGCAGGTAACCACGGATGTTCGAAAGATTCACCGACCGTGCACGTCGGGTTGTCGTCCTGGCCCAAGAAGAGGCCCGGATGCTCAATCACAACTACATCGGCACCGAGCACATCCTGCTGGGACTCATTCACGAGGGTGAGGGCGTGGCCGCCAAGTCACTCGAATCGCTGGGCATCTCCCTGGAGGGTGTGCGCAGCCAGGTCGAGGAGATCATCGGTCAGGGCCAGCAGGCGCCGTCCGGGCACATCCCCTTCACCCCGCGTGCGAAGAAGGTGCTGGAGCTGAGCCTGCGCGAGGCGCTGCAGCTCGGCCACAACTACATCGGCACCGAGCACATCCTGCTGGGCCTGATCCGCGAAGGCGAGGGTGTTGCCGCCCAGGTGCTGGTCAAGCTCGGCGCAGAACTGACCCGGGTGCGCCAGCAGGTCATCCAGCTGCTGAGCGGATACCAGGGCAAGGAGACCGCCGAAGCCGGCACCGGCGGGCGCGGCGGCGAGGCGGGCAACCCGTCGACGTCGCTGGTGCTCGACCAGTTCGGCCGCAACCTGACCGCCGCCGCGATGGAGGGCAAGCTCGACCCGGTCATCGGCCGCGAGAAGGAAATCGAGCGGGTCATGCAGGTGCTGAGCCGCCGCACCAAGAACAACCCGGTGCTGATCGGCGAGCCCGGCGTCGGTAAGACCGCCGTCGTCGAGGGGCTCGCGCAGGCGATCGTGCACGGCGACGTTCCCGAGACGCTCAAGGACAAGCAGCTCTACACCCTGGATCTGGGATCGCTGGTCGCGGGCAGCCGCTACCGCGGTGACTTCGAGGAGCGCCTGAAGAAGGTCCTCAAGGAGATCAACACCCGCGGCGACATCATCCTGTTCATCGACGAGCTGCACACGCTCGTCGGTGCCGGTGCCGCCGAGGGCGCGATCGATGCCGCGAGCATCCTCAAGCCGAAGCTGGCCCGCGGTGAGCTGCAGACCATCGGCGCGACCACCCTCGACGAGTACCGCAAGTACATCGAGAAGGACGCCGCGCTCGAGCGCCGGTTCCAGCCGGTGCAGGTCGGCGAGCCGACGGTGGCGCACACCATCGAGATCCTCAAGGGGCTGCGCGACCGGTACGAGGCACACCACCGCGTCTCGATCACCGACGGTGCGATCGCGGCGGCCGCGACCCTGGCCGACCGCTACATCAACGACCGCTTCCTCCCCGACAAGGCGATCGACCTGATCGACGAGGCCGGCGCACGGATGCGCATCCGCCGGATGACCGCGCCGCCGGACCTGCGCGAGTTCGACGAGAAGATCGCCGACGCGCGCCGGGAGAAGGAGTCCGCGATCGACGCGCAGGACTTCGAGAAGGCCGCGAACCTGCGCGACAAGGAGAAGCAGCTCGTCGCGCAGCGGGCCGAGCGTGAGAAGCAGTGGCGCTCAGGCGATCTCGACGTGGTCGCCGAGGTCGACGACGAGCAGATCGCCGAGGTGCTGGGCAACTGGACCGGTATCCCGGTGTTCAAGCTCACCGAGGAGGAGACCACACGGCTGCTCCGCATGGAGGACGAGCTGCACAAGCGGATCATCGGCCAGGAGGACGCCGTCAAGGCGGTCTCCAAAGCGATCCGCCGTACCCGTGCCGGTCTGAAGGACCCCAAGCGTCCGTCGGGCTCGTTCATCTTCGCCGGCCCGTCCGGTGTCGGTAAGACCGAGCTGTCCAAGGCGCTGGCCAACTTCCTGTTCGGCGACGACGACGCACTCATCCAGATCGACATGGGCGAGTTCCACGACCGCTTCACCGCCTCGCGCCTGTTCGGTGCCCCTCCCGGGTACGTCGGCTACGAGGAGGGCGGCCAGCTCACCGAGAAGGTGCGCCGCAAGCCGTTCAGCGTCGTGCTGTTCGACGAGATCGAGAAGGCCCACCAGGAGATCTACAACAGCCTCCTGCAGGTCCTCGAAGACGGCCGCCTCACCGACGGTCAGGGCCGCACGGTCGACTTCAAGAACACCGTGCTGATCTTCACCTCGAACCTCGGGACGTCCGACATCTCCAAGGCGGTGGGCCTCGGCTTCACCCAGGGTGGTGGCGAGAACAACTACGAGCGGATGAAGCAGAAGGTCAACGACGAGCTGAAGAAGCACTTCCGGCCGGAGTTCCTGAACCGTATCGACGACATCATCGTGTTCCACCAGCTGACGCAGGACGAGATCATCAAGATGGTCGACCTGATGATCGGCCGGGTCGGCAACCAGTTGCGGGCCAAGGACATGACGATGGAGCTGACGGATCGGGCCAAGGCTCTGCTGGCCAAGCGCGGCTTCGACCCGGTGCTGGGTGCCCGCCCGCTGCGGCGCACCATCCAGCGCGAGATCGAGGACCAGCTGTCGGAGAAGATCCTCTTCGAGGAGGTCGGACCCGGTCAGAACGTCACCGTCGACGTCGACAACTGGGACGGCGAGGGTCCCGGCGAGGACGCCGTGTTCACCTTCCAGGGTGGACCGAAGCGCTCCGAGACGCCGGAGCCGGACCTGGCCCAGGCCGGAGCGGCAGGCGCGCCGAGCGTCGCCGAATAACGCACGCACACGCCAAACGGGCGGTCACCTCACCGGTGGCCGCCCGTTTGTCATACGATCCCTTCTGTCATCGACGGACATCGGAATCTGGTGAGACTCCAGAACGGTCGCGCCACTGTGAACAGTCAGACCCGATGCCGTCGGCACCCGCCGACTGGGACGCGAAATCCCGGAAAGGACTCACCATGACCGCTCCTCACGCCCCCACCACACGCGCGAAGGCCATCGACTTCTCCGCCACCAAGGCGGTGCTCTGGCTGTCGCTGACGGCGTTCTTCGCGCTGCTGACGCTGTACTTCGTCGGCCTGGATCAGGGCGCCACGTCCGTGTTCGGCTCGAACACCGCCATTCACGAGTTCCTGCACGACGGGCGGCACCTGCTCGGCTTCCCCTGCCACTGACCCGGCGACCCAGGGGACAACCGAACATGGAGAAACAGATCATCGGGCGCGGCCTGCTGGCCGGCGCCGTCGCCGGTGTGCTGGCGTTTCTTTTCGCGCGGCTGTTCGTCGAGCCGCAGATCGACAAGGCCATCGCCTACGAGGACGGCATCGGCGCCGCGCACGAAGCGATGCAACACGGCGGACACAGCCACGGTGAGGCGGGCGGCGGTTTCAGCCGCGCCATCCAGGCCAACATCGGGATGGGTCTGGGTGTGCTGCTGTTCAGCGTCGCGATCGGCGCGCTGTTCGCCGTCGTCTTCGCGGTGGCCTACGGCCGGGTGGGCGACGTCTCCGCACGCCTGCTGGCGGTCTACGTCGCGGGCGGCATGCTGCTCAGCCTCTACGTCGTGCCGTTCCTGAAGTACCCGGCCAGCCCGCCGGCGCTCAGCCTGGACGAGACGATCCGCCAGCGCACGCTGCTCTACCTGCTGATGGTGGTGGTCTCGGCCGCGCTGCTGGTGGGTGCGGTGATCCTCGGGCGGCGACTGGCGGGGCGGCTCGGCGGGTGGAACGCCACGCTGGCGGCCGCCGGCGCGTACGTCGTCGCGGTCGCCGTGGTGATGCTGGCGTTGCCGACGGTCGACGAGACGCCGGGCCCGCTGGTCGACGACGCGGGCACGATCCTGTACGGCGGTTTCCCGGCCGACGTGCTCTACGAGTTCCGGCTCGCCTCGCTCGGCACGCAGGTCGTCGTCTACGCGACGATCGGACTGGTGTTCGCCGCGCTGGTGTCGCGTCTGCTCGGGGAGCGAAAGCAGGTCGTCTCCGCATCGTGAGTGAGGTCGTCCGGCTGACCTTCGTGTCACACGGCATGACCGACGCGATGGCGGCCGGACGATTTCCCACCGACGAACCGCTAAACGCACTGGGACGCAGGCAGGTCGGCGCGGGGATCGACCTGCGCGGCGCCGACCGCGCCTACTGCGGTCCGGAGGCGCGGACCATCCAGACCGCCGACCTGCTCGGCGCGCATCCGCAGATCGAACCCCGGCTCGCCGACCTGGACTGCGGACGGTGGCGCGGCGAGGTGCTGGGCCGGGTGCCGCCCGCCGAACTGGCGATCTGGCTCACCGACCCGGCGCAGGCGCCGCACGGCGGTGAGACCGTCGTCGACCTGATCGAGCGGGTCCGCGGCTGGATGGAATCACTGACCGCCGAGCGGATCCGGGTTCTCGCCGTCACCCACCCGGCGGTGATCCGCGCCGCGATGCTCGTCGTGATCGATGCGCCGCCGAAGTCGTTCTGGCGCATCGACATCGCACCGGTCAGTGCGACCGTGATGCACTTCCGCGGGCACGCCTGGACCCTGCACGCGCAGCCCTGAGCTACCGCGGCGCCACCATGCCGAACATCTGCCGGGCGATCGACAGCAGCCAGGACGCCGCGGTCGGGCTGCGGTACTGCGACCAGTTGGTCTGCATGCTGACCACCCAGCCCTGCCCGGTGCGGTCCACGGCGTACCAGCTGAACGTCAGATCGCCGGGCAGGTTGCCGGCCTTGGCCCCGATGTAGGGCCACAGCGTGCGGTCCAGGTCGATCCCGGGCACGACGGACAGGATGTCGTGCACCGGTGCGGCCTCGCCGGTCGCGTTGCGCTGCAGCGCGGCGTGCAGTCGGCAGATGTCGGCGGCGCTGGCGTACCACTCGGCGCCGATGTCCGAGGCCGGCATGTGGGTGCGCTGCGGGTCCGGCTCGTAGGGGCGGGCGTTGGTCTGCTGCAGCAGTTGCGCACGTCCCGCCGGCGTGGCCTGCTTCCACTGTTCGCGGAGGTTCGGTTCGCCCCAGCCCACCGAGAACATTTCGTGCATGGTCGGGAACGGCGTCATGCTCGCCGGGTCGTGATGGCCCGCGGCCACCAGGGCGCGCTCGATGGCGCCGGGGCCCATCCGCTCGATGAGCAGGTCGGTGGCCATGTTGTCGCTCGCGGAGATCATCTGCTGCGCGGCGTCACGCACCGTCACCGTCGCCCCCGGCGGCAGCTTGTCGAAGCCCGAGGACCCGACGGCCTTGGCCTCGGTCGTGATGGTCAGGGGATCGGTCCACGCGACCGTGTGGGCCTTGACCGCGTCGGACAGGGCGTAGAGCACGTACAGCTTGAAGATCGACGCGAGCGGCAGGGACATCTCGGTGTTGGTGCCGGCCACCTTCGTGCACCGGCCGTCGGTCACCTTGGCCACCTGATACGAGTACTTCGCGCCCGACTTCGTCAGCTCCCGGTCGACGTCGGGCCACGACGTGATCGGCGGCGGCACCAGCTCGGCAGAGAACCGGTCGACCATGCCGGCGTCGTCGGTGCGCAGTTCGATCGTCTGCGCCACCCCGTAGGACGTGAGCACGTGCAGAGTGGCGCTGCCGGCGCCGACGTCGATCTTGGTGACGGTGAACGGCCTGTCCCACCACATCCGGTCGAGCGTGACGCCCACGGCCTCGACGACCTGCGGGGCGGCCAGGGTGCGCACCCCGTTCTCCCCGATGGGCCAGTCGCTGTTGAGCATGTCCATGGTCTGTTTGGCGCGCAGACCCTGCGGGGTGTTGATCTGGATCGGGACGCCGTAGGCGGCGTCGGCCGGGGCGGGTCGGGTTCCGGTGCAGCCGCACGCCAGGGCTGCGACGGACAGCAGCGCGACCGCGCAGGCGGCCACTCGGCGTCGAGCCCCGGCGGCCCTACGCGTCGGTGCGGGTTCCTGCAACGTCGAGCACAACCTCGAACTCGAGCAGCGACGCGCCCTTGGACACCGGGTTGGCACGCTCACCGGCGTGCGCCTCGATGGCCGGTCCGCTGGCCCATGCCTGGAACGCCTCTTCGGACTCCCACTGCGTGACGACGAAGTACCGGTCCTCGCCCTTGATCGGGCGCAGCAGCTGGAAGCCGAGGAAACCGGCTTGGTTGTCGACGGCGTGGGCGCGGTGAGCGAACCGCTTCTCCAGTTCCGGGCCGGCGCCGGGCGGGACCTCGATCGCGTTGATCTTCACCACCGGTGTCGGCTTGTCGTTCTGCTCGGACATGGCGTTCAGGCTACCGCGTGGCCCCGGCATGATGACCCCATGGACCTGCTCACCGCCGTGGGCGGCAGTGGCCGCCCGCTGGTGCTGGTGCACGGGCTGATGGGCCGGGGCTCCACGTGGTCGCGGCAACTGCCGTGGTTGACCCGCTGGGGCCGGGTGCACGTCTACGACGCGCCGTGGCACCGCGGGCGCGACGTCCCCGACGATCAGCCGGTCTCGACCGAACGTTTCGTCGCCGATCTGGCCGACGCCGTCGCGTCGCTGGGGGAGCCGGCGATCATGATCGGCCACTCGATGGGCGGCCTGCACTCGTGGTGTCTGGCCGCGGCCCGGCCGGAACTGGTCGAGGCGGTGGTCGTCGAGGACATGGCGCCGGATTTCCGCGGCCGGACGACGGGGCCGTGGGAGCCGTGGGTGCACGCGCTGCCGGTCGAGTTCGGCGCCGAGGAGCAGGTCTATGCGGAGTTCGGCCCGGTCGCGGGGCGGTACTTCCTGGAGGCGTTCGACCGCACGGCGACGGGGTGGCGACTCCACGGGCACCCCGGCCGGTGGATCGAGATCGCGGCGGAATGGGGCACCCGCGACTACTGGGAGCAGTGGCGGGCGGTCGACGTGCCGGCGCTGCTGATCGAGGCCGGCAACTCGGTGACGCCGCCGGGCCAGATGGCCGAAATGGCGCGGGTGGGCAGGCGCACCACCTATGTGCAGGTGCCCGGGGCGGGTCATCTCGTGCACGACGACGCCCCGGGGAAATATCGGGACGCCGTCGAGACGTTTCTAACGACGTTCACCCGTGGCGCTTGAGCGCGGCCAGGACGGCTGACGTTCGAAGCGGGTCCGGATGGCGTCCACATCGTGCGCGACGCGGCAGAGGTCACGGTCGTCCTCGAAGAGGCGGCCCGCCAGCGGCGCGGCGAAGCGGAACTGCTCGCGGTGCAGCCGCAGCACGCCGGAGCGGTGAGCCGCCCAGGTCAGCGCGGCTGCGAGGGCGAACGGGAGGGACAGGATCAGGAAGGTCAGTGCAATGCTCATGGCAGTAATCGTGCGCCGACGAAATATCGTGCCAACAGTGGCAGAAGCGACATCCGTGGATAAGATGCTGCCATGACGATCCGCACGGTGGCGACGCTGGTCCTCGACGGACTGGCGGTGTTCGAGTTCGGCGTGATCTGCGAGGTGTTCGGCATCGACCGCTCCGCCGACGGGGTTCCCAACTTCGACTTCAAGGTGTGCGGCCCCGAGCCGGGTAAGCCGCTGCGCACCTCGGTCGGCGCGACGATCATCCCCGATCACGGCCTCGACGATCTCGTCGGCGCCGACCTCGTCGCCATTCCGGCGATCGGCGGTTCGGAGTATCTGCCCGAGGCGCTCGAAGCGATTCGCCGGGCCGCCGACTCCGGGTCGATCATCCTGACGGTGTGTTCGGGCGCGTTCGTCGCGGGCGCGGCCGGCCTGCTCGACGGACGGCCGTGCACCACCCACTGGATGCACGCCGACGAACTCGCGCGCATGTATCCGACCGCCAAGGTGGACCGCAACGTGCTGTTCGTCGACGACGGCAACCTGATCACCAGCGCGGGGACCGCAGCGGGTATCGACGCGTGCCTGCATCTGGTGCGGCGTGAGATGGGCAGCGAGATCACCAACAAGATCGCTCGGCGCATGGTGGTGCCGCCGCAGCGTGACGGCGGGCAGCGCCAGTACATCGACCAGCCGATCCCGGTGCGATGTTCGGAGCGCTTCGCCCCGCACCTGGACTGGATCCTGGCCAACCTGGACAAGCCGCACACCGTCACGTCGCTGGCGCGCCGGGCGCACATGTCCGGCCGCACGTTCGCGCGCCGCTTCGTCGAGGAGACCGGCCGCACGCCGATGCAGTGGGTCACCGATCAGCGCGTGCTCTTCGCCCGCCGGTTGCTCGAGGAGACCACGATGGACATCGACGGCATCGCCGACCAGTCGGGCTTCGGTAACGCCACGCTGCTGCGACACCACTTCCGCCGGATCATCGGCGTCACCCCGTCGGATTACCGGCGCCGATTCGCTTCTGCCGCAGCCGAATCCGAGTGCGCGGCGACGGCGTAGGAGCCGCATCGGCCGGGTTGGGCCGCGCCCCCGTACGATCGGTACTTTCGGACGGGGAAGAACCGGTCATGGCAGCATGGTTTCGTGCGCGTCGAAGAGACTGAGCTGGCTGACGTAGTTGTGATGGTGCCGAACCCATTCCGTGACGAACGTGGCTTGTTCACCCGGACGTTCGACGCCAAGATCTTCGACGACAACCTCGGGGAACCCGGCGCATCGGCGCGATTCGTCCAAGACTCCCAGTCGCGTTCCGGGCGCGGTGTGGTTCGAGGTATGCACGGTCGCGGCGGACGCGGCGAGGCGAAGCTCGTCCGATGTGCCCACGGTGCGGTCCACGACGTCGTCGTCGACATCCGACCGGATTCGCCCACGTTCGGGCGCTGGCAGGCGTTCCGGCTCGACGACGAGCAGTTCCGGCACCTCTACATCCCGCCGGGGTTCCTGCATGGTTTCCAATCCCTCACTCCCACAGCTGATGTGTGCTATCGCATCGACCGTCCACACGATCCGCGGGAGGACATCGCGGTCGCGCACGACGATCCGGATCTGGCGATCCAGTGGCCGCAACCCGTCACCACCGTGTCGTCCCGCGACGCCGCCGCGGGCACCTGGCAGCAGTTGCTCACTCATCTGCGCTGACCGACGCAACGACGCGTCGTGGATCAGCGGCGTGGCTGATGCAGGTGGCCGCCTTCAGACCGCGGACGGTGGTCTGACCTCGCCGCCCTCACCCGCCAGCGCGAACCGGCCGTCCTCGGTCTGTTCCACCAGACCGTCGACCAGCAGTGAGTCGAGGCAGCGGTCGCGCTGAGCGGTGTCGGTCGTCCACGCCACGTCGAGTTCGGCGCGGCTGACCGGAGATGTGCTGCCGCGCAACACATCCAGCAACCGGCCACGCACCTGCCGGTCGGTGCCGGCGTACTTCTGCACCTTGCGTGCCGGTCCGGTGCCTGCGGGGAAGCCCAGCGAACGCCACGTGCAGTGGCTCAGCGGGCACACGCCGCACTTCGGGGAGCGCGCCGTGCACACGGTCGCGCCCAGTTCCATCAGCGCCACCGAGAACGTCGGTGCGGTGTCGTCGTCGGGCAGCAGCGAGGCGACGTCGTCGAGGTCGCGCGTCGAGGCCGCGGCGGCGTCGTCGCGGCCGTGCACGGCGCGGGCCACCACCCGGCGCACGTTGGTGTCGACGACCGGCACCCGCTGCCGGTAGGCGAAGCAGGCCACCGCCCGGGCCGTGTAGGTGCCGATGCCCGGCAGCGACAGCAGCGTGTCGACGTCGTCGGGCACGACGTCGCCGTGCTCGGTGGCGATCACGGTCGCGCACTCGTGCAGCCGCTTGGCCCGGCGCGGGTAGCCGAGCTTGCCCCACGCCCGCAGCACGTCGGCCGCGCCGGCCGCCGCGGTCGCCGACGGCGTCGGCCAGCGGGCCACCCAGTCCAGCCAGATGGGCTCCACCCGCGCGACCGGCGTCTGCTGCAGCATGAACTCGCTGACCAGGATCTGCCATGCCGAGACGCCCGGCCGGCGCCACGGCAGATCCCGCTGCGCGGTGGCATACCAGTCCAGCAGCTCACCGGTGTCGATCATCGGTGCCGGCTCGGGCAGAATGTCCGCCATGCCGAACACGAATCCGTTGACCGCGTGGAAAGCACTCAAGGAGGGTAACGAGCGCTTCGTCGCGGGCAAGCCCGAGCATCCCAGCCAGAGCATCGAGCGTCGTGCCAGCCTGACCGCTGCCCAGAAGCCGACGGCGGTCGTCTTCGGCTGTGGTGACAGCCGGGTCGCGGCCGAGATCATCTTCGACCAGGGCCTCGGCGACATGTTCGTGGTGCGCACCGCCGGACACGTGATCGACAGCGCGGTGCTCGGGTCGATCGAATACGCGGTCGCCGTGCTCAACGTGCCACTCATCGTGGTGCTCGGGCACGACAGCTGCGGTGCGGTCGGGGCGACCCTGGCCGCGCTCGATGACGGCGCGGTACCCAGCGGCTACATCCGCGACATCGTCGAGCGGGTGACGCCGTCCATCCTGGTCGGCCGACGCGAGGGCCTCACCCGGGTCGACGAGTTCGAGGCCCGGCACGTCACCGAGACCGGCAAGCAGCTGCTCAGTCGCTCGACCACGATCGCCGACGCCGTGCGCGAGGGCCGGCTCGCGATCGCCGGGCTGACCTACCACCTGGCCGACGGCCAGGTGGTGCTGCGCGACCACATAGGCGACATCGGCGAGAACTGAAAGGCGACACGCCGGGCAACGTCGGACATGGTGTACTGACCTGCCCTTACCGTGATCTCGTGCTGGATCTAGAACCGCATGGCCCGCTGCCCCAACAGATCTATTGGCGACGCAGGGCCCTCGCGCTCGGCGTGGCCGTGCTCGTCATCGGCGTCATCGCCGCGGTGGTCGCGGTCGTCGTCATGAACAGCACCAGCAACGAGCAGCCCACCGCCAACGAGTCGCAGCAGACGCAGGCGGCCGCGCCGCCGACGCCGCTGCCCGGCGGAAACCCCGAGGTCAAGACCCCGATCCAGGCGCCGGCGCAGCAGGCCCCGCCGCCGACCGCCACGCCGACGGCCGCCGTCGTGCCCGCGCCGATCCTCAAGGAGGGCGACGACTGCCCCGACTCGACGCTGGCGGTCAAGGGCATCACCAACGAGCCGCAGTACGTCGTCGGCGACCAGCCGAAGTTCACGATGGTCGTCACCAACATCGGCCTGGTCGCCTGCCAGCGCGACGTGGGCGCCGCCGTGCTCGCGGCCTACGTCTACTCGCTGGACAACCAGCGACTGTGGTCGAACCTGGACTGCGCGCCGTCCAACGAGACGCTGATCAAGACCTTCCAGCCGGGTGAGCAGGTGACCACCGAGGTCACCTGGACCGGGATGGGTTCGGCGCCGAACTGCCCGCTGCCGCGTCAGCCGATCGGGCCGGGCACCTACAACCTGGTGGTCCAGCTGGGCAACCTGCGCTCGGCGACGGTGCCGTTCATCCTCGCCCAGCCGCAGCAGTTGCCGCCGGGTGCGCCGGGAGCGGTTCCGGCACCGGCGCCCGCGCCCGCACCGGGCGGCTGAGTCAGGCGAGCCGGTCGGCGATCGTCGACTCGGCCAGCTGCGACAGACCCTCGCGGATGTGGCGCGCCCACATCGAGCCGATACCCTCCACCGACTGCAGGTCGCTGGCGCTCGCGGCGAGCAGACCCTGTAGCGAGCCGAAGTTGCGCACCAGCAGGTCGACGTGCGCGAACTGCAACCGCGGGATGCCCGCCATCGCCCGGTAGCCGCGGGAGCTCATCGCCGAGTCCTGCGCCTCGGCCGTCGACGGATAACCGAAAACCCTTGCCAGCGTGGTGAAGTCGAGAAGTTCGCTGTCGGAGAGCCCGTCGAGCTCCTCCAGGGTGGCGGTGACCTGGGCGGCCGTCGGCGGGTCCGGGTTGGCGTGGTAGTCGCGCACGATCAGCTCGCGATCGGTGTCGTTGTCGCCCACCAGCTCGTCGAGCTGCAGTTTGAGCTGCCTGCCGTCGGTGCCGAGCTCGACGACGTCGGAGTCGATCTCCAGGCTGATCCGCCGCACCATCTCCAGGCGCTGCACCACGGTCATGACGTCGCGCAGAGTCACGAAGTCCTCGATCTCGGCCATCGACAACTGCCGGCTCACCTCGTCGAGGCGGGTCTTGTAGCGCTCCAGCGTGTCGATGGTCTGGTTGGCCCGGGACAGGATCGTCGCCGATTCCGGCACGACGTGCCGCTCGCCGGCCACGTACACCGTCACGATGCTCATCGAGTGGCTGACCGAGATCACCGGGTAGCCGGTCTGGATCGCGGTGCGCTCGGCCGAGCGGTGCCGGGTGCCGGACTCCTCGGTCGGGATCGACGGGTCGGGCACCAGCTGGACGTTGGCCCGCAGGATGCGGCTGCCATCGCTGGAGAGCACCACCGCGCCGTCCATCTTCGACAGCTCGCGCAGCCGGGTCGGGGCGTACCGCACGTCGAGGGAGAAGCCGCCGTCGCAGATCGCCTCGACACTGTCGTCGTAGCCGATGACGATCAACGCACCGGTGCGACCCCGCAGGATGCGTTCCAGGCCGTCACGAAGCGGGGTGCCGGGCGCGAGCCGGGCGATCGTCTCCCGCAGTGTCGGCCGGGCCAGTTGCACGACCGTGCGTGAGGCCCGTCCCGTCGACTTCACGGCCATCTGTTCCCCTCGGATCCGCCTCAGTTCGCGTCATTCTGGCTGATCCGCCGCAGGACCTGCAACGCCGAGGTGATGTCGTCGGCCGGGATGGCGCGCAGCCCGGCCGGAGGCGACGCCACCCCGGCGGGCACCACGGCGCAGGTGAACCCCAACCGCGCGGCCTCGGACAGCCGACGGTCCATGCCCGTCACCCGGCGGAGGTCACCGGCGAGGCCGACCTCCCCGATCGCGATCGCGTTGGTCGGCATCGGCAGGTCGGTGAACGCCGACGCGATGGCCAGCGCCACCGCGAGATCGGACGACGAGTCGGTCAGCCGCATCCCGCCGACGGTGGACAGATAGATGTCGTTGGCGCCGACGGGCAGCCGGGCCCGCTTCTCCAGCACGGCGGTGATCATGGCCGCCCGCGAGGAGTCGATGCCGCTGACCGCCCGGCGCGGACTACCGCTCGCGGGTGAGCCGATCAGTGCCTGCACCTCGCCGATCATCGGCCGCTTGCCGTCCAGCGTCACCGTGACCGACGTGCCCGGCACCGCCTTGGGACGCTGGTCGAGGAACAGTCCCGAGGGATCGGACACACACTCGATCCCGTTGTCGTGCAACAGGAAACAACCGACCTCGTCGGCGGCCCCGAACCGGTTCTTGACGCCGCGCACCATCCGCAGCGACGACGCCCGATCGCCCTCGAAGTGCAGCACGACGTCGACGAGATGCTCGAGGGAACGCGGCCCGGCGATCGCGCCGTCCTTGGTGACGTGGCCGACGAGCAGCATCGCCACGCCGGTGGTCTTGGCGGTCATCGTCAGCGCCGTAGTCACGGCGCGCACCTGGGTGACGCCGCCGGTCACCCCGTCGGCCTCGGTGGTCGACATGGTCTGCACCGAGTCGACGACGACCAGCGACGGTGCGACCGCCTCGATGTGGCCCAAGGCCGTCTGCAGATCCGATTCCGCGGCGAGATAGACCTCGTCGTGGGCGCAGCCGGTGCGTTCGGCGCGCAGCCGGATCTGGCCGGCCGACTCCTCGCCCGACAGGTACAGCGCGCGCCGGCCCGTCTGAGCCCAGCGGTGGGCGACCTCGAGCAGCAGCGTCGACTTGCCGACCCCTGGATCGCCGGCCAGCAGCGTCACCGAGCCCGGCACCAGACCGCCGCCCAGCACGCGGTCGAGTTCGCTGACCCCGGTGTGGAAGTGCCGTGTGCTGCCCGGGTCGATGGAGCTGATCGGCACCGCGGGGGAGGTGGGGGCGACGACACGCCGGGTGGCCGAACCGCCTACCGCGGTCAGCGCGACTTCGTCGACCGTGCCCCAGGTGCCGCACTCAGAGCAGCGGCCCACCCATTTGGGCGTGATGTGGTGGCATTCCGAACACCGGTATTGCGAACGTGTTTTCGAAGTCCGGGCCACGGGGTGACGGTATCCGGCGGGACCGACAGATCGGGCGCGGCGCGCCCGATGCGGCGGCTAGTGCCCGCCGGAGTGGCCCTCGGCCGGAGCGCCGTCGTCGGTGACCTCGCGCCGCGGCGACTCGCCCGCCGAGATCGGGACCGCCACGGTGGTCTCGCCGGACTTCTCGAAGGTGAAGGTGAAGTCATAGGTCAGCCCGTTGGTGACCGGCTTGCTCAGCGCGACCTTGGCCTCGGCGGCATCGGCGGGCTCGACGCTCTCCAGCGCCGCCGTCTGACCGTCAGGGGTGCCCACCACCAACACACCGTTGGCCGGCAGCGCGCCGTCGCCGGTCAGCGTCACCGAGCCGACGTCGGACGTGATCCGGACCAGCTTGTCGTTGACGTCGGCCGAGGTGTTGGCGGCGGTGAAGATCAGCTCGACGTCGCGGCCCGGCTGGACGTAGTCCGCGGTCTGCTGGGCGCGCAGGTGCACGTTGCGCAACGCGATCGGGCCGGCTTTGCCGCTGGTGCCGTTGATCGCCGGCTCCTGCGTCGCGGTCTGGGACACCTGACCCGCGCTGCAGCCGCTCAGGACCATGGACAGGCCCACCGCGGCGGTCGCCACGGCGGCGGTGATGACAGAAGTGCGCCGTTCTAAGGGGTTCACTGGGTGCCTCCTGCTCGGCCGACAACGCGACGTGACATGCCGGTCTTCCTGGTTCGACTATGCAGAGTAGTAGGTCGGGATTGCGTGCGGTAGCGCAGGGCGCGACAGGTGCGCGCCTTGCACGGATTCGCCGGTGTGTCAACCCCTGGTGTTCGTCGACTGTGCCCCTGACCTGCATTGTTGGCGCACCCCTGTCGGCGGCGCGTGTTAAACTCGTCATGTGAAAGGGGCTCGAAACTGATGATTTTCAAGGTCGGAGACACCGTTGTCTATCCACACCACGGTGCTGCGTTGATCGAGGCGATCGAAACCCGGACCATCAAAGGCGAGCAGAAGGAATATCTCGTCTTGAAGGTCGCCCAGGGTGATCTCACCGTTCGGGTGCCCGCGGACAACGCCGAATACGTGGGTGTGCGCGATGTCGTCGGACAGGAGGGCCTCGACAAGGTCTTCCAGGTGCTCCGTGCCCCGCATACCGAGGAGCCGACCAACTGGTCGCGCCGGTACAAGGCCAATCTGGAGAAGCTCGCCTCCGGTGATGTGAACAAGGTGGCCGAGGTCGTCCGTGACCTGTGGCGCCGCGACCAGGAACGTGGGCTTTCCGCCGGCGAGAAGCGCATGCTGGCCAAGGCCCGTCAGATCCTGGTGGGTGAACTCGCGCTCGCCGAGAACACCGACGACGAGAAGGCTGCGACCATTCTCGACGAGGCTCTCGCCGCCGCGTCCTGAAGGACGTGATTCCCCGCGTCGGTCTGGGTACCGACGTTCATCCCCTCGAAGCCGGACGTCCGTGCTGGCTGCTGGGTCTGCTGTTCGACGACGCCGACGGTTGTGCCGGTCACTCCGACGGTGACGTCGCCGCCCATGCCCTCTGCGATGCTCTGCTGTCCGCGGCGGGCATGGGCGACATCGGCGAGGTCTTCGGCACCGACCGCCCGCAGTGGCGGGGGGTGTCCGGTGCCGACATGCTGCGCCACGTGCGCTCCCTGCTCGACGACGCCGGCCTGCGGGTCGGCAACGCCGCCGTCCAGGTCATCGGCAACCGGCCGAAGGTCGGCCCGCGCCGGGCCGAGGCCCAACAAGTGCTCTCCGCGTTGCTGGGCGCCCCCGTTTCGGTGTCAGCCACCACCACCGACGGCCTCGGTCTGACCGGCCGTGGCGAGGGGCTGGCGGCGATCGCGACGGCCCTGGTTTTCGGCGATGAGCGCTTGCGCGAAGAGCAGACAAACCGCGATGAGGGTTTCGCCTGATCGGGCCGGTAAGCTGGCCCGTCGTGACCGAACGCCCCGCAGCTGTCATGCGGCTCTATGACACCTTGTCTGGCGGTGTGCGCGATTTCGCGCCACTGCGGCCCGGCCACGTCTCGATCTACCTGTGTGGCGCCACGGTGCAGGGTCTGCCGCACATCGGGCACGTCCGCAGCGGTGTCGCGTTCGACGTGTTGCGCCGCTGGCTGACCGCCAAGGGCTTCGACGTCGCGTTCATCCGCAACGTCACCGACATCGACGACAAGATCCTGACCAAGGCCGCCGACGCGGGCAGGCCGTGGTGGGAATGGGCGTCGACCTACGAGCGGGCGTTCTCGGCCGCCTACGACGCGCTGGGGGTGCTTCCCCCGTCGGCGGAGCCGCGCGCCACCGGGCACATCACCCAGATGGTGGAGCTCATCGAGCGGCTCATCGATCGCGGCCACGCCTACACCGGGGCGGGCGACGTGTATTTCGACGTCGCGACGCTGCCGGAGTACGGCAAGCTGTCCGGTCACCGGATCGACGACGTGCACCAGGGTGAGGGGGTCGCGACGGGCAAGCGCGACCAGCGGGACTTCACGCTGTGGAAGGGCGCCAAACCAGGCGAGCCGTCGTGGCCGACGCCGTGGGGCCGCGGCCGCCCCGGCTGGCACACCGAGTGCGTCGCGATGGCCCACGAGTACCTCGGCGCCGAATTCGACATCCACGCCGGCGGCATGGACCTGGTGTTCCCGCACCACGAGAACGAGATCGCCCAGGCCGAGGCCGCCGGCGACGGCTTCGCCCGGTTCTGGCTGCACAACGGCTGGGTCACCATGGGCGGCGAGAAGATGAGCAAGTCGCTGGGCAACGTCCTGGCGATTCCCGCTGTGCTGCAACGGGTCCGGGCCGCCGAGTTGCGCTACTACCTGGGCAGTGCGCACTACCGGTCGATGCTGGAGTTCTCCGAGACGGCACTGGCCGATGCCGCGAAGGCCTACACGGGTATCGAGGACTTCCTGCACCGGGTGCGCACCCGGGTCGGCGCGGTGGTGCCGGGTGAGTGGACCCCGAAGTTCGGCGCCGCACTCGACGACGACCTGTCGGTGCCGATCGCGCTGGCCGAGGTGCACGCCGCGCGCGCCGAGGGCAACCGGGCCCTCGATGCGGGCGACCACGAGTCGGCGCTCACGCACGCGATGTCGATCCGCGCGATGATGGGGATCCTGGGGGCGGATCCGCTCGACGAACGCTGGGAGTCGCGCGACGAGACGTCGGCGGCGCTGGCGGCGGTCGACGTGCTGGTGCAGGCCGAGGTCAGACGGCGTGAAGAGGCCAGGGTGCGGCGCGACTGGGCCGAGGCCGACGCGATCCGCGACCGGCTCAAAGCGGCCGGCATCGAGGTGACCGACACCTCCGACGGTCCCCAGTGGTCACTGTTGGACGGGACGGACAAATAATGGCGGGCAACTCCCAGCGGCGCGGCGCGGTCCGCAAGGCCGGCACGAAGAAGGGCCCCACGGTCGGCTCCGGTGGTGTACGTCGCCGCGGGCTGGAGGGCAAGGGTGCGACCCCGCCTGCGCATCAGCGGCCCCACCACCCGGCGGCCAAACGCGCCGCGAAGGCCGCCCGCCAGCAGCAGGGCCGCCACCGCAAGACCGACGACACCGAGATCGTGCTCGGCCGCAATCCGGTGGTGGAGTGCCTGCGGGCGGGCGTGCCCGCCACGGCGCTCTACGTCGCACTGGGCGCCGACTCCGACGAACGCCTGACCGAGGCGGTGCAGACCGCGGCCGACAAGGGGATCGCGATCCTCGAGGTGCCGCGCCACGACCTCGACCGCATCGCCGCCAACGGCATGCACCAGGGCCTCGCGCTGCAGGTGCCGCCCTACAGCTACGCCCACCCCGACGATCTGCTGGCCGCGGCGAAGAAGGACGCGGCACCGCCGCTTCTGGTCGCCCTGGACAACATCTCCGACCCGCGCAACCTGGGCGCGATCGTGCGCTCGGTCGCGGCGTTCGGCGGTCACGGCGTGCTGATCCCGCAGCGCCGGTCCGCGTCGGTGACCGCGGTGGCGTGGCGCACCAGCGCGGGTGCGGCGGCCCGCACCCCGGTGGCGCGGGCGACCAACCTCAACCGCGCGCTCAAGCAGTACGCCGATGCCGGCGTGCAGATCGTGGGCCTCGATGCCGGCGGAGACACCGCGATCGACGAGATCGACGGCAGCGGCCCGATCATGGTGGTGGTCGGCTCGGAGGGCAAGGGATTGTCCCGGCTGGTGCGGGAGAACTGCGACGCCATCGTGTCGATCCCGATGGCCGGGCCCACCGAATCGCTCAACGCGTCGGTGGCCGCGGGCGTCGTGCTCGCCGAGATCGCGCGCCAGCGCCGCGGTTAGACCCCGAACAGCTGCAGGCCCGCCCACAGCGCCAGCACCGACGCGATCAGCACGGGCGGTGTGGTGGCCAGCCCGATGCGGCTGAACTCGGCGAAGCTGGGGTTCATGTCCCGACGGACCACGCTGCGCCACAACAGGTTCGCCAGTGACCCGACGTAGGTCAGGTTGGGGCCGACGTTGACGCCGATCAGCACCGCCAGCACGGCAGCGGGACCGACCGGGGTGACCAGCGGCAGCAGCACCAGCACCGCGGGCAGGTTGTTCACGACGTTCGAGAGCACCGCGGCGACGGCCGCGATGCCGAGCAGTGCGAGCAGACCCTGCCCGTCGGGCAGCACCCGCTGCATCGCCGTCTCCAGCCCGTTGCGCATCACCGCGGCGACCACCACGCCCAGACACAGCACGAACGCCAGGAACGGCAGATCCAGCGCGCCGGTGATCTTCGCGACCGAGCTGCGCCCCGTCACGAGCCCCCGCACCCCGAGGACCACGGCGCCCGCCAGCGCGGCCCAGGCCGGCGACAGCCCGAGGAGCGAGGTGACCGCGAAGCCGGCCAGCGTGAGGCCGACGACCACCAGCGCGAACAGCGGAACATCGACGGGCTCGCGGGGTGCCTCCTGCGGCTGCACCCGCAGGTCCTTGGCGAACAGCAGCCGCAGCAGCACGAACTCGACGGCGATCGCGGCCAGCCACGGCAACGTCATCAGCGCGGCGAAGTGCAGGAACGTCAGCCCGGCCGCGCCGAACGCCAGCAGGTTGGTCAGGTTGGACACCGGCAGCAGCAGGGACGCGCTGTTGGACAGGTGCGCGGTCGCATACGCGTGCGGCCGGGCCGGCACGGCGAGTGTGCGCGCGGTGGCCAGCACCACCGGCGTCAGCAGCACGACCGTGGCGTCCAGGCTGAGGATCGCGGTGACGGCCGCGGAGATCCCGAACACCGACACCAGCAGCCGGGTCTGTCCGCCCGAGGTGGCGCGGGCCATCAGCACGCCCGCCGCGTGGAAGAGGCCCTCGTCGTCGCAGAGCCGGGCGAGCACCAGCACCGCCGCCAGGAAACCGACCACTGGTGCCAGCCGGGACACCTCGGCCAGGGCGTCGTGCCAGTCGATCGCGCCGGCCACGATCACCAGTGCGGCGGCGGGCACCGCGACGACGGCCTCGGGCCAGCCGTGCGGGCGCAGCAGGGCGAACCCGAGGACCGCGACGAGCGCGGCCACGGACAGGATCAGTTCCATGGATCGGCGCGCTGCCAAAGGGTCGGCAGGTGCAGGGGGACGCCGTCCTCGGCGGCCAGCCGGCTGAGCACCCGCATCGAGGCGTCGAGGTCGTCGGCGGCGAACGGCAGCGCGCGCAGCGGTTGGTCGAGGGGGCGGAAGAAGTCGTCCCAGTGGATGAGCACCACCCGGCGCGCCCCGACCGCGCGCACGGTCTCGGTCCAGTACTCGACGAGGTAGCTCTCCGGCTGCAGCCCGAGTTGCCCGACGCCGAGGTAGGCCACGTCGGCGGTGCGGCCCCGCAGCGCGCCGCGCACGTAGCCGGCGCTGCCGACGATCAGCAGCGTGCGGCCGCTGGGCCGGTGGGTCACCAGCGTGGACCAGGCCTCGCCGCAGCGGTACGCGGACGCCCGCGCCGGTGGCCGCACCGGCGCGGTGATCTGTCCAGGGAAGCGGTCGGGCGGGCAGTGGTGCTCTTCGATCAGCGTGACGTCGTACGCCCCGGCCGTGACGGGTTCGCCCGGCGTGACGACGTCGACGCGGTCGAGGTCCGCGCCACGTCCGACCTGCGCGGCCGACGCACCGCCGATGAGCCGCGCCCCGGTGCGGCCGGCGACGACGGCCGAGTCCATCGCGTGGTCGAAGTGGGTGTGCACCGGGGTGACCGCGTCGAGACGCTCGACGCCGAGCCGGTTCAGGGCGTGCTGGATGCGGGGCAGCGACGGGCGCAGCGGGCGGGACGCGACGGTGAGCAGGCCCGGCCGGGAGAAGAACCCGTCGGTCATCACCGCGGAGTCGCCGTCGTCGATCAGCAGCGTCGTGACGCCGGCCCACGTCACCGTCACCGGGGTCGTCGCGGCCGCGGCGGGCACGTCGAACCGGGGGGCGTAGGCGGTGAGATCGGGACGGCCGAGCCTCAGACGCATGACGGCCACCCTAGGGCGTGCGCGCCGCCCGGACGCCACGCAGCCCCGCGACGGCTGCGCCGAGGCAGGCGGCGGCGACCGCGCCGGCGAACCACGGGAACACCGACGCCAGGTCCCACTGCGTGGCCGCCCAACCCGCGACCAGCGTGGGCACCGCCATCGCGGTGTACGCCAGCAGGTAGAACGCCGACATCGTCTCGCCGCGGCGGCCGGCCGGCACGACATCGGACAGGTGGCGCAGCGAGCCGCCGAAGCCGAGCCCGAACGTCGCGCCCAGCAGTGCGGCGGCCACGAACACCAGCTGCGGCTGGTGGGTGAGCAGCACCGGGATGGTCAGCAGCAGCGACACGGCCATTCCGACGTCGCCGATGATCGCGGAGTACTTGGCGGGCAGCCGGGTCGCGGCGAGCTGGGCCAGCGCTGCGGCGAACGCGGTGGTGCCGACGACGGCGCCGCCGAAGACGAGGTTGTCGATGTGGGTCTGCCGCGCGGCCAGAGACGGGTACAGCGACAGCAGCACGCCGAGCACCGACCAGGACGCCATCGCGCCGAGCGCGGAGAACCAGAAGTCGGACCGGATCTCTTGCGGCACAGCGGGTTTCGCGATGCGGATGGGACCCTGGGCGCGCGCGGTGTGCGGTTCGCGCAGGGCCAGCACCCCGATCCCGACGATCAGGCAGATCACGGCGACCACCGCGTAGGGCGTGCGCAGCGGGTGCGGTGCGTACTGGGCGAGCAGCGCGGAGCCCAGGATCGCGACGGTCATGCCGACGTTGAAGCTGACGCCGGAGAGCTGACCCGAGCGCACGCCGTGGTCGGGGCGCAGGTCCAGCAGGGCCGCCGCGCCGGCGACGACGATCGAGCCGACGGCCGCGCCGTGGATGGTGCGGGCGAGCAGGAGCAGCGCCATGTTGTCGGCGATGAGGAAGACCCCCAGCCCGACCAGCAGGGCGATCAGGGCGCCGACGAGCACCGGTTTGCGGCCCACCACGTCGGAGATCCGTCCCGACACCAGCACCGCGGCGAGCGCGGCGACGGCGTAGACGGCGAACACGATCGTGGTGGCCAGCGGCGAGAGGTGCCAGTCCGACTCGTAGATGCCGTACAGCGGCGCGGGCAGTCCCGATACACCGAGGGCGACGCCGCTCAGGACGAGCAGCAGCGGGTAGGCCCAACGCTGCGTCTCGCTGATCGGACGGTCGATCGCCACCATCGGGTGCCCCACTTCCGGTCGAGTACGGTTTGACAGACATCGAACCCGATCGAGCGTACGCTGGGTTCGACGATCATCAAACCCCGCGTGGTGAAGGACACTCATGGCCGACGACGCGCACCCGGTCGCCCGGGTGCAGCAGGTGCTGGCGGCGTTGCACGACCCGGTCCGGCTGGAGATCGTGCGGCGGCTGCACAACGCCGGCGGGCCGCTGCAATGCGGGGCGCTCTATGACGGCATCAACAAGTCGACGGCCACCCACCACTTCAAGATCCTGCGCGAGGCCGGCGTGACCGAGCGCCTGGTGATCGACGGGCTGACGTTCCAGCGGCTGCGTGTCGACGAGGTGGAGACGGCCCTGCCGGGGCTGCTGGGCAGCGTGGTGTCCTGCGCGAACCGCGACGCCGGCGCCCCGGTCAGCTGAACGGCGAGAGGTCGACACCCTCGGCCAGCAGCCGGGTCCGCACCGCGGTGGCGATCTGCACCGCGCCCTCGGAATCGCCGTGTACGCACACCGATTCCACGGTGATCGGGATCGTCGAACCGTCCACCGCCGCCACCCGGCCCGCGGTGACCATCGAGATCACCCGCTCGGCGATCTCGTCGGGATCGCTGAGCACCGCGTTGCGTTCCCGCCGCGACACCAGCTGCCCGTCGGGCCGGTAGGACCGGTCGGCGAACGCCTCGGCGACCGTGCGCAGCCCGAGCTCGGCTGCCGCGTCGAACAGCACCGAGCCGGCGAGGCCGAGCAGCGGGAGCTCGGGGTCCACCGCATGCACGGCCTCGGCCACCGCGCGGGCCTGATCGCGGTGGGTGACCACCGCGTTGTAGAGGGCGCCGTGCGGCTTGACGTAGGACACCGTCGACCCGGCGGCCTTGGCGAGCGCGGACAGCGCACCGATCTGGTACATCACGTCGGCGGCCAGTTCCTCGGGCGGCACGTCGATGAACCGGCGGCCGAAGCCGGCGAAGTCGCGGTAGCTGACCTGGGCGCCGATCCGCACGCCGCGTTCGGCGGCGAGCCGGCAGGTGCGCGCCAGCGTCGCCGAGTCCCCGGCGTGGAAGCCGCAGGCGACGTTGGCGCTGGTGACGATGCCCAGCATCGCGTCGTCGTCGCCGAGTTGCCACACCCCGAAGCCCTCGCCGAGATCGGCGTTCAGGTCGACCGTGCGGGTGGCCACGACGACCAGCCTAACGGCGGCTGCCGACCAGCCAGCAGACCAGGAAGATCGCGAACGAGATCGTCGTGACGAACACCGACACCGGCACGCCGGGGGCCAGGGACAGCACCAGGCCGCCGATGGCCGCGGTCTCGGCGAACAGCACCGAGGCACCCATCGCCTTGATCGGCGAGGTGAACACCCGCGCCGCCGCGGCCGCCGGGGTGATCAACAGCGACATGACCAGCAGCGCCCCGACGATCTGCACGCCCTGGGCGGCGGTGACGCCCACCAGCGCGGCGAACACGATGCCCAGCCCGCGCACCGGGACGCCGCGGCCTGCGGCCACCTCGGGGTCGACGGTCGCGAACAGCAGCGGCCGGTAGGACACCGCGAGCACCGCGATGACGACGACGGTCACCACGGCCAGCAGCGCCAGCCCGGAGTATCCGACGCCGACGATCTGGCCGGTCAGCAGCGCGAAGCTGGTGCCGGTGCGGCCGGGGTAGAGGTGGATGAACAGCACGGCCAGACCCAGGCCGAACGCCAGCACCACGCCGATCGCGGAGTCGCGTTCGCGGGCCCGCTGGCCCAGGATGCCGAACAGCACGGCCGCCAGCGCCGATCCCAGCAGCGCGCCGATGCCGATGTTGAAGCCGGCCAGCAGCGCGAAGGCCGCGCCGGTCAGCGACAGTTCGCTGGAGCCGTGCACCGCGAAGGACATCTGCCGCATGACGATCAGCGGCCCGACGATGCCGGACACCAGCGCCAGCAGCGCCGAGGCGAGCAGCGCCTGCTGGACGAAGTCGCGGCTGAGCAGGTCGGCGGTGGCGCCGAAGTCGAAGAAGTGGGAGACGACGTCGGAGAGCTTGTCATTCATGGGTGTGCCCCGGGCCCTCGCAGTGGTCGTGCTGGTACTGGCTGTGTTCGCCGACGACGATGTAGCGCCCGCCCACTTCGAGTACCTCGATGTCGGCGCCGTAGAGCTCCGACAGCGTCGCCGACGTCATCACCTCGGCGACGGTGCCGACCCGAAACCGGCCGTCGACGAGGTAGATCACCCGGTCCACGTACGGCAGCACGGGGTCGACCTCGTGGGTGACGAACAGGACCGCGGTGCCGGCGTCGCGGCGACGCCGGTCGATCAGCGCGGAGACGAGGCCCGCGTTGGCGGGGTCGAGATTGAGCAGCGGTTCGTCGCAGAGCAGCAGCACCGGATCGGTCACCAGGGCCTGGGCCACCCGGATGCGCTGCAGCTCGCCGCCGGACATCACGCCGACCGACGCGTGCGCCAACCCGGTGCCGTTGACCTGGGCCAGCGCCTGGCGCACCGCCTCGCGCTTGGCGCGCCGCGCGGCGGGACTCCAGCCGGCGAAGCCCCACCGGTGCCCGTCGTAGCCGAGCGCCACCAGATCCGAGGCGCGCAGCGACAGCCCGCGGTCCATCGAGCGGTGCTGGGGGACGTAGCCGATCTTGCGGCTGCCGGTCGTGACGGGCTCGCCGGCGATCCGCACGTCGCCCGCGCTGAGGGGAACCTGCCCCAGCAGCACCTTGAGCAGGGACGTCTTGCCGGTGCCGTTGGGTCCGAGGATGGCGATGAACTCGCCGGCGCGCACCGTGAGGTCCAGGTCGTCCCACAGCACGCGATCGCCGAAGGCGAGCCGCGCGTGGCGCAGTTCTACGAGGTCGTCGGTGGGCACAGACGGCGACTATCGGCTCGGCGGCGGCGGACTGTCCAGCGCGGCCGCGATCTCGTCGACGGTCTTGCGCTGCCACTGCAGGTAGTCCATGCCGGCGGGCAGCGTCTCGGTGACCGAGATGACGGGTAGCACGGCCTGTCGCGCCGCGTCGGACAGCTGCTTGCTGACCGGGCCCTCGGTCTGGGTGTTCACGACGATCGCCGACACCTGCCGGTTGTTGATCAGGTCCAGCACGGCGGCCAGATCGCCGGGCGACGGGTCGCCGCCCTCCTCGACCGCGTTCGCGAACGACGGCGGCGTCTTGTCGGCGATGCCGGCGTTGCGCAGGGCGTAGTACGCGACGGGTTCGGTGGAGACGACCGAGGCGCCGGGGTGGGCTTCGCCGATGCCGTGCTGCGCGAGGGTGAGCGTGTCCAGCGCGTCGCCGAACTTCTGCGCGTTGGCGGTGTAATCGGCGGCGTGCTCGGCGTCGGACTGCCCGAGGGTCTCGGCGATGCGGTCGGCGACGGCCTTGACGGTGGGCAGGTCGTAGAAAACGTGCTCGTTGGGCGGGGGCTGGGTCGGCGAGAGCGACGATGCGTCGACGGTCGGGATGTCGTGCGAGTTCTGCAGCACGTCGTCCATCCAGTGGTCGTAGTGGTCGCCGTTGTAGACGACCAGTGAGGCGTCGGCGATCTCGGCGACGTCGGACGGGCTGGCCTCGAAGGAGTGCGGGTCGGCGACGGTACCGCTGACGATGGACTTGACGGTCGCGTGGTCCCCGACGACGGCGGCGGCGACGCTGCCCCACACGTCGGTGGAGGCGACCACGTTGGCGGTGCCGTGCTCGGTGTTCGGCTGCTGCTGGGAACAGCCGGCCACGGCGACCGTCAGCACGGCGGCCACGGCCATGGCGGGCAGGGCGGCGAGGGCTCGCATGCGCAACTCCTGATACAAATGAAAATCGTTTCCAATAACTTCGCCAATGTAGCGCATGGGTGCCGGTGCGTGCTCGGCGCCGGGGCGATGGGGATGAATTACCCTCTACAGAGCATGTCCAGGACTCCGACGCCGAGACGGCGCGCGACCCTGGCCTCTCTGGCTGCCGAACTCAAGGTCTCGCGCACCACCGTCTCCAACGCCTACAACCGGCCGGATCAACTGTCGGCCGAGCTGCGCGAGCGGGTGCTGTCCACCGCCAAGCGGCTCGGCTATCCGGGCCCTGATCCGGTGGCCCGCTCGCTGCGCACCCGCAGGGCCGGCGCGGTGGGTCTGATCATCACCGAACCGCTGAACTATTCGTTCAGCGATCCCGCCGCGCTGGACTTCGTGGCCGGGCTGGCCGAATCGTGCGAGGCCGTCGGGCAGGGGCTGCTGCTGGTCGCGGTCGGGCCCAACCGCAGCGTGAGCGACGGCTCGGCCGCCGTGCTGGCCGCGGGCGTCGACGGGTTCGTGATCTACTCGGCCTCCGACGACGACCCGTACCTGCCGGTGGTGCTCCAGCGGCATCTGCCCGTGGTGGTCGTCGACCAGCCCAGGGATGTGCCCGGGACGTCGCGGGTCGGCATCGACGACCGTGCCGCGATGCGCGCGCTGGCCGAGCACGTGCTCGACCTGGGGCACCGCGAGATCGGACTGCTGACCATGCGGCTGGGCCGCGACTGGCCGCACGGCGGTCCGGGGCCGGCGCTCGCGGACCCCGAGCGGGTCCGCACACCGGACTTCCACGTCCAGAGTGAGCGCATCGCCGGTGTGCGGGACGCGATGGCCGCTGCCGGCCTCGACCCGAATTCGCTGACCGTGGTGGAGAGCTACGAGCATCTGCCCACCTCCGGGGGTGCCGGCGCCGACGTGGCGTTGGACGCCAATCCGCGCATCACCGCGCTGATGTGCACCGCCGACGTGCTCGCCCTCTCCGCGATGGACCGGCTGCGCGCCCGCGGCGTGTACGTGCCCGGCCAGATGACGGTGACCGGTTTCGACGGGGTGCCCGAGGCGCTGTCGCGGGGACTGACCACCGTGCGCCAGCCGAGCATCGAAAAGGGCAGGCGCGCAGGGGAATTGCTGCACAGCCCGCCCCGGTCGGGGCTGCCGGTCGTCGAGGTGCTCGACACCGAGGTGGTGCGCGGTCGCACCTCGGGTCCGCCGGCCTAACCTCCCGCGCGCGCGGAAAGCAAGAACTGCAGCGCGGCGGCGACGTCCTCGGGCGAGGACACCCGGTGCGTCGCCGCGGTGTCGCCGGGCCCGACCTTCACCCCGACGTCGGCGTCGGTCAGCCGGCGGAACGCCTTCTCGTCGGTGACGTCGTCGCCGAAGAACACCACCGCCGACGCGTCGTGCTCGGTCCGCAGGATGTCGATCGCCTCTCCCTTGTCGGTGGAGATCACCGCGAACTCGAGCACGGCCTTGCCCGTCGTCGCATGCGCGTCCCACCCGGTGGCCGCCTCCCAGGCCGCGGCCAGCGCGGCCTCGCCGTCGGGGTCCGACGCGTTGCGCACGTGCAGGGCCACGCTCGCCGGTTTCGTCTCCACCGTCACCCCGGCCTTGTCGGCGGCGATCGCGTCCAGCGTCTCGGTTATGGCCGCCAGCAGGTCGGTGTCGATGTCGTGGGAGAACCCGGAGTCGAACTCGGCGCCGTGGCTGCCGACCAGGTGGACGGCGTCGGGCATCGACGACAGCACGCGCAGGTCGCGCAGCGCACGCCCGGAGATCAGCGCGACCTCGGTGGACGGCAGCTCGGCCAGCGCGACGAGCGCGCGGCCCGCGTCGGGCAGGGGTCGCGCGTCGGCGGGGTTGTTGACGATCGGGGACAGCGTGCCGTCGAAGTCGGTCGTGATCAGCAGTCGCGGCACCCGGGCCGCGGCCTCGAGGGCGGTCGAGAGCTCGGGCGGCAGCACGAGGTCAGATCTTCGGCTGCTCGCCGTCGCCGATGAGCAGCCGCATCGCCAGATCGAGCCGCTTACTCACGTCGGTCGCCGACGCTCGCCGGGTCAGCCACGCGAGCAGGTTGGACAGCCACACGTCGGAGATCACGCGGGCGATGTGGTACTGGTCCTCGGTGGGTTCGCCGTCGCTCATCGCGCGGGCGAACATCGAGTCCATCAGCTTGCCGACGTAGTCGACCTCGCCGGCGGCCGACGCGTCGGCGAACACGAACGCCCGCGTCATCGCCTCGGTCAGCAGGGGGTTGCGCTGCATGGCCCGGTTGAGCTTGCCGACCATGATGTTGAGCCGCTGATACGGCGTGGCGCCCGCGGCCAGCACGGACCGGTCGGTCTTGGCGTCGATGCGCTCGAACTCGCGGCCCAGCGCCGAGACCAGCAGGTGCACCTTCGACGGGAAGTAGCGGTAGAGCGTGCCGACCGCGACGTCGGCGCGTTCGGCCACCGCCCGCATCTGCACGGCCTCGTAACCGCCCTTGGACGCGATCGCCAGCGTGGCGTCCAGGATCCGCTTGCGGCGTTCCCGCTGCGCCTCGGAGCCCAGTTCCGATTCGGCCAGCACCGCGACGTTCATCACCTGGCGGGGGCGGGTGTCCGATCCCGTGGCGCCGGCGCGCGCCGACGTGCCTGGTGACGACTCAGACGACCCGGACATGCGGTGCGCGGCTCCTTCGGTGTGCGGTGCAACTGGTGAAAACGATACGCACACCGGTCGTAGGTTTCCCACCGCCGCACTGTGTCGATCACGACAGTGGTCTGCTGTGATGGCGTTCGACTTGACGGTCGAACGCTGGCACTATTAGAACACGTTCTAGTGGGACGCACGCTGTTCTCACCCAAACCCTAGGAGTCACGGTGTCTGCGACCATCACCGACGAGCAGGCCGAAGCGCGCGACCTCGTCCGGAGCTGGGCGGCGGGGTCGGGTTCCGTCGACGCGGTCCGCGACGTCGAGCACGGCACCGCCGACGCGTGGCGCGGGCCGTACGCCGCGCTGGCCGACCTGGGGATGTTCGGCGTCGCGCTCGCCGAGGAGCACGGCGGCGCCGATGGCACGGTCGCCGATCTGTGCGCGATGCTCGAGGAGGCCGCGGCCGCCCTGGTGCCCGGCCCCGTGGCGACGACGGCGCTGGCCACGCTGGTGCTGGGGGAGGCGCAGACCGAGTGGCTCGGGGCCCTGGCGTCCGGGCAGCGCACCGCCGGTGCCGCGCTGATCGCCGACCTGACGGTCGCCGACGGCGCCGTGTCCGGGACGGCGCCGGCCGTGCTCGGCGCCACGGCCGACGGCCTGCTGCTGCTGCCGGCCGGCGACGGGTGGGTGGTGGTCGACGCCGCGGCACCGGGCGTCACCGTCGAACCGCGCAAGGCGACCGACTTCTCCCGCCCGCTGGCTCGGGTGGTGCTCGACCGCGCGGCCGCGGTGCCGGTGGCGATGTCGGCGGAGCGGGTGACCGACCTCGCGGTGACGCTGGCCGCGGCCGAGGCCGCCGGGGTGGCGCGCTGGCTGCTGCGGACCGCGACCGAGTACGCGAAGGTGCGCGAGCAGTTCGGCAAGCCGATCGGCAGCTTCCAGGCCATCAAGCACATGTGCGCCGAGATGCTGCTGCGCTCCGAGCAGGCGTCGGTCGCCGCGGCCGACGCGGCACGCGCCGCCGGTGACACCGATGACGCCCAGCTGTCGATCGCGGCGGCGCTGGCCGCCTCGGTGGGCATCGAGGCCGCGAAGGCCAACGCCAAGGACTGCATCCAGGTGCTCGGCGGCATCGGCATCACCTGGGAGCACGACGCGCACCTGTATCTGCGGCGGGCCTACGGTCTGGCCCAGTTCCTGGGCGGCCGGTCGCACTGGCTGCGCCGGGTGGCCGCGCTGACCCAGCAGGGGGTGCGCCGCGACCTGCACATCGACCTCGCATCGGTGGCTGACCTGCGGCCCGAGATCGCTTCCGCGGTGGCCGATGTCGCGGCCGCCCCGGCCGACCGGCGGCAGGCCGTGATGGCGGAGACGGGCCTGCTCGCGCCGCACTGGCCACGGCCGCACGGGCGCGGGGCCGGCCCCGCCGAGCAGTTGCTGATCGACCAGGAGTTGGCCGCGGCCGGCGTCACACGGCCCGATCTGGTGATCGGGTGGTGGGCCGTGCCGACGATCCTCGAGCACGGCAGCGCCGAGCAGATCGAGCAGTTCGTCCCGGCGACGCTGCGCGGCGACCTGATGTGGTGCCAGCTGTTCAGCGAGCCGGGCGCCGGCTCGGACCTGGCGGCGCTGCGCACCAAAGCCGTTCGCGCCGAGGGGGGTTGGAAGCTCACGGGGCAGAAGGTCTGGACCTCGGCGGCGCAGAAGGCGCACTGGGGGGTCTGCCTGGCCCGCACCGATCCCGACGCTCCGAAGCACAAGGGCATCACGTACTTCCTCGTCGACATGAAGAGCCCGGGCATCGTGATCCGGCCGCTGCGCGAGATCACCGGCGACGAACTGTTCAACGAGGTGTTCTTCGACGACGTCTTCGTGCCCGACGAGATGGTGGTCGGCGGCGTCGACGACGGGTGGAAGCTGGCGCGCACCACGCTGGCCAACGAGCGGGTGGCGATGGCGCAGGGCACCGCGCTGGGCAACCCGATGGAGGAGCTGCTGCGCGTGGTGTCCGAATCGGATGTCGATGACGCCCAACGGGATCGGCTCGGCGAGCTGATCGTCACCGCGCAGGTGGGCTCGCTGCTGGATCAGCGCATCGCCCAGCTCGCGGTCGGCGGGCGCGATCCCGGGCCGCAGGCCAGCGCCCGCAAGCTGATCGGTGTGCGCTACCGCCAGGCGCTCGCGGAGTTCCGGATGGAGCTGTCCGAGGGCGCCGGCGCGGTGGAGAACCAGCAGGTGCACGACTTCCTCAACACCCGGTGCCTGACCATCGCGGGCGGCACCGAGCAGATCCTGCTGACGATGGCGGGGGAGCGGCTGCTCGGCCTGCCGCGTTAACCGAACCGGGTCTGCGCGCAGGCGGTGGGCGTGGTGAGGTTCACCCCGCTGTAGACGACCTGGATCTGGGAGCAGGCGATGAAGTCCGCGTCGGTGGCCGGTAGACCGGTCCGCCACTGCGTGGGCACCGAATCGCCGTCGGCGGTGAAGCGGGCGATGGGTCCCCCGCCGAAGTAGGTGATCGACAGCTCGACGTCGTCGAGGGCCCGGTACATCTTCGACAGCACGTTCTCGTGGTTGGCGCCCTTGAGCTCACGCGGGTTGCCCGACGGTGCGCTGTACCAGGCCTGCTGCCAGACGTCCCTACTGGAACTGCGCAGCGTGACCGTCTGCCGCGCCCAGGTGTCGCCGGGGAACCCGGTGGGTCCGTCGGGCGTCAGCAGGCTCGCGGTGGTGGTGAAGAAGCACCGTGCCTGGGCCGCATCGCAATTCGCCGACACCTGCATCTGGATCGAGGTCGCGGGGTCGACGGGGATCGAGGACGTCTTCGTGTCCGACGCGGCGGCCGCCGTCGCAGGGTGGACGAGGACCGTGGTCAGCAGCGCCATCACCGTGGCGCCTGCTGCTGCGAGCCGCTTCATCCTGGCAAACCTATCCGCTCGTCACTCGTCATAGGTCACTTCGACCGAATCCGAGAGCGGGTGGGCCTGGCAGGCCAAGATCAGGCCCTCGTCGAGATCCTGGTCTTCGAGGACATCGTTGACCTCCATCTCGATCTCGCCGGACTTCTTCACCACCGCGCACGCGCCGCAGTGTCCCTCGCGGCAGGAGAACGGCGCATCGAGTCCCTTGTCCAGCAGGACGTCGAGCAACTTCGCCCGCCTCGGCCAGGACACCTCGTGGGTGTCGCCGTCCAGCGTCACCACCGCGGTGGCCGGACCCTCGTCGCTGTCGTCCTCGGCGATGACCACGGCGGCGAACGGGTCGGACTCGAGCGACTTGAACACCTCGATGTGGACGCGTTCGGCGGGGGCTCCGCAGGCGGTGAGCGCCTCCTGCGCGGCCGCCATGAACGGCGCGGGTCCGCAGAGGAACGCCTCCCGGTCGCGGTAGGGCGCGAACAACTCGGCGAGCGTGGCCGCGTTCGGCAGTCCCTGCACCGATTCCAGCCAGTGCACGACGGTGAGCCGGTCGGGGTACTTGGCCGCCAGGTCGCGCAGCGCGGCCGCGAAGATCACGGAGGTCTCGTCGCGGTTGGCGTAGACGAGCGTGACCTTGCCGCCGCCCTCGGTCAGCGCGGACTTGAGGATGGCCATCATCGGCGTGATACCGCTGCCCGCGGCCAGCAGCAGGAAGTCGGTGTCGAGCGTGCGGGGGACGAACGTTCCCGACGGGGCCAGCACGTGCACCCGCATGCCGGGGTGGGCGTGGTCGCACAGCCAGTTCGAGGCGTACCCGTCGGCGGTCCGCTTGACGGTGACGGTCATCGGGTCGCCGGTGAACGGCGAGCTGCACAGCGAGTAGCAGCGGGCAACCGAGCCGGTCCGCTCGCTCGGCACCCGCAGCGTGAGGAACTGCCCCGGCGAGTACCGCAGCTTGTCCTCCGGGACGGGGGCGTCGGCGGGGGCGGTGAACACCAGCGACCGGGCGTCGGCCGTCTCGTCGATCACCTGGGCGATCTCCAGTTCCAGCACGTGGTTGCCCAAAGGCTCGTCGGTCACGGTCGACTCTCTCTTCCCCACCATCGGGCGTTCATAACTAGAACAGGTTACAGAAATGCATGTGTGCTGGTCCAGCGGCCACAGGACACCGCTACTCGACACAAATCGTAACGTGTTCTAATCTTTGAGCAGGTCCCTACTCTCGGGAGGCACAACAGTGACGTCCATTGAACAGCGCGACGTGCAGTCGGTTCTAGCCGGCATCGACGATCTGCTGCCGCGGATCGCCAAACGCGCCCCGGCTGCCGAGGAACTGCGGCGCCTTCCCGACGACACCGTCGCCGAACTCGACGAGGTCGGTTTCTTCAAGCTGCTGCAGCCCGAGCAGTGGGGCGGCCTGCAGTGCGATCCGACGGTGTTCTACGAGGCCGTCCGCCGCATCGCCAGCGCCTGCGGGTCCACCGGGTGGGTCTCGTCGATCATCGGCGTGCACAACTGGCACCTCGCACTGTTCGACCAGCAGGCCCAGGAGGACGTGTGGGGCGACGATCCCACCGTTCGGGTGTCGTCCTCCTACGCGCCGATGGGCGCGGGCACCGTCGTCGACGGCGGCTATCTGGTCAGCGGCGCCTGGCAGTGGTCGTCGGGCTGCGACCACGCGACGTGGGCGTTCCTCGGCGGCCCGGTGATCAAGGACGGCCGGCCGGTCGACTTCGGCAGCTTCCTGATCCCGCGGGACGACTACCGCATCGACGACGTGTGGAACGTGGTGGGGCTCAAGGCCACCGGCAGCAACACCGTCGTCGTCAAGGACGTGTTCGTCCCGCGTCACCGGTTCCTGTCGTACAAGGCGATGAACGACGGCAGCGCCGGTGGCTACCAGACCAACTCCGCGCCGGTCTACAAGATGCCGTGGGGCACCATGCATCCGACGACGATCAGCGCGCCGATCATGGGCATGGCCTACGGCGCGTACGACGCCCACGTCGAGCACCAGGGCAAGCGGGTGCGTGCGGCGTTCGCCGGTGAGAAGTCCAAGGAGGATCCGTTCGCCAAGATCCGGATCGCCGAGGCCGCCAGCGACATCGACGCCGGATGGCGTCAGCTGATCGGCAACGTGGGCGAGGAGTACCAGCTGCTGCAGTCCGGCCAGGAGATCCCGTTCTCGTTGCGCGCCCGCGCCCGCCGCGATCAGGTGCGGGCCACCGCGCGCGCGATCGCGTCGATCGACCTGCTGTTCGAGGCATCGGGTGCGACCGCGCTGAACCTCGATCAGCCGGTGCAGCGGTTCTGGCGCGACGCGCATGCGGGCCGGGTGCACGCGGCCAACGAGCCCGAGCGTGCCTACCTGATCTTCGGTAACGACGCGTTCGGCCTCCCGCCCCAGGACACGATGGTCTAGATGACCTCGTTCGCCGCGGAAGCTGCTCAACAGCAGGAGATCACGTTCGAGTCGACCTCACGCTATGCGCAGGTCGCCGACGACATGAGGCTGCACTACCACGAAGCAGGCGACCCGGAGTCACCCACCGTCGTGCTGCTGCACGGCGGTGGCCCCGGCGCCTCGAGCTGGTCCAATTTCAGCCGCAACATCGGGGTGCTGGCCAAGCATTTCCATGTGCTGGCCGTCGATCAGCCCGGCTACGGGTACTCCGACAAGCACACCGAGCACGAGCAGTACAACCGCTACAGCGCGACCGCGCTGCTCGGGCTTTTCGACCATCTGGGCATCGAACGTGCTGCGCTGGTGGGCAATTCGCTGGGCGGCGGCACCGCGGTGCGCTTCGCGCTGGACAACCCCAAGCGGGCGGGCCGGCTGGTGCTGATGGGCCCGGGCGGGCTGAGCGTCAACCTGTTCGCGCCGGATCCGACCGAGGGTGTCAAGCTGCTGGGCCGGTTCGCCAACGACCCGACCCGCGAGAACATCGAGAAGTTCCTGCGCATCATGGTCTTCGACCAGTCCCTGATCACGCCCGAACTCGTCGAGGAGCGGTTCCGGATCGCCAGCACCCCGGAATCGCTGGCGGCCACCAAGGCGATGGGGAAGTCGTTCGCCGGAGCTGATTTCGAGCTCGGCATGATGTGGCGCGACGTGTACAAGCTGCGTCAGCCGGTGCTGCTGATCTGGGGTCGCGAGGACAGGGTGAACCCGCTCGACGGGGCGCTGGTGGCGCTCAAGCAGATCCCGCGGGTGCAGCTGCACGTGTTCGGGCAGTGCGGGCACTGGGCGCAGCTGGAGAAGTTCGACGAATTCAACAAGCTGACCATCGATTTCCTCGGAGGCTGAAGCCGTGTCCATCCGTTCACTGGGTTACCTGCGCATCGAGAGCACCGACGTCGGTGCGTGGCGCGAGTACGGGTTGAAGGTGCTCGGCATGGTGGAGGGATCCGGCCCGGCCGACGGCGCGCTGTATCTGCGCATGGACGAGTTCCCGGCCCGGCTGGTGATCGTTCCCGGTGAGCACGACCGGCTGCTGGTGTCGGGCTGGGAGACGGCCAATGCGGCTGGGCTGCAGGAGATCCGGCACCGTCTGGATGTGCACGGCACGCCGTACAAGGAGGGCACCTCCGCCGAACTCGCCGAGCGGCGCGTCGACGAGATGATCGTGTTCGACGATCCGTCGGGCAACACCCTGGAGGTGTTCCACGGCGTCGCGCTGGAGCACCGTCGCGTCGTCAGCCCCTACGGCCACAAATTCGTCACCGAGGAGCAGGGCCTCGGCCACGTCGTGCTCACCACCCGCGACGACGTGGAGACGCTGCACTTCTACCGCGATGTGCTCGGCTTCAGTCTGCGCGACTCGATGAAGCTGCCGCCGCAGCTGGTCGGCCGCCCGGCCGACGGCGCGCCGGCGTGGCTGCGCTTCCTCGGGGTGAATCCCCGTCACCACAGCCTGGCGTTCATGCCGGGCGAAACACCCAGCGGGATCGTGCATCTGATGGTCGAGGTGGAGAACGCCGATGACGTCGGGCTGTGCCTGGACCGTGCGCTGCGCCGCAAGGTCAAGATGTCGGCGACACTGGGCCGGCACGTCAACGACAAGATGCTGTCCTTCTACATGAAGACCCCCGGTGGCTTCGACATCGAATTCGGTTGCGAGGGGCTCGAAGTGGACGACCACAGCTGGGTCGCCCGGGAGAGCACCGCGGTGTCGCTGTGGGGTCACGACTTCAGCGTGGGCTTCAAGTAGCGGTGTCCGGCGCACCTATCGACCCGCGCACATTCCGCAATGTGCTGGGCCAGTTCTGTACAGGCATCACGGTGATCACCACGGTGCACGACGAGGTTCCGGTCGGCTTCGCCTGCCAGTCCTTCGCCGCGCTCTCGCTGGAGCCGCCGCTGGTGCTGTTCTGCCCGACGAAGGTCAGCCGGTCCTGGCAGGCGATCGAGTCGAGCGGCCGGTTCTGCGTGAACATCCTGCACGAGAACCAGAAGGACGTGTCGGCGCGCTTCGGTTCCCGTGAGCCGGACAAGTTCGCCGGCCTCGACTGGTCGCTGTCGAAACTGGGGTCGCCGATCATCGGTGGCACGCTGGCGCACATCGACTGCACGGTGGCCTCGGTGCACGACGGCGGTGACCACTTCGTGGTGTTCGGCGCGGTGCATTCGCTCTCCGATGTGCCGAAGAAGAAGCCGCGGCCGCTGCTCTTCTATCAGGGGCAGTACACCGGCATCGAGCCGGACAAGACCACCCCGGCCGACTGGCGCAACGACCTCGAGGCGTTCCTCACCGCGACCACTGACGACACCTGGCTCTAGCGGGTGCGCGCGGCCGCCTCGCGCAGCAGGCGCTCGACGATCTGCAGGTGCGTGGGCAGGACCCGGGCCCACATCGCCCGTGCCACCGCGTTGTCCAGCTGGGCGAAGGTGGCGAACTCGACGCCGCCGTCGGTCACCCGCGTCACCAGCTGACCGGTCAGGCCGAGCAGCGAATCACCCTGCAGCCGAACACAGTCCGCGTCCCGATGGGCGATGGGCCAGCCGGCGATCGAGTCCGGGCCCAGGTGGTGCACCCGTAGCCCCAGCATGGTCCAGCCCGCGGTCAGCCGCGCCCGCATCACGGCCGAGGGGCCTTCGAGGATCTCGCGGGTCCACTGCTCGGGCGTCCTGGCGCGGGGCGTGTCAGTGGCGAGCAGGTGGGTGTCGACATGGTCGATGCGATCGAGCGTGCAGCACGCCCGCAGTGTGTCGGTATCAGGTTTCATAGATACAGCACTGTACTGTATCTAACGTGGCGCCACCAGTACGAACATCGCGAGAGCTCTGGATCGACACCGGCCTGGATCTGCTGGCCACCGAGGGACCCGGCGCGGTGCGCGTCGAGGTGCTCGCGCAACGTCTCGGAGTGACGCGCGGCGGTTTCTACCGGCAGTTCGGCGGACGCGCCGAATTGGTCGACGCGATGCTCGACGCCTGGGAGCGTCGCAGCATCGACGACGTGCGCCGCCGCGTGGAAGCCGAGGGCGGTGGCCCGGCGGGCAAGGCCCGCAAGGCCGGGATGCTGACCTTCGCGCCGGATCTGGTGCCGATCGATCTCGCCGTGCGGGAGTGGGCCCGGCGGGACGCCGCGGTCGCCGCGCGGTTGCGCCGGGTCGACAACCGCAGGATGGACTACCTGCGGGAACTGATCTCGGCGATGTCCGATGACGCCGGGGACGTCGAGGCGCGGGCGATGCTGGCGTTCTCGTTGGTGATCGGGGACCACCTGATCGCCGCCGACCGATTCGCCGGCGGGCGGGCCCGGGTGCTGCGCGACGCCACCCGGCTGATTCTCGGCTGAATCACACGGGTGTCATTCATCCACAGTGGGGATAACCCTGTGGATGAACGCCACGATCGTGGCGGCGACGTCGCGGTGCACCGTCTCGTTGAGGATGTCGTGGCGGGCGCCGGCGAACTCGACGAGCTCGAGCGGCGCGACGGTCTCGGCGTAGGCGCGCACGGCGCCGACCGGGGCGATCGGGTCGTTGGTGCCGTGCACGGCCAGGGTCGGCACGGCCAGTGTCGGCAACTCCGCGCCGAACCGATTCCACGCCCGGTCCAGCTCGCGGGTCAGGGCGCGGCTGTCGGCGTCGACGAAGGCGAGCGGGTCGTTGACGATCGAGTCGAAGTAGAAGGGGTCGGACGAGAGCCACTCCGGGTCCAGATCGATGGACGTGTCGGCGTCGAGCAGTTCGGGCACCGCGACCAGCGGGGCACCGGAGATGACCGCGCCGGGGTATCGGTCCCCGTGTTCGAGTGCGCGGAACAGCGTCACGACGGCGCCGTACGAGTGGCCCTGCGCGATCACCGGGAGCCCGGGATACTCCTGCCGGGCGAGTTCGGTCAGCGCGTCGGCCAGCGCCGCGCTGTCCTCGATCGTGCCGAAGTCTCCGCGGTCGCCGACGGTGAGGCCGTGGCCGAACTGGTCGACGGCCCACAGGTCGATCCCGGCGGCATTCAGCGCGAAGCCGTACCGGTGGTAGAGCCCGGTGTGCTCGCCGAATCCGTGCAGGAAGACAACCGCGGCCTGTGGATCGGGCGCGGCCCAGTGCCGGTAGTAGGCACGGCCGCGGGGATGCTCGAGGAAGGGCACGGGCTGACTGCACCAGGTCGCCCGTCGCAGCGCAAGGGTTCGGCGCGCGCCGACGCCTAATCCGAGTGCGCCAGCGCCGTCGCACCGATCACGATGAACGTGCCCGCGCCTGCCGCGGCCGCCAGCAGCCCCGCGCGCGGCGCGCCCGAGCGGAGGGCCAGGGCGGTGGCGACGACGTCCGCGCTGTCGACGACGACGCCGGCCGTCAGGACCGCGCGGCGGACCGCCGGGTCGGAGTGTCCGAGGCCCAGGGCCAACACCAGGTCCCGGATGCCGAACAGCCGGGAGACCAGTGCCGTGCTGCCGGCGTCGGGCATCGGTCCGAGCAGGAAGAACCGCCAGGCGTGGCGGGGGCTGATCCACGACGAGGCGCCCGCGAAGGCTCGGGACACCGCCATCGCGCGGAGGGCGGGGGACAGGGATGCGGTGGAGGGCATGGGGATCTCCTCGTTTGTAGTGGTCGCTACAAACACTAGATTGTAGTCACCACTACGATCAAGGCCGATGGGCCACAAATACTCCCGCGACGAGATCCTCGAGGGTGCGGTGCAGGCCGCGGTCGACCACGGCCTGAGTTCGTTGACCTTCGGCCGACTGGCGCGCCGTCTCGGCACCAGCGACCGCGTCATCGTGTACTACTTCACGACGAAGAACGCACTCGTCACCGACGTCCTCGTGGCGATCGGAGTCCGTCTGCAAGAGGTGTTGGCGGGAGCGTTCCCCGACAAGGCCGCCGATCACCGGCAGATGGTGGCTGCGGCCTACCCGGTGCTGGCGAACTCGGCGGTGGACCCGCTGTTCGCGGTCTACTTCGAGGCCTGCGGTCTCGCCGCGGCGCACCAGGCGCCGTTCCACGAGGTCGCGCCGCAGCTGATGGCCGCGTGGGTGGACTGGCTGGCCGACTTCTTCTCCGGCTCGCGCGCCCGGCGCACGCGGGAGGCGGAGGCGACCATGGCACTGGTCGACGGGCTGCTCCTGATGCGACACCTCGCCGGTCCACATGCCGCCGACCGGGCGGCCAGAACGCTCGGCCTATAGCCGCGCGCCGAGCAGGACGTCGCGCTGGTCGTCCATCCGCGCCGCGATCGCGTCGACGACGGCGGCCACCTCCGGCCGGCGCAGTGTTTCGGGGCGGGTGACCAACCAGTAGGCGAGCCGGATCGACACCGTGTCGGCCAGCACGCGCACCAGGTCATCGTGCCGATCGGCCATGAAGCAGGGCAGCAGCCCGAGACCGGCCGCCGCCCTGGTGGCCTCGACGTGGACGAACACGTTGGTCGACGTGACCGATTCGCGCATGGCGGGGGCGAAGCTGGCCGCCAGGTCCAGATCGTCGACCTGCAACATGGAGTCGATGAAGTAGACCAGCGGAAAGCGTTGCAGATCAGCCACATTCGCGGGGGATCCGTGTTCGGCGAGGTAGTCCCGCGAGCCGTACAGGCCCAGGCAGTAGTCGCCCAGCCGCATCGCGGTGGCGCGGTGCACCGTGGGCTCGCCGACCACGACCTCCACGTCGAGCCCCGAGCGTTGCTGGCTGGCGCGCCGGGTGGCGGCGACGATCTCCACCGCCACCTTCGGATGCCTGCGTTGCACCGAGGCGGCGGCGGGTGCGGCGATGTAGGCCGAGAAGCCGTCGGTCGCCGAGATGCGCACGACGCCTTCGAGCATGCGGCTGCCGCCGGCGTCGAGCGTCAGGGAGCGCACCGCCGATTCGACGGCTTCGGCGGCGGCGAGCGCGTCGCGGCCCAGGTCGGTCAGCTCCCAGCCGCCGGCCACCCGGGCCAGCACCCGGCCACCCATCGCCTGCTCGAGCGCGGCGATGCGGCGGCTGATGGTGGTGTGGTTGAGCCCCAGCTCCTCGGCCGCGGTGGTGTACCGGCCGGTCCGGCCGACCGCGAGCAGCACCAGGAGGTCGTCCGCGCTGGGCCGCCGGTTCGCTGTCGTCACATGTGCAGTTTTGCAGATCTCTGCTGCAGTTTTGGTCATTGCTGCGGTGGGTAGCTGCAGGAATACTCACTGACAACTGTGGTCGGCATCACAAAGGAGGGGTGTGGCATGAGCACACAACACGACACGGGACCTGCCGGGTCCGGGTCGGTGACGACGGGTCTCAAGCGCGTCGTCGCCGCGTCGATGGCGGGCACCGTCGTCGAGTGGTACGAGTTCTTTCTCTACGCCACCGCGGCCACTCTGGTCTTCAACAAGGTGTTCTTCGCGGAAGGCACCAGCGAGGCCGCCGGGCTGATCGCGGCACTGCTGACCTATGCCGTCGGCTTCGTCGCGCGCCCGCTCGGCGGCGTGGTGTTCGGCCACTTCGGCGACAAGCACGGCCGCAAGAAGCTCCTCCAGTTCGCGATCCTGCTCGTCGGCGTCGTGACGTTCCTGATGGGCTGCCTGCCCACCTACGCGCAGATCGGCGTGTGGGCGCCGATCCTGCTCGTGCTGCTGCGATTCCTCCAGGGCTTCGCCGTCGGTGGGGAATGGGGCGGCGCGGTGCTGCTGGTTGCCGAGCACAGCCCGAACAAGGACCGGGCGTTCTGGGCCAGCTGGCCGCAGGCCGCGGTACCGGTCGGCAACATGCTGGCCACCGTGGTGCTGCTGGTGCTCACCGGCACGCTGTCCGACGAGGCGTTCCTGTCGTGGGGCTGGCGCGTGGCCTTCTGGCTGTCGGCGGTGGTGGTGCTGATCGGGTACTACATCCGCACCAAGGTCACCGACGCGCCGATCTTCGTGGAGGCCCAGCAGGAGGTCGAGCGCGTCAAGGCGGTGTCCTATGGCGTGTTCGAGGTGCTGAAGCGTTATCCCCGTGGAGTTTTCACGGCGATGGGGCTGCGGTTCGCGGAGAACATCATGTACTACCTCGTCGTCACGTTCTCGATCGTCTACCTCAAGACCCATGTCGGCGCCGACACCAGCGACATCCTGTGGTGGCTGCTGGCCGCACACGCCGTGCACTTCCTGGTCATCCCGCAGGTCGGGCGGCTCTCGGATCGGTACGGCCGCCGCCCGGTGTACATCGTCGGCGCGATCCTGGCCGCCACCTGGGGATTCTTCGCCTTCCCGATGATGAACACCGGGGACTACCTGCTGATCATGGCCGCGGTCATCCTCGGCCTGATGATCCACGCACTGATGTACGCGCCGCAGCCGGCGATCATGGCGGAGATGTTCCCGACCCGGATGCGGTATTCCGGTGTGTCCCTTGGCTATCAGGTCACGTCGATCGTCGCCGGGTCGCTTGCGCCGGCCATCGCCACATGGCTGCTCGACAGGTTCGGTACGTGGGTGCCGATCGCGGTGTACCTCGCCGGTGCCGCGGCGATCACGCTGGTCGCCGCCCTGTTCAATCGGGAGACCAACGGCCTGGACCTCAAGACGCTCGATGAGGCCGATCGCGAGCAGCTCGCGAAGGCGGGCGTGCTGTGAGCGATCTCGCGGGCCGCACCGCGCTGGTGACCGGCGGGGCGAGCGGCATCGGGGCCGCCTGCGCGCGGGAACTCGCGGCGCGCGGCGTGGCCGTCACCGTCGCCGACATCGACGACGTCGGCGCCAAGGCGCTCGCCCAGGAGATCGGCGGAACGGCATGGGCGCTCGACCTGTCCGACGTCGCCGCGCTGGAGGATCTGCAGCTCGACGTCGACATCCTGGTCAACAACGCCGGCATCCAGAGCATCAACGAGATCGCCGAGTTCCCGCCGGAGAAGTTCCGCACCATGTTGGCGCTGATGGTGGAGGCGCCGTTCCTGTTGATCCGGGCGGCGTTGCCGCACATGTACCGCGAGGGCTACGGACGCGTCATCAACATCTCGTCGATTCACGGGCTGCGGGCCTCGCCGTTCAAGGTCGCCTACGTGACCGCCAAGCATGCGCTCGAGGGTCTGTCCAAGGTGACCGCACTCGAGGGCGGCCCGCACGGCGTGACGAGCAACTGCGTCAATCCCGGCTATGTGCGCACCCCGTTGGTGACCAAGCAGATCGCCGATCAGGCCCGAGCGCATAACATCGCCGAGGATCAGGTGATCACCGACATCCTCCTCAAGGAGAGTGCGGTGAAGCGGCTCGTGGAACCCGAGGAGGTGGGCGCGTTGGTGGGATGGCTGGCCACGCCGTCGGCAGGGATGGTGACCGGAGCGTCGTACACGATGGACGGTGGATGGAGCGCCCGTTGACGGCGACCACCGACGCCCCGCAGTGGGTGCCGACCGAGGACGACGTCAACGGCGCGCGCGTCACCGACTTCGCCCGGTTCGCTGAGAGGCGGACCGGTGGCGACTATCCCGACTACCGGGCGCTGTGGCAGTGGTCGGTCGACGACATCGAGGGCTTCTGGTCGACGCTGTGGGACTACTTCGATCTCGGTGAGCGCGGGTCGACGGTGCTGGAGAGCGCCGAGATGCCGGGCGCGCGTTGGTTTCCCGGGACGACGTGCAACTACGTCGACCAGATCGTCCGGAATGCGCGCACCGACCGCCCGGCGATCATCTCCGTCACCGAGGACGGGCCTGACCGCGAGATGTCCTGGGGCGAACTGCTGGGCCGCGCCGCCGCATTCGCGGACAGGCTGCGGGCCAGTGGTGTCGAGCCGGGCGACCGCGTGGTCGGCTACCTGCCGAACATCGCCGAGGCGGTGATCGCGTTCCTCGCGACGGCGAGCATCGGGGCGGTGTGGAGCGCGTGCGGCCAGGACTATTCGGCCAAGGCCGCGCTGGACCGTCTGGGTCAGCTCGAGCCCAAGGTGCTCGTCGCCGCCGACGGGTACCGGTTCGCCGGCAAGTACCGGGACAAACGCGACGACGTCGCTGCGCTGCGCGACGGACTGCCGAGCCTGGTGACCACGTTCTCGCTCGCCGATCTGACCGAGGTCGCCTCGCATGGTCTCGACAGCGTCGCGGTGCCGTTCGATCACCCGCTGTGGATCCTGTTCTCGTCGGGCACCACGGGGTTGCCGAAGGGCATCATGCACGGTCACGGCGGCGTCGTGGTCGAACATCTCAAAGCCGTTGCGCTGCAATCGGACATGGGCCGTGACGACACGTTCTTCTGGTTCACCAGTCCGAGTTGGATGATGTGGAACTTCCAGATCGCCGGGCTGCTCGTCGGCGCCACGATCGTCTGCTACGACGGCAGCCCCAGTGTCCCGGAACCCGATGCGCTGTGGGCGATCGCGGCCCGGGTCGGCGCGACCGTGCTGGGGACCAGCCCCGGTTATGTGCTCGGTTGCATGAAGGCCGAGGCGCGCCCGGCGGCCACCCACGATCTGTCGGCGCTGCGGAGCGTGGGCATCACCGGATCGTCGCTGCCGGCGTCGTCGTCGCTGTGGCTGGCGGACAACGTCGGGGTGCAGGTGGCCTCGATCAGCGGGGGTACCGATGTGGTCTCGGCGTTCATCGGCGGGGTGCGCACCGTTCCGGTGTGGCCCGGTGAGTTGTCGGCGCCGTTCCTCGGGGTGGCGCTGGACGCGTGGGACGAGTCGGGCAACCCGGTGCGCGGCGAGGTCGGTGAGCTCGTCGTCACGAAGCCGATGCCCTCGATGCCGGTCGCGTTCTGGAACGATCCCGACCAAAGTCGTTATCGTGACGCCTATTTCGAGACCTATCCCGGTGTGTGGCGGCACGGCGACTGGATCACGATCACCGACCACGGCAGCGTCATCGTGCACGGCCGCTCGGATTCGACCCTCAACCGGCACGGCATCCGCATGGGCAGTGCCGACATCTACCAGGCGGTGGAGAGCCTGCCCGAGATCGTCGAGGCGCTGGTGATCGGCGCCGAGCAACCCGACGGAGGCTACTGGATGCCGCTGTTCGTGGTGCTCGGCGACGGCGTCGAGCTCGACGACGCCCTGCGCGACCGGATCAACGACATCATCCGCACCGAGGTCTCGCCGCGGCATGTGCCCGACGAGATCATCGTCGCCCCGGGCGTTCCGCACACCCGCACCGGCAAGAAGCTCGAGGTGCCGATCAAGAAGCTCTTCCAGGGCGGCGACGCCGCCAAGGTCGTCGAACGCAGCGCCGTCGACGATCCCGCGCTGCTCGACTGGTACGTCACGCAGCGTCGAGCCTGAGGCTCTTGCAGGTAGCCCTACCTGGTGATTGGCGGCCAGCCATGGCGACGCGCGCGCGGCGGCGCGTGAGGATCGAGGAGTCAACAGATCCGACGTCCACAGGAGGACGACATGACCACCAGAACCGCCGCACTGGCCACGATCACCGCCGCACTGACCGGCATGGTGATCGCGTTCGCGCCCGCCGCTGCCGCCGACACCACCGCCCTCGCCGACGGGCATCCGGTCGGGACCGGCCAGAACGTCGGCACCGACCCGCTGATCCCGTTCGGCACGGAGCCGGTCGCCCCGGTGCGCCTGGGCTACGTCGACAGCAATCACGACGAGGCCAACACCACCAACGGCGGGGTCGACACACCGTTCTGATCCGGCGCATGCTGATCGAGGTATCGAGCGCAGACGGGGGTGGTCACCATGACCGATCCGGCGCGTGCGGCGTTGCACGCGATCTGGGCGGCGGTCGCGCCGGCGTGGGGTGAGCACGCCGACGCGATCGACGCCCGGGGCGCCGTGGTGACCCGCGCGATGTTCGATGCCGTCGACCTCGCACGCGGAGACGATGTTCTCGAACTCGCTGCGGGGCCCGGCAGCGTCGGTGTGGCCGCGGCGGAGGTCGTCGGGCCGGAGGGCTCGGTTGTCGTCTCCGACGTCGAACCGCAGATGGCGGCGATCGCCGCGGAGCGCGCACACCGGCGCGGCCTCGAGAACGTCACGACCCGTGTACTGGACCTCGAACAGATCGACTGTCCAGCAGCATCGTTCGACGTCGTGCTGTGCCGAGACGGGGTGATGCTCGTGCCCGACCCGACAGCGGCGGTGCGAGAGGTCCACCGCGTTCTGCGACCCGGCGGCCGGGCGGCCTTCGCCGTGTGGGCGGATCGCCGACGCAACCCCTGGCTGGGGGTGCTGCTCGACGCGGTCACCGCCGAACTCGGGGTGCCGGTTCCGCCGCCGGGGATGCCGGGTCCGTTCTCTCTCGCCGATCCCGGCGCGCTCGAGGACCTGTTGGGGGCGGCGGACTTCACCGAGGTTAGGGTGTGCGACGTCGAAACCCCGCTGCACGTCGCGTCATTCGAACAGTGGTGGTCCCTGGTCCCGTCCCTGGCCGGCCCGCTCGCCTCCCTGTTGGCGAGTCTGCCCGCGGAGATGACCTCGGCCATCAGGACGAGGGCCGCGGCTGACCTCGCGACGTTCGCAGGCCCTGACGGATACGACCTACCCGGCATGAGCGTCGTCGGCAGCGGTCGCCGGCAAAGCGCGGCGTGACGCTCGGCTGTACGCGCCATACCCAGCTCACTTCTCAGGCAGTCCATTTCAGCTCGACGATGTCGATGCTGAGCCTGCCTTCGATCGCGCTGTGTCGTCGGGTGGGTCCGGGTAGTGGTGGTGCGGTGGAGTGGTAGGTGGCGCCGGTGGGGGTTCGGTAGGTGGCGGTGTGCCGGCCGTCGGTGTCGGTGGTGGCGACCTGCCAGCCGGGGGCTTCTTTGGCCAGGTTGCACTGCTGGCAGGCGCCCAACCCGTTGCACCCGCTGGTCTTTCCGCCATCTCGGGCGGGGGTGGCGTGGTCGTGGTGGCGGATCGGGGCATTGCAGTAGGGGGTGCGGCAGGTCTGATCCCGCAGCCCGATGAACGCGGCCAACCCCTTCGGGAACAGCCGCGCCTTGCTCTCCATCGCCACGAGTTGCCCACTGGACGGGTGCCGATACAGCCGCCGCAACGTCGCTTTCGCCGCCTCATCGGCGACGGCGTCGGACACGAGGTCGCGCACCACGACGGCCGGGACCGGGCCGTAGCCCTGCACGTAGCCGGGGGCGTCGTCCTCCCCGAACAGGGTGGTGTCGGCCAGCACGAGATTCAGCGCGATCGGCGATGGTGTGTCGGCGGGGCGGGCGGTGACCCGCTCGTAGAGGGTGTCGGTCATGACCTGCCCGCGGGGGCGTCCATCGGCGGTGGTGTCGGCGTCGCGTTTGAGGGTGGCGTAGACCCCGATGCCGTGCGAGAGCGGCATCAGCGCGGTCAGGTACACCATGCCGTTGGGGGCGCAGCGGGTCCACACCCCCGCACTCTGCGCGGCGCGGTTCTTGCGTTCCACGACGGCGGCGGCGTCCAGGCGGGCGGTGATCGCGGCGGCGGCGGCTTCGATGCGCTTGTTGCCCAACCCGGCCAGCGCCTGCTGATCGGCACACAGTTCAGCATCCAGCGCCCGGCGGTCTTCCAGGGTGAGGCAGGCGGACTGTTTGACGATCAGGGTGGCCCGATATTCGGTGAGCACCCCCGCCTCGAGAGCGGCCAGGGTGTGCGGCATCTCGTGCACCAGCGCATTCGCGAAACCCAGATGCTGGTTGCCGCACACCGGGGCGTCGAGGCGGGCCAGCGCGATCTCCGAGGCCAACCCGCGGCCCCGTTTGCGGGCGGGCACCCCGGCGGCGTCCTCGGCCGCGCGGCGCTGCGCCGCCCACGCCGCGGTCGCGCGGGCCTGCGCGGCCGCCGCCGCAGCCTTCAGCCGCTCGCAGCGGGTGACGAGGTCGCGCAGCTCGGCCTCGGAGGCCGTCGCATCGATATCGAACACCTGTTCGAACATGACATCGACGCTACAGGGACGCTCCGACAAATCACGCTCTCGCCGGGTCGGCGAGTACCGGCGCGAACGCGAGCTCGGCCGCGCCGATCATCAATGTCTCGGCTCCGAGCGTGGCGGCGACGACGCGGACCAGGTCCCTCGGCCCGCCCATGCTGCGGCGGGACAGTTCCTCCAGGAGCACGCCACCTGCGTAGGCGGGGAAGGCCCGCAGGAAGCCGCCGAGAACGATCAGGCGCGGGTTGAGCATGTTGATCGCGTTACCCAGTGCGACGGCCAGGGCGCGGGCCTGCCGGTTGAGGACGTCGCGCTCGGCGTCGGTGGGGCAGGGCGGTGGCGCCGACGGATCGGCGCGGTCCAGTTCGGCGATCAGCCGCGCCAGAGGTGCCTGGGTCACCTCGGTCTCCAGGCAGCCGACGCTGCCGCAGTGGCACGGTTCGCTCCCGCCCACATAGGTGTGCCCCAACTCGCCCGCATAACCGGCGACCCCCTCGAGCAGTCCGCCGGCGACGACGAAACCCGCCCCGATGCCGCTCGGTCCGCCGTTGACGTAGATCAGGTGACCGGCGTCGTGATGGTCGCCGAACAGATGCTCTGCGGTGGCTCCGACGTTGGCGTCGTTGGCGGCATAGACCGGTAATCCCGTTCCTGCACAGAGCAGCTCGCCGATGGCGACATCGTGCCAGTCGAGATTGGGCGCCAGCTGGACCACCGACTCGGGGCCGTGTACCAGCCCGGGCACGGCGACACCGACGGCCGTCAGCGCTGCCCCGTCGGGCAGATCGCGACGGATGCGGTCGATCACGTCCGTCGCCACCGTCACGGTGTCCGCCGGCGTCGGCACGCGGTCGGTGGGGCGGCGGACGATCTCGAGCACCGCCCCGCCCATCGCGACCACTCCGACACTGACAGCGTCGACCTCCGGGGTGACGGTGGCGGCCAGCACGCGACGGCCGGGACGCACGATGGGACTCGGCCGGCCGACCTGCGAGACCGACGGGGCAGGCGATTCCTCGACCAGACCCCGCGCCGTCAACTCCTCGACGAGATCCTTTGTGGTGGAGCGGGACAACCCGGTGCGACGGGTCAGGTCGGCGCGGCTGAGGGCGCGGTTGCGGTGGACGAGGGTCAGGACGCTGGACAGGTTGCGTCGCCTGACGTCATCGGTGCTGGTGCCCATGCGGGCGGCCCGGCGACCCTCGCTCGGTTCCATGGATGCCCTCGCCTTCGGCCTTGACAGTGGTGCAGGCCACATCTTATGTTCGCGCAGAGAACAAAATACACACCCTGGAGCTTTCTCATGACCGTTCTGGAATCCGGCACCGCCGCCTCGGATGCGCTGTCGCCGACCCCGTCCGACAAGTTCTCCTTCGGTCTGTGGACCATCGGCTGGCCGGCGAACGACCCGTTCGGCGTCGCCACCCGGCCCGCGCTCGACGTGGTGGAGGCCGTCGAGCGGCTCGCCGAACTGGGGGCCTACGGGCTCACCTTCCATGACGACGACCTCTTCCCGTTCGGCAGCTCCGAGGCCGAGCGGCGGCGGATGATCGACCGGCTGAGTGCCGCGCTGTCGGCCACCGGCGTGGTGGTGCCGATGGTGACCACCAATCTGTTCACCCAGCCGGTGTTCAAAGACGGCGGGTTCACCAGCAACGACCGCGGGGTGCGTCGTTTCGCGTTGCGCAAGGTCCTGCGCAACCTCGACCTCGCCATGGAACTCGGTGCCGAGACGTTCGTGCTGTGGGGCGGGCGTGAGGGCAGTGAATACGATTCGGCCAAGGACGTGCAGGCCGCCTTCGAACGCTACCGCGAGGCGCTGGATCTGTTGTGCCAGTATGTGATCGACCAGGGCAGCGGACTGCGGTTCGCCATCGAGCCCAAGCCCAACGAACCCCGTGGCGACATCCTGCTGCCGACCGTCGGGCACGCGCTGGCGTTCATCGACACCCTGGCCCACCCCGAGATGGTCGGCGTCAATCCCGAGACGGGCCACGAGCAGATGGCCGGCCTGAATTTCATGCACGGCATCAGTCAGGCGCTCTACAGCGGCAAGCTCTTCCACATCGACCTCAACGGTCAGCGCGGCATCAAGTTCGACCAGGACCTCGTGTTCGGCCACGGCGACCTGGCCAACGCGTTCGCACTGGTCGATCTGCTCGAACACGGTGGTCCGGAGGGCGGCCCCGCCTACGCCGGACCTCGCCACTTCGACTACAAGCCCAGCCGCACCGAAGACATGGCGGGGGTGTGGGCGTCGGCCGCGGCGAACATGAGGATGTATCTGCTTCTGCGGGAACGCGCCGCCGCGTTCCGCGCCGATCCCGCCGTGCTCGAGGCGATGGCCCAGGCTAAGGTCGCCGAGCTACGGACGCCGACGCTCGACCCTGGCGAAACCTATGCCGACCTGCTCGCCGACCGGTCCGCCTACGAGGATTTCGACACCGATTCCTACTTCGGCGCAAAGGGATTCGGCTTCGTCGCACTCAACCAACTGGCTCTCGAGCACCTGATGGGTGCGCGGTGAGCCGCTGGACGTGACGTGCATCACGTTATAAGTTGCCCCAGATAACAAAACTCGTTCGGAGGCCAGTCCCGTGACACGTACGCGCACCCTGCTCACCGCCCTGCTCACGACCACCGTCGTCGCGGTCAGCCTCAGCGGCTGCAGCAGTTCCGATTCCGGCGGCGGAAGCAGCCAGAGCGGTAAAGGCAAGATCGGCGTCATCCTGCCCGACACGAAATCCTCGGTGCGGTGGGAGACCAAGGACCGTCCCGCGCTCGAGGCCGCCTTCAAAGAGGCGGGGGTGGAGTACAACATCCAGAACGCCGAGGGCTCGGCCGACCAGATGGCGACCATCGCCGACGGCATGATCGCCGACGGCGTGACGGTGCTGGCGATCGTCAACCTGGACTCCGACAGCGGCGCCTCCATCCAGCAGAAGGCCGCCTCGCAAGGGGTGAAGACCATCGACTACGACCGGCTCACGCTCGGCGGTTCGGCCGATGCCTACGTCTCGTTCGACAACACCAAAGTCGGCGAGCTGCAGGGCCAGGGCCTGGTGGACTGCCTCGGCGGTAAGCCCGCCAATGTGGTGTTCCTCAACGGCTCGCCCACCGACAACAACGCCACCCTGTTCTCCACCGGCGCGCACTCGGTGATCGACGCGACGCCGAGCATCAAGAACGTGGGGGAGCAGGCCGTGCCGGACTGGGACAACGACAAGGCGGTCACCATTTTCGAGCAGCTCTACACCGCGGCCGGCGGGAAGGTCGACGGCGTCTACGCCGCCAACGACGGGTTGGCGGGCTCGGTGATCTCGATCCTGGACAAGAACAAGCGCGCCGGTCAGGTGCCGGTCACTGGACAGGACGCCACCGTGGAAGGCCTGCAGAACATCCTCGCCGGCACCCAGTGCATGACCGTGTACAAGTCCGCCACCGAGGAGGCGGGCGCACTGGCGAAGGCCGCGATCGCGTTGGCCAACGGCCAGACACCGGAGACCAACAGCACGTCCCGCGACGATCAGGGCAACCGCGACGTGCCGTCGGTGCTGCTGACGCCGAAGTCGATCACCAAGGACAACGTCGATGTCGTCTTCACCGACGGCGGCCAGTCCAAGGACGAGGTGTGCGCCGGTCAGTTCGCGGCGATGTGCTCGGCGGCGGGATTGTAGAGCCGACATGGTCGACCCGGTCTCGACCGAGCCCATTCTCGAACTCCGCTCTGTCAACAAGAGTTTCGGCGTCGTGCACGTGCTGCACGACATCGATTTCCGCGTCTATCCCGGGCAGGTCACCGCGCTGGTCGGTGACAACGGCGCGGGAAAGTCCACTCTGGTCAAGGCGATCGCGGGGATCCATCCCATCGACACCGGCACCTACCTCTTCGAGGGGCAGCCGGTCACCGTGCACGGTCCCAACGACGTGGCGGCGCTCGGTGTCGAGGTCGTCTATCAGGACCTGGCGCTGTGCGACAACCTGGACATCGTCGAGAACATGTTCCTCGGAAGGGAACTCACCCACCGCGGCGTGCTCGACGAAGCCCGCATGGAGACGATGGCGCGCGACGCGCTGAAGTCGCTGTCGGTGCGCACCGTCACCTCGGTGCGCCAGACGGTGTCGAGCCTGTCGGGCGGGCAGCGTCAGACCGTGGCGATCGCGAAGTCGGTGCTGTGGAACTCGAAAGTGGTCCTGCTGGACGAGCCCACGGCCGCACTCGGCGTCGCGCAGACCCAACAGGTCATCGATCTGGTGCGCCGGCTGGCCGACCAGGGGGTGGGCGTCGTGCTGATCTCGCACAACCTGGGCGACGTCTTCGAGGTGGCCGACCGGATCTGCGCGCTGTATCTGGGCCGGGTGGCGGCCGACGTCAAGACCGCCGACGTGACCCACAGCCAGGTCGTCGAACTGATCACCGCGGGTCGCTCCGGCAGCCTCGGGCTGGCGCCGGCCGAAGCCGCGGAGTCGATGTAGTGAAGGACACGCAATGACCACAGTCGGTTCGCCCGCCGGGGGCGCGGTGGCCGCGTCCGATTTCGCGGCGGACACGCACTCGGATGCCGGATTCGGCGACGCGGTGCGGGCGTACGTCCGCCGCGTCCGCGGCGGCGACATGGGATCGCTGCCCGCGGTGCTCGGCCTCATCGTGCTGTTCGTGGTGTTCGGTCTGGCCAACGACCGCTTCATGTCGGCGCTCAATCTGGCCAACCTGATCACGCAGGCCGGCTCGATCTGTGTACTGGCGATGGGCCTGGTGTTCGTGCTGCTGCTCGGCGACATCGACCTGTCCGCCGGTGTGGCGGGCGGGGTGTCGGCGTGCGTGATGGCACTGACCATCGTCGAGGCACGGTGGCCGTGGTGGGCGGCGGTGCTGGCCGGCATCGCGTGCGGCGCGGCGATCGGTCTGGCCATCGGTGTGCTGCGCGCAAAGCTCGGAATCCCGTCGTTCGTCGTGACGTTGGCGTTCTTCCTCGGGTTGCAGGGCGTCACCCTCAAGCTCATCGGGGAGGGCGGCTCGGTACGGGTGGACAACCCGGTGATCCGCGGTCTGACGGTGAGCAACCTGCCGGTGACGGTCGGCTGGGCGATCGCGTTCGCGGTGGTCGTCGGGTTCGGCGCGCTCGAGGTCTGGCAGTACCAGCGCAAGCGGTCCCTGCAGTTGGCGCACGCCCCGCTCGGCGTGGTCGTCGCGCGCGTGGTCGCCGTCGCCGTCGTGGTTCTCGGTGTCACGTTCGTGATGAGCGTGAATCGCAGCGTCAACCCGAACGTGCAGATCCGCGGGGTGCCCTATGTGCTGCCCCTGATCCTGGTGCTGCTGATCGCGATGACCCTGCTGCTCAAGCGGACCGCGTACGGTCGGCACATCTACGCCGTCGGCGGTAACGCCGAAGCCGCCCGGCGGGCCGGCATCTCGGTCAACCGGATCCGGGTGTCGGTGTTCATCGCCTGCTCGTCGCTGGCCGCGCTGAGCGGGATCATCGCCGCGTCCTACGCCGGGAAGGTGTCCGCGTCGTCGGGGGCGGGCAACACGCTGCTGTACGCGGTCGGTGCGGCGGTGATCGGCGGCACCAGCCTGTTCGGTGGCCGCGGACGCGCGGTCGACGCGGTGATCGGCGGCGTCGTCGTGGCGACGATCGCCAACGGGCTCGGGCTGCTCAACCAGTCGTCGTACATCAACTTCCTGGTGACCGGAGGCGTGCTGCTGCTTGCCGCGAGCGTGGACGCGATCTCGCGGCGCCGTCGTTCGTCGACCGGGCTGGGGTGAGCGCTCAGCTCAGCCAGCCGCCGATGCGGCGCAGCGCCTCCTCGATGTCGGCGGTGGGTCCGGCGAAGGACAGCCGGACGTACGCGCCGCCCCGCACGGTGTCGAAGTCGACGCCCGGAGCGATGGCAACCCCGGTGTCTCCCAACAGCTTCGAACAGAAGCTCAGCGAGTCGGTGGTCCACCGCGACACGTCGGCGTAGACGTAGAACGCCCCGTCGGTGGGCGCGAGCCGATCGACCCCGATCGCGCGCAGGTCGTCGAGCAGCAGCGTGCGGTTCGCCGCGTACCCGTCGAGCAGGGACTCCGCCTCGGCGATCGACTCCGGCGTGAACGCAGCGACGGCGGCCAGCTGCGGCAGCACCGGCGGACAGATGGTGAAGTTGCCCGTCAGGCGATCGACGGCGCGCCTGAGCTCCCGGGGTACCAGCATCCATCCCAGCCGCCAGCCCGTCATCGCGAAGTACTTCGAGAAACTGTTCATCACAACGGATTCCCGGGAGGTCTCCCACGCGCAGCTGGTCGCCGGGGCTCCGGGATACACCAGCCCGTGGTACACCTCGTCGCTGATCAGCCGCACCCCCGACGACGCGCACCAGCCGGCGATCGCGGCGAGCTCGTCTGGCGGGATCACGGTGCCGGTCGGGTTGGCCGGACTCGCGACGACTACCCCGGCGACCGGCGGGTCCAGTTCGGTGAGCATCGCCAGCGTCGGCTGGAACCGGGTGTCGGGGCCGCACGGCAATTCGACGACCTCGCAGCCCAGCGCCGTCAGGATGTTGCGGTAGCAGGGATATCCGGGACTGGCGATCGCCACCCGGTCGCCGGCGTCGAAACAGGCCAGGAACGCCAGCAGGAAGCCCCCGGAGGAGCCCGTGGTGATCACGACGTCGTCGGGGTCGACGGTGAGTCCGTGGCGGTGCAGGTACGCCCCGGCGATCGCGGCGCGCAGCTCGGGGATGCCGAGGGCGACCGTGTAGCCGAGCCGGTCGTGCTGCAGCGCGGTGACGGCAGCCTCTCGGACCGCCGCCGGCGCACCGGCGCTGGGCTGTCCGGCGGACAGGTTGACCAGGTCGCCGTGCGTGCGCGCCCGCTCCGCGGCGGCCAGCCACACGTCCATCACATAGAACGGGGGGATGCCGGCCCGCAGCGAGACGCTCATCCCGCCAGGCTAGAACACCTCGGATTCGAGGCGGCGCAGCTGCTCGCGCGGCGGACCGAGCAGCTGCGCGCTGCCGTGCGCGCGCTTGAAGTACAGCTGGATGTCGCTCTCCCAGGTGATCGCGATGCCGCCGTGCAGCTGCACGGCCTCGGCGGCCACCAGCGACAGGGCCTCACTGGCGGCCAGCCGGGCCAGCGCCGCGGAGGCTGCCGAGGGTTCGGCGATCGCCCCGTCGACGACGGCCCTGGCCGTTTCGACGGCCACGTGCATGTCGGCCATCCGGTGCTTGAGCGCCTGGAAGCTGCCGATCGGGCGGCCGAACTGCACGCGGTCCTTGGTGTAGGCGACCGTGCGGTCCAGGCATCGTGCCGCCGCGCCGACCTGCTCGGCCGCCAGCAGGAGCGCCGCGGTGTCGGCCAGCCCGGGGTCCGGGCCGAGTACCGCGGTGTCGGTGGGCTCGAGCGCGGCCAGCGGGCGGGTGATGTCCATCGCGACGGCCGGGGTCGTGGTGAAAGAGCGCCAGTGCGTGAGTGATTCGCCGTCGGCGGCGATCACCACGTCGGCCACGTTGCCGTTGACGACGTAGCCCGGGTCGAACACGACGGTGCCGATCGCGCTGCCCTCGGCCAGCGCCTCCAGCAGATCGGTGTCGGGGTCGTCGAGCGACAGCAGGGCCAGCTGGGCCAGGATCGTGCCGAGCAGCGGCGTCGGCACCAGCGCCTTGCCCAGTTCCTCGAGCACCACCGCGGCGTCGGCGAGTTCGCCGCCCGCGCCGCCGAGTTCCTCGGGCACCACCAGCGCGGCGGCGCCGACCTGTTCGCAGAGCATCGTCCACAGCGCCTCGTCGTAACCGCGCTCCGACGCCGCCGCCGCGCGCACGGCCTCGGAGGAGGCGTGTTTGTCGACCAGCGCTGCGACGGTGTCGCGCAACAACTCCCGTTCTTCGCTCGAACTCACAGTGCCTCCAACACTCGTCGACGGTGCCACGTCGGGTCGCCCCAGGCGGGGCGCAGCGCCTGCACCCGCAACAGCAGCAGCGACAGGTCGTGCTCCTGGGTGTAGCCGATCGCACCGTGGGTCTGCAGTGCCGACCGGGCCGCGAGCAGCGCGGCGTCGGCTGCGGCGACCTTGGCGGCGCTGACGTCGCGGGCGGTGTCGCCGGAGCCGTCCGCCAGGGACAGCGCGGCTCCGTACACCAGCGGTCGCGCCATCTCGACCGCGATCAGCACGTCGGCGAGCTTGTGCTTGATCGCCTGGTAGGTGCCGATGATGGTGCCGAATTGGCTGCGCTGCTTGGCGTAGTCGACCGAGGCGTCGAGCATCGCCTGTGCGGCGCCGATCAGCTGTGCCGCGGTGGCCAGGGCGCCGAATTCGAACGCCCGCGCCACATCGGCGGGCCGGCCGTCTCCGGCGGCGGTGACGTCGAACAGGTGCCGGCTCGGATCGACCGATTCCTGCCGCGCGCCGGCGGCGGCGTCACTGACCTGTCCGTCGGCGGCGAGCAGCACCAGCCCGGCGGTGTCGGCGTCGACCGCCCGCGCGACCAGAGGCGGGGCGGCCACGGTGGCGACGAGGTCCCCGGACGCCAGCGCACCCGCGCGCTCGTCGTCGGCCAGCAGGATCGGGGCCACCGCGATCGATTCCGTCACGGGCCCCGGCACATTCCAGCGGCCCAGCCGCTCCAAGGCCACCACCAGGTCGACGGGATGGGCGTCGATACCGTCGAAACGTTCGGGCACCATCAGGGCGGTCACGCCCAGGTCGGACAGCTGCGCCCACGCCTTGCGTCCGGGCGCGGCGTCGCCTGCGGCCCAGGCCCGCACGGCGTCGGGCAGGTTCGCAGCACTCAGGGCGGCATCGATACTCGCCGCGAAATCCCGCTGCTGGTCGTCGATCTCGAAGTTCACGTCATCTACTTTCGGGGCAGGCCCAGCAGCCGCTCGGCGATGATGTTGCGCTGGATCTCGTTGGTTCCGGCATAGATCGGGCCGCCGAGCGCGAACAGCAGGCCCTCGGTGACCGAGTCCATCAATTCCCCGTCGGCGCCGCGCAGATCCAGCGCGGTCTGGTGCAGGGCCACGTCGAGCTCGGACCAGAACACCTTGGTGATCGAGGATTCGGCGCCCAGTTCGCCGCCGTTGCTCACCCGCGTCACGGTGCCGAACGTGTGCAGGCGGTAGGCCTGCGCCTTGATCCACGCGTCGGCGACGCGGTCGGTGAAGGCCGGGTCGGGATCGTTCTTCCATTGCGCGACTAGACGTTCCGCCGGTGCCAGGAACCGGGCCGGGCTGCGCAGCGACATGCCCCGCTCGTTGCTCGACGTGCTCATCGCCGCCCGCCACCCGTCGTGCACCCCGCCGATCACGTCCTCGTCTGGCACGAACACGTCGTCGAGGAAGATCTCCCCGAATCCGGTGGCGCCGCCGAGCTGCGCGATCGGCCGCACCGTCACCCCGTCGGCCTTCAGGTCGAACATCACGTAGGTGAGGCCCTTGTGCCGCTGCGCCTCGGGGTCGGAGCGGAACAGCCCGAAGGCGCGCTCCCCGAACACCGCCCGGGAGCTCCAGATCTTCTGCCCGTTGAGCAGCCAGCCGCCGTCGGTCCTGGTGGCCGTCGAGCGCAGCGACGCCAGATCGCTGCCCGATTCGGGTTCCGACCACGCCTGGGCCCAGATCTCCTCGCCGCTGGCCATCTTCGGCAGCACACGGTCGCGTTGCTCCTCGGTGCCGTGGGCGAACAGCGTGGGCGCGAGCATCGACGTGCCGTTGGCGCTGGCCCGGCCCGGGGCGCCGGCGCGGAAGTATTCCTCCTCGTAGACGATCCACTGCAGCAGCGACGCGTCACGCCCGCCGTACTGTTCCGGCCACGTGATCACCGACAGCCCGGCGTCGAAGAGCACTTTGTCCCAGCGGCGGTGCTGTTCGAAACCCTCTGCGGTGTCGTAGGACTCGGTGGGGAAGTCGTCGGTGTGGGCGGCGAGGAACTCGCGCACCTCGGCGCGGAACTCCTCGGTGGCCTCGTCGAAGGTCAGGTCCATCAGCGTCTCCCTCGCAGTTGGGGTTTGACCACCTTGCCGCCGGGGTTGCGCGGCAGCGCGTCGAGGAACTCGACCGAGCGCGGGGTCTTGAAGTTGGCCAGGTGGGCGCGCGCGTGCTCGATGACGGTCTTCTCGTCGAGATCGGCGCCGGGCAGCGCGACGACGAACGCCTTGCCGACCTCGCCGAGCCGGTCGTCGGGCACCCCGATGACGGCCGCCTCGGCGACGCCGGGCAGCCGGGCGAGCACCTGTTCGATCTCGGCCGGGTAGACGTTGAAGCCGCCGCAGATGTACATGTCCTTGAGGCGGTCGGTGATCTTCAGATTGCCGGCTTCGTCGAGCTCGCCGACATCGCCGGTGTGCAGCCAGCCGTCGGCGTCGATCGCCGCGGCCGTGGCGTCCGGATCGTCGAGGTAGCCCAGCATCACGTTGGGTCCTCGCAGCAGCACCTCGCCGGCGTCGCCGATGCGCAACTCGAAGTCCGCGATCGGGCGGCCCGACGTCGTCGCGACGGTCACTGCGTCGTCGTCGGCCCGGCACATCGTGCCGAACCCGGCGGCCTCGGTCAGACCGTAGGCGGTCAGCACGATGTCGATTTCGAGCTCGTTCTGCATCCGTTCGATCAGCACCACCGGAATCGTGGCGGCCCCAGTGACCGCGAATCGCAGTGAGCTGAGATCGAATTCGGTGCGCTTCGGGTGGTCGAGCAGGGTCTGGTAGATCGTCGGCGGTCCGGGCAGCGCCGTGATGCGGTGCTCCTGCACGGCCCGCATCGTCTTCTCCGGGTCGAACGTCAGCTCAGGAAACAGCGTCGCGCCGGTCTGCAGGCAGGCCAGGATGCCGGCCTTGTAGCCGAAGTTGTGGAAGAACGGGTTGATGCACAGATAACGGTCGGCGCTGGTGACCTGCCCGCACGCCGCCCACGCCGCCGACGCGTCGAGGGACTGCCGCTGCGCGCAGCGCACCCCCTTGCTGCGACCGGTGGTGCCGGAGGTGAACAGGATGTCGGAGACGTCGTCGGAGCCCACGGCCGCGGCGCGCGCGTCCACCGCGGCGAGGTCCGTGCCCGTCGCCACGAACTCGTCCCACGTCCCGTCGGCCTGTTCGACCGGGATGCGCACGACGTGACGGAGTGCGGGCAGCGACGACCGTTCGACGCTCGCTGCCTTGTCGGCGCCGAGGAACTCGCCCGAGGCGAACAGCAGTGGCGCCGCGGTGCGGGCCAGGATGTCGGTGGCCTCACTGGCGGTGTAGCGGGTGTTGAGCGGGACGAGCACCCCGCCGGCGTGGTGAATGGCCAGGCAGGCCACCACCCAGTGCCAGGTGTTCGGCGACCAGATAGCCACGCGGTCGCCGGGTTCGACGCCGGCCTCGATGATCGCCGCGGCGGCCTGGCGAACCTCGGTGCGCAGCCCGGCGAACGAAAGTGTCCTGGTGGGCGTGACCACCGCGGGGTGGTCGGGGAGCTCGCGCGCGATCCGGTCCAGAACCGCGGGAGTGGTCCGCTGTGGTGACATTCCCGGGTCGTCCTCTGTCCCTCTAACAAAGCAAGTGCTTGGTAGGTTAGCCTACAGGGATGATAGAGGTCCAGGAGTTCAGGGCGCAGGTGCGCGACTGGCTCGCCGAGAACCTCGTCGGCGAGTTCGCCGCGCTCAAGGGTCTCGGCGGCCCCGGCCGCGAGCACGAAGCCTTCAAAGAGAGGCTGGAGTGGAACCGCCACCTGGCGGCGGCCGGCCTCACCTGTCTGGGCTGGCCGACCGAACACGGCGGCCGCGGGCTCTCGGTGGCGCACCGCGTCGCGTTCTACGAGGAGTACGCGAAAGCCGACGCCCCCGACAAGGTCAATCACCTGGGTGAGGAGCTGCTCGGCCCGACGCTGATCGCCTACGGCACCCCCGAACAGCAGAAACGCTTCCTGCCGAAGATCCTCGACGTCACCGAGCTGTGGTCGCAGGGCTACTCCGAACCGGGGGCCGGCAGCGATCTGGCCAACGTCGCGACCACCGCCGTGCTCGACGGTGACCAGTGGGTGATCAACGGCCAGAAGGTGTGGACGTCGCTGGCGCACTGGGCGCAGTGGTGCTTCGTGGTGGCCCGCACCGAGAAGGGCTCCAAGCGCCACGCCGGCCTGTCCTATCTGCTGGTGCCTCTCGACCAGCCCGGTGTCGAGATCCGCCCGATCATCCAGCTGACCGGCGACTCCGAGTTCAACGAGGTGTTCTTCGACGACGCCCGCACCGATGCCGACCTGGTGGTCGGCGAGCCCGGCGACGGGTGGCGCGTGGCGATGGGGACGCTGACGTTCGAACGCGGGGTGTCCACGCTCGGCCAGCAGATCCGTTACGCGCGCGAGCATTCCAACCTCGTGGAGGTGGCCAAGCGCACCGGCGCCGCCGACGACCCGTTGATCCGGGAACGGCTGGTCCGGTCCTGGGCCGGCCTCAAGGCGATGCGGTCCTATGCGCTGGCCACGATGGACGAGGACCGCCCGGGTGCCGACTGCGTGTCGAAGCTGCTGTGGGCCAACTGGCATCGTGAGCTGGGCGAGATCGCGATGGACGTGGTCGGGATGTCGGGGCTGACGCTGCCGGACGGTGAGTTCGGTGAGTGGCAGCGCCTCTACCTGTTCTCCCGCGCCGACACCATCTACGGCGGCTCGAACGAGGTGCAGCGCAACATCATCGCCGAGCGGGTGCTCGGCCTGCCCAGAGAGGCTCGAGCGTGACCGATCTGTCCGTCGCCCCCGCCGAGATCGAGGGCCACAACCTGCTGGCCGGCAAGGTCGTCCTCGTCACCGCGGCCGCGGGAACCGGCATCGGGTCGACCACGGCACGGCGTGCCCTGGCCGAAGGCGCCGACGTCGTCGTCTCCGACTACCACGAACGCCGGTTGGGGGAGACGCGCGACGAACTCGCCGCCCTCGGTCTGGGCACCGTGCACGCCGTGGTGTGCGACGTCACCTCCACCGCGGCCGTCGACGCGCTGATCACCGCGGCCGTGGAACAGGCCGGCCGGCTCGACGTCCTGGTGAACAACGCCGGGCTCGGCGGCCAGACCCCGGTGGTCGACATGACCGACGACGAGTGGGACCGGGTGCTCAACGTGACGCTGACCTCGGTGATGCGGGCGACGCGCGCCGCGCTGCGGTACTTCCGCGACGCCGGCCACGGCGGCGTGATCGTCAACAACGCCAGCGTCCTCGGCTGGCGCGCGCAGCACTCCCAATCCCATTACGCCGCAGCCAAAGCCGGTGTGATGGCGCTGACGCGATGCAGCGCGATCGAGGCCGTCGAGTTCGGCGTGCGGATCAACGCGGTGTCACCCAGCATCGCGCGGCACAAGTTCCTGGAGAAGACCTCGAGCAGTGAGCTGCTCGACCGGCTGTCCCAGGGCGAGGCGTTCGGCCGCGCCGCCGAACCGTGGGAGGTTGCGGCCACCATCGCGTTCCTGGCCAGCGACTACTCCAGTTACCTGACCGGCGAGGTGATCTCGGTGTCGAGTCAGCACCCATGAGCGCCGGACCCGCCAACACCCGTCGTGACGAGCTCCTCTCGCTCGCCGCGACGATGTTCGCCGAGCGCGGGCTGCGGGCCACCACGGTCCGCGACATCGCCGACTCCGCCGGAATCCTCTCGGGCAGTCTGTACCACCACTTCTCGTCGAAGGAGGAGATGGTCGACGAGGTGCTGCGCGGGTTCCTCGACTGGCTCTTCGAGCGGTACCGCCAGATCGTGGAGACCGAGCCGAACCCGTTGGAGCGCCTCAAAGGACTGTTCATGGCGTCCTTCGAGGCGATCGCCACCCGGCACGCCGAGGTCGTGATCTACCAGGACGAGGCCAAGCGGTTGTCGGCGCAGGAGCGGTTCTCCTACGTCGAGGAGCGCAACAAAGAGCAGCGCAAGATGTGGGTCGACGTCCTCACCCAGGGCATCGAGGAGGGCTACTTCCGCCCGGACGTCGACGTCGATCTCGTCTACCGGTTCATCCGCGACACCACCTGGGTGTCGGTTCGCTGGTTCCAACCGGGCGGGCCGCTCACCGCCGAAGAGGTTGGTCGGCAGTATCTTTCGATCGTCCTCGGCGGCATCACCACCACGAAAAGGAGCTCCTCATGAGTGAGGCATACGTCATCGACGCCGTCCGCACCGCCATCGGCAAGCGCAACGGATCGCTGGCCGGTGTGCACCCGGTCGACCTCGGGGCCGCCGCATGGCGCGGCCTGTTCGACCGCAACGACGTCGACCCGGGAGCCGTCGACGACGTGATCGCCGGATGCGTCGACGCGATCGGCCCGCAGGCCGGCAACATCGCGCGGCTGTCGTGGCTGGCCGCCGGCTTCCCCGAAGAAGTGCCGGGCGTGACCGTCGACCGGCAGTGCGGGTCGAGCCAGCAGGCGGTGTCGTTCGGCGCGCAGGCGATCATGTCGGGCACCGCCGACCTCATCGTCGCCGGCGGCATGCAGAACATGAGCCAGATCCCGATCAGTTCGGCGATGATCGTCGGCGAGCAGTTCGGATTCACCTCGCCGACCAACGAATCCAAGAGCTGGCTGCACCGCTACGGCGACCAGGAGATCTCGCAGTTCCGCGGTGCGGAACTGATCGCCGAGAAGTGGGGCATCTCCCGCGAGGAGATGGAGCAGTACGCGCTGACCAGCCATCAGCGCGCGCAGGCCGCGATCCGGGCCGGCCACTTCGACAACGAGATCCTCGAGGTGGACGGGTTCCGCGTCGACGAGGGACCCCGCGACACGTCACTGGAGAAGATGGCGACGCTCAAGACCCTCGTCGACGGTGGCCGACTGACCGCGGCGATGGCCAGCCAGATCTCCGACGGCGCGAGCGCCGTGCTGCTGGCCTCCGAGCAGGCGGTCAAGGAGCACGGTCTGAAGCCGCGCGCCCGCATCCACCACATCAGCGCCCGCGGCGCCGACCCGGTGTTCATGCTCACCGGGCCCATCCCCGCCACCCGCTATGCGCTGGACAAGACCGGGCTGTCGATCGACGACATCGACACCGTCGAGATCAACGAGGCGTTCGCGCCGGTGGTGCAGGCCTGGCTCAAGGAGACCAAGGCCGATCCCGAAAAGGTCAACCCCAGCGGCGGCGCGATCGCGCTCGGCCACCCGCTCGGTGCCACGGGCGCAAAGCTTTTCGCGACCATGCTGAACACACTGGAGCGCACCGGCGGGCGCTACGGCCTGCAGACGATGTGCGAAGGCGGCGGCACGGCCAACGTCACGATCATCGAGCGGCTGTAGGCGTCTGCGCGCTCAGTGGTCGTGCAGGATGACGCCGCGGATGTTGCGGCCCGCGCGCATGTCCTCGTAGCCCTCGTTGACCTCGGCCAGCTTGTACTCGTGGGTGACGGTCTCGTCGAGCAGCAGCTTGCCCTCGCGGTACAGCGACAGCAGCCGCGGGATGTCCGCGCGCGGGTTGGCCTCGCCGTAAAGGCTTCCCAATAGCCGCTTCTGGAACAGCGTGAACATCATCATGCCCAGCGTCGCCTGGTTGTCGGTCATCGAGGACAGGGCCGTCATCACCACGGCGCCGCCCTTGCGGATGATGTTGACCGCGTCGTCGAGCATCGACCCTTCCAGCAGCCCGACGGTCAGGATCGCCGAGTCGGCCATCACCCCGCGGGTCAGCTCCGCGACCAGCGCTGTCGCCTCGGGCAGGGACGTGACGAAATGTGTTGCGCCCAGCTGCATCGCCTTGGCCCGCTTGTCCTCGACGGGCTCGACGACCACGATCTTCTCCGCGCCGGCGATCCGCGCGCCCTGAACCGCGCCGCTGCCGATCCCGCCGAACCCGATCACCACCACGGTGTCGCCCGGTTGCACGTCGGCGGTGTTGACCGCCGACCCCCACCCGGTGGTGACGCCGCAGCCGAGCAGGCATGCCCGGGACAGCGGAAGGTCGTCGTCGATCTTGACGATCGATGCCTCCGGCACAGTGCCGTACTGGGAGAACGTGCCGACGAGCGCCATCACGCCGATGTCCTGCCCGCGGGCGTGACGCCGGTAGGTGCCGTCCAACTGGGTGCCGGCCATGATGATCGCGCCCAGGTCGCACAGGTTCTGGTGACCGGTCGAGCACCACCGGCATCGGCCGCAGGCGGGCAGGAACGAGGCGACGACGTGGTCGCCCGGTGCCAGACCGGTGACGCCGGCGCCGACTTCGCGTACGATCCCGGCGCCTTCGTGACCGCCGATCATCGGCAGCGGCACCGGCAGGTCGCCGGTGCGGATGTGCTCGTCGGAGTGGCAGAGCCCGGTGGCCTCCCACGACACCAGCACCTCGCCGTCGCCCGGCGGATCGAGATCGATCTCTTCGACGGTCCAGTCGGACCCGTACTCCCAGAGGATGGCCGCGTTGGTCTTCATCGGGCCGAGTCTAGGAAGGCGGCTCGGCCCCCGCGGCGGATTCGGTCAGGCCGCGGTGAGGGCGAGGCCGGCCAGCGCGATCAGCCAGCTCGCGAAGCTGCCGACCAAGAAGTACTCGGTGACTTCATCGATGCCGGAGCCGGCGGAGTCGCCGCTGTCCGCCGACTCCCTGCGTGCGGCGTTGAGCTCGGGGAAACGGATGATGCCCTTGGCCGCGATCACCGCCGAGGCCGCGCCGAACTGACCGCCCAGGCCGAGCCCGACGATCAGCAGCCGCTCCATCGGTCCCAGCAGCCGGCCGCCCTTGAGGCGGTCCGAGGGTTGCGGCACACCGGCGGGGCGGACCGCTCCGACCGCGCCGAGGATCAAGCGCACCAACTGATTTGCGGTGACCAGTTGCAGCAGGACGATCCCGAGGATCATCAGCGCCCGGTCCGGCTCCACCTCGTCGAGCCCGACCCATGGCAACCACCGGCCCAGCGGCCCGGCCACCTCCGACGACCAGCCTCCGAACGCGACCATCAGTGCCGCGCCCACGCCGAACACGGTCAGAGCCCGGCCGTGCCGGGTGCCCGTGCGCTCGGCCGCACCGCCCAGGACCACCCACGTGACCGACACCGCGGCGGCGACGACGAGTAGCGCGATGTCCCCGCGGTGCCAGAGCCCGGCCGACGCCGCGCACACGACGACGGTCAACGGACCCGTGACGAGGGCGAGCCACTGACGCGTGCTGAGTTTGCGGCAGATGTCGGCGACGCCGACGGCGATCAGGAACACGGCCAGGGCGCTCATCGGATCTCCCGGAGTTCCTCGGCGGCGACGAGGAGCAGGTCCAGCCCGGCCCGTCCGGCGCGCTGGGACACCGCCGAGGCGCTGATGCCCTCCGCCATCGCCACCTCCTTCTTGGAGCGTCCCGCCCGCATCCCGGCCAGAATCCGCAGGGCCCGCTCGTCCAGCGATCCAAGCAGATGGTCCCGACACAACAGGGCGGCGTTGACGGCGTGCGGGTCGGCTCCCTCGCCGGTGCCGTTGCGGAACGCGGTGCGGACGTGCGCCAGTCCGGGCTGCCGCTGGGCGGCTGCTGTCCACTCGATGGCCTCGCGGGCCGCCCACCATCCCGGCCCGTCCTGCACGCCCGTCTCGTCGAGTGCGGTGACCGCACCCCAGCCGATGCCGAACCGGACGTCGACGTCGGGCGCCAGAGTCAGCCGTAGCGTCAGGGCCGCGTCGATCGCGTGCCCGACCGTGGAATAGGCGCCCTGGAATTCGTCGCCGACCGTGATGGCGGGCGGATCGACCGCGCTGTCGGCGACGGCCGCCAGCGCCGCGGTCAGCCGGCGGTGCAGCCCGCGCCGGTCGGCGAACGTGCGGGAACCCACGACGTCACCGATGACCGTCGCACACAATGTTGAAGCCGCAGGCTTCACTCGAGCCATATGAAGACTATAGCTTCATTTGGACGCTATGAAGCTGATTGCTTCACCTTCTGATGAACGAGCCCGCGGATTCCAGATGCTCGATCGCCTCGCGCACGATGCTCTCGATCAGCTCGGCGCACGACGGCAGGTCGGAGATGATGCCGGCGACCTGACCGGAGGCGAGCACGCCGGCGTCGGTATTGCCCTCCACCAGGCCGGCTTTCAGCAGCATCGGGGTGTTGGCGGCCATCACCACCTGCGACCAGCTCAGGTCCTTGCCGTGTCGCATCGCCATGCCGTCGCGCATCATCGACCGCCACGTCATGCCGGTCATCTTCTTGAACTTCTGTGCGTTGGTCACCGCCGCGGCGAGGCCGCGCACCGGGGATCCGCTCTCCAGCTTCTCCACCAGGCCGGTGCGCAGGACCCGGTGCGGCATGCCGTCCACCCGGGTCGAGACGACGGTGCCGTCCAGCGCCGCCTGCAGGTAGCGCTCCTTCACCGCGTCGGGCACGGTCGAGTCGGAGGTCAGCAGGAAGCGGGTGCCCATGGCGACGCCTGCGGCGCCGTAGGACAGCGCGGCCGCGAGTCCCCGCCCGTCGAAGAAGCCGCCGGCGGCGATCACGGGCATCCCGGTGTCGGCGACCGCGTCGAGCACCGACGGCAGCAGCAGCGTGGTCGCGATCGGACCGGTGTGCCCGCCACCCTCGCCGCCCTGCACGATGACGGCGTCGGCGCCCCAGCCGGCGACCTTCTTCGCGTGCTTGGCGAGCCCCACGGACGGGATCACCACCACACCCGCTTCTTTGAGCCGTGCGATCAGATCGGGCTTGGGAGCCAGGGCGAAGGAGGCGACTTTGACTCCTTCGCGGATCAGGAGGTCGACGCGGTCGTTCGCGTCGCCGGCGTCGGCGCGGATGTTGATGCCGAAGGGTTTGTCGGTCGCGGCCTTGACCTTGGCCACGGCGGTCGTCAGCTCCTCGAGCGTCATGGTCGCCGAGGCGAGGATGCCGAGGCCGCCCGCATTCGAGGTCGCCGCCACCAGCCGCGCGCCGGCGACCCACCCCATCCCGGTCTGCACGACGGGATGTTCGATGCCCACCAGCTCGGTGAGCGGAGTCTGCAATGCGGCCATGGCTAGACCCTGACTTCCTTGTCGCGCAGCGCCTTCGGGTCGATCACCTCGCGCAGGATCGTCAGCTCGTCGGCGGTCGGCAGCCGGGTGGTGTCGGCCTCACCGAGTCCGTGCACCTCGAACGACGTGTTCTCGGCGACCTGCTCGGGCTCGATCCCGGGATGCAGCGACACCGCACGCATCTGGTGGTCGGGACCGTTGAAATCGAACACGCCCAGGTTGGTCACGACCCGGAAGACGTTGACGAACCGGTAGGCGGGATTGTCGGGATCGACCTTGTCCCAGCCGATTCCGGAGACCACGTCGACCGAGTCGCCGAACACCCGGGTGGAATGGTTGCCCACCCAGTAGCTGGTGGCGTGGTTGATGGTGTTGCCCGGTGCGCCGCGCACGCCGAACATCTGCCGGGTCGGGTGCTGCAGGGCCCCGAACGCCGACAGGTTCTGGTTACCGTAGCGGTCGATCTGGTTGGCGCCCATCACGACATGGCGACGGCCCCAGGCCAGCGTCTCGAACACCCGGCCGAACGGCATCCAGCCCTCGATCGCCGCGGCCGCGCCGATGGCGGGGGTGTCGGCGATCAGCCGGGCCTCACCGTCGGTGAGCAGGATGTCCGGGGAGAAGGTCAGCCGCGCCAGCCGGGCGCCGATCGAGACGATCGTGGTCATCGGGCTGACCATGATCTCGCCTGCGTCACGGAACAATTCGGCGCAGGCGACGGCGCACACCTCGGCGCGGGTTGCGGAGATCATGCTCGGTCCCCCTCGGTGGACTCCTTGAACTTGCGCACGGCCGCCTGGTAGTCGGCCTCGCTGCCGGACAGGTACGTCTGGACGAACGACGACCACGTCTCGTCGGATCCGGCGGCCTCGGCATAGTGCCGTTGGAACTTCTCGTCGCGCCGATAGTCGGGCTCGGCGGTGGTGAAGTGCGCACCGCCCGGCGCCTCGACGACGGTGTCGACCATCATCCGGTTGATCAGCAGAGCCTGCGGCGGAACCGATTTCACCAGTTCCTCGGTCGGCACCACCTTCTCGACCGACAGGTAACGCTTCTGGGCCGACATCAGGAACAGGTCGTCGAAGTACGGGTCGATACCCGTGTAGGCCGCGTTGCCTCGCGCGTCGCCGACGTTCATGTGCACGAACGCGGCGTCGAGGTTCAGCGCGGGCATCGCGATCAGTTCCTCGACGCCGTCACCCGTGGGGTACGGCGAACGCACGGTCTTGAGTTCGTCTCCCCAGAATGCGCGGACGTCGCTACCCAGTCCGGCGCGGATCGGCAGGAACGGCAGTCGCTGCGCGGCGGCCTGCAGTCCGCAGCGCAGCATGCCCTCGTCCATCTCGCGCGCCTCGATGGTCCCGGACGTGCGCGCCTTGGCGAACCACGGATCGTAGAACGGTGGCGAGTCCAGCGACACGAAGCCGTAGTAGACCCGCTTGATCTTGCCGGCCGAGCACAGCAGGCCGATGTCGGGTCCGCCGTAGCTCACCACGGTCAGGTCGGTGACGTCGGTGCGCAGCAGCGCCCGCACGAACGCCATCGGCTTGCGCCGCGATCCCCATCCGCCGATGCCGATCGTCATGCCGCTCTCGACCCCGGCGACCGCCTCGTCGAGAGTCGTTCTCTTGTCTGCCACTACTTCCCCGCTCGCTTCGCTCGTGCCCGCCGAATCATCTAGCTCTCTTGTCCGTCCCCGCGAACGCGTCGCGGTGCTCGTCGGACACGCCGGCGAGGTTGAGTTCGAACGTGAAGCCCTGCTCCATGCGGTAGCGCGCGTTGACCGGCTGGATGTCGATGAAGTTCAGCGCTTCCTTGGCGGCGCGGATCACCCGGGTGTCCTTGGACGCGATGTCGCGGGCCACCCGCAGCGCGGCGTCGTCGAGCTCCGCGCGGGGGACGACCTCGTGCACCGATCCGAAGTGGTGCAGCGTCGCGGCGTCGACGGTGGCCGCCGTGAAGAACAACCGGCGCATCATGTGTTGCGGTACAAGGCGGGACAGGTGCGTCGCCGCGCCGAGCGCCCCGCGCTCGACCTCGGGCAGCCCGAACTTCGCGTCGTCCGAGGCGACGATGACGTCGGCGTTGCCGACGAGCCCGATGCCGCCGCCCACGCAGAATCCGTTGACCGCGGCCACTACCGGCACCGCGCACTCGTACACCGCGCGGAACGCCTCGAAGCAGCCGCGGTTGGCGTCGATCAGCGCGGTGAAGCCCTCGGTCTTCTGCATCTCCTTGATGTCGACGCCGGCGTTGAAGCCGCGACCCTCCGCGCGCAGGATCACCACGTGCGTGCTGAGGTCACGGCCGGCCGCGGTGATCGCGTCGGCGAGTTCGAACCAGCCGCGCGACGGAATCGCGTTGACGGGCGGGTAGCCGACGGTGACCGAGACGATTCCCGGCTCCACCGTCGCGGTGGTGATCGGCATGCGCAACTCCTGGGTGGCTACCTAAGCAAGCACTTGCTTGGTACGCTAGCACAGTGACTGACGCCGTCGACAGCACCATCCGCCTCGCCCTCAGCGGCCGCGTCGTGCTCGTGACCGGCGGTGTGCGCGGTGTCGGCGCCGGTATCAGCAGGGTCTTCGCCGAGCAAGGCGCCACCGTCGTGACGTGTGCGCGCCGTCCCGTCGACGGATCCCCCTTCGAGTTCCGGGCCTGCGACATCCGCGACGACGACGCGGTCGCCGCCCTGGTCGACGGCATCGCCGCCGACCACGGCCGCCTCGACGTCGTGGTGAACAACGCCGGCGGCTCGCCCTACGTCCTGGCCGCCGAGGCGTCGGCGAAGTTCAGCCGCAAGATCGTCGAGCTCAACCTGCTCGGCGCATTGTCGGTGTCGACGCACGCCAATGCGGTGATGCAGCAGCAGGATTCGGGTGGGTCGATCGTGAACATCTCCAGTGTCAGCGGCCGGCGACCCACCCCCGGCACGGTCGCCTACGGCGCGGCGAAGGCCGGCATCGAGAACATGACCGCCACGCTCGCCGTCGAGTGGGCGCCCAAGGTGCGGGTGAACTCGGTGGTCGTCGGAATGGTCGAGACCGAGCAGTCCGAACTGTTCTACGGCGACGCCGACTCCATCGCCGCGATCTCGCGCAACGTGCCACTCGGCCGGCTCGCCCGACCGGAGGACATCGGCTGGGCCACCGCGTTCCTGGCATCCCCGGCGGCGTCCTACATCAGCGGGGCGTCGCTCGAGGTGCACGGCGGCGGCGAGCCACCGCACTACCTGTCGACCACCACTGCAGACATCAAACACTGAAGGAGACAACACACATGGGATTGCTCGACGGCCGTGTGGTCATCGTGACGGGTGCGGGCGGCGGAATCGGCCGGGCGCACGCCCTGGCTTTCGCCGCCGAGGGCGCGCGGGTGGTGGTCAACGACATCGGTGTGGGCCTGGATGGATCGCCGGCCGGCGGCGGCAGCGCCGCGCAGAGCGTCGTCGACGAGATCGTCTCCGCCGGAGGCGAAGCCGTCACCAGTGGCGCCAACGTCGCGGACTGGGCGCAGGCCGAAGGCCTCATCCAGACGGCCGTCGACGCGTTCGGCGGTCTCGATGTCCTGGTCAACAACGCCGGCATCGTGCGGGACCGGATGTTCGCGAACACCAGTGAAGAAGAGTTTGATGCGGTCACTGCCGTACACCTCAAGGGGCACTTCGCGACGATGAAGCACGCGGCCGCGTACTGGCGGGCCAAGTCCAAGGCCGGCGAGCAGGTCGACGCCCGCATCATCAACACCAGTTCCGGTGCGGGACTGCAGGGCAGCGTCGGGCAGGCCAACTACAGCGCCGCCAAAGCGGGCATCGCGGCGCTGACGCTCGTCGCCGCCGCCGAGATGGGCCGCTACGGGGTGTCGGTCAACGCGATCGCGCCGTCGGCGCGCACCCGGATGACCGAGACCGTCTTCGCGGACATGATGTCCACTCAGGACCAGGATTTCGACGCGATGGCGCCGGAGAACATCTCGCCGCTGGTGGTGTGGCTGGGCAGCGTCGAATCGCGGGACGTCACCGGCACGATGTTCGAGGTCGAGGGCGGCAAGATCCGCGTCGCCGAGGGATGGGCGCACGGACCGGAGATCGACAAGGGCGCGAAGTGGGATCCGGCCGAACTCGGCCCCGTCGTCGCCGACCTGCTGTCGAAGGCGCGCCCCGCGGTGCCCGTCTACGGGGCGTGATTCAGGCCGGGTCGCAGATGATGATCGGGATCTTGCGCGAGGTGTAGGACCGGTAGTTCGCGTAGTCGGGGTACATCGCGTCGAGCTTGGGCCAGTAGTGCTCGCGCTCAGCGTCATCGGCCTCGCGCGCGACGAGGGACAGTGTCTCCCGCTTGGTCTGGAACGACACGGTCGCGTGTGTCTTGATGTTGAGGTACCACATCGGGTGGGTGTCGCGGCCGCCCTGGGAAGCCACGAGCACGATCCGCTGGTCCTCCTGCAGGAACAGCAGCGGCACGTCACGGGGTTCGCCGCTCTTGCGGCCCTTCGTGGTCAGGATGCCGACCTCCGAGCCGCGCAGGAACTTGTCGCCGAACCGGCCGTTTGTCTTCTTGAACAGCCAGGTCTGCCCGCGCGACATCCACTTGATGGCGACGGCGACGGGCTTGGAGTTCAGACTCTTGATCTGCTTGTCCGACAGCGGACGGGAGGGTTCGGCCACGGCGTGCACCTTATCGCGTCAGGAACGGGCGAATGGAAGCGTTGATGTGGTGGATCTGGGCCCGGCCGGACGGGTCGTCGGCGGGGATCAGGAACGTCTCGTCGATGTGAGCGCCCACCCGGCGGCCAGCCAGTCGCGGCGTGGTCACCAGGTCGAAACGGGCCCGCACCGTGTCGCCGTCGACGGTGAACTCCGGTGTGGTGACCGCGTCGATCACCCGGTACTGCAGGCCACCGTTCAGGCTGCGCCGCAGGTGGTTTCCCGAGAAGCCCGTCTTGAGGCCGACCTCGACACGGGTGCACCCCGGCGCGAACGGGACACCGTCGGCGTCGTGGCTCGCCAGCGCGCTGATGTAGGCCTGCGCCGCGGCGATGCGGTCCGCATCAGAAATCCCCACTAGATCCGCTCGATGATGGTTCCGGTCGACAGCGCACCGCCGGCGCACATCGTGATCAGCGCGGTGGTCTTGTCGGTGCGCTCGAGCTCGTGCAGCGCGGTGGTGATGAGCCGGCTGCCGGTGCTGCCCACCGGGTGACCGAGCGCGATCGCCCCGCCGTTGACGTTGACGGTGTCCATGTCGGGCTCGTGCACCCGGGCCCAGGAGAGCACGACCGAGGCGAACGCCTCGTTGATCTCCGTGATGTCGATGTCGCCCATCTTCATGCCGGCCTTCTCGAGCACCTTGGCCGTCGACTGCACCGGCCCGTCGAGGTGGTAGTACGGTTCGGCGCCGACGAGGGCCTGGCTGACGATGCGTGCCCGCGGCGTGAGGCCGAGTGCGCGGGCCTTCTCTTCGTCCATCCACAGCACCGCCGCGGCACCGTCGGAGATCTGCGACGAGGTGCCCGCGGTGTGAATGCCGCCCTCCAGCACCGGGTTCAGGGACGCCAGCCCCTCGAGGGTGGTGTCCCGCAGCCCCTGGTCGCGGGTCACGGGCGCCCGCTCGTCGGTGGGCTTCTTGTTCTCGTCGAGCACAGGGGCCTCGATCGGGCTGATCTCCCGGTCGAACCGGCCCTCGGCCCAGGCCTGCTTGGCCTTGCGCTGTGACTCGAAGCCGAAGCGGTCGATCTCCTCCCGGCTGATGCCGCGCCGCTTGGCGATCCGTTCGGCCGCGGTGAACTGGTCGGGCAGATCGATGTCCCACGACGCCGGGCGGATGATGCTGCGATCCGGGCCGGCATTGGCGCCGAGTCCCACGCGGCTCATCGCCTCGATGCCGCACGCGATGCCGACATCGATGGCGCCCGAGGCGATCAGACCCGCCACCAGACCGTTGGCCTGCTGGCCGCTGCCGCACTGGCAGTCGATGGTCACCGCGCCGACGTGATCGGGCAGCCCGGCCACCAGCCAGCCCACCCGGGTGATGTTGTTGGACTGCTCGCCGAACTGCGTGACGCAGCCGCCGATGACCTGCTCGACCTCGCCGGCGTCGATACCGGCCTTCTCGACGAGGGCCTTCTGGACGGCACCGAGCAACTCGGTGGCGTGCAGTCCGGAGAGCCAGCCGTTGCGCTTGCCGATGGGGCTGCGGGTGGCTTCGACGATGACAGGGTTACCCATGGCGCCAGGCTAGAACACGTTTCATTACTCTGACAAGCGGCGATGCCGCCGTGCCTTTTATCTGCGGTGGAGGCATGTTTTACTGGCACTAGAACACGTTGCAATTGAGGAGTGCTTCCCTATGCCTGGCCCGAACTCTTGCCCGATCAGCCCCGACTTCGACTTCCTCGACGCGAGCCTGAATCTCGAGCGTCTGCCCGTAGAAGAGTTGGCGCAACTCCGGCATTCCGAGCCTGTCCACTGGGTGGACGTGCCGGGCGGCACCGGAGGCTTCGGCGACAAGGGTTACTGGCTGGTGACCAAGCACGCCGATGTCAAGGAGGTGTCCAAGCGCAACGACCTGTTCGGCAGCTCGCCCGACGGCGCGATCCCGACGTGGCCGCAGGGCATGACCCGCGACGCGATCGACCTCCAGAAGGCCGTGCTGCTGAACATGGATGCGCCCCAGCACACCCGGCTGCGCAAGATCATCTCCCGCGGGTTCACGCCGCGCGCCGTGGGACGGCTCGAGGCCGAGTTGCGCGACCGCGCGCAGCAGATCGCCCGGACCGCCGCCGCCGAGGGCTCGGGAGACTTCGTCGAGCAGGTGTCGTGTGAGCTGCCGCTGCAGGCCATCGCCGGTCTCCTCGGTGTCCCGCAGGAGGATCGCGACAAGCTGTTCCGGTGGTCGAACGAGATGACCGCCGGTGAGGACCCCGAGTACGCCGACGTCGACCCTGCGATGTCGTCCTTCGAGCTCATCACCTACGCGATGAAGATGGCCGAGGAGCGCAAGAACAACCCGACCGAGGACATCGTCACCAAGCTCATCGAGGCCGACATCGAGGGCGAGAAGCTCTCCGACGACGAGTTCGGTTTCTTCGTGGTGATGCTGGCGGTGGCCGGCAACGAGACCACCCGCAATTCGATCACCCACGGCATGATCGCGTTCTCCCAGAACCCCGAGCAATGGGAGCTCTACAAGAAGGAACGGCCGGAGACCGCCGCCGACGAGATCGTCCGCTGGGCCACGCCGGTGTCGGCCTTCCAGCGCACCGCGCTGGAGGACACCGAACTCGGCGGGGTGGCCATCAAGAAGGGCGAGCGCGTCGTGATGTCCTACCGCTCGGCCAACTTCGACGAAGAGGTCTTCGAGAACCCGGACCGGTTCGACATCATGCGTAGCCCGAACCCGCACGTCGGTTTCGGCGGCACCGGAGCGCACTATTGCATCGGGGCGAACCTCGCGAAGATGACGATCAACCTGATCTTCAACGCCGTCGCCGACAACATGCCGGAACTCAAGCCGATCGGTGATCCGGAGCGGTTAAAGTCGGGCTGGCTCAACGGCATCAAACACTGGCAGGTGGACTACACCGGCAAGGGTTGCCCGGTCAGCCACTGACACATCGAGACTCGAGGAGGTGTCGGGTGGACTTCAGTCCAGACGAGGGTCAGCAGGCGGTCGCCGATGTGGTGACGTCCGTGCTGGAACGCGACAACAGCTGGGAGGCTTTGGTTTCCGGCGGCGTACCGGCACTGGCCGCTCCGGAACGGCTGGGCGGTGACGGGCTCGGCCTCGCCGAGATCGCGACCGCGCTGACCGAGATCGGCAGGCACGGGACGATCAGCCCGGCGCCGGTCACCCTCGCTGCGGCAGCGGTGCTGGGCGAGCTGGCCTCCGAACCCCAGCAGGACCGCTACCTCGCGGGCGTGGCCAAGGGGTCGGTGCTCAGCCTGGCGCTCAACGAGCCCGGCGTCTCCCAGCCCGACCGGCCGGCGACCACGTTCTCGGCCGGCCGGCTCAACGGCACCAAGCTCGCCGTCGGCTACGCCGGTCAGGCGGAGTGGCTGGTCGTCACCACCGACAACGGCGTGGTCGTGGTGCGCGGCGACGCCGACGGGATCTCGGCGACGAAGACGCCGACGTCGACCGGCGCCGACGAGTTCGTGGTCACGTTCGCCGACGTCGCCGTCGACGACGGTGATGTGCTCGCCGGGGCCACCCCCCTTCGCGTGAACCAGCTGGCGCTGGCCGCCTTCGGTGCCTTCGCCGCCGGCCTGGTCGCCGGAGCGCTCCGGTTGACCGCTGACTACGTCGCGACCCGGGAGCAGTTCGGCCGGCCGCTGTCGACGTTCCAGACCGTCGCGGCGCAACTGTCCGAGGTCTACATCGCCTCCCGGACCGTCTCGCTGGTGGCGACGTCGGCGGTGTGGTCGCTGTCCCAGGGCCTCGACGCCGATGACGATCTCGCGATCCTCGGTTACTGGCTCACCTCGCAGGCTCCGCCGGCGATGCGGCTGTGCCACCACCTGCACGGCGGTATGGGGATGGACATCACCTACCCGATGAACCGCTACTTCTCGTCGATCAAGGATCTGACCCGGGTGCTGGGTGGTCCGACACACCGTCTCGATCTGGTGGGAGCGTAAATGTACATCGAACTGACCCCCGAGCAGCGGGCTCTGCAAGCCGAACTGCGACAGTACTTCTCGACGCTCATCACGCCCGAAGAGGCCGAGGCGATGGAGTCGAACCGGCACAACGAGGCCTACCGCGCGGTGATCAAGCGGATGGGATCGGACGGCAAGCTCGGCATGGGCTGGCCGAAGGAGTACGGCGGCCTGGGCCTCGGGCCGATCGAACAGCAGATCTTCGTCAACGAGGCCAACCGTGCCGACGTCCCGCTGCCGCTGGTGACGCTGCAGACCGTGGGTCCCACGCTGCAGGTGTACGGCACCGAGGAACAGAAGAAGAAGTTCCTTCCCGGAATCCTCTCCGGCGACATCCATTTCGCGATCGGCTACTCGGAGCCCGACGCGGGTACCGACCTCGCGTCCTTGAGGACGACGGCGGTTCGCCATGGCGACGAGTACATCGTCAACGGGCAGAAGATGTGGACGACCGGCGCCCATGACGCCGACTACATCTGGCTGGCGTGCCGCACCGATCCCGAAGCCGCCAAGCACAAGGGCATCTCGATCCTGATCGTCGACACCAAGGACCCGGGCTTCTCCTGGACGCCGATCATCCTGTCCGACGGTGCGCACCACACGAACGCGTCGTACTACAACGACGTGCGGGTGCCCGCGGACATGCTCGTCGGTGAGGAGAACGGCGGCTGGAAGCTGATCACCACCCAGCTCAATCACGAGCGGGTGGGCCTCGGCCCGGCCGGGCGCGTCGCCGGCATCTACGACCAGGTGCATGCGTGGGCGTCCAAGCCCGGCTCCGACGGTGTCACGCCGATCGAGCAGGCTGACGTCAAGCGGCTGCTGGGGCAGATCAAGGCGATTTGGCGGGTGAACGAGCTGCTGAACTGGCAGGTGGCGGCGTCGGGGGAGACCATCGCCGTCGCCGATGCCGCTGCCACCAAGGTGTTTTCGACCGAACGCATCCAGGAGGTCGGCCGGCTCGCCGAGGAGATCGTCGGCACGTACGGCAACCCGGCGGATCCGCAGACCGGCGAGCTGCTCGACTGGCTCGACAAGATGACCAAGCGCAACCTCGTCATCACGTTCGGCGGGGGTGTCAACGAGGTGATGCGCGAGATGATCGCGGCGTCCGGGCTGAAAGTTCCGAGGGTCCCCAGGTGACCGTTGACGACATCCGGGCCGCAGCCGAACGCGTCAAGGCCGAGGGCAAAAGTGCGCCGCGCCAGGCACGTCACCCGGTGAACCAGCCGATGGTCGACCACTGGCTCGACGCGATGGGCGACCGGAACCCCATCTACGTCGACGAGGAGGCCGCGAAGGCCGCCGGGCACCCCGGTGTGGTGGCGCCGCCGGCCATGATCCAGGTGTGGACGATGATGGGGCTGGGCGGTGTCCGCCCCGACGACGACCCCCTGGGCAAGATCCTCGAATTGTTCGACGAGGCAGGGTATGTCGGCGTCGTCGCCACCAACTGCGAGCAGACCTATCACCGCTACCTGCAGCCGGGTGAACAGGTCAGCGTCACCGCCGAGTTGACCGACGTCATCGGCCCCAAGCGCACCGCGCTGGGCGAGGGTTTCTTCATCACCCAGACGATCACCTGGACCGTCGACGACGAACCCGTCGCCGAAATGCTCTGGCGCATCATGAAGTTCCGGCCCGCGGACCAGGACGTGCCGGCCTCGGAAGTCCCCGAGGACCTCGACGCGGAGTCGATGATGCGGCCGGCATCGTCGAAGGACACCAAGTTCTTCTGGGACGGCGTCAACGCCCACGAACTGCGGGTTCAGAAGCGTCCGGACGGCACGTTGCAGCACCCGCCGGTGCCCGCCCTGTGGGCGGACAAGGAGTCTCCCGCCGACTACGCCGTCGCCTCGGGCAGGGGCACCGTGTTCAGCTTTGTGGTGCACCACGCCCCGAAGGTGCCGGGCCGGACGCTGCCGTTCGTCATCGCGCTCGTCGAACTCGAGGAAGGGGTGCGGATGCTCGGTGAGCTCCGCGACGTCGACCCTGCCGCCGTGAAGATCGGAATGCCTGTGCGCGCAACGTATATCGATTTCCCGGAGAGCAGCTCCGGGCCCGCGTGGACGCTGTACGCCTGGGAGCCCGACGCATGAGCGCCCCTGCCGTCGAGGTCGGCACCAAGCTCCCCGAACTCGCGCTCTACGGGGATCCCACGTTCATCGTGTCGACCGCGATCGCCACCCGTGACTACCAGGATGTCCACCACGACCGGGACAAGGCGCAGGCCAAGGGTTCCAAGGACATCTTCGTCAACATCCTCACCGACACCGGCCTGGTGCAGCGGTTCATCACCGACTGGGCGGGGCCCACGGCGGTGATCAAGACGATCTCTCTGCGCCTCGGTGTGCCGTGGTACGCCTACGACACGGTGACGTTCAGCGGGGAGGTGACCGAGATCGTCGACGACCTCGTCACGCTGAAGATCGTGGGCCGCAACAGCCTCGGTGACCATGTCATCGCGACCGCCACGCTGGTCCTCGGAGGTGCCGCGTGAGCGACGGCCTGTCCGGCAAGGCGGCGATCGTCGGGATCGGCGCCACCGATTTCTCCAAGAACTCCGGACGCAGCGAGTTGCGGTTGGCCGCCGAGGCGGTGCTCGACGCGCTCGACGACGCCGGGCTGACCCCCGCCGACGTCGACGGCATGGTGACCTTCACGATGGACTCCAACACCGAGGTCGCGGTGGCCCGCGCCACCGGCATCGGTGAGCTGAAGTTCTTCTCCAAGATCCACCACGGCGGCGGCGCGGCCTGCGCCACGATTCAGCAGGCGGCTCTGGCCGTCGCCACGGGCGTGGCGGAATGCGTTGTCGCCTACCGCGCTTTCAACGAACGGTCGGGGATGCGCTTCGGTCAGGTGCAGATGCGGCTGGTCGAGAATGCCGACTCCACCGGGGTGGACAATTCGTTCTCCTACCCGCACGGCCTGTCGACCCCCGCGGCACAGGTAGCGATGATCGCGCGTCGCTACATGCATCTGTCCGGGGCGACGAGCCGCGATTTCGGCGCGGTGTCGGTGGCCGACCGCAAGCACGCGGCCAACAATCCGAAGGCCTATTTCTACGGGAAGCCGATCACCATCGACGACCACCAGAACTCGCGGTGGATCGCCGAACCGCTGCGGCTGCTGGACTGCTGTCAGGAGACCGACGGCGGTGTGGCGCTCGTCGTGACGACGCCGGAGCGGGCGAAGGATCTCAAGCACCGGCCCGCGGTCATCGAGGCCGCCTCGCAGGGCTCGAGTCCCGACCAGTACTCGATGGTGAGCTACTACCGTCCCGAGCTGGGGCTGCCGGAGATGGGATTGGTCGGCCGACAGCTCTGGGAGCAGTCGGGCCTGACGCCCGCGGACATCCAGACCGCGATCCTCTACGACCACTTCACGCCCTTCACGCTGATCCAGCTCGAAGAGCTCGGGTTCTGCGGACAGGGTGAGGCCAAGGATTTCGTGGCCGACGGCGCGATCGAGATCGGCGGCAGACTGCCCATCAACACCCACGGCGGGCAGCTCGGCGAGGCCTACATCCACGGCATGAACGGCATCGCCGAGGGGGTACGCCAACTCCGCGGAACCTCGGTGAACCCGGTGCCCGACGTCGAGCACGTGCTCGTCACCGCGGGCACGGGCGTGCCGACATCGGGGCTCATCCTCGGCTGAGGACTCCTTCAGCAAATTCTGACGCCATCGATGCCAAACTCCGGGGCGGTCTATCGCCCGTGCTCCCGGCTGATGAGCCGCTGCAACGACAGGAAACTGTGACGAGACGGGCACTGCGGCGTGCACCAGCATAGAGCTGGGATGCTGGCACACCAGGCAAAATGTCATAATTTTGCGAGGGCCCAATCTAGGTAAGTCCTTGACTAGGGGAAGATCCAGCCTGTTGTACGTTTCATGCGCTTGACTGCTAATCTAGCAAATCACCATAATGGGGCGTGCCGATAACGAGGCATCCACGTCCGGACGGGCGGTACGGATGCACCGTGTCGGGGGGCCTAGGGGGTTGTGGTGACGAATAGCTCGTTGTCCGGAATTGCATTGCTGCGTCCATCGCGCGCCCATCGTGTGTCGCGATTGTTTCGTCGGCGCATCGGCGCTGAGTCGACGCCGAGGTGAGCGATGGGCGAAGTCAGATCGACGACGGTGCAGAAGTGGGGAGCGATGGGGGGCCCGGCACCCGTCCGGTGCGTGAGTAAACCCGGTGAGGGCGCGTTCGCAGTCCCGGTGTCGACACGGGATTTCGGCACCATCGGCGCAATGGTGCCGGCTGCCACGCCCGGTCGATGTGACAAGCCGCGCGTTCCGCCGGACCTCGCCCGGCGTCGGCTGCCGGCCGTGAACATTCTGATCGTCGACGACTGCGCACTCCAGAGGGAGAATTTGGCGTCCATCCTCGGCCATGAGTGTGCGTTGTCTCCCTCTGTCGCCTGGGATCTACCGTCGATGCGCGCGGCGACGACTGAGACGGCTCCGAGCATCGTGCTCCTGAGCATGATGACGCGCGACAGCATCGCATTGTTGTGTGCTGTGCGACAGATCTGGCCCCTGGCGAGAGTGATCGTCGTGGGTATTGCGGAAGACGATGAGGCCGGCATCATCGCGTGCGCCGAGGCGGGCGTCGCCGCATATCACCTGAGGTCCGAGTCCCTGTGTGAACTGCGGGATCTGATCGCCAAGGTCGCGGATGGAGAGTCTGTGTGTTCGACGCAGATCTCGGCCGTTTTGCTGAGGTATCTGTCGACCATGGCATCCGACCGACGGTCCGTTCCGGGCGATCCGGATCTGACCACACGCGAGATGCAGATCCTCCGAATGCTCGAACAGGGTCTGTCCAACAAGGACATCGCCGACCAGCTCTGTATCACCTTGCACACGGTGAAAAACCACGTACACAGCATTTTGAGCAAGCTCGGTGTCCGCACGCGGGCGGAAGCGGCGGTCGTCTGCCGGTCACTGCGATGACTGTCTCATTGACAGGAACTAGGCACGGTCCTGGGTGGAAAATCGCTCCAAAGGTCCATGTACGTCGGTCCCGTCGCGGTTGATAGTGGGGGTGCGGGGTGTGGGCTAGCTCGTCACTCTCGGTCCGGCGCGTCTGAGCGTCGCCGACTCTTCCCCGCAACAGCGCAGGGGAGGTGGCATGGCTGCTCGTCCGAACGACATGCCCTGCGGTGCAGTGACATTGCGTCCACCACCACGCCCGGTGCCGGCCCCCGCGCCCGCTCAGTTGGCCGCTCCCCAACCGGTTGACTCGCCGGGGCCGGCACCTTCCACAGGGATTGTGCCCACACTAACGACCTACGCGCTTCCAAGTCTGACCGAGGAATCGTGCAGTGGTGACGATGCCGACGGAAACAACGTCGATTCGTTTGACACACAACAGGATCGTAGAAGGCCGTTGAAGACGGGCCCGGTTGCGCGTCCGCGGTGGACGTGACGGCCCCTGTGACCAACGGTGACTCGCGCGCGGCGGCCCCGGGCAAGGTGTTGATCGTCGATGACTGCACGCTGTATCGCGAAGCGCTGGCTTCGGCACTGATATCGAACGGGAAATTGTCCGTCCGTACCGCCTGGGACGTGCCCTCCCTGATCGGCGCTCTGGAATCCGCAGCACCGCGCGTGATTCTGCTGAACATGGCCGCCAGCAAGGTGCGGACGTTCCTGCGGGCCGCTCGCAACCTGAGCCCGGAGGTGCCCGTGGTCGCTGTCGCGACTCCCGAGGACGACCAGGACACGATCTTCGCCTGTGCGGAGGCCGGAGTGGCGGCCTACCACATGAAGGTCGACTCGTTGGCCGACCTTCTCGTGCTGATCCATGTCGTAGCGGACGGCAACACCTGGTGCCCGCCACAAATCGCAGCAACGCTCCTTCGACGGGTGTCCGCTGTCGCTGGTTCACGACGATCTGCACCTAGGGATCCAGTACTCACCTCACGCGAGATCCAGGTCCTGCACATGCTGGAACTAGGCCGGTCGAACCAGGAAATCGCCCTCGAGTTGTCCATCGCGGTCCATACCGTGAAAAATCACGTGCACAACCTGCTGACAAAGCTGGGGGTCAACACCCGCGCCGAGGCTGCTGCGGCGTTCCACAAGCTGCGGGGGGACCAGGACGACCGCCGGAGGCCCGGATCCCGGTCTAGTCAAAGTTGGCTCCGATGACCCATGTACGGCAGTTCTGAAGACCCCGATAGTGGTGGGTGTCAGACGAGTTAGCTCTGCATCGCGTTCCCTCTGAGTCGGCGAACGAGTCACAATGTGATTCGGCCTCTCTCGGGAGTCACGGTGACACAGCAGGTTTCCGTGGGGGAGGACCTTTGAAGACGCAGCAGCGTGCGGGGCGGGACCGTGAGACGGTGCAAGCATTTCGAGTCGAATGGTGGGGCCCGAGATGAGTGAGCTCCCGCCTATCCACCCGTTGCTGTCGGCCTGGCCAGCTGACGCCGTTGCAATGTCCGGTGATCCGGCCTCACTTGATGGGGACCGTCGCGAAGCAGCCTACGATTGGCTTCCCGTCGACAGGCGCCCATCGAATGATGCACTCATAGTCCCGCATTCGAACGTCGAGTTCCTCGACCGGATCGTGCGGACAGCCAACGGAGCGGAAGCGCGTCACAAGGTAGCGAGTGCACTCGGGTCACTCCGTGACGTCCGTGTTCTGGTCGTCGACGACTGCGCACTCCACCGCGAGTGTCTGGTGGGCGTTCTCGCCGCGCAGTCCGGCGTGGTAGGGGTCGGCGTGGCGTGGGATCTGACGTCGTTGGTAGCCGAAGTCCAAGCGACACTCCCGCACGTCGTTTTGTTCAACATGGCGACCCGCGATAGTGCGATGTTGCTACGGCAAGCAACGAAATTGAGCCCAAACGTACGCGTGGTCGTCGTCGGTGTGTCGGAGGAGGACGAATCGGGCATCGTCGCGTGCGCGGAGGCCGGCGTAGCCGGGTATCACCTGCGTACGGAATCCCTCGAAAACTTGCTTGTGTTGATACACAGAGTTGCTGCCGGGGAATCGTTGTGTTCGCCAGGGGTGTCGGCAATATTGCTCAGGCGCTTGTCAGCCCTGGCCTCACAGCGTCGGCAGCCGGCGGCCAGAGAACTACCTCTGACCGCTCGGGAGATCCAGATCCTTCGGATGTTGGAAGCGGGGCTGGCGAACCGCGACATCGCGGACCGGCTCTGTATTGCAGTCCACACTGTGAAGAATCACGTGCATAGCGTGCTGACCAAGCTCGGTGTTAGCAGCCGTGAACAGGCCGCAGCACTCGCTCGCAACATCTTTGCGGCCGAGGACTTCTCGTCGTACTAGATCCCGATTCAGTCCCGGGTCCAGTCCGAAAATCGCTCTCATGGTCCATGTACGAACGGTATCGGGGTCGTCAATAGTGAAGATGTGTTTGCGGGGGAAGCTGAAAGTCGTTGCGAGGCGGCGGTGCAGATGGTGATCGGGCCGGACTCAGACGAGATCTTCATACGCATGAACGTGGCAGATCGCGAAGTCAGGTACAGCAATTCGAATAGTTCGAGCTCGGTTTCACACTTCCGAGTTTCGGGCCTGTCATTGAGAAATGGGATATCCGTCAAGACATTCGCTGGCGACGGCCGAGGAGTTTGGTGATGTGCGGAATCATCGCCTGCCGGACACACCGGCCGGCATCCGAGTACCTGAGAATCGGGCTGCGCAGGCTCGAGTACCGCGGGTACGACTCGGTGGGTGTTGCGTTACAGGCCGTCGGCGGCGATGTGCTGCGACTGCGGACAATCGGACGGATCAATTCCCTGGAGACGCTACTGGGTCAGTGCGCAGAGACCGAATTCACCGGAGCGGGGATCGGCCACACGCGGTGGGCCACCCATGGTTCGGTAACCGAGGACAACGCCCATCCGCATGCTGACTGCACCGGGGAGATCAGCGTCGTACACAACGGAATCATCGAGAATGCCGCCAGTCTGCGCGCCGAGCTCGCGTGCGCCGGACACAGTTTCGCAACCCCGGTGGACAGTGAAGTTCTCTGTCACCTCATCGAAGACGAGCGGCTCGGCGGCGGCGACCTCGTCGACGCGGTGCACAAGGCCCTCAGCCGGGTTCAGGGCTCCTGGGCGATCGCGGTTCTGGAAGAGGGCACCGGTCGAATCGCAGTCGCGGCCAAAGGGTCTCCGCTGCTCGTGGCACACACCGATCAAGGCGACTTCGCGGCAAGCGACATCGCGGCGATCGCCGACTGGATCGACGAATTCCGCGTACTCGAAGACGGCGACGTCGTGGAACTGACGAACACGCAACGGTGGTGCCATGCGGGGGTCGTCGTATCGCCTCCCATGGCAAGCCGCTGCGATTGGCGCAGTGAGGATGTCGAACTGCATGACTACACCGACTACATGGCGAAGGAGATCGACGAGCAACCTCACGTCGCCGCTCGCGTGCTGGACGGCTTGATCGGCGGCGTCGCGAACGGGAGGTTGTGGAACGATCTCGGGCTTCCGGCGTTCGGGCGGCTGCAGGTGATCGGATGCGGCACTTCTCTGAATGCCGGCAACGTGATCGCCAACCTGGTTCGTTCGCTCGGTGCACTTCCGGTAACGACCGTGGTCGCGAGCGAGGCGGCGGCACAGGTTCCGGATCCCGACCAGCTGTGCCTGGCCGTGAGTCAGTCCGGAGAGACCGCCGACGTGCTTCGCGCGATGGAATCATCCGCAGTAGACGGCTCGTATGTGTTGGCACTGACCAACAATTCACACTCCACGCTCGCTCGGCTCGCCGATGCGGTCATCGAGTGCTCGGCCGGCCCGGAGATCGGGGTGGCCGCCTCGAAGACTTTCGTGTGTCAGGTGATTTCCGGCTCAGCTCTGATGATTTCGGCGCTGGTAGCCATGAATCGCCTGTCCGCCGGTGCGGCAACACGCCTGGTCGACGATCTGCGTCGTGTGCCGGATCAGTTGGCTGCAGCGAGCACCGTCGCACGCGGCGCAATACCACCGATCGTCGACGAGTTCGTGGATGCCGATGGGTTCATCTTCATCGGTCGTGGCTCTGGTCTACCGTACGCAGCCGAAGGGGCTCTGAAACTGAAGGAGCTCACGTACCGGTGGGCAGAGTGCTGTCCAGCGGGTGAACTCAAGCACGGCCCGCTCGCGCTGGTGGGTCCTGGCACGCCCATTGTCGTCGTCGACAGCGGCGAGCCCAAGCTGGCCTGCAACGTCGCGGAGGTGGCGTCACGCGGTGGCCGCATCGTCACCCTCGGTCCCGCGGGTAGTTCTGTGCCGGTTGTCGACAACGTCAGCGCCCCCTGGGGTCCGATCGGGGCGACGGTGCCGCTGCAGGTGCTGGCCCGGTCCCTGGCACTGACCCTGGGCCGCGACGTCGACAAGCCGCGAAATCTCGCCAAGTCGGTGACGGTCGAATGAATCCGCAACTGCAACGAGCGATCGAGTCGTCGGTCGAACGAAGCCTCGACGCTTGGAAAGCCATGTCTCACGACGCGATGTCGACCGGCCATCTCACCCAATGCGAAGCCGAGCACGTGGCAGACATCATCGATGATTTCGTTGCCGCAGCCCGCGACTGGCCTCACCGCCCTGCGCTGGTGCACAACGGGACGGCCACCACCTACCGGGAACTCGAAGATCGGGTCCGTCTGGCGGCCTTGCGTGTTCACTCCGAGGGTTTGGGCATCAACAGGGTGCCCGGTCGCATCGGTGTGTTGGTCTCACACCATCCCGCAGTGGCACATCAGCTGTTGGGCGTCCTGCGGGCCCACGCCACGTACTGCCCCGTCGACGCCGCGCTACCGGCCGGGCGGGTGCAGGCGCTGACCACGGCGATGGGCGTCGACCGTCTGATATCGGCAGCGCAGGATCCACAGGAGGTGGAGGCCGAGAATGATCTCCCGGAGCTACGCTGGCGTCCGAGCGACCCAGCGTATGTTCTGTGCACCTCCGGCTCGACGGGCACGCCCAAGCCTGTGGCGGTATCGCGGCATGCCCTCACCGTCACAGTGCGGGCACTGCGCTCTCTTTTCGCCCTCACTCCCACGGACCGTGTGTTGCAGTTCGCCTCGCTCGGCTGGGACACGTGCCTGGAGGAGATCCTGCCCGCCCTGACTGCGGGGTCGGCACTGATCTTCGACGACGCGGCCCACTGCGGCTCGTTCCCGACTTTCGTGCGCATGCTCGCCGAACAGGCGATCACCGTCATGGACCTGCCGACAGCGTTCTGGCATGAACTCGTGCTCTTCCTGCACGAGGAGCAGACCTCCCTGCCGGACAGCGTCCGGCTCGTGATCATCGGCGGCGAGCGAGTCGATCCCACTCGTCTGCGGCAGTGGCGGGATCTCGATCTCGAAGACGTCCGCTTGCTCAACACCTACGGGTGCACCGAGACGACGATGATCACCCACGCGGCGCAACTGAGCGGTCCCGGAACCGAACCTCAGATCGGTGCGCACCAGGAGGCGCCGATCGGTCGCCCGCTGCCCCATGTGCGTGACCATGTCACGGGCGACGGTGAGCTGCTGGTGTCCGGCCCGGGCTTGGCCACCGGGTACCTCGACCTGCCCGAGCTGACCGCAACCGCGTTCGCGGTCGCGGACCATGGAACGGGGCCGGCCCGCTGGTTTCACACCGGGGACCTGGTCAGCCGAGCCGAAGGCGGTCCGCTGTATTCGCATGGTCGCGCCGACGAACAGCTCAAAGTCCTCGGGGTGCGGATCCATCCGGCTGAGGTGGAGACGCAGCTGAACACGCATCCGGCGGTCACCGGCGCCGTCGTGGTCGGTGAGCGGGTCTTGGGGCGAGTGTCGTTGACGGCGTACGTGGTTGCGGCTCGACCGACCACCGCCGCCGAACTGAAGGCCTTCCTCCGTGAGCGCCTACCAGGACAATTCGTGCCCGCCCGCGTGAAATTCGTCCCGGCGCTGGCGTACACGGCCAGCGGCAAAGTCGATCGCGCGGCAACACGGCGTGCCGTCGTGGACAGCAACAACCAAGGAGCGAAACGGTGAGTCCCGAACATATCGTCCAGATCTTCCGGCGAGTCCTCAAAACCACCGAGGTGGACGAACACTCCGACTTCTTCGAGCTCGGGGGTGACTCGTTGCTGGCAACCAGGGTGTTGAGTGCGGTCGCTCGGGACTTCGGAATAGAACTCGTGTATGACGACCTCGTCGAGAACCCCACGGCGACAGAGCTGTTCGATCTCGTTGCCGTCGTGGCGCCATGACTGGGGCGGACGCGCGCGTCGTCGTGGTCGGTGCGGGCCTCGCGGGCCTGATTGCGGCCCGCGACGTGGCGGCGGCAGGGGCCGAGGTCACCGTGCTGGAGGCACGCGATCGGGTGGGCGGCCGCATGCGCGGTGTACCGGTGTCCTCGGGTGTCGTCGCCGACGGAGGTGCGGCCTATCTCGGCCGGCAGCACACCGAGCTGCTCGACCTCGTCAGCGATCACGGCCTGAACCTGGCGTCCACGGGCATGGCCGGCGAGAGCACCTTCCTGATCGACGGCGAGCGCACGACGACTGCGAGCAGGGTACCGCCGCTGGACGCCGTGGCACTGGGCGACCTGTTCGACTGCCTCGATGATGTGGTCGAGACGGTCCGGCCGGATGCACCGTGGCTGACCCCCGATGCGGATCGCCTCGATCATCTGTCTGCGCAACGGTGGCTCGTCGATGAGGTCGCGCGTGCAGACGCCCACACCTTCTTTCCGTTGTTCCTCGGCGAAATGATGGCGGCCGATCCGGCGGCGATCTCCGTGCTGCACATGGCTTTCTACCTTCGATCTGGTGGAGGGATCCGGTATCTCAACGCTTTCGAGGGCGGGGCGCAGCAGTGGCGCATCGACGGCGGCGCGCACTTGCTCACCGGGGCGCTGGCTGCTCAACTCGGCGATCGGGTGCACGTGAACCAACCTGTCGCGGCGATCGATCAGGACGATGACGGTGTGGTGGTGCGATGCGTCGCTGACACCGACCACGCGCAGTCCGAGTTTCGGACTGATCGCGTGATCGTCGCACTACCGCCGCTTTTGGCGCAGCGCATCGACTTTCGTCCGGGCCTGTGCACGCCCCGCGCGACCACCGCCACGGGCCGCGGTTGCGCCATCAAGGTTCACCTGGGCTACCCGGCTCCGATCTGGCGTGAGGGCGGGCAGTCCGGGTGGTCGGTGAGCAGCACCGGGCCGCTGCTGTCCACGGTCGATGACTCTCCACCAGACGGATCTGCGGGTGTGCTGACGGGATTCGTCACCGGTGCCGCGGCCTCAGCCTTCTCTGCGTTGTCGCCGGCCGATCAGAAGGATGCGGCACTGGCCCATATCGGGCGACTCTTCCCTGCGCTTCCTCCACCAGATACCTGCTGCGTGACCGACTGGTTGGCCGAAAGATACAGCAGGGGCTGCTACGCCGCGTTGTTCGGACCGGGCGACTGGCTTCGCCTGGGGCCGTCCCTGACCGAGCCGCACGGCCGGATCCACTGGGCAGGTACGGAAACCAGCCTGGAGTACTTCGGCTTGATGGAAGGCGCGATCAGGTCGGGCCGACGAGCCGCGGCCGAAGTGATCGGTGCGGCAGATGCCAGAAACAACTCGCGGAAGGTGCTGGTCTGATGACAACAGTCGTCGAAAGTGAAGAGGCCGGCTTCACCGCGGTCACCGATCAGCCGTACATGTACGTGCGCAAGTTGCTGGTCGAGCCGGATTGGCGGCGGTACCCGGGTTGGGCGAAGGTGTCCGCCTCCGACTGGCAGGATCCGCAATGGCAGCGGGCGCACTCACTCAAGAACATCGGGCAACTGCGCGCAGTGGTGGGCGATCTCCTCGACGAGAGGTTCTATGCCGACCTGGCCGCCGACCAGCAGCAGCGAGCCACGATGTCGATGCTCTTACCGCCGCAGATGCTCAACACCATGGCTCCGCAGTGGGATCCGGAGCGCGGCGCACTCACTGAGCTGTTCTATGCCGATCCGATCCGGCGCTACATGCTCCCCGTGCTGAGCGACCGTCACCCCGAATGGTGTTCGCACCCCTACGCAGAACGAGATTCGCTGCACGAGAGCGATATGTGGGTCGTGGAAGGGTTGACCCATCGGTACCCGACCAAAGTCCTCGCCGAACTGCTGTCGACGTGTCCGCAGTACTGCGGTCACTGCACGCGGATGGATCTGATCGGCAACTCGACGCCGACGGTCAGCAAGACGAGGCTGACGCTTCAGCCGGCCGATCGGCAACGACAGATGCTGGACTATCTGCGCGCCACACCGACTGTCCGTGATGTCGTGGTCTCGGGGGGTGATGTCGGCAATGTTCCCTGGCCGCGGTTGGAATCGTTCGTCACCCAGTTGCTGGAGATCGACACGATCCGCGACATCCGACTGGCGACCAAGGCGCTGGCGGCATTGCCGCAGCATTGGCTGCAGAGCAAGGTGCTCGACGGGGTCAGCCGGGTAGCGCGCCTCGCTGCCGAACGCGGTGTCAACCTGGCGTTGCACACGCACATCAACCATGTGCAGTCGGTGACTCCACTCGTCGCCGCCGCGACCCGTGGCCTACTCGACGCGGGGCTTCGTGATGTGCGCAACCAGGGTGTGCTGATGCGCGGGGTCAACGCCACCACCGAGGATCTTCTCGATCTGTGCTTCGCGCTGCAGGGTGAGGCGAACATCCTTCCCTACTACTTCTACATGTGCGACATGATCCCGAACGCCGAGCACTGGCGAACGCCGCTGTGGCAGGCTCAGCAGCTGCAGTTGTCGATCATGGGTTATCTGCCCGGCTTCGCGACACCGCGTGTGGTCTGCGACGTTCCCTTCGTCGGAAAACGGTGGGTTCATCAGGTCGTTCGCTACGATCAGAACCTCGGGATCTCCTACTGGAACAAGAATTACCGCACCGTTCTGGAGGGTGCGGACGGCGACGCTCTGAACCGGGCGTACCCGTACTTCGATCCGATCGACACCCTGCCGGCACTCGGTAAAGCGTGGTGGCGCAAGAACGGTCACCACGCCTGGGACACAGCCTTGTCCGCTGCCGAGATCGACTCCTCCGCGCCCGCCCCGGTCGGCGGCACCGTATGTGAATCGTACGGTGCCGCCGCTGGCGCGAACGGGCAGCAAGCCTCCGGATCCCCCGCCGGAGAGCCTGCTTTGATCCCGTTGCCACTCCGGAACGGTCGCGCGCGCAATGAAACATGAGTCGCCTCGTCGCCCTGGATCCGCGACTCGGCAACTGACAGACCACAGAGACAAGGAGGCGCTCGATATGCGAGATATGGCAGCCACCCAAGGTGGCACAGCATGACTGCACCCCCCCTCGTTCGCCGATTCCGATCGAGCATCGGTTCCCGGTCGGAGTCCGCCGATCGGGTGATGAAGCAGGTCACAGAAGCCAAAGCACGTGCGTGTCAATGGAAGAAGTTGCACCGGAGGCACGTGGTCGTGACGGACGCCGTTGCTGTGGTGGTGGCCGTGACGATCGCGCAGTTCGCACGGTTCGGTCTTCCCGAGCTGAACAGTCCCGCGATGGGCGACAGCTGGCGATACGTGACCGCATGCTCGATCATCCTCGCGGTCATCTGGCTCGCGGCCCTCGGACTCCAGGAGTCATGGGATCTTTCGCTGACCGGAATCGGCTCGGAGGAGTACCGCCGCGTCGTCACCGCTACCGCCTGGGCTTTCGGCATCATCGCTGTCGCGGATCTGCTGCTCCAGCTCGGATTGGTCCGAGGCTACCTGGCCATCGCGCTCCCGGTCGGGCTGGTGGGATTGCTGGCGGGCAGGCACCTCTTGAGACGCGATCTCGCCAACAAGAGATCGCGCGGTGCATTCACGAGCCAGGTTGTCGTGCTCGGGAAGCCTCGTTCGGTGATCGCACTCTGCAACACCTTCAATCGGTGTAGCCATGCCGGCTATCGGGTGGTCGGTGCCTGTTTGCCCGACTACCAGGGTGAAGTCGGTTTCGAGATCGACACACGGACCGGGCCTGTTCCGGTGCTGGGTAACCAGCACTCCGTCGCGGAGGTGGTGCGCCTCACCAACGCCGACGCACTCGCCGTCACGTCTGCGGAACATCTCGGCCACGAGCACATGCGGACCTTGACCTGGCAACTCGACTCGCTGGGGACCGACCTGATCGTCATGCCGGGCATGGTCGACATCGTCGGTCCCCGGCTCAAGATCCGCCCTATCGACAATATGCCGCTCTTCCATGTGGCACGACCTCGCCACGACGGAGCGTTGCATTATCACAAGCGGTTCTTCGACCTTGTCCTGGGAACCATCGCGTTGTTCCTGCTCAGTCCCGCAATGATATTGGCCGCGGTGGCGATCAAGTGGCATGACGGTGGCCCGGTGTTCTTCTGCCAGGAACGCGTCGGTTACAACGGTGTCCCGTTCCGGATCGTCAAGTTCAGGACCATGAAGCCGGAGTCCGAGACCCAACTGGATACGGAGCGGATCGTCTCTGGACAGTCGGACTGCGTCTTCTACAAGTCGGCTACGGACTCGCGCATCACACCGATCGGCCGGTGGCTCCGCAAGACGAGCATCGACGAGATCCCCCAACTTTTCAACGTTCTCGCCGGCTCGATGAGCATCGTCGGGCCGCGACCGCTGGTTCCGGGCGAGGGGTCCTCTGTTGAGTACTTCATCGAACGCCGGGGTCTCGTCAAGCCAGGAATCACCGGTCTGTGGCAGGTGTCGGGGAGGTCTGATGTATCTGCCGAGGAGCGTATTCGCCTGGATCACTTCTACGTCGACAACTGGTCCTATGTCCAGGACTTGGTGATCATCCTGCGGACAGTGCGGACGGTGCTCCAAGGCCACGGAGCGTATTAGAGCCATGACAGAGAGCGGATCACTCATGAAGTCCTCCAGTGTGATGCACGCCGAGGCGCCGGAGTCGTGTGGCGTCGACGGATTCGCTGACAGGAGCGTGGTGGACTCCGCCTCCCGCTACGATGCCGATTCCAGCGCCGGCTCGCTGTCCGGTCTCCGGGTGTGCGTGGTCGCGTGCCATTTCCGCCCGGAGTCATCGGGCAGCGCGCCCTACAACTCGTTGCTCGTCGACACCCTTGCCGATGCCGGGGCGGCCGTGAAGGTCGTCACCGGCGTTCCACACTATCCTCAGTGGCGCGTGGTCGACCCGCAGTATCGGTCGGGACTGCGGTGGCATGAATCGCCGCCCCCGGCAGCAGATGCCGGCTCGGTCAGCATCGTGCGACTGCGCCACGCGGTTCCCCGGAATCCTGACCTCCTCGGACGGATGCGCCTGGAGCTGACTTTCGCTGCGCTGAGTGCTCCCGCTGTCGCCGCCGCAAGTGCCGACATAGTGATCGCCGTGACGCCGCTCCTCGGCGCTGCGGTGGCGGGCATGGTGGGCCGGCGTCGGCGTCCGTACGGCGCCATCGTGCATGACCAAGTGGGTAAGGCCGCCGTCCAATCGGGAAGTGCCGGCGGACGTGTCGCGAATCTGATTGCTGCGGCTGAATATTCGGTGCTGCGGCGCGCCGACCGCATCGGCGTGATCACGGAGAGGTTCAGACCCGCTCTGGTCGCGGCCGGAGTGGACGACCAACGGATCGTCGAGGTTCCACTGTTCTCGCACGTCACTCCTGTGGCCCTCGCTCCAGCGGCGGCCCGGCGCGCACTGGGCTGGCGTGACACCGGCCGTCTCACTGTCGTGCACACGGGGAACATGGGGATGAAACAAGGCTTGGAGCACGTCCTGGACGCTGCACGGGTTGCGGCCGAGAGATACCCGGGAGCTTTCGAGTTCGTCTTCGTGGGGGACGGCAACACGAGGCAAGCGCTGGAAGAGCAGGCCTGCGGCCTCGACGGGGTCCGGTTCGTCGATCCGGTCTGCGAGGCCGACTATCCACTCACCCTCGCAGCGGCAGACGTCCTGCTGGTCCATGAACGTCCTGGGGTCAGGGAGATGTCGCTTCCCAGCAAGCTCACCTCGTACACAACCGCTTCGCGACCGATCATCGCCGCGGTCGCCGAAGGCGGGATCACCGGATCGTTGTTGAGCTCTCGTGACGCGGCGTTACTGGTGCCGAACGGCGATCCGGAACAGCTCGTCAGCGGCCTGTGCGAGATCCGGTCCAACGACGTCTTGCGCGCCCGGCTCGTCGTCAACGCTCGGCGGCTCTGGCACGCGGAGTTCTCCGAGCGTCGCGGCCGACAGCACTTCGTGACGTTCGCCAGAGCGCTCGCCGACTCCTCGACTCAGGCTCCTTGACATGGAGCGTCTGCGCGGAATCTCAGCACGGTCATCAAGGAACTCTCGGAACGAAAGATGAGAAAAGACATGAAAAAGGCTGTCATCACAGGGATCACCGGCCAGGACGGGTCGTACCTCGCCGAGCTGCTCCTCGACAAGGGCTACGAGGTACATGGCCTGATCCGTCGATCGTCGACGTTCAACACGTCACGGATCGACCATCTCTACGTGGACCCGCACGATCCGGATGCCCGGTTGCACCTCCACTACGGCGATCTCAGGGACGGGGCCCGGTTGGTGACGCTGCTGTCGCAGATCTCGCCTGACGAGGTGTACAACCTCGGCGCGCAATCACATGTCCGTGTGAGCTTCGACGAGCCGGAGCACACCGGCGACACGACAGGCATGGGGTCGATCCGGTTGTTGGAGGCGGTCCGGCTCTCAGGAGTGCAGTGCCGGTTCTATCAGGCGTCGAGTTCGGAGATGTTCGGAGCGTCACCGCCCCCTCAGAACGAGGCGACATTCTTCTATCCGCGTTCACCTTATGGAGCCGCCAAGGTGTACTCCTACTGGATCACCAAGAATTACCGCGAGGCCTACGGAATGTTCGCGGTGAACGGAATATTGTTCAATCACGAATCACCCCGCCGCGGTGAGACGTTCGTGACCCGGAAGATCACCCGGGCGGTTGCGCGGATCAAAGCCGGCCTGCAGGACGACCTCTATCTGGGCAATCTCGACGCAGTCCGTGACTGGGGCTACGCGCCGGAGTACGTGGACGGCATGTGGCGGATGTTGCAGGTCGACGAACCGGATGACTACGTACTGGCGACAGGCCAGGGCCACACCGTCCGGGATTTCGTGAGCATCGCCTTCGAGAGGGCAGGGCTCGATTGGCAGGACCACGTGAGGTTCGACCAGGGGTATGTCCGTCCCACCGAGGTCGACGCGCTCATCGGCGATGCATCAAAGGCAGCGCGCGTACTCGATTGGAAAGCCGAGGTGCGCACTCCGGATCTCGCCGCGATCATGGTGGACGCCGATATCGATGCTCTGCGTTGTGCGGGCACGCCATGGGTGGACAAGCCGCAGTCAGTCGGCCGGAAATAGGGACCGATCCTCATGGAGACGCGGACGTTCGGCTCGGATCGCATGCGAATACTGCATGCGGTCACGTTGCTCACTCCCGACGGTGCGTACGGCGGACCGGTCCGGGTCTCACTCAATCAGGCCTCGGCACTACGCATCCGTGGTCATTCAGTGACACTCGCGGCGGGCGAGCGAGGGTTCGACGTGAGACCTAAGTGGGCAGAGGGAAACCCACTTGTCGCCCGGCGCACCCTGCGGTTGGTTCCCCGCGTGGGCTTTGCAGGTCTTTCTGCCCCCGGCCTCCTGACATGGTTTCTCCGGACGCACGGCCAATTCCAGGCGGCACACGTCCATCTCGCGCGCGATCTCGTCCTCTTACCCATGGCTGTGGCCATGATGCGGGCGAGACTGCCGTATGTGCTCCAGACCCACGGCATGATCCTGCCGGGAGCACATCCGCTCGCGCCGCTGACCGACCGTACGATTGTTCGAAAGCTGCTGTGCCACGCGCACGAAGTCTTCTACCTGACAACCGATGAGCGCGACGCTCTCGATGAGATCGCCGGCGGGAACGCTCGACTCACCCCGCTGCCGAACGGCGTACCGCTGTATCAGGCCGCGACACACTCGCGGCGGGTACCGGAGGTGCTGTATCTGTCCCGTCTGCATTCGCGCAAGCGTCCCGTTGACTTCGTCACCGCAGCAATGGAGTTGAACGCACGGGGAGTATCCGCGGATTACACCCTGATCGGGCCGGACGAAGGCGAAGGCAGGAAGGTCCAGGAGGCCGCCGCGCAGGCGCCCAACATCAACTGGGTCGGCCCGGTCGAGAGCGGAGCGGGGCCGGCACGCATGCAGCAGGCTTCGATCTACGTGTTGCCGTCGCTGGGCCCGGAACCCTATCCGATGGCAGTACTCGAAGCGATGTCCGTCGGCCTACCCGTCGTTGTGACGGATCAGTGCGGGTTGGCGCCCCTGATCCGAAAATACGACTGCGGCCTGGTCATCGAGCCGGGTGCGCCGAGTATCGCCCGGGCCGTCAACCACCTGCTTTCCGCGCCCGATGTCGCGCGCGCCATGGGTGAACGCGGGCGCAGTGCCGTCAAACACGACCTCGGTATGTCATATGTGGGCCAACGGTTGGAGATGAGCTACGCTGCCGCGGCACACGACCTGGGGCGGCTCCCATGACGTCTTGGCATTCCTCGTGGAGATCCACGTTCGGGACGGTGGCGCTGGCGCTTCTGCTTGTGGCAGCGACGGCCAGCGTGACGGTGGTTCTCACGAGTCGTGGCGCAGAATCGGTGGCCGTCCCTGCTGATGGACCGTTGCGCATCTCGGTGATCGGTGATTCGTACAGTGCGGGCTCCGACAACGACGTGACATGGCCATCGCTGGTTGCCGCCGCATCACCGCTCAGCATCTCCGATGTCGCTGTGGCTGATTCGAGTTACGCCGGCCGTGCCGGGCAGAGTGGACGCTTCGCCGACCAGGTCGACAAGGCACTCGCTTCCAAGCCTGATGTGATCGTCGTCTTCGGTGGTATCGGCGATGTGGCGCTTCCCAATCAACAGATCACCCAATCGGCGGTCGATCTCTTCACCGAACTCGGCAGACGCGCTCCGGACGCCGAACTCTTCGTTTTCGGTCCCATCTGGCATCAGCACCCGGTGCCTGATGTCTTCATGACACTCGATTCGGATATCGCGAAGGCTGCTAACACCACTCACACCACCTATGTGTCCCTGATTCGGCAGAATTGGCTCGCTGCCGACGGTTTGATGCGGCGCAATGTCGCTCCGACCGACGAGGGACAGTCGGTGTTGGCGCAACACTTGAGACCCCTTCTCATGGAGCAGATCCGCGAAACGAGCAAGGCGGTTCTCCCATGATCTCCAGGTTCCGCGGTCGCGTCCCGATGCCTCGTAGATCGACGGTTCTTCTCGCTGTCCTGTCGATTGCGGCTGTCGTCGCTGTCCCTCACGTGATCCTCGACAGTTCTGCAGCCGGCCCACAGGAGTCACCGTTCCAGAACACGGCGGCTCCCCCTACATTGCCGAGTCGGGTGGCTCCCGCTGTCCTGTTCATCGGTGACTCTTACACATTGGGCCCGACGACGCCGGACCTGAGCTACGGCTGCCTGACGGCGACCGCACTGGGATGGGAATGCAACATCGCTGCGGAGGGCGGTACGGGCTACCTGAGCGGGGGTCCGGGACACCGGCTCAAGGTCACCCAGCCCGCCCTGCCCTCGACGTCGTTCGTCGAACGGTTGCCTCGTCTGCGTGAAATGTACCGGGCAGACGTGGTGGTTCTCGACGGTGGCCGAAACGACATGCAGTTCGCGACCCCCGACGTCGATCCGATATTCGCCTACACCGTGAAGCAGGTCGTCGAATCATGGCCGAACAGCCGCATCGTCGTGATCGGACCATGGTTCCTCAACGAGCCGGTGATCAGGCCGCCATCTCTTGCCGGGGGGACGATCGGCGACGAGTTCCGGTCGGTTCTCCGCTCCAATCGTGAGTTCGATGCCGTCGATTTCATCGATCCTGGAGCGCTGGGCTGGTTCGTCGGTATCGACACATCGCCATACGTGGGCGACGACGGGATCCACCCCACCTTTGCCGGAGTGAAGAAGATCGCTGAACTGCTCACCAAAGCACTGAAGGCGCAGGGGGTCACGCAATTATCATGAACTCGACCCTGACTGATTACGTATTCGTGCTCCGGCGCCGGTGGCGGATCCCGGTCGCGTTCACCCTGTTGTCGGTTCTTGCAACGGCCCTGTTCTTCATTGCGAAGCCGCCCGAATACGCCTCGAAGGCCGTGCTTTTCGTGACGACTCCACGGGACGACGAGCGGAGCTTCTACGAGGGAGACGACTACGCCAGGAAGCGGGCCGACACCTACTTTGCCTTGAGCAGAAGTCCGGAGATCGCGAAGAGGGTCATCGACGACCTCGGAATGGACATCGATCCAGAGCAGATGATCGGCCACGCCAACCTCTCCCCGGTTCACGACACGGTGCTGCTCCAATTGACGACGACAGGCGACACCCCGCTGCAGGCTCAAGCGATAGGTAACGCCTACATCGAGGAACTTCGACGAAGCATCAACGCGCTGGAAACGGTGTCGGCAGGATTGGCTCCACGCGTGGACTTGATTCCCGTACAGGCACCGTCCTTTCAAGGGCGGGCCGGGATGTTCCCGCGCTGGCTGATCCTCGGTGCCGCAGCAGTCCTCGGCCTGATCGGCGGTGCATTCGCCGCGGTGGTGGTTGCTCTCCTCGACGGGAGGATTCGTCGCCCCGAGGATGCCGCGGAAGCCACGGAGACTCCTGTGCTGGCGACCTTCCGTTCTTCGGTGCCGTGGCAGTTGCCGCAGTCTCGACCGTGGGACGGAGAACCCGGTCGGCAGCTTCGGCGCACACTCGACCGGCTGGCGATACTCGGATCGAAGGTCGTCATGGTGACCTCGGCTGAACGAGGCGCAGGAAAGACCGGCATCGCCTTGACCGCGGCACGGGCACTGGCAAGCAGGGGTTCGACCGTGGCGGTGGTCGACTTCGATTCTCGAGGCTCCCGAATGGCCTCGGTTTTCAGGCTGGACAACGCGCAGACCGTCAGCGGGCTCGTGTACGACGGCGTGTCGCAGCGCGAGCAGTCATTCTCTGTGCAGACGGTGGCTCCCGCTAATTGGCAGGGTGTCACCGTCATCCCGTTCGGTCCGACAGAGGGGGACCCGGGGGCGACGGCCGATCATCCGGGGACGGCCGGGATGTTCGAGGCATTCCGCGACAGGTACGACTGGGTGATCGTGGACACCCCTGCGGTGATCGAATTCAGCGATGCGGTGCGACTGGTTCGCCACGCCGATGCGGTCGTGCTGGTCGCCCGGGCGCGCCACACCAAGTTCGACGAACTGCGTTCGGCATGTCAGCAGTTGATGCTCGCTGCCGGAAATGTGCTGGGAGTGGTGTTCGTCGCCGATAGCGCTCCCGGACAGCGACGAGGCCGGCTGAACCGCAGTGGCAGGCCCGTCGATGACATCGGGGATGTCGGGCCGTCCGGCCGGCAAGCGTTCTCACCATCTGATTCAGGTAGGAGACAGTGATGGATTTCCAGACCATCGTCAGCGCGATACGACGCAGGTGGTGGGTTCTCGCGATCACAGCCCTCGTCGGGATCTTCGTCGGGAACCTGGTGAGCACTCACGACGTGCGCGAATACACGGCGACGACCAGGCTGTTCGTTGCCGCCACAGGTGGGGGCAACAGCTCGTCTGAGGCCTACTCCGGCGGCCAGTTCTCCGAGCAGCGCGTTGAGTCGTATGCACAGATGATGACTGGTCAGCAATTGACCAAGCGCGTCGTCGACAGACTGCATCTGCCGATGTCGGCCGACGAGCTGTCGTCGAAGGTGGACGCTGCCATCGTGCCGCGAACGGTGCTCCTCGATCTGTCCGCAACCGATCCGTCCCCGGAACGCGCCACGGATATCGCCAACGCGCTGGCGGATGCGTTCATCCAGTACGCCGGTCCGCTGGAGACGCCGGTCGGAGAGAGTACGCCTCGCGCCACGATCACCGTGGTGAATCGCGCCCAGATACCTTCGTCGCCGAGTTCCCCGAATGTCGTCACGAACGCTGTCTACGGGTGCATCGGCGGCCTCCTGATCGGGCTGCTGTGCCTTTCGTTGATCCCTGTCGTATCGAGGCGGATCAGCTCGGCCGAGGAGCTCGGCCGGCTCACGGGTGCACCCACTGCAGGCCCTCTGGTGATGCCCGATCCTGGGGCCTCCACCCAGCACAGCCTGTTCGACGCGTCGTGCCCTGAGGAGTCAGAGGGTCTCCGACGCCTCCGGGTGCAGATAGACGCGCATGACCCTGCGCCGCAGGTCGTCCTCGTGGCGCCGGCTTCCTCTGGTCGAGCAGCCGCCGCCCTGGGAGCGGGTATCGCTGCCGCCTTCGCCGAGACAGGACGGACCACCGCACTCATAGCCGCAGATTCGACACTGGATGCCAGGTGGTTCGGTGTAGAAGGTGACGGCCCGGGACTGGCCGATCTGCTCAGCGGCCGATCAGGATTCGACGACGTTCTCCACAACACTGTCCGTCCCGATTTGGTATGCGTCCCTCACGGGGGGACGCATGCCATCGAGGCGTTGCTCTCGTCGGCGGCGATGAGCGCATTCGTCGACGATCTTCGCAAAGAGTTCGACCGCGTGGTGATCGTGACCGCATCCGTGAACGACAGTAGCGCTGCCTCCGTCTTGTCAGCGGTCGTCGACGCCGATCTGCTGGTGGTAGACACGTCGAGGACACATCGCGGGGAGGTTGCCAGAGCCATCAGCGAATTCAAGGCGGCCAGGGCACATCTCCTGGCCGTGGTGATGGCGAAAGTCGTGGCGCCCGAGCGTCCGCAGGAAACGTCGAAAGGCTCCCGATGAACGAGGTGGCTTGTATCGGCGTCGCCCGGATCGACGACGCGATCTCGGAGCCGGGCCGCCGCTTCTCCCTCGGTGGCTTCACCGGCCGGGGGTATGAGCGCGGCCGCAGCGTCGGAGTTCAAGTTCTCTGGCTGATCGCCCGGGGAGTCCTGATGAAGTGGTGGTGCCCGAACGCGCTTCGCATCAGGGCTCTGCGGCTCTTCGGCGCCAGAATTGGTACAGGAGTGCTGATTCGACATCAGGTCAAGATCCACTGGCCCTGGAAACTGGACGTCGGAGACAACTCGTGGATAGGCGAAGAGGTGTGGATTCTGAACCTCGAACACGTGACCATAGGGTCGAACACCTGCATATCGCAGGGAGTGCTTCTCTGTACCGGAAGCCATGACCGGCGCAGTCCCACTTTCGAATTCGACAACGGTCCCATCACCATCGGTGATTCGGTGTGGGTGGCGGCGCGTGCGACGGTCCTGCGAGGTACCCGCATCGGAGACGGCGCCACCATCGGCGCAACGGTGGTTGTGTCCGGTGATGTGCCCCCCGAGACAACCCTGCTTGCAACCAAATCGCGAATCCAGCTTTCCTGATTCGACCGAATGAGAGGCACTCGTGCACAACGGACCTAAAATCTACGTCGCCGGCCACCGCGGCATGGTCGGATCAGCCATCACGCGTCGTCTCCTCGAGGAGGAGAACGCTCATGTGATCACTCGCTCACACGATGAGCTGTCCTTGGACGATGCGGCAGCGGTGGAGGAATTCTTCGCTGCAGAGCGGCCCGATGTCGTGGTGCTCGCCGCGGCGAAGGTCGGCGGCATCATCGCCAACGCAACGCTGGGGGCAGACTTCATTCGCGAGAATTTGATGATTCAGACGAATGTCATCGACTCTGCATATCGCAACGGAACTCAGAAGTTCATGTTTCTCGGATCCAGTTGCATCTATCCCAAGTACGCCGAACAACCGATCACTGAGGAGGCCCTTCTCACCGGTCCCCTGGAGGAGACGAACCGGCCGTACGCAATCGCGAAGATCGCGGGCATCACGATGTGTGACGCCTATGCCCGGCAGTACGGCTTCAACGCGTTCGCGGTGATGCCGTCGAACGTGTACGGGATAGGGGACAACTTTCATCCGGAATATTCTCACGTTGTCGCAGGCCTGATGCGCCGGTTCCACGAGGCGAAACTGTCGGGTCAGCCGAAGGTTGTCGTGTGGGGGAGCGGATCGCCCCTGCGAGAACTCGTCGACGCCGATGACCTGGCTGATGCCTGCGTCTTCCTCCTGCGCAACTACGACGACGGTGGAATCGTCAATGTCGGTTCGGGACAGGAGATCTCGATCCGCGATCTGGCACTGTTGATGAAGGTGGTCGTGGGATACGACGGCGAGGTCGAGTTCGACGCGACCCGGCCGGACGGCACACCGCGCAAGATCATGGACAGCAGCAAGTTGAGGGCACTCGGTTGGCAGCCCACGCTGACGATCGAGGCCGGGCTGAAGAAGATGTACGCCTGGTTCGTCGAGTCGCAGGCCGACGTCTGCTGAGAAGGAGGCTGGTCTGTGAAGAAGAGAATCGAGATGCTGGTCTGGCTTCTGCCGAGCAGCACGCTGAAGAACAGGCTCTTGCGGATATTCGGCCACGATATTGCTCCGTCTGCCCGTATCGGGCCACTCCTGGCGGTGAATGTCGGCCGCGCCGTCGTCGGTGAGCGCGCAACGATCGGCCCACTGAACATCTTTCGGAGTCTTCGTCTGCTGAAAGTGGGCGATGGAGCGACGATTGGATCGCTCAACACGATCTCTGCGCATCCCGCGTATCAGGCGTTGCACCCAGATGTCGGAAGTCTTGTCATGGGTGACGGCGCGATCATCACGAGTCGACACAACATCGACTGTTCCGGGAAAGTTGCGATCGGCGACATGTCCGGTATCGCCGGCCAGCGAACAACCATTCTCAGCCACGAAATCGACATCATGCTCAACGTGCAATCGGCAGGATGGGTCACCATCGGTGAGCGTTCCGTAGTCCTGACCAACTGCCTGGTGTTGAAGGGTGCGGTGCTGCCGCCCCACTCGCTGCTGGTCGCGAACTCGATGCTGAGCCGGCCGAGGAAGGCGAATCCGGCCCCGGGCATCTATGGCGGGTCTCCCGCCGAGTTCATCAGATCCAATTGCCTGGAGGGTGGAAGTTGGTTCGAGCGGAAGGAGAGCGCGACGACCACGCTGAGGGTGGACCTTCCCCGCAGCATGAGGTCAAACGACCGTCGCCGAGCATTCGTCGTCACACCGTCGTCACCATCAACCGAGAAGGGCTTGGACGGCTGCGAGCGCCGGCTTGGCTGTGAAATCTGATTGGACCAGACCGTAGTTGTATTCCACGTTGCGGCTTCCCGTTTCGACATCGCGGAAGTCGAAGAGGAAGATGGGGCCCCCGTTTTGAAGAGACCGCAGGTAATTTATCCCGTTGGTCAGGATCTCGCTCTGACGCTGCGGGGACACGCCGACCTGCTGACCGGAAAGATCCGGAGCCACAGCTCCGGGCGTGGCGGTCGACGCACCGAACTCTGTGAACCAGATCTGCTTCCCACCCTGGCCCTCACTCGCCATCAGTTCGCTGACGTCTTTGATCGCTCGGTTCGAGTTCGAGGTATCCGACGTGCCTTCGGTGGTCAGGAGCTCGGGCGTGCTGTACGGGTGCATGGCGACCGCATCGAAGAAGTCACCTGCGCCATTGTCGTACAGGCCCTTGACGAAGGTGACGGGCGACATTTCCGTGGGATTGTCCACCGCCGGAGACGTACCGCCGGTGACCACCACCGATTGAGGATCGACGCTCTTGATGGCCTGGTAGGACGCCTTGAGCATCGACGAGTACAAAGCCAGATTGGGCCCCGGCGCGAAGCTGTCGTCGATGTTCGGCTCGTTCCAGATCTCCCAGTTGCGAATGACATTCGAGTAGCGCTTGGCGGCTTGTGCGACGAAGTCGGCCCAGGGCCCCGCATCGGCCGGCGCCGGGTGGACGAGGGTCCGGTATTGCGGGGGAACTGCCCAGGACGGCGCATAGGACAGCACTCCGAGGACCGCCAGACCTCGGCTGGCCGCACCATTGACAAGCGAATCCGTTTCGCCCCAGTCGAATTGCCCCGGCGTCCGTTCGATGAGATCCCATTCGATCTGAATCCGAACCGCCCTGAAGCGGTCGGCTGCAATCTGGTCAAACTGCCTGTCTCGGGTGGCGGAGTCGGTCAGCGTGACGGCGTTCACTCCGACGAGGCCCGGCGGCAGAGCCGCGGTCGAGGGCATCGGCCTGGCGAAAGAGTCCGGCGGCGTGACCGTCTGGCATCCGACGATCACGATGACCAACCCGACGATGGCCAACACGGCCAATCGCAGGACGTGTGCGGGGCGTCGGCCCCTCAGGACATTCAACGTCTGGCTCCCCTTCGATCGACAACCCGAGAATCGGGCGGTACAGGTGGTCTCCGAGCAAGGATGCCCGGCGAGCGGCTGATCTGCAACGGTTTGCTCGATCGATCTCAGATACGCGATTCGATCGATGGATCATCACCCTTTGCGGTCAACGCCCCCGATGAGCGCGGCGCGCACACTGAATTTGCCGAAGTGATTTCGTACAGAAGTTGTGCGAACTACGATCAATGCATGAGGCGCTCAAGGAGTTTGCCTGCTACTCCGGTGGGGCATCGCACACTTCAGTTCGGCGGAGCAGGTGGCGCTGTCTCGATACTCGCCGGAATCGGATTGCCGCAATGAACGGGGTGGTTGCGAGAAGCAGGCCGATCGTCGGCGACGACGCTGAGAGCTTCGTCGTCCCAGGCGTCGTCGCTGCACCTTCGCGCGGGTCGTTCGAGAGGCGGCGAACAAGCGCACGTCGAGCGCTCACCGTTCTGGTGCTGATCGCAGTGGGTGCGACATCGGCTGTTCAGATCCAGGGTTTCACCCTGACGATGCTGGCCCCGGTTTGTCTTCTTCTGGCGCCCGCATTGCTCTTGACGCGCCCGTCGCTCGGGCAGTGGCTACCTCTCGCCCTTGCTGTGATCGGGTTCGCCGCGTTCTGCGTCTCGGCCCAGATCAACCATCTGAGTCTTGTTGACCAACGAGTGCAGCAGTGGGCGGCGTTCGCACTCTATTTCGTGGGGTTCCTGGTCCTCGCCGGTAGAGATCTCCTCCGCATCTTCTCGATCTACTGCGGGATCGCGATCGGCGCAGCGGCCTACAGCATCCTCCCCGGTAGCGCATCCGCAGGCTTCTACGGGTCGACGGCGGATGTATGGAAATACGGTGTGGGACAGTGGGTCGTCATCATCTTGCTGTTCTGCCTGGTTCTCCTCAAAGTCCCCCTACCGCTTCAAGCGCTGTCGCTACTGCTCATCGCAATATTCAGTCTGAGCGCGGATTACCGATCACTGGCGACGAACTGCGCTCTCGCCAGCGTGATCACGTTGGTGGGATGGCTCGCCGCCAACCGCGTTCCCCGTTGGGCACAACTCGCGTTCGTCGCAGTATCAGCAACGACGATGTATGCGATAGTGCCGCGCCTGGCCGCCGACGGACTCCTCAGCGATGCGATCAAACGGAAGACGGAAGCTCAACTCGCCGAGGGTGTCCCGCTGATACTTGCCGGCCGAACGGAGTCGCCGCTGTCGATCTCGGCCATCCTCGACCGCCCCTGGTTCGGTTGGGCCAGTGCGAACAACATCAGCGCAGAGGTTTTCGACCGCGCCAAGTCACTCGCGATCTCCCTTGGCTTCGATCCCGCCGTGCCCATCGAGAGCGGCTGGTACTTCGCCAACGGAGACGTTTCCCTCCACTCGGTGTTGCTCGGTTCATGGGCGGAAGGTGGACTGTTCGCCGCGCTGCTTCCACTGGGACTGGTCATCGCAGCGCTGGCCATGGTCTGGAACGCCTCGCGATATGGGCGTTGGTCCGTGCTGGTGATCACCGTGTCACTGCAGGCGGTCTGGGATCTGTTCTTCTCACCCTGGTCCTACGGATTCCTTTCCGGCTTCGCCATACTCGCGGTTGTCTTCGCAGCGAGGCACATGCCCTCGCAGTCACACTTAGACGTCAAGGAGGTCGGCCGATGAGTCTCGAGCCCACGGTGAGCGTCATCATTCCCACGGTCGGCAGAGCGAGTCTGCGCACCGCGGTCGAATCCGCGCTGAATCAGACCGTCCCACCCCTGGAAGTCATCGTCGTCGTCGACTCCGACGGCGAACCGGACCTGCCGGAATCCGATGCAATCCGCGTACTACGGACTTCAGGAGGAGAGGGTCCCGGGCGCGCCAGACAGCTGGGGATCGACTCTGCGAACGGCACCATCATCGCGCTCCTCGACGATGACGATCTCTGGAAGAAGGCCAAACTCGAGAAGCAGCTCGCCGCAGCACCCGATTGTCGGGACCGTTGGATCGTTTCCTGTCGTTACGAGCGACGGGCAGACGGTCAGAAGCCGCTGACGATGCCGAGCAGGCTGATCGATCCGCACGAACGAGTGGCTCCTTACTTGATGCAACTGGTCTCCATGAGACGAGCGCGACCTTCGCTCGCTGTTCCGACACTCATGTTTCCCAAGACAGTTGCAGACGCGGTGCCTCTGTCGGCGTCGGCCGGCTCCATCCATGACGACCCGATGTGGTTGATGAAGGTCCAGCACGAACTGCCCGATCTGCCCATTCTTCAGCTTCCTGACTGCCTCGTCGAGGTCAACGTGACGGCCAACTCGACGTCTCGTCCGGGGGTGGATCGCAGCGCCGACTACATCGACTGGGGAATAAGCGAACTCGCTGACGAATCCAAGCGCGTGCGGGGTGACTACTTTCTCTACAGCCCCGTCAGTTCCGCCCTCGAAGCAGGCTCGTTCCGGAGCGTTTTTCGATCGGTTGTCGCGAGTGTCCGATGGGGTCGACCAGGGGTCTGGGCATGGATCTTCGCATCGTCGGCGACTCTGCGGATCGCACTGCGAAAGGCGCGAACCTCGGTGAGGAAAGCTTCGAGGGAGGCGGATCAATGAGTTCTGCGCCGACTGTTTCGGTGATCACCATCACCATGAATGATCTCGAAGGTCTGAAACGAACCGTCGACAGCGTCAGGGCCCAGCGTTACGTTGGACCCGTCGAACACATCGTGATCGACGGGGGATCGGGTGACGACGTTGTGGACTACCTGTGCCAGATCGAGTCCGGCCTGGGGTACTGGCAGTCCGAGCCCGATGGCGGGAGATACGACGCGATGAACCAGGGGATCGCCCATGCATCGGGGGATCTGCTGTGGTTCATGCACTCTCGTGATTGTTTCTCCGACGCGGACTCACTCGCCCACGTTGTGCAGACGATCGCCGACCATGGCCCCGTGAAGGACCTGTGGGGCTACGGCATCGAGAACCTGGTCGGGCCGGACGGCGTCAGCGTCGGACTGCAGGCACCCATGCCTTTCGACATGCGCAAGTTTCTGATGATCCAGGCGACCATCCCCCATCAAGCATCCTTCTTCGGATCGTCGGTGGTCAGGAAGCTAGGTGGATACGATCTCGAGTTCGAGATCGCCGCCGATCAACTGTTCATGCTGCGCGCGGCGTTGGTGCACGAACCCATCACGATCGAGCGCGTGGTGACCGATTTCGACATCACCGGCGCCGGCTCGGCACGCTCGGTCGATGACGTCTTCGACGACATGCGGAGGATATGGGACTCGGTCGGCTGTTATCCGTTCAACGGACGGCTGACCTCCCGCGCCGTCCTGCGCTGTTGGGAATACGCCGTGAAAGCGAAGATCGCGGTGCTCCCGGCGGTGACCGCCATGAGAGCGCGGTCGGTTCACTCGCCCGGCAACAAGCTCCGGCGGAAAGTTCCGTGCAGCGATGCGCGACTGTGACCATGACCGGGCTTCGCGCGCATCCCCGTCGGCGTGGATGCGGATTGACGACAGGCTCTTACGGTGTTCTGAGACCGAGAAGCGAGGGTACGACTGGGTGGAGGCAGTGGCATTTCCCGTAGGTAGTCGGGTGATGGATGCGCTGGCATCGCCGGGGGGCGAGAGGATGCGTGGGTCCAGCCGGAGGGCCACAAACAGTTTGTCGTTCGAAAGTGTGACTGGGGGAGTAATGAACGATCCGTTTGCCCGCAAGAGTGGCCTGCAGCGCGCCGCGCACAGTGCCGTCGATGCTGTCGTCGGTACCCGTTGGGGGTCGATCCGGAGTGTGCGGACGTACCGGCCACTCGTGGCCCTGACTTTCGATGACGGGCCCAGCAGTGAGTGGACCCCGAAGATACTCGACATTCTCGCGCAGTATTCTGCGCACGCAACATTTTTCATGCTGGTGGAGAGCGCTCGCCGGCTGCCGGAGTTGGTGCATCGCGTCGTCGCCGAGGGACACGAGATCGGTCTGCACGGTTACGACCACCGCAGGCTCGCCGGCGGTTCGCGGCGATCAACGCGCCTGATGCTCGCCGCAGCGGCATCGGAACTGGCCACGATCTCCGGGCAACCTGTCAAGTATTTCCGTCCCCCCTTCGGCGCCCAGACTGTGGGCTCGTTCCTGGGTGAACGCGATGCCGGCCTCGAGACGGTGATGTGGGATCTGGACAGTTTCGACTGGAGCGGGTTGGGAGAGCGGGAGGTGGCGTCCGAGGTGATCGACCGAACCGAACCAGGGAGCATTGTGCTGTTACACGACACCCTCGCCGATGATCCCGCCTGTACGTTCGATCGGGCGGCCGCCGCAGAGTTGATCATCGATGGGCTGCGGCGGCGTACCCTGCAGAGCACCACAGTCTCCGGGCTGTTGGAATCGGGCCAGGTGCAGCGCGCCGCCTACTTCTCCCTGTCGACCTGGCATGGTTCCAGTGCGAACTCCTGACCGCAGTCAGACAGGGCACAGTGATGACTTCCACTGACGCCGTTCGCTATGACGCGTCGCTTCAGCCCGCCGAACGTAAGGCGATCGTGCTGGGGACGACGTTCCGCATCGTCGGCACGCCGTTGGTCGCGCTGATCGGACTGGTCAACACGGCAATGATCGTTCGCGAAACCGGAGAGGCGGTTTTCGGGGTCGTCTCACTCATAACGACGCTCAGCCTGCTCATCCCGTTCGCCGATCTCGGAATCGGCGCCGTTGTGACCAGTGCCTGTTCGAGGGCCGGCCGGCTGACGGACGACGGCGTGGCTCTGGCCACCGTGCAGCGTGGTTTGCGCATGCTGAGTGCGGTTGCAGCCGGGTTGATCGTGATCAGCCTCGCGGTCATGGCGACGGATTCATGGCACCTGCTGATCGGAACCAACACAGGCTCGGCTGACCGCGTCGCGATCACGGTCGCCGTTTGTCTGATCGCTCTGGGAATCCCAGCTGGTATCGGTATCCGGATCATCATCGGTTTGAACATGAATCCGTTGGCAGTGCTGATGACCATCGCCAACGCAGCGTTCACCTTGCTGTTGACGTTGGCCCTGAAAAGTGTCGGGGCGGAGGGCATTTGGTACGCGATATCAGGTGCCGGCGGGGTACTCGCAGGGAACTGCGTTGCCACGATCTTCGCGTTACGGGTCAGTGGTCTCGGGTGGGCGTCGTTCGCGCGCCCCAGCGTGGAACATTCCAGACGCAAGGTTCTGCACGGCTCGTTGTGGATGTTCGTGTTGAGTGTCGGTCTACCGCTGGGCCTTCAGTCCCACCGACTGATCCTCTCGCACGTCTCAACGCCACAAGAGCTCTCGCGCTATGCGTTGACAGCGCAGATCTTCGGCGTGGTGTGGATGGTCTTCGATACGGCAGGGATGGCGCTGTGGCCGGTCTTCGTCAAAAGGCGGTCAGCCACGGTCGCTTCTACTCAGTTGTGGCTGAGGTCGGTAGCCGCATTCGGGATCGTGTCCGCAGTCGCCGGCGTCGGCATCGTGGCATTCGCACCGTGGGCCACCTCAGTGCTTTCGGGCGGCCTGGTCGTCGCGCCGCGGGCATTGGCGGTTGCGTTCGCAATGATGCTGTTCGTGGAATGCATCCACCTGCCAGGTGGGGTGATGCTGACGATGCCGCGTGAGGCCCGGTGGCAATCGTTCTGCATCACGGTCATGGGAGTGACGGCTGTGCTGCTGGGCATCTGGTGGGGCGCAAGGTGGGGCGCCACCGGCGTGGTAGCCGCAGCGGTCGTCGCTATGGTGGTGGCGCAGGTGATTCCGGACTTTGTCTGGATTCCGCGGATGCTCAGGGCGCGAGAACTGGATGTCCTCAACGGCGGCACGCAGAGATGACGCCCGCCACCCGGGTAGCTACCTGCGTGCTTCGCGTGCCGCGAGGGCGCGGTACCCCGTCGCCCGCATCGCGCTCAGTTTCGGTTTGAGCGGAGAGTCTTTCAGTCGCGCAATCGCGGTTCGCTGGGCGGCGATGCGGGCCACTCGCAGCTTTCGTCTCCACGGCGCGGCCGTGACCTCCCCCTGGGCCACCGACACCGCGCCGGTCATCGCCCGCCGCTTGTAGTCCTCCTCGCCGGGGCCGAGATCGATCCGAGCCAATCCCAGCTCTGGGGCGGCGGAGATCAGCTCCCGCAACAGAATCCACCCGGGGGCCAACTCGGCGTACGACCTGTCGAATACCGGGAACCACCAATGCAGAACCGGACCGTCACGCAGACCGAAGTGCGCCGCGAGCAGCTTATCTCCCGCGTAGACCGCTGACAGCATACCGGCAAAACCGTCGGCTCTGGTTTGGGCCAGATGGTGGACCAAGTCCCGACGGCGACGCATGGCGAAGAAGTCATATGCGCCGGTTGCGGCGTACTGGTCGCGCTTGGTGTCGATCAACCAGTCCAGCAGATGGGGATCCCTGGCATCCCACACGAGACGCACCTCGCCGAGTTGACGTGTCGCCTTGTTGGTCATCCGGCGCACTCGCGAAAGCTTGTCCCGACTCGCCTTGCTGATCCGGCCCACATAGCCGTCGAGGCCGCCGGTGACGTCGATGAAGGGCGCTTCCAGATATCCGTCGACCCATGGCGCGAAATCGGTGCGCTCTTCTGAGATGTGGTCGAAGGTCAGCGCCCGCAACCCGGTGGTGCGTACCAGTTCGAGGGGATCCACAGGAACACCCGGCGGCGCCACCGGTCCTTGGAAGTCGGCACCCGGCCAGCCGACCGGCCGCGCGCGCCGCTTGTGCACCTGCATCGGGAACCAGACATGCCCGTCGTTCACAGCCACCTGCACGTCGCCGAACATCGCGTGCACCGCGCCGGCGAAGGCCGGATGGAAGTACGGGCTGTCGAGGGCCGGATTGCCATCGCGGACATCAGACCACGCTTTTCGTTGATTCGCGTCAAGCGCACCGAAATCCGTCAGTGTCCATGCCACAGAGGTCAACCTACATGGAAGAGCGGAAACTCTGCTGCTCTTCGCCTCACGTGGGCGCTCGCCGGGTGAGTTCCGGTCGCCCGCAATTCACTTCACTGCCGTGGCATGGGCGGATTGACGGGATCTGACGATGCACGCCATCGCTGGATCTCCACGCGAGTATCGGTACTGGCGTTGCCGTAGAACTGCTCGACCGTCACATACGGAGCCGTCACGTCCTTGATCTGAGGATGCGTGAACGGACCGTATACGGCGCCGGTCGGTCCCAACACCCACGCCTGGCCCGCCGCCTTGTCGACGTAGACGGCAACGTGCTGAGTTTCGGTTGTGAAGCGGCGCCCGTATGGCACATTCGCAATGACCGCCAGACCATGGTTCTGCCATACGCCGTACTCGAAGTGATCATCGAGGAACACAACGTGCGCCGGACTGTCCGGTGTGAGTGTGTCGCCCAGGTAGCCAGACGGGATCGCCGTTGCGTACAAGCCCAAAGCCAGCGCGCCGCTGGTGGTTCCACCGGATCCCAAATTCCAATCAGCCTCGACATAGGAGGCGGTGGCGCCCAACTGCGCGGTGGCGTACCCGGCACCGCGGCCCGGGCCGTTGTACGTGATGATCGACCTCCCCCCGTAAATGGTGGGGCGGGCCGCCTCGTTCGGCGTGTAGGTGAGAATCGCGGTCTGCCCGGAGTCGAATACAGCAGGATGGCTACCGTTCGGCTCAGTGCTGTAGTCCTGGTAGACGTCAGAATTCGCCGTCGGCGACACGCACGTGCACAGCAGGACACACAGAATCGCTCCGCACGTGGTACGAAACGACCCTTCCATGAGGCACTTTCCCCACCTCCAGGCAGAGATCCGCCCGCGACCGCTTCCATCGTGCTTCGCCGGCGCGCCCGGCACGTTCCGGTGATTTACCGACGAGGGGAGTGGTCTCGTCATCAACGCCCTTCGGTCGGTGTGCCACCTTGACCAGGACTGGATTATCGCAGACACAGCGGTGTCGCCGCGAGACTATCGCCAGGTCGGGCCCGAAGACTCCGGTAATCGAAGGGGTTGCGGACAATCCTCCTTCACCGACGCCGATCGTCTGTCGCAGCAACGATGATCTTTGTTCCAAGAGGTATTTGCTGTCGATAGTTTCTTCGGCAAATCCGAGCTGGTCCGGCATGCCGGGATCCATGCAGTGCGGCAGAGAACTAGTTCCTACCTAGGTACCGGCACGCGTGAGACGGCGGCCCGGTCAGATCGATGAGCAATCCTTGAAAAGCTGCAGATTCGGAGAAAGTCGACGAGCGATCACATGCGGAGATCGCCTTGGGCCGCAACGTCCGCACCCGCCGTTGGCGCTGTCGTCGTGGTCGACGAATCGGGCCGGCCATCGTCTGTCTGACTTCTTAACTGAATTGACTCACGATGATATTGACACCCTGTCTGGCAAAGTCCTACGCTGTTCCCACAACACCATTGTCGGCGGGACGCCATGAGGCCATGCGCAGTGCAGTCGAAGACAGCGAATGCGTGCAATCGCGTCACTGTTCCACCTACCTGATGAGACTCCGGCCACTCCGGGCACGTGGTTTGGCCTAACGACCCAAGATCGAGGAGGGTGGCCTGTGAGCGAGACGCCGCGTGTTCGCAAATCGGATCCGTTGACGGCGATTCGAAAGGTCGTCGACCACCCTGAGCTCATCGGCGACCACATGTCCAAAGGAACCCGTCGCGGTTTCCTGCTGTTTCTGGTCTCGGGTATCGCGATCCAGACGTGGGCTCTCATTCCGACGACGGTGCCGGCCGGGATCTACGTTGCACTCCCTGATATGGCGAAAGTTACTGCTGTTGCCGGTGACTCACCGAGGAGAGGTGTCGCCACCGGTCCGATCGATGTCCGCAGTTTTGTTAGCACCGAATCCGTGGAGTTCAAGACGTTCGCGGGTGCGAGGGTGGGACTGGCACCGGGTCCCCAAATGGCCGCCAACCCAGGACTTTTCGGTGCTCTGGGTGAGGTGCCGGTGAAAGCCAAGTTGCAAGCGTTGTTGATCCTCTTGTCTTCGAGGTTCGGTGACAGGGACGTGTCGGCATTGATCGACAAACTGCGCGCGTTGCTGGCGTTGCCCGATTCCGCGTTGGTTGCCGTACTCGGGCTTCCTGAGATGAGGGACTTGAGCAGGATGCTCGACGCCGCTTCCCTGGGAACCGTGGATCTTCCGAGGATCAAGACGGAGATGGGCAAGATCGCGCTGACATCCGCGCCCGAAACGCCCTATCAGGTCGAGATCGCAGTCAACGGTAGGCCGACTGCCAGCGTGGACATGCGCTACGTCCGCAGCGCCTCTGCGGAGTCGCTCGCTGCGAGCACGCCTGCGACAGCGCCTGCGATGGCGCCTGCCGGATTCGTCAACGTCGAGCCCGGCGTCTCGATCGTCGCCAGCGCCGTCACAGTCAGTGTGATGCGTGCGGCTGAGCCTGTGGCCGCTGCGCCGATGCTCATGACCGTAGCGGCGCCCGAGGTGTTCGCTGCGACGTTGGAGACGGTCCCGGCTCCGACAATCGCGCCGGCGCCGGTCACCATTGCGCCCGAGACGTTCGCGCCGACGACCGTGATAGCGGCGCCTGAGACGTTCACTCCGCCGACGATGACCGCTGCGCCTGAGACGTTCACGCCGACAATCGAGACGTTTGCACCCGAGACGTTTGCACCCGAGACCCTCGTGCCCTCGGTGATCTCGACACCGGAGCCGACTGAGTCGGCGCCATCCACCGTCGACTACGAAGCGCCGGGAACGGCGACGCTCGACGAGGACTTGAGTTCGGAGGACACCTCCGTGCCCCGTAGCGAGGAACCCCAGGGTGGACAGGACAATTCATCGTCGAGCGACTCCTCGTCGAGCAACGGCGCGGATTCGACGGCAAGCTCGGCATCTGGACAAGGCGGTGCCGAGGCCGGTGGCGACGCCTCGGCGGGGGGGCGAGAAACGGGCGGCGGCAATGACTCTTCGAGTGGCGGTGACGGGTCGGGCGGGGGTTCGGCCAGCCCGTAAACGGCAAGGGCACGCCACGTTCGCACCAACAGCGAGCTCGCGCATCAACTGATCGCCGCGGTGCGGGGGCGCCGTCACCTGCACGAAAGCCTCACGCGATCGAGACCCAGCACGCATTAGCCTAGTCAGCATGAGTTCCCAAGAAACGGAACCCGACGACGAGGACACCGGACCGCTGTCCGTGCGCGACGCGCGGCCGACGTCGGCGGCTGCGACGGACCGCCGATTCGATTCACCGCTGTCGGTCAACCCCCGTCCGGTCCGGCGGGACAACCGGCCGGTCGTGCTCATCGCGGCCGCCACCGCCGCCATCGTGGCCCTCGGGGTACTTGCCTGGTCGTTCTGGCCGTCGTCGCCGAACACCGACGCGCCGTCTGGCGACGCGGGCGCCACCACAAAGACCGAATCGCCGGAGCAGGCGGAGGCGCGGCTTCGCGCAATGCTGCCGCGAGGGTATGCCGCGGACTCCTGCGAAGCGGTCGTGCCCGCCAAAGGAGCGCTGGTACAGCTCAGTTGCGCCCCGAACGCCGATACTGGGGGCCCACTCTCGGCCACGTACACGCTGGCCAAGGACAACGATGCGCTCGAGGGTCTGTTCGACGATGTGGTCAACACGTCGTCAGTCGTGGACTGTCCCGGCAACATACAGTCGCCGGGACCGTGGCGACGCAATGCCACCCCACAGGAGACCGCTGGGACGCTCGTGTGCGGCTTTCAGCAGAGCAAGCCGACCGTTGCGTGGACCACGGACGCGAATCTCATGGTCAGTGCGGTGCAATCGGGACCGCAGGGTCCCAACATGGTTCAGCTGTACACCTGGTGGGCTTCGCACTCCTAGCGCGCTGGCCCGGCGGACGTCAGGCCGGGGGCGGAACGACGACGGTCGTCGTGGGGCCGGGGGCCGGGCCGGTCGCCGGAGCGGTCGCACCCTGGATCGGAGTGCCGGTGCTGCCCGCGGGCAGCGGGGTTCCCGCACTGCCGGCCGGAGCCGGGGCGACCGCGGCAGGCACCGGGGCCGGGCTGACGGCGGCCGGCACCGGGGCCGGGCTCGCTGCGGCGCCCTCGGGGAGCGGCGTGCCCGCACTACCGGCGGGAAGCGGCGTGCCCGAGCTACCCTGCGGCAGCGGGGTGCCCGCACTGCCTGCGGGCAGCGGGGTGGCCGTCGGCGCGGGGGTGGCCGAAGCCGGTGCGGCACCGGGCGTGGGTGTCGTCGACGTCTCCGGAGCCTCCGGAGACGTCTCGGCCGCGCCCGACGAGGCCGGCGACGAACCGGTGTCCGCCGGTGTGCGGGATCGGCTCGACGCGCTCGGCGGAGCGGGCGGCGCCTCCACCCACAGCAGCATCGGGTCAGGTCCGCCGGTGGCGTAGAAGACGCTGTCGGGCTTCTCGCCGGTGACGTCGAAGTAGATCTTCCCGGTGGTCTTCTCGCCCTGTGACAGGGGCGACGGATTCACACCCTGCGGCGTCGCGACGCCGAACAGCACGCGATAGGTGTCGCCGTTGCGGGCACGCGCATTCAAATTGGAGACGATGGGGGTCACCGAGCCGGCGATGGCCTCGTCGGTGGCGGTGGCCTCCCACAACGTGCCGACGGGCTGGTAGGGGATCGTGTCAGTGCTCGGCTTCAGGCCGGTGACGGTCCAGTGCTGGACGACGGTGCCGTTGACGAGTTCTCCGGGCTGTCCGAGGTACGTGACCTCCGGATCGGCCGAAGCAAACGGCGCGCCGGCCACGCCGAGGGCGGCCGCGGCAGCGGCGGTCACGGCGACTAGAGCGGGCTTGATGTTCACGACGATGTCCTCCTGGTTTCGTTGAGCGAGCAGCGAGGTTGCCCCTCGAGCAACCTAACAAACCGCTGCTAATGCCTTCGCCGCGCCAGCAGGAGAGCAATGGACGAAGGTCCGTCGCGGGTTGTCGAACCGGCTTCAGCTATCTGTGCACGACGCGAATCGAACGGTGACGGCGCGGCGTCCATCGAGTGTGAGCAGCGCGGGAATCGTTTCCGTTAGGGCAGGAACGGGGAAACACGGAGACACGGCTTGTCCCGTCAGTACTGCCAGATCGAATCGAACTCGGCGGGGTGCCGAAAGGACGACACGTGTTGTCGGGCAGTCATTCGGGACGATCGCGACGGCGGCCTGACGCATGGACCGCGGAGTTGTGATTGCGATGGGAACGATGTGCTCACGGTGTCACGAGTGGGCAGCCGGCCCACCGCAGCGCGTTCCCGCAGGACTCCTCGGTTGCGGACTCTTCGGCGCCTCCGAGGCAGGCTTTACCGCTGAGACACGAAGTGCAGCAAATGCGAGTTTTCGCTGTCGCGACGCCGACGATTGTTTAGTGTGACTGCTGCGAGAGGGGATCCGATCGCAACCGTCCAAGGGGGGTTTCTCTCATGTCAAAACATTCGCACAAGAACATGCGCCCGCTCGGGGCGCGGACCTATTTGAGAGCCGGAGTGACCGCCGGCGTCGCCGGCGCGGCGATGGCCTACGCCGGAGCGCTGTCACTCGTGCCGGCCGAGTCGACGTCTCCTGTGTCTTACGAAGTCCTGCTGGCGTCCACCGGGGAGGACTGCGCTGTCGCAGGCGCGGATTGTGTGACCGGCGACGACGGCCCGGCGAATGCTGCCATCACACCGGCGGCCGCCGTCGCACTCCGTCCGATCATCGGGCCGAACGGCTGGCTGATCGGTGACGGCGCCGACGCCGCCGACGACTGCGTAGGCCGAGCCTGCAACGGTCAACGCGGCGGGCTCCTCGGCGGTGACGGCGGCGACGGGGCCAACGGAGGTAACGGCGGTAGGGCCGGCCTGTGGTTCGGCAACGGCGGCGACGGCGGTGCCGGTGTCGAGGGCAAGAACGGTGGGGCCGGCGGTGCCGGCGGCAACGCCGGATTCTTCGGCAATGGCGGAAACGGTGGGGCCGGCGCTGACATCTTCAACGACGACGTGGACGATCCGACCACGGAGGACGTCAACGAGGCCGACGCACAAGGCGGAGCCGGCGGTGCCGGAGGTGCCGGAGGCACGTTCGGTGGCCAGGCGGGTGCCGGCGGTAAGGGCGGTGGCGCCGAGTCGGTCAACGGCAGCGCCACCGGCGGAACGGGCGGGGCCGGCGGCCTCAATCATGACCCCAATGGTGTCGCCGGTGTCGGCGGAGACGGCGGGGACGCGCAAGCCGGCTCGGGCACTGGTGTGACGGCCACCGGCGGTGACGGCGGCGCCGGCGGCACATCCTCGGTCGGCGGCACCGGTGGCGACGCGGGCAACGGCGGTAATGCGACCGCTTCCGGTGCCGCCGCGGCCGAGGGCGGCAAGGGCGGTGACGGCGGCGATGCCGGAGGCTCCGGTACCGGCGGCGACGCCGGCGACGGCGGCGATGCCACCACCGGTTCCGGAAAGGCGACCGGTGGCGACGGTGGTGACGGTGGCAACTCGACCGGCTTCACCGGAAACGGCGGCGACGGCGGCGATGGCGGCGACGCGGCGACGACAGGCACCGCCAAGGGTGGCGCAGCAGGCGCCGGCGGTGCGGGAGGCTCGCTGGGTAGCGACGGCGCGGATGGGACCGCGGGTTCCCCCGCCAGCACTCCCTAGGCAGGCAGGGAACCGGGACCCATACCGGCCCGGACCATGATGATAGTGCGGGCGTCGATGTGACCATCGGCGCCCGCACTGCCGTCGTGGCCGAATATTGTTATCTCAGAGGCGGTTTGGCCACCAGCGTGCAGCGCACCACCCGCGCCCGGCTAGTATCGCCTCCATGTCGCCAACCACGTCCGAACACTCGACACCGCGCAGGCCGATGAGCTGGATTGCCCCGGTCGCCTTGGCGGTCGCTGCGGTAGCAGTTGCTCTTGCGATCTGGGCGGTGGTGCGGTCGTCGCCCGACCGCGACTCTCAGACATCCGGTGGCCAACAGCCTGCGGAAGCGAAGACCCAAGTGTGCGAAGCATTCGACCTGGTGCGGAACGCGGTGTCGCTGCAAACCAATGCCGATCTCGGCAGGGACCAGGTGGCGACCCAGGCTGTGGCGGCCAACGCTCGCCTGGCAACCCTGGGCGGTGGCCAGTTCCTGTTGTCGAGGCTCAACGGTGGCGTGCCGGCCGATCTTGCGGACGCGGCGCGGTCCTTTGCCAACGATCTCCAATACATCGGCATGGGTCAGCTCGCCGGAGTGAAGCCTGACGACGCCGCTCAGAAGGACCGGCTGACCAACGCTCAGACAACCGCCAACCACATCGCGGATCTCTGCAAGTAGAAACCGCCGGCTGTCAGACGGGGACGAACTCGATACCGGCCAGAGCCACCGCGTCGTCCCGCTCCGGTGCGGTGACCACCGCGGAGTAGCCGGCCCGGTCGTCGCCGGAGTTCTTCCAGACGCTGACGCGCAGCGTCTCGCCGGGGAACACCACGCCGGCCATCCGCGCGCCGTAGGAGGCGCATCCGCTGACGTCTCCGTCGAGCAGGGCGTCCACCAGCGCCTTGCAGGTCATGCCGTAGGTGCACAGCCCGTGCAGGATGGGACGCGGAAAGCCTGCTGCGGCAGCGAAATCCGGGTCCGAATGCAGCGGATTGCGGTCACCGCACATCCGGTAGAGCAGCGCCTGCTGCGGTGACGTCGGGAGTGAGAGTTCGAGATCGGGCGCGCGCTCCGGCGCCGCGGACGACCCGGACGGGCCGCGGTCGCCGCCGAAACCGCCCTCGCCGCGGGCGAAGATCGATCGCTTCTGGGTCCACAGCAGCGTGCCGTCGGGATCCTTGACCTCGGTCTCGGACCAGATGACAGCGGCCTTGCCCTTGTCCCAGATCTCGGTGAAGCGGGTGACCGCGATGCCGGTGCCCGCAGGGGGGATCGGGCCGGGGACGGTGACCGCCTCGCTGGCGTGCAGCACCCTGCTCAACTCGATGTCGATACCGGGGAACTTCACCGCCGGCGGCTCGGTCATGTGGAAGCTCTGTGCCACATTGCCGAACGTCGGCAACACCTGCGGTGTGCCGTCGGTCAGATAGCGCAGCTCCCGCTTGTCCATCGGGTCGGCGCCCGCGCCGAGACCCAGGTGGTAGAGCTGAATGTCGCTGCTGCTCCAGGAGAACTCGACCGGGTCGAGTTCGGCGCCGATGGCCTCGTCGAGGTTGATGGGCACGCGTTACTCCTTGCCGGCCAGGTGAAGTGCCGCCAGATAACCGAACGTCATGGCCGGGCCGATGGTCCCGCCCGGACCGGGGTAGGTGTGGCCCATCACGGGGGCGCTGACATTACCCGCGGCGTAGAGGCCGTCGATGACCGAACCGTCGTCGCGCAGCGCGCGGCCGTGGGTGTCGGTGACGATGCCGCCCTTGGTGCCCAGGTCACCGGGGACCATCTTGGCGGCGTAGAACGGGCCGTGGCTGATCTCGCCGAGGTTCGGATTCGGCTTGTTCGTCGGATCGCCGTAGTAGCGGTCGTACGCGCTCTGCCCACGCTTGAAGTCCTCGTCGACCCCGGTGCGGGCGAATCCGTTGAAGCGCTCGACGGTGGCGGTGAACGTATCGGCGGGCAGGCCCGTCTTGGCGGCCAGCTCGGCGAGGGTGTCGGCCTTGACGATGACCCCGGATTCCATCCATTTGTTCGGAATCCGTTGTCCCGGTTGAAGTCCGGCGAAGATATAGCGGTCCCGATACTGCTGGTCGAACACCAGCCAGGCCGGGATGTTCTCGCCGGGCCCCTGGCCCTGTCCGTACTGGCCGCCGTACATGTGGTGGCACGCCTCGACGTAGGGCATCGACTCGTTCATGAACCGCTTGCCGTTCATGTTGACGATGATCGAGCCCGGGGAGTTGCGCTCCGACAGTGCGAACCACGGCGCCCCGACCAGCGGCACCGTCGGGCCCCACCACGCGTCCTCCATGACGTCGAGTGCGGCGCCCAGCTTCTCGGCGGCGACGATGCCGTCGCCGGTGTTGGCCACCGCGCCGACCGTCCACTCGGTGGTGATGGGTGCGCGCTGGTACTTGACCCGCATCTGCTCGTTGTGCTCGAATCCGCCGCTGCCCAGGATCACGCCTCGCCGGGCCCGGATCAATTGCGGCTCAGCGCTTTCCGGATCCTCGGTGTTGCGGATGTAGATACCGCGTACGACACCGTCCTCGACATACAGGTCGGTCATCGCCGTGTTCAGCCGCACCGGGACGCCGGCTTCCTTGAGGCCGATGCGCAGCGGCGCGATGAGCGCGCGGCCCATACCGACGAGGTTCTTTCCCGTCGCCTGCGCCCACATCGTGCGGGCGCCGACCTTGAGGCTGCGCAACACTCCGCGCGGATGCCGCTTGAGCTGGTTGAGCCGCACGTAGTCCTGCTGCATGACGACCACGTTGAGCGGCACCTTGCCGTACGGCGGCTCGAGGCCTTTCATGTCGGCTCCGAGCTTCTTGGCGTCGAAGGGTTTGGGTTCCACCGATCGTCCGGTGGACTTCCCGCCCGGGGACTCGGGGTAGTAGTCGGAGTAGTTCGGCACCCAGCACAGCTTCAACGGCGAGTGCTTCAGCACGAACGACAACATCTCCGGACCCCGGTCGAGATAGGTGTCGATCTTCTCGGGCGGCACCACGTCACCGATGATCGCGTGCAGGTAGGTGCGCGCGGCCTCGCGGGTGTCGCTCACCCCGTCCCGCTTCAGGATCTCGTTGTTCGGAATCCACACTCCGCCGCCCGAACGTGCGGTGGAACCACCGTAGTGCGGGGCCTTCTCGACGACTATCGTCGAGAGGCCCTGGTGAGCGGCGGTGAGGGCGGCGACCATGCCCGCGGCGCCGCTGCCCACCACGACGACGTCATACTCCTGCTCCGTCATGTAGAACACGTTATAGAATTGCCCGGCCGACTAACAACTGTGCCGGTCGACGAAACGAGGGGACTTCACCAAATGTTGCCCACCGAGGTGCGCGAGAAGCTCGCCGCCGAGCTGGCCGAGGCCGAGCGAACCCGCGAGCCGATCTCCCCGCTGACCGAGCGGCACGCCGACATCGATGTCGTCGACGCCTACGAGATCCAGCTGATCAACATCCGGGCGAAAATTGCCGACGGTGCCCGGGTGATCGGCCACAAGGTGGGCCTCTCCTCGGAGGCCATGCAGAAGATGATGAACGTCGACGAGCCGGACTACGGGCATCTGCTCGACGACATGGAGGTCTTCGAGGATCGCCCGGTCGAGTCGGCGAAATACCTCTATCCGCGGGTCGAGGTCGAGGTCGGGTTCATCCTGTCCGACGATCTTCCCGGCGCGGGGTGCACCGAGGACGATGTGCTGGCGGCGACAGCGGCCTTCGCGCCCGCGATCGAGTTGATCGACACCCGGATCACCAACTGGCAGATCAAGTTGTGCGACACCATCGCCGACAACGCGTCGTCGGCAGGGTGGGTGCTCGGTGAGGCTCGGGTGTCGCCCAAGGACATCGATATCCGTGCGATCGACGCGGTGCTCACCAACAACGGTGAGGTCGTCGCCGAAGGGCGCAGCGATGCGGTGCTGGGCAATCCGGTGACCGCGGTGGCCTGGCTGGCCCGCAAGGTCGAGAGTTTCGGCGTCCGCCTCCGAGCCGGCGACATCGTGCTGCCGGGGTCGTGCACGCGTGCGATAGATGCACCCCCCGGCAGCCATTTCGTCGCCGACTTCAGCGGGTTAGGTTCAGTACGACTGGATTTCGAATAGGAGCCTCTATGGCCGGCAACAAAGCGTCTGTGGCGATCGTCGGGTCGGGCAACATCAGTACCGATCTGTTGTACAAGCTCTTGCGTTCGGAGTGGTTGGAGCCGCGCTGGATGATCGGTATCGATCCGGACAGTGAGGGTCTGGCGCGGGCGCGCAAGCTCGGGTTGGAGACCTCGCATGAGGGTGTGGATTGGCTGCTGGCCCGCGACGAGATGCCCGACATGGTGTTCGAGGCCACCAGCGCCTATGTGCACCGGGACGCGGCGCCGCGGTACGCCGAGGCGGGTATCCGNGCCAGCAGCCAATCCACACCCTCATGCGAGCTCGCATGAGGGTGTGGATTGGCTGCTGGCCCGCGACGAGATGCCCGACATGGTGTTCGAGGCCACCAGCGCCTATGTGCACCGGGACGCGGCGCCGCGGTACGCCGAGGCGGGTATCCGGGCGGTCGATCTGACCCCGGCGGCGGTCGGTCCGGGGGTGATCCCGCCGGCGAATCTGCGCGAGCATCTGGATGCCCCGAACGTGAACATGGTGACCTGCGGTGGGCAGGCGACCATCCCGATCGTCTACGCGGTCAGCCGTGTGGTCGGGGTGCCGTATGCCGAGATCGTGGCGTCGGTGTCCTCGGCGTCGGCCGGGCCGGGCACGCGCGCCAACATCGACGAGTTCACCAAGACCACCAGCGCGGGTGTGCAGCACATCGGCGGTGCGCAGCGAGGCAAGGCGATCATCATCCTCAACCCGGCCGATCCGCCGATGATCATGCGCGACACCATCTTCTGCGCGATNCATCGGCGGTGCGCAGCGAGGCAAGGCGATCATCATCCTCAACCCGGCCGATCCGCCGATGATCATGCGCGACACCATCTTCTGCGCGATCCCCGAAGATGCCGACCACGCCGCGATCACCGCGTCGATCAAGGACGTGGTGGCCGAGGTGCAGACCTACGTGCCGGGCTACCGGTTGCTCAACGAGCCGCAGTTCGACGAGCCGTCGGTGGTCAACGGCGGCAACCACGTCGTCACCACGTTCATCG
>NZ_JYNL01000003.1 GCF_001044235.1 Mycolicibacterium chlorophenolicum | reverse complement strand
TAGGCGTTGATGACGTGTTGTTGTTGGGCCAGGCGGTCGCGCAGGGCGGTGATGAGTGCGCGTTGGCCCGCGGCGGTGCGCGTGGAGGGTGCCAGTGCCGCGGTGTCGGAGGCGGCGCCGTTGACCACCGCGCCCGAGGATTGGCGGCCCGAGCGGTCGGCCTCGGTTGAGTCGCGCAGCTTGCGGCTCAGGGTGGAGTCGGTGTCGGCGGCCGCGTCCAGAGCAGGGCCGGCGTCGGTGGCGAACTGGGTGTAGCCGGCCGGCAAGGCACCCGACAGGCCGCTGATGCGTTGGGCGCCGGTGCGCACCAGACTGCCGGCGGACGCCAAACCCGCCCCAGGGTCGCGGGCCGCGGAGCCGCCGGAGGATGGGGGCTCACCGAAGAGCGCATGCCCGCGGCCCAGCACCTCCCCGACCTGCTCCACCAGTGCACCCAGCGACACCCATCCAGTATCACCGCCCCCACACCCTGCACCATGCACAAAATTGCGNGCCCGCGGCCCAGCACCTCCCCGACCTGCTCCACCAGTGCACCCAGCGACACCCATCCAGTATCACCGCCCCCACACCCTGCACCATGCACAAAATTGCGACGCGGCCGCGCGCAGGCGCGTGCGAATTGTATGCCCTCCTGATAGGTAATTCCGACACAAAGTTGTGCACGGCGAACATGCTGTGCAGCAATACGATTCATCACATGACTGCGCTGCCCCAAGCACTCGTGCGCGCCGTGGCCGCGGGACTGGCGCTATCGTCGCTTGTCACCGGCTGCACGTTCGGGCGCACCGCGGCGTTCACCCATACCGACATGTCGGACGCGTCGGCACCGTATCAGCTCATCCAGGAACCTGACGCCGGGTACCGGCCGATCAACAACCTCATCGGCTCGGCGACCCGCTCGGTGCGGATGACCATGTACGCGCTGACCGACCCCGACGCCGTTGCCGCCCTGATCGACGCCCACCAACGGGCCGTCGACGTCAAAGTCATCCTCGACGCGGCGTTTCATGGCCAGGCCACCAACACCCGCGCCTATGAACAGCTGCGCGCCGCCAGGGTCGACGTCAAATGGGCGCCCAACGACGTGATCTACCACCAGAAAACGATCCTCATCGACGACCGCGCCGCAGCCGTCGGCACCGGAAATCTCACCCACCGCTACTACGCCACCAGCCGCGACGCCTACGTGATCACCACCAACCCCGACGACGTGGCGGCCATCGCCGCCACCTTCGATACCGACTTCACCGCACTACCGGCCGGACGGCCACCGGCCGCCACCCCCACACCGCGGCTGGTGTGGTCCCCCGACGCGCGCGCAGTATTCCTCCAGCGCATCGACGCTGCTGCCCGCGCGCTGGAGATTACCAGCGAAGAACTCACGGACCACGCCGTCGTGGTCGCCATCGACAAAGCCGCCCGCCGCGGCGTCGCCTGCCGCATCGTGCTGACCGACAGGCCGGCCTCTGCCCGCGCGATCGACGAAGTGTCGGCCGCCGGATGTTCGGTGCACCTGCTGCCCGCAGACCCCTCGGCGCTCTACATGCACGAAAAGATCGTGCTCGTCGACGGCACGTTCCTGATCATCGGCAGCCAGAACCTCACCACCACCAGTCTCATCGAAAACCGGGAGCTGTCTTTACAACTCGACACCGCCAGCGCCCCCGACGTCATCGCCGCCGTCGCGGCCACCTTCGACAAGGACTACCGGCAGGCACTGCCGACGCAACGCTCAACCCGCTAGGAGCACCATCATGACCACCGCGGACCTCATCACCGGAATCGACGTCGACCACACTCAGTACCCCAGGCGCGGCCAGATCATCACCCGGCTGTCCTGGCGCGGCTGGCAGGTCGACCTCGACGGGCTCAGCGTCCGCGTGCCCCAGCAGGACAGCGCCGACAACAGCATCGACGACCTGGCCACCCTGCTACACACCGCCTACCAGATGCTCGATATCCCGGTCGTGCGGCGGCCCAGCGCCCTAACCATCCTGCAGACCAGGCTGCCCGCGCCCTTGGCCGCCGAGACCGCCCACGTCCTGCAGGTCGCCCAGCACCTTGCCGATAAGCGTTGGCACCGAAGCTCATTCGACGTGTACGCCTGCACCAAGCAGGCATGGCGCGATGCTGGCATGCCCGTCCCCTATGCCGCGCTGGTGACCACCTTGCGCGCTGCATTGCCACAGCCAGGCTCGAGTCTGGCCGATCACAACCACACGGCCACCGCGGCGGCCATCCACACGCTCTACGACCAGGCGATCGGGCTGTGCGCCGGTCGACCTGCCGCCCACACCTCCCGCATCGCTTAGGCGCCCTGGTGAATCTTGGTCAACCCACCGCCGTGTGCCTGCCCGAGCTGACGTGAGAAACCGCTAGCGACGACTCGGCACCGAGGTCAGCATCAGCGGCGAACGTCGGGCAATTCCGGTTGATCAGCGCCACCATCACCAGCGCCAACCGGCTCGTGCTGGACGTCATCGGCGGGCCGGCCAGCTACGAGTGCTGGCGCAGCTTCTACGCTGAGCGGGTCAAGACAGTGCACCGCATCACTCGGACGCGTTCCGCGGCTACCCGCTGAGCTCCTCGATCAGCTTCTCGATCCGACGCCGGTCCTCCTCACTGACCGGCTGCTCGGTCTCGACCGCCACTACCACCTCCGAGGCAACATCCAGGGCTCCTGCTGCCTCCGCCACGCTCAATGCGGCCGCGTTACGGACGGTGTAGAGCCGCTGCCCCAGCGTGGCGCTCGGGGCTGCTGCGGCGCGGGCCATCAGGCCGTCGTAGCGGTGCCGGACCTCCCGCAGTAGCTTGATCATTTCCGCCGAGCCCTGACTGCCGCGAACGGCGCGAGCAGTGATCCCCTCCAGCGTTCGGAGGTCGGCCAGGACCACACGTGCCCGCTGTGGAAACGCCGGATCGTCGGTGGCCGGCAGCTGCTCCACCGAAGCCAGCACCTGATCCGCGGCGACCTTTACTGCACCGCTTAGCAGCGACGCTGTCTCGTCACGGAACTGACCGTTAGCGGCGCTTCTTGGCGCTTCTCTTTCGTTGCGGAGCTTGGCCAGCGTTCCCGGAGGCCATTTCACCACCGCTTCCAGCTTGGCGCGCGTCTTTTCTCGTGGCCAGGCTCTGCCTTTCTCGAAGTTGATCAATCGCGGGGCGCCGATGATCTTCAATCTTGCCAATTCCCGCTGGGAGATGCCTAATTCTTCACGACGCGCAGCAAAAGCTGCACCGGCGCGCGCCACGCCGACATCCTCTGCATCGTCGTGCATCGGGCCAGTGTATCGGCATCCCTATCGGCTGTTCGAGCAACCGTGGACCAGCGCGTCTGATGCGCCCAACGGCTTCGGCGCTTACGGAACACGCCTGCTGACTTCAGTTCCGCTTCTCTTTAGAGGGTTGCAGTGCTTCTCTTAGGACGCTACCCTTTGCTCATTGTAGGACCGACGCTCAGTGGGAGGAGCGACTGTGACCGTGATGCTCGACCGACCATCAACCCAGACATTTTCGCCGTGCGTGGCCGACCCCGACCGCTGGGCGACCGGCGGCGACGACCCCCAGCTCAAGACGCTGTGCCGAGGCTGCCCGCGGCGGTTCCTGTGCGCCAAGGAGGCCCTCGACACTCCCGGCATCGAAGGAATGGTCGCCGCCGTGTACGTCCCCAAAGAGGGCCGCGGCCGCAGTTTCGCCCTGCGCCAGCTGCAATCCCTGGCCGCCTACGCCGGCCTGGCCGACCAGCCCGAATTCCCGCAGTAGTACCACCACCGTCAGCAACCCCGCACAGCAGCACTGGTGGACCAGGCTCTTATCCGGGCAGCCGCACCAAGTCATCGGGGAATCCTCCCCTCTCTCCTGTGGTGGTTCCTCATTTCTCCCTAATCGGTTCTGCCACATCGATTTTCATCGGTCCATCAAGATCTGATGACCCGTCCCCGCCACCGCCGCCCATGGCAGCTCCGGTCAACTATCCTCTCCGGCAGCTACTTTGAGGATGTCCGTTTATCAGCGGATGCGGCGCGGGTCCAGCCTGGCTAGCCACCAACGCTGGCCCCACAGCGGCGAGCCGCCGCGCAGCCGACTTCCGCCACGGATTTACCAGTCTGAGTTGTGGAGCTCTTCCTCAATGGCGGCCAGAGCTGCGGTGACGATATCCCACAGCGGGCTGTTGGTGCGAACATAGTAAACGCGGCGAGAGTCCTCCGGACGTTCGGTCTCGAGCATTCCCAGCTGAACCAACCGTCCCAACTCGTCGACGATGTTGCTCGTTGAGGCATGCTCGATATCGCGCGGCTCTGATTGGAAGAACCGGCCCTTGGGATGCCGGAGAACCCACGCGGCAACCGCTAATCGGCACTTACGGCCGAACAGCAGCTCGCTTACGCGTGTCGGATCCACACATCCCATTATCGACTACCTAGTATCTAGAATCTAGGTATTAGGTAGTGGATCCTCGAGAGTGGGGCGAGATGGACGCGGTCGGCACAAGATCTCCAAGCCAGTCTCGCAGCGGCTCGGAAACACGCAAGCGCGAGAAGAAGATCGACGTACGTTGCGATGACATCGAAGATGCCATCATCAAGCGAGCCGCCGCGGCTGAAGGCCTCAAACCGGCTGCCTACCTGCGCTTATCGGCTCTGGAGCGGGCTCAGGCAACGCTGGCCAGCTGACCAGCAGGCAGCGCCCGCGTTAACTCGGGCGCGGTCTGACCGCGTGTCGATGCGGTCCGACCGCGCATCGGCGTGCCACTATCGCAGCCATGACCGAGCCACCCGAACCGGATAGCCATTACGGTGTGCCCGCCCCGGATCGGCGTATCAATAGCGTTTTCAGAAAACCAGCGACGGTGATGCCGACGGGCACAGCAGGCCCGGGCCGGCCGTGGCTCGGCCAGCGAGCCATCGTGACCGCCACTCTCCCTGTGACTGTCCGCAGGGTTGCCGAGCACCGCGCCGCCGAACACCATCTCAACCTCTCGCCGTTTCTAGCCGATCTGATCTGCTACCACTACGGCCGCGCCGACCTGATGCGAAACCTGCAGCAGTCGCAACTGTTTGAGTCCGGTACTGCTGTTTCGGACCTCACCTCTGATGTCATCGGCAAACACGTGACGATCCGACTTCCGCTTCCCGTCGCCCACACGGTCGAGTGCGACGTGGGCGACCGCGATGTCGAGCGCTCCACTCTGGTTGCCGACATTGTCTGTCTGCGGCTGGGGTTCCCTGGCCTGGTCCGCTCACTGGACAAGGAGGTATTGCCGCTAGCGATTTAACGGCCCGCCAGTAGGCCCGCATCGCCCTGCCTGGCGAAAATGCCGACTCCGGACAATTTCATACCGCGGATCGCATCCCAGAGATGACAAAAACCCCCGGGAAACCCGAGGGCTTTGTCTCAAGCCGAGCGCCAACTCGGCTTTGGTGGTGCTCTCCGCACCCGATCCCCGAAGGGAACTGCTTTGCACGGCAGATCTCACGGTAGCACGTATGCCGGTTCTGTGACCCGGCATACGCCCATCGTGTTGACCACCAATCCATCCGAGATGTCGACCATGGGCGACATCTCGGCGCGCCCGCTGCTCCGCGATACACCCGCTACAACGAAGCCCGCCGCACCCGGTGTGTATACACATCGCCGCAGGTGCTCGTGAACACCCCCACGCCGGCTGCGCCGGCGCCGGCAGCGGTGTGGAAAGCGCTCGCGCGCCGGCTGTCCCAGCCCGGCCGGGAGCGTATGAAGGTGTTCGATCCCGACACCAAGGAGTACCGCAAGACGCGGCGCATCACCGACAAGCTGCCCACCCTGATGGCTGCGGTGTACCTCTATACCCACCGCCGGACCACACTGCTGGCCCTCGACTTCGACAGCAAAGCCCACGGCCGGGAGCAGGTCGACGCCGACTTCACCCGCGCGCTGAGCTGGCTGACCACATGCGGGGCCCGCGTCGTCACCGACCGGTCCACCAACGGCGGCCGCCACATCCTGGTGCCGCTGGCCATCGGCACCACTGCCAGCTTCGATGAAATCCAGTCGCTGATGCGCCAGCTCAAAGCCCGACTGCCCAGCCTGGATCCCAAACCCATGCAGAACCCGAAAGAAGGCTGCATCAGCGTGCCGGGCACCCCGTGCGCCGGCGGCGGCTACCGCATGCTCGACGGCACGCTCCTCGACGCTGTCAACGCGCTCACCGAGCGCAGCGCCTCCGGCCTGCTCCCCGAGCTGTATGCCCTGATGGGCACCCTGCCCAGCCCCGCCAGGGCGCCCTCTGCGACCGCGTCAGGCCCCACAACCACCGGGGCCGGCGCGCACGAACGTCTAGCCGAGCACGCCCGCTGGAGCAAACCCATCCCGACCGACGTGACCGCCTTCGCCACCGCCGGCGATCCGATGCTCGCCCGGACCGCCAACCGGTGGGAAAGCCCCTCAGAAGCCCGCATGTCGGTCGTACTCAACGCCGTCCTGCGCGGCTACGCCCTCGCCGACATCCGCGCCCACAGCCAGCCGGGACGCCCCTGGAACGGCCTAGGCGCCTCCTACCACACCAAACACGGCCCCCGCGCCGACGCCCAACTTGCCCGCGACGTCCGCAAAGCACTGGACTACGCGGCAACAATCGCCCACGAAACGAATCGCGCCGCACACAGGAAGAGAAACTCACAGTCGGGGCAGCCCGCTGGCGGGCCGATCGGTCGCTGGCTGGCCCACGCGCTGGCGTGGGCTGATCGCGAGTTCGCCGGTAGCCCCCTGCGGTGGACGGTTCGGGATGTGTACCAAGCTCTGGCTATCAAAGCAGCGGTGGCAGGTGAGATCCGGTCAGGTACCCCGATCGTTGGTGTGGGAGGCCGCGGACTATCGCTGTCAGCCGGGTTGATGACAGCCACCACGACATTTGAGGTGCTTCGAAGAACGCGGGATATGGTAGGTGCTCCGATCCTGTTGGTGCGCCCAGGAATCGGCCGCGACGCCGACCACTACGCGTTGACGACCGAACACCCCGAGAAGATCACGCCGGTGCCGCTGGAGCGCGTCAGCGTCACTGATGTGCACCCGGCCTGGAGCATCATCGGCCGCCATCACCGTCTGGTCTACGAGCTGATTGTGAACGCCGGAATGACTCGGCCAGCCGATATCTATGCCGCGGCACGGGTGAGTTCGCGTACCGGGCAGCTGTCGATCGCCGCGCTGAGGACTGCCGGGCTCATCAACCGAGCCGGTGCCACGGTGGGTCCGGGCTCGACGACCCTTGATGATATTGCTCTCGGGCACCATCTTGACGAAGCCCAAGCCGACCGGATCGCCCGATATCGCCGAGAGCGCGCCGCCTGGCACGCGTGGCTGGCGCTGCAAGACGAATTGAAGGGAATCACCCCGGCGACTGGCGAACGCGTCGAGTCCAGTCCACAGGGGCCTGTTTTTGTCGATGAGGATGACTACCTGGCGGCGGTAACGGCGCACGGTCCCCCCGTCGCCGACGAGGAATACGCCGCCATCGAGCTCCTCGCCGACGTGATGGGGGCACGCATACTCGCCACCAGGAACCGCTAGCGCCGACGCACAAGGCAGGCAAGTTCGGCTAGGTTTTGGTCTCAGGCCTGACGGCACACCGGGTCAGCCGAGGGTTAGCGGACGGCGGCGATCTGCTGGCGCCGATGCGACTTGGCTGCCTCGAGTGTTTTGGTCACCACCGAGTGATGGACACCGCTACGTTCAGCGATGGCAGCTTTGCGGCTCTCCCCCTGCGCGGCGACGGCCAAAATGGTTGCGACCGTTTCCACGGGCTTGCGCACCGCACCCGAGGCAACGATGTCCTCCGCCAGCGTCAACGTATCGGGCCCAAGAACAGACGCGTCGGGGACCACATCGTCTGCCGATTCCTGTACAGGAACGCGATCAACCGCGGTGGCTACACTCGGCGGCGGCTCTGGTGCCGGCGACGGTGAGGGCCGAAGCGACTGCGGATCGAGGGCAGATATCGCGGCCGGCGGCACCTGTTGCGCCCCTACAGCGGCCGCGCCCGAATCAGCATGAACGGGCTCGACACCCATCTTCATGCGGGCCGCTATCGGCGCTGTCAAAACCAGTCCCCGCGTCGCGCCGAACACCGACAAGTCGATGACAAACGGTGCGACCCACGCCATCTGACCCGGCAGACCCATCGCGATGCTGAAACCGAAAATACCGAACGCCGACCACCCGAACGCGCCGACTGTGACTCCCCACACGACCGCAGTCAGAAGCCGGTCACGGTCATCGCGACCCAGCATCCTCGACAACGTTGGCAAACCGTGAATCGCCAACATGAGAAGCGCTGGCGGGGCTACTGCCCAGCCGATCGCCATGAACCGGGCAGCACCCACCCCGACCTCAAGCCAGGCGTGCCCCACGTTGCCGGCCACCGACAAGAAGGTCGCAATGCTGAGCCAAAACCAGAGAAACCGGCGATCGGCGCGCATCGTGGACCACGCCGCTTTCGCCTCAGCAGCAGCCCGATGACCGCTCATCGAAGTGGCCGTCATCATCGAATCCCTCTGTGTCTCTGTGTCGCGTCAATACAGTCGAGCAAGGATCCAGTCACACCACATCCGAGCACACCGTCATCGGATCGTTCCTCCCAACAACGCAGTGATCCCTTGTCGCTCAAGCCTATGGCCACCGTGGGGGTGATTCCTGCACTCATTTCGAGCGAACTGACCGAGAAAGCAAACAGCCCGCGCATACAGCCCCGGCAATCACTCCCCCAACCCGCGCTACGCACCGCAAAACGTCCATCAGCTGTCGGTTATCACCGACTGGGGCATTCTCAATCAATCTCGGGCAACTCGATGGCACTGCCGCCAACCGTGCCCAACTACTGAGGCCGCCGGCGTATCGTGACAACCTCACTCGCGAGGTCACGACGCCTTCGCCAACTTGAGGACGACACCAAGGCCAAACTGAAGCGACTCGCCCGTCAACACGGCCGCAGCACCGAGGAAGAAGCCCGCGAGATCTTGCGGAACGCAGTCCGCAACGTTGATGATCGGCCTGCGCGACTCGGGTCGCGTATCGCGGCACGCTTCAAGGGCGTGGGCCTGACCGAGGACATCCCCGAACTACGGGGACAGCCCGTCCAGCCGGCACAGTTCACCGAATCATGATCGTGCTCACACCAACGCGCTCTCCGCCTTGATGCGCGACACCCGCGATCCGGCTGTCGTGGAATGGCTCGATAATGAGCCCACCGAATTGATCTGGACGACATCGGTCACAGTGTTCGAGATAGGCACTGGCATTGAACTCCTGACGCCCAGTCGCCGTCGCAAGCGGCTCGACGCGACCTTCGCCCAACTCCTCAGCGAAGACCTCGACGGCCGTGTGCAATCCTTCGACCTGACTGCCGCGATGGCCGCGGCGTCGACCTGGCCAACCCCTGGGACTGACCTGAATGCCCCAGATTCATTGAGAATGCCCACAGGTCCGCTGATAACCGACATCAGCATTGTCGACAACATGGCAACACACTCTACGACGGACACCCGGGGCACCCACCCCCGTTACGTCACGTGACACAACAACACGTGGTCGAGCGTGACTGCAGGCGCCAGCTGTCCGTTCTCACATGATCAGACACATTCTCATTCGACCTGACACACTCCCGCGGGCCAGCTTTGTGGTGCAGATATCGATAGCAGATGATGCTATCATCGAGCGATGGCAAAGACTGTAACACTGCGGCTATCCGACAGCGCCTACGAAGCGGTGAAGCAGTACGCCGAGGCTGACCGGCAGTCGATGAATGCCTGGATTGAGACCGTGCTGGACGCCGAGGACATGCGGCGGCGGTGCGAAGCCCACGACCAGTGGATGCGAGAGCATCCCGATGTCGCCGCGTTCAGCGAGGCGTGGGCCGATCGCAACCTTGACGAGTTGACCAAACGTTGACATCGCCACGCCGAGGGGACATTTGGGCTACGGGCACGGGAGTCGACGTGCTTGTCATCTCATCGACTGTCTACAACGAGATTCCCAGTGAGCCGACCATCGTTGTCGTTCCGCTATTCGACCACGACCCCGATACCGGGTTCGGCGTGCCATTGGGGGACGGTGTGTGGGCGGCTCCCGGTTTGGTCACCAGCTTGCGCAAGACGGCTGTAAGCGAGTTTCGCCGTCGCGTCGACATCCAAGCCCTGACCGATGTCAACAACATGCTCTTCAGGATTCTCACCACCCCGGACCGATAGCTCTCCAGCCCAGCCGTCATTTTCACGCCATCTCACACATCGCAGGTCAACGACGCATCCATGTCACATCGGCTGAGAACGGACACCAGCCGGCCACTCCACCAGCTCCCCCAGGCCGGGGGAACACAACCGACAGCACGCCGAGCTAGCTCGGCGTTGGCGTCGCCGCCTCAGCCGACGAGGTCGAAAACCGCCGACAACCATGCAGCGACCGCACGGGCAAACATCATCGGCGGCCGCGCGCCAACGGGTACGCCAAGCGTCCTACCACCTGGAGGACAACAGGTACGGCAGAGGAAAAGTTTCCGCGACGATTGATCGCAACTGTTGCCCTAACCATTTCGTCCTATCCTTATCCCAGCGGCCGCACTAGCCCATGGTGGTTGAAGGAAGTCGTCGAACGCGTTGGACACGATCCACGACTTCCTACAGTGGTGGTGGTCGGGATCCGGGTGTCACAGACGCCGACATTATCCGTCAGTGAAATACTGACAGCATGGGAGCTCGACCGAAAGTTCATCGGTTCGAGGTCGAACGCGCCATTGCAATGATCGCCTCGCGGCGAGCCAAAGTCGAGGATCGCCACCGTGATCGGCTACCCGATTCAGCGGATGCCGATCCCCGAGAAGTACTCGACTACCTGCGACAATACAGCGGAATCGACATTCCCAGGTGGGTACTGCAGGCTGACATCACCGACGCACTCACCCTCAACAACTGGCTGTGGTGGGAAGACCGGCGCCGCGAGTTGCACTTCCTGAAGGCCGGACGCGACCGAAACGTGTTTCTATCCCAGATCGGCCGACAGATCGGTGTCGGCAAGCAAGGAGTGCTGGACCGAATCGACCGGCTCGAGGCGCTGCTGCGCTACGACCGCCCCAATGAGAAGATCACCCGCGAAGCCCGCAACGCGGCCCGAGCCTCCCGCGACCGGCGCCCTGTCGAACAAGCCTGGATCAATACCCATCACGACGAACTCGTGGCCGTGATCGACGGCCTGGTAGCGCAGGCCGGTCGTTACCGCATTGACGACGATGACCGCGAGTGGATCGACGAAATCGCCGTCGACGTGCGCGAAGACGACCTGACCCCCTCGACGATGGTCATCTTGGGCCTGGCGGCCGCGGAGTTGCGAACAAGCCCGGCGGTTCTGGCGCTGAACAGCACGCGACCCCACGGCGTACACAGCGTGCTCAGCCGCGCCGACAAGCTGCGATCCGAGTTCGCCGAGCTGGGTAACGCGGCAAGTGCGAAGTCCACAACGCAGTAACGCCCGGGCAGTCATCGGCCCGCGACGAAGGAAACCCAAGCGGGAAACCCGGCGCCGGCTCGGGACCCGCCAGTGTCCTCAGGTCGTTTCCGACGGATAGTCCGGACGAGGACCTGACGGCCATCTCCCCGTCCCGAGGCCCATGGACGCTGCGGTTACCCGGCGGCGTCACAACCCAAAGCAGGGGCCAGGACCCGAGCCACCCATCCCCCGGACCGAGCACGCTGGCGGCCACCAAAGACCGATGTACCGACAGACGCCGGGGACAGGCCGTGCTCAGCGGCACCAGAGCGCTGAGCGGCCCGGCAAGTGGGCACGCCGAAACCGATTGACAGACATATAGATTCGGGGCCCGCGCTTGCGTGGAGCCCGCCGACGCGATAGAGCAGAACCCAGTTTTCCGCGGAAAACTGGGTTCTGCTGCCGCTACTTGAGCAGTTTCCTCAACTGACCTACCAGCGTTTTCGCTCCCGCCTCGCCAAGGTGGTCGCGCAACGCGACGGCCAAAGCATCGGGCTCAGTATCAAACTTGCGCAGCGCCTTGGTGACCGAGCGTGCGACGGGCGGCGCTGACTGGTTCTTCGGTGTCGATTCCTCGCTCCTCTCCCCCGGTTCACCGTTGGAGTTCTCACCAGGCCGGTCTCGATCACGGGTCGCGCTCCAGCGTGCCACTTGCTGCTCCAGAGGCACGCGCGCAAGCGAGCGTGCCTCCCGAATCGCCAGATCGCCACGGCGAGTGGCTTCCTGCAGGTCTGGCGCCAACTTCAGCAAGGCCCGCCGCTGAGAGACCCACGTCTTACTCTTGCGCAGATGATCGGCTGCGGCGTCGGCGCTGCCGTACTCCCCCACCAAGCTCTCAACGGCCTTGGCTTCTTCGATCACATCGAACCCAGAGCGGTCGACATTCTCGGCAATCACAGCTGTGAGCAGCGTGGCACGGTCTTTGGCGAGCTCGTCTTTGATGACGATATCAAGCTCGGGCCGACCGAACTTCTGCGCGGCCGCCAGCCGCCGGTTACCGATGATGACGACCCAGCGCGCTTTAACGTTGGCGTCCGGGTAGATGGCCTCAAACGCCGACCGGGTGACTGCTACGACCGGCTGCAGCTGAAACTCAACAATGGACGCCAATTCGGTGAGGTCGCCGACCGAGTCGCGGGGGTTGTGCGGATTGGCCACAAGGTCGCGTAACGGCACTGACCGCGACTGCCCAGAACGCGGCCCGATCGCCGGCCGATGAGCGTTGCCGTCCACCGACGAATGGTCACCGACAGCATCGACGAGTCCTTCGAATGTCTTCACACCGCCGCGGCCCATCATCGGACTCCTACCGTCGTATTCAGCTCGTCAGCGAGGCTGTAGAAATCGGCCGCGGCGTTGCCCGCCGAGCCACTTTTCTTGTACTGGGTGACCACAAGGCCTTCATTGGAGGCATTGGTGTGGATTTTATAGCGGCGCACCACGGTCTCGGCTAGCGGCCATTCCTGCGCTCGGATGAACTTCTGCGTCTGGTGTAACCAATGTTCACCATCGCGCGGGTCCCAGTCGTTGATGAAGACCCGGTAGGGGATACCGCGCGGTTCGAGGAGTTTGCGGATCGTGCGTGCTGTCGGGTCGAAACACATCGGCGCCGGCAGCATCGGGACGATCGCTTCGTCGGTTACATCCAGGACAGTTCTGAGCGCATCTGCTGAATATGCGTCACCAAGGCCGTCTCCGGAGCTATCCGGGTCGAGGTCGAACCACCCCGCGGTATCCACATACACCTCAGCTATGCCGGGGAGATTGTTGAGTTGGCGTAGCCAGTCGAGCGGATCGTCGTGGGCTTGAACGAGATGGAAGGGAAGGGAGTCGACACGGTTGGCCCACCATTTGGCCGACCCTTGCGGGTCGATCGACACCGCGGCGACGGGGGAGAGGGTGTCGGCGCCGAGATCGGTGGTCAGCTTTTCGGCTCGTACCGCGGCGAGGTTCACCACGGCGGTGCTCTTGCCGACACCGCCCTTTTGATTCAGAACTGTGACAACTTTAGTCATGGGGAGAGGACCCTTTGTGTGCTCCGGTCGCGATTACCGACCAATACGGAAACAGGCTCCCAAAGACTACGGCTGCGGCGCACTCCTGAACACTTCGACACGCTTAATTCGGTGTTACATCTCGTCAGTTTTCCGCGGAAAACTGACGAGGGTGAACGCGGCAACCCGAGCGCCTCGTCAGCTATTGTCGGCAGCCAATCTCGCCAACAACCCTATGACCTGCGACGATGCCGCGACTTGACGCAGTTTTCCGCGGAAAACTGCGTCCGTCGCCTCGGCCAATGAGGCAGCGGGGCTCCGATGTCCTGCGTTTGCGTGTGACATTCGGCATTATCGAGTGCCGCGCACCCGCATCGAACGACCACCCGTCTGCCGTGGCGAACGCCTAGTCGGAAACGGGACAATGTGGCTGTACGGCCGACTGTCGAGGGATGCCGGTGGGCGGTGCTGGTCGCCGTTCGCGACAATCGCAGACCTAGGCGCGATCCGCGCGTCAGGCCCAGCGTGCCGCGCGGCGTGGATAGCCAGTCGACCGGTCACTGGCTATAGCACCGACACGGAGCCGAACCGACCGACTGTTGGGCGGCAACGAATATTCGTCCGCGGCAGTCAGCTCGATCCGCTACACGAGCCCGCCGCCGATGAACCAATCTCTTTGAAGGATCACTACCGGCATGGCGCACCGACGGTTGCGACGGCAGCGATAGCCACGAGCGCGTCCTGGGGGAGCCGACGAAATCACCCGCACACCGGGGGAGTGGTAAAGCATCCACCGCCAGTGGCGGTCGCAGGTCCGCAATGTGTATCGGCGTCGGGGCCCGCCCCGCCGTCGGGTTCGGTGCAATGGCATTGGACATTCGCAACACACGCTTGCCGTCGCCAGAAGTCTTCGAGCCCCGCGCACAACCAATTCGCACTGACCCTTCCGTGCCAGATCCTGCCGAAAACAGCGAAATGTTGAACGTTCGCCGGCGAAAAGCCCGTGCAAGATCCCCGATCTGTGCCTCCCTAGGGACTTCTGCACCGAAGTTTGAGCCGGCTCAGGGTGGCCGACCGTTTGTTGTCGAGCCCTCATAGTCCTGGCGCTTCATATCCGCTCTGGATGTACCTCTGCTGGGACCCCAGCGTCAGACAGTGGGCCGGGGATGCGATCAAAGAGCTCGAGGTCGACCAGAGAAGTCTCGACTGTCGGCGATGTGCGGCTCGTCTCCGGGCGACACACGCGCGAAAGCGCCAACGAGACGTCGCCAGCAGTAAGAGACCGCAGACCCCAAGTTGATCTCGGTGCTCAATGGATCGAAGACGGTCCCGACCATCAGGCCGCGGTGCTTAGCAAGCCTAAGAACACATTCAACGGGGCGTTCGCTGTCGACTTATCCAGATAGCGTCTGCCGGCACAGATTTACGCGACCTATCCGGTTCCGGAATGCTCACCACAGACGAGCGCAACGATAGCGAAGACCGGTCCTCCCCCCGCTCGCGCAGTCATCCCGCAGGACCCGTTCGCATCCAGTCCGGGCGATGACGGAGCGATCGACGAACACCGGCCAAGGCTTCCCTATTTCGGTGCGGGCGACGCGCCTCAGCTTCGCGACGCGTTCCATCAGGGAGATCCGGGGCGCGCGCATGGGCACCAGCGTTTCGTGCGATCACTGACGCAATCGCACGTCTACACACATGAAGCTCGTCGTAGGGTAGGGGAGAGGTACCGCAGGTGGGGTCCCGCACGACTGCGGGACACCTTCGGCCGTCCTCTGGATTAGGACGCTGGGACCAACAGCGGCCAAAGCGCTCGGCGACGGCGAAGAAAATGCGTCGGCATAGGGCCAGATGCTTCGGCGCGACGGAACCCGCCGAGCCGACACCCTCCGGACAGACCGCACATGTGTTCGAGGGCTTCGCCGTGGGCGTGTCTCTGTCGGAGAGGGAGTTGGTTGTCAGCGGCCTCGGAGGCAGGCGCAACAACGACGAGCGCCTCTCATCACACCATGGCACCCGCATGCTCACCTCGAGGTATCCGCCCGACCCGATGGCAGAGCCTTGCTCGCCATTCCCTGCTCCACAGGTGGTTCCGTCGTCGCGAGCGACGGCAAGCCGCAGCGCCGGCAATGACAGTTCGGCATGGCCGATGAGGGGTGTTTGTGGCCGCCCCTGCAGCGGGCGACGCCCCGTCGTTGCGGCACCTTCGACTGCTGCATTCTCCATCTCGGCCCAAGTCCCTCTTCGGTCTACGGTCACGTTCATTTGTGGGATGTTGACGTTCCATAAGCGAACGAATAGGCTCCTTCGGGCGGTGGTTGTGGAGCAATGTTCCGCGGGGAAGGACCGCCGGGCGGATGCAAGGTCGGCTGCCTGACTGTACCGGCCCTAGATCGTTAGATAGCTATATAGGTCAGCTATCTAACGATCTAGGAGTCGGACGCCAAAGACACGCGAAAGGGGTACTGCGGTGATGGGCGTTCGAGGGCGGGGACCGATGCCGCGGGTCCCGGTGAACGAGGACTCTGTAGACGACGTGACCGCCTCCCCAGTTCAGCGAGCATGCCAGTCACCAGGCCCTGCGGCGGCCGCTCAAGTCGCAACAGTCGAGCCCAGCACCGTGAAGCGGCCAAGCGCCGATGCATACGCCCCGCCGGAAGCTGCGGCTTACGCTAGTTCTCTCGATACCAACCCCCCGCCACACCGGGCGTTCACGATGATTACGGCGTCGCTCATAGCGTTCGCAGCGGCGCGTCGAACAGGTGGCGACCGAGCCGGTGTCCGGTCGATTGTGCTGATCGCTGGTCGAGGACAGGTCCAGGCGTCATGCAGGAATACGACGTGCGGGGATTCATTCCGAAAGGTGGTCGCGTGAAGCAACGTTCACTGGTCAGGAGGGCCTTGGCAAGGACCTGGCTCCCGCTGGCTGCCGCGATTGTGGTCGGCGCGGGTGGGATAGGTATGTGGAAGGTGCATCAATCGTCTGCGCCGGGGCCTGTCATCGCCGTGAATGGTCCGCAAGCGCCCGAGCAATTCACTCCCAAGCAGCTCACCTACGAACTCGACGGCACGCTCGGCGCCGGCGGAATGCTGTCCTATATCGACATCGATGGCCATCCGCACACCGTTCAGCTCACTGAGTTGCCGTGGTCACACACCGAGACCACCACACTGACCGTAGTGTCCGGCAGTATCTCTGCGCAGGTCCAAGGAGGTGAGGTCGGCTGCCGAATACTGGTCAACGGGGTTGTGCACGATGAACAATCGGCCACTCGTCAAGATGCCGATGTGACGTGCCGGGTGAAGTCGGCATGAGCTCCCATCGCGCCAAGCGCCCGTTCATCGCCAGCACGGTCCGACTCCTGGCGGTTCCGATCGTCGTGTTCTGGGCGTTGCTCGCCGTGTCGACGAACACCTTCATGCCCCAAGTCGAACGGGTCGCAGAAGAACTCGCCGGCCCGATGGTCCCGACGTACGCGCCGTCGCAGTCGGGGATGCTGCACATCGGCGAAAAATTCCAGGAATCCGACTCCACCAGCTTGACCATGGTCGTGCTGGAAGCCAACCGACCGCTCAACGACGAAGACCATCAGTTCTACGACGACCTGGTGCAGCGGCTCAAGCACGACACCGCCCACGTGCAATACGTCATGGACCTCTGGGGCAAACCGATCACCGCAGCCGGAGCCCAAAGCGTCGACGGCAAAGCCGCCTACGTGCTCATACGTATTGCCGGCGACAGCGGCCAACTCAAAGCGAACCAATCGGTGGACGCCATCCGCGACATCGTCGCCGAAAAACCTCCGCCCCCCGGACTCAAAGCCTTCGTCAGCGGCGCAGCGCCGCTCGCATCAGACACGCTGACCATTGCCAACGGCAGCCTGAACAACGTCACGATCGTCACGATCTTCATCATCATCGGGATGCTGCTGCTGGTCTACCGCTCAGTGTCGACGGTGTTCATGCCGCTGGCCACCGTTCTCATCGAGATGCTGGTCGCCAAAGGGGTGATCGCTACCCTCGGCCATCTCGGCTACATCGAACTATCATCCTTTGCGGTCAACATCGTCATCGCACTGTCGCTGGGAGCCGGCACCGACTACGGCATCTTCCTGATGGGCCGCTATCAGGAAGCCCGCCAAGCCGGCGAAAGCCGCGAAGACGCCTACTTCACCGCCTACAAGGGCGTCCTGCCCGTCATCATCGGCTCAGGCCTGACCATCGCCGGCGCCGGCTTCTGCCTGAGCCTTGCGCGACTGAATTACTTCCACACCATGGGGCCAGCGGTCGCCATCAGCATGCTGTTCACCATCGCCGCCGCCCTCACCCTCGGCCCGGCCATCTTGACCATCGGCAGCATCTTCGGACTGTTTGACCCCAAGCGACTGGTGAAGGCGCACCTCTACCGGCGCATCGGAGCCAGCGTGGTGCGCTGGCCGGTGCCCATCCTGGCGGCCAGCACCGCCGTCGTGATGCTAGGGGCGGTGTTCGTGCCGACCTACCGGGTCAGCTACGACGACCGCACCTATCAGCCCGCCGACGCCCCGGCCAATCAGGGGTTCGCCGCCGCGGATCGGCACTTCCCGCAAAGCAAGCTATTCACCGAGATGCTGATGGTCGAGACCGACCACGATATGCGCAACTCCGCAGACTTCATCTCCCTCGACCGGGTGGCTAAAGCGCTCATCCGCCTTCCCGGCATCGCGATGGTGCAAAGCGTCACCAGACCCCTGGGCCGGCCACTGGAGCACGCCAGCATCCCCTACCTGTTCACCACGCAGGGAAGCGGGGCCGGCCAACAGCTGCCGTTCGCCCAGCAGCAGAACGCCAACACCGACCAACAGGCACAGATCCAGGCGCAGTCAGTGGAAACTTTGAAACAGACAATCGCCCTAACCCAAAGCCTGGCCAACGAGCTGCACTCCACCGCTCTCACCATCGACAATCTGCACCAAGTCTCGGAAAACATGCGCGACCAGATCGCCAACCTCGAAGACTTCCTGCGGCCGTTGAAGAACTACTTCTATTGGGAGCCGCACTGCTTCGATATCCCGATCTGTTGGGCCTTCCGCTCCCTGTTCGACGGACTCGACAACATCGATGCCCTGGAAGCCAACATCGCCGACGCTGCGGCATCCATCGAAGCCGTCGATCACCTTCTCCCGCAAATGATCTCGCAGCTGCAAACGATGGCCGAACACTCACAAGCGCTGCTGGACATCGTCGTCAACTCCTACGGCCCGGCGAACCTGCAGTCCACCCAGACCGAACAGACGTTCAACGATCTGATCAACGTGGGCAACGATTTCGACAAATCCCGCAGCGACGACTTCTTCTACATACCCCGGGAAGCCTTCGACAATCAGGATGTCCAAACGGCAATCAAACTGATGATGTCGCCGGACGGTAAGGCCGCGCGCTTCATCATCACCCACGAAGGCAACGCCATGGGTCCCGAAGGCGTCCAACATGTCGAAGCGATTCCCGACGCGGTCAAAATAGCGTTGCGGGAGACATCACTAGCCGGCGCCAAGGTGTACATCGGCGGCGCGGCATCCAACGACAAGGACATCAAAGAACTCGCCGCCTCTGATCTGCTCATCGTGGCGATCGCAGCGTTCGTCCTGATCTTCTTGATCATGATGACCCTCACCCGAAGTCTGGTCGCCGCCATCGTTATTCCCGGCACGGTGGCCTTCTCATTTGCCGGCGCGTTCGGCCTGTCAGTTCTGGTGTGGCAACACCTCATCGGCCTACACCTGCACTGGCTGGTGCTGCCCCTGACGTTCATCATCCTGGTCGCGGTCGGCTCGGACTACAACCTGCTGTTGATCGTGCGCGTCAAGGAGGAAATAGGCGCCGGACTGCACACCGGTCTGATCCGCGCCCTCGGAAGCACCGGCGGAGTGGTGACCTCGGCGGGTCTGGTGTTCGCGTTCACCATGCTGGCCATGCTCATCAGCGACCTGAGAACCATCGGTCAAGTGGGTTCCACGATCTGTATCGGCCTACTGCTCGACACGTTGATCGTGCGTTCGTTCGTCGTGCCATGTCTGCTGCGAATACTCGGGCCGTGGTTCTGGTGGCCCACACTGGTGCGGACTCGGCCACTGCGCCAAGCGTCCGATTTCGGAGTGAAGCAATGATGACGGCATCGTGGGCGGCATTGACCATCATCGCCTTGGCCGCCGTGGTGCTGTTCACCACCTTGGGCGCGGTGTTCGTGATCCGCCGGGTGCGCCGACCTGCACTGCCGATAAGCGACGAAATCGGGGGCATCTCAACGGTTGTGCGCAAGCTACGCAAAGGCGAACCGATGACCGAGGAGGAGGTCGAGGCCGCAAGACGAGCCATATCCGACCGTAGTTCGCCGCTGGCATTCTGCATCCCTGCCGGCCTTCTCAGCCTCGGCTGCTTCTACGTCTTCGGCAGCCTGGAACACCTACACGGGGCAACACCATCCGAGCGAACATTCCTCGGCGTATTCCCCATGCTGACGGCCACGAACTTCATCATTCAACTACTCAGAAGCGCGAGCCTAAAGCGGCGTCTGCGAAACAAATCGCAGCCACCCAAACCCGTGCCCCAGACATCCCAACACGAACCCTAGCCTCGCCAGACACATCCACCACTGCCGAGATCCCCCAAGCCAATCGTGCTCCCTCCCACCAAGCGCCTGGCGGCTCTCGTAGGTCCATTCCAACGCCCAACCGAAGTTCTTGGCCTAGGAGGACGATTGGTCGTCTGCAGACCAACATCGTTGATCCGCCGCCGCCCATCACTTGCGGCCAACGTGAATTCCGACGCGGACGCACCGGCTGCCAGCGAAGACCTCCGATGCCCGGCGCGCATTGCGCGACTTACACTTTGGCGACACGGCAGCTCGCGATCTGTCTGCGAGCTAATCCGGACTGGGGATGCGCGTCCGCGCCGGGACCTGAGGCGAAGATCGCGAGCTGCAATGGCTCTCCAGATCAACGGCTCGACGTCTGTGCAGCTGCAGGCGGCTCCGGCGCGTTCACGGAAGCCAGCTGAGAGCACCCGCGACGCACGCGGTTGTGAGCGAACTCTTTCACACGGCGCACAAACCAACCGCCCCGTGTGCGTATGTAGAAGTGAGTCGTTGTCGCGGGGCGGCGGACGTTCATGGGGCAGCGACGGTTGCGCGGTCCAAGTGAACGGCATCTTCTCATCGAAACAGAGGACAACGGCGCCAGGGGGATCCACACACAGCCCAACGACATCGGCGAGCGTACCCTCGCCGCGAAGGTCATCAGCGACGCCCCGCCTTCGCCTTCCAGCACTTGAGATTGTCAGCGGCCCAAGTCAATCAGCGCGCAGCCGTTTCCCCCAGCCCGTAGAACAGGTCGAAACAGACACCAGCGGTGGCCGCAGAGCGCCTTGGAATGAAAGCCGCTGGACCGGTGTGGCTGGGGCATCAAACCATCGCGTGCCGTTCCTCGCAACAGCAGCCGTAAGCGCCGACGGTTGCGATGGACTGATCACTGCACGGCAATGGGTCATACCGTAGGTGAGTAGGCCGTTGTTGGTCGGGGGCGGAGGAGCGCGTTGGCGCGGCGCCCGCGCCGCGTTTCTTGATGACACTGCCCGGTACCGATCACTGGAAGACCCCTCCGCCGTGAGTTACCCGATCGGTCGCGCGCTGGACTGCGGCTGATCGCGGCGGTAACGGAGCGTGGGGGACAGGACAGGCCAAACACCGGTGAGTGAGTCGCCAACTCGACAGCCCCATTTACGACGAATCGGGCCAAACCTTGGGGCGAGCAAAGGGTGTTATCCGAGGCGAAATAGCCTGTGCTCGGCCACAGGCTCGACAGGTGCTTCACCGCGATCCGACTGACCGCCGAGCGTGGTGGCCGAACACCAAGTGGACGGAGTGAAAACCACTGGGCCACAATGCCTCTGACACTGCCAGAAGATGGCGATGCAGTCACGCGGCACGACATCCTTCGGGGTTACCGAAGCTGTAATCCTCTAGCAGAGTGAGCCCGAAATCGTGAAAACCGCGTCATTGCTTGAGCACGCAAGCTGTGCTAATTTTCTGCTCAGATCGCCCCAATGTCAGTGAGTGATCACGCTTTTGGAAGGTGTCGTGACATGACGGAAGCACCCCGGAGTCTCGAGGACAAGATCCACCAGTCTGGAGGAGCACTAGCCATGCTCCGCAATGCTCAACACGGGTATTACCAGTTTCCCGTTCTTCCGCCGGCGTACACCAGTTGGATGGATGAGCAGCGGGCGTGGACGACGTCGGCGGTCCTCTATGATCAGTCGTTTCACATGTTCGAGGTCTACATCAAGGGCCCCGACATGCTGCGGGTGCTCTCCGATATCACCGCCAACAACATCTCGACATTCGATAAGAACCGCGGCAAGCAACTCATCGCGTGTAACTACGACGGGCAGCTGATCGGGGATGCCATCCTGTTCGGCCTCGACGACGACGAGTGCGTGGCGGTGGGCACCCCGTTGGCGCTGGACTGGGTGCGGTTTCAGGCCGAACACGGTAACTACGACGTCGAAATCAAGCGTGACGATGCGATCGGCTTCAACAAGACCGGGCGCCGCACGTTGTTCCGGTATCAGGTGCAAGGCCCTGCCGCTTTGCAGATCGTCGAGAAGGCTTCGGGCGGCACCATGCCGGCGATCAAGTTCTTCCGCATCGGGGAGTTCAGCATCGCCGGTCATGCGGTGCGCGCGCTCAACCACACCATGATCGGGACACCCGGGGTGGAACAGACGGGTCTGGAGATCTACGGTCCCTCGCAGTACCGCGAGGAGGTCAAAGATGCGTTGCTGGCCGCCGGCGCCGAATTCGACCTCAAGCTCGGTGGCGCCCAATCCTATTCCACGATAGGCATGGTGGGCGGGTGGATCCCGTTGCCGCTGCCGGCGATCTACACCGGCGAACAGATGCGCCCGTATCGGCAGTGGCTGGGCGCCGACACCCCGGAAGCCAACATGTCGCTGGGCGGCAGCTTCGACAGCGACAACATCGAGGACTACTACGTCACTCCCTGGGATGTCGGGTACGGCCGGGTTCTCAAGCTGGACCGCGATTTCATCGGTGCGCAGGCGCTGCGGGCGGGCGCGGAGCGTCCGCATCGCCAGAAGGTGTGGCTGGTATGGAACGACGAGGACGTCACCCAGGCCTGGTCGCGTAGCCTGTTCTCCGACCCGCCGACCAAATCGTTCACCTTCCCGACCCCGATCTACTCCACCTTCCAATACGACGCGGTCCTGCACAACGACACCGTCGTCGGCGCCTCGACACGGATCAACTACACCCGTGACGTCGGTAAGGTCAGCTCCCTGGCGATGCTGGACGAGGCCATCGCGCGTGACGGCACCGAGGTCACCGTCATCTGGGGTGAACCCAACGGCGGCTCACCACGCCCCGGCGTCGAACGCGGACACGTCCAAATCCCCATCCGCGCCACCGTCAGCACCGCATACCCCGCCTAGAGCCACCCGGTCCCGAGAGCAGGTTCAGGACGACTGGCGTCGAAGAGCGCCGCGTCAGTCGGGCGGGAAAGGTGCAGTCTGATACGCGCCAGTCAGCATCTTGCTGTCGCGGAACAGTCCCGACTTGATATGCGTATCACCTAGGTCGGCGGCGGACACAGCGCGGATCAACGCAACCTCTGCGGGCACCGACAAAGCCTTGTCCGGGCTGATGTCAACGGTGCCACGCCGGCGCTACCGATTGACCCGACGCTGGCAGGCGTGGCTCGCGGGCTCGCGCATACCGGGCATGCTGAGCGACTGTTGGTCGCCCGCCCGGCAAATACGGATCAGCCGAGCGTGACACCGCGTTCGAAGATCCGAATGATCGAAGTCACGACGCTGCGAGGGGGGACGACGCCACGGGCGGCCTCCCGACATCCTCGTAGGAGCAGAGCAAAAAGCGTCAGCTCGATCCACTCGACGCTCAGCTCGGAGTCGAAGACACCCTGCTGTTGACCACGCGCGATGAGTTGCATGATCGGCGTGTGATCGGGCTGGTTCTCAGCCGGGATATCGCGCAGGATGGCCGGATCGGCGAACAGGAACACGATGCGGTCACCGACCGGCACCATCGTAGTGATCAGACGTCTCATCGCGTCGATGGCCGGCCCTTCATCGGTCGCGGCCGCGGCGATGGTCTCGTTGATCACCCGGATCGAATCCAAGGTGGCCTCATAGACGAGTCGGTCACGGTCAATGAAATAGCGGTGCAACGTAGTACGGCCCACCTCGGCGGCCGCGGCTATCTCGGGCAACGTCGCTGTGCGATCGCGCGCGAGCACCGATGCCGTCGCCCTGAGGATTGCCGCCCGCGTCCGCGCCTGCGGTCCGGAGAGCTCTTTGACGTCACCACCCATTCCCTCATAGTAATCGTAATCACGTTCCCTTGTGGGATGTTGACGTTCCAGAACGAAACTAATAAGCTCCCTATTGAAACTACGAGACACATGAATGTTGGGAAACCGGCGTCATCCCGACGCACAACGAGGCCATTATGCGCACAGAACTTGCACACCCATACAGTGACTCCGCACTGGACGAGGTCAACACAGAGCGGCGTACCCGACCGTTCCGGCTGGTCTTCTGGGTACTCACCCTGGCCCTGCTCATCCTGATTGGTCTGAGCCACAGTGGCCCGGCGCGTGCCGACACCGACACCGACTTCGCTGCCCAGCTACAGACCTACGGGGTCTACGGCCAACGTGACTACAACGCCTGGCTGGGCAAGGTTGCGTGCACACGCTTAGCAACTAACGTCGATCACAGCGCATTTGACACGGCCACGTTCCTGTCGACCAATCTGCAACACAGCACCACCCAGCAGACCTGGCAGTTCCTTTCCAGAGCAGTAGCGACATACTGCCCTGACCAAACTCCGACCTTATCCAGCGCCGCGACACCTCACGCCTAGAGAGAAGCAATACCGTGTGGTCATCCGTGGACAAAGCGGTGCGTACGGCACTCGTTGCCAGCGTCTGCGTCATCGCGGCATCGCTATCCAGTGGCTGGGCCCGCGCAGACGCGACCGACGACTATCCCATACCCACACGGATCTGGCAGACGCCCTGCGATGCCGAGCAGATCTTGGCCGCTGTGCGCGACACATCTCCCATCTATTACGAGCGCTACATGATCGACAAGAACAACCGTCCCGCCGACGTCCAACAAAATGCCGTCGACCGGATCAACTGGTTCTTCAGCCTCGCTCCCGCAGAACGCCGGGCCTACTCCGAGCAAGTGGCGACCAACATCTACGGCGAGCCGATGGCGCAGCGTTGGGGCAACTGGGCCAAGCCGTTCTTCAACAATAAAGGCGTCGCGGCCAAAGCCACGGATGTGTGCATGAATTACCCCAGAGGCGACATGTCCGTGTGGGACTGGCCAGTCACCCGCTGACCGAACGCGACGCCACCGCACGGGAACCCGCTGCGCGACAACCCAACTCGTTTGTATTGGCACAGGTTTGACCTCGAGGGGACACGGTTCACCGCCGAGCAATGTCCTGACAGCTGGAGCCGATGGGATGGTTGACATCATTTCCGACGCCGCGATCGCGGCTATGACCCCGCAACAACGCCGCGACCTTATCGTGCGGCTGGAAAAGCCAGTGGACGAGTTGGTGCCCCTACAGGTGCTGGCCCGCATTCGGCGACTGCGCCTGAGCCTGATGATTGGAGGCGCAGTGGCCTTGATCCCCTGGCTGGCCTACTTGGCGGCCATACTGCCGACCAACTATGTCGCGCATAACTGGGCCGTTACTTGGATTGGCTTTGACGTACTCCTGGTGCTGTTCATGGCCTCGACCGCAGTTCTTGGTGTGTTACGCCGCCAGATGCTGCTACTCACCGCTTTCACGACCGGCGTACTACTGATCTGCGACGCGTGGTTCGACGTGATGACCGCCGGCCCCGACTCACTGCTGTTGTCACTCGCGACCGCCATCTTCTGCGAATTACCGCTGGCGGCGATCCTGATCAGCGGCGCCTTGCGCATCATGCGGGTGACCGTGACTCGGCTATGGCTCATCGAACCCGGTACGTCGTTGTGGCGTCTGCCGCTTTTGCCATGAATCCCCATTGCGTCTCACCCATTTCGAGCACGCGTTGACCAACGGTCCATCTGCCGGCCAGGCGTCGCGGCACCGACGCTCGAGCAGGCGGATCACGACCTCGGCGGCAGCCGTACGGGCTCCCATTCACGTAACAAATTATACAGTCGCATATGATACGATCTGTGCATCGGTTACCATGCCCGGAAAGGGTCAGCCCATCGATGCAACGTTGTGTGCATATGCTCCTGCGGCATACCGATGTCGGATCCCGACTGCGAAATACGCCGGTGCATACGGCGTTCGGTGGAAGATCAGGTTCGACCCGCCGGCCATGGTGGCCACGGGACACCACGTGCAGGCAACGCAGACGTGGCATTCTCGGCGGACTGAAATACGCGCCCCCGGAACCGAACTCACTGACATCAAACTCGACATCCGAACCGGTACCGCTCTCAGCGGTTCGTCATGGCAGTACGCCCGCACGGGTGCTGCAACCTCGCCGCCCCGTTCGGCGGACTCAACGCCACACACGAGGCAGCGAGTCAATAACCCACGCCGTCAACGTATTCGGGCGATGACGAGTCGACAGCACGGAAAGAAAGGTACATGCGTGACCATGTTTGACCTCCGGCAGGACGTCCCCGAGCGCATCATCGACCTGGCAGAGCGGTATGCCTACCCGGAAATCGCTCCAGCGTCGGGCATTTGCTATACGCGTGCGAGCATGAGTTGCTCGATCGACGGCGCGAGCACCCGCGACGATCACTCGCTCGACCATAGTGCCGGCGGCAATATAGCCATCACCGCCGCCTTGCGCGGACTCAGTGACGCGATCGTCGTCGGCTCGCGCACTCTGGCGACTGAAAATTATGCAGCCATCGCTGCAGACTCAGACTTCATCGGGTGGCGCTCACGACGGCGCCAGCGAACAACCCCGGTAATCGTCGCCATCAGCGCCGCACTGAACCTCGACCCCGCGGCCGACGTATGGAAGTCCCCGGGTGCGATGGTATTCACCTGCCGCAACGCCTCTCAGCAACGACGGGAGGCGCTACGCGCAGTTGGCGTGAGAGTCGTTAGTTGCGGCGAGGATACCGTCGATCTGAAGTTAGCATTGGAATTCCTTGCGGGCACAGGGCTTTGGCGGATCCTGGTCGAGGGCGGTCCGACGCTGCTCGGACAGTTTGTTCGCGACGATGTGCTCGATGAGCTATGCCTTACCGTCAACCCAAACCTCTACGGCGGCCCGTCGCCGCGAATCCTGTCGTCCGCAACCGAGAGCATCGTGAGAATGCGACCACTGCACGTGCTCACTGACGTCGATAACAATCTCTACACGCGTTGGGTCCGACGCTGACAAGCACGGCCGGGGGACGAAGACTATCCACGATCGACGTATTTGCCCATGCACGTCGGCCCTGTGAACAAAGCCGGTCTGTGTGATCGGCGCCGACACGTTGTGCCCGAGTCGGCGCAGTCGCCTCGAAGCGCTCACTCAACACGTTGCGCACATTTGACGGACCAACCCTCATACGCGCACAGACGACGGCACCGATGTCCTCGCCGGCCACCGACCCAACGAGCGGTCGACCCGCACAGCCTTCCGGCGTAAATCGAACGTCGATTGCGTGTTTCTCGCCCAAGTCTCGTCCTTTAGCCGACGCACAGGTGGATCCAGAAAGGCTTGTACTCCAGATCGCCGAGCCGCTACGCTGCTATTCTGGATCCATTCGTGCGGCGCGTACTCAGCGTCTCACCGTAGAACGCCGGACGTCTGGGCCACTACCACCCTGAAGTCATGATTCTGCTGCGACCGGACTGCGACGACCCTATGGCCTGCTTCACCGATGTTCACCGCGACCACGACGCGTCTTGGGTTCGCCCCCACGACGGCGAGCCGCAACCATGGCCTGCTTCGCCCCACATGCTGTGTCAGCACGTTACAGAAAGGTAGTTGCCGTGGCACTTGTACCACTACGCGCAAGCGACGAGTTCTCCGAGGCGGACAAAGACGTGCTCGCAGTGGGGGAGAAGGCATACGGCCAGGTATTGAACACCTGGGCGGCGATCGGTAACAGTCCCGGACTGTTCGCCGCGTACCTCCCGTTCTTGCGGCAGGTCAACGGGCCCGGAGAACTCGAGATCCGAATCAAGGACTTGGCGGCCGTACGCGTTGGACTGCTCAATCACTGTCGCTACACCGTCAGCCACCGTTGCGCATCAGCGGAGAACAACGGAGTGACACCGAAAGAGCTCGCCGATGTCGCTCGGGGCGATTTCAGCGGCTTCAGCGAGCGTGAAAGGGCGGCGTTGGACCTCGCCAATGCGATGACGCAGGCCATCCCCGCGTCCGCATACCACAGCAACCCCTCCGGTGTGCCACCGGCGCTTCTCGACGACGCGGTGGCTCTGTTCTCACCGCGAGAGCTGGTCGAACTCACGATGAACATCAGCGTGTGGAACGCCTTATCTCGGTTCCACCGCATCATGCACTTCGACTTGGACATGCCCCCAGCACCAGCCGACGTCGAGGCCCGACTCTAACGCCGGTTCAGCACACCGATCGCACGCACGCACCAGCGGCGGGCCATCGGCTCGCACGACCGGTGGGCGGCTACGATAGCCCCAGCATTGCGCGCGCACGCAAGTGCTGATCCCCGACACGTGAGCCAACTGAGGTTCTCAATTGCCATGTCGTTCAGCGCTCCACAGCGAAGCCCCCGCCCCGTTGCTTCACCGTGTATATGGCCGCCTTACCCGCGTGACCGCCGAGGCGCACATGGCAACGAATCTGTCGTGTTCTCAACACCTCTGCGTGCTGGCGTTTGGCGGGGCCAACCCAGCACATTCCCCATGCTGAATTGGCGCCGGCGCCCGTACGTGGGCGGCCCATCGTTGTCGCGGGGCACTGCCGGGGGCCACTCTGACAGTGAGTTAGATGCCAACGAGTGCACGGTTGCGCATGCGCATATCGGCCGTCAGCAATCCTGACCAGGCAGTCCGTCAAGGAACACGCCTGCTTCGCGGACGGCGCGTTCCACATCACGCTCGGCGATCGCGTCGACCAGTCCCGCGCGAGAAATGAGCCGGTGCCGTTGCGCCGATCCGGTGATGGCCACGCTGGCTGAGACCACCTCGCTCAACCCGCGATAGAGCTCGACCAACACGCTGTTGTGCGACGCGTTCACGACCGCCAGACGAAACGCGGTGTCGCCGTGGACGATCGTTTCCTGGCTGGCGAGGCTGGTTCGGGACGCTAGAAACGCGCGCAGGTCAACTAAGTCGTCGTCGGTACGCGCGGTCGCGGCCAACCGGCAACCTTCGATCTCCAGGCAGTGCTGGACTTGAAGGACCTGCCGCAGTTCCGAGCCGTACAGTCGACGCAGGGCGCCTCCCACCTCGCTGGTGGCGCGTACGTACGTTCCGTCGCCTTGGCGCACCTCGAAGATCCCGCTGTGTGCAAGCGCACGTACGGCTTCGCGCACGGTGTTTCGCCCCACTCCGAGGACCTGGACCAATTCGAGTTCTGTGGGAATTCGGCTGTTGACCGGCCATTCTCCGGATAGGACGCAGACGCGGAGCTGCTCGATGGCCTGGTCGACCAGGCCGGCACGTCGAGCGGGGGCAAGCGGCACGTGCAAACCCCTTTCCATCCAATCATGGGATGGCTGTGGCGAACTGGTCCGACCATACATGCAGCATGCTCCTCTACCTTGCGCCGACCCGATTGACATTGATGGCGCTCAGACGGTGTCACACCCGCCTCGTGCCTACGAAGCGCCGCCCACAGGCGATGCCTGAAACACCACCGGTGTCGTTGGCTTTGGACGATCTGTAGCTACGAGCTCGGCACTGATCGTGTCGAAATCGGCCAACCTGTCGTCTTCGGCGCCGCCTGCCGCGATTCGTTGGCGAACTCTCGTTGTTGTCGACCACCGTGGCGATTTCTGCTCTGCTAACGACCAAGTCGATAGCCTGCTGGCGTTATCAAGCTCGGAGAGAGGACCGGCGTTGACTGGTGCAGCTCCACCGTCTTGCCGGCGCTGGTCTGGCCGCGGGAATCGCCGACGCCGAGTACTGCCATCGACCGATGTCACGAGCGGCTTCTCAAGCGCCCATCGCCTTGGTCGGGGCACCGGCGCCGCGGGCCACGCGCCGTTTCATGTGTTCGACAGCGATCCGGTGCGCCCCCTGCTTCGACGCCGACCACAAATCGAGGACGGCCAGCAACTTCCCAAGGGGCCGATACCACCACCTACATCCGTGCAGAGCCGCGGCGGCAGCGGGTCCGGGCACCGGTCGAAGTCAACCCAATACGGACATGGAGGGTAAATGGTGGACCAGGCAGAGATCCGCGTTGACATCGAGGGCAACCTGGCATGGGTTGTTCTCGACAGCCCGCCTGGTAACCTGCTCGATGCTGAAAGCGCTGAGCGGCTCACGCAGACCCTGCAGCATCTCGATGCCGATGATTCCGTCGACGCCGTCGCACTGACCGGCGGCGGGACGAACTTCTGTGCTGGCGTTAATATCCCGAAGTTGGTGAAAACCGAAACGGTGCAAGCGTTCGCGCGCGCCGCCGTGGACCTTTTCGGTCATTTCGCCCTGGCCCGCAAGCCGATCCTCGCCGCCGTCAACGGTGATGCGCTGGCAGGCGGGTTCGGCCTGCTGTGCAGCGCGGACATCGTTGTTGCTGCCGACCATGCGCGAATGGGCACTATCGAGGCCAGCCTGGGAACGTGGCCGGCGTTAGCGAAAATACCTGGGCTGCATAGAGTTCCGCCTAAGGCAATGATCACGAACTGTCTAACCGGTGTGCCGTTTAGTGCTCAGCGAGCTTATGAACTCAACATCGTCGACGAAATCGTCCCGCTGGACCAATTGCGGGCACGGGTGCGCGACTATGCCGAGCTGGCCGTGCGTGGAGGAACTGCGGCGCGCGCCGGACGGGCGTTGTTCTACCGAGCTGCAGCGTTACCCCTCGCGGAAGGATTGAGCGAGGGAGCCAAGTTGTTTGTGTCTTCATTTAGCTAACGACGTCGTTATGGTTGGTCAAGGCTCGGCATCGTGTTCGACTGTTACGTTGTGTGCCGCCGCGCTAGGAAGTGTCTGCCTAAAGTGAATAGTGGTGCGCCCGACGCTGTTCCGGGGATTGGCGCTGACGTGATTTCTGATCGGTTGTGGTCGTTGATCGAAAGGGAGATGCCTGCGGGGCGGCGGGGCCGACCATGGAACGATCATCGACGCACACTGGAGGGCATTATCTGGCGGTATCACACCGGTTCACCATGGCGGGACCTGCCCAAGAAGTTCGGTGTCTGGCAGTCGGTGGCCGAACGCCATCTGCGCTGGTCGGTCGATGGCACCTATGCCCGGATTCACGCCGCGGTCATCGACTTGCTCGACGAGGATGCCGATCTGGCCGGCCTGCTTCTGTCCGTGAACTCCACCGACGCACGTGCCCATACCTCACGCCGCTGGCGCGCACATCCAGGCGGGCACAGGGAAGGAATGGCCGGAAGCGCACGAGGAGTTCGATGACCACGCCGGCGGCGGCTAGCGCGGTGGACTGAGCGCCAAGATCCGCGGCGGACCGATCAGCGCTGCAGCGCGGTCGAGCTGGATTACAGCAGGCCAGCTCGGCGACAGCCCCGATACTGTAGTCGGGCTGGGCAGTGTCGCACACGAGGCGGGCCGCCGAAAAGCCAAGGGCAGCAGAGACGACCGGCCACCACCATGCCGAATGTGAAACCCCAGCAACCGCAACACCATCGAGCGCTCCTTCAACCATGGCAAACACCGGCGCGCTATCGCTACCCGAGACGGCAACGACGCCACGAGTTACCTTGGCAAAGCAAACAGCAGGCAGCGATCAGCACCCGCACCGAGCAGAACACGACTTAGGCGCCGTCGCCGGGCAAGCTGTCTCCTGCCGCCGCGAGGTGTCAACGCCGGCGCGGGGTGATGATGCGGCCCCTCAGCGTCAGTGGGGGAACAGTTCGGAGTGTTCAGTTAACAGGATCCTGGTGCGACGTATGTGCCCGGCAAGGTAGCGCTCGCAGTCCTCACTGTCGCGGCGCGAGATTGCGTCCAAGATCAAACGGTGTTCAGCGTTAACGAACCAGTGATGGTCGTTGCCGTTGATGAGCATGAATGCCCGACGGAAGTGTTGAGTCGAATTCCACAGGCGCGTGACTGTGGTCAGTAATTCCCCCTTCGGGCACCCGGCGTAGGTTTCGAGATGAAAACGGCGGTCGAGTTCGAGGAACCTCGCGACGTCGTCCTCGACCTCTTCGATCTGTTCCTGAATGCAGTACAGTTCGGACTCCTGTTGAGAGGTCAAGTGGGGCAGGCTCAACCGCAGTGCCAACGGCTCTATCCGCTCGCGCATCTCGTAGACGATGCTGAGTTCGCTTCGATCCAGCGTTGGAACGCGAGCGCTCTTGTTCGCCTCGAGCTGAGTCAGCCCTTCGGTTTCGAGCATCCGTAGCGCCTCGCGGACAGGCAGCCGGCTGGCGCCAAACCGGGCCGCAATCTCCTCTTGGCGGATCCGGCTGCCAGGCAAGATCTCGCCAGCAAGGATTGCATTGCGAAGATGGGCGGCTATGCGCTCACTCGTTGTCGCATCCTTGGCTGGCAACTGGTCTTTCACCATGCTGGCCCCTCGCCGTCGCAGATAGGTCGGCGGGCGGGGTTTCGCCAGCCGGAACTTGTGTTGTTTGCAGTGTAGAAAAGGCCCCGACACATGATCGCCCGACCATGCGGCGGGCATGACGGTTCTCGATCATCTCGAAGGTCCTGCAGCGACGTCGCCCTCGCCGGCGATCGACGCCGCTGTTTCACGACGGCGACAGTCGCCCCAGGTGGGCAGCCCATCGCTCGATACACGGCGGCGCGAACGTCTGTTCCGGTGCCGGCTGCACCAGCGCTTTGCTGTGCAAAGTCTCTCTCCGTCGTCAGGCGCTCTCGTGCTTGCTCAGTCATAGCCAGTCTGTGTTAGCAACCGACCATTGCATGCACCCCATGAAGTGCATACCACCCGAAATAAGTTGCGGTGCAACTTGTTCGGCACAGCAGCACTCCATTGCCCTGTATCGACTATCGGCGAAAGGCCCTCGCAGCAGCGGTGATACGAGGGCTGACGATCGCAGAGCAGCACCAAGACGACGAGCAACCTGGCGGGACATATCCGAAGCGCAGCGGCGAGTAATCCAGTGGGGACGATACTGGACACCGCCGAACACGAGGCCCTAGTGGCGGCTTCTGTGGTGATCTTGGTCCGATTCGATGCGAGAGGCTGCCGATCGACTCATCGCCGGTAGGGAATAGTCTAATGGTCGAGAATCATCACGCGACCGCAACCGAACTGAAGAGTCGGCCGACCGGCATACACCGAGTTCAGTACTGTCAACTACTGTCCGCCATTGCGGTATATCCGTCGGCGAGCGCACGTAATTGGCCGGCGCCGTCGCCTTGATAACTTGCGCCATGCATCAGCGCAAGTGTGATCGGATCCAGTTCGGCGAGTTGGTGCAGCGTGCTCTCAAGGTTGGTCGTCAGCCCGGTCGCATGGAAGAGACCTTCAGCGTCCAGCGCGGGGGCAACGCAGTCGGAGTCGGTGATCGCCGCGCATTTGCCGGCATGAGTAAAAAGATCGCCGGCGAAAAGGGTGGATGTCGTCTCATCGAACCACAGACCGGCCTCCCAGTTGTGGGGGACGTGCGGTGTAGGAATGAACTGCAGCCGGTGCCCGCCGATGTCATGTAGTGCGCCGGGTTCGACGCTGGCAGTAACAGGTGGGCGGTCGCACATATCAGTCAGGGAGAGCATGCACGCCAACGGGCCGTGGATGACCTCGGCGTTAGGTGCGGCGTCGAGGAAGAGGTTCATCGCGCCGCATTCGTCAGCCTCGATGTGGCCGAACGAGATCCAGCGCAGCTTCTCCAGCGGTATCACCCGCTTGATAGCGGCTGACACCAGGGGGAAGAGCTGACGCTGTCCGGTGTGAAACAGGAACGGCTCGTCGCCGGTCAGCAGAAACTGGTTGAAGGTGAAGCCGTGTTCTGTGATGTCCGGCACCCACGTGGACATTCGAAAGATACCGGGGGCGATCTCGTCGAGTTGTGTCTCCACGTCTTGAATCATGCTCCTCTCTTATACCAACGTCCAGGCCCAGTTATGGGATGTTGACGTTCCATAAAGGCACGAATAGGATCCAACCGCGGGCCGTTTGCCGGGCTTGCGAAAGTGTACGGAGTGCACTCACTCCTCCGTGCGCTTCACGCGATACAGAACCACGGCAGTACCTTTCAGCCCGGCTGCTAGCCCGATGGATACCCAAGGAGAAGCCGTGAATACTGCCTTATGGACGGTCGCGATCATTCTGGCCGTCGTCTTCCTCGGCGCCGGTCTGATGAAGCTCTTCGTGAGCAAACGACAGCTTGTCGATATCGGCATAGCGTGGGCTGCCGACGCCAGCACAGCTTTCGTCAAATCGATCGGCAGCGTGGAGATTCTCGCCGCGATCGGCTTAGTCGTTCCGGCCCTAACCGGCATAGCGTCGATACTCGTACCGGCGGCTGCCCTTGGCTTGGTGTTGGTCATGCTGGGAGCCGTTGTACTGCACGCGCGCCGCAGGGAGTTTCCATACGTCGCGATCAATCTGGTGATTTTGGCGCTTGCTGCATTCGTGGCGTGGGGTCGCTTCGGCCCCTATTCCTTCTCCGCCTGATGAACTGAGCCGGGAGATGGCCCGACATGCTTTTCGCCGTCCACGTGAATCGCGTGCGTTGATCTGGTTGGTGTCCGGCAACCCGGCGCTTTGAGACGCTTATCGTCGCAAGGACTGCCTCCGGCCACCGCCACGGTGGCGGGATGAGGGAACAGCGTGATGCGCCGCGCGGTGGATTGTCAGCGCTCGTCGCCCGACGTCGGCGGCTGCGGGCCGAGATAGGTCGAGTTCAGTCGATGCGGGTACGAGGCAACCATCTTCTGCGGGCACACGCACCCGCGTATAACACCGGTGTCGCGTAGGCGATCAACGTTGCGCGGCGCCTTGCGATGTCAATCGATGTGCCCTACCGTGCCCGCTGCTGCGTGACCGGCGCCCACCATGTTCATGGCCAATCGTGGTGACCGTCCGCGACGGGGCCGTTTACCCAGAGGCTGACCGGTCACATCTTTTTTGGCTTGAAGGCCACGGTGTAGGCGAACGCCACGGTGTAGACGTCTCGATCGCGGTCTGCGCGCCGGCCCGCCGCCTGTGCACCCGCTCCAGTCGCTTCTCAAACCGCACACCAGACGCGCAGCCCATTAAGTAATACTGAACGGTACTCATAGGCCAATCTCAGGACGCCGCTGCAATTAGAGCGGCCGCGGCATTGCACTACGGGCCTGCGCCCACGGTACGCGCGACATGGACGTCGAGGCTGCCAAGCGGTTGTCGAACGACTCGATTTCTCAGTTCGTTTCACGGCACTCGGCGTCACGTAGAGTTGTCCGCCTCCCCGCGGCAAGACAGTTGGAGTGCTTCAGAAACCAACTCTGTCAAACTGCCTTTCGGAAGCGCGCCTCCAACCACTGGACACGCAGTTCGACACCCTCTCAGACACCGCCGACGTCACGAACAGAGCCAAACGACCCGACACCGCCACACGGCTCAGGATGCCGGTCGCTAGCTGAGTACCTCCCCGGCGCTAAAGCTGCACCACGCACCGGCGACTTGCACGATCAAACTGAATCCGGAACAAGCAAATTGCGAAAGACTCAGTAACGGAACTCGCCACAAGCCCATACAGCGGTACAGATTTCGACAGCAACCAGCGCAGCCGACCAAGCGCCGGTCGCGATTGGGCCAAGCCGGCGCCGTTGTCTGTTCTTGCTCGTCAGCCGATACGGCGGGAACCACTCCACCCGGCCAGGCCCGCCCCCCGCCTGAGCAGAATCAGAAGCGACATAAAGTCCAGATTGGCCAGCCCGGTAGAAATGCCGGCCTGTAGCATTTGATGGATCACTCCGGTAACCGGAAGTGGGACCCCGCCAGCGGCGGCCGACGCCAGGATCAGATCCACATCCTTATGCATCAGCCGAGTACTGAACGTTGACGCAAAGTTGTTGGCTAGCAGCGGCTCCGTCTTGTATTTCACGAACGGAGACCCCACCGCCGATGCCCCCACAATCTCCAACAGCGTCCCACGCTCGACGCCATGCGCCTCGGCGAGCGTGAGAGATTCGGCGAGTAGTTCGGCGGTACCTGCGACCATCAAATTGAGGGCCAATTTCACGATCCGCGCCGTTTCGCCGTCACCAGCACGAAAGACGTGCGGACCGATATCGCGCAACAGTGGTTCCGCCGCCGAACAATGCGCCTGGTCACCTGAGACGACGATGGTGAGGTTGCCCGCCCGCACAACCCCCGGGTTGCCGCTCACCGGAGCCCGCAGATACTTGACGCGGTGTTTCCTTGCGGCCGTGGCGATCTCGCTCGACGATTCAGGCGAGACGGTACTCATATCGATAAGGAACTTCTCCTCGGCGTCGGGGAAGCCGCTAACCAAACCGCCAGGCCCCAGGGTGATCTCTGTCAGCGCCGCCGAGTCGGCGAGCATGGTGATGCAGGCATCGGCAGACCAAGCTTGTTGCGGGGTAAGAAGTTCGACCGCTCCCTTCGCTACCAAGCTGCCGGCTTTTCCTTTGCTTCGGTTCCACACCATCACGGTGTGGCCGGCATCGATAAGCCGTTCGGCGATGGCGGTGCCCATCTGACCGAGTCCCAACACACTGACCTTCATCCACTTCCTCCTGTGCGCGGCTCGGGGCCGCAATCGACGAGAATCGGCGCCTCCTGGGTATCACCAGAACCGCGTTGATGTTCAGTATTGATTAACAGGGGGTGGCTACGTCAAGATGAAACGATCACTCAGCCGACAGGACATTCTCGATTCCCCCGGAGACTCAGCGTGCACCGGGGCAAAGACCGCCAGTTTGACGCGGCCCACCCCAGTGAACCTGGCGAAGGCATATCGGTTGCACCGCTCCTCAGCTCAGCAGGGGGAGCGACGCACCTGAATGTCGCAGTTGTCGACATCGCGCCTGGCGCCCACGTGCGTGGACACCGCCACCCATTCGAAGAGTCGTTCTTCGTCCTCGAAGGCACCCTACTGGCGCGGATCGCCGACAAAAGCTATGCCCTGCAACGCCATGACTTCGGACTAGTGCCCCACGGCGCCGCCCACGCATGGAGCAACCGGTCCGAACACCGCGCGCGGATCTTGCGTGTCCACACCCCCCAACCCCGCCCGATCGGCGGACGCGGGCAATGGGGCGTCTTTGAGGCACCCGAAACCGAGCCACCTAGCAACGGTGAGCCGGTCGACGAGCTTGACCCCGCCAGACCCCACGTCGGCCACTTCGACCAATCCGATATGGCCCCGCCGGGGTCAATCTCCATGCCGGGCTATCACGGCGCCAATGTCCAGAATGTGCAGATCCGAATGATGGTCGACGAGCTGCTCGGCGCGCGCCAGCACGCCATGTTCATCGTCCAATTCACCCCCGGCTCGGGGACTGTGACCAAGACTGCCAAGGAACACTTCCACCCCTTCGAGGAGATCTACTACATGCTCGCCGGTGAAACGCAGACCTTCTCCGACGGCCAGGAAGACCGCGCGGTCGCCGGCGATCTGATGTTCGCGCCGACCAACACATCTCATGGCTTTGCGCCCCTCAGCACCGAGCCGGTGTGCTGGGTGGAAGTTCAGGCGCCGCTGCCGCCGGCCAGCCACGGAACCACCTTTCATAACGACTGGTCACGTCAGCCAAACCTGGGGTGAGCAGCACCAGGCCATGCGCTCTCGCCCTCCATTGCCATCGCTGATTGGAGTGGCCTGAGCACGGCCATCGCGCCGCCGACAGGATCAGCGACGACCGGATACTCCCAGCACGAGGCTCGAAATGCTCCCGAAGCGGTCATCGGCACAGTCACCAAAAACAGCCTGAAGAAGACCTCATCAACCCCGCCGTCACGAGCATCCGTGACGTCTGACCAAGGCCATGAAAATCGCGAAGCCCGAGCGCCGCGGTCGTCCAGCTGGGTCTCGGGCTCACTTCCTGAAGCGAACGCAACAGGCACCACCCAATATATGAGATGAGCACGCCCAAGCCAAGCCAATACCAGCTCATCTAAGCCCTGACGGTGAGCGACCGTTAGCGACCGCTGAGCACCTCCGTGCCGCCGCGGTGGGACAACTACAGTGCGGAGTCCACGGCCGCGGGCGGCTCGGGCATGTCGAGATCGATGTCCATCACTCGGTGAAACCGCGTCATTGCGTTCCACAGCCCAACGCTCATGGTGAGTTCCACCAGCGCTCCGGGATCGAACAGAGCTTGGGCGGCTTGGCCCAGCTGTGCGGATAAGCCACTTCGACTATCCATACGGTTGCGGGTCGGCAGCTCTGTTGTCATCTCATCGGTCAATTGAAGAGCGAGCCGTTCACGTTCGGTGAAGCCGCTGTAGTCACCAATGGCCACTGCGGCGAGTTCTTGCTCGGTGGCTCCGTTTGCCAGGGCGGCCGTGCAGCGGTGGCTAGCCGTATAACGGCAGTGCATGAGGACGGCAATGCGCACTGCCACAAATTCCTTGATGCGCGGTTCGAGCTTGCCTGGCCCGTTGAGTTGTCGCACAAAGGGCAGGTAGGTGCTAAATAGGCCCGGGCTATTGCCGATCGCCGCCCAAGCGTTAAGCACATGCCCATACGCCTTCGACGCGGTGGCCAGCAGATCCTGGTCGGTCTCCGGAAATTCTGTCGCATCGAGTAGGGGTGCGAGCGGCATGGCGATTCTCTCGTCTTCGTGTAATGCGCGGCGGTCAGGTGTCTGCGCTGCGGCGTCGGCATCTGGCATTAAGTGCTCTGACCTGCTTCGCGTTTGAGGCGGATCAGCAGTGACATGAAATCCAAGTCGCCGAGTCCGCTCGAGATGCATGCCTGCAGTAGCTGTTGGACGTTCGCGGCAAGTGGCAGCGGCGCGCCCCCAGCGGCGGCAGAGTCGAGAATTAGATCCAGGTCTTTTCGCATCAAGCGGGTGCTGAACGTCGATGTATAGTCATCGGCCAACAATGGGCCCGTCTTGTATTTGACGAACGGAGAACCAGCTGCGGAGGCGCCGAGGATTTGCAGCATTTTGGTGCGCTCCACGCCATGGGCTTCCGCCAAGACGAGGGATTCAGCGAGCAATTCCGCAGTGCCGGCGACCATAAGATTCAGCGCTAGCTTTACGATGCGGGCCGTTTCACCCTCGCCGGCGCGGAACACGTGGGGGCCGATATCACGCAGCAGAGGTTCGATCGCCACGCAGTCGGCCTGCTCACCGGAAACGACGACAGTGAGATTGCCTGCACGAACCACGCCGGGGTTGCCGCTGACCGGCGCGCGAAGGTACTTGATGCCGTTGGCCGCCGCCGCCTTGCCGACCTCGCTGGAGGATTCCGCCGACACGGTGCTCATGTCGATCAGGTACTTGCCGTGGGCGCGGTCGGCCAGCGCCAGCCCGCTGCGCCCCAGAGCCACATCGATCAGGGCGGCGGAGTCGGCCAGCATGGTGATACAGGCATCGGCGTCCCACGCCGCGTGCAAGGCGGATAACTCGACAGCTCCGCGCTGCACAAGATCGGTCGCCCTACCCGGTGTGCGGTTCCACACGCTCACCGAATGGCCGGCGTCGATGAGCCGTTCGGCGATCGCCGATCCCATTTGGCCGAGTCCCAGCACGCTGACTTTCACCGACCGCCTCCTTGTCAAAAGTCCAGGTCCCTGCGACGGGAGTGGGGCAGCCTGGAGCCGGCCGGGTGACCGGCGAACCACGCTTTCCGATGTTCAGTATTGATTAACAGGGGTGGGATAAGTCAAGGTGTACCCATGACTCAAGTAGCCGAGAACACCCGCGCGCCGCACATGATGAGCGTCTACCGCGGGCAAGACCGCCAATTCGCCGAGCATCCCAGCGAGCCCGGGCAGGGAGTGCGGGTGGCACCCTTCCTCAACCACGAACAGGGTGCGACCCACCTTTCGGTCGCTTTGGTGGAGCTACAGCCCGGTGCAACAGTGCCGGGTCATCGGCACCCATTTGAGGAGTCATTTTTCGTTCTTGAAGGCAACCCGCTGGTAGCGATCGCCGACAAGCGCTACGCCTTGAAGCCCCACGATTTCGGACTGGTCCCCTTCGCTGCCGGGCACGCATGGAATAACCCGTCAGACACGCCGGCGCGGTTCCTGCGGGTCCACACCCCCCACCCGCGCCCGATCGGCGGCCGGGGCACCGCGGGAGTGTTCAGCGCACCGGAAATCGCGGTGCCCGTCGACGGCGTGCCGGTCGACGAACTGGACCCTGTCAAACCCTTCGCCGGTCATTTCGAACAGTCGGATATGGCTCCGCCCGGGTCGATCTCGATGCCCGGATACCACGGAACCAACATCCAGAACGTGCAAATCCGCATGATGGTCGACGACTTACTCGGCTCACGCCACCACACGATGTTCATCGTCCAATTCACCCCCAACCCAGGGGCGATACCACAGACCGCCAAAGAACATATCCACCCCTTCGACGAGGTCTATTACCTGCTATCGGGGCAGACAAAGACCTTCTGCGACGGCGAGACCAACCACGCCGCCGCAGGAGACCTCATCTTCGCCCCAGTCGGGGCCTCCCACGGATTCACACCGATCAGCAAAGAGCCCGTTTGCTGGGTGGAGCTGCAGGCACCGCTGCCACCGGCCAGCGACGCGTTCCTCTTTCACAACGACTGGGCCGGGCACACCAATATCGGCTGAGCCGTGGCATCCCCAACTCGCGACCGCGAAGGACGACGCGCACCGTTGAATATGACTCGAGCGCCTCTTGGTTCCAAGGGGCCACGCGGCGCGGCATTTGCCGTGCACCGACGTGTTCAGTGACAATCAACGCTCGGGCCGCCTGCCGCGGCGCGGTTGCGCCCCTTCGGGGACGAGGAAGGGAGGGGCGAGGTGGAGCCTGATGCCCGCGCACGGCTGAAAGCCGCCCGGGTCGCGGCGAAGTTGAGCGTGCGCGAACTCAGCCGCCGGGTCGGGATCTCGGCGAGCATGCTCTCGCAGATCGAAAACGGTCGCGCACAGCCATCGGTGGCGACCCTGTATTCCCTGGTATCGACGCTGTCCATATCCCTGGACGAACTGCTCACCGGCAACGCCACGCGCACCGAGCGACCCGCAGCGCCCGTCGTCACCCCGGACAAGCGGGCCGTGTTGGTGATGGACACCGGGGTGACGTGGGAACGCTTAACCCCAGGTCCCGACCCGCTAGTGGACGCATTGCTGGTCACCTACCCCCCAGGCAGCACCTCCTCATCCGGAGGCGGGCTGATGCGTCACACCGGCCACGAATACGGGTTCCTGCTGTCGGGACGACTAACCGTGCATCTGGGATTCGATACCTTCGTTCTCGAGGCCGGCTCGTCGATCAACTTCGATTCGGCCACCCCCCACGCCTACGTCAACGAGAGCAGCGAAGCGGCTCAAGGAATCTGGCACGTCGTCGAACAGAACACCGCTGACGCCACATCGCAAACCTTCGCCCAACGGCGATATTCGGCTGCCGAGGAAAACGGGGACGTCCACGAGCGGGTTGACGCAGCCGACACCACCGGTGTTAAGTATTGATTAACGCGTGCCACGCGAGGTTCCCATCGCGGTGTTAGAGGTTGGCGCACGCCGCGACGAAAGGACCGCTCTGGATGGCAATTCCGACAACTGGCCCCAATGCCGTCGACTGGGAAACCCGGATCGACATGGATCGACTGCGCACCGAGCGGCTCGCTCGGCTGCGCGACCAGCTGGAGCGCTCCGAGCTCGGCGCGGTGCTCGCTTTTGACTTCGCCAACATCCGGTACATGACGGCAACCCACATCGGAACGTGGGCCGTTGACAAATTGATTCGGTTCGCGTTGCTGGTGCGCGGCGGCGAACCGATTGTGTGGGACTTCGGGTCGGCCGCCAAGCATCATCAGCTGTACAACCCGTGGCTGGACTATTCGAATGCCCACGCCGACGGCGATCCGCACGCGGCACATCACGGCGCCGACCCACGTAACCCCAGTGGTGCCCGCGCCGGCATCTCTACTCTGCGGGGTGCCATCAATCCGTTGGTGGGCATGGGGGAAAGCGTCGCCGCCAAGATCAAACGTGAACTCGAGTTGTACGGGTTGCTGAACGAACCGCTGGGTGTCGACGTGATCGAGATGCCGGTGCTGGCCGCGCTGCAGGCGGCGGGCATCACCGTCGTCGACGGTCAGCAAGTGTTCCTGGAGGCGCGGCGCATCAAGACTCGCGATGAAATTCGGCTGCTCACTCACGCGTGTTCTATGGTCGACGCCGCCTACGACGACCTGTACAAGTTCCTGCGGCCCGGGGTTCGCGAAAACGAATGCGTGGGCCTTGTCGCCAAGACCCTCTACGACTTGGGCTCGGAGTTCGTCGAGGGCGTTAACGCGATATCGGGTGAGCGGTGCGCGCCGCACCCGCACGTGTACTCCGATCGCATCGTGCGACCGGGCGACCCGGCGTTCTTCGACATTCTGCACAGCTACAACGGCTACCGAACATGCTATTACCGGACATTCGCGGTCGGCAGCGCCTCCTCACCACAGGTCGACGCCTACAAGCGCTGCCGGGAATACATGGACGAGGCGATCCGCCTTGTCCGGCCCGGCGCGACCACCGCCGACATCGTCTCGGTCTGGCCGACAGCCCAGGAATTCGGCTTTCCCGATGAGGAAGCCGCATTCGCCCTGCAATACGGGCATGGCGTGGGACTGTCGATTTGGGAGAAGCCCGTATTCTCACGGCTGGTCTCCATGGAACATCCCGAAGTGATCGAGGAGGGAATGGTTTTCGCCCTGGAAACCTATTGGCCCGCCAGTGACGGGTGGGGCGCGGCGCGCATCGAAGAAGAAATGGTGGTCACCGCCGACGGCTGCGAAGTCATCACCAAATTCCCGGCCGAAGAACTCCTCGTCGCAGGACAGCGGTATTACACGGTTTCCGGGCCGTTGAATACCCAGCGTGACGCGCAATCTCACAAGAACACTGTCCCGCTCAGCGGCTGACAGGGGAGGCTGCGATCAGTGATGCCGCTACGTTTTCCTAGCAGAGACAACCGACCGTGACCATGGAAAAAGCTAGCTGCTAGGCCATGAGTAGTGGCTGGGCGGTACAGGCCAAGGTCGGTCATCATCGTCTCGCGCGGGGCGGGCCGCGTCACCGGCAGTAGGGGGCCGGGCATCGGCCGTTCTGATCAGGAAGTCAATTCATGTCGACAACGGAAATAGCGTCGAATCGCAGCACCCTTCGACGAGCAACAGCGGCCAGCACTCTGGGTAGTGCAGTCGAGTTTTACGAATTCACCATCTACGGCTTTCTGACCGTGGTGTTCGCGCCGCTGCTCTTCCCTTCCGACGATCCTGCCGCCTCGACACTGGCAGCTTTGGCTGTCTTCGGCGGCGGCTTTCTCGCTCGGCCGCTCGGGGGCATCATCTTCGGTGCGATCGGGGACCGGGTGGGCCGGCGAAATGTGCTCATGGCCACCATCTTTCTCATGGGTGGCGCCTCAACCGCGGTTGGCGTGCTGCCCACCTACTCCCAAATCGGGTTGTGGGCACCGGTGCTACTGCTCCTGCTGCGCCTGCTGCAAGGGGTAAGTGCAGGAGGCGAATTCACCGGCGCGCAAACCTACATCGTCGAAATGGCGCCAGCCCACCGACGCGGCCTCTACGGATCAACGCCAGTATTCGGCGCCGGCTTGGGCTACGCAGCCGCATCACTGATCGTCGCCGCGCTCAGCGCCAGCCTCGACCCGGAGGCGATGCGCGAGTGGGGCTGGCGGCTACCCTTCCTGCTTTGCTTGCCACTGACCATCGGATGCCTGTTCCTACGGATGCGGCTTGAGGATTCGCCAGAATTCGCCGCCATCGTCGCTGAGGCGAACGTGACCCGCACTCCAGTGCGCGACGTCTTGCGGCACCAGTGGGCCGACGTGCTGCGAGTCGTGTGCATGACCATGGCAGTCTTGGGCCCCAGCTTCCTGCTCAAGGTGTACATGGGAATCCACCTGGTGTCCGTGAAAGGCATGACACTCGCCCAGGTGTATACGACGCTCGGGATCATACTGCTGGTAACTGCAGCCCTGTTCCCTGTCATGGGCCACTTCAGCGACCGGCGGGGACGTCGACCGATCGCCATCATCGGATACAGTGCCTACGCTCTTCTCTCGGTGCCACTGTTTCTCATCGTCGGTGCGAGCACCAGCCTGTGGCAGATCATCCCGATCCTGGTGCTGTTCGCGATAATCGAGCCCTTCATCGCCGCCTCGGTATACACGATGATGGCAGAGATATTCCCCGGCCGCGTCCGCTACACCGGAACATCGTTAGGCTTCAATCTGGGTGCCATCGCCGCAGCGGGATTCGGGCCCTACATCTGCGGTCAGCTCGTCGCGTCCACGGGGTGGGCTGCATCCCCGGGCATCTGGGGCACCTCCTGCGCGCTACTCGGCCTGATCGCTGTGTCCCTCACCGCTGAAACCAGTCGAACTCGACTGGTTCGCTAAGAAATCACCGGAACCGGCGCCCGGTTTAGGAAAACGGTGCGGCCCAGGCGCCCCCAGCGAGGGAACCCCCAAATTCTGGCTCGGTTGTCCGACAATGGCATGGTCGGCGCCCGCGGGAGGTGTTGGGGGACAAGGAGTATGCATGTACAGGCCCACAGCTGAGGCCCCCGCGGTCACCCGCCCAATCTCATTGGCGCCGCTAACGGTGGTTGAACTCGGGCCCGACGAAATGGTTGACTGCGCCGCGCGGGCGGGCTTTGATGGCGTCGGACTCCGATTGATCCGGGCCACCGAGGCCGAACCTCTGCGCCCAACGGTCGGTATGACCCCGCTGATCCGCGAAACCCGTCGCAGACTCGATGACACCGGACTGGCGTTGATCGATATCGAAGTACTGCGGCTCAAGCCCCAAACCCGGATTCGGCGCGACTTCGCCGCCTTTCTCGAAACCGGAGCCTACCTGGGTGCCAGCCAGATCCTGGTCACCGGCAACGATCCCGATCACTTGCGCCTCACCGACCATCTGGCCGAACTCGCCGATCTGGCAGCCGATTACGGGTTGACACCCAACTTGGAACCAATGCCATGGACGGACGTCGTGAACCTGCAGCAGGGGGCGGCGATCGTCGAACGCTGCGGACATCCCAATGTCGGGCTGCTCGTTGACGCGCTGCACTATGACCGCGCCATGAACACACCCGCCGACCTAGCCGCATTGCCAACGGAGTGGATCCGCTACGTCCAGATCTGTGACGGCGTGGCCGAACGCCCCACGAGCGTCGAGGCCTTGCGAGACCAGGGTCGCACCGCACGGCTGTTCCCCGGCGCGGGAAACATCGACCTCGTGGCGATGCTAGGGGCCTTACCGCAGGGAGTCCCAGTTAGCGTCGAGGCGCCGGTGCTGTGGCAAGCACCCGCCATCGAGCGCAGCCGCGCGGCACTGCGCGGCGCACGTGAAGTTCTCGACCTCGCCTCCGACCGCCGGCATCTGGCCTGAGCATGCCAGCGCGACATGCGAATGTGCGATCCGCAAGACCGGTTGTGGCTGCATCGGGAATTGCGATCACTCAGCGAGCGCAGAGCAGTCCCGCGACTTCGTGAAATTTGCGCAGGCGCCGTCGGAACCCTCACCCACGAGTTGACCGACAACCGATGAGACCGCAGCCGCAGCGAGTTCGACCGGCACTGATCCGTCGCTGGCGCGCGGCGTGATACTGGTCCAGCCCTCCGGTCCGAAGTGATGCACACCCATCACCTCAACGCCACAAGTGATGTCTCGCTGCAGCCCTACTCGAACCAGTGCACATATTCGATCGGCACGGGAATCAACGCGGATGCTGCACCCCGGCGCCGCCGTCGGACGGCGATCCACACCCGCTATGTGGACCCGGTGAACCCTGCCGCCGCAGAGCTCAACAAGGATGCCGGCAATGCATTCGGCAACATGTGCACCCGCCGAAAATCCCACCAGGACGACCGGCCGACCTGGCGTATGACCAACGGCGGTCAGTCGAGAAGCCACTTCGAGTGCCAACTGTGTCCGTACCGCTGTCCCGAGTACGGGTAGATGCAACAGCGGCAGCTGGGCAAGGTTGCGCAGCCAGATCAGAGGCGGGAAGACGTGTTTGGCGATACACCACACAACCCCGGTGACGCGTCGCTGCTCGAGCGGTACCCCTGTCGGTCCGTAGGGAAAGATATCGACGATGATGCGGGCCTGGGGTAGATGCTCTGCGATGGCGGCCACAAGGTGACCTCCGTCGCGGCTTTGCCGAGGCCCGCGGCGCCCCATGCCGTCCAGATACACCAAAACCGGTGTGCGCGCGGGCAGATCGAATGGTCCCGCCGACGCGAACTCAGCGACACGGCGGCCTCTGGTGGATCGAACACCGCCGGACAGGACCCAGCCGAGGGTTTCCATCCATGCCATCAGGATTGACGCTACGACAGCGGCAAAGACAAGTGCGACGCTCACGTCGACACCGCCGCGCTGCGCGATGACTCCTCATACTCGAGCAGTGCGTCGGCGGCGCGCCGCGGACCCCCGGCCTCGATCAGAGTCCTGCCCATGGTGCGGGCGGCCGCGGCGTACGAAGGGTCGCTTATAACGCGCATGACCGCCGAACGAATCTCCTGGGCGGTCGGATCGGATCCGGCGTCGATTCCTGTGCCGAGTTCAGCGATGCGAGCCGCGACCAGAGGCTGATCCGCCCCCTGTGGCAGGGCTACCATCGGTGTCCCCGCGGCCAGCGACTCCATGGCCGAGTTCATTCCGGCGTGAGTGACGAACACCGTTGCCCGACCCAACAATTCCGGTTGTGGCACATGATTAGTGACGATCGTGCGCGCACCCACCCGTCCGATCTCGGCGGGCGACACATGGCCGCTGGCGACCACCAATGAGCCAGGCAGACCGTCGAGCGCCCGCACGATACGGCTGATGACACCGGCCCGGTCGGAGAACGTTGTTCCCAACGAGACGAAGGTAACCGGATCCTCTAAACGATCCCAGGCAAAGGAGTCGTCGGGTTCGCGATTGCCAATCGAGGCACCGACAAACAGAAATCGGTCGTCGAAAGTTTCGGCAGCCGGCTGTATCTCGCGTGAGGTGAAGACGATATTGAGGTCCTCAAGATTCTCCATCGCCCGCCGCAGGGGCGCCAAGGGCACCTGCCTGCGCATCGCCAAGAGCAACCGTTCCCATGCGTAGTGGGTGCCTGCCGAGTAGGAGCAGCTCGTCGCCATGCGCACAAGCGTGCCGATGCTCAACACCGGGTCGTCGGGTGCGCGGAACCGGTTGTTGAAGGCGAACGTCGAAATCGCCGACGCGGCAGGTGTGCTCGTGACACGGGCGGCGAGCTTTCCCCAGAGCGCAGCGGCGTCGTGCACCATCATCGAAGGGGCGAGGTCGCCGATGTCGTCGACCAACCAGGGCATCAGCCGGCGCGTCATGGTGGCCACCAGATCGAGAAATGCAATCGGTGTCTTCAGCGGCCGGCCCTCGCGTGCGGGTACATCCGGATACGGCCGCAGACTGGCACCGGCCCGCTCCACCAGCGCGCGCTGCGGCGAGCGCCCGTAGACAACAACGCGGCGTCCCCGCCTGCTGAGTTCGGCGATGACCGGAAGCATCGGGTTCAGGTGACCCACCGAGCCGACGGACATCACGGCGATGGGCGGCGCGGCAGTACGCAGCGCTGACATCATGTGCCTCTCAGAACGATCCCGAAACTGAGCATATAGTCAGTTTAGCGGTTAGAACCGATCGTGAGCAGTGCGATAGCTCACTGATCAAATGCTCTAATCGCGGGCGGTGGTCGCACTGTCGAGTCCGACTCGCCGCGCGTAAGCTCTCGCTCACGGAGGTCACTATGGGTGCTCGCCCGAGTCGACGCGATCAGATCCTCGATGCCGCGCTCGAGTTGTTCGCAACGCAAGGGATCACGGCGACCACCACCCGCGACGTCGCCGCCCGAGCGGGCGTTGCAACAGGGTCGGTCTTCTATCACTTCGCCACCAAGCCAGACCTCATCGAGGCTGTGCTTGGGCGTGCTTACGTCGGCCCTGATCTGCAGACCATCGCCGACCGGTCTGACCGCCCGGTACGTGAGCGTCTACTCGAGGCGGCTCAGCTGTTCTTGGCGACGCTGCGCCAACGACGAGCTCTGCTGTCGGTGGCCATTCAGGCAGCCCTCGTCGACGACCGCTACCGCTTACGGGTCAGGGCGAATATCGACGACGAAATCGGCGTTCTAGCAGCAATTCTCGACCGCACTCCCGGCGCCACCACATCGTCGCTATCGAGCCGGGCGATAGCCGCGACGCTGCTGCGCAGCCTCGTCACGACGGCTGTCCTGCACCCAGAACCCATCGCGGGCGAACACGCCTTCATTGCCCTGACAGTTGACTTGTTCGTGGCCGGTGCACATGGCCCCGGGCCCAATGCAGGCGCACCCAGTACCGAAATATTGAGTGACAGCGGGCGCTGAGGTCTGGACCGACGAACTCCCGAGAATGGCGGTGCTTGAATACTGACCAGAATTGGTCGACACGTATTAGTGAAACAGCTCTGGATGTAGCGCCAACTCGGTGCGCGTGCGGCGGATGTGACCGGCCAAGATGGTCTGCCCCGCTTCAGTGTCGCCGTGTTCGATGGCGTCGAGCAGCAGATTGTGTTCGGCGTTGACGACCCAGGCCCGGTCGGACCCGGTCAGGGTCACGAAGCTGCGCCGGTGGTGTTGGGTGGTGTTCCAAAGCCGCACCACCGTCGAGCTGAGCGGTTCGACCGTGCAGCCGTGATAACTGTAAAGATGAAATTCTCGGTCGAGGTCCAGGAAGCGCTCGATGTCGGCGTTGGACTCGATCTCATGCTGAATGCATCTCAGCCGTGCGACGTCGGAAAAGGTCAGAGAGGGCAGGCTTTCCGCGAGGGCCAGGGGTTCGAGCGACTCCCGCATGCGATAGACGATGTCGACTTGCCTCATGCTCAAGTGCGGTACGCGGGCACCCTTGTTTGCGTGCAGCTCGACCAATCCTTCGGCGGCCAATATCCGCAACGCTTCACGGACGGGGAGTCGGCTGACCCCGAACGACGCGGCTACTTCACCTTGGCGGATGCGCTGACCCGGGGCGATGCTGCCGTGCAACAACTGCAGGCGCAGATGGTCGGCCACCCGCTGACTGGCGGGGTCCGATTTGGCGAATGGATCCAGAAGATCGTCGAGCACCGATGCGTCCTTACACCTTGCCAACCGGTGACTTGTGCAGGACCGCCTCGCGCGGATCCGGCACGGTGGCGGTCGACCGGTCGATCGCGCACCGACCAGCAGCGGCTTCCGCGAAACTCATTGCATTCCCTATCTTGGCGCCATTCGTAGCCATAGTATGTCAGTATCGCGGCATTAACCCGCTGAGGCTGGTTGTTCTGGATCCAATCAGTCTCTAGAGTGTGACTGGACCCCCGATCGAGCCCGGAGACAGCTATGAGCACCCACACCCCCCTGGAACCCGCTTCGCCGTGGGTTCAGGTATCGGCGACCACCGAAGATTGGGACGCCGCCGAGCCCGACCTGCTGATCAATATGTTCAGCCAGCTCGCCCTCATCAGAGCTTTCGAGGAGTTCGTCCTCGGCCTTGCCGGCGAGGGCCTCGTTCATGGACCGGCCCACTCGAGCATCGGCCAGGAAGGCGGCGCTGTCGGTTCGGTGCTGGCGCTGACTAGCGAGGACTCCGTCAACGGATCCCACCGCGGACATCACCAGTTCCTGGCCAAGGCGCTTGGCCACGTCGCACCCAAAGGCATCGACCCGACCAGCGAGCTCTCCGACGAAGTCCGCACGGTCCTGCTGCGCAGCCTGGCCGAGATCTGCGGGCTCTCGCGCGGATACTGCCGAGGGCGCGGCGGATCGATGCATCTGCAGTGGGGTGAGGCCGGTGCGATCGGAACCAACGCCATCGTGGGTGGTGGGGTGCCCCAGGCCCTCGGTCAAGCGTGGGCGGACCGCTACTCGGGCTCTGACGCGGTCACGGTTACCTACTTCGGCGACGGCGCCGCCAACATCGGCTCCACGCTGGAGTCGTTCAATCTCGCCGCTGCGTGGAAGCTACCCGTCTGTTTCTTCATCGAAAACAACCGCTACGCGGTCGCTACGACGGTCGAAGAGGTCACCGGTGAGCCACGGTTGTCGGCGCGCGGACTCGGCTTCAACATCCCCAGCTGGAAAGTCGACGGCATGGACGCCCTCGCAGTGCATTTGGCCATGACCGAAGCGGTCGAGCACATGCGCAGCGGCCGCGGTCCCACCATGATCGAAGCCGACACGTATCGCTACTTTCATCAGAACGGCCCCTTCCCCGGCAGCGCGTTCGGATACCGGTCCAAAGAAGAAGAGAAGTCCTGGCGCGAACGCGATCCCATCACCCAGCTCAGTTCACATCTCGTCCGCCGCGACATCCTCACTGCCGAACAGGTGGAGCAGTTCACCGACCGGGCGAAGGCTGCGATGACCGACGTCGCCACGCAGATCATCGAGCCGCTGCCCGGCGGCAAACCCGGACAGCGCCGCATCAAACCTGACGAATGGCCGGACCCCGACTTCGTCGATATCGGCGTGCGCGGCGATCTCTCCGAGTTCGACGATGTGCAGTTCACCGATACCGACACTTTCACTGGCACCCTCGAACAACGCAAATTCGTCGACACCATCGCTGCGGTGCTGTACCGCCGGATGGAAACCGACCCCTCAGTCGTCGTCCTCGGTGAAGACATTCACCGACTCAACGGTGGCACCAACGGCGCGACCAAAGGCCTCAGCGACAAGTTCCCCGACCGAGTACTAGGCACCCCCATCAGCGAGAACGCGTTCTCCGGCCTGGGCGGCGGGATTGCACTAGACGGACGGTACAAACCGATCGTCGAATTCATGTACGCCGACTTCATGTGGGTGGCCGCCGACCAGTTGTTCAACCAGATCGCCAAGGCACGGCACATGTTCGGTGGAGACAACCCCGTGCCACTAGTGCTGCGCAGCAAGGTCGCGATGGGAACCGGGTACGGCTCTCAGCACTCGATGGACCCGGCCGGCATCTTCGCCACCTCCGCCGGCTGGCGCATCGTGGCCCCGTCAACACCGTTCGACTATGTCGGCCTCATGAATTCGGCTCTGACGTGCAAGGACCCGGTGGTCGTACTGGAACATGTCGACCTCTACACCTCCACAGGAGACGCGCCGGTCGAGGACCTGGATTACCTACTGCCGGTGGGTAAAGCCGCGCTGCGGCGGTCTGGTTCGGCGATCACGGTGATCTCCTATCTGGCGATGGTCAACTACTGCTTGGAGGCCGTCGACGCCGGTGGTGTCGACGCCGACGTCATCGACCTTCGGTGGCTGGACCGCGCCAGCCTCGACTGGGACACCATCGGCGAGAGCATCAAGAAAACCAACCGGGTGGTCATCGCCGAACAAGGGGCCCGCGGCACCTCATACGGCGGGTGGCTGGCCGACGAAATCCAACGCCGCTATTTCGATTGGCTCGATCACCCCATCGAACGTGTGGTCGGAGGAGAAGCATCGCCCAGCATCAGCAAGGTGCTCGAACGCGCCGCGATCGCCAAGACCGAAGAGGTCGCCGCCAAGCTCGCTCAAGTGCTGGAGGCCTGACGTGCCCATACTGCTGCGGATGCCCGCGATCGCAGCCGGCGCCGAAACCGCCATCCTCTCCGAATGGCAAGTCGAAGAGGGCGTTGACTTCAAGAAGTCGGACACTATCGCCACCGTCGAGACCGACAAAGCGATGGTCGACATGGAGGCCGAGGACGCCGGAGTCATCTTGCATTTCCTCGTCGACCCGGGAACCGAGGTAGAGGTCGGGGCGCCGATCGCGCTCAGCGGCTCACCAGGCGAATCGGTCGCCGACGTCGATGCCGCCCTGCGCGACCTCGGAGTTAGTGCAGAGCCAAGCGCAAGCAACGGATCGGCCCAGCAATCCAGCGGCACAACGCAATCCGACACCGATGGCCCCGCGACGAACGTGCGGGCTGAAACTGCCCAATCCGCCTCGCAACCTACCCAACATCGGCCTGGCGGGCGGATCTTCGCCACACCGCTCGTGCGCCGCTTAGCGCGCGACGCCGACCTCGACCTCGCCGCGGTGACAGGAACCGGACCCAACGGCCGGATCGTGCGCCGTGACATCGAGGGACTGCTCACCCAAACACCCAGCAGTCCGGCAACGGCGGAGGCGACCGAGCAGACTGAGGATGCCATCGAAGCGACCGCGGCTGGCGCTGACACCGTCCTTGCCGGATACAAAGACATTCCGCACACACGTATCCGCTCTGCGATCGCGGCCCGGCTTACCGACAGTAAACGCAATGCCCCGCATTTCTACCTGCGCGGTAGCTGTCGCGTCGACAAACTGCTTGCACTGCGCAAAGATCTGAATACTGATGCGGAAAAGGCCGGCGCACGCAAGGTGTCGGTCAACGACCTGGTGGTCAAAGCGGCCGCCCGGGCCCATACATTGATTCCCGCAATGAACGTGATTTGGACCGACCACGCGATCCGGCAGTTCGATGCAGTGGATATCGCCGTCGCCGTGGCCTCTGAACGCGGCCTGGTCACCCCTGTGGTACACGATGTCGCGCGGCGAAGCCTCACCGCGGTTTCGGCAGACCTCAATGACTTGGCGGAGCGCGCCCGGCTCGGCAAACTCGCCCAGCGAGAAATTGAGGGCGGCACATTCTGCATTTCCAACTTGGGAATGTATGGCACCGAAGAGTTCTCCGCCATCATCAACCCGCCACAATCGGCGATCCTGGCAGTCGGGGCCGCGCTCAGCGAACCCGTCGCCGACAACGGAGAACTCTCGATCGCGACGATCATGCGGGTGACGTTGTCGGTGGATCACCGACCGATCGACGGGTCGACCGCCGCCGAATGGATGCGTGCTTTCGTCAACATCGTCGAAAATCCGTTGCAGATCCTCGTTTAGCCGCCGGCCGTCAGCTACGGCCGCCGAGCCCCCGCCCCACACAGGCCGGGGCGTCATGGCCGTCCGCGTCGGCAGTTACGTCCCGTTCAACGCAAGGGCCACACACGAATTGCTGCGTGGTGCAGAATTTGAGGGCATTGCACTGACTGCAAGATTGGATGACGACAAAGGGGAATACCCGGCTGGGCGGTTTAGGCCGACTGTGTGAGTGGCTCCAGCTCGACTCGGCTACCGGCGACTCACGATCACCGCCTCGTCGATGTCTTGGGCGACGAAGCCCGATGCGGTAATCGCCGCGACCCGACAGGCCCCGGGCTGCCGCGCTGGGCGCGGTGGGAGCTGCCCCTGCCTGTCCGTGACACACTGCTGATCACTGCTGGCGGACAGGTGATCGCGAGATGCTGGACGCTCGTCCCTGACCGGGCCGTCGTCGAGCAATCGCCGCTGTGGAACCTACGAGTCGTCGACTGTGTTGCTCAGTTGATGACGACTAGTAGGTCATTGCCTTCGACTTGAGCGGTCGCTAGCACCGCGATTCGCCGCACGGTGCCGGCCTTTGGCGCGGTGATGGCGGCTTCCATCTTCATGGTCTCGATAGTGGCGATGGTCGCGCCGGTCTCAACGACGTCGTCTACGGCGACGTTCACGGTCACCACGCCGGCGAACGGGGCGGCCACATGGTCGGGGTTGTCGCGGTCGGCCTTCTCCGCAGCCGGGATGTCTATGGCGACGCTGAGATCACGTACCACCACCGGCCGGAGTTGGCCGTTGATGATGCACATCACGGTGCGCATGCCTCGTTCGTCTGCTTCGGAAATCGCTTCCAGCCCGATGAGCAGTTCGACACCCTTATCGATCTGGATGCGGTGTTCGTCGCCGTGGCGCAGGCCGTAGAAGAACTGGTTGGCCGATAGGCGCGAGGTATCGCCGTAGATTGCGCGATGTGCTTCGAACTCTCTTGTCGGTCCTGGAAAGAGCAGCCGGTTGAGCGCGGCTTGGCGGTTGAGCCCGGGCACCGCCAGTAGAGCTTCGTCCTCTGCGGTGAGTGCAACCATCGGCTTGGCTAGCGTCCGTCCCGCCAATGCCTTGGTCCGCAGCGGTTCTGGCCAACCACCGGGAGGATCGCCGAGTTCACCGCGTAGGAACCCAACAACGGAGTCAGGGATGTCGAATCGTGTTGGATCGGCCGCGAATTCATCGGCAGTGACGCCTGCGCCGACCAAGGCGAGGGCGAGGTCCCCGACCACCTTCGACGACGGTGTGACCTTGACCAAATGACCGAGAATCCGGTCGGCCGCAGCATAGTTCGCCTCGATCTGCTCGAAGCGGTCACCGAAGCCAAGCGCCATCGCTTGTTGACGAAGGTTCGACAGTTGGCCGCCAGGAATTTCATGTTCGTAGACGCGGCCCGTCGGTGCTGGACCACCGGCTTCGAAAGGCGCGTACACCTTTCGAAGCGCTTCCCAGTACGGCTCGATGTCGCACACTGCACGTAGCGAAAGTCCGGTGTCATACCGGGTATGTGCCGCTGCAGCGACAATCGAACTCAACGCAGGCTGACTCGTGGTACCCGCAAGCGGTGCTGCTGCGCCGTCGACCGCGCTCGCGCCTGCTTGCCAGGCGGCCACATAGGTAGCCAACTGGCCGCCGGGCGTGTCGTGGGTATGCACGTGAATCGGAAGGTCGAATCGGTGGCGTAATGCGGTCACCAGCGTGGTGGCCGCGGGTGCCCGCAGCAGCCCGGCCATGTCCTTGATCGCCAGCACGTGCGCGCCGGCATCCACGATCTGTTCGGCGAGTTTGAGGTAATAGTCCAACGTGTACAGCGTCTCGTCGGGATCGGAGAGATCGCCGGTATAGCTCATGGCGACTTCGGCTACCGCACAGCCGGTCTCGCGAACAGCATCGATGGCAGGCCGCATCGATTCGACGCTGTTGAGCGCGTCGAAGATCCGGAAGATGTCGACCCCCGTCGCGGTGGCCTCGTCGACGAACGCGGAGGTGACCACTTCGGGATACGGGGTGTAGCCGACAGTGTTGCGGCCCCGCAACAGCATTTGCAGGCAGATGTTGGGAATCGACTCCCGAAGCGCGGCCAGCCGTTCCCACGGGTCTTCCTTCAGAAACCGTAGGGCGACATCGTAAGTCGCCCCACCCCAGCATTCGATCGACAGCAGTCCCGGGGTCATCCTCGCGATGTAAGGGGCGACCGCCAACAGGCTGCTGCTGCGCACACGAGTCGCGAGCAGCGACTGATGTGCGTCCCGGAACGTGGTGTCGGTGACACCGACGGCATCGGACTCGCGAAGCCAGCGTGCGAACCCCTCCGGTCCCAATTGCGTTAGAAGCTGCTTGGAGCCCTCCGACGGATCGATAGAAGTGTCAATATTGGGCAGCTTGTCTTGCGGGTATACCCGGGCGCGATCGCCGTAGGGAGAGTTGACGGTGACCTCGGCGAGGTAGTTCAAGATCTTGGTGCCGCGATCGGCGGGGGTGTGCGCGGTGAGCAGATGTGGCCGCTCGTCGATGAACGACGTCGTCACCCGCCCGGCGCGGAAGTCGGGATCGTCGACCACGGCCTGCAGGAACGGGATATTCGTCGATATCCCGCGGATCCGGAACTCCGCCAACCCGCGTCGGGCCCGCGCCACCGCTGTCGTGAAATCCCGGCCACGGCAAGTCATCTTGACGAGCATCGAGTCGAAGTGGGCCCCGATCTCGGCGCCGAGGTTCGTGCCGCCATCGAGCCGGATGCCGGCACCGCCCGGCGAGCGGTAGCCGGTGATACGACCGCTGTCGGGCCGGAAACCGTTGCCCGGATCCTCCGTAGTGATCCGGCACTGCATGGCCGCACCGCGCAATCGCACCGAGTCCTGGCTCAGTCCGAGGTCGGCCAGGGACTCGCCCGCGGCGATACGCAGCTGACTGGCCACCAGATCGACGTCGGTGATCTCTTCGGTCACCGTGTGCTCGACCTGGATGCGCGGATTCATCTCGATGAAAACATGGTGACTGCGTTCGTCGAGTAAGAACTCGACGGTGCCCGCGCCCGTGTAGTCGATCTGTCGGGCGAACGCGACCGCATCGGCACAGATCTTCGCTCGCAATTCCTTGGGCAGGTTGGGCGCCGGCGCGATTTCGACGACCTTTTGGTGACGACGTTGGACACTGCAGTCCCGCTCGAACAGATGAATGATGTTGCCCCGACCGTCGGCCAGGATCTGCACCTCGATGTGGCGTGGGTTCAGCACCGCCTGTTCGAGGTACACCGTCGGGTCTCCGAACGCCGATTCGGCCTCCCGGCTTGCGACCTCGATCGCCTCGGGAAGGTCCCCGGACCGCATTACGCGGCGCATCCCACGTCCACCGCCACCGGACACCGCCTTGACGAACAACGGAAATGCCATGTTCGCTGCTGCACCGAGAAGTTCCTCCACCGATGCCGATGGCGTCGAGGATCTCAGTACCGGAAGGCCCGCCTCCCGGGCCGCGGCGATGGCCCGCGCTTTGTTACCGGTCAGTTCGAGCACGTTCGCGCTGGGCCCGATGAACGTGATGCCCGCATCGGCGCAGGCCGCAGCAAGTTCCGGATTCTCCGAGAGGAAGCCGTAGCCAGGATAGACGGCATCGGCGCCGGCGTGCCGAGCCACCCGGATGACCTCGTTGACCGACAGATAGGCGCGCACAGGGCGGCCGACCTCGCCAATCTGATAAGACTCGTCGGCCTTGAGCCGATGAGACGAATTCCGGTCCTCGTACGCATAGACCGCGACTGTCGCCAAGCCCATCTCGTATGCGGCGCGAAACGCGCGGATCGCAATCTCCCCGCGATTGGCCACCAAGACTTTGGAAATCACGCTACCTTTTCTCTCCGTCGTCTTGACTGCGTGAGAGACGCCGGCCAAACCCGTCACGGCCGAATCGCCCAGGAATCCTCGTGGTCAGCTCTTCGATGCCGCGATCACCGCGGCCGCCACCGCGGGGCCGACCCGCGGGTCCAAAGCGCTGGGAACGATGTGGTCGACCGCGAGGTCATCACCGACCACCGAGAAGATCGCCTCAGCTGCAGCCACCTTCATCGCTTCGGTGATACGGCGCGCGCCCGCGTCCAGCGCCCCACGAAACACGCCGGGGAAGGCCAGCACGTTGTTGATCTGATTGGGGAAGTCGCTACGCCCCGTTGCCACCACCGCGGCGTACTTGCGTGCAGCGTCGGGGTGGATCTCGGGGTCGGGATTGGACATCGCGAACACGATGCCGCCCGGCGCCATCGTCGCAATGAGTTCCTCGGGGACAAGACCCGCCGACACCCCCATGAATACGTCCGCGCCATCGAGCGCCTCAGCGAGACCACCGGTGAGTCCCCGCGGGTTGGTTCTGGTGGCCATCTCGTCCTTGAACGGATTCATGTCCCGGCGACCGGCGTGCAGGATGCCTTGCGAGTCCAGCACGGTGATGTCGCTGATTCCCTTGGCCAACAGGATGTTCGCGCACGCGATGCCCGCGGCCCCAGCGCCGGAGATAACGACACGCAACGTGTGCATGTCGCGGTCGAGCACCTTGGTGGCCCCCAGCAGAGCAGCAAGCACAACGATGGCGGTTCCGTGCTGATCATCGTGCATCACCGGGCAGTCCAATGCCTCGATGACGCGCCGCTCGATCTCGAAACAACGCGGCGCCGAGATGTCCTCCAGGTTGACCGCGCCAAACGTCGGACGTAGCCGCACGATTGTCTCGACGATTTCGTCGGGATCCTTGGTATCCAACACAATAGGGATGGAGTCCAGCCCGCCGAAGGTCTTGAACAGCGCGCTCTTGCCTTCCATGACAGGTAGCGACGCCGAAGCCCCGATGTCGCCGAGGCCAAGTACGGCAGTGCCGTCGCTGATCACCGCGACCAATCGGTTCGCCCAGGTGTACTTCTTCGCCAGTGTGTGATCGGTCGCGATAGCCCGGCTGACTTGAGCCACACCGGGCGTGTAGGCGATGGAAAGCGCCCGTTGTGTGTCTAACGGCGCCTTCAGCTCGATGGAGAGTTTCCCGCCCTCGTGGGCTTCGAAGATGTCCGCGTCGTCGATGGAGACCTGCGGTGTGCGTACCAGTTCGTCGAAGCTCATTGAGGGATCTTAGCGGCGCTCTAGTCGCAAAAAGCAAGACATGTGCGATATTTCACCCGATATAAGAGCAACAAATATGGTCGCAGATGCGACGAATGCAGCTGGTCCGATCGAACGCACCGGGTCTGCCCGCAGCACGTGCCACCCAACGCCCTCGTTCAGATCGAGAGGTCACTTGAACGTCCGTACGCTCACTATCGCCCCGGTATCTTGGCAACCCCGACATCGCGTCGCGAAACTGCTGCTACGACAAGGAGATCCTCTACTGCAGTGGACACACCCGGCAGCGCGTCCTGGTTGCGTGTTCAGATGTTCAAGTCGGCACGGCAGCTGACCTACGCGGCATCGTTCGACGACCATGCCGGCGCACAGCGGAACGTTCGGTGTCGCTATCGTTGCCATCGGCCAGGAAAGCTGACTGGCCCTAGCCGTCGCAGTGACGATGAGGGCCAGCAAGCATCCCGAACACAACCCGAAAAGACATGCTGTCCCACGGATGAATCACGCGCGGCTCTACCGTTGGCCAGTTCCGATTCACAGATCCTCGCCGACCGCGACAAACGCGGATACTTCAGCGCCCCGCGCCGGCAGTCGTTGATGCATGTCGAACAGCAGCGCCGGTCAGACGGATACTGTTGGCTGCTTGTCTATTCCAGCTACGGACGACGTGGCGAGCCGCTGGTCTCAGATAACCGATTTGCCAAGACCGCCGTCTACTTGAAGCACCTGCCCGGTTACGTATGACGACAGGTCGGAGGCGAGAAAGACTGCCGCAGCGGCGATCTCCTCAGGCTGCCCCCATCGGCCAAGGCGAATGCCGAGCTTCTCCACCATGCCGTCGCGTACCGCCTCGGCAGTACTGCCGGTCGCTTCAGCGGTGGCCGCGTGGCGATCCTTCCACACCTGTGTCAACGTCATACCGGGAGATATCGCATTGACGAGCACACCTTTTGCTGCAGCCTCGGCTCCGAGGTAGCTGGTCATAGCCACTACCGCGGCGTTGACGGCAGCTGCGATGCCGATGCCGGGGACGATCACGTGGGCCGCCATCCCAGCGATGTTGATGATGCGCCCCGTGCCCTCTTGCAGATGCGGTAGCGCCGCCCGGGAGACTCGCAGATAGCCAGTCGTCTTGCCGGCCATCGCGTCCGTTAGCGCCGACTCATCCACATCACTTAACGGACTACTGACCAACAATGGTGCTGCGCTGTTGACGAGGATATCCAGCCGGCCCCCCCAATCCAGCACCTTGCTGATCGCTGCGGTAACAGCAGCATCGTCGGTCACGTCAGCCGGCACGACAAGTACACGCTCGCCGAGGGCGGAAATCTGCTCGGCGGCCAGCTTCAGCTTGCTCTCGCTTCGGCCCAAAAGTGCCACTGCCGCGCCTTGGGCGTGCAGCGCCTCGGCGATCGCTAAGCCTAGGCCGCTACCGCCACCGGTGATAAGTGCGACCCGCCCGTCCAGTCGAATCCCAAGCGTCAAAGCTAATCTCCATTCACTGAAATGACCGGCGCGGTGGCCGTTCTGACCCTCAGTGTGCAAATCAGCCCACGCCGTTTGCAATGGTGGTTAACACGTCCATAACTGCACGCCAACCCCACTAACGGGCTTCTAACGAGATCGCATGACACTTCCACCGTGCCGGCACAACCAGCGGCAGTACATTCGCAACCGGCGGGCGACCAGACCGCTCCCTTGTCGTGTGAGGAAAACCCACTGTTAGGCGGAACTCGAACTCGACCTGGGGTGGCGAGGTCGTCGTTCATCGTCATGGCCACTGCACGGCGACACTGCACAACTTGCCCGCCTTCGACGGGGAAGTTGTGGTCCAGACCGTTCCACACCCTGCCGGTCCGGCGCCAAGCTGGCTCCCAACTCTGACTGCCGACCCGAATATCCCTACCGTCCACCGTCGTCCTCAGGAAGTGAGTACTAAGCGAAATGAACCTCGACGAAAAGATCCGCGCTGCCGGAAATGTCGTCACAATGCTGCGCAACGCGCCGCAGGGCCCCTACGTGTTCCCCATGCAGCCGGAGTACACGAACTGGCGCGATGAACAGCGAGCCTGGAAGGAGACGGCAGTCATGTTCGATCAATCGCTGCACATGACCGACATCTACTTCCGTGGCCCCGACGCACTACGGCTGATGTCCGACATTGGGGTCAACGGCTTCACCAACTTCGGCCGAAACAAAGCCAAGCAACTCATCATGTGTAACTACGACGGCTACTTCGTGGGCGACGCGATCCTGTTCGCGTTCGAAGACGACGAATTCAGCCTCGTCGCCCGTCCAGTCGGCCCCAACTGGGCTGCCTTTCAGGCCGAGGTAGGTGACTACCGAGTGACAGTTACCCGAGACGAACGATCCGCAGCCAATCTCGGCCGGCGTCTCACCTTCCGCTACCAGATCAACGGCCCAGCGACGCACAGCATCGTCGAAAAAGCTGTGGGCGGGCCGTTGCCGAGAATCAAATTTTTCAACATGGGCGAGTTCGAGATCAGCGGGTTTCCCATCAGGGCGCTCAACCACACGATGGCAGGAATTCCTGGACAGGAATTCACCGGCCTCGAGCTCGTCGGACCCTCCGAGGGTGGACAACAGGTTTGGGAGGCACTGCTGGAGGCGGGCCACGAATTCGGGCTTCGGCTAGGCGGAGCACGCGCCTACACCTCCACAGCCATCGAATCGGGCTGGATCGCTGCTCCCGTTCCCGCGATCTACTCCGGAGACGACATGAGGCCATTCCGGGAATGGCTGCCGGGCAACGGTTTCGAGGCCAATGCATCGATAGGGGGCAGCTTCGCGTCCGACCACATCGAAGACTATTACGTCACCCCATGGGATCTGGGCTACGGACATCTCATCAGATTCGACCACGACTTCATCGGGCGCGCAGCGCTGGAAGAGATGGCGCCCGGGCCGCACCGTCAAAAAGTCTGGCTCCGGTGGAATGACCGCGACGTGGCCGAGCTCATCGCCGATAGCCTCTTCGGCGCCGGTCCACCCACCAAATATCTGGAAATGCCGGTGTCGAACTACGGGACCAACTCCTACGACCAAGTAGTGGCCGACGGTCAGTTCATCGGCGTCTCGGCCAGCGCGGGCTTTACGGTCAACGTCGGCGGCTGGTCCTCGCATGCCATGATCGACCAGACAGAGGCCATCGACGGGCGTGAAGTGACCGTACTGGTAGGGGAGGAGAAGGGCGGCACCGCCAAGCCCACGGTCGAACGCCATATCCAGCGAGCTGTCCGCGCCAACGTGTGCACCCACCCGCTGGTATGAGTTATCCGATCCCGCTTTGTCGGGATCGACAACTTTTGTTGCACGAACAACGGTGACTTACGCGACCTCAGGAGGCCGCCGGCGCCCCGGGGCCACCGCGGCTAAACCGCTTCGATGCTGGACAGGAACGAGGCGCTTGCCGGCTATGTCTGGGCTCTGGGCAACCGCTGAGCGATGGCAGCTCCTGCCGCGTCTTTGCCGGGCCAGCTGACTAGCGATGTCCACCGCGGGGGGTGATATCGCGTAGTCGCGGTCCCGGTCCGATACGCTGCTGGTCGCTGTCTGTGTGCACAGCGATGCACCATGGCCGTAATGCGTTAACCACCCATGGAGCACGCCCGGAGTTCAGCTGGTCGCCGCGAGTGGGCTCAAGTAAGTCATACGTACGCAGCACCTTTGAGCGAAGCAGATCATCGACCAAACCACACAGCGTGATCCTGATGCGGCGATATGCTGGTCACCCGAATGAGGCTGGCGCAGTGGTAAACGAGTGCGGTGCGGTTTCGGCTGCCCAACAGCAGCCGGTGATCCAACGCAAACTCGCACCCCCGGCGATCAGCGGCGAGATGTTCACCCGTGATCGGCTCAACCGGCGCATTACTGATCTGCTGAAGGACCATCGAGTCGTAACGGTGTGTGCTGCTGCAGGAAGCGGCAAAACCACGGGCGTCGCAATGGCCGTCCGCACCCTTGACCGCGTTGTGGCCTGGCTATCCCTGGACGGCACGGAGACCGCGCCCGGACGACTGCTGAAATACCTGGAGTCCGCCGCAGCCTGTCATCTGCCGCACATCCCACCGGCGGCATCCCAGGCGCTAGCCAACGGTATCCCGCCAGTGGAGGCAGCCGGCCTGCTGGCCGAGAGTTGGGCCGGCAGCGGACTGCTGCTGGTCTGCGACAACGTCGAGAAAGTAACCGCTGACACCGACGCTCTCGCCATCCTCTCAGCGCTAGCAAGATACCTGCCCGCCGGCATCGGGATGCTGCTCATCTCCGACAGCGAGGTGGTTCTGGAGATCGACCCCGCCGACCCGGACACCTCAGTTGGGGAAATTGACCATGACATTTTGAACCTCAATGTCGACGAGGCAGGACAGGCGCTCGGTGGACTCGGCATACCGGACCAGGAGATCGCCGATCTGCTCGCCCAAACCCACGGCTGGCTGGCGGGCACGCGCTTCGCAGTCGCCCAGCGGCGCAGCCTCGACAATGCTGGCAACCGCACGGCGGACCGCTTGACAGCCAAAGTACTAGCCCCGCTATCACAGTCCGCGCGTAGCTTCCTGACCCGCACCAGCCTCCTAGCTGAAGTAACGGTCGAGTTTGCAATAGCGCTCGAGGAGCCCGACGCAGCACAGCTGATGGTCCAACTGACTACCACACGACTTCCCGCCACCTGGTCAGCGGATCGGAAGCGACTGATTCTGTATCCGCTGTTCCGCGAATGGCTTGCCGCACGGCTTGCAGGCTCCGAGGACGCCGAGACGATACGGCGTTTGCGCAGCAACTACGCCGAGGTGCTGGCCCAAAACGGTCATCCCGTGGAGGCAGTCGACACACTGTTGAGCCTGGGTGAGACCGAACGCGCTTGGCGCCAAGCCGCGCTTGCCCTTCCCAACATGGTCGCGCGGATGGATTTCACCTCGGCGACACGGTGGCTCGACGACCTCGTGGCAATCGAGAAAACGCCGACACCAGAGGTCGGCATGATCGTCTTGCGCGGCTCATTCGCCATGGAGCAAAGCGGCCGCGGCAACCGACTTCTGGAACGGTTTGGACACGACTGGCTACCCGGTCCGGACTCGCCCTATTTCGAGGAAGCACTGTTACTGGCTGCCTGGTGCCGCTGGCACGACGGGCGGCTCACTGAGGCACGGGTGCTCGCTGACCGTCTGCCAACCGGACGCGCACGCGACGCGGCCGAAAACTTGCTGGCCCTTTCTGAGGGTGGGGCACCACCGTTTCCGGAGTTCTCCTCCACACCGTCTGACACGATAGACGCGCTGCTGATGCGTATCGGCTACTTCCGTGGCCGGCTGCGCGAACTCGATAGACCCACAGGGCCAAACTCCGGGCCAGGTTCGCTAGGCGTCCCGTGGGTGATTGCTGGATTGCGTGCGACTGGACGTATCCACGAAGCGATGCAGATCTACGAGGTCCTCCGTAGCGGATGGCAGCCGCCATGGCTGCACGCCTTCGACGCCGTCGACCTGATGATCGACCTTGGGCGGCGCGACGAGGCATGGACGGCCCAGAACCGGGGCCACCAACTCATCGCCGGTACGGGTTCCCGTGTCTACCGGATCTTCGGCTATCTCAACGAGGCCAAGCTACAACTGCGGCTGCACCAAGACACCGAGGCCGCACGGCGGGCGTTGGCGGAGGCTGAATCCGGGGGAGCCGACAACCACGCTTTCAGCCGCGAACTCTGCCAGCTGTGGCGTGGACTGTGTCATCTACTCGACAACCGCAACGACGAAGCACTGACCGAGCTCGAGGCGTGTGTGGAGAGCATGCGCTTGGGCGATCGCAGACTCGAGCTAGCGACCGTAGCAACATACCTAGCCGAAGCGTATTGGCGACTGGGTAAAGAAGATGCCTCTGATGAAGCCGCCGAACTGGCGCTACGCGAAGCCTCGGCACGCGGTTCGCAGCATCTGCTGCTCAACGCACTGGCCGACGTTCCGGCAGTGGCTGTTCGCGCGGCCGACGCCTCGCCCAACCGTCAGTCACGCTGGCACGAGCTCACGGCGCTGCTATCCGGCGACAGTCAAGTCCAACTCTCCGCACGCGCTCCGCGACTGGTTCTGGAAGAGTTCGGTGAAGCGACCCTGACCCTGGACGGCATGCCCGCCAACCCGCGGCTAAGCAAGAGCATCGAATTGATGAGCTATCTGCTTGCCGCGCGGCGCGAGGTGACCCGTGAGGAACTCCTGGGCGCACTGTTTGACAGCCGCAACGACGCCGCGGATAGCAGCTACTTGCGGCAGGCGCTCTACCGGCTGCGCGCGGTACTGCCCGACGAGCTTGCTCCGCAGCAGAACGGCAATCGGTTCGCCTTTCCGCACCCAGAACTCGTCTGCGGAACCTCGCAGATCGTGCTCGACGGGCTGACCCAGGCCGACCGCCAAGACGACGAAATCCGGCTGCGCACTATGATCGAGGCGCTCACCCGGGCAAACCGTGGACAGTACCTTGCCGCCCTCTCCGGTCCGTGGGTGGAGCAACGGCGGTTCGAGGTCGGTGCGCGTCTCACCGACGGACGCATTGACGCGGCCAAGCTGGCGTTTCGGCTCAGCCGGTACCGAGAGGCGCGACTGATGGTCGATGAAGTTCTGCGCGTAAGCCCCGACCGCGAACAGGCCTGGCAGCTAGCGATCTCGTTGGCGCATGCAAGCGGCCGCGACGACACCGTCCTGGCGCTCTATCAGCGCTATATGGCCGCGATGCGTGACCTCGGAGTCGCGCCGTCTGCCGAGGTCCACAGGTTGGTAACACGACTCCGCAGGTGAAAACACGTGACGCCCGAGCCAGACGTCGACGCGCCCAGTGTCTTGAGATCACCGATTTCGATCCGATTAACACACCAGCGCAACACTAAGCATATTTCAGCCCACTATCACCTGCGCAGAACGCACCGTCATGGTCGAGATCAGGTCACGATTGAGGATGCTATGACGCCATCTACGACACCCGGACACCAGCGGGCCAAGCACGACGCGCGTTCAAGCAACGACGCCCACGGTCTTCCCGATCGCGTTCCCGTCCTGATCATCGGCGCTGGACCCATCGGGTTGGCGCTCGGTGTCGAACTCGGCATGCACGGCGTTGCGAGCCTGCTGGTGGAACAAGACACCGAAGTCCCTTCCGTGCCGGTCAAGGCGATGCTGCTCAACCCGCGCGCGCTTGAGCAGTTTCGTCGATGGGGGATTGCCACCACGCTGCGCCAAGCGGCCACCACACCCCCGGCCTGGCAGAAACAGGTCGTCCTCGCTACCTCGTTGACCGGCCGCGAGTACGGCGCATTTCGTCAGGGCCTCTCATTCCGGGGGGCCGACGACAGCGACCGGGTCGCGGAGAGCGCGCAGCTGGTGATGCAGCCCACCACGACGAAGGTGCTGCGGGACCGGGCGGTCGAACTCGGGGCCACCGTCGCATTGGGATGGCGGCTGGTGTCCCTCGACCAGGACGAGAACGGATGCATCGCCGAAGTCGAGCAGGTCACGACGGGGACCCGCCAGGTCATAGGCAGTGACTACCTCGTGGGCTGTGACGGAGCGCAGAGCACGGTGCGCGTCTCGGCAGGAATCAGCCGATCCGGGCGCGGCGGTGTCGCCGCGCACCTGCTCCTGCACTGGGAGTCCCCCGAGGTGTTCACGCACTCGCGCATCACGCCAGGCGCGTTCAACGCCCTGTACCACCCGGACGGCAACGCACTCGCAGTACCGATCGACGAGAAAAGCTGGTGCGCGCACGTCGCCGGCTACCCCGTCGACCTCGATCTCGACACGGTGGACGTCGACGCGATCGTGCAACGCATCGTCGGGCCGGACATCCCCTTCACCCTGACCTACAAGGGGGTCTACAAAATTCACGAGCGTATCGCCGATCGCTATCGAGTGGGCCGCTTGTTCCTCGCCGGGGATGCCGCACACCTCTGCGCACCGTGGGGTGGCCACAATATGAACGCCGGTATGGCCGACGCGCTCAACCTAGGGTGGAAGCTGGCCGCGACGCTGATGGGCTGGGGTGGCGACGCACTGCTCGACAGCTACGAAGCCGAGCGGCGGCCGATCGCGGTCACCAACGCCGTGGAGGCCTCCAGCAACGTGGATCGGTGGATTGAGACCTATGAGACAGTGCTCAGCACCATCGATGCCGAGGTCCTCGAGGCCGACGGCCACGAGGCGGAAAGCCGCCGCCGGGCGTGGGGCGATGCACTGTGGAGAGGTGTCAGGGCGCAGTTCGATAGTGAGGGCATAACCCTCGACCAGCGCTACCACAGTGAGGTCATCGCCGAAGATCCCGCACCCGTCACGCCGTGGTCGGCCACCGTCTACAGCCCGTCTAGCCATCCCGGACACCGGGCGCCGCACGCGTGGCTGTCCGCGCAGGTGTCGCTCTATGACGCGATGGGAATCGGGTTCAGCATCCTCTACCACCCGGGCGACGCCACGGCGGCGATGGGATTCGTCGCCCAAGCCAACCGCATCGGCATACCGCTGACCCCGATCGAGCTCACCGACCCGATCGCCGCGATCCGCTACGACCACCCGCTCACCGTCGTGCGACCCGATCAGCACGTGGCCTGGCGCGGTTCAGCCGACAGCGACCCCACCGCGGTCCTACTGAAGATCACCGGGTGCGAGGACCAAGTTCACGAAGGGGCGACAGCAGCCCTCTCGTGACGGCGATGAAGCCCCGCGCACGTCTCGATCGGCTGCTGTCTCGGACATGACATTCATCTCGGCGATCACGCCGCCGCCGGACTATGGACCAAAGTCTCTGTGCAGCCGGTCAATACGCGAAGCCGTGGCGAATGTCACCGACCTGTAGACCGCCGCGATCACGCTGGTAAGAAGTTCTCCGCGACGGATGGGCAGCCGCCGTTTCTACGCGCCGTCGACGCAGTGGGACCGCTTGCCCCGACTGCCGCGTCCGCTGACCGGAGATCTCAGCGCCGACTGGGCGCTGCGCCGCGCAACGTGGGATTGCCACATCGCCAGCGCGGGAATGCCGACCAGCTCCAGTATGGTCGCGGCAAGGAATACCGGATGTGGCCGACCGCTCTGCCACCACGAGAGCAGGCGTCCCAGGCCGCCCAGGAAGATAACGGCCGTCACGAAGCGGAAAAGTCCTGTGCGATGTTCGATGCGCGGAAGTCCTGACCAGATCACTGGTGCTGACGCCAGCCAGAACGCACTGACAAACCGGTACTCACTGTCGACGGTGGCATCCGACGCGGCCACTCCCGGCAGGGCCTTCGGACCGGCAAGCAGCCCGGCTAACCCGGACAGGAACGGTATCACCGCCAGCGCCCCGAGAATCATCTGCAGCTTTCGACGTCCACCATCACCGTCGGGCAGGTTCGTCCTCATGAACCCAGTCAAGCACTACGACGGTGCGTAGTCGATACTTTGGAGATCCGCTCAGCGTCTTCGTCTATTCGTTACCTGTCCCTCGCTGTACGTGACAGACCGCAGCGACTGCGGCGACGAGGTGCCGGCGCTCTATCAGCGCTATGTGGCGGCGCGATGCGTGACCTCGGCGTCGCGCCGTCTGCCGCGGTCCACAGGTTGGTCACACGACTTCGCCGCCGAAAACAGGTGTCCTACCAGCCGTAGGCGGGCACGTCCAATGTCTCGAGATGACCGATTTCGATTCGATTAACGCACCTGCGCCACACTGTGCACATCTCAGCCCACTATCACCTGCAGATAACACAGTGCGTCGCTGGACGTCCGAAGAATCAGTTCACCTTCAGGCCCATCCGACTTGACAGCTCGTCATTTCCTCCGGTGCAGCGCTCCGCCGCTGAACCAGATCGGATGCGGGTAGTCATCGGTTCCCCAGCGGCGCGCTTAAGGACACAAATGACAAGCAACACTGGCGGATTCGAGGTTCCCGTTATCCCGGAGGTGGCCAAAGGGCCAGCCGTGCCGCCATCAGGCTATCTGGTCGAGGAAGTGGCCGGCGGCGTCTACTGGATCACCGACGGCGGTTACCAATGCGCCTTCATCGTCTGCGAGGACGGGGTAATCGCAATTGATGCGCCACCATCGCTGGAAGATCGAGTGACCCGAGCCATCCGCGACGTGACGGACAAGCCAATCACCCACGTGATCTACTCCCATTACCACGGCGATCACATCGGTGCGGTGGATCAGTTCCCCGACGAAGCACTTCGAATCGCTCAGCAGGAGACCCACACACTGCTGAGCGAAATCGCAGACCCTGGCCGGCGACCACCAGACATCACCTTCAAGGACACCTATCGTCTTGACCTCGGCGGTCAGATCATCGAGATGCACTACCGCGGCAATAACCATGCGCCGGGAAACAGCTTCATCTACCTACCCCAGCAGAAGGTTTTGATGCTGGTCGACGTTATCTATCCCGGCTGGGTCCCGTTCACGAACATCGCCCAGTCCAAACACATCCCCGGTTTCATGGCATACCACGACTACGCGCTCGAATTCGACTTCCAGACCATGATCACCGGGCACCTGACTCGACTCGGCACGCGGGAGGACGTTCTCGTTCAGCGCGAGTACATGAAGGACATCCGCGACGCCGCCCTACACGCACTCGAGATCACCGGCGAGAAACGCGAACTGGCGCGGCAGGAAGTCGGGATCGAGCACATCTACTGGTACTTCAAGACAATGTATGAATCGTCTGCAGCCCAAGCCGCCAAGCCCGTCCTAGACAAGTGGCTTGGCCGACTTGGCGGCGTTGAAACGTTGGCCGTAAACCACACGCTGACGATGTACCACAGCCTGCGCCTTGACGAGAATGCCAAACCATCGGTCGTGTTCTTCCCGCCGACTGAGGGCTGCACCGACCATGAGCACTGACCCGCACAACACCCATTCCCCTCGACCATCGGAGGCCGCCATGCCCTCGCTCGCAATCGCCCGACTCGACCACATCGGTATCACCGTCCCCGATCTCGACCAGGCACGCGCATTCTTCGAAGATGTGTTGGGATTTGAATACCTCTACCGACTCGGTCCGCTGCGTGGCGAGGGCACCTGGATGAGCGAACATCTCAACATCGACGACGACGCGATCGCCCCGCGGATCTATTTCTTTCGTGTCGGAGAGCAGGCCATGCTCGAAGTCTTCGAGTACCAAGCACCCAACCAGCGGCGCGATGTGCCTCTCAACAGCGATATAGGTGGTCATCATCTGGCCTTCTACGTCGATGACATCGACGCAGCGGCTGCCGAGTTGCGCCGCCGCGGCGTACGTGTGCTCGGTGATCCAACGCCGAGTCGCGGTCCGCACGAAGGCCAGCGCTGGGTGTATTTCGTCACCCCCTGGGGCCTGAACTGTGAACTTGTCTCCTACCCGAACGGCAAGGCATACCTGCGCAACCCCGAGGCCTTCGACTAGAGACGCATCACCAATTACCAAGCGCGAGTGTGCGGTTGGTGCTGCATGCTACCGCTGCCCGGCGGTGTCGACGTCAAGCTTTAAGCCCCACGAACGTCGGTAAGGAACCTGTGCGGCCGGTCTCTCCTGCGTGAGCGCACACCGAATCCCTGGAAGGCGGCTGGCAAGCCGCAGGTCGCCGCGCAGGTTCGCCACGATGTTTGGTTGGTAAATGCTGCGCCACATATCACCGCAGCACCGCTCTACTTGCAGGACGTAGGCTAATCCGTGAGGCCAGTGAAACCCGCGGCCATAGAATAATTCAGTGCATCCACGGGCGACCGACCAGCACCAGATCAACGCGCGCAGTCCTACCGTCACGCAACTCCGCTGCACAGTCGTTTACGCGGAAGACGAGCCGATCACTCGTCCCGCCGCGGTGGGCCGCGGCGACCGGCTACCAGTCGACGGCCAGATACTGCGTTTCGGTGTACTCGAGCATCCCCTCGTGGCCGCCTTCGCGGCCGAGCCCGGACTGCTTCGTGCCCCCGAACGGAGCAGCGGGATCCGATACCACCGGTCGATTGATGCCGACCATCCCCGAGTCGAGCTGTTCGCCGACACGAAGACCGGTGCGAAGGTCAGTGGTGTACACGTAGGACACCAACCCGTACTCGGTCGCATTGGCTAACGCCACAGCATCATCGATATGTTCGAACGTGGTGATCGGCGCGACAGGGCCGAAGATTTCCTCACCGAGGATCGCGGCATCCGCGGGCACCGCATTCAGCACCGTGGGCATGTAGTAGAAGCCACGGCGGTTGGGGGCCGCGGCGCCGACGAGAGCTTTGGCCCCGCTATCTAGGGCGCCGCTGACCAACCCCGATACTTTGTCACGAGTCTTGGCATTGACAAGCGGACCGATATCGGTCCCGGGCTCCAAGCCTGGCCCGACGGTGAGCCGGCTCATCGCCTCGGCCAGGCGCCCGGCGAAGTCCTCGGCGATCGAGGCGTGCACGATGAACCGATTCGCCGCGGTGCACGCCGACCCCCCGTTGCGCAGCTTGGCGACCATGGCTCCAGAGACCGCCGCATCGAGGTCAGCGTCACCGAAGACCACAAACGGGGCGTTGCCGCCGAGCTCCATCCCGGAGTTCACGATGGTGCGCGCAGCGTGCGCCAACAGGCTGCGACCGACTTCTGTCGAGCCGGTGAATGACACCTTGCGGACCCGCGGGTCGTCCAGCAGTCGCGAGGCCAGGGCATCCGAACGGCG
>NZ_JYNL01000002.1 GCF_001044235.1 Mycolicibacterium chlorophenolicum | reverse complement strand
CAGCCGCGCCAGCGCCAGCGCCGTCAGCGGCGTCTCAGATGCCGGCTTGAGTACGACGGTGCATCCTGCCGCCAACGCTGGCCCAATCTTGCGTGTTGCCATCGCGGCGGGAAAATTCCACGGCGTGATCAACAGCGCCACACCAATCGGCTTGTGCACGACCATGATCCGGTTGGACCCCGCTGGCGCGGAACCGATCTCGCCGGTGAGGCGTACTGCTTCCTCTGAGTACCAGCGGAAGAACTCCGCAGCATAGAGCACTTCAGAGCGTGCATCGGCCAGCGCTTTTCCATTTTCCAGCACGATCAACTGGGCCAGCGCCTCGCAGCGGCTGACCATCAAGTCGTAGGCGCGGCGCAAGACATCGCTGCGATGACGGGGACTCTGCGATGCCCACTGGGACATCGCCTGATGCGCAGCATCGACAGCCAAGAGCGCGGTGTCGATGTCACCACCGGCGACCTCGGCGATCGTCTCCTCCGTCGCGGGGTCAAGAACCGCTATGGTGTCGGGTCCTGCCAGCACATCCTCGCCCACGATCGGTCCCAGGGATACCGGCCCCAGATCCCGCTCCAGCTGCTGCAAAGTCGTCATCCAAACATCTCCATTCGCTTCTCAAACGGCTCGTCTATCCCTACAACGGGCCCAACGCTCGGTGCACCGCGATGATCCCCAATTGGATCCTAAACGGCTGGGGATGTCCAAGATCACCTCGCTTATTCTAGCTGGAGGCTTCTAAACTGGCGCCATTTTTGGTTAGGATGGCGTATGGCCGGGTCAGCGATCCACCGAGTCTGGGGGACGACACCAGCAAGGCCCTCGCGCGATTGCGATCTCCTCCCGCACCTCCGCGGGAAAGACCGCGAGCGCCGAGCCGGTATGCGAGCGCATACCTAATCAGTGGTAGGAGAGGAACACCATGGCCGACCACTACGACGTCGCGGTCTTAGGTGCGGGCCCGGGCGGTTACGTCGCAGCGATCCGGGCGGCGCAGCTGGGCAAGCGTGTTGCCATCATCGAGCAGAAGTACTGGGGCGGGGTATGTCTCAACGTGGGATGCATCCCGTCAAAGGCGTTGTTGCGCAACGCGGAGTTGGCGCACATCCTCAGTGCACAGGCGCAACTATTCGGGATCAGCGGCGACCACACGATGGACTACGGCGCCGCGTTCGACCGCAGTCGGTCGGTCGCCGACGGCCGGGTCAAAGGCGTGCATTACCTGATGAAGAAGAACGCCGTCACCGAATACACCGGCACAGGCGTCTTCACCGATGCGCATACTCTCACTGTCTCCGGTGATGGCGCGGTCAGCACCATCACCTTCGAGCATGCCATCATCTCCACCGGCGCGGTCGCCAAACTCCTGCCCGGCACCGAAAAGACCGATCGTGTGCTGACGTTCGAAGAACAGATCACCCGCCGTGAACTACCCGGTTCAGTGCTGATCGTCGGCGCGGGTGCGATCGGCATGGAATTCGCCTACGTGATGCGTAACTTCGGCGTCGAGGTCACCGTCGTGGAGTTCCTCGACCGGGTACTGCCCAACGAAGACGCCGACGTCTCCAAGGAACTCGCCCGCGCCTACAAGAAATTGGGCGTCGTGGTGCACACCTCGACTGCTGTCCAAACCATCGACGACGACGGCGCAAAGGTCACCGTCACGATCGAAGACACCACCAAGAACGAGACCCACACCATCACCGTCGACTCGGTGCTGCAAGCCATCGGGTTCGCGCCCCGCGTGCAGGGCTACGGCCTGGAGAAAACGGGAGTGGAACTCAACAGTGCGGGCGCCATCGCGATCTCGGATGTCATGCGCACCAGCGTCGGCCACATCTACGCCATCGGCGACGTCACCGGCAAACTGCAACTAGCTCACGTCGCCGAGGCTCAAGCACTCGTGGCCGCCGAAACCATCGCAGGCGCACCCACGACACCCATCGACGACTATCGAATGATGCCGCGGGCAACCTTTTGCCAACCACAAGTGGCCAGCTTCGGTCTTACCCAAGAACAAGCCGAAGCCGATGGCCACGACATCAAGGTCGCCAGCTTTCCCTTCACCGCTAACGGAAAAGCCCACGGGCTCGGTGAAACGACGGGCTTCGTGAAACTGATCTGCGAGACCCAACACGGGCTGCTCCTGGGTGCTCACCTGATCGGGCCCGACGCATCGGAATTACTCCCCGAGTTGACCCTGGCCCAGAAATGGGACCTCACTGTCCACGACCTCGCCCGAAACGTCCACACCCACCCGACCCTTTCGGAAGCGGTGCAAGAAGCCATCCATGGCCTCGCCGGACACATGATCAATTTCTGACCGTCGGCCCGTTAACCCACGCACACAACGGAGTTGCACACATGGACATGGATATCGACGACGAACCGCCACGCCGCCCCATCGAGGCCAATCTCGCGCAGGCGCTGGCCTGGGGCGCACCGCTGTGGATCCTCGACAAAGACGGGCCACCACCACAGGAACCACGCGGCGAATCACGCTGCGCGCCAATCCTGGCCCGCATCCGAAGCTGGATTTATCGCCGAAGACGCTGACACCACCATCGGTGTTCACCAAAAGTGAACGCACGCCTACTCAGCCGGTTACGGGCGCAGTGCAGAACTTCCGCACTGAGCGGCCGGGGCCAGTGCCACCGCCACCGTCATTTCGAAAGGACCCTTCCTGTCGTGTGCATCCTCGTTGTGACCGTCGACAGACACACCCGCAAACCCTTGCGGCGCACACGATGACAACAAGCAACAATGGCGCCGCGCCCTTCGCGGCGGCCACCACCACGCAGACCACCGCCGGTGCGATTACCACCGTGGGCGTGGCCACCGAGTCAGCCAACGGGGAGCGGCGGGTGGCGCTAGTGCCCAAAGCGGTTGCCTCGCTCGTGGATAGCGGACTGGCAGTAGTTGTGGAGTCCGGCGCCGGGAATGCGGCTCTGCTGCCCGATGACCTCTATACCGACGCCGGTGCGACTATCGGTGACGCCTGGTCAGCCGATGTCATCGTCAAGGTCGCGCCGCCGACCGCCCAAGAGGTCGGCAAGCTCAACAGCGGCCAAACCCTCATCGGCTTTCTGGCACCGCGCAACGCCAACAACCAAATCGAGGCCCTCAAGGTGGCCGGGGTGCAGGCGTTCGCAGTGGAGGCGATCCCGCGGATCTCGCGCGCCCAGGTGATGGACGCGCTGTCGTCACAGGCCAACGTCGCCGGGTACAAGGCGGTGCTGCTGGCAGCCACGGAATCCACGCGGTTCTTCCCGATGCTCACCACCGCGGCCGGCACGGTCAAACCGGCCACCGTGTTGGTACTCGGCGTAGGTGTCGCCGGTCTGCAGGCGTTGGCCACGGCCAAGCGACTGGGCGGGCGCACCACCGGATACGACGTGCGACCCGAAGTGGCCGATCAGGTCCGGTCCGTCGGGGCGCAGTGGCTGGATCTGGGCATTGAGGCCGCCGGCGACGGCGGCTACGCACGCGAGCTGACCGACGCGGAAAAGGCCGAGCAGCAGAAGAAGCTTGAGGCTGCCATTACAGGATTCGACGTCGTCATCACCACCGCTCTCGTGCCGGGGCGACCCGCACCGCGGTTGGTGACCGCCGCCGCGGTCGAAGGTATGAAGCCCGGCAGCGTAGTGGTCGACCTCGCCGGTGAGACCGGCGGCAACTGTGAGCTGACCGAACCCGGACAAACCATCGTCAAGCACGGTGTGACGATCGCCGCACCGCTGAACCTGCCGGCCACCATGCCCGAACACGCCAGCGAGCTGTACTCGAAGAACATCTCCGTGCTGCTGGAGCTACTCATCAAAGACGGGGTGCTCACACCGGATTTCGACGACGAAGTGATCGCCACGTCCTGTGTCACACGCGAGACGACACCGTCAGGCAAACCGGCGAACCCAAAGGCGGTGAACGAGTGATGGTCAGCCGGATAGCCACATCAACGCTGAAATTCCTAGCTGTCATCGTGGACACAGCGCTGAATTTGGCGATACCGCCCGAGTATCCCATGCACCGGGTAGCGGCTCCTGAAGAGAGTTGGTCACAGAATGTATGACCCGTTACTGGCCAACCTGGCCATCCTGGTGCTGTCCGGGTTCGTCGGGTTCGCCGTCATCTCCAAAGTGCCCAACACCTTGCACACCCCACTGATGTCAGGTACCAACGCCATTCACGGCATCGTGCTCATCGGCGCGCTGGTAGTCCTCGGCCGCGTCGAGCACCCGTCGCTGGCCATCCAGATCATCCTGTTCGCGGCGGTGGTATTCGGCACGCTCAACGTCGTCGGCGGGTTCGTGGTCACCGACCGCATGCTCGGCATGTTCAAACCCAAGAAGCCGGCCAAAGCCGCAGCTGTTGAGTCGAATGGGCAAGTGCGATGAGCTATTTGGTCGTCCTGCTCTACCTGGCGTCCTTCGCGCTGTTCATCTACGGCCTCATGGGGTTGACTGGGCCCAAGACCGCAGTCCGCGGCAACTGGATCGCCGGCGCCGGTATGGCGATCGCGATCATCGCGACGTTGATTGCGATCCGTCACACCGAGAACTGGGGTTTGATCATCGCGGCCCTGCTCGTTGGTGTCGCCTTGGGTGTGCCGCCCGCGCGGCTGACGAAAATGACCGCGATGCCGCAGCTGGTGGCGTTTTACAACGGCGTCGGCGGCGGCACGGTCGCCCTCATCGCGCTTTCGGAATTCATTGACACCGACGGCTTTTCAGAATTCAAGCACGGCGAGTCGCCGACAGTGCACATCGTCGTCGCCTCACTGTTCGCCGCGATCATCGGATCGATCTCGTTCTGGGGGTCGATCATCGCCTTCGGCAAGCTGCAGGAAATCCTACCCGGCAAGCCGATCGGTGTCGGCAAGCTGCAACAGCCGCTGAACCTCCTATTGCTGCTGGCCGCGACCACGGCCGCCGTGGTGATCGGCCTCGGCGCTCATCCCGGCGGCGGCACGTCGCTATGGTGGATGATCGGACTACTAGCCGCCGCGGCAGTGCTTGGCCTGATGTTGGTGGCACCGATCGGTGGCGCTGACATGCCGGTAGTCATCTCACTGCTCAACGCGATGACTGGACTATCCGCGGCTGCAGCGGGTTTAGCGCTGAACAACACCGCGATGATCGTGGCGGGCATGATCGTCGGCGCGTCGGGTTCGATCCTGACCAACCTGATGGCCAAGGCGATGAACCGCTCCATCCCGGCGATCGTGGCAGGTGGATTCGGCGGCGGCGGCGTAGAGGTTGGTGGTGGCGACGACGGCGGAGACAAGGTGGTCAAATCCACCTCGGCGGCCGACGCCGCAATCCAAATGGCCTATGCCAACCAGGTCATCGTCGTACCCGGCTACGGACTGGCCGTCGCCCAAGCCCAACACGCCGTCAAGGACCTAGCGAATCTGCTTGAGGACAAGGGTGTTCCGGTGAAGTACGCGATCCATCCGGTGGCCGGCCGGATGCCCGGGCATATGAACGTGTTGCTGGCCGAGGCCGAAGTCGACTACGACGCCATGAAGGACATGGACGACATCAACGACGAATTCGGCCGTACCGACGTCACGGTCGTCATCGGCGCCAACGACGTTACCAACCCGGCGGCGCGCAACGACCCGGGCTCACCCATCCATGGGATGCCGATCCTCAACGTCGACCAGTCCAAGTCGGTGATCGTGCTCAAGCGGTCGATGAACTCAGGCTTCGCCGGCATCGACAACCCGCTGTTCTACGCCGACGGCACCACCATGCTCTTCGGCGACGCCAAGAAGTCGGTCACCGAAGTCGCTGAAGAACTCAAAGCGCTCTAGAAAGTGCTACAGGATCGTAATGTCTGCGACCGCCGCAAATGCGTCCTTTAAGGTGGTGGGTGGTGTTCGCCGTATCACCACGACGCGCCGAGCTGAATCAACCCATGCCCGGCGACGATCTGGTCGCAATCCCGGATGTCGTGATGGACCGCGCATTCACGCTCGACGCGCCACCGAGTCGAGTGTGGCCGTGGTTCGCGCAACTGGGGCGGCACCGCGCTGGCTGGTACATGCCACGCTGGATCGAGGCGATCATCCCGCCACGCAAGAGGGCGCTGCGACACATCGACCCGAGCCTTCAGCATCTGGCGATTGGCGACGTCATCCCGGACTGGGGCGGGCGCAACGCCACCTTCGAGATCGTCGTGCACCACCCCCCGCACATCCTGGTGCATCGTTCGAGACGGGGTCGGCTGCTCATCAGCTGGGCAATCACGCTGACCGACGACACCGCTGAACGCACCCGTGTGCATCTCCGCTTCCGCGTCAGCGGAACCCGTCACCGCCGGCTCATGCGCTACGGCGGCGAAGCCATCGACCTGCTCACCGTGGCACTGCTGGCGGCGGGCCTGCGGGAACGGGTAACTCCGAGCACCCAGTCCACGTGAGCGCGGTCGGTACTGCAGTCTCAGCGTGCCGGAAGCGCGCTAGGAAGGGGTAGCCGCTCGCGACAACACCTGCTCGGCGGCGCGTGTGGCCCGTTTGATGACGGCTGGGTCGCGGCCTGAGGCGCCTGCGGCGAGTGCCCGCGAAACGCGGGGTCGGCGAAGGTGTGCGTGAGCACGCCACTCAGCGCGGCGATCGGGCGCGATCCCCGTGCGTTTTTGTGGTCTACGGCAGTGCGTAACCCGGCAATCGCTAGTTCGTCGCGAGCCTGCAGTGCTGGCCACAAGCTCGTCTTTGGACCGAAAGTGTTGATAGAGGGTGCGTTACCGATGTGTATCCCGCCGTCGGTTGCTGAATGACCAACGCAGTGAAGGAGGATCTGTGCCAGTCGTGCGGCACCGGCACCACCGAGTCAATCGTGCGCCAACTGGATAGGCATGTGTTCGCATTTTGTACAGGTATTCGAGTTTCGAACGTGTTCGCGTATCGTCCGCACTGTGACGGCCGGCACACACCCAGATGGATCGGCGCTGAAACAACGCAGCGGCGCCCCGAACAGCAGCTAACCGAGAGTCCTTGTGTGGTAATCGGATTAGGAGAACTGGTTTAGCTGTGCAGTGAATTGCTATGCCGCCGACCACATTCGGCGCGGCATCTACTTGAATGAATTCTTGCCGGTCGGTCTAAACGCGCAGCGAACGGAAAGGTCGGGGAGGAAATATGACTTCGACATCACCGAATGTAACCGCGACTGCTGAATGGGCGAAGAGAAATCAGCCGGACTGGATCAATGAAATCGTCCTGAGCGACCTCGAGCAGGACCCTAATCCGATTTTCGACAGGCTACGACGGGAAGCACCGCTAGCTTACATTCCCGGCATCGGGACCTGGGTGGCCTCAACGCGGCCAATCTGCGCGCAGATCGCCACCGACACAGCGAATTTCGGCGGCGGCATGGCTCCCACCATTGAACGTACATTCGACGGGAAGCCAATTCTCGGGATGGACGGAGACGACCACCGCGACCTTCGCAACATGGTCGATCCCCAACTCGCGCCGCAGGCTGTCGACTCCTATGTCGATGATCTCGTACGACCGATCGCCCGAAAGTATGTGGCCGAGTTCGAGGACCGTGGCCACGCCGATCTGGTTGAGGAATACTTTGAGCCCGTCAGCGTGCGCACACTGGGGGACCTGCTGGGGTTCAACGAGGTCGATTCAGACACACTGCGCCGGTGGTTCAAGTTTCTGAGCTGCGGCATCGCAAACGGAGCCCTAGATAAGAACGGCGACTTCCTTCACCCAGAGGGATTCGACGACGCCGACGAGGCCAAGCGTGAGATCCGCGCGATCGTCGACCCGATGATGGCACGGCTGAAAGACGAACCCGACGACACCGGAATCTCCCACTGGATGCACGACGGCATGCCTGAAGGACAGATCCACCCTCCCGATCGCATCTACCCAACCCTGTTCACCGTCATCCTCGGCGGTATGCAGGAGCCCGGACACGCATGTTCGGCAGCGGTGTACGGGTTGCTGCAACACCCAGATCAGTTCGACGAGGTCCTCGAGAAGCCTCATCTGATCCCTCGCGCGATCAACGAAGGTCTGCGCTGGATCGCACCAATCTGGAATACCGCCTCCAGGATTGCTCACCGGGACACGGAGATCGGCGACGTCGTCGTGCGGGCCGGCGACGTCGTGATGTTGTCCTACGGGTCTGCCAATCGAGATATCGGAACATGGGAAACAGCCCCCAACGACTTCGACCTACATCGGCCCGTCGTTCCACACTTGGCTTTCGGCGCGGGAGCCCATGTCTGCGCTGGCGCATACCAGGCCCAACACACCTCACGCATCGCATTAGAGGAGTTGTTCGACTCCATACCCAATCTGGAGCTCGACGATTCAGCTGGGGCGGTGGATATCTGGGGTTGGGACATCAGCGGGTTAACCAAACTCAATGTGCGATGGGAAGTTTGATCGATGGGCCTTCGCCTATCGAGGGCGCCAACAGCTATAGCGACGCGATGAACCCTGAACACACGGTCACCATCAAGGATTCGGCCAACTCGGTGGTGTGCCGCCAAGACCAGACCATCCTTGACGCCTACCTGCGCGCTGGCGCCTGGATGCCCCATTCGTGCACCCAGGGGACGTGCGGCACGTGCACGATCATCATCGACAGCGGCGAGGTCCATCAGGAATATAACGATCAACACGCCTTGCTTCCTGAGGAAATGGCGGACGGCCGAGTCCTGGCCTGCCAGGCGCAGCCACGATCAGACGTCACGTTCATCCCTGGAGGACCCCGCCAGCCCGAAAAGACCTTCACTTCGTATCCGCTGAAGGATCTCAGCGCCGAAGTTGTGGAAGTGACCGACATCGCCCACGACACTCGCCGGCTGGTTGTTCGCACGAGTGAACCAATGCATTTCAACGCCGGACAATATGTCCGCCTGCATGTTCCGGGAAGCGGCGCTACCCGCGACTACTCTCTGGCCAACCCTCCCAGCCAAACCGAGCTACTCGAATTCCACATCCGCCGAATGCCTCACGGAGTCGCGAGCGACGGCTGGATATTCGGCGAGCTCAAGCCGAGCGACACCCTGGATCTGACCGGACCACTGGGCGATTTCCACTACCGCGGTCCCAGCGTGAACCCGATCCTGCTAATCGCCGGGGGCACGGGCCTGGCGCCGTTGAAATCGATCGTCGTGCACGCACTGGAATCAGGCGGGACCTCGCGCATGCATCTATACCACGGCGTGCGGCTGCAACGAGACCTCTACGACGACGCTTTCTTCGGCGAGCTCGCCGCAAACCAACCCTCGCTGTTCAGCTACACCCCATGCATCAGTGACCAACCAGGTTCCCAAAACGACGGTCTGGTCACTGACGTCGTGGCGCGCGACTACGCCACCTGTAAGGGTTTTCAGGCCTACGTATGCGGGCCACCGGCGATGATCAACGCAGCGGTCACGATGCTGCGCCGCAAACGTATGGCACCCCGATTCGTCTACCGCGAGGAATTCACCCCCCCGCCAACGACATCCGCGCGATAGCCCGCTCGACCAACACCGGTGCTACCACCGCACCGACACGAAAGGACCGTCTTCGTGAGATATGTCTACGCGCGACGAGAGCAGAACGACACGAACCCTCAGTCGCGATCGCCGTCGTTATAGACCCATCACCAACGGCCATGACTGCCTCGCCTACGACGTCGACCAATAGCACACGTCGACAACGACACTCAGTCCTCAACAAAGAAAGGTCTAGCAATGACAGTGCCGTCCCTCGAAGAGAAGTTCGCCGCCGCCGGTGATCCCGCCACAGTGGTGCGCGAAGCCCCCGCTTTGAAGTTCGTGTTCCCCATGGCGACGGAATGGACCAACTGGCAAGACGAGCAGCGCGCCTGGGCTCAGACCGCGGTGCTGTTCGACCAGTCCTTCCACATGGACGACGTGTACTTCAAAGGTCCTGACGTCAAGCGATTATTCAACGACGTCGGGGTCGGCAATTTCGATGCCTTCGGCCGCAATCAGGCCAAGCAGTTCCTGGCCTGCAACTACGACGGGTACGTCATCGCCGACGCCATCGTCTTTGGCATGGAGGACGATACGTACAGCATCGTGGGTACACCGGTGGCGCCCAACTGGGTGGAATACCACGCTGAGACCGGCAACTACGACGTCGAAGTCACCCGCGACAACCACAACATCCCCGGCGTGCACCGTCCGCGGCTGTCGTTTCGCTACCAGCTCAACGGCCCGGCCACCCGCGACATCGTCGAGAAGGCCAGCGGCCAGCCGTTGGAGCCCATCAAGTTCTTCAAGATCGGTGAATTCGACATCGCAGGTCACAGCGTGCGGGCCCTCAACCACACCATGTCCGGCGTGCCCGGTAGAGAGATGACGGGTTTGGAGATCTACGGCCCAGCCGAGGCCGGTCCCGATGTGCTTGCCGCACTGCTAGGGGCCGGGGCGGAATTCGGTCTGCGTCGCGGTGGTTCGTTGTCCTATCTGAGCGCCTTGTATGAAGGTGGCTGGCTTCCCTCGCCGCTGCCAGCCATCTACACCGGCGACAAGATGAAGCCCTATCGTGAGTGGCTCTCCACACAGACGATGGAGGCCAACGCCTCGGTTGGCGGCAGCTTTCGCGCCGAACACATCCAGGATTACTACTTCACTCCCTGGGACATCGGCTACGGCATGCTGCTGAAGTTCGATCATGACTTCATCGGCCGCGGTGCTCTGGAAGCGATGAAAGACAAGGCTCATCGAAGGAAGGTGTGGCTGCGCTGGAACGAAAACGACGTCGCCCGGGTGATTGGCAGCCGCATCACCGACGGTGACAGTGGTGCCCACTCCATGAACCTTCCCAACGCGACCTACCACCATTTCGAGTACGACCAGGTGCTGCAGGACAACCAGATGGTCGGTATCTCCACCTACGCCGGATACACCGTCAACCTGGGTTCGGTGGTGTCGCTGGCGAGCCTCAACCAAGACCAGGCAGTCGACGGAGCCGCGGTCGAAGTGCTGTGGGGCGAGCCGGAAGGAGCCAATCGCCCGCATGGCGAAGTCCATATCCAGACCGCAATCCGGGCGACGGTGCACACGAAGGCACTGGTGTAACCGACGCCGCGGAACAGCCCCCGCCATCCGAGGCTGATCACCGGGGCCGATCGTCAAGACCGGAAAGACCGGCCGGATCACCCCTGCCCGAGGTGTTGGCTCACTCGGATCGAGGCGTGTGCCTAGCCGGGCTGGCCGGCCAACCGGGTTGACCCGGCGCGACGAGGTCAACGACCAGTGCTCCGCCCCGCATGAACCTCGCCGCAACCACCCACCGGTTGGGTCCGTGCTGGGCGTCGTCGACCGCGCTCGCCGCCGCGCACAGAAACAAGATCCATCACGAGGAAGGTTATTGCGAACGTTATCGTCTCTCGCCAGCGTAGAGCGGCGACGATGTCGTGGCGCGCCCTGCTGCTTGAGGTGACCTCGGTGTTCTGATCCTGACGGCTACGGTTCCACTCCGCGTGGCGCGGATGCCCGTAGAGCACCTGGCCGGCGGTTTCGGGCCGGTTAACGATCGCTGTGTCACAGTTCACACCACTCGGACATCAACCTCGCTGTTGATCACCGGAAGGGCGCCGTGCTATGTCGACAACACAAAACCGCCGCCCTGGCCGTGGCCTTCCGTCGAGCGATGTCGCACTTCAACACAGGGGTCGCGGCAATCACGGCCTGAACGCCGCAGAATCCGACATGGCGAGCGCGATCGATGATGACCGCGAGGTGACATTGCCGCGCGGATACGAGCGCTACCGCACCGCTGACCCTATAGCGGCGCAGGTGGCGGCCACCAATTTCCTGTCAGCGCACCGGCTCACCGTGCGCGGCGAGCCGCGCCGTTTCGCTGCGGTCGGCAGCATCGCGGAGGCCGGTCCTGTGTCGATGTGTGTGATGAGTTACGGCGAAGAGGTCGCTGTGGACCGACCAATCCAAGACGATCCGTACGTTGCGGTGCTGATCCCGATCTGCGGGAGATTCCTCGTCCGTCTGAAAAACACTGAATTTGTGATGACCCCGCAAGACAGCATCGCCGCGATTTGCCCACGCGACCGCCTCCATCTGCGTTGGGGCAAGGGTAGTCGTGTGCTGGCGTTACGCGCTGACACAACGGCCCTACAAGCAGCGCTGAAGGACTTGTCACCGCACGCGGGGGACTCGCCATTGCAGCTCGACTCTGCATGCCTCGCGGGCTCACAACGAAAAGCCCTAATCGGGATCGCCGCCACACTGACACATGTATTCAACAGCTACCGGCCCGATCAGCGAATCCCGCGACCGATCATCCGTCGGCTCAGCGACCACGCCTTGTCGACCATGCTCTTAACGATCAGCCACAATCACCACTCGGAGATGTTCGATCCCCGTCAGGTGACTGCGAGCCGTACCGTGCGGGCGGTGATCGATCTCGTCGACAGCGAACGCGAGGCGCAATTCACCGTGAGCGAATTCGCCTCCAGACTGGGCGTCTCGATCCGCGCCATCGAATCAGCATTCCGGCGGGAACTGGGCACCACACCGACCGCCTATCTCACGAGGACGCGGTTGGAGCGTGCACGTGAAGAACTGCGCCGAGGCGATCCGCGAGACGGAATCACCGTCACCGATGTCGCCACAAAATGGGGATTCACCCATGTCGGCAGATTCGCCAAGCGCTACCGCCAGGCATTCGGGGTCACGCCGTCGGCGCAACTGCGAAACCAAACGCGTTGAGTCCGTGTCCTGGTCGACACCAACGATCGCCAACGGCGTGCACAAGAACGGCGTCCCGTTCCGCCGAGCTCGCAAGGCCGGCCGACCGAACGTCGCCAAGATAGCCAAGTCGCTGCCGCGCAGACGAAATGGGGTCTGCCTTTCACATCGTTAAGCGAATTGCCTTGTGTTGGACCTGTATTAGTGGGATGACCGACCACTGGACTCTCGAGTCGTGGATTGGCCGCAGTGTGCTGTTGGTGAAGATGTGAGAGCCCTTGTACCTTCGCGCTGACCAGGGATCCGACGATCGCGATCGGGTTCAGCTGACGTTCAAGCCGGGATGGCGCACAGTGGATGTCGGTAGTCCCCACTGCTGGTACATGACCAGCATTGACGATCCGCGTCGGAAATAGAGTGCGGGACAGCATCGTCAACGACAGGTTTTCAGGTACCGCGTCGTCTCCCGATGCGCTCGGCGCCCGCTGTAGACGGAACATCAACTGTGGCCGACAAGCCGTTCTCGACGAGGTCGGGCAGCGCCTGGGCGTTCAGCCGAGAAGGAACCTCACCGTCGCCACCCGTGCGGACATCTCTCAACTGCGGGCAGGGTCGCGCCGCACTGACTCGACGTGCCGAGGGGGAGTGGCAGGATGTCAGGCGCCCGCCGTGTAGGAACGCGCACCTGTGCCGGCCAGTACTCCGCCCGCGACGATGAGATACTCGTCGCGAATCCGATTGCCGGCGAAGTAGCTCTCCAAGATCTCCCGCGTACCATCGGCGTACCGGGTCTGGGCTGACAGTGTCGACCCAGAGATGTGTGGTGTCATCCCCTGGTTGGGCATGCTGCGCCACGGATGGTCAGCAGGAGCCGGTTGCGGATACCAGACGTCGCCGGCATATCCAGCGAGCTGGCCGCTTTCGAGCGCCCGGACTACGGCGTCACGGTCCACGATGAGTGCACGAGCAGTGTTGATCAGATAGGCCCCACGCTTCATCGATGAGATCAGTTCGTCGTTGAACAGACCGCGTGTTTCAGGATGTAATGGTGCGTTGATCGTCGCGACGTCGAGGTGAGGGACCATCTCCTGCACCGAGGCGTGGTAAGTCAGATTCAGTTCGGCCTCCACGTCAGCCGGCAGCCGGCGCTTGTCGTAGTAATGCAGTCCGACATCAAATGGCGCTAGCCGGCGCATCACTGCCAGACCGATTCTGCCCGCGGCGATCGTACCGACCTGCATGCCTTCCAGATCGTAGGAACGCTGCACGCAGTCGGCGATGTTCCACCCGCCGTCGAGCACCCATTGGTGGGACGGCAGGTAATTGCGCACCTGCGACAGAATCATCATCACCACATGTTCGGCGACGCTGATGCTGTTGCTGAAGGTCACCTCGGCCACAGTAATCCCGGCCTTGATCGCGGCATCGAGATCAACGTGGTCCGAGCCGATACCGGCGGTGATCGCAAGCTTCAGTTTGGGAGCCCGGGCAATCCGCTCGGCAGTGAGATAGGCCGGCCAGAAGGGTTGGGAGATCACGATTTCGGCGTCAGGCAGGTGCTGATCGAACACCGAGTTCTCGCCGTCCTTGTCGGAGGTGACGACTAACTCGTGACCGAGGTCTTCCAGATACCTACGTAAACCAAGTTCGCCGGACACGCTACCCAGCAACTCACCGGGTGTGAAGTCAACTGCCGAAGGCGTGGGCAGAGTTTGCCCATCGGGGTAACGCTCCAAACCGGGCAATCCCTCACGGGCGTAGCTGGTGGGGTAGCCATCGACCGGATCGGGATACAGTACACAGACAATCTTGGCCATGGGTCCTCTGAATTCCCTTCGTGCTCTGTTGTTTACGACGCACCGTCGCCATCATGTCGCCGAACCAGACCACGCCGACGGTAGGACACCGGAAGTGCCGGCAGGTCACACCACCAGGTCCACCCGAGCACACTGAGGACAATGCGCCAGGATGGTGCGTCTCCATCAGACTCGGGTGTCGCGGCACTGCTTGCGCCTACGCGCCAGACGCCCGATCGCAGTGCCGCGACCATCTGGTCGAGACCTCGCACGGTGCAGATCGGCAATGGTGTCTTTCCCTAACACTTTGAGCAGCCACGCATTCCGGACTCGGTGCGGTTCAGGCGTGCATTACGATGAAGCTCTTGACGTGATCCTCAGTGGCGCGTGCCGACGATCGACGTGATGACCGTAACGCTGCCCAGCATCGACCCACAAGCGGTTGCTGTTTGGTATTCCCCATGCTCTGATAGTTCGAAACTATCGATCCTGGGATTGGGCAGGCCTGGTCGTGCACAGCGAAATTCTCATGCAGCAGCTGGAGTACTTGACTGCGCTAGCCCGTGAACGGCATTTCGGGCGCGCCGCGACCGCATGTAATGTCAGTCAGCCAACCCTGTCGGTAGCGATCCGGCGACTCGAACGCGAACTGGGTGTTGTAATCGTGCTACGCGGTCGCCGGTTCGAGGGATTCACCGATGAAGGCAGCCGCGTCATCACCTGGGCCCACCGCATTCTCGCCGAACGCGACGAACTCCTCGCCGACGTGGAACGCATGCGCGGCGGCCTGAGCGCAACAGCACGGGTAGGCGCTATCCCCACCTCCGTGCCCGCCACCCCGTTGTTAAGCGCCCGATTTCTACGCGACAACCCGGCCGCCACGGTCCGTATCGACGCAACGTCATCACGTGAAATCGCCCGGCGGCTAGCTGATTTCGAGATCGACGCCGGATTGACCTACCTCGACGACGAAACCCCTCCCGGGTGCCGACGGGTCGAACTCTATCGTGAACGCTACGTCCTTCTGGCGCCAGCGGCTCACCCACTGATGCAGCTGGGCGAGATCAGGTGGTCAGACGCTGCCAAGATGGCACTATGCGCACTGGTACCCACCATGCGCAACCGCCGAATCATCGACGCGAACATGGCTGCCGACGGAGCGCGCTTTCTTCCCATCGTCGAGTCCGACAACGTCGGCGCGCTTTTTGCCCATCTCACCGACACCGGATTGGCCACAGTAGCTTGCCATACCTGGCTGCACGCGTTCGGTGTTCCCCCAGGAATGGCAGCTCGACCCATGCAGCAGAACGGCCCGGGTCCCACAGTCGGCCTGATCGTCCTGGATCGTGAACCGAATTCTATTGTGGCCGAGGCGCTCGTCGCCGCGGCCAAAGCCACGGGTTTCACCGCCATCCTGCAAACCGCGCTCGACCGGTGGACTTCAAACGATCCGCACAGCCCTGCCCTGTGAGGCCACAGCGCAGTCGGGATTGACGCACCGCGACGCGGCAGAAATCCGGCAGAAAACAACACGGTCACAAACCGGGGCCGCCGTCGGCCACAGCGTCGGAACAGCATCCAAATGCCGGACAACGTCCGACACGATCGATGACAGCCCTTTCCCCGGACCGCTCAAACAATGTCGATAGTGGCTACGAGCGCGCATCTACCACGTCGGCGACCGAGCGGGCGATCTCCAAGGATGCGGTGGCAGCGGGGGAGGGGGCATTGAGAACGTGGGTCTGACGAGGCCCGTGTTCGAAGTGGAAGTCCTCGACCAAGCGACCGTCACGGTAGAGCGCCTGAGCGCGCACTCCGGCGCGGGACGGCTCAATCGCGTCGCCGTCGATCGCGGGCACCAACTCCTGCAGACTGGCCACAAACCTGCGACGGGATAGCGATCGGGCGACTTCGTCGATACCTGTTCGCCAGTATCGTGCGCACAGCCTCCACAAACCGGGCCAGCGTAGGTAGTCGAGAACATCACGCGGTTGGATGCGTGTCCAGGTGTAGCCTTCGCGCGCCAGCGCCAGCACGGCGTTGGGTCCGGCATGGACACCGCCGCCGATCATCTTGGTCAAATGCACACCGAGGAACGGCAGCCCTGGATCGGGTACCGGATAAATCAGGCCTTTCACGAGGTGGCGTTGCGCTGCGGTGAGTTCGAAGTACTCACCGCGAAACGGCACGATCCGCACTGCGGGCCGCATCCCCGCCAAGCGGGCCAGCCGATCAGCATGAAGCCCGGCGCAATTGACCAGATAGTCGGCGCGGAACCTGTCGTGGGTCGTCCTGACGGTGATGTTGCGATCATCCGAGCCGATCGCGGTCACCTGCTCCCCTAATCTGACTTCCCCGCCCTGCTCGGTGACCATGTCGGCCAGCCGTTGGCTCACACCGCGAAAGTCCACGATTCCGGTGCTCTCCACCCGCAATGCGGCCACACACGAGACATTCGGTTCATAGTCTCGCGCCTCGGCCGGGCCGATCTCTCGCACCGGCACGCCATTGTCCTGGCCCCGCTGCAGCAGGCGCCTCAGCGCTGCTACTTGACCATCGTTGGTCGCCACCACCAACTTGCCGCAAATGTCTACCGCAACATCGTGTTGTCGGGCGAAGTCACGCATCGACTGTGCGCCCGCTGTAGCCATCGCCGCTTTATGGCTGCCCGGTGCGTAGTAGAGGCCGGAGTGAATTACTCCAGAATTGCGGCCGGTCTGATGTTGGGCAACCCGGCGCTCCTTGTCTACTACGACCACCTGATGGCCGCGGCTCTGCAGCTCGTGGGCCACCGCCAAGCCCACGATCCCGGCTCCGACGACGACGACGTTGCGTCTCATTGCCTATCATCTCCTGCCATCCAGCGCTCACCGTCAACACATGGCCGGCGCGGTTCCTTCGCCGGCGCACCAAGCGGTTCGGTCATCGGGAAACCGTACTTCGCGCTTGCGTGAGCAAACAAGTACCGTAACCGGCCCCGGGTGAGGGCCGGCTGCATCGACTCCGCCGTGACGGGAACAGCATCAGTGCGGCTTATCAGTCGGCGGCGAAACTCGTGCCGTCGGTGACGTGCGCTATTTGGACGTCCCGCGCATTCGCTTGCTTGCGCGAGCAAGTTACGGCTATCGTCTGGTTTCTGCGATCTGCGTATCGTCCGTTTTCAATGTCGAACTAGGTCAGGAGCCGATATGGCACAACATCAGCCCAGCGCCGCGATCGAAGTACCGGCGGTACCGGCGGCGGCCATCGGACCCAAGGTCCCGTCGTGTGGCTACCTCGTCGAGGAGGTCAAGGGCGGGGTCTACTGGATAACCGACGGCGGCTATCAGAGCGCGTTCGTGGTCTGTGACAACGAGGTCATCGCCATCGATGCGCCGCCAACACTGGGACCACTGGTCACCCGGGCCATTCGCGACGTCACCGACAAGCCCATCACCCATGTCGTCTATTCGCACTATCACGGTGACCACATCGGCACGACGAACCAGTTCCCTGACGACGCCATCCGGATCGGACAGCAGGAAACCTATGCGCTGCTCCACGAGGTGGGTGATCCCGCCCGTCGGCCGCCTGATGTCACGTTCAAGGATGCGCACCGGCTCGAGGTCGGTGGTCAGGTGCTCGAGCTGGTCTACAAGGGGAACAACCACGCACCCGGAAACAGCTTCATCCACCTGCCTCAGCACAAGGTGCTGATGCTGGTCGACGTCATCTATCCGGGATGGGTTCCGTTCGCCAATATCGCGATGTCCAAACATATTCCGGGGTTCATGGCACATCACGATCACACGCTGGAATTCGATTTCGAGACGATGATCACCGGCCACCTGAACCGGCTGGGTACACGCGAGGATGTGCTCACCCAGCGCGAATACATGCACGACATCCGCGACGCCGCTCAACACGCGTTGGAACTTACGGAAGTCAAACGGGAGTACTCACGCCAGCTGGTTGGTCAGGAGAACATCTACGTGTACTTCAAGACCATGTACGACGCAGCCAGCGCCGAAGCCGCCCAACCGGTGATCGAGAAGTGGCGGGGGCGGCTAGGGGGCGTGGAAACCTTCGCCGTAAACCACACCTTCATCATGTATCAAAGCCTGCGACTGGACGACAACGTCGAGCCTTTCGTCGTCTTCTTCCCACCGACCGACGGCTCAGCCGCCGGGGCGCACTCCCACGAGTGCACCCACGACGACGCCCATTAGGGGGCATCCCGCCCTCAAGCGCGGAGCCGCGGCGTAATTCCCCCCCGGGGTCGCTATCCTCGCGTGCGTCGCGCCGCCCTAGTCCGAACCCGCTTGTATCGAGCACTCACGGACTTTCTGACGTTGGATGTCACTGCAACGAGATGTCGCGTCCTGCTCCACGTTCGCTTTGCGGGCGGGGTCCGAAGTAGCGCCGCTCCGATTCGGTGATCGTGACATCGTTGATGCTGGCTTCTCGGCGGCGCATCAGGCCGTTGTCGTCGAACTCCCACAGTTCGTTGCCGTAACTGCGGTACCACTGACCCGCGACGTCGTGCCATTCGTACTGGAAGCGCACGGCGATGCGGTTGTCGTCGAACCCCCACAGGCTCTTGCGCAGCACATAGTCGAGTTCACGCTCCCATTTTTTGGTCAGAAAGTCCACGATCGCCGCACGCCCGGTGAGGAACTGGTCGCGGTTGCGCCATACGGAATCCGCGGTATAGGCGAGGCTGACACGGTGGGGATCGCAGGTGTTCCACGCATCCTCTGCTGCCTGGACCTTGTTGCGCGCGCTGGCCCGATCAAACGGGGGAAAGGGGGAGCGTTGCTCAGACATGGTCGGTTGGTCCACTTCCTCGTCAGTCAGCCGGTTCGGTCCATGGCTTTTTGCCGAACGCCGCTGTGTCGTGCCGCAGTCAGCCGCCGGCGGCAGAGCCAGCGCAACTATTGCGTGCGCAAGCAAACACATACCCTAGCGTGTCTGTCGGACTTACACTGCGGACTATGCCAGCGGTCACAGTACAAGGAGTAACACGGTCGTTCACCACCGCCGGTGTGCCGCCAGAGCAGCAGATGAAACTGTGGCAGGCACATAACTCAGAGACGCTCATGGGACTGCACTGTCGAGCGCTCACCGACGCACGGTTCGACGGCGCGACGGTCAACGTCGAACTGGCTCGCACCCTGTTCTCGCGCGTCCATGCCAATACCGCACACGTGATCGAACGGCGTCCCGAATTGATCACTCGCCAACCCGAAGACGCCGTCGTGCTGTTCTTTGTGCTCGCCGGTGAGGCCTTCTACTATTCCAGCGACGGAGTCCGCATCCTGCGGCGCGGACAGTTCGTGGTCTGCGACTGTGATCGGCCATTCATGCGGGGATTCTCCCGCCACTTCCAGGAGCTATCCCTCAAGATCCACCGACACGCGCTGTTCGACCAGACGGGACTGATGCGGATCCAGGCCCCCCGGTTCGCCGAATTCGGCGGTCACCAGAACCCGCTCGCCAACCGCCTAGTGGACCTTATCGATGCGGCGACACACACCGACGGACCCCGTTTGCCCGACGAAGACACCCTGGTGCGGCTGGTCGAAAGACTCCTGGGTGACGACGACGGGGTGGACGCCCCACGACACCTGGCTGCCGCGCGACGATACGTCGAGGACCACCTCAATGATCCGTCGCTGTCGGCGCAGAAGGTGGCCTCCGCGGTCGGTATCAGTCCCCGACACCTGTCCCGGGTTTTCGCCTCGGTGGGGACGTCCGTGCCGCAGCATGTCCTCGATCGTCGGCTCACTACAGCCACGGCGATGTTGCGCCGGCCCGAAGCGGCGTCCATGACGATCGCCGAGATCGCCAAACGCTGCGGGTTCACCTCTATCACCCACTTCTCGCGGTCGTTTAGCCAGCGGTTCGGCGAACGGGCCTCCGATGTGCGCCGCCGCGCGACCCAGCAGCGGGCACTCGCCAGCTCAACGGTGAGTGTGCATCGGCGCGACATGTTCGTGGATTCAGCCATTGCTGCCGAATCACGCCATAACGGAGCCATCGCAGACCGCTCGTGACGGCCAAGCATTCACACTCTGTCCCAACGGCGCCGACAGCCGCTCGGCGAAGAAAGGCAGACGGTGGAATCGTCACGCCACGACGATATTGCGGAAACCGAGATTCCTCACTCCGCGGTGGTGCAAACCGATGTGTTGATCATCGGGTCTGGCCCGGCCGGGGCCTCGGCCGCGGTGATGCTCTCGACTCTGGGCATTGCCAACATCATGATCACGAAGTACCGGTGGACAGCCAACTCGCCTCGGGCGCACCTGATCAATCAGCGTGCCCTGGAGGTCTTTCGCGACCTGGGACTCGAGGAGCAGATTCATCACGATGCCGCGGGCCACGAGCTGGTCGGCGACTCAGTAGTGTGCACGTCGCTGGCCGGGGAAGAGATTGGCCGCATCCACACCTGGGGTACGCACCCCGATCGAGAGGCGGACTACCGGCGCGCTTCGCCGTGTCTGAGCCTGGACCTGCCGCAGACGTACTTGGAACCAATTCTGGTGCGCAACGCCACTATCCGTGGCACACAGACCCGATTCTCCACCGAATACCTTTCGCTCACACAGGATGACGACGGTGTCAGCGTGGACGTTCTCGATCGGCTCACCGGACATCGATTCACCATTCGGGCCAAGTACGCCATCGGCGCCGACGGTGCCCGCTCAAAGGTTGCCGACGATATCAGCCTGCCGTTCGAGGGCATGATGGACGTCCACGGCTCGATGAGCATCATGTTCAAAGCTGACCTATCGCATCTCTGCGCGCACCGACCGGCAGCGCTGTACTTCGTCATTCAGCCCGGCTCCAACGTCGGCGGTGTGGGCGCCGGCATCATCAGGATGGTCAGACCCTGGAACGAATGGTTGATCAACTGGGGATACGACAACACCGACGACCCGCCAGTCATCGATGACGACGCCGCGGCGCGGATCGCCCGAAACCTCATCGGCGAGCCCAACATCGACATCGACATCCTCGGCGTGTCGCTGTGGGGCATCAACGAGATGTGGGCCACCCACCTGCAGTCTGGCCGCGTGTTCTGCGTCGGAGACGCGATCCACCGCCACCCCCCGGGCAACGCACTGGGCGCCAACACATCTGTGCAGGACTCCTACAATCTGGTGTGGAAGATCGCAGCGGTTCTGCACGGCCATGCCGGCCCGTCGCTGTTGGAAACATACAGCGTGGAGCGTGCCCCGATCGCGCGCCAAATCGTCAAGCGCGCCAACCAATCTCCGCGCGACTGGGGCAAGTTCTATGCTGCCCTTGGTCTGGCCGACGCCACCGACGTGAACGATATGGCGCACCAAATCGACCTGCGAAAGGAGAACAGCACAGAAGGCCAGCGCCGCCGAGCGGCGTTGGTGGAAGCGCTGGATTTCAAGAATTACGAGTTCAACACTCACGGCCATGACATGGGTCAGTTCTACGACTCCGATGCTGTCGTTGCCGACGGTTCGAAGCTGCCTGACCCGCTCCGTGACCCGCAGCTGTATTACCAGCAGTCCACCGTCCCTGGATCACACCTGCCACATGCCTGGGTGGGCAACAACACGGTGAAGCTGGCCACGATGGATATCGCACCGTATTCCCGGTTCACGCTCATCACCGGGATTGCCGGGCAGGATTGGGTGAGCGCGGCTGAGCATGTATCCGCACAGTTGGGGATCGCCGTTGACACTGTGGTGATCGGCCCCGGACGCGCGGTCACCGATCTGTATTACGACTGGGCGAAGGTGCGTGAGGTCGACGAAAGCGGGGCGCTGCTGATCCGGCCCGACAAACATGTCGCATGGCGAGCAATGACCATGCCCGCTGATCCTGCTGCGGCACTGCAAACGGCCCTCGCTGCCGTCCTCGGCCGGAAGGGCGCCGGATGAGCAACCGCCGACGGCCCCGCGCACAGCGGAACACACTGCTGTCCCATACGTTTTCGAGCCGATCAACTGCACACAACCCTTTCCTGTTGTCGCAGACGCAACGACATCGTCGAAACCCGAGAGGAACGTTTTCATGACCGCCGCCAACCTTGAGCAGATGATCCACGAGGCCGGCGGCGACGTCGTGGGCATGCTGCGCAATGCCCCCATGGGCACCTTCGCATTTCCCTACCAGCCTGAGTATTCCAACTGGCGTGACGAACAGGAGGCGTGGGCCACAACGGCGGTGCTGTTTGATCAGTCGACGCACATGACCGATGTCTACTTCAAGGGCCCCGATGTCAAGCGGTTGTTCTCCGAGGCGGCGGTCAACGACTTTACGACGTTCGGCCGCAACAGGGCCAAGCAGTTTGTCGGGGTCAGCGAGGACGGCTACGTCATAGGGGATGGCATCCTGTTCGGGCTCGAGGATGACCAGTACTCACTGGTGGGCACCGGGGTGGCCGGCAATTGGGTGGCCTATCGTGCCCAAACCGGCGGCTACGACGTCGAGGTGACCTTCGACCGTGCATCGGTGATCAACCCTAACCCGCGCAAGATTTTTCGGTTCCAGATCCAAGGCCCCAGTGCGCTGCAGATCGTTGAGAAGGCGTGCGATTCGACCTTGCCCACCATCAAGTTCTTCGCGATGGGCGAATTCACGATCGACGGCGTGCCCATCCGCGCGTTGAATCACACCATGATTGGTCAGCCGGGACTGGAACATACCGGTCTGGAGATGATCGGCCCATTGGATGAGGGCGCGCTGGTGTGGTCGGCCCTTGTTGAGGCCGGTGCAGAGTTTGGCCTGAAACAAGCCGGGGGACTGGCCTATCCGACCACCGCGCTGGAAACGGGATGGATCCCCTTTCCCGTGCCGGCCATCTATACCGGTGATGCGATGAAGGACTACCGCGAGCACCTTGATCCCATGACGCTGGAGGCTAACTACGCCCTCGCTGGAAGTCAGGTGTTGCCGCGCATCGAGGATTATTACGTGACGCCGTGGGATATTGGCTACGGCCGGTTGATCCATTTCGACCACGACTTCATCGGCCGTGACGCGTTGATCAACCTCGCCGATACCGCGCACGCAAAGAAAGTGTGGCTGTGGTGGAATCCGCAAGACTGCGCCCGAGTGCTCGCCGACAGCCTGTTCAAGAAACCGGGCCAGGGCCGCACCAAGTACATGAGTCAGCCCTTCACCGATTACGCAGTCAGCCAAAACGACATCGTGTTGGCGGCGCGGCAGCCGGCGGGCCGCTCGACTTACTGCTCCTACACCGTCAACATCGGAAGCTTCGCCTCGATCGCGGTGATGGACGCGCACTACGCCCGCGACGGCGTCGAGGTGACCGTGATCTGGGGCGAGCCTGACGGCGGCACCGCCAAACCTGGCGTGGAACGACACATTCAAGCCGAGATCCGCGCCAACGTCAGCACCACGCCGCTGGCGTAGGACCCGATGTGTCGCACCCCGACAGCGGGCCACTGGTCTATCGGCTTCACCGGTTGTTGACGACACTGCGTACGCAGATCTCTGCGGCGCTCGTTCCGGTGAATGTGTCGTTTTCCCAATATGTCTGCTTGCAGATACTGCATACCGCACCAGGTCAGTCGAACGCCGATTTGGCCCGCGCCATGGGTGTCACACCACAGGCCATGAGCGGTGTGTTGTTGCGGATGCAAGCCGATGGGCTCATAGACCGGCCCGACACCGTGGACTCCGGTCGGGCACGACCGGCATCGCTGACTAGATACGGCAGACGGATTCTCGAACGTGCCGACGCCGCTGTCCGTGGTGTAGAAGAATCAGCGTTACTGGGGCTGACCGATGCTCAGCGTGACGCTCTACTCACGCTAAGTACACAGAATTTCGGCGGCACCTCGGGTGCGCGCGTCGGCCCCACCGACCTCAGACCTCACGCCAACGCCCCGAATGCAACGTGACCGTAGGAACGCCACCCACCGTGGGCATCAGATCTCACTGCCCGCAACGCCGGCCCGGGGGCCTGATGGCACCATCCCCGTGGATCCTGACAATCCCGGCTGAACTGATCATGAACACGCCATCGGTGTTGCGTGCGCAAGCAAGTGCCTTCGGTACGGCGACATCGGCGTTACGCTATTCGACATGACATCCGCTCCGGTCGCGACCGCCGCACATGCCTCGGTGGGGCGCCCCACAGGTAAGGCAGCGATTCATTGCTAGCCCCAGCAGTGCTGATCCGATTGCGGCCCGACCCTCGGCGCGGGTCGCGACCGGGCGCCGGTGCACGGTGTGACTCCGGCCGCGGGTCGGTCCCCGGCAACACCGAGCCGGCCGCTGTTGGCGGCATTATGCACGGCCTACCTGGCAGAGAGGGACATGTCGACGCTGTGCGCTATCGACGCCAACATAGTCCCCAGCAGCCGCGCCCAACCGGGCGGTGTGAGTTTGCTGGACTGCCACGACGCGGCACCGACGCACACGGCGGCCGCCGCCCCTCACCGCCCACCGGCGAAGTATCGGCACCATTGGCCGCCAGCCTCCCGCCACGGCCCAACAGCAAACCGGCGCAGGGTCTGCCCCGGTTGCCGCACGCAGGCCGTGAGGTCGGCCGCAGTCATCTCAGCGATTTCCCATCCCGCCGCGCCAGGTCTTCCTACAATCGCTGCGACCCTGCAGTAACGCCAAACCGGTAGCGATCGGACCCGTGGTGCTTGATCCACGCCAGCTGGAGTGCTTCATCGCGGTAGCTGAAGAACTCAACCTCAACCGCGCCGCGATCCGGCTACACATGTCACAGCCCCCGCTGACGCGCCGAATCCAACGCCTCGAGCGCGATCTCGGCGTGGAACTGTTCCGCCGGACACCTGGCGGGATGGAACTCACCGAAGCCGGCGCGGTGTTTCTTGAGCGCGCGTATCGCATCGTCGCGTTGTCGACATGCGCCGTCGAGCGCACCCGCCTTGCCAGCAACGGTGAGATCGGCCATCTCTCGGTGGGCTACTACGACCCTGCGATACTCACCGGCATCCCCGAGCTGATACGCGGCTTTCTCGACCAACATCGCCTTGTGACAGTGAGTTTCGAGTTGATCGCCAAACACAACCAGATCGACTACCTGCGTGACAAAGTTCTCCACGTCGGCTTCGGCCGTCATTACCCGGACGAACCCGGTATCGTGTGCCGACCCGTGATGTCTGAACCGCTGTACGTGGCGATGCACCGAAGCCGGGCACTGGACTGGCGCAGCCCCGCCACCATTGCCGATCTGCGCCACCAACCCTTGGTGGTCTATCCCACGATGCGGCCCGAATTTGCCGACGAGGTAATCGACTTGTGCCTCCGTGCGGGATTCACCCCCCGGGTGACCATCGAGGCCGAGGACGTGGTGTCCTGCCTGGCCTACGTCGCACTCGGCATCGCCATCGCCGTCGTGCCCGACTCGGCAACCAGGACGAAACCCGACGACGTTGACTTCATCCCGCTGCAGGACGCGCCGCCTGCGCCCCTGTATTGCGCGCATCTGCGCGACAACTCCGCGCCCACCCTGCGTCTGTTCGTCGACTACCTCGACACCCGCCTCGGATAGGCGGCATCACCGCCAACGTAGCAGTCGGGGGACGCGCCCTTGGCCGATGCCAGCGATCAGTTGGGTATAGCAGGGGTTCAAATCTGGTATTGGACAATCGGTCAAGCGTAATCCAATGTGATCTTTAACGCAGTTGTACCGCAGTACGGGAGCTGATCACTCCGCAGCGTTAGCAGCAGCTGGCTAATACCCAGCGGGTGCACCCTGGTCCATTCCATGAGTTCGCGCGTAATGACGACGAATTCGGTCACTGGCTGCCCGAATGTTTATTCGCCATGCCCATACAGCAGTTAAGAGAGGTGCTTCAATGACGACAATTGACGGCTCAGACACCACAATCGGCCATCTGGTCGCCACCGCCAACATTGAAGTGATACCGCTGCGTGGCGCTGAGGAGAAAACCGCGGCCATTCCCACCTCCACGACCGTCACGATCACCTGTTCACCCAAGTTCGGCCTGGACCGCACCCTCGACCATGTGGTTCGGGCCCGCGAATCCGGGCATCGGGTCGTTCCCCACCTGGCGGCGCGGATGGTCGAAGACGAAGCCCAGCTGAAACGATTCCTGGCGACACTGAGTTCGGCGGGTGTCGATGATCTCTATGTCATCGGCGGTGACGGCGAAGAGCCGGTGGGCAAGTACAGCGAGGCCTTCGACATTCTGGAGGCGATCCAGGGACTGGATCACAACCTGCAGCGCATCGGCGTGGGCTGCTATCCCGAAGGGCATCCGAACATCCCCGACGCGGCGCTGCTGGACGCGCTGCAGCGCAAGCAGCCCTACGCCGACTACATGGTCAGCCAGTTGTGCTTCGACGCCGACGCCTTCACCGGCTGGCTGCGCACCATGCGAGAGGCCGGTATCACCCTGCCCGTGCGCATCGGCATCGCCGCGCCGCTGCAGACCCGCAAACTCATCGAGCTGTCGCTGAAAATCGGAGTGGGCTCCTCCGTCAAATTCCTGACCAAGCAACACGGCTTCGTCGGCAACTTGCTCCTGGGCCGGTCCTATACGCCGGAAACACTGATCACCGAAATTGTCGCCGAAAGCGATTTCGAACAGCTCGGCGTCGAGGGATTGCACATGTTCTCGTTCAATCAAGTTGACGCCACTGTCGAATGGCAAAGCCGAATGTCTGCCGCCATCGCTAAGTGACCACATAATCCTGACCGGCAAAAGTGTCGTCGACGCGCTAGATCCATAGAAAGGGAACACCCAATGACCGCCGAGAGCCTCGAAGATAAGATTCAGCGCCACGGCAACATTGCCGACATGCTGCGTAATACGCCGCAGGGGGCCTACGACTATCCGATGCGCAGCGAGTACAGCAACTGGCGTGACGAACAGCGCGCCTGGAAGCAGACGTCGGTGTTGTTCGATCAGTCGTTCCACATGACCGACATCTACTTCCAGGGTCCCGACGTCAAGCGGCTGTTCTCGGATCTGGGCATCAACAGCTTCACCACGTTCGGCCGCAACAAGGCCAAGCAGTTCGTCGCCTGCAACTACGACGGTTACGTCATCGGCGACGCGATTCTGTTCGGGTTCGAAGACGATGAATACAGCCTTGTGGGCCGGCCGGTAGCGCCCAACTGGGTGGCCTTCATGGCCGAGACCGGCGACTACGATGTGAAGGTCACCCGCGACGAGCGCTCGATCGACAACAAGGGCAAGCGGCTGCTGTTTCGCTACAACCTGAATGGACCCGCGACCGGCCGGATCATCGAGAAGGCTGTCGGCGGCAAACTGCCCCGCATCAAGTTCTTCAATATGGCCGAATTCGAGATCGCCGGCGTCCCCATCCGGGCTCTCAACCACACCATGGCCGGCGTGCCCGGCGAGGAGTTCACCGGCCTAGAGCTGATGGGACCCTTCGATCAAGCAGACACCGTTCGTCAAGCCTTGCTCGAGGCGGGCCAAGAGTTCGGCCTTAAGCTCGGCGGTGGGCGTGCCTACCCGACGACGGCCATTGAAGGTGGATGGATACCCTCGCCAGTGCCGGCGATTTACACCGGCGAGGCCATGAAGCCGTTCCGGCAGTGGCTGCCCGCCAACGGCTTTGAAGCCAACGCATCCATCGGCGGCAGCTTCTACTCCGACAACATCGAGGACTACTACTGCACCCCATGGGATCTCGGGTACGGTCACACACTGAAGTTCGACCACGATTTCGTCGGACGCACCGCGCTGGAAAAGCTCGCCGACCAACCACATCGGCGCAAAGTGTGGCTGCGGTGGAACAACGATGACACGTGCGCGCTCATCGTCGACAGCCTGTTCGGCAGCGGGGAACGCCCCAAATACCTCGACATCCCCGTCTCCAACTACACCAGCGGCCCCTATGACAAGGTTCTCCTGGGCGACCAACTGATCGGTGTGTCAGCCAACGCCGGCTACACCGTCAACATCGGCAGCTGGGGCTCGATGGCGATGGTCGACGAAAAGCAAGCGGTCGAGGGCGCTGAAGTCAAACTCGTCATCGGCGAGGAAGGCGGCGGATCGGCCAAGCCGACCGTCGAGCGACACGCACAACGGACCATCCGCGCCACCATCCACACCACACCCACGGTGTAACAGGCTCCCGTCCTGCCGGAGCCCACCGAACCCCTTCGGTGCCGGCAGGACGGGGTTCCACTTCGCCCGGCCGCCACGCCCCCAACATCGCCCGTCCTGAAAGGAATCGGTGCCACGATGACCGCGCAAATAATCGACGGACGCAAACTCGCCGACACCCTCAAAGTCACCGTCGCACAGGAAGTGTCAGCGCTCGCCTCCGACGGTATCGACTGTCGTCTGGCCACCCTCAGTGTGGGCGACGACAATCGCGCCGCACTCTACGAACGACGCATCGCAGCCACCGCAGCCGAGCTGAATGTCGCCCATACTCACATCGGTCTCGCCGGCGACGCCGGACCCACCGAGGTGATCGAAGCGATCACCACGCTCAACAACGACCCAGCCATCAGCGCAATCCTGATTCTGCGCCCGCTGCCGGAGCATCTCGACGAAGCCCAAGTGTTCGGAGCTCTGGCGCCGCTCAAGGACGTCGATGGCGTGCACCCCGAAAACGTCGGCTTATTGGCACTGGGAACACCACGATTCGTCTCACCGACCGCCGCATCAGCGTTTCACGCCCTTGACGAGTGGATCGAGCAATCGGGCATCGACAGCCGAGACTTCTACCACAACGCGCTGATCGTCGTGGTCGGGCGCTCGGCCAACGTCGGCAAGCCCGCCCTGCTGCTGGCGCTGCAGCGCCAGGCCGCCGCCGAATCGGTCGACGAATGGGTCAACCGCGGCGGCCAACTCGGCTGGCATACCCGCCACGCCGACGTCTTGATCGTCGCCGCCGGCTCACCAGAACTGATCCGCGCCGAGCACATCCGCGAAGGCACCGTCGTACTCGACGTCGGTATCAATGCCGTCCACGACACCGGCGGCGTCCGCATCGTCGGCGATGTCGACTTCGCCCAAGTACGCTCCCGCGCGCGAGCATTAACACCAGTGCCCGGCGGCATCGGCCCGCTCACCGATCTGTGGGTCATCCGCAACACCACCGTGGCGGCCCGCCTCAACCGCAGTCCCGACAATCGTGAAACCCACTGAGAGATAAACGCATGAACGCCCCCCGTGCAGCAGCCCTGGACACCATCCACAAGCCCACCGGCTACGTGCTCACCCTCTCGTGCCCCGACCAGCCAGGAATCGTCTTCGCTTTGACCGAGTTCTTGCTCCTGCACGATTGCACGATCGTGGAATGCCAGCAGTTCATCGACCGCGACGCCGAAAAGTTCTTCATCCGCATCCAATTCGAGGCCGCCCACGACGCCGCACTCGAAATAGACGCGCTGCGAGCCGATTTCATCGACCTAGCGCAACGATTCGCCATGCATTGGAGAATGCTCTACACCTCCGACAAGCAACGCGTCCTGATCATGGCCAGCAAATACGGCCACTGCCTCAACGATCTGCTGTTCCGCACCGACAACGGAGCCCTCAACATCGACGTCGTCGCCGTGGTCTCCAACCATCCCGATCTGGGATGGATGGCCGACAACTATGACATCCCCTTCTATCACGTCCCGGTGTCGGCCGATACCCGCACCGAGGCCGAGACCCGGCTACTGGAGCTCGTCGACGAGCTCCACGTCGATTTGGTGGTACTGGCCCGTTACATGCAAATCCTGTCCAATGATTTGTGCAAACAACTCGAAGGCAGGGCCATCAACATCCACCACTCCATGCTGCCCAGCTTCAAAGGAGCCCGCCCCTACCACCAGGCACACGCCCGCGGCGTCAAACTTGTCGGCGCCACAGCACATTACGTCACCGCCGACCTCGACGAAGGTCCAATCATCGAACAAGAGGTCGCCCGGGTGGATCACTCCATGAGCGCTTCGGAAGTGACCATGCTGGGCCGCGACACTGAATGCCTGGCGCTGGCACGCGCGGTGCGCTGGCACACCGAGAACAGGATTTTGCTCGACGGCGCCAGTACCGTGGTCTTCCGATAGTGGCGCATCCTTAACCACCACCGTGAACCTCACACGACGATCCGATCAGGTTCCAGCCGCGATCCGAGCGATCGCCAGCAGGCGCATCCCCGCCAGCCTGCCCTGGACCGACCCGGTCAGCGCGGACGAATACCTGGCCGGCCTGACCGGCTACGAAGTGTCCGGGATGATCAGAGAGCCCAGTACCCGACGGATCGAGGCGATCGCCACCGCGCTGGGCTCACCCAACCACCGGTTCCCATCGATCCACATCACCGGCACCAACGGCAAAGGCTCCACGTCGGCGATGGCGACCAAACTGCTGCGCAGCCAGGGACTGCGGGTGGGCACCTACACCAGTCCGCATTTGTCCGAGGTGACCGAACGCATCGCCATCGACGAAAAGCCGGTATCGGACCAACAATTCGCCGAAGCACTCGGCGCGGTGGCGTGGATGTCGCGGCGCATCGGGGTGACACCAAGCTGGTTCGAGGCAGTGACCGCGGCCGCGTTCACCATATTCGCCGATACCGGCATCGACGCCGCCGTCGTCGAGGTCGGCATGCTGGGCCGATGGGATGCCACCAACATCCTTAACAGCACCGTCGCAGTCATTACCAACGTCGAACTCGACCACACAGAATTCGCCGGACATACCCGCATGCACATCGCCATGGAAAAAGCCGGCATCGTGCACCCGGGGACCACCCTGGTATTGGGCGAAACAGACCCGAAGCTACTCCCCATCTTCGCCGCCCAACGACCACGCCAGCTTCTGCAGCTGGGCGTCGACATCACCGCGACAGACCGTCAGCGCTCACCCACCGGCTCAACGGTCGACCTGGCCACGCCCTGGGGTATTCACCGCACGGTACCGGTCAACCTGCTCGGCGCACACCAGTGCCGAAACGCCGCATTAGCGTTGGCGGCAGCCCAGTGCTTTCTCGAATTACCCCTGGACACACCGACGGTGCACCAGGCGCTCGGCACGGTCCAGATCAGTGGACGCGCTGAAGTGCTGCCCGCTACCGCACCGGTCATCGTCGTCGACGGCGCGCACAACCAAGCCGCTGCACGCGCACTACGGGAAACCCTCGATGAATATTTCTCCACTGCGAAGAGGCGTGTGCTGGTGTGCGCCGCATCCGGTAATCGGCGCCCGGCGGAGTTCCTCAACGGCATCGGCGCCGCCGATTTCGACCTTGTCATCGGCACCGAGGTGGCTTCACCCAGATCAGCACCACCAGAATCGATCGCAGCAGCCGCACGCCGATCAGGCGTGGCGGCCATGGCCCACCCCGACATCGCCGCAGCCCTGCACAGCGCTGTGACTTCCGCGGGCGTCGACGGCCTGGTTATCGTGGCCGGCTCGCTCTACCTCGTCGCTGCAGCGCGCGAAGCTGCGGCCGGACTTGCATCGGCTCACAAGGGGGAGTGAGAGCGCGTGAATCGTAACGCTCGAGGACACGCTGGAACCGTTGGCCGACCCGCCCCACCCCGGCTGCGACAGCCATTCGAGGAGATGCTGAACGCTTCCAACGCTGACACGCGCCACCCGCAGCGATGTCTGGTCATGGGTGTGCTCAACGTCACGCCCGACTCGTTCTCCGACGGCGGCCGGTACACGAAGCTGGATTCGGCAGTGGCCCACGGGCACGCGATGGCAGAGGCCGGCGCCGACATCATCGATATCGGCGGCGAATCGACTCGGCCTGGAGCCCAACGCATCTCGGTAACCGAGGAACTGCGTCGAGTCATACCGGTGGCACGCGAATTGGTCGCCGCGGGTATCCCCGTCAGCATCGACACCATGCGAGCCGAAGTGGCCGTCGCGGCCGTATCGCGTGGCGTGCAGGTCGTCAACGACGTCAGCGCAGGACTAGCCGACCCGGCAATGCCAGCAGCGATAGCCGAGATGGGCGTGCCCTTTGTGGCGATGCACTGGCGCGCCCACAGCGCGGTCATGGAACAACACACCCATTACCCAGGAGACATCGTCGCCGTCGTAGGCGCGGAATTGGGCCGCCGCATCGACGCGCTCGTAACGGCCGGCGTCGGATTCGACCGTATCGTGGTTGACCCTGGTATCGGATTCGCCAAAGACGCGTCCCATAACTGGACACTGCTCAGCAGGCTGCCCGAACTCAGCGCCCGGCTGCAGCGACCGGTTCTAGTCGGTGCATCGCGCAAACGCTTCCTGCGCAGAGCCACCGGCGCCGCCCTTCTCGATGCGGCCACAGCCTCGGTGTCAGCTCTGGCCGCCGCGGCGGGCGCCAAGTGCGTGCGTGTCCATGACGTCGCCAGCAATTTGGCCGCAGTCCGGGTCGCCGAGAACTGGACGATCCACGCGTCCCGGTCGACAGACCAGATCAGCCGGTGATCGGATGCCGCAGTGAGCGTTTCACCGACTGAGGCAGCGGCTGTCAGGCGGTGCACGCCAGTAGGACGACAAGCACACCCCGATGATTCCGCAGCAGCTACCGTCGTGGGCCGACCTGCCGATGGCGCTCACGGGCGGTCTCCCGCGGCGCGCTCCACAGGGCAGGCGGAATGAAATAGCTGCGGCCTAACCGCCGGCGATACCCCGTTGACTCAGTCGTGGTGTCGCCTAGCACGTCCTGAGTCTCGACGAGCGGCTCGTCGGAGCCGACGCTCACCATCGCGCTCCAGCCAGCGCCCGCGCATCGGTCATCACCACATCACGCAACACCGTCAGGACGCGACCGGGTTCGGCGCGGTGGGTGTAATCGGCGTCGACGAAGGCAAATTCAACGATGCCGTCAGTGCCGACGACGTAGGTGGCCGGCAGGGGAACTTCGGCATGCCCACTGCCGTTGAACGCCGCGACATTTGTGCCATGGCGCAGCTGGTACCGGACGACCTCTGGCTCAATGGTGTGAGTGAGCCGATATCGGCGGGCAACGGCATTACCGGGATCAGACACCACCGGGTAGTCCAGGTGGTTACTCTGCTCGGTCGCTGCGCAGCGATGCGGCAGCTCGGGGCTGATCGCCACCACGGTGGCGCCGAGCTGTCGGATCTGTGCAAGTTTGGCCTGATAAGCCCGTAATTCAAGATTGCAGTAGGGACACCAGCTGCCCCGGAAGAAACACACCACCACCGGACCCGACGTCAACAGCGCCCCCAGACTCACGTCGCCGACAACCCGATCGTGTAGCACGAACAGCGGAGCCGGATCGCCCACGCCGACCGCGCTTTCGGCCACCCGCTCACGCACCACAATGTCGATCGCGTTGGCGCGCACCGCTCGCTCGTTCGGGCTGCGACGAGCGAAAGCGCGTTGGCGCTGCCAAGCCAGGTCGATGTCCAGCACGATCATTCCTGTCCGGGTGGTCGGCCTTGACGGGCACGCACCAGGTGTAGGCCGCCTCTTATGTCAGCGGCGCTGTGCTGATTGTTGCGCGGATCTCGGTCTGTACATGCGGTTCCAGGTTGGGCTTGGGACTGTTGGGATCCTGGCCCCACAGCAGCGTTACGTCCGCCCCGTCGACGGCCTCGGCCTCATCGATCATCGCCAAGGAGACCAGGCTGCCGATGTTGACGGTCGAACCGCTGTAGGTCGCCAGCCCAATCATGCGGCCATCCTTGCGCACTTGGTCGAACTGGAAGTGAGTGAACGAGGCGATGGGCAGATTCAGCGCCATCGGCCGAGCTGCTGGATCAGCGTAGATACTGTCGGCGAACACGCGTGCCGCGTCTTCGGGGTTCCATTGCAGCCACACCTTGCGGCGGTGCGGCTGGGAGGCGCGCCGCTCGAGTGCTTCCCGCCCGATGAAGTCATGGTCGAACTTGACGGTGCGCCCGTACCCGAGGTCCCACGGTGTGAGGTAGTAGTCCTCGATGTTGTCGGAGGCGAAGCTGCCGCCGATGCTGGCGAAACCTTCCAAACCGGCCGCCGGTAGCCACTTGCGATAGTCGGCGAGGCGCTCGTCGGTGTAGATGGCCGGTATCGGTGAGGGGATCCATCCCGACTCAAGAGTTGTGCTGACGTAGGAGATGGATCCGCCCTGGCGCAGCCCGAATTCCGCGCCGGCCTCCAGCAGCGCATCGAGCACGGCGCGCGCGCCTTCGGCAGGACCCACGAGTTCTAGCCCGGTCAGCTCGCGGCCCGGCGCCCCCGCCATTGTGTGATTGAGCGCGCGCACCGGTGTGCCGGCGATCTCGAAGCGGCCCATGTTGAAAAACCGGATGTGCTCCAGCGGGCCGCGGGTCGCCTTCTCCAAGATTTTCTGGGTAGAGGGCCCGTTGAGTTGGTAGCGAAAGGTCAACCGGCCCTTCGGATTCGCTTCGGCGCGCTCGTCGCGCACCACGCTGACGTCGTAATCACCGGTCTCAGCATGGTATTGCACCCAGTTGGGTGCGACCGGCGTGCCCACCAACACGTATTCGTCGTCGTCGAAGCCAAACAGGATGGCGTCGGAAATCACATAGCCGTCGTCGTTGCAGGCGACGAACTGCTTGGCCTTGTCCTTGCCGAACCCGGCGAAACTGTTCACCGCGAGATCGGAGAACAGCCGCTTGACGTCGGGGCCTTTGACGTACAGATCGGTCATGTGGTGCGACTGGTCATACAGCACGCTGGTCTGTTTCCACGCGCGCTGTTCGTCGCGCCAGGTGGTGTACTCGGGCTCGAACGGCATCTTGTAGTGAAGAGCGGGCAGGCTGCGCAGCATCCGCGCCGGATTGCCGGCCTGATCAAGTAACTGTTGCAGGCTCACTCCGGCCAATGTCTCCAGTGACATTGTGTTCCTTCCTGTGGGATCGACTACGGTCTTGTCCGACTCAGAGGCGGGCCCGGGGATCAACGGCCCCCGCGCCACGTCACACCGACATTGCTCTCACAACACTGCTTTGCTGATACCACCGTCGACCTCCAAGACCGAACCGGTGATGTACGAGGACTGATCAGATGCCAGGAACACCACCGCGTTGGCGACCTCAGCAGTGTCGGCCCATCGGCCGATACGGATGCCGGTCGCTGCTGTTATTCCATTGCGGACGTCCTCGGCGGTCTTTCCTTGCGCCTTGCCCATCGCTTCGTGGCGGGTGGTCCACCCTTCGGTCAGGGTCATGCCGGGGGACACGGCGTTGACCAGAACATTCTTCTTCGCCGCTTCGCTGGCCAGGTAGTTGTTGAATGCGAGGACGGCCGCGTTCGTGATGCCGGTGACTCCGGCGTTGGGCACCAAAGTCAGCGCCGTAGCGCCGGCGATGTTGATTATCCGTCCCGATCCGGAGTCGCTGAGCAGCGGTAACGCAGCCGACGCGACCCGGTGGAAGCCGAGCAACTTAGCGTCAAGATACTCGGCGAGCGTGTCGGTGGGGGTTTCGGTCAGCTCCGCCGGCGTGAGCTGCGGGCCGGCCGAATTGACGACGATGTCCAGGCGGCCCAGCCACGAATGAGCTTGGGCGACGGCGTTGCGGACCGACTCCGTGTCGGTGACGTCAGCCACCAGCGTCAGCACATGGTCGGGTCCCGGCGACGGCAGAGTAGCAGCGGCGGACTTGAGTGCATCCTCATCACGGGCGAGCAGCACCACACGGGCGCCGTGCTCCTGCAGGGCCTTGGCGATGGCGTATCCGATACCCCGGCTCGCGCCGGTAATGAGGGCGACGCGATCCTGAAGGTCCAGTGTCATTGCAATCGTCTCCTAGACAAACGCTCTCGGTATTGCACCGCGACTCAATCAGCCGGCGGATGTGTTGAGCCCGAGCGGGACGCCCTCGTTGTGGCGACCCACTGCGGTACTACCCCCGATGGGCACGTCGAGTTTCGGTACTCAACGACCACCGTCGGGTGAAAGCTAACATAGCTTGCGTGCTCAAGCAAGAGAATTGTGCGATGCTGTCATACGCTCACGTGCCTTGGGAGGCACGACGCCACGGCCAGGCAAGACGACCCCTAACCACACGTTCCCGCCAGAGCGCGCGAGACGCCAGGGTCAGCAGAGCCGAGTTGGTTAGCTTGCGTAGTCATCTATTCTGGACTGCGGCGATCCGCCGTAGGAGAGGAGCAGCGACCGAATGGCAGCCAAGCGTGGGGTACGAGCGGCAAGTAGGCGGGCCCCGGCCGGGAGCTCCGCACGCGACGATGACCGCCGGCTGCGAGCAGTCGTCGCCCGACTAGAGGAGGAGACGGTGCTCTGGCAGGAATTCCTACGTGCACACCGGATCATCATCGACAAGATGGCTGCGCAGATGAAGCGTGACCACAATCTGCCCCTCGAGTGGTTCGATGTGTTGATTCATCTGGCCGACGTGCCGGACAAACGACTGCGCCAACGGGCGTTGCGCGACCGACTGCTGCTCAGCGAAAGCGGCGTCAGCCGGCTGCTGCTGCGCATGGAGCAGGCCGGACTCATCACGCGCAGCACCGCCGGCGACGACAAACGCGGGATGGAGATCACCCTGACCGACAAAGGATGCACGGCAGTAATCGAGGCCACCGAATCTCATCTAGACATGGTCTCCAAACTGTTCACCCAACGATTGACCCGCACGGACCTCAACGCTCTGATTCGTGTACTGCCCAAACTCGCCGACGAATCCGGCGACGTCATTTCGCCACTGAACGGGGTATAGATGACACCCAACACCGCCTCGCCGACCACGCGCGGGACTCTGCTGATCGGCAGCATCCCGGCATCCGATGCCCACGACGCCGTCGAGCTGGCGCTCACCGAACTCGGCCCGACCCTGATGTGTGTACCCGACGGCGAAACCGGGCCGCGCAGCCAATGGGTCGCCTCGATCATCGCCGCACTGCGCAATCATCCCGCCGTAGTGCTCAAACGTGACGGTCAATGGACCGACTACAACGACCGTCCCCGCTACCGGCTGCGCCGCGGAGCCAAACTCGACCCCGACAAGCTCCATCTGGGCTACGACGACGCAGTTCGGATGTCTCGCCCCGTCGTCACCGGCCTACTCGCCAAACACGGCTTGAACGAGGCCCTGTATCAAGTCGGCGTCGCATCGGGTTTCGACTTGGCGTTACTGGCTTTCGGCCCGATCGGCGCAATGCGCTACCGAAAGGCGTTCAACACAGCGGCGAGCCGCGAAATACGCGCTATCCAAAGCGTTGTGGGCAACGACGTCGTCTTCCAAATTGAGCTGCCCGCCGAACTGGTCGCCGTGTCACGCGCGCCGCGAATCCTGCGTCCGCTCGTGGCCCGCTGGATGGCGGGCGTGTCGGTTGAGCTAGCGCGGCTGGCTTCTCCCGGGACGAAGATCGGTGTGCATCTGTGCTTCGGGGACCTTCAACACCGCGCGCTGACGAAAGCCGGGCAGGACTGCGGTCGCACTGTCGAGCTGGCCAACGCCATCGCCGCACACTGGCCGTCGCACACATCGCTGACCTACATGCACATCCCGCTGGCAGCCGGTGACGATCCGCCCAGCCTGGCGAAATCCTATTACGCGCCGCTGGCCAGGCTAGTGCTGCCCGCTGACACGCATCTGGTAGCCGGCTTCGTGCACGAGGCGCTCTCGCAGGACCAATTACGCGAAGTCATGGGGATCATCGAGTCCACCGCCGGACGACGCGTCGCTATCGCCGCCCCCTGCGGCCTGGGCCGCCGTCACGCCACGATGGCACGTGATCTCATGCGCGCAACACGTGACCTAGCTGAAGGCTGACCCGTCTTTCTGCTGGCGTCGGTGTAGCCAGAGACCACGACGACTTCCGGTGCCGGACAGGCCTTGAATGGCTTGCCCGACACCGGAAATCTGCCAACAACACCCAACCGAATGGTCGGACTTACTCGGGCGCCGTCGTCGATATCGTTGCCCGGATGGGGATCTGGATGTGGTGCTCAACGTGGGGGCGCCCCGAGCCGCCGTTGGGCTCACCCCAGATGACGGTGACCTCGGTGCCGTCGCGTGCCTGGTCGGCGTCGATCATTGCCAGCGAGCTGAACCCGCCGACGTTGCGACTGTAGGCAGTCCAGGTGGAAACCCCGACGGGCTCGTCGTTGAGCAGCACGGCATCGTACTGGCAGGTGGAGTAAACGGGATTGGGTACCGAGAACGTTTTGGTAGGGGTGTCGGAAAATAGACTGCGGGCCCACGCCTGGGTCACGTCCTCGTTGTTCCACCGCAGCCACACCTTCTGGCGGTGTGGCTGCTCGGCGGCAGCCCGCAACGCCTCGGCGCCGATGAAGTCGCGATCGAGCTTGATCACCTTGCCGTAGCCAACGTCCCACGGGGTGACGTAGTAGTCCTCGACATTGTCCGAGGCGAAACTTCCACCCAGTGAGATCGAGGCTTCAGGGGCAACTGCAGGCAGGTATTCCCGATACGACTGCAGCTTGTCGCTGGAGTAAATCGCCGGCAGGGGCAGCGGCAACCAACCGTCCGGAATACCGGTGGTCGAATATGAAAGGGCGCCGCCCTCCTTGAGGCCGAACTCCTCACCGGCTGCCAGCAACGCCGCTTTGACCTCATCGCGATACTCGATCGGCCCGTAGATCTCAAGGCCCGTCTGGTCCAGGCCGGGCAGCTTAGTCATAGCATGGTTGAGCGCGCGCACCGGATGACCGGCGATCGTGAACTCACCGATTTTGAAGAACTTGATGTCGGGAAGCGTACCGGCGGAGGCCTTCTGGACGATCTGCTGCGTGTTGGGACCCTGCACTTGGTACCGGAAGCCACGCCTGTTGTATGTCCCGACTCCTTCGTCCCGGAAAACCTCGACGTCGTATCCGCCCGTCGCCGCCTGATAACTCACCCAGTCCGGCGCAAACGGCGTCCCCACCACGACGCACTCATCGTCTTCAAGGCCAAACAGGATGGCATCACCGATCAGCTGCCCCTCGTGATTACACGCGATGAGCTGTTTGCCACGATTCTTGCCGAAGTTCGACACATTGTTCGCCGTGACATCCGAGAGCAGACGTAACAAGTCCGGGCCCTTGATGTAGACCTCGAGCATATGGAACGACAGATCGTAGAACAGTGCGGTGTTTCTCCAAGCCTGCTGCTCCTCACCCCAAGTCGAGTACTCAGGCGCAAGGACAGGAAATTGGTATCGTCCCAGGGGAGCACTGCGGAGCATGGGGAGTGGACCCCCAGACTGCTGAATCTTGTCCTCGAGGCTCCGTGGTGCTTCGGTCACGTCACAACACCTTTCACATAAATGTCGAGTCGACAGGTCGTGATGATCGTCACATCACCGCTTGATGTGATCGGAAGATCACTCTCGTTGACCGCCGGAGGGCTTGTCCAATACCGGAATTGAACCCGCCCGATACCCAATTCGATGACCGCGGTGCCGAATTTCGCCAATTTGAGCAACGGCCACTGAGCCGCCCACCGCAGACGCGGCGATCCATTGACCGTGACCGCGTCAACGGGTGCGTGAACCGCGGGTGTTCACGCACGCTACAACAACAATGTGGTTGGGAAAGGTGAACCACAGAGTCTCACTGGCTACCGTCGATCTCGTCTGATTGTCGCCGGCGGCCGTCCCGAGCTCACCTCGCCGACTGATCGGAGGCCAGGCGAATAGCCTCACCGGCCGGGGCGCCAGCCGCATCGGCGGTCTGAGCCAGCAGCACCGCGATCGTCATCGGGCCGACCCCACCGGGCACTGGGGTGATCCATTGCGCACGCTCACGCGCCGCGCTGTACTCGACATCGCCAACGTTGCCGGGGTTGTAGCCGGCATCGACGACGATGGCGCCCTGTTTGATCCAGTGTCCCCGGATGAGCTCCGGTTGGCCCACAGCGGCCACGACGATATCGGCGCGCCCCACCTGATCGGCGAGATCCACCGTGCGCGAATGGCAGTAGGTGACGGTGGCGTTTCGCCGCAGCATCAGCATTCCCACCGGTAGCCCCAAAATCGGGCTGCGCCCGACGATCACGGCGTGTTTACCGGCGATGCCGATGTCATAGGCATCCAGTAGCCGCATAATGCCTGATGGGGTGCAGGATTCGTACCCCGCAAAGCCCAACGCGCTGGCCGCGAAGGAGTTGGCGGTCACCCCATCAACGTCCTTATGTGGGGCGATCGCCTCGAACGCGGCGCGCTCGTCGATGTGGTGGGGCACCGGATGTTGAAGCAGGATGCCATCGACGTCGTCGCTGTGGGAGAGCTTGAGCAGTTCACCGACCAGCTGGTCGGTCGTGGTGGCGGCGTCGAGCTCCACTCGTAAAGACCGGATTCCGACGTCGGCGCAGCGGTTTGCCTTCATCCGCACGTAGGTATGGGAGGCAGGGTCGTCGCCCACCAGCACGGTCGCCAGGCAGGGAATTTTGCCGGAGGAGCGCTTGAGCAGTTCGACGCGCTGAGCGGTGTCGGTGAGCAGTTTGGACGCGACCAGCGTCCCGTTGAGTTCGGCGGCAGACATCCCCACCCCTTTCTGATAGTGCCCGGCTGCTTGGGCCGCTGGGCTTGAATCTGTTGGTGAGCGATCAAGGAATCGACGGGGACATGCCGCGCCACGCACCTTCGAGTAAGCGCCCTACCAGAGAGCGATTCAGGGGCCGCGGGCTCGGAATTTCCTCGGCCAGCGCCGCATCAGCAGCTAGCTCTATCTGCGATTCACTGATTCCGATCGCGCGGAGTCCCTGCGGTGTCCCGACAGACCGGCCCAGCGACCAGATCGCCCCGGGAAGGTCCTCGGACACAGTGTCCATTGCCGCTGCTAATCGCTTGATGGCCACGGGAACAGCGGGACGCACGAATTTCACGGAATAGGGCAGCACGATCGCGTGGGTAAGGGCATGCGGTGTGCCGTACCTACCGGCAAGCAAGTCGCACAAAGCGTGGTGGATGCTGCCTCCCGCGGATCCCAGAGCAATTCCTGCCAGACAGGACCCAATCATGAGGTGTGCGCTCGCCGCGATTCCCGGCTCGCGACAGGCACTCCGCAAGTGCCGTGTGAGACGGCGAGCGCCGGCGAGTGCTAGAGCGTCGGTGATCGGATCGGTCCGGGGAGCCCACAATGCTTCGGCACAGTGGGCGAGCGCACTCATGCCGCGGGCGCCGACCACCACCGGAGGCAGGGCAGCGAGCAGTTGGGGGTCATAGATCACCACTTTGGGCAAGGCCCTGCCGTCGCGGCGAGGCGTCCAGTCGTGATCTGAGGACAGGGCGTAGATCGGGGTCATCTCGCTGCCCGAGTATGTGGTAGGCACACATACAAGGGGCAGGCCGGTGCGTACCGCGACAGCCTTACCCAAGCCGATCGCGGCGTCGCCGCCGACGGTGACGAGGACATCAACACGGCTATCGATCGCCGCGGCCGTCGCGCGTTCGGCCAGTTCACCAGAAACATGCTGGCCGATGTCAGTCCAGACGACGGGTTGGCGGGCGCCGACAGCACGTTGGACGCGCTCAGCCATGTGGTTGTCATGTGGGGAGACGATCAGCATGCTGTGGTGCGCGCCGAGGTGCTCAAGTTCGTCACCGACATCGTCGAGTGCGCCGTCACGGAACACGACGCGTCCCGGTAGCGCATCGTGGGTGAAGTCAGCGGGCATCGAGGTGGGGGAGGGCGTCGATGTCATGGTGGTGGGAGCCTTTCGCTGTGCAGCAGCGGTGGCGTCAACGCGATGTGCTGGCGCCCGGTGCTCACGCCGCCGGTGGACTCGCCTGCAGTCCGGATGAAGTTGTGGCAATCCCGGCGCGCGAAAAATTAACACAGCTTGCGTGCTCAAGCAAGCGAGCAGTCTCCGCTCAGCTCCGGGCGGGCGTGATGGCTAACTGCGTCCGCCGTAATCGGCTCTTGCCCGGCCCAAGCGCCGGTTGGGCGGACTGGCCACCGCCAACGACGTGGCCACCTGCGCCGGAGTGAGTCCAATGTGCGATCTCCAGCGTTGGTGCGCGCCGGAGGTTGTTTGTCGCGCTGTCTACCGTTTTACGACACGGGATTTCACGATTTCGGCAGCGGTTTGACTTGTGCTTACGTCGATGGTGTCCGGCGCAGCCACGCGGTCGCGATGATGCTGTCCAGCCCGCTGCCGCTGGGCGGCCCACTGGGTATTCACCAGAATCTGGCGTTTGGCGCGAAGTTCGGCGAACTCGGCGGTGACCTCGCTGCCCCAGGTGATGCCACCACCGACGCCGTACTCGCAAACGCCGCGGGACAAATCGATGTAGGCGGTGCGGATGGCCACACTGAATCGGGCGCGCACAGTTTGTGTTGGTGGGGCCATCCATCCGATGGCGCCACAGTAGATGCCGCGCTGGCGGCCTTCGACCTCCTGGATGATCTGCATCGTTTCGGCTTTCGGTGCGCCGGTGACCGATCCGCACGGAAACATGGCGCGCAAGACGGCGACGAGCCCTGTCTCGGGTAAGGGCTGCGCGGTGATCTCCGAGGTGAGCTGCCACACCGTGGGATAGGCCTCGGGGGTCAACAATGCGGTCACCCGCACGGTACCTACTGCAGCAATCTTCGCCAGATCATTGCGCAGCAGATCAACGATGATGATGTTCTCGGCGCGTTCTTTCGGACTGTTCACCAGCTCGCGCAGCAGTGCTCGGTCATCGGCCGCGGTACGGCCGCGCGGCGCGGTACCTTTCATCGGCTTCGTGCGCAGCGTGTCTCCGACCCATTCGAAGAACAATTCGGGACTTGCGCTGGCGATCACGTGGTTGTCGATGTGCAAATACGCGCAGTAGCGCGAGGCCTGTGCTTGGGCTAGATCGGTGTAGAAGGATACGTGATCTCCGGCGAACGGGGCGGTCAGCGACGTTGTCAGATTGCACTGGTAGGTGCGGCCGGCGGCGATGGTGTCCTGAACACGAGCGAATGCTTTGCCGTAGGCCGCCTGATTCCACCGGTGTGTCCAGGGGCCGGCGCGGTAGACCGAGCCTCGGGTGATGAGGTCGGTGGCCTGCGGCGGTGTAGGTGAAAAACCGAACCACACGAGAGGAAGTGCCGGACCGGGCCCGATGCGGGCGTCGGGTAACGCAGGCGCGGGCAGGGCCGGATCCAGCCCGGCGGCGGCCTCGTAGGAAATGAAGCCGAACGCCCACTGCCCCCGCTCAGTGGCATCCTCCACGTACTGCAACACATCCACGACTTCGTCGCTTCGATGGGTGTAAACGGGGTTGTCGAGATGAGGGAATACCTGAGCGGTGCCGCTGACGAAATCATCGAGACGCCCCCAGGATTGACGCCGTCGTAAGTTCTGAGCCGCCAGCCAATCGAGCGGTGTGTCACTGACACCCCGGTCAACACCGTCGCGCGCGGTCGCCGTCACGAAACCTCCCAGTGACGCGGTGGCCACTCCACGTCGGTGAGCGAAATGTGCCCGACACTATCGGCGCTTGCGCGCGCAAGCAAGCCCGCAGCCAAAGGGCCGGTGACGTGCGACGAACCGCTCCCTGCGCCGGAGAAACGTCGGCGCGCGGGTGATACCGAAGCACCGCACGCCGCCTTGGCGACGGTTGCATCAACGGTGCGAAACCGGTTCTTTGCCAGGTTTGCTCATTCTGTTGCGTCGGGACCCGATGTGTGTAATATCACTGAACACTGTGGCCCTGCGTCGGGGTCACAATGAAGCAGTGTTGAACAGTCCACGATCAGCCAGGGGAGCGATAATGGCAATGCCCGGGGATCGGCACAACGCAACGCGGTGGCGGCGATGTCGCAGTCACAAGGCATGTCTTCGACGTCGCGACCCGCTTCTTCGTCAATGCCGCCGCGGCCCCACAGCGTCTGCCCCGGCAACCGCCAGAATGGTCCCGTCCCAAGAGCCATGTCGCGGTGCGGGGTCGCGACAAGGCGCCTTTGACACGTGGAACAGGGCCGCGTGAGAGCACTGTGGTCGCTTCATGTCCTTTGCGACAGTGACGGCCCAGCACAGACCACGCATCGCGGACATATGAGGAGATGCTGATGGCTATATCAGTCAGAAATCAAGCTCTAGCGCCGGTGCGCAGCTTCGGAGATTTTTTCGCACTGTCCCTCGACACCTTCGTCGCACTCTTCAAATGGCCCTTCGCCTGGCGTGAATTCCTCGAACAAACATGGTTTGTCGCCCGCGTGTCGATGCTGCCCGCGATGGTTCTATCGATCCCTTTCACCGTTCTGTCGGTGTTCCTGTTCAACGTCCTCTTGATCGAATTCGGCGCCACAGACCTATCGGGTGCAGGCGCGTCCATCACAACGGTCAACGAGATCGGCCCCTTCGTGACCGTGCTCGTGACATCGGGGGCCGGCGCCGCCGCGATTTGCGCAGACCTGGGAGCGCGCACGATCCGCGAAGAGATTGACGCGTTGCGCGTCATGGGCATCGACCCGGTGCGCGCACTGCTGGCACCGAGACTGCTTGCGGTCACTCTCGTTTCCTGGCTGATCTCATCACTGGTCACATTGACTGGTCTGATCGGCGGGTTCTTTTTCGGTGTGTTCTTTCAGCACGTCACACCCGGGGCGTATGTCGCGAGCATGACTCTGGTCACCGGCGTCGGCGACGTCATCGTTGCGATGGTCAAGGCAACCACCTTCGGCCTGGTTGCCGGACTGATCGGCATCTACCAGGGCACAACGGTCAGTGGTGGACCGGCCGGCGTGGGCAACGCCGTCAACCAGACCGTCGTCTACGCGTTTGTGTTGCTGTTCGTCATCAACCTGTTCTTGACCGCGATCGGATACCAGGTGACCCGATGAGCGCCAGTACCTTTGCATCCCAACGCATTCCCGCCACAGTGCGGCGCAGTCTGGTCGCGACCCGGTCGGCTTGGCTTCAGCTCGGCGAGCAGGCCCGGTTCATGGGCAAGACGGTTTTCTCGCTCATCGATGTCGTGGTCTACTACCGCGGCGAGTTACTGCGCCAGGTCGCGGCGATGAGTCTGGGCACCGGATCCCTTGCCGTCGTCGGCGGCACCGTGGCAGTAATGACCTTCCTGACCATGAGTTCGAGCGGGGCACTGGCCAGTGAAGGCTATAACCAACTCTCCAACATCGGGGTCGAGGCCCTCACCGGGTTCGCCTCAGCATTCGCCAACACCCGCCTCGTCACGCCCTGCACCGCATCATTTGCCTTCGCGGCCACCATCGGCGCCGGCGCCACCGCGCAACTGGGCGCCATGCGGATCAACGAGGAAATCGACGCGCTGGAAGTCATGGGGATTCGCCCCATCGCTTATCTGGCATCCACCCGGGTCGCGGCCGGGGTCATCGTGGCCATCCCGCTGTACTGCGTGGCTCTGATCCTCGGCTATTCAGCAACTCGACTGGTGACTATCTTTTTCTACGGCCAATCGGGCGGCGTGTATGACCACTACTTCAGCACCTTCTTCATCCCGGCCGACGCGGTGCGATCCTTCATCGTCGCGATCGCCATGGTGATCATCATCATGCTGGTCCACACCTACTACGGTTTCAACGCCCGAGGGGGGCCCGTCGGCGTCGGGGAAGCGGTCGGTCGCGCCGTTCGGGCATCGCTGATCGCCGCTGTCCTGGTCATCATGTTCGTCACGCTGGCCATTTACGGCCAGACCGGCATCTTCAACTTTGCGGGCTGAGCGGTGATTTCACGACGACCGCGACAGCTACCGCACATCGGTGCAGGCTGGATCGCGCTGGTGGCGGTGCTGGTGATAGCCGGTGCCATCGCATTCTCGCTGGGAGCGTTCAACCAATCGTTCACTTCCAAAGTTGAGGTAACCCTGACTTCGGATCGCTCGGGGCTGGTGATGGAGCCCTACTCCAAGGTCAAGATGCGCGGCGTGCAGGTCGGCAGGGTGGCCACAGTTGCCCCCGGCGGCGTCGACTCGACCACCATCCAGCTGTACCTGGATCCCGACCAGATCAAGAACATTCCGGCCAACGTCCAAGCGCGGATCAGCTCCACCTCACTGTTCGGCTCCAAGTTCGTCGATCTGATCTATCCCAACGACCCCAGCCCCCGCAGGCTGGCCGCCGGCGCCGTACTCCGATCACAAAACGTCACCGTGGAAGTCAACACGGTGTTTGAAAACGTGGTGGATCTGATCAAGCAGATCGACCCGGCCAAACTCAACGCGGTCCTGGCCGCGCTCGCCCAAGGCTTCGGAGGAAAGGGCGAACAGATCGGGCAGGCGATCACCGACACCAACGAGGTTCTGACCCAACTCAATTCGCGCACCGACACCATGCGCGAGGACTTTCGTGCGCTGGGCGACGTCGCCGACACCTACGGCGGCGCCGCGCACAACCTCATCGACACGGTCGACGCGCTCACCACCACCAGCACCACCGTGAGCTCCCACGCCACACAAATGGACCAACTATTGGTCGGTCTGGCGGGACTGTCGCGCAGCGGTGTCGAGCTGATCGGGCCGAACAAGGACAACCTGATCAACGCCATCAAGCTGCTGCAGCCCACGACAGATCTGTTGATGAAATACAACCCGGAGCTCACGTGCTTACTTGTCGGCGCTGACGAGACTGCCGCTGTGCACTCGCAGATGCTCGGGGGATCCAACGGTAAGTCGCTGATAATGGATGCCGCCCTCATGTGGGGCGACGACCCCTACCGCTATCCCGACAACCTGCCCGTTGTCGCGGCCAAGGGCGGCCCGGGAGGCAAACCAGGCTGCGGATCGCTGCCTGACGTCTCCAAGAACTGGCCGGTGCGATACCTCGTCACCGACACCGGCTTCGGCACCGGCTTGGATATCCGACCCAACCCCGGCATCGGATTCCCCGGCTATGCAGATTACCTGCCGGTCACCCGAGCGGTGCCCGAGCCGCCCAGCATCCGCTACCCCGGCCCGCCGGCGCCTGGCCCCATCCCGTATCCCGGCGCGCCACCCTACGGTGCCCCGATGTATGGACCTGACGGCACGCCACTGTATCCGGGGGTGCCCCCCGCCGCCCCGGCTGCCGCGCCCCCTCCACCACAAGGGCCTCCGCCCCCGGCTCCACCAGAAGCAGTACCACCGCCACCATGATCCGACCCGTGAGCAACCACAAACCCGTCCGGCCAGTCAGCTACCTCAGAAAGGTGAAAAGCTTTGCGGCGTAACCTTGCAGGACTGCTGTGGCGGCTCGCAGCGTTCCTCACAATCTGCGTGGTGGGGTCGGTGTGTCTCATCATCGTTTATGGGCAGCTTCGATTCGAGCGGCAGAGCACCTACAACGCGCTGTTCAGCACCGTCAGTGGCCTCAAGAGTGGCAACTTTGTGCGCATCGCCGGCGTGGAAGTCGGCAAGGTCAAAAACATCACGATCCAAGATGACGCCAACGCACTGGTCACCTTCAGCATCGACCCCTCTGTTGTGCTGACCGGGGGAAGCCGCGCCGATATCCGCTACGACGACCTCATCGGTGGGCGCTTCCTCGCGCTGGAACAAGGCGCCGGGCCCACCACGAAGCTCGCACCCGGGGGCACCATCCCACTCGAGCGCACCGCGCCGGCGCTCGATCTCGACGTACTGATCGGCGGATTCCGACCGCTGTTCCAAGCACTCAAACCCGACCAGACCAATGCCCTCACCGGCCAATTGATCGCCGCCTTCCAAGGACAGGGACCCACCATCGGATCGATACTGACCCAGACTGCGGCACTGACCAATACCCTCGCCGACCGCGATGCCCTGATCGGGCAAGTCGTCACCAACCTCAATGTGGTCCTCGGATCGCTGGGCGAGCACTCGGACAAGTTCGGCCAGGCGATCGATTCACTGTCGCAACTGGTCCACGCGCTCGAGGGCCGTAATCAGGACATCAGCGCCGCGCTCGGCTATGCGAATGCCGGCGCCGCCAGCATCGCCGACCTACTCAGCCAGGCGCGCCCACCGTTACAGAAAACCGTTCATGAGACCGATCGCGCCGCCGGCGCTGTCCTGTCGGACTACGACTACTTCGACAACTTCCTCAAGACACTGCCCGACGCCTACCGGGTCCTCAACCGCCAGGCGCTCAACGGCGACTTCTTCAGCTTCTACTTGTGTGACATCGCGCTGAAAGTCAATGGCAAAGGCGGGCAACCGGTCTACATCAAGATTGCCGGGCAGAGTTCGGGCAGGTGCACACCACGATGAAGTCCTTCCGGGAACGCAACCCCATCATCATCGGCACCGTCTCGCTGGTGCTGATCGCCGTTGTTGCCGTGGGCGGCTTGAATTTCCGCAGCTTGCCGTTCTTCTCTGGCGGCACCACCTATATGGCGTACTTCGAAGAGATCGGCGCCCTTCAGTCCGGGGCAGCCGTGCAGGTCTCGGGGTTAAGCGCTGGCCAGGTGCAAAGCATCAGCCTGACACCCCAAGGCGCATTGGTGAAATTCACTGTGCCCGACAATATCCGGCTCGGCGAGCGCACCGAAGCAAGCATCAAGGCAACCAGCCTGCTCGGCATGCAGGTCCTCGAAGTATCGCCGCGCGGACCAGGTCACCTCAGCGCCGCGATCCCCACCAGCCGAACGACCTCGCCGTATCAGCTGCCCGACGCCATCGGCGACTTGACCGCAACGATCAGCGGACTGGACACCAACCAGCTCTCCACCGCGCTACAAACATTGTCAACCACGTTGAAAGACACTCCACCGCAACTCAAGCTGGCAGTTGACGGATTGGCACGCTTCTCACAGACCATCGACGCCCGTGACGCCGAGCTGCGTAATCTGTTGTCGAATGCGAACAAAGCCACCACCGTGTTGGCCGATCGCACCGACAAGATCGTGCAGCTCATCCACGACAGCAACAACCTTCTTGCCGCCCTGCGCCGCGAAAGCGCTGCGCTGGACGAACTTTCAGGAAATGCCTCCGCATTTGCTCAGCAGCTGCGCGGGTTCATCGCCGATAATCGGACCACGCTCAAACCCGCGCTAGACAAACTCAACGGCGTTCTGACGACCCTCGACAACCACAAAGCCGAAATCCAACAATCCATCAAAGGCCTCAACACCTACGCGATGAGTTTCGGTGAGTCGCTCTCGGGCGGCCCGTTCTTCAAAGCCTATGTGGCCAACCTGATTCCAGGCCAGTTCATCCAGCCATTCGTCGACGCGGCCTTCTCTGATCTCGGGCTGGACCCCCACGTCCTGGCACCGTCACAGCGCACCGATCCACAGACCGGACAGCCCGGCACCCCCGCGCTCCCGGTGCCCTACCCGCGCACCGGGCAGGGCGGCGAGCCGAACCTGACGCTGCCCGACGCGATCACTGGCAAACCCGACGACCAGCAGTGCGGACCGCCAGGCCTACCATTGCCCGGACCCGGCTGCTATCCGTATCGCGAGCCCCTGCCGGCACCCCCACCCGGCGGCCCACCGCCCGGACCGCCAGCACCTGCAGCCCCGGACCCGCACGCCTCACCGACGCCGTCCCCGAGCCCGGTGTTCGTGCCGGCGCCCGGTGAACCCGCCCCCGCAACGGCGGGAGCCGGCCAGTGAAAACAAACCGCACCGCCAAGATCGCCCTGACCGTCGTGCTGGTCGGTGTGCTCGCCGCCGGCGGATACCTGCTCGTGCGGGGCCACCAGCAAGCCAACCGCATCGAAGTGACCGCCTACTTCGACAACAGCAACGGCATCTTCGCCGGCGACGACGTGCGTATCCGAGGCGTCAACGTCGGCAAAATCGAGAACATTGAGCCCGAACCGCAACGAGTCAAAATCACCTTCTGGTATGACAGTCAATACCAGGTGCCCGCCGACGCCAAAGCGGTCATCCTCTCGCCGACACTGGTGACCGCGCGAGCGATTCAACTCACACCGCCCTACCAAAGCGGGCCGACCCTGCAAGACCACGCGGTGATCGCACAGCAGCGCACCGCCGTTCCGGTGGAATGGGACGACGTACGCGTCCAACTTCAGCGGCTGGCCACCATGCTGCAGCCCACCGAGCCCGGCGGAGTGAGCACCCTAGGGTCGCTGGTTTCAACGACCGCCGATAACCTTCGCGGACAAGGCGCTGCAATCCACGACACGATCGTCAAACTCTCACAGGCACTTTCAGCACTCGGCGATCACAGCGGCGACATCTTCAGTAGCGTCAAGAACCTGTCAATTCTGGTGTCGGCGCTGCAGGACAGTACCGACGTGCTGCGCTCACTCAACACCAACCTGGCGTCGGTGACAGCCCTGTTCGCCAACGATCCACACGAAGTCGCCAACGCAGTCAAGGACCTCAACGACGCCGTTGGAGAAGTACAGAGCTTCGTCGCTGACAATCGCGAAAGCCTGGGCACCACAACCGACAAACTGGCGTCGGTTTCTACCGCGCTGACGCAGAGTCTGGACGACATCAAACAGGCCCTCCACATCGTGCCCACCGTCGCGGCCAACGCGGCCAACCTCTACCAGCCAGCCCAAGGCACACTGAGCGGCATCGCGGCGGTCAACAACTTCGCCGATCCGCTCACCTTCCTGTGCGGCGCGATCCAAGCGGCGTCCCGCCTTGGTGCCGAGCAGTCGGCCAAGCTCTGCGTGCAATACCTCGCGCCGATTGTCAAGAACCGCCAATACAACTTCCCCCCACTGGGATTCAATCCGATCGTGGGACCCAGTGCACGGCCCAATGAAGTCACCTACAGCGAGGACTGGATGCGCCCGGACTACGTCCCACCACAACCACCACAGGCAGCGGCGCCTAATCCTGCCCAGGCGCCGCTGCCCGCCGAAGCCGCGCTGGACACCGGTGCGCCGCCGACGCAAACCACTGATCCCGCCGCGGGCCTGCCCGGCATGATGGTCCCCTCAGGGCCGGGGTCCTAATGACCAGCCGCAAGCCCCTCATGATCGCCATGGTTGTGCTGCTGGTGGCCCTAGTGGCCACCGGATGCGAATGGCGCGGCCTAAACACCTTCGCGCTGCCTGGAACCCAGGGCCGCGGGCCCGATTCGTTCACCGTCCAGGCGCAGATGCCCGATGTGGACCGGCTCCAACCCAATTCGCGGGTACGGGTCAACGACGTCACCGTCGGCGCCGTCACCAAGATCGAAAGACAGGACTGGCATGCCCTCATCACGATGAGACTCAACGGCGATGTCAGACTGCCCGGCAACGCGATCGCCACGCTGGGACAGACCAGCCTGCTGGGATCGCTACACGTCGAACTGGCCGCGCCGACCGACGCCCCACCGCAGGGCCGACTGCATGAGGGCTCGCTGATACCCCTCTCGTCGGGCAAGGCATATCCGTCCACCGAACAGACTCTGGCAACAGCGTCCATGCTGCTCAGCAACGGCGGCCTAGGCCAAGTCCAGGACATCACGCGTGCACTCAGCGTCGCCTTCGCCGGGCGCGAAGGCGACTTCCGTAGCATGCTCACCCAGCTGGACACGTTCATCGGACGGGTCAACGACCAGACCGACGACATCATCAAAGCCACCGACAGCCTCAACCGACTAGTCGACAAGTTCGCCGCACAACGACCGATCATCGACAAAGGCCTGGACACCATTCCCGCTGCCCTGGCCGTCCTCGACCGCCAGCGCGACAACCTCATCGACGCTGTCGACCAACTCGGCAAGTTCAACGCGTTGGCCGCAGACTCGGTGAACCAAACCAAGACCGCCTTGGTGCAAGAACTCAACGACCTTGGCCCCGTACTGCAATCACTCGGCGATGCCGGCAAGTCGATCACGCGGTCGCTCAACCTGATCTCGACCTTCCCCTTCACCAAAGACACTCTCACCAAATGGTTCCGCGGCGACTACGCCAACATCAGCCTCATCGTCGATCTCACTTTGAGCCGGATCGACTCCGGACTGTTCACCGGAACCCGATGGGAGTGCGACCTCACGTGGCTTGAGATGCAGTGGGGCCGCACCATCGGTCAGCTGCCCAGCCCATGCACCAACAGCGCTCCACCCAACGGCGCCGGCAACCCGCTGCTCGCGCCCTACCGCTTCGATCAGGGGCCCTAGATGTATCTCGACAAGCAAGTCAGGCGCAAACTGGTGTTCTTCAGCGTCGTGGCGGTAGTGGCCGGCAGCGTGATGGCCATCGAGTTCCTCGATCTGCCCAAGATGTGGTTCGGTGCCGGACACTACAAGGTCACCGTGAACCTGCCCACCTCGGGAGGCCTATATCAGAACGGCGACGTCAACTACCGCGGAGTTCAGGTGGGTCGCATCGACGATGTGCGGCTAAGCCCCACCGGGGTAGATGCGGTGCTGTCTCTGGATTCTGATCGCAAGATCCCCGCCGACGTCGTCGCCAACGTCCACAGTCAATCAGCCATCGGCGAAAACTATGTCGAGCTGACTCCCCGCAGTGGCAACGGACCAGCGTTGAAGGACGGCGACGTCATACCGCAGGATCGCACCACGCTGCCGCCCGACATCAACGCGCTGCTAACCGCAACCAATAAAGGGCTGCAAGCCATCCCCCATGATGACCTCAAAACCGCAATCGACGAGGCCTACACGGCCGTGGGTGGATTGGGCCCACAGATTTCTTCCATCGTGACGTCAACAACCACGTTGGCCTCCGACGCGCGGCGCAACCTCGACGCCATCACCACCGTCATCGACAAATCGAAGCCGATCCTTGACTCTCAAACAGACACCGCGGGATCCATCCAGAACTGGGCGGCCAACCTCGCGTCGATCACCGGTCAGCTTCGCGATCAAAACCAAGCCGTGACAGGGATTCTGGACAAAGGCCCAGCGGCGTTCGACGAAGTTCATCAACTCCTGGACCGTCTCAAGCCGAGTCTGCCGGTGATGCTGGCCAACTTGGTCAGCCTCGAACAAGTCGCGATCACCTATCAGCCAGCACTCGAACAAATCCTGGTGCTGCTGCCACCCGATGTGGAGATGCTTCAGGCGTCTCAACTGGCAAACCGTGATACGAAACAGGATTACCGTGGCTTGTGGCTGTCGTTTAATCTCAACGCCAATCTGCCGCCGCCGTGCACAACGGGATACCTCCCGCCGCAACAGGTTCGACCGCCCAGCGAGGTCGACTACCCCGACCGGCCCGCCGGAGACATGTACTGCCGGGTGCCCCAGGATTCGGCCCTAGACGTGCGAGGCGCGCGCAACCTGCCCTGTCTCACCCGGCCGGGTAAGCGAGCTCCCACCGTGAAGTTGTGCGAAAGCGACCAGGAATACGTTCCCCTCAACGACGGCTACAACTGGAAGGGCGATCCCAACGCGACGTTGTCAGGCCAGGGTGTACCTGAGTTCCCGCCCGGTACAACGCCGCCGCCCGGCACTGCCGCGCCCGCAGCCGTGCCGGCGGCCCCAGGCGCCGGGCCACCTCTGGCGATTGCCCACTACGACCCGGCCACTGGCAGCTATATCGGGCCGGACGGCAAGCAATACACCCAAACCGACCTTGCTGGCGGCCACGCGCCACAAACATGGCAAGACCTGATGACGCCGCCGACGCCCTAACCCCATGAGCAGATTAGTTGCCATCTCCTCCCGGCCGTCGCCACCCCGATCCCGGCAGCGTCAGCGCCCGAGCCCAGACCACGACATCGGCGGGCTCGAGCTTACGGGCCAGGCATCCGCTGCCGGGCATCGGCGCTCGCGCAGACTCGCCCGGCCGTCATCGACGGCCGACACTTACGAGGACACAATGAAATCGGTTAAGACCCTCAAGTGCTCGCGGCAACGGGTCCAGCGGTTCTGGATTCATCGGATCCGCCCGCACACCACCCGCGGCTTGATGGTGCGGTTGTGCCTCGGCACGATTGTGCTGATACCGGCCGCAGCCTTCACTTTCGCGGTAAGGGAGCCGTTCGCGATTTCGGCGATCGCCAGCTCCACCGCGATCATCCTGCATGACCCACAGCGCTATCATCAACGGCCGCAGGTCATCCTCACCTGCTATGCGGCTGGCATCGTTGTCTCAGCAGCGATTTCACTGGGCGGAGCGCTCGTCGGCCTACCCGGGTTACTGGCCGCCGGAATCGCAGCGGTCGTCATCGTCGCATCCCCGGCCGGACGGATCCATCCGCCGACAGCCTGTATACCGTTGCAAGTCACCGCCTCCATCGCCCCGCTCGCCCTGCTGGGACGCTGGCTGACCTTCACCGGGCTGTCAGTGGCATGCCTGGCCATGCTCTGGCTGCTCACCTCCCAGCCGCTGACCCGGCGTCGCCAGGTCGTCGTCGACCACCAGGACACACCATGTACCACAGCGTCATAGCCGCGAGCACCCCTGCGCGTCGACACCCAGACGGCCACGCACCGCGGGACCAGGATGCAGCCCACCGGACACCGAGACCATGTCAGCCACACCCCGACAAGCACGACACCATCACTTACGGCGCGGCTCATCACCGCGACCGTCGCACCCCTCACACACCCACACCGACAAAGCCTTCCAACGATGGGGCAGCTACATGCTAAGACGACTAGCACGCCACATGCCCGGCACGCGCAACCCGCGAAACCCAAGCGGCCACAACGACGCACCCGACGACGGCATCAGTGAACCGGACGCCACAGACATAGCGCCGAACCAGGACTCCGACTCCGACTCCGCAGACGACGGCCCCACCAACCCGTCACCCGCCGGCCCAGATGACTCCCTGAGTGGCACAGTCGATTACGATTCCGAGACCAGCGACGACTCAGCGCAGATACCGACGTCCGACCCGGTCGATGACGCATCACAACACGTTCCCCAGCAGGCGAGACCAGGACTACGGGCCGCGCTGGTCGCCTCGGTGCTCATCGTCGCCGCTCTCGGCGGACTGATCGGATACCTGGGCTACCGCACCTATCAGACCCAGGCAGCCGATCGGCAGCGCGAGCTGTTCCTGCAAACCGGCCGCCAGGCCGCCATCAACCTGACCACCATCAGCTACGCCCACGTCGATGCCGATGTGGCGCGAATTCTCGATTCGGCAACCGGCACCTTCCACGACGACTTCCAACAACGCGTCCAGCCCTTCATCGACGTGGTCAAGCAGGCACAGTCCACCTCCGAGGGCAACGTCACCGCCGCCGGAGTGGAGTCCATCAACGGCGACCAGGCGCAAGTCATCGTCGCAGTCTCAGTGAAGACATCCAATGCCGGAGCGCCCGATCAGCAGCCGCGAGGCTGGCGCATGCGGCTCAACGTCCAAAAGATCGGTGACACCGCGAAAGTATCTGACGTGCAATTTGTCCCATGACGACCCATAGCCCAACGAAAGGCAGGTGACCATGATTGCTGCGACCGGCAATGACACCACCGGCATCGACGCGGACGAAACGACGGCGGCCGAGACCGACGCTGAGGCTGCGCCATCCGATGACCCACACGATGATCCAGCCGCCAGCGACGAGGCGCCAGTTACGCGCCGACCCAGACCACGCCTGCGCTGGGGCCGTCTTCTCGCCTACGGGCTGCTACCAGCACTGGCCCTTACACTGGCGCTGGGTGCGGGCTACCTGAAATGGCAATACCAATCGGCCAGCGACACGGCCACCGCGCGCACCCAGTCCGTGGCCGCGGCCACCGAAAGCACCATCGCGTTGCTGTCCTACCAGGCGGCCACAGCCGACAAGCAACTCAACGCCGCCCGCGAAAGGCTCACCGGCACGTTCCGCGACTCCTACAGCTCCCTGATCCACGATGTCGTCATCCCCGGCGCCCAGCAGAAACAAATCTCAGCAACGGCAACAGTGCCCGCCGCCGCCTCGATATCAGCCACCGCCAACCACGCGCAGGTGCTGGTATTCGTCGACCAAACCATCACCGCCGGCGGCGGCACTCCCAGCAGTAGCGCCTCAAGTGTGAAGGTGACGCTGGACAAGATCGGCAACCAGTGGCTCATCTCGGACTTCACACCGGTGTGACGGCAAGGACTCAGCACATGAACACACCGACAACCGCCACAGTCCTTGGCCTGCACGTCGCCGGGCTGGCTCTTGCCGCGCTCCTCGGATCACCGCCGGCACAGGCAGATACCGTCGCCTATCTGGTCAACGTCACCGTGCGACCGGGATATAACTTCCGCAGCGCAGACGACGCCATCGCCTACGGGCGCGGACTATGCGCGCGCATCAGTTCCGGTCAAAGCTATGCCGAAGTCATGACCGCCGTAAAAAGCGACTTCAACAATCCCGATGAGTACCAAGCGTCGTATCTGATCACCCAAGCGGCCAATGAACTGTGCCCAGCGCAGATCTGGCAGCTGCGCAACTCCGCAGCCCACTACCAACCGCCCACACCCTAACTGGCCCCAGCACGCACGGAGGTACCGATGTCGGCACTATCACCACTAGGGGCGATACTCGCCGTCGGTATGAGCGCGGTACTGGCCGCAACCGCACCGACCGCCCACGCAGACAACAACCGACTCAACAACAGCGTCATCGCCGACATCTACGCCGCCCAACACCAGGCCGGATGCACCAACGACGTCAAAGCGAACGCACAGTTACGACTAGCCGCCCAATGGCACACCGTCGACGTCCTCAACAACCGCAGCCTCAACGGCGACATCGGCTCCGACGGGTCCACACCCCAGGACCGCGCCACCGCTGCCGGCTTTCACGGCGCCGTCGCCGAGACCGTCGCGATCAACCCCGCCCTGGCGATCAGCGGCCTCGAACTGATCAACCAGTGGTACGACAACCCCGACTACCACGCCATCATGACCAACTGCGCCAACACCGCAGTCGGCGTCTGGAGCGAAAACAGCCCCGACCGCACCGTCGTCGTCGCCGTCTACGGGCAGCCCACCGAGACGCTGCCGCAAACCTCAGCAGTCAGCCAGAGCCCGCCGAATGGAACAGGAATCGACCCCAACCCCGACTACGACGCCAGCGACGAACTCGAGTACGGCACCAACTGGCTCGCCTGGATCCTGCGCGGCGTCTACCCGCCACCGGCCTATCCGCCAGCGTGACTCCCAGCCCCTCAATCACATCACCCTCGACCAGCGCCGACGGAAGCTGCCGGCCGGGTCAAACCCGAACAACCAACGAAGGGACGGCCCAATGAAACACGCGGTGCTGCTGCGGGCAATTTTTGCAGCCGTGCTCGGGCTATGCCTATGGACAGCCGTGCAAGCAAAAGCCGCCACAACCGAGTACCTCATGGTGCCCTCAGCCGCCATGGGCCGCGACATCCCAGTCGCATACATGGCCGGCGGCCCCCACACGGTGTACCTGCTCGACGCCTTCAACGCCGGCGACACCGTCAGCAACTGGGTCACCGCCGGCAACGCCATGTCGACGCTGGCCGGCACCGGCGTGTCGGTGGCCGCGCCAGCGAGCGGCGCCTACAGCCTCTATACCAACTGGGAACAGGACGGAAGCCGCCAATGGGAGACGTTCCTATCCGACGAGTTACCAAACTGGCTGGCCGCCAACAAAGGCCAGTCACCGGGCGGGCATGCGATCGTGGGAGCCGCGCAAGGCGGCACCGCCGCACTCACGCTGGCAGCCTTCCACCCCGACCGATTCCGCTACGCCGGCTCCATGTCAGGCTTCCTCACCCCGTCAAACACCACACTCAACGGCGCGATCACCGCCGGCATGCAGCAATTCGGCGGCGTGGACACCCGCAACATGTGGGGACTGCCCCAGCTTGGCCGGTGGAAGTGGCATGACCCCGACGCACACGCGCAGCTGCTGGTAGACAACAACACTCGCCTGTGGGTCTTCAGCCCGGCCACACTCACATGCAGCGATCCCGCCGCGATGCTGGGCTATTGCGACCAAGCTCAAGGCAGCAACCGCGCCTTCTACGACCACTACCGCAGCATCGGAGGACACAACGGCCACTTCGACATACCATCCACCGGCAATCACGACTGGCCAAACTGGTCGCGCCAACTCGCCGCGATGACACCAGATCTCACCAACTCCATCAAATAAGGTAACCAAAAACCGAGCCGCCCATGCAGCCCCAACTCGAATACACCTTCAGCCCATCACCAAGTCCAGGCCAAAGGAAAAAGACGGCTATGGCACGACACCGCACGACCAGTGGATGCCTGATAGTGGTGACAGCAGCACTAGGCGTCGCGATAACGTCGGCCACACCGGCCGCGGCCTCACCCCAAGACCCATGCGGATCCACCCTCATACCAGTGTGCGCGTTCCTGCCCGTAATGCCCGACCTCGACCACGACATCGACTTAACGAAGCAGCCCCCGGCCGACCCAAATCCACTCAATACCAACAGCTCTGAGGCGACCACTCCCACCACCGGGCCATAACACCACGTCCAGCGGTCGGCCTTCGGCAGGCCGAACCCGCTGTCCACGAATGGAGCGCATCCTCCGCACCGCGGCGAGGGGACTACGGGTTCTTTAACGAATCCGAAACGCCCGGTCGACACGCAAGGATGCACGGCTGGCAGCGGCCACAAGAGACTCGCCCCGAAAGGAGCATGACCACTAAATCCCTAGGCCAGCAGGAATGTTCGCCATCCCGTCAGGTCACCGCAGGCCGCGACGCGACCGCCTGCATGTACAACCTGCCAGCCCGATACGACGACCGGACCAGCGGACCGGCCAGCACTCCGGCGAAGCCGAGGCCCATCGCGAACTGCTGATGTTGAACGAACTCCTCGGGCTTGACCCACCGCTCGACCGGATGGTGGCGCACCGACGGCCGCAAGTACTGGGTGATCGTAACAATGTCGCAGCCCGCGTCGTACAGATCGCGAAGCGCGGTGCGCACCTCCTCGGGCGTCTCGCCCATGCCCAGAATCAGGTTCGACTTGGTGACCAAACCGTAGTCGCGGGCAGCCGTCAGGACCGCGAGGCTACGCCCGTAGCGAAACGCGGGACGGATCCGCTTAAAGATTCGCGGCACCGTTTCCACGTTGTGCGCCAACACTTCTGGGTGCGCCTCGAACACCTGCTCCAGCAGCGCCGGGTCACCGTTGAAATCCGGGATCAACAACTCCACACCGGTGTGAGGGTTGAGCGTCTTGATGGCGCGCACGGCTTCGGCGTACAACCACGCACCGCCATCGGGCAGATCGTCACGCGCCACCCCAGTCACCGTGGAATAGCGCAGCCCCATCGCCTGAACGCTCTCAGCCACCCGGCGCGGCTCGTCACGGTCGAGTTCGGCAGGTTTGCCGGTATCAATCTGGCAGAAGTCACAACGCCGCGTGCACTGCTCACCACCGATCAGGAACGTAGCCTCACGGTCCTCCCAACATTCGAAGATGTTCGGGCAGCCGGCTTCCTCGCACACGGTATGCAGACCCTCGCGGCGCACCAACGCCTTGAGTTCCTGGTACTCCGGGCCCATCCTGGCCCGGGTCTTGATCCACGGCGGCTTACGCTCCATGGGCGTCTCGGCGTTGCGCACCTCCAAACGCAACAGCTTTCGACCTTCAGGCGCGATCGTCACATCGTCGATGCTACCCGGCTGCCGCACGCAGATGCGGTCATCTGTGCCCACACTCACTGGATCGACTACGCGATCGAAACGATGCTGTGGTCGACATCGCACACACGGCTCACCCGTGCGCCTTCCACAGCCGCTGCGGCGACGGGGTGTGCGGCCGCACGTCATCGGCCTTTGATCGCTGTTCTCTCGGTTCGTTTGAAGACCTAATCATATGAGACGGTATCGGATGCTGTGATCACGGTATGCTGGCATGATGGCGCGAGTGGCGAAGCGGTCGGTGATCAAGTGGGCGACCAACCGTCCCGGGGACGCGTCACCGTTCGCGATGGGTCTCCTGCTACGAAGGGCCCATCTGCGCGCCGCCGGTGAACTAGCCGCGGCGGTACGGCCATTCGGGTTGGAACTGCGGCATTTCGCCATGCTAATCGTGTTGGCTGATCGTGGACCCACGCTTCAACGTGACCTTGTCGCCGCGACGGGGTTCGACAAGGCCGCCGTGGGACGCGCTATCGACGATCTCGAGACTGCCGGTTTGGTGACGCGCGAAGGCGTCGAAGGTGATCGACGAGTATGGATGGTACAGATCACCGAGGACGGCCTAGAGGTCTTCGAGGAGGTCCACTGCGAGGCCCAGAGCATCGCAGACATGCTGATCGCCCACCTAAAGCCGGGCGAACCCGAACAGCTGATGAGACTCCTGACACGTTTCACCTACCCCGAATCGTGAATTGAGCTGACCTGGCAGTCTTTCAACGCGGGCTAGGCAAGCTATGGCCCCGAACAACTGGCGGGAGTTGTTGGTCACCACAACGTCTCAAGACCCAACACCAAGGAGTAACCACACATGAGCAGCAGCGATCCGAACGCGAAGGCTCGTCCCGACGAACGCCATGCGGGAGCCCAGAAGGTCTACTTCGCCTGCTTCACCGACCTGGTCGAGACCTCCCGTCCGGAGGACATCGAAGGAGCTGTCCCCGAACACAAGCAATGGCTGGCTGACATGGAAGCCGCCAAGAAGATCTTTGTCGCTGGCCCATTCCTGGATGAAAACTACTCCTATTCGGCCACCGGACTGATCGTATTCAGGGCCGAGACCGCCGCGGAAGCGCATGCACTGGCCATGCAAGATCCCATGCATGCCCTTGGATTCCGCACCTTCCGAATTGTGCCCTGGCAGCTCAACGAAGGCACGATGCAAATTGAGATCAACTTCCTCAAAGGCGTCTTCGGCTTCAGCTAATCCGAACGACAGACGGACGCCGAATTCGCCGAGGACCACCGCGCCAACACGGTGTTCGACACTGCTGCAAGAACCGAAAAGGTCTGGTACCGCTACCTCGTCACCGGGACCGGCGCGCCGATGACAGAGCGCCGCCTGGCGGATCTGCTCGAACAACCGCACAGCGGGCGACTTCAAAAGAAGCGTCGAAAGAACGACAAGCCAGCCCGCCGGCCCCGGACGACCTAGCGGCCCCGAGACTTCACCGTTGACGCGCCAAAAGCATCGTGGCGCAACGACATTACCGAACGCCGAACCGGCGAGGACAAACCTCCATGCCGATCAATCACGATCACCCGGCTCAGCGAACCGCGTAATCGAAAGCGTCAACTTATCGGTGCAACCCGCACCAGACGACGATCGCCGACATGCAGGTGCTTAGAGGCGCGAATGTTGCAGATGGCTTACCAACCAGGTACGTGCGCGCAACGGTGTAGAGCCACGCGAATTCGTCGATATAGTGCACGTGTGAACGAGTGCCATCTACACCTGGATACTAATCCCGCACCCTCAGAAGCGGCTCAATGCTCGGGCGCCGTTGACACTCGAAATAGCCGGGGCAACAAGCAAGTCGCGCAACAAGCCAGCGAGCTGAAACTGATCGCTGGCGAGCCAGTCACTACCGAACGCAAGAATTTCGTCGAGATCAACGGCGTTGACCGCGTCAAGACCGTGACAACGTCGCCACCGGCACACCACGACGTTCGCGACATCGCGCTGACCACCACCTCTGCGACGGTGACGAGCGCTGATCAAGTAGGTAACAAGGCCGCCGACGAGGCCGGTTGCCACACAGGCCATCAAATGTGTCCTTCACCAGATCCGCGCCCTACCACGGCATGGTCGTGCTCTCAAGATGTACTAGGGGTGCAATATCGGCTTCGCTCGTGATGGGGCGTGGCGGTGTCATAAACGTCGCGTACGGCTTGAGGCGCAGAACGACACGCTCTTCCTTGATAGCCTTCTCAACCACATCATCATGCGCGGCGCTATCGTCAAACTCGCGGCCAAGAATCGTTCCGAAGATGCGCTTGTACAAGGACACAACGGCATCCAAATCTGATTCCACCGTGGCATCGACAGTCGCATCGCAGTAGACCGTCAGGTATGCGAACGGCCAGCTCTCATCCAGCACACACAGCGAGATCTTCGGATTTCGCACAACCGCACGTGTCTTCGAGCGCGGCGTCGTCGACGACACCAGGATGTCATCACCATCCATGACGTAATAGACGACTGTCAGCGAGGGCCCGTCCTTCTTACGGCTATATCCGAAAATGGCAGCCCGGTGGGAACGGACAAACTCACGACGTTCAGCGGCATTCACCTGCGCTCAGCTCTCCACTCTCTCGGCTCCTCAGATCCCCGGAGACAGTACGGTTAACAAGGCCTGGGTCCGTGTCAGCGAGTGTTCTCCCAGGGGCGTTACCCGGGCGTGATCGGCCATCACAGCGGCTTAGGCTGATCGCGCACGACATGGCCATTTCGCGAGGCTGTAACGGCACGGGTCACCCGATCCGCAGCACAAGCTGCAGCGAATCCGCCGCAAGCTGGGCTGTTGCGACCGCCGCCGTTGAACCTATGCACGACGAATCTCCACCGCATCTATCGCAGTTGCGTGCACGCACAGCGCCGCTAACGGCGTGCGGACTGTTCACACGCCTGGTTCGCGGCCCGTTAACGACCGAATCGATACCGTTTCGAGGTGACCGCGAACAGCCCACGCGTGGTGAAGATCGCTGATGCGCAGCGACGCCCACGATCCGGCGTCGCCATCGGGTTCTTCGACGGTGTGCACCGTGGTCATCGAGCAGTCATCGAGGGATGCGACACGGTGCTGACTTTCGATCGCCATCCGCTATCTGTGCTGGCACCCACGCGTGCACCCAAGTTGTTGATGGACCTGCACCGCCGCATTGCCACGATAGCGACTCTCGGTGTCAGCGAGATTGTGCTGATTCCCTTCGACCGGATGTGGGCCACACTCGGCGCAGAAGAGTTCATCGACCGAGTTCTCTTGCAGCGCCTAAGGCCTCAGCGTGTGTCGGTGGGTGCGAACTTCCGTTTTGGAGCCAACGCCCACGGATCGCCCGACACGCTACGCGCCCAGGCAGGCGTACACACTCAGGTCGTGGATCTGACGACGGTGGCCGGACAGGTGGTTTCCTCCAGCCGGATCCGTGCCCTGGTCGCCCGCGGCGACGTTGAGCAAGCGGCCCAGCTGATGTGCGGAGCACTTGAGCGCACCGCGACGCGAGGCGCCGACGGCCGCCTACACGTTGACAGCACACTTGCCATGCCGGCCAGTGGCGCCTACCAGGCGCTGATCAACGGACAGGCGGCAACGGTGTGTATCGGTTCCGGAGGCCACGAACTGCTCACATCCACAGACCCTGCCGCCGATCAAATATCGATCAGCTTCCTGAGGCGCTTGGAATAGTGCCCTGCGCAACGGGTCACCGGAGAGTGCAGCGGGTTGCGACGTTGTCGAGCTGCCAGAGTCGTCGTGGGTTTAGAAGCTGAGCTAGGTGCGCGAGCCAGAACCGATATGTGATCGGGCGTGAGAGATGGCGTCGTCGAGGGAGCCGATTCGGGTTGTAAGAACCCGTCGGTGACATCGTCGCGGCCACTCGGGCAGAGAGCAGCGACTCATCGGCGGGGACGCGTTCAATCGCACCGCATCGGTTTTGTGACGCTTTCTGATGTTGCGTACGCGATCCCTGTCGATCTGTGGGCACCGGTCAGGTGAGACTGCTCGGCGCGATCGGCCGGCGGCATCGTCTCCGTTGGCACCGATGGGGCATAACATCCTCGCTATGCGGTCGAGCATCATCCACCCATCCGGCCATCACCGAACACGATGTGCGGCCGGATATCACGTCGATCACGGCGAACCTCGACGCAGCCACGCCCGCCCGCCGCATGGTTGCCGGGGTCAGGCGCCCCTTCCTACCGGCGGTTCTGGCCGGTGACTGCAATCGTCCCCGATGCACAACCCGGGGCGCCCGATTCGTCGATGCTGACGGCAGCGGCCGTTGCGGCCGCGCCATTGGCCGACGTGCTGCGCTGGCTGGCCGTATCCGAAGACGGACTGTCCGGCACCGAGGCGACCGCCCGGCTGTCGCGATATGGCCCCAATTCGCTTCGAACCCATCGGGTCAGTGCATGGGCGGTGCTGCGCAGGCAGCTCAACAACGCGGTACTGGCGCTGTTGGCGACCACGGCGGTGCTGTCCTTCTTCCTCGGCGACTCCACCCAGGCCGTGATCATCGGTCTCATCCTGGTTGTCAGCATCGGGCTGAGCTTCGTCAATGAATACCGCGCCGAACGGGCCACCGCTGCCTTGCATTCGAGGGTCCGGCACAACGCGGTGGTGCGCCGCGATGGCCGGTACATCAAGCTCGACGTCAACGACCTGGTGCTCGGTGACGTCATCCAACTTTCTCTTGGTGAGCTGGTTCCCGCCGACGTGCGGTTGATCACCGTCAACGGGCTCGAATGCAACGAGAGCATCCTGACCGGCGAATCCGCCGCCGCCGAGAAGTCTGCGACGCCAGCTCTTCGGGGCTCCTCGCTGGCCGACTCCACGGATCTTGCGTTCATGGGCACCGTCGTCAGCGCCGGTAGTGCGACCGCGGTGGTGTACGCCACCGGCCTGGGCGCGCAGTTCGGCAAGATCGCGGCCGGACTGGGGGAGCGGCAGCCCGAAACCGACTTCCAGGCCGGGCTGCGCCGATTCTCGTATCTGCTTCTGCAAGTAGCGATCACGTTGACCGTGATGATCCTGGCGACCAATCTGCTGCTGCACCGCCCGGTGATCGATTCGCTGCTGTTCGCACTGGCGATCGCGGTCGGCATCACCCCGCAGCTATTGCCCGCCGTCGTCAGCACCAGCCTGGCCACCGGGTCGCGACGGCTGGCTGAGCTCAAGGTGTTGGTGAAACGCCTGGTGTGCATCGAGGACCTCGGCGACATCGACATCCTGATCACCGACAAGACCGGCACCCTGACCGAGGGGCGCGGGCGCATCACACTGATCGAGGCGCTCGATCCCGCTGGTGTCGTCTCGGATGCACTGTTGCGCAAAGGATTACTGGCAACCGATGTCGATCCGGCGTGCGGCGGAGCCAGCGCCAACGAGTTGGATGCTGCCCTGTGGGACTGTGACGCGGGCCGCCAGGTGGTCACCAAGGGCGCCCAGCGGATCGCCGAGCTGCCATTCGACCACACCCGCCGGGCCACCTCGGCGCTCATCAATGACACCGGCGGCCGGGTACTGATCGTCAAAGGGGCGCCCGAACAGGTGCTCGCCCACTGTGCGGCGGTGCCCGAGACCGTCCCGTCCGTGCTGGACCGGCTGTTCGGGGCGGGTCGCCGCGTGGTCGCGGTTGCTAGCCGGCCGGCCCCTGAGCTGTCCACCATCACCGCCGCCGACGAGACTGGACTGACCCTCGACGGCTTCCTGGTGTTCGCCGACCCACCCAAACAGGCCGCGCGTGACTCCCTCGCCCGGCTAGCTGAACTCGGTATCGAGGTGAAGATCGCGACCGGGGACAACGCACAAGTGGCCGAAAAGGTCTGCGCCGACCTGGGTTTACTGTCCAAGGGCATCGTGACCGGCGCTGAGCTGGCCGAGCTCGATGACGCCGCATTCGAGGCCGCCGCGCAGAACGCCAGCGTGTTCGCCCGGATCTCACCAGAACAAAAGGCACGGCTGATCGAGGTGCTGCGCCGCACCGGACGGTCGGTAGGGTTCCTCGGCGACGGCGTCAATGACGCCCTGGCTTTGCATTCCGCCGACGTGGGGATCTCCGTCGACACCGCCACCGACGTCGCGAAGGATGCCGCCGATGTCGTGCTGCTGGAGAAGGATTTGGGCGTGCTGGCCACCGGTGTGGCCGAGGGCCGCCGAATCTTCGCCAACACCATCAAGTACGTGCTGATGGGGACCTCGAGCAACTTCGGCAACATGTTCTCGGCAGCCGCAGCTTCTGCGGTCCTGACGTTCCTGCCGATGCTGCCCAGCCAGATCCTCCTGAACAACTTGTTGTACGACTCTTCGCAGCTGGCGATTCCGACCGACCGCGTCGACGAGGAGCAGCTGCATGCGCCGTCGCACTGGAACATCGCCTTCATTCGGCGCTTCATGCTGACCTTCGGGCCCATCAGCTCACTGTTTGATTTCTTGACGTTCGGGTTGATGCTCGGCGTGCTGCACGCGAGGCCGACCGAATTCCGGACCGGCTGGTTCGTGGAGTCGCTGGCCACCCAAACCCTGATCATCTTCGCGATCCGCACCCGCCGGGTGCCGTTCCTGCACAGCAGGCCCGGCGGTGTGCTGACGGCCGCCACCTTCACGGTGATCGCGATCGGCGTGATGCTGACGATTTCACCCCTGGCTGGTTCGCTGGGCTTCACCCCCTTGCCCTGGCAGTTCTACGGCGCGCTGGTGCTGCTCACGGCCGCTTACCTGGTGCTGGTCGAGATCACCAAGGTGATGTTCTACACCGAACCGGCGCACCTGGCCGGAGCGCCCCCGCGCACCCGCGGTCGCGAACACCGAATCAGCAGGCGCGCAGCGCGTTTCAGCCACAACGGACGGCTCCCGCGATTGCGCTGAGCGCAATCAGCCCAACCGACTCCAACCCACGTCCTCGTGGGTCAAGCCTGACTTAGAGCAGGGCGTGCCCGAATTGAAACATGTTCTGCGGGTCCACGGTGCGCTTGATCGCCAGCAGACGCTCACGGTCGGGCTCTTGCCATGCCGCGCGGACCTGGTCGGGTCTCGTCGCTGACCCGAGGAAGTTGGCCAGCGTCGTCGAACATGCCCACGGGGCAGTCGCATTCAGGATCGTGGCGGCCGAATTCTCCAGTTCCTCGCGTCGCCCCGGCGCACAGATACCGAGAATGAACAAGGAGTAGGCACCATCGCGGCCGGCCACCGCATTGGGCACCGCCGCCTGCTCCTGCAAGGCTCCGCCGAGCTGGCGCAGCTCGACTTTGAGAAGCCGCGAGTCTGAGTCCGGCCCGGCGGCGGCGAGCAGCGCATCCACCGTGTCAGCGCCGAGCGTTTTGAGTTGCGTGCTGCGTTCGAACAACGGTAGCGGCGCCGTAGGATCCCGGTGGATGACGTCGGTAGCGCTGAAGGCCATCGTTCCTTGCTGCTCAAACACGATGGTCCCGGTCTGCAGCATCGGCGCCAGCAGAGCCTCGGCTTCTTCTGCTTTGCCGGTGTAGGTGTAGCGCAGATGAATCAGCCGTTTGCCGCGTATCGGCTCGGGCAGCGTGGGAAGCGGCGGCAGCTGCAGCAACGCGATCGAGGTGCTGGTGTTGGCAGGCATGGTCGGCGCCCACTCGGCATAGGCGTGCAAGACCTGTGCAGCCGACTCCGCGGCGAAATAGATCGTCGCACCATAGACAGAGGTAACGGGCGCGAGTCGGAACTCGATGTCGGTCACAATTCCGAAGTTGCCCTTGCCGCCTCGCACGGCCCAGAACAGGTCGGGCTCAGTGTCGGCGTCCACCCGGCGCAACTGACCGTCGGCGGTGACGATGCTGAACCGCTCCACCTGGTCTGCGCCGAAGCCGAATTGCCGCGATAAGAAACCCACACCGCCGCCGAGCGTGTACCCGACGGCTCCGACCAAGAACGATGTCCCGCACAACGGCACCCAACCGAACGGCTGCGTGGCGGAAACGACTTTGTCCCAACGGGTTCCAGCACCTACCGTGGCAGTGTTGCGCACCGGATCGAATCTGACGGTGCTCATCCGGCGGGTGCTCACAACCATCCCGCCGTCGGCGGGGTTGTACAGCCCGTGGCCGGTGGCTTGAGCCGCGACCGCCAGATCCTGTTCGGCGGCCCACTGGACAGCATGGCGTACGTCGTCGGCGTCGGCGGCGCCGACGACCACCGCGGGATGTTGCTCGAGAGCGGTGTTGAACGGAGCGATTTCTTCGACAGCGGCCGGGTCATCGGACGCGAAGACCGGCCCGCTGGTGCGGTCGGCCAGTTTCTCAAGACCGTGTTTGAGGTCCATTACTCCTCCGATTCCGTGAGCACATGCGTTCGCCGTCCCACGCAGCCGGCACGGGGGAAGCTCATCGCGATCTCCGTGTAGGGCGTGGTGTGATGCTGCGCTGTACGCCGGTGTGTGCACCGGCCCTGCGCACGTCGGCAAGCCGCGCAGCGGCCGCCGGCCCTGTGCCGATCCTCGGATGCGCTCGTCGGCCACCGAGTCCCACACGCCGGCAGATCGCCGAGGCTGTAAGCAAGACGCTCATCGCTCCGGGTGGCGAGGATCCCACAGGCGCGAGGTGAAATCATGCTCGTATGCCTTCCCGTCTGGATAGCTGACCAACTCCATCTGCAGGCCCCACGGGGCGCGGAAGTAGATCCACGTCTGGCCGCCGCTCGGCCCGCTTGTTCGCTGTGTGGGTTCGCCCATGATCTCGACACCAGCTGCGCGGAGGTAGTCAAGGGCGGCGCTGAAATCGTCAACGTATAGCGCGAGGTGGTGGCCCCCAATATCGCTGTTGAGCGGTACCTGACGGCGCTGATCAGGCGCGGTGTACTCGAACAGCTCAAGGTTGAGGCCGAATCCGAGCCGCAAGAAGCGGAGTTTCTCGACTCGCGCGGTCCGATCAACCCCGATGTGCGTGGTCATCCAGTCATCGTCGGACGCTAACGGACCAAGGTCGTAGAACTGCTCGGCTCCCAACACGTCGACGAAGAAGCGGGTCGCCTCCTCCAAATCCGGGACGGTGATCCCGATATGGTCTCCACCGCGTAACCCCGGCAGACCTTTCCGCATCCCCATTAGCCGCTCCGCTTTTCGCTGTTTGACCTTCGCCGCATCCGCCCAGCGTCAACCAGGCGGCGGTGTTAAGTCACACTACACACGCTGGCGAGCCACATGCCACGGAAACCATCAATATCAGCACGCACACCGCTCACTTGAACTCGTTGCTGCACCTCAAAGGCGGGGCTGACTGCCAATGTGTGCCACAGGCGTGGCAGATCCGCCCACCCGTCAGCGTTTCGCCTTGGTTAACACCGGTGCTTGCAAGATGATGAGGAGCTGCTGGCAGCAGTGCGGCATCCTGTGGCTGACGGTGGCGCAAAGGCCTGGCCTTGGCGAGCTGCCTCGGCACAACTGGGTGATTTCGAGCAGGATTCACCACGCCGCCCACCGAACGGAGAATCGCACATGACAGAGCAAGACCGGCTACTTGCGTCATTGAAAGACAGCCACCGCGGAGTGTTGGCCACCATCCGGCGCGACTCCCGCCCACAGGTGTCCAACGTCGTGCACACCTTCGACCCGAAGACCAAGCTGTTCCGCATCTCGACGACGGCAGATCGGGCCAAGACCCGAAACCTCCGACGCGACCCACGCGCCACCTACTATGTGCCCGGTTCCGACTTTTGGAAGTTCGTGGTCGCTGACACCGCGGCCGAACTCACCGCGGTCGCCCAGACACCCGATGACGCCGTGGTCGACGAACTCGTCGAGGTGTATCGCGAAATCGGTGGTGAACATCCAGACTGGGACGAATATCGGGCAGAGATGGTCAAAGAGCAACGATTGGTGCTCCGTTTGCACGTCCTGAGTCTCTACGGCAAGTAGTGACCAACACGGTGCCCGATCGCACCACCAACGCTGCCCGGTTTTCGTTGGCTTCACTGAACTGGATCGAATTTTCCCCCGCCGGGCCCGCCGCCGGCCCCTGGCCACCAGCCGTGGTGGGTTTGGAGGACATCTTCGACGCGGCCCTCTGCGCTCGATTCGAGTTGGTGGGTATCGACCTCGCCTCGGCGCGGTCCTCGTTTCCCGGCCCTAGCTCGCATGCCGATATCGCGACAGCATTGCGAGCCCGTGCACTGGCGTGCTCGGACGTGGGCATCCTGTTTCTCGGAGTGCCCTGGACTGAGGACCACGCCCACCAACTGGCCGCGCTTGCCCATGATCTCAACGCACCAACGTGCCTTGCGACATTCGCCGCACCCGTCAGTGACGAGTCGCTTGGCCAACTGCGCCGCAGCGCAGCACTAATGCACGAGGCGGGGGCGCGGATCGCCCTGGAGTACATGCCCGTCGGCCAGCTGAAGAGTGTCGATGAGGCCGCCATGATCTGCACTGAGATCGGTTGGGAGCGTTGCGGTTTGCTTCTCGACAGCTACCACGTGTGCCGGGCGGGCTCAGTGCCCCAGCAGCTGTCCGGTCTGTCGGCAGAGCAGATATCGTTTGTCCAGTTCGCTGATGGTGATGTGCCGCTCAGGGAGTCTGCGAGTGTCGACGCTCGACGTTACCGCCGTCCGGCAGGCTACGGTGACCTCGCCATATCAGAATTCATCAGTGGGCTTCACGCCCTGGGCTGGGCGGGGACCATAAGCCCAGAGGTGTTGGCCGCGGATTTGCTCACGGCCGCGCCTCGGCTCGGGGCAGCCCTGCTACACGCCAGCGCACGATTAGCTTGGCAGGCCCCTTCGTTACTCGAATGAGGTTGGTAGGGACTGCGAGGATGATGCGCTATTTCATCGTCGTCACTCGACCGGCGCGATCATCGACTGACATGAGATCCCGCATTGCGCGGTAGACGCAGCGTTTCAACGAGGGTGAGGGCAAGTAGCGCGCCGAGTACGAGGTACACGTAGGGATAGGAAACCAGCAGGCTCAGCAGGAGCGCTGCGACGGCGATTCCCAGTCCCGCCGCTAGTTCCTGAACAGATGCATTGATGGTGTTGCCGTGGGTCAGATCATCGCCATCGACACTGGAGAAGGCAATACTGTTGTATGCGGTGAAGCCGACGGATCGAAGTGCTCCACTGGTGTAGAGGATGATCGCCATCACCGCGACCGGAACGCCCGGACGTAGCAGTGCCAGTAGTCCAAAGCACCCGACCGATGCGAGGCCGTTCACCAACAGCACACTGCGGATTCCGAATCTGCGCATCAGCGGTGTAGTCATTGGCTTGATCGTGAGGTTGCCGGCGAAAAGGATGGCGACCATGAGCCCGGAAATGAACGGTGTCCAGCCGAATACGAGCTGGAACTGCAGCGGAAGCAGGAACGGCACGGCCGTGATCACCATCCGGTACAGCGATCCCGCTGTCACGGTGATCCGCAGAGTTTGCACGCGAAGGACCTGCAGTTGGACCAGCGGCGCCGAGGCAGTCAGCAGGTGGCAGATCGCCCAAACCAAGAACACCGCTGCGACAACGCCGCCGATGCCGACGAACAACCAGTTAGTTCCGATCACACGGATGTGCTCGAGCGTGGTCAGCGCCGCCGAGATCCCCAACCCGATCAACAGCATTCCACGCCAGTCCAGCGCCCGCGTTGATGGTCGCGGCTCGCCGTGTACGAGCTTGAGCGCCAGGAGGATTCCGACGATACCGATCGGAATGTTGATCAGAAAGATCCACCGCCACGATGTCACCGTAGCGATCGCCCCGCCCAGTGTCGGTGCGATGACCGGCGCTGCCAGCGCCGGCCAGGTGAGCAGGGCGATCGCTCGAACCAGGTCGGTCTTGTCGGAGCGTCGCAGCACCGCCAGTCGCCCGACGGGCACCATCATCGCGCCGCCGATGCCTTGCACGACACGGGTGCCGATGAGCATGGGCAGCGACACGCTGGCTGCTGATCCCATCGAGGCGATCGTGAACACCGCGATAGCGGTGAGGAACACTCGACGGACGCCGAACCGTTCAGCCAGCCAGCCACTTGCCGGAATCAGCACCGCGACGGTGAGCATGTAGGCAGAAATCGCGACATTGACATCGACCGCTGTGACACCGAACGAGTCGGCGATTCGCGGTATGGCGGGTGTGATGATGGTGGCGTCGAGAATCTCCATGAACAACGCCCCAGCCACCAACAACGCCATCCCTCGCGGAAATGACGGTGAGGATTTGGACGGGAACGGCTCCGACATGTCAACCCACCTCGCGCAATATCGTTCGCCGGGCCACAGCGCGCCCTCTCTTGAACAAGGCAGGCCAGGCATCCGTCAACGCGCCGTTGATCAGCATGAAGGCCGCCAGAATGGTGGGGTCAAATTCGACAGACGTGTCATGCGCAAAAGCAGCTCACCCGAAAACATTGGCTTCCATCTCCCACAAAGGCCAATGCCGATCAACCTTCACGCTCTGGCCGCGGAGAACCCCATCGACGATAGTCAGGCTCCTCTCGATCAAGCGCCGCGTCATCAGCGTGTCTGCCCGTTGGGTCCTGTCGAGACGCCCGCGGGCGACGATACGTGCGTGCGCACGCAAGAGTAAGTTCGGTATGTGTAGGCTGTAAAGCGTTCGTGCTACCAACAACGGCCGCCCCGTCGCAGCTGCAGTATCGCCCGCAACCACCGAAAGCCGCTGTGTTGCTGCGCGAGACTGAACTCCAGTGCGTCAGTCAGTTGCGTCGGCCTGTCGTGTGAGCACGTAGCGTTGGAGCTGTCCCATGGCTGGGTCACATACGGAGGATCGAAGATGCCCACTGCGAAAGCGTCCCCACTCACTGCCGGAACATGGACAATTGATCCGGTCCACTCGTCGATCGAATTCGCGGTCCGACACCTTGTCGTGAGCACTCTGCGAGGAAGATTCGAGACCTTCAGCGGCGCAATAACGTTAGCCGAGGATGGCACCCCATCGGTCACCGCGGAGATCGCCGTCGCCTCTGTCTATACCGGCAACGAGCAGCGCGACGCCCATATTCGATCCGCCGAATTCTTTGATACCGAGCACTTCCCAACCGCCACTTTCACATCTACAGCCGTGAAGGGAGACGGTGCCAACTACTTGCTCACCGGTGATTTCACACTGAAGGGCATCACTCGGCCGGTCACACTGTCGCTGATATTCAACGGTGTGAACCCCGGCGCAGGACAAGGCGAGGTCGCCGGATTCGAATCCTCGGCTGTGTTGAACCGCAAAGACTTCGGAATAGTGACCGATATGCCGTTGCCGACCGGCGGAGCCGTCGTCGGCGAGGAAGTGACACTCAGCCTGGCTATCGAGGCACTGAAGCAAGCCTGACCGCCCCGCTGGTTGCCTGCAGCCTCACGACTCTCATCACGGCCTGCGTGTGTGATGCATCATCCACCGCTACTTCGGCACCGACGGCGAGCCGATCGGAGCGCCAGCACTGTGGCAAACCCGCTAGGGGCGGCGGACTGCTACTGCGCCAAATGGCTGGCGCACGAATACACCGTGACTAGCCACGCCGACCGACTCGTCCCGTCGCTCGACCGTAGTCATAGCCCAACCGGCACTACGGGACCCTGGGCCAACTTGCGCCTGCACCGCGCCTCAAAACCCAACTACGCCTGTCGCAGGCCACTCTCAACGACATTGTATGGTCGCCCTCGGCCGGTGCCGCGGCCTCGAACGACAGCAGACGGTGACGCGTGCCGCTGACGACGGTGGTGCCAACAATTTCCTTACTGCCCGTTACGCCGCCAGATGGGATCGCCACGTGAATGGCTCCAACGACATGAGCGGCGTCCTGTCGGCTGCGATGGCTGACCTCTCCGCCAACTTCGCCACCCCCACCGACCTCTCTTCAGTCCTGGAAGCGGTGACCGCTCACGCGGTCGAGTTCATCGACGAGGTACACCTCGCCGACGTCCTACTCGTCGACGAGGACCAGTACCGGTCGGTGGCCCCGACCGAGGACCTCGCCACCGAACTGGACACACTTCAGCTCGACATAGGAGAAGGTCCCTGTCTGAGCGCCGCAGGCGGCGAGGCGATGATCGTCTCCTCAGATCTGACCGCAGAGCCGCGCTGGCCCCGCTTCGCCGCGGCGGCCCGACAACGGGGCATCTACAGCATCATGTCGTTTCAGCTCTACACCTTTCCCGCTCAGGTACGTGGCGGGACGGGTGGTCGCGGCGCACTGAACCTGTTCAGTCGCAACCCATATCAGTTCACCAACGAAGAACAGGCCGTTGGAGCGATGCTTGCAACCCAGGCCGCAACCGCACTGATCGCGGCCAACCGTCAAAAACAATTCGAATCCGCCCTCGCCAGCCGAGACATCCTGGGACAAGCCAAGGGAATCCTCATGGAACGCTTCAAGATCGACGCCGTACGGGCCTTCAACTTGATGGCTAAATATTCCCAGGAGACCAACACCAAGGTCCGCATCCTCGCCCAACACATCGTCGATAGCGCCTAGCGACGGCAACTGGAGCACCCCGGCCCGCGAGGGGTTCCCAGCTGCCCCCGTCGATCAAATCTGGGTTCCGTCACAGGAATTCAGTCGCGGTGCGCCGACGCACTCTGCACCCGGCGAGGCGCTAGGCGGCCGCCCAGGACCCGACGCCGATACTTGGGGCACGCCACCCAGCGAACGCAGCCCTCCGGGGATGCGAGGAAACCGGCGCCAGGACATGCCGTACACGTTGCGAGACGACACCGACACCGGCCAGGCGCTGTTCACCCAGGGTCGATTCCCCGACGGCCAAGAACCCGCCGGTCCCTCGGGCCGCGCTGATGGCGGTGATCCTGCGACCTGAACGACCCATGCCTGGGGTTGACGGCCCGATCAAAGTCGTGTTCACACGGCCTGGTTAAGCGGTCCAATCGTTGTCGATAACCGCGGTCGGCATCCGCGCTGCAATCTCCAGTGCACACCGGATCCGGGTGGCATCACGGCGGCCAGTACCGAGCAACTCATCGACCTGGCGTAACCGATAGCTGACGGTATTGCGGTGGGTGAACAGCGCCTCGGCAGTGCTCGTCGTGCTCCTGGAGGCGTCGATCCACGCTGCCAGCGTCTTTCGCAGTGCAATGGACTTACTGTCATTGCCACACAGGGGGCCGATGACGGAGTGCACAAAGGCGCGAGCTCGGTCGAGATCGGCGGTCAACAGCGAGACGAGCTCGACGTCGCGGTACTCGATGATCGGTTCGCTGTCCTCGGCGAATCGCGCTACCCGCCTGGCTGCCTGCGCCTGAGTGTGCGACAACCGGAAGCCCTCGAGGCCAGGCGCGGCAGACCCCGCAGCGATCCTCAGGTGCGCCGGCAAGCTGGGGTTGTCCCTCAGGGCGGCCAGCCCGTTGCGTCCGCAACTACCGATCCACACTTCCGCGCCGCCGAGACGGTCCGCGACAACCAGTGGGGCTACCGAGGACCCACAAGCCAGGGCAAGCTCCTTGGCCAGCGTGGCGAAGTCGAACATCCGCGCCGTGTCGTGATCGAGGCCTTCAAGCCACAACACCAGCGCCGTGTGAGGCTGATCAAGCGCGTAGGCGAGACGGCTCATCTCCGTGGCGCTGCCATTGTGCTGGCCGGTGAGAAGCCGCCGTACGACGTCGGCCCGCGCGCCTTCCAGGCTGGAGATCCAGCGCTCGCGTTCGAGCGCATATTGCGTGGTCACGTAGTGGGAAAACCGTGACCAACTAAGAAATAGATCCCGAGTGGCTTCCCGAATCAAGGTGATCCGCTCGTCCTCGGGAACGACGTTCTCGATGGCCAGTATCAGCTCCTGAGCCATGAATTCTTGCCCGGCGTGGATATTGAGGATGATCTCCTCAAGCGCCTTACCACGGTGAGCGTAGAACGCGATCGTCTCGATTGGTTCAGAGGAGCGAAGCAGGCACCCATGGTCTTCGGTGCGAAGCGCCACTAGCGTGTCGAGGGTGCTGGCTTCGTTGGCCCGGTGCAACACCTCGATCTCTTCATCAGAGCGCTCACCGGGCCAATCGGCTAAGGAGTCGAGAATGTATGCGCACATCCGCCGACTCGCTGCGACACCCCACCGAGTCGCCGACTCGCCGATCACCTGAGCAACCGCCTGACGTCGAGCCGCGGAGGTACTTGCCGACACGGTGTGCGGCGTATGGAGCTGTTCGATCCAGTGATGCCTCATCGGCAATCACGCCACTGTGACATAGACCAACAGCGTACGAGGCCAGCGGCGACATTGACCACACACCGCAATGCCATGTGCGCGCCGCCCTAATCGCTGTGCACAGAGCACATCGTTGTCGAGTGCGGCGGCGGCCCCAAGCCGTCATGCACACTCCGGCCCACCTTGTTGGCCGTGACGACCATGGTAGATGTCGCGCACTCGGCCAACACTCGCAGTTGGCCGCGCGAGCGTTCTCGCGGCGATCGTGATCTGTCACCCACAGGAGAACCCCTGAGTGCCAACGTCAACGCGTGACCATTCACGCCCCGCCATGACCGATTCGACAGAGCCAATGCCGGGAGGTATTCGGTCGAGCTATCGCCTTGACAGGGCTGATCCGATATCCACCGATCAACTGATGTACCCGGCCGGTGGCGCCGAAGCCTGGTGCCTCACGCCCACCATCGGTGCGACAGGCCCGGTCATGACGCAACAGCTGGCGCGTCCTCTACGTCTGCAGGAGTGTGGTCGGTGACTGAAGATCTGAAGTGTCTGCCTGATGACGGGACAGGGTGGTCCTACACAGAGCTTCCCGAGCGTGCGCGTCTGGCGCTCGAGCGCTTTGTACCCAGCGATGACGAGGTAGACCGCCGGCTGCTCAGATTCGCCGACGTCCAGCCACGCGAGCCGGACAACGACGGGGACGTCGAGATCTTAGACGGCAGACGATTCACCCACCGATTCGTGCAGGCGCCCGGGGATCACGAACTTATCAAATGGCACTACGTCGAGGCTGGGGAAGGGGAGCCGATCGTTTTCCTGCATGGGATTCCCGATTCGTGGTTCCAGTGGTATCACCAGATGGCAGATCTGTCGTCTGAGTTTCGGTGCATCGCAGTCGATCTCAAAGGCTACGGGCAGTCGAGCAAGGTCCGAGGCGACTACCGGCACAGTGGCGCTGCCGAGCAGCTGGTCGCGCTGTTGGACGAGATCGGCATAGATTCATTCAATCTCGTTACCCACGATCGGGGAACGGTCCAGGGCGACTACATCGCGGCCCGCTACCCGGATCGCGTACTGCGCTACGGTCGAGGCGAGCAGCCGTTGTACCACTTCAACCCGGTCCTCGGGCCTCAAGATGTGCTCTTCGCCGACGCCCCGTGGTCAGGGCTGATGGCCGATCCCAAGCGCTTCGTCATTTGGGTTTACACCTTCGTCGGAAACCTCGCCGTTCCTGATGACGACATGCGACGCATCATCCAGGAATTCTGCTACGCGGACACAAACAAGGCGGTGCCACGGTACTTCTTGTCATCGACATTCCGAAAGGAATGGATCGAGCGCAGGACCACGCTCATGGGGGCATGGCGCTGTCCCATCACCATCATGCAAGGGGCGGACTCCCGGAGCCAACCACGCGAGTTCTACACCGATGCTCGCCAATACATCCCCAACGCAGAACGTGTCGACGTGCGATTCGTCCCAGGCGGCCATTTCTGGACAGTCGAAAGTGCCAAGGAAACCACCGACGTCATCCGGGAGATGATGAGCCTTTGATGGTGTCGCGGCGGCGATTCCAGATCCACGGCCCGTCAACGGATCACACCCGGTGAATTCAACGCGACGATTTACCCGCGTAGCTGCGGGACTATGAGCGAAGGAGAGTCAACGATGACAGCACAAGTCAACGCGGCCGCTGTAGCTTCCCCCGGCGCTTCGATGGGGGTGGATTGGGAGACACGGGTCGACTTCGACCGGCTTCGGACAGAACGCTACCGACGCGTCCAAGACGAGTTGGCCAAGTCCGACTTGGGTGCCTTGATCCTCTTCGACATGAACAACATTCGCTATACAACGGCAACCCACATCGGAAACTGGGCCCGCGACAAGCTGTTCCGCTGCGCGCTCATCATGCGTGGCCGTGATCCGGTGATGTGGGATATCGGCTCGGCCGCCCGGCAGCACAAGATGCATGCTCCCTGGTTCGGTGAGGACACCTGGCGCGCTGGGGTCTCGAGCTGGCGTGGAGCGATCCCTGAAACGGTGGGGATCGAGCGCGGCAACGCCAAGAAGATCGCAGACCTCTTGCGGGACAACGGCCTTGCTGGCGAGCCGATCGGCGTCGACATCGTCGAAATCCCAGTGCTCCGTGCTCTGGAAGCTGAAGGCCTGCACATTGTCAATGGCCAACAATTCATGGTGTGGACGCGCCGGATCAAGACCGTCGACGAGATCGCTCTGCTCGACCATGCCGCCGGCATGGTCGACGCGGCATACGACGAGCTCTATCGCGCCCTGCACGTCGGGATGAAAGAGAACGAAACTGTCGCCCTGGTGAACCGAGTCCTCTACGAACTCGGCTCCGAGGAGGTCGAAGCGGTCAACGCCATCTCCGGTGAGCGCTGCAGCCCGCATCCGCACGTGTTCAGCGACCGCATGATGCGCCCCGGCGACACCGCCTACTTCGACATCATCCACTCGTATATGGGTTATCGCACTTGCTATTACCGCACTCTCAATGTCGGTAGCGCCAACAGCGCCCAGCGCGATGCTTACACCCGTGCCCGCGAGGCGATCGATGCCGCCATCGCCGAGGTCCGACCAGGAGCCAGCAGTGCCGACATCGCCCGGGCCTTTCCCTCCGCGACCGACCTGGGATACGCCAACGAGGAGGAGGCCTTCGGCCTGCAGTACTGCCACGGCATCGGCCTCGGCTTGTGGGAGTACCCATTGATCAGCCGCTACCACTCGCTCGAACACCCGGTGGAGATCGAGGAGAGCATGGTCTTCGCCCTGGAAACATACTGGCACACCGCTGATGGCGCCTCGGCGGCCCGCATCGAAGAAGAGGTCGTCGTCACAGCCGACGGCGCCCGCGTCATCACCCGTTTCCCAGCCGATGAGCTGCTGGTCGCCGGCACCCGCTACTGGAACGGAGTGTCATTCAACACATCGACCGTACCAGCCGACGCCCCATTGGCCTCCACGTCGCAGTGACATGGGGCCGCAACAGCTCTTCGGCGCGCAAATAAAACGAAAGAGGAAGTGACATGACCCATTTCGAGTCCCTTGAGGCGAAGATCAACTCCTCCGGTGGGAACCCAGCTCTCATGCTCCGCCAGGAACCCGCTGGCCCCTACGTCTTTCCCATGCCGGCCGAATATAGCAACTGGCGCGACGAACAGGAGGCATGGACAAAAACAGCTATTCTGTTTGATCAGTCATTCCATATGTTCGATATCTATTTCAAAGGCCCAGATGTCAAACGCCTGTTCTCCGATTTTGGCGTCAACAACTTCTCCAAATTCGGGCGTAACAAAGCTAAGCAGTTCGTCGCAGTAAACCACGAGGGCATGTTCATCGGCGATGCGATTCTGTTCGGAATAGAAGAGGACGAGTACAGCCTCGTGGGGACGCCGATAGCGGGCAATTACATGCAATATCGTGCCGAAACGGGCGATTATCACGTCACCGTAGTTCGCGACAACGCGACGCCCTTCAACCCCAATCCGAGATTGCTTTTCCGATACCAAATTCAGGGACCCAACGCACTCAAAGTAGTAGAGAAAGCAGCCGGCGGCCCGATCGATCGCATCAAATTCTTCAACATTGGCGAGATCGTCATCGCCGGCACGAAAGTGCGCGCCCTGAATCACACGATGAGCGGTGTTCCGGGCCGCGAGATGACAGGCCTGGAAATGACCGGGCCCGCCGACGAAGGACCAAAGGTACTGGCTGCACTCCAAGCCGCTGGCGAAGACTTCGGACTCCGGATGGGAGGACGGCTGTCGTACCCGACCACAGCGGTCGAATCGGGGTGGCTCGCACTGCCCATTCCAGCCATCTACACCGGGGAAGAACTCAAGAACTACCGCGAATGGTTGCCCGCAGCCGGTTTGGAAGCTCACTATTCACTCGGGGGAAGCCTGCACTCGAACAACATCGAAGACTATTATGTAACGCCCTACGATATCGGCTACGGGCGTCTCATAGACTTCAACCACGACTTTCACGGCAAAGACGCACTTCTCAGAATCGCCGACGGGAAGCACAAGAAAAAGGTATGGCTCGTTTGGAACGAAGACGACCTTGTGAACATCGTTCGGAGTAGCTTATGGGGCGGCGCGGACCGCGCCAAGTTCGTCGACATGCCCTCGGCGATCTACTCGGTATCAACCTACGACAGAATCCTGAAAAATAATCGCACGGTCGGCTTCTCAGCGTGGAATGCCTACACCGTCGGTCACGGAGCGTGGGCGTCGATCGGCGTGATTGACGACGACGATGCGATCGATGGCGACGAAGTGACGATCATCTGGGGAGACCAGGAGTCTATCGGCCACAAACTTCTTGTTGAAGCCCATAAGGAGACTTCGATTCGAGCCACGATCAAAGTCAACCCTCTCGTCTGAGAGCCGCGCGCACTCGAAGCGGCGGGCCACAACGACCCACGATCGGTGCCGCGTCGACGGCGAAAGTATCGATAGAAAGCAATATCTCACCGTCACACCCAGGAGGTCCTCCAACCGCCAGGTTCAGAACTGCCGCTGACGGGCCATCCGCAGCGGCGGCCTTCCACCACTGATGCCGGTCGATCGACCGGCTCACCAGCACGGCGCAATTCGTCCGTTGTCTGAAACTAAGCCCATGCCGACGCGGTACAACTACCACAGCAAGTCAGTCCTGATTGGCTTCAAGTCAAGCAGCACCACTGCTGACGATGCGAAAGAGCCTGCAGCGCACGGTCTTACCGCCCAGCGTGGGGAGCCTCGTCGGTCCACACAGGCATCATTTCCGCTGCGCATAGCGTGTTCACCAGCATGCGGCTTGTCTCGCCATCTCCGCTCGTCTGACCTCCACTATCAGCCCGGTACGCCCCCTGCGACGTCGGCGGCTGCCGTGAAGGAGTTCTCGGAGCAATAACGCGCCGACCGGATACTGGAGCCGATACACCGTAGATGATGTGCTCGACCGTGAAAAAGGGCGTCGTAATGGGTTATGGCCGAAAAAGGGTGTTAATTATCGGAGGCGGATTCGGCGGGCTGTTCTGCGCGCGCCGGCTCGGGCGTGCCGACGTCGAGGTCACACTCCTTGATCGCGGCGCCAGCCACGTCTTCCAACCGCTGCTCTACCAGTGCGCCGCCGGAAAGCTGAGCACCGGGCAGATCAGCCGCCCACTGCGCGAAGAACTCGCGCGCCACGCCAACGTCACCACATTGCTCGGCGAAGCAGTCGACCTCGATCCCGACGCGCGCCAGGTCATCGCCCGCCGCCCCGACGAATCCACCTTCACCCTCCGCTACGACGTACTCATCATCGCCGCCGGAATGCGTCAGTCCTACTTGGGCCATGAGGAATTCGCGCACTGGGCGCCAGGGATGAAGACTCTCGATGACGCGCTGAACGTGCGCCGCAGGCTGTTCGGCGCATTCGAGATTGCCGAGACCCTCCCCCCGGGACCAGAGCGCGACGCATGGCTCACCTTCGCAATCGCCGGCGGCGGACCCACCGGTGTTGAGTTGGCCGGGCAGATCCGGGAAATGGCTACCCGAGCCTTAGCCCATGAATTCCACAGCATCGAGCCCGAAGACGCGCGAGTGCTGCTCTTCGACGGTGGAAGCTGCGTTTTGGGCACCTTCGCGCCCGAGCTCACCGACAAAGCAACCAAAGTCCTCCAGAAACTGGGTGTCGAGCTGCATCTGGGGGTCCATGTCACCGACGTGCGACATGACCGCGTGACTGTCACTCCCAAGGCCGGCGGCTCGCCCGAGGACTTCGCGACCAGGACCGTGCTGTGGACGGCCGGCGTGGAAGCAGTGCCCTTCGCGCGGCGGATCGCGAAAGTGCTCGATGCCAACTCCGACCGTGCCGGACGCATCGCGGTCGAACCCGACCTGTCCGTGCCCGGGCATCCAGACATCTTCGTCATCGGTGACCTCGCCGGCCGCGACAACCTTCCCGGTGTGGCCGAGAACGCCATGCAAGGCGGGCTCCATGCGGCCGCCTGCGTTCGCCACGATCTCGCCGGCAAGCCTCGTAGGCCCTATCGATACCGCGACGCCGGCTCTGCGGCCTACATCAGTCGTGGACACGCCCTGCTACAGGTCGGCCCGGTCAAGCTCGCCGGAGTCATCGGCTGGCTGGCCTGGGGATTCATCCACATCGCATTTCTCTCCGGATTGGAAAACCGCATCAGCACGCTGGCCACATGGTTAGGCACCATCGCGCGCGTCCACCGCACCGACCGAACATTCATCCTGGACAACACACCATCAGCCGAGCATTCCTACTCCTGGTTGAAATTCATGCACCCCAACATGCTTCACGCGACCCGTGATGGCGGCCAAGCGAATCCACCGCACTAAATCCCACTGCACGCCGTTGGAATGTAGTTTCGCCGGCGTGCTGCGTTGCGCTTGAGAGTGCATCCGCACTGTGAGTAACACGCCGGTTACTTCATCGAGGCGCCGGGTGCTCCCACAACACTCAATCTGCCGACCGCGCAATGTGAACGGTTCGCTGTCGATATCAGCACCAGAAGCAGCCCCTCAGCGGCTATGGAGAACGATGAAAAGTGATCAGACGAGTTGATCGCTCAGAACATAACAATGTGCCCGCGGCTCTGCGGACGTAGCGAAAGCTGACCAACATCTGGTTGATGCAGCCTGCTGTGCGGGTCGTTGATCTTGAAGTGGCACTGCGGGGCACCCAGGTTCGAGCCGCTGACCAATTTAGTGGAATCGGGGATGGCGTAGCTAAAGATATTTCGCAGCGAACTCGGCACACGCCGCTCCGACCAGCCGCAGGTGATCAGGATTGTCGTACAAAGACATATGAGACGCTCCGTCACCGATCTGGACGAGTTCCTTGCGCGGGCTCGGAATCGTATGGAACGCCGGCACTTCGAACTCCGTCATCGTGATGTCGTCGTACCAAGAAGTCACCATCAAGGTCGGTTGATGGATGATGCGCTTCATATACGGTGTGACGTCATAACTCAGCACGTACTCGCAACTCTGAATCGTCGTCCAGTGTTCATGATTCGGCGCGACGGTTTCCTTAAACCGTTTGAAGACGGGCCACGTTTCTGGCGCCGGAAACGTGGACGGCTTATCGTGCGGATGCGCTGAATGCGCGATCGTGCCGTGCTTTCCGGTCTTGAAACGCTCGAAGCGGTCCTTCTCAATGAGCTCCCAAAGCGCACGCAGGCCCACATTCGAATTGGCACGTAGCGAGTTGTACCAGCCGTCGAGTACGGGCACTATGCTGAAGATCGTCTTGACGCGCGGGTCGAGAGCCGCAACCGGGAACACGTGTCCACCGGCATAACTGATTCCCCACACACCGACGCGGTGCGGATCAACGTCTTCGCGCAAGCTCACATACGTTATGGCGTTAATGATGTCGTAGATCTGCTCCCATGGATTGATGTGCTGGCGCGGCTCGCCCTCGCTCTCTCCGAGATTTCGGTAGTCAAAGGTGAGCACGGCAACGCCTGAGTCCGCGAAGAACTTCGCATAATCCGGTTGTATCAACTCTTTGACGTAACACCAACCGCCAGCCATCACGACCACCGGATATGGGGCCGTGCCCTCCTCTGGCAGATAGAAATGCCCCTTGAGTTTCAAGCCATCGCTGCTGAACGTAACGTTCTCGCGTCTCATAGTTAGGACTCCATGCGGGATGTACAGCCCCTTGACACTGATTGTCTTGCGGGACTTATGACTTAGCACAACAGAGGATGAAGCGACCATACCGTCTGAAACGTTATATCATTACATTACGTGTACGGCAATGTGTACCTCGGCGACGGGCTGTCAGGTCGGTTCTCGACAACTCGCTGTCCCTGTGGGCGGAGCGTCCACGCAACGGAAAGTCGTGGCGCGCTAGGTCACCCGCTCCACTCTCGCCTCGTCTAGGAGCGCGCGTTCATGTTTGAGTTCCTACACAATTCGCGCAGGTTCCTTCTACCTCGACGACACGACGCATGACGCGATAACGCAGTGCTGCCGCGTCTTGCGCGAGTAGCGCCTCAATCCTGGGATCCGAAAACTCGGTCGACCCACCACAGTCGCAGCAGATGAAGAAGACCAGCCTGCTTGGGCGGTCCGGATGAACCCGGGGAACGTAGGCATTTCGACTTTCGATTCGCGTAGCCAACCCCTGCGCCATCAGGAACTCGAGGGCCCGATATACGGTAGGCGGTCCAACCGGGCGAGAATCCCTGCTCCTCAGCGCTTCGATCAACTCGTAGGCGCCCATTGGCCGAGCGGCTTCCCAAAGCAGCTCCAGAACGGTGCGCCGAACCGGCGTGAGGCGCACACCGCGGGCATCGCAGAGGGATATGGCTAGTGCCACCCGCTCGCCTAACGTATGCTTTGCGCCGCAATCAGGATCGGTGCATGGTCGAGCTTCGACTGACTGGCGCGTCATGCCTCATCGCTCCTTGTACGCCACGTATGTGATGTTATAACGTCATGGCACCAACTCGCAGCCGGTGACGCCATGCGACTACCATCCTTGCCAACAAGTTCCGGGTGTGGGGGCGTTGCGCTACGACGAGCGCCGTGGGGTCGACCCGGGAACGTGCAGAGTGAATAGTTCGTTGTCGCCTCTGCACAGTCCAAGTGCCGTTGATGCAGTCGGCTGCGATGAAGCACAGACCCAGAACAGATTCTTGATCGATCAGAACATGGTGTTGTGCAGATGGCTCTGCGAACGTAGCGAGTAGATGACTACCGTCGGGGTGCAGGAGCACGCTGTCGAGCCGCTGATTTCCAGGCGGCACCAGGACTCTCGGTGAAGGGCACACCGTATTGGAAGCAATGGCAGCGGCGATCAGTATTGCCCGCTGGAGCGATTGCCCGCTGGAGCGTCGAGGCGGGCGCGCCGGGTGTGCCGCCATAACCGGAAAGAGCTAACAATCCTTTTCGGTGCGTCCCGCTATCAACGGCGACAAGTCCGCAGAAAGCTCTCAACACCCAAGGACACACTGACAATGCCCGTAGGAACATCGCAGGCAGTACCCGCACCTGTTGTCGCCTCGCCTGAGGCCTTAGCCACCGAGATCCGGTTGCGCGCAGTGCAGATGATCGCACCGCAAGGATTTGGCTATCTCGGACAGGCCTTATCGAGCGCCGAACAGGTCGCCGGCCTGTTCGCCACTCTACGTCTGGGAACCGATCGGCTGGTCTGCTCGCCAGGGCACTACATCATCGGCCCCTTCGCTGCTGCCGTCGCGCTCGGATTGTTGGGCACCGACGCGATTACCCAGTACGGCAAGAATGAGTCACCGATCGAGGCGATCGGTACCGAACGCTCGCCGGTGGTCGACTACACCTGCGGGTCGCTGGGCCAAGGCCTGTCTGCAGCAGTCGGTTTCGCGCTGTCTGATCAGCTGCGCAACCACGACGCGTTCACCTACGCGATGATCAGCGACGGCGAACTCGAAGAAGGACAGATATGGGAAGCCGCCCTCTTCGCCGCACACCACCGACTCGGATCGTTGATCGTCACCCTGGATGCGAACAACTCCCAAGTCGACGGTCCCGTCGACTCGATCACCACCCTCGAGCCGATCGCAGCCAAGTGGCAGGCATTCGGATGGCACGCCATTGACCTTGACGGTCATGACGTCCACGCGATTATGACCGCGTTAGCGGAGGCCAAAACCGACACCGCGCGCCCCTCGATCCTGATTTGTCGGACGTCAACCCTGCACGGGCTCACATGCCTACCCGAAAGCGCCGACGGTCACTTCATCAAACTGCCGCCCGCATTAGCCGACACAGCAGTCGTCGAACTCGAATCCCGCCTGAAGGAACAGCGTGCGTAAACCGCCATATCCGGTACAAACCAAACCGTACGGGACAGCCCTAGTGGCGCTGGCCAGCCAGCGCGAGGAGATCCTCTGTCTCAGTGGCGATCTCACGAAGCAATGCGAGATCGACCTATTCCAAGACACGTATCCCGACCGCTTCATCCACGCCGGCATGGCTGAGGCCAACATGATGGGCATGGCAGCCGCCTTAGCGCGGTGCGGGCACATCCCATTCGTCCACACCTTCGGCGTCTTCGCCACCCGCCGTCCATACGACCAGATCGCAAATGCCATCGCCTACCCGAACCTGCCGGTGCGGATCATCGGATTCATGCCCGGGGTTTCGACACCCGGCGGCCCGAGCCATCAAGCCACTGACGATGTGGCATTGATGCGGGCGCTACCAAACCTGACCGTCATCGACGTCGCCGACGCAGTAGAGGTCGGCCAGATCCCGGCAGCCATCGTCGACGTGCCCGGACCGGTGTACGTCCGACTCAAACGAGGCGACATCCCGGTCATCTTCAACGACGATCACCAACTGTCTCTGACCCACGCCAACATCGTGACCGACGGTGACGACGTGGCACTATTCGCAAGCGGCATGATGCTGGCCGCCGCCCTCGCAGCGGCAACAACGCTGGCGGCCGCCGGGATAGGCGTGTCCGTCGTTAACGTACCGGTCATCAAGCCCCTCGATGCCGCCACGGTCCTGGATGCAGCGCAACATGCACGCGTCGTGATCACCGCGGAGAATCACACCGTGATCGGGGGACTAGGATCCGCAGTGGCCGAGGTGCTGGCCGAAGCGGGACTAGGCCGCCCGCTCAAGCGGATTGGCTTGGCAGACACCTTCGCCGAGGGATCGCTATCGGCGCCCTTCCTGTTTGAGAAATACGGGCTGTCCACCCAAGCCTTGGTGAACGCCACATGGGCATTCCTCGGACGGTCAGGCCACCCACCATCGGCTGCCGCCATCGAGACCAATACGGATCAATATGCGCCGGTCTGATCTCCGATCGCGTAAATGGTGAATCCGCTGGGCGCCATGGCTTCTGCGAGCATCCTGAGACTGCGTAAAGATGTTCCGAGATAGCAGCCAGTCGGTCTGCGGTGGCACTCCTGCAGCTTGATCTACCTCCCTCCACTCGTGCGTGATGATTACACGTTGGCGCGGAAATGATCGATGTTCGCGCTGGACTCTCAATACAGTTGGTGCACAACAGATCTCGACGATACAATTTAGCTACGATCACGCTGGCATACGCGTCAACACCCGCGGCCCGGCCTCATTGCGAGCCGAAACACCGCAGCCAAGGCACTGGAATAGTGTAGCTACCCCCCTCGCCGAGGGGTCTTTCTCCTGGCTGGCCTCGACGCACCCCGCGCGCGGTACCGTCCACCTAATCTCCGGTGTGTCGAAAGGTCGTGGCACGCCAACCCCGGGCACACGATCCACTGCGACGGCTGCGTGCGATAGCCGCCACGCAGCTGGACGCTTCCGAGCGGCTCGTCAGGAATTCATCGGATTGCTGCGGCGAGGCAAGGGCGCAGGGTCTGGTGCGGACGCGTGTCGCACACTAGTACGCCGGGCGGTCTCGGGCTAGATTCAACGAAACCGACCCGTATCGCCAAAAGGAGCACGAGATACCATCCGAAATTGACCGCCCCCGAATGCCGGCCACGGCTCAACGGTCCGCCAGCAGGCGTCGGCGTTTTGATCCCAGCCTTGATGGCGCGATCTTGGATGCGGTGCTGGCTGAGCTGGGTGCGCAGGGTTACGAGCGGATGACAATGGATGACATCGCCTCGCGCGCAAAAGTAGGCAAGGCCGCGATCTATCGTCGGTGGTCGTCCAAGCCTGCGGTCGTAGCCGAGGCTATTGCGCACTGGAGAACCCGCCACGGTCCCGTCGAGCCGCCCGACACCGGCAGCCTGCGCGGGGATATCGCCGCACTGGTGACGGACGTACCGGACTACAGCGCATCGGATTTGAGCACTATCACAGTGGTCGTCGGGGTAGCGACAGCGGCCGTGCACGACGTGGTTCTTGCCGCGGCCCTCGACGACCTCGTGTTGTCTGTGCCGCGGCGCATCATCGGCGTGGTGCTCGATCGCGCTGTCGCCCGGGGCGAAGTTCCTGCTGGCCGCAACCTGTCGCTGATAGCTGACGCCGCGGTGGGCCTGAATCTTCTGCGGGTGATCACAGGACGACCAGTTGACCGCCTATTCGCCCGCCGAATCCTTGAAGAATTCCTTCTGCCCACAGCGACGGCCGGGGCGATCGACACTACCTCGGCTGGTTGAGGCCCTCCACTGTGCTCTTCCGCCTTTGGTCAACGTCTGCTCCACTCCGTTAAGCGGAACTATCCAGTTCCGTCTACTAGAGTGTGGTTCCTGGTGGCAGCAGAAATCGTCCGCTCGCCGCCCGGGTCCGAGGCATGAACGAAAGGACCGGTGTGATGGTTGAGCGACAGGCCACCGCAAACGTCATCGACGTTCCCGTGTTGATTGTCGGTGCGGGAGCCGCCGGGCTGACGGCCTCGGCGCTTCTGGCCCGGCATGGGATCAGCTCCCTGCTGGTGGAAAAACGCCGCGAGTTATTCATCTACCCGAAGGCACGCAACCTGAGTTTCCGAACTTTGGAGATTCTGCGTGGATTGGGCTTAGGCAATCAAATCCACGCTGTGGCTGACCGGGTTTCGGACAGCGTCGTCAAACCCGCACTCAACAGCAGCGAGGAACGACTCGGCGTGGATATCGATGCCGTTTTCTCCGGATTCGACACACTCAGCCCCGAGCCGCCAGTGCAGTACTGCCCGCAATCCAAACTTGAGCCGATCCTGGTGGGCTTCACCCGCGACCACGGCAGCGACGTGCGATACGGCACAGAGCTGGTCACCTTCACCCAAGACGAGTCCGCTGTCACCGCCGAAGTGCGAACCCTGGATTCCGATCGGTCCCAGGTCGTGCGTGCCCGGTATCTGCTGGCCGCCGACGGTGTGCATGGCCAGACCCGCCAGACACTGGGGGTATCAGCATCCGGGTACGGGGCCCTACCGATCTACGTGGTATTCATCTACTTCCGCGCGCCCTGGCGCCACTTCGTGCCCCACCTCGCCGAAGGCGACGCCATCCAGGTCAAGAACGATCTCGTCGACGGCATCTTCATCGGCGTGCAGGGCGATCTTTCCCTCTTCGTCACCACCTATTTTCCCAGTCGAGGCGAGACAGTTGCGCAGTTCACGCATGACCGCTGCCGCGGGTTGATCGTGGCCGCAGTCGGTGAGCACATCGAAGTGGACATCGTCGACGTCGCGCCGTGGCAGCCCTACGAGCAGGTGGCCGACCAATTCCAAACTCAGCGAGTGTTTCTCGTCGGCGACGCCGCGCACACGATGCCACCGTTTAAGGCCGGCGGGGCCAACGCGGCCATTCAGAGCGCGCACAACCTCGCTTGGAAAATCGCTGCTGTGCTCCACAAGGTGGCCGGTCCTGAACTGCTCGGCACCTATCACGACGAGCGTCACCCAGTGGGAGTGTTCAGCGCGCGCCAATCATTGACCGGGCCGCCGCTGGCGATGCTGCATCTAGACGAGAAAACGCCGGCGCTACGGGACGAGCAAGAGGCACCCATGTTTGCGGTGATCGCCGGGTACCGCTACCAGTCGGCCGCGGTGGTGACCACCAACCGCTCCCCGGCCGGCTCGGAAGCCGCACTCGTCGTCGACGAGCTCCGCGGCCAACCTGGAACTCGGGTACCGCATGCCTGGGTGCACCATCAGGGCCGGCGCGTCTCGACGCTGGACCTGATCGGATCCCAATTCACGTTATTCGCAACGGATCACGGGTCCGCGTGGATCTCGGCCGCGCGATCAACGGCCCGCGCACTGGGCATACCGATCAACGTCTACCGCGTCGGCTCCCGAGGCGATGTAATCGATTCCGAGGACCAGTGGGCTACCAGCACCCAAATCGAGTCCGACGGTGCGCTGTTGGTCCGTCCCGATGATTTCGTGGCCTGGCGAACCGACGCACTGCCTGCATACGCCGGCGAGCAACTACGCGCTGCTCTCACCGCCATCCTGGCCCGGCCCCTAACCGGATCGAGAGCCGGCACCGCGCCGGTGGCCACGCTCTGGGCCAGCCACGGTTCTGTGGAGCGATCCGGAACGAACGTCGCGCCGCGATCGCACCCGTATGAAGACAAGAAGGAGCAATAACGCCGCGGCCTGACGGCAGAAGGGACGACACTGGCCACGAAAAGTGTTGTCTGGCACCGGCTTTGAAGGAAGAAGGGGGCGCCTCACGGTGGTGGGTGAGAAGTGTTCGATCCGGGTTGCAGGTGGAGAGTAGCCGCCGTTTCGGGGGTCAATTGGCGAGGTTTGTGGACCAGCGTTGTTCGATGCGGCCGAATCGCCAAACGGTGAGGGCGATGAACCAGGAGATGACGAACAGGGCGACGATGATGTAGCCGACATAGTCGAGGTTGATGTTCGCGATCGCCGCCAACGGCCCGGATTCGATGTGCAGTCGGTCGGCGAGGACGCCGACCAGTTCAATGGTGCCGATGATGAGCGCGACGGCGACCGACAACGTCGTGATCGTCATGTTGTAGAAGATTTTGCGAACGGGCTTGGCGAAGGCCCAGCCGTAGGCATAGTTCATGAACACGCCGTCGCTGGTGTCCATCAGGCACATTCCGGCGGCGAACAAGACCGGCAGGACCAGGATGGCGTAGAACGGCAGATTGAAGGCCGCCGCGCCGCCGGCCAGAACGAGGAGCCCGACCTCGGTGGCGGTGTCGAACCCGAGTCCGAAGAGCACGCCGATCGGGTAGATGTGCCACGGTTTGGTGACCGACTTGGTCAGCCCGCCGAGGAAGCGGTTCATGAATCCGCGTGAGTTCAAGTGTTTTTCGAGAGCATCTTCGTCATAGCGGCCTTGTCGCAGCTCGCGGAACACCTTGATGATGCCGAGGAGGGCGACGAGATTCAGGATGCCGATGATCCACAGAAACACCCCGGAGACCGAGGGGCCGATCATGCCGGTGATGGTGTGCAGCGGGGACTGGTCGTCTTCGACGGGGCCGACGAGGGCGCGCACACCCACGGCCAGCAGAAACGCCAGCCCAAACACGATGGTGGAGTGCCCCAGCGAGAACCAGAATCCGACGGATAGGGGCTTGCGGTCGATGTGGTTTTCCAGGTTGTCGGCGATCAGCTTGCGGGTGGTGTTGTCGACCGCGGCGATGTGATCGGCATCGAAGGCATGGCGAAGCCCGAAGGTGTAGGCCAAGATTCCCACGCCGATGGTGAAGACGGGGTGATCACCGCCTAGGTGGTAGTTGTGGGGGGCAACGAAGGCGAAAAGCATGCCAAATCCGACCAAGTGCAGAAGGATGATGAACCCGAACATGCCGGCCAGTGATCGCTTGTCCGCCTGCGAGACACTCCGGCGGAATTGGGCGAAGCTTCGAATGGTGTCCTTGTTGGTGGACTCCGATGTGGTCACGGCATTGTCTCCTCGATGTTCCGCACGGCATGCCACCACAGCCATGGCGGCTTGCCGGCTGTCAACGGATTGCTGACCTATCCACCTGTCTAGATGAACAAGTGGACAGATGACAGGTTCGTAGCTGCCGCGGGCGTCGCAATGTGCCGATTACGGCATCCCGTGGAAGCGGCGAAACATCGCCTACTCAGCGAGTTGCCCAGATCTCAGCACGCTACTGGTCGTGTCGTTAACAGCTCGGTAACCGGCCACGTGGCTGTGTCAACCCGATCTGGGACCACGATGACGGCCTGACTGGGACCCACCTGGCACCGGCTAATCACGCCCTTGGTCTCGGTGGTCACTGCCGAGTGGCGAGGGCTATAGGTATCTGCAG
>NZ_JYNL01000001.1 GCF_001044235.1 Mycolicibacterium chlorophenolicum | reverse complement strand
TAGCAGTTCTGCGCCACCGTCGGCGGGACCCGAACCGCGGCGGGATCGTAATCAGCCACCCACACATCGATACGGTCACGCAGCTTCTTCTTCGACAGACGCATCCATTTGCGCGCCTGCCCGGCCAGCGACGCATCCAACCCGGCGATGATGTCGTCCTCGACATTCGTGGTGCGGTTGATCACCATCTGCAGCACCCGATAATCGATATCGCCGCGCGCGAACACCGCCGCCACCTGCGGCAGACGCTGATACAACGACACCGCGACCCGCACCTGGCATCCCGCCCGCCCCCGGCTGATGTTCTGCGCCGCCGACACCTCCGCCGCGACCGCCTCGAACACATCCGTGCGCCAGAACTGCGCCTCCTCATAATCCCGGGAGCGCACCCGATACAGACCCGCCACCGCCTCCAGACGCGCAGCGATCGCCGCCGACTCCGCCCGCGACGCCGCAGCCATCGCGTCAATCAGCGCCGCAGGATCACGGGAATCGAACATACATTCGATTCTAATTGCGACGGCCGACACCGGCCGGCACNACCCGCCACCGCCTCCAGACGCGCAGCGATCGCCGCCGACTCCGCCCGCGACGCCGCAGCCATCGCGTCAATCAGCGCCGCAGGATCACGGGAATCGAACATACATTCGATTCTAATTGCGACGGCCGACACCGGCCGGCACAATCTTCAGCCTGTGGATAACTTCGCTCTTGCGCCGGCCTTGAGGGCTAGCGGTCCGAATCGTCCTCCGCCGCAGCACGTCCCGCACGATAGCGCCGCATCGCCGGCCCGAACTCGATCCGGACCGACAGCATCCGCATGTACCCGCGATGCCAGAGCTTGGCCAGTGCGAGCGATTCGCCCGCGTACGGGTTCGGGTCCCCCACCTCGGCCAACGAACCCTCGTACAGTGCTCGGATCACCCTCTGGCGGAACGTCGACATCGGTCAAGTATCCCCCCGCAGTGACCGTCAGAGCCGGAAGCGCCCGGCGAATCCCCGCAGCGGCAGGTCGGCGCTGGTGAGGATTCCCGGCGGTGCCGCCACGACGGACTTGATCGCGTTCAGCGCCGGCATCCCCGTCACCGTCATCCCGATCGAGGCGAAGCTCGCCGGGTCGGACAGGTCGACGCCGGGCTTCGGGAAGATCATGTGCTTGTTGTAGATGTTCGGGTCGCCCTTGATCTGAGTGATGTAGCAGCCCTTGATGTCCCACGACGGGTCGGTGTGCGGCGTCATCTGCCACTCGAGGTGCGTCTCGACGCGCGGCACCCCGTCGACGATCCCCTGGTACTTGATGTAGTTGCCGCCCAGGGAGCCCTTCGGCAGCTGAAACCAGCCCAGGTCGACGTCCTTGGTGCACGCGCCGAGTTCGTAGCTGAAAGTCACGTCGTCGAGGGTCAGACCGAAGCAGTCGGCCATCATCAGCACGCTGTCGGCGAAAACCCGGGTGTACTTCTCCAGCTTGCCCGGGATCGACGGATCGTCGACGGGCTGGCCGTAGCCGACCTCGATCCAGGTGTCGCGGGAGTGGTGGCACGACACGTCCACCGACTCGATGGTGGTGACGTTCTCGATGTCGGCGACGTCGGCCGAGCAGACCACGCCGAGGATCTGGTTGACGCCCGGATTCATCCCGGTGCCGTAGAACGTGGAACCACCCTTCTCGCAAGCGTCTTGGAGCAACTGGGTGACCGGCTTACCGGAGTGGTGCGGATGGTTGCGGTCGCGGTGCCAGCCGGTGATCCAGTCCGCAGTCGTGACGACGTCGATGCCGGCCTCCAACACCTGCACGTAGAGGTCCTCATCGGGGAACACACCGTGGAACGTCAGCACATCGGGCCGGGCCGCGATGATCTCCCCCACCGCGCCGGTGGCGATCACCCCGTTGGGCGCCAGCCCCACCAGTTCGCCGGTGTCACGGCCGATCTTCTCCGGTGAGTAGCAGTGCACCCCGACCAGTTCGAGATCGGGCTGGGTCGCGATGCGCTTGATCATCTCCGAGCCGACGTTGCCCGTCGCCACCTGGAACACCCTGATCGTCATCGATTGCCTTTCTGCTCCGGATAGAACTGCTTCGCCCACTGGCGGATTGCGGTGAAGCCGGCCAGCTCCGAACCGGCCAGCGCCGGCGGATCGGAGTAGCGCTGGTGCGACCAGATGTGGATGTCCTGGCGGAACTGCCGGATGACCTCGATGCCGAACTCGTCGGCCCGGACCCGGGCCTTCTCGGTGTCTTTGCCGGGAGTGCGGCCGATGTAGACCATGAACCGCACATCGGAGGTGGCCTCGTCGACGGGGGTGATCGCCGAGATCGTGCGGTTGTCGATCATCCCCCAGCTCTTGGTGACCGCGATGCCCAGTCCACCGTTGATGGCCTCGACACCGCTGCCGACATCCTCGATGCGCTGGCCGTCATCGCCGGTGAACGTGATCGTGAAATCGACGAACGCCACGGGGGCGTCGAAGTCGTGCCGGGTGAAGACCGGGCTGATCGGGGTGTGGTGGACGTACCGGAAATGCTCGACGTCGACGCCGTTTTCGAGCACGTACTGCGGGTGCATCTCCAGGCCCGGCTCGAACAGCCGCTGCTGCGGGTAGTAGTCGCCGGCGCTGCTGCCGTCGCCGAAGCCGGCGAACACGTCCGGGGCCTCGAAGAACGGTTCGCGGCCCTCGACGTCGTGCCAGACGTACACCGACTCGTTGCGCTCGACCACCGGATAGGTGGTGATCCGCCGCCCCCGGTTGGGCCTGTCCTCGTAGGGGATACACACGTTGCGGCCCTGCTGATTCCACTGCCACCCGTGGAACGGGCACTGCAGGACCTCGCCGTGCACCGTGCCCCCGAAACCGAGGTGGGCGCCCAGGTGTTCGCAGTAGGCGTCCATCACGGTGAGCCGCCCCGACTCGGCACGCCAGGCCACCATCTCGCGGCCGAAGTACTTCATCGTGTGCACGGCGCCGACGCCGATCTCGTCGGACCACGCGACCTGGAACCAGCCGGTCGGTCTCATCGACAGGGGCGGTGGGGCCATGCGTCGGATCATAGAACACTCAATGAAACTTTCGGTACCCTCTGACCATGGCCGACGTAGCAGCCCCCGCACGGCGCCCCAACCGGCGCGGTCAGGCCACGCGCGAGAACATGCTGGAAGCGGCCCTGCGGTCGTTGGCCTCGGGCGATCCGGGGTCCGTGTCGGCCAATCGCATCGCCAAGGACATCGGTGCGACGTGGGGCGCCGTGCAGTACCAGTTCGGCGACGCCGACGGATTCTGGGCCGCGGTGCTGCACCGCACCGCCGAGCGCCGGGCGCATGTGTTCACCCCCGCCGACTCCGACGCGTCGTTGCGCGACCGCGTCGCCGCCATCATCGACACGCTGTACGACGGCCTGGCAGAACCGGATTCGCGCGCGATCGAGAACCTGCGCGCCGCGCTCCCCCGCGATCACGCGGAGTTGGAGCGGCTGTACCCGCAGACCGCGGCCGAGCTGTACTCCTGGGGGCAGTCGTGGCTGGCGATCTGTCACGACGCGTTCGCGGGCCTGGACGTCGACCCCGAGCGCGTCCGCGAGGTCGCCACGCTGATCCCCGGGGCGATGCGCGGGCTGGTCTCCGAACGCCAACTCGGCTCGTACGCCGATCTGGACGTCGCACGCCGCGGGCTGACCAACGCGCTGGTGGCCTACCTGCAGGGCGCGGACTGACTCAGCCGCCCCACGCCGTCATCAACGTCACGTAGCAGGCCGTACCGGCGAGGATGCTCAGCAGCGCCCGTCCGCGCCAGAGCTGCAGACCCGCCGTCACCGCGACCGCCACCGCCAGCCACAGCAGTTGCAGCGCGGTGTCCCCCACAACCGTCGTCACCGAGTAGATCGCCAGCATCGCCATCACGCCGACGGGCATGTGCACGCTGAGGTAGCGCACGACGGCGCTGTCCCGCATGGGGGCCAGCACCGCGAACGGCAACGCGCGCAGCGCCCAGGTGACCGCCGCGCTGACCACCACCAGCAGGGCGATGTAACCGGTGTCAGGCATGGCGGGTCCGTCGCCGCAGCAAGAGCATGGCGGTGAACGCCGCGAACGCACACACCAGCATCTGGCCGGGAACCACCAGCCACGCGCCGACGGCGCAGGCCACGGCGATCGCCGCGGTGAGCCGGTCCGGCCGCTGCCGGTACGCCTCGATGCCCAACACGATGAACAGGGCGGTCAGCGCGAAGTCCAGGCCGACGAGCCGGTCGATCGGCAGCGCCTCCCCCACCAGCCCGCCCAGTCCCGCACCGGTCACCCACAGCAGGTGAAACGTCAACTGCATGAACAGGATCGGGCGGGTGGTCCAGCCCTGCGCCTCCGGGCTGACGGCGACGGCGTACGCCTCGTCGGACAGCGTGTACGTGCTGTAGAGCTTCGCCGGCAGACCGGTCACGCGGTGCAGCGGGAAGGACAGCGCATAGAAGATGTGCCGTGAATTCACCACCATCGAGGTGACCGCGACGGTCGCCACCGGGGCCGCGCCCGCCACCAGCGCCACCATCAGGAACTCCAGCGATCCGGCGTAGATCACCCCGGCGAACACCGGCGCCCACCACCACGCCAACCCGGCGTGCACCACCAGGAAACCCAGCGCCATGCCCAGCGGGATGAACGCGAGCCCGAGCGGGGCGACCAGGGCGAGCACGCGCCGCATCGTCCGAACACCTCCTCCGATCAGCCTCTGACACGCTAGCTTTTCACGCGTGGACGTCTTCGACGAATGGCAACGAGCGGGAACGACTTTCACCTGGGCGTCGACCACGCCCGCCAACGGCGGGCGCGCGGTCGACGTGTTCACCCGTCGCTGCGGGACGCCGGGCGCCCCACCGCTGGTGTGCGTGCACGGATTCCCCACCGCGAGCATCGACTTCCGCGCACTGGCGGACGAACTGGCCGCCGACGTCGAGATCCACACGCTGGATTTCCCGGGGTACGGGCTGTCGGACAAGCCCCGGGCGCCCTACGTCTACTCGCTCTACGACGACGCGCGGTTGCTGTTGCACGCGATCACCGAGGTGTGGCAACTGGGCGAGTACCGGATGATCACCCACGACCGGGGCAGCAGCGTCGGCATGATCACGCTCGCCATGCTCGCCGACCTCGCCGACGCCGCGCTCCCGCGAGAGCTGTTCCTGACCAACGCCAACATCTACCTCCCGCTGGCGAATCTGACCGCGTTCCAGGTCGCGCTGCTCGACGACGCGACCGGCCGCGCCACGGCGGCGGCGACCACCCCGCAGATGTTGGCGGCCGGACTGGGCGCCGCCACGTTCCTGCCCCGCCGTGATCTACAGGATCCCGAGATCGCCGCACTGGCACGCTGTTTCGCACACAATGACGGGATCGCGGTGCTTCCCGACACCGTCCGCTATCTGCACGAACGCGCCGCCGACGAGACCGGGTGGCTGCAGCGGCTCTCGGGCATCGGCGTCGACACCACCCTCATCTGGGGGCTGCACGACAGCGTCGCTCCGCTGCGGGTCGCCAACCACGTCTGGCAGACCTACCTGCGATCCAAGCCGGGCCGCAACCGCTACTGGGTGGTGCCGGGCGCCGACCACTACCTGCAGTGCGACGCACCGGCCGAGCTCGCGCAGATCATCCGGTTGACGATGGCCGACGGCCCGGTCGACCTGCAGACCATCGGCGACCGACCCGACGGGGCGGTGCTGGTGGATCAATCAGGCGGCGACGACCGATGACGTTGCGTCACCGGGGATTCCGACGGTGTCGAAGGCATTGCCGATCGCGCTCTGCTGCGCGGCGGTCAGGCCGAGGGCACGCGCCGCGCTGAGCACCGCGGCTCGCCCGTCGGTGAAGACCGAATCGGTGCTGAGCCGGTACAGCGCGTGATAGAAGACCGTGGCCCACATGTCGTTCGAGATACCCGCCGTCGCAGGGTCGGTCATCATCAGGTACGCCGCATGGCTGAAGATCGTGCTGTTGACGTGCTCTCCGGCGTCGTCGCCCAGCCCTTTGTAGCGGCTCGCGTACGTGTCGCGGTAGGGGCCCATCGACGTACTGATCGACGTGGGATCGGCGAGGTTGCGCACGGCCCCGAGCTGGGAGTCCTCCCCGAGCAGCCAGCGCTGCGTTCCGGACTTGTTCTCGATCAGCATGCCCATGATGTCGGCCATCGCCTCGTTGAGAGCGCCCGACTCCCCGTAGTCGAGTACCGAACCGCCCGATGGCCCGCCCACGACGAAGCTGATCACCGCGTGGGTGAATTCGTGGCCGATGACGTCGACGGCGGCCTCGAGGTGGCCGCTGTCGCCGAAGGCGAGCTGCTCGCGGCCCGGATCCCAGAAGGCGTTGGCGTAGCCGCCGGCCGACTTCTGCGGGTTGTACAGGATGCTGACGTCGACGGGCGCGCCGTTGCCGTCGAAAGACGTGCGGCCCAACACATCCCGGTAATAGTCGTAGACCAGCGCGGTGTTGGCGTGGGCGGATACGCCGCCGGTGTTCCAGCCCAGCAGGCCGCGTTTGACCACGGTCCCCGGCAGCACGCCGCCGCCCAGACCGAAGAACGGGTACGACGTCTTGTACGTGGTGATGTCGCGGCCGGCGTCGATCAGACGATAGGTGGTGAACCAGGACGTCGTGCGGACGTCGACGGTGATGAGGCGCGTCCTGCCGCTCCAGTCCTTGGCGGAGGTCACGGCTGTCAGCGGCACGGCGTTGGGGACGCTGACGAGCACCGTCGCCGTCTGCGCGCCCTCGGCGCCGACGAGCCAGGTGGTCCCCGGCCGGTAGAACAGGGAGTGCGGCGCGGACCCGACGACACGCCACGCGAGGCTGGGGGCCGTCTGGTCGTCGGGGGCGTAGATGACCAGTTGCTTGGTGAACGTCGCGCGCGGGCGGGCGATCGCCGCGATCTCGGCGTTGCCGTCCATCCGGGCGTCAGGTGTCACGTCGAAAGCCGCTGACACGCCCCGGTAGTTGTTGAACAGTCCGGTCACCGTGCCGCTCGCGTCGGTCACCAGGATCACGTCGCTGCCGACGACGGGGATTCCGCCGACGGTCTCGGTATAGCGGTAAAAGGTCTCGGCAGTGTCTCCGGTTCCGGCCGTCACGGTGGAGATGGCCGCGGGGTCGGCGAAGCCGGCGGCGGCGCCGAGCGTCGCGGCGACGTCGTTCATCACCGCGGCCGCGGCCGCGGCATCGGTGACCACCCGGTCGGTGAACGGGCCGTCGATGCGGCGGGGCGGCGCGGCGCCGGCGGCCAGGGTGGCGTCGGCGGGGACGGCGATGACGACCTCGGTCGGCCGGTTCACACCGAGGAGCCCGAGCAGGCCGTGGACGTGGAACGGGTTGCCGGTGGTGTCGTCGACGGTGACCGTGAAACTGTCTGCGCGACCGACCTTTCCGGCGAACGGGGTGTAGACGAACCCGCCGTCGGCGTCGATGCTCACCGTGCCGTAGGCCCCGGCCGAGCTGACGCTGTAGGTCAGGGAGGCGTCGTCGTAGTCGGTGGCGTTGAGGCTTCCGCGCAAGGTGCCGTCGGGGCCCGGTCCGGAAGTGGTGGGCGCCGCGGTCGGCCGCTGGTTGTGCAGGGTGTACTGCGACTGCCGCACCCCCAGCCACAGCGACTGCACCAGGGCCGACACCGGGGCGCTGGGCAGCGGCAGCCCGTCGGGCAGCGGGCGCAGCCCGGACCACGTCAGCACGTCGGTGGCGATGCTCTTCACCGTCACGGGCCGCGCGCTCACCACGCTGCGCAGTGTCGGCCGTTCCGGCGGGGTGTCGACGGTGACGGCCTCGGTCGTGCGGGCGGCCGCCGGTTCGGGAGGTTCGGGCGCCTCCGGTCGTTCGATGGCGGGCCGGTCCGGCGTCGCGGCTGCGTCGGCCTTCTCGGCCTGCGCCTCGACGTGTCGGGCGGCACGGCGGTGACGGCCGCCTGCCGTCGACGTTTCGCGCGACTCGGTCTCGGTGAGGCTCTCGGTGTCGGCAGGTTCGGTGTCGGCGACCGCAGCGTGACGGGAGGCCGGTTCGGTGTCGGGGGCGGTGTGCGCGGTGCCGGTGTCGGCGTCCGCGGAGGCCGTGGTGTCGGCGGAGTCGGCGGGAGCGGCGGCGGCGACGCCCGGTCCGGCGGCCAGGCCCAGGCCGATCCCGATCAGCGCCGCGCCCGTGCACAGCGTCGAGGTCGACCATCGCTTGGGCGGTCGGTCACACCGGGCCACGGTGACCCCCCTCCGCGAAGGTGTGCTGTAGCGGGGAAATTTACCACCACCGACCTCGGATGCGGCCGTCTGCGGAGGATTCGCCGGCGCCGGTGTCACCTACCGTGGAGCCATGAAATACATCGACGTGGACGGGGTCGGACGGGTCAGCCGGATCGGCCTGGGGACCTGGCAGTTCGGCTCGCGGGAGTGGGGCTACGGCGACACGTACGCGGCGGGCGCGGCCCGCGACATCGTCTCCCGCGCCCTCGCCCTCGGGGTGACGCTGTTCGACACCGCCGAGGTCTACGGCTTCGGTCGCAGCGAGCGCATCCTCGCCGAGGCGCTCGGCGATCAACGCTCCGAGGTGGCCGTCGCCAGCAAGGTGTTCCCGGTGGCGCCGTTCCCCGCGGTGGTCAAGCAGCGCGCCCGGGCCAGCGCGCAGCGGCTGCAGCTCGACCGCATCCCGCTCTACCAGATCCATCAGCCCAACCCGGTGGTGCCCGATTCGGTCATCATGCCCGGCATGCGCGACCTGCTCGACAGCGGACTGATCGGCGCGGCCGGGGTGTCGAACTACTCGCTCGCGCGCTGGCGGAAAGCCGATGCCGCGCTGGGCCGGCCCGTGGTGAGCAATCAGGTGCACTTCTCGCTCGCCCACCCCGACGCGCTCGACGATCTGGTCCCGTTCGCCGAACGGGAGAACCGGATCGTCATCGCCTACAGCCCACTGGCGCAGGGTCTGCTGGGTGGCAAGTACGGCGAGCACAACCGGCCCGGCGGCGTGCGGGCGGTGAATCCCCTGTTCGCGCCCGAGAACCTGCGCCGCATCGAGCCGCTGCTGCAGATCCTGCGCGATGTGGCCGCCGACCTCGGCGCCGAGCCGGCGCAGGTCGCGCTGGCATGGCTGATCGCCCTGCCCGGCGTCGTCGCCATCCCCGGCGCGTCCAGCGTCGCCCAACTCGAGTTCAACGTCGCCGCAGCGGACCTCGAGCTGAGCGTGCAGGCACGCGACGCGCTCACCGCCGCGGCGCGTGCGTTCCGTCCCGTGCCACCGACCCGGATCGTCACCGACCTGATCAAGAAGAAGCTGGGGCGGTGACCGCAGCGGGCCCCCTCTAGGCTGTCACGGTGACCCTTCTGCTCGGTCCGGTGCTGCGCCACGTCGGTGACACGACCGCAACGGTGTGGGTGCAGACCGACACCTCCGCGGAAGTGGAGGTGCTGGGTTGCCGCAACCGCACGTTCGAGGTGCAGGGCTGTCATTTCGCCCTGGTTGCGGTCAGCGGTCTGACCCCGGACTCCTCCACCGCCTACGAGGTGCACGTCGACGGCATCAAGTGCTGGCCGGAGGCGGACACGCCGTTCCCGCCGAGCGTCATCAGAACCCGCGGTCCAGGCACGGCCGACCGGCTCAAGGTGATCTTCGGGTCGTGCCGCTACCCCAAGACCGGCGACGCGAAGCTGGACGAGAAGCTGGGCCTGGACGCCCTCGACTGCTACGCCACCCGGCTGACGTCGTCGCCGGTCGACGAGTGGCCGGATGCGCTGTTGCTGCTCGGCGATCAGGTCTACGCCGACGAACTGACCCCCGAGGCGCGCCGGCATCTGGCCGGCCGCCGGTCGTCACGGCGCTCGGCCAACCGCCGTCCACCCGACGAGGTGGTCTCGTTCTCCGAGTACGAGGGCCTGTACCGGCACACCTGGGGCGATCCGGAGATCCGGTGGATCCTGTCCACGTTGCCGACCGCGATGATCTTCGACGACCACGACATCCGCGACGACTGGAACACCTCGGCGACGTGGCGGGCCGACATCAACGCCGAGCCGTGGTGGCGCGACCGCATCCGCGCCGGGCTGGGCTCCTACTGGGTGTACCAGCACCTGGGCAATCTGAGCCCGAGCGAACTCGAGTCCGACGAGGACTACCAGAAGGTGCTCGCCACCGACGGTGACTGCTGGCCGCTGGTCGCCGAGCTGGCCGACCGCGCTGACAGCGAGGTCGACGGCGACAAGGGGCTGCGGTTCAGTTTCCGCTGGGACCTGGGCCGCAGCCGACTGGTCATGGTGGACTCCCGCAACGCCCGCATCCTCGACGGCGGTGAGCGGAAGATGCTGGGCAACCGCGAGTTCGCGTGGGTCGAGCAGCAGGTCGGTGACGACCTGGACAGCGTCGACCACCTGATCATCGGGTCGTCGCTGCCGTGGCTGCTGCCACCCGCGCTCGCCGACCTGCAGACCGTCAACGAGATCGCGGCCGGCCGCGACGGGCTGCGCGGGCGGCTGGCCGAAAAGATCAGGCAGACCGCCGATCTCGAGCACTGGCCGGCGTTCTTCGCGTCGTTCCTGCGGCTCGGAGAGCTCATCGCCGCCGCCGCGTCGTCGCCGCAGGGGCCGGCCACGATCTCGGTGCTGTCCGGCGACGTCCACCACAGCTACGCCGCGCGCGCCGATTTCGGCGTGCCGACGCCGACGCGGGTGCATCAGCTGGTCTGCTCGCCGGTGCACAACTACGTGCCGGCCTTCGTCAAGCCCGCGTTCAAGCTGGGCTGGTCGGCACCGGCGGCCCGGCTCACCCGACGCTGGGCGCGCCGCGCGGGCTCGCCGGAGCTGCCGGTGTCATGGCGCAACCTGAGCGGACCGCTGTTCGGCAACACCATCGCCTCGCTGAACGCGACGGGCCGTCACGCGGAGGTGGTCTTCGAGCAGCCCACCGACGACGGAAACCTGACCGAGGTGACCACGGTCGCGCTCAGTGCACCCCTTCCATCTGGCGGCTGATCCACGGCGAGATGACGAACACCACGGCACCGGCGGCCACCGCGACCACGCCCAGGATGCCGAAATAGGCGAACTCCCGCGACGAGTCGTAGTAGCCGGCGAGCACCCCGGACAGCGCGGTGCCGAGGCCGACCGAGAAGAAGTACAGGGCCATCATCTGTGCGCGGAACGCCTCCGGAGCCAGCTTGGTGGTCACCGACAGGCCGATCGGGGAGAGCAGCAGTTCGGACACCGCGAACACGGCCATGATCGCCATCACGAGCAGGGCGGGCGTCGCCTTGCCCGTCGTGCCGGCCAGCGGCACGAAGCACAGGAACGCCAGGCCCATGCCGATGACGCCGTAGGCGAACTTGCGCGGCGTGGTGGGCGCGCGGTTGCCCAGCCGGGTCCACAGCAGCGCGAACAGCGGCGAGAGCAGGATGATCCACACCGGTTCGATGGAGCCGATCCAGCTCGACGGCGCCGTCCAGCCGAAGATCGACCAGTTCATCCTCTCGTCGGAGTAGACGGCCAGCACCGTGAAGATCTGCTGGAACAGCGACCAGAACACCGCGTTGGCGATGAACAGCGGGATGAACGCGCGGACCCGGACCCGCTCTTCGGTGGTGACGTGGCCGCTGCGCAGCATGACCGCGAAGTACACCACCGATGCGACGACGATGACGCCGGTGGTCACCTGCGACAGGTTGGCCAGCGTGACGAGCTTCAGCGCGATCGCGATGCCGATCACCACCAGGCCGGCGACCATGACGCTGACGGTCTTACCGATGGCGTTGCGCGGCAACGGGTTCGGTACGTCGCGGCCGTGCTCGCCGAGGTTGCGCCGGAACGCCACGTACTGCGCCAGACCCAGGGCCATCCCGATTGCGGCCGCGCCGAAACCGTAGTGGAACCCGACGTGGGTCTGCAGCAGCCCGGTGATCAGCGGCCCGATGAACGCGCCCAGGTTGATGCCCAGGTAGAACAGCGTGAAACCACCGTCGGCGCGCGCGTCACCCTTGTCGTAGAGCGTGCCCAGCAGCGACGACGCGTTGGCCTTGAGCGCGCCCGAACCCAGTGCCACGCACACCAGTCCGACGCCGACACCGGTCAGTCCGGGCAGCACGGCCAGCGCGATGTGCCCGATCATCACCACCACACCGCCGTAGAAGACGGTGCGCTCCATGCCCAGCAGCCGGTCGGCCACCCAGCCGCCGAGCACGGTGGACAGATATACCAATCCGCCGTAGGCGCCGACGATTCCGGTGGCGGTGCTCTGCGGCAGCCCGAGGCCGCCGTCGGTCACGGAGTAGTAGAGGTAGTACGCCAGGATCGTGAGCATCCCGTAGAAGGAGAAGCGTTCCCACAACTCGACGCCGAACAGGTTGGTCAGTCCGATCGGGTGCCCGAAGAACGTGCGCTGACGCTGATGGTCTCGGATGGTCATGGGTCCAGCGTGCCCCTCGGGGGCGGTGATCGAAACAGGGGACGAAGAATTTCGGCCTACACTCGGCGGCATGCCCGTACCGGACAAGCCCCGACCTGGACAGGAGTCGGTGTGGGACTATCCCCGTCCCCCACGACTCGAGGAGTTCGCCGGGTCGATCACCGTCGAATTGGGCGGTCAGGTGATCGCGTCCACCGACCGCGCCTGGCGGGTGCTCGAGACCAGCCATCCCCCCACCTACTACCTGCCGGCCGAGAGCTTCGGAGACGGCGTGCTGCGTCCCGCCGACGGCGCGTCCTGGTGCGAATGGAAAGGGCAGGCAAGCTATTTCGACCTGGTGACGCCGACGGTCGTCGCGCCGCGGGCGGCGTGGACCTACCGCTCACCGACGCGCGGGTTCACCGCGATCGCCGGGGCGGTGGCCGTGATGGCCGCCGCAGTGGACCGCTGCACCGTCAACGGCGAGGACGTCGTGCCGCAACCGGGCGGGTTCTACGGCGGCTGGATCAACAGCTGGATCGCCGGACCCTTCAAAGGGGTGCCGGGCTCCATGGGCTGGTGAGCCGCGCTCAGCAGCCGAGGTGGAGAGCCGCGGCGGCGACGATGTCGTTGCCGGTGGCCAGCGCGATACCCATCTCCCGGTAGAGGGTCTGAACCGCGACGGGCGCGGGCTGGCCGGAGTCGAGGATCGCGCACGAGATCGAGCCGGCGTTCAGCAGCTGCTCGCGGCTCAGCGACGTGTACACGGGTTCCAACCCGTCGAGGAACGCGGCGGTGTCGGCGCCGGCGGGCGGCGCCAGCGTCAGCAGTGCGGCCACGGCGGTCACTCCGCACAGACCCGTACGCGTCATCACCGATCGGTTCACATCCAGCCCCCTGTCGTCGCTGACATCCTAGGACGGTCGGCCGGTGCCCGGATGACGAACGCGCCCTTCGTCAGTCCGCGAGCCAACCGTACTGGCGACCGCAGTCGGTGCATTCGACGTCGAGGAACCAGCGGCTGACCCGGTCGGACCCGGCCGACCAGGTGGGCTGTGACGACACCACCGGTGACGTTCGGCCGCATTTCCCACAACTGGCCTCGATCGGAGCGGTCACCCCTCGAACGTAACCGCGATCGACGGCCTTGGCCACCATCTACCCTCAGCGGGGTGGGTCGCCCCGCCACGAAAAGCTGTTGACGTATTTGCCCATGTCGAGGGCGAGTTGGACGTTGGCGCCCGAGGGCTTGCCGGGGCCGAAGTCCGGCCCGAACTGGTGATAGGGGCCGACGACCGAGGCGACCAGGGCCAGATCGTTCTTGACCGCCACCATCACGATGACGCGCATCCGGGAGTAGCTACTCGTGCCGCCCTGCGGGTAGTAGTCGATCGCCTCGCCGTAGCCGGGCTGGTAGCCCACCATCGCGTTGGGGATCTCGTAGGCCGTGCGGGGATCCGGTACGTGGGCGCCCACCAGGTCGGTGGCGATCTGGCGCGCATCCCTGCCGCGAGCGGGTTCGCTGAACAGGCGCATCGTCCCGCCCTCCCCACCGGTGAACTCCGCGGTGACCCCGGCGTCCTCCGTGGCGATGCGGTACGCCGCGCCGGAGGCGGGATAGGAGACCGAGAAGGATCCGTCGGGGGCGGTGAAGCGCGGATTGATCGCGACGGGCGTGCCGGTGGGCGGCCGGCCGCAGTCCGGCGGGCACACGTAGCGCACCGGCGCCGGGGTGGTCTTCGCCGAGATGGCGGCGAGCACGGCGCCGACGATGATGACTGGTATGAGCCACAGCAGCAACACCTTTCGATGCGAGCTGCGGCGGATGGACGTCGCCTCGTAGCGCTTCCCGCTGACCGCGTAGCCGGGAAAGAACGTGGTGGTGGTCAACGCACGTCGCCGTCGCCGTCAGCGTCGACGGGTTGGGGGCGCGCGGTACGGCGCAGGGCGCGGGAGGACCGCGACGACGCCCGCGCCGCGACTCCGCAGCCCGGGCAGAACGCCATGTCGGGCACCACGTGGCCGCAGTTCTGACAGAGCACGGGTTCGTCGGCGGCGATCTCGTCGTGCGCCTCGTGCAGCAGCGCCAGGTGCAGGCTGACCCGCAGCAGCAGCACGGCCACCGCCGCGACGGCCGTGTACAGCGCCAGCATCAGCCACTGGTGCGAGCGGGAGACGTCGACCAGCCCCAGCGCGATGCTCAGCAGCAGGATCGCCACGGCGAAGAACACCAGGATCGCGCGGGCGACAACGGGGCGCTGATGCTTCTTGCTCTCCGGGCGCACGAACCACAGTGCGGCGCCGATCAGTCCACCCGTCGCGGCGGAGATCAACGGCACCGCGACACCGCGGATGCCCGCTTCGACGACGTAGAAGCTCAGCGGCGCGGTGGCGACGAGCCCGGTGTCGAGCTGGGGCACCAGCCTGGTCATCATCGCCGCCGCGGTGAACATCAGCGCACCCAGCGCACCGATCATGAAGCCTTCCAACGACTCCCGAGAGGGTGGTCCGATCAGGCGGATGACGACGACGGGAGCCAGCATCAGCACCGCGCCGGCCAGCGGGATCGCGACGCCCTCCATCAGCATCTGCTGGGTGGTCATCCCGACGCCGAGCGCGAACCCGGAGGACCGGTCGAACGCGGCACCACTGAACAGCGCGAAACCGATTCCGAGACCGATGCCCAACACCGCGGTCAGCGCCAGCACGCGGGGCGGCAGGTCACGGAACGCGTCGGCCTCGCGCAGATAGATCAGGAACAGGGTGGGCAGGCCGAGGACACCGACGGCGATCAGCGCCGCCGGCATGCGCAGCAGCGCGAAGGCCACCAGCGACACCACCATGGCGCCCAGCGCCACGCGGAACGCGCCGCGATGCGTCAGTTGCGGGAACAGCGAGCTGACCAGTGACGGCGACAGCACGCTCTCACCCGGCGCGGCCCCGAAGTTGCGGATCCGCAACCAGTCCGGGCCCTCGAACTTGCGGGGAGTCAGATGGCATCCGCACAGTCCGCAGAACGTGCCCGCGGGAACGTCGACGCGGCAGATCCGGCACTCGGTGGTGGGCGGTTGTTCGTCGTCGCTCATGAGGTCTCCCGTTGCAGATCCGCGACGTCGCGGACCAGGTTGCCGACCCGGGGGGTGCCCAGACCGGTGACGAGGTCGTAGCCCGGCGCGGCGTTGTCGACGGCATTGCCGCCCAGGGTCACATCGCGAAACGCCGGCAGGCGTGCCCCCGCGGCGATGCGATAGAGCAGCGGATTGAGGTCGCCGAGGCGTCGGCCCCCGGTGGAGAGCAGGTAGTCGTTCATCACTGCTGCGAAGCCCGCCCAGATCGGGGCGGCCTGCGACGTGCCGCCGCCGATGGTCGGCTGGCCGTCGAGGATGAAGCTCACCCCGGTGAACGGGTCGGCGACCGCGGCCACGTCCGGGGTCAGCCGCCGTCCGGTGTTGCGGTCGGCGGCGACGGTGCCGGAGGCGGCGCCCTGCCACCCGGGCAGATCGAAGAGCTCCGACACTCCCCCGCTGGTGCCCAGCGACAGCGGGATGTCGTACCACGTCTGCTCGCCGAGCCAGCCACCGCGGGCGTCGGTCGACAGGGTCGTCCCGCCCACGTTGACCATTTCCGGAAGGGAGGCAACCGAATTCAGCCCGACATTGTCGGCCGCCGGCGCCGACGACCAGTCGTCGCCGCTCTTGCATTCCAGCCCGGCCAGGTCGCCGTTGGCCATGAACGCCGTCGTGCCGCGGGCCGCGGCCGCGGTCAGGGCCGACCGCGCGGGCGCGAGATCGGTTGCGGTGAGCAGCTTGTCGCAACCCCAGCTGATCGAGAAGCTCCACACCGCGCCGGGGAACTGCCGGTCGACGTCCTCCATCATCTGGCCGATCTTGACGTAGGCGCCGTCACCCTCGACCGTCGGGCGCGCGTTGACCACCACCTTCTGCGCATCGGGCGCGATCGCGTGCACGATCGACAGGTCCATCGTCGTCTCCGCACTCGATGGACCGGGCGATCCGCCGATCACCGTCGGAGTGAACCGCGGCAACGCGTATCGGGTCGCGAACGCGTCGAGGTCTGCCTGATCGAAGCCGCCGAACGCGAAGATCGCGATCGTCTGCCCCTTACCGGTGTACCCGTCGCCGAACAGACCGTCGGCCTCGTACGTGGTGCGCAACGCGGCGGGCGTCAGCCCGAATTCGGGGACGTCGAGCGGCAACTGCCGCGGCTGTGAGGTGCGGTAAGGCGTGTATCCCAGGATCCGGCCGACGCCGCTGACCTCCCCGGCCAGCGCGTCGGGGACCGCGGGTTGGTGGCGGGACGCGTAGAACACCCGACCGTGGCGTTCGCGGAAGTCGTGGACGTCGACGCCGAAAGCGCGCGCCACCGTCTGCGCGCCGCCCTCGACGACCGCCCACTGCTGTCCCGGACGCCACCGCACCGCCAGCGACCGGCTGCCGGCCCAGCTCTGCAGGGTGCGCGGTGGGCCGCCGTCGCGCAGCTCGACGATGAGTTGTGCGGTGCGGTCGTGCGACGGCCCGAGATCGACCGAATGCGCCAGCAGCGCGGCATAGGGCCCGCCGATCAGCTCGCCGGGCCCGCCGCGCAGGGAACCCGGCGCCGGCCCGACACTGGCGGTGAGCAGCACGAGGACGCTCACCACCAGTGCCGCGAGACCGGCGTGCCGTTCAGTGACGATGGGTCACCACGGTCACTGTGGCGCGCGGGGCGCCCCCGGGTTCCTGCCGTTGTCTCCCGCGTTGGGCGGGATCGAGGTGAAGGGGTTGCCACCGGCGGTCCGGGGCGCGTTCTCCGTCGGCGCGGCCGGCGGGGGCGGCGGCGGAGCCGCCGGCGTGGTCGCGGTCGTCGTCGTGGTCGTCGTTGTCGTCGTGGTGGAGGTCTCCGGCGCGTTGCTCTCGTTCGAGCTACACCCCACAGCCAGCCACGCCATCGCCGAGAGGGCGATACCGCCGGCAACCAGCGACAGGCGACTGGTCGGTGATCTCATACTGTTCCCCATCTGTTCGTCGAGCCGCGAGCGTTCCCGGTTTTCCCGGGTAGCGACTAGATCTTGACATTCCGCCGTCGTCTCGACCAGCGCAAGAGAGTATCTTGCCCCGGTTCTGCCAGTCGGCGCACTGTAGAACGCCGACGACGCAGAGAAATATGCCGTGACGTCACGTGGTGGAGTGTCGGCAGGGCCGCCCGGCGTTACAGTCGTTCCGCGATTCGCCGCCGGGGCCGTCGCCGGTGACCTATACAGAAGGTCATGACAGGGGCGTCGTGCATCGGTCGCGTCGGGGGGCTCGCCGTGGCCCTGGGCATCGGCCTGGCGGTGAGCAGTGGTCTGGCGGTGGCCTCCGCGGACACCGGTGCCGACTCGAGCCAGGCGTCAGGGGCGGCGGAGCGCGACACCGCGCGGCCCTTCGCGCGGATCGCGAACCGGAACCGACACGAGACCCGGGCCACCGAGGGCGCCGAACCGGCGCGCCAGCCCGGACGACGGGCGCGCGTGAGCGTCGACGACGACCCCACCGGAGCGGAGACGGAGCCGCCGGCCCGCCGGACCCCGAAGCGGCCGGAGGGCGCCGGCCCCGCCGCCTGGCTGACGGCCGCGGCGGCCCGTCGTGAGCTCGGCACGGACGCCGAGCCGGACTCGCCGGTTCGCACTCATGCCGACCCGGTCGACGCGGTGGTCTTCACCCCGATCCACACGCTGGCGCAGGCGTGGATCACCAGCGACGTCGGGCTCGTCGTCGACACCTCCATCAACAGGGTGTTCCGCTCGTACGTGATCGGCAACGGAACGGCCGGCACCGCCGACCATCCCGACGGCGGTGACGGCGGCTGGCTGCTCGGCGACGGCGGCGCGGGATGGAACAGCACCATCGCGGGTGTCTCGGGCGGACGAGGCGGCAGCGCCGGAGGGTTCGGTGTCGGCGGGCGGGGCGGTGAGGGCGGCGCAGGTGCCGACGGAGGGGCCGGCGGGTCGGGCGGCACCGTGATGGGGGTCGGCGGGGCCGGTGGACGCGGCGGACAGGGCAGCGACGCACTCGCCGGTGGTGCCGGCGGGTCGGGCGGCGCCGGGCGCGGCTTCCTGCTGGGCATCGGCGGAGTGGGTGGCGACGGCGGCGCCGGTTCGGGATTGCCCGCCCTCGGCGGCGCGGGCGGTACCGCCGGACGGGTCGGCAGCCACGGCGCGGTCGGGCGACCGGGCGGGGCCCTCACGACTCCGACGCGCGGGACGTTACCGCCGCTGGGCACCACCGGCACCTGGGTGACCAACGGCGACGGCCAGGTCGTCCTGCTGCACGGCCTCAACGAGGTGTACAAGATCGCGCCGTACACCCCGGCGGCCAGCGGGTTCGGTGACGACGACGCCGCGTTCCTGGCGGCCAACGGGTTCAACGTGGTTCGCCTCGGCGTCATCTGGAGCGCCATCGAGCCCGAGCCCGGCGTCTACGACGCCGCCTACCTCGACTCGATCGAGCAGACCGTGCAGACGCTGGCCGCCCACGGAATCCACACCGTCCTCGACATGCATCAGGACAACTACAGCGAGGCGTTCCAAGGTGAGGGCGCGCCGGACTGGGCGACGCAGGACGGCGGACTGCCCAATCCGAGCAACGGCTTCCCGGGCAACTACTTCACCAATCCCGCCCAGTGGAATGCCTGGGACATGTTCTGGGACAACGCGTCCGCGCCCGACGGGCGGGGCCTGTCGGATCACTTCGCGCTGACGTGGCAGCAGGTCGCGGCCCGGTTCAGCGGCAACACCGACGTCGTCGGATACGAGATCATCAACGAGCCGTGGCCGGGCAGCCAGTGGCTGCGCGCCGCGCTCGGCAACGATTTCTTCGGCCGCCAGCAGCTGACCCCGCTGTACAACCAGGTGATCGCCGCCATCCGCTCCGTCGACCCGACCACGACCGTGTACGTCGAACCACCGAACCCGGGCGTCTCGGAGATCCCGATGGTCTTGTCACTGCACGTCAGCCTGGGACCCGTCGACGACCCCAACACCGTGCTGTCCTATCACGGGTACTGCGGCGGGCTGACGCCGATCTGCGGGTTCATCGCGAACCGGATGGGGACCGCGGCCCAGCGCTACGCCAAGCGACACGACATGCCCGCGCTGCTCACCGAATTCGGCGCCACCGACGACCTGACGATCCTGGCCCATGAGATGGCGGGTGCGCAGGACAGGCTGCTGGGCTGGATCGAGTGGGCCTACAGCGGGGTCGGCGACGTCACCGGCTCCCCCGACACCGAGTGGCTGGTCCGCGATCCGGCGCTGCCGCCGGCGGGCGACAACGTCGACTCCGCGAAACTCGCGCTGCTGGCACAGCCCTACCCCCAGGTGATCTCGGGAGTTCCTCAGTCGTGGTCGTTCACCGACGACACGATGACGCTGCGCTACAGCACCCGGAAGGCCGATGGCACAGGCGATTTCGTGGCAGGTTCGCAGACCGTCATCGCCGTTCCCCAGATCGCTTTCCTTGCAGGCTATTCCGTGGCGGTCACGGGAGGGCATGTCGTCTCGGCACCCGGGGCGCCGGTGCTGCTCATCGCGTCCGATGCCGGCGCGAAGAGCGTCGAGGTGGTCGTGACCGGGGTCGCCGCCCGCACCCCTGCGGGCACGGGCGGCAACGTGGTCGGCTGATCCTCTACAGCTGGCCGAGGATCTGGTTGAGCAGGTTGACGATGTTCTGCAGGATTCCGCTGAGGATCCCGTCAGGACCGGCCAGTGCACAGAGCAGCTGGCCCAGCAGGCCGTCGGCCGGGATCGCCGTGATCTCCAGATGCACCTGGTTCAGCTGCACCCGCAGGCCCAGCAGGTTCAGGTCCAGCGGCCCCAGCACCAGGTCGAGCACCGAGCAGCTGGCCTGCTGGCTGGCGAACTGGACGCCACCCTGGCCGGGCGTGGACGAGGAGGGCTGCGCCTGCGCCGCGGGCGGGAAGTTGATCGCCGAGACCGGCATAGCGAAGGTCGAGATGTTCACGTCCTGCGCGGCGCCGGGAGCGCCCGAAGGCTGACCCCCGCCCGGCTTGACCAGCTTCCCGATCAGCTGACCGGTCAGGGCCACACCCGTGTTGGACGAGGTCGCGCCGTTCTCGTCGGATGCCGCCGGGCCGTCCTGCTTGGTGACCTCTTTCGCGGCGGTCGCCACGAACTGGCCGTTGAACTTCACTCCGTCCGGACCGGTGCCCTGCACCTGGACGACGTTCTTCTTGCCCACGCCGGGTGGTTGGGCGGATGCGGTGCTGCCGGTGACCAGACCGACCAATGCGATCATCGCGACGCTGACTGCCAGGGCGAGCAGTCGGGTTAAGCGTGACGTCATGGATGTGCTCCTTGTTTGTGGTGCAGGAAAGCAGCGATCCGGCCCCCGACATATCGGCCAGCGCGTCAACCCGGGAGGACAGGATCTGCCTGCCTGACGCGAATACGCCACTGCTCCCGGGGATTCGATAGCCCTGGACGCCGGCAGCTAAACGGTTCCGGCACTGGTTCTTTCGGATTCAGCAAACGAAGCGGCCGGAACGACGACGCGCCGGCTTCGCCCGCCAGGGTGTCCCAGATATGGGACACCCTGGTGATTAGTGGCAAACGTGGCGCGGTAGGGGCGGCAGGCTAAGTAACTGAACTGACGCCGGCGGTGATTTGTGTATTTGCGGATGCAAATACCTCGAGAAGTCGACTGAATGTGCAGTCATCCGTGCAGTGAAGGACGGTAAAGAAGCTCTTGGATGTGACCATCGAGCGTTCGGCTGGCGACCAGCTCGAGATCGAAGTCGGCCGCACCCTCGAAGATGGGCGCGTCGCCCGTGCGCCCGGTGATCACCGGAAACAGGGTCACCTGCAGGACATCCACGAGACCGGCCGCCATCAACGCCCGATTCATCGAGAGACTGCCGTGGGAACGCAGCGGGACGTCGGACTGCCGTTTGAGCCTGGCGACCACCTCCACCGCGTCACCGCTGTCGACGGTGGCATCCGGCCAGTCCGCGGGCCCGTTCAGCGTGCTCGACATCACCGTGGCCGGCAGTTCCCTCATCCGGGCCACCCAGGGGTCCCGCACGTCGGACCCCTCGGTGCTCTTGGCCAGCATCTGCGCGAACAGTCGGTAGGTGTTCGCACCGAACACCATCCGTTGGTCGGCGTCGTACAGCTCGAGACGACGGTCGAGCAACTCCGGGCCCTGCTTGCCCCAGTAGCCACCCCAGTCGCCGCCGTTGACGCTGCCGAAGCCGTCGAGGCTGGAGAAAACGTCGAACGTGTAGGTCGCTGCCATCGGCTCTCCTCTATCGGGTCTCACTGCTCAGACCGGACGACGTCGCTCAACTCATCGCAGCGGCGAGCAGCCCGAACCGGTCAGCAGATAGGCCGGTTCGAGGGTGGCCGGATCGGAGCGCACCAGGTCGACCATCGCCGCACCCGCGATCTGCGGAGTGATCAGAGGTCCCAGATCGCGGGTGAATTCGTCCTCTGACCGGCCGCCGGCTTGCGCGTACGCCCGGATCCCCGCCCTCCCCACCTCGCCGTGGGGCGTCATCCGCGGCATGACCGTGGTGATGGAGATCTTCAAACCGTCTGTGTCCGAGAGTTGTTGGCTGTACTGGGCGATGAACCATTGGGTGGCCTTGGCGCCCGCATACCCTCCGCTGAGCGGAGACCCGTTCAGCGCTGCCCCGCTGCTGAACAGGACGATTCGGCTGCCCGGAGCCAAGGGTGCGGCCAGCGCCGCGCGCAGCCAGGCGAAAGCGATCCTGACGTCGGAATGCCAGTTGGCCGAGAACGTCTCCCACGTGAGGTGGTGCAGGTCCCCCATCACCGGGGCGGCGCCGGCGACCAGGACCAGCACCTGCGGCCGATACCGGTCGATCAGCCGGCTCGCCGTGTCTTCCTCGACGGCGTCCGCGACCTCGATGCCGATACCCCGATGAGCGGCCGCGAGCTCGGCCAACGGCGCCGCGCGGCGGGCGACGGCGACCACGTCGGCACCCGCCGCGCGGAACGCGATCGCGATCCCTCGACCCAGGCCGCGGCTCGCGCCGACGACCAGAGTGCTTGTTCCTGACATCTCGTTCATCTCTGCCTCCGTGGTGTTGTACGCCGTCACACAGGTAGACGCGGTGCGACCGGCACATCGGGCGGTCGGAGAGCGACCAGTTTCCGCCTCCACAGACGTCAGTACTTGGGAGACGCCGCGACAGGCGGCGAGGCGACAAAGGTGGACGGTGATGCCGGATGACGACCGAGTTGATCGCACGGGCGCGGGTCGGGGACGGCGAGGCGTTCCGGACGGTGATCGAGCCCTACCACCGGGAACTGTTGGTGCACTGTTACCGGATGATGGGCTCGCTGCCCGACGCGGAGGACATGGTGCAGAACACGCTGCTGGCAGCGTGGCAGCATCTCGACGGTTTCGAGGAGCGGGCGTCGATCCGCACGTGGCTGCACCGTATCGCCACCAACGTATGTCTCAGTGCGCTCCGCTCCGCGCGACGGCGACCGGTCGTGCAGGTCGACGTGTCGGCTGCTGACCTTCCCCAGCCCACACACCTGGGCGACATCGCGTGGTTGGAACCGATCCCCGATGCGCTGCTCCCGGACCCCGTCGCCGCCGGCCCCGAGGCGCGCTACGAGCAGCGGGAGGCCATTTCGCTCGCCTTCGTGACGGCGTTGCAGGTGCTGCCCGCCCGCCAGCGGGCGGTGCTGATCTTGCGGGAAGTCCTCGGATACCGGGCCGCCGAGGTGGCCGCCATGCTGAACGGCACCGTGGAGTCCGTCAACAGCGCACTGAAACGTGCCCGCGCCACGCTCGATTCCCGAAGGCCGACCGGTGACGTCCCTCCGGCACCGCATTCGGCGGCCGAGCGGGCCCTCGTCGAGAGGTTCGTGCACGCCTACCAGTCCGGTGACGTCGATGCGCTGGTCGGCCTGCTGACCGCCGACGTGCGGCTGACCATGCCGCCCGTTCCCCTCGAGTACCACGGCCGTCAGGCGGTTGAGCTGTTCTACCGCAGCGTGTTTCGGCATCGGCGCTACGCACTTGTCGCGACCCGCGCCAACGGTCAGCCAGCCTTCGGCGCCTATCTGCGTGCCGCCGACGAATCGATCGGCCACGCAGCGGGTCTGGTCGTCCTCGACCTGACCGGCGAGCGGATCAGCGCCGTCACCCGGTTCGACAACGACGTGATGGCGCGCTTCGGGCTGCCGCATTCGCTGCCGGTCTGACGGCAGGCAGAACCCGGCCGGGTGTCCTCCATACTGAGCGCGTGGACATCGCGCTGCTGGTCATCACCCTGATCCTCTCGGCGGGGCTGATCACGCTCGGCGTGCTGCTCACCGTTTCGCGGCGCCAGCTCGCCAATGCCCGGAAAGAGTTGCGGCACAAGCGTGACCGTCCGCCGGGCGACGGCCGGAGAAGGCGACCCGGAGTGGCACCGCTGGCGGTCAGGACCGTGACGCACACCCTGCGCAACGCCGACGCGCTGATCCGGCATGGCATCGTCGGCCCCGTCCGGAGCTCGGTCGACGAGCTCGCGGCGTGGGCGCGCGTCGAACGGCCGGACCTGGCCCGCATCACCTCCGACGGTCGCGTGGTGCTGGTCTTCTCCGATATCGAAGGTTCCACCCAACGCAACGAATCACTCGGGGACCGCGAATGGGTGAAGCTCCTCGAACGGCACAACGCGCTCATCCAGCGACAGGTCGCCGACCACCACGGTTACGTCGTCAAGAACCAGGGCGACGGCTTCATGATCGCCTTCGCCGATCCCGCCGACGCGGTGCGGTGCAGCATGGCGATACAGCGGACACTGCTCGCGGACCCCGCCCGCTACGACGGAATCCGGGTGCGGATCGGCATCCACGCCGGCACATCGGTCCGGCGCGGTGACGACCTGTTCGGCCGCAACGTCGCGATGGCGGCGCGGATCGCCGATCTCGCGGCCGGCGGCCAGATCCTCGTCAGCGACGAGCTACGCACCGCGGTCGGGGGCGCCAACATCGGATTCGACGAGCCCGTCGAGGTCGAGCTCAAGGGGCTCAGCGGCACGCAGTCGGTGTCTTCGGTCAGGCTGACGTCGCGAGACGCCGAGATCTGAAGCACCGCTATGGAACACTGTTGCCACGACGGAAGGACGTGGATGTCGGACTGGACGTGGAGAAGGGCCTTCGCCGCGCGTAAGGCAGCAGGCGTTGTTTCGATGGTGCTCGCGATCCTGGCAGTGGGCGCAGGAACCGCGGTCGCCCAGCCCGCCCCCGGTGCTCCCGCGGGACAGGACCCGACGCCGTTCGTCGGCGTGGCGCCCTTCGGACCGCCGAAAGTGGCCCCGGTCAACGGTTCTACCGTCGGTGTCGCCCAGCCGATCATCATCGACTTCCCCGGGCTCGTCGACAACTCCGTCGCCGCCGAAACCGCAATCCACGTCTCCTCGATCCCGCCGGTTCCCGGCAAGTTCTACTGGATGACGCCCACGCAGCTGCGATGGCGCCCGCTGGATTTCTGGCCCGCACACACCACGGTGACCGTCGATGCCGGTGGCGCGGTGTCCAGCTTCCAGACCGGCGACAGCCTCATTGCCACAGCAGACGACACGACCCACCAGCTGACCATCACCCGCAACGGAACCGTGGAGAAGACGATTCCGATGTCGATGGGCATGGCCGCCGGCGGCCACCAGACTCCGAACGGCACCTACTACGTCCAGGAGAAGATGCCATCGGTGGTGATGGATTCCTCGACCTACGGTGTGCCGGTCGACTCCACCTACGGATACAAGACGACCGTCGAGTTGGCCGTCCGCTTCGACGACAGCGGCGACTTCGTCCACAGCGCCCCGTGGTCGGTGGCCGACCAGGGCAAGCGGGACGTCAGCCACGGGTGCATCAACATCAGCCCGGCCAACGCCCAGTGGTTCTACGACAACTTCGGCGCCGGCGACCCGATCGTCGTGAAGAACTCCAGTGGCGGCACGTACTCGCGGCACGACGGCTCCAACGACTGGCAGCTGTAGCCCGGGATGAACGTCGAGGCCCTGCTGCAGGCGATCCCGCCGATCGCGGTGTATCTGCTGGTGGGCGGGGTCATCGGTATCGAGAGCCTCGGCATCCCCCTACCGGGCGAGATCGCACTGGTCAGTGCCGCGCTGCTGTCGTCGCGCCACACCCTCGACATCAGCCCGGTCGGCGTGGCGGCGGCCGCCGCCATCGGCGCGATCATCGGCGACACGATCGGATACTCGATCGGGCGCCGGTTCGGGATGTCGCTGTTCGAACGACTCGGCAACCGCTTCCCGAAACACTTCGGGCCCGGACATGTCGCGCTGGCCAAAGGACTGTTCGAACGGTGGGGCGTCTGGGCGGTGTTCTTCGGCCGGTTCATCGCGCTGCTGCGCATCTTCGCGGGCCCGCTGGCCGGTGCCATGCGGATGCGCTACCCCCGCTTCCTCGCCGCCAACGCCACCGGCGCCGTGGTGTGGGCCGGCGGCACCACCGCCGTCATCTACTACGCGGGCATCGCCGCCGAGCGCTGGCTCTCGAGGTTCTCCTGGATCGCCTTGGTGCTCGCCGTCGTGATCGGCATCGGCGCGACACTGCTGATGCGCGAACAGACGTCGCGGCTCATCGCCCAGTTGGAAGCCGAGAACGACTGGGAGACGCTACGACGGCACTGACGGGCGTTGTCCGCTGCGACGGCGTCGATCTGCTGTGTTACGAAGAGGAGGTGGATCAGCCCCCCTTCACCTGGCGCGGCACCCCGGTCAGCCGCCGCGCCCTGCTCGCCGGCGCCGGCGCGGTCGCCGCTTTCCTCGCCGTGGACCTCGGCGCCGTGGCCTATGCCAACAACTGGATGGGCGGGCGCTTCACCCGCCAGGCCATCATCGACCGGTTCCAAGCGCTGTCCGGTGTCCATCCCGGCTTCCGCCGCAACCACGCCAAGGGTGTCGCGGTGTCGGGGCGCTTCGAAAGTACCGGAGCCGCAGCTGAACTGACCGTCGCCACGGTGCTTGCGGCAGGTGTGTCGCCCGTTGTGGGCCGCTTCTCGCTCGGCGGCGGCAACCCCACGGTCGCCGACACACCGGGCGCGGTGCGCGGTTTCGGTGTGGCCATCGGCTTCCCCGGCCGAGATCAGTGGCGCAGCGCGATGATCAACCTGCCGGTGTTCCCGGTGAACAGTCCAGAAGCGTTCTACGACCAACTGCTGGCCTCGGCGCCGGACCCGGCGACGGGCAAGCCCGACCCCGCCGCGATGGCCGCGTTCCTCGCCAAGTATCCGGCGAGTAAGGCCGCCACCGCAGTGATCAAACAACACCCGCCAACACCGGGTTTCGCGGACAGCCCGTTCGGCGGCCTGAACACCTTCCACTTTGTCGACGACTCCGGAGTCAGGACCCCGGTGCGCTGGATGCTCGTCCCCCGCCAGCAGGCGCGGCCGCCGGCCGCCACCGGCCCCAACGGCCTCTTCGACGCGTTGATCCAGCAGGTGAAGGCCGGCCCGGTCGCCTGGGATCTGCGCGTGGTCGTCGGCACCGATCAGGATCCCGTCGACCCGACGCTGCCGTGGCCCGCGGACCGCCGCGCCGTCACCGCCGGCACCCTGGTGCTCGACACCATCGAGACCGAGTCACCGGGAAATGCACGGGACCTCAACTTTGATCCGCTCGCCCTGCCCCACGGCATGGAACCGTCCGACGACCCGATTCTCGGGGCGCGGTCGGCGGTGTACGCAGAGTCTTATCGGCTTCGCACCGGGGAACCGAAGTCGCCGTCGGCCGTGCAGGTGGACGAGGTCGCGTCGTGAGCGGCGGGCGCTTCCCCGTCCGGTCCCGGGTGCTGCACTGGATCACGGCGGTTCTCGTGTTCGCGGCGCTGCTCATCGGGTTCACGATGGTCAACGCGCTGGGCTCGTACGGCGTTCTCGTCGGTATCCACATGACGATCGGGGTAACGATCCTGGTGGTCATGATCGTGCGGCTGATCAACCGGTGGCGCTCGACGCCACCGCCGTGGCCGTCCACCGTCGGCAGAGTCGAGGGAAAGATCGTCTCCCTGTCGGAGCGAATGATTTACGCGCTGCTTCTCGCGCAACCACTCGTCGGCTGGGCGATGGTGTCGGCCGCCGGACGGCCGCCGGTGATCGCCGGGGGCCTGCACCTGCCGCGGATCGCCCCCTTCGACGCCGACGTGTATGCCGTTCTACGCCCGACACATTCGGTGCTGGCGTTCCTGCTCGTCGCCGTCATCGCCGCGCACGTGAGCGCGGTGCTGTTGCACACGCTCACGCTCCGCGACGGGATGCTGTCCCGGATGACGTTCGGCCGCTCCGCCGACCCGGCGGCGTCGTCTACTTCGGTGGCATCCTGATGCCGCCGTCGACGCGGACCACCTCGGCGTTCATGTAAGAGTTCGTGATCAGTTCGACGACCATGGATGCGAGCTCTTCGGGCTTGCCGAGCCGTCGCGGGTAGAGCACGGACTCGCCGAGCTTCGCCTTGAACGCCTCCGATTCCGGTCCCTCGCCGTAGATCGGCGTGTCGATCAGGCCGGGAGCGACGGTGTTGACCCGGATCCCGACAGCGGCGAGATCGCGCGCCACCGGCAGGGTCAGTCCCACCACGCCGCCCTTCGACGAGGAGTAGGCGGCCTGGCCGATCTGACCGTCGAAGGCTGCGACGCTGGTCATGTTGACGATCGCGCCGCGCTCACCGGACTCCGTGAGGTCGAGTCGGCTCATCGCCGTTGCCGCCAGCCGGATGCAGTCGAAGGTTCCGACAAGGTTGATCGCGAGCACCTTCTTGTAGGCGTCCAGGTTGTGCGCCGAGGAGAACTCGCCGTCCTTACCGATCGTCCTTTGCGCCCAACCGATTCCGGCAGAGTTGACCAGCGCGCGCAGGGGTCCGAGATCGATGGCGGTGTTCACCGCGTCTTCGATCTGCGATGTGTCGGTGACATCGACGCTGACGTAGACGCCGCCGATCTCGTGAGCCAGTTCCTGACCGCGTTCGGCCTGCAGGTCGGCGATGACGACCCGGGCACCCTGTGATGCCAGTAGCCGGGCGGTGGCGGCGCCGATACCCGAGGCTCCGCCGGTGACAATTGCGCTGGTTCCGTTGACGTCCACAGCGCGAGTGTAGGGGCAGGGTGTGGGGGGTTCGAACCCGACCAAGGGATCCTGTGATCGCGAGATCGGCCTGCTCTCGAAGATGATGCGCGACTGTCAGTTTTTTCGCGTGGGGGTTCGCCGTCGACGACGCAAGACGAACTGACGCAGGTCGCCGAAGTAGCGGGCCTCGGTCACGGGGGTATCCGGGCGAACGATCATGCCGCGGGCGACGAACTCGCCCACCACCGCGACGCCGGACACCTGGGCCAGCAGAAGCGAGACGAGCACCAACACCTGCACCGCGCCGGCTTGCGCGGCCGACCCCGTCGCCAACAACACCCCCACGAACGCACCGGGAAGCGTGACCAGTCCGGCGGTGCGCGCTTGATCGAGATTGGGCAGGAGAGCATCCGACAGGGGCCGCTCGATCACCATCATCCGCGAGAAGCGTTCCGGGAGGCCGAGACTGAGAGCGGCCTCGACCTCGCCGGCGCGCTGGCCCAATGCATCGAGTGCACGGCGCGCCGCAACGGCTGCGGCCGTCATGGTCCCGCCCAGCACGATGCCGAACACAGGGACCAGCGCGACGCCCTTCAGGGGCACGACGCCGGTCAGCAACAGCAGGGGCATCACTGCGAGCATTCCGGCGGCAAGGGCAACGGCCAGCCACGCCGCACCCCGGCGTGCCTCGCTGCGGCGCGCGGCGGTGATCGATGCCACGGTGAACATCACCGCCAGCACCAGGATCGATGACCACAAACGTTGCAACGCGATCGCCAAGACGGTCGCCACCGCGGCCAACTGGACGGACGCACGTATCGCAGCGACGGGTGCTGCAAAGGGCGATCCACTCAAGACGAATCGGTTCACGGCGGCGGCTGCGAGCGCCATGATCACGCACACGGCGACCAGCGTCGGGGTCAACACAGGTCCCGCAGCGGTCATCCGCTCAGTGTGAAGTAAGGGGGCGGGGCTCGAACCCGCGGCCAATGGATCGTGAGTCCGATTTCAGCCTTGCCGCGGGCTACCCAAACGGGTGCCGGCGTTCTCAATACGCCGTCAGTACGAGCTAGGTACGTGCCCGGTTAGCCCCCAGTCGGCGGGGCGAGACCGATGTCTGCAGACGTCTAGGGGGCAGCCTGCGGCGTGACGAGGAACTTCTCCCCCGTGGCCCGTTTCACGTATTCGTTGAACGCCTCGGGTTGGAGCATGCCGGCGAGAGACACCTCGCGGGTATAGCTGCTTGCGAAGGTCGTTGCAAGCTCGGCGGCCACCCGAGCGCGCAGCCGACCAATGGTCTCGGCGCCTGCGCTCGCCAGGAATGGCGTCAGCAGCCATCCGCCGATCCCCCAGGCCATACCGAAGTTCCTGGTCAGGATCGTCGGGCTGGTGTCGAGCCCGCCGTAGATGTACACCTGCTTGTGGACGTTCGACCCGTAGCGGGAGTACTCAGCCGCGGTCGCGCTGGCCGCCTCTTCCATCGCATTGAGGATCTGGCTGGCCAGGGTTCCGCCGCCGATGGCATCGAATGCAATGGTCGCCTCGGTCGCGGTGAGCGCCTCGACCAGATCGGACTCAAAGGACGGCGACGTGGAATTGAGGACGTGTTCTGCGCCGAGGGACTTCAGCAGTTCCTCTTGCTCGGGCTTGCGGACGATGTTGACCAGCGGGATGCCGTCTTTCTGGCAGAGCTTGACCAACATCTGCCCGAGGTTGGACGCGGCGGCGGTGTGCACGAGGGCTGAATGTCCTTCGCGGCGCATGGTTTCCGTCATGCCGAGTGCGGTCAGCGGGTTTACGAACGACGATGCCCCGTCGCGCGCGGTGGCGCCGTCGGGCAGAACAAGAGCCGCTCGTGCATCGACTGCGCGGTACTGGGAGTACATCGCACCGCCGGCGATGCCCACCGTTTTGCCGAGAAGAGCTTGGGCTGCGTCGGATGATCCGGCCGCGACGACAGTGCCCGCTCCCTCATTGCCAACGGGGAGGGATTGGTCGAGGCGCGCGGCGAAGGCGTTGACGGCGCCGTCTGGCAGCGGGGCGGTGACGACGGGGCGGTCGGGTGTGCCGCTCACCGTGGCTTTGGACATGTCGGCGCCGCCGACGAGAAGACCCAGGTCGGAGGGATTGATCGGCGAGGCCTCGATCCGTACCAGCACCTCGTTGTCGCCCGGGGTGGGTACGTCGACGTCCTGCAGCGAGAGTTCGAGGGTGCCCGCTGATGTCACCAGCGACCGCAGTTCGATGGCTGTGTCAGGCAGATCTGCGGCCATGGTCGTTGCCTCGTTCCAGATTGGGATTCATCTCAACGATAGGAACTCACGGCACCGAACGGAATGTTCCCGACGTTTCTCGAGGTCGATGATGTTCGGGCGGTTGTACGCCTTTGCCGCTTGACCCGCTTTCCGTGAGGGCAACATGAGGCCTCTGGGCGATGGTGTGGTTTCCGCACCGATCAGGGGCGTGACGTAACGGGGCGTAGAGCATCAACTGTCGTAATACACGCCAGAGGTAGGGATGTTGAGCTTCGGTTGATTCTTGACGGATGTGTGTCGCCTGCGAGATCGACAACCCATCGCTGATCACCGCTAACACAGCCTGATACCGCTGCTCAGCCACGCTCAACTCCCTCATCTAGGGAGTGTCAAGGATCAGCCGAAGCAACTGTCAAGCATCAGCCGAAACACTGTCAGCGATCACCCGAACGAGAAATGTCAGGCATCAGCCGACGCAATACACGCCAGAGGTAGGGCGGGCGGGACTCGAACCCGCGACCAATGGATTATGAGTCCACGGCTCTAACCGACTGAGCTACCGCCCCATCGCGACGTACGCGGCCACCATGGTCGCATACCCGGGGCGGGGCCGACGGACCGATCGTCCCCGAAACGACGACCGACGGTGCCCCTCCGGCCGACATCGGAGTTGTACCGAATCGGCTTTCGGACTACGGGCCGACGAGTCGATCCACCAGCAGCGCAACGCGTTCGGTGACGTGACCCGGCCGTAGCCGTCCGGCGCGGTCGAGGATCACCAGTCCGTGCAAGGACGACCAGAAAACCTCGGTGAGGGTGTCTGCGTCGTCGGCTCTCGCGACACGGCCCACGGCGTGACGCAGCCTGGCGAACGCTGCGTCCAATTGTTCCGGAGTGTCCGCAGTCGCGAACCGCAGCGTCGTCGATCGGGTGAACATCGCGTCGTAGACGGCGGGATTGGCCTGCGCGAACGCCAAATAGGCGTGGGCGACGCGCGCCAGCGCGTCTGAGGCTCCAGTGGTCACGTCGGCAGCGCCGATAGCCTCGGCGAGTTCACCGAAGCCGTCCACCGCGACGGCTTCGGCGATCTGTTCCATTCCTGCAAAGTGCTTGTACAAAACCGGTTGGCTGTACTCGATTTCGGAGGACAGGCGGCGAGTGGTGACGGCGTCCCAGCCCTCCTCCTCGGCGAGTCGGCGTGCCGTGGCGACGATCAGTGTGCGGCGCTCTGCTCGCTCTCGGTCGCGGCGGCGATCATTGGCCATGCCGCAGATTAGCATCGAAATTATTTCTAGCAGCGCTATTGCCACAATATCGAACAGGGGTTAGCGTTGCTAACACCTACCACGAACGGATAGATCATGACCCTCGAACTGGCCCGCTGGGCTGCTGCGATCGCCGTGCTGGGCACCGCTGTGGTGTACGGCACCGACGTGTTCTGCGCGATGGTGGTGCGAGCGGCACTTGCCGCCGTCAGCGACGACGCGCTCGTGGAGGTGATGGGTGGCATACACCGCTACGGAGACCGGCGCATGCCGGTGCCCGGAGTGCTGGGCATCGTCGCGGCAGGGATCAGCGCCGCCGTGGCAGCTGTGTCCGCCCACTGGGCGCAGGCGGTCGCCGCGGGTGTCGCCTTCGCCCTCCTGCTCGGCTGGCTGGGCATCTACGCGCGGGTGAGTGCGCCGATCAACAGTCAGCTGACCGCGGCGTCCACCGCCCTCACCTCACTGCCCCAGGCTCGCGCGCTGCAGGCCAAATGGGACAGCGTGATCGATCTGCGCGCAGCAGTACAAGGGCTGGCAGTGGCCGCTCTGTGCGTGGCCTTGGCGGTGTGATGTTCCAGCTCCGGATCTACACCCTGCGGACGCCCCGAGCCCTGCAGCAGTACGCCGCCGTGCACTGGGCCCGGCACGTCGTCACCTTCCCCTGTTTCGGAGTGCATACGCACGGCGTGTGGACGGAGTCCGACGGCGACGCGCACCGGCTCGTAGCCCTTATCAGCTTTCGGCGGGACGCCGACCCGGGCCGGATCACCGGGGAAGTCATGGCCAGCGCGGAGTTCGCCGCCGATATGGCCGGCTTCGACGCCGATGACATCGTCGCGGTGCAGACGATGCTGCTCGACCCCGCGACGTGCTCACCACTTCACTGACACGGCAGGGAGATACAGACATGCTCATCACCATCGGCTACATCCTCGCGGGACTCATCGCCGCGGCCATCATCGCCATCGGAGCGCGGTTCCTCGTCGCCCCACGGACCGCCGCCGCCGGGTACGGTGTCGCCCCCGACGTCGACATCGCGCAGATCCGCGCCTACCTCAGCGTCAAAGGGGTTCGCGACATCACCTCGGGACTGTTCGTCCTCATCCTGATGATCGCCGGCGCCACCCACCTCGTCGGCTGGGTCGTCCTGGCCGCCACCATCATTCCGATCGCAGATGCGGTCATCGTGCTGCGCAGCGGCGGCCCCAGGTCGATCGCCTACGGTGTGCACGGCACGACCGCCGTCGTCATGCTCCTGACATGCGCTCTGCTCCTGGCGTCTTGAAGTGGGGCCGGGGGGCGGTCAGGCGAAGACGGTCTGTCCCGCCTCGTCGACTTCGTAGCGCTCGGTGCCCTCGGCCACCCGCGGCGCGTCCGCGGCCAGCGAGACGGCGATCTTGTTGGCGGCGTTGCGCATGACGTCCAGTGTCAGCTCGAACGATTGCTTTTCCGAGAAGTGCTGGTGCACCCCGTCCACCACCGCGTCGTCGATCTGCGAGGGCGACCAGATCAGCGCGTCGACGTAGCGCAGCGCCGCCTTGTGGGCCTCCGACAGGTCCGGCGCTGTCTCGAAGTCCTCGATCTGGCGGTACAGGCTCTCCGAGCCGCCCGCATCGAGGGCGTGCGTTTCGCGCAGCGACTTGCACAGCCGGCAGTTGTGCGCGGCCGCTCCGCGCAGCCGCACCACCTCTGTCGTCACCGCATCCAGTTCGCGCAGCCGCGCCACCGCGGGCACGAACCCGCCGAGCAGCTGCTCCACCGGATCGCCGTCGGCGTCCCAGGCCACCTCGGACACCCAACCCGGCCTGCCATGGCCGAGCGCCTCACAGCCCGCCCACACCCGGGGCACGAAGTCGGCGACGAACACCGCGACCACCACGCGAAAGGCGTTGCCTCCGTAGGCTTCTGTGAGCCGCTGCCGCTGGTTGTCGCCGATCCCGGTGACGTCGGTGCAGAACTGCTCGGCGAACGCGGCCAGCACCAACTCCGCATCGGAGCGCCCGTCGGCGAGGTCGGCCGGCACCGGCAGCGGTGGCAGCGACAGCGCGCGCCCGCACGTCAACCGGATCAGGGTGTCGGCGCGGCTGTCCCCCGAGGACAGCGCGACGAGATCGGCCAGCCGTTCGGGCAGCGCGTGGTCGCTCACCCGAGTGATTATTGCGCCTGACTGACCGATGACATGTGGAAGTCGGGAATCCGCAGGGACGGCATCTGCGCGCGGGTGGCCCAATCGCCCCACTCCCGGGGCAGGGTCGCCTCGCTGACCCCCGCCTCGGTGGCCCGACGCAGCAGATCGAGCGGGCTCTCGTTGAACCGGAAGTTGTTGACCGCGGCGGTCACCTCGCCGTCCTCGACGAGGTACACCCCGTCGCGGGTCAGCCCGGTCAACAGCAGCACCGACGGGTCGACCTCGCGGATGTACCACAGCGTGGTGAGCAGCAGTCCCCGCTCGGTCGCCGCGATCATGTCCGGCAGGGCCGCCGACCCTCCCGTCATCAACAGATTGTCGGCACCCACGGCGACCGGGGCGCCGAACTCGGCGGCCGCCGCCCGCGGATACGCCAGCGCGTTGATCACGCCGTCGCGGATCCAGTCGACCCGCTCGATGTCCATGCCGTTGTCGAACACCGAGGCCCGTTCCGAGGACGTCGAGACGGCCACGTACGGCGCGCACTCCAGCCCCGGCGCGTGCGGGTCGGAGTACAGCGTCAACGGAAGATCGGTCAGCGTCTCCCCCACCCGGGTGCCGCCGCCGGGCGCCGCGAGCGCGGTCCGGCCCTCCTGCGCGCCGCGCCCGCCCATCGTCCACGTCAGGTAGATCATCAGGTCGGCGACCGTCGACGGGGGCAGGATCGTCTCGTAGCGGCCCGCCGGCAACTCGACGGTGCGGCGCGCCCACGACAACCGGGTGCTCAACTCCTCGAGCAGCGCATCGGCGGACACCCCGGCGAGATCGGGCGTGCTCACCCCCGCCCAGGCGCTGGCGCCGTCACGCTTGGCGTTGATCTCGACCGAGCCCGTCGGCTGCGTGAAGCGCCGGCGCAGCCCGCCCGACGTGGCGACGAACGTGGTCTCCAGGATGTGGCGGGCATAGCCGAACAACGTGTCACTGCCCCGGAAACCGCGTGCGAGATCGGTTGCGACACCGGCGAACACATCAGCCCCGGTGCCGGGGACGGGCGCGTCCCAGTCCGACGGAGCGTCACCACCGGGCAGCGGCGGCGCACTGTCGCGGGCCGGAGGCGCTGCGGCCGCGGCCCGCTGCGACGCGGTGACCAGGTCGACGAGCACCGCCGGATCGACGGCGCTGGAACGCACGGAGCCGACGTGCGCGTCGTCCCCACGGCGGACGATCGAGATGACGGTGGTGGTCCTGCTGGTGGATTCGCCGTTGGTGGTCATCGTGTTGTTCGCCCACCGCAGCGCCGCGTCGCTGCGATCGGTGACCAGCACGACGGTCTCGTCGGCCCCGCCCAGCCGCGCCGCCTCGGCGAGCGCGAGATCGACGACCTGCGCCGCGCCGATCATCGTCCGCCCTCTTCGCGCGTGTTGAGCACCGAGATGCCGCGGAACAGCGCGGACGGGCACCCGTGACTGACCGCCGCGACCTGCCCGGGCTGCGCCTTGCCGCAGTTGAACGCCCCACCGAGACGCCAGGTCGATTGTCCGCCAACGGCTTCCATCGCACCCCAGAAGTCCGTGGTGGTCGCCTGGTACGCCACGTCGCGCACCTGCCCGTCGAGTCTGCCGTCCCGAATGCGGAAGAACCGCTGACCGGTGAACTGGAAGTTGTACCGCTGCATGTCGATCGACCAGCTCTTGTCGCCGACGATGTAGATCCCGTCGCTCACCCGGGCGATCAGGTCCTCGGTGCTGACGTCGTCGGGTGACGGTTGCAGCGACACGTTGGCCATCCGCTGGATCGGGACGTGGTGGGCCGAATCGGCGTAGGAGCACCCGTTGGACCGGGCCACCCCCAGCCGCGGAGCGAACACCCGGTCGAGCTGGTAACCGACGAACAGCCCGTCGCGCACCAGATCCCAGCTCTGCGCCCGCACGCCCTCGTCGTCGAATCCGACGGTCGCCAGGCCGTGCTCGACGGTGCGGTCGGCGGTCACGTTCATCACCGCCGAACCGTAGGCCATCCGGCCCAGTTTGTCGGGGGTGGCGAACGACGTGCCGGCGTAGGCCGCCTCGTAACCGATGGCCCGGTCGTATTCGGTGGCGTGGCCGATGGATTCGTGGATGGTCAGCCACAGGTTCGACGGGTCGATCACCAGATCGGTCGGTCCGGCGACGACACTGGGCGCCTTGACCTTCTCGGCCAGCAGGGCCGGCAGCGCCGCCAGCTCGCCGGTCCAGTCCCAGACCTGGTCACCGGCAACGGCTTCCCAACCGCGCCCGGTCGGCGGGGCCAAGGTGCGCATGGTCTCGAACGTGCCAGCCGCCGCGTCCACCGTGACCGCGTCCAGGTTGGGCAGCACCCGCACCCGCTGCTGGGTGATCGACGACCCGAACGTGTCGGCGTAGAAGGTCTGCTCCTTGGCCGCGTGCAGCCACGCCGACACGTGATCGACCCCGTCGGAGGCCAGCAGCCGGCCCGAGTAGTCCTCGAGCACCGCGATCTTCTCCGCGACGGGCACCGCGAACGGGTCGATGCGGTAATCCGAGACCCACGTCATGTCTCGGTACACCGGCTCCGGCGCGAGCTCGATGCGTTCGGCGTTCAGCGCCGCCAGCGTGGTGGCCACCCGCACCGCGCGCCGCGCCGTCTCGACGGCCGCGTCCGGGCTCAGTTCGGCGTGCGACGCGAAACCCCACGTGCCGTCGACGATCACCCGCACCGCGAGGCCGATCTCGTCGTCGACGACGGCGTTCTCGAGGGCGCCGTCGCGCAACTGCACGGTCTCGGTGGTGATCGCGTGGATGCGCAGATCGGCATAGCTGGCACCGGCGTGCAGTGCCGCACTCAGCGCCGCGTCGGCAAGGGACTGGCGGGGAAGGGCGAGGAAGTCCGCGTCGACTGTTCGGGGCGCCGTCACGCCCCTACCGTATCGGCTCAGCTACGCGCGGCGCTGGTCGGAAACACGGTGAGCTCGACGGCCAGCGCCACGGCGCACACGGCGATGACGACCGCGAACGCCACCCAGTCGCGGCGCGCGGGCCGCGACGGGGCGGCCGAGATCTGGCCGGCCCCACCGCGCGCGGTGATCGCGTCGCCCATCTCGTCGGCCCGTCGCAAGGCGACGGTGATGGCGGCGGCGAGCAGATCGATCAGCTCGGCGGCCCAGCGTCGTCCCCGCGCCCGCCGGTGCACGTCGACGTCCTGCGGTCGCAACCGGCGTGCCGCGTAGAGCACGCTGAATTCCTCGATCAGCATCGGAAAGGCTCTCAGCGCCAACGACAGTGCGACCGCCCAGTCGTCGACGGGGATGCGCAGCGGGCGTAGCGGGCGGCCCAGGGTGGACACGGCGGGTGCGATCTCGGCGACGTTGGTGGTCCACGACACCATCGCGCCGAGGCCGAGCAGCACGATCGACAGTGCGGTGATGCGCAGGAAGTTCAGCAGCCCGCCCAGGCCGATCTCGACCGAGCCGAGGGCGATCACCGGACTGCCACCGGCGAACGTGGCGGTCAGCGCGCCCAGCGCCAGCAGGAACCACAGAAAGCGCGGAACCGTGGGCAGCACCCCGCGCGGGATGTGCGCCATGCGCGCGGCCACCGCGACCAGCAGCGCCACCGCAGCGATCGGCACCCAGCCGGGATAGAACGTCAGCAGCACACCGATGCCGGCGACGATGAGCAGTTTGGCGCCCGCCCACAGGTCGTGGATCACGGTGCGCCCCGGCACCGGCCGCAGCAACACGACCTGCCTGCGCTGCTTGCGGCTGCTCACGGCAACCCTCCCGCGTTGGTGGGAGCGGCGGCCAGTTCGCCGTCCTGCAGGTGCAGGGTGCGCGGGCAGAGATCCTCCAACCCCGCGAAGTCGTGCGAGATCACCACGACGGTCAACCCGCGCCGCCGGCGCAGGTCCTCGAGCAGCCGCAGCAATCCGCGCGCCGAGGCCGCATCCAGGCCGGCCAGCGGCTCGTCGAGGATCAGCGCCCGCGGCGATCGGGCCAGCAGTCCGGCCAGCACGACGCGCCGCATCTGTCCGCCGCTGAGTTGGTCGATGCGGCGTGATGCCAGCGTCGGGTCCAGGCCGACGGTGTTGAGAGCCTCGGTGACCTTGGCCTGGTCGTACATCGAGAAGCCAGCCGACGACGCGATCTCCAGCGCGACGTGGCTGCGCATCAGCTGCAGCCGGGCCGCCTGGAACGAGATCGCCACGCCGCCAACCTGTTCGGACACCGGTGCGCCGTCGAGCAGGCACTCCCCGACGGTCGGCACGGTGAGCCCGGCCATGATCCACGCCAGCGTCGACTTGCCCGAGCCGTTGAGCCCGTGGATCAGCACGCCGTCGCCCTCGTGCACGGAGAAGTCGATTCCGCTCAGCGCCGTCTTCGCCCACGGCGTGTCGTAGCCGTACACGTGACCGACTCCGCGCAGTTCCAGTACCGGTCGCCCGGCGGGGCGATCCGGGGCTGTCGAGGCCACCGGCACCTCGGCGGTCTCGACCATCTCCGGGCCCGCGACGTTGTCGGCGCTGGCGCCGTTGCCGCTCAGCGTGACCGTGCGGTCGGCGGCCTCGGCCTCGTCGTTGTAGTGCGTGATGTGCACCAGCGCGGTGCGGTGCCGGCGGGTGAGGCCGGACAGCACCGACATCAGGCCCTCGCGGCCGTCCTGGTCGACCATGCTGGTCACCTCGTCGGCGATCAGCAGCGCGGGCTCACGCGCTAGCGCGCCGGCCACGGCGAGCCGCTGCAGTTCACCGCCGGAGAGCCCGCCCGTGTCGCGCTCGCCGAATCCGTCGAGGCCGACCTCGCCGAGCAGCCGGTCCACGTCGATCGACGTCCCCGGCGGCAGGCCCCACACCACGTCGTCGGCGACGCGCGTGCCCAGCACCTGGCTCTCGGGATGCTGCATCACCACCGCGGTGCCGCCGGTGCGGCCCAAGCCGACCGCACCGGGGCGCTGCACCGTCCCCGCGGTCGGTTCGCGGCCGGAGAGCACCAGCATGAGCGTGGTCTTCCCCGAGCCGTTGGCCCCGGTGACGGCGACGTGTTCGCCCGGCTGCACCGTCATCGACACCGGACCCAGCGCATCCTTGGGCGACGACGGGTACCGGAACCGGACGTCGAGCAACTGCAAGGGCACCGGGGCGATCGGGCCATCGCCGATCGGGGTCTCCAACTTGTGCACGTCGGGAACCCCCACCAGGCGCGTCATCACCCGCGACAGCGCCCACCAGCCGACGAGGCTGACCCACAGGATGGTGCCCACGCCGATGGCGAACAACAGGATCGGCCAGTAGTGCAGCGCGGTCGCGAAGTCGGCCTTGAGGCGCTCGGCGGCCCCCTCCAGCTGCGGTACGCGGGCCATGATCGCGGCCACACCGTCCACGTTGGCCGTCATCGAATCGAAGATCAGGTGCCGCAAGCGGCTCAGCACCGTCAGCGCGGCGACCGCGAACACGCCGAACGCCGCGCCGGCCACCAACGAGGAGGCGACGACCGTCGGCGTGCCGCGTCCGCGGCGTTTCACGATGCCGGTCAGCCCACCGATGTAGGCGCAGTTGACGACGGTCATGAAGCCGCCCATGCCGGCGATGAGGAAGGCCACCAGACCGCCCGCCACCGTGGCGGTGATGAGCACCCGCAGCCGGTACCGGTAGGCCAGCAGACCCATCGGGACGGTGCCGAGCAGGGACAGTCCGGCCGCGAAGGGCACCACGACGGCGATGATCGCGATGGCCGCGCACAGCGCCGCCATCACCGAGGCCTGGGCCAGTTCGACCGGCTGCAGGGAACCGGACCGTCGCGGGGTGCGCTGCGGGCCGGCCGTGGTCATTTCACGATTCTGCCAGCCCGTCCGCGCGCAGCCGACGGCCGGCATGTGACCGCTGCCACGGCATGGGCAGTGGAATACATAGGATTTCTATGGAACTATGGCGGTCATGTCCTCGACACTCGGCGCAGATCTGCTCTCGGTGGTGGCGCGGCTCAACCGGCTGGCCAACCAGCGGGTGCGGATGCCGATCCCGTTCGCCCAGGCCCGGCTGCTCTCCACGATCGAGGACCGGGGCGAGGCGCGCATCTCCGACCTCGCCGCGCTGGACCACTGCTCGCAGCCCACCATGACCACGCAGGTGCGTCGCCTCGAGGACGCCGGCATGGTCACCCGGACCGCGGACCCGCAGGATGCGCGGGCCGTGCTGATCAAGATCACCCCCGAGGGGAAGAAGGCGCTGCGTCAGGCCCGGGCCGATCGCGGCGCCGCCGTCGATCCGTATCTGGAGCGCCTCAGCGAAGCCGACCGCGAGCGCCTCACCGAGGCGGTCGACGTCATGCGTCGCCTGATCACCGACGCCACCTCCCCCCGCACCACCGCACGATAAATCGTCCGAAAGGAGTGGTTCGCCCCATGTGGCGCCAACCCAAGGCCGTCTGGGCCGTCGCGTTCGCTTCCGTCGTCGCCTTCATGGGGATCGGTCTCGTCGACCCGATCCTCAAGCCGATCGCCGACAACCTCAACGCCTCGCCGTCGCAGGTCTCCCTGCTGTTCACCAGCTACATGGCGGTGATGGGGGTGGCGATGCTGATCACCGGCGTGGTGTCCAGCCGCATCGGCCCCAAGCGCACACTGCTGATCGGCCTGGTGATCATCATCGCCGGCGCCGGGCTGGCCGGCATGTCGGACACCGTGATGGGCATCGTGGGCTGGCGGGCGCTGTGGGGCCTGGGCAACGCGCTGTTCATCGCGACGGCGCTGGCGACGATCGTCAACTCCGCGCGCGGCTCGGTCGCCCAGGCGATCATCCTGTACGAGGCCGCCCTGGGCCTCGGCATCGCCGTCGGCCCCCTGGTCGGCGGGGTACTCGGTGAGATCTCTTGGCGTGGGCCGTTTTTCGGCGTCTCGGTGCTGATGGCCGTCGCACTGGTGGTCACCACGTTCCTGCTGCCGTCGACCCCGCCCGCCGCGCGGGCCACGACGCTGGCCGACCCCTTCCGGGCGCTGGCACACCGCGGACTGCTCGGTGTCGCGACGACCGCGCTGCTGTACAACTACGGCTTCTTCACGCTGCTCGCGTTCACCCCGTTCCCCCTCGACATGGGCGCCCAGGAGATCGGCCTGATCTTCTTCGGCTGGGGTCTGGCGCTCGCCTTCACGTCCGTGTTCGTCGCGCCGCGTCTGCAGCACCGCTTCGGCACCGTGCGCACGCTGGTGGTCAACCTGCTGCTGATGACGGCCACGCTCGCCGCGATGGCGGTGTGGACCGACCACAAGCCGGTGCTGGCCGGGTGCGTGGTCGTGGCGGGTCTGTGGATCGGCATCAACAACACCCTGATCACCGAGACGGTCATGAAGGCGGCCCCGGTGGAACGCGGTGTCGCCTCAGCGGCCTACAGCTTCATGCGGTTCGGCGGCGCCGCGGTGGCGCCGTGGCTCGCGGGCGTCCTCGGAGAGCAGGTCAGCGTGCACCTGCCGTTCTGGGTCGGCGCGGGCGCGGTGCTGTTGGCCGCGGTGGTGCTGACGACGACGCGGACGCACCTGAGCCACATCGACGACGAGGAGACCGAGCTCGACGAGCTCACCGACGAGGCGCGCGCCGTCACCGTCGGCAACGAGAGCTGAGCGCTCAGGTCGCGGCGACGCCGATGAGGTGCCCGACGAGGTAGGTCGCGGCGATCGCCACCGCGCCGAACGTCAACTGGCGCGCCGATCCCCACGCCGGTGACCGGCGGGTGATGCGCGCCGCGGCGGCCCCGGCCAGCATCAGCCCGAAACCGCCGAAAGCGAGCCCCGCCCAGAGGAGTTCGTAGCCCAGCAGGTACGGGATGAGCGGGATCACCGCACCTACCGCGAACATCACGAACGACGATCCGGCGGCCAGCCACGGCGAGGGCTTCTCCTGGGGATCGACGCCGAGCTCCTGGATCAGGTGGAAGTTGATCGCCTTGTGGTCGTCCTGGTGGATCTCCTCGGACGCCTTGGCCGCGGTCTCGGCAGACATCCCCAACGCGACGAGCTTGGCGACCAGTTCGGCTTGCTCGGCCTCGGGCTGGCGCCGGAACGACGCGCGCTCGACGTGTACCTCGGAGTCGATCTGCTCGTTGGCCGTCGTCACGGACGTGTACTCGCCCAGCGCCATCGAGAAGGAGCCGGCGAGCAGTCCCGCGACGCCGCTGATCACCACCGTGTGCGCGTCCGCACTGGCCGCCACGCCTGCGATCAACGCCGTGTTGCTCACCAGCCCGTCCATCGCGCCGAACGTCGCGGCCCGCAGCCAACCGCCGGTGACGTCGGCGTGCCGGTGATCCTCGACGTGGGCAGCCCCTGAGTCGGTCATGGCGACCATCTAACGCCGCGTCGCGAACGCCGGCGGGATCGGGATGGTGACGGTTTGCGACATCACAGTTTGCGCGACGGTTTTGCGGGCTACCGTCGAGGTATGACGACCACTGCGGAGTATCTGCGGAATTCTCTCGACGGACGCTGGCGCGATGTGAAGAACCGGGTGCGGAAGGAACTCAGCAACGAGATCTTCCGTCCGCACTACACCCCCAACACCGTGATCGCCCGCACGAAAGTGGCGGAGCAGCTGAAGATCATGGCCTCGCGCGGCGCGGCCGAGGACGGGTTCAAGAAGGAGCACGGCGGCAACGGCGACGTCGGCGCCGCCGTCACGCAGATCGAGATGCTCGCGATGAGCGACCTGTCGCTGATGGTCAAGGCCGGTGTGCAGTGGGGCCTGTTCGGTGGCGCGATCGAGAACCTCGGCACCGAGCGCCATCACCAGGCCTACGTCCAGAAGCTCATCAACCTCGAGCTGCTCGGCTGTTTCGCGATGACCGAGACCGGGCACGGCAGCGACGTCCAGTCCATCGAGACGACGGCCACCTACGACCCTGCCACCGAGGAGTTCGTCATCGACTCCCCCACGCCGTCCGCGCGCAAGGATTACATCGGCGGTGCGGCCGAGACCGCGCGTGTGGCAGCAGTTTTCGCGCAGCTGATCACCCCCGACGGCGAGGGCCACGGCGTGCACTGCTTCGTGGTGCCCATCCGGGACGACGACGGCAACGATCTGCCCGGCGTCATCACGTCGGACTGCCACTACAAGGGCGGGCTGCCCGGCGTGGACAACGGCCGCATCCAGTTCGACCACGTCCGCATCCCGCGGGACAACCTGCTCAACAAGTACGCCGACGTCGCCGCGGACGGCACGTACACCTCACCCATCGAGAACCCGAACCGGCGGTTCTTCACGATGCTCGGCACGCTCATCCGCGGGCGGGTCACCGTCGGCGGCAGTGCCGGGGCCGCCGCCCGGGTCGCCCTCGACATCGCCACGCGCTACGCGTTGCAGCGCCGCCAGTTCTCCGATCCCGACGGCGGCGAGGTCCTGCTGATGGACTACCTCGTCCACCAGCGTCGCCTCTTCCCGCTGATCGCCCGCTCGTATGCGCTGCAGTTCGCGCAGAACGAACTGGTCGCCAAGTGTCACGAGCTGCAGACCGCCGACGATCCGGATCCCGAGGAACAGCGCGAGCTGGAGTCACGGGCCGCGGGACTCAAGGCCGCCAACACCTGGCATGCCACCCGGGCCATCCAGGAGGCGCGCGAAGCCTGCGGTGGCGCAGGCTATCTCGCCGAGAACCGCCTCATCGCGCTCAAGGCCGACACCGACGTGTTCACCACCTTCGAGGGCGACAACCACGTGCTGTTCCAGCTGGTGGCCAAGGAGCTGCTGACCGCCTACGCCGATGACATCAAGGGCATGAGCCCGGTGGAGTGGGTCGGGTTCGCGGCCCGGTTCGCCGGCGAGCGGGTGCTGAAACGGACTGCGGCACAGACGATCATGCAGACCATCGTGGACAGCCGCGAGGACAACGAGGAAGAAGGCAGCCTCTTCAACCGCGGCACCCAGGTCAAGATGCTCGAGGACCGCGAGGAGTACATGACCGCGTCCGTGGCGCGGCGCCTGCAGAGCAAGTCCAAGGAGATGAGCGCGTTCGAGGCGTTCAACTCCGTGCAGGACCATGTGCTGCACGTCGCGCAGGCCCACATCGACCGGATCGTCCTCGAGGCGTTCGTCGCGGGCATCGACGGTTGCCAGGACCGGACCGCCCGCGAGATCCTCGGCCTGGTGTGCGACCTGTACGCCCTGACCGTGATCGAGGAGGACAAGGCGTGGTTCGTCGAGCACCGCTTTCTGTCCACCGAGCGCGCCAAGGCGGTCACGCGCGCCATCAACGACCGCTGCAAGCGGCTGCGGCCCTACGCCGAGTTGCTCGTCGACGGCTTCGGCATCCCGGAGCCGCTGCGCTACGCGGAGATGCTGCACCCCGAGCACATCCCCGACGCCGACGACCACGTCCGCCAGGACGCGACGAGCGCGGGCGTGATCTGACGCCTACGGGCCGGGAATCGGGTCCAGGATGGTGAGCCTGCCGTCTTCCAGCGTCACCCGCGCCGATCCGATCCCGGTGGGACAGCACGCCGGTTCGGAGCCCTGGCGCCACTGATACTGCACGACGGCATCGTGGTCGCCCTGGGCCGTGACAGTGATGTACGGGCGCGGGTCGGGTGTCGGTGAGCCGATCCCCTTCTCGCCGTCGAAGAACAGCACCTGCTGCGGGCTGTCGGAGGCGCTGCCGGCGCTGACCACCACCCAGGTGAGCCGGCAGTCCGCCGCGTGGCCCCGCGACGCCTCGGTCCACGAGGCCGGCGGAAGCAGGGCGATCTCGTCACTGAGCGCGGCCGCGCCCGGACCGGGCCCGCACGCCGCGGTGCTCGTCGGCGCCGGCGACGGCGGACTCCAGCCGCACGCGGCGGTCAGCAGTCCCACCATGACCGGCGCCGCGAGGGCCCGCGAAAGTCGCATGGCCTCAAGGATAGGCAGGCGCGAATCCGGTCAGCCTTCGCCGCCGAGCTCCGTCTGGTCCCGTTCGTTCTCCCCGGCGTCCTGGGCCATCACCGACTCGTCGAGCCACCTCTGCACGTCACCCCCGAGCCGGTCGGCGGCCAGCTCGGCGAAGTCGAGTGCCTGCACGGCCATCGCGGCCAAGATCTTCATCGCCCGGCCGCTGCTGTGGATCTCGACCATCAGCGCGTGCAGCGCGTCGTTGTCCTCGCGGTGCAGGGCCGAGAGATAGCGCCGGGCATCGGAGAACTCGCGGTCGACGTGGGCCGACTTCCGGCGGAAGTCATCCGGTGAGGGCAGATGGTCGGGCACGTGGGTCATGGCTCACTCTTTCCGGCGGTGAACCTCATTACAACCCCTGCACATCCTTGCGCCGAACGTGACCCCTCTCACTAAGTGCTAGCCAGATGCTTGCAGGAGTTAGCACGGGGGTATGCGCATCGGTACAGGATGACCGAGCACAAAGGAGATATCGATATGGCAGACAGCAACAGCGGCCCGCTGGCCGCGGTGAACAGCCTGATCAACGGCGCGGTGGGCATCGTCAAGCAGGTTCTCGGAATCGTTCTCAACCGCGACCGCCTCCAGGAGGAGGGCAAGGCGCAGCAGGACAAGGCCGAGGCCCAGAAGGATGTCGCCAAGAAAGAGGCCGAGGCCGAGAAGGCTCGCGCAGAAGCAAAGGCCCAGGAGACTCGGGAGAAGGCTGCCCGCAACAGCTAAGAGCCGCATGAAAAGGGGCCACACCTACACGAGGTGTGGCCCCTGTTTCATGTTCAGGCCGGATGTATCTCGGCTCCCCCGGCTGGACTCGAACCAGCAACCCTTCGGTTAACAGCCGAATGCTCTGCCAATTGAGCTACAGGGGATTGCCCTCCCGCGGGCGCTGTGCCGCGGGCCAGAGAGCACTCTAGCCTACGTCCGGCCGCGGTCGCCAATGCGTTCCCGGCCGGGCGCGCAGCCCCTTCCGTGAGGCAGGATGGGTGGAGATGGACGGCGTGGGATTCGGTTGCGCCGTCACGCGAGACAGTTCTGGAGGAGCCCTGTGATCGGGTATGTCGCCGTTGCGGCCGTCGGCTACGTGTTGGGCACCAAGGCTGGCAGGCAGCGCTACGAGCAGCTCGCCGGAACCTACCGCGCGGTGACGGGCAGCCCGGCGGCGCGGGCCGTCATCGACGCGAGCCGCCGCAAGATCGCCGAACGGGTATCGCCGGACCCGACGATGGTGCAGGTGACGCCGATCGACGCCGGTACCGACGTGTTCGAACCGGGCCAGCCGGAGAAGAAGAGGAAAGCCGCGGGCGAGAACCGCTAGCCCATGCCCCGATTGATCGTGGTGCCCGGGAACAGCGGGCCCGTGCTGAACTCAAGCCCGTTGCCGCCGAAACCGATCGACGGTGTCCCGATCTGCCCGCCGGTGCCGTTCGAGTAGCCCAGGCACTGGCCGTCGTCCTTGTTGCCGAACCAGGCAAGGCAGCGCGGACCGGCCTGCGCCGTGGCATCGGGGCTGCTCAGCGAGGCGTACAGCGGGACGGCGACGGCCGCGGCCGCGACGGCGCCGACGATCAGCCGGGCTGCGTGAGCCCGCATGGTGTGCACCAGCATCGACAACTCGCCTTCTCCCCGACTCCCATGACAGCAGACACACCATAACCCGGCGAGCCGGTTCACGCAGTCAGGTCGTCGCCACTGGCCTGTTCGAGCAGGCTGCGCCGGTAGGCCTCCATCGCCACAAGGTCGCCGAACAGCGCGTGGTACTCGTCGCCCTGCTCCACCGGCGACATCCGCTGCAGCTTCGACTTCACCTCGGCGATCTGCCGTCCGATCCAGACCTCCTGCAGCCGGGCCAGGACGCCGCCGATGTAGCGGGGCAGTTTGTCCTCGTCGGCGTTGATCGCCTCCGCGCTCAATTCGTTGACCAGGCCGGCGGCCGACGGGCTCGCCACCTGATCGCGGACCGCCTCGATCCACTGCGCCCCGGTCAGTCCGCCGGATGTGCCGCCGGCGGCCTCGATCGCCGACCGGACCGCCGCGTACCCGGGGTGGGTGAAACTCTCGGCGGCCAGCGAGTCGAATACCGGACCGGCCAGCGCCGGGTACTGCAGCGCGGACTTGAGCGCCTCCCGCTGCGGCCACAGCGTCGGGTCGGCCGGGTTCGGCCGGTCTGCGGTGGGCGCGGCCGGTCGGGACCGGGACGCGGGTGTGGGCTCCGCCGCCGCGCGACGTCGCGTCCGGTCCGGCATGCCCCGCTTGGCGGCCTCCTCGCGCACCCGGGTCAGCACCTGGGCCTCGTCGCGCCATCCGGTCCAGCCGGCCAGCCGGCGGGCGTACTCGTCACGCAGCGCGTAGTCCCGGATCCGGGCGACCAGCGGCACACACCGGCGCAGCGCATCCACCTGAGCCTGCGGGTCGTTGTCGAGGACGTCGCCGGCCGGGATCAGGCTGCGAATCGCGAACTCGAACATCGGGATCCGTCGCGCCACCAGGTCCCGCAGCGCTCCGTCACCCGACTTCAGCCGCAGATCGCACGGGTCCATGCCGTCGGCGGCCACCGCGACGAACGACTTCCCGGACACCTGCTGGTCACCGTCGAACGCCTTGAGCGCCGCCGCCTGCCCCGCGGCGTCGCCGTCGAACACGAAGATCAACTCGCCGCGATACCAGTTGTCGTCCATCATCAGCCGCCGCAGCAGCCCGAGGTGACCGTCGCCGAATGCGGTGCCGCACGACGCGACCGCGGTGGTCTCCCCCGCCAGGTGCATGGCCATCACGTCGGTGTAGCCCTCGACGACGACGGCGCGGTGCGCCTTGGCGATGTCGCGCTTGGCCAGGTCGAGGCCGAACAGCACCGCCGATTTCTTGTACAGCACCGTCTCGGGGGTGTTGACGTACTTGGCTTCCATCTGGTCGTCGTCGAAGATCCGCCGCGCCCCGAAACCGATCACCTCACCGCCGCTGGCCCGGATCGGCCACAGCAGCCGGCGGTGGAAACGGTCCATCGGCCCGCGGCGGCCTTCCCGCGACAGACCGGCGGCCTCCAGCTCCTTGAACTCGAAACCCTTACGCAGCAAGTGTTTTGTCAGCGAGTCCCAGCCCGACGGGGCGAACCCGCACCCGAACTTCGCTGCGGCGTCGGCGTCGAAGTTGCGGTCGATCAGATACTGGCGGGCCGGCGCGGCTTCCGGGCTCTGCAGGGCCTCGGCGTAGAACTCCTGCGCTGCGGCGTTGGCGGCCAACAGCCTGCTGCGGCTGCCGCGGTCGCGCTGCACGTTGGTGGTCGAGCCGCCGGTGTAGGTGACGGTGTAGCCGACGCGGTCGGCGAGCAGCTCGACGGCCTCGACGAAGCTGACGTGTTCGATCTTCTGCAGGAACGCGTAGACGTCGCCGCCCTCACCGCACCCGAAGCAGTGGAAGTGGCCGTGGTTGGGGCGGACGTGGAATGACGGGGACTTCTCATCGTGGAAGGGGCACAACCCCTTGAGGGAATCCGCGCCGGCGCGGCGCAACTGGACGTAGTCGCCGACGACGTCGTCGATGCTGACCCGTTCCCGGATGGCGGCGATGTCGCGGTCGGGGATCCTGCCCCGTGCCCTCGTCCCGTCGCCCGCCACGCGGTCAGTCTAGAGGCCGCGGGGTGCGTGCCTCGTGCACTCGTTCCAACCGGCCCTCGGTGTAGGAGGCGATCTGATCGACCACCACGCGCAGCCGGGCGCCGTCGTCGTCGGCGGCGACGAATTCGGCGGCGAACTGGGGATCCAAGCTGCCCGGCGCCTGGCCCCACAGCGCCAGCGCGACCTCCTGGATACGGATGCGCTGATCGGCCTGGATCTGCAGGTGCCGGTGGTCGGACATGATGAAGTGCAGCGCAAGCGTCTTGAGCACCGCGACCTCGGCGCGCACCAGGGTCGGCACCTCGAGATCGGCATCGAAGCGGCGCAACGGCCCCGGCCCCGCCGCGGCCCTGGTCGCGGTGACGGCCGCATTGGCGAACCGGCCGACCAGTTCGCTGGTGAGAGTCTTGAGCGCCACCGACGCCGCGAGCGTGCCGTCGAACTTTCCGACGGCCGCCACCACGGGGACCTGCGAGAGCCGTTCGGCGGCGGCCATCAGGTCCTCGGGCGTCAACGTCGGAAACGATCCCGCGCCGACGTGCCCGAGCGCCGCGGCCGCGTCCGCGTCGGCCAGCACCCGCAGGTCGATGCGCCCGGAGATGACGCCGTCCTCGACGTCGTGCACCGAGTAGGCGACGTCGTCGGCCCAGTCCATCACCTGGGCCTCCAGGCACGGCCGCTCGGCGGGCGCGCCCGCGCGCACCCAGTCCGCCGCGGCCATGTCGTCGCCCGGGAAGCCGCCGTAGAAGCCGAACTTGCGGCGTTCCCCGACCCGCGGCCACGGATACTTGGTGACCGCGTCCAGGGCGGCCCGAGTCAGGTTCAGGCCTGCGCTGCGCCCTTGTGCGTCAAGCACTTTGGGTTCCAGCCGGGTGAGGATCCGGAAGTTCTGCGCATTGCCCTCGAAACCGCCGTACGTCTTGGCGATCTCGTCGAGGGCGCGTTCACCGTTGTGGCCGTAGGGCGGGTGGCCGATGTCGTGAGCCAGCCCGGCCAGGTCCACGAGGTCGGGATCGCAGCCGAGCCCGATGGCCATGCCGCGGCCGATCTGGGCCACCTCCAGCGAGTGCGTCAGCCGGGTCCGGGGTGTCTCGCCCTCGCGCGGGCCCACCACCTGGGTCTTGTCGGCGAGCCGGCGCAGGGCCGCGCAGTGCAGCACGCGGGCACGGTCGCGGGCGAAGTCGGAGCGGTGCTCGGTGTCTGTCCCGGGCAGGGCGGCGCTCTTCGCCGGCTCGGCCACCAGCCGCTGGCGGTCGGACGCGTCGTAGCGGTCCTGCTGTCGTGGGTTCACCGAACCACAGTCTGCCAGCACGGCGCAGCGTTCCCGACGCACGCTCGCCTCCCGGTGCAGCCCACTACATTGACGTACATGCGCAATGCCCGATGGCTCGGCCTGCTCGGCGTCCTGTGGATCGCTGCGGGCCTGCTCGCCCCCGGCGCGGCGGCCGAGCCGCCGCTGCGGCTGCCGACCTACCTCACCGACCGGGCGGGGGCGCTCGACGCCGCCGGTACCGGTGAGGTTCAGGGGGCGATCGACCGGCTGTACAACGATCGGCGCATCCGGCTGTGGGTGGTCTACGTCGACGACTTCTCCGGCCAGGACGCGCAGGCCTGGGCGCAGAGCACCCGCCAGCGCAGCGATCTGGGTGACCAGGACGCGATCCTGGCGGTGGCGACCGTGGACCGGGCCTACGCCTTCCTCGCGCCGACCGATGCGCTGGGCGGCGTCGACATCGACAAGCTCCGCCGCACCGAGGTCGAACCCCTGTTGCGCGACGGCAACTGGGCCGGCGCCGCCGTCGCCGCCGCGAACGGCCTGAACAAGACGAGCGGTTCGGGCAGCTGGCTCGGGATGGTCATCGCACTGGGCGTCATCGTGGTGGCGCTCGTGGTGCTGGTGTTCTGGCAGCGCCGTCGACGGCGGCGCCGCCGGGAGGCCGAGATCGCCGCCGCCCAGCGGGTGGACCCGTCGGATCCGGCCGCGCTGGCCGGGGTGTCCCTCGAGGCGCTCGACGAGCTGTCCCGCCGGATCGTGGTCGAGGTGGACAACGAGGTGCGCACCAGCGAGAGCGAATTGGCGCTGGCGGTCGAGGAATTCGGCGAGCAGGACACCGCGGCGTTCAGCCGCGCGGTCGCGGGCGCCAAGACCACGCTGGCGCAGGCGCTCAACGTCCGGCACATCCTCGACGACGCGGTGCCCGAGACACCGCTGCAGCGCCGCGACCTGCTGACCCGTGTGGTGGTCGCCGCCGCGAAGGCCGACCAGGAACTCGAGGCCCAGCGTGAGGCGTTCGCCCAGCTGCGCGATCTGGTGATCAATGCCCCGAGTCGGCTCGACACGCTGACCCAGCAGGTGGTGGACCTGACCGCGCGGCTGGACCCCGCCGGGCAGACATTGGCACGGCTGAAGTCGCAGTTCGCCGAGACGGCTCTCGTGTCGGTCGCCGAGAACATCGACGAGGCCCGGCAGCGGCTGACCTTCGCCGAGCAGAACATCGACACCGCCCGCGACCTGGTGGCCCGACCGGCCGACCGGCAGGGCGGCCTCGTCGACGCCATTCACGGGGCCGAGGCCGCGCTGGGGCAGGCCCGCACGCTGCTCGACGCGGTGGACAGCGCGTCGACCGACATCAACCGGGCGGTGGCCGGGCTCCCGGCCGCGATCGCCGACGCGCAGAACGGCATCACCGCCGCGGGTGCCCAACTGGCGCAGGGCAGTATCGCCGTGGCGACCCAGCTCAGCGCGGCCCGCGACGCCGCCGTGCAGGCCGTCTCGCACGCTCAGAGCCTGGGCGCCGCCGATCCACTCGGCGCGTTCACCCGGCTGACGCAGGCCGACGCCGAACTCGACCGGCTGCTCCACGACGTCGCGCAGGAGCGCGAGACCACCGAGCGGCTGACGCGCACCTACGACCAGGCGTTGTTCACCGCGCAGTCGCGGGTGCGCGCGGTGTCGGACTACATCGACACCCGCCGCGGCGTCATCGGCCCCGAGGCGCGTACGCGACTGTCCGAGGCGGTGCGCCAGCTGCAGGCCGCGCAGGACAAGCGGGCGGCCAACCTGAACGAGGCGATCGCCCACGCCAACGGCGCCGCGATGCTCGCCGCGCAGGCGCAATCGCTGGCCAACGACGACGTCGTCGCCGCCCAGCGTCACTACAGCGGACCGTACGGCGGTGGCGGCGGGGGCCAGATGGGTGCCGTCATCGGCGGCATCATCCTCGGCAACGTGCTGTCCGGCGCGATGCGCGGCGGCTTCGGCGGCGGCGGGTTCGGCGGCGGTTTCGGCGGCGGCGGCTTCGGCGGCGGAGGCGGCGGGATGAGCGGCGGCGGCGGCGGGATGAGCGGCGGCGGCGGCCGCTTCTAACCTTGTGCGCGAGCGTGCGTGTCTGCGGCCAACACGCCGCGTGAATCCCTGACTTCACGCACGTTCGTCATCCCCAACCACTCGTAGTTATCCCCAGACGACCCCGCTGGTGTCATGCGGGCGCCCGCGGGTGTGCACACGATCGTGTCCATGACCGATCTCCCGGCACTGTTCGCCGCGCAAGGCGGCGTCGCGACCACCGCTCAGCTGCTCGAGCACCTCAGCCGGAGCCGGCTCGACCGCGACATCCTCAGCGGAGAATTGATCAAGGTGTGGCCCGGCGTCTACAGCCCGCACGTGCCCGACGCGATGACCAGATTGCGGGGCCTCGACCTGCGCGCCGGTGTCCCGGTCGCCATCTGTCTGGGCACCGCCGCGGCCGCATTCGGCTTCGACGTCCAGGACACGCACGATCTCCATGTGCTCACGCCGCCGGGCCATCAGCTGCGCGACGGCGACGGACTGGTCGTACACCGGCGCGACGGCGCCCCGCTCACACTCGTCGACGGGCGGCCCGCCACCGCGGCCGCGTGGACGGCGGTCGAAGTGGCGCGGTCGCTACGTCGCCCCCGGGCCCTGGCCACCCTCGATGCCGCGCTCCGCACGGGGACCTGCGACCGGCGGGAACTACTGGCCGCCGCGGCCAGGCAGGCCGGCAGACGCGGCATCGTCGCGGTACGGGAGTTGATCCCCCTCGCCGACGCACGAGCGGAATCACCCATGGAGAGCGAGACCCGCCTGGTGATGCACGACGGCGGTCTGCCCGCCCCGGAGCTGCAGTACGAAGTCGTCGATCGCAACGGGCGCACGTGGCGCCTCGACTTCGCGTGGCCGGACCTGAACGTTGCCGTCGAGTACGACGGCTTCGACTGGCACAGCGACCAGGAGCAGTTTCGGCGCGACCGCCAGAAGCGGGCGGCGCTCAACGAGGCGGGCTGGTGGCTGCTGTCGGTGGTATTCGACGACGTGCGCGTGCGCTCGTGGGACATGGTGCGCCGCATCGAGATTGCCCTCGAGCGCGCGCAGGCGGCGTGAGCGTGCGCGAAATCGCCGAAACTCGCGGCGTGTCGGCTGCAGACACGCACGCTCGCGTGCGGGAGGTACCCCCAGCTCTCGCGGGAGCCTCAGCAGCCCTTGAGTCGCGTCGCGAGGTAGTCGCTCGCCGCATCGATCGCGACGCGCTCCTGGGTCATCGCGTCGCGCTCGCGGATCGTCACCGCATGGTCTTCGAGGGAGTCGAAGTCCACGGTCACGCAGTACGGCGTGCCGATCTCGTCCTGGCGCCGGTAGCGCCGGCCGATCGCGCCGGCGTCGTCGAACTCGACGTTCCAGGAGCGGCGCAACTCGGCGGCCAGGTCGCGGGCCTTGGGCGACAGGTCGGCGTGCCGGGACAGCGGCAGCACCGCGACCTTCACCGGCGCCAGCCGCGGATCGAGACGCAGCACGGTGCGCTTGTCGACGCCGCCCTTGGCGTTGGGCGCCTCGTCCTCGTGGTAGGCATCGACGAGGAACGCCATCAGCGAGCGGGTCAGACCCGCTGCGGGCTCGATGACATACGGCACGTACCGGGTGTCGCTGGCCTGGTCGTAGAACGACAGGTCGACACCCGAATGCTTGGAGTGCGTGGACAAGTCGAAGTTCGTCCGGTTGGCCACACCTTCGAGCTCGCCCCACGGGTTGCCCGCGAAACCGAACTTGTACTCGATGTCGACGGTGCGGTCGGAGTAGTGCGACAACTTCTCCTTGGGGTGCTCGTAGAGCCGCAGGTTGTCCCGGTCGATACCGAGATCGACGTACCAGGCCAACCGGGTGTCGATCCAGTACTGGTGCCACTCCTTGGCGGTGTCCGGCTCGACGAAGAACTCCATCTCCATCTGCTCGAACTCGCGGGTGCGGAAGATGAAGTTGCCCGGGGTGATCTCGTTGCGGAAGCTCTTGCCGATCTGGCCGATACCGAACGGCGGCTTCTTGCGCGCCGTGGTGACGACGTTGGCGAAGTTGACGAAGATGCCCTGCGCGGTCTCGGGCCGCAGATAGTGCAGGCCTTCCTCGGTCTCGATCGGCCCGAGGTAGGTCTTGAGCATCATGTTGAAGTCGCGCGGCTCGGTCCACTGGCCCTTGGTGCCGCAGTCCGGGCAGACGATCTCGCTCATCGGCACCGAGTCCGGGTCATCGAGACCCTTCTTCTCGGCGTACGCCTCCTGCATGTGGTCCTGCCGGTGCCGCTTGTGGCAGTTCAGGCACTCCACCAGCGGATCGTTGAACACCTCGACGTGGCCGGAGGCGACCCACACCTCGCGCGGCAGGATGATGGCGCTGTCCAGGCCGACGACGTCGTCGCGGCTGGTGACCACCGACCGCCACCACTGCCGCTTGATGTTCTCCTTGAGCTCGACGCCGAGTGGCCCGTAGTCCCACGCCGACCTGGTGCCGCCGTAGATCTCGCCGGACTGGAACACCAGCCCGCGCCGCTTGGCCAGGTTTGCAACGGTGTCGATTATCGAGGAAGTTCGGGCCACGGCTCCACAGCGTAGTGGGGCCGATGCACCGCCCCGCGCCTCACATGCCGATTGACATGCACAGGCACGCATGTATCGTGAGTCCTAATGAAAATCGTTTCCAGTATCGGGGAGCAGCGGCACGATCATGCCGGCGCCCCGGCGCCCGCGCTCCCGCCGCGCGCAGTCCTCGACACCGCGGGCGACCTGCTGCGCGCGCTGGCCGCGCCGGTGCGCATCGCGATCGTGCTGCAGCTGCACCAGGAAGCCCGCTGCGTGCACGAGTTGGTCGACGCGCTCGATGTGCCGCAGCCCTTAGTGAGCCAGCATCTGAGGATCCTGAAGGCGGCCGGCGTGGTCGCCGGTGAGCGATCGGGCCGGGAAGTGGTGTACCGCCTGGTCGACGATCACCTCGCCGAGATCGTCGTCGCCGCGGTGACGCACTCGGCCGAGGACGAGGAGCCACGACCGTGACCGGGGCTATCCGCGCGACCCGGCAACGCGCCGCGCTGACCGCGCTGCTGGAGAACATCGACGACTTCCGCTCCGCCCAGGAACTGCACGACGAGCTGCGCAAGCGGGGCGAGGGCGTCGGACTGACCACGGTGTACCGCACGCTGCAGCAGATGGCCGCCGCCGGCGCCGTCGACACCCTGCGCACCGACACCGGCGAATCGGTGTACCGGCTCTGCTCGGAGCAGCATCACCATCACCTGGTGTGCCGCCAATGCGGGTCGACGGTCGAGATCTCCGGCGGTGAGGTCGAGACGTGGGCGGCCGAGATCGCCCGCAATCACGGCTTCTCCGACGTCAGCCACACCATAGAGATCTTCGGGATCTGCGGGAGCTGCGGCGCGGCGAGCCGCTAGCGCCGACGGCGCCAGCCGGCGACGGCGACGACCACCCCGACGATCGCGATGATCGGGCCCAGCACCGACCAGGTGGTGGTGTTGCTCATCGGGCTGCCGCCCACCGCTCCGACGCCCTGCAGCGTGAACAGCAGGCCGAACAGCGCGACCACGATCCCGACGACGACCAGACCAATACGCACCCCAACGACCCTAGGCCACCAGCGCGCGGCGCACATCGGCGCCGGTCGCCAGCACCATCAGCACCAGGGTGCGCAGCGCGTCGTCGGCCAGCCCCGCGGCCGGGAAGTTGTATCGCAGCAGCACATCGCCGGTCTTCTTCGGCCCGCCCGAGCCTTTGGCGCCGATCTTCTCCACCATCGACACCGTCCCCAGCAGGGTGTCCTGCGCGTGCTTGGCGACTTCGGCGCGCATCGCCGCGTTGAGCGGCAGATCCCAGGCCAGCACCTGCGTCAGGGACACCATCTCCAGACCCTCGGCGATCGTCACCACCCGCAGCGAGGCGAACGTCTGCTCGTGCTGGACGGTCAGCGCGCCGTCGTCCTCGCGCTGCACCGGCAGGATCTCGGCCAGCACCGCGGGCAGACGCTCGGCGAGCTCCATCACGCCCTGCCGAAGCGCCTGTTGCGGTGCACGTACTCCTCGCACGCCGCCCACAGGTCACGGCGGTCGTAGTCGGGCCACAGCTTGTCCTGGAAGACGTACTCGGCGTAGGCGGCCTGCCACAGCAGGAAGTTGCTCGCCCGCTGCTCCCCCGAGGTGCGGATGAACAGGTCCACATCGGGGATGTCGGCGCGGTGCAGGTGTTTGGCGAAGCTCGCCTCGCTGATGCGGGCGGGATTGATCTTGCCGTCGACCGCCTCCTGGGCCAGTTGACGTGCCGCCTCGACGATCTCGGTGCGGCCGCCGTAGTTGACGCAGTAGTTGATCGTGATGACATCGTTGTCGACGGTCATCTCCTCGGCGATGTCGAATTCCTTGATGACGCTGCGCCACATCCGGGGCCGCGACCCCACCCAGCGCATCCGCACGCCCATGTCGTTGAGGTTCTCCCGGCGGCGGCGCACCACCTCGCGGTTGAAGCCCATCAGGAAGCGGACCTCGTCGGTGCTGCGCTTCCAGTTCTCGGTCGAGAACGCGTACACCGTGAGGTGCTTGATGCCGAGCTCGATCGCTCCGCAGGTGATGTCGATGAGCACCGCCTCGCCCATCTTGTGACCCTCGGTGCGGCCGAGCCCGCGCTGGGTGGCCCACCGTCCGTTGCCGTCCATCACCACCGCGACGTGCTGGGGCACCTGGTCGGCCGGGATCTGCGGCGCCGCCGCCTTGGAGGTGTGCTGCGGCGGGCGGGCGAACTTGCCGTTGGTCTTGGGCGGCAACTCCGGGAAGATCACCGGCCAGGAGGACTTGTCCGGGAACGTCGGATAGTCGTCAGGCGCCGGGGGCAGCTGAGGGTAGCTGTTCTTGCCCTTCCGCCTCCCGGTCCGTTCCGTTGCCATGCGCCACATCCTGCCTGATGGTCTGCCCGCTCTTCCGGTCCACCCGCTCCACGAGGGGCAAAGTCCGCAACTGTCGTTCCAAATGCCACTGCAGGTGCGCGGCCACCAGTCCGCTGGCCTGGCTGCGATGCGACGCAGTGGACGTCTGGGCGTGCTCCCAGTCGCCCTCGTACAGCGCCGCCATCAGATCGACCACCCCCTGGGGCGGGGTCACCGAGCCCGACGGCCGGCAGTGCACGCACACGCTGCCGCCCGCGGCGACATGAAAAGCCCGGTGCGGGCCCGGGGCGGCGCACCGGGCACACTCCGTCAGCGCCGGCGCCCATCCGGCGATCCCCATCGCGCGCAGCAGGTAGGCGTCGAGCACGAGTTCGCGGGGGCGGGCACCGTCGGCCACCGCGCGCAGCGCGGCCACGGTGAGTCGGTGCAGGGCGGGCGCGGGCGCGTGTTCCTCCCCGGCGATCCGCTCGGCGGTCTCGAGCATCGCGCAGGCGCAGGTGTAGCGGCCGTAGTCGCTGACGATGTCGGAGGCGAACGCGTCGATCGCGGCCACCTGGGTGACGATGTCGAGATTGCGGCCGGGATAGAGCTGAACATCGATGTGCGCGAACGGTTCCAGCCGCGCCCCGAACTTGCTGCGGGTGCGCCGCACCCCCTTGGCCACCGCGCGCACCAGCCCGTGATCGCGAGTGAGCAGACTCACGATCCGATCGGCTTCACCGAGCTTGTGCTGACGCAGCACCACCGCCCGGTCGCGGTACAGACGCATCTGGACAGTCTTCCACTGTTCGCGGGTGAAACCGAGTTCGCAGCGCCGATACTCTGGACAGTGATGGCCGCAACTCCCGCTCCCCGCACCCGCTTCCCCACTCTGGGAAACCAGCTCTTCGCCCTCGCCAGCGGCAGTACGACGTCCGTCGACCTGGTCCGCCGGTCCCTCGACGCGATCGAGGCGAGCCAGCCGACCCTCAACGCCTTCCGCGTGGTGCTCCGCGAGTCCGCGCTCGCCGAGGCGGCCGCCGCTGACCGCAAACGCGCTGCCGGACACAGCAATTCGGCCCTCCCCCTGCTCGGCATCCCGATCGCGGTCAAGGACGACGTCGACGTCGCCGGCGTGCCGACCCGGTTCGGCGCCGACGGTGAGGTCACCGAGGCCGGCGCCGACGCCGAGGTGGTGCGGCGCCTGCGCGCGGCCGGCGCGGTGATCGTCGGCAAGACCAACACCTGCGAGCTGGGCCAGTGGCCGTTCACCAGCGGGCCGGCGTTCGGGCACACCCGCAACCCGTGGTCGCGTGAGCACACCCCGGGCGGATCGTCGGGCGGCAGCGCCGCGGCCGTCGCGGCGGGTCTGGTGGCCGCGGCGATCGGCTCCGACGGGGCGGGCAGCGTGCGCATCCCCGCCGCGTGGACGCACCTGGTCGGCATCAAACCGCAACGCGGACGGATCTCCACGTGGCCACTTGCCGAGGCGTTCAACGGGATCACGGTCAACGGGGTGCTCGCCCGCACGGTCTCCGATGCCGCGCTGGTGCTCGATGCGGCCTCGGGCAACGCCCCGGGTGATCTGCACACCCCGCCGCCGGTGCAGGTGTCCGACCACGTGTCGCGCGCCCCCGGTCCGCTGCGGGTCGCGCTGTCGACGAAGTTCCCGTACACCGTGTTCCGGGCGACGCTGCACCCGGAGATCCGCGCGGCGCTCGAGGCGGTCGCGCAGCAACTCGAACAGCTCGGCCACACGATCGTCGCCGCAGACCCCGACTACGACCTGCGCATGTCGTGGAACTTCCTGGCCCGCTCGACGGCGGGGATCCCGCACTGGGTGGACCGGTTGGGGCACCGGGTGGTCTGGGACAAGCGCACGGTGGCCAACGCCCGGATGGGGCGGCTGCTCTCCGAGCACGTCCTGCGCAAGGCCCGCGCCCACGAGGCGGTCACCCGGCAGCGGATCGGCTGGATCTTCAACCTCGCCGACGTGGTGCTCGCCCCGACCACCGCACTGCCCCCGCCCCGGGTCGACGCGTTCGACGGGCGCAGCGGCCTGGCCACCGACCGGGCGATGATCCGCGCCTGCCCGGCCACGTGGCCGTGGAATCTGCTGGGTTGGCCGTCCATCAACGTGCCGGCGGGGTTCACCTCCGACGGGTTGCCGATCGGTGTGCAACTGATGGGCCCGGCCCACAGCGAACCGCTGCTGGTCTCGTTGGCGGCCGCCCTGGAAGCCGTCAACGGCTGGGCGGTCCATCAGCCGGAGAACTGGTGGGACACCCGCGCCGCGGCCCCGCCGGCGGAGACGAATCTGCCCGCTCCGCACTCGGTCGCCGACGAGGTCGCGTAGTCTCCCGGCTGTGACCGCCTCCTCGATCCTGCGCGCGCTGCCTGCCGCGGTGCTGGTGGCGGGCGCGATCGTCGGGACTCCGGCCGCGCACGCCGACAACAAGCGCCTCAACGAGAGCGTCGTGGTCAACGTCTTCACGATTCAGAAGCAGCACGGCTGCCCGACCGAGATCAAGATCAACCCGCAGCTGCGGCTGGCCGCGCAGTGGCACACGAACGACGTGCTCAACAACCGCGCACTCGACGGTGACATCGGCTCCGACGGCTCGACCGCACAGGACCGTGCCAACAAGGCGGGCTTCGTCGGCACGGTCTCGGAGACGGTGGCGATCAATCCGGCGCTGGCCATCAGCGGCATCGAGATCCTGAACCAGTGGTACTACCGGCCCGACTACATGGCGATCATGAGCAATTGCGCCAACACCCAGATCGGCGTGTGGTCGGAGAACAGCCTGGACCGCAGTGTGGTGGTCGCGGTGTACGGGCAGCCGACCTAGAAGCCCAGCCGGCCGAGCTGCTTGGGATCGCGCTGCCAGTTCTTCGCGATCTTCACGCGCAGGTCGAGATAGACCTTGGTGCCGAGCAGCTTCTCGATCTGCGTGCGCGCGGCGGTGCCCACCTCGCGCAGCCGGGCGCCGCCCTTGCCGATCACGATGCCCTTCTGGGAGTCGCGTTCGACGTAGAGGATGGCGTGGACGTCGATCAGATCGTCTCGGCCCTCACGGGGTTCGACCTCGTCGATCACCACCGCCAGCGAGTGCGGCAGCTCGTCGCGCACACCTTCGAGCGCGGCCTCGCGGATCAGCTCGGCCATCAGCACTTCTTCGGGTTCGTCGGTGAGTTCCCCGTCGGGGTAGAACGCGGGGCCGGGCGGCAGCTGCGCGACGATCACGTCGGTGAGGACGTCGAGCTGCGTGCCCGACGTGGCCGAGACGGGCACGATCTCGGTGTCCGGGCCGACGAGCTCGCTGACCGCCATCAACTGTTGCGCCACAGCGTCTTTGGACACCTTGTCGATCTTCGTGACGATCGCGACGAGGGTGGTCTTCGGCGCGACGGCGCGGATCTGCTCGTAGATCCAGCGGTCCCCCGGACCGATCTTCTCATCGGCGGGGATGCACAGCCCGATCACGTCGACCTCGGAGTAGGTGTCCTTGACCAGATCGTTGAGCCGCTGCCCGAGCAGGGTGCGCGGCCGGTGCAGGCCCGGGGTGTCGACGAGCACGATCTGGAAGGTGTCGCGGTGCACGATGCCCCGGATCGTGTGCCGGGTGGTCTGCGGGCGATTCGACGTGATCGCGACCTTGGCGCCGACCAGTGCGTTGGTCAGCGTGGACTTGCCGGTGTTGGGCCGTCCGACGAAACAGGCGAAGCCGGAACGGAATTCGTCGCTCATCGCGGGTTGCCGGCCCTGTCGGTGACGATGACCGCCGCATCGGCGGACAGTTCGCGCACCGCGGCGAGGCCGGGATCGTCGTCCCCGCCGCCGACGAGCACGGCAGCCTCCAGACCCGTCGCGCCGCTGGACACCGCCGCCGCGACGGCGGCCTGCAATGCGGTCAGCTCCAGCGCGGCCAGCGTCACCGGCGCACCCGCGTAGGTGCGGCCGTCGGCGTCACGCACCGCCGCCCCGCTGGCGGCCTCGGCGCGGCCCATCGCGCCACGCGCCAGCACGACGAGTTTGGCGTCCTCGGTATCGAGTTCGGTCATTCCCGTCCTTCCTGTCCGTCGCCGTCCGGCTCGGATTCGGGTTCGGTGGGACTGACCAGCACGGTGCCGACACGGACGCGGCCGCGGGGGTCCGGTCCGCCCTCGGCGCGCAGCATCAGTCCGTCCCAGGTGATCTCGGCGCCCGGCAGCGGCACCCGGCCCAGTTCGAGGGCGAGCAGGCCGCCGACGGTGTCGACGTCGAGGTCCTCGTCCTCCTCCAGGTCGTAGAGCTCGCGCAGATCCTCGATGGGCAGCCGTGCCGACACCCGGTACTGCCGGTCGCCCAGCTCCTCGACCGGGGCGACCTCGTCGGTGTCGTACTCGTCGGCGATCTCGCCGACGATCTCCTCGAGCACGTCCTCGATCGTCACCAGCCCGGCGATCGCGCCGTACTCGTCGACCAGCAGCACCATGTGCACGCGGTCGAGTTGCATCTCGCGCAGCAGCGCGTCCAGCGGCTTGGAGTCGGGCACGAACGCCGGCTTGCGCATCACGTCGGACACCTTGGTGTCCCGGCCGCCGTTCCTCGAGGAGTAGGTGCGCTGCACGAGGTCCTTGAGGTAGACCACGCCGACGACGTCGTCGACGTTCTCCCCGATCACCGGGATGCGCGAATGCCCGCTGCGCACCGCCAACGACGTGGCTTGACCCGCTGTCTTGTCACTTTCGATCCACACCATCTCGGTGCGCGGCACCATCACCTCGCGGGCCGGGGTGTCACCGAGTTCGAACACCGACTGGATCATCCGGCGTTCGTCGTCGGCCACCACGCCGCGCTGCTGGGCCAGGTCGACGACCTCGCGCAGCTCGATCTCCGAGGCGAACGGTCCGTTGCGGAACCCGCGGCCCGGCGTCAGCGCGTTACCGATGAGCACCAGCAGCCGGCTCACCGGCGCCAGCACCACCGAGATGCCCTGCAGCGGAAGGGCCGACACCAACGCGATGGTGTACGCGTTCTGCCGGCCCACGGTACGCGGGCCCACACCGATGGCCACGAAGCTGATCACCGTCATGATCGCCGCGGCGGTCATCAGGCCGCCACTGACACCGAGGAAGTCGTCGAGGTAGGCCGCCAGCAGCACCGTCGCGCTGACTTCACACGCGATACGCAGCAGCACAACGAGATTGATGTATCTCGGCCGGTCGACCATCACCTGCGCCAGCCGGACGGCGCCGGGGCGCTCGTCGCGCACCAGCTCCTCGACCCGGGCGATCGACACCGTGCTGATGGCGGCGTCGATCGCGGCGAAGAGACCGGCGAAGCCGATCAGGAAGATCGCGCCGATCAGCTGTCCGAGCCCGGTCACAGAGTGTCGCCGTGGTTCAGATCATCGAAATATCGGGACTTGTCCAGCAGCCTGCGGTCCTTCTCGTTCTGCCTGTCCTGGTGGTAGGCCTCGACCTGCTCGGCCACCCACTCCTCGAGCAGCTGCCGCTGCAGCGCGAACATCTCTTTTTCCTCGTCGGGTTCGGCGTGGTCGTAGCCCAGCAGATGCAGCACGCCGTGCACGGTCAGCAAGGCCAGTTCCTGACCGAGGGTATGCCCGGCGTCGGCGGCCTGGCCGGCGGCGAACTCGGGACACAGCACGATGTCGCCGAGCATCTCCGGGCCCGGCTCGGGGGCGTCGGGCCGCCCGCCGGGTTCGAGCTCGTCCATCGGGAAGCTCATCACGTCGGTGGGGCCCGGCAGATCCATCCAGCGCATGTGCAGATCGGCCATGGCCGCGGAGTCGAGCAGCACCATGGACAGCTCGGCGGCGGGGTTGACGTCCATCTTCCGGATCACGAAGCGCGCGACGCTGACGAGTTCGGACTCGGAGACGTCGATGCCCGACTCGTTGGACACCTCGATGGTCATGGGTCGCGTTACCGCCTCGGCCGGTTCCCGTTGCCCGATGCGCGTCGCTGCGCCCGGTTCATCAGGCTCGGCTCCTCGGCCCGGGCATAGGCGTCCACGATCTCGGACACCAGCCGGTGCCGGACCACGTCGGCACTGGTGAGTTCGGCGAAGTGGATGTCGTCGATGCCGGCGAGAATGCGTGTCGCGGCGTTCAGCCCCGACGGCGCCCCACCGGGCAGGTCGACCTGCGTGATATCGCCTGTGACAACGATTTTCGAGTTGAAACCCAGCCGGGTGAGGAACATCTTCATCTGCTCGGCGGTGGTGTTCTGCGCCTCGTCGAGGATGATGAACGCATCGGAGATCGTGCGGCCGCGCATGTAGGCCAGCGGCGCGACCTCGATGACCCCGGCGCTCATCAGCTTCGGGATCAGCTCGGGGTCCATCATGTCGTGCAGCGCGTCGTACAGCGGGCGCAGGTACGGGTCGATCTTCTCGCTCAGCGTGCCGGGCAGGAAGCCGAGACGCTCCCCCGCTTCCACCGCGGGCCGGGTCAGGATGATGCGACTGACCTGCTTGGTCTGCAGGGCGCTGACCGCCTTGGCCATGGCCAGATACGTCTTGCCGGTGCCGGCGGGGCCGATGCCGAACACGATGGTGTGGTTGTCGATCGCGTCGACGTAGCGCTTCTGGTTGAGCGTCTTGGGCCGGATCGTCTTGCCGCGCCGGTTGAGGATGTCCAGCGTCAGCACCTCGGCCGGCGACTCGTCGACCGTGCCGTCCTGCATACCGGTGAGCATCGCGACGCTGTGGCGCACCGCGTCGGGCGTCAGCCGCTGGCCACTGCCGGCGATCTCGATCAGCTCGGAGATCGCCCGCTCGGCCAGCGCGACGTCGGCCGGTTCACCGGACAGGGTCACGGCGTTGCCGCGGGCATGGATGTCGGCGGAGAGCAGAGTCTCGAGTGCCCGCAGATTCTCGTCGGAGCGGCCCAGCAGGCCCACGACCAGGTCGGGCGGAACGGTGATGGTGCTGCGGACCTGTGATGCGTCCGAGCCTGCGTTCGTCTCGCGGGGCGTCACGTGGGCTTTTCTGCCTGCTTCCTGTGCTGATCGAGTCTTTGACGTCCCAGTTTAGCGCCGCGGCGAAACAGGTCCAGTCGATATGCGGGCCGGCCGGGAGCGGACCGGCACCGGCCACCAGAACCAGCGGCCCAGCAGGGTGGCGATCGCCGGCATCATGAAGGCCCGCACGACGAACGTGTCGAACAGCAGTCCCAGCCCGATCGTGGTCCCGACCTGCGCCATGATCCGCAGGTCGCTGACCACCATCGATGCCATGGTCAGCGCGAACACCACCCCGGCGACGGTGACCACCGAACCGGTCCCCCCGATGGCGCGGATGATGCCGGTCCTGATGCCCGCGCCGACCTCCTCCTTGAACCGGGACACCAGCAGCAGGTTGTAGTCCGATCCGACCGCGATCAGCGCGATGATCGACAGTGCGAGCACCATCCAGTGCAGCTCGATGCCGACGATGTGTTGCCAGATCAGGATCGAGATGCCGAACGACGCGCCCAGCGACAGCGTGACGGTGCCGACGATCACCAGAGCCGCGACCAGGCTGCGGGTGAGCACCAGCATGATCGTCAGCACCAGGCCCAGCGCCGAGACGACCGCGATCATCAGGTCGTACCGGGAGCCGTCCGACATGTCCTTGAACGTGGCCGCGGTGCCGCCGAGCTGGATCGTCGCGTCTTCGAGCGGGGTGCCCTTGAGCGCCTCGATCGCCGCGATCTTGATGGGTTCGACGCGGCGCAGCGCCTCCTCGGTGGTCGGGTTGCCGCGGTGCGCGACGAGCATCCGCACGGTCCTGCCGTCGGGTGAGAAGAAGCTCTCCATCGCCCGCTGGAAGTCCTTGTTGTCGAACACCTCGGGCGGCAGATAGAACGAGTCGTCATTGCGGGCGGCGTCGAACGCCTTGCCCATCTCGGTCGAGTTGCGGGTGAGTTCGTCCATCTGGTCGTAGAACCCACCCATCGTGGCGTAGGTGGTCAGCATCATCTGCCGCATGCTCTCCATGGTCTGGATCATCGGCGGGAACGTCGCGAGCATCTGCGGCAGCAGGGTTTTCATCTCGTCCATGTTCACCACGGCCTTGTCGAACGTGTCGGTCATCGTGCCGATGCCGTCCATCGAGTCGAACAGCGAGCGGAACGACCAGCACAGCGGGATGTTGTAGCATCGCGGTTCCCAGTAGAAGTAGTTGCGGATCGGCCGGAACTGATCGTCGAAATTCGCCACCATGTCCCTCAATTGGTGCACGGTGTCGCGCATCTCGGCCATGTCGTCGATCATCTCGGTGGTGATGCCGGAGAACCTCGACATCAGCCCGTACATCGTCTTCATCGTGTCGATCGTCTTCGCGATGTCGTCGGCCTGCGTGCGCATGTCGGTGATGCGGTCCTTCATCAGCTTCATGTTCTGCTGCTGACCGACGCCCTGCATGCTGATCAGGAAAGGGATCGACGTGTGCGCGATCGGGGCGCCGTCGGGCCGGCTCGGCGCCTGCACCCGGGCCACGCCCTCCACGGCGAAGACGCGCTTGGCCAGGCGGTCGAGGATCAGGAAGTCCGACGGGTTGCGCAGATCGCGGTCGGCCTCGACGATCAGGACCTCCGGGCTCATCCGGGACAGGGAGAAATGCTGCGTGGCGGCCTGCAATCCGGCGTTGGCGGGAATGGACGCCGGGATGTAGCGCGTGTCGTCATAGCTGGTCTGATAGCCCGGCAGCGCCACCAGTCCGATCAGCGCCAGCGCCAGCGAGGCGACCAGGATGGGGCCGGGCCAGCGGACCACCGTGGTGCCGACCCGCCGCCAGGCGCGGATCCGCAACGCGCGCTTGGGTTCCAGCATGCCGAAGCGGCTCGCCACGGTGATGATCGCCGGGCCGAGTGTCAGCGCGACCGCCACACCGGCGACGATGCCCACCGCACACGGGATGCCCATGCTCTGGAAGTACGGCATCCGGGTGAAGCTCAGGCAGAACATCGCCCCGGCGATGGTCAGCCCCGATCCGAGCACCACATGCGCTGTGCCGCCGAACATCTCGTCGTAGGCCTGCCCGGGGTCGGCGCCCGAGGCGCGCGCCTCCTGGTAGCGCCCGACCAGGAAGATCGCGTAGTCGGTGCCCGCAGCGACGGCCAGCGACACCAGCAGGTTCACCGCGAACGTGGACAGCCCGATGATCTGGGCGTTGCCCAACGCGGCGACGACGCCGCGCGCGACCGACATCTGGACCCCGACCATGATCAGCAGCAGCACGACGGTGGTGACGGAGCGGTAGAAGAACAGCAGCAGCACCACGATGACGGCGAACGTGACGGCCAGGATCCGCGCCATGCTGCTCTCGCCGGCGATGTTGACGTCGGCGGTCAGCGCCGCGGGCCCGGTGACGTGGATGCGCACGCCCGGCGGGGGCGCCAGGTCGCCGACGATGTCCCGCACCGCCTGCACCGATTCGTTGGACGCGGTCTCGCCCATGTTGCCGGCCAGATACAGCGTGACGTAGGCGGCCCGGCCGTCGGAGCTCTGGGCCGCGGCCTCGGTGAGCGGGTCGCCCCAGGTGTCCTGGACGTCGCGGACGTGGGTGCGGTCGGCTTCGAGCCGGTCGACGAGGGTGTCGTAGTAGGCGTGCGCGTCCTCGCCGAGCGGCTGGTCGGCGTCGAGCACGACCAGCGCGATCGAATCGGATTCGGACTCGCCGAACAGCCGACCCATGTCGGCCATCGCCTGCATCGACGGCGCATCGCTGGGGCTCATCGACACCGCGTTGCGCGCGGCCACCACCTCGAGCTGGGGCACCAGCAGCGTCAGCGCGACGACGACCAGCAGCCAGGCCAGGATGATCGGGACCGCCAGCCGGCGGATCCACCGCGCAGCGACCGTCATGCCGACTTGGTGAAGCAGTAGACGTAGGCGGTCACGTTCGACGCCGCGCGCTCGTCCTTGACGACGCCGTCGGCCAGGATGCGGCAGCCGAGGAAGTCGCTGTCACCCTGGGCGACAACGTTTCCCACCATCGCCGGGGACGTGGTCTGCACCTCGATGGCCCACGGCAGGGCGGCGCCGACGATCTGGTTCGGGTCGCCCTCGTCGTCGATGTAGTTGATGTCGGCCGTCGCGCCCGGGTTGCCGAAGATCTCGTAGCGCACGACCTTGGGGTCGGACCTGTTCGCATCGGAGGAGGCGCTGCCCGCGTACGTCGGCAGGGTGTGCGAGCCAAAGATGCCGCGGATGCGCCACACCGCCAACCCTGCGACGGCGACGACGATCACCAGCACGAGCGGGATCCACGCTCGGGTCAGACGGGTGAGAATCGGGAGTCCTTCGATCGGCGCCGCGGGCAGTCTGTTGTAGGGCAGGCTAACCTACCTCGACGGCCGGGTGGGGCCTACCTCGTCACTGACGGGTCACGCCCAGCGAGCCGTCAGCACCCCGAGTGCCCCGAGCGCGACCGCGGCCGCCGTCGACGTGCGCAGCACCGTCGGGCCCAACCGAACCACCACCGCGCCCGCGTCGGTCAACGTGGCCAGTTCGGCGTCGGTGAGGCCGCCCTCCGGTCCCACGACCAGCGTCACCGCGTCGGTGCCCGACAGCGGCACCTCGCTCAGCGGGCGGGTGGCCGACTCGTGCAGCACCAGCACGGTGCCCGGACGCGCCGCCCGCACCCGGTCGGCCAGTTCGGCGGTCGACACCACGCCGTCGACGGTGGGGATGTGGGGACGCCGCGACTGCCGCGCGGCCGCGCGTGCCACCGCGCTCCACCGGCGCAGACCCTTGTCGATCTTCGCGGCGCCGTCCCAGCGCGCCACACAGCGGGCGGCCTGCCACGCGACGAAGGCGTCGGCACCCACTTCGGTGGCCAGCTCGACGGCCAGTTCTGCGCGCTCGGACTTGGGCAGCGCCTGCACCACCGTCACCGTCGGCGTGGGGCGGTCGATGTGCCGGCGCTCCTGTACGCGTGCCGTCAGCCGGCCCTTGGCGACGTCCTCGACGACGCAGTGCGCGACGGTTCCCGCCCCGTCACCGAGGTCGAGTTCCTCGCCGGGACGGATGCGGCGCACGGTGGCGGCGTGGAAGCCCTCGTCTCCCTCGACGACGGCCACGTCACCGGCGCCGGGAACGATGTCGATGTAGAAGAGGGTCCGCACCCGTCGCGACCTAGCGGCCGGTGAACGTCTCGCGCAGCCGGGAGAACAGCCCGCCGCCGTTGTTCGACGCCGCGGCCGCCGAACTGCGCACCTGGGCGGTGTCGCGGTGGCGTTCCTTGTAGGCGCGCAGAAGTTCCACGTCATCGTGGTCGAGCCGGGACGGCACCACGACGTCGATGTGCGCGTGCAGGTCACCGCGTACGCCGGAGCGCAGGTGGGGCATGCCGTGGCCGCGCAGCGTGGTCACCGACCCGGGCTGCGTGCCCGCTCCGATGGTGATCTCGGTCGGACCGTCCAGGATCGCGTCGACGGTGACCGAGGTGCCCAGTGCGGCGTCGACCATCGGCACCGAGATCGTGAAGTGCAGGTCGTCGCCGTCGCGGACGAAGACGTCGTGGGGCTTCTCGTGCACCTCCACGTAGAGGTCGCCCGCCGGCCCGCCGCCGGGCCCGACCTCGCCCTGGGCCGCCAACCGCACCCGCATGCCCTCGCCGACACCGGCCGGGATCTTCACGCTGATCTCGCGACGGGCCCGGACGCGGCCGTCGCCGGCGCACCGGTTGCACGGGTCGGGGATCACCTCGCCGACGCCGCCGCACACCGGGCAGGGTCGCGACGTCATGACCTGGCCCAGCAGCGACCGCTGCACGGTCTGCACCTCACCGCGCCCGTGGCAGGTGTCGCAGGTGACCGGCGTCGAGTTGCCGTGGGTGCCCTTGCCGTGGCACAGGTCGCACAGCACCGCGGTGTCGACGGTGACCTGCTTGGTGACCCCGGTCGCGCACTCCTCGAGGTCGAGGCGCATCCGCAGCAGCGAGTCCGAGCCCGGCCGGACCCGGCCGATCGGGCCGCGTGACGTCGCGCCGCCGCCGAAGAACGCTTCGAAGACGTCGCCGAGGCCACCGAACCCGCCGAAGCCACCGCCGGCGGCGCCGGCGGATTCCAGCGGGTCGCCGCCGAGGTCCACGATCCGGCGCTTCTCCGGGTCGCTGAGCACCTCGTAGGCGGCGCTGACCTCCTTGAAGCGCGCCTGCGCCTCTTCGTCGGGGTTGACGTCGGGGTGCAGCTCGCGGGCGAGCTTGCGATAGGCGCGCTTGATCTCCGTCTCACTGGCGCCCTTGCTCACTCCGAGCAAGCCGTAATAGTCGCGTGCCACGCTCAACCTCTCCTACCCGTCGCTCCGCGCGGTATACCCCGATCGGGGCCGCACGGATCAGCGGTTACCTAGGACTTCGCCAATATAAAGAGCAACTGCGGCGACGTTGGCGATGGTTCCCGGATAGTCCATCCGTGTGGGACCCAACACACCCATGCCGCCGAAGACCTTGCCAGAACTACCGTAGGCGGTGCTCACCACCGAGGTGCCGGCCATCTGTTCGGCCTCGGTCTCGTGCCCGATGCGCACCGTCACCTTGCCCGCCTCCTGCTGTTTGGCCAGCAGTCGCAGCACCACCACCTGCTCCTCGAGCGCCTCGAGCACCGAGCGCAGCGAGCCGCCGAAGTCGGCGGTGTTGCGGGTCAGGTTCGCCGTCCCGCCGAGCAGCAGCCGCTCCTCGGTGTGCTCGACCAGGGTTTCGACCAGCACGGTCGCCGCCCTGCCGACCGCGTTGGCCAGGCCGCCCTGCCCGTTGAGGTGGGAGGCCAGGTCGGACACCGCGATCGAGGCCGCGGCCAGCGGCTTGCCTTCGAGTGCCTGCCCGAGCAGTTCGCGCAGCTGCGCGAGCTGACCGTCGTCGATGCCGTCGCCGAGTTCGACGATGCGCTGGTCGACCCGGCCCGAGTCGGTGATCACGACCAGCAGCAGCCGCGCAGGGGTCAGCGCGACGACCTCGAGCCGTCGCACCGACGAGGTGGACAGCGTCGGGTACTGCACGACCGCGACCTGGCGGGTCAGTTGGGCGAGCAGCCGGACCGCCCGGCGCAGCACGTCGTCGAGGTCGACACCGGATTCGAGGAACGTCAGGATCGCGCGCCGCTCCGCGCTCGACATCGGCTTGACGTCGTCGAGGCGGTCGACGAACTCCCGGTAGCCCTTCTCGGTGGGCACCCGGCCGGAGCTGGTGTGGGGCTGGGTGATGTAACCCTCGGCCTCCAGCACCGCCATGTCGTTGCGGACCGTCGCGCTGGACACCCCGAGGTTGTGCCGCTCCACCAGGGTCTTGGACCCGATGGGCTCCTTGGTCGCGACGAAATCGGCGACAATCGCGCGGAGAACTTCGAATCGACGCTCGTCGGCGCTGCCCATTGTTCACCCCACCTCATCGAGATCGTGACCGTCGGGTCCAGTTTACGGTGCTCAGCAGCGGTGTTCTCGACCGAGCGGCCCTGGGCGGGAGGCCGGGTTAACCTTGCAGGGCTGGGGGTGTGCGGGGGTACGGGGCAAAGCAAAGGCGCGTCGATGATCTTCAAGGGTGTCCGCGATGGCAGACCCTATCCTGACCACGGCTTGTCGCACCGCCAGTGGGCGCAGATCCCGCCGCGCCAGATCCGCCTCGACGAACTGGTGATGACGACGACGGTGCTCGCGCTGGACCGGCTGTTGTCGGAGGACTCGACGTTCTACGGCGACCTGTTCCCGCACGCGGTGAAGTGGCGCGGCAACATCTACCTCGAGGACGGGCTGCACCGCGCGGTGCGGGCCGCGCTGCGCAACCGCACGGTGCTGCACGCGCGGGTGTTCGACATGGACGAGCCGCTGACGCAATCAGGCTGACAGCCGTCCCGCGTGCTCGCCGGGGCTCGTCGAGGATCGGGGCGCGTAGCGGGCGGCGAGCACGCGGTCGGACAGCAGTCCCAGACAGCTCAGGTTCGGGAATCCGGGGCCCTGCATCAGACCGGAGAGGTTGGGCAGGAACAGTTTCGGGGCCAGACCGGTGACGGCCAGGTCGTGACCGACGGCCTCCTGCAGCACCCCTGCGGTCATCGGCGCGCCGAGGGCGAGCTCGATCAGGTCGCGCGCGTCCTGGCTCAGCAGCGAGGCGAACCACATCGGGTCCGCACCCGAGCCGTCGATCACCAGGTCGAAGCCGTGCACCGTCTCCAGCGCGGCACCGCCGCGGTTCGTGTTGAGCGTCAACCGGATTCGTTCGTCGCGGGCGACCGCGTGGGCGACCCTGCCCCGCAGGTGACGGATGCGGTCGTCGGCCAGCAGCGCGTCCTGCACGCGGGCGGAGAACACGCCGCGGTCGGTGCGGGCCAGCGCGTCGCGCCGTTCGGCGATCGTCAGCCCGGCCCAGTCGGTCGGGTCGGAGAACAGCGTGTTCTCGAAGAAGCTCTCGCCGCGGGTGAACAGCGTGACCTGCGGTGAGATCACGGTGATCGTCGAGACCCGGTGCCGGAACAGCTCGTTGAGCATCGACGCCGCGGTCTCTCCCCCGCCGATCACGGCGACGCGTTCCGCCACGATCAGCTGGTGGCGGGCGGCACGTTGCCAGAACTGCGCGATCGACAGCACCCGCGGATCCTGCGGCAGGATCGAGCGTCTTGCCTGCCCCGGGCCCGTGATCATCACCCCGTCGGCGGACACGGTCCCCGCGGACGTCCGCACCGCCCACCGGTGTTCGTCGACCGCGATCTGTTCGGCCTCGGCGGTGAGCACGGTCATCCCGACGGTGTCGGCGACCCAGCGCAGATAGCGGCTCCACCCGGTGTGGGTGGGGGCCGGACGGCCCCGGTCCACCCATTCGGCGAACTGCCCGGCGGCGATCAGGTGCGCCTGCCAGCTGTGCCGGGTCATCCGCTCGTCGAGTTCGGCGTTGCGGCGCGCGACGAGCGAGGACCGGTACGGGAAGCCGACGTCCTTCTCGGGACTCGTGCCCAGCCGCTGGGCGCCGTCGGTCCACCCGCCGATCGGCTGCCAGTTGGCGCCGACGCTCGCGCGTTCGATCGCCACCACCTCCGGCGCCGCCACCCCCATCGCCCGCAGCTCGGCGGCTTTGGCTGCGACCGCGACCGCCTTGGGGCCTGCACCGATGACGGCCAGCGTCGGGGTGCTCACAGTGCGCCACCCAGTGCGGTGACGGCCCGCGACCAGAGCGCGGTGAGCTGCTCGAGCTCGTCGGCGGTGGACAGCCGGTCGCTCCAGCGCCAGCTGGTCCGCAGCTGTGGTCCGTCGGGGCCCGGCAGGACGACCGCGATGACGTCGAAGGTGTAGCGCAGCGGCAGATCCGGTTCGGCGGCGACGGGCAGCTGCGCGTTGAGCGTCTCGTCGGTGACGAGCGTCCAGTCTGCGGCGGCCCGGTCGGGTTGCAGGTCGTAGCGGCCGACGTAGTTGAACTCCACCTGCGGGCCCGGGTGCGACGCGAGCGCGGGGTCCTTGCGCAGCCAGCGCAACAGCCCGTAGTCCAGGCCCCGGTTCGGCACGGCGGCAAGGGTTTCGGTGACTGCGCCCAGCAGTGTCCGGGCGGCGGCGGGATCGCCCGCGGCGGTGTCGACGTCGATCACGGCCGGGCCCGCCCCGAGGCGCACCGGGTAGACCGAGGTGAACCACCCGACCGTGGCGGAGGTGTCGACGGAAGCCTCGCCCACGAGTCCGTCCTCGCGACCGTGCCCTTCGAGCGCGATCAGCGCGCCGTGCTGCGCCGGTTCACCGCGCGACAGACGCCACGACGCGATCGTCACCGTGAGTGCGGCGAGCAGGAAGTCGCGGACGTCGATGCGCGCGGTGTCGAGGCCGTGCAGGATCGTGCGGGTGGTGGCGGTGTCGGTGACGACGTCGGTGAGTCGTTGCGATGCCCAGGTGTCGCGGGTCGGGTCGGGCAGCCTGCTCCCCAGTACCGGATCCGGGCCGGCGAGCTGGGCCGCCCAGTAGGCCCGCTGACCGGACACGTCGGCCGTGTGGCTGCGCTGCTCCAGCAGCCGGGTCCAGTGCCGGTACGGGGTGTACTCCACCTCGGGGGCCGGGGTCCGTCCTGCGGCGAGTTCGTCGGCCAGCCTGCGCAGTTCGGACAGCATGACGTACCAGGACACCACGTCGGTGGCGAGGTGGTGTACGCAGAGCAGCAGCACCGACGGCGGCCCGGTGAACCACACCGCCTGCACCATCGCGCCTGTGCGCGGGTCGATACGGTCCAGCGCGGCAACGGCTTCCGCCGCCACGACGGCCGGCGGGCACCCGGGGACGGTGGTGAGCACGTCGCGCGCGGAGACGTTGCCCGGGGGGCGGGTGGTCAGCCGGTTGCGGGCGTCGAGCACCGAACGCAGCATGTCGTGCCGGTCGAGCAGGGCCTGCAGGATGGCGTCGAGCCGGTGCCCCTCCATGTCGGCGGGCAGCGCGACGAGCACGTTCTGGGTGAAGCGACGGAAGTTCCCGTACTCGGACAGCCAGGCCATGATCGGGGCGGGGGCGACCTCGCCGAAGCGCTCCTGAGTGACGGTCGCGGGCTCGGCAGCGTCGCCCGCCGCGTCGATCGCGGCGGCGAGTTCGCGCACCGTGGCGCACTCCACCATCAGCCGGGCGCGCATGTCGATGCCGCGCCGCCGCGCCGCCTGTACGACGCTGAGGGCGGCGATGCTGTCGAGGCCGATCTCCACGAAGTCGGTGGTGACCCCGACCCGCTGTCCGTCGAGCACGTCGGCGAGCAGATCGACCAGCGCCTGCTCGGTGGGGGTCGCGGCGGCGCTCGCCGCCTCGTCCGCGACGGGAATCGCGGCCAGCGCCGCCTCGTCGATCTTGCCGTGCGCGGTCAGCGGCAGCTCGTCGACGCAGACGAGGTGCTGCGGAATCATGTAGCGCGGCAACCGTTTCGCCATCACTGCGCGCAGATCGGCCACGGTGGGCGGCGACGCACCGACCGCGATGTAGGCGGTCAGGCGGGGTCCTCGCGGATGCCGGGTGACGGTCACATGGGCGGCCCGCACGTCCGGGTGGGCGCTGAGCACGCCGGCGATCTCGCCCGGTTCCACCCGGAAACCGCGGATCTTCACCTGGTCGTCGGCGCGGCCGAGGAACTGCAGTTCGCCGTCGGGTCCGCGCCGGACCACGTCGGAGGTGCGGTACATCCGTTGCCCGGCGGCGAACGGGTCGGCGACGAACCGGCCGGCGGTCTCGGCGGCGCGCCCGAGATAGCCGCGTGTCACCTGCGCCCCGGACAGGTACAGCTCCCCCGCGACGCCGTCGGGCACGGGGCGCAGCCAGGCGTCGAGAACGTGGGCGGTGGTGGGCCCGGTCGGACGGCCGATGGCCGGGTGCGGATGCCCGTCGATGCGGGCCACCACCGCTTCGACCGTGGTCTCGGTCGGCCCGTAACAGTTCACAGCGGTCATCGACGTGCGGGCGCATACGTCGCGCAACAGCCGCCACATCGACGTACTCACCGCCTCCCCGCCCAGCGCCAGCACCGCGAGCGGCACGGTGCTCAGCAGCCCGGCCGAGGACAGCTGCGCGAACATCGACGGCGTCGTGTCGAGCATGTCGATGCCGTACCGGTCGATCGTCTGCACGAGCGCCTCCGCGTCACCCCGGGTCTGGTCGTCCACCAGATGCACCGTGTGACCGTCGAGCAGCGCGGCGAGCGGCTGCCAGGCCGCGTCGAACGTGAACGACCATGCATGGGCGACGCGCAGCGGCCGGCCGAGACGGGCACGGGCGGGACGCAACAGGTGCGCGGCGTGGTCCTCGGCGTAGGCCAGCACCGCGCCGTGGGTGCCGACGACCCCCTTGGGCCGGCCGGTGGTGCCGGAGGTGAACACCACGTAGGCGGCCCGGGCGGGGTGCGTGGGCGCGGGCCGGTAGCCGGCGGGTGGTGGTGTCGATGCCGCGGCCAGGAACGCCGCATCGACCACCACGCGGGGTCGGCACTGGCCGAGGATGTCGTCGATGCGGTCGGCCGGCATCGAGGGGTCGAGCGGAACGATGACGCCGCCCGCCTTGAGCACGGCCAGCATCGCGGTCACGTAGTCCGCGCCGCGCGGAAGCAGCACGGCCACTGCGTCTTCGGTGTCGACCCCGGCCTCGAGCAGCACCCTGGCGAGCCGGTCGGCGGCGGTGTCGAGCTCCCGGTAGGTCAGTGCCCCGCCGTCCCACGTCAGCGCCTCCGCATCGGGCACCCGGGTGGCGACCGCCGTGAAGCGCTCGTGAATCCCACCGTGCGTCGCGGCCGCCAACGGGGCCGCACCGTGGTGTTCCTCGTCGGGGAGCAGCACCCCGGCCTGCCGGAGTGGGCGCTCCCAGCAGTCGATCAGGCGCGCCACGGTGTGCAACACGCGCCGGCCGAGCCGCTCGGGATCGAGCGGCCCGAGTGCGCCGTCGATCACCTCGACGAGCACGGTGAGTTCGTCATCGGCCAGGTGCGCGGCCAGGGTCACCGGGAAGTGCGACAGGCTCTCCAGCGCCCGGGGGACGAAGGTCGCGGCGCCGGCGGCGAATTCGGTCTGGTCGACGATGCCGCCGGGCGGGAAGTTCTCGTACACGACCAGGCTGTCGAACAGCTCCCCGACGCCGCCGAGCGCGCGGAGCTCGGCGTGGCTGAGGTAGCCGTGATCGCGCAGCGCCGCCGCCTCGCGTTGCAGCGTCAGGCACTGATCGCGGGTGGGTGCGGCGGGGTCGAGCCGGACCCGGAGCGGGACGGTGTTGATGAACAGTCCGATCATGCGTTCCACGCCGGCCAGCTCGGCGGGCCGCCCGGAGACGGTGACGCCGAAGACGACGTCGTCGCGGTCGGTGATCACCGACAGGACTGTCGTCCAGGCCATCTGGACGAGCGTGTTGAGGGTGACGCCGCGGTGGCGGGCCGCGTCGGTCAGCGCGCGGGTGGCCGACGCGTCGATCCTCACCTCGGTCTGGCGGGGACGGCCCGGTGGCACCGCGGCGGTGGTCAGCGCCGGGGTGACCAGTGTCGGGGCGTCGAGGCAGTCGAGGTGGCGCCGCCACCGCGCCCGGCTGGTGTCGGGGTCGCGCCGGCCGAGCCAGCCGATGTAGTCCCGGTACGGCCGGGGCGGCGGTAGCGCGGCCGGATCGCCGCCCGCCCGGTACAGCGTGAGCAACTCGCCCATGAACAACGGCAGCGACCAGCCGTCGATGACGATGTGGTGCGCGGTGACGACGAACCGCCACCCGTGCGGGGCTTCGATCAGCAGGAACCGGAGCACCGGCCCGCAAGCGAGGTCGAATCCCGTTGCGCGCTCGGCCTTCTCGACCGACTCCATCTCGGCCGGCGAGGCCACCCTGACGTGCCGCCAGGGCGTCTCGACGTGGGCGGGGATGACCTGCACGGCCCGGCTGAGATCACCCTGGACGAAGCTCGCGCGCAGGTTGGCGTGCCGGTCGAGCAGGTGGGCCGCGCAGCGGCGCAGCAGATCGGCGTCCAGGGCGCCGGTGGCGTCGGCGGCCATCGCGATGAGGTAGGGGTCGTCACCGTCGGGGCTCAGCGCGGCCATCGAGAACAGGCCCTGCTGAAGGGGGCTCAGCGCCAGCACGTCCTCCACAGCGGCCGCGCGGGGGGCGGTCCTCGTCATCCGGGCGTCCCCCAGGACGCGGTCAGCGCCGCCAGTTCGTCGGCCGGCAGTCCGGACGCCGTCATCGGCGCGTGCCGCACATCGTGCACCTCGTGCTCGGCGTCACCGGTGTCGACCGCCGCGGCCAGTCCGGCCAGGTCGGGGTGTTCGAAGACCATGCGAGCGGTCAGCGGGAGTCCGGCGTCACGGGCCCGGGCGGCGAGTTGGACGGCGAGCACGCTGTCGCCCCCCAGGCCGAAGAAGTCGTCGTGACGGCCGACGTTCTCGGCGCCCAGCAACGCGGTGAGCAGGCCGGCCAGCGTCTGCTCGGTGCCCGGTTGCGGCGCCTCCCAGACGACCTCGGCCACCGGTGCCGGGGCGCCTGCGCCGTCGGCGAGGATGTCGAGCGTACCGTCCTCGTTCCACCGCGCCCGGTGACCGGTGGAATGCGGCCGGCTCAATGCCGCTCCGCGCAACCACAATTCGCCCACTACGCCGACGGTGACAGGTCGCTGGTCGTCGTCGAGCACCTGCACCTCGACACGTCCGCCCCCTTCGGGATCGAGCTGCTGCGGGGCGCCGATCGCGAGGTCACCCAGCCTGCGGTCGGGATCGTCGGCCAGTGCGCCGACGATCCGTGTCAGCCATCCGGCGAGGCGTTCGACGGTGCGGCGGCTGTACAGCTCGGGCCGGTAGATCAGGTAGCCGCGGTAGCCGTTGCCATCGGTGGCCAGGAAGTTCACCGACAGGTCGGCCGCGGCGATGTCGAATGTCGGCTCCAGCGCGATGAACTCGGTGTCGGCGTCGATGCGCTGGCGCTGCGGCATCTGCTCGCGGACGTGCACCACCACCTGGAACAGCGGGTTGCGGGCGAGCGTGCGCGGCGGGTTGACGGTCTCGACGATCTGCTCGAACGGCACGTCGGCGTGCGAGTAGGCCGACAGCGCCGTCTCCCGGGCGCGCAGCAGGAGCTCGCGCACGGTCGGGTCGCCGCGAAGGTCGTTGCGCAGCACCACGAAGTTCACGAAGAACCCGACCAGGTGCTCGAGTGCGGCGTCGCTGCGGCCGGCGACCGGTGTGCCCAGCGGGATGTCGCGTCCGCCGCCGGCCTTGTGCAGGACGACGGCGACAGCGGCCTGCAGGAACATGAATTCGGTCACCCCGAGGTGGCGGCACAGCGTCGCCATCGCATGACGGGTCGGGCCGTCGATGCTGAACTCGACGGCGTCGCCGTCGCCGCTGGGGATCCGCGGCCGCGGAAAGTCCAGCGGTAGCCCCGCTTCGGCGGGCGCGCCCCGCAGCCGGTCGACCCAGTGGTCCCGCTGGGGTCCGACGACGCCGGTCTCCTCCCGCAGGAGTTCGGCCTGCCACGCCGCGTAGTCGGTGTACTGCACCGTCAGCGGCGCCCAGGCGGGCCGCTGCCCGGCGCACCGGGCCCGGTAGGCGGTGACGAGGTCGGTGAACAGGATGCCGCCCGACCAGTGGTCGCCGGCGATGTGGTGGATCACCAGCGACAGCACCTGATCGCCGTCCACCCCGAAGACCGCGGCCCGCAGCGGCCATTCGCGCTCGAGGTCGAAGGCGTACCGGCGTTCGCGGTCGAGTTCGGTCTGCAGCCAGTCCTCGCCCGTGCCGCCGGCCCGGCGCACCGGGAGGTCGTCGACGTCGCCGACGATCTGGTGGGGTACGCCGTCGATCTCGCGGTAGGTGGTGCGCAGCACCGCGTGGCGGTCCACGACGTCGCCGATCGCGGCGACGAACGCGTCGACGTCGCAGGGGCCGGTCAGCCGCGCCGCGAACGGGATGTTGCTGACCGGGCTGGGCCCCTCGATGCGGTAGCCGAACCACGACCGCAGCTGCGACGAGGACAGCGGGGCCGGCCCGTCCTGTCCCCTCGGGACCAGCGGTGGGCGTGCGCTGGGGTGGGAGTCGCCGGCCAGGGTGTCGAGGTGCGCGGCCAGCGCCGCGACGGTGCCCCGTTCGAAGACGTCCCGCACCGCGACGTCGACCCCGAACCGGGCGCGCACCTCCGCGACGAGCTTGGTGGCCAGCAGGGAGTGTCCGCCGAGGTCGAAGAACGAGTCGTCGGCACCGACATGGTCGTGGTCGAGCAGGTCGGCGTACAGGTCGGCGAGCAGCCGTTCGGTACCGGGGCCGGGCTCACGGAAGGTGTTGCGCGGCGACATCTCCGGGGCCGGCAGCGCCGCCCGGTCGATCTTGCCGTGGCTGGTGATGGGGATCTCGCCGACCACCACATACGCCGCCGGGATCATGTACTCGGGCAGCGCCGCCGCCACCCGCGCCGTGACGCGCTCGAGGGCGACATCGTCGCCGTCGGCGGGCGTCAGATAGGCCACCAGGCTCCTGCCCAGCGTGGGCAGGTCGCTGACGACCACGACGGCCTGACCGACGCTCGGGTCGACGGTGATCGCGGCGGCGACGTCGCCGAGTTCGATCCGGAAGCCGCGGATCTTGACCTGTTCGTCCGCCCGGCCGACGAACTCGAGGTCACCGTCGGCGTTGCGGCGGGCCAGATCGCCGGTCCGGTACATCCGCGCCCCGCAGGTGTTCGGGTCGGCGACGAACCGTTCGGCGGTCAGCGCGGGTCGGCGGTGATAGCCGTCGGCGACATGGCCGCCACCGATGTAGATCTCGCCGATCGATCCGATCGGCACCGGTTGCAGGGCGTCGTCGAGCAGGTGCATCTGCGTGTTGATCTTGGGGGTGCCGATCGGGACGATCCGGGTGCCCTGGCGCCCTTCGACCCGGTAGCGGCTGGCGTTGATGACGGTCTCGGTGGGCCCGTAGAAGTTGTGCAGCAGCGCGTCGAACGTGGCGTGGAACTTGTCGGCGACCTCGCCGGGAAGTGCCTCGCCACCGATCGGCACCCGCTGCAGCGTGCGCCACTGGCTGACGCCGGGCAGCGACAGGAACAGCGCGAGCAGTGACGGCACGAAATGCATGGCGGTGATGCCCTCGGTGTGCAGCAGATCGGTCAGGTAACCGATGTCGCGCAGTCCGTCCGGGCGGTGGATCACCAGGCGCGCACCGCAGGCCAGCGTGCCGAACACCTCGGCGATCGACACGTCGAAACTGGGTGAGGCCACCTGCAGGAGCCGGTCGTCGGCGTCGACCCGGTAGTCACCTTTGAACCAGACGAAGTACTCGGCCACGGGCCGGTGCGGCACCGGCACACCCTTGGGCAGGCCCGTCGAGCCCGATGTGTAGATCAGGTAGGCGGTGTTGGCGGGCCGCAGCGGCCGCACCCGGTCGGCGTCGGTGGGATCGTGGGCGGGCACGTCGTCCAGTGCGGTGAGTGGTTCCCGGAGAACGACTTTCGGATCGCAGTCGCCGAGGATGAAGTCCAGCCGGTCGGTCGGGTAGGTGGGATCGATCGGCACGTACACCGCACCGGCCTTGAGCACACCCAGCGCGGTGACGACGAGCTCGGGTGACTTGTCGAGCAGCACCGCGACCCGGTCCTGCGCGCCGACGCCGTCGGCGATCAGCCGGTGCGCGACCCGGTTGGCGGCCTCGTTGATCTCCCGGTAGCTGTGGTGACGGCCCTCGTAGACCACGGCGGTGGTGTCCGGGGTGGTCCGGACCTGCGTCTCGATCAGGTCCACGATCGTCGCGGGCGCGGTGTCGAACGTCGGTCCGTGCGACATCTCCGTCAGCCGTGCGCGGTCGGCGTCGGTCAGCAGCGGAAGCCGGCTCAGCGGAGTGTCCGGGGCGTTCAGCGCACCGTCGAGCAGCACCGTGAAGTGGTCGAGGAGCTGTTGCGCGAGGCGGGCGTCGATGATCTCGACGAGGTGCTCGAGTTCGACGAGCACACCGGTGGTGTCGAATTCGGCCATGATGCCCAGCGGCAGGTTGGTCAGGTGTGAGCGCAGCTCGGCGCGGTGGCAGGTGACGCCCGGGGGCGTGAAGCCGTAGCGATCGGGTCCGCGCAGGCCGAAGCTGACCCGGGTCATCCGCTCGGTGCCGTGCCGCCGGTCGGGGTTGAGGTCGCGGACCATGCGGTCCAGCGCGACTCGCTGGTGGGCGAAGGCGCCGATCGCGGTCTCCCGGGTCTCGGCGAGGAACTCCCGGAACGTCATCGCCGGCCGTGGCCGCAACCGCATCGCGACCGTGTTGCCGTGGTAGCCGATGCGGCCGTCGGTGTCCCCGGTGCGGTTGAGCACCGGTGTGGCGACCAGGAAGTCGTCGACGTGGCTGTAACGGTGCACCAGCGCCCCGACCACGGCGAGCAGCACCGTGTACGGGGTGGCGCCGGCCTCGTCGGCCAGCGCGGTGACCCGGGCGGCGGTGTCGGGGCCGAGGCGCACCGCGGCGCGCCGGCAGCGCCAGCTGGTGGGGACGGCCGATCCGTGGGGGCCCGGCAGCTCCAGGGGTTCGGGCGGGTCGGCCAGCACGGTGCGCCAGTAGGCGACGTCGTCGGCCTCGGTGTCGGTGGCGGCGGGGGCGGCGGGCGGCAGCGGCTTCAGCGGGTGTCCGGCGTACGCCCGGGTGAGGTCGGCGAAGAACACCTCCCACGAGGCGTCGTCCCAGGCGATGTGGTGGGCCACCAGCAGCATGACGAGCTCGTCGGGTCCCGTGCGGGCGACCGTGATGCGCAGCGGCGAGTCCACCGCGAGGTCGAACGGTGCGGCGAACTCCCGTTGCGCGAGCACCTCAAGCCGCAGCGTTCGGGCACGGTCGGAGAGGTCGGACAGGTCGTGCTCGGCCCACCCCGGACGCAGCTCCGATTCGGTCGTGGCCACCGGCAGCCCGTCGTCGGCGGCGCGGTAGGTGGTCCGCAGTACGCGGTGGCGGACCGCCACCGCGTCGACAGCCGCGCGCAGCCGCGCGATGTCGACGTCCCCGGTGATCCGGTAGGACAGGCAGATGTTGAGCAGCGCGGCGCTGGGGTCGGCCGCGTGCACGAACCACATGCGCAGCTGCCCGTCCGTCATCGCGGGCGGCGCCGCGGGTGCGGGCGGTGCCGAAGCGGGTGGTGTGAGACCTCGTTGAGACAGTCTGCGCCGCAACAGTTCCAGGCGGCGTTCGTCGAGTCCGGTGTCGATGTCGGTCACGCGGGAGATTCCCTTTCTCGCTGCAGGGCGGCGATGAGGTCGGTGCCGGTGATGCCACCGAGCAGGCTGGCCAGTGCAACGGTGTGTCCGGTGGTGCGGGTCAGTCGTCGGCGCAGGTCGAGTGCGAGCAGCGAGTCCACGCCGAGGTCGAACAGCGACTCCTCGAGATCCAGCGTCGCCGCGTCGACGTTCAGCACCAGGGCGAGCTGGCTGCGCACCGCCTCCGACGCGGTGACCGGTCCGTCGGCGACCGGCGGGGGTGGCTCCTGGTCGGCCGCGGCGAGGAAGCTCTGCATGCGACGCGGGTCGGCGGCGAAGATCAACGGATCGATCGGATGGTCGGCCAGGCTCGCCGCCACCGCGTCTGCCGGGGTCAGCGGGCGCAGGCCGGTGCGCTGCACACGCGCGGTCTCGGTGGCGTCGACGATGGTGCTGCCCTCCCATAGTCCCCACCGGATGGCGACAGCGTGGCGTCCCGCGGAACGCAGGCGCGCGGCCGCGACGTCGAGCATGCGGTTGGCTGCCGCGTAGGCGGCCGCTCCCCTGCCACCCCACACCGCAGTCACCGACGAGCACAACAGGATTCGGGTGTCGGCGGTCATCGGCCAGGTGGCGGTGAGGTGGTCGAGACCGGCGAGCCGTGCGGCCGCCATCTCGGTCAGCGCGGCGCCGGTGATCCCCGTGCGCTCGGCGAAGGCGGCCGTTCCGGCGGCGTGCACGACGAGGGTGGCCTCGCCGGCGGTCCGCGCGGCCGCGGCCACCGCGGCGGGGTCGGTGATGTCGCAGGCTCGCGACACGATCTCGGTGCCGTGCGCGCCGGCGAAGTCGTCGCGTTCCCCGCGGCGGCTGAGCAGGGTGATGCGCCGGGCGCCGAGGGCGGGGAGCGCCCGTGCATAGGCCGAGCCGATCGTCCCGTGACCACCGGTGATTACGACGTCGTCGAGCACTCCGGCGTCGAATCGGTGCGCAGGCGGCGCCTCGCGGTCGAGTGTCCGCCGGTAGCAGACCCTTTCGCGCAATGCGATCTCACCGGTCGTGCCGAGCAGGATGTCGAGGATGTCCGCCGCCGCGGCGCGGTCGCTCGACGCGAGGTCGAGGTGGTGGAAGCCCTGGTCGGGATGTTCGTGGGCGACGCTGCGATGCATCGCGGCGAGCGCGGCCGAAGCCAGGTGCGGCGCGGCGTCGTCGGGGTTGATCTGCTCGGCGCCGTCGGTCACCAGCCAGACGTCACGGCAGCGCGCGCCGATCGCGTCGGCGTAGTCGAGCAGGCCGCGATCGAGGGCGGTGCTCAGCGCGCCGACCGACGCGGCGGCGTCCGCGTCGGGAAACGACGGAGCGAGCACCACGAGCACCTCGGCCTCGGACGCCGCGGTCGGCACCGCCGCGCGGTGCCGGCGGATCGCCTCTGCCCATGCCGGGTCCGGGCGGCGACCCGGCCCCGCGCCGAGGACGGCCACTGAACGCGGGGCGGGAACGACGTTGCCGCGCACGACACACGGTTCCCAGCGCTCGCCGGTGACAGTGAGCGTGGGCTGCGCGGGGGGTGACGCTGACACCGCCCAGAGGTGCTCGGCCCGCATCGGGGCGCCGGGAAACCGTCGGAGCCGGTGGGGCCGGGTGGCGAGCAGATCGGCCCAGCGGAACCCTGGATCGGCGACGGCCGCGGCGGCGATGTTCGCGGCCAGGCTGTCGGCGATCGGCTGGTCGCGGTGACCCGACCCCAGGACCAGTGCCTGCCGCGGCGGCACGCTGCGGTCGACGCCGTCCTCCACGGCGAACAGCAGCGAGGGGTGCCCGGACATCTCGAGGAAAGCGTCGGCGTGGTGCGCGATGCCGGTGTCGACGGCACGGTCGAAGCGAATGGTGTTGCGCAGGTTGGCAAGCCAGTAGGAGCGAAGGTCGGTGCCGGCCGCGACGACGTCACCGGTCGCGGAGCCGATGAACGGCACGGCCGATTCGGTGAACTCTCCGGCCGGCAGGGCGTCGGTCACGCCGCGTCCGCACGCGTCCATCGCGCTGGTGTGCGCGGGGAAGCTCATCGCCAGCGGCCGGGCGAAACGCCCTGTCCCCGCGACCGCGTCGACCAAGGCGGTGACCGCACGGCGCTCCCCCGAGACGGCGACGGAGGTGCTGGCGTTGATCGCCGAGAGTTCCAGCCAGCCGGGAGCACGTGTGATCAGCTCGGCCGCCTCGACCGCGTCCATGCCGAGAACGGCCACCCCGTGGTCGCCGGGGATGGCCTCGATCGCGGCGGCGCGTGCGGCGAGCACGGCGATCGCATCGTCGAGCGACAGGCATTCGGCCACATGGGCGGCCGCGACCTCGCCGAGGCTGTGGCCGATCGTCAGGTCGGGCAGGATGCCGCAGGAGCGCCACACTGCGGCCAGTGCGACGGCGTGGACGAACTGGGCGCCCTGCAGTTCCAGGTGCGACACCGACTCGCCCGCCGGCGGGTTGGTGAGGAAGCGCAGCGGCGAGGTCAGCCCGGCACTGCGGAACGCCGCGTCGATCCGGTCGGCCGTCTCCCGATACACCCGCAGCCCGCGGTACGCCTCGGCGCCCATTCCCGGCCACTGCGTGCCCTGGCCGGGGAACACGAACGCTCGGCGGCTGGTGGCGCTACCTGTCGAGCGGGCGACCAGCGGGTGGTCGCGGCCGGCCACGACGGCACGCAGACCGTCGGCCAGCTCGGCGGTGTCGCGCGCGCGCAGCACGATCCGGTGCCGGCGTAGCCGTCGGGTGCCGAGCAGATGGGCGGCGATCTGCGCGACCTCGCCCGGCTCGCGACCGAGGTAGTCCAGCACGTCCCGCGCGGCGTCGGGCAGCAGGTCCGCCTCGTGTGCGGTGAGCAGGACGGGGAGGCGCCCGTCCGGCAGTTCGGAGAACGGCATCAGGCGGCCTCACCGTCGGGGACGGACACCACGATGTGCGTGTTGGTCCCACTCATGCCGAAGGCGGACACCGCGCCCCACCGCGCGGCGCCGGTGGCCGGCCACGGCGTCGCCTCGGCCGCCAGCCGCAGACCGGTGGCGGCCCAGTCGATCTCGTCGCTGGGTTGCTCGGCGTGGAGAGTCGCGGGCACCACGCCGTGTTCGGCGGCCAGCAGCACCTTGGCCAGGCCGAGCGCCCCGGCGGCGGCCTGGGTGTGGCCGAGGTTCGATTTCACCGAGCCCAGCAGCGGACCGCGGCCGGGCGCGCCGGCACCGTAGGTGGCGGCCAGGGACCGCAGTTCGGTGCGGTCGCCGAGACGGGTGCCGGTGCCGTGGCCTTCGACCATGCCGATCATCTCGATGTCGGCGGCCGCCGTGTCGAGCGCGCGCCGGAACAGGCGCGTCTGGGCGTCCTGGCTCGGCGCCGTCAGCCCCACCGACCGGCCATCGCTGTTGACGCAGCTCGCCTGGACCACGCCGAGCACGGGTCGATGGTCGCGGCGCGCCGCGGATCGGCGCTGCAGCACGAACATCCCGGCGCCCTCACCCCAGACGGTGCCGCTGGCGTGCGCGCTGTAGGGGCGGCAGTGGCCGTCGTCGGACAGCGCGTGCTGCCGGGCGAATTCGACGAAGTAGCCGGGTGATCCCATCACGCAGACACCTCCGGCGAGTGCGAGGTCGCAGTCACCGGCGCGCAGTGCCTGCACGGCCAGGTGCACCGCCGAGAGCGCCGAGGAGCAGGAGGTGTCGACGGTCATCGCCGGCCCGGCCAGCCCCAGGGTGTAGGCGATCCGGCCGGAGATGACGCCGAGCGAGGTTCCGGTGATCAGATGCCCTGTGTGCTCGCCGAACTCGTCCATGGCGGGCCCGTATCGCATGTCGGACGCACCGACGTAGCAGCCGACGTCGTGGCCGGCCAGGTCGTCGGGGTTGATCGCGGCGTCCTCGAGCGCACGCCAGGCCATCCGCAGCCCGACGCGCTGCTGCGGATCCATCGCGAGAGCCTCTCGGCGGGAGATGCCGAAGAACTCGGGGTCGAATGTACCTGCGGTGGAGAGGAATCCGCCGAGGTCGCGGATCGGCGTCGCGCCGCCCCGGCGCGAGGCGTCGATGAGTTCGTGCACCGGCCAACCCCGGTCGGCGGGGAACGGGGTCAGCGCCTCGCGTCCCTCGGTGAGCAGCGTCCAGAAGTCGTCGGGGGTGGCCACCCCGCCCGGCGCCTCCACCGCCATTCCGACGATCGCGATCGGGTCGTCGGTCACGTGCAGCTGACCAAGTCCGCGACGGTAATCAGGTGGTCGTCCAGATAGAAGTGGCCGCCGGCGAACTCGGTGAAGGTGAAGGCACCGTCGGTGTGAATCACCCACTGTCGCAACAGTTCCTGATCGACACGGTGGTCGTCGCGGCCACCGAGGGCGTGGACGTCGGCCGTGATGCGCACGTCACGCCCGCAGGTGTAAGCGTTGAAGGCCCGGTAGTCGGCGCGGACGGCCGGCAGCAGCAGGGCCAGGAAGTCGTCGTCGTCGAGCAGAGCGGCGTCGGTGCCGCCGAGATCGGCGATGTCGGTGAGCAACCCGGCGTCGGTGGTGGGCACCGGCCGCGAGCCCGCGACCGTCGACGGCGCCTGGCTCGCCGATGCCCACAGCTCGCGCACCATGATCCCGCGCCGCACGGCCTGCCGGGCGAACTCGAATCCGACCAGGGCACCCATGCAGTGCCCGAAGAGTCGCAGCGGTCCGAGCGCCGCCCAGTCCGCGGCGCCGAGCATGTCGGTGGCGAGGTCGCCGACGGTGGCGACGGCCGGATGCGTGAGCCGTTCACCGCGCTGCGGATATTGCAGGAGAAAGGTGTCGACGCCGCGGGCCGCCAGCGCCATGCCGAAACGGCGGTAGGCCGCGGCGGCGCCGCCGGCGTGCGGGAACACGAGGGTCGCGGTGCCCGGCCGGCCCGGGAACCGTTTGATCCACGGTGTCAGTTCGATGCGATCGAGGTCGAGACTCATCCCGCCGAAGCACATTCCAGCGCCGCACTGACCTCGGCGCCGTCCATGGCGGCCACCTCCAGGTACAGCTGCGCCACCTCCGTGAGCCGGTGACTGTCGGGTTCGCGCGCCAGCAGTCGCGTCGCCAGGTCCGCGACCGTGCGGGCGGCGAAGATGTCGGCGACCGCCACCGAGGGGGTGTCCAGCCACGTGCGCACCCGGCCGACCACCGCGGTGGCGAGCACGGAATCCCCTCCGCTGGCGAAGAAGTCGTCGTCGACGCCGATCCGGCTGCGGCCGAGGACCTCGCCGGCCATCGCGGCCAGCGCTGTCTCGAGCGGGGTGCTCGGCGCGCGGTAGCCGCGGCCGGCGCGCACCTCGGCTCCCGCGCGGAGCATCCGCGCGACGGCGACGCGGTCCACCTTGCCGCCGACGGTGAACGGCACGTGGTCGGTGACGACGACGATCTGGGGGATCATGTGCGGCGCGACGATCTCCGACAGCGCGGCGGTGACGCTCTGCGGGTCCCGGTCCGTGCACACCGCAGCGCCGAGCACGTCGCGGCCGCCGTCGGTCGGCACGATCGCGGCCACGGCCGCGTCGACGCCGGGTACCCGGCGCAGGGCGGCTTCGACGTCGCCGAGTTCGACCCGGTAGCCGCTGATCTTCACCCGGTGGTCGGCACGGCCGACGAACTCGATGAGCCCGCCCGGCCGGTAACGGACCAGATCGCCGGTGCGGTACCACCGTCGGCCCTCATGGGTGACGAAGCGCTCCGCCGTCAGCTCCGGGCGCGCGCAGTAGCCGCGGGCGATGCCGCGGCCGCCGACCCACAGTTCGCCGGGCACCCAGTCCGGGCAGTCCAGCCCGTCGGGTCCGACGACGCGACACATGTTGCCGGGCAAAGGAACCCCCAGCGGTACCGACGTCCAGTCCTCGGGAAGCAGGTCGACGTCGCAGATCGTGTTGTGGGTGGCCGTCTCGGTGGCACCGCCCAGTCCGGCGAAGCGCATCCGCGGCGCCCGGCGGCGCAGCGCGCGAACCAGTTCGGGGCGGACCCAGTCGCCGCCGGTCGGGACCACCCGCACCGTGGACAGGTCCCCGTCGACTCCGGTCAGCATCTCCAGCCAGCCGGGCATGAAGTGCAGCACCGTCACGCCGTGCCGTTCGATCAGCCGCGCCCAGGTGTCCGGGTCGCGGCGGTGCGCTTCGTCGACCGCCACGACGGTGCCGCCGGCGCCGAGCATGCCGAACACGTCGAGCACGGACAGATCGCATTCGAGCGTCGACAGCGCGAGACAGCGGTCGGCCGGTCCGATGTCGAAGTGGGCGTTGATGAATCCGACGGTATTCATGGCCGCGTCGTGGGTGATCTCGACGCCCTTGGGTTCTCCGGTCGACCCCGAGGTGAACAGGATGTAGGCCGGCTCGCCGGCGGCGACGGCGGGCGGGCTGAAGCCGGTCTCCCGACGTCCCACCCGCAGCGCCTCGGTGACGGTCAGACCGCACCGGGTGGGCGGCTGGTCACCGCACGCCAGCACCATCCGCACGCCGGCGCTGTCGAGCATGCGGTCCGCCCGCTCGGCGGGATGGTCGATGCCCACCGGGACGTAGACCGCTCCGGCTGTCGAGATCGCCAGCAGCGCAACGATCTGCTCGACGTTCTTGGGCCCGGTCACCGCCACGGTGTCCCCCGGCCGGACCCCGGCGACGTGCAGCGCGGCCGCGACGGCGAGCACCTGCTCACGCACCTGCGCATAGGTCAGCGCACCGTCGCCGTCGAGCACCGCGGTCGCCTCCGGCTGCACCTCGGCCTGCCGGAGAAAGCCGTCGTGCAGGGCCTCGCGGGGCGCGGCGGACGCGGTGGTCACGGCGTCGCGGCGGGCCTGCTGATCGGGCGGCACGGCGCTGACATCGACGGCGTCCCAGGCGCCGTCGTCGGCGGCGAGACGCTCGAGTTCGGCCAGGTGATGGGCGAACATCGCGTCGGCGACGCCGGGCCGGAAGGCGTCCTCACGGACGTCCCAGTTGATCATCAACCCGTCGGCCACCGGTGTCGCCTGCGCGTCGAGCAGCACCTGCGGGCCCTGCGAGATCGTCCACACCGGCGTGCCGAACTGCTCGGTCACGATGCCGGCGAACAGATCTCCGAGACCCAGCGCACTGGTGTAGACGAAAGGCGCGAGCACGGGCGTGCCGTGGAGACGGGTCAGGTCACGCAACACCGACAGGCCCGAGTAGCTCGCGTGCCGTGCGCTGGCGTGCAGGGAGTCCTGCAGCACCTGGGCGCGCGCGGTCGGTGTGCGGGCCTCGCCGAGGTCCACGTCGAGCATCAGCGACGAGGTGAAGTCGCCCACCAGCTTGTCGACGTCGGGATGGAACTGTTCGCGCCCGAACATCGGCAAATTCAAAAGGAATCTGCGGTGGGTCGCCCAGCGGGCCAGCGTGCCGGCGTAGGAGGCGGCGATCGCCATCGCCGGGGTGATGCCGCGCCGGTGCGCCGCGGCGAACAGCGCGTCGCGCGTGGCGACGTCGAAGGTGTGCCAGCGCCGGGTGCCGCGGCGCGGGTTCGCCTGCTCGGCGCGCGGAACCAGCGGCAGCGCAGGGCCTTCCGGCAGGTCCGGGAGTCGGTCGGCCCACCAGCGCCGGTCCTCGTCGCTGAGCGGGACCGCCGCGGTGAGCGCCGCCCGGTACTGCCGGTAGGTGTAGCCCAGCGCGGGAAGCGTTCCGCCGGCGTAGAACTCGGCGAGGTCGGCCATGAAGGTGCGGTAGCTGACGGCGTCGGCGGCCTGCATGTCGAGGTCGACGTGCAGGCGGGTGCGGCCGGCCGGCAGCAGGGACAGCGAGAACTCGACGACCTCGCCGTGCAGCAGCTGATGGGATTTCTCGTCTCTGATCTGCTCGAGGTGTCGGTCGGCAGCGGCGAGGTCGGCGTCGCGCAGGTCGTACACCATGACGGGAAGGCTGCGGTCGCCGATGCGCTGGGTGCCGTCGGGCAGGATGTCGACGCGCAGCATCGGATGCCGCTCGGCCAGCCGGGCCGTCGCGGCGCGCAGCCGGTCGGGGTCGACGCCGGTGCCGTCGAACTCCACGTAGAGGTGCGCGGCGACCCCACCGAGCTGCTGGTCGTCGTTGCGGCCGACCCACAGCGCATGCTGAATCGGGGCCAGCGGGAACGGTCCGTCGTCCTCCGCGGCAATCATGGACTGCGCGGGCTCCCCGAGCGCGGACATCTCGCGGCCGGCCAGCAGCTCCGCCCACGCCTGCACCGTGGGTCGGGCGGCCAGCGCCGCGAAGCTCACGTCGATGCCCTGTCGCCGCCAGCGCCCGGACAGGGTCATCATCCGAATCGAGTCCAGACCCGAGGCGATCAGATCGGTGTGCGGATCGAGATCGTCGGGAGCGATCCCGAGCAGCTCGGCCACCTCGTCACGAATCGACAGGACACTCGTCGTCGCTGATCCCACCAAGCCTCCAGCATTAGTACAGGCTGCCCTAACTTTGTGGAGGCTACCCTATATTCGGGTCACCGAGAACTCCTACCCAGAGCGGTGACACCCACAGATGAGCTCCCCCGCAACCGACCATCCGGACCTGCTGAACGGCTTCGTGCCATTTACTCCCGAGCGCGCACGGCTGTACCGCGACGCCGGATACTGGACCGGCCGGCCGCTCGACTCCGTCCTCACCCGGGCCGCCGCCCAGTGGCCCGAACACACCGCGATCATCGAAGCGGCGCAGAACTATTCATTCGCCGAGCTCGACCGGGCAGCGGATCGGGTCGCCGCCGGGGTGGCGGCACTCGGCATCGCCGACGGCGACCGCGTGCTGGTGCAACTGCCCAATTCGTGCCGGTTCGCCGTCACCCTGTTCGGGCTGCTGCGCGCAGGCGCGGTGCCCGTGCTGTGTCTGCCCGGCCACCGGGCCGCCGAACTCGGACATTTCGCCCGGGTCAGCGGCGCCGTCGCGCTGATCATCGCCGATCGGATCGCCGGCTTCGACCACGTCGAGATGGCGCGTGGGCTCGTCGCCGGCCATCCGAACCTCCGCCACGTCGTCGTCGACGGCGACTGCGGACCCTTCCTCCCGTGGTCGACGCTGACCGACGCCGGGGCGGCGATCGCGCCTCGCCCACCGATCGATCCGTCGCGTCCCGCGGTCCTGCTGGTCTCCGGCGGCACCACCGGGCTGCCGAAACTGATCGCCCGCACGCACGACGACTACCTCTACACCGCCACGGCCAGTGCCGCCGCGTACGGGATGACGGCGCAGGACACCTATCTGGTGGCGCTGCCCGCGGGCCACAACTTTCCGCTGGCGTGCCCCGGGCTGCTCGGGTCGATGACGGTCGGCGCCGCGACCGTGTTCACAGCAGATCCCAGTCCGGAGAACGCTTTCGCGCTGATCGGCCGCCATCGCGTCACCGTGACCGGACTGGTCAACGCGCTGGCCAAGATGTGGGCGCAGGCCTGCGCCTGGGAGCCGGTGCTGCCCACCTCGCTGCGCGTCGTGCAGGTGGGCGGATCCCGGATGAGTCCGGACGACGCCCGCTTCCTGCTGGAGCGGTTGTCGCCGGGCATCTCGCAGATCTTCGGAATGGCCGAGGGCATGCTCAATTTCACGCGGCCCGGCGATCCGCTGGACGTGGTGATCCACACCCAGGGACGGCCGATGTCGCCGCACGACGAGATGCGGGTGGTCGACGAGAACGGCGCCGAGGTGGCTCCCGGTGAGGACGGTGAACTCCTGGTCCGCGGGCCCTACACGCTCAACGGCTACTACCGCGCCGAGGACGCCAACGCGCGGTCGTTCTCCCCCGACGGCTTCTACCGCACCGGGGATCGGGTGCGCGTCTTCACCGACGGGCCCCGGGCCGGCTACCTGGAGGTGACGGGCCGGATCAAGGACGTCATCCACCGCGGCGGCGAAACCGTCTCGGCCACCGACCTGGAAGATCACCTGCACACCCATCCGGCGATCCGCGCCGCGGCGGCGGTTCCGCTGCCCGACGCCTTTCTCGGCGAGAAAATCTGCGCCGCCGTGGTATTCGCGGGACAGCCGATCACCGTGAGCGAGCTGAACGCATACCTGGACGGCCGCGGGGTCTCCGTGCACCTGCGGCCCGACGTGCTGGTGGCGCTGCCGTCGTTGCCGATGACAGCGGTCGGCAAGGTCGACAAGCAGCGGGTGGTGAGGTCGGTGACGGGCTGATCACCCGGCGATCAGGCGGACCGGCGCGTGTTCGAGACGACGAATGATGTTGTTCACCGCCCAGATCGGCTCTCCGACCGTCTCGATGCGCTCCACACGGTCGAGCAGCGCTCGGAGCACGGCGGCGGTCTCCAGCCGCGCCAGCCCCTGCCCCGCGCACGCGTGCGCGCCGTTGCCGAATCCGACGTGCCGCCCAGCATCCCGACGAATGTCGAAGAGCCACGGATCTTTCCACTCGTGTTCGTCACGGTTGGCCGAGGCGTACACCGCGAGCACCCGCGCACCGGCCGGGATGCCAGCCCCGGCGACGGTGCAGTTCCGGCCGACCTTCCTGGTGAACGCCCGCAGCGGCGACTCGAAGCGCACCACCTCGTTGATCGCGTTGGGCAGCAACGCCGGGTCCGCCCGGAGCAGCTCCCACTGCTCCGGATGGGCGGCGAAGAGGTGGATCGCACTGGAGATGGCGCTGATCGTGGTGTCCAACGACGGTGCGATGTAGTCGATCAGCAGGGCCGGCACCTCGTCGAGGTCGATGACGCCGTCGTCGGCGGCGGAGAGCAGTTCGTGCGCCATGCTGTCCGGCAGCACGGTGCGCTCCCGGACGACGCGCCGGGCGAAGCGCAGCATCTGCAGGGTGGCGGGCACGGCCGTGAGGGCCTGCCGGTTGGCCGTCCCCAGCATGTCGAACGTCGCCGCGCCCCATCCGAGGAGGTGGTCGCGCTGATCGTGCGGCCATCCGACGAGATCGGGCACCACCGCGAGCGGAAGCGCGGTCGCCACGTCGGTCACCGCGTCGACGGTGCCCCGGCGCACAGCGGTGTCGACGATGCGGTGAGCCTGTTCGTCGACGGCATCGCCGAGGCCGCGCAGGGCCCGCGGCATCAGCCGGTGGGCGACGAGTCTGCGGCGCCGCTCGTGCTCGGCGCCGTCGCTGTTGAGCGTCGTGCCGCGCGCGAGACGATTGGTCAGCGCGTTGGCCGCCACCCCGTCGCCGGACAGGTACGTGTCGTCGTCGCGCAGGGTCGCTTTGCATTCGGCGTAGCGCGGAAGGGCGTAGAGCCGATGCCGGGCCAACCACACGACGGGTCCGAGCGCCCGCATCGCGCGATAGTGGGGATAGGGGTCCAGGATCGCCGACCTGCTGTAGATGTTGGACCGGTAGACCGGGACGTGCCGGGAGCGACGGAATACGTGCACCATTGCTGCCGTCATCGACCGACCTCGGGCGCGCAGCCGGCGTGCGCGGGGAACGACGGCAGCGTGCGGCACAGCGCGGTGATGTCGCGGCCGGCCGCCATCACGGTGCGGTCGGGCCGGACGACAGCGGCGGACACGCGGCGGCTCTCCAGCCAGCGGGCCAGCTCGGAGTCCGGTGCGGCACGGATCGCCCGCGCACCGCGATCCGCCACGACGGTCTGGTGCACCGCAGTCAGCGCCTCCGTGGTGAGCAGGCCGAAACCGGGGCCCAGCTCGTCGTCGAGGCGGCGTCCGTCGTCCAGTAGCGGGTTCGGGCACAGTCGCCCCGCGATGCGACGGGTGCGGAGGCTGCGCCGAATCAACGGCGACGCCGACAGCGGCGGGGTCTCGGAGTCGACCACCTTGGCGCGCAGGCCCGGCACCAGATGCAGACGCGGCAGGACGAATCGCCGTATCGCAGCGCCGAGTTCACCGCCGGCGGTCATCGCGCGTCCGATGTTGAGCGCCAGCGCGATCATGTGCCGGGCATGGGGTCGGCGTTCCTGTTCGTAGCTGTCCAGCGCGCTGGGCGGCACAGCGCCCGAGTGGACGGCGGCGATCTTCCACGTCAGGTTCATCGCGTCCCGCAGCCCCGCGCCCATGCCCTGGCCGACGAACGGGGGTGTCAGGTGCGCCGCATCGCCGAGCAGGAAGATGTTCCCCCGTCGCCAGCGATCGGCGATCTGAGCGCGGAAGGTGTACTCGGCCACCCGGATCAGCTCCAACTCGGCGTCACCGGCGGTCCGCGTCCACGGCGCGATCAACGGCCGCAGCGCGTCCAGCGTCTGAAATTCGGCGGCCGACTCGTGCTGCAGGAGCGCGAATTCCCACCGGTACCGGGTGTGTCCGATCCGCATGTAGGTGGCGGCCCGGTACGGATCGCAGACCTGGTGCACGCCCTCCCACTGGCCCAGATCGGCGTCGGTCGCGATGTCGACCACCAGCCAGCGTTGCTCGAAGTTCAGGTTCCGCATGGTCGCGCCCAGGGCGCCGCGCACCATGCTGTTGGCGCCGTCGCAGCCCAGGACGTAGTCGGCGGTGAGGGTGAATTCGCGACCGCTCACCCGATCGGCCGCGCGGAGCCGGAGTCCGCCGCCGGATTCCTCGCTGACGTCGAGTACCTCGGTGTCGCCGCGGAACTCGGCGTGCCGGTGGCGGGTCAGGTTGCGACGCAGCAGCTCTTCCAGCTCGGGCTGGTCGAACATGTTCGCGGCGGGAAAACCGTTGCGGGTCAGCGCGGTATCGCGGCGGAACTCACCGAGCACCGTCAGGTGCCGGTCGAGCAGGCGCAGACCGCAGGCCGGGCGGGAGATCGCCGCGAACTCCTCGGCGATCCCGAGCCGGGCCACGATCCGGCAGATCTCGTCGTCGAGGTGCACGGCCCGGGGCTGCGGGTAGACCTGCGGCCAGCGATCCAGCACCACGGTGTCGACTCCGTACTGCGCGAGCAGGGTAGCGGCGGTGACGCCGGTGGGTCCACCGCCGACGACGGCGACCGTGACGTGCCGGACGGCCGGATCCGCCTCGCTCATCGCGCGTAGCGCACCGTGAGACGTTGGGTGCCGAGGTCGAGGGCACCGTCGTCGGTGGCGACGGACGCCTCGACGACGTCACCGTGCTGCAGGTATTTCGGGTTCTTGGCCTGCCGAGCGAAGAACGCCTTCCATTTGACGGCCGGGGGCAGGAGATTGCCGATGATCTCGATCGGCTTGGGCGGCGCGCTGAGCGCGGTGCCGACGGGTGTGCCGGTGAGGATGAGATCACCCGCAGCCAGGTCCTGGAACCGCGTCAGTGCCTGCAGCGCCTGCAGCGGGCGGTAGAGCATGTCGCCGTCGACGAGTGCGTTCTGCCGCTCCTGCCCACCGACACTCAGTCGCAGACGCAGGTCCCCGAAGCGGGCCAGCTCGTCGTCCTCGAGGAGGACCAGTGCCGGCCCCACCGGGGTGAAGGTCGGGTAGGACTTCGCCTCGTAGAACTGCGTCTGCGGGAGCTGGATGTCGCGCGCCGAGACGTCGTTGGTGATCGTCAGCGCCGCAATGTGATCGGCGAGGTTCGTATCGGTGATCGTCGTCCCGACCGGGATGTCGCGCCCGATGACCAGACCGATCTCGACCTCGTAGTCGAGCAGCCGGACATGGGCGGGCCGCACGATCTCACCGTGGGGCCCGGTGATCGAGGCCGACGACTTGCGGAAGAAGGTGAGCGGCACCGTCGTCGGGTCCATGCCCGCGTCCTTGACGTGGGACTCGAAGTTCGTCATCTGGGCGACCACCCGGCACGGCGCGGTCACCGGCGATATCAGCTCCAGTTCGTCGACCGGGACGGAGCCGCCGGCGGCGGCCGCGGCGGCCACCGCCGCCCGATCGGCCAGCAGGTCGCCGGTGCTGACCGCGTTCGTCGCGATCTCGGCCGCGCCGGTCGGGGTCTGCACCCACCAGGCGTCGGAGGTGCGGAGGACGGACATGCTCATGAGGTGGCAACTTTCAGCAGGCCCCGGAGGCGGTGGAGGTCGAACTCGTTGTCGTCGCGCAGCGCGTGGAACATCGACACGGCCTGCCGGCCTGCCGATCTCGGGCCGGCATCGAGGAAGTCCCTCGTCACCGGCGGGCCCCACTGCGCCAGTCCGGTGGCGGTGAACGGCGCCCATCCCGGTTCGAGCGTGTTGTCGAACAGGTCGCCGTCGGCGAAGTGCTCGACGAGGAAGCCGTCGGGGTCGCGCCAGTAGTCGAACAGTTGGCTGCCCTGGATGTGGCGGCCGATTCCCCAGGAGCGGACGTAGCCGCGCTCGAGCAGATACTCACCGCCGGCGGCGAGCGCGTCGAGATCGCTGACCTGATAGGCCGAGTGCACGTACCGGTTGGCCGGACCCAGCGCCAGCGCCAGGGTGTGGTGGTCGGCGGGGGTGGCGCCGCGGTCGCAGCGGATGAAACTCATCGCCGGCCCGCGGTCGCGCTGCCCGGGGAAGTACAGGAAGTCGCTGACGATCATGCCGAGGGTGTCCAGGTACCAGTCGAGCGTCTTCAGGTAGGTGGTCGACTGCAGGACGACGTGGCCGAGCCGTTGGACACGGGCCGGCACGCGCGGCGGGCGCACCGTGGCGTTGATCCGCGCGCCGGCGCGCGCCGTGTTCGCCACCTGCGGCACCTGCACCGGCTGGGCGGGCGGTTGCTGCAGCCCGCCGACGACCTTCACCGGCGTGCCGCTCGGATCGGTCAACTGCACCGCCACTCCCCCGATCACCTCGGGCAGGGCATGCACCGCGGCGCCGGTCTTGTCGGCCAGCCGCAGCACGTCCACCTCGTCGGCGGCACGGAACGCGACGCCGCCGAAGCGGCTGCGGGCGCCACTGCGCAGGATCACGCACGGCCCCCCGGCGTCGGTGCCGCGCAGATGCAGCTGCTGCGGAGTGCGCTGTGCCACGCCGAAGCCGAAGGCGCGGGCGAAGGCCTCGGCCTTGCCCAGGTCGGGCTTGTCGAACTCGAGCCAGGCGATGTCGGCCACGCGGATGAGCGGGTTCGCCGCGCGGCCGGGATGCTCGCCGCGCACGCCACCCTGCTCGCTGTGCAGATCTTTGTGCCCGTCGCGCACGGGCGCGGAGGGGTCCGCCACCTTGCCACCTTTCACCATTACTGATGAAATCGTCACATGCGATGCTGACCTCAGTCAAGAGGTTCTGACGAAAGCCTCAGAATCGACGTGCTCGTGCTCCGCTTCAGCCCAGCAGGGGGCGGCGTCCGCTGGTGAGTTCGGTCAAGGCGTCCTGCATCGCGCGCTCTACCCGGGCCGCGAACTGCTGCGCCGTCTCGTCCTGATCCTGCGTCATCGGCGGGAGCACCCGGGTGACGAGCTTGGTGGGCATCGGAAGATACGGCAGCAGCCCCACAGCACCGACGTTGAAGCCCCACGGCAGCGACACGCTCACCGGCAACGTCTTGAGGCGCGCGATCTTGTCGAGCCGCAGCGCACGGGCGAGCCCCTCCCCGCTCGACAGCACCAGCAGCGACTCCCCCGCCCCGGCGGTCACCACCGGGACGATCGGCACGTTCTGCTCGATCGCCAGATCGGCGAAACCCGAACGGCCGTCGAAGATCACGCGGTTGCGGTCCGCGAAGGTCTTCCCGGCGTCCTTGTCGCCGCCGGGAAACACCAACACGTGGTGCCCGGCGTCGAACGCCTCGACGGCGCTGTCGCGGCCCGCCGGCCGCGCGCCCAACGGCTCGAGCAGCCGCCCCACCCCGAGCGTCCACGCCAGCTGGTGGGTCAACACCGTGACCGGACGGTCCAGCTCCAACGCGTCCAATGCCGCGCGCACGGCGAACACGTTCAGGTCGATGACGCCGCCGAAACCGTGGTTGGCGACGAAGAGGACGGGCTGCTGCGGCGCGGTCGTGTCGGCGTCGATCTCGAGCCGGTGATACCGACGCACGAATTCCCCGCCGGCCGCGGCGATCCCCGACATGGCGCGGGCGATCGCATCGTCGACGATTCCGTCGGCGCCGAGGTTCTGCGCGATGTCCTCGAGCGCGGCCAGCGCCGTCTCGGTGAGTTTCTCGAGCCCTTGTCGTGCGCCACCGTCGGAACCGTCACCCATGCCGTCAGTGTGGCAAACCCCCGGGCGTCAGGACACCTCGGCGCTCCGACGCTGCGGCGGTGCCTGCAGCAGTTCAACGATCCGCGCGGTGACCTCCGCGGCGGTGGGGTGCTCCCACAGCAGCGTCGGGGGCAGCGCCAGGCCGGTTCGCTTCTCCAGCGAGCGGCGCAGCGCCACCGTCATGATCGAGTCGACGCCCGATTCGATCAAGGGCGCTGCCGGATCGACCTCCACGGCGGGCAGTCCGAGTTCGGCGGCCACCGCCTCGACGACCTGCTGCGCGGCCCACAGGGCGACATCCTCGTCTCCCGGCCCGGTCGCGGCGGCGAGGTCGGGGTCACCCGTGCCGCGTGGCGCGACATCGGCGAGCACCGGCACCGCCGTTGCCCGTGCAAGCACCGGCAGCACCACCGGATTGGGATCGTCGCCGCGCATCACCGTATCCAGCGCGCGTAGCGCGTCGTCGGCGGCGACGGTGCCCATTCCCAGCGCGTCGAGCTGGGCCGCCACGAACTGCGACGACGACCCCATGCCGAGTCCCCGCCAGGCCGTCCACGCGACACTGACCGTGCGGTCACCCCGTGCACTGCGGTGCCGCGCCACGGCGTCGAGGAACGCGTTGGCGCACGCGTAAGCCCCCTGACCGGGAAAGCCGGCCAGGTACCCGCACGAGGAGAACAGCACCATCCAGTCCAGCGCCCCGGGCGGGAACAGGTCGTGCAGGGTCAGCGTGCCCGCGACTTTGGGCCGCATCACGGCCTGCAGGTCAGCCGGCGTCGTCTCGGTCAGCAGCGCACCGGCTTCCACACCCGCGGCGTGCACCACCCCGCGCACCGGCGGCAGGTCGGCGAGCACGGCGCGCAACCGTTCACCCGCGCCGTCGGCGCCGATGTCGAGCGCCGCGACGCGGACGAACACGCCCCGCTCCTCCAGCTCCGCGATGACGCGCACGACCTCGCTGCCGGCGGTCCACCGGTCCCGTGGCGGCGCACCGGCCCTCGACAGCAGCACCAGTCGGCGAGCTCCGAGATCGGCCAGCCGCCGGGCCATCACCAGTCCCAAGGCGCCGGTGCCGCCGGTGATCACGTAGACACCGCCGGGTGTACAGCTCATCGGGGTGTGCGTTCCGGGGCGGGCCGGTGCCAACCGCGCGGTGAGGGCGACCCCGTCGCGCACGACGACCACACCGTGACCGTGCAGCGACGCCGGCACCGCCACCGGAAGCTCTCCGTCCGCGAGGTCGAGGACACCGCCCCACAGCTGCGGATGCTCGGCGGCGGCGATCCTGGCCAGCCCCCACAGCGGGGCGTGCTCGAGGTGATCACCCTCGCGCACCCGGTGGGTCAGCACCCAGAGCCGGGCCTGAGAACCGTTGTCGTGCAACGTCGTCAGCGCACGGAGGACGTCTCCGGTGAGGACTTCGGGCGCATCGCCGGCCTGCGGCACCGCCAGCACCACCGATCCACGCTGCAGATCGCGCGGCAGCAGCGCCGGATCCGCGCATCGGCGGTGCGGGATGCCGGCCGCCGTCAGGGCGGGCCCGACGGCCGCGACGGCGTCGTCACCACCGACGAGCACCACCTCGCGCGGGGCAGCATCCTGCGGATACGGGGTCGGGTGCCATGCCATCCGGTGCAGCATCGGTGACACGTCACCGCCGGCGGGTTCCAGTTCGGCGAACCGCATTCCGGTCAGCGTGGCGCGGACCGCCCCCGAGTCGTCGGCGATCGCCACGTCGGTGACGGTCTGGCCGCGGTGCCGCACGTGCAGAAGCGCCACCGCGGGCGGCGCGCCCCGCACGTGCACCGCCTCGATGTGCGCGGGCATCCGCAGACGCATCGGGCCGGGCAGCGCCGTCGACGCCGTCGAGGTCGCGGCGTCGAGTAGACCGGCCCAGCTCGTCGGCGCCGACCCATCGGACTCCGCGGTCACCCGGGCCAGCACTTCCCCTTCCGCGCAATGCATCTCGCGGATGCGCCAGCCGAAGCCCATTCCTGCCACTCCGACCTCGGCCAACGCGTCGACGACGTGACTCGCCGGCCGCGATTGTCGGCACCGGTGCCGGACGTCCGCATCGAGGGTGCCGAGGTCTGCGTCGTCGTCGCCGTCGGCCGCTGTGGCGCCGCAGTGCGTCACCCAGCCCTCGGTCTCGGCGCCCACCGGCCGCGACGACAACCGCAGAGCCCGGTCCTGGCGCACCACCTGGACGTCGCGGGCCCGACCCGGCGGTACCGGTGTACGGAGCCGCACGTCGGTCAATCCGCCTCCCGCAGCGGCCATCAGCGTGTTCACCAGCACCGCGGCGGGGACGATCTCGGTGTCGCGGACCGGATGGTCGCCCGGATACGGCCGGGTGTCCATGCCCAGCCGGGTCTGCCAGACGCGCGCGGGCACGGGGCCGGTCACGTCCATCGCGCCGCCCAGCAGGGTGTGGGCGGCGGGGTCGTGCAGCGCCTGCATGCTCGGGGGCGGCGTCGGGGTGCGCCAGAATCGGCGGTGTCGCCACTGTGTGGCGGGCAGGTCGGTCGCCCACCGGTCGGCGGGTCGCAGCCCGTGCTCGATCGGGACGCCGTGGCAGTACAGCGCGGCCGCGGCAGCGCCGATGGACCGTCGCTCCGGTTGGTCGCGGCGCAACACCGGGACCACGGCATGGTCGCCGACGCGGTTCCCGGACTCGTCGTGCAGCAGGGTCTCCGCGATCGAATGCGCGACGACGGGGTGGGCGGACACCTCGAGGTACACCCGGTAGCCGTCCTGCGCGGCGGCCTGCACCGCCTCGGCGAACCGGACGCGGCCGCGCAGATTGGCCACCCAGTAGTCCCCGTCGCGCGGGGCGCACGATCGGGGGTCGCCGAGTGCCGTGGTGTACAACGGGATTCGCGGTGCTGCGGGTGCCGGCAGGGCCGCCACCGCGCGGGCCAACTCGCCGGTCAGCGCGTCCATCGCGGGGCTGTGGAAGGCCACGTCGGTGTTGACCCGCCGCACGGTGATGCCCTCGGCGGCCCACGCCGCGGCCAGCGCCTCGACGGCCGCGGTCGTCCCCGACACGACGGTCGAGGCCGGGGACGCGCTGATCGCCGCGACCACATCGCTGCGTCCCCGCAACCGGTGCGCCGCGTCGTCGAACGGCAACCCGGCCAGTGCCATCGCACCCCTGCCCGCCACCGTTCGGAAGCCCCGGGCGCGGTAGCACGCGATCGCGGCGCCGTGTGCGAGGCCGAACACTCCCGCCTCGACGCACGCGGCCACCTCGCCGACCGAGTGCCCGATGATCGCCGCCGGCGCGACCCCCCGCGCGCGCAGCACCGCAGCGAGACCCACCTGCATCGCGAAGGTCAGCGCCTGGACGCGGTCGGTGCCGCCCAGCTCCTCGGCCGTCAGCGCGGCGCGTGCGGAAAACCCCATCTCCCTGGTGAAGACGTCATCGATCTCATCGATGGTCGCGGCGAAGCGTGGTTCAGTGGCCAGTAGCTCCCGGCCCATCCCGGCCCAGTGGGAACCGTGTCCGGAGAACACCCACACGGCACCGGCCTCGGCCCCGTCGACCACGGCGCCCGTCACCAGGCGGGGGTGCCGTGCGCCCTGCGCGGCGGCGGACAGAGCCTCCACGACGCCGGTGGGGTCACGCAGTGCGTCGGTGACGACGGCGGCGCGGACCGGCTCGTGGGCGCGCCGGGTCCACAGCGTGGTCGCCAGCTCGTCGGTGCGGACCTCGACGCGGCGGAGGTGCTCGGCCAGCGCCGCGGCCTGCCGGGTCAGCCGGTCGGCCGATCGCGCGGAGAACGGGACGAACGATGTTGTTCGAGAACCTCTCTCAGAGACATTTGCGATCGGTGCCTCGTCGAGCAGGACGTGCGCGAGGGTGCCGCCGTACCCGTAGCTGCAGACCGCGGCGCGGCGCGGCACGGTCCCGCGGGGCCACGGTTCGGCCACCGTCGGCACCCGCAGCCCGCTGGCCGCCCAGTCGACGGCGGGGGTCAGGGTCTCGATGCCCGCGGTGGGCGGCAGTGTCTCGTGGTGCAGCGCCAGCGCCGCCTTGATCAGCCCGATGACGCCGGCGCCGCCTTCGAGGTGGCCGACGTTCGGCTTGACCGATCCGACGGCGCACGGGGCATCTCCGCGGCTCGCGCCGTACACCGCCGACAGCGCGGCGATCTCGACGGGATCGCCTGTCGGAGTGCCGGTTCCGTGCGCCTCGACGTAGCCGACCTCGGCGGGGCGTAGGCCCGCCGCCCGGCACGCGGTCTCGAACAGCCGGCGCTGGGCATCGCCGTTCGGTGACATGATGCCGACGGTGCGGCCGTCCTGTGCCACCGCCCCGCCCCGCACCACCGCGAGGATCCGATCGCCGTCGCGGGTTGCGTCGTCGAGCCGTTTGAGGACCACCACCCCGGCGCCCTCGCCGCGGCCGTAGCCGTCGGCAGCCGCGTCGAACGTCTTGCACCGGCCGTCCGGTGCCGTCGCACCCGCCACGTCGAGCACCCGGGTGAGCCCCGGACCGATCAGTGCGCTGACACCGCCGGCCAGCGCCAGCGAGGTCTCACCGTCGGCGAGCAGCTGACAGGCCTGGTGCACCGCGACCAGCGATGCCGCGCAGGCCGCGTCGAGCGCGACGCTGGGACCGCGCAGGTCCAGCAGGTGCGACACCCGGTTGGCCACCCCGCACAGCGATGTGCCGATCCCGGTCCACGCCTCGATGCCGGCCAGGTCCTCCATCAGCAGCTTGCCGTAGTCGTCGGAGTTGACCCCCATCAGCACCGCGGTGTCGCTGCCGGCCAGGGCGCGCGGCGGAATTCCCGCGTGTTCCAACGCTTCCCAGGACAACTCGACCGCCAGCCGCTGCTGCGGATCCATCAGTTCGGCTTCGCGGGGGGAGACCCCGAAGAACTCGGCGTCGAAACCGGGCAGGTCGTCGAGGAAGGTGCCGAAGCGGGTCGTCTCCCGAAGCACCGCCGCGTGCCGGGGGTCGCGGTGCAGGTAGGGCGCCCAGCGCTCGGCGGGCACCTCCCGGACCGCGCTGCCGCCGGCCAGCAGGAAGGACCAGAAGCCCTCCGGCGTGGTGATGTCGCCCGCGAGCCGGCAGCCGACGCCGACGATCGCGATCGGCGCGCGGGTCACCGCCACCGGCGGACGTGAATGTGGTTAGCCTGCCCTAATACGAAGTCCGGCATGCGGTGCATCCTGGCACAGCAGGCCCGCGCGCAGGGGGCTACCTGTGCTGCGGCGGCGGCTGCGCGCCCGGGTCGCCCGGATCGATCTCGACCGCGTACGAGGTGATCGTCCGGATCTTCTCGTCGGCGAACTCGTAGATGGCGCAGCTGGCCACCGCGGTCACCCCGTCGGGGCGCAGGTAGCGCACCACGGTGTCGACGGCGACCACGTCGGCGCCGACGGCGGTGACGCAGCGGTCGAACTCCCGTCGGGTGCCCTCGAGGCTCTCGAGGGTGTCCCGGCACGTGCGGCGCACCGCGTCGGCGCCCTCGAGAACCATGCCTCCGACGATGGTCCACCTCACGTCCGTGGCGAGGTGGTCCAGCGCGTCGTCGAAGCGGTGCTCGGAGAACGCGAGGCCGACCGCGCCGGGATCGAATGTCATGTGTTGACGGTAGCGCCCGCGCCCGCAGGCACGGTATGAGTGGACACATGAAATTGACAGGTGTCGGGTTGTGGAGTTCGCAGTTGCGCTACGGGAATCCGGGTGAGGCGGCCGATGCCGCCGCGGAACTCGACGAGCTCGGTTTCCCCGCCCTGTGGATTCCCGACGTCGGCGGACCGGTCCTCGACGCGGTCGACAACCTGTTGTCGGCCACCAGCAAGACGGTGATCGCGACGGGCATCCTGAACCTCTGGATGCACGACCCGGCCGAGGTCGCCACCCGCTACGCCACCCTGAGCCAGACCCACGGGGAACGTTTCCTGCTCGGCATCGGCGTCAGCCACGCCCCGCTGATCGACTCGCAGGAGCCGGGCCGCTACCGCAAGCCGCTCGCGGCCACCAAGGCGTTCCTCGACGGTATCGACGCCTCGCCGCAACCGGTGCCGACCGGCAACCGGGTGCTGGCCGCGCTCGGACCGAAGATGCTCGAACTGTCGGTGACCCGTGCCGCCGGAGCGCACCCCTACCTGACCTCGCCCGAGCACACCCATCAGGCGCGTGAGGTGCTCGGCGAGGGTCCGCTGCTGCTGCCCGAGCAGAGCGTGCTGCTCACCGACAGCAGGGAGCAGGCCCGCGAGATCGGCACGGACTGGCTGAAGTCCTATCTGGCGCTGCCGAACTACGCCAACAACATCCTGCGCACGGGCTTCACCGAGGAGGACATCAGCACGGTCAGCGACCGTCTGTTCGACGCGCTGATCGCCTGGGGCGACGAGGAGACCGTGCTGCGCCGCGTCACCGAACACCGCGACGCGGGCGCCGACCACGTGTGCGTGCAGGTCCTCACCGCCGACCCGCGGGAGTTCCCGCGCGAGCAGTGGCGCCGGCTCGCGGCCGCGCTCGGGTAGTCACGCCAGCAGCGTGCGGACCACCGCGTCGGCGAGCAGTCGCCCGCGGTCGGTCAGCACCAGCCGGTCCGCGTTGGCGCGCAGCAGGCCGTCGGCGACCACCTGCGCCGCCGCGTCCCGCTCGGCGCCGGTGAGCAGCGCGGTCGGCAGCCCCGAGCGCAACCGCACCCGCAGCATGACGTCCTCGACGTGCGAGGTGTTCTCGTCGAGGCTCTCGAAATCGGCGACGGGAAGGCGCCGTTCACCAAGCGCGAGGGCATAGGCGTTGGGGTGCTTGACATTCCACCACCGGGTGGCACCGACGAAGCCGTGCGCGCCGGGTCCCGCGCCCCACCACTGACCGCCGGCCCAGTACCCGATGTTGTGCCGGCACTCGGCGCCGGGCCGGCTCCAGTTCGACACCTCGTACCAGTCCAGCCCGGCGTCGGCGAGCCGCCGGTCGAGTAGTTCGTAGCGACGTGCCAGCACGTCGTCGTCGGGGGCGGGCATCTCGCCGCGGCGTACCTTGCGGGCCAGCGCCGTGCCGTCCTCGACGATCAGCGCGTACGCGGACACGTGGTCGACCCCCGCACCGATCGCCGCGTCGGCCGACCGCAGCAGGTCGTCGTCGCTCTCCCCCGGCGTGCCGTAGATCAGGTCGATGTTGACGTGCTCGAAGCCGGCGGCCCTGGCCTCCCGGGCGGCGTCGATCGCCCGGCCGGGCGAGTGCACCCGGTCCAAGGCCACCAGCACGTGAGCGGCCGTGGACTGCATGCCGAGCGAGACCCGGGTGTAGCCAGCGGACCGCAATCCGGCGAAGAACGCCGGCGACGTCGACTCCGGGTTGGATTCCGTCGTCACCTCGGCCCCGGGCGCCAGCGCGAAGTGGTCCCGCACCGCGTCGAGCACCTCGGCCAGGCCCTCGGCGCCGAGCAGCGACGGTGTGCCGCCTCCGACGAAGACGGTCGACACGTCCGGGACGGCGTCGAGGCGGGCGGCGGCCAGCGCGAGTTCGGTGCGCAGCGCCGTCAGCCACCCGGCCGGGGTCGCACCGCCCAGCTCGGCCGGGGTGTAGGTGTTGAAATCGCAGTACCCGCAGCGGGTGGCGCAGAACGGGACGTGGATGTAGAGGCCGAACGGCGCCCCGGGCCTGACCGTGAGGTCGGGCAGCGGCACGGGTGCCGGACGGACGGACGCGGAACCGGACATCCCGCCATTGTCCCAGCAGAATCCGTCGCGGCCGTCAGTCGAGCTCCTGCACCCCGCCGCCGCTGACGGTCAGCACCTGGCCGCTCACCCACGACGAGCAGGGCGCGCACAGGAACAGGCAGGCATAGGCGATGTCCTGGGGGGTGCCCAGCCGCCCGATCGGGGTCCCGGCCAGCATCCCCTGCTCGATCTCCGGCGTGAGCACGCTCGCCAGCGCCTGCGTGCGGATGGCGCCCGGAGCGATCGCGTTGACCCGTATCCCGGACGGCCCCAGGTCGAATGCGATGTTGCGGGTCAGGTGGTTCACCGCGGCCTTCGACGAGGAGTAGGAGGCCATGTCGCGGTTGGTGTTCTCCCCCGCCATCGAGCTGATGGTGACCACCGCGCCGCCGCCCCGGGCACGCATGTGCGGGGCGGCGAGCTGCGTCAGCCGGAACACCGAGAAGACGTTCAGGCGGAACGCCCGCTCGAAGTCGGCCATCGGCATGTCGAACGGCTTCGGACCGCCGCCGCCGGCGTTGTTGACCAGGATGTCGACCCCGCCGTAGGTCGACACGGCCACTGCGATCAGGCCTTCGAGGTCGGTGTCGCAGGTGACGTCGCAACGCGCCCCGGTCGCCCGGCCACCGGCCGCGGTGATGGCGGCGGCAGCAGCGACGGCCCCGTCCCCGTCGAGGTCGCCGAGCACGACCTCGGCACCGGCGTCGGCCAGCAGGGTGGCGATCGCGTTGCCGATACCGGCCGCGGCCCCGGTGACGACGGCGACCCGGCCGTCCACCCGGAACGCGCTCACATCGAAGGTCATGGCGTCAGCGTCACGGACCGAGGCTGCGCCGGGAAAGGGCCGTTGTCCCCTTTTGCTCAACGTGAGCACAAATATGGGCCGGTTGGAGGTGGTGCCCCTATCCGTGGCACAATGGCCCACGTGATCGACGCCGGCATCGTGCCCACCCGCGTATCGCTGGTGATCCGTCGTCACGTCGACTTCAAGCGCGTGTGTAGCTGCTGTTGTTGTCCTTCGTGACCCCGTAGACCCTGCCCACCTGCACTTTCAGCTGGCCGCCGGATCTGCGCCGCCGGACAGCCCCCCGGTGAGAACGCGCGGTGACGAACGCTGGCTTCGATCCAGGAGCCCACCATGACGACAGCGACACCCAAGCCCGCCAAGCGCCCCCGCGGCGAAGGACAGTGGGCGCTCGGCTACCGCGAGCCCCTCAACGCCAACGAGCAGGCCAAGAAGGACGACAACCCGCTCAACGTGCGGGCGCGCATCGAGAACATCTACGCCAAGGGTGGCTTCGAGTCCATCGACAAGGGCGACCTGCGCGGCCGTTTCCGGTGGTGGGGCCTCTACACCCAGCGCAAGCCCGGTTACGACGGCACGTGGACCGGTGACGAGAACACCGACATGCTCGAGGACTCGTACTTCATGCTGCGGGTGCGCTGTGACGGTGGCGCGCTGTCGGCGGCGGCGCTGCGCACCCTCGGCGAGATCTCGACCGAGTTCGCGCGCGACACCGCCGACATCTCCGACCGGCAGAACGTCCAGTACCACTGGATCCGGGTCGAGGACATGCCCGAGATCTGGCAGCGGCTCGACGCGGTCGGTCTGCAGACCACCGAGGCCTGCGGCGACTGCCCGCGCGTGGTGCTCGGCTCCCCCCTGGCCGGCGAGTCGCTCGACGAGGTCATCGACGGCACGCCTGCGGTCGACGAGATCGTGCGGCGCTACGTCGGCAAGCCGGAGTACTCGAACCTGCCGCGCAAGTTCAAGACCGCGATCTCGGGCCTGCAGGATGTCGTGCACGAGGTCAACGACGTCGCCTTCATCGGGGTGAACCATCCCGAGCACGGGCCCGGATTCGATCTGTGGGTCGGCGGCGGCCTGTCGACCAACCCGATGCTCGCTCAGCGGGTCGGGGTCTGGGTGCCGCTGGACGAGGTGCCGGACGTGTGGGAGGGCGTGGTCAGCATCTTCCGCGACTACGGCTACCGCCGGCTGCGGTCCAAGGCGCGGCTGAAGTTCCTGATCAAGGACTGGGGTGTCGAGAAGTTCCGCGAAGTTCTCCAAGACGAGTACCTCAAGCGCCCCCTCATCGACGGGCCCGCGCCGGATCCGGTGAGCCGGCCCATCGACCACGTGGGTGTGCAGCGGCTGAAGAACGGCCTCAACGCCGTCGGGGTCGCCCCGATCGCGGGCCGGGTGTCGGGCACCATCCTGTCCAAGGTCGCCGACCTCGCCGAGTCGGTCGGCAGTGATCGGATCCGGTTCACGCCGTACCAGAAGCTCATCGTGCTCGACGTCCCCGACGACAAGCTCGACGAGTTGCGTTCCGGCCTGGACGCCCTGGGTCTGCCGTCGACGCCGTCGCACTGGCGGCGCAATCTGATGGCCTGCACCGGCATCGAGTTCTGCAAGTTGAGCTTCGCCGAGACCCGCAAGCGTTCGCAGGTGCTGGTGCCCGAGCTGGAGAAGCGGCTCGAGGACCTCAACGCCCAGCTCGACGTGCCGGTGACCGTCAACATCAACGGCTGCCCGAACTCGTGCGCGCGGATCCAGGTGGCCGATATCGGCTTCAAGGGCCAGATGGTCAGCGAAGACGGAGCCGGTGATCCTCCGGTCGAAGGCTTCCAGGTTCACCTCGGGGGAAGCCTCGGCCTGGACAGCGGCTTCGGCCGCAAGCTGCGCCAGCACAAGGTGCTCTCCAGCGAGCTCGGTGACTACATCGAGCGGGTGGTGCGCAACTTCGTGAAACAACGAGAGCACGGCGAGCGTTTCGCTACGTGGGCTCTACGAGCAGACGACGCGGACTTGAGGTGATGTGACGTGACCGACGTGATGACGGAGACGGATCTGCAGCAGCTGGCCGAGCGCGGTGCGGCGGAACTCGGGCCGAACGCCTCGGCCGAGGACTTGCTGCGCTGGACCGACGAGAACTTCGGCGGCGAGTACATCGTCGCCTCGAACATGCAGGACGCGGTGCTGGTCGACCTGGCCGCGAAGGTGCGCCCCGGGGTGGACGTGCTGTTCCTCGACACCGGCTACCACTTCGTCGAGACCATCGGCACCCGCGACGCCGTGGAAGCGGTCTACGACGTGAACGTGGTGAACGTGCGGCCGGAGAAGTCGGTCCCCGAGCAGGACGCCCTGTTCGGCAAGAACCTGTTCGAGCGCAGCCCCAACGAGTGCTGCCGGATGCGCAAGGTGGAACCGCTGTCGAAGGCGCTGCGCGGCTACTCGGCGTGGGTGACCGGCATCCGCCGGGTCGAGGCCCCCACTCGCGCCAACGCTCCGCTGATCAGCTGGGACAAGGCGTTCGGGTTGGTGAAGATCAACCCGCTGGCGGCCTGGTCCGACGACGACATGCAGGACTACATCGATACCCACGGTGTGCTGGTCAATCCCCTTGTCGACGAAGGCTATCCGTCGATCGGATGCGCGCCGTGCACCGCCAAGCCGATTGTCGGCGCCGACCCGCGCAGTGGACGCTGGGCCGGGCAGTCCAAGACGGAGTGCGGGCTGCACGCATCGTGAACGCGGGGGTGGGCACGCTGGTGCTGACGGCGCACGGCAGCGCCGATCCCCGCTCGGCCGCCACCGCGCGGGCGATCGTCGCGTGCATCGGGCGCCTGCGGCCCGCGCTGGACGCCCGCGTCGCGTTCTGTGAGCAGAACGAACCGAACCTGGCCGACGTCCTCACCACCGTCGGGCGAGGCGCGGTGGTCGTGCCGCTGCTGCTCGCCGATGCCTACCACGCCCGTGTCGACATCCCCGCGATGATCGCGGAGTCCGGGTCCGACGCGCGCCGGGCGGCCGTTCTCGGTGAGGACGATCGGCTGATCCACGTGCTGCGCCAACGGCTCGAACATGCCGGGGTGTCCCGGCTCGACCCGGATGTCGGCGTGCTGGTCACCGCGGTCGGTTCGTCGCACGCGCAGGCCAATGCCCGCATCGCCACGGTGGCCCGGGAACTGACGCTGACCACACGGTGGACAGCGACCACCGCGTTCGCCACCGGCCCGGCGCCCTCGTTGGCGGACGCGGCCGCCGTCCTGCGGGAGCGTGGCGCTTCCCGGCTCGTCATCGCCCCCTGGTTCCTGGCGCCCGGGCGTATCACCGACCGCGTCGCGGAATTCGGACGCGCACAGGGCATTTCGATGTCGGCACCACTGGGCGCGCATCGCCAGGTGGCCGAGACGGTGCTCGACCGGTACGACGCCGCGCTGATCGCCCGCGCCGCGGCTTAGATCACATCTCGTTCCCTTGACCCCTATACCTATAGGGGTATACCCTCGCCGTATGTGTTAGATACCCCCCCGGGTATATGAAGGAGTGGGAACAGTGAAGTTCATCCAGTACTACCTCGACTGTCTGTCGCACGCGTCGTACCTCATCGCCGACGAGGAGTCCGGTCGCGCGGTCGTCATCGACCCCCAGCGGGACGTGTCGGAGTACGTGGCCGACGCCGAGGAGCTCGGCCTGCGCATCGAGCTCGTGATCGAGACGCACTTCCACGCCGACTTCCTGTCCGGCCATCTCGAGCTCGCCGACGCGACCGGGGCCACGATCGTGTACTCGTCGGTGGCCAAGACCGAGTTCGACGTGATGGGCGTCGAGGACGGACAGCGGTACTCGCTGGGCGCCGACAACGGAGTCACGCTGGAATTCCGCCACACGCCCGGACACACACCAGAGTCCATGAGCGTGGTGGTTTACGAACACGCGGACGACGCCGTCCCGTACGGCGTGCTCACCGGAGACACCTTGTTCATCGGCGACGTCGGCAGGCCCGATCTGCTGGCCTCCATCGGCTTCTCGCGTGACGAGCTGGCCGACATGCTCTACGACTCGCTGCACGACAAGCTGATGACGCTGCCCGATGCGACGCGCGTCTATCCCGCCCACGGCGCCGGCTCGGCCTGCGGCAAGAATCTCTCCACCGAGCTGTGGTCGACCATCGGCGATCAGAAGCAGAGCAACTACGCCCTGCGGGCACCGGACAAGGTGGCGTTCGTCGCGCTCGTCACCGAGGGTCAGCCGCCCGCGCCCGGGTATTTCGTCTACGACGCGATCCTCAACCGCAAGGACCGCGCCCTGCTCGACGAAACGCAGATGCCGGCGGCGATGACCTATGCCGGGGTGCTGGACGCGCTGCAGGCGGGCGCCGTGCTCGTTGATGGCCGCGCGCCCGAGGAGTTCGCGCTCGGGCACTTCCGCCAGGCCGTCAACATCGGGCTCGGCGGCCGCTACGCCGAGTTCGCCGGCTCGGTGGTCACACCGGACACCGACATCGTGTTGATGACCGAGCCGGGTCACGAACTCGAGGGCAAGAACCGGTTGGCGCGCATCGGCTTCGACCGGGTGATCGGCTATCTCGCCGATCCCGAGCAGGCGATGTTGGAACACCCCGAGCAGGTGCAGATCGCTTCGCGGTTGTCGGCCAAGGCTTTCGACGAACGCGCGACGGCCGTCGCCGGCCTGCAGATCGTCGACGTCCGCAACCCGGGCGAGGCCGCCGCGGGCATGATCCCCGGCGCGGTCAACATTCCCGTGGGCCAATTGCCGGACCGGCTGGACGAATTGAATCCCGCCGCACCCACAGTGGTCTACTGCGCGGGCGGATATCGATCATCGGTGGCGGCAAGTGTGCTGCGCCGCAACGGTTTCACCGACGTCAGCGACATCCTGGGCGGTTACCACGCCTGGGACGAGATCACGCAGAACGCCTGAGCGATGATCGCGCTGACGGTGGTCCTCGCTGTGGCGGTCGGGCTGTCGCTGGGCTTGCTCGGCGGCGGTGGGTCGATCCTCATGGTGCCGCTGCTGGCCTATGTGGCCGGTCTCGACGCCGCACACGCGATCGCGACGTCGCTGCTGGTGGTCGGCGTGACGAGTGTGGTCGGTGCGGTGTCGCACGCCCGGGCCGGCCATGTGCGGTGGCGGACCGGCCTCGAATTCGGGACGGCGGGCATGCTCGGCGCGTACGCGGGCGGTTGGGCGAGCCAGTTCCTCCCCGGCTCGCTGCTGCTGGTGGGGCTGGCCGCGGTGATGATCACCGCGGCGATCGCGATGCTGCGCGGACGCCGCGCCCCCACCGGCGCCGAGCGGCCCGGACGCCACGTCGCGCTACTGGCGCAGGGCCTGGCGGTCGGCGCTGTGACGGGCCTGGTCGGTGCCGGCGGTGGATTCCTCGTGGTGCCCGCGCTGGCGTTGCTGGCCGGGTTGCCGATGGGCGCCGCGATCGGCACCTCGCTGGTGGTCATCGCGATGAACTCGTTCGCCGGGCTGGCGGGACACCTGACCGCCGGCGCGATCGACTGGCGGCTTGCGGCGATGGTGACCGCCGCCGCGGTGGCCGGTGCGCTGGCCGGATCGCGGTTGACCGCTCTGATCAGCGTGGACGCTCTGCGCGTCGGCTTCGGCTGGTTCATCCTGGGCATGGCATCGGTGATCCTGGCCGAGGAGATTCATCCGGCCGTCGGCGCGCTGGCGGCAACGCTGACCGCGGTGGGCGGCCTGATGTATGCGTCCTGCAGGGCGGGATACTTCTGCCCGCTTCGTGCGTTATACCCCCGTGGGTAACATGCAGATCATCGTCCGAAGAGTGGTGGAAGGGAGCCGTCGTGGTTGGTGATGAGGAGGCCATCAGCGCCGTTCTGAACCGGCTCCGCCGGGCCCAGGGGCAGCTGGCCGGCGTGATCTCGATGATCGAGCAGGGCCGCGACTGCAAGGACGTCGTGACCCAACTGGCCGCGGTGTCCCGAGCGCTGGACCGCGCCGGCTTCAAGATCGTCGCGACGGGGCTGCGGGAGTGCGTCGCCGACGGGAGCGCGGCGGACGGCAAGCGCGAGATGAGCGTCGACGAACTCGAGAAACTGTTCCTCGCGCTGGCCTGAGCTACCGGAGTCGGGCGGGTTCGCCGTCGGTGACCGCAGCCTGGTCCCCCGGCGCCTCGTCGGGCAACGTCGGCACCCGGGTGGCCCGCACGTAGACGGTGTCGCCCTGCTTCAGGCCGAGCGCCTCGGCGTCGCCGCGGGTGATCTGCGCGGTGAACGGCGTGTGCGTGGCTGCGTTGGTCAGTTCGACGCGCACCTCGAAGCCGAGCATCACGATCCGATCGATCACCGCCTTCGTCACGCCGGTGGCCTGAATCGAATTGTCACCGTTGGCGATAGCCATGTCTGGGTTGCGGCCGACGCGGATGTCGTGCGGGCGCACCAGCGCGCCGTTCAGCGGCGACACCGCACCCAGGAACGACATCACGAACGCGTTGGCCGGGCTGTCGTACACCTCGGTGGGCGAGCCGACCTGCTCGATGCGGCCCTTGTTGAGCACCGCGATCCGGTCGGCGACGTCGAGCGCCTCCTGCTGGTCGTGGGTGACCAGGACCGTGGTGACGTGCACCTCGTCGTGCAGACGGCGCAGCCACGCCCGCAGGTCCTCGCGCACCTTGGCGTCGAGCGCGCCGAACGGCTCGTCGAGCAGTAGTACCTGCGGGTCGACGGCGAGCGCGCGGGCCAGGGCCATGCGCTGGCGCTGCCCGCCGGAGAGCTGGTTAGGGTAGCGGGTCTGGAAACCGGCCAACCCGACCACCTCGAGGAGGTTGTCGACCTTCTCGGTGACCTCGGCCTTCGGCCGTTTCCGGATCTTGAGCCCGAATGCGACGTTCTCGCGCACCGTGAGGTGCTTGAAGGCGGCGTAGTGCTGGAACACGAACCCGATGCCGCGCTTCTGCGGCGGCACGTCGGTGACGTCCCGGCCGTTGATCGTGATCGTGCCCGAGTCCGGCTCGTCGAGCCCGGCGATGGCCCGCAACAGCGTCGACTTGCCCGACCCGCTGGGCCCGAGGAGCGCAGTCAACGAACCGGCGGGGACAACGAAGTCGACGTTGTCGAGCGCGGCGAAGTCGCCGTAGCGCTTGTTGGCGCCGGTCACGGTGATCGCGTGGGTCATGATCGTCGGACTCCCGAGTCGTAGTCGGTCTTCATTTTGCGGCCTTGGCCCGGCGAGCGTCGAGGATCACCTGGGCGACGAGGACGAGAACCGCCACACTCATCAGCAGGGTGGCGATCGCATAGGCGCCGTACTCGGCGCCACGGTTGTACCGGTCGGCGACCAGCAGCGTCAGGGTCTGCGACTGGCCGGGCAGGTTGGACGACACCATGATGACCGCGCCGAACTCGCCCAGTGTGCGCGCGACGGTGAGCACGATGCCGTACGTCAGCCCCCACCGGATGGACGGCAGCGTGATGCGCCAGAACGTCTGCCACCACTGCGCGCCCAGGGTGGCCGATGCCTCTTCCTGATCGGTGCCGATTTCGTGCAGCACCGGCTCCACCTCGCGAATCACGAACGGCACCGTGACGAACACGCTCGCCAGCACGATTCCGGGAAAGCTGAAGATGATCCCCAGCCCCAGGTCGTTCTGCACGAACCCGAACAGCCCCGCCGAACCCCACAACAGGATCAGCGCGACACCGACCACCACCGGGGACACCGCGAACGGCAGGTCGATGATCGCCTGCAGGACGCTCTTGCCGCGAAACCGGTTGCGCGCCAACACCAATGCCGTCGGCACTCCGAACAGGACGTTGAGCGGCACCACGATGGCGACCACCAGCAGGGAGAGCTGCAGCGCCGAGATCGCGGCGGGGGTACCGACGGAGGCGAAGAAGGCGCCGACGCCCGGGGAGAACGTGCGCCACAGGATCAGGCCGACGGGGACGAGGACCAGGATCGCGATGTAGCCGATCGCGACCCACCTCAGCAGGAGCCGGACGGCCGGGGAGAGGATCACGTCGCGAGCTCCTCCCGCTTGGCGGCCCGGGCGCCGACGGCCCGCAGAATGAACAGCACGACGAACGAGATGACCAACAGCACGATCGAGATCGCGGCGGCACCCACCCTGTCGTCGTTCTCGATCAGCGTGCGGATCCACTGCGAGGACACCTCGGTCTCGCCGGGCACCGCGCCGCCGATCAGAACGACGGAGCCGAACTCCCCGATCGCCCGCGAGAACGCCAGGCCGGCGCCCGACAGCAGGGACGGCAGCAGCGCGGGCAGGATCACCTTGGTGAAGATCAGGTGGTTGTCGGCGCCCAACGATGCGGCCGCCTCCTCGACCTCGCGGTCGAGCTCGAGCAGCACGGGCTGCACCGATCGGACCACGAACGGCAGCGTGACGAACAGCAGCGCGATGCCGACACCCCACTTGGTGTGCTGCAGGTGCAGCCCGACCGGACTGTTGGGACCGTAGAGCGCCAGCATCACCAGGCTCGCCACGATGGTCGGCAGTGCGAACGGCAGGTCGATCACCGAATCGACCAGCCGCTTGCCCGGGAAGTCGTCGCGGGTGAGCACCCACGCGACGATGAGTCCGAACACCGCGTTGATCAGCGTCACACCGATCGAGATCGTCAGAGTGACACGGAACGACTCCAGCGCGGCGTTGGACGTGACCGCCCGCCAGAACGCGTCCCATCCGCCGGTCGCGGACTGCCACACGATCGCGGCGAGCGGGAGCAGCACGATCACCGACAGCCACAGCGTCGCGGCGCCGACCCGCAGCGAGGTGCTGCCGTGGCGGTTGCGCCCCCGGAGGCGCGTCGTCGGGTCGACCTCCGCGACGGTCGAGGTCATCCCGTGGCCTGCTTGTAGATCTTGGTGATCGAGCCGTTCTCCTTGTCGAACAGCGCAGGGTCGACGTCGCCCCATCCGCCCATGTCGGCGATGGTCCACAGCTTCTGCGGCGCCGGGTAGTCCTTGGTGAACTGGGCGGCCACGGCCGGATCGACCGGCCGGAAGCCCGCCTCGGCCCACAGCTTCTGGCCCTCGGGGGTGTAGAGGAAGTTCTTCAGCGCGGTGGCCTGCTCCTGATGCTGTGACGACGACACCACGGCGACCGGATTCTCGATCTTGAAGGTCTGCGGCGGGTTGACGTGCTCGACGGGCTTGCCCTGGCGCTCGACGTTGATCGCCTCGTTCTCATAGGAGATCAGCACGTCGCCGGTGCCCTGCAGGAACACGTCGGTGGCCTCGCGACCCGAACCGGGCCGGGTCTTGACGTGCTCGGTCACCAACTTGTTGACGAAGTCCAGACCGGCCTGGGGGTTCTTGCCGCCGTCGCTCTTGGCCGCGTACGGCGCGAGCAGGTTCCACTTCGCCGATCCCGAACTCAGCGGGCTCGGTGTGACGACCTCGAGGCCGGGCTGCAGCAGGTCGTCCCAGTCCCGGATGTTCTTGGGATTGCCCTGGCGCACGACGAGCGACACGACCGACCCGAACGGGATGCCCTTGGTGGCGCCGGCGTTCCAGTCCGCGGAGACCTTGTCGGCCTTGACCAGGCGGGTGATGTCGGGCTCGACCGAGAAGTTGACGATGTCGGCCGGCTTGCCGTCGACGACGGCCCGGGACTGGTCGCCCGAGGCACCGTAGGAGGTCGTCACCGCGACACCCTTGCCCTCGGGCGTGGCCGCAAACGCCGGGATGATCTTGCTCCACCCGGGCTCGGGCACTGCGTACGCGACCAGCGTCAGCGTGGTCTCGGCGTTCGACCCGCCACCTTCACCGGCGACGTCGCTGGATCCGCCGCCGCACGCGGCGACCAGCGACGTGGTGAGGGCCAGCGCTGCTGCCGCGCGCCACCGCGCGCCCGGCTTGGTGAGATTCATGGGTGACCTTTCCGTGGGGGAACGAACCTGTCGGGGAGTCCGGTCACGCGGAAGGTGGTGGCGTCGCCGCGCATAGTCGGCACGGGACCATCGTTGCCGAACACCTGACCGCCGATCGGGGTGAGGAGTCAGCAACAACAACAAACATCAGCAACGGCGGAGAAACCGACGGCAATGAGCGCCACAATGTGGCCGCCCGTGGTGCCGCACGCCGTCTGCATGCGCGAACAATAACACCCGTCTCGTCAGCGGGTGAGAAGCCACATCAGGATCACCAGCACGACCAGTGCGATCAGCGCCAGCGTCACCCGGGAGCGAGGCATCCCACTCATCGGTCACTCCCCTCGGTGTCGTCCGCCGCCTCATCGGGCGAATGGCGCAGGCGGTGCTGCAGCTGGATGCCGCGGTCGAGCACCGCGTCCAGGACGACCGCCACGGCGTAGGCCAGAGCAAGCACGACGGGGATCACCACCACCGACTGCGCGACGAACGGCAGCCCCGAGAGCCAGAGCTCTACTCCGTCCCACCAGCTCAGGAATCCGCCCACCCGGCCCACACTAGGCGCACGCCCCGGCCGGCGAGGCGCAGGCGTGTTCGGGTAGACGCCGAGGTACCCGGCAGTCGATGATGAGCAAATGGTTCTGCAGCCCACCCAGGCCGCCTCCAGCGCGGTGAGCGCCAACGGCGAATCGTCGGCATTCGCGCTGGCAACGACGCCTTCGTATGCGAACACGGGTCCGCTGCGCAACCCGTTCCCGCCGATCGCGGACTACGCGTTCCTGTCGGACTGCGAGAACACCTGCCTGATCTCCTCGGCCGGGTCGGTGGAGTGGCTGTGCGTGCCGCGGCCGGACTCACCGAGCGTCTTCGGCGCGATCCTCGACCGCGGCGCCGGTCACTTCCGGCTCGGCCCGTACGGGGTGTCGGTGCCGGCCGCCCGGCGGTATCTGCCCGGCAGCCTGATCCTCGAGACCACGTGGCAGACCCACACCGGCTGGGTGATCGTGCGCGACGCGCTGGTGATGGGTCCGTGGCATGACCTCGAGACCCGGTCACGCACCCACCGGCGCACCCCGATGGACTGGGACGCCGAACACATCCTGCTGCGCACCGTGCGCTGCGTGTCCGGCACCGTCGAACTCGTGATGAGCTGCGAGCCGTCGTTCGACTACCACCGCACCAGCGCCAGCTGGGAGTACTCCGCGCAGGCCTACGGGGAGGCGATCGCCCGGGCGACGAAGAACCCGGACTCCCATCCGACGCTGCGGCTGACCACGAACCTGCGCATCGGCCTGGAGGGCCGCGAAGCCCGCGCCCGGACCCGGCTGTCGGAGGGCGACAACGTGTTCGTCGCGCTGAGCTGGTCGAAGCATCCGGCGCCGCAGACCTTCGACGAGGCCGCCGACAAGATGTGGAAGACCAGTGAGTGCTGGCGGCAGTGGATCAACGTCGGTGATTTCCCCGACCATCCGTGGCGGTCGTATCTGCAGCGCAGCGCGCTGACCCTCAAGGGCCTGACCTACTCCCCCACCGGTGCGCTGCTCGCCGCGCCCACCACATCGCTGCCCGAAACGCCTCAGGGCGAACGCAATTGGGACTACCGCTATGCGTGGGTGCGCGATTCGACGTTCGCACTGTGGGGCCTCTACACCCTGGGCCTGGACCGCGAGGCCGACGACTTCTTCGCGTTCATCGCCGACGTGTCCGGCGCCAACAACGGCCAGCGCCATCCGCTGCAGGTGATGTACGGCGTGGGCGGGGAACGCAGCCTGGTCGAGGAGGAACTGCACCACCTGTCGGGGTACGACAACGCCCGGCCGGTGCGTATCGGCAACGGCGCCTACAACCAGATGCAACACGACATCTGGGGCACGATGCTCGATTCGGTGTATCTGCACACCAAGTCCCGCGAGCAGATTCCCGAGACGCTGTGGCCGGTGCTCAAGGAACAGGTCGAGGAGGCCATCAAGCACTGGCGCGAACCCGACCGCGGCATCTGGGAGGTGCGCGGCGAACCGCAGCACTTCACCTCCAGCAAGATCATGTGCTGGGTGGCGCTGGACCGCGGGGCCAAACTGGCCGACCTGGAGGGTGAGAAGTCCTACGCCCAGCAGTGGCGCGCCATCGCCGAGGAGATCAAGGACGACATCCTGGCCCACGGCGTCGACAACCGCGGCGTGCTCACCCAGCGCTACGGCGACGACGCGCTCGACGCGTCGCTGCTGCTGGCCGTGCTGACCCGGTTCCTGCCGTCCGACGATCCGCGGATCCGCGCGACGGTGCTGGCGATCGCCGACGAGTTGACCGAGAACGGCCTGGTGCTGCGTTACCGCACCGAGGAGACCGACGACGGATTGTCCGGCGAGGAGGGCACGTTCACGATCTGCTCGTTCTGGCTGGTGTCGGCACTGGTGGAGATCGGTGAGATCCACCGGGCGCGGCACCTGTGCGAACGCCTGCTGTCCTTCGCCAGCCCGCTGCATCTGTACGCCGAGGAGATCGAGCCCCGCACGGGCAGGCACCTGGGCAACTTCCCGCAGGCGTTCACCCACCTGGCGCTGATCAACGCGGTCGTGCACGTGATCCGCGCCGAAGAGGAAGCCGACAGCTCCGGCGGATTCCAGCCGGCGAACGCGCCCGTGTAACAGGAACGTTCCGGTTTTGCGTCTGCCTGCGCGCAATGCTGGCAGCACACAGGTTGGCGGCCGACCATCGAACGCATGAACTTTCGTGCCGTAGACGACACGTCTCGTCAGGTCATCGACATCGCCGTGGGCATCCTGATCGGTCTGCGGGGCTGCTCGCGTCGCGAGGCGTTCGACGAACTGGTGCGCGTCGTGCACCAGACCGGCGTCGGGTTGGGCAGCCTCGCCGCGGGACTGGTCGCCGTGGCCACCGGCTCGTCGTCGGCGGACCACGCCGAGGCGTTCGCCGCGTGGGGTGAGCTTCTCGGGCCGCGGCACCGGGCGGCGCTGTCCGCCACGGCCTGACCTCGAGTTCCGTTTACGCGCCGCTACTTCCGAGCCTTGCCGACCATCGCCGTGGCGATCTCGGCGGCCTCACCGGTGATGTTGTAGCCGCACGCCCACGCCTCGACCGTCGCGTTCGACACCGCCGACAGCGCGTGCTGGCACTCCCACCCGTCGGCGCCCTGCTGCGTGGTCATCTGGGTGATCAGGTCGACGCCGCCCGTGTCGGTGGCGTCGACATCCCCCAGCTGCCAGGAGTACTCGCCGTCACCGACGTCGATCGACTCGCCGGCGCAGCCCTGCCAGGTGGTGAAGGATGTATCCAGAAACATCGTGGCCGCCTGCGCCGTCGGATAGAGCACCGCCGTCTGCTCGACCCAGTGGTCGTTGTCGTCGTCGGGTTCGCGGGCCACTTGATCGCGCACCGCCGTCCACCCAGTGCGGGCGTACACCGGCTCCTCGGCGCCGTACACCGCGCCGAGGCAGTCGGGATCCGACACCTCGTCGGAGTGGTCGGTCATCTGGTCGAGTTCGCCGGTGACCTTCATCTGGGTGCTGCCCATGATCCCGTTGACCTCGCCGATCGTGAGTATCAAGCGGCCCAGGGCGGCCTCGTCGAGCACACCGACATCCACCGGGGCGGCCCCCTGGGCACGCACGGCGGCGCCCTCGACGGTGCTCACGCAGCCGCAGAGCAGCCCGGACGCCGCCAGCAGCAGACCGCAGACGCGACGCGTCGGCACAGGTTTCACCGCGCCATTGTCCACCGACGCTCAGCGCTGTGTCGTGATCTTGTTCAGAATCAGGTCGGCGACGCCGACGGCGGGCCGGGCAGCCTGGTCGGCGGGGCGGGGGTCGGCGAGGTCGACCTCGACGATGCAGTCGCCGGCCAGCCCGATCGCACGCTGCGCGGTCGGCGATGCGGTGCCCGCGGCGGTGTGCAGGACGTTCGCCGACACCACCTGTCGCTCGAAGCTGACGTCGGCGATCCTGCTGAGCTCGTCGCCGCCGTCGCCGGCCTCGTGCCGCGTCACCGTCGCTCCGTTGCACCGGCGCCATCGCTCGGTCGCGGCGACGAAGAATTCCTGCGCGGCAGCCGCACTCGTCATCTGCACCACGCCAAAGAAGCCGGTCACCGGTGGACCGTCGAACCCACCTCCTGCCCAGGAGTTCGTGGCGACCGACTGCACCGGACTGCCGTCATAGACGGCCTGCTGCAGCCGGTATGCGGCCCCGGCACAGTCGGGAGGGCTGGTCTCGCCGGCCCCGACGCTGCGCAGCAGCATGTCCGCGCCGCCTTCGACGAGTTGTCCGGCGAAGCCGTTGGGTCCGGTGCCCAGCGTCGTCGACAACTCCTGCGCCGTCGGCAGGAAGTGCCCGAGCGGTATCGCCGCCGTCGGCTGGGCGGCCTCGACGATCCGGACGACAGGTCGGTCGTCCACCGGAGCCCCGGCGCAGCCGGCCAGGACGACGCACGCACCGGCGAGCGCCGCGAGTTTGGTGGACACCCCCCTTCGATAGCATGCCGCGGCCGTGCGCGCGACCGCTTCGGCGAGAACCAGCGGGCACGCTGACGACCCCCAACCCGACATTCGGGCGCCCGAATACGGCGTGTCGTCACCCAAACCGACGTTTGGGCGCAGGATCGCGCTGCGCGGATCTCTTCCTGTCAGGCCGAACCGGCGTTGGTGATCATCGCGGCGACCACCGCCGCGCCCTGGTTGCGCACGTTCGCGCCACACACCAGCGCCTCCACGACCCGGGCGGCCGCCGCTCCCATCGCATGCTGGCAGCGCCCGTGCACCGAGTTCGCGGACGACTGGCTGACGATGCCGTCGCGAACGTCGACCGGTTCGAGATTCCAGGTCGACGGGGTGGCCCCACCCTGCCTGATCGGGGTGCCGGCACACGCGCTCCACGACAGCTTGGCGAGCTCCAGAAGGTGCTGCGCCTGCTGCGGTGAGCCCACGACCACCACGCTCTGGGCGATCGAGTCGCCGTCGCCGGGCTCCTCGGACACCCGGGTCAGCGCCGCGGTGGTCCCGGCGTCCCGGTAGACGTTGGACTCTGCGGCGCGCACCGTACCCACGCAGCCTGGAGGCACCGTGCCGGCCGCGAGCTCGTCGGTCATCTCCCCCGTGTCGGGCTCACTCTGAATTCCCTTGCTGCCCAACACGTCATCGAGATCGACGTCGCTGAGCAGGATCGAATCCAGACCGCCCGCCGGGGCGGCGACGGGCGTGCCCTCGACCCGGGCACCGCATCCCGCCACGACCGCGGCCAGCAGGACAACGACTCCGCGGCTCCCCCTCCGCAGCATGACGGCCCTACTTCTTGGCCTTGTCCGAGGCGGCCTCGGTCGACAGCGCCGCCACGAACGCCTCCTGCGGGACGTCGACCCGGCCGATCGTCTTCATCCGCTTCTTGCCTTCCTTCTGCTTCTCCAGCAGTTTGCGCTTACGCGTGATGTCACCGCCGTAGCACTTGGACAGCACGTCCTTGCGGATGGCCCGAATGTTCTCGCGCGCAATGATCTTCGAGCCGATCGCCGCCTGCACCGGCACCTCGAACTGCTGGCGCGGGATGAGTTCCTTGAGCTTGGTGGTCATCTTGTTGCCGTACGCCGAGGCGCTGTCCCGGTGGACGATCGCACTGAATGCGTCGACGGCCTCGCCCTGCAGCAGGATGTCGACCTTGACCAGCGCGGCCTCCTGCTCGCCCGCCTCCTCGTAGTCGAGGCTGGCGTAGCCGCGGGTGCGCGACTTCAGCGAGTCGAAGAAGTCGAAGATGATCTCGCCCAGCGGCATCGTGTAGCGCAGCTCCACCCGTTCGGGCGACAGATAGTCCATCCCGCCGAGCTCCCCGCGTCGGGACTGGCACAGCTCCATGATCGTGCCGATGAACTCGCTGGGCGCGATGATCGTCGTCTTCACCACGGGCTCGTAGACCTCACGGACCTTGCCCTCGGGCCAGTCCGACGGGTTGGTGACGACCATCTCCGTGCCATCGTCTTTGACCACGCGGTAGACGACGTTGGGCGAGGTGGAGATCAGGTCGAGATTGAACTCCCGCTCGAGCCGCTCGCGGGTGATCTCCATGTGCAGCAGACCGAGGAAGCCGCAGCGGAAGCCGAAGCCCAACGCCACCGACGTCTCCGGCTCGTAGGTCAGCGCCGCGTCGTTGAGTTGCAGTTTGTCCAGAGCGTCGCGCAGCACCGGGTAGTCGGATCCGTCGACCGGGTACAGACCCGAGTAGACCATCGGCCGGGGTTCGCGGTATCCGGTCAGCGGTTCGGTGGCGCCATGGCGGGCTGCGGTGACCGTGTCACCGACCTTGGACTGGCGGACGTCCTTCACGCCGGTGATCAGGTAACCCACCTCGCCGACACCCAGCCCGTCGGAGGCCTTGGGATCGGGTGAGACGATGCCCACCTCGAGCAGCTCGTGGACGGCGCCGGTGGACATCATCTTGATGCGTTCGCGCGGCACGATCTTGCCGTCGACGACACGGACGTAGGTGACCACGCCGCGGTAGGTGTCGTACACCGAGTCGAAGATCATCGCCCGCGCCGGGGCGTCGGCGTCGCCGATGGGGGCCGGCACCTGGCGGACCACCTCGTCGAGCAGTTCGCGCACACCCTCGCCCGTCTTGCCGGACACCCGCAGCACGTCCGACGGCTCGCAGCCGATGATGTGCGCGATCTCTCCGGCGTAGCGGTCCGGGTCGGCGGCGGGCAGATCGATCTTGTTGAGCACCGGGATGATCGTCAGGTCGCGATCGAGCGCCAGGTAGAGGTTCGCCAGCGTCTGCGCCTCGATGCCCTGCGCGGCGTCGACGAGCAACACCGCGCCTTCGCAGGCCTCCAGCGCGCGAGACACCTCATAGGTGAAGTCGACGTGGCCGGGCGTGTCGATCAGGTGCAGGACGTGCTCTTCGTCACCGACTTTCCAGGGCAAACGCACGTTCTGCGCTTTGATCGTGATGCCCCGTTCCCGCTCGATGTCCATCCGGTCGAGGTACTGCGCCCGCATGTCGCGGTCGGCGACCACGCCGGTGAGCTGCAGCATCCGGTCGGCCAGGGTGGATTTGCCGTGGTCGATGTGGGCGATGATGCAGAAGTTCCGAATCAGCGCCGGCGGGGTGAAGGTCTTGTCGGCGAAACTGCTAATCGGGAATCTCCTGGTGAGCGCGGTACGGGTACCGGAAACGGCCAGTCCAGAGTAACGAGCCCACCCCATCGGGACACAATCGACCGATTCGGCGACGCCTAGACTTGGCGGCTATGGCGTCGTCGTCCTCGCCCTTCAAGACCTTCCAGAGGTTGGTGTTCTCCGAAGCGCCCAAGCTCGTACGGCACCTCCAGCGCTCGGAGACCCTGCAGCGCGGGATCGCCCAGGGCATCCGCATCGGTCTGGACGCGATCGCCGGCGCCTCCACCACACCCCAGCCCGCCCTCCCCGCCGGCCGCCCGGTGTCCAACACCTTCGTCCCGACCGCGCACCGGGCCCGCAGGGTCGTCTACGCCCCCGACCTGGACGGCCGCGCCGACCCGGGCGAGATCGTGTGGACGTGGGTGGTCTACGAGGACGACCCCACCCGCGGCAAGGACCGGCCGGTGCTGGTGGTCGGACGTGACCGCAGCGTGCTGCTGGGCCTGATGCTGTCCAGTCAGGACCACCACCGCGACGACCCGAACTGGGTCGGCATCGGCTCCGGATCCTGGGACTACGAGGGCCGGGCCAGTTGGGTGCGCCTGGATCGCGTGCTCGACGTGCCCGAGGAGGGCATCCGGCGCGAGGGCGCGATCCTCGAGCGCGCCACGTTCGAAGCCGTCGCGACCCGTCTGCGGGCCGAATACAGCTGGAGTTAGCCCGGGGTCAGCTCAGCGCGGCGCGCGCCACATCTGCCACATCGTGGGGCCGCCGCCGGGCACGGTGAGCTCGCCGGTCACCTCGAAGCCGAACCGCAGGTAGTACGGCACGTTCGACTCCTTGGTCGACTCCAGGTACGCCGGGGCGCCCTCGGCGTCGCAGCGGTCCAGCCGCGACGCCATCAGCGCCTGACCGAACCCCGCGCCCCGCACGTCAGGGTCGCTGCCGATGACCGCGAGATACCAGTGCGGCTCCTCGGGGTGGTGGCGCTTCATCAGCTCGGAAACCTCCATCCCGCGCTTGGCCTCGCCGCGCATCGCCAGCAGGAAGCTCGGCATCATCGCGAGGTCCTCCCGCGTGGTCGTCTTCCACCGGCCCGGCGGATCCCACAGTGCCGCGGCACCCACCTCGCCGGCGCGGGCGGCCACCTCCACGGCCTCCCCGGCGAGGAAGTGGTGCCGCGTCATCGCGGCGAAGATCCGCGGCAGCGCGCTGGCCCGCCGCGCGTCGTCGGGCACCATCCACATCATCACCGGATCGTCGAAGAACGCCCGCCCCAGCACCCGCGACAGCGCCTTGACGTCCGGTCGGCGGGCCGCGGCGACATCGATGGTCACGCGGAAAAACCCTACGCCGCGGAGCCGATCCGCAGAAGCGGCACCACGCCCTCGCCGACGTGGCGGATCTCGTCGATCTGCGGATACCCGGACAGGATGAACTCGGTCGCTCCGACATCGACGTAGCGGCCGAGCACAGCGGCGACGTCGGTGTAGCTGCCGACGGCCGCGGTGCCCGCACCGTCGCGGACCAGGCTGGGTCCCGCCCACAGGCCCGGCTCGATCTCGAGGCTGCGGGCGTCGCGCAGCACCCCGTCGGTCAGCGCCGCCATCCGCCGCTGCCCCTCCGACACGCTCGCGGTGTAGCGGGCATGGGCCTGCGCCACCTGCTCGGGTGTCAGGTCGGCGAGCAGTTCCTCGGCCCGCTGCCACGCCTGCTCGGTGGTGGGCCGGGCCACGGTGTGCAGGCGCACCCCGAACCGCAGCGTGCGGCCGTGCTCGGCGGCGGCCGCGCGGACCCGGTCGAACTTCTCGGCGACCTGCTCGGGAGTCTCACCCCAGGTGAGGTAGACGTCGGCGTGCTCGGCGGCCACCGCGATGGCCTCCGGCGACGAGCCGCCGAAGTAGACGGTTGGCCGGGTGGTGACCGGGTAGGCGGTCTTGGCGCGCTCCACGGTGTAGAACTCGCCGTCGAACGAGAACTCGCCACCGGACAGGATGCCGCGCACGATGGTGAGGAACTCACCGGTGCGCCGGTACCGCGCCGACTTGTCGACGTCGTCACCGAAGCGGCGCATCTCGGCGTCATCCCCGCCGGTAACGACGTTGAGCGCCAACCGGTTTCCGGTGAACCGCTGGTAGGTGCTGACCTGCTGGGCCGCCAGGGTCGGGGAGAGCACCCCCGGCCGGAAGGCGACCAGGAACTTCAGCGCGCGGGTGTGCTGGGCCAGCGCCGCGGTGGCCAGCCAGGAATCCTCACAGTAGGAACCGGTCGGGGTCAGGGCGGCCTCGAATCCGAGATCCTCGGCGGTGCGCGCCAGCGTGGTCAGGTTCTCCAGCGACGGCTCCAGGTAGGACGGCACCCGGGCCCCGGCGCCGGCCTGGTTGTCCGCGATCGTGGCGGTGTCCCCGTGGGTGGGCAGATACCAGTGCATCCGCGGTGCGCCGCTCATGACGCCGCCCGGTTGCGGGTCGTGAGGCGCTCGACGCGCGGGATGATCTCGGCGGCAAAGCGTTCCATCTCCGCTTCGAAGGGTTGAAAGGCCAACATGAAGGTCTCGATCCCGTCGCCGTGCCAGTCCACGATGCGCTGCGCGACGGTGTCGTAGTCGCCGACGAGACCGGCGGCGGTGCCGCCGTTGGGTCCGATGTGCGGACGCTCCCGCAGCCGCTGCCACATCACCGAGGCCGGATCGGTGTCGGTGCTGAAGCGTTCGATCGTGTCGCCGTCGCCTGCCTTGTCCGCGGCGTTGAGTTCCCAGTGGTGGCGCAGCAGGTCCTCGGCCTCACGACCGGTGGGCGCGGTGACGACGAACGCCGCCAACCCGAAGCGGATCGGGTCGAGACCGGTTCGCGGGCGCCGCCGCACATCGGCGAGGAGATCTCCGGCCTCGGCCCGGGACTGCCCGTTGAGGAACAGCACGTCGGCCTCGGCCGCGGCCAGGTCGCGCGCCGGTGCGGACTCGCCGCCGAGGTAGATCCGGGGCCGGCGCCGGTAGGTGCCGGTGGGGTGCAGCACGAAGTCGTCGACGTGAAAGTACTTGCCGTGAAACGTCGTCCGCTCCCCCGCGAGCAGGCGGCGGACGATGTGCAGCCACTCCGACCCGTACACGTAGCGCTCGCCGTGCGCGAGCATGCCGATGCCGGAGCGCTCGAGATCGGGGATCCACCATGCGTTGACGACGTTGACGGCGAACCGCCCGCCGCTGATCTCCTCGATGCCCTGGGCCTGCTTGGCCAGGATCGTCGGGTGGATGATCGACGGCTTGACCGCCGCGATGATCTCGATGGACTCCGTCAAGGCGGCCGCGGCGGCCGCCGCGCTCCATGCGTCGAGTTGGTCGAGCGACTCGTCGAGCGGGTTCATGGTGTGCTGCGCGATCAGCGTGGAGTCGAACCCCAGCCGCTCGGCGAGCAGGATCTGATCGCGCACCCGCCGCCACGACGCGTCGACCGGATCGTCCGGATGACAGAGGGCGGCCATCGTGCCGTGGACGTTGGCCCACACCCCGAACCGGGGACGGTCAGTCATGAGTCGAACGTCGCATCTTCGGCGGCGCGCACGCCAGGGTTACGGCCACGGTGATCCGAATTGTGCTGCGCCCGTTCGAATACAAGTTCAGATCACGGCGATCCCTAGCCTGGGCGCACTCCCGTCGGCACCGTAGCTTCGTCAGCCGTGATCGAGATAGAGAACCTGACGAAACGGTTCGGCGACCGCACCGTCCTCGACGGCATCAGCCTGTCGGTGGCCGACGGTGAGATCCTGGCCGTCGTCGGCCCCAGCGGTGCGGGCAAGAGCACGCTGTCCCGTTGCATCAGCTTCCTGGAACGGCCCACCAGCGGCACCGTGCGCGTCAACGGCAAGGACTTCACCACACTCTCGGCCGAGGACCTCGTGGCGGCCCGACGCAACATCGGGGTCATCTTCCAGACCGCACCCCTGTTGCGCCGCCGCACCGTCGCCCAGAACGTCGCACTGCCGCTGGAGTACCTCGGCGCCACCGCCGCGTCGGTCGACCGGCGCGTCGGCGAACTCCTCGAGCGTGTCGGCCTGACCGACCGCAGTGCCGCGTTCCCCGGGCAGCTCTCCGGCGGGCAGAAGCAGCGGGTGGGCATCGCGCGCGCCCTTGCCCTCGGTCCGTCGCTGCTGCTCTCCGACGAGGCGACATCGGGACTCGACCCGGCCACCACCAAGTCGATCCTGGCGCTGCTCAGTCACCTTCGCGACGAGTACGGCCTGTCGATCATCCTGATCACCCACGAGATGGAGGTGGTGCGCGAGATCGCCGACTCGGTGGCCAGGATCGCCGACGGACGCATCATCGAGAGCGGGTCGGTCGAGGACATCATCCTCGACCCGGAATCGGTTCTGGCCCATGAACTCCTACCCGACCGGCCGAGTGTGCCGCTGCGCGGCGACGGCGAAGTGTGGGAGGTCTCGTATGCCTCGCGCGACGTTCCGCTCGACTGGCTCACCTCGATTCAGGACGCGCCCGGCCTGTCGGGCACCCGGGTCAGCGTGCTGAGCGCCAGCGTGGAGTCGATCCGCGGAATCGCCGTCGGCCGAGCGGTGCTGGCGCTCTCGCCGGGCGCGCCGTCCGGTTTCGCGCGCTACCTGACCGAGCGCGGGCTGCACGTCCGGACGGCCGCACGCCCGTCCGCGGAGGCCGCGACATGACCACGTCCCTGTTCGCGCAGGAGGACTTCAGCACGCCGTGGCACAAGGTGCCCGAGTTGCTGCTGCCCGCCTACGTGGAAACCTGGCTGATGGTCGGCATCACGATGCTGCTGGTGGTGCTGATCGGCATCCCGGTCGGGGTGATCCTGCACAACACCTCCGATCTGGGGCTGCACCCCAACCCGCGGGTGTTCGCGGTTCTCAACACGGTCGTCAACATCGGCCGCTCGCTGCCCTTCCTGATCCTGATGGCGGCCATCATCCCGGTGACCCGCTTCCTGGTGGGTACCACGATCGGTATCCCCGCGGCGATCGTGCCGATGACCACCGCCGGCGTGCCGTTCTTCGCGCGCCTGGTGCAGAACGCCCTGCGGGAAGTGCGTTCCGACGTCACGGACATGGGGCAGGTGTCGGGCGGCTCCACGTTGCAGGTGATCCGAACCGTGCAGCTGTCCGAGGCGCTGCCCGCCCTGGCGGGCGCCCTGACCGTGAACACCATCGCGATGATCGACTACTCCGCCATCGCCGGATCCATCGGCGCCGGCGGCGTCGGCAACCTCGCAATCACCTATGGCTACAACCGTTTCGACGACAACATCATGATCGCCACCGCGGTCTCGCTGATCATCACCATCGCCGTCGTCCAATTCGTCGGCGACCGCGTGGTCAAAGCCCTCACCCCGTAACAGGCACGGAAGGAAACCCATGACCGACCAGATCAGCCCGCCCTCAGGGTCGGGTCTCGACATCGAGATCAAGAAGAAGAAGCGCTGGCCGTGGATCGCGGCCGCGGCGGTGGTCGTCCTGGCCGTCGCCGGCGGCATCTCGTATGCCCAGTTCTCCAACAAGGACAAGCCGTTCGGCACCAACCTGCCGGTGGCGACGTGGAGCACCGACATCGCCGCCGAGAACCTGCTCAGCTACATCGCCACCAACATCGCGCCCGACCACGGGATCACCATCGAACCCGTCAAGATCGACAACCTCATCGAGATCAACCGTGCCGTCGACGCCGGCACGGTCGCGGGCAACTTCTTCGAACACCAGCCGTTCCTCAACGACGCGATCGCCGCCAACGGGTTCCAGCTGACGCTGGCCGCGCCGACGTTCACCTGGGATCAGGCCACCTACTCCGACAAGTACCGCAGCTGGGACCAGGTGCCGAGCGGCGCCAAGATCGCGCTGCGCGACGATCCCGCCGGACAGGCCATCGCGCTGCTGGACCTCGCCCACGATCAACAGATCACGCTCAAGCCCGGCAAGGACACGCTCGCGGGACTGCCCCAACTCGACGACATCGCCACCAACCCGAAGAACTACCAGTTCGTTCAGGTGCCGATCGGCCAGCTGGCCCGCAGCCTCGCCGACGTCGACGCCGTCGTGGTGCACATCTCCGACGTCTACGCCGCGGGGCTGACCGAAGAGCAGATCCTCGCCCGCGAGCCCGCACCGAAAGGCAGCGAGGGCGGCCTGGTGGTCAGCAACAAGCACATCGACGACCCCAACGTGCAGAAGCTCATCGACACGTTCAAAGATCCCCGCATCGCCGAGTTCCTCGAGACCACCGACAACAAGCTGATCCGGGACACGCTGGGCCCGATCTCGTGAGCGCGCAACGGCCGCTGTTCTACTCGGCCTTCGTGATGAACACCGCATCCCATGTGCTGCACGGGTTGTGGCGGGCACCCGAGGCACGCAACCACGAGTTCAACAAGCTGCGGCACTGGACATCACTGGCCGCCGGCGTCGAGAAGGCCGGCTACGATCTGCTGTTCTTCGCCGACGTGTTCGGATTGCGGGCGCCGTGGAACGGCAACTGGCGCAAAGCCGTCGAGGGCGGCATCCAGGTGCCGGTCAACGATCCGTCGTCACTGGCGTCGGCGTTGGCGGTGGTCACCGAGAACCTCGGCATCGTGTTCACCAGCTCGATCGTGCAGGACCACCCGTTCAACTTCGCGCGCAAGATGTCCTCCCTCGACCACTACACCGACGGGCGGCTCGGCTGGAACGTCGTGACGAGTTTCAACGCCAACATGTTCCGCAGCTTCGGGTACGAGGGCACCCTGAGCCACGACGAACGCTACGAGTGGGCCTACGAGTACGTCGACGTCGCCTACAAGCTGTGGGAGGGCTCCTGGGACGAGGATGCGCTGGTTCAGGACAAGGAACGCGGTGTGCACTCCGATCCGGCCGGCATCCATCGGATCAACCACGTCGGCAAGCGCTACTCGGTCGAGGGTCCACATTTCTCGTCTCCGTCGCCGCAGCGCACCCCGGTGCTGTTCCAGGCCGGTGCTTCGCCTGCGGGACAGCTGTTCTCGGCGCGCAACGCCGAGGGTGTGTACATCAGCAGCCCCGACCCGGCGGCCGCGTACGCGCTGACGTCCGAGACGCGCGCGCTGGCCGCCGAGCACGGCCGAGACCCCGATGACATCGCGTTCGCGCAGGGGTTGTCCTTCGTCGTCGGCGACACCCACCGCGACGCGGTGCGGCGTCATGACGAGATCAAGCGGTATCTCGATCTGGAAGGCGTTGCGCTGCACGCGCTCGGCGATGCCGGCGTCGACGCCGGCCACCTGCCCCTGGACACGCCGATCAGCCGGCTCGGCGAGTTCACCGGCGTGCAGGGCTTCGCGCGGTGGGCGGCCGAGGCGTCCGGCAATGCGGAGCCGACGATCCGCGACCCGGCCTGGGTGCTCGAGGGCGCCAACCGGGTGGTCGGCACCGCCGAGGAGATCGCCGACCGCCTGGAAGAGTGGCGGGAGGCCGGCGTCAACGGCATCAACGTCTACCACGCGACGGTGCCGGGCTCCTTCCAGGAGACGGCCGACCGCCTGTTCCCGACGCTGCGGGAACGCGGCCTCATCGCCACCGACAAGTCGGGGACGTTGCGCCACAAGCTGCTCGGGCGCGGCGACCGGCTGCCGGCATCGCACCCGGCCGCGGCCTACCGCGGCGCGTTCAGCGACAACACGCTGCTCGACCCCGTCATCCCTGGGTGATGTAGGCCTGCAGGCGCTGCTGCTCGGTCTCCAGCTCCTCCATCCGCGTCTTGACGACGTCCCCGATGCTGACGATGCCGCGCAGCCGCCCGTCGACCACGACGGGGACGTGGCGCACCCGGTTCGTCGTCATCAGCGCGCTGAGGCTGTCCACCGTGTCGTCCGGGGAGCACGTCGCCACCAGCGTGGTCATGATGTCGGCCACCGGGCGGCGCAGCAGGTCGGCGCCGACCTCGTGCAGTCCCCGCACCACGTCGCGCTCGGACACGATCCCTTCCAGTCCGTCGGCCGAGACCACGACCATCGCGCCGATGTTGTGCACGGCCAGTTCCGTGAGCAGGCCTGCCACCGATGTCTCTGGGGTGATCGTCGCCACGGACGCCCCCTTGGTGCGCAGCACGTCGGATATCCGCATCACGACCTCCTTGTGATGCGGCTCACAATACGCCGGGACGGATCGCCGCAGACCGAAACCGGTGGCCACCTATAGTCCGGTGCGATGACCGACACGCCCTGGGAGCCGCCGCTGGCGGGTTCGGAACTCGAGCACCTCGTCGGCGCGCTCGAGCGGCTGCGCACCACGTTCCGCTGGAAGGCCGACGATCTCGACACCGCGGGACTTCAGGCACGCGTCGGCGCCTCGACGCTGACGCTCGGCGGTCTGCTCAAGCACCTGGCGTTCGCCGAGGACATGCTGTTCACGGACAAGCTGACCGGAGAACCGATCGGCGACCCGTGGCAGTCGGAGTGGGCCGGCCTCGACGAGGTGCCGGAGGACTGGGAGTTCACCTCCGCGGCGGGCGACCCGCCGGACCGTCTGTACGCGTACTGGGACGGGGCGGTACAGCGGTCCCGACGCCGGCTGCAGAACGCGCTGACCCGGGGCGGGCTCGACCAGCTGGTGGACATCAGCGGACCCGACGGCCGGCACGCGAGCCTGCGACGCCTGCTCTGCGATCTGATCGAGGAGTACGGCAGGCACACCGGGCACGCCGACCTTCTGCGTGAAGCCGTGGACGGGCGCACCGGCGAAGATCCGCCGCCGGGATGGACGCCCGTCTCCGGCACCGTTTAGGCCGCACCGGATCACCGGTCGCGGTATACCTGGCCCATGATCGAAGTGACGCTGCTCGGCACGGGCAGCCCCATTCCGGATCCGCGGCGCGCCGGACCGTCGACGCTGGTACGCGCCGGCGGGCAGACCTTCCTGGTGGACTGCGGCCGCGGCGTGCTGCAGCGCGCCGCCGCGGTCGGCGTCAGCGCCAACAACCTGACCGCGCTGCTGCTGACGCATCTGCACAGCGACCACATCACCGACCTGGGCGACGTGCTGATCACCCGATGGGTCGGCAACTTCGCCCCCGACCTGACCCCGCTGCCGATCATCGGGCCGCCCGGTACCGCGGAGGTGGTCGAGAACACGCTCAAGGCACTGCAGTTCGACATCGGGTACCGCATCGCTCACCACGCCGACCTGACGACGCCCCCACCGGTCGAGGTGGAAGAGGTCACCGAAGGGGTGGTGTGGGGCCGTGACGGCGTCCGCATCCTGGTCGCGCCGACCGACCATCGGCCCGTCGCACCCACCATCGGTTTCCGCGTCGAACACAACGGGGCGTCGGTGGTGCTGGCCGGGGACACCGTCCCGTGCCCGACGCTGGACGAACTGGCCGCAGGCGCAGGGGCGTTGGTGCACACGGTGATCCGTAAGGACCTCATCGACCCGATGCCGATGCAGCGCATCCGCGACATCTGCGACTACCACTCGTCGGTGCAGCAGGCCGCCGAGACCGCGACGCGGGCCGGGGTCGGCATCCTGATCCTGACCCACTACGTGCCGGCGCTGGTGCCCGGGCAGGAGGAGGACTGGCGCGCGCTGGCGGCGACGGCGTTCGACCGTCAGATCGAGCTCGGCGACGACCTGCACCGGGTCGAGGTGCACCCGGGGGTGTGCGTCAAGCCAGCCGGGTGATCTCGACGACGACGTCGAGGTCGGTGGACCCCTCCCCGGAGTAGATGCCCTTGAGCGGCGTGACGTCGGAGTAGTCCCGTCCCACCCCGACGCTGATGTACTGCTCGTTGATCTCCGCGTCGTTGGTGGGGTCGTAATGCCACCACTCGCCCGTCCACGCCTGGATCCACGCGTGGCTCTGCCCGTCGATGGTGTCCCCGATCTTCGCGTTGCGCTTCGGATGCAGGTAACCCGACACATATCGGGACGGAATCCCCATGCCGCGCAACAACATCAGCGTCAGATGCGCGAAGTCCTGGCACACCCCCTTGCCTTCCCGCAGCGCGTCCACCCCGGAGGTGTGCACTCCGGTGGTGCCGGGGACGTACTGCAACTCCCCCTGCACCCAGCGTGCCGCCTCGATCACGGCCTCGGCCGGATCGTGGTACTTCGCGATGCGACGGCCGACCCGCTCGATGCGCTTGCTCGACGGGACGTAGTGGGTGGGCGCGAGCACCTCGTCATACCGGTCGATGACCGCCTCGCCGGCCAGGTCGGCCCACGACACCTTGTCCTTGGGCGCCTCGGGGCGGTCGGTCTCCACCACCGAGGACGACGTCACCTCCAGCTCGGTGTGCGGGGCGTGCAGGTCGAACGCGGTGACCGCGGTTCCCCAGTAGTCGACATAGCGGTAGGACCGGGTGGCCGGCACCGTCTCGACACGGTTGAGGATGACGTTCTGGCGCGAGTCCGAGCGCGGGGTCAACCGGGCCTCGTTGAACGACGCGGTGACCGGCGATTTGTAGGCGTATCCCGTCGCGTGCACCACGCGCATCCGCCACATCTAGATCTCCCCTTCTTCGATCACCAGAGCATTGCGTCCCGCATCGGTCCACGCGACCCACGGAGCGGAGTGGAAGTACTGCAGTGCCAACGACTCTCCCACATCGAAGACCGTCGTCTGCAGCGACGCGAGCCGCTGCTCCAGCGACTCGAGCAGCACCCCCGGCCGGAGGAACTCCAGCTCGCTGCGGGCCCGGCCGAGCAGGCGCTGCGCTTCCGCGGTGGCCCCGAGGCGGCCGTGCGGACGGTTCATCAGCTCGTCGAGGCTGTGCTCGGCGAGCTTGAGCGAGTAGAAGATGGACCGCGGGAAAAGCCGGTCCAGCAACATGAATTCGACCACCCGGCCGGCATCGAGCACACCGCGGTAGGTCCGCAGATAGGTGTCGTGGGCGCCGGCCGACCGCAGCAGCGTCACCCACGCCGGCGACGACGCACTGTCCCCGACGCGGGACAGCAGCAGGCGCACGGTCATGTCCACCCGCTCCAGCGCGCGGCCCAGCACCATGAAGCGATAGCCGTCGTCACGCGACAACGTGGAGTCCGCCAGCCCGGCGAACATCGCCGCGCGCCCCTCCACGTAGGACAGGAACTCGTGCGGACCCAGGCGTTTGGCGGCCCGCTCCCGCTCGGGCAGGGCGTTGTAGGTGGTGTTGAGACACTCCCAGATCTCGGTGGAGGTGACTTCGCGTGCGCCGCGGGCGTTTTCGCGGGCCGCGGAGATGGCCTCGACGATCGAGCACGCACCGTAGGTCTCGCGGCTGAACGCCACGATGTCGGTCAGCGACCACACGTCGAGGTACTCGTCGGGCGGCTCGATCCCGAGCACCCGCAGCAGCGTGCGCGACGCCTGGTCGGGGTCGACGCTCGAGTCCTCGAGCAACTGGTGCACCGTGACGTCGAGGATCCGGGCCGTATCGTCGGCACGTTCGACGTAGCGCCCGATCCAGTAGAGCGATTCCGCGTTTCTCGCCAGCATCGTCGAAGCCCCCTACTGCTGCTGCTGTTGCTGTTGCTGATCCAGGGTGGCTGCCTCGGCCTTGCCACTGCGGCTGCCGTTCTTGCTCGCGGCGGCCTTCGGCAGCGAGCGCACCACCTCCGCCGCGCCGAGCTCGCGGTCGGCCACCGACGTGCGCGAGGCGAGCACCCACGTGTCCTTCGATCCGCCGCCCTGGCTGGAGTTGACCACCAGCGAGCCTTCCGGCAGCGCCACCCGGCTGAGTCCGCCGGGCAACACCCAGACGTCGTCGCCGTCGTTGACCGCGAACGGACGCAGGTCGACGTGCCGGGGCGCCAGTTCGTCGCCGATCTGGGTCGGCACCGTCGAGAGCTGGACGACCGGCTGGGCGATCCAGCCGCGCGGATCGGCGTTGATCTTCTTGGTGATCGTCGCCAGCTCCTTGGCCGATGCGTCGGGGCCGAACACGATGCCGTAGCCGCCGGACCCCTCCACGGGCTTGATGACCAGTTCGTCGACCCGGTCGAGCACCTCCTCGCGTTCCTCGTCGAGCCAGCACCGGTAGGTGTCGACGTTGGCCAGCAGCGGCTTCTCGCCGAGGTAGTACTCGATGATCGTCGGCACGTAGGTGTAGACGAGTTTGTCGTCGCCGACCCCGTTGCCGACGGCGCTGGAGATCACCACGTTGCCGGCGCGGGCGGCGTTGAGGATGCCGGCTACTCCGAGCACCGAGTCCGGCTTGAACTGCATCGGATCCAGGTAGTCGTCGTCGATGCGCCGGTAGATGACGTCGACCTGACGCTCCCCCTCGGTGGTGCGCATGTAGACGGTGTTGTCGCGGCAGAACAGGTCGCGGCCCTCGACGAGTTCCACACCCATCTGCCGGGCCAGCAGCGAGTGCTCGAAGTAGGCCGAGTTGTAGACGCCCGGGGTGAGCACCACCACGGTCGGATCGGCGACGTTGTTGGCGGCGGCGTTGCGCAGTGCCCGCACCAGGTGCGACGCGTAATCCCCGACCGCGCGCACCCGGTGGGTGGCGAACAGGTTCGGGAAGACCCGCGCCATGGTGCGGCGGTTCTCCATCACGTAGGAGACCCCCGACGGCGACCGCAAATTGTCCTCGAGCACCCGGAAGCTGCCCTGCGCATCGCGGATCAGGTCGATGCCGGCGACGTGGATGCGGACCCCGTTGGGCGGGACGATGCCGACGGCCTCCCGGTGGAAGTGCTCGCAGGAGGTGACCAGGCGACGCGGGATGACTCCGTCGCGCAGGATCTCCTGCTCGCCGTAGATGTCGTCGAGGTACATCTCCAGCGCCTGCACACGCTGCCGGATCCCGCGCTCCAGCCGCGTCCACTCGGCGGCCGAGATGACCCGCGGCACGAGGTCCAGGGGGAACGGCCGTTCCTGACCGGACAGCGAGAACGTGATGCCCTGGTCGGTGAACGCACGGCCCAGAGCGTCGGCGCGGGCCTCGAGGTCGGCCACATCGGCGGGGGCCAGCTCGGCGTGGATGCCCTTGTACGGGCCGCGGACGTTGCCGTGCGCATCGAACATCTCATCGAAAGCCTGGGCGTACGTGCCGAGCTTGTTGTAGCCCCCGAAGATCCCCTCGTGGCGCCGGCCCGCCTTGGCGGTGCTGCGTGTGGTTCGTGCGGTTTCTGTCGGCAAAGGTCTCGTGCTCCTCCCGTACGCGTGCGTGCGCTCTGTGAACTCAGGCGCACGCATGCCATGCTGCAGCATTCCTGTCGTTTCGGCAGGCCAGTGGGCTCCGCTTTGGTCGATTTACCCGCTCGCTGCTAACCTGAACAGTCGCTGCCCCCGATAGGGCGCCCACAGACTCATCCCATTCAGCCGAGATCGTCGAAGGAATACACGCGTGGCCAACATCAAGTCGCAGGAGAAGCGGAACCGCACCAACGAGCGCCGCAGACTGCGCAACAAGTCCGTGAAGTCGTCGCTTCACACGGCGGTCCGTGGTTTCCGTGCGGCCGTCGACTCCGGCGACAAGGACAAGGCCGGCGAGCTGCTGGTCGCCACCAGCCGCAAGCTGGACAAGGCCGCCAGCAAGGGTGTCATCCACAAGAATCAGGCCGCCAACCGCAAGTCGGCGCTGGCCCGGGCGTTCAACAAGATCTGACCGCCCTTCAGTCGCCGACCAGCGACGCCACCTTGCGCACCGCGCTTTCCAACGCGTAGTCGGCATCGGCCGCCGCGCCCTTGACGTCGGCGTTGAGCGCCGCGACCAGGCGCAGCGCCTCGGCCACCGAATCACGCGACCACCGCCGCGCCTGTTTCTGCGCCTTCTGGACGCGCCACGGCGGCATCCCGAGCTCTCCGGCCAGCCGGTAGGGGTCGCCCGTCAACGGCGCGACCCGCGCGATCGTGTGCACGGCCTCGGCCAGCGCGTCGGCCAGCACCACGTGCGGTTCGCCGGCCATCATCGCCCACCGCAACGCCTCGGCGGCCCCTGCCACGTCGCCGACGACCGCCTTGTCCGCGATGTCGAAGCCCTTCACCTCCGCCTTGCCGGAGTGATACCTGCGCACCGCGGCGGCGTCGACCGCGCCGCCGGTGTCGGCGACCAGCTGAGAGCACGCTGACGCCAGCTCGCGCAGATCCGAGCCGATCGCGTCGATGACCGCCGTGACGGTGTCGTCGTCGGCCTTGATCTTCAGCGCCCGGAACTCCTTGCGCACGAAGTCGGCACGCTCGCCCGCCTTGGTGATGCGGGCACATGGGTGGACCTCGGCGCCGAGCTTCTTGAGCCGGTCGGCCAGCGCCTTGGCGCGGCCGCCGCCGGAGTGCACCACAGCCAGCAGCGTTCCCTCGGGAAGGTCGGCCGCCGCGTTCTCGATGACGGCCACGGCCTCCTTACCGGCCTCCGCGGCTGACTCGAGCACCACCACGCGTTCGTCGGCGAACAGCGAGGGACTGAGCAACTCGGCGAGCTCGCTGACGCTCACCTCCCCGGCGCGCAGGCGGTCGACGGGGACGTCGGCGGTACCCGCCGAGGCGCGCGCCTGGCGCAGGATGGCCGCGACAGCGCGTTCGACGAGCAGCTCCTCGTCACCGAGGATGAGGTGCAGACCGGTGCTCACCGGACGATGGTGTCACGCCCGCCCGACAGCGCCCAACGCCACATGCCCAGTGCCACACCAGGGCCACGAGCACCGCCACGGCCGCGACGATCCCGACGCCCGCCAGACCCGACGGAACCGGAACCGACGCCGCGGGCATCGCGGCGGCCCAGCCCGAGACCGCGGTCAGCCACCACACTTCCGGGCCGGTGAAGCGGATGAGCAGCTGCGCACCTGCGGGCCACAGCGGACCCAGCGCCGCGGCGGCCGTGCCCACCACCGTGATCGGCGGGATCACCGGCGCGACGAGGAGGTTGGCCGCCACCGAGACCAGGCTCACCGAGCCCGACAGACCGGCCACCAGCGGGGCGGTGACCAGCTGCGCGGCCAGCGCGACGCTGACCGCGTCGGCCAGCGGGCGCGGCCAGCCCCGACCGGTCAGCCGCCGCGACCACACCGGCGCGACGAGAACCAGCCCGGCGGTGGCCGACACCGAGAGCGCGAACCCGACGTCGACGGCGAGTTCGGGGGCACCGATCATCAGCACGACCACCGCTGCCGCCAGCGCCGGAAGCGCCTGCCTGCGCCGGTGGGTCAGGACGGCGAGCAGGGTGATCGCGCCCATCACCGCGGCGCGCAGCACGCTGGCCGACGGCTGCACGACGACGACGAAACCCGCCAGCGTCAGCGCGGCGACCACGACCGCGGCGCGCGGCCCGATCAGCGCGGCGGTGAGCAGCACCGCCCCGCACACGATCGTCACGTTGGCCCCCGACACCGCGGTCAGGTGCGTCAGCCCGGCGACCCGGAACTCCCGGGTGACCTCCGGCGGCACCGCCGACGTGTCACCCAGCACCAGCGCGGGCAGCAGCGCGGCCTGCCCGGCGGGCAGCACCAGGCGCACCGCGTCCGCGAATTCCGACCGCACGTGATGTGCGGCGCGGTGGATCAGCGCCGCCTCCCCGAGGTGCGGCCGGCCCGTCGCGGACAGCACTGCCACGCTCAGGTCCCGCCGGGTGGGCGGACGGACATGCGCCCGGAACCCCGCGGGCCGGCCGGCCTGCAGTCCCGCAAAGTCGGCACCGGAGGCGAACACCAGCACCGAGCCCGACGACGGCCGGCCATCGAGGCGCGCCAGCGTCGCACGGAACATCACCCGCCCGCCGGCGAGCACTCGCGGTGTCTCATCGGGCGTCACGACGACCGCGGTCGCCGACCCGGCGTAGCTCGACACCGGATGGTCACGGACCTGGTCGACCCGCAGGCAGACCGCCACCCCGAAGCCGCCTCCGACCAGCGCGACCGCTGTCACGGCACCGAGCAGCGCCCGGCGGTCCGTCCCCCCGGCGCGTCGGCTGCCCGCCCACCACCCCGTCGCGACGGTCACGGCGATCGCGCCGGCCAGCGCGGCCAGCACGCCCACGACCGCCCACAGGATCCCCGCCGCGGTCACCGCCCACGCCGTCACCGCCGCGGGCACCAACCGCAGGTCGGTCATCCCGCGGTCACGAGGGTGCGCAGCTTGTCCAGGCGTGCCGGACCGATTCCGTCCACATCGCCGAGTTGGTCGACACCGGTGAAGCGTCCGTTGGCGTCGCGCCACGCCACGATCGCGGCGGCCGTCACCGGCCCGATGCCCGGCAGCGTGTCGAGCTGCTCGACGGTCGCGGTGTTCAGATCGATGACACCGGTTGCGCCCGAGGCTGTTTCGTCCGTCGGTGGGCCGGGTGCGGGCGCCGAGCCGGACACCACCGAACTGCCCATCTGCGTCGGCCGGCCCGGCTCCGCCCCGATGCCCACCACGATCTGCTCACCGTCGGCGACCCGGCGGGCCATGTTCAGGCCCACGACATCCGCGCCGTCCACCGCCCCACCCGCGGCTTCGAGGGCATCGGCGATCCTGGCGCCCGGTTCGAGGGTGACCAGACCGGGGCGGTGCACCAGCCCGACCACGCTGACGATCACGGGTCCCGCGGCCTGCGGCGCGCCCGACGGCGCAGGTACAGCCGACGACACCATCTCCACCGGCGGGAGCTTTGCCGAGACGACCGCCGGTGGCCGGTCCCGGACCAGGCTCACCACGGTCACCAGCACGGCGATGAGCCCGACGACGCCCAGCGCGAGGACACCCGCCCTGCCGGGATCGCCCCGGATCCGGGACAACCAGGCCGCGGAGCGCCCCGGCCCGGGCTCGGGAAGCCAGCGCGACAGCGACGTCTCGGTGGCCTCGTCGTCCTCGGCGCCGGCGGCCTGACCCTCGCGGCCCGCGTCGGTCCCGAGGCGGCGCCGGAGCAGTTCGGCGGGCGGTTCGCTCGACATATCGCGACGGTAAGCACCCGGGCCGACGCGCCGGCGCACACAGCGGCTGCGCCGACGCGGTCTGTGGATGAACTCGGCTCTGGGGACAGCGGGATAGCATGACCGCATATGAACGGTCGAGCCCCGATGATCGCCGGTGCAGCGTTCGCGGTGCTGTACGCCACGGCCGTGGTCTTCCTGCACGCCCTGCCGGGCTCCGATCCCGCCGTGACGCGCGTCCAGGCGCTGCTGCTGACCTTCGCCACGCTGGCGCTCGTCGTCGTCCTCGCGGTCGCCCGCGACCGGCTCACCGGACCACCCGCGCACCTCTTCACGATCGGCTCCGCGCTGCTGGTCGCCCAGCTCTGCGTCGCGATCTGGTTCGCCGGCGGCCCGTCGCTGCGTCCCGGTCAGGCCACCGCCGGGACCGCCCGCGCCATCGAGGACGTCGGCGCCATGTGGCTGCCGGTCGCCACCATCGCCAACATCGCCGTGGCCGCACCGATCCTGTTGAGCGCCAACGAGGGGCGGCTGCCGCGGTGGCTCGGGATCATCGCCGCGGTGTTCACCGTCGAGCAGCTCATCGAGACGATCACCCTGATCGGACCGCCCGGCAGCTTCATCTCCCCCGGCGGGCCGATGAACCACTACCTCGGCGGCACGCTGACGGTGGCGTTCGTCCTCGCCCTGGGCATCGCCCTGGCGACGCCGCCCGGAGAGCCCACCGACGACGCAGCGACCGACACCGTCGCCGAGAGCACCGAAGAACCCGTAGGAGACTGATGGCGCTCCCCCGCCTGGTACCCCGATCCGGCACCGACCCGTCGGGCCACGACGAGCTGCGGGCCGAGGTTCGCCGGTTCCTCGCCGAGCAACGCGCCGCGGGTGCCTTCACCCCGTCGGTCGACGCGTGGCTGTCCGGCTGGGACGAAGCGTTCACCGCGGCACTGGCCGAGCGCGGATGGCTGGGCATGACGGTGCCCGTCGAGTACGGCGGGCACGGCCGCTCCTTCCTCGAACGGTTCGTCGTCACCGAGGAACTGCTCGCCGCAGGCGCCCCCGTGGCGGCGCACTGGATCGCCGACCGGCAGATCGTGCCGTCGCTGCTCAAGTACGGCACCGAGGCGCAGCGGCGGCATTTCCTGCCGAGAATCGTTGCCGGGGAATGCTTTTTCGGCATCGGCATGAGCGAGCCGGACTCCGGTTCCGATCTGGCGAGTGTGCGTACCCGCGCCGTGCAGGTCGACGGCGGATGGCGGCTCACCGGGGCGAAGGTCTGGACCTCGGGTGCCCACCTGGCGCACGCGTTCATCGCGCTGGTCCGCACTGCGCCGGTCGACCCGGCGCACCGGCATGCCGGTCTGAGCCAGTTCATCGTCGATCTGCGCGGCCCGGGCGTCGAGATCCGGCCGATCCGGTCGATGAACGGGGCGCACCACTTCAACGAAGTGATCCTCGACGACGTCTTCGTGCCCGACGACATGGTGTTCGGTGAGATCGGCGACGGCTGGCGGCAGTGCACCTCGGAGTTGGCCTTCGAGCGCAGCGGCCCGGAGCGGGTGCTGTCGACCTTCATGCTGTTGCAGGCCGCCTCCGACGCGATGGCTGCCGGACGGCTGCCGCGGGACGCAAATCTGGGCCGGTTGGTGGGCAGGGTCGCCGGGCTGCACCAGATGTCGTCGGCGGTGGCCGATGCGCTGCAGCGTCACGAACCCGCGGAGGTTCCCGCCGCCGTCGTCAAGGTGCTGGGCACCACCACCGAGGGCGACATCGCCGAATTCGCGCATCTGGCAACCGATCACACGACCGACTTCGCGGAGCTGGCCGCGGCCGCGGTGGACCAGCGACCCGGCTTCACGATCCGCGGCGGCACCAACGAGGTGCTGCGCGGCGTGATCGCCCGCGGGCTGGGGATGCGATGAGCGCCCCGCACATCGAGCCCGCGCTCGTCGAGATGATGGACGCGGTGTTCGCCGAGCACGGCCGCGACGCCGACCTGTGGAGCCGGCTCGACGACCTGGGTCTGGTCCGGCTCACCGGCACCGAGGACAGCGGCGGAAGCGGCGCGGGGTGGCTGGAGGCCGCCGAACTCGTCTCCGCCGCGGCACGCCACGGCGCCCGGATCCCGCTGGCCGAACACGATCTGCTGGCCTGCTGGCTGCTGGACAGCGCCGGGATACCGGTCGACGGCGCGCGGCGCACCGTGTGCCTGCTCGACGCGCAGGGCCGGGCCACCGGCGTGCCGTGGGCGTCGAGCGCAGACCGGGTGGTCACGGTGTGGCAGCGCGGCGAGGACCACGTCGTCGCCGACGTCGACCCCGCGGAACTGTCGATTACCACCGGCGCCAACATGATCGGCGAGCCGCGCGACACCGTCACCGCCGACCTCGCCACCCTGTCCGGCGCCACCGTCACGGCCGGGCACGTCGCGACGCTGCGACTCAAGGCGGCGCTGATTCGGGCGCTGCAGATCTGCGCGGCGCTGGACCGGGCGCTGGAGCTGTCGATCGAGCACGCGACGACGCGGGAGCAGTTCGGGCGTGCGCTGTCGAAGTTCCAGGCCGTGCAGCATCTGGTCTCCGACATCGCGTGCGAGGCCGCGCTCGCGCGCTCGGCCACCGAGGCGGCGCTGTCGGCCGCCGTCGGCTCCGACTGGTCGGCGCCGAACCTGGAATTCCTTGTCGCATCGGCCCGGTCGTGCGCCGGCCACGCGACGTCGGTGGTGGTGCGCAACGCCCATCAGGTGCACGGCGCCATCGGCACCACCAGCGAGCACCGACTGCACGCCTTCACCCGGGCGGCGTTGGCCTGGCGTTCGGAGTTCGGCTCGATGCGGCACTGGGACGACGTGCTCACCGACATGACGCTGCACGCCGGCCCGGACGGGCTCTGGGCGCTGATCGCGCCCTGACCCTCAACGCACGATCACCGAACTGGGTTCGCGCGGCGCGCCGAGCATCTCCCGGTGCGACGGCGGGATGCGACCGTCGGCATCGGTGAGTCCGTAGGTGCGGGCCAGTTCGGCGCCGATCACGGTGCGCCCGCTCAGTTCGTCGAGACCGGGATCGGCGAACAGTGCATCGATGAGATAGCCGGTGAACTCCGGGGTTTCGGCCTGCCCGGCGAAGTCTGCGAGGGCATCGGGCTTTCCGTCGAAGGCGCGGCGCAGCCGCTCGGTGAGCAGGATGCCCATCCAGATCGACACCGTCGCGACCCCGGTGCCGCGAAAGTCGACCGCCATGTCCGCGGCCATCTTGTCCACGCCGGCCTTCTGGGCGCCGTAGGCCGGCCCGTGCATGTAGCACACCGACCCCGGTGAGGAGGTGAACGCGATCAGCGCCCGCTCCCGCGCCGTCAGCAGCGGGGCGGCGTACCACGACGCGATATAGGAGGACCGCAACCCGACGTCGAGCACGTCGGCCAGGCCACGCGGCTTCCGCCAGAACGGTTCCGGCCCCACCAGGTCATCGGAGATCACCGCGGCATTGTTGACCAGCAGGTCCAGCCGGCCGGCCTCGTCCCCGACCCGCTCGAACAGCGCCCCGACGGCGTCGTCGTCGTGATGATCCACCCGCACCCCGACGCCCCAGCCCGGGTCCTCGTCGATGCTGCGGCCGGTGCCGTACACCCGCCATCCGCGGGCGGCCAGGGCGGTGGCGATGCCGCGGCCCGCGCCGCGACTGGCACCGGTCACGACAGCCACGAGTGTCGAGTCAGTCATCTGGCCACCTTAGAGGCGGTAGGTTGACGCCATGCCGACCCAGCAACCTCTGCGCGTCATCCAGTGGACCACCGGCAACATCGGCCGCCGCTCGCTGCACGCGATCATCGGCCGCGACGACATGGAGCTCGTCGGGGTCTATGCGCACGGCGCGGACAAGGTCGGAGTCGACGCGGCCGAACTCGCCGGCTGGCCGGAACCGACCGGGGTGCGCGCGACGAACGACATCGAGGAGCTCGTCGCGCTGAAGCCCGACGCGTGCTGCTACAACCCGCTGTGGCCGAGCATCGACGAGCTGGTCCGCCTGCTGGAGTCCGGCGTCAACGTGTGTTCGTCGGCCGCGTGGATCACCGGCGGCAAGCAGTCACCCGAGGATCTGCACCGCATCCGAACCGCTTGCGAGCGAGGTGATTCGACGATCTTCGGCAGCGGCGCGCATCCGGGCATGTCGAACCTGGTGGGCATGGTCCTCAGCGGCGCCTGCGAGCGCGTCGACGAGATCCGCATCACCGAGTCGGTGGACTGCTCGACCTACGAGTCGGCCGGGACCCAGACCGCGATGGGTTTCTCCCAGGACCCCGACACCCCGGGCCTGGCCGAGAGCGTGCGCCGCGAGAGCGAGGTGTTCGCCGAATCGGCCGCCATGATGGCCGACGCCATCGGCGCGACGCTGGACCGGATGACCTTCGACGTGACGTTCACCGCCGCGACCGGGGACAGCGACCTCGGTTTCATGACGATCCCCGAGGGCACCGTCGCCGGGGTGATGGGCTATCACCGCGGCTGGGTCGGCGAACGCAACGTGGTCAGCGTCGGGTTCAACTGGATCATGGGTGAGCACGTGAGCCCGCCCAAGCCGCTCGAGCACGGCCACGTCGTGCAGGTGTTCGGGATACCCAACATGCGCACGGTCGTGCACTGCCTGCCGCCCAGGGACTGGACCGAGCCGGGGTTCATGGGGTTGGGCATGATCTACACCGCGATGCCGGTGACCAACGCGGTGCCCGCCGTCGTCGCCGCGCCGCCGGGCATCGTCACGCTGGCCGACCTGCCGCCGATCACCGGCCGCGCGGCGGTCTGACCTCAGCGCGCGGCGACCTGCACGGCCACCCCGACCGCTCCGGAACCCACGTGGACCGACAGCACCGGACCCATGTCGGCGACGGTCAGCGAGGTCAACTGCGGAAGCCGTTGTGTCAGTGCGGCTCCCAGCTCGTCGGCGGCGTCGTGGTTGTCGACGTGGTGCACCACCAGGTCGGCAGGCGCCTCACCCACGACATCGACCACCCGGTCCACCAGCGCGGCGTGTGCCTTGCTCACGGTGCGGATGCGCTGATCGAGCACCAACCGGCCGTCGACATCCAGGCGCAGCAGCGGTTTGAGCGACAGTGCGGTGCCCAGCCACGACGATGCGGTGCCGATACGCCCGCTGCGGCGCAGATTGTCCAGCCGGTGCACGACGAGGAACACGTGCGAGCGCGCCCGGGCGGCGCGGGCGGCCGCCTCCACGGCGTCGACGTCCCCGCCCGCGGCCGCGCAGCGGGCCGCCTCGCCGGCGATGAACCCGACGCCCATCGCCGCCGAGCGCGAGTTCACCACGCGCACCGACGATCCGAACTCTCGCGCGGCCGTGACCGCCGCACTGTAGGTGCTCGACAGCGCGGCCGACAGATGCACCGCGACCACGCCGTCGCCGCCGCTGTCGGCCAGCGCCTGCCGGTACGTCTCCTCCAGGTCGACCGGGCTGGCCCCCGCCGTGGTCACCTTGGCTCGGTCCTGGATGTCGTAGGGGATCTCGTCGACGCCGTCGCGCAGATCGTCGCCGTCGACGAGGACGTGCAACGGCACCTCGCGGATGTTCCAGCGCTTCTCGTCATCGGTGCCCAGCCGCGACGACGAGTCGCTGACCACCACCACCGGCACGTCAGCTCCGCGAATCCGACACGGACACACCGGCTTCGGCGAGAGCCTTGATCATCAGCCCGGCGACCGCCTCGTGGGCCTCGAAGTTCCAGTGGATGCCGTCGGGGTTCCCGCGCCCGCTCAGCACGTGTTCGGCGACCGCGGCCTTGAGGTCCACGAGCGGCACGTCGTGCTCGCCGGCCCAGCGGGTGAGGGCCGCGACGGTGCCGGCCCTGCCGTGGTGGGCCTTGCCGTAGGTCGCGGCGATGTGCACCGAGGGCAAAGACGCCACGACGGGAATCCCGGGCCGGTTGAAATCGATGGCCGCCCTGGTCATCTCGAGGTACTCGACCGTCAGATGCGGGGGTAGCGCGGCGCGGGCGATCGGCGAGAGCCGGGGTTGCGCCCAGGCGTAGCCGTCGCGCACCCAGCGCCGCACCCACGGCGGCCGCACGTACCGGATCAGTTCCCTCAGCGCCGTCGGCAGTGGCGAGGGCAGCGAGTCCATCCCCGAAGTCGCGAAGATCACCGCTCCGGCGCGTGGCAGCGCCGCCCACGACCGCGGGTCCTGCGTGGCCGCCCACCACACGTCGCGGCTGGTCCAGCCGATCCGGCCGATCAGCTCGACGTCCCAATCCAGGTGTTCGGCAACGATGTTCGGCCAGATACGCGGATCGTCGGCGGGCAGCCCACCGGTCGGACCGTAGTAGGACAGCGAATCGCAGAAGATCAGCAGGGTTCTGCGGCCGGAGTCCGCCTCAGAGGACATCGTTGGCGACCTGCGCCGAGGCGTTCCACACGTCGAGGCGCCAGCGGATGTCGTCGAACTGGCCGGCCACCCCGCCGGCACGGGTGTGCCCGGCCAGCTGCACCCAGCTCGCGTTGCCCATGCCGCCCAGCACGGGCCAGTTGTCGACCGGCAGGTGCAGCAGCGCCGCGGTCAGCGCCGCGATGAGGCCGCCGTGCGCCACCAGCACGACCGGTCGATCCGGATCCTCGACGCCCCACTCCGGTTGACCGGCGACGAGTTCGCGCACCAGCGGCAGGCTGCGGTCGGCGACGTCGACCCGGCTCTCGCCGCCGTGCGGGGCCCAGCGCGCGTCCTCCCGCCAGGCCAACCGGGCGCCGGGGGCGACGTCGTCGACCTCCAGGTGCGTCATCCCCTGCCAGTCCCCGAGATGTGTCTCACGCAGCCGGGCGTCGATGTTCACCGGTTGACCACAGCGGTCACCGAGGGCGACCGCGGTGTCCAGCGCACGCCGCAGATCCGACGAGATGATCAGCAGCGGTTGCCGTTTGGCGAGTACCTCGGCGGCGGCCACGGCCTGCTCACGACCCAGATCGGAGAGCTCGGTGTCCAGCTGACCCTGCATCCGGCTGCCGGCGTTGAACTCGGTCTGGCCGTGCCGCAGCATCACCAGCCTGCGGATCGTCACAGGCCGTCCTCGGCCGCGCCGTCCAGATCGACGGGCACCAGCGGGCAGTCGCGCCACAACCGGTCCAGGGCGTAGAAATTGCGCTCGTCCTGATGCTGGATGTGCACCACCACGTCGACGTAGTCCAGGAGGGTCCACCGGCCTTCGCGGGTGCCCTCACGCCGCGCCGGCTTGTACCCGGCCCGGCGCATCTTCTCTTCGACCTCGTCGACGATCGCGTTGACCTGGCGTTCGTTGGACGCCGAGGCGATGACGAAGCAGTCGGTGATGACGAGCTGGTCGGACACGTCGATGACGACGACGTCGTCGGCCAGCTTGGCCGCGGCCGCGCGCGCGGCGACCTCGGCCATACGGATGGCTTCTGCTGTGGCGGTCAGGGGCGGTCTCCTTCGGTGGGGCGGTGATAGAGGTTTCTCTTCGAGACGTACTGCACGACGCCGTCGGGCACCAGATACCAGATCGGGCGCGACGACTCGGCGCGCTCGCGGCAGTCGGTGGACGAGATGGCCAGCGCGGGCACTTCCACCAGGTGCAGCGCGTCGGCGGGCAGCTCGGCCATGGCGGCGGAGATGTGCTTGCCGTCGAGCTCGTAGCCGGGCCTGCTGACCCCGACGAAGCGCGCGATGGAGAACATCTCCTCCCAGTTCTGCCACGACAGGATCGACGCCAGCGCGTCCGCGCCGGTGATGAAGTACAGATCGGCATCGGGATTGAGCGTCCGCAGGTCCCGCAGCGTGTCCTTGGTGTAGGTGGCCCCGCCGCGGTCGATGTCGACGCGGCTGACCGAGAAGCGGGGATTGGAGGCGGTGGCGATGACGGTCATCAGGTAGCGGTCCTCGGCGGCCGTCACCGGCCGGCTGCGCTTCTGCCACGGCTGCCCGGTCGGGACGAACACCACCTCGTCGAGGTCGAACAGGTCCGCCACCTCGCTGGCCGCGACCAGGTGCCCGTTGTGGATGGGGTCGAAGGTCCCGCCCATCACCCCGAGACGCCGTCGCGACTGCACGAATAGCGAGCTTACGGGACCGAAAACGAGCCCGCGGGTGCGCTCAGACCGAGGACAGCCGGACCGCGCCCAGATCCTCCGAGACCTCGAACGCCGCCCGGTCGGCCCGGTAGACGTCGCGCGCGTACTCCACGCACCGGCCCTGCACGTCGCGGGTACTGCGCGTGAGCAGGGTGCCGGCCGACCCGGCGCGCACGCCCAACTGCACACTCGACGCGTCGTCGAGCACGATCGACTCCAGCACGGCTGTGGACCGGGCCAGCTCGATGCCGTAGCGCGAACGCAGCAGCGCCCACAGCGATCCGTCGTCGGGCTCGGTGAGGATCCCGGGGGTCAGCTCGGCCGGCAAAAACGTGGTCTCCAGCGCGAACGGCACGTCGTCGACGCTGCGAAGCCGGTGGAAGACGTGCACGGCAGCACCCTCGGGCAGGTCCAGCGCGCGGCGGACGGCGGGCTTGGCGATCTGATGCTCGGCCCACAGCAGCTTGGCGGCCGGCCGTCGGCCCATCCGGGCGACCTCCTCGGAGAAGCTGCCGACGTGGAAGCGGACCCGCGGCTCGGCGACGAACGTGCCGCGCGGCGGCTTGCGGTACACCGCACCTTCGCTCTCCAACAGGGACAGCGCCTGCCGCGCGGTCATCCGGCTGACGCCGTGCTGTTCGGCGAGCTCACGCTCCGACGGCAACAGCGTGTGCGGGCCCAACTGCTCGGTGGCGATCCGGTCGCGGACGTCCGCGGCGATCGACATGTAGAGCGGCGTGCCCGAAGCCATCCCAGCAGCGTAGTCGCGCGGACGGACCGCAGGCGTGCATGACGGCCAGGTAAAAGATGCCCGCGTGGCGTTGACGGGCCCGGCCCGCACCCCGATACTTTGGTTCAACCACATGGTCTATACCAACTCCAGGAGGCCCCGTGCCCGATCCGTCGCCGCGCAGCGATTCCCGCGATTCGGCAGAGCTCGCCCAGTTCGGCTATGCGCAGTCGCTGGAACGCAGAACCGGCCGGTTCGCGTCGTTCGCGGTCGCGTTCGCGTTCGTCTCGATCGCCACGGGCATCTTCACCACCTACGGGGCGGTGCTCAACAGCTCCGGGCCGGTCGGGATCTGGACGTGGCCCATCGCGGTGGTCGGGCAGCTGGCGGTGGCGTTCGTGCTCGGCGCGCTGGCCTCCCGGATCCCGGTCACCGGCTACCACTACCAGTGGATGTCGCGGCTGGCGAACCCGATCCTGGGCTGGATCATCGGGTGGATCTCGTTCACGTTCCTGGCGATCGTCGTCGTGGCGGTCGACTACACGATCGCCTCGACGATCCTGCCCGTGCTGCTCGACTACGAGAGCACCGCGACGATCGCGTGGGTGATGACGGCCGCCGTGCTGGTCATCCAGGCGCTGCTGGTGGGGTTCTCGACGCCGTGGGCCGAGCGGGTCAACAACAGCCTGGTCACCCTCGAGCTCGTGGGTATGGCGCTGCTGACCGTGCTGCTGCTCGTCGTCGCCGCGGTGCGCGGCGACATGGACATCTCGAACCTGTTCAGCAAGGGCGCCGTGCCCGCCGAGGGGTTCTGGAGCTTCGGGGACTGGACGTCGGCCGGGCCGTGGATGCTCGGCTTCCTGCTCGGCGCGTTCACGATCGTCGGCTTCGAATCCGCGGCCAACCTGGCCGAGGAGACCCACGACCCGGAGCGGGTGGTGCCGCGCGCGATGTGCAACGCGGTGCTCGCCTCGGGCGTGCTGGGCTTCGTGTTCCTGATCGCGGTGACGCTGGCCGCCGGGGATCCCGTCGCGCTGGCCGAGTCGGGCACCCCGATCGCGGACGTGATCAACACGACGCTCGGATCGGTGGTGGCCACACTGCTGTTGCTGATGGTGGTGCTCGCGATCTTCGCCTGCGGGCTGGTCATCATGATCACCGGCGTGCGGCTGACGTGGGCCATGTCCCGCGACGAACGGTTCCCGGGCTGGCAGCAGTGGAGCCAGATCTCGCCGCGCTTCCACACCCCGTTCAAGGCCACGCTGCTCTACCTCGCTCTGGCCCAGCTGATCCTGGCGATCTTCGCGCATTCGGAGACCGCGCTGTTCACACTGTTCAGTGCCGCGACACTGCTCCCGGCAGTGATGTACGCCTCGACCGTGGTGCTCTACTTGGTCAAGCGCACGTCGCTTCCCGTAAACGGCAAGTTCGACCTCGGAAAGTGGGAGATCCCGATCCTGGTGGTGGCGGTCGTCTGGCTGGCCTTCGAGCTGGCGCTGTTCCGTGACGCCGCCTTCAAGCAGGCCTGGGCCTACGTGCTGGTCATGGTCGCCATCGGCGCCGCCTACCTGGGCTACCTGCTGATCCGGCGCGGCCGGGACGGCCTGACGATGCCCGCCATGGCTTCCATCGACGCCGAGCTGCGGGAGTGACCGGACACATCCTGGCGATCGACCAGGGCACCTCGGGCACCAAGGCGGTCGTCGTCGACGACCGCGGCCGGGTGTGCGCTCTGGCCGAGGTGGCCCTGCGCCCGCAGTACCTGCCCGGCGGCGGCGTCGAGCAGGACCCCGACGCGCTGTTCGACAGCGTCGTCACCGCGGGGCGGCGGGCGCTGGCCGACGCGGGCGTACCCGTGCTCGCCGTGGCGCTGGCCAACCAGGGCGAGACCGTGCTGGCCTGGGACCGCGACAGCGGGCGCGCGCTCAGCCCGGCGATCGTCTGGCAGGACCGCCGCGCCGAGGCACTGTGCGCGCCGCTGGCCGACCACGCCGCCGACGTCGCCCAGCGGACCGGGCTCGTGCTGGACCCCTACTTCTCGGCGCCCAAGATGGCCTGGCTGCGGGCGAACCTCACCCGCGACGGCGTCGTGACGACGACCGACACCTGGCTGGTGCACCGGCTGTGCGGCGCGTTCGTCACCGACGTCTCGACCGCCAGCCGATCCTTGCTGACGACGCTCGACGACCCGGGGTGGGACGAAGACCTCGTCGCCCTGTTCGGCCTGTCCGGAGAGGCCCTGCCCGAGATCGTGGCCTGCGACCAGATCGTCGGCCAAACCGACGTTTTCGGGCCGACGCTGCCCGTGGGCGGACTCATCGTCGACCAGCAGGCCGCGCTGCTCGCCGAGAGCTGCCTGGAGGCGGGCTCGGCGAAATGCACGTACGGCACCGGGGCGTTCCTGCTGGCTCAGCTCGGCAACAGGCCGGTGCGCTCCCAGTGGGGACTCACCACATCGGTGGCCTGGCGGCTGCGCGACCAGACGGCCTACTGCGTCGACGGCCAGGTCTACACCGCGGCCTCGGCCGTCCGGTGGGCCGTCGACCTCGGCCTGGTGCCCGCCGCCGACCAGGTCGACGCGGTGGCCGCCCCCTCGAGCGACGGCGTGCTCTGCGTGCCCGCGCTGGCCGGACTGGCCGCGCCGTGGTGGAACGCCGCAGCCACCGCCAGCTTCACCGGCATGACCCTGTCCAGCGAGCGGGGGCACCTGGTCCGCGCGCTGCTCGAGGGAATCGCCGCCCAGGTGACCGCGCTGACCGACCTGGTGTCCGCCGACCTCGGGCGGCCGCTCACCCGGCTGCGGGTCGACGGCGGCCTCACCCGGTCGGCGGCGCTGATGCAGGCGCAGGCCGACCTCGCCCGGATGCCCGTCGACGTCTATCCGTCCCCGCACGCCACCGCGCTCGGCGCCGCGGCCTGCGCCCGACTCGCCGTCGAACCCGGTCTGGCCGTCGCGGACGCGGTCGGCACCTGGGCGCCGCACCACACCTACCACCCGGAATGGCCGGCCGAACAGGCCGCCGAGTTCCTGGCGCGTTGGCGCCACGCCGTAGAGGAGAGCACGCCATGAGTTCCGACGTCACCGCCGACGTCGTCGTCGTGGGGGCCGGGATCGTCGGATGCGCGATCGCCCGGGCCCTGGCCGGCACCCATCTGACCGTCACGCTGGTGGAGGCACGCGACGACGTGGGTGACGGCACCAGCAAGGCCAACACCGCCCTGCTGCACACCGGTTTCGACGCCACGCCGGACACGCTGGAGTCCCGGCTGGTGGCCCGCGGGTACGACCTGCTCGGCGCGTACGCCGAGCAGACCGGCATCCCGGTCGAGCGCACCGGCGCGATGTTGGTGGCCTGGACCGAGGAGGAGGCCGACGCGCTGCCCGGCCTGATGGTCAAGGCCGAACGCAACGGCTACCGCGACTGCGGCCTGGTGCAGACCGAGGAGATCTACCGCCGGGTGCCCGATCTCGGGCCGGGCGCGCTGGCCGGACTGACCGTGCCCGGTGAGTCGATCATCTGCACCTGGACCACCAACCTGGCGCTGGCCACCGACGCCGTCGCCCGGGGCGCCATCCTGCTGCGCGGCGCCCGGGTGACCGGCGCGACCGTGGGACCCGAGCACACCACCCTGCACACCACGCGCGGCGACGTGCGGGGCCGGTGGGTGATCAATGCGGCCGGCCTGGGCGCCGACCTCCTCGACGCCGAGTTCGGCCACCAGCGCTTCACCGTCACACCGCGGCGCGGTGAGCTGCTGGTGTTCGACAAGCTCGCCCGGCCGATGGTGCCGGTGATCGTGCTGGCGGTGCCGTCGTCGCGGGGCAAGGGTGTGCTGGTCAGCCCGACCATCTATGGCAACGTGATGGTGGGTCCGACATCGGAGAACCTGACCGACCGCACCGCGACCGGCACCTCCGAGAGCGGTTTCGAGTTCCTGGTGTCGAAGGGGCGTGCATTGATGCCCGCCCTGTTCGACGAGGAGATCACCGCGACCTACGCCGGGCTGCGCGCCGCCAGCGATCACGACGACTACCTGATCGACGTCGACGCCGCCGCCCGCTATCTGCTGGTCGGCGGCATCCGGTCCACGGGCCTGACCTCGGGGATGGCGGTGGCCGAGTACGTCACCGGACTGCTCGCCGAGGCCGGCGTGGACGTCACCGAACGCGACGGACTGCCCCCGCCGCCGCGGATGCCGAACATCGGCGAGGTCGGTGTGCGGCCGTACCAGGATGCCGAACGCGTCGCCGACGACCCGGAGTACGGCCGCATCGTGTGCTTCTGCGAACGGGTCAGCGCCGGCGAGATCCGCGACGCGTTCGCCTCGCCGATCCCGCCCGCCGACCTGGACGGCCTGCGCCGGCGCACCCGGGTGATGAACGGCCGGTGCCAGGGCTTCTACTGCGGCGCGCACACCGCGCAGCTGCTGGCCGCCGGGACGGCGCGATGAACCGCGTCGCGGTCGCGATCGTCGGCGGCGGACCGTCCGGGCTGACCGCCGCGGCGGCGCTGGCACCGGAGGTCGACGGCGAGGTGCTGGTGCTCGAGCGGGAGGCCGAGACCGGCGGAATCCCCCGGCACAGTGACCATCCCGGATACGGCCTGCGCGATTTGCGGCGGTTCGTCTCCGGGCCGGCGTACGCGCGGCGGCTCACCGCGATGGCCACCGATGCGGGTGCACGCCTGGAGACCGAGGCGATGGTCACCGGGTGGGCGGGTGAGCGGACGCTGCAGATCACCTCGCCCCGCGGCGTGCGCACGGTCGTCGCCGACGCAGTGATCCTGGCGACCGGCGCGCGGGAACGGCCGCGTCCGGCCCGGTTGGTCCCCGGCGACCGGCCCGACGGCGTCTACACCACCGGTCAGTTGCAGAACCTCGTCCACCTGCACCACGGCCGCGTCGGCAGCCGCGCCGTCATCGTCGGCGCGGAACTGGTCAGCTGGTCGGCCGTGCTGACCCTGCGCGAGGCCGGGTGCGCCACGGTGGCGATGGTCAGCGGTTATCCCCGCGCCGAGGCGTACGCCGCGTTCCGCGTGGCGGGCCGCGCGCTGCTCGAGGGCCCGGTGCTGACCGACGCCCGGCTGGTCGCCGTGCACGGTAGGGGCCGGGTGCGTTCGGTCACCGTGGAACGCGGCGGCGAACGCCACGAGATCGCCTGCGACACCGTGATTTTCACCGGCGACTGGATTCCCGACCACGAACTGGCCCGGACCGCGGGGCTGCAGATGGACCCGGCGACCCGCGGCCCGGCCGTCGACGCCGCGCTGCGGACCAGTCACCCCGGTGTGTTCGCGGTCGGCAACCTGCTGCACCCGGTGGACACCGCCGACGGGGCGGCGCTGGACGGGCGCCATGTCGCGACCGCGGTGCGGCACTGGCTGCGCACCGGCGACGCCGCGGAGCCGGAACCTGCCGCCGCCCGCATCCGGGTCACGGCACCCTTGAGATGGGCTGCGCCCCAACTCGTCTCGATGGACGGCGGGACTGCGGCGCGCGGCGATCTGCTGCTGTGGACCGACGAGTACCGACGGCTGCCGGTGCTGCGGGCCGTGCAGGACAGCCGGGTGCTGGGCACCGCGCGTACGCTGTGGCCCGCGGCGCCGGGGCGGGTCTACCGGGCGCCGTGGTCGCTGGTCGCCGACGCCGATCCCAAGGGCGGCGACGTCACGGTCTCGTTCGCCTAGCGCCCAGCGCCTCGGCGCGAGTGTGCCGTTTCGTCCGCGACTCGCCGCACGGGGCGTATCGATCCGCACACTCGCGTCCTAACCGGGCCAGCCGCGGGCCTGCAACGCCCTGCGCACCCGATCGGTGGTCGCAGCGGAGCGGGCCAGCATGGCAGAACTCACCCGGATGACCAGCCATCCCGCGGCCTCGAGCTCCGCCAAGCGCTCGATGTCCCAGGCTCTTTGGCGAGCATCGGTCCAATGCTGCGCGCCGTCGTATTCGACCGCGACCTTCCACTCGGGCCATCCCATGTCGAGGCGCGCGAACACTCGACCGACGGCGTTTCGAACCTCGATTTGTGTCTGCGGCACCGGCAAGCCGGCGCGGATCAACGTCAGACGCGTCAACGACTCATACGGGGACTCCGCTCCGCCGTCGACGAGCTCGAGCGCCCTGCGGAGCCGACGCAGCCCACGCGCTCCCGGGTGACGACTCCCGATGCACTCGATGTCGGCCGCCTTGACGTGCGTGGCGTTCATCAACGCATCGATCCGCTGCACCGCCTCTGTCGTCGGCAGCCGTCGGCCCAGATCGAACGCCGTTCGTGCCGGCGTGGTGAGTACGAGGTCACCGCGGGCGACGACCTCGTCGGACTCCAGTACGCAGGTGTGCACGATGATGCCCGCCGGCGGTCGCCGATTGTCGTGAACCAGTTCAGCGGCCGCCTCACCCTCGATCCACCGGGTTCCCAGCGTCGCTGCGGCAGAGAGACCACCAAGCACTCCCCGTCGAGACGACCACAACCACGCAGCCCGGGCGCGACCGGCGGCATCGAGTTCCGCGCCACGCGGAATCCACACGCCCGGATAGACCGCTTGATAGTGCCGGCGTAGTTGGCGGATGGTCAGCGCACCCGCGGCGAGTTGCTCAGATGCCCGGAAGGGCCAGTCGATCGCATCCATGGCCGCAGAGTGCCGGGACCCCACGACGAATCAGTCGGTGTCGACTCGGTTATCCACAAGCAATTCCGCCGAGTGTGCCGATCAGTCCGCGCGCGACGGCGCGTCGCGGATGAAACCGCACACTCGGCGGAGTCCCTAGACGGGGAGCAGCGCGTCGATGACCGAGGCCAGCTGCTTGGCCGAGCGGCACTCGTGCATCGTGATGACGTCTTCGTAGCGCGGCACCGCCGAATCGCCGCTGCCCCACAGATGCCGCGGCTCGGGGTTCAGCCAGTGCGCGTGGCGGCTGGCGTTGACCATGTGGGCGAGCAGGTCGGTCTCGGGATTGCGGTAGTTGTTGCGAGCATCGCCGAGCACCAGCAGGGAGCTGCGGGGCGACAGCACGTTCGGGAACTTGTCGAGGAACGAGACGAACGCGTGGCCGTAATCGGAATGCCCGTCGCGGGTGTAGACGCCCGCCTCCCGCGTGATGCGCTGCACCGCGACAGCCAGGTCGGCGTCGGGGCCGAACAGTTCGGTCACCTCGTCGGTGGTGTCGATGAAGGCGAACACCCGCACGCGCGAGAACTGTTGGCGCAGTGCGTGCACCAGCAGCAGCGTGAAGTGGCTGAAGCCGGCCACCGACCCCGAGACGTCGCACAGCACCACGAGTTCCGGCCGGGCCGGGTGCGGCTTCTTGAGCACCACATCGATCGGTACGCCGCCCGTCGACATCGACTTGCGCAGCGTCTTGCGCAGATCGATCTCCCCGGCACGTGAGCGTCGCCGGCGGGCGGCCAGCCGGGTCGCGAGCGTGCGCGCCAGCGGCGCCACCACCCGGCGCATCTGCCGCAGTTGCTCCCCCGAGGCCCGCAGGAACTCGACGTTCTCGGCCAGCTGGGGTACCCCGTAGGTCTGCACGTGCTCACGGCCGAGCTGCTCGGCGGTGCGTCGCTTGGTCTCCGCCTCGACCATCCGGCGAAGCTGCGCGATCCGTTGCGCGGCAAGCGCTTTGGCGATCTGCTCCTGCGTCGGACTCGGCTGTTCGCCGTAGGGCGCCAGCAGACCGGCCAGCAGCCGGCCCTCGAGGTCGTCCAGGCTCATCGCCTTGAGCGCCTGATACGACGAATACGACGGTCCGCGGCTGGAGTTGTACCGGCCGTACGCCTCCACGATCTGCGCGATCATCGCGGCCAGCCGCTCGTCGAGGTTGGCCAGTTCCTCGTTGTCGGAGAGCATGTCGACGAGCGCCTGACGCAGCGCCTCGACGTCGTCGGGCGGCAGACCCTCGCCGTCCTCCGCGTCGGCCAGCACGGTCCTGGCACCCAGCGCGGCCGGGAAGTACAGATCGAACAGCGCGTCGTAGGTGTCCCGGTGATCCGGTCGGCGCAGCACCGCGCACGCGATGCCCTCCCGCAGCGCAAGCCGGTCGCCCAGACCGAGCACACTCATCACCCGGCCGGCGTCCACCGTTTCCGACGGACCCACCGCGATCCCGGACCCGCGCAGCGCCTCGACGAATTCGACCAGGTGGCCTGGGATTCCGTGCGGCGCCAGGGGCTGGGGCGGGCGGATGCGTCGGGGCGCCATCAGTTGAGCCTCAGCTCCCCCGACGCCTTGACCTGATCGGACTGGTGCTTGAGCACCACTCCGAGCGTCGCGGCGATCAGCTCGTCGTCGATGGTGTCCAGACCCAGCGCCAGCACCGTGCGCGCCCAGTCGATCGTCTCCGCCACCGACGGCACCTTCTTCAGCGCCATGCCGCGCAGCACCCCGACGATGCGCACCAGCTCGTCGGCCAGGTGCTCGGGCAGCTCGGGCACCCGCGACAGCAGAATGCGCCGCTCCAGATCCGGGTCGGGGAAATCGATGTGCAGGAACAGGCAGCGCCGCTTGAGCGCCTCGGACAGCTCGCGGGTCGCGTTGGAGGTCAGCACGACCAGGGGTTTGCGCTCGGCGACGATCGTGCCCAATTCGGGCACGGTGACCGCGAAGTCGCTGAGGACCTCGAGCAGCAGGCCCTCGATCTCGATGTCGGCCTTGTCGGTCTCGTCGATCAGCAGCACCGTCGGGTCGGTGCGCCGGATCGCGGTGAGCAGGGGCCGGGACAGCAGGAACTCTTCGGAGAAGACGTCCATCTTGGTCTGATCCCAGTCCCCCGACCCGGCCTGGATCCGCAGGATCTGCTTGGCGTGGTTCCACTCGTAGAGCGCGCGGGCCTCGTCGACGCCCTCGTAGCACTGCAGCCGCACCAGCCCCGAGCCGGTGGCCTGGGCGATGGCGCGGGCCAGTTCGGTCTTGCCCACGCCCGCCGGACCCTCGACCAGCAGCGGCTTGCCGAGCCGGTCGGCGAGGAACACCGCGGTCGCGGTGGCGGTGGCGGGCAGATAGCCGGTCTCGGCCAGCCGGCGCGCGACATCGTCGATGTCGGCGAACAGCGGCGCCGGGCGTGCGGGGACGCTCACGTGGTGTTTTCTCCTGACTCAGGCCGGACGGGTGTGGCCGTCACCCCAGACGATCCATTTGGTCGACGTCAATTCGGGCAGCCCCATCGGGCCGCGGGCGTGCAGCTTCTGGGTGGAGATGCCGATCTCGGCGCCGAAACCGAACTGCTCTCCGTCGGTGAACGCCGTCGACGCGTTCACCATCACCGCCGCGGCATCCACCCGTTCGGTGAACCGTTGCGCGGCAGCGAGATCCGTGGTGACGATGGCCTCGGTGTGGCCCGTCCCGTAGGTGTTGATGTGGTCGATCGCCGCGTCGATGCCGTCGACCACCGCCAGCGCGATGTCCATCGACAGGAACTCGGCGCGCAACTCCTCTTCGGTCGGGTCGGCGTGCACCGCCACCCCGGCCGCCTGCAGCGCGCCGGTCAGCCGCGGCACCGCGACGTCGGCGACGGCCGCGTCGATCAACAGCGATTCGGCGGCGTTGCAGACGCTGGGCCGCCGCGTCTTGGCGTTGAGCAGGATGGCCTCGGCCATGTCGAGATCGGCCGAGGAGTGAACGTACACATGGCAATTGCCGACGCCGGTCTCGATCGTGGGCACCTGGGCGTCGCGCACGACCGCGTCGATCAGCCCGGCTCCACCGCGCGGGATCACCACGTCGACGAGGCCGCGCGCCTGGATCAGGTGGGTGACGCTGGCCCGGTCCTCGCTCGGCAGCAGCTGCACCGCGTCGACGTCGAGTCCCTCGGTGGCCAGCGCGGCGCGCAGCGCGTCGACCAGCGCGGCGTTCGACCGCGCCGCCGACGAACTTCCGCGCAGCAGAACGGCGTTGCCGGATTTCAGCGTGAGCCCGAAGGCGTCGACGGTGACGTTGGGCCGGCCCTCGTAGACGATGCCGATCACGCCGAGTGGGACGCGCTGCTGACGCAGCTGCAGTCCGTTGGGCAGCGTCCGCCCGCGCAGCACCTCACCGATCGGGTCGGGCAGGCCGGCGACCTGGCGCAATCCGTCGGCGATGCCCTCGACCCGGGTCGGGGTCAGCGCGAGCCGGTCCAGCATCGCCTCCGGGGTGCCCGCCTCCCGCGCCGCGGCCAGATCCGCCGCGTTGGCCTCCAGGATGGCGCGGGTGTTCATCAGGACGTGGTCGGCGGCCGTCCGGAGCGCCTGGTTCTTGGCCTCGGTGCTCAGCGTCGCCAGCCCGCGCGATGCGACGCGGGCGCGGCGGGCGGCGTCGTGCACCTGCCCGCGCAGATCGTCGGCCGCCGCGCTCCGCTCCGGTGCGTGCAGACTCATTAGCCCAGCGTAGCGTTGCCGCGATGGCGAGGATCTGCGTGGTCGGCAGTGTCAATGCCGACCTCTCTTTCACGGTCGCGTCGCTGCCCCGGCCGGGTCAGACGGTGCTGGCGTCGGAGCTCGCGCTCTCCCCGGGCGGCAAGGGCGCCAATCAGGCCGTCGCGGCGGCCCGGGCCGGTGCGGACGTCCACCTCGTCGCCGCCCTGGGCACCGATGCCGCGGCGGCGGAACTGCGGGCGCATCTGCGAGCCAACGGCGTCGGCCTGGAGGCGACGGTCGAGGTGCCCGGCCCCAGCGGGACGGCCGCGATCATCGTTGACGGCGACGCCGAGAACTGCATCGTCGTCGCACCGGGGGCCAACGCACATCTGGCGCTCAGCTCGGCCGCCATCCGGTCGGTGATCGCCGACAGTGACGTCGTGCTCATCTCGCTGGAGATCCCGATCGCCACCGCGCTCGCCGCGGCTGGCGTCGGGCGGGAGGCGGGGGCGGTGGTCATCGTCAACGCCTCACCGGCCGTTACCGACCCGGCGGACCGCGGGCGCCTGGCCGACCACGCCGACGTCGTCGTGGTCAACGAGACCGAGGCGCCCGACTGGGCCGAGACCCGCGTCGCGCACCTGGTGACGACCCGCGGCGCCGCGGGCGTCACCTACCGCGGCGACGGCGCCGATCTCGACGTCCCCGCACCCGCGGTCGAGGCGGTGGACACGACGGGAGCCGGCGACGTGTTCGCCGGCGTGCTGGCCGCGGCGTGGACCACCGGGGTCGAGGCTGCGCTGCGGCGCGCCGCGGCAGCGGGGGCACTGGCGACGCTGGTGCACGGCGCCGGCGACTGTGCGCCCTACAGTGAGGCCATCGACGACGTCCTCGGCCAAGACATGTGACGTCCCGACCGTGAGGACGACCGCCGTGACGACCCCACCCCGCCCCCCTGACGGCGACTGGCTCGGCACGCCGTATCTGCGCTTCACCCGGGAGAAGGCGTTCGGGGTGTGCACCCTGGACCGTCCCGAGGCGCGCAACGCGATGACCCCGGCGATGTACTTCGGTATCAAGTACGCGGTCTCGCACGTCGACAGCGATCCGGATCTGGCGGGCCTGCTCATCACCGGCACCGGCGACGTGTTCGCTCCGGGCGGCGACATGGGCGGCGGCGGGGCCGACAACTGGCTGACCTTCGGGTCGGCGCTCGGCATGGACGCGCTGCCGTTCGACACGCTGCGCCAGTCCGCCAAGCCCGTCGTCGCCGCGGTCAACGGGCTCTGCCAGGGCGGCGGTCTGCAGATCGCGTTGTGCGCCGACATGGCCGTCGTGAGCGACCGGGCGACCTTCCGTGTTCCCGAGCTCTACCGCGGCATCGCCGACACGTACTACAGCCAGATGCTCGCGCGTCTGATCGGTCCGGTGCGCACCAGGGACCTGATGTTCACCGGCCGCACGCTCTCGGCGGCCGAGGCGCTGGAGTGGGGCATGGTCGCGCGGGTGGTGCCGCATGACGAGCTGCAGGACGCGGCCCGGGAGGTGCTCGCGCAGTGTTGTCGCACCGCGCCGCATGCCCGGTCGGTGATCAAGGCGAGTCTGGACAGCTATGTCGGGCTCTACGACCGCATCGGCATGCAGGCCAGCCTGGGGGCGCCCGAATCGATCGAGGGATTCCTGGCGTTCAAGGAACGCCGCTCACCCGACTGGGTGCACCCGGATCTGCGCCTCGACGGCCGACTCTGAAAGTTCAGCCTTTTCTGAATACAGAAGTCGATGTACTGTCGGCGGTATGCGGACCGCCGTCGACAGTGACGCCCTCTCCCGGTTCGGGTACGCCCTGTCCGATGCGACGCGTGCCGAGATCCTGCTGATCCTGCGCGACGGACCCGGCTACCCGTCCGACCTGGCCGACCGGATCGGAGTGTCGCGCCAGATCCTGTCCAACCACCTGGCCTGCCTGCGCGGCTGCGGCCTGGTGACCGCGACCCCGGAGGGCCGGCGCAGCCGCTACCAGCTCGCCGATCCGCGGATCGCCCACGCTCTCGGCGACCTGCTGGGCCTGGTGCTCGAGGTCGATCCTGCCTGCTGCCCCACCGCCGACGAGCAGGGGTGCTGCTGATGACGATCTCCGCCGACCGCCGGGCGGTGCTGACCCGCCGCGTACGCCTGCTCGTCGCCGCCACGATCACGTACAACGTCGTCGAAGCGGTGGTGGCGCTCGCCGAAGGAACACGGGTGTCGTCCTCGGCGCTGATCGGCTTCGGGCTCGACTCCGTGATCGAGGTGTCGTCGGCCGCCGCGGTGGCCTGGCAGTTCTCGGCGGCGGATCCCGAGACCCGGGAGAAGGCGGCGCTGCGCTTCATCGCGTTCTCCTTCTTCGCCCTGGCCGCCTACGTCACCGTCGACGCCGCCCTGTCCCTGGCCGGCATCCGCGAGCCGCAGCCCACCCTGCTCGGGATCGCGATCGCCGCGCTGAGCCTCGCGGTGATGCCGGTGCTGTCGCTGGCTCAGCGCCGCGCGGGACGCGAACTGGGCTCGCGCTCGGCGGTCGCGGATTCGAAGCAGACCCTGCTGTGCACGTACCTGTCCGCCGTGCTGCTGGTCGGGCTGGTGCTCAACAGCACCCTCGGCTGGGACTGGGCGGATTCTGTTGCCGCACTGGGTATCGCGGCGATCGCGGTCCGTGAGGGCGTCAACGCGCTGCGTGGGGACCCGTGCTGCGCATGACACCTCCGACCGTCTCCCTCGCGCTGTTCACGGTGTTTCTCGTCGTCGGATTCGGCTGGCGCAGTGTGGAGCAACGGCGCCGCACCGGTTCCACGGGGTTCCGGGGGGTGAGCGGGCGGCCGGGCAGCCTCGAGTGGTGGGCGGGTGTGGGTTTCGTCCTCGCCATCGCCTGCGCGGTGCTGGCACCGGTTCTGCAGATGGTCGGCGTGGTGTCCCCGCTCGCCGTGGCCGACCGGCCCGAGGTCGTGTTCACCGGCGTCCTCGTCGCGGCGGCGGGCATCGCCGCGACCGTGTACGCCCAACTGGCCATGGGTGATTCGTGGCGCATCGGCGTGGACCCCGGCGAGAGGACGACGCTGGTGCGCACCGGGGTGTTCGGTCTGGTGCGCAACCCGATCTTCACGGCGATGATCCTTTTCGGCTTCGGCGTCGTCCTGATCACCCCCAACTGGCCGGCGATCGTCGGGCTCGTCCTGCTGATCGCGACGATCGAACTCCAGGTCCGCATCGTCGAGGAGCCCTACCTGCTGGCCGTGCACGGGGACGACTACCGCGGGTACGCCGCAAGCGTCGGACGCTTCCTGCCGCGAACAGGGCTGCGCCGCTAGCTCTCCGGCACGCAGCGTTCGATCTCGTCGAGCCAGGTGCGTGCCGACATGTCCGACGGTGCGCGCCAGTCGCCGCGCGGCGACAGTGAGCCGCCCGCGGACACCTTGGGCCCGTTGGGCAGCGCGGAGCGCTTGAACTGGCTGAACGAGTAGAAGCGCTGGGCGAACACCTGTAGCCAGTGCCGAATCTCCTTCAGCGTGAAGGACGGTCGCTTCTCCTCGGGAATGCCGAGGGGCCAGTCCCCACGATCGGCATCGCTCCACGCGTGCCAGGCCAGGAACGCCACCCGCGAGGGCCGGAACCCGTAGCGCAGCACCTGGAACAGCGAGAAGTCCTGCAGCACATACGGACCCACCTTGTCCTGACTGCTCTGGATCTCCTCGTCTTCGCCGGCGGGCACCAGCTCCGGACTGATCTCGGTGTCGAGGACGTCGGCGAGCACCTCATTGACCGTGTGGTCGAACTGCTCCGAGGAGATCACCCAGCGGATCAGATGCTGGATCAGCGTCTTCGGCACCCCGCCGTTGACGTTGTAGTGCGACATCTGGTCGCCCACCCCGTAGGTCGACCAGCCCAGCGCGAGCTCCGACAGATCCCCGGTGCCCAGCACGATGCCGCCCCGGAAGTTGGCCAACCGGAACAGGTAGTCGGTGCGCAGGCCGGCCTGCACGTTCTCGAACGTCACGTCGTAGACCTTCTCGCCGCGCGAGAACGGATGGTCCATCTCCTTGAGCATGAGCTCGGCGGTGGCCCTGATGTCGATGGTCTCGAACGTGACACCGAGCGCCTCGGCCAGGCGGGTCGCGTTGTTCTTCGTCCGCTCGCCGGTGGCGAAACCGGGCAGCGTGTAGGCCAGGATGTCGCTGCGCGGACGCTCTTCGCGGTCCATCGCACGCGCCGCGACGATCAGCGCGTGCGTGGAATCCAGACCGCCCGACAGGCCGAGCACCACCTTGGGATAGTGGAGCGCGCGCAGCCGCTGCTCGAGCCCGGAGACCTGGATGTTGTAGGCCTCGTAGCAGTCCTGCTCGAGCCGGGCCGGATCGTTGGGCACGAACGGGAACCGCTCCACCTCGCGCAGCAGCCCGATGTCGCCCCCGGGCGGATCCAGCCGGAATCCGATGCGGCGAAACGCATCGTCATCGATCAGGTGATGACGCCGGTTGTCGTCGAAGGTGCCCATCCGCGTCCGCTCGTTGCGCAGCAGCATCAGGTCGACGTCGGCGACCGAGCGCCGCTCGCCCTTCGGGAACCGTTCGGATTGCGCGAGGCAGATGCCGTTCTCCCAGATCATGGTCTGCCCGTCCCAGGCCAGGTCCGTGGTCGACTCGCCCTCCCCCGCCGCGGCGTAGACGTAGGCCGCCAGGCATCGCGCCGACGCCGAGCGGGCCAGCAGCGCGCGGTCTTCGGCGCGGCCGATCGTGATGGGGCTGCCCGACAGGTTGGCCAGCACCGTGGCGCCGGCCAACGCGGCTTCGGCACTCGGCGGCACGGGCACGAACATGTCCTCGCAGATCTCCACGTGCAGCACGAAGTTCGGCAGGTCCTCGGCGGCGAACAGCAGATCCGGCCCGAACGGCACGTCCGAGTCGCCGATCCGGATCTCCCCGTTCTCGTCGTCGCCGGCGGCGATCTGGCGCTTCTCGTAGAACTCGCGGTAGGTGGGCAGGTAGGACTTGGGCACCACGCCCAGCACGCGGCCCCGGTGGATCACCACGGCGGTGTTGTAGACGCGGTGCCGGTGCCGCAGCGGTGCACCGACGACGAGCACCGGCAGCAGCGCCGCCGAACCGGCCGCCACCTGCAGGACCGCGTCCTCGACGGCCTCGAGCAGCGCGTCCTGCATGACGATGTCCTCGATCGAGTAGCCCGAGAGGGTCAGTTCGGGGAACACCGCCAGACCGATGTTGTCGTCATCGCAGTCACGGGCGATGCGCAGCACCGTCTCGGCGTTCGCGGCGGGGTCGGCCAGCGCGGTGTGATGGGTGCACGCGGCGATACGGACGAAGCCCTGCTGATACGCCGAGTAAAAGTCCATGCCTCATTGTGTCCCCGCGATTTTCCCGGGTATGCACGGCCCCATGAGCGACACGGTCATTCTCGTCATCGACATGATGAACACGTACCGGCACCCGGACGCCGAAACGCTGATCCCCCACGTCGAGCCGATCATCGACCCGCTGAGCCGGCTGGTCTCCGAGGCCCACGATCGTGACGACGTCGAATTGGTCTACGTCAACGACAACTACGGCGACTTCAGCGCCGAGTTCAGCGACATCGTGCGCAGCGCCCTGGACGGGGAGCGGCCCGATCTGGTCGAACCGATCGTGCCGCAGCACGGTCTGCGGTTGATGACGAAGGTCCGCCACAGCGCCTTCTACGCGACCCCGCTGGCCTATCTGCTCACGCAGCTCAAACCGGACCGTCTCGTGCTGACCGGGCAGGTCACCGAGCAGTGCGTCCTCTACACCGCCCTGGACGCCTACGTCCGGCACTTCCCGGTGGTCATCCCCCGAGACGGCGTCGCCCACATCGACCCGGCGCTGGGTGAGGCCGCCCTGCAGATGATGGAGCAGAACATGGGCGCCGAGATCATCGCGGCGGCTGACTGCCTGCCCTGAGCAGCGCGGACGCGCGGGCACCTATCCTCGACAGCGTGGAATCCCCCGAGTTGATCACCGCCCTGCGGGGCCGGCGCGTGGCCGTCCTCACCGGGGCCGGCATGTCGACGGACTCCGGGATTCCGGACTACCGCGGACCGGACTCGCCGCCGGCCAACCCGATGACGATCAGACAGTTCACGTCCGACCCGGTGTTCCGCCAGCGCTACTGGGCCCGTAACCACGTCGGGTGGCGGCACATGGACGAGCGCCGACCCAACGCGGGGCACCGCGCCCTGGCCGCGCTGGAACGCGCGGGCGTCGTGACGGGACTGATCACCCAGAACGTCGACCTGCTGCACACCAAGGCCGGCAGCCGGGCCGTCATCAACCTGCACGGCACATACGTACACGTGGTCTGCCTGGACTGCGGGCACGGCATGTCCCGGGCAGCACTCGACGAACTGCTCGAGGCGGCGAACCCCGGCTTTCGGGAGCGAGTGCGCGGCGTGGACAGCATCGCGGTCGCCCCGGACGCCGACGCGGTGGTCGGCGACACCTCGAGCTTCCGGATCATCGACTGTCCGGCGTGTGGCGGGATGCTCAAACCCGACATCGTCTATTTCGGGGAGAGCGTGCCGAAAAGCCGCGTGGACGAGGCGTATTCGATGGTCGACGACGCCGACGCACTGTTGGTCGCCGGCTCGTCGCTGACGGTGTACTCCGGTTACCGCTTCGTGCGGCACGCCGCCGCCCGGGGCGTCCCGATCGCGATCGTCAACCGCGGCCGGACCCGGGGGGACGATCTGGCGACGGTCACGATCGACAACGGGTGCTCACCGATGCTCGCGCTGCTCGCCGACGAGCTGCCCGCGCTGGCGAGTTCGGCGTAGCCGTGGTGACGTCCGTACTGCCGAGGCTGCGGCTCCCGGCCGGGCCGGTGTCGGGCCGGTGGAGCGCCGGCATCGGCGACGCCGTCGCCGGGCTCACTCGCGCGCCCGCGCCGCTGAGCAATCTGTTGCGTCTGCTCAATCACGTCGGCAGCCTGGGTATCAGCGCTGACGCGGTGGAGTTCGACGGCGACGCGGTGGACTGGAACGACGTCAAGAGCGTCGAGACCCACAGCCTGGTCGGTTACCTGCTCTCCGACGCGCTCGACGCCCAGATCGGGAAGCTGCCGCTGCCCCGCTTCCCCGGGCGAGGGCTGCTGCTCGACCTGGCGTCCGACGCGGTGCTGACGGCGCTCGTCGCGGCCGCCGGGGGCACGGTGGGGGGTCTGCTGGACGTGCGCATCCCGGCGGAGGTCAACTACCGGGGCATGATCCGCAACCGCACACTGTCGGCGGGCGTGCTCGCCACGCTGTTGATGGCCGACCCGGCCGTGCGCGACGCCCTGATCGCGACCGCGCAGGCGCATGGTGTGCCCGTCCGCCGCGCCGACGACGACGCGATCGACGCCGCCGAGCGGCGCGTGCGGCGGTGGAAAGACCGCTAGACGGCGACGAGGTCGTCGGCGTGCACCGCGGGCCGGCGCATCTCGGCGGGCAGGTCCGACGTCGACCGGCCCAGCATCGTGGCCAGTTCCGCCGCGTCGTAGGCCACCACGCCGCGGGCGACCATCGTCGAATCCTGGGCCCGCAGTTCGACGACGTCGCCGCCGTAGAAGCGGCCCGACACCGCCGTGATGCCTGCGGGCAGCAGTGAACGACGTTGCTTGACAACGGCTTTCACCGCGCCATCGTCGAGGGTCAGAGATCCGACCGCTTCGGCGGCGTACCGCACCCAGAACCGGCGTGCCGACATCCGCTCGGCACGCGGTGCGAACACGGTGCCCACCGACGCACCGTCGAGGGCCGCGGCCGCGTCGGAGGCCGCGGCCAGCAGCACCGGCACCCCCGCGTCGGCCGCCAGCAGCGCCGAGGACAGTTTGGAGACCATCCCGCCGGTGCCCAGGTGGCTGCCCCGGCCCGCGGTCACCCCCTCCAGGTCGTCCGGCCCGGCGACCTCGGAGATGTAGCGTGCGTTGCCTTTTCGCGGATCGCTGTCGTACAGACCGTCGACGTCGGAGAGCAGGATCAGCGCATCGGCGCCGACGAGATGCGCCACCAGCGCCGAGAGCCGGTCGTTGTCGCCGAACCGGATCTCGTTGGTGGCCACCGTGTCGTTCTCGTTGACGATCGCCACCGCGTGCAGCGCCCGCAGGCGGTCGAGCGTGCGCTGGGCGTTGGTGTGTTGCACGCGCATCGAGATGTCGTGCGCGGTCAGCAGCACCTGCCCGACGGTGCGCTCATAGCGTCCGAACGCCGCACTCCACGAGTTCACCAGCGCCACCTGCCCCACGCTGGCGGCGGCCTGCTTGGTCGCCAGATCGGTGGGCCGGCGGGTCAGCCGCAGCGGTTCGATTCCCGCGGCGATCGCTCCGGATGACACGATCACCACGTCCGAGCCCGACTTCATCCGCGCTTCGATCGCGTCGGCGAGGTGCTCCAGACGGCTGCGGTCGAATTCGCCTGTCGGAGTGGTCAGTGCGGTGGTACCGATCTTGACGACCACGGAGCGCGCGGTACGGATCGCGTCCCGGTGCCGGCTCATTCGTCGTGACTTTCCCGGCGCGCCTTCCGTGCCGCCTTGCGCTCGTCGGCCGACACCCGCTCGTTCTGCTCGAGTCGGATGTCGGTGCCCCGCCCGGACAGATGCACGTCGACCCCGGCCGGAGTCTGCGGCTCCCAATCGAATGTCATGTCGCCGATCGTCACCGCGCACCCGGGCTTCGCGCCGAGCTTGAGCAGTTCGTCCTCGACGCCGAGCCGGGCCAATCGGTCACCGAGATATCCGACCGCTTCGTCGTTGTCGAAGTTCGTCTGCGCGACCCAGCGCTGCGGGCGGGTACCGCGCACGACGAAGCCGCCCTCGCCGTCGGGTTCCACGGAGAACGCCGTCTCGTCGACGGGCACGGGTCGGATCACCGGCCGGCGCGGCACCACCTCGGGTTGCGCGGCACGGTAGGCCGCCACCATGTCCCAGAGCGCGAACGTCAACGGCCGCAGTCCTTCTCGGGTGACGGTGGAGACCTCGAACACGGGCCAGCCGAACCGGCGATCGATCTCCTCGCGGACGAATTCCGCCAGTTCCCGGGCGTCGGGCACGTCGATCTTGTTGAGCACCACCGCGCGCGGACGCTCCGCGAGGTCACCGAGCGTGGTGTCGCCCTGCAGGGTCGGGGTGTAGGCCGCGATCTCGGCCTCCAGCGCCTCGATGTCGGAGACCGGGTCGCGCCCCGGTTCCAGGGTGGCGCAGTCGACTACGTGCACCAGCACCGCGCAGCGCTCGATGTGGCGCAGGAAGTCCAGACCCAGGCCACGGCCCTCCGAGGCGCCGGGAATCAGACCGGGCACGTCGGCGACGGTGAACGTGTGATCGCCGGCCGAGACCACGCCGAGGTTGGGTGCCAGCGTCGTGAACGGGTAGTCCGCGATCTTCGGCTTGGCCGCCGAGATCGCCGACACCAACGACGACTTGCCCGCCGACGGGAAGCCGACCAGGCCCACGTCGGCGACCGTTTTCAGTTCAAGGGTGAGATCGCGGACCTCGCCCTTCTCGCCGAGCAGCGCGAACCCCGGGGCCTTGCGCGCGCGTGAGGCCAGCGCGGCGTTGCCCAGCCCGCCGCGCCCGCCGGCGGCGGCTTCGAAGCGGGTGCCCGCGCCGACCAGATCGGCCAGCAGACGGCCCTGTTCGTCGAGCACGACGGTGCCGTCGGGAACTTTGACCTCGAGATCGACGCCCGCGGCGCCGTCCCGATTGCTGCCGGCACCCTGCTTGCCCGAGGGCGCGACCACGTGCGGGTGGAAGTGGAAGTCGAGGAGCGTGTGCACCTGAGGGTCGACGACGAAGACGATGCTGCCGCCGCGGCCGCCGTTTCCGCCGTCGGGACCGCCGAGAGGCTTGAACTTCTCGCGGTGCACCGAGGCGCAGCCGTTGCCGCCGTTACCCGCTCGCGCGTGGATGACGACGCGGTCGATGAACCGGGTCATCGGAGTCCTCCTCTCTCAGCCGAAACCGACGTGTGGGCGCGATCGTGCGTGTGCACGGCACCGCAACGTCGATCTCGACGATGGAGAAAGAAGTCAGGCGTCGGTGCGGACGACGCGCACGACGTTGACGAACTTGCGGCCACGCTTGGTGCCGAATTCGACAGCGCCGGGGGCGGTCGCGAACAGCGTGTCGTCGCCACCGCGGCCGACGTTCACACCGGGATGGAAGTGGGTGCCGCGCTGCCGCACCAGGATCTCGCCGGCCTTGACGACCTGACCGCCGAACCGCTTCACGCCGAGCCGCTGGGCGGCGGAGTCGCGCCCGTTGCGTGAGCTGGAAGCGCCCTTCTTGTGTGCCATGTCTGTCGCTCCCGTCCCTACTTGATGCCGGTGACCTTGAGGACCGTCAGCTGCTGACGGTGCCCCTGGCGCTTGTGATAGCCGGTCTTGTTCTTGAACTTGTGGATGCGGATCTTCGGGCCCTTGGTGTGCTCGAGCACCTCGCCGGTGACCGCGACCTTCTCCAACGCCTTGGCGTCGGTGGTCACGTTGGCGCCGTCCACGACCAGTGCGACGGGCAGCGACACGGTGCCGCCGGGCTCGACGTCGAGCTTCTCCACCTTGACGATGTCACCGGCGGCGACCTTGTACTGCTTGCCACCGGTCTTGACGATCGCGTACGTGGCTGTTTGCGCTGCCATCGTTGGTCATCCTCTACTTCGCGTGCGGGCGCGCATCACCCGAGGGTGTGCGTGCGGGTCTGGGTGCGGGATCTGCAGTCCCTGCCCCGGGCCCGCCGTGGGCAGGCCCTGGAGACAACTGGTCAAGGGTACGTGACCAGCGGGGAGAGGGTCAAACCGCTCAGTCCTGGCTGGGTGGACCGGCAGGTCGTGCCGCGGCCCGCCGGCGCTGGCGGACCGGAGCGGCGACGACAGGCGCAGGCTCGTCGTCCTCGTCCGAGTCGTCCTCGTCCTCGTCGTCGTCCTCATCCTCGTCATCGTCGTCCTCGTCCGAATCGTCGTCGTCCGAGTCATCGGAGTCGTCGATGACCTCGATGTCGTCGTCGATGTCGTCGTCCTCGTCGTCCGAGTCGAGATCGATCTCCTCGGAGTCCTCATCGTCGTCCGAGTCGTCGTCGTCCGAGTCGTCGTCGTCCGAGTCCTCGTCGTCCTCGAACTCGTCGTCGGTGTCGTCGTCGTCGTCGGTGATTCCCCGGCGCACGGTGCCCGGCTCCAGCTCGACGGTCTCGTCGACGACGTCGGTCGACTCCTCGTCGTGCTCGTCGCCGTCGTCCTCGTGCTTGCCGTTGGCCGCGGCCATCGCCTTGAACATCGGGTGCTCGCCGGGCAGGTGCGCCGGCACCTTGGCCACCTGCACCTCCTGCTCGCGGGCGCCGCCGCGCTTGCCGCGCTTGCCGCGGCGGCCACCGCCGCCACCACCGCCGCCGCCATTGCTGCCCGGCTCGGACTTGCGCCCGTTGCCGGATGCGGAGTCCACCGGGTCACCGTGCAGGACGATGCCGCGGCCCCCGCAGTGCGTGCACGACGTCGAGAACGCCTCGATGAGGCCGGTGCCCAACTTCTTGCGGGTCAGCTGCACCAGACCCAGCGACGTCACCTCGGAGACCTGGTGGCGGGTGCGGTCCCGGGCCAGCGCCTCGGTGAGCCGGCGCAGCACCAGGTCACGGTTGGACTCCAGCACCATGTCGATGAAGTCGATCACCACGATGCCGCCGATGTCGCGCAGCCGCAGTTGGCGCACGATCTCCTCGGCTGCCTCGAGGTTGTTGCGGGTGACCGTCTGTTCGAGGTTGCCGCCCGAGCCGGTGAACTTGCCGGTGTTGACGTCGACGACGGTCATGGCCTCGGTGCGGTCGATCACCAGGGTGCCGCCCGACGGCAGCCACACCTTGCGGTCCAGCGCCTTGGCCAGTTGTTCGTCGATGCGGTGCACGGCGAACACGTCGGGCCCGTCGGAGCCGGCGGGCTCGTATTTCGTCATCCGCGGCAGCAGTTCGGGCGCCACCGCGGTCACGTAGTCGTTGATGGTGTTCCACGCGTCGTCGCCCGACACGATGAGGCCGGAGAAGTCCTCGTTGAACAGGTCGCGGATCACCTTGACCAGCACATCGGGCTCTTCGTAGAGGGCCACCGCGGCGCCGGCCTTCTTCGCGGTGATCTCGGCGGCCTTGGCCTCGATCTCGTTCCACCGACCCTGCAGGCGCTCGACGTCGCTGCGGATGTCGTCTTCCTTGACGCCCTCGGACGCGGTCCGGATGATCACGCCCGCATCGGAGGGAACGACCTCGCGCAGGATCTCCTTCAGGCGCTGCCGCTCGGTGTCGGGCAGCTTGCGGCTGATGCCCGTCGACGACGCGCCGGGCACGTACACCAGGTAGCGGCCCGCCAGCGACACCTGCGTGGTGAGGCGGGCGCCCTTGTGTCCGACCGGGTCCTTGCTGACCTGCACGACGACGTAGTCGCCGGGCTTGAGGGCCTGCTCGATCTTGCGCTGGGCGCCGCCGAGGCCGGCGGCCTCCCAGTTCACCTCACCGGCGTAGAGCACACCGTTGCGGCCGCGGCCGATGTCGACGAACGCCGCCTCCATCGAGGGCAGCACGTTCTGCACGATGCCGAGATAGATGTTGCCCACCAGCGACGCCGACGCTGCCGACGTCACGAAGTGTTCGACGACCACACCGTCCTCGAGCACCGCGATCTGCGTGTAGCGGGCGCCTTCGTGCGGGGGCTCGGTGCGGACCTTGTCGCGGACCACCATGGTGCGTTCGACGGCCTCGCGCCGGGCGAGGAACTCGGCCTCGCTGAGGATCGGCGGGCGGCGACGGCCGGCGTCGCGACCGTCCCTACGGCGCTGGCGCTTGGCCTCGAGCCGGGTCGAGCCGCTGATGCCCTGGATCTCGGAGTCGCTGGAGCTCTTGTTGCCCTTGCCCGACTGCCGGGGCTCGCGTTCGTGCACGACGGTGTTGGGCGGATCGTCGGGCGAGGCGTCGCCGTCGTCGCCCGAGCCGGACTTGCGGCGCCGCCGCCGGCGCCGGCGGCGGTTGCCGCCCTCCCCGCCGTTGCCGTCGTCCTCGGCGTTGTCCTCGTCGGACTCCTCACCGTTCTCGGAGGTCTCGCCCGCGTCGGCGGACTGGTCCTCGTCGTCGGCGTTGGCGTCGTCGCCGTTCTGCTCGCCCCGCCCGCGGCCGCGGCCGCGACGGCCGCGACGACGGCGCTTGGCCGACGGACGTTCGGACTGCTCCTCGTCGGAGTCCGTCTCGGTGTCGTCCTCGTCGTCGTCGGTGTCGTCGTCGTCGCTCTCGTCGCCGGCGTCGGTGTCCGGCACGAGACGCACCGGCTGCGGCGCGACGAACAGCGGCAGATAGTCGGCGGGCTCGGCCTCTGCAGGGGCGGGAGTCTCCAGGATCAGCCGCGACTCGGGCTCTTCTTCCGGCGCGGCCTCGGGCTCAGGGGCCTCGGCGACGTCGGTGACGTCGGCCGCGGGGACAGCGATCTCGGGTTCGGGGGCGGGGGCCGCGGGGGCCTCGGGCGCCGGTTCGGCGAGCGCCTCGCGCACCCGGTCGGCCTCTTCGCGGCCGATGGTGGAGTGCGCGCTGCGGGTGCGGCCGTCGAGTTCGACCAGCGCGTCGATGATGCGCCTGCTGGTGGTGCCGAGCACCCGGGCCAGGGAGTGAACCCTCAGCCGTTCGGGCGGTGGGGCCGCCGCCTCACCGGTCGAGCCAGCGGTCTGCTGGGGCTCTTCCGGGAGAGCGTGGGCGGGATCGTGCAGATTCTCATTGTCGGCCACGTATTCTCCTCAAGCCCCCGGGCGCGTCGTTGCTGACGCGGCCACGCGAGGGCTTTTGACTATTGCGCCCGGGCCAGTCACTCCCGAACTGTTGTTGGTCTCGCTCCGAGTGATCCCGGAGGATCGGTCTCGGTGCCGGTCTGAATGATGGCTGGACGGTCGGCGCCACACCGTGGGTAACGATGGTCGCAGTCGTCGAAGTCTTCATCCGGATGACCAACCCGGGTTGTCAGGCCGGTCACCCGGCCCCAGTATCCCACATCACTGCGGGTGGACCCGAAACGCGGCGTCAGCGGGTCGGCGCGCCGCTCAGCGGCCGGGGAACCAGAGCTCGATCTCGCGGGCTGCCGACTCGGCCGAGTCGGATCCGTGGACCAGGTTGTACTGCGTCTCCAGGCCGAGGTCACCGCGGATCGTGCCGGGGACGGCCTTCTCCACGGGATCGGTGCCACCGGCCAGCTGACGGAACGCCGCCACCGCCCGCGGGCCCTCGAGGATGGCCGCGACCACGGGCCCGGAGGTGATGAATTCCAGCAGTGACCCGAAGAACGGTTTGCCGTCGTGCTCGGCGTAGTGGGCGCGCGCCAGCTCGTCGTCGACGTTCTTCAGTTCCAGCGCGGCGACGGTCAGCCCCTTGGCTTCGATCCGGCTGATGATCTCCCCGACGAGGCGGCGCTGCACGCCGTCGGGCTTGATGAGGACGAGGGTTCGCTCAGACACGGCCGACAGCCTACAGTCGGGCGACGATCAAGCGGCGAGGGACGAGCCGCGTTGAGGAGCCCGACCTCTTGGCACAGTCGGGCGACGATCAAGCGGCGAGGGACGAGCCGCGTTGAGGAGCCCGACCTCTTGGCACAGTCGGGCGACTACTCGGGATCGGGCTGCTGACCCGGGAGAAGGCCGCGCTTCTGCCGGCGGAGCACCTCGGCACGCAGGTACGCGATCAGCAGCCACACGACGAGGAACAGCAGACCGATGAACCCGACTCCCGGGTAGATGAGCCAGCCGGCGACCAGCAGCAGCTGCACGCCCACGTTCGCCCAGATCGCCCAGGGTCGGCGCTGCACGCCCGCCATCAGGATCAGCACCACCGCCACCCCGACCACATACGCCGTGGACGCCGCCGTCAGGCCTCCGCCGACCGCGCCGATGACCGGGAGCGCGAGCAGCACGACGATGGCTTCGAGGATCAGCGTGCCGGCCATGACGCCGCGGAAGCTCTTCCACGGATCGGGCGGTGCGGCAGGCGTGCTCATGCCGGGTCCTTGCCGAACAGGGTGCGCGCGACCCCGGCGGTGACGACCGAACCGGTGATGACGATGCCGGCACCGCTCATGCCGCCGGCGCCGTCGACGTCACCGCCCGACTCCTCCACCAGCGCGGTGGCCGTCTCGATCGCGTCGGGCAGCGTGGCCGCGGCGACGACGCGCTCGGGACCGAAGATCTCCTCGGCCTTGACCGTCAGCGCCTCGACCTCCAGCGCCCGAGGGGAACCGTTGGTGGTCACCACGATCTGATCGAACACCGGCTCCAGCGCGGCCAGGATGCCGTCGGTGTCCTTGTCCGCCATCACCGAGACGACGCCGACCAGGAACCGGAAGTCGAACTCGTCGGTCAACGCCGACGCCAGCGCCGCAGCGCCGGCCGGGTTGTGCGCGGCGTCGATGAACACCGTCGGCGCGTTGCGCATCCGCTCCAGCCGGCCGGGCGAGGTCACCGCCGCGAAGCCGGCCCGCACGGCGTCGACGTCGAGTTGGCGCTGCGCCCCGGCGCCGAAGAACGCCTCGACGGCGGCCAGCGCCAGCACGGCGTTGTGGGCCTGGTGCTCGCCGTGCAGCGGAAGGAAGATGTCGGAATACACCCCGCCGAGGCCCTGCAGCTCGAGCATCTGCCCGCCGATCGCGACCTGGCGGCCCAGCACCGTGAACTCGGCGTCCTCGCGGGCGACCGCGGCGTCGGCGCGCACCGCGGCCGCGAGCAGCACCTCCATGGCCTCGGGAGCCTGGCGGGCGATCACCGCGACGGTGTCGGTGGGCACCAGGTCGTCGGCCTGCCGGGTGATGATCCCGGCCTTCTCGCCGGCGATCTCGGCGATCGTGTCGCCGAGGTAGTCGGTGTGGTCCATGCCGATCGGGGTGATCACGGCGACGGGTGCGTTGACCACGTTCGTGGCGTCCCACCGTCCGCCGAGGCCGACCTCGACGACGGCGACGTCGATCGGTGCGTCGGCGAACGCGGCGAACGCCATCGCGGTCACCACCTCGAACTTGCTGCAGCGCGGGCCTCCGGCGGCCTCCGACTTCCGGTCGACGAGCTCGACGAAGGGCTCGACCTCCCGGTAGGTGTCCACATAGGTGGCCGGGCTGATCGGTCTGCCGTCGATCGAGATGCGTTCGACCGCGGACTGCAGGTGCGGGCTGGTGGTGCGGCCGGTGCGGCGGTGCAGCGCGGTCAGCAGCGCATCGACCATGCGCGCCACCGAGGTCTTGCCGTTGGTGCCGGCGATGTGGATCGACGGGTAGCCCCGCTGCGGGGAGCCCAGCAGTTCCAGCAGCGCCGCGATGCGGGCCGTGCTGGGCTCGATCTTGGTCTCCGGCCAGCGCTGGTCGAGCAGGTGCTCGACCTGCAGAAGCGCTGCGATCTCGTCGGGTGCCGGTTCGGGGGAACTCACGTCAGGGCAGCCAGCCGTGCCGTGATCCGCTCCACTTCCTCTGCGGCGAGATCGCGCCGCGCCCGGATCTTGTCGACGACCTCGGCGGGGGCCTTGGCCAGGAAGGCGTCGTTGCCCAGCTTGGCCGAGGTGCCCGACAACTCCTTCTGCGCGGCGGCCAGATCCTTCTCCAGCCGGCGCCGCTCGGCCTCGACGTCGACGGTGCCCGACGTGTCGACCTCCACCAGCACGGTGCCGCCGGAGAGCCGGACCTCCACCGACGCCGAGGCCGCGAAGCCCTCGGCCGGCGGGGTGAGCCAGGCCAGCGCGGTCACCGCGGGCACGTGGGCGTCCAGGTTCGCGGCGTCGATGCCCGACAGCCGCGCCGGCACCTTCTGCCGGTCGGCCAGCCCCTGGTCGCTGCGGAACCGGCGCACCTCGGTGATCAGCTTCTGCATGTCGGCGATCCGCTGCGCCGCGGCGGCGTCGACGGGAATCCCACTGGCGGTGGGCCATTCGGCGATCACCAGCGACTCCCCACCGGTGAGCGTCTTCCAGAGCACCTCGGTGACGAACGGCATCACCGGGTGCAGCAGCTTGAGCAGCGTGTCGAGCACCGCGGCGAGCACCGCGGTTGTGTGGGAAACACCCTCGCCGAGTTGCACTTTGGCGAGTTCGACGTACCAGTCACAGAACTCGTCCCAGGCGAAGTGGTAGAGCGCCTCGCAGGCCCGGTTGAACTCGTAGCCGTCCAGTGCCGAATCCACTTCGGCGCGAACCTCTTCGAGGCGGCCGAGGATCCACCTGTCGGCGTCGGTCAGCGCCTGCGGCGGCGGCAGCGGCGCCGGGCTGGCGCCGTTGAGCAATGCGAACCGGGTGGCGTTGAACAGTTTGGTGGCGAAGTTGCGCGAGGCGCGGGCGTGGTCCTCGCCGATCGCCAGGTCGCCGCCCGGGCTGGCGCCCCGGGCGAGGGTGAAGCGCAGCGCGTCGGCGCCGAACGTCTCCACCCAGTCCAGCGGATCGATGCCGTTGCCCCGCGACTTGCTCATCTTGCGGCCGAACTCGTCGCGGATCAGGCCGTGCAGGAACACATTCCGGAACGGGACCTGCGGCCCACGGGCTCCGTTGCCGGTGATCGCGGCATCGTCGGCGACGAAGGTGCCGAACATCATCATCCGGGCCACCCAGAAGAACAGGATGTCGTAGCCGGTCACCAGCACGGTGGTCGGATAGAACTTCTCCAGCTCGGGGGTGTGGTCGGGCCAGCCCATCGTGGAGAACGGCCACAGCGCCGAGCTGAACCACGTGTCGAGGACGTCGCTGTCCTGTTCCCAGCCCTCCGGCGGCGTCTCGTCGGGCCCGACGCACACGGTCTGACCGTCGGGGCCGTGCCAGATCGGGATGCGGTGGCCCCACCACAGCTGCCGGGAGATGCACCAGTCGTGCATGTTGTCGACCCAGGCGAACCACCGCGGCTCCAGGCTGGCCGGATGGATGACGGTGTCGCCGTTGCGGACCGCGTCACCGGCGGCCTTGGCCAGCGACTCGACCTTCACCCACCACTGCAGGCTCAGCCGCGGCTCGATCGGTTCGCCGCTGCGCTCGGAGTGGCCGACGCTGTGCAGATAGGGACGCTTCTCGGCGACGATGCGGCCCTGCTCGGCCAGCGCCTCGCGCACCGCGACGCGGGCCTCGAAACGGTCCATGCCGTCGAACCGCGTTCCCGTGTCGGCGATCCGGCCCTTGGTGTCGAGCATCGACGGCATCGGCAGCTGGTGCCGCAGGCCGATCTCGAAGTCGTTCGGGTCGTGTGCCGGGGTGACTTTGACTGCGCCCGTGCCGAATTCGGGGTCGACGTGGTGGTCGGCGACCACGATGATCTGACGGTCCAGGAACGGGTGGGGCAGTGTCGTACCGACGAGGTCGCGGTAGCGGTCGTCGTCGGGGTGCACGGCGATCGCGGTGTCGCCCAGCATCGTCTCCAGACGCGTGGTGGCCACCACCAGGTGCGGCTCGTCGTCGGACATCGACCCGTACCGGAACGAGACCAGTTCGCCTTCGATGTCTTCGTACTTGACCTCCAGGTCGGAGATCGCCGTCTCGAGCACCGGGGACCAGTTCACCAATCGCTCGGCCTGATAGATCAGCCCGGCATCGAACAGCCGCTTGAAGATGGTGCGCACCGCACGCGAGAGCCCCTCGTCCATGGTGAACCGGTCGCGGCTCCAGTCGACGCCGTCACCGAGGCGGCGCATCTGGCCGCCGATGGTGCCGCCGGATTCGCGCTTCCAGTCCCACACCTTCTCGACGAACAGCTCGCGACCGAAGTCCTCTTTGGTCTTGCCGTCGACGGCGAGCTGCTTCTCCACCACCGTCTGGGTGGCGATGCCCGCGTGGTCCATGCCGGGCAGCCACAGCACCTCGTAGCCCTGCATCCGCTTGCGGCGGGTCAGCGCGTCCATCAGCGTGTGGTCCAGCGCGTGACCCATGTGCAGGCTGCCGGTGACGTTCGGCGGGGGCAGCACGATCGAGTAGGGGGGCTTCCCGCTGGCCGGGTCGGCGGTGAAATAGCCGGCCTTCACCCAGCCTACGTAGAGATCACTCTCGACCGCCCCGGGGTCCCACGACTTGGGCAGGGCGTCGAGCCCGGAGGGTCCGGTGGGGGCGAGCGGCTGGGAGGTCACCGAGCCATTCTAGGAAGACGCTGCGAGCTACTTCTTCCCGCCCAGAAGCCCGCCGAGGATGTCACCCAGCCCGCCGGCCTTGTCGCCGCCCAACACGGAGCCCAGGATGCTGCCGAGCGGGTTGTTGCCGCCGGGTGCGGTGCCCCCACCGAGGATGCTGCCCAGGACGTCGCCGATGCCGCCGCTGCCGGTCTGCCCGGGGACCTGCTGGGCCTGACCACCGGTGAGCCTCTTGCCGATGTAGGCGAGCACGATCGGCGCCAGGATCGGCAGCAGTTTCTGGATCAGGTCGCTGTTGCCTGCTCCGCCGCCGGACAGCGCGGAGGCCACCTGTCCGGTGTCGTTGCCGCCGAAGATCTTCGCGACCGCGCGGGACCCGTCGGCTTCGTCGACCTGATCGACGCTGACTCCCCCGTCGAGCAGGCCGCTGCTGGCATGCGAACTGGCCGCCGAGGCGATGCTGTCGGCGGCGCCGGGATCTTCGGCGTTGTGCCGCAGGCCGCCGACGAGGACCGGAACCAGCGTCTTGACGGCGCTGTCGACCTCGCTCTCGTCGACACCCAGTCTGCCGGCGATCTGCTGGACCGGGATCTGGCTGTACAGGTCATCGAGGCTGCTCATGAGCGTCACAGTAGACCCGGCCCGGGCGGTTCGACCCGCGTTCGGTCAGGCCAGTTTGGTGACGTCCAGCGAGACCCCGGCGGCCGGGAAGCGGGCCAGCAGCGCATCGCCCATCGCGGCCGCGGGTGTCAGCACGCCGTGCAGGTCGGGCAGCGCGTCGCGGTCGAGGGCCAGAGCCAGGCCGCTCTCCCCCAGCAGGACCGAGGTGGCCTTGTAGCCGGGGTCGCCCTTCTGCGACATCCGGGCGACATAGCGCGCCCCGGTCGTCGTCGTGGTGTAGGTCTCCACGGTGTAGTGGCCGTTTTCGCGGGTCTGCTCGCTCGGACCGGTGCCCGGCTTGGGCAGGATCCGCTCGAGGGCCCCGCGGGGCACCCGGTTGAGGAACCGGCCGCCGAGCTCGACGGCCGCCACGTTGCCGCCGGTGGCCATCGCCGCGGCCACCGGCGCGAGCACCGACTTGCCCAGGCTCATCTGCTCGGCGTAGCAGAACCGCCGGCCGTAGGCGTAGTCCAGCAGCGCGTTGCTGCGCCGGACGATGCGCGAGTTCGGGATCGCCATCGCGAACGCGCCCACCCAGTAGCCGTCGAGTTCCGGGGCGATCTCGCGCCCGCGGCGCCACCGGGCGTCGGACTGGCCGCCGAGTTCGGGCTCGGCGCCCCGGTCCGGGGACAGCGTGTAGGGATCGTTGAGCAGCCGGCGCGCCTCGGGATCGGTGGCCGCCTCCCTCGCCAGCTCGGTCATCGAGGCGATGGTGCCGCCCGACATCCCGCCGGCGAAGCTCCGCACGACGTAGTTGGTGTCGCCCAGCGCGCCGGCGCCGTCCCGTTCGGCCTGCCGGTACAGCGCGAACACCGTCATGTCCGACGGGATGGAGTCGAATCCGCAGGCGTGCACGATGCGGGCCCCGGTGTCGACGGCCTGCTTGTGGTGCAGGTCGATCGCCTTGCGGACAAACAGCGGCTCACCGGTCAGGTCGGCGTAGTCGGTGCCGGCGGCGGCGCAGGCCGCGACCAGCGGAAGCCCGTACCGCAGGTACGGCCCGACGGTGGTGATGACGACGCGGGTGCTGGCCGCCATGGCCGCCAGCGACGAGGGCTCGGACGCGTCCGCGGTGATCAGCGCCCACGACTGCGCGGCGGGCGGAAGCGTCTCCCGCACCGCGAGCAGGCGCTCCGCCGACCGGCCGGCCAGGGCGATGCGCGCGTCCCCGGCCGCGGTGGCGAGGTACCGGGCGGTCAGCGCGCCGACGAACCCGGTAGCGCCGTACAGGACGATGTCGTACTCGCGATCCGATGCGCTCATGAAATCCGACGCTACCCGAGCGTCTCCGGCAGGTCCGTGTCCTGGCCGAGCACATGACGGGCCAGGAATGCGGTCACCACCTGGTACCAGATCTTGGCGTGCGACGGGCTGAGCACCCAGTGGTTCTCCGTCGGGAAGTAGAGGAAACGGTGCTCGGTGCTGCCGTCTGCGGCGGCGGGCAGCGCCGAGGCGCTGAGCAGTTCGTACCACAGCCGCAGCGCCTCGCCGATCGGCACGCGATAGTCCTTGTCGCCGTGGATCACCAGCATCGGGGTGGCGATCTCGGCGACGAAGCGGTGCGGCGAGTTCGCGGCCGTCATCTCCGGTGTCATCTCCCTGGCCCACCAGTAGCCGCCGTCGGTGGTGGATCCGAACTGGTCGAGCGCCCACAGACTGGCGTGGGTGACGATCGCGGCGAAGCGGTCGGTGTGCCCGGCAATCCAGTTGGCCATGTAGCCGCCGAACGAGCCGCCCATCGCCGCGGTGCGGGTCTCGTCGATCCGCGGGTGTGCACACGCCGCGTCGGTCGCCGCCATCAGATCGGTGTACGGCGCGAATCCCCAGGCGCCCCAGCCACGTTGGATGAACTCCTGACCGTAGCCGGTGGACAGCGCCGGGTCGGGCAACAGCACCGCGTACCCGTGCGCGACCATCAGCCACGGATTCCAGCGCCAGTGCCAGGCGTTCCAGCTCGCCAGCGGGCCACCGTGGATCCACAGCAGCAGGGGCGCGCGGTCGTCCCCGTGGGGCAGCGCCAGCCAGGATCGCACCGGCACCCCGTCGTCGGCGACGGCGGTCAGTTCGGTCAGCGTTCCGGGCAGCTCGGGCAGCGGCACGCAGGGCAGCACCGTCACCGCGCCGTCGGCGTCGATCCGCACCGGGTGCGCCGGAGTGCGGTAGGAGCTACGCAGCGCGAACAGGGTTCCGTCGGCACCGGGATGCGCGTCGGAGTAGGTGAAGTCGTCGTCGACGAGGGTGCGCACGTGAGACGACGCCGGGTCGACGAGGAAGATCGGACCGCGACCGGCCTGGTCGGCCGTCACGATCAGCGACGCGCCATCGGGCGTCCACGTCACCGAGGTAGGCCAGCGGTCCCAGTCATCGGTCAGTTCGATCGGTGATTCGCCGAACCGCGCCAGCCACAGGGTGATTCGCGGGGCATGCGTCGGGGTGGAGAACGTCTCACGGGTGAAGGCCACCGCTGCGCCGTCCGGCGAGATCGCCGGGGAGCCGAGATCGGCGCCGGGATCGTCGACGATCGTCGTGCGCTGTCCTGTCGCGACGTCGACCCGGACCAGGGTGGAGCGCACGGCGGCCCCCGGCGCCGGCACCTGCCACGTCGTCACCACGAACGTTCCGTCGGCGCTGACGTCGAGGTGGGCGTCGCGCAGCGCCCCACCGGGATCCGGGGTGAGATCGCGGGGCCCGTCGACGGTGAACAGGTGCGGCTGGGCGGGACCGAGGTCGTGGTCCCAGTGACGCACCGGGTATCCCGTGTGCAGCACGGCGGAGATCTTCCCCTGCTTGCGGATCTCCCGCAGCCGCCGGTCCTCGTCCATCCCGGCGGCCGACGGCAGCAGTGACGACGCGACCACGGTAAGCGCGCCGGCCCGCGCCGGCACGACCCCGACGACGCCGCCGGGGAACGCGGCGACCTCGACGGCTTCTCCCCCGGCGCCGGGCAGCAGCCACAGCGACGGCGGCGGGTCGTCGTCAGTGCCGGGCCGGGCCGCGCGGAACAGCAGATCGCCGTCCGCGGTGAACGCCGGTGACGATTCCCCCTTGGCGCCGTAGGTGATCCGGCGTGCCGGCGCCTCGCCGGCAGGGTCGAGTTCCCAGATCGCGCTGACGAATTCGGCGCGCTTGTCGTCGAGTTCGCTCACGGTGGTGACCACCCGCGACCCGTCGGGCGCGACGGCCAGCCCCGACCCCCGCGGCAGCGCCAGGAAGCTGTCGAGATCGGCGAAGGGCGTGTCGGGTGACGGGTCGGGGGCCATGCCCACTTCGTAACACAGCCAACCGTTATGGTCAGCCCATGCCAGCGCAGATCATCGTCGTCGGCGCCGGCATCGCGGGTCTGGCGGCCGCCGTGGCGCTACGCGCTGGCGGCCACGAGGTGACCGTTCTGGAGCAGCGCACCGACCTGAGCTCGGGCATGGGGATCAGCATCTGGCCGAACGCGCTGGCCGCTCTGGACGAGATCGGCCTGGGCGACGCGGTGCGGGAGGCGGGCGGCGGGGTGACCGCAGGCGCGATCCGCTGGCGCGACGGCAGGTGGCTGCGGCGGCCGTCGCCGCAGCGCATCGTGACGGCGTTGGGCGAACCGCTGGTGGTGGTGCGCCGCTCGGTGTTGACCGACATCCTGCGCGGCGCGCTCCCGCCGGGGGCCGTGCAGACCGGGTCGACGGCGGCGGCGGTGACCGTCGGTCCGTCGTCGGTGCGGGTCGCCCTCTCCGGCGGGGAGGTGCGTGAGGCCGACGCGGTGATCGGGGCCGACGGCGTCAACTCCCTCATCGCGTCCGTCCTCAACGGGCCGCTGCGGAGCCGCTACGTCGGCTACACGGCGTGGCGGGGGGTGGCCGAGCACCGGCTCGATCCCGAGTTGGCCGGCGAGACGTTCGGTGCCGGGGTGGAGGTGGGCCACGTGCCGCTGGGACCCGACCACACCTACTGGTTCGCGACCGAGCGGGCGCCGGAGGGCGGCCGCTCACCCGGTGGAGAGCACCGCTACCTCACCGCAAAGCTCGCGGACTGGGCGGACCCGATTCCGAAGCTGATCGCCGCGACGGCACCGGAGAACCTGATCCGCAATGATCTCTACGACCGGGCCCAGCCCGAGCACTGGTCGCGCGGGCCGGCGGTGATCGTGGGCGATGCCGCCCATCCGATGCGCCCGCATCTGGGGCAGGGCGGCTGTCAGGGGATCGAGGACGCCGCGATCCTGGCGCGGTGCGTCGCGCTGGCACCTGATGCCGCGACTGCCTTCACCCGCTTCGCCGCCTTTCGCCGACGGCGGGTGCGCACCCTGGTGCTGGAGTCGGCGACGATCGGCCGGATCGTCAATCTGCGCCCGGCCGCGCTCAGCGGTGCGGCCAGCCGGGCCAGCGCGCTGATCCCGGAACGGGTGGTGACCCGTCACCTCGCGTCGATCGCGGCGAGGTCGGCGTTCGTGCTGCCGGACGGCTGAGGCGGGCTCAGCGCGCGGCGCGGGGGGTGAAGATCGCGGTGCACATCTTGCGCAGGTCGACGAAGCCGCCGAACGCCGACGTCGGCAGGTTCGCGCATCCCTTGGCGGTGGCCGGAACGACGCCCGGAACGTTCGCGGCCGGCGTCGGGCTGCCCCACACCTGCGCGGCGCTCATGCCCGCGGCACCGCACTTGGGCCAGGCCTTGAGCCCCTGGGTCTGCAGGACGTTCTCGGCGACGCGGATCTGCTCGGCGCGCGACGCGGTCGCCGGGCTGCCGGTGCCGCCGTTGGCCGACCAGGTGGCCTGCTTGAACTGCAGACCGCCGTAGGCGCCGTTACCGGTGTTGATGGACCAGTTGCCGCCCGATTCGCACTGGGCGATGGCGTCCCAGTTCACCGAGTCGGCGTGGGCGGTCGCGGTGGAGCCGTCCATCGCCATCGGCACGACGGCGAGCGCTCCGGCGATCCCGGCGGCCATCAGGCCCTTGCTGATCATCTTCTGAACGTTCATCTCTGCGGTCCTTCCCCGACCGTTGTGACCCAAGGCCCGCATGTGACGGTGACGCTGTCTCACGCTGCGGCTGTCCGGTCTGTCGGGTGACGCACATCACCTGTTACGGAAGCGATGAAAGTTTTAGTCGTTACTTATCTGGTGTAAGAGGCCTCTGAGAACAACGAGGCGGTACCGGCATCATGCCGGTACCGCCTCGGAAGCAGGTTTGGGGTGGTCAGCCGCGGCGACCGCACACCGGCCAGGCGCCGATGCCCTGCGAGTCCAGCACGTTCTCGGCCACACGGATCTGCTCCTCGCGGCTGGCGTTGTGCGGCGAGCCCGTTCCACCGTTGGCGGTCCAGGTGCTCTGCGTGAACTGCAGGCCGCCGTAGTAGCCGTTGCCGGTGTTGATCGCCCAGTTGCCGCCCGACTCGCACGCTGCGACGGCATCCCAGTTGACGCTGTCCGCATTCGCGGTGCCGGCCCCCAGGATCATCGGTGCCACAGTGAGCGCCCCGGCGATGGTGGCCAGCCCAAACGTTGTGCGGATGTTCTTCAACTTCATTCCTTTCGCCTAGCGCGCGCCGATATCGCCGTGCGAAGACACGGCAGTGCTGCCTGCAAGCAGGCGGGATCTGTCGGGTCGCACCGTCTCGGTCGGGTGCGACTGGGGAGATCGGAGACGACCTCACCGGGATCGACCCGGTGGCCGGCGGAGGCTGATGCGCCTCCCGTGGCCCCACACACACGCTGGTTCGTGGTTTTGAGTTATTTGCTCCGTAAGAAGCTGTTTGGGACCGTACAAACCTGGTTACGCAAAGTCATCTTGATGTCGGCGTGATCGCGGGTAGATCACGGAACGATCACGACGCGAATGGGCTCGCGTCTGCGCAGGTCATTCGGGGGTTTCCCGGGATCGACGGCCGCAACCGACCCCCCGTATTTCGTGAGCCAAATCACGATCATTTTGTGAGCTGGGCCACGGGCAAAACCCAGGCGGCGCCGGCATCGATGCGGCGAAAAGCCTTTTCGGAGCCAGTATCGGACGTCTGGGACTCCATCAGCACACCGTCTTCGCTGGTTCGGGTGCCAGCATTCCGCCTGGGAGACAGTCGAAATCCGCTGCGGGTGAACAGTAATGGAGATCAGTGACTGTTACTGCCTGTATCGGGTGGTCCGAATAACCTTGCGGGAGATCGTGTTACGGATCCAAGGGGCGGGCGGCGTCCGACAGACAGCCCGACTGACGGCGTTCCGCCACCGTCATTGGTCAGAGTGACGAATGCAAGCACCTGGTACAGCGAGCGAAAAAGTGTTATTCACCCGCCTTTTCCACGTGCATGAACATCAGAGACGTTGCGGTCCAGACGCTTTCACGCCGACCTGCGGCCCGCGAGATCCGAAGCCGCGTGCCGGACGGCGTGACAATTCACGGTCGTGTCCATCACCGAAGGGTGTCGAAATTCAGTGCCGGCAATTCGCGGAATTCGCGGAGTTATTCCGAGCGAAATTTCTTCGAATTTGCTAGTGCAATCGCGGCGGGACGATCGCCGCCAGATCCGCCTCGGTGTTGACGTTGGTCAGCGCCACCTGCTCGGCCATGACGATCCGCTGGGTGTCGACCGCGTCGACGAGCGCGCGCATGCTGCGCGCACCGGCGGTGACCAGCTGGTCGACCACCGGAGACAGCCCGGTGCGGTAGATGCCGGCCAGATAGTGGTCCCGGCCGTCCCACGGCAAGACGATGTCGGTTCCGAGCCGCTCCGCCGGCCCGGCCAGCATGTCGATGACGTCGGTGGTGAGTTCGGGCATGTCGACCGCGCACACGAAGGCGTGGGCGACACCGGCGTCGGCGGCCGCGCGTAATCCGCGTCCGGTGGCCAACAGCGGCCCCACGCCGCGCACCTCGTCGCGCAGCACCGTGGCCCGCAGTTCGGGCAGCGCCTGACCGGGCGCGGCGATGACGAACACCGGCTCGCAGCGGGTCCGCACGATCGACACCACCCGCTCGACCAGCGTGGTCGGCCCGTCCGGGCCGTCGAACGGCAGGGTGGCCTTGTCCCGGCCCATGCGCCGGGACGCGCCTCCGGCGAGGATGACAGCGGCCAGCGGCAGCGAAGACGTCACAGCCGTGACGTTAGTCCAGCGCGCGCCGTCCGAGCCGGAGAAACGTCAGTCGACCGACCAGGTGTCCTTGCCACGCAGCAGCGCCTGCAGCGCCGCGGTGTCGTGCGGCCTGGCCTCGCGGGCCGCGATGAGCTGCTGACGCGCCGCGTCGTCGTAGGTCGGCTTGCTGACCTGGCGGAAGATGCCCATGACCATGTGATCGAGGTTCTGCTCCGAGAGCCGCGAGAGCGCGAACGCGTAGGCGGGATCCTGCAGGTGCGCATCGTGCACGACGATCTGGTCGGCCGGCACGTCGGCGGTCTTCGCGACCTCCAGCCCGTAACCCGACTTGACCACGCAGTACTCGGCGTCCGCGCCGAACGTGATCGGCTCGGAGTGGCGCAGGTTGATCAGTCGCTCCTCGGCGCCTTCCTTGCGCAGCGCGTCGAACGATCCGTCGTTGAAGATCGGGCAGTCCTGCATGATCTCGACCAGTGCGGCGCCGCGGTGCTCGGCGGCACCGCGCAGCACCTCCGACAGGCCCTTGCGGTCGGAATCGAGCGCACGCCCGACGAACGTCGCCTCGGCGCCCAGGGCCAGTGACACCGGGTTGAAGGGGTAGTCCAGTGAGCCCATCGGCGTCGACTTGGTGACCTTGCCGACCTCGGAGGTCGGCGAGTACTGCCCCTTGGTGAGGCCGTAGATGCGGTTGTTGAACAGCAGGATCGTCAGGTTCACGTTGCGGCGCAGCGCGTGGATCAGGTGGTTGCCGCCGATCGACAGCGCATCGCCGTCACCGGTGACCACCCAGACCGACAGGTCTTCGCGGGCCAGCGCGAGTCCGGTGGCGATGGTCGGGGCGCGACCGTGGATGGAGTGGAAACCGTAGGTCTCCAGGTAGTACGGGAACCGGCTCGAGCAGCCGATGCCGCTGACGAACGCGATGTTCTCCCGCCGCAGTCCCAGCTCGGGCAGGAAATTGCGGATCGTGTTGAGGATGACGTAGTCGCCGCACCCCGGGCACCAGCGCACTTCCTGATCGCTGGTGAAGTCCTTGGCCTTCTGGGGCTCGTCGGTGGTCGGCACCAGGCTGGTCTTGGTCAGCGGCGTCAGCCCGAGGTCGTTGCCTATCACGTCCGTCATGCGTTCACTCCAGTCTCGACCGTGGCCGCTGCCAGCCGCGCGAACTTGGCTTTCTCGTTTTCCTTGTCGCCGAGCGTCCCGTCCAGCGCGGCGTCGATGATGCCCTCGACCTCGTCGGCCAGGAACGCCATTCCCTCCACCTTCGTCACCGACTGCACGTCGACGAGGTAGCGCCCGCGCAGCAGCAGCGCCAGCTGCCCGAGGTTCATCTCCGGCAGGACGACGGTGGAGTACCGGGCGAGCACCTCACCGAGGTTGGCCGGGAACGGGTTCAGGTGACGCAGCTGGGCGTGGGCGACCTTGATGCCCTTGCGCCGGGCGCGGCGGCAGGCCTCGCCGATCGGGCCGTAGCTGCTGCCCCAGCCCAGCATGAGCAGGTCCGCGTCACCGGTGGGGTCGTCGACCTCAAGGTCCGCGACGTCGATGCCCGCGATCTTCTCCTGCCGCAGTCGCACCATCAGATCGTGGTTCTTGGGCTCGTAGGAGATGTTGCCGGAGCCGTTCGCCGACTCGAGCCCACCGATGCGGTGCGCGAGCCCCGGGGTGCCGGGCACCGCGAACTGGCGGGCCAGCGTCTCGGGGTCACGGGCGTAGGGCTGGAACGGCTCACCTTCCTTGGCGAAGGTGTGCTCGATGGGCGGGTACGCCGACGTGTCGCTGATGTCGGGGATGCGCCACGGCTCCGAGCCGTTGGCGATCGCGCCGTCGGACAGGATCATCACCGGCGTGTGGTAATTGATCGCGATCCGCACCGCCTCCACCGCGACGTCGAAGCAGTCCGACGGGGAGCGGGGGGCCAACACGGCCACCGGCGACTCACCGTTGCGACCGAACATCGCCTGCAGCAGGTCGGCCTGCTCCGTCTTGGTGGGCAGACCGGTCGACGGGCCGCCGCGCTGGACGTCGATGACGATCAGCGGCAGCTCGGTCATCACGGCCAGGCCGATGGCCTCCGACTTCAGCGAGATGCCCGGTCCCGACGTGCTGGTGACGCCGATGGCGCCGCCGTACGACGCGCCGATCGCGGCGCCGATGCCGGCGATCTCGTCCTCGGCCTGGAAGGTCAGCACGTTGAAGTTCTTGTGCTTGGACAGCTCGTGGAGGATGTCCGACGCCGGGGTGATCGGGTAGGTGCCGAGCACGACCTGCAGGTCGGCCAGTTGGCCGGCGGTCACGATGCCGTAGGCGAGTGCGGTGTTGCCCGAGATCTGGCGGTATTCACCGCTCTTGAGCTTCGCCGGCGCCACCTCGTAGGTGGTGCCGAAAGCCTCGGTCGTCTCGCCGTAGTTCCAGCCGGCCTTGAGCGCCAGCACGTTGGCCTCGGCGACATCGGGCTTGCGCGCGAACTTCTCGCGGATGAACGCCTCGCTGTGCTCCAGTTCGCGGCCGTACATCCACGACAGCAGGCCGAGGGCGAACATATTCTTCGCGCGCTGGCCGTCCTTCTTGCTGGCCCCGATCGACTCGACCGCACCGAGGGTCAGCGTGGTCATCGCGACGGCCTGCACGACGTAGTCGGACAACTCGTCGGACTCCAGCGGGTTGGCGTCGTACCCCACCTTGGCGAGGTTGCGCTTGGTGAACTCGTCGGAGTTGGCGATGATCAGCCCGCCGCGGGGCAGATCGGAGACGTTGGCCTTCAGCGCGGCGGGGTTCATCGCGACGAGCACGTCGGGGCGGTCGCCCGCGGTGAGGATGTCGTAGTCGGCGATCTGGATCTGGAACGACGAGACGCCCGGCAGGGTGCCCTGGGGCGCGCGGATCTCGGCGGGGTAATTCGGTTGCGTCGCAAGGTCGTTGCCGAACAGCGCGGCCTCGGAGGTGAACCGGTCGCCGGTCAGCTGCATGCCGTCGCCGGAGTCGCCGGCAAAACGGATGACGACCTTTTCGAGCTTCTGCCGAGGGGTGGCGCCGGTAGCGGCGTCACTGCCGTTTTGACCCACGACCCTGCCTTTCACGTCTGGTGGAGCGGCTCCGGTGCGTCGCGAGACGAGGCTGCGAGGTCACGGCGCTCCGACCGAGTTGTCTGCCAACTCGATTTTCCTGTCACTGGCAGTACCGATTATTGCACTTCTCTTAGGTTGCCCTGCACGCGAGGCGCGGGCTACCACCGAGTAAAGAACCGCGAACAGCCCAGTTCAAGCGCGTGCCGGCGCGCGGCATGAGACATCTTTGTGGTTTTCGTCACGTTTTCGGCGCCGGAATTTTCTAAGACTCTGGTTACCGGTCAGTAGCTGACAGCTAGCACTGAGTTCGCCTCGGCCGGCGCCGGCGGAGCCGCTCAGCCGAGCGACACGGACTTGACCCGGCGGCGCTTCTCGAGCTCTTTGGCGACGAGCTCGCTGGCCTGCTCGGCGGCCCGGCGGGGAACGTCGCCCATGGCGCGGTGGGCCGCGTAGCACGCGGTGAACATGTCCCCGGCGCCCGTGGTCTGCACGTCGAGCACGCGCCACGCCGCGGGAACGCGATCGACGTCGCCGTCGGTGTAGATGTCGCAGCCCTCGGAGCCGTACGTCACGACGATCTCGGGCACCCCGAGCCGTTCGGCCGCTGCGGCGTCGAAGGGGCCGTCGGCCACCACGACCGCTTCGTCTTCGGCCAGCTTCAGGACATCGAGGTGCGTGAGCAGGTCGGGCGGGAAGTGGCGGTCCTCGAGCAGCGGTCCCAGGCGATCGGCCCGCACCAGCCCCTGCCCGTCGTAGACGACGCGGTGTCCACGGGCGGACAGCAGCGCCAGCGTCTCGGCCGGGAAATCGGTGCGCAGCAGCGGCGCGAGGTGCACCCAGGTGGTGTCGGGGTCCGCGGCCGCAATCTCGGCCGCACCCCAGACCGGGCCGATCGCGTCGACCGACATGTGGCGGTGGTCGACGTCGTCGTAGTCGAGACGGAACGCGCTCGTGCGGTCCGCGGGCAGGACCCGGACGAGATCACCGAACCGGTCGAGCAGCGGGTCGAAGAGCTCGTGGTCCTGTTCGGCGCCGAGGGCGACGATCCGGCCGGGACAACCGGAGGCCTGCAGCGCCACCCCGGCGAACGACGCGCAGCCGCCCGGGCTCTTGTCCGCACCGTTGATGACGTCGATCGCCAAATTGCCCAGCACGGTCACACCGTTGACGAGTTCTCGCGGCACCGATCGATCTCCCGGGTCTTCATCGGCGCGTTCTCGACACCGTGGGGCGAAATGGTATCCGGGATTACCCGCTTTCTCCGATTCCTGCGCGTCAGACAGGGAGGTTGTAGGGCGTCACGACCTGGATGGGTGCGGGCCGGACGGGCTCGGCGGGCAGCGCGCCGTGCCACTGCAACAGGGACCGGATCGCCGATCTGGCGTCGGCACGCAGGTCGTTGTGCAGCACGACCGAGATGCGGCCGTCGCGCAGCAGCCGCCGGTTGTCGGCGTCCAGGTCGTGGGCGACGAAAACGTGACATCTCCGGCCCAGCCGCTCGAACGCCGCCACGGTGGCGGTGTTGCCGCCACCCGGCGAGTAGACCGCCCCGATGCCCGGATTGCGCTCGAGCGCCTCCAGGACGAGCCGTTCGTTCGCCGCGTCGATGCCGTCGCTGTCGCTCACCTCGACGATCGCCCGGCCCGACCCGCGCAGACCGCTCCTGAATCCGACCTCACGTTCGCCCTCACCGCGAAACACCGCGCGGCTCAAGGTGATCAGCACGTCGGAGGGGGCATCGCCGAGCCACTGGTTCACCAGGTAGGCGGCGGTCACGCCGGCTCCGTGGTTGTCGATCCCGACGTAGGCGCAGCGTGCGCTCGACGGGACGTCGGTCGCGTAGGTCACCACCGGGACTCCCCCGGCGACCAGGCGGTCCACCGCCTCGGCGACCTCGGGTTCGTCCTGCGCCTTGAGCACGACGCCGTGACTGCCGCGGATCCTGCTCAGCGCATCGACCATCTCGGGCACCGAGCCCGACTCCCACAGATGGAATCGGGCCCGCACCATGGCGGGCGCGAACGCCGGGAGCTCGGCCTCGACGGCCGCCCGGAACGCGTCGGAGAACCGTTGCGGCGTCTGCATCACCACGTCGACGAGGTAGCGGCGGCCGTTGAGCCGCAGTTGTGTGCGCTGTTTGTCGAGGTCGGCGATCGCCTGGTTGACCTCGGCGACGGTGGTCTCCCGCACGCCCGGGCGGTTGTTGAGCACCCGGTCGACCGTGGCCTCGCTGAGCCCGCTCTGCTGAGCGATCTCGCGAACCTTGTAGCGGTGCGCCATCTGCCGCCCTTCCGCCGCGTCGCTTTGAGGTGTTTTTGATGGATTTCTGCCGTTGATTGCGACTCCGATCACAGCAAGACTAACGGCCATGGCAACACCACTGCACACAGCGTCGGCGCCGTGGCTCAGCGAGTCCGACTTCGACCTGCGGGACTTCCGCGCCGAGGTCGAACGCGACACTGACCTCGCCGACTACCCGTATGCCGCCGAGGTGCGCAGCAATGTGCTCGTGTACTCGGCGTCGGCCATGGCCCGCGTGTCTGACCGGCGCGCCCTGCAGGCCGAGTTGATCCGCGCGCTCGCGGACGGGCCGGGCGTCGTGGTGTTCACCGAGGCGTTCGACGCCGGCATCACCGACCGGGCCAGTGAGGCGTTCTTCGCGATCATCGAGGCGCAGCGGGCCGCGGGCCAGGCTGCCGGGGACCACTTCGGCAAGCCCGGCGCCAACGACCGCATCTGGAACGCCGCGCAGAAGCTGGCGCTGCACGATCCCCAGGTGTTCGCCGAGTACTACGCCAACGACGCCCTCGGCCTCGTGTGCCAGGCCTGGCTGGGCCCGCGCTACCAGGTGACCTCGCAGGTCAACGTCGTCAACCCCGGCGGCACGGCGCAGGTGCCGCACCGCGACTACCACCTCGGCTTCGTTCCCGAGGACCACCTGCTCGGTTACCCCGCCCATATCCACCGCACGTCGCCGACGCTGACGCTGCAGGGCGCAGTCGCGCACTGCGACATGCCGGTCGAGAGCGGGCCCACGATGCTGCTGCCGCATTCGCAACGCTTCGCCGGCGGCTACATCGCCTTCAACCGGCCCGAGTTCATCGACTACTTCGCCCAGCACCACGTGCAGCTGCCGCTGCGCAAGGGCGACGCGGTGTTCTTCAGCCCCGCGCTCTATCACGGTGCGGGATCGAACATCTCGTCAGGAGAGTCGGCGATCAAGCGGATCGCGAACCTGATGCAGATCAGTTCGCCCTTCGGACGGGCCATGGAGGCGATGGACCGCACCGCGATGGTGCGCGCCGTCTATCCCGCCCTGCGGGCGATGCGCGCCGCCGGCCGGTCACCACAGGAACTGGAGAACGTCGTGGTGGCCACCGCGGAGGGCTATGCGTTTCCCACCAACCTCGACAGCGATCAGCCGATCGGCAGCCTGGCCCCGGCCAGTGAGGTCGACATCGTGCTGGGCGCGCTGGCCGACAACCTGACCGACGAAGAACTCGACGTCGCACTGCGCGACCGGAACGAACGGAGAAACCCATGACCACCCTCGGCCTGATCGGACTCGGCCGGATCGGCGCGTTCCATGCCGACACGCTGACGAACCTGCCGGAGGTGTCCGGCCTTGTCGTCACCGACGAGCGGCCCGACGTCGTCGCTGCTGTCGCCGCGAAATACGGTGCCACGCCGGCAGATTCGGTGGACCAACTGCTCTCGTCGGGCGTTGACGGCATCGTCGTCGCGGCGGCCACACCGGCCCACGCCGAGCTGGCGCTGGCCGCCGTCGAGCGGGGTCTGCCGACCTTCTGCGAGAAGCCGATCGCGTCCACCGCCGCCGAGAGTGCGCGCGTCGCCGAGATCATCGCGCGTTCCGGCGTCCCGGTGCAGGTCGGCTATCAGCGCCGCTTCGACGCGGCGTTCGCCGCCGTCAAGGAGGCCGTCGACAGCGGATCACTGGGTGCGGTGCACACCGTGCGCAGCACGACGATGGATCCGGCTCCCCCGCCGATGGACTACATCAAGGGGTCCGGCGGGATCTTCCGCGACTGCGCCGTGCACGATTTCGACGTGATCCGCTGGGTGACCGGGCAGGAGGTCGTCGAGGTGTACGCCACCGGCAGCGTCCAGGGCGACCCGCTGTTCACCGAGTACGGCGACGTCGACACCGCCGCGATCGTGGTGCGCTTCGACGGCGGGGCGCTCGGCGTGGTCTCGGCGGCGCGCTACAACGGACGCGGTTACGACTGCCGGCTCGAGGTGCACGGCTTCGACGACACCGTCGTCGCGGGCTGGGACCAGGGAGCGCCGGTGCGCAATGCCGACCCGGCCACGGACTTTCCGAACGGCCAGCCGCACCACTTCTTCATGGACCGCTTCACCGAGGCATTCCGCACGGAGCTCGGCGAATTCGTCAAGGTCGTCCAGGGCGGCCCGGTTCGGGGTGCGACGGTCGCCGACGCGGTCGAGGTCGCCTGGATCGCCGAAGCCGCCACCGAGTCCCTGCGCCGGGGTGCGCCGGTGAGCATCAAGGAGGTCCAGCAGTGAAGATCGCCGGAGCGCCGATCTCGTGGGGCGTGTGCGAGGTACCCGGCTGGGGTCACCAGCCCGCGCCGGAGCGCGTGCTGTCCGAGATGCGCCAGGCCGGCCTGACCGCCACCGAACTCGGTCCCGAAGGGTTCCTGCCCTCGGACACCTCCGAGTTGGTGGCGACGCTGGACGGGCATGGGTTGAGTTGTGTCGGCGGATTCGTGCCGGTGGTGCTGTTCGACGAGGACCACGACCCCGTCGAGGATCTCGCCGGGCCGCTGGAATCGTTGGTCGCGGCCGGTGCCGGCGTGGTGGTGCTGGCCGCCGCCACCGGCGCCGACGGGTATGACGCGCGCCCGGCGCTGTCCGAGAAGCAGTGGCAGACACTGCTGTCGAATCTCGATCGGCTCGCCGACGTCGTCGCCCAGCGTGGCCTGGTCGCCGTGTTGCACCCCCATGTCGGGACGATGGTGGAGAACAGGGCCGACGTGGACCGGGTGCTCACGGGTTCGCGCATCCCGCTGTGCCTGGACACCGGCCACCTGTTGATCGGCGGCACCGATCCGCTCCAACTCGCCCGCGAGGTGCCCGAGCGGATCAGGCACACGCACCTCAAGGACGTCGACGCGGCGCTGGCCGCCAGGGTGCAGGCCGGTGAGCTCACCTACACCGAGGCCGTCGCGGCCGGCATGTACGTGCCCCTGGGCGCAGGTGACGTCGACATCGCCGGCATCGTGAAGGCGTTGGAGGACAGCGGTTTCGACGGCTGGTATGTGATGGAGCAGGACACCATTCTCGACGGTGAACCCGACGGCGAGGGACCACTGGCCGATGTGCTCGCCAGTGTGGCCTTCCTGACGGGTGCCGCGTCGGGCGTGTCCGCGTGACCCTGCGGATCGGCGTCCTCGGGGCGTCGCGGATCGCCGAGAACGCGATCATCGGCCCTGCCCAGGAGCTCGGGCATCGGCTGGTCGCGGTGGCTGCCCGGGACCCGTTGCGCGCCAAGGCGTTCGCCGACAAGTACGGCGTGGAGCGGGTGCTGACGTCCTATCAGGACGTGATCAGCGACCCGGGGGTCGACGTCGTCTACAACCCGCTGGCGAACTCGCTGCACGCTCCGTGGAACCTGGCCGCGGTGGAGGCGGGCAAGCCCGTGCTCACCGAAAAGCCCTACGCCCGCGATCGCGCCGAGGCGGCGCGCGTCGCGGCTGCCGCCGAGGCGTCGGGCGTCACGGTCATGGAGGGCTTCCACTATCTGTTCCATCCCGCGATGCGGCGCGTGCTCGAGCTGACGGGCGAGGGAGCCCTGGGCGAGCTCCGCCGCGTCGAGGTCCGAATGGGGATGCCCGAGCCGGCCCCCGACGATCCGCGATGGTCGCTGGACATGGCCGGCGGCGCGTTGATGGACCTGGGCTGCTACGCCCTGCACATCATGCGCCGGTTCGGGTCGCCCCGGGTCGTGTCGGCGACCGCGGTGGAGCGCACACCCGGCGTCGACGAGCGCCTGGACGCCGAACTCGTCTATCCCTCGGGCGCAACGGGATTGACGACGAACTCGATGGTCGAGCAGGAACACTCGTTCACGCTGCGCGTCATCGGCACGCACGGGGAGGTTGCCGTGCCCAATTTCATCAACCCGCCCGCCGACGACGGCCTGACCATCACCATCGGGGACACCACGACCGTGGAGCGTGTCGGGAAGAGGCCGTCCTACACCTATCAGCTCGAGGCCTTCGCAGCGCACGTCGAACTTGGCGCCGCGCTGCCGCTGGATCCCGCGGACGCAGTGGCGAACATGGCGTTGATCGACGAGACCTACGTGGCCGCCGGCATGCAGCCACGCTGACGCCGGCGGGTAGGCCCCCGCGGCGCGCGGGGGCCTACCCTCGGAACTACTCGCCGGCCGCGCCGTCCGAGCCGGACGCGGCGCCACCCGGGTCTCCGGATCCCGCTGCGTCACCGGCGCTGTCGGTGCCGCCGGCCGGATCGGGATCACTGGTTTCGGCGGCCGGGTCGTCGCCATCCGTTCCGCTGTCGTCACCGACGGTCACGTCGTCGGCTGCGGCCTCGTCGTCGACGACGTCAGCGTCGCCGGAGGTGTCGTCGTCGACGGGCGTCTCCGCGGGATCCTCGGCGGGCCGCTCCTCGGTGTCCGCATCCGCCGCCGTCTCCGCCGCGTCTGCCGTGCCGGGTGCCGGTGCCGGTGCGGGCTCCGGTTCGGTTGTCTCCGAGGCGCTGTGGCTCGCAGGCACGGTCAGCGTCACCGTCGCCGCCGCGTCGATCGACGCAGTGGCGACCGCGTCGGCAGAGGCCGTCTTGGCCGTCTTGGCCGTCGTGGCGGGCGTCTCGGCGCCCAGTGCCGCCGCGATCGCCCTGGGCAGGTTGACGAACACGCTCTGCAGCAAGCCGGCGTTGAAGGGATTGTCACTGACCGAGAGCAAACCGGGGGCGAAGGTGCCGTTGACGTCGGTGTAGCCGTTCAACACGGCGCCGACGAGTCGGGCGGGCACGTTAATCACCGCCGTGAGGGCGTCGAGGAGGTGGCCAGCGCCGAGGGCCTGGACGACGTCTTGCACGGATTCGCCGAAAGCGTTGATGGGAGCGATGATCGGCGAGATCGCCGCCGTCAGCAGCGGCACGATGTTCGTGTTGTCGAACAGCGCGCCCACCGCGGCCGCCACGTTCTGCGCGATCTTCACCGGTACCTGCAGCAGTCCCGAGGTCAGAAGCGGGAGTCCGACACCGACCACGAGAGGTCCGGCGATGATGGTCGAGGTCAAGGTGGCGAAGCCGGCCGCAATCTGGCCGACCTTGATCTGCGCGACCGCGTCCCGGATCCCGGCCTGCAGGCCGAATGGATTGTCCGGTGAGAAGTACTCGGCCAGCCCCTCGATGATGCCCTTACCCGCGTCGCCGACGGTGCCCAGGTAGCCCAACTGGTTCTTCAGGAGCTGGCGCAGCACGGGCACCGGGTCCGACAGCACCTCCTGCCCCAGGCCGCCGGCGTTCTGGATCGCACCGGCGATCACCTCCGACCACAGGGCGAGCGGATTCGGCTGCGCGACGAGGTGGACGGCCGCCTCCGACACCCGGACGGCCGCGACATCCGGGAGCGGTGGCTGGATCGGACTCAGCGCGATGGCGCCGGCCCCGACCAGTGCGACAGCGGTTGCCAGAGGCGGCCTGACAGCGACGTGCATGGACTCTCCTTCGTTGAAAGTTCAAACATGAACGGCGGTAATTTACTCAGCAGTAAGTTGACATGTCCGCGTTTTGCGTCAAGAAGTTGCACGCGTCAAGCCGGAATGTCCAGGCCAGCAAAAGACTGTTGTTCAGACCAGGAGCCTCGGCTTCGTACCTGGTCAAACGTCTGTGAGAATCATCGGCAAAGGCCTGGAGGCGGATGGCGCCCGCGGATTGTGGTACGTCCGTCCGACACGGGGCCAGTGGACGTGATCCTCTGAGTTCGCTGGTGAAAGGGTTCGCAACGCTACGCCCCGTTGCGGAATTGAGAAGGTTGCTGGCGACCTGCGCAGGGACAGCAGTCCGAATGCGGCAACGGCTGACGACCACGACTCGACGGGCTGCGATTATCCAGATAGCGAAGATCTGGCAACCAGGTCGCGATGCCGATTATTTTTTCGATCCCCGCCCTCCGCCGACGACGGTGACGGTCGCCGACAGCGCCGCGCGCCGTACTGCCCGACAGAACGGGCGCAGGCGCCCCGATTCATCGCCTCAGCCGCGGTCGGCCTGATCCGCGCCCGCCGACCGCCGCTCGTGCCAACGCAGGCGCAGCATCAGCAGGCTCCGGTGAGCGCGCCATCCAGCCGACAGCGGGTCACGCCAGACGGGAACATCCGTCCGGTTGTCGAAAACACTGTCCATGAATTCATTGTGCCGCCCGGCCCGCCATCCGGCCCGCCGACGCGGCAAGCGTCACCATGTCGAGACCGTGAACGTTCGTCGACGCGGTGATGCTCCCCCGCGGGCATTGTGCGGGATGACGGGTGTCCTATGGCCCTAGCCCGCGATCTCCGCGGTGCCGAAGTGTGGGCGATACCGAGTCAAGCGCTCTACCTGCGGCGAAAGGCCACCTGGTGACGAACGCACCGAACATTCTGGTCATCTGGGGCGACGACATCGGGCAGAGCAACCTGAGCTGCTACAGCAACGGTGTGATGGGCTACTGCACCCCGAACATCGACCGGATCGCCGATGAAGGTGCGTTGTTCACCGACTACTACGGCGAGCAGAGCTGCACTGCGGGACGCGCGGCGTTCATCACCGGCCAGAACCCTTACCGCACCGGCCTGACCAAGGTCGGCCTGCCCGGCGCCGAACTCGGCCTGCAGGCCGCGGACCCGACAATCGCGACCGCGCTCAAGACTCGCGGTTACGCGACCGGCCAATTCGGCAAGAATCACCTGGGCGACCGCGACGAGCATCTACCCACGATGCACGGTTTCGACGAGTTCTTCGGAAACCTGTACCACCTCAATGCGGAGGAGGAACCCGAGGAACCCGACTACCCGAAGGATCCGGAGTTCCGGAGGAAGTTCGGACCCCGCGGAGTGCTGCACAGCTGGACCAACGGCGACGGCACGCAACGCATCGAGGACACCGGGCCGCTGACCAAGAAGCGGATGGAGACGGTCGACGAGGAATTCCGTGATGCCGCCGTTGAATTCATCCACCGCCAGCACCAGGAGCAGACCCCGTTCTTCGTATGGTTCAACTCCACCCACATGCACTTCCGCACGCACCCCAAGCCGGACAGCGTCGGTCGCTCGGGGCGATGGCAGTCCACTTACCACGACACGATGATGGATCACGACGATCTGGTGGGCAGTCTGCTCGACACCCTCGACGAGCTCGGGATCGCTGACGACACCATCGTCATGTATTCGACAGACAACGGCCCGCACATGAACTCGTGGCCCGATGCGGGCATGACGCCGTTCCGTAACGAGAAGAACTCGAACTGGGAAGGCGCCTACCGTGTCCCGGCAATGGTGCGCTGGCCCGGCCACATCAGCGCGGGCACGGTTCTGCGCGGCATCGTCAGCCACAACGATTGGTTCGTCACTCTGCTGTCGGCCGCCGGCGTCCCGGACATCGCCGCGCAGCTTCGCACCGGTGTCGACCTGGGCGGCACGACCTACACGGTGCATCTCGACGGGCACGATCAACTGCCGTACCTGATCGGCCAGACCGCCACGAGTCCGCGCCAGCACTTCTTCTACGTCTCCGACGACGGTGATCTGACCGCTCTGCGCTTCGACAACTGGAAGATCGTCTTCCTGGAGCAACGCTGCCAGGGCACGATGCGAATCTGGGCCGAGCCCTACACCGCGTTGCGCGTCCCGAAGATCTTCAATCTGCGCACCGACCCCTACGAGCGGGCCGACCTGACGTCGAACACGTACTACGACTGGCTGCTGTCGCACGCGTACCTGCTCGTGCCGGCGCAGGCCTACGTCGGCCGCGCGCTGGCGACGTTCGCGGAGTTCCCACAGCGGCAGAAGTCGGCCAGCTTCAGCCTCGAGCAGGTCATGGACAAGCTCCGGGACGGCGCCGCCGCCAGCAGCTGAGCCGCAGGAACCACCACGATGGGTCGAAACCGTATGACGCTGAACGAGTATCCGCCAGGCACCGCCTTCACGGGTGTGATCGGGCGGACGCCGGCCGAGTCCGTTCCCGCGTGGCCGGCGCCGGTGCGTACGGATCCGTCCGCCCCCAACGTCGTGTTCATCGTCATCGACGACATGGGCTTCGGTCATCTGGGGTGTTACGGAAGTCCCATCGCCACGCCGACTATCGACCAACTCGCCGCCGATGGTCTGCGCTACGCCAACATGCACACCACGGCACTGTGCTCCCCGTCTCGGTCGTGCATCCTCACCGGACGCAACCATCATTCGAATCACCTGGCGTGTCTCACCAACGGTTCGACGGGATTCCCCGGTTCGGACGGGTACATCCCGTTCGAGAACGGATTTCTCTCCGAGATCCTCAAGTCGGTCGGCTACAACACGTACTGCGTGGGCAAGTGGCACCTGGCGCCGGAGGAGACGATGACCGCCGCGGGACCGTACGACCGCTGGCCGCTGGGACGAGGTTTCGAGCGGTACTACGGGTTCCTCGGCGGCGACACCCACCAGTACCATCCGGAACTGGTCCGCGACAATTCGCAGACCGAACCCGAGACCACGCCGGAGCACGGGTACCACCTGACTCCCGACCTGGTCGAGAAGGCCACAGCGATGATCGCCGACGCCAAACAGGTCGCGCCGGACAAACCCTTCTTCCTGTACTTCGCTCCGGGGGCGATGCATTCGCCGCATCACGTGCCACGGGAGTGGGCGGACAAGTACACGGGCGCGTTCGACGAGGGCTGGGATGTCTACCGCGAGCGGGTGTTCGAGCGGCAGAAAGACCTCGGTGTGGTACCCGGGGACACCACGCTGTCGCCGCACGATCCCGATGTGCAGTCATGGGGGTCGTTGTCCGCCGACGAGCGCCGCCTCTACGCCCGGATGATGGAGGTCTTCGCCGGATTTCTCGAACACACCGATCACCACCTCGGCCGGCTCATCGAATTCCTCAGGGAGATCGGCGAGTACGACAACACGCTGATCATGCTGGTCTCCGACAACGGCTCCAGCGCCGAAGGCGGACCGACGGGGTCAGTGAACGAGACCCGTTTCTTCAACAACGTCCCCGACACGGTCGCCGACGGTCTGGCCCGCATCGACGACCTCGGCGGCCCAGCGCTCTTCAACCACTTTCCGTGGGGCTGGACCAATGCCGGGAACACGCCGTTCCGGCGATGGAAGCGGGAGACCTACCGCGGCGGCACCACCGATCCGTTCATCGTGAGCTGGCCGCGAGGCATCACCGCTCACGGCGAGACGCGGATGCAGTACACGCACATCGTCGACATGGTCCCGACGGTGCTCGACGCGCTCGGCCTCGAACCGCCCGCCGCCATCGCCGGTGTGACCCAGTCCCCGATCGAGGGGGTGAGCTTCCGCCACACCTTCGCCGACGCGGCAGCGCCGAGCCGCCGCGTGACGCAGTACTTCGAGATGCTCGGCCACCGCTCGCTCTACCATGACGGCTGGCGTGCGGTATGTCCCTGGCCGGGACCGTCTTTCACCGAATCGGCCCACCGGTTCGGTGACGTGATCACCGCCGACATGCTCACCGAACTCGACGCGACCGGATGGGAGCTTTATCACGTAGAAGCGGACTACGCCGAGACGACGAATCTCGCCGGACCGGAACGCGCACGGCTGATCGCGATGATCGCCATGTGGTACACCGAGGCCGGCCGCTACCACGTCCTGCCCATCGACAGCCGCGCCACCGCCCGCATCGCCGACGAGCGCCCGCAGATCGCCGCGAGCCGCGACCGCTCCGTCCTCTACCCGGGTACACAATCGATTCCGGCTGCCGCCGCGCCGAAGATCCTCAATCGCCCCTACTCGATCAGCGCCGAAGTCGACGCCGGCGCCAGTGTCGAGGGGGTGCTGCTCAGCATGGGCGGCAACGACGGAGGGATCTCGTTCTACGTTCAGAACGGTCTGCTGTGCTTCGCGCACAACTACGTCGCCAAGGAGATCTTCTCCGTCAGGTCGGCGACGGCCGTTCCGGCCGGCCACCATGTCTTGCGCATGGAGTTCGAACCCACGGGACCCCCGGATGTGAAGAATGGCAGAGGAACTCCGGGACGGGTGCGGCTTCTCGTCGACGGAACCGAGACCGGTCGCGGCGACCTGCCGGTGACCACACCGATCCGGCTGGCCCAGGGCGGCGCCATGTTGGTCGGTGCCGACTCGGGATCGACCGTGACACCGGAGTACACGGCGCCCTTCGCGTTCACCGGCCGGATCCGCCGGGTGATCGTCGACGTCAGCGGCGAACACGTCGAGGACCACGAGGCCCAGTTCGCGATCGCGCTCGCGAAGCAGTAGCACGGGTCGGCTGTGGATCTGAAGCATCTCGTCGTCGTCGCATTCCAGGTCAGCCTGTTCGTCATCGTCTTCGGCTACGGACTGCGGGCCGAATTCGTCGATCTGCGCTACCTGTTCGCCCGCCCGGCACTGCTCGGCCGATCCGTGCTCGCGGTCCTGGTGGTGATGCCCGCGCTCGCGGTGGCGCTGGCCCGGTGGTTCGACTTCACCCCGACCGTGGAGATCGCGCTGGTGGCTCTGGCCATCTCACCGCTACCGCCGCTGCTACCGACACGCGAGGCGAAGGCGGGCGGCGGTGAGCGTTACGGACTGGGCCTGATGGTCGTGCTGGCGGTGCTCTCCATCGCCGTGGTTCCGGCGGCCGTGCAGCTGATCGGCGTGGCCTTCGGCCGTGTCTACGTCACCACGCCCGCGGCGATCGCCGACGTGGTGTCGGTATCCATCCTGGTGCCCCTGGCGCTCGGCATGGTGACCCGTGCCGTCGCAGCCCGATTCGCCCAGGCAGTCGCCATCCAGGTGGAGCGCGCCGGCAAGATCTTCATGCCCCTCGCCGCCGTCGTGCTGCTCGCCGCCGCGGCGCCCGACGTGTGGCGCCTGATCGGGAATGGCACCGTGGTCGCCATCGCGGTGTTCGTGGTGACCGGGTTCGTCATCGGACATCTGCTCGGCGCGCCAGATCCGCACCACTCGGCGGTGCTGGCGTTTTCGGCGGCGTGCCGCCACCCCGGCACCGCTCTGGCTGTGGCCGCCGCGAACTACCCCGATAAGAATTTCAGGGCTGCGATCCTGATCTACCTCGCTGTCAATGTCGCGGTGGGCCTTCTCTACGCCTACTGGCACCGGAACAGCCTGCGGCGCCTCAATATCCCCGTGAAGGAGGAGCCCGATGACGAACACCGTGCCGGCTGACGGATCGGTTCTGCCGTTCCCGTCCACCGAGTCGGCGAGTACGGCGGGTTTCACCCTCGCCGAATCGACTCACCAGCGCCGAGTCGAGAACCCGCGGCTGCCCGCCGATGCGCCCAACATCCTCATCGTCCTGCTCGATGACGTCGGTTTCGGATTGTCCGATGTGGTGGGCGGAGAAGTCAGCACGCCCGCGTTCCGGCGGGTGGCCGAACAGGGATTGGCGTACAACACGTTCCACACCACCTCGATCTGCTCACCGACTCGGGCGGCGCTGCTGACCGGCCGCAACCATCACCGCGTGCATTCCGGCACGATCGCCGAACGCGCCGTCGACTGGGACGGCTACACCGGTGTGATCGGCAAGGACACCGCCACCGTCGCCGAGGTGCTCCAGCACTACGGTTACACCACCGCGGCGTTCGGGAAGTGGCACAACTCGCCGGCCACCGAGACGACGGCGATGGGCCCCTTCGACCGCTGGCCCACCGGCCACGGCTTCGACTACTTCTACGGGTTCATCGCGGGTGAGACCTCGCAGTGGGAGCCGCGTCTCTACGAGAACCTGAATCCGATCGAGCCACCGCACGACGAGAACTATCACCTGTCCGAGGATCTGGCCGATCGCGCCATCTCCTGGCTGGGCAGGCATGAGTCGTTCGCACCCGATCGCCCGTTCCTGATGTACTGGGCGCCGGGCGCCGCGCACGGCCCCCACCACATCTTCGGCGAATGGGCGGACAAGTACGCGGGCAGGTTCGACACCGGGTGGGACGACTACCGCGAGCGGGTCTTCGCCCGGCAGAAGGAACGCGGCTGGATTCCCGCGACCGCGCAACTCACCCCGCGCGCCGACAGCATGCAGGGCTGGGCAGAAGTCCCCGAAGCGCAACGACCCTTTCAGCGGCGGCTGATGGAGGTCTTCGCCGGCTTCGTCGAACACGTCGACGTTCAGGTCGGCCGAATCCTCGACGAGATGGACCGACTCGGCAAGACCGAGAACACGATCGTCTTCTACATCTTCGGCGACAACGGTTCCAGCGCCGAGGGACAGAAAGGCAGCATCAGTGAGCTGTTGGCGCAGAACAACATTCCGGTCACCGTCGAGGAACAGCTGGCCGCCCTCGAGCGACTCGGTGGACTCACGGCGTTGGGCACGCCGAAGACCGACAACATGTATCACGCAGGATGGGCATGGGCAGGCAACACCCCGTTCCACCACACCAAACTGGTCGCCAGCCACTTCGGTGGCACCCGCAACCCGATGGCGGTGTCGTGGCCACGGCGCATCACCCCCGACGGTGCGATGCGCACCCAGTTCCACCACGTGAACGACATCGTCCCCACCCTCTACGAGATTCTCGGCATCCCGCATCCGACCGTCGTCGACGGACACGAGCAGAAGCCGATGGACGGCGTCAGCATGGCGTACACCTTCGACCATCCGAATCAGGCCACCCGCAAGACGGTGCAGTACTTCGAGAACAGCGCGAGCCGCGGCATCTACTCCGACGGCTGGTTCGCGTGCGCCTTCGGACCGTTCGTGCCGTGGGACACCCCTGGCACGGCCCAGCGGCTGGCGAACTGGGACGCCGACACCGAGCCGTGGGAGCTCTACCACCTCGACGAGGACTTCTCCCAGGCCGACGATCTCGCGGCCACCCATCCCGGCAAGCTGGCGGAACTGAAGGCGTTGTTCAAAGAGGTGTCCAGGGACAACCTGGTGTGGCCGATCGGGGCGGGGTTGTGGCTGCGCATCCATCCGGAGGATCGCGTGGCCTCGCCGTACACGAAGTGGCGGTTCGACGGCACCTGTACCCGGATGCCCGAGTTCACTGCCCCCGGGCTGGGGCGACAGGACAGCCACGTCGTTATCGCGCTGACGGTGCCGGAATCGGCCAGCGGTGTGGTCTACTCGCTCGGCGGGTTCTCGGGTGGTGTGACGCTGTTCTTGGACGCGGGAGTTCTCGTCTACGAGTACAACATGCTGATCATCGACCGCTTTCAGGCGCGCAGCGCGGTACCCGTTGCCCCGGGTGCCCATGTCATCACCGTCGACACGGCCTTCTCGTCACCGCAGCCGATGGCGCCGGCCACGGTGACGCTGGAGGTCGACGGCAGCGAGGTCGCCACGGTCGTGGTGGCCAGAACCGTGCCCGCAGCATTCACCGCGAGTGAGACCTTCGGCGTCGGCGTCGATCTCGGCTCGCCCGTGTCACCGGACTATTTCGACCGGCGTCCCTTCCGGTTCTCGGGAACGATCGCGAGCGTCGACGTCGAGGTCTTCCCGCCGGGCTCACGCACCCCGGCGGTCGACGGCCCCTCCGCCACCGGCGGTTGACCTCAGCCCTTGGCGCTGCGCAGCTCGTGCGACAGCGCCTCGAGTTCGTCGCCGCCGGCCATCTGCTGCGTCAGGTGTTCGAGCGTGATGTCGTCATAGGCGCAGTCCAGCTTCTGCCTGCCACGGTTGAGCAGGACGAAGTGGTCGCCGACGAGGTGCGCGTGGTGCGGGTTGTGCGTGATGAACACCACGCCGAAACCGGCCTCCTTGGCCGCGGTGATGTATTTGAGCACCACACCCGACTGTTTGACGCCCAGCGCGGCGGTGGGCTCGTCGAGGATCAGGACGCGCGCCCCGAAGAACACCGCCCGCGCGATGGCCACGCACTGGCGCTGGCCGCCCGACAGCGAGCCGATCGGCGCGTCGACGTCGGGCAACTCGATGCCCATCTTCGCCAGCTCCGTCAGAGTGGTGGCCCGCATTGCGTTGGCGTCCAGCGAGAACGGGAACGACTTCTTGCGCAGCTCCTGGCCGAGGAAGAAGTTGCGCCACACCGGCATCAGCGGCACGACAGCCAGGTTCTGGTACACCGTGGCAATGCCTTTGGCCAGTGCGTCGGCGGGCGAACCGAACCTCATCGGTTCACCGTCGACGAGCAGCTCCCCCTCCGTCTGCTGATGCAGCCCGGAGATGATCTTGATCAGCGTGGACTTGCCGGCACCGTTGTCGCCGAGGATGCCGGTCACCTCACCGGCGTGCACCCGCAGGCAGATGCCCTTGAGCGCGGTGATGTTGCCGTAGGACTTTCCGACATCCTTGAGCTCGACCAGCGGAACCTTGCCGCCGGACGGTGCGTCGCTGCTGGGCTTTTCCATGGAGATGGTCATCAGATCACTTCTTTGCGGCGTAGTTGCGGAAGGCGTTGTTGGCGATCACCGCGAACAGCAGCATCGCGCCGAGGAAGAACTTGAACCAGTCGGGATCCCAGCCGGCGTAGACGATGCCCTGGTTGGTCATGCCGAAGATGAACGCACCGATGGCGGCGCCGATCGCGGTGCCGTAACCACCGGTCAGGAGGCACCCACCGATGACGGCGGCGATGATGTAGAAGAACTCGTTGCCGATGCCCTGCCCGGACTGCACGGTGTTGAACGCGAACAGCAGGTGCATGCCCACGAACCAGGCGCAGAAGCCGACGAACATGAACAGTCCGATCTTGACCTTGGTGACCGGAACACCCACGGCGCGAGCGCTGTCGGCGTCACCGCCGACGGCGAAGATCCAGTTGCCGATCCTGGTCTTGAACAACACCCACGTCGCGATCGCGGTGAACACCAGCCACCACACCACCGTGATGCGGATGCTGACGCCGAACAGGGTGAACGACGACGCGAACACCTTCTGCGCGGAATCCCAGCCCTGCATGTCGCTGACGCTCTGAGTGGCGACCTGGCCCGAAACCAATTTGGTGACAGCGAGATTGATGCCGGCGAGCATGAAGAACGTGCTCAGCGTGATCAGGAAGCTGGGGATCTTGGTCCTCATCACCAGGAAACCGTTGAAGAAGCCAACCGCCAACGCAAGGATCAGCGACAGGAGCGCGCCCACCCACAGGTTGAGATGCAGGTTGTAGGCCAGCATCGACGCCGCCAGCGAGCTGAACGTCACCGCCACACCGGCCGACAGGTCGAACTCGCCGCCGATCATCAGTACGGCCACACCGCATGCCATGATGCCGATGGTCGAGCTCGCGTAGAGCACCGTGGCCAGTGACCCTGCCTCACGGAACGGGGCCGCCACGATCAGAAAGAAGACGAAGATCCCGATCGCGCCGATCGCTGCACCCATCTCGGGCCGGATCAGCAGCCGCTGCAGTCGATTCCGTTCCTTCACCCGCTCGTCGCGCACCACCTTGTGGTCAGCGACGTCGAGGTCTGCCTGTGTTGTCATGTCAGTCTCCCCCAGTGCTATCGGGTGCCGCCCTTGGCCAGTTCGGCCACGGCGTCGATGTTGGACTTGTCGATGAACGACGGTCCGGTCAGCGTGGCCTGGCCTCCGCCGATCAGGTTCTTGTTGTTCAGGTACAGCCACAGCGCGTCGACGGCGAGATAGCCCTGCAGGTAGGGCTGTTGGTCGACGGCCCACTGGACGTCACCGCTCTTGATGGCGTCGACGAGCGCGGCGTTGGTGTCGAAGGTGACGATCTTGGCGTTGCTGCCCGCGTTCTTCTTCGACTGGACCGCGGTCAGGGCGATGGGCGCGCCGAGCGCGACGATCGTGTCGACCGACGGATCCTGCTGCAGCTTGGCGGTGATCGTCGATTCGACCGACGGCATGTCCTTGCTGTTGACGTTCAGCAGTTCGGTCTGACCCTTGAAGCCCTGCGTCACGCCGGCGCACCGGGACTCGAGCGCGACCTGGCCCTGCTCCTGGATGACGCAGACGACCTTCTTGGCGCCGTCGGCGTTGAGCTTCTCCCCCGCCGAGACGCCGGCCAGCTTCTCGTCCTGGCCGAAGTACTCCTGCACGCCCATCGACTTCCAGTTGTCGAATCCGGAGTTGAAGGCGACCACCGGAATCCCCTTGTCGGTCGCCGCTTTCACCGCGGGCGCCATCGCGTCGGGCTTGGCCAGCGTGAGCGCGATGCCGTCGACGCCGCTGTCGAGTGCGCTCTGCACCAGGTTGGCCTGGTTGGGCGCCTCGGGGTCGTTGGAGTAGCGGAGTTCGATGTTGTCCTTCTTGGCCGCCGTCTCGGCGCCCTTGCGGATCAGATCCCAGAACGAGTCACCCGGCACCTCGTGGGTGATCATCGCGATCGTCATCCGCGGCGTGTCGACGGTGCCACCGCCACTGCCGCCGTCACCCGAGCCCGCGGGCTTGCCGCCGGTCGATGAGCACGACACGATCCCCACCGCCAGAACGCCCGCCCCGGCGAGTGCCGCAAGCCGCTTGAACGTCATCACATCTCCTTGTCCTCGAGATCCCGCGCCGCCCTCACCGAACCCTGAGGGGCTGTGCCGGGCGACACGCCTCAGAAGTGATGTAATACGGCTCACAACGGAAAGTCAAGACTTTGTCCTGACATTAGGACTGCAAGTCATATCCGGTTACGATCGCCGCAGATCACGCGAGTACGCCGTGATCGCGTCGACGATCCGCTTCTCTCTGGATGGGGAACTGCAATGAGCTTTCAGCTGGCCGTGTGCTCGGAGATGGTGTTCCGCGACCTGCCGATCGTCGATCGCGTGAGGCGGATCCACGACCTCGGATTCGCGGCGGAGATCTGGAGCTGGCACGACAAAGACCTCGACGCGCTGGCCGCGACGGGTGCGGTGTTCACATCGATGACCGGATATCTGCACGGCGATCTCATCGATCCGGACAGCTGCGACGAGGTGGTCCGCACCGCGGATCTCAGTATCAAAGCCGCTGCGACACTGGGTGTTTCACGCCTGAACGTGCACACCGCCGAACTGGTGGACGGGCAGGCGGCCAGGCCGCGACAGCGGGCGACCGGTCAGATGTGGCTGACGGCCGCCCGCACGCTCGAGCGCCTCGGTGAGCTGGGCGCCGCGGCCGGCGTGACGTTCGTCGTGGAGAACCTCAACACGATCGTCGACCACCCGGGCGTCCCGCTGGCGCGCGCCAAGGACACGCTCGCACTCGTCGAAGGCGTCGGGCACCCCAACGTGAAGATGATGCTGGACCTCTACCACGCGCAGATCGGCGAGGGGAACCTGATCGAGTTGCTGCGCCGCTGCGGGCCGTCAATCGGCGAGATCCAGGTGGCCGATGTGCCGGGCCGGCAGGAGCCGGGCACCGGCGAGATCAACTATCCCGCGATTGCTGACGCGCTGCGCGAGATGGGCTACGGCGGGACGATCGGCATGGAGGCCTGGGCGGCCGGCGCAGGCACCGCGGGCAGCGAAGCCGCGCTCCAGGCCTTCCGCGCCGCGTTCTCCTAGCGGTCGACGAGCGTGGTGTCGAAGTAGTACCGCGACGCGCGATAGCAGTGGTTGCCGAACTCGACCGCCGCGCCCGAGTCGTCGAACGCGGTGCGCGCCATCGTGAGCAACGGCGCGTTCGGCTTCTCGTCGAGCAACTGCGCCTCGGCGCGCGTGGCGCCGCGGGCCCCGATCCGCTGGCGTGCCAACCGGATGTGCACGCCCCGCGCGCGCAACGACTGATAGAGCCCACTGCTCTCGAGTTCCTCGGCGTCGGGGGCGATCTCGACGGGCAGGTAGTTCGTCATCACCGCGAGTGGCTCGCCGTTGGCGCACCGCAATCGGCGAATCGACACCACCTCGCGGTCCAGCGCCAGATTGAGCTCGCGCGCGACATCTTCCTCGGGCGGCCCGACCTGGTAGTCGAGGAGCGTGGTGGTCGGTTCCTGCCCCGCGCGGGCGAGGTCGTCGAACAGGCTGGTCAGTTCCACACGGCGGTGCACCGGGTTCTGCACCACCTGCGTGCCGACGCCGCGTTTGCGCACCAGCAGACCCTTGTCGACGAGTTCCTGGATGGCGCGCCGGGTCGTCGGCCGCGACAGCGAGAGTCGTTTGGCCAGCGCCAGTTCGTTTTCGAAGCGGTCGCCCGGGGCGAGCTCACCGTCCCTGATGGCGGCCTCGATGGCCTGCGCGAGCTGATAGTAGAGGGGGACAGGACTGGACCTGTCGAGCTCCACGGTCAGAGGCACGGCGGCTCCGATCTCGAGTTTGCCCTGGGCTTGCCAGAGGAAGCGTAACACCCGATTGACAACAAGATAGAATGTCAGGACAAAGTATTGACATGATGGTGTGGCGGGAGGCACAGTCATAACAGCCACCCACACCTATCCGTCGGAGTGACTTGTGATGACCAATCAGCCATATGACGTGCTCGCCATCGGGCGCAGCGGCGTCGACGTGTATCCCCTTCAGGTCGGCGTCGGCCTCGAAGACGTCGAGTCCTTCGGCAAGTTCCTCGGGGGCAGCGCCGCCAACGTCGCCGTCGCCGCGGCCCGGCTGGGCAACCGCACGGCCCTGATCTCGGGAGCCGGCGACGACCCGTTCGGCCGGTTCGTGCGCAACGAGCTCGCCCGCCTGGGGGTGGACAACCGGTTCGTCTCCACCCACGGTGAGTTCCCGACGCCGGTGACGTTCTGCGAGATCTTCCCTCCCGACGACTTTCCGCTGTACTTCTACCGCAAGCCCAGCGCACCTGACCTGCAGATCCGCCCCGACGAGATCGACGCCGACGCGGTGCGCTCGGCGCGCCTGTTCTGGGCCACGGTCACTGGGTTGTCCGAAGAGCCCAGCCGCAGTGCACATTTCGCGGCCTGGGAGGCGCGCGAACGCCGCCCTCTCACCGTGCTGGATCTCGACTTCCGGCCGATGTTCTGGGACTCCCCCGCCGCCGCCACCGAACAGGTGCGCAAGGCGCTGTCGCACGTCACCGTCGCCGTCGGCAACCGTGAGGAGTGCGAGATCGCCGTCGGCGAGTCGAATCCGCACAAGGCGGCCGACGCGCTGCTCGACCTCGGCGTCGAGCTGGCCATCGTCAAGCAGGGTCCGCGGGGCGTACTCGGCAAGAGCCGCCGGTCGTCGGTGACCGTGGCACCCAACGAGGTCGACGTCGTCAACGGCCTCGGCGCCGGCGATGCGTTCGGCGGCAGCCTGTGCCACGGACTGCTCCACGGTTGGTCGCTCGAGAAGACCCTGCGCTACGCCAACGCCGCGGGCGCCATCGTCGCCGGCCGGCTCGAATGCTCGACCGCCATGCCGACGGCCACCGAGGTCGCCGAACTGGCCGAACAAACCGCAGAGGAAGCCGTCAATGTCTGAAACCGCCCTCTGCCGCGACTATTCGGCCATCACCGATCTGCGGGCCACCGATCCCGGCGCCGTCGCCCGGGCGTGGCAGAGCCGCACCACCCGGCCGACGACGCGCGGCAACGGCCGCCTGATGATCGTCGCCGCCGACCATCCCGCGCGCGGCGCACTGGCCGTCGGCTCGCGTCCGACCGCGATGAACAGCCGCACCGATCTGCTCGACCGGCTGCGCGCGGCGCTGGCCGATCCGGGGGTGGACGGGGTGCTGGCCACCGCCGACATCCTCGATGACCTGGTGCTGCTCGGCGCGCTCGAGGACAAGGTCGTGTTCAGTTCGTTCAACCGCGGCGGTCTGGCGGGTTCGTCGTTCGAGCTCGACGACCGGATGACCGGTGCCACGGCCGCGTCCACCGCAGCGGCCAACATGAACGGCGGAAAGATGCTGTGCCGCATCGATCTCGACGACCCGGGCACCGTCGCCACGCTGGCATCGTGCGCCCAGGCCGTCGACGAGCTCGCCGCGCACGGGCTGATCGCCATGCTGGAGCCGTTCATGTCGTCGCGCGTCAACGGCAAGGTCCGCAACGACCTGTCGCCGGATGCGGTGATCAAGTCGGTGCACATCGGTCAGGGCCTGGGCTCCACGTCGGCCTACACGTGGATGAAGCTCCCCGTGGTCGACGAGATGGACCGGGTGATGGACTCCACCACCATGCCCACCCTGCTGCTCGGCGGCGACCCGACGGACCCCGACGAGGCGTTCGCGAGCTGGGAGAAGGCGCTCGCTTTGCCGTCGGTGCGCGGGCTGATCGTCGGCCGCACCCTGCTGTACCCTCCCGACGACGACGTCAGCTCGGCCGTCGCGACCGCGGTGGCGATGGTCCGATGAACTCGAAGCTCTACATCCCCGCCAACAGCGCCGCCGCGCCGTTCACGGTCGCGATCACCCCCGAAGATGCGGGCTGGGCCGAATCCTCCCTGCACGTGCTCGATCTCGGTGACGGTGGCGAGGTGTCGCTGGCCACCGAGGGCACCGAGGTGATGATCCTGCCACTCGCCGGTGCCGCGACCGTCGAGTGCGCCGGTGAGACGTTCGCGCTGTCGCCACGGGTCTCGGTGTTCGATGGACCCGCCGACATGGTCTACCTCGGCATCGGTCAGGAGTACACCCTCTCGGGCCGCGGCCGGATCGCGATCTGCGGCGCCCGGGCATCGGCGTCGTTCCCGAACCGGCGGGTGGCCGCGGCCGACGTGCCGGTCGAGCTGCGCGGTGCAGGCAACTGCAGCCGCGAGGTGCACAACTTCGGTACCGCGACGACGTTCGAGGCGGATTCGCTGATCGCGTGCGAGGTGCTCACGCCCGGCGGCAACTGGTCGAGCTATCCCGCGCACAAGCACGACGAGAACACCGACGTGGAGACCCAGCTCGAGGAGATCTACTACTTCGAGATCGACGACAGCCCCGCCGGCACAACGGGATTCGGTTATCACCGCGTCTACGGCACACCTGAGCGGCCCATCGAGGTGCTCGAGGAGGTGCGGACCGGCGACGTCGTGCTGGTGCCGCACGGCTATCACGGCCCGTCCATCGCCGCGCCGGGGCACCACATGTACTACCTCAACGTGATGGCCGGCTCGGGACCCACCCGCGCCTGGATGATCTGTGACGACCCCGCCCACACCTGGTTGCGCGGCAGCTGGGAGCACCAACAGGTGGACCCGCGCCTTCCCTTCACCCCGTCCTCCGCCACTGAACACGCCGGCTCCGCCGGCTGGATAGGAGACTGAACCGTGGTTTCCACCGCGCCGAAGTCGACCGAGAAGCTCGCCGACACCGAACCGACGGTGCGACTCACCGTCGCCCAGGCGACCGTCCGCTTCCTGGCCAACCAGTACGTCGAGCGGGACGGGCAGCGGCACAAGTTCTTCGCCGGATGCCTGGGCATCTTCGGGCACGGCAACGTGGCCGGCATCGGGCAGGCTCTGCTGCAGGATGAGGTCGAAGCCCACGAGGCCGGCGTCGAGCCGGGACTGAAGTACGTGCTCGGCCGCAACGAGCAGGCGATGGTGCACACGGCGGTGGCCTATGCCCGCCAGCAGGACCGGCTGCAGGCCTGGGCGGTCACCGCCAGCATCGGCCCCGGCTCGTCCAATATGCTCACCGGCGCGGCCCTGGCCACGATCAACCGGCTACCGGTGCTGCTGCTGCCGTCGGACACGTTCGCGACGCGGGTGAGTTCGCCGGTGCTGCAGGAACTGGAGTTGCCCTCGAGCGGCGACGTGACGGTCAACGACGCGTTCAAGCCGCTGTCCCGGTACTTCGACCGGGTGTGGCGTCCCGAGCAGCTGCCCGCCGCCCTGCTCGGTGCGATGCGGGTGCTGACCGACCCCGCCGAGACGGGCGCGGCGACGGTGTCGCTGCCGCAGGACGTCCAGGCGCAGGCCCACGACTGGCCGGAATCGCTGTTCGCCGAACGCACCTGGCACATCGCCCGGCCGCCGGTCGAGCGGTCGGTGATCGCCCGTGCCGCCGAGGTGGTGCGCTCGGCGCGCAAGCCGCTGATCGTGGCCGGCGGCGGCGTCATCTACTCCGGCGCCGATGACGCTCTGGCGCAGTTCGCGGCGCAGACCGGAATCCCGGTGTGCGAGAGCCAGGCCGGCAAGGGATCGCTGCTGCACGAGCATCCGCAGTCGGTCGGTGCGGTCGGATCCACCGGCACGACGGCCGCCAACGCGTTGGCCGGCGAGGCCGACGTGATCATCGGCATCGGCACCCGCTACAGCGACTTCACGTCGGCATCGCGGACCGCCTTCAACAACCCCGACGTGCGGTTCGTCAACGTCAACGTCACGTCGCTGGACGCGGTCAAGCAGGGCGGCATCAGCGTCGTCGCCGACGCCCGCGAAGCCCTCGAGGCGCTCGCCGCCGCGGTCGGCGACTACACCGTCGGCGACGAATACCGGTCCCGGACAGCCGAACTGATGGCCGAGTGGAACGACACGGTCTCGGGGGTGTACCGCACCGACGACGGCGCCGCGCTCAACCAGAATCAGGTGATCGGCCTGGTGAACACCCTGTCCGACCCGCGCGACGTGGTGGTGTGCGCGGCCGGATCGATGCCCGGGGATCTTCACAAGCTGTGGCGGATGCGCGACCGCAAGGGCTATCACGTCGAGTACGGCTACTCCTGCATGGGCTACGAGATCGCCGGAGGTATCGGGGTGCGGATGGCTGCGCCCGACCGCGACGTGTTCGTCATGGTCGGCGACGGCTCCTATCTGATGATGGCCACGGAGATCGTGACCGCCGTGCAGGAGGGCGTCAAGATCATCCCGGTGCTGGTGCAGAACCACGGGTTCGCCTCGATCGGCGGGCTGTCGGAGTCGTTGGGCTCTCAGCGATTCGGCACCGCCTACCGCTATCGCAGCGAGGACGGCCGGCTCGACGGCGACACCCTGCCGGTCGATCTGGCTGCCAACGCGGCGAGCCTGGGCGCCGAGGTCATCAAGGTGACGACGGCTGCCGAGTTCGCCGATGCGGTCAAGGTCGCCAAGGCCGCCGACCGCATCACGGTGATCTACGTCGAGACCGACCCGCTGATCTACGCCCCCGACAGCCACTCCTGGTGGGACGTCCCGGTCAGCGAGGTGTCCTCGCTCGAATCGACGCAGCAGGCCTACCAGCGGTACGCGGACTGGAAGAAGGTCCAGCGTCCGCTGATCAGGCCGTCGGAGTGACGGGCATGTCCGACCTCAGGGTCGCCGTGCTCGGTGTCGGAGTGATGGGCGCCGACCACGTCGCCCGCATAACGTCCCGGATCTCCGGGGCGCGGGTGACGGTCGTCAACGACTTCGTCGCGGAGAAGGCCGAACAGATCGCGTCCGAGATCGACGGCTGCCGTGCGGTGTCCGACCCGTTGGACGCCATCGCCGACGCCGACGTGGACGCCGTGGTGCTGGCCACCCCGGGCAGCACCCACGAGAAGCAGCTGCTGGCGTGCCTGGAGCACGGCAAGCCCGTGATGTGCGAAAAGCCCTTGACCACAGACGTTTCCACGTCGCTGGAGATCGCCAGGCGGGAGGCCGAGCTGCAGCGCCCGCTGATCCAGGTCGGGTTCATGCGGCGGTTCGACGAGGAGTACATGGCGCTCAAGGCGCTGCTCGACGGTGGCGAGCTGGGCACTCCGCTGGTGATGCACTGTGTGCACCGCAACCCGAGCGTGCCCAGTTACTTCGACAGCTCGTTGATCGTCAAGGACTCGTTGGTGCACGAGGTCGATGTGACCCGGTTTCTGTTCGGCGAGGAGATCGCCAGCGTGCAGATCGTCCGCCCGGCGTCGAATCCCGGTGCGCCCGACGGCGTCATCGATCCGCAGATCGCGATCCTGAAGACGGTGAGCGGCCGGCACGTCGACGTCGAGTTGTTCGTCACCACCGGCGTGGCCTACGAGGTGCGCACCGAGGTGGTCGGCGAGCGCGGCAGCGCGATGATCGGTCTGGACGTCGGGCTGATCCGCAAGTCCGCACCCGGAACCTGGGGCGGCCGGATCACCCCCGGATTCCGCGAACGGTTCGGCCGCGCCTACGACACCGAGATCCAGCGGTGGGTCGACGCGGTGCGCAGCGGGCGCAACGTAGACGGGCCCACCGCCTGGGACGGCTACGCGGCGGCCGCGGTGTGCGCCGCGGGCGTCGAATCCCTCGACACCGGTCTGCCCGTCGACGTGCAGCTCGCAGACCTCAAGCCCTGAGACAGAAGGAACAACGACATGACCAACACGATTTCCCATTGGGCCGACAACGCGGTGTTCACCGGAAGTAGCGAAGCTTCTGCGCCGGTGACGAATCCGGCGACGGGGGTGGTGACCGGGCAGGTGGCGTTGGCGTCGGTCGCTGACGCGCGCCACGTGATCGACGCCGCCGCCGCGGCGTTCCCCGCCTGGCGGGACACCTCGCTGGCCAAACGCACCCAGATCCTGTTCCGATTCCGCGAACTNCGCGCGCCACGTGATCGACGCCGCCGCCGCGGCGTTCCCCGCCTGGCGGGACACCTCGCTGGCCAAACGCACCCAGATCCTGTTCCGATTCCGCGAACTGCTCAACGAGCGCAAAGGTGAACTCGCCGAGATCATCACCGCCGAACACGGCAAAGTCGTCTCCGACGCCCTCGGCGAAGTGAGCCGTGGTCAGGAAGTCGTCGAGTTCGCCTGCGGCATCCCNGCCGAGATCATCACCGCCGAACACGGCAAAGTCGTCTCCGACGCCCTCGGCGAAGTGAGCCGTGGTCAGGAAGTCGTCGAGTTCGCCTGCGGCATCCCCCACCTGCTCAAGGGCGGCTACACCGAGAACGCCTCCACCAAGGTCGACGTCTACTCCCTGCGCCAACCCCTCGGCCCGGTCGCCATCATCTCCCCGTTCAACTTCCCCGCCATGGTCCCGATGTGGTTCTTCCCCATCGCCATCGCCACCGGCAACACCGTCGTCCTCAAACCCAGCGAGAAAGACCCCTCCGCGTCGCTGTGGATCGCCAACCTGTGGAAAGAAGCCGGCCTGCCCGCCGGGGTGTTCAACGTCCTGCACGGCGACAAAACCGCCGTCGACGAACTCCTCACCAACCCGAAGATCAANACCTGTGGAAAGAAGCCGGCCTGCCCGCCGGGGTGTTCAACGTCCTGCACGGCGACAAAACCGCCGTCGACGAACTCCTCACCAACCCGAAGATCAAATCGGTGTCGTTCGTCGGGTCGACCCCCATCGCGCAGTACGTCTACGCCACCGGCACCGCCGCCGGCAAACGCGTCCAAGCCCTGGGCGGGGCCAAGAACCACGCCGTGATCCTGCCCGACGCCGACCTCGACCTGGCCGCCGACGCCATGGTCAACGCCGGGTTCGGCTCGGCCGGGGAACGCTGCATGGCCATCTCCGCCGCCGTCGCGGTCGGCCCCATCGCCGATGACCTGGTCGCCAAAATCGCCGAACGCACCAC